>NZ_STGL01000005.1 GCF_004919085.1 Nocardioides sp. GY 10127 | reverse complement strand
GTCACCCAGAAGGACCCAACCCACGCCAGCCCGCCACACCACCCCGCTGACCAGCACCAACACACCACCCCACACGCACGAGGCGGCTTCGGTCCTCGTGGGCACGAGGACCGAAGCCGCCTGTGGGTCGGCCAGAGATCAGCCGTTGGTGAAGGTGAAGCCCGTGGCGGCCGTGCGCTCGCCCTGCGTGAGCACCAGGCGGCGGGCGCCGGTGTACGACAGCCGCTTCGGCAGGGTGACGGTCAGGGCACGCTCCGTGGTGCGCGCCGACGCGGTCCCGCTCCGGCTCCAGCTCCCGTTGCCGAGCGCCAGCGTCCAGTCCTCGCCGGGGACGAGGTTCGAGATCGTGACGGTGACCTTCCGGCCCGCGGCGACCTTCTCCGGCGCGCTCACCTGGAGGCCCTTGACCCCGACGACCTCGGAGGTGGCCTCCGCGCGGGCCGTCTTGTAGCCCATGTCCTTCACGATCATCACCGCGGTGATGGTGTGGCCGTAGTCCGCCGCCACCGGGGTGTAGGTGTTGAACGGGATCGCCTTGCGGATGACCTTGCCGTCGCGCAGCCACTTCCACGTGGTGGAGCTGGTGCTGCGCGGGGAGACGCGCACCGAGGTGCGCGGCGCCTGCTGCTGGCCGGTCGCGGTGATCGTCCCGCCGACGACGGCGTGGCCCGAGAGCGTCAGCGTGTACGGGGGAAGGGTCGCGCGCACGGCAACGGCGGAGTCCGCCGTGGCGACCGCGTCCTCGTAGCCGTCCCGGGCCACGGTGACCTCGCACGTGATGGCCGAGCCGACGTCGTCGGGCCAGACCATGTACGTCGAGCCGGTGCCGACCTCCTCGTCGCCGACGAGCCAGCGGTAGGTGGCGTCGAGCTCCTCCGAGGTGCAGGTCAGCGTCGACCAGGCGACGGCCGGGCCGGTGATCGTCGGCGCGTCGACCGCCGAGGCAGCACCCTTGGCCACCATCGACTCGACCGACGAGGTCAGGTCGTCGACGTAGCCGTCGACCGACGAGGTGACGCTGACCGCCAGGTCGTGGCCCGCGTCCGAGGGGACGGGGGTGTAGGTCGCGGACGTGGCGCCGTCGATGTCGTCGCCGTCCAGCGTCCACTGGTAGGTCTTCGTGGTGACGTCGGCGGCGGGGTCGCCACCGGTGACGGCGGCCGCCACCGAGACGTCCACCTGCGGCGGCCCGTCGAGGGCGACCGTCGGGGAGGTCGTGAACACCGGCGGGGCGTCAGTGAACTCGTAGCACACCGAGGAGCCGGCCATCGTGTGCGCGGCGTTGACCCAGGAGAAGGCGACGGCGGCTCCCGTCGTGGGCAGCGTCGTGGTCGTGCTGCCACTGACCACGCGCTGTGCGGCGTTGCGGCTCGGGTCGGCCTCGCAGGCAGCCAGGGTGGAGTAGTAGTTGAAATTCATGATGTCGACGTCGCCGGTGCCGGAAGGGATGACTCCGGTGACGACCGAGCCGCCCACGATGTCACCCTCGATGTAGGTGGTACCGACGCTGGCCGAGGCGGGCAGGGCCGTGAAGCCCACGAGGCAGAGGGCACCGGCGAGCGCGAGGCCGAGAGCGCGGAAGGTCGCGCCGGTGCGCCGACGGGGCGGCACAGCAGCGCGACCGCGAAGTGCGGTCACAGAGGTTCTCCTGGGGGACGATCCGGGGTGCCGCCGAGCGCGGCAGCGGCAACCTAGAGCGATGGCGACCGCCGCGTCCCTGAATCGGGAACGTTTGCGCCGCATACCCCCGGAGGTACAGACCAGAGCCGCGCCGGCTTGCCGCGCCGAGCAAAGCAGTCCTCGCGCTCCAGGAGGACCGAACATGGCGCTGCCCGCCACACCACCCCGCTGACCAGCACCGATGCGCCGCCCCACCCACACCGAGACGGCTTCGGTCCTCGTGGGGACGAGGACCGAAGCCGCCTGTGGGTCGGCCAGCAACTCAGCCAGCAGCAACTCAGCCGGGCAGCAACTCAGCCGGACACGGACTCAGCCGAGCCCGGGCCCCGCTGAGTCGGCCGGCCGAGAGCAGCGGGCCGCCGGCGTCGTCCGCGTGCCCCAGGAGGACCGAACCCGAGCCCGCCCGCCGCCCCACACCGCTGACCAGCACCAACGCGCCCCTCCCCACGCACCGAGACGGCTTCGGTCCTCGTGGGCACGAGGACCGAAGCCGCCTGTGGGTCGGCCAGCGGCAGAGCCAGCCAGCAGCTCAGCCGGCCAGCAGCTCAGCCGAGCCGCAGCTCAGCCGGGCAGCGTCACGCCTGCGGAGTGAGCACCAGACCGGTCGCGGAGGCCGGCGCACCGGGCAGAGCGGGGAGGGCATCGGCGTCGGGGACGTCCACCAGGACGCCGCCGCCGTCGGTGACCTGACCGCCGATGAGCAGCCGGGCGAGGGGGTCGCCGATCGCGGTCTGCACGAGGCGGCGCAGCGGGCGGGCGCCGTAGGCCGGGTCGTACCCGGTGTCGGCCAGCCACTGCCGCGCGGCGGGGGTGACCTCGATCCGGATGCGCCGGCCGGCCAGCCGGGTCTCGAGCAGCGCCAGCTGCAGGTCGACGATGTGGGTGAGCGCGTCCTTGGAGAGCGCCTCGAACGTCACGACCTCGTCGAGCCGGTTGAGGAACTCGGGCTTGAACGCGGCCCGCACGGTCGCCAGCACCGACTCACGCTGCTTCTCGGCGTCCAGCGTCGGGTCCACCAGGTACTGGCTGCCCAGGTTGGACGTGAGGATCAGCAGCGTGTTGCGGAAGTCGACGGTGCGCCCCTGGCCGTCGGTCAGCCGACCGTCGTCCAGCACCTGGAGCAGGATGTCGAAGACCTCCGGGTGCGCCTTCTCCACCTCGTCGAGCAGCACCACGCTGTACGGACGCCGCCGCACGGCCTCGGTGAGCTGCCCGCCCTCGTCGTAGCCGACGTAGCCGGGAGGGGCACCGACGAGCCGGGCCACCGCGTGCTTCTCGGAGTACTCGCTCATGTCGATGCGGACGATCGCCCGCTCGTCGTCGAAGAGGAAGTCGGCCAGGGACTTGGCGAGCTCCGTCTTGCCGACGCCGGTGGGGCCGAGGAAGAGGAAGGAGCCTGTCGGACGGTTCGGGTCGGCGATCCCGGCCCGGCTGCGCCGCACCGCGTCGCTCACCGCCGCCACGGCCTCGCGCTGACCGATGAGCCGCTCGCCGAGGACCTCCTCCATGCGCAGCAGCTTCTCGGTCTCGCCCTCGAGCATGCGACCGGTGGGGATGCCGGTCCACGCCTCGACGACGTCCGCGATCTGCTCGGGCCCGACCTCCTCGCCCACCAGGGGCTCGAGGCCGTCCACCGCACCGGGCTCGGAGCGCTGGGCCGCCTCGATCTGCCGCTCCAGCGCCGGGATGCGGCCGTAGAGGATCTCGGAGGCCTTGCCCAGGTCGCCGGCGCGCTGGAGGTTCTCGGCCTCCACGCGCAGCGCGTCGAGCTGACGGCGCAGCTCGCCCTCGCCCTCGAGGGACTGCTTCTCCCGCTCCCACCGGGCCTCGAGGCCGCGCAGCTCCTCCTCGGCGTCCGCGAGGTCGGAGCGCAGGGCCGCGAGCCGCTCGACGGAGGCGTCGTCGTGCTCCTTCTCGAGCGCGAACTCCTCCATCTTCATCCGGTCCACCCGACGCCGCAGCTGGTCGATCTCCTCGGGGGAGGACTCGATCTCCATCCGCAGGCGCGAGGCGGCCTCGTCGATGAGGTCGATGGCCTTGTCGGGCAGCTGACGGCCGCTGATGTAGCGGTCCGAGAGGCTCGCCGCGGCCACGAGCGCGGCGTCGGTGATGCGGACGCCGTGGTGCGCCTCGTACTTCTCCTGGATGCCCCGGAGGATCTGGATGGTGTCCTCGACGCTCGGCTCGCCCACGAAGACCTGCTGGAAGCGGCGCTCCAGCGCCGGGTCCTTCTCGATCGACTCGCGGTACTCGTCGAGGGTGGTCGCGCCGATCATGTGGAGCTCGCCGCGGGCCAGCATCGGCTTGAGCATGTTGCCGGCGTCCATCTGGCTGTCGCCGCCGGCGCCCGCGCCGACGACGGTGTGCAGCTCGTCGATGAACGTGATGACCCGACCCTCGGCGGACTTGATCTCCTCGAGGACGGACTTGAGCCGCTCCTCGAACTCGCCGCGGTACTTCGCGCCGGCCACCATCGCGGCCAGGTCGAGGCTGAGCACGCGCCGGCCCTTGAGGGAGTCGGGCACGTCGCCCGCGACCACGCGCTGGGCCAGGCCCTCGACGACGGCGGTCTTGCCGACGCCGGGCTCGCCGATGAGCACGGGGTTGTTCTTGGTGCGCCGCGAGAGCACCTGGATCACGCGGCGGATCTCGGCGTCCCGCCCGATGACGGGGTCGAGGCGCCCCTCCTCCGCGGCCTGGGTCAGGTCCAGGGAGTACTTCTCGAGGGCCTCGTAGGAGTCCTCGGCGTCCTGGCTGGTGACACGTCGGTTCCCGCGGACGGCGGACAGCGACTCCCGCAGCCCGTCGGCGCTGAGCCCGGCCTCGGCGAGCACGGTGCGGGCGCTCGACTCGACGGTGGCCAGGGAGAGCAGCAGGTGCTCGCTGGCGACGTAGTCGTCCTTCATGGACGCGGCGAGGTCGAGCGCCCCGGCCAGCACGCGGGTGAGGGCGGCGGACGCGGCCGGCTGCTGCACGGTCGCGCCGGTGGCCCGGGGCAGCTTCTCCAGCGCGGCGCGGGCGCCGGAGACCAGCGCCGCGGCGTCCACGCCGCTCTTGGCGACGAGGCTGCGGGCCACGCCGTCCTCCTGCGCGAGCAGCGCCACCAGCAGGTGGATCGGCTCGGTGGCGGTGCTGCCGCCCTGCGTGGCGGCGAGCTGGGCAGCCTCGATCGCCTCGCGGCTGCGGGTGGTGAACTTCTCGGCGCCGAACTGGCTCATGGGTCTCCTCCTGCACGACGACCCCCGCGCCGACGCGGCACGGGGCCCGCCACCCAGTGTGGCGGTCACCTGGCCCAACATCAAGAAAGTTGAGTCCATTCCCCTCACCTTTGGCCGAAGGTCCCGTCCTCCCCGGCCTGCCGACCGCACCGGTCCGCAGGCATCCTGGCCCGAATGCCGCGCGCGCAGGCCTCCGGGGGTCCTACGGTGAGCCCACGCACCGGGCCCCACGACCGGAGCAGGAGGCGAGATGACCACCCACCGGCACCGCGTCGTCATCATCGACGACACCTCGGACCTGCGCGAGCTGCTGCGCCTGGCCCTGGCCCGCGGCGGCTTCGACGTCGTCGGCGAGGCCGCCGACGGCAGGGCGGGGCTCGAGGTCGTCCAGGCGACCGACCCCGACCTCGTCCTGCTCGACCTCTCCATGCCCGTGGTGGACGGGCTGGACGCGCTGCCGGCGCTGCGCCGGGCCGTCCCCGACGCGCTCATCATCGTGCTCTCGGGCTTCGGCGCGACCCAGATGTCCGACCGCGCGCTGGCCATGGGCGCCGACGGGTACGTCCAGAAGGGCAGCTCCCTGGAGTCGGTGCTGGCCTACCTGCAGGACGTCGTGGCGGGCGTGCCGAGCAGCACCGCGCGGTCGATGACCGTGGCGGCGCCCAGCGCCCCGGCCGGCGTCCCCGCCGCCCACGCCGCCCACGCCGCGCCGCGCGCGCCCGCGCCGGCCCGCCCGGAGGCGTCCCCGGCGGGCGCCTGGACCGAGGCGCTCGACCTCGCCCCCGTCGGCGTCCTGGAGCTCGCCGACGAGCCGCTGCTCCGCGTCCTCCAGATCAACCCCGTCGCGCGCCGTCAGCTCGCCGGCGCCGACGTCGGCAGCCCGCTCGGCTTCGTCAACGGCCCGCTGGCCACGCTCGTGGCCTACCACCGGATGACCGACGACGCGGCCTTCGAGGCCGACCTCGGCGGGGTGACGGTGCGCGTGGTCCTGCGGCGCTCCTCGCGTGCCTCCCTGCTCGTCTACCTCGACTCGGGTCAGGACGACGTGGCCGTCCTGCGGCGGGCGATCGCCACGGCCGCGCACGAGATCCGCGGGCCGGTGGCCGTCATCTGCGGCATCGCCGAGGCCAGCACCTGGGGCGAGGACGCCGGCCTGGACGCCGAGTCCCAGACGCGGCTCATGACCTCGGTGGCACGTCAGGCGCGCATCCTCGACTCGATCACCGCCGACCTGCTCACCACCGCCCAGATCCAGCGGGGCGCGCTGCGGCTGGACCCGCGCGAGGTCGACCCGGTCGCGCTCGTCCGCTCGGTGGTGGAGGACCGGTTCGGCATCGACGTGGAGCTGGAGATCACCGACGAGCGGCACGTCGTGGCCGACCCGCTGCGCCTGGAGCAGATGGTCACCAACCTGCTCGGCAACGCCGTGAAGTACGGCCAGGCGCCGTACACCGTGCGGGTCCGCCCGGACGGTGCGCTCGTCGCCGTCGACGTGCTCGACCGCGGCGACGGCGTGCCGGAGGACTTCCGCGACCAGCTCTTCGCCGAGTTCTCGCGGGCCTCGGGCACCGTGGCGACCGGCACGGGGCTGGGCCTGTTCGTCGTGCGCGCGCTGGCCGAGGCGCAGGGCGGCCGGGCCGACTACGAGCCGGGCGCGTACGGCGGCTCGGTGTTCACCGTCGCGCTGCCGGCCGTCGCCGGCTGAGCCCCGCCCAGCACGGGGCGGCTCAGCAGGGGCGGCTCAGCGGCCGCGACGCCACACGACCACGGACTGACCCGGGTCGGGGGTGCGCAGCACGGGCAGCCGGCTGGACGACGTCCCGCCCGCCGGACCGCCGGGAGCCGGCGCCTGGGGCTGCTGGGCGGCGCGGAGCCGGAGGGCCGCCTGCCGCAGCGCCTCGCGCAGGTGCTCGTTCTCGTCCGCGAGCTCGGCGGTGCGCTGGGCGAGCGCGGCCACCTGGTTCTCCAGCTCGAGGATGCGCCGCACCCCCTCGATCCCGGTGCCGGACGAGGTGAGCTCGGCGATCTGGCGCAGCCGCTCGATGTCGCGCTGGCTGTAGCGCCGGCCACCGCCGCCGGTACGTCCCGGGGTCACCAGGCCCATGCGCTCGTAGGTGCGCAGGGTCTGCGGGTGCAGGCCGGTGAGCTCGGCGGCCACCGAGATGACGAAGACCGCCGCGTCCGGGTCACCGAAGGGACCCTGGGTGGTCATCACGCACCCGCCTGCGTGAACAGGTTCGCGCGCAGCGGCTTGTCGGCGGTCGCAGCGCGGTACGCCTCGACCGCGGCCCGGGTGTCGGCGTCCAGCACCGCGGGCACCTGGACCTTCACGGTGGCCAGGAGGTCGCCCTTGGAGCCGTCCGCCTTGGTCGCGCCCTTGCCGCGGACGCGGAACGTCCGGCCGTCGGGGGTGCCGGCGGGCACGCGCAGCGTCACCGGGCTGCCGCCCAGCGTCGGGATGCGGATCTCGGCCCCGAGCGCGAGCTCGTCGAAGCCGACCGGCACGTCGAGCGTGAGGTTGTCGTCCTTGCGGCCGAACACGCGGTGCCCGGAGACCTTCACGGTGACGAAGAGGTCGCCCGCCGGGCCGCCGTTCTCGCCCGGGGCGCCCTTGCCGCGCAGGCGGATCCGCTGCCCGTCCTTCACGCCCGCGGGGATGCGGGCCTGGATGGTGCGCGAGGACGCGCCGCGGCCGTTGCCGTGGCAGGTCGGGCAGGGCTGGTCGTAGACCAGCTGGCGACCGCCGCACGCGGGGCAGGTCTCGTTCATCGAGAACCCGCCGCCGACGCCGGCCGCGACGTAGCCCGTGCCCTCGCACTGCGCGCACACGTGCGGCTTGGTGCCGGGCTTGCCGCCCGTCCCCGAGCACGTGTCGCAGGCCGACTCGGTGGTCAGGCGCAGCGAGATGGTGACGCCGTCGAGGGCGTCGGTGAAGCTGATGGTGGCGCTGGACTCGACGTCCGCGCCCTTCGTGGCCCGGGGCCGCGTGGTGCGCCGGCGCGCGCCGCCGCCGAAGAGGTCTCCGAACATGTCGCCGAAGCCGCCGGAACCGCCGGAGTCGCGCAGCAGGTCCTCGAGGTTGATCCCCTGGCCGCCCGCGCCGCCCTGGCCGAAGCCGTAGCCGCTGGTGCCGCCCCCGCCGAAGCCGGGCCGGAAGCCGGAGCCGTACGCCGCGCGGAACTCGTCGTACTTCTTGCGCTTGTCGGGGTCGCCGACCACGTCGTAGGCCTCGGCGACCTGCTTGAACCGCTCGTGCTTCGCGGTGTCGCCGGGGTTGGAGTCCGGGTGGTTCTCGCGCGCGAGCTTGCGGTACGCCTTCTTGATCTCGTCCGCGCCCGCGTCCTTCTTGACGCCGAGCACGTTGTAGAAGTCCTTCTGCGCCCAGTCGGGGCGGATGCCGTCGTTGTCGGCCACCTCGGTTCCTCCTCTCCTCGCTGATCTGCTGCTGCGCCCGGCCCCGGCGTCGCACCGCGGGGGTGCGGACGCCGGGCCGGGCGTGCTGCGGTGGGGCTCAGCCCTCCGCGGGGTCGACCACCAGCACCTGCGCGGCGCGGACCACGCGCTCGCCGATGCGGTAGCCGGCCTTGGCGATCACCTTGCACGTCGTGACGGTGACCTCGGGGTCGGTCCCGACGTGCGACAGGGCCTCGTGCAGGCTCGGGTCGAACGCGTCGCCGGCCTCGCCGTAGCGGATGAGGCCGGACGCGGCGACCGTGCGCTCGAGCTGCTCGGCGACGGCCTTGAAGCCACCCTCGAGCGGCTCGTGCTCGCGGGCCCGGTCGATCGTGTCGAGCACCTCGACGATGGGGGCCAGCGCCGAGAACGTGGCGTTCTCCCGCAGCAGCTCCCGGTCGCGCTCGACCCGGCGCTTGTAGTTCACGAACTCGGCCTGCAGGCGCTGCAGGTCCGCGGTCCGCTCCGCCACCCGGGCCTCCGCCTCGGCGACGGGGTCCGGGGTCGGCTCCGCCGCGGCCTCCTCGGCCGGGGTGTCGCCGTTCGTGCTGCCGTCCAGCGGCTGCTCGACCTCGGTCTCCTCGGTCATCTGTGCTGCCTCCTCACCGAAGGTGCCGCCGGGGGCGGGAGCGTCCTGCTCCCGCCCCGCGGCGTCGCCCGACTGGGTCACTTGGCCTCGCCGGCGTCGCCGCCGTCCTCGTCCACGACCTCGGCGTCGACGATGTCGTCGTCCGCCTCACCCGTGGCGCCGGTGGTGCCACCGGCCGCGGAGGCGTCGGCCTCGGCCGCGGCGTAGAGGGCCGCGCCCATCTTCTGGCTGGACTCGTTGAGCTTGGCGACGGCGGCCTCGATGTCGGCGGCCTCCGCGTCGTCCTTGCCGAGGAGGGCCTTGAGCGCGTCGACGTCGGTCTGCACCTCGGTCTTGACGTCCTCCGGGAGCTTCTCGGCGTTGTCGGCGAGGAACTTCTCGGTGGAGTAGACGAGCTGCTCGGCCTGGTTGCGGGTCTCGACCGCGGCGCGACGCTTGGCGTCCTCCTCGGCGTACTGCTCGGCCTCGCGGACCATCCGGTCGATGTCGTCCTTGCTCAGGGCGGAGCCACCGGAGATCGTCATGGACTGCTCCTTGCCGGAGGCCTGGTCCTTGGCGATGACGTGGACGATGCCGTTGGCGTCGATGTCGAAGGTGACCTCGATCTTCGGGATGCCGCGCGGGGCCGGCGGCAGGCCCGTGAGCTCGAAGTTGCCCAGCGGCTGGTTCTGCGCCCACATCTGGCGCTCGCCCTGGGCGACCTTGATCTCGACGGACGGCTGGTTGTCGTCCGCGGTGGTGAAGATCTCCGAGCGCTTGGTCGGGATCGTCGTGTTCCGCTCGATGAGGGTGGTCATCACGCCGCCCTTGGTCTCGATGCCGAGGGAGAGCGGGGTGACGTCGAGCAGGAGGACGTCCTTGACCTCGCCCTTGAGGACGCCGGCCTGGAGGGCCGCGCCGTCGGCGACGACCTCGTCCGGGTTCACGCCCTTGTTGGGCTCCTTGCCGCCGAGCAGGCTCTTGACGAGCTCGCTCACGGCCGGCATGCGGGTCGAGCCACCGACGAGGACCACGTGGTCGATCGCGGAGACGCTGACGCCGGCGTCCTTGAGGACGGCCTGGAACGGGGACTTCGTGCGCTCCAGCAGGTCCTCGGTGAGGCGCTGGAACTCGCCGCGGGTGAGGCGCTCCTCGAAGTGGAGGGGGCCGGACTCGCCGTGCGTGATGTAGGGCAGGTGGATGGTGGTGTCCGAGGAGCTGGAGAGCTCGATCTTCGCCTTCTCCGCGGCCTCCTGGAGGCGCTGCTGGGCGATCTTGTCCTGGGACAGGTCGACGCCGTTGGCGTCCTTGAACTTCTTCACCATCCACTCGACGACGCGGTTGTCCCAGTCGTCGCCACCGAGGTGGTTGTCGCCGGAGGTCGCCTTGACCTCGACGACGCCCTCGCCGACCTCGAGCAGGGAGACGTCGAACGTGCCGCCACCGAGGTCGAAGACCAGGATCGTCTGGTCCTCGCCCTTGTCGAGGCCGTAGGCCAGCGCCGCGGCGGTGGGCTCGTTGACGATGCGCGAGACGTTGAGGCCCGCGATCTCGCCGGCCTCCTTGGTCGCCTGACGCTGGGCGTCGGAGAAGTAGGCCGGCACGGTGATGACCGCGTCGGTGACGTCCTCGCCCAGGTAGGCCTCGGCGTCCCGCTTGAGCTTCTGCAGGATGAAGGCGCTGATCTGCTGGGGGTTGAACGACTTGTCGTCGACCGCCATCTTCCAGTCGGTGCCCATGTGGCGCTTGACGGACCGGATGGTCCGGTCGACGTTGGTGACGGCCTGGCGCTTGGCGACCTCGCCGACCAGGACCTCACCGGACTTGGAGAACGCGACGACCGAGGGGGTCGTCCGGGCGCCCTCGGCGTTCGCGATGACGGTGGGCTCGCCACCCTCGAGGACCGACACGACGGAGTTGGTCGTGCCGAGGTCGATACCGACCGCACGGGCCATGGTGTGTACCTCCTACTGGGAACTGCTACGGGGTCTGGTGCTGCTGTTCGGGGGAGCCCTCCCGGGCTCGTCCTCCCCAGTGTGCGTCGCTGCTGCGCCGCAGACAAATCTCTTGAGTCACTGCGACTCAAGTTTTCTCATCCGGCTCAGCACCTGCCCCGGTCGATCCATTCCCGGGTCACGGGATCTTTTTGGCCTCCTCCCCTCCGCACCCCCGCGCGGGCTCGGTAGCGTCGGCCCGTGCAGCACCCGGAGAGCGACCCGCGCACCGGGCCCAGCGTCCGGCGGGCCGAGGACCTGCTCCGCGACCTCGCCGGCGCGGCGCCGCGGGTGAGCGCGGTGGCCGCACCCCCGGGCGCCGGCGCCAGCACCTTCGCCCGGGCCGTCGTGCAGGCCGCGTCCGCGCACGGCCTGCGAGCCCGCCTCCTGCACCACCCCGCGCTCGCCGGGCCGCCGGGCACCCTGGGCTCGCCGGGCACCCTGAACTCCCTGGGCTCCACGGGCTCACAGGGCTCCCCGGGAGCCGGCCCGCTGCCGGTGGGTCCCCCCGACCACGCCGACCCCGGCCCCGTCGACCTGGTCGTCGTCGACACCCTCGAGCGCTGCCCCGAGACCGCCCTGGCCTGGCTCGTCGCCGAGGCCGCGCTGGGCCGCACCTCGATCCTGCTCCTCACCTGGCCGCCGGCCGGGGCCGCCCCCGCGGCGGAGGACCTGGCCGCCGTGGCGGCCGAGATCGGGCGGCTCGAGCCCTGGACGGTCGAGCAGGTCGCCACCCTCGTGCCGCCCGCCGACGCGGGCCACGTCCCCGCCCCCGACGCCGCCTGGCTGCACGGCGCCTCCGCGGGGCTCCCGGCGGTCGCGGCCGCGCTCCTGCGGGCGGCCCGGGCCGGCACGCTCGTCGCCGACGAGCGCGACGGCTGGCGGCTCACGGCGCCCGCCGCGCTGGAGTCCCGGCTGCGCCACGTCGTCGGGTGGGGCGGCCAGGGCCGCGACGCCCGCGCGCTCGCCGACGCCGTCGCGCTGGTCCACCCCGGCGCCCGGCCCCACTCGGACACCCGGCCCCACTCCGGCACCCGGCCCCCCGAGGCGCTGCTCCCCTCCGTCGTCGCGGCGGGGGCGTTCTCCGCCGAGGCCGTAGGCGAGGCCCTCGCCGCCGGTGGCGTGGTCCGGGCCGGACGCGGCGGCGACGCGCTCGCGCCGCGGCACCCGCTGCGCACCCTGCTGGCCACGTCCACGCACCCGGTGGTGGTGCGGGAGGACCTCGTCGGCCGCGTGCACGCCGCGGCCCGGGTCGTGGCGGCCACCTCGCCCCTCGCCGTGGCGCGCTGGATGCTGGGCACCGACGCGGGCGCGGTGGCCTGGCCGTCCGCCGACCTCCTGGCGGCCGCCGACGCCGCGCGCCGGGCGAACGACCGCGAGACCGCGGCCGCCCTGGCCGGGCGGGCCGCGGCGCTGGAGCCGGGGCCGGTCACCCACCTCGCCCACGCCGAGGCGCTGCTGGACGCCGCGCGGCCGGCCGACGCGTTGGACGCGCTCGCCGCCCTGGACGCTCTCGCCACCGACGCGGTCGACATCCCGGACGCCGCCGGTACCCCCGGCGCCCCCGGCGCCCCCGGCACCGCGTCCCCGGCGCTGCGCCGACGTCTCGTCGAGGCCCGCGCCCGGGCGTGGCTGGGCGCCGGGACGACCCCCGCGGCACTCTCCGCGGACGGCGAGCCCGGACTCTCCGCGGGCCTGGCCGACGCCGTGGCCGCGCACGGGCTGGCGGTGAGCGGGCACGGGGCCGAGGCGCACGCCCTGGCCCGGCCGCTGCTGGACTCCCCCGAACCTCTCACCCGGCTGCACGCCGTGTTCCCGGTGGGCATCTCGCTCAGCCGCCTCGGTCGGCCGGCCGAGTGCCTCGGCACCGTCGGGGCGCTCTGGGAGGAGGCGCAGGCGCACGTGGCGGAGGTGCCGGCAGCCCTGGAATGGGTGCAGTCCAGCCTCGTCCTCGCCTGGGTCACGGACGCCCGGCTCCCGGAGCTCGAGGACGCGGTGGTGCGCTTCGGCGCCTGGGCCCGGGAGCGCGACAGCGACCCGCTGCGCGGCTACGTGGCCGGCGTCGAGGCCGTCACCCACCTCGTCGCGGGGCGGCTCACCGCCGCCACCGCCGCGGCCGCCCGCGGCGTCCGCCTGCTCGACGCGGCCGACCCGACGGGCCTCTGGTACCCGCCGTGGTTCTCCGGGGCGCTCGCGGCAGCCATGTGCGGCGACCCGGCACCCGGCACCCGGTGGCTCACCCCGGCCCGGCGCCCGCGGCTGGCCGGCGCCCTGGTCGCCCCGCTGTGGGCGCGCGCGGAGGCCTGGCACCGCGCCGCGAGCGGCGACGCGGCCTCCGGTGCCGCCCACCTGCTCTCGGCCGTGGCCGAGGGCGGCACCGAGCCCGCCGACGCCCTCCAGCTCGCGCACGAGGCGGTCCGACTGGGCGCCTCCCCCGACGAGGCCCTCGCCGCCCTCGGCTCCCGCGGCCCCGCGACCGGCGACCTGGACGGCTGGTTCCTCCCCACGCTCGACCGCGCCCTCCGGGCGCTCGCCGAGGACGACGGTCCCGGGCTCGACGCGGTCGCCGCCGCGTTCGCCGAGCGCGGCTGCCTCCTGCACGCGGCCGAGCACCGGGCCTGGGCGTCCCGCGCACACGCCGCCGCCGGGGACGAGCGGGCCGCCTCGGCGTCTCGCGCCCACGCCTGGACGGACCGCGCCGCGTGCCCCGGGGCCCGGACCCCGGCGCTCGGCCTCCTGCCCCTGCTCAGCCCGCGGGAGCGCGAGGTGGCCCGGGCCGTGGCCGACGGCCTGGACAACGCCACGGTCGCGCAGCGGCTGGTCGTGTCGGCCAGGACGGCGGAGTGGCACGTCCGCGCCCTCTACGGCAAGAGCGGTGCGGCCGACCGCGACGAGCTGCGCCGCCTGCTGCCGGCCCTGCTGGCGGTCGGCGCCGAGCAGCCGGCCGGGAAACCGGGTGGCGCGCGGACCTCGTCCGCGTCAGGGTGACCGGGTGCCACCCAGCCTGCTGCGTCCCCCCGGTCCCGACGACGAGGCGCAGGTCCGTGCCGCCCACGAGGAGCTGGCCGCCGACGGCTTCGAGTTCCTCCTCGAGATCGGCCCGGAGGAGCCGTGGGCGGACTTCGTGACCCGGCTGCCCACGCTGCGTGAGCACCCACCGGAGGGTCGCGTGCCCGCGGACTTCCTGCTGCTCGAGGTGGACGGCCAGGTCGTCGGCCGCGTGTCGGTCCGCTACGAGCTCAACGACTGGCTCGCCCGGTGGGGCGGGCACGTCGGCTACGGCGTGCGGCCGGCCTTCCGACGCCGCGGCCACGCCACGACGCTGCTGCGCGGCGCGCTCGACCGGCTCGCCGACGCGGGGGTGGAGCGGGCGCTGGTGACGTGCGACGACGACAACGTGGGCTCGGCGGCCGTCATCGAGGGTTGCGGCGGCGTCCTGGAGGACGTCGTGCCCGGCCCGGACGACGACCCCGTGGACAAGCGGCGGTACTGGGTGCCGACCGCCCGCTAGCGCGGGGCGGTCGCGGGGCGGTCGAGGGGCGGTCGCGGGGGGCGTGGCGCAGGCTCAGCGCAGCCCGGCGAGCCGCAGGCCGACGTCCACGACGGACACGCGGTCGAGCTGGTCGACCTCGGCGAGCGAGACCCAGCGCGCCTCGTCGGTCGAGCCGTCGACCTCGTGGGTGAGCTCCCCGCCGACGACGTGCGCGCGGAACAGCGTCCGCACCGCCTTGAACGGCCGGTCGGTGTCGACGTGCCGCCGCTGCGGGTCCAGGACGTAGGAGTCCACGCCCAGCAGCCCGTCGAGCGCGACGTCGTAGCCGGTCTCCTCGCGCACCTCGCGGACGACGCCGGCCTCGACGGTCTCGTGCAGCTCGACGCCGCCGCCCGGCAGCGTCCACTGGCGTCGCGTGCCCTCGTTCCACAGCGCCAGCAGCACCCGCACGTCGCCCTGGCCCTCGTCGACGACGACGGCGTACGAGGCGAGGCGGGTGTCGTAGGCGGTGTAATGCATCCTCCTAGTCTGCCGCCTCGCTGGTCAGCGTGTGTGCCGGGGCCGTGTGGCGCGCGACTCGCTCGAGCTCGGCCACCAGCGCGGCGGTGGCGGGGACGGCCTCGGCCCCCGGCCGCAGGGCGAGCCCGACGTGGCGCAGGCCCAGCTCCGCCAGCGGCACGGCGACCACGTCGGGGTGCCGGTGCGCCGCGAGCGCCGAGGCGGGCAGCGCGGTGACGCCCAGCCCGCGGGCGACCAGGTTCTGCACCACCACGTAGTCGTCGGTGGTGTGGCGCAGGTGCGGGTCGAACCCGGCCGTCCGGCAGGCGTCCACGAGGTGCCCCCGGCAGCGCACGCACCCCCCGATCCAGGGCTCCTCGCGCAGCGCGGCCAGGCCGGGAGGGGCGGACGTTCCGGGCGGCAGCACCAGCAGGACCGGCTCGACCAGCAGCGGCCGCCACGCCAGCCCGGACAGGTCGCTCGGCGGGCCGTCGTAGCCGAAGGCGAGCGCGAGGTCGGCGTCCCCGGCCAGGACGGCGGGCAGGGCGGTGTCCGGCTCGGCCTCCTCCAGCCCCACGGCGATGCCGGGGTGCGCCTCGGCCAGCGCGCCGACCGCGGCCGGCACGAGGGTGGCCGCCGCGCTGGGGAACGCCTGGAGCCGGACCCGGCCGGCGCGCAGCCCGGCCAGCGCGGAGACCTCCTCCTCGGCCGCGTGCAGCTCGGCGGCCACCGCGTCGGCGCGGGCGAGCAGCACGAAGCCGGCCTCGGTAGGGCTCACGCCCGCCGGGCCGCGCAGCAGGAGCGGGACGCCGGCCTCCCGCTCGAGGTGGCGCAGGTGCTGGCTCACGGCCGGCTGGGTCCAGCCCAGCTCACGGGCCGCGGCCGTGAGCGAGCCGGCGCGCAGCACGGCACGGAGGATGAGGAGGCGGCGGACGTCGAGGGCCACCCGGGCAGCCTGCCATAAGCGGTGCTTGGGGTCTTGCCTAGGAGTTCGGGTCTTCCTTGGGTCAGCCCCGGCCCCGAGCATGGACGCATGAGCACGATGCGCACCCTGGGCCTGATCGGCGGGATGTCCTGGCACTCCACCGTCACCTACTACCGCCGCGTCAACGAGGTGGTCGCCCGCCGCCGGGGCGGGCACGCGTCGGCGCCGGTGGCGCTGCAGTCCCTCGACTTCGACGACGTGCGCGCCTGCCAGGTCGCCGGCGACTACGAGGCGTCGGCGCGGCTGCTCGTCGAGGCCGGCCGGCGGTGCGTCGCGGGCGGGGCCGACCTCGTCGCCATCGCCACCAACCTCATGCACAAGAACCACCCGCAGGTCAGCGCGGCGCTCGACGTCCCGGTCGTGCACATCGCCGACGCCGTCGCCCGCGCAGCACGGGCCGCTGGCGTGGACACGATCGGCCTGCTCGGGACGCGGCCGGTGATGGAGGAGTCCTTCTACGCCGAGCGGCTCGCCGAGCACGGCATCGCGGTCGTCGTCCCCTCGGCCGCCGACCGGGTCGAGGTCGACCGCGTGGTCTTCGAGGAGCTGACGAGGGGCCTCCTGCTCGACGACTCCCGGGCCCGGTACCGGGCGATCGTCGACGACCTGGCGTCCCGCGGCGCCGGGGCGGTCGCGCTCGCCTGCACCGAGATCGGCCTGCTGCTGCCCCCAGGGTCGGGCGACGGCCCGGCCGACGGATCGGCGCTCGGGCTGATCGACACCGCCGTGGCGCACGCGGACCTGCTCGCCGAGCTCGTCCTGGCCCCCGGGGACGTCACCGTCGAACGGGCGCTGGCGGACCTGCTGGCCGAGGGGCCCGGCGCCCTCACCCGGGCGGCGGGGGTTTAGCGGGGTGGGTCCGTGGGGGTGAGGGTGCCCGACCCGGTCGGCTGGTTGCCTGGACCCATGTCCGTTCCCACGATCCTGCTGAACAACGAGACCGCCATCCCCCAGCTCGGCTTCGGGGTGTACCAGATCCCGCCGGCCCAGACGGCCGACTCGGTGAGCACCGCGCTCGAGGTCGGGTACCGGCACATCGACACCGCCCAGATGTACGGCAACGAGCAGGAGGTCGGGGTCGCCGTCGCGGCGTCCGGCCTCCCCCGCGAGGAGCTGTGGATCACCTCCAAGCTGAACAACTGCTTCCACTCGCCCGACGACGTGAAGCGAGCCTTCGACGACACCGTCGCCAAGCTCGGCACCCACCTCGACCTGTTCCTCATCCACTGGCCGCTGCCGACGATCGGCCTCGACTACGTGGAGACCTGGAAGGCCATGACGGAGCTGGTCGGCCAGGGCACCCGCGGCGTGGGCGTCTCCAACTTCCAGCCCGCCCACCTCGACCGCCTCGCCGCCGAGACCGGCCTGGTCCCCGCCGTGAACCAGATCGAGGTGCACCCCTTCTTCACCAACGAGGCCGCCCGCGCGGCCACGCACCGCACCGGCTCCGTGGTCGAGGCCTGGTCGCCGATCGCCCAGGGCGCCGTCCTGGACGACGAGACCATCGGGAAGATCGCCGCGGCCCACGGCAAGACCGCCTCCCAGGTGACCCTGCGGTGGCACGTGCAGCGCGGCGACGTGGTGTTCCCCAAGTCCACCCACCGCGAGCGCATGGTCGAGAACTTCGACCTGTTCGACTTCTCGCTCACCGATGCCGAGATGGACGCGATCTCGGCGCTCGACCAGGGCGAGGACGGCCGCACCGGCCCGAACCCGGACACGTTCGACTACGTCCCCGACTGACAGCCTCACCCGCGCACGGCCGACGCCCGCCCCCCACCACTCGGGGAGGCGGGCGTCGTCATGCCTGGGACTCCCCGGCGGCAGCGCGCGTCGCGCGCTCGGCGACGGCGTGGGGGTCGGTGCGGGAGTCGTAGGACCAGAAGTCGCGCAGCCAGGCCGCCGTCAGGCCGACGCCGGCCACGCAGGCCACGCCCCCGGACGTGATCGCGCCCCGCACCGACCACAGGTCGGCGGTGACGCCCGCCCGCACCTGACCGCCCAGCGGCCCGAGGGAGTAGCTGAGCATCTCGATGCCGGCGAGGCGTCCGCGCATGGCCTCGGGGATCGTCTGGCTCCACACGATCCCGCGGAAGACGCCCGAGATCATGTCGGCCGCGCCCGAGAGCGCGAGGAAGAGGGCCACCAGCCAGAACGAGGGCATCAGGCCCGCGAGCGCGACGCAGCCGCCGTAGGCCGCGGCGGCGAGGACGATGGCCCTTCCGTGGTGGTGCACCCGGCCGGTCCACCCGGAGAGCGCCGTGGCCAGGAGCGCCCCGACGGTCTCCGCGGAGTACAGCAGGCCCAGCAGCTCCGGCCGCTGGAAGACGTCCTCGACGAGGGCGGGGAAGAGCACCACCGGCATCGCCAGCAGCATCGCCGCGATGTCCACGAGGTAGGTGCCCAGCAGGTCGCGGCGGCGCAGGGCGTACTCCAGGCCGGCGCGGACGCCCGCGAGGCTGGGCGGGGTCGTCTCCTCCCGGTGCGGGTAGGCGCTCATCGCGGCGTACATCGCCGAGGCGACGAGCAGCCCCGCGACGTCCACCACGAAGCACCAGCCGAGGCCCACGTAGGCGATGAGGAGGCCGCCGATCGCCGGCCCCACGAGGACGCCGATCTGCATGCCGAGGCTGGTCAGCGCGTTGGCCGCGGGCAGCTCGTCGTGGCGCACCGTGCGCGGCATCAGCGCCTCCCGCGACGGCCGCTGCAGGGAGGACGTGGCCGACAGGACCGCCGCCACCACGAACACCAGCCACACGTGCTGGCCGCCGAGCAGGCCGGCGGCGTTCACGGCCAGGACGGCGGTCGCGGCCGCCTGCGCCAGGCCGCTGGCCACGAGCAGCCGGCGCCGGTCCACGTGGTCGGCGAGCGCGCCGCCGTAGAGGCCGAAGACGACCAGCGGGACGAGCTCCACGAGGCCGATGGCGCCGACGGCGAGGTTGGAGCCGGTCACCCGGTAGACCTGGAACGGCACGGCCACGTAGGTGACCATCCCGCCCAGGTAGAAGACGGTGCCGGCGACGAAGAGCAGCCGGAAGTCGCGCGAGGTGCGCAGCGGCGTGAGGTCGAGGCGGAGGGCGCGCAGCCGCGCGGCGAGGCTCATCCGTGGATCACGCAGCCGATGCTGTCAGCACGCCGGCGTCGGCGCGAGCGGATTCGAGGGGGGCGGGGTGCCGCAGCCCGTGGATAGTCCCTGACGAACGGACCCCTTCCGGGCCCCGAAACGGGTCCGTTGGTCAGGGACTATCCCTGGCCGCGGCGGGCCGGTCAGCCGACGGTGACGCTGACGACGTTCGAGGTGCGGCTCGAGTCGGTGTCGACGACGCGGAACTTCACCTTGCCGGTGTAGCCCGTCTGCACGTAGGTGGCGAAGGTGCCGCCGCTGACGACGGCCGTGACCGGGAAGTCGGTCCAGGAGCCGTCGGAGTACCGCTGCACCTGGAGGACGGAGCCCTCGCCGCCCTTGTAGGTGCCGGTGAGGTCGATCTCCTCCATGGCGCTCACCGAGCTCGGGGAGGCCTGGAGGGTGATCTTCTTGGTGCTCGCCTTCTTCGTCTGCTGCGCCGTGGCGGAGGAGGTGGGGGACGAGGCCGTCGAGCTGCTGTCGCTGCTGGACTCGGAGGCCGAGGACGACGTCTTCGACGGCCGCGGGGCGTACAGCGTCTCCTGGGTGCTGTCGGCGCTCGACGTCGAGGAGTCGTCGCCGAGACCGGCGATCTTGGTGCCGGCCAGTGCGATCCCGCCGAGGAGGAGGCCGACCGCCATCGCCACACCGACGAGGGCGACGAGGCCGACGAGCACGGGGTGCTCCTCGGAGGGCTTGAAGCGCGGCACGAGGTTCTCCTGGGCAGACGGCAGCGGGCCGCGCCATTCTTCACGACCCGACCCACCCTTTCCAACCACGGGTGGGGGAAGCCACCCGGCCCGGGCGGGCAGCCCGGCGCCCGTCAGGTGACCCCGAGCGTCCGGAGCCCTATGGTCGTCCGGTGAGAGCGCACCGCAGCCTGGGCCGAGCCGGCGCCGTCGCCGCGCTGCTGCTCGCCACGGCGGCACCGCTCCCGGCGGGCCCGGGGGCGGGCGGCACCGCCGCCCTCGCCTCCGCGACCACGGCCACTCCCCTCTTCCCGGGCGTGGGCACCACCGACCTGGACGTGCGGGCCTACCGCGCCCGGCTGGCCTACCGCCCCGGCACCGGTCGGCTCCAGGCGCACGTGACGATCACCGCCCGCGCCACCCGGACGCTGGACCAGGTGCAGCTGGACTACACCGGCCCCGCGGTCTCCCGCGCCACCGTCGACGGCGAGCCCGCGACGGTGACGCAGGCCGACGCCCACCTCACCGTGACCCCCACCGCCCCCGTGGACGGCCGGTTCACCCTCCGCGTGACCTACGAGGGGCGGCCCGGGAGCATGCGGGACGACGACGGGAGCCGGGAGGGCTGGGTGCGCACCGCCGACGGCGCGGTCGCGCTCGGGGAGCCGCTGGGCACCCGCACCTGGCTGCCCGTCAACGACACCCCCGCCGACAAGGCGCGGGTGGAGCTCGCCGTCACCGTGCCGGCCCCCGCGACGGCGGTCGCCGGCGGGACGCTGGTGCGCACCCGCTCCGGGACGGCGACCCTGCCCGGGGCGTCCGCCCCGCAGCCGGTGCGCACCTGGACCTGGCGCCAGCAGAGCCCGGTCGCCCCGCACCTCGTGCTGCTGGCGATCGGTCGGTTCCGCCAGGTCACCCGCGAGGTCGACCTGGGCGCAGGCCGCACGGTCACCGCCCGCTTCTTCGAGGACGCCGAGCACGCCGGCGCGGCCGCGGCCCGCGACGTCCTGCCGACCGTCCTGCGCTTCCTCCAGCGGCGCTTCGGGCCCTACCCGTTCGCCACCACCGGGCACCTCCTCGACGACGCGCACGTCGGCTACGCGCTGGAGACGCAGACACTGCCGTTCTACCCGGTGGGCCCGGTGGGCACCCGGCTCGTGGTCCACGAGCAGGCGCACCAGTGGTTCGGCGACGCGGTGGGGGTGCGCGACTGGCACGACCTGTGGCTCGCGGAGGGGCTGGCCACCTACGCCGAGTGGCTGTGGACCGGGGCGCACGGGGGGCTCACGCCCGCCACGCACTTCGCGCGGCTCTACGCCCGTCCGGCCTCGGCCCCGCTGTGGAGCCCCGCGCCGACCACCTTCACCGACCCCGCCGACCTTTTCGGGGACCCCGTGTACCTGCGGGGCGCCATGACCGTGCAGGCGCTGCGCGAGCGGATCGGCGGCCGCGACCTGCTCCGGGTGCTGCGGGGCTGGGTCCGGCGACACACGGGCGGGACCGCCACGACCGCCGGCTTCGAGGCGCTGGCCGAGCGCGTCTCGGGCCAGGACCTCTCGACGTTCTTCGACGACTGGCTGCGCACCGACGGCAAGCCCGCGGGCTACTGAGCCGGGCGGCCAGTGGCGGCCGCGGCGCGTCGGTGCGGATCAGTGCAGCGGCGCCGCGCCGGCCTCGGTGGCCAGGCGCGCAGCGACGCGACCGACCAGCGCGTAGGGCGTCTTCTTCAGGGGCAGCTGGAGGCCGTCGTCCTCGACGAAGTCGGCCATCGCGTCGGTCAGCTCCGCGTCGGCGCGGCGGGGCAGCGGCTCGAGCCGCAGGTGGCCCTCGCCGACCCCGACGCTGAGGAAGTCGGTGCCGTCCGTCGTGAACGTGGGCAGGCCACGGCGCAGCCGCTCGCCCGCGATCGGCACGGCGGCGCGCACGGCACGGCGCAGCTCCTGGAGCTCGATCTGGACGTGGGTGGGGAAGGACGCGACGTACTCGTCGACAGAGGTGTAGGGGGACACGGTGACCTCGCGTTCGGGGGACGGTGAGGAGTGCCGGGGCGGCGCGTGAGTCGTCCACGCTAGACCCGTCGCGGCCGGTCCGGGGAGCGAACGTCCCAGGAGGACCGCATTCCGGGTACGGCCCGCGGCCGGGCATGCTGGCGCCGTGGAGTTCCGCGAGGTCGTCCGGCGCCGGCGCATGGTGCGCGACTACGCGCCCGACCCGGTGCCGGCCGCCACCGTGCGGCGCCTGCTCGAGCACGCCGTCCGGGCGCCGAGCGCGGGGTTCGCGCAGGGCTGGGGCTTCGTCGTCCTCGACACCCCCGAGGCCGTCGCCGGGTTCTGGCGGGCCGCGGCCGGCGAGGAGCGGACGGCGCAGCCCGACCCGTGGCTGCGCGGCATGGCGCGCGCGCCGGTGGTGATCGTCCCGTGCGGCTCCCGCGAGGCCTACCTGGCCCGCTACGCCGAGACCGACAAGGACGCCGCCCGGCGCGGGGGCACGGCACCCGACGGCTCGCCCTGGCTCGTGCCCTACTGGCTCACCGACCCGGCCATGGCGGCCCTGCTCGTGCTCCAGACCGCGGTCGACGAGGGCCTCGGCGCCTGCTTCTTCGGGCTGCCCGTGGCCTCCGACGCAGCGGTCCGGGCTCAGCTGCGGCTGCCCGACGACATGACCCCGGTCGGGGCCGTCACCGTCGGCCACCCGGCCCCCGGGTCGGCACGGCCGCGCGGGTCGGCCGCGCGACGCCCCCGCCGCCCCCTCGACGAGGTGGTGCACCGCGGCACCTGGGGCTCGGGCGATCCCCTGCGCTGAGCCCACCACTGAAGCCCTGCCCTGGACCCCTGCCCACCGGCCGTCCGCGCGGCTAGCCTGCACCCGTGAGCTCCCCCACGGCGTCCACGCACCCCGACGAGACCGCCCACCAGGAGCCGGTGGTCGCGGCCCTGCGGGCCATGGTCCGGGTCCCGACCGTGAGCCTGCGGTCGCCGGACGTCGCCGACCCCGCGCTCGTCGCCGAGCTGCACCGGGTCATGGCGGCGCACTTCCCCCTGCTGCACGCACGGCTCGAGCGGGTGGAGGTGCCGGGCAGCCCGGGCGCCCTGCTGTTCCGCTGGCCCGGGCGCAGCGCCGAGCGCCCCGTGGTGCTCATGGCCCACCAGGACGTCGTGCCGGCCGGCGAGGACTGGACCGGCGACCCCTTCGAGGCCCGGCTCGAGGCCGGCACCCTCTGGGGCCGCGGCGTGCTGGACGACAAGGGCTCCGTCGCCGCGGTGTGCCAGGCGGTGGAGGACCTGCTGGCCGCCGGCCACACCCCCGCCCAGGACGTCTGGCTCTCCTTCGGGCACGAGGAGGAGGTCTCCGGCGAGGCCGCCGCCCACGCCGCGGCCGAGCTCGAGCGGCGCGGGGTGGCGCCCTGGCTGGTCCTCGACGAGGGCGGGGCCGTGGGCACCGAGGTCTTCCCCGGCGTCGCCGTCCCCGTCGCCTTCATCGGCGTGGCCGAGAAGGGCACCACGTCCCTGCACCTGACCGCCTCCGGCGGCGGCGGGCACGCCTCCACCCCCGCGCGGGGTGGCGCGACGGCGCGGCTGGCCCGCGCCGTCCTCGCCCTCGAGAAGCACCCGCTGCCCGCCCGCCTCGGGGACGTGACGGTGGAGATGTTCCGCCGCCTCGCCCCGCACGCGACGGGCCCGATCGGCGCCGTGCTGGCGCGGGTGGACAGGGCCCGCCCCGTGGCCGCCCGCGCGCTGGCGGCGATGGGCGGCGAGGCCGCCGCGCTCGTGCGCACCACCACCGTCACCACGACCCTCGCGGGCTCGCCCGCCCTCAACGTGGTCGCCACCCGCGCCACCGCCGGGGTCAACGCCCGGATCGCGCCGGGCGAGTCGGTGGCCGACCTCCTCGCGCACGTGCGGCGGACCGTGGGCGAGGGCATCGAGGTCGAGGTCGTCGAGCACGGCGAGCCCACCCCGCTGAGCCCGTGGGACGACGAGGCCTTCGCCCTGCTCGAGGCCGGGGTACGCGAGGTCTTCCCGGACGCCGTCCCGACGCCGTACGTGGTGCTGGCCGCCACCGACGGCCGGTTCTTCACCGGCCTCTGCCCGCGGGTCTACCGGTTCGCGCCCTTCCGCATGTCCGCGACGCAGCGGGCCAGCATCCACGGGCCCGACGAGCACCTCCACGTCGCCGACCTGCTCGACGGCGTCCGGTTCTACCGACGCCTGCTCGAGGAGCTGCCCGCGTGAGCGCGCCCGCGTCCTCGCTGCTGCGCGTCGTCGGGTTCCTGGTCGCCCTCGAGATCGCCTCGGGCGTCCTCCAGGGCTACTACACGCCGGTCTACAGCGACATCGCCGACCGGCTCGGTGTCGCCGACGCGGACGTGAACTGGTTCGAGGCGGCGCAGCTGCTGGTCTCGGCGCTCTGCGTGCCGCCGCTGGCGCGGCTGGCCGACGTCTGGGGGCACCAGCGGGTGCTGGTGCTCGCCACCGCCGTGACGGCCGCCGCGTCCTGGGCGGTGGCGTTCGCGCCGTCCTTCGGCACCTTCCTGGTGGCCTGGGCGCTCCAGGGCTTCTACGTGGTGTGGCTGCCGCTGGAGGTCGCGGTGATCCACCGGCGCACCGCCGGCAGCCCGCGCCAGCACCTGCTCACCCGGCGCGCCGCGGCGGTGCTGGTGGGCGCCCTGGAGATCGCCGTGATCGCCGGCGCGCTCACCTCGGGCGTGCTCGTCACCGCGATCGGGATGACCGGCCTGCTCACGCTGCCGGCGATCGTGGTGACGATCGTGCTGGTCGCGGTCTGGTTCGGGGTCGAGCACGTGCCCGGCGAGTCCTCGGGCGGACACGACCTGGCCGGCCTGGGCCTGCTCACCACGCTGCTCGTGGCGGTGATGGGTGGCCTCTTCGCGCTGCGCCTGCTGGGGCCCACCTCGCCGGTGCCGTGGCTGCTGGTGGTGCTCGGCCTGGCCCTGCTGGTGCCGTTCGTGCGGCGCGAGCGCGGGCTGACCGAGCCGCTGGTCGACGTCCGGCTGATGGCCGTCCGCGCCATGTGGCCGGTCCAGCTCACGGCCTTCCTCTTCGGCATGTCCGTGCTCGGCGCCCAGATCCCGCTCTCGACGTTCGCCCGCACCGACCCCGCCGTCGCCGGGTACGGCCTCGGCGCCGACGCCGCCTTCGTCTCGGTGCTCATCGGCGCCTACGTCATCTGCATGGCCACCGGCGCCCTCACGCTGCCCCTGACCAGCCGGCTCCTGGGCGAGCGAGGGGCCCTCGTCGCGGGCGCCCTGCTCGTGGGCGTGGGCTACGCGCTGTTCCTGCCCTTCCACGACTCCAGCGCCCAGCTCGTGACGAACATGGCGGTGGCGGGCCTCGGCTCGGGGGCCCTCGTCGCCGCGCTGCCCGCGGCGGCGGCCGCGGCTGCGCCCCCGGAGCGCACCGGCTTCGCCACGGGCATGACCAACGCGACCAAGACCGTGGGCGGCGCCTTCGCCTCCGCCGTGTTCGCTGTGGCCCTGGCCTCGACGGGCAGCCTCGAGGGTCCGGACCTGGGGCACGCCCCCCTCGGCGGGTACCTGGTCGTGTGGACGGTGTGCGCCCTCGCCGCGCTGGCCGCGGCGGTCAGCCTGCTCCTCCTGCCACGCACTCCGACGGCGGCGCGGGCGGCGGCGCGAGCGGGGGACGCCGCGTCCGGGTGAGCGGGTCGATGCCGCCGGGGGCCTCCCGCTCCTGAGCCCGGGTGGCTACGCTCCCGCCCGTGTTCCGCAGGATCGCGATCACCGAGCTCGTGGCCGGTTGGGGCCTCGGGCTCGTCCTCGCGGTCTTCGGCACGCTGGAGTTCGTCCGGCACCCCCACGAGCTCTTCGGGTTCCTCACCGCCGTCCTGGCGATGCCGCTGCTCGGCTGCGGCGCCCTGGCCGGCATCGCGCTGGTCGCCGGCGACTCTCGTGCCTCGCGGGGCGCCCTCGTGCTCGCGGCCACGGCGTTCGTGCTCGTCGTGACCGCGTGGGTCGTCCTCACCGTTGAGGTCGTGTGAGCCGGCGCGCCTGACCGCCCCCGTGGACTGGCCGCCCCCGTAGGCTGGCCGGGCACGCTCGAGACGTCGGCGCACCAGGGAGGCCCCGTGGAGCAGAGGCCGCAGGGCGAGGTCCAGCGGGCCCGCGACGAGGCCGAGCGGCGCAAGCGCAGCACGCAGAGCGCCGCGGCCGCCCGCATCGCGCACCAGACCTCGTGGGTCGACGAACAGGTCCGGGTCGCCATGGCCCGGGGCGAGTTCGACGATCTCCCGGGCGCCGGCAAGCCGCTGGAGGGGCTCGGCGAGCAGCACGACCCGGACTGGTGGGTGCGCAAGCTCGTGGAGCGCGAGCAGATCACCGGCGTCCTCCCGCCCAGCCTCCAGCTGCGCAAGGACGACGCGCTGCTCGACGGCGAGCTCGACGCGCTCACAGTGGAGGCCGAGGTGCGGCGCGTGCTCGAGGAGTTCAACGCCCGGGTGCTCCGGGCCCGCTACACGGTGCAGGACAACCAGCCCCCGCTCGTGACGCAGCCGCGCGACGTCGAGGCCGAGGTCTCAGCGTGGGAGGAGCGTCGCGCCGCCCGCCGCGCGGCCGCCCTGAGGCGGACGTCCGGCAGCCCGGCGGCGCCTCCGGTGGCCCGCCCGCGCTGGTGGCGCCGACGCCGCCGCGCCTGAGGTCGGTGTCGGCGGGCGGGCCAGCCCCCGCGGTGTCAGATGAGTCATAGAGCCGGGATGTGACCGCTGCTACGTTCCGAGCCATGTCGCACCGCAGCGCCAAGGACTTCTTCCGCCCCCTCGCCGTGGGCGCCCCGACGCCCGCCACCGAGGTGCCCGCGCGCCCCAGCCGGGCCATCCACTTCTTCGACCCGAGCAACGCCAAGATGGCGGCGAAGGTGCCGGCCATGGTCGGCACCGTGGACGTGCTGCTCGGCAATCTCGAGGACGCGGTCAAGGCCGACAACAAGCTCGCCGCGCGCGAGGGCCTCGTGCGCATCGCGCAGGACACCCCGACCCTGGGCGGCCCCGACTCCCCGACCCAGCTCTGGACCCGGATCAACGCCCTCGACAGCCCGTGGGCGCTGGACGACCTGCTCACCCTCGTCCCCGCCATCGGCGACCGGCTCGACGTGGTGATGGTGCCGAAGGTGCAGGGCCCCGAGGACATCCACTACGTCGACCGACTGCTCGCCCAGCTCGAGGCGAAGGCGGGCCTGACCCGGCCGATCCTCGTGCACGCGATCCTGGAGACCGCCCGCGGCGTCGCGAACGTCGAGGAGATCTGCGGCGCCTCGCCGCGGATGCAGGGGCTCTCGCTCGGCCCCGCCGACCTCGCCGCCGACCGGCGGATGAAGACCACCCGGGTCGGCGGTGGCCACCCCGGCTACCTCGTCCGGCAGGACCCGGTGGACGGCGCCATCGACGGCCCGCGCTCGATCTTCCAGCAGGACCTGTGGCACTACACGATCGCGCGGATGGTCGACGCCTGCGCGACCCACGGGATCTACCCCTACTACGGGCCCTTCGGCGACATCACGGACGTGGTCGCGTGCGAGGACCAGTTCCGCAACGCCTTCCTGCTCGGCTGCGTGGGCACCTGGAGCCTGCACCCCAAGCAGGTCGCCATCGCGCACCGCGTCTTCTCCCCCAGCGTCGAGGACGTCGCGCACGCCCGCCGGGTCGTGGCCGCCATGGGCGACGGGACCGGCGCGGTGATGCTGGACGGCAAGATGGAGGACGACGCCTCCCTCAAGCAGTGCCTGGTCATGGTCGAGCTGGCCGAGCAGCTCGCCGCGATCGACCCGGACCTCAAGGCGCTCTACGACGCCATCCCCACGACCGACGCCCCGACCGAGCAGGAGGCCTGACGCCGTGACCACCGAGATCAGCGTGCTGCGCAGCGTCCTCTACATGCCGGGCTCCAACGCCCGCGCGCTGGAGAAGGCCAAGAGCATCGCCTGCGACGGCCTCATCCTCGACCTCGAGGACGCCGTGGCGCCCGACGCCAAGCCCGAGGCCCGCGAGGCGGTCTGCGCCGCTGCCGCCTCCGGCGAGTACGGACGCCGGACGCTCACCGTCCGGGTCAACGGGATCGGCACCGCCTGGCACGCGGACGACCTGGCGGCCGTCGCCGCCGCGGGCCCCGACGCCGTCGTCGTGCCCAAGGTCAACAGCGCCGCGGAGGTGCACGCCCTGGTCGAGGCGCTGGAGAAGGCCGGCGCGCCCGACCACACGCGCCTGTGGGCGATGATCGAGACGCCGACGGCCGTGTTCGACGTCCGCGCCATCGCCTCGGCCTCCGAGCGGCTGTCCGTGCTCGTCATGGGCACCAACGACCTGGTCAAGGAGCTCTACGCCGAGCACGTGCCGGGTCGCGAGCCGCTGCTCACCTCGCTGCGGCTCAGCCTGCTGGCCGCCCGCGAGGCCGGCATCCAGGTGCTCGACGGCGTCTTCAACGACACCAGGGACGAGGCGGGCTTCCTCGCCGAGTGCGTCCAGGGCCGCCGGCTGGGCTTCGACGGCAAGACGCTCATCCACCCCGCCCAGGTCGGCCCCGCCAACGACACCTTCGCCCCCAGCCCCGAGGCGGTCACGGACGCCGAGGGGCTCATCGCGGCCTTCGAGGCGGGCGCCGGGTCCGGCGTGGTGACCTACAAGAACAAGATGGTCGAGAACCTGCACGTGGAGTCCGCGCGCCGGACGCTCGCGATCGCCGAGGCCGTGCGGGCGCTGGGCTGAGCCGCGCCCCTGCCCGCCGGCCGTCCTGCACCGAACGCGTGCCGCGGGCGTTCGCACGCGCTAGCGTGCGGAGCATGCCCGAGGCAGGCGGCGAGAAGGCCGGATTCCTCCACCGCCTCGCCGGTGGAGTGACCGAGCGCGTCGTGAGCGTGGTCGACCCGGACGTCGTCCTGGACCAGGTGGACCCCAACGCCCTGCTCGACCGCGTCGACCCGAACCGCCTCCTCGACCGCGTGGACCCCGACCGGCTGCTGGCCCGGGTCGACCCCGACGCCCTGCTCGACCGGGTGGACCCGAACCGGCTGCTCGACCGGGTCGACCCCGACCGGCTGCTGGAGCGGGTGGACGCCACCGCCCTCGTCCGGCGCGTCGACCTGGACGCCGTCCTCGCCGGCGTGGACCTCGACGAGGTGCTCGCCCGCGTCGACCTCGACGCCGTCCTGGCGCGGGTCGACCTCGAGGCCCTGCTCAAGCGCGTCGACCTCGACGCGGTGCTCGACCGGGTCGACCCCGACCGGCTGCTGGAGCGGGTGGACGCCACCGCCCTCGTCCAGCGCGTCGACCTGGACGCCGTCCTCGCCGGCGTGGACCTGGACGCGGTGATGGCCCGCGTCGACCTCGACGCCGTCCTGGCCCGGGTCGACCTCGACGCCGTGCTCGCCCGCGTCGACCTCGAGGCCGCGGTGAAGCGCTCCGGCGTCCCCGACCTCATCGCCGACAGCACCAACCAGCTCGCCGGCTCCGCGCTCGACCTCGCCCGCCGCCAGCTGGTGGCGCTCGACGTCATCATCGACCGCCTGCTCGGGCGCCTGCTGGCGCCGCTGCTGCGACGCGACCCCGCCGCCCAGCCGGAGGGTCCCGAGCGACTCGTCCGCCCGGAGCAGCCCTCGGGCGAGGCCGGGGCCCGGGCCCGCCGGCGCTCCGTCACCGGGCACTACGCGGGCGCCGCCACCCGCCTCGTGGCCGCCGGCCTCGACGTCGCGGCCGTCACGACGTCCTACACCCTGGCCGTCGCCGGCACGGGCTTCCTCTCGCAGGTCTTCCTCGGGGTCTCCTTCGGCGACACCCAGGGCTACCCCCCGCTGGCCCTGGCCGCCCTGCTCTCCTGGGCCGCGCTGTACCTGTTCGCCAGCCTGGCGATCGCCGGGCGCACCCCGGGCAAGGCCCTCGTCGGCCTGCGGGTGGTCTCGGCGGACGGCGCGGTGCTGGCCGTGCGACAGGCGCTCGTGCGCACGGTGGCGTTCCCGTTCAGCGCCCTGCTGCTCGGGGCCGGGTTCGTGCTCGGGCTGCTGCACCCCGCCCACCGGACGCTGCACGACCTGGTGGCGGGCACCTGCGAGGTCTACGACTGGGGCGAGCGGGCGGCCGAGCTGCCCGGGCCCCTCTCCGCCTTCCTGGAGCGCCAGGGCCCCGACTGGGAGGCCTGAGCCGCCGCCCAGACGCGGCGACCGGCACCTGACCTGCGACGACGCGAGCGATTCCCAGGTCGCGAGGTGGGCTGAAAAGACCTCTCAGGGGGTAGCGCCAGCACCACGTTCGTGGTGAACTGCGTCACACCGGAGGCGGCTCCGCCTGCCACCCCCCTGTGGGCGGAGCCGCCACCGGGACGCAGCCGGCGAGGAAGTCCAGGACCACCTCGGCCGGCATCTCGCACGGCCGGAACCGCTCGAGGCCGTCCTCCCCGACGTAGAGGTTCGCGCTCACCAGGCCCGTGCCGCCGAGCTCGTGGGCCAGGACCTTCTGGGAGCGCCCGCCGAGCAGGCTGGTGCGGGTCACCGACCAGCGCGCGCCGCGGTAGCGCACCTCGCTGGCGCCGAGCGGCAGCCGAGCGAGCAGGGGCTCCACCGCGTCGTCCACGTCTCCAGCCTAGGAGGCCCACCACCGGGCGCCCCCGGGCGGCGCGGCAGGATGACGCCATGCGAGCCGTCGTCCAGCGCACCCTGTCCGCGTCGGTGACCGTGGGGGGCCAGGTGGTCGGCGCGACCGACGTGCCCGGGCTGCTCTGCTACCTCGGCATCACCCACGACGACGGCCCGGCCGACGTCGCCTGGACGGCCCGGAAGGTGTGGGAGCTGCGGCTGCTGCGCGACGAGCGCTCCGCCTCCGAGGAGGGCGCGCCCGTGCTCGTGGTCAGCCAGTTCACGCTCTACGGGGACGCCCGCAAGGGCCGACGCCCGTCCTGGGGCGCCGCCGCCCCCGGCCCCGTGAGCGAGCCGCTGTACGAGGCGTTCTGCGCCGAGCTGGCGCGCCTCGGCGCGCACGTGGAGCGCGGGGTCTTCGGCGCCGACATGCAGGTCGCCTCCGTCAACGACGGGCCGATCACGCTGGTCCTCGACAGCCCGCGCTGAGCGGGCTCGGTCCGGCGGGCCAGGCGGGCCGGGCGGGTCAGGCGCGTCAGGGGGCCAGGCGGCTCAGGCGGCTCAGGCGGGTCACGCGGCTCAGGCGAGCGCGCCGTCCGGCAGCGCCGCGCGGGCCGCGGCCACGACCGCGCCGGAGCCGACCAGCCCGACGACGGTCTCGATGTCGGGCGAGGTGAACCGGTCCGGGCCCGGGCCGGCCACGCCGTGCGCGTGCAGCAGCGAGACGACGGCGGCCGAGGCCGGGGCGGGGACCAGCGGCGAGCGGAGCTCCACGCCGCGGGCGGCGGTGAGCACCTCGACGGCCAGCACGCGGGTGAGCCCGTCCACGGCCCGGCGGAGCTTGCGTGCGGCCGCCCAGCCCATCGACACGTGGTCCTCCTGCATGGCGCTGGAGGGGATGGAGTCGACCGAGGCCGGCACGGCGAGGCGCTTGAGCTCCGAGACGATCCCCGCGGCGGTGTACTGCGCGATCATGAGGCCCGAGTCGACGCCGGGGTCGTGCGCCAGGAACGGCGGCAGGCCGTGGTTGCGGGCGGCGTCGAGGAACCGGTCGGTGCGGCGCTCGCTGATCGAGGCCACGTCGGCGACGGCGATGGCGAGGAAGTCCAGGACGTAGCCGACGGGTGCCCCGTGGAAGCTGCCGTTGGACTCGACGTCGTCGCCGACGAGGACGGGGTTGTCGACCGTGCTGGCCAGCTCGCGCCCGGCCACGGCCTCGGCGTGCGCGAGCGTGTCGCGAGCCGCGCCGTGGACCTGCGGGGTGCAGCGCAGCGAGTAGGCGTCCTGGACGCGGGTGCAGTCGGGTCCACGGTGGGAGGCGACGATCCCCGAGTCGGCCAGCAGCGCCCGGAGGTGGGCGCTCGAGGTCAGCTGCCCGGGGTGCGGACGCAGGGCGGCGATCGCCTCGCCGAAGACCCGGTCGGAGCCCAGCAGGCCCTCGATGCTCATCGCCGCGGCGACGTCCGCGGTGTCGAGCAGGAGACGCAGGTCGGCCGCGGCCATGAGCAGCATGCCGAGCATCCCGTCGGTGCCGTTGATGAGGGCGAGCCCCTCCTTGGCGCCGAGCTCCACCGGGGCGAGCCCGGCGGCGGCGAGCGCGTCGGCGGCGGGCAGGAGGGTGCCCGCGGCGTCCCGGACCTCTCCCTCGCCGAGGAGGGCGAGCGCGACGTGGCTGAGCGGGGCGAGGTCGCCGGAGCAGCCGAGCGAGCCGTACTCGCGGACGACGGGCGTGATCCGGTGGGTGAGCAGGTCGGCCAGGAGCCCGGCCGTCTCGGGGCGGACGCCGGTGCGCCCGGTGGCCAGCGTGGAGAGGCGCAGCAGCATGAGGCCGCGCACGACCTCGGTCTCGACCTCGGGGCCGGAGCCGGCCGCGTGCGAGCGGACCAGGGAGCGCTGGAGCCGGGCGCGGTCCGCGACGGGGATGTGCCGCGTGGCCAGGGCGCCGAAGCCGGTGGAGACGCCGTAGACCGGCCGGTCCTGCGACGCGAGCCGCTCCACGACGTCCCGCCCGTGGGCGAGGGCGGCGAGCGCCCCCTCGTCCAGGCGGACGCCGACCCCGTGCCGCGCCACCGCGACCAGCTGCTCGGGGGTGACCGGTCCCGTGCCGACCACGACCTCGCGGGGGGTGTCGGAGGTGGTGTCGGCGGGAGCGGGCACGGCGGTCGACGTCATGCCTCCAGTGAATCCGCGCCGGGGGCTCCCGAGGCGACACCGAGGACCACATGCGTCTCGGATACGAGATTCCTCGCTCGGGTCCGACCAATTCCGATCTCTTTACCGATATGGCGTAACTCTCATCCGCCCGGCGCGTTGGGCCACGCAGAGGGGGAGTCGCAACCGTGGCCCTCCCTTCCGGGAGGGGGGCCCGGGAATCCAGACCGACCACCGAGGAACGCTCATGTCCCCCCATCACATGACCAACCGTCGGCGCCGCCCGCTCGCCCACGTCGTCGCCGGCATCGCCTGCGCCGCCCTGGGCGCCTCCGTCGCTCTCGCCCCCTCCACCGCCCAGGCGGCCGTCTCCGACAGCGGCGGCACCCCCACCCAGTTCGGCATGAAGGCCAACGGCTACGGCACCTCGGTGCGCGGCGGCCAGATCCCGCTCGACTCCGAGCGCACCGGCCTCGCCGTCACCGCCTGCACCACGCTCGCCGGCGAGGGCAGCCGCAACTTCGTCACCGAGGCGCAGCTGCCCGAGGACGTCGCGACCGTCCGCGGCGTCACCTCCCACAACCGCACCCTGCGCAGGCCGAAGGAGGGGATCGTCGAGACCGTCGCCACCGAGAAGGTCGCCGAGATCGTCCTCGCGCAGACCGACCTCGGCACCCTCTCCATCCAGGGACTGCGCTCCACCGCCCGCGCGATCCACGGCCCCGACGGCTTCTCCGGCGTCACCGACAACCAGATCGGGCGCATCGTCCTCACCCCGGCCGCGGGCGACCCGATGGAGTTCGAGATCCCGGACGCGGACACCCCGATCACCATCCCCGGCCTCGCCACGATCGAGCTCGGCCGCAACGCCAAGAACGTCACCTCCGAGCACTCCTTCGTCTACTCGGCGGCCGCCAAGATCACGCTGCTGGCGACCGGCACCGTGATCCACGTGGCCCGCTCCACCGCGCAGATGCAGGTCGGCGCACCCGTCGGCGCCTTCCGCGGCTCCGCCTCCGCGATCAAGGGCCGGGTCCTCGGTGACCTCGTGAAGGTCGGCCGGGTCGTCAACCAGGTGATGCCGTGCGCCGGCACCGACGACGCCAAGCAGGTCGACGGCGCCGCGGACACCACCGACATGCTGAACTCCCAGGGCCTCTCCGTCGACGCGGCGACGCTGTGGCAGCGCAGCAAGCAGACCGACCTCCAGGCCCACGGCACCGAGAACGCGGAGCTCAACGGCCTCACCATCGGCCCCCTCACGATCGACGTCGCCAAGGCCTCCGTCCACGTCACCAAGCACGCCGACGGCACGCTGGAGCGCACCGCGACCACGCGCATCCTCGGCGCCACCATGGACGGCGAGGAGATGAGCGCGGAGGACCTCGACGGCCAGGTCGTCGAGATCCCGGGCGGCCTCGCCAAGATCGAGACCGGCCTCGTGCAGCGCTACCCCGACGGCATCCAGGCGATCCCGCTGCGGGTGACCCTGCTGGACGGCACCGACGTCGACTCCGTCGTCGACCTCGGCATCGCCCGGCTCGCCATCGTCCCGTGACCGCACGCCGCCGGGACGTCCGGCGCTGATCGTCCACCGCTGAGCCGGCCCCCCTTCTCACCGGTTCGCGGTTTCCTCGCAGGCCCGGCCTCCCACCCCCCGGAGGCCGGGCCTGCCCCCTGTTCCGGCACTCGAGCTGTTCCGGCCCTCGTGCCGGGCGCGGGAGCGGCAGACTGTCCCTCGTGCCCCAGGTCCCCGCCGCCACCCGCGCGCTGCGGGTGCTGCGCTTCCTGGCCTCCCAGCCGGCCCCGGTGCCCCTCGCGCACGTGGCCCAGGCGCTGGACCTGCCGCGGTCCTCGGCGTACCACCTGCTCGCCGCCATGGCCGAGGAGGGCTTCGTGACCCACCTGGCCGACGAGCACCGCTGGGGCCTGGGTGTGGCGGCCTTCGAGGTGGGCAGCGGCTACGTGCGCCAGGAGCCCCTGCAACGGCTCGCCCGCCGGCCCCTCGCGAGCCTCGTCGACCGCACCGGGCAGAGCGCCCACCTCGCCGTCCTGCACGGGCGGGACGTGCTGTACCTCCTCGAGGAGCGCGCCCCCGGCCGCCCTCCCCTGGTCACGGACGTGGGGGTCCGCCTGCCCGCGCACCTCCCGGCCTCGGGGCGGGCGCTGCTGGCGGCGCTGCCCCCGGCCCAGGTCCGGGCGCTCTACCCGGACGCCGCGGCGTTCACGAGCCGCACCGGCACCGGGCCGACGACGCCGGGCCGGCTCCGCGCCCTCCTCACCGACACGCGGCAGCGCGGCTGGGCCGGCGAGGAGGGGGAGATCACCCCCGGCCTGGCGGGCGTCGCCGCGCCGGTGCTCGACCACAACGGGCTGCCGGTCGCAGCCGTGGCCCTCACCTTCGTCCCCGGGGAGGACGAGGCAGCGCACCTGGCCTCCGAGGTGCTGCGCACCACCACGCTGCTCACCCGCCGGCTGGGCGGTCGGCCGGCGGCTGAGATGCTCGCCCCGTGACGCTCCCCGCGGCCGTGCCCGCGCCCCCGACCGGGGCAGCGCCGCGCTCCTCGCGCCTCGGGCTGCTCCAGGTGTGCCTGGCCGGCGTCCTGTGGGGCACCGGCGGGCTGAGCGTCACCCTGGTGCGCGAGCGGGTGCCGATGAGCGTCGTGACCGCGAGCGCGTGGCGGCTGAGCCTGGCGGCGATCGCGCTGCTCGTCGCGGTGCTCGTGGCGCGCCGGGGGCCGGCCCTGCTGCGGCTCGCGCGCGAGCGCCCGGTGGCCGCGGCGGTCGTCGGGCTGGCGACGATGCTCTACCAGACCCTGTACTTCGGCGCGGTCGTGCTCGCGGGCGTCTCCGTGGCGACCGTCCTCAGCCTCGGCATCGCGCCCGTGCTGCTCACGCTGGTGGACGCGCGGCGCCACCGACGTCCGCCCGGCCCCCTCGCCCTCGGGACCCTGGCCCTCGCGCTCGCCGGCCTCCTGCTCGTCTCGTTCTCGGGCCACTCCTCCTCCGCGGGGTCCTCGACAGGGTCCTCGGCGGGTGGGGGGCACGTGGGGTGGGGCATCGTCCTGGCCCTGGCCGCGGGCGCCGCGTACGCCTTCGCCACCGACCGCGGCCAGCTGCTGGCCGCCACCACCGAGCCGCTGGCGCTCACCACCGCCACCAGCGTGGTCGGCGCCGTCGTCCTCGTGCCCGTCGCGCTGCTCACCCCGGGCCCGCACGTCACCGCCGACCCAGGCACCCTGGCGATCCTGGTCTACCTCGGCGTCTTCACCATGGCGGTCTCCTACGCCCTCCTCTACGCGGGGCTGCGGACGACCCGGGGCTCCGCGGCCGTCGTCGGCACGCTGATGGAGCCGGTGACCGCCGCGGTCGCGGCCGCCCTGCTGCTCGGCGAGCGGCTCGGCCCCCTGGGCTGGCTCGGCACCGCGCTCGTCCTGCTCGCGGTCGCGGGGCTGGCGCTGGAGCAACCGCACCCCGACGCTATCGAGTGACCCGCGGGGCCCGCCGAGGGCTGGTGGGCTGGTGGGCCGGCGGATTGGTGGAATGGACAACGAGTCGGCGTGCGCCTGTGCGCTCACACCACTCGACACGAAGTTACTGTCCAGTAAGATCTTCGCCACACGTCGGGACCTGCCGCGTGGCGCGCACCACGCCTAGGCTCCGACGAGCGTCCGCCCTGCGGGCGCCTTCCCCGACACGAGGAGCCCCGCAGCATGCAGACCTTCGCCATCGTCGTCGCCCTGGCACTGACGGCCGTGACCGCCGTCGTGCTGGTCCGCGCCGTGCGCCGCATGGTCGCCACGATCCGGATCGGCCAGCCCACCACCGGGCGCACCGACGAGCCCGGCAAGCGCACCGTGACCCTGCTGAAGGAGTCCGTGCTGCACACCCGGATGCTCCAGTGGCACTGGGTCGGCGTCATGCACTGGTTCGTGTACGCGGGCTTCATCGTGCTCTCCGGCGCCGTGGCGACCGGTTTCGTGCAGCTCTTCGACCCGCACTTCGCGCTGCCGGTCATCGGCCACTGGTTCGTCTACGAGTGGGTCAACGAGGCCCTCGGCGTGCTGTCGACGGTGGGCATCGTCTTCCTCATCGTCTACCGGCAGAAGCACCACCCGCGCAGCCTCGGCCGCCGGTCCCGGTTCTTCGGCTCCACGGCCTGGCAGGCCTACTTCGTCGAGGTGATGGCGCTCCTCGAGGGCGCGGCGATCCTCTTCATCCGCGGCGCCGAGTACAACCTCGGCCAGGCCGCCGGCGAGCACCCGGAGCGCTTCACGAGGTTCCACTTCCCCGTCTCCTCGTACTTCGGCGACGCGCTCTTCGCGCAGGGCCCGGAGAACCTGGGGACGCTGGAGAACACCGTCATCGCGATCGCGCTGATCAAGGTCGTCCTCGCCCTCGTCTGGCTGCTCGTCATCGCCTCGAACCTCACGATGGGCGTGGCGTGGCACCGGTTCACCGCCTGGTTCAACATCTGGTTCAAGCGTCAGGCGGTCGGCCGCGACACCGACGGCGTCACCACCGCCCTGGGCGGCCTCAAGCCCATGACGGCGGGCGGCAAGGCGCTCACCCTCGACGACCTCGAGGAGATGGACGAGGAGACCGTCCTCGGCGTCGGCAAGATCGAGGACTTCTCCTGGAAGGGCATCCTCGACTTCACCACCTGCACCGAGTGCGGCCGCTGCCAGAGCCAGTGCCCGGCCTGGAACACCGAGAAGCCGCTCTCGCCCAAGCTCTTCATCACCGCGATGCGCGACCACGCCTACGCGAAGGCTCCTTACCTGCTCGCGGACGAGTCCGAGCGCGCCGCGCTGCTCGAGAAGGACCCCGACCTGGCCCGCGAGGTCGAGAAGGCCCTCGTCGGCGAGACCGGCGGCACCTTCGAGGGCCACGAGACCTCCACCGACGGCGGCGACTGGTTCTACAACCCGCCCGGCATGGAGGCCGTGATCGACCCCGAGGTGCTGTGGAACTGCACCTCCTGCGGCGCCTGCGTGCAGCAGTGCCCGGTCGACATCGAGCACGTCGACCACATCGTCGACATGCGCCGCTACCAGGTGCTCGTCGAGTCGAACTTCCCGCCGGAGCTCAACGGCCTCTTCAAGGGCCTGGAGGGCAAGGGCAACCCGTGGAACATGTCGCCCCAGGGGCGCATGGACTGGGCCAAGGGGCTCCCCTTCGACGTCAAGGTCGTGGGCGAGAGCATCGAGAGCCTGGACGAGGTCGAGTGGCTGTTCTGGGTCGGCTGCGCCGGCGCCTACGAGGACCGCGCGAAGAAGACCACCCGCGCCGTGGCCGAGCTGCTCGACATGGCCGGCGTGACCTTCGGCGTCCTCGGCAACGGCGAGACCTGCACCGGCGACCCCGCCCGCCGCGCGGGCAACGAGTTCGTCTTCCAGGGCCTCGCCGCGCAGAACGTGGAGACGTTCAAGGAGTACAAGGTCAAGAAGGTCGTCTCGACCTGCGCCCACTGCTTCAACACGCTCAAGAACGAGTACAAGGACTTCGGCATCGAGCTCGAGGTCGTGCACCACACCCAGCTGCTCAACCGCCTCGTGCGGGAGGGGCGCCTCACGCCCGTCGGTGGGGGTGCGGGCGCGAAGAAGCGCTCCATCACGTACCACGACCCCTGCTACATCGGCCGCCACAACGGCGTCTACGAGCCGCCGCGCGAGCTGCTGCAGGTGCTGCCAGGCACCGAGTACAAGGAGATGCCGCGCAACTCCGAGAAGTCCTTCTGCTGCGGCGCCGGTGGCGCCCGCATGTGGATGGAGGAGAAGCTCGGCTCCCGGATCAACCTCAACCGCACCACCGAGGCCGTCGAGACCGGCGCCGACCAGATCGCCGTCGGCTGCCCCTTCTGCCGCGTGATGCTCTCCGACGGCCTCACCGCCAAGCAGGCCGCCGGCGAGGCGCGCGAGGAGGTCGAGGTCCTCGACGTCGCGCAGATGCTGCTCGCCTCCGTGAAGGGGGACGCTCCCGCGGCTCCGGTGGTCGAGGCGCGAGGAGCGCAAGCGACGAGCCTCGAGACCGCCGCGCCGACCGCTGCTCCTGCCGCCGCTGCTCCGGCTGCTGCTCCGGCTGCTGATCCGGCTCCGGCCGAGACCGCGCCTGACGACGCCTCGTCCCTCTTCGACACCCCGGCCCCCGTCGAGCCGGCACCCGCTGAGCCGGCGCCCGCTGGTTCGGGCGGCGGGTCCGACGACGACCTGTTCTCCGGGTCGCTGTTCGACACCCCGGCCGAGCCCGAGCCGGCCTCTGAGGCCTCCGAGCCCGCCGGTGAGCCCGAGGCCGAGGCCGCCGCGCAGCCCGTGGCACCGACCGACCCGGCGTCCGCCCACCAGCCGCGCACCGACGTCGACATCGACGCCCTCGACTCGCTCTTCGACGTCGAGGCACCCGAGCCGACCACCCCGGTGGTCGAGGTGCGAGGAGCGCCGGCGACGAGCCTCGAGACCGCCGCGCCGGCTGCCGCACCGACCGCTCCCGCCGCTGCAGTCGAGGCCCCCGCCGAGACCGCCCCCGAGGCGGCCCCGGTGATCGAGGCCGAGGCGGCCGAGCCCCCCGCCGCGCCCCCCGCCGCGCCCGTCGCTGCTGCGCCGGTCGCTGCCGCGTCCACGGAGGCCCACACCCCGCGCACGGATGTCGACATCGACGCGCTGGACTCGCTCTTCGACGTCGAGGCACCCGAGCCGGCCACCGTGGCTGCGGCCGCACCGACCTCCGCTCCCGCCCCTTCCGTCGAGACCCCCGCCGAGACCGCCCCCGAGGCGGCCTCGGTGGTCGAGGCCGAGGCGGCCGAGTCCCCCGTCGCGGAGCCCGCCGCCCCGGTCGCTGCCGCGCCGGTGGCTGCTGCGCCGGTCGCTGCCGCGTCCACGGAGGCCCACACCCCGCGCACGGATGTCGACATCGACGCGCTGGACTCGCTCTTCGACGTCGAGGCACCCGAGCCGGCCACCGTGGCTGCGGCCGCACCGACCTCCGCTCCCGCCCCTTCCGTCGAGACCCCCGCCGAGACCGCCCCCGAGGCGGCCTCGGTGGTCGAGGCCGAGGCGGCCGAGTCCCCCGTCGCGGAGCCCGCCGCCCCGGTCGCTGCCGCGCCGGTGGCTGCTGCGCCGGTGGCTGCCGCGTCCACGGAGGCCCACACCCCGCGCACGGATGTCGACATCGACGCCCTGGACTCGCTCTTCGACGTCGAGGCACCCGAGCCGACCACCGTGGCCGCGGCCGCACCGACCGCCACGCCGGCCGCCACGCCGGCCCCCGCGCCGGTGGAGGCGTCGAGCCCGGTCGCCGCCGAGCCGGTCTCAGCCGAGCCGGTCGTGGAGTCGCCGGCACCGGAGTCCGCCCCGGACCCGGCGCCCGCGGCGTCCGCCCCGGAGCCCGCCACCCCGGCGGACCCCTCCGACGCCCACCAGCCCCGGCGCGACGTCGACATCGACGCCTTGGACTCGCTCTTCGACGCCTGACCGACTCCGCAGCACCAGCGGTGGCCCAGCAACCGTCTGCCCCGGCAGATGCGTTGCTGGGCCACCGCCGTTCCAGGGCCCGACCGACCGGCGGTGCACCAGCAACCACTCATCGCCCTCAACCGGTTGCCCACACACCGCCACTCCCCCGCCGCCCCGGACGTCATCCATCCGCGACACAGGGACGTCCCGCCCGCATGACGTCCCGGACACCCACCGGGGGACGTCATCCATCTGAGGGAGGGGACGTCCGCCCCGCATGACGTCCCCACACCGGCCCCGCTGCACCCAGCCCACTCGCACCCACCGGCGGTGACCTGGCAACCGAGCTCGACCGCCCACCGGTTGCTCACCCACCGCCGCTCGCGTCCCACCCACATCACCGGTGCGCCAGCAACCGCCTGCGCCGGCAGATGCGTTGCTGCGCCACCGCCGTTCCGGGGCCGAGCGACCAGCGGTGCACCAGCAACCACCCACCGAGCTCAACAGGTTGCCCACACACCGCCACTCCCCCGCCGCCCCGGACGTCATCCATCCGCGACGAAGGGACGTCCCGCCCGCATGACGTCCCGGGCCGCCCCCGGCACACAGGGCACGCCGAAAGCAGCAGGGCCCGACCGGAACAGCTCGGTCGGGCCCTGAGGCAGGCAGTGGGACGGGGAGTCAGTCCTCGTGCGTCTCGGGCACCTTCACCGGGCGCAGTCGCGCCCAGGCCAGGAACACGAGCCCGATGACGAGCATGACCAGCCCGGCCCACAGGTTGGCGTTGGGGCCACCGGTCTTGTCGGTCTCCGGGTCGCCGAAGATCCCCATGAGCAGCAGGATCACGCCGTAGATGCCCAGCAGGGCACCGATGATGTTGCGGATGTCGAAGAGCCCCGCGTTGTGGGTCTTCCGGTTCTCCACCTCGTTGGCAGGCATGGTGCGACCCCTTTCAGAACGCGACGTTGAGCGCGATGACGAGCACGAGGGCGACGCCGGCGAGCGGCAGCGTCCGCTGGTACCAGGGCAGGGACTTCTCCGCCTCGTCGACCAGGTCCTCCTTGGGCGTCTCGCTGTAGACGAGTCCGCGCAGCTCGGAGTCGGGCTTGGGCTCGGTGACGAGGGAGATCGCCACCGACAGCACGATGTCGACGACGAACGCGGCGCCGGCGGCGACGAACGAGGCGCCCTGGCCGGAGAGCGGCAGGACGCCCACCGAGAGCGAGCCGAGGGTGCCCTCGGACAGGATCGCCACCGTGACGGCCGACAGCGTGCCGGCGATGAGGCCGATCCACGCCGCGGTGGGGGTCATCCGCTTCCAGAACATGCCGAGGATGAACGTGGCGAACAGCGGGGCGTTGAAGAACCCGAACAGCGTCTGGAGGTAGTCCATGATGTTGGAGAAGCCGGACGCGAACAGCGCGGTGAACAGCGCGACGACGGTGGCCCCGACGGTCGCCCAGCGGCCGACCTTGAGGTAGTAGCCGTCCTCGCGACCGGGCACGCGGTACCGCTCCCACAGGTCGTAGGAGAACACCGTGTTGAAGGCGGAGATGTTCGCCGCCATGCCGGCCATGAACGCGGCCAGCAGACCGGCGATGGCCACGCCGAGCAGGCCGTTGGGCAGCAGGTCGCGCATCAGGTAGATGAGCGAGTCGTTGTAGGTGACGGTGCCGCCGGCGCCGCCGGCCACGGTGTCGCCGGCCTTCGTCTTCGCGATCTCGGTGACGAGGACGGCGGCCAGCATGCCCGGCACGATCGTGATGAACGGGACGAACATCTTCGGGAAGGCCCCGATGATCGGGGTCTTGCGGGCCGAGGAGATCGAGTCGGTGGCCATCGCGCGCTGGACCTCGACGAAGTTCGTCGTCCAGTAGCCGAAGGACAGCACGAAGCCGAGGCCGAAGACGATGCCGATGACCGACAGGAAGTCGGAGGAGAACCCGGTGAGGGCGGTGCCGGGCCAGGAGCTGAGCTGCTGCGCGGCGGTGGGCCCGTCGGGGTTGCTCGCCGCGGCCTGGGTGATCTGGTCCTTGAGGCCGCTCCAGCCGCCGACCTTGTGGAGGCCCAGCAGCGTGAGCGGCAGCAGGGCCGCCACGATCACGAAGAACTGGAGCACCTCGTTGTAGATCGCGGCGGAGAGGCCGCCGACGGTGATGTAGGAGAGCACGATGATCGCCGCGACCACGAGGGCGACGTAGAGGTTCCAGCCCAGCAGAGCCTGGATGATCGTGCCGAGCAGGTACAGGTTCACGCCGGCGATGAGCAGCTGGGCGACGGCGAACGAGATCGAGTTGACCAGGTGCGCGCCCGTGCCGAACCGGCGGTACATGAACTCGGGGACCGAGCGGACCTTCGAGCCGTAGTAGAACGGCATCATCACGACGCCCAGGAAGAGCATCGCGGGGATCGCGCCGACCCAGAAGTAGTGGACGGTCGGGAGGCCGTACTGGGCGCCGTTGGCGGACATGCCCATGATCTCGACGGCACCCAGGTTCGCGGAGACGAACGCGAGGCCGGTGACCCAGGCGGGCAGCGAGCGGCCCGAGAGGAAGAAGTCGACGGAGTCCGAGACCTGGCGACGCGCCACCAGGCCGATCCCGAGGACGAAGACGAAGTAGATGGCGACGATCAGGTAGTCGACGAGGTGCGCCGAGATGATCGTGCTCGTCAGGACCGGCGGTGCACCGATCGAGAGGGTGGTGGGCCACGTCATGCGCAGGCCTTCCTTTCTATGAGCGTGCCTGCCGCGTGTGCTGCGTGGTGCGGTCCTGCTCGTTCGCTCAGGGGGATCTGTTCGTTGCAGCAGGCAACCGCAGCACCGTACGGCCCCCCACGGTGAGCGGTGTCACCCGGGTGGAGGGAACTTCCGGGGGCGGGTTCGCGTACCGCCTGACCTGGGACGTTCCGGGCGACCCGACAGACGTCAGACGCACCCTCACCCCTCCGGCGTCACCGCGGACACCACATGACACCAGGAATTGCTTGTACTGACACCAGAGTGGTGTCACTATGACGTCATGGACATGACGCCGTACCTCGACGGGCTCCGCCGCGACCTCCGCCTCGTCGCCGAGTCCTCCAGCCCCGAGGTCGCCGCGGCGGCCGAGCGTCTCGGCGCCGCCATCGAGCCGGCCGCGCGCCTGGCCCTGATGGAGGCCCTCTCGCACGCCGCCGCGGAGATCACCGCCGCGATGCCCGCCGGCAGCGTCGAGGTCCGCCTGGACGGCCGGGACCTCGACTTCGTCGTCGACGCGCCGCCGGCCCCCAGCGTCCAGGCCCCTGCCGCCCCCGCCGCGCCCGGCGGCGACGTCGACCCCGACGACGGCTCCGTCACCCGCCTCACGCTGCGCCTGCCCGACTCGCTCAAGACCCGCGCCGAGGAGCTGGCGAACCAGGCCGGCACGTCCCTCAACGCCTGGCTCGTCTCCGCGGTCCGGCAGGCCACCGCGACGGACACCCTGCGGGTCGACGTCGACCTCTCCTCCCTGCCCTTCGGCGCGGGCCGGGGCAAGGGACGCCGGCAGACCGGCTGGGTCTGAGCACCCCCAACCGCGCCATCCATCAGCCCGCACCACCCACCGCCCCGGAGGGCCCCATGACCGACAGCACCATCCCCGGCAGCAACCCCGGCACCGACGCCCGCCAGGGCGGCCCGCTGCGCCGCGAGATCGACACCCCCGACCCGATCGACCTCCTCGTCGAGACCGGTCGCGGCACCGTCCTCGTGACCCTCGCCGAGACCGCCACCACCACCGTGGAGGTGAGCGGACGCGACAGCGACCGGGTCCGGGTGGAGACCCAGCCCGGCGCCGTCCGCGTCCTCGCCCCGCGCGGCGGCCTCTTCAGCGGCGACCCGCGCCTCGACGTGAGCATCACCCTGCCGACCGGCAGCACGCTCGACGTGCGCACCGGCAGCGCCGACATCACCGTCCACGGCACCGCCGGCGACGTCACCGTGAAGACCGGCTCCGGCCAGGTGCGGCTCGACGAGGCGGCCTCGGCGACGCAGGTCGCCACCGGGTCCGGCGACGTGCACGTCGTCCGCGTGGCCGCCGACCTGTCGGTGCGCACCGGCTCCGGCGACCTCCACCTCGAGCAGGTCCAGGCCGGGGTGTCCGTGGCCACCGGCTCCGGCGACGTGCGGGTCGACCGCGCCGACCTCACCGAGCAGCTGTCCCTCAAGTCCGGCTCCGGCGACGTCCTCGTGGGCAGCCTCTCCGGCGACCTCACCTTCGCCACCGGCTCCGGGGACCTCCACGCCGCACTGGTGCACCGCGGCGCGGTGACGGTCCGCGGCGCCTCGGGCGACGTCCGGCTCGGGGTGCCGGCCGGCGTCCCCGTGTGGACCGACGTGAACAGCCTCTCCGGCGGCCTCCGCTCCACGCTCGCCCCGGTCGGGGCCCCGGAGCCGGGTCAGGACTTCGTCGAGGTGCGGGCCACCACCGTCAGCGGGGACGTGACCCTGCACCCGGCCTGAGCCGCCACCCGGTCACGCACCACCGCACGCCCCCAAGCAGGAACCCAGCAGAAACCAGCAGACACCCAGCAGCCACCACCGCCCTCCAGGAGACCGCCGTGCCCGAGAACCCCTACCTCGTCGAGACCGCCGCCCGCCAGCAGCGCGAGGCGCGCCTCGCCCGCGCCCACGCGGCCGCGACCGCCCGCGCCGGGGTGCGCGGCGAGCGCACCACCCCCGGGCGCCACCGCCTGGCCGACGGCCTCCGCGGGCTCGCCGACCGGATCGACGGCTGAGCCGAGCCGTGCGCGCCGGACCGCCGGGCCCTCACGGACCCGGCCCCGCTCAGATCCGGGTGCGGTGGAAGTTCTGGTAGGAGCGGGACGGCGTGGGGCCCCGCTGGCCCTGGTAGCGCGACCCGTACTTCGCCGAACCGTACGGGTGCTCCGAGGGCGAGGAGAGCCGGAAGAAGCAGAACTGGCCGATCTTCATGCCCGGGTAGAGCTTGATCGGCAGCGTCGCGACGTTCGCCAGCTCGAGGGTCACGTGGCCGGAGAAGCCCGGGTCCACGAAGCCGGCCGTGGCGTGCGTGAGCAGGCCGAGGCGGCCCAGGGAGGACTTGCCCTCCACGCGCGCCGCGACGTCGTCGGGCAGGGTGACGACCTCGAAGGTCGAGCCCAGCACGAACTCGCCCGGGTGCAGGATGAACGGGTCGTCCCCGTCGGGCTCGACGACGCGGGTGAGGTCCGACTGGTCCAGCGCCGGGTCGATGTCGGGGTACTTGTGGTTCTCGAAGACCCGGAAGAACCGGTCGAGGCGCACGTCGATCGACGACGGCTGCATCATCTCCGCGTCGAAGGGTTCGAGCGCGATCCGGCCCGCGTCGAGCTCGGCTCGGATGTCCCGGTCGGAGAGCAGCACGAGGCGGAGCCTAGCGTGGGCGTGTGAGCCCCATCGCGCCGTCCCACCCAGCGTCCGGTCCCGTGCCCTTCCCGGCGCGCTACGTCGCCCTCGGCGACTCCTTCACCGAGGGCGTCGGCGACCCCGACCCCGCGCGCCCGAACGGCGTGCGCGGGTGGGCGGACCGCGTCGCCGAGCAGCTCCAGGCACAGGCGGACGCCGCGGGCCGGCCGTTCGGCTACGCCAACCTCGCGATCCGGGGACGCAAGCTCCGACCCATCCTCGCCGAGCAGCTCGAGCCGGCCCTGGCCCTCGAGCCCGACCTCGTCACGGTCTACGCCGGCGCCAACGACATCCTCCGGCCCAGCGTCGACCTCGACGCGCTCGTCGGGGAGTACCGCGACGGCCTCGCCCGGCTGGCGGGCACCGGCGCGCGCGTCCTCGTCTGGACCGCCTTCGACCCCGGCGGCTCCGCCACCTACCGGCTCCTGCGCGGCCGGTTCGCCCTCTACAACGAGCTCGTCCGCGAGGCGGCCGACGCGGTCGGGGCGGACGTCGTGGACTACTGGCGCATGCGGGAGTACCGCGACTGGGGCTACTGGGACGACGACCGCATGCACATGGGCACGCCCGGCCACCGGCTCATGGCCGGCCGTGTCCTCGACGTGCTCGGCGTCCCGCACGACCTGCCCGTGCCGGACCCCGCCCCGCGCCCCACCCTGCCCCGCAAGGAGCGGCTGCGCTCCGACGCCGAGTGGTTCCGCGAGGCCGCCGTGCCGTGGGTGCAGCGGCGGCTCACCGGCCGCTCGTCCGGGGACGGGCTCGAGCCCCGCTACGCCACCCTGACCCGGATACCGCCCACCGACGACTGATCGTCTAGAGTGGCGGCGGCCTCACGGCCACGCGGATGTAGCTCAGTTGGTAGAGCGCGACCTTCCCAAGGTCGATGTCGCGAGTTCGAGTCTCGTCATCCGCTCCGACACCCAGCGGGTCGCGCTCCCAGAGCGCGACCCTCTGTCGTTCCCGGCAAGGTCGATGTCGCGAGTTCGAGTCTCGTCATCCGCTCCGACACACAGAGGGTCGCGCTCCCAGAGCGCGACCCTCTGTCGTTCCCGGGCGTCGTTCCCGGGGCCTGGGAGCCCCCTCCCCGGCACTTCTCGGACACCTGTCGCGTCCGGACTTCTGCCCAGGTCCGGGCAGATCGACGGCTGTCGTCAGGCGCGTCAGGACGCCGAAACCACTCATTCAGGACCGCCGTTTCCGGAAACACTCGTTCCGCCCGTCAGGGCCTCCCGTCGACGGCGATCCGCGCCCGCGGCGACACTCCCGCTGGTCACGGCCGCACCTGCCGGGGCAGAGGTGCCTCATGCCGTGTCGATCCTGACGCCCGTGGTTGAGAGAATCCGGGTCTTCGCAGGTCAGGGCACCCTCACGCACCCTGTCCGGGATTGTCCGGTCTCAGGAACAAGCGGCCCTCCGACCGACCCGGCTCTTAACCTTGCGGTCATGACGAGTCTTCTCGGGAACATGCCGCTCGGCGACCTCGGGCCAGAGGTCGAGGACCTGGTCCACGACATCCTGTGCACTCACTTCTCCGGGGTCGGCCTGTTCGATGGCGGCTGGACGGTCGAGGACGGCGGCGACGGCGTCCTCGTCTGGGTCGAGCGCACCGGGCACGCCACGTGGGTCGCGCTGGAGGCGCCGGCCTTCAGCGGCCTGCGCCAGGCCGACCGCCTCCTGGCCGTCATCCAGGACCGCACCGGGCGCAGCGCCGTCGACGGTGGCATCACGCTGCACCTGGCCGGCGACGGCACGTTCTCCGTGTCCCTGGCCGAGTCCGTCACGGCCCACCCGCTCGACCCGGCCGCGGTCGTGGCCGCCGTGGCCCGACTGCTCGAGGACGTCCACACCGTCAAGGCGCTGGCCGCGGCCTGAGCCACCCCGCACCCGCGACGAGCGGGGTCGCACCGCACGGGAGGCGGCGCGACCCCGCTCGTCCGCTTCCCGGCCCGCCCGCCCACGCGGGTGGCGGCGGCCGACTAGGGTCGCGACTCGTGGACTTCACCGGCTTCCCCGTCGCTGCCCTCGACTTCTACGACGACCTGGAGGTCGACAACACCAAGTCGTTCTGGGACGCCCACAAGCACGTGTGGGAGGAGTCGGTGAAGGGGCCGATGACGGCGCTCTGTGCCGCGCTCGAGCCCGAGTTCGGGACCGCGAAGATCTTCCGCCCGTACCGCGACGTCCGGTTCAGCAAGGACAAGACGCCCTACAAGACCCACCAGGGCGCGTTCGTCGCCCAGGGCCCGGCCACCGGGTTCTACGTCGAGCTCTCCCCGCGCGGGCTGCGCACTGGAGGCGGCTTCTACGAGGCGTCCGGCACTCGTCTCGCCGCCTACCGCGAGGCCGCGGCGCACGAGCTGTACGGCCCGGAGCTCGAGCGCCTGGTCGCCGACCTCGAGGCGGCCGGCTTCGAGCGCAACGGCGACCGGCTCAAGACCAGCCCCCGCGGCTTCGAGGCCGACCACCCGCGCATCGACCTGCTCCGGCACCGGTCGCTGACGATGGGGCACATGATCGGGTTCGAGCCCGTCATCCACACCGCGGAGGCGCTGGACGTCGTGCGGGAGGACTGGCGGCGGATGGTCCCGTTCGTGGAGTGGGTCCGCCGGCACGTCCAGGACTGAGGCCGGCACCCCCGCCCCTCCCGGCTCTGCGTGCCACCGCCCGCGCCGCCCCCCCTCGGAGGAGGTCACCGGGCCGACACCGAGCCGCCACCGCGGGTCCACCGGAGGGTCGGGCCGGGGTCGCCACCCCCTGACACCCTGCGGGCCATGGCCAAGCGCAGGTTCGTGATCATGGTCGGCCTCCCGCACGCGGGCGGCGGCGACCTCTCCGCCCGTCTCGCCTCGGCCCGGGACGTCCTGGCCGAGCACGGGGTGACGGTGCCGGCCCGCTCGGCCGAGGAGAGCCGGCACGCGGGCCTCGAGATCCGCCGGCTGCACGCCCCCCACGGCCTGCGACGCAAGGACGTCGAGGGCAGCTGGGCCCGGCTGTGCCGGCGCGCCCGCACCTCCGGCGCGCGGTCGCAGGACGCCGTCCTCGTGGCCGAGGAGCTGCTGGCGGGGGCGACCCCGGACCAGATCGACCTGCTGCTGGACTCCCTCGGCTCGTTCGAGGTCCACGTCGTGGTGCTCGTCGCCGACCCCGCCCACCAGCTGGCGCACGCCTGGGCCGAGGCGCTGTGGCACGGCTGCGACCTGCCGTTCAGCCGGTTCGCGCGCCGCTGCCTGGGCCGCGAGCCCGGCTCCGGCGCGAGTGACGGGTGGGCGCTGCCGTGGGCGGACCAGGACCTGCCCGCCGTCCTGCACCGGTGGGCCGACGAGCTGCGGCGCGCCGACCGCGTGCACGTGGTCGTGGCGGACGCCGAGCGGCCGGTCGTGGACGCCGCGTGGACCGTCGTGGCGCGGCTCGTCGGCGTCGACCCGGTGGCCGTCCCGCTGCCGCCGGTCGCCGCCGGGGGCGGAGTCCGCCCCCTGGACCCGGCCGCCCTCGACGTCCTGCGCGAGGTCAACGAGTCGACCTCGGCGGCCGCCACCGTGCCGGACCGCAGCACCCTGGTCGGGTCGCTCACCGACGGGCCCGCCGGCCCGGCCGACAACGGGGCCGACAGCGGGGCCGACAGCGAAGCCGTCGCCCGGCTGCTCGCCCGCCTGTCGGAGGGCTCGAGGGAGGCGCTGGCCGCGCTCGGCGAGCGCTGGGTGGACGCCCTGGCCCACGGCGGCTACGCGGTGACCGGGGACGCCGGCGCCCTGCGCGTGCCGGCGGACGCCCTCTCCCCCGCGGACACCGCCCCCACCGACCCCGACCTGGCCCACCGCCTCCAGCTCGCCACCGACGCCCTCGCCGACCTGGTCGCCGACACGGCCCGCCTCCGCCAGGCGGTCGGCGACCTGGAGCACCGCAACGCCCGGCTCACCAAGAAGCTGGCGAAGAAGAAGCGGACTCTCCGCGAGCTGCTCGCCACCGGCTGACCCACGGCCCACCGACCCCGCGGCCGCACAACCACCCCGCGGCGGTGGGCCGCTGACGAGCGGTGTGCCACCAACCCGAGCGACGCACTCATCGGTTGCTGCGACACCGCTCCCCCAGCAGGACGCCGAGGGGCGGTGGCTGAGCAACCTGCTGCGGCAGCCAATAGGTTGCTGGCGCACCGCCCACCCACGCAGCAGCCACCGGCGGTGCCCCAGCAACCCTTCGGGCGAGAGAACCGTTGCTCACACACCGCCCACCAGCTGAGCAGCCCGCGGCCCCACCCAACCGCCCCGGGACGTCCGCGCGCGCCCCTGCGCTGCAGCGAGGATGACGAGGTGCCGACCGCGAGCCTGCGAGCGTCGGTGCCGAGTGCTCCGAGCGAAGGGCAGGGGTCATACGCGCGCGGACACGCCGCCGGAGGCGGCCATCCAACGCAGCGAACGAGGCGAGGTGCGAGCCGTGAGCCTGCGAACGCTCGTGCCGAGCCGAGGAGCGAAGAGCAGGGGGTACGAGCCCGAGAACATGCGCCCGGAGGGCGCCATCAGAGCTAGTGCGGCTGCCACGCGTCCTGGTCGGCGGTGGCGTCGGTGACGACGGCGGGGAGGTCCTGGTCGGCGAGCTGCTGGATGGTGACCTGCTCGAAGACGTCCCGCAGGGAGCGTCGGGCGGCGATCCAGACGTGCTGGAGGACCTCGGCGGTGGCGTTGTACTCGACAGCCTCGGGGCGCAGCCCGTACACGCTGACGAGGGGTCCGTCGACGGCGCGGATGACGTCGGCGACGGTGACGTCGGAGGCGGCGCGGGCCATCCGCCACCCGCCGGACTGGCCGCGCTGGGAGAGCACGATGCCGGCGCGGCGGAGGTCGGCGAGGATGGCCTGGAGGAAGCCGCGGGGGATCTCCTGGAGGCGTCCCAGCTCGTCGGCGCTCACGGCGCGCTCACTGCTGTGCGAGGCCATCTCGACCAGCGCGCGGAGCGCGTAGTCGGACTTGGCTGAGACGCGCATGGGTCCAGTGTCTCAGACGAGTCGATCGACTCAGTCGACTTACTGGGTGACGGCGGCCCGGAGCGTCCTGGCGACCCCCTCACCTGGGTCTTCGCGGAAGGGCCTTGTGGCCCAAGTTACTGACGCGTACCATCCAAAGTTACCGGCCAGTAGACCGCCGGGCCGCGTGCTGGCGCGCGTGGCGACCCCCGCCGGACGGGCGGGCCATCCCCCTGATGCGCCCCTCCTCGGCACGCGACCCGAAGCACGAACCCCGCACGAACCGGAAGGTGGGCCATGAGCCACTACCAGAGCAACCTGCGCGACATCGAGTTCAACCTCTTCGAGCTGCTCAAGCGGGACGAGGTGCTCGGCACCGGCCCGTTCGCCGAGGTCGACGCCGACACGGCCCGCGAGGTGCTCGCCGAGGTCGACCGCATCGCGCGCGAGGACCTCGCCGCCTCCTACGTCGACTCCGACCGCAACCCGCCGGTCTTCGACCCCGAGACCAGCACCGCCCCGGTGCCCGCCTCCTTCAAGGCCAGCTACGACGCCTGGATGGAGTCGGAGTTCTGGCGCCTGCAGATCCCGGAGTCGCTGGGCGGTCAGCCCGCGCCGTCCACCCTGAACTGGGCCATCGCGGAGATGGTGCTCGGCGCCAACGCGCCGGTGTGGATGTACGCCGCCGGCCCCTCGTTCGCCTCGGTGGTCGAGCGCAACGGCAACGAGCGCGACAAGCGCATCGCCCAGATCATGGTCGAGAAGGGCTGGGGCGCCACGATGGTGCTCACCGAGCCCGACGCCGGCTCGGACGTGGGCGCCGGCCGCACCAAGGCCACCCAGCAGGCCGACGGCTCCTGGCACATCGAGGGCGTGAAGCGGTTCATCACCTCGGCCGAGTCCGACCTGCAGGACAACATCATGCACCTCGTCCTCGCCCGCCCCGTGGGCGTCGAGGGCGCCGGCGGCCCCGGCACCAAGGGCCTCTCCCTCTTCCTCGTGCCGAAGTACCACTTCGACCACGCCACCGGCGAGCTCACCGGCGAGCGCAACGGGGTCTACGTCACCAACGTCGAGCACAAGATGGGCATCAAGGTGTCCAACACCTGCGAGCTCACCTTCGGCGAGAAGTCGCCGGCCCAGGGCTGGCTGCTCGGCGAGGTGCACAACGGCATCGCCCAGATGTTCCAGGTCATCGAGAACGCCCGGATGATGGTCGGCACCAAGGCCATCGCCACGCTCTCGACCGGCTACCTCAACGCGCTCGAGTACGCGAAGTCCCGCGTGCAGGGTGCGGACCTCACCCAGTCCGGCGACAAGACCGCCCCGCGCGTCACCATCACGCACCACCCGGACGTCCGCCGCTCCCTCATGACCCAGAAGTCGTTCGCCGAGGGCATGCGCTCGCTCGTCCTCTACGCCGCCTCCTGGCAGGACCGCGTGATGCTCGCCCAGCACGCCGGCGAGCAGGACCACCTGGCAGAGGCCGTCAACGACCTGCTCCTCCCGATCGTCAAGGGCTACGGCTCCGAGCGCTCGTGGGTGCTGCTGGGCACCGAGTCGCTCCAGACCTTCGGCGGCTCCGGCTTCCTGCAGGAGTACCCGATCGAGCAGTACGTCCGGGACGCCAAGATCGACACCCTCTACGAGGGCACCACCGCGATCCAGGGCCAGGACTTCTTCTTCCGCAAGATCGTCAAGGACCAGGGCAAGGCGCTGGGCCACGTGGCCGAGGAGATCAAGGCCTTCCTCGCCTCCGAGGCCGGCAACGGTCGCCTCAAGGAGGAGCGCGAGCTCCTCGGTCGGGCCCTCGAGGACGCCAACGCGATGGTCGGGCTCATGATCAACGACCTGATGTCCGCGCAGGGCGAGGTCCGCAACCTCTACAAGGTCGGCCTCAACACCTCCCGCCTGCTCATGGCGCTCGGCGACGTCGTCACCGCGTGGCTCCTGCTGCGTGGCGCCGAGGTCGCGCTGAACGCCCTCGGCGGCGACGCCGGCGCCAAGGACAAGGCCTTCTACGAGGGCAAGATCGCCTCGGCGAAGTTCTTCGCCCACGAGGTGCTCCCGAGCATCCGCGCCGAGCTGAAGAAGGCCCAGACGGTCGACCTCGACCTGATGGACCTCGACGAGGCCGCGTTCTGACGCACCTCCCCCGCACCCCCCGCTGAGCACGCGGCCCCGCTGTCCCCGGGGCCGACGCTCCGTCACGACCCGCCCGGCGCACCCCCGCCCGGGCGGGTCGTCGGCGTTCCGGGGCCTCTCACACCGCCCAGGGGCGCACGGGTCAGGGGCGCAGCACCCGGGCGGCGGCCCGGACGGACGCCGTGAGCCGGTCCAGCAGCGGGGAGTCCAGCCGCCAGCGCTGCCAGTGCAGGTCGACGTCCAGCGTCCCGGCGTCGGGGTGCGGCAGGGGCACGAGGACGTCGGTGCCCAGCGCGGGGTCGTCGGCCTGCGGCTCGGGCAGCACGCCCCAGCCCAGCCCGACCCGGAGCGCGGCCACGTAGTCGGTCGAGGTCGGCACCTCGTGCACGGCGGGCGCCGGGCCGAGCCCGAGGCGCGCCAGGAGGTCCTCCTGGAGCGCGTCCTTGTCGTTGAACCGCACGAGCGGGAGGCGGGAGACGTCGAGCCGCCCGTCCGGGTCCGTGCAGCGGGCGAGCAGGTCCGGGTGGACGACGGGCAGGTACCGCATCGCGCCCAGCCGCTCGGTCGAGCACCCCTGGACCGCCACCGGGTCGCTGGTCACCGCCGCGAGGGCGCGGCCCGAGCGCAGCAGGTCGGCGGAGAACGCCTGGTCCTCCACGGACAGCCGCAGCTCGACGTCCTGCCACCCGGCGACGTCGGCGAGGACGGCGTGGAACCAGGTGGCGAGGGTGTCGGCGTTGACCGCCACGGCGAGCCGGGTGCGGCCCGCTCCCCCGGGGTCCAGGACGCCGGCCGCCTCGGCGTGCAGCAGCGCCTGGGCGCGCCCCAGGCGCACGAGGACGCTGCCCGCCTCGGTGGCCGTGCACGGGCTGGCCCGGCGGACCAGCACCTGGCCGACGCTCGACTCCAGCGCCCGGACCCGCTGGCTGAGCGCCGACGGGGTCACGTGCAGCGTCCTGGCCGCGGCCTCGAAGGTGCCCTCGTCCACCACGGCGACGAGCGCCTCCAGCTGCGCCGACGGGAACGTGCTCATGAAGCCACGCTAAGGCACCTCAAGATTCTTTCGCTGGCCTTCATCGCCCACCGGCCTCAGAGTCGTCCTCGTGGACCTCCTCGCCCTCGTCGCCGGCCTGCTCTCCGGCCTCTCGCTCATCGTCGCCATCGGCTCCCAGAACGCGTTCGTCCTCCGCCAGGGGCTGCGTCGCGAGCACGTGGGCGCGGTGGTGCTCGTGTGCACCGTCTCCGACTACCTGCTCATCACCGCCGGGGTCGCCGGCGTGGGGGCGCTCGTGGCGGCCGCGGGGTGGCTGGTGACGCTGATCCGCTGGCTCGGCGTCGCGTTCCTCGTGGCCTACGCGGTGCTGTCGTTCCGCCGGGCGGTCGCCGGCGGGGAGTCCCTGCGCGCGGACGGCGGCGCCGCCCCGGCGCTCTCCGCCGTCGTCCTCCAGGCCGTGGCCCTGACCTGGCTCAACCCGCACGTCTACCTCGACACCGTGCTCCTGCTCGGCTCGCTGGCCAGCAGCCACGGCCACCCCGGACGCTGGTGGTTCGCGCTCGGCGCCGCCCTCGGCTCGACCCTGTGGTTCGTCGCCCTCGGCTACGGCGCCCGGTTCGCGGGGCGGCTCTTCGCCCGCCCGGTCGCCTGGCGCGTCCTCGACACCGTCATCGGCGTCACCATGCTCACCATCGCCGCTTCCCTCGCCCTGGGTGGCTGAGGGGGGTGGCTGAGGGGGGATAGTCCCTGACGAACGGACCCGATCTCGGGCCCCTTCACGGTCCGTTGGTCAGGGACTATCGCTGCCGGGCGTCACACCGGCCGGCCGGCGACCCAGGTGGAGCGGACGAGGGGCACGCCGGGGCGGTAGGCGAGGTGCACGTGGCTCGGGGCCTCGAGGACGACGAGGTCGGCCGGCCCACCGACGACGATCCGCCCGACGGCACGCTCGCCGGAGTCACCGTCCCGACCCAGCGCCGCGGCGCCGCCGACGGTCGCGGCGAGCACGGCCTCGAGCGGCGTCATCCCCATCTCCCGGACGGCGAGCGCGACGCAGAACGGCAGCGAGCTGGTGAAGCAGGAGCCGGGGTTGCAGTCCGAGGCGAGAGCGACCCGCACGCCGGCGTCCAGCAGGCGACGGGCGTCGGGGTAGGGCTGCCGGGTCGAGAACTCGACCCCCGGCAGGAGGGTGGCGACGGTGCCGGACTCCCGCAGGGCGTGCACGTCGTCGTCGCTGAGGTAGGTGCAGTGGTCGACGGCCACGAGGCCGAGCTCGCAGGCCAGCGCGACGCCCGGGCCGTGGCCCAGCTGGTTCGCGTGCAGGCGTCCGCGCAGCCCGGCGGCGGCGCCCGCGGCGAGGACGGTGCGGGCCTGGTCGGCGTCGAAGGCCCCGGTCTCGCAGAAGGCGTCGATCCAGCGCGCGTGGGGCGCGGCGGCGGCGAGCATCGCGCCGGTGACGAGCGCGACGTACCCGTCCGGGTCGTCGGCGTGCTCCGCGGGCACGACGTGCGCGCCCAGGAACGTCGTCTCGTCGGTGAACTGCGACGCGACCGCCAGCGAGCGCGCCTCGTCGTGCACCGACAGCCCGTAGCCGGACTTGATCTCCACCGTCGTCGTGCCCTGGGCGCGCATCTCGGCGACCAGTCGCGCCACGTGCGCGGTGAGCTGCTCGTCGGTGGCCGCGCGGGTGGCCGCGACCGTGGTCCGGATGCCGCCCGCCGCGTAGGGCTCGCCCGCCATCCGGGCCGCGAACTCGGCCCCGCGGTCGCCGGCGAACACCAGGTGCGAGTGGCTGTCGACGAAGCCGGGCAGCACCGCCCGGCCGCCCAGGTCCAGCAGCTGGTCGGCGGCCGGGGCGTCGGCGGCGGGGCCCACCCAGGCGACCGTCGGCCCCGCCAGCACCAGCGCCGCGTCGCGCAGCACCGTCTCCTCGGTCGGGCGGCCCGCGGCGTCCGTGCGCCCCGTGATCAGCTCCGAGATCCCCGTCAGCAGCGTCGTCGTGCTCATGCCCCCGCCCCTGCCCACGTCTCCGAGATCGCGGCCGCCAGCTGCCGTCCGACCTCCGCCTCCTGCCCGCGCTCGTGCACCACCCGGCCGTCCACGACGACGAGCACCACGTCGGCCCCGCCCGCCGCGAAGACCGCGGTGGCCTCGTCGGCGCCGGTGCCGGCGGTGCGCACGCTCGTGGTGTCGAGCGTGACGAGATCCGCCCGCGCGCCCACCTCGATCCGGCCGGCGTCCGCGAACCCGAGGCTCGCGTGGGCGGTGCCCGCGGCGAGCAGCTCGGCCGCCGACCAGTGCCCGCGGGACCGCGTGGCCAGCCGCTCGTCCAGCTCCAGCGCGCGCATCTCCTCGAACAGGTCGACCACGGCGTGGCTGTCGGAGCCCAGGCTCAGCCGCGCGCCGGCCTCGTGCAGGGCCCGCCCGGGCCCGATGCCGTCGCCCAGGTCGCGCTCGGTGGTGGGGCAGAAGCAGGCCCAGCTGCCGCTCGACCCGAGCAGCGCCACGTCAGCGTCCGTGAGGTGGGTGGCGTGGACGAGGGAGGTGGCCGGCCCGAGCGCGCCCGCCTCGGCGAGCAGCCCGGTGGGCGTGAGCCCGGTGGCCGCCAGGCACGCCTCGTTCTCCGCCACCTGCTCGGAGAGGTGGACGTGCAGCGGGCCGTCGGCCGGGTCGTGCGCGCGGAGCTGGCCGCGGGGCACCGCCCGCACCGAGTGGTAGGCGCGCCCGACGACGAGGTGGTCGGCCGGACGCACGTCCGAGACCCGCGCCAGCCAGGCGTCCGCGTCCCCGTCGCTGTAGCGGACCTGCGCCCCCTCCGGCGCGCGACCGAAGCCCGAGGAGAGGTAGAGCGTGTCGAGCAGCGTGATCCGCAGCCCGGCCTCCGCGGCGGCCTCGACCAGCGCGTGGCCCATGGCGTTCGGGTCGTCGTAGCGCCCCCCGTCGGGGCGGTGGTGCAGGTAGTGGAACTCCCCGACGGTCGTGACGCCGGTCGCCACCATCTCGCGGAAGACGGCGGTCGCCAGCCGCCGGTAGGAGTCGGGGTCGAGCGTCGCCGCCAGGGCGTACATCTGCTCGCGCCACGTCCAGAACGTGCCGCGGCCCGCCTGGGTGCGCCCGCGCAGGGCGCGGTGGAACGCGTGGCTGTGGGCGTTCGCCAGGCCCGGCACGGTGAGGCCGGGGACGCGCGGCGCGGAGGGCGCCGGGGCCGACTCCGGGGCCTGCCCCGGACGCCACCCCGCCTCGACCCGGGTGAACCGGCCGTCGGCCACCTCCACCAGGACGTCGTCCGCGACCCGGGCTTGCGCGCCCGCACCGATCCACGCCCGCTCCAGCCACGCGCGCCGCACCCGCACGCTCTCGGGCGCGGAGCCACCGGCCGGGATCACGAGACCAGCTCCGCCAGGACGTCGGCCAGCGCCTCGACCCCGGTGAGGCAGTCGGCGGTCTCGGCGCGCTCGTCGGGCGCGTGGGAGACGCCGGTGGGGTTGCGGACGAACATCATCGCCGTGGGCACCCCGGCCGCGGCCAGGATGCCCGCGTCGTGCCCGGCAAGCGACGGCAGGACGGGCCAGCCCCCGGACCCGGCGCCCGTGCCCGTCCTCGCGCCCACCCGGCCCAGCCGGGCGGTGAGGTCGGCGTCGAAGGCGACGGCCTGCGAGACGGACTCCGGGGTCACGCTCAGCGCGGTGCCGTCGCGCTCGGCGCGGGCGGCGGCCTGCGCGGTGATCGCCTCGACGAGGGCGGCGAGGGCCTCGTCGGAGTCGGCCCGCGCGTCCAGCCAGCCGGTGACGCGCGAGGGGATCGCGTTGGTGGCGTTCGGGGCCACGTCCAGCCGACCGAAGGTGGCCCGCTGCCCGGCGAGCCGGGCCTGCTTGTTGGCCGCCAGCGCCGTCATCGAGAAGGTGAGGAGGGGGTCGTGCCGGTCCTCCATCCGGGTCGCACCGGCATGGTCGGCGCGGCCCGTGACGTCGAAGCGGTACCGCCCGTGCGGCCAGATCCGGCTCGCCAGCCCCACGGCCGCGTCGGTGTCGACGAGGTGGCGCCCCTGCTCCACGTGCAGCTCCACGAAGCAGCCGACGCCGGAGAGGTCGAGCAGGCCCGGGACAGCCTGACCATCCCGACTTCCGCCGCCCAGGTCAGCGGCCGCCAGGGCGTCCTCGAGGCTCGTGCCGTCGCGGTCGCGGCGCGCGAGGGCGTCCTCGAGCGCCACCTCCCCGGTGGCCAGGCGAGACCCGAGGCAGGCGAGGCCGAAGCGCGAGCCCTCCTCCTCCACGAACACGCTCACGCCGAGAGGACGCGTCGGGGCGACGCCCCGCTCGCGCAGCCGGTCGACCGCCGCCAGCGCCGAGACGACGCCCAGCGGGCCGTCGAAGGCACCGCCGTCGAGCACCGAGTCCAGGTGGCTGCCGGTCAGCACGGCGTCGCCCGGCCGGCCGGAGGAGCCGCCCGGGACGTCCCACCAGGCCACCTGGTTGCCGACGGCGTCGGTCACCAGGCGCAGCCCGCGGGCGGCCGCCTGCTCCGCGAACCAGGCGCGGGCCTCGCGCTCCGCCGCGTGCCAGGGCTGCCGGAAGTAGCCCCCGGTCGAGGCCGAGCGGCCCAGCGGCGCCAGGTCCGCCCACATCGCCTCGAAGTCGTCGGTCACGCCGCGTCGCCCTCCCACACGTCAGCCAGCACCCTCACCCGACACAGCACCCGCCTCAGGACTCCCGCGAGACGAACGGCATCGGCACCTTCACGCCGCGCTCGAGCGCGACCTCCTCGGCGCGGTCGTACCCGGCGTCCACGTGCCGGATGACGCCCATCCCGGGGTCGTTGGTGAGGACGCGCTCGATCTTCTCCGCGGCCAGCGCGGTGCCGTCGGCGACGACCACCTGGCCGGCGTGCAGCGAGCGGCCGATGCCGACGCCGCCGCCGTGGTGGAAGGAGACCCAGGTGGCGCCGGAGGCGGTGTTGACCAGGGCGTTGAGCAGCGCCCAGTCGGCGATGGCGTCGGAGCCGTCCAGCATCCCCTCGGTCTCGCGGTAGGGCGAGGCGACCGACCCGCAGTCGAGGTGGTCGCGGCCGATCACGATCGGTGCCTTGAGCTCGCCGGAGGCGACCATCTCGTTGAACTTCAGCCCGGCCCTGTGGCGCTCGCCGTAGCCGAGCCAGCAGATGCGGGCGGGCAGGCCCTGGAAGTGCACCCGCTCGCCGGCCATGGTGATCCAGGTGCGCAGCCGCTCGTTGTCGGGGAAGAGCTCGAGGATGGCCTTGTCGGTGGCGGCGATGTCGGCCGGGTCGCCCGACAGCGCGGCCCAGCGGAACGGGCCCTTGCCCTCGCAGAACAGCGGGCGGATGTAGGCCGGGACGAAGCCGGGGAAGTCGAAGGCCCGGTCGAAGCCGCCCTTGCGGGCCTCGTCGCGGATCGAGTTGCCGTAGTCGAACACCTCGGCACCGGCGTCCATGAGGTCCACCATGGCCCGCACGTGGACGGCCATGGAGGCCTGCGCCTCCTTGGTGAAGCCCTCGGGGTCGGCCTCGCGGCGGGTCTGCCACTCCTCGAACGGCACCCCGGCGGGGAGGTAGAAGAGCGGGTCGTGGGCGGAGGTCTGGTCGGTGACGACGTCGATCGGGGCACCGATCTCGACGAGCCGCGGCAGGAGCTCGGCGGCGTTGCCGAGGACGCCGATGGAGAGGGCCCGACGCTCGTCCCGGGCGGCCGTCGCGAGCTCGAGGGCGTGCTCGAGGTCGCGCGCCTGGACGTCGAGGAAGCGGTGCTCGAGGCGCCGGGTGAGGCGCGCCTGGTCGACCTCGAGGCAGATCGCGACGCCGCCGTTCATGGTGACGGCGAGCGGCTGCGCGCCGCCCATCCCGCCGAGGCCGGCGGTGACGGTGATGGTGCCGGCCAGCGTCCCCCCGAACTTCTTGTCGGCGACGGCCGCGAACGTCTCGAACGTGCCCTGGAGGATGCCCTGCGTGCCGATGTAGATCCACGAGCCGGCCGTCATCTGGCCGTACATGGTGAGGCCCAGGTCCTCCAGGCGGCGGAACTCCTCCCAGTTCGCCCAGTCCCCCACCAGGTTGGAGTTGGCGATGAGGACGCGCGGGGCCCACTCGTGGGTGCGCATCACGCCGACGGGCTTGCCGGACTGCACCAGCAGCGTCTCGTCGTCCGCCAGGTCCTTGAGCTCGGCGAGGATCGCGTCGTAGGCCTGCCAGGAGCGGGCCGCCCGGCCGGTGCCGCCGTAGACCACCAGGTCCTCCGGGCGCTCCGCGTTCTCGGGGTCGAGGTTGTTCATCAGCATCCGCAGCGGCGCCTCGGTCTGCCACGAGCGGGCGACGAGGTCCGTGCCCTGCGGGGCGTGGATCGGGAGGCGGGGGTTGCTGGTGGTCATGACGGCAGTCCACTCCTGTCGCGTCCCCCTCGCCAGAGGGTTCCCGGGCCTTGGTGTCTCGGATGCGAGACACCGCCCGATGTCACCCCGGCGCCGCTACTCGGCCCCGCCCAGCGGGAGCGTGAGGACGTCGGGGGCGCCGTCGACGACGCGCACCGGCACGCCCCAGTCCTGCTGGTGCATCCGGCAGGCCGCGCCCTCGCCGCCGTGCGCGTCGCAGGAGGCCGCGCGGGCCGCCACGTGCAGCACGCCCTCGCCCGCGTGCGGGTCGAGCTCGATCGTCCGGACGAGGTCGGTGCCGCGTCCGCCGCCGGACCGGATCAGGCCGGGCGGGGTGGACTCCACCATCAGCTGGGACGGCGGACCGAACCGGTCGTCCACCTTCTGCCCCGGCGGAGGGGTGAAGGAGACGACGAGCCGCAGCCCCGCGGCCACCTCGGTGACCGGCCGCTGGGTGGAGTGGGAGAAGCCGTCGGTGGCGACGACGTCGGCGTCCAGCCGCAGCCGGACCAGCCGGTGCGCGGTGGACTCCACCACCACCAGGTGCTCCCCGTCCACGAACGCGCCCGAGGGCTCCGCGAGCCCGGAGGCGAGCGTGCCGACCTCGCCGGTGGCCGGGTCGTAGCGGCGCACGGCGCCGTTGTAGGTGTCGCAGACCGCCACCGAGCCGTCGGGCAGCACCGTCACGCCCAGCGGGTGCTGGAGCAGCGCCTGGTCGGCGGGGCCGTCGCGGAACCCGAAGTCGAAGAGGCCCGAGCCGACGATCGTGCGGACGACGAGCCCGCCGCCGGCCTCCCCCGTGGCCCGCTCCGTGGCCCGCTCCAGCACCCGCAGCGAGGACGTCTCGGAGTCGGCCAGCCAGAGCCGGTCACCGTCCGCGGCCAGCCCCGAGGTCTGGGCGAACCAGGCCTCGGCGGGCGCGCCGTCCAGGAGGCCCTCGTTGGTGGTGCCGGCCGCGACCGCCACCTCGCCCGTGCGCGGGTCGAAGGTCCAGAGCTGGTGGACGCCGGCCATGGCGACCCAGACGCGGTCGCCCCACCACGCGACGTCCCACGGCGAGGAGAGCCGCTCGGTGCCGTCGCCCTGCATCCACTGCGTGCCGTCGCCGGCCAGCGTCCGGGTCTCCCCCGTGGCCGGCGACAGCCCGACGAGCCGGTGCGCCGCCGTGTCGGCGACGACCACGTCGTAGCCGACCTCGGCCGCCACCTCCTCGGGCAGCAGGCAGAGGCCGTTGGGCTCGCGGAAGCCGCCGAAGCGCCGCAGCACCGTGCCGTCGTCCCCGCCGGCGGCCAGCAGCACGACCTCGTCGTGGCCGGCGTCGGCGACGAGGACGCCCTCGACACGCCCGGCCGCGGTGTCCCGGGAGATCGGCACGGCCTTGGCGGGGAAGCGCAGGTCGCTCGGCTCGACCACGGGCGGGACGTACGGGGAGTCGCCCGGCTGGAGCGTCCCTCTCTCCCGGTGGAGCGGCACGAGCTCGGCGAGCAGGGCCGCGATGGCGTGGGCGTGGCCCTCGCCCGCGTACTGGGCCACGACGTAGCCCTCGGGATCGATGAGCACGAGCGTCGGCCAGGCGCGGGCGGTGTAGGCCTGCCAGGTGACCAGGTCGGGGTCGTCGAGGACCGGGTGGGCGACGCCGTAGCGCTCGACGGCGGCCGCGAGCGCGTCCGGGTCCGCCTCGTGCACGAACTTCGGCGAGTGGACCCCGACGACCACCAGCTCCTCGGCGAACCGCTCCTCGGTCTCGCGCAGCTCGTCCAGGACGTGCAGGCAGTTGATGCAGCAGAACGTCCAGAAGTCGAGGAGGACGAAGCGGCCGCGCAGGTCCGCGACGCGGATCGTCTCGCCGCCGGTGTTGAGCCAGCCGCGGCCCACCAGCTCGGGGGCGCGGACGCGGGGACGGGTGCCGGGGTTCTGCGTCGAGCTCATGGGGACAGTCTCGCGCCGGCGTCCACGCACCCCTGCATCTCGCGTCGACGGACGCAGCCCCCTCACCCCGGGGGGTGGGCGTTCGTGCAGGTCGCGTGAGGTTTTCGACCACGGCTGGCCGGTTTCACCGTCCACTGGGTCAAATGTCCGTGGAAGACACCAGCCGCTGCCGTCCACGCAGTTACGCTGCGCGCGAGTCGAGAGGCAGACACGATGTCGAGCAGGACCGCGGCGGAGACCGCAGCCGACGCCGAGGAGATCGGTGTCGACGAGTCCTTCGACCGGTACGCCCGCATGGTGCGCCGGGCGATCGACGTGCCCGTCGCGCTCGTCAGCCTCGTCGAGGACCACCGCCAGCTCTTCGTCGGCGCGCAGGGCCTGGACGAGAAGCTGATGGAGCTGCGACAGACGCCCCTGTCGCACTCGTTCTGCCAGTACGTCGTCGCCGACGAGGCTCCCCTGGTGACCCCGGACGCGCGGGTGGAGGAGCGGCTGCGGACGAACCTGGCCATCCCCGACCTCGGCGTCATCGCCTACGCCGGCTTCCCCATCCGCGACCAGCAGGGCCGCGTCATCGGCTCGCTGTGCGCCATCGACGACCAGCCCCGCGCCTGGGACGGCGAGGAGCTGGCCGCGCTCGAGGACATCGCCGCGGCCGTCACCACCGAGATCGTGCAGCGCCAGCAGCGCCGGGCGGCCTCGGCGGGCGCCGCGCGCGACCGCTACCTCAGCCAGCGCAGCGGCCTGCTGCTCGCGCTCGCCGAGTCCCTCACCGCCACCCGCACGGTGGTGGACGTCGCGGCGGCCGTCGACGCGGTGGCCCGCGAGCACCTCGGCGCCCTCGTCGCCGGCCTGTGGATCGCCGAGGACGACGCGGTGCGCCGCGCCGCCGACCTGCCCGGCTCCGAGGGCAGCCCCGGCACGCTCCGCTACGTCCCGCACCTGGGCGAGCAGTGGGAGTCCGCCCGGCTCAACGGCGAGCTCAGCGCGGACGAGCGGAACCCCATCGGCCGCGCCCTGCTGGAGAACCGCGTCCTGTGGTTCCCCGACACCGACGCCCAGAACGCCGTCTACGACCGGCTCGACCTCAGCCGCCAGGTCGGGCAGGCGCGCGCGTTCGTCCCGCTCACCCATCGCGGCCGTGCCTTCGGCGGGATGGCAGTCATCTGGCCCGAGCGGCGCGACCTGGGGCGCGACGACCTCGCCACGCTCGAGGCGCTGGGCCGCTACACCGCCCAGGCGCTGGGCCGGGCCCTGCTGGTGCAGGAGCAGTCGGACGCGCTGCTCGTGCTCCAGAGCGCCCTCCAGCCGCACCTGCCCGAGAGCGACGACCTGCTCATGGCGGCCCGGTACCGGCCGGCCGCCGCGCGCGACCAGGTGGGCGGCGACTGGTACGACGCGGTGGAGATGTCCGGCGGGGTCACCTCCCTGATGATCGGCGACGTCGTCGGCCACGACCTCGCCGCCGCCGCCACGATGGGCCAGGTGCGGGCCACGCTGCGCGCGCTGGCCTGGGCGATCGACGAGGCACCGTCCGCGCTCGTGGCGAAGCTCGACCGGGCGTTGGACGACCTCGGCGTCGAGGCGATGGCCACGCTCACCTACCTGCGCATCGAGCCGCGGGACGGAACGAGCGAGCGCACGCTCCTGTGGACGAACGCCGGGCACCCGCCGCCGGTGCTCGTCTGCCCCGAGGGGAAGGTGCGCTTCCTCGGCGACAGCGACCCCGACGTCCTGCTGGGCGTCGACCCGGACGCCGAGCGCACCGACCACCGGGTGACGGTGCCGCGCGGCTCCACGCTGCTCCTCTACACCGACGGCCTCGTGGAGCGGCGCGGCGAGTCGCTGGCCGACGGTCTCGCGCGGCTGGCCGACAGCGCGGCCCGGCACGGGCGGCAGCCGGTCGGCGCGTTCGTGGACGGCGTGGTCGGCGAGCTGGTCGGCACCGAGCAGGCCGACGACCTCGCGGTGCTGGCCGTCCGGTTCGTCTGAGCGTCGGGCACCCCCGTCCGGACCCCCTGTCGCGGGAGGCGCGGCCTCGCTAGCCTCGCCGGATGACGACCGCACGGCGCGAGGCGCCCGCCGAGCTGCGCCCCCTGCTGGACGTGTGGTGGACGGCGGTCGGCGGGGTGCTCGATGTCCTCGCCGACCTCGACGAGGCGGAGTGGGACCTGCCCACGGACCTCCCCGGCTGGGACGTCCGCGCGATCGCCTCGCACGTCGCCCACGCCGAGGCCGTGATCGCCACCGGTGAGCAGGAGACGGCGGACGTCGGCCGGGAGCCGCACGTGCGCAACCCGCTGGGCGCCTGGACGGAGATCGGCGTGGCCAACCGGCGCTCGGCGACCCCGGCGGCCCTGCTGGCGGAGATCCGGACCGTGACCTCGCTGCGTCGCGCGTCCCTGCGCGCCGAGCCGCCCCTGGACCCCGACGCCCCCGCGCCGTCCCCGTTCGGCGACCTGGGGTGGTCCGTGCGGACGCTGCTGCGCAACCGTCCCTTCGACCTGTGGATGCACGAGCAGGACCTGCGCCGCGCGACCGGCCGACCCGGCGGGCTCGACACGGCCGCGGCCGACCACGCCGTGGCGTTCCTGGCCGAGTCTCTCGGCTACGTCCTGGTGAAGCGTGCCCGCGCCGAGGCCGGTGACTCGGTGGTGCTGGCGCTCGCCGGCGAGGAGCCGCGCGCCGCCCTCGTGGGCCCCGACGGGCGGGCGCGGCCGGCGCCGGTGCCGGACGCGCCGACCCTCGTGGTCCGGACCGACCGGGAGACCTTCGTGCGGCTCGCCGGGGGTCGCTGCCGCCCGCAGGACGTCGCGGCGGCCGTCGTCCTGGAGGGCGACGAGGCGCTGGGCGAGCGGTTCCTCGCCGGGCTCACCACCACGCCCTGATCCCACCCGGGCGGACCACCCCACGGGTGCCCGCGGCGCGGCATGATGCGCCTCATGAGTCACCCTCGCGCCGGACAGCCCGCCGAGCACGCCGACCTGATCGACGTGGCCCACCTCGTCACCGCGTACTACACGCTGGTCCCGGACGCCGAGGACGTCGACCAGCAGGTCGCGTTCGGCACCAGCGGCCACCGCGGCTCGTCCCTGACGACGGCGTTCACCGAGACCCACATCCTGGCCACCACCCAGGCGATCGTCGACTACCGCACCGCGCAGGGCTTCGACGGGCCGCTGTTCCTCGGCCGCGACACCCACGGGCTCTCCGAGCCGGCGTGGGCCAGCGCGCTGGAGGTGCTCGTCGCCAACGACGTCACCGTCCTGGTGGACGCGGCGGACCGCTACACCCCGACCCCCGCCGTCAGCCACGCGATCATCCGCGCCAACGGCGGCCGCACCTCGGGCCCGGGGCTGGCCGACGGCATCGTCGTGACCCCCTCGCACAACCCGCCCCGCGACGGCGGCTTCAAGTACAACCCGCCCCACGGCGGCCCGGCCGACACCGACGCCACCTCGTGGATCGCCGACCGCGCCAACCAGCTGATCCGCGCCGGCATGGGCGGCGTCGAGCGGATCCCGTTCAGCCGGGCGCGCGCCGAGGCCAAGCCCTACGACTTCCTCGGCACCTACGTCGACGACCTCCCGCACGTGGTCGACCTCGCGGCGATCAAGGCCGCCGGCGTGCGGATCGGTGCGGACCCGCTCGGCGGCGCGTCCGTCGACTACTGGGGCGCCATCGCGGAGCGGCACGGGCTCGACCTCACCGTCGTCAACCCGCTCGTCGACCCGACCTGGCGGTTCATGACGCTGGACTGGGACGGCAAGATCCGGATGGACTGCTCCTCGCCGTCCGCGATGGCCTCCCTCGTCGCCCAGCGGGACGCCTACGACATCGCCACCGGCAACGACGCGGACGCCGACCGGCACGGCATCGTCACCCCCGACGCCGGGCTGATGAACCCCAACCACTTCCTCGCCGTCGCGATCGAGCATCTCTTCGGCGGCGCCCGCCCCGATTGGCCCGCCACCGCCGCCATCGGCAAGACGCTCGTGTCCTCCTCGATGATCGACCGGGTCGCCGCGTCCGTCGGCAAGCCGCTGGTCGAGGTGCCCGTCGGGTTCAAGTGGTTCGTGCCGGGCCTCATCGACGGCTCGTTCGGGTTCGGCGGCGAGGAGTCCGCGGGCGCCTCGTTCCTGCGCCACGACGGCTCCGCGTGGACCACCGACAAGGACGGCATCCTGCTCTGCCTGCTCGGCTCGGAGATCCTGGCCCGCACCGGCAAGACCCCCTCGCAGCGGTACGCCGAGCTGGTCGAGCGGTTCGGCGACCCCGCCTACGCCCGCGTCGACGCCCCCGCGACCCGCGAGGAGAAGGCCGCCCTCAAGGCGCTCTCGCCCTCGGCGGTCACCGCCACCACGCTGGCCGGCGAGGAGATCACCGCGAAGCTCACCGAGGCCCCCGGCAACGGCGCCGCCATCGGTGGCCTGAAGGTGACCACCGAGAACGCCTGGTTCGCCGCGCGCCCGTCCGGCACCGAGGACGTCTACAAGATCTACGCCGAGTCCTTCAAGGGCGCCGAGCACCTCGCGCAGGTGCAGGAGGAGGCCCGGGCCGTCGTGTCCGCTGCGCTGGGCTGAGGCTGCGGCTGGGGCTGCGGCTGGGGCTGCGACTGGGGCTGCGGCTGCGGCTGCCGCTGCCCCGTTCGGTCCTCGCGGCGACGAGGACCCAACGCCCCGCAGCCGCCTGTCGCTCCGCGTTTGCCCTGGTCAGGCGGCTGTCCTCAGGGCGGCTGCTGCGTTCGGTCCTCGTGGCGACGAGGACCTAACGCCCAGAGCCGGCCGCCGGCGCCCACCGGGCGAGCCGGGGCTGCCAACGGGCTGTCGGTGACGCCGAGCGTGCTCCGTGAGGACCGAACCCCACCCCACCCGCCTGCCGCGTCGCATCTGCCCTGGTCAGGCGGCTGGCCCCGGGGCGGCTCCTGCGTTCGGTCCTCGTGGCGACGAGGACCTAACGCCCACAGCCGGCCGCCGGCGCCCACCGGGCGAGCCGGGGCCGCCGACGGGCTGCCTGTGACGCCGAACGTCCTCCATGAGGACCGAACCCCACCCCACCCGCCTGCCACGTCGCATCCGCCCTGGTCAGGCAGCTGCCCTCACCCCAGCCGCCGCGTTCGGTCCTCGTGACGACGAGGACCGAACGTCCACAGCCGGCCGCCGCCCACAGCCGGCCACCAGCCACAGCCGGCCACAGCTGGCCGCAGGCCGCAGGCCGCAGGCCGCAGGCCACAGCCGGCCGCGGCACACCCACACCTACACCCGCAGGCTCAGCCGCACGAGCGGGATGTCGAGCGCCTCACCGCGCTCGTCGGCCAGCTGCTGCATGCCCTTCTCCAACGCGTGCCAGGCACGGGGGTTGCGGACTGCGTAGCCGGCCAGCGCGGCGTCCCGCTCGGTGGGCGGCAGCTCGGCCGCCTCGGCGGGCACGCGACGCCGCCTGCCGGTCGAGACGTGGCAGGCCGGCGTGGCGGCCAGGTTGCGGAACCACTGGGACCGCCGACCCAGTCCGGAGGCGACGAGCAGGTGGTCGTCGTCCTCGCGCTCCACGACCTCGAGGACGGCGTAGCGCGGCTCGCCCGACGTGCGGCCGACGTGCTCGAGCAGCAGCATCCGCGGGCCGAGGAGGAACCCGAGCCCGTGCTGGAACAGCGGGATCGGCGCCCGCACCGCCCACCGGGTGCGCAGGAGCCGGGCGACGGGGTTGCGGGAGGCCATGCCTCCATCCAACGCAGCGCGCGGGTCGGGGATCAAGGACCTCCGTCCACCGTCACGGGGTCTCCCGGACGGACCTCCCCGGGTGCCAGCACGTCCCCGTCGACCCCCAGCAGGAGCGCCCCCCGCAGCGCCGTGAGCCGCCGCAGGGCGTCGGCGCCCAGCACCGCGCAGCGGGTGGTCTCGGCGGTGGGCCGCACGACGGCCCCCGAGCCCAGCCTCACCTCCCGTCCGACGAGCGCGGCCTCGGTGAAGGGCTCGTCGCCGAGGTCGAGGACGAGCGAGGCGCGGACACTCACGGGGTCGACGCCCACGGCCCGGCACGACGCCGTGCTCACCAGGCTCACCCCGCCCGCGTAGACGATCGCCGACGGGGGCGCCTGCGCCAGCACCACGTCGCGGCCCAGGACCAGGGAGGCCAGCGCCGCCTGCGCGCCGTCGTGGAGGGCCAGGGGCACCGCGCGCCCCCAGTAGTCGCAGGTCAGCGTCTCCCCGGTGGGCACGGGCCCGCCCTCGGCCCGCTCACCGGTGGGCACGTGGACGACGGGCAGGCCGGCGTCCTCGTCGCGCACCTCGAGCTCCAGCAACCCGGGGTGCGAGACCGTGCGCAGCACCTGCCGGGCCTCGACGTCCACGAAGCACCAGCGGCGGTCGCCCTCCACCCCGGCCCCTGTGAGTCGCAGGGAGGCGCGCGGGCGCCAGGCGGTGCCCTTCACCGCGGCGAACCCGGCGAGGGCGACGGCGCCTACCTGCCGGACACGTTCCACGGGCCGACCCTAGACGGCCGCGGACGAGCCAGCGCCTACCGCGCGAGCACGAGGTCGACGTCCTGGCTCGCCCCGTCGCGCTCGACGGTGAGGGGGAGGACGTCGCCGGCGGACCGCGTGAGGGTGGCGACGACGAGCTGGTCGGCGGTGGTGGCGACCGCGCCGTCCACCGCCGTGATGACGTCGCCGACGCGCAGCCCGGCCGCGTCCGCCGGCCCGCCGGAGGCGACGCGGCTGACCAGCAGCCCCGCGGGCGAGCCGTCCGCGGCGGTGACCGCATGGGCGGCCAGGCCGACGACGGGGTGGTTCGCGCTGCCGGTGGTCATGAGCTGCTCGGCCACGGGCTCGGCCACGCCGACCGGGATCGCGAACCCGAGGCCGACGCTGCCGCCGCCGCTCACGCCGTCGGCGTTGGGCACCGTGGCGATCGCCGCGTTGACGCCGATGAGGGCGCCGTCGCAGTCGACGAGGGGGCCGCCGCTGTTGCCCGGGTTCACCGCGGCGTCCGTCTGGATGGCGTCGACGAGGTGATGCACCACCGAGCCGTTCGGCACCGGGACGTAGCGCCCCAGCGCGCTCACCACGCCGGTGGTGACGGTGCTGGACAGGCCCATCGGGGCGCCGAGGGCGACGACCGGGCGGCCGACCTCGAGGTCGGCGGAGGAGCCCAGCGCGATGACGGGACGCCCCTCGGCCCCGTCGTCGGCGCGCAGGACGGCGAGGTCGGTCGCCACGTCCTCCCCGACGAGGGTCGCGGTGGTGCGCGTCCCGTCCGTGTAGACGAGGACGATGCGCCCACCGTCACCGGCGTCGGCGATGACGTGCTGGTTGGTGAGCACGTACCCGCCCTCGGCGAAGATCTCGCCGGTCCCGGTGCCGGCCGACCCGTCGGCGCCCTCCGCGGAGATGGTGACCACCGACGGCAGCACGGTGTCCGCGACGCTGGTCGCGTCGCAGACCAGGTCGGAGACGGCCCGCGAGACCGACGTCGCCCGCGACGAACCCGTCGTCACGTGGACGATCGCCCCGCCCAGGACGCCGCCGACCACCCCTGCGGCCAGCAGCGCGCCGACGGCCGGGGCCCAGGCACGGAGGCACGGAGGCGGGACCGCCGGCCCGCGGCGGATCGCTCGCTCACCCCTCGATGCTGCTCAGGGGCTCCCACCTGTGCAAACGCTGATCGCCTCGCCGCCGCGGCGGGCTGGACGACCGGTCCGCACCACTGGACAGGAGCCCCTGAGAGTGCTCCTCAGGCCCGGTAGGTCGGGTAGTCGATGTACCCGCGGTCCCCGCCCGCGTAGAAGGTCGCGGGGTCGGCCTCGGCCAGGGGCAGGCCGTCGCGCAGGCGCTCGACGAGGTCCGGGTTGGCGATGAACGCGCGGCCGAAGGAGATGAGGTCCGCGCCGTTGTCGAGCCACCGCCGGGCGTCCTCGGGGCCGGCGGGGGTCGGGCCACCGGGGCGGGCCGGGTTCATGATCAGCGTGCCGTCCCACGCCTTGCGCAGGGCGAGCAGCGTGTCGTCGTCCGTCGTGGCCTCGAGGTGCACGTAGGCGAGCCCGAGGGGGCTCAGCTGCTCGAGGAGGGCGAGGTAGAGCTCGCGGGACTCGGTCTCCTCGACGCCCCAGATGCCGGAGTCGGGCGAGAGCCGGATGCCGACCCGGTGCCCGCCGACCTTCTCCACGGCGCCGGCGGTGGCCTCGACGGCGAACCGGACGCGGTTCTCGATCGAGCCGCCGTAGGAGTCGGTGCGCAGGTTGGCGTTGCTGGAGAGGAACTGCGCGATGAGGTAGCCGTTCGCGCCGTGCAGCTCGACGCCGTCGAAGCCGGCACCGATGCCGCGGGCGGCGGCCTCGCCGTAGGACGCGGCGTGCTCGACGACCTCGTCGCCGCTCAGCGCGCGCGGGGTCGGGAAGTCCTGCGGGCCCTTCGGGGTGAAGCCGCGGCCGGGCGCGGCGACGGCGGAGGGCCCGACGGGCTGGAGGCCGCCGGTGTTGTCGGGGTGGCCGACCCGGCCGCCGTGCATGAGCTGGGCGAAGATCCGGCCGCCGTGGTTGTGCACGGCGTCGGTCACCTGCACCCAGGACGCCGCCTGCTCGTCGGTCGCCAGGCCCGGCGTGAGCGGGTTCGACTGGCCCTCGACGTGCGGGTGGACGCCCTCGGAGACGATGAGGCCGGCCGAGGCGCGCTGCGCGTAGTAGGTCGCGGTCGACGCCGTCGCGAGCCCCTCGGGGTTCGAGCGGACGCGCGTCATCGGTGCCATCACCACGCGGTTGGGCAGGGTCAGGCCGGCGAGGTCGTAGGAGTCGTGGAGCTGTGTCATGCTGTCGACGTTAGAACCTGACACTGACGTCAGGGTCAAGTCCTGGACACCGAACGTCTGCGAGGTCACACGTGCGCATCGGCGAGCTGGCACGACGCGGCGGGGTGAGCGCCCGCTCCGTGCGGTACTACGAGGAGCAGGGGCTCCTCAGCTCCGAGCGCAGCAGCGGCGGTCAGCGCCAGTACACCGAGCACGACGTCGAGCGCGTCGCCTTCATCCAGCGCCTCTACGCCGCCGGGCTCTCCAGCCGCACGGTCGCCGAGGTCATGCCGTGCGTCGAGAGCCCCGGACCGGAGACCTCGGACGCCGCCCTCGCGACCCTGCGCGGCGAGCGCGACCGGCTCGACGCGCACATCGCCGAGCTGCTGCGCACCCGCGACGCCCTCGACCGCCTCATCGAGGCCTCCGAGAGCTGCCGGGCACAGATCGTCGCCGGCTGACGCAGGTCGTGTGCCCCGATCGGCCCCAGGCGGCCCGTCCAGGCACACGACCCGCGCGACCGCTCACTCCTCCACGGCCACGAACTGGCTCCGCCCCGCCAGCCGGGTCACCACCACGGCCGTCACCACCCCGGTGAGCGCGATGCCCGCCAGGACGACGAGCTGGAACCGTGCCGCGTCGGCCGGGCTCGCCCCGCCGAACAGCGCCCCGACGAACGCCCCCGGAAGGGTCACCAGGCCGGTGGCGCGCGTCTGGTCGAGGGTCGGCAGCAGCGACTCCCGCGCCGCCTCCCGGCCGATCGCCGCGTGCGCCTGGGACGGGGTCGCCCCCAGGGCCAGCCAGCCCTCGACCTCGCCGGCCCGCACGCGCGCCGAGCGCAGGAAGCCGCGGCCCGACAGCGTCGCGGCGGTCATGGCGTTGCCGACCAGGATGCCCGCCACGGCCACCACGTAGCGCACGCCCGAGGGCACCAGCCCCAGCGTCTCGCCGAGCAGCAGGACGGTGCCGACGGACACGGACGCGCCCACCAGCACCCCGACCACCGCCGTGCGGCGCCCCCGGTGCAGCGAGCGCAGTCGGCCGGCCGACGTCCAGGACGCCGTGGCCAGCATGAGGGCGACGAACGCCACCACCGTCCACGGCGTCGCCAGGACCCCCGCCAGCAGCAGCGCCACCGCCGTGAGCTGGACGGCGGCACGCACCAGCGCCCGGACCGGCAGCCAGCCGAGGCCGACCCCCGCCCACGCGGCCACCCCGACGGTGACCAGCGCGAGCACCGCCAGGCCGAGGACGAACCGCAGCCAGTCCTCCCACAGACCGCTCACACGCACATCGTGCCCGGTCCGAGGTCGGACCGGGCACGAGTGGCCGTGCTGAGCGGAGTGGCGGATCAGGCGGGGACGGACTCCACCACGGTGAGCGGGGTGCCGGCGTCGGCCGCGGCCTTCTGCTCGGCCTGCTTGCGCGCCATCTGGTCGAGGCGGCGCTGGGCGAGCCGGCGGATCTTCGGGCCCTTGGTGACCATCGCGTAGAGCAGCTTGCTCTGCTCGACGACGTTGGAGCGGTTGGTGGTCTCCAGCCAGTGGTTCGGCAGCGAGAGCCGCACGACCTTGTGCCAGGCCGAGCCGACCTGCTGCGGCAGGGGCGCCTCGTGGTAGTTGAGCTCGTACTTCTCGAAGAGCGCCTTCACCCGCGGGGCGATCTCGGCGTACCGGCTGCTCGGCAGGTCGGGGAACAGGTGGTGCTCGATCTGGTGGGACAGGTTGCCCGTCATGATGTGCGTGAGCTTGCTGCCGGAGATGTTGGCGGAGCCGATCATCTGGCGCACGTACCACTCGCCGCGGGTCTCCTTCTCCGGGATCTTGTTGAGCTCGAACGTCTCGACGCCCTCGGGGAAGTGGCCGCACATGATGACGGAGTGCGACCAGACGTTGCGCACGACGTTGGCGGTGAAGTTGGCGGCCAGGGCCGGCAGCGCGGAGCCGAAGGGCAGCGCGATGAGCGGGTTGACCACGTAGTCCTTGGTCGCCTGCTTGCGGATCTTCTTCACGGTGGCGGCGGCGCGCTCCTTGAAGCCGGGCGTGCGGCGCTCCTCGGGCAGGCGCAGGTTGCGGCCGAGCTCGAGGTCGTAGGCGGCGATGCCGTACTCGAAGAAGCAGGCGTTGATGGCGTTCCACAGCGGCTGGGCCAGGTACATCGGGACCCACTTCTGCTCCTCGTCCACGCGCATGATGCCGTAGCCGAGGTCGTTGTCCTTGCCGATGATGTTCGTGTACGTGTGGTGGATCTCGTTGTGGCTGTGCTTCCAGCCCTCCGCCGTCGAGGCGTTGTCCCACTCCCACGTGGAGGAGTGGATCTTCGGGTCGCGCATCCAGTCCCACTGGCCGTGCATGACGTTGTGGCCGATCTCCATGTTCTCGAGGATCTTGGCCACGGAGAGGCCGACGGTGCCGAGCACCCACAGCGGAGGCAGCGCGGAGCCGAGCAGGACGGCGCGGGAGCCGAGCTCGAGGTTGCGCTGGACCTTGACGACCCGGCGGATGTACTTGGCGTCGCTCTCGCCCCGGATGTCGAGGATGTCCTGGCGGATGGCGTCGAGCTCGAGGCCGATCTGCTCGATGTCCTCCGGGCTCAGGTGGGCGACGGGGTTGACGTCCTTGTTCGTGATGCTGGTCATCGCGGTGCTCCCTCGTGGTGGTGGGGCGGGCTGGCGGGGTGCTGGCGGGGTGCTGGTGGGCCGCCGTGCGGGTGGCGGCGGGTGGTGCCGGGTGGCCGGTGCCTGGCGGCTAGTGGCTGAACGTGCAGGGGCCGGCGGCGGAGGTGATGCAGGTCTGCACCATCACGCCGTCGGGGTGGGTCTCGCCGGGGACGGCGTGGGTCAGCTCGCCGTTGCGCAGGTCGCGCACCGTCCCCTCCTTCAGCGGCAGGACGCAGGACATGCAGATGCCCATGCGGCAGCCGCTGGGCATGAGGACGCCGGCGTCCTCCGCGGCGTCCAGGATCGCCGTGTCGCCGGCGACCTCGACGTCCGTGCCGGTGGCCGCGAACGTGACCGTGCCGCCCTCGCCGGGCTCGGCGAGGAGGACGGGGCGGAACCGCTCGACGAACAGCTCCAGGCCGCGGGCGGCGTGGTGCTCCTCGAGGCTGTCGAGGAGGCCGACGGGTCCGCAGGCGTAGGTGGGGCGCTCGGCGAGGTCGGGCACCAGCTGGTCGAGCTCGTCGACGTCGAGGCGACCGCGGGTGTCGGTGTGCAGCTCGACGAGGCGGAGCAGGCCGGCCTCGGCGTAGCCGCGGATCTCGCGGCCGAAGATGACCTCGGCGCGGGCGAGCGCGGAGTGGATGAGGACGATGTCGACGTCCGGCGCCTCCGCCTTGTGGAAGAGGTTGCGCAGCATGCCGATGACCGGCGTGATGCCGGAGCCGGCGGTGACGAGCAGGAGCTTGCGCGGCATCGGCTGCGGGAGGACGAAGTCGCCCTCGGCGGGGGCCAGGTGCACGAGGGTGCCGGGCTTGACCCGACGCACCAGGTGCGTGGAGACGGCGCCGCCGGGGACCATCTTGACCGTGATCGAGATGAGGCCGTCGGGGCGCGGGCCGTGGGTGAGCGAGTAGGAGCGCCACAGGCGGACGCCGTCCACGTCGACGCCGAGGCGGACGAACTGGCCGGGCACGTGACCGTGCCAGCCGCGGCCGGGCTTGATCAGCACGGTGGCGGAGCGGGGGGTCTCGGGGGTCACCTGCACGACCCGTCCACGCAGCTCGGAGCCGCCGCGCAGCGGGTGGAAGTGGTCGAGGACGTCGTCGATCGACAGGGGCGTCACGGCGGCGTCGGCCACCTGGCGGACCTTGGGCGCGATGGTGTCGCGCAGGGTCCGGCGCAGCGGCCCGGGCCGTCCTCCCCCGGCCGCCGATCGGGCGCCGGGCAGGGTGGTGCTGGTCATGGGCTCCATGGTGACGCTGCGATGGGGTTAAAGTCCTGTCATGCGAACGTGAACCTACGCGCGAGTTTTGTTCGCTCGGTACAGAAGTTCCCGAAGGCGCAGATTCTCAGCAACTCCGCGTGAAGGAGGCGTGAACGTGGCCCGACCGCTCACCCGTCGCACCGCCGGCCACGGCGTCCGGCTGCCCGCCGAGGCGGTGGCGCTCATGCGCGCCGAGCTGCCCGCCGTCGCCGACCACGTCGTCACCACCATCACCCGCGAGGTGCCCTCCTACGCGGACACCTTCGCGGGCCGGATGGGCGAGAACATCCGCAACGCGGTGCAGCTCGCGCTCGGCGGCTTCCTCTCGCTGGCCTCCGGACGCCGAGGGGTCGACCCGCGCACCCCCACCGGCCCCGCTGTCGAGGGCGCCTACCAGCTCGGCCGCGGCGAGGCGCGCTCCGGGCGCAGCACCGACGCGCTCCTCTCCGCCTACCGGATCGGGGCCCGCGAGTCCTGGCGGCAGCTGTCCTCCCTCGCGGTCGAGGGCGGGATGGACGCCGAGACGGTCGGGCAGTTCGCGGGGCTGGTGTTCGCCTACATCGACGAGCTCTCCGCGGCGTCGGTCGCCGGGCACACCGACGAGCTCGCCACCACCGGCCGCGTGCGGCAGCGGCTCCTGGAGCGGCTGGCCGCGCAGCTGCTCGCCGGTGCCCCGGCCGAGCGGGTGCTGGAGGCCGCGGCGAAGGCCGAGTGGGCCCCGCCGTCCACCCTCACCGCCGTCCTCGTGGCGCAGCCGCAGGTGCGGCCGGTCCTCGGGCGGCTGCCCGCCGCCACGATCGCGCTCCCCGAGGCTCCCGGGCGCGAGGACGACGGCCTCCTGCTCGTCCCGGACCTCACCGGGCCCGCGCGTACCCGGTTCCTGGCCGGCGTCGACGAGCGCGACGTGACCGCCGGCCCGGCGCGCGACTGGCTGGCCGTCCGGTCCTCCTACGACCGCGCCCTGCGTGCCCGCACGGCCGGGCTCGGCCCCGACGCCGACCGGTTCCTCGCCCAGCTCGTGCTCGACGCCGACCCCGAGGCCCGCGCCGACCTGCGCGCCCAGGTGCTCGCCCCCCTCGCCGACCTGCGCCCCGCCACCGCCGAGAAGCTGAGCGAGACCCTGCGGGCGTGGCTGCTGCACCACGGCCGCCGCGACGACGTGGCCGCCGCCCTGTTCGTCCACCCGCAGACCGTCCGCTACCGGATGGGTCAGCTGCGCGAGCTGTTCGGCGACTCCCTCGACGACCCCGAGACCGTCCTGGCGCTGACCGTCGCGCTGGCGTGAGGTCGGGCCGGCTGGCCGCTGGGCTGCCGTGGGCGGTGCCCCACCAACCCAACCCGGCCACCCAACGGTTGCTCAGACACCGCCCACCAGCCACCGGGGCACCGGGCGGGCGGTCACGGCAGCAGCGAAGGGTCCTCGGGCGGGGCGAGGGTGAGGACGGCGTCCATGATGATCGGCTCGGTCTCGATGTCGAGCTCCACGCGGCGCAGGCGTCGGGCGAGGTCGTGCTCGGCGTCGTCGCCGACGAGGTCCACGGCCGCCACGATGAAGAGCCGCTGCGGGCCGACGTACTCGACGTGCAGGTAGGTGATCCGCTCGATGTCCGGGTGCTCGAGGAGCCGGGCCAGCACCCGCGAGCGCATGGCCGGCGCGATCCCCTCGCCGAGCAGGTACTCCATGTTGCGGCGGATCAGGAAGATCGCCACGACGGCCAGCAGGAGGCCGATGCCGATCGAGCCGACGGCGTCCCAGCGGGCGTTGCCGGTGGCCTGGTGCAGGCCGATGCCGAGCGCGGCGAGCACGATGCCGACCAGGGCCGAGGCGTCCTCGAGGACGACGGCGCGCAGGGTCGGGTTCGAGGTGTCGCTGACGTAGCGCAGCGGGTGCAGGCCCCACTTCTTCGACGAGCCGCGGACCTGCCGGGCGGCCTGCACGAACGACGTCCCCTCGAGCACGAACGCGATGGCGAGGACGACGTAGTTGAGGGTGAACCCGCCGGAGTCGCCGGACTCGGGCTCGAGCAGGTCGCTGATGCCGGTCCAGATGGAGACCAGCGCGCCGACCGTGAACAGGCCGAACGCGGCCACCAGCGACCAGATGTAGGTGGCGCGGCCGTAGCCGCGCGGGTGCTCCTCGTCGCGCGGGCGCGCGCCCTTCTTCTCCGCGATGAGCAGGAAGACCTCGTTGCCGGTGTCGGACCACGAGTGCGCCGCCTCGGCGAGCATCGAGGCCGAGCCGCTGATCACCGCGGCCACCGTCTTGCCCACCGCGAGCAGGGCGTTCGCGGTGAGCGCCACGACCACGGTGAGCAGGGACTCCCCGCCGCCGTCGTCGGAGTCGGAGACGTCGGGGTCGAGCGGCTGGGCCTCTCGGACCTCCCGCTCGGGCACGGCGTCGCTCGTCATGCTCCCTGTGTAGCGCGGGGACGCCGCGCCGGCGCTCACCCGCGGAGGTACCGCGCCCCCGGTAGCGTCGTGAGCGTGACCACGCGCACCCCCCGGCGTCGGGCCCCCCGCCGCGCCCTCGCCGCCCTCGCCCTCGTCGGGCTGCTGCCCGCCCTGGGGCTCGTCGCCTGCTCGTCGGAGGACGGCGGTGCGCAGGCGTCCACGGACACCACGAGCAGCGCCGACACCGGCTCCCCGTCGGCGTCCACGAGCACGTCCACGAGCACGTCCACGAGCACGTCCACCGCCACCGGCGACGGCCCGGTCTACGTGGCGATCGGCGACTCCTACACGGCCGCCCCGCTCGTCCCGACCACGGACCTGAACGACGGCTGCCTCCAGTCCGACGGCAACTACCCGCACCTGGTGGCCGCGGCGCTGGGCGCGAGCCTCACCGACGTCTCCTGCTCGGGGGCCACCACGTCGTCCCTGGTGGGGGTGCAGACGACGATGGACGGGGTCGCCCACCCGGCGCAGTTCGACGCGCTCACGGCCGACACCACCCTCGTGACGGTCTCGATCGGCGGCAACGACCAGGACCTGTTCAGCTCCATGCTCGGCGGCTGCGTGCAGCTGGCCACGAGCGGTCAGGGCCGGACGCCGTGCGCCGACGCGACCTCCGAGGCCGAGGTCGAGAAGACCCTGGCCACGATCCGCAGCCACGTCCGCGCCGCCCTCGAGGGGGTGGCCGACCGCAGCCCCGACGCCCGCGTCCTGGCCGTCGGCTACCCGCAGATCGTGCCCGCCTCCGGCTCCTGCCCCCGGCTGCTCCCGGTGGCGAGCGGCGACCTGCCGTTCATCCGCTCGGTGAACCGGGGCCTGACCGACGCGGTCGAGGAGGCGGCGAAGCGGGCCGGGGTCGAGTACGTGGACGTCTGGGCGGCCACGGCCGGGCACGACATCTGCGCCGACGATCCGTGGATCCAGGGCCAGCGCACCGACACGTCCGCCGCGCTCTCCTTCCACCCGTTCGCCGCCGAGCAGCAGGCCGTCGCCGACGCGGTGCTGGCGGTGCTCCAGGGCTGAGCGCCCTCAGAGGTCGCGGTGCGCGACCCGTCCGTCGACGACCGTGAGCGCGACGGACATCGACCGCAGCCGGGCTGCGTGCAGGGCGGCGGCCTCGGCCGGGTCCTCGGCGTCGACGGACGCCAGCGGGTCGGCGTCCAGCAGGACGAGGTCGCCCAGCGAGCCGACCCCGACCGTCGGGGCACCGTCCACGGAGGCGGCCAGCACCTCGCGGGGCGTGAGCGCCTGCTCGCCGTGCCAGGCGGCGCGCTCGTCGGCGGAGCGGTGCACCGCCGCGGCCATCGCCAGCCACGGGTCCAGCGGGGAGACGGGCGCGTCGGAGCCCAGGGCCAGCTCGACGCCGTCGTCCAGCATCCACCGGAACGCGAAGCAGCGCTCCGAGCGCGTGCCCCAGATCGCCTCGGTGAGGTCGCGGTCGTCGAGCAGGTGCGCCGGCTGGACGCTGGCGCGCAGGCCCAGCCGGGCCATCTCGGCCACGTCGGCGCGATTCACCATCTGCGCGTGCTCGATCGAGCCGCGCGCGCCCACCTCGCGGTAGGCGGCCAGCGCCTCGGCCACCGCGGCGTCGCCGATGGCGTGCGTGGCCACCTCGAGGCCGTGGGCGTGGGCGGTGCGCAGCAGGTCGCGCAGCTCGGCACCGGAGAGGTTCGCCTGGCCGGCGGGGTACTCGAGGCGGTGGGCGTCGCCGTACGGCTCGCAGCACCACGCGGTGCGGGTATTGAGCGAGCCGTCGCTGATGATCTTGAGGGGGCCCATCGTGAGGCGGTGGGCGTCCGGGAGCTGCGGCACGAGCGGGTCACCGGTGGCGAGGCCACGGCGCAGGACGTCGTCCAGGTTCTCGGCGTAGGTGCTCATGCGCACCCGCAGGACGTCGGCGCCGCTGACCCAGCGCTCGGCCCACTCCCGCGCCCCGCCGGAGAACTCGAAGTCGGTGAGCCCGACGACGCCGGAGGCGGCCGCGGCGTCCATCGTGCGGCGGTAGGCCTCGGGGCTGGTGCCGTCGTCGCCGACCAGCGTGGAGAGCCGGGCGTAGGCGCGGAACCACTCCGCCTCGCGGACCACCGAGTCGCGCACCGGCAGCGCCAGGTGCATGAGCGCGACCGTGTTGAGCCAGGCGTGGTGGGCGTCGCCGGAGATGAGGACGACGGCGGTGTCGCCGGAGACGGCGTCGAGCTCGGAGACGGTCACCTCGCGGTGCCAGCCGGCCGAGCGGTGGCCGAAGCCGATGACGGGCAGGTCGGGGTACTCGGCGACGCGCTCGGCCACCAGCCGCGTCGCGTCCTCCGGCGAGCGGGCCCTCGAGAGGTCCAGCCGTCCGGACGTGAGGGTCCACTGCGCGAGGTGGACGTGGGCGTCCCACAGGCCCGGCACCAGCCAGCGTCCGGCGGCGTCGACGGTCTCGACGGCGTCCGTCGGCGCGATCCCCTGGCTGACCTCCACCACCCGTCCGTCGCGGACGAGGACGTCGACGGGCTCCGGGCCGGGGCCGTCGCCCGGCCGCAGGGGCACCACGCGTGCACGGCGCAGGAGGAGGTCGCTCATGCCTGCCGACGATGGCAGACGCCCGTGCACGGGCACGAACCGGGCACGCCCCCGGGCCGGGTGGCCGTACGGTGTGCCACGTGCGGACGCGGGTGCTCGGGGCAGCGGTCGGCGCGGTGCTGGTCTCCGCCGCCGTCGGCGGGGTCGTGGGTGCGCGCCTGGCGGGGAGCGAGGACGACGCGGGGCCGGTCGCGGCCGGCGTCCCCAGCCCCGTCGCGGCCTCCGGACCCGCCTACCCGCGCGAGCGCACCGTGCGCGTCGTGGACGACCCCGACGACCCGGCCCTCGCGCCCGACCTGCCCTCGCACCGGGTGCAGGTGGGCAGCACCGAGTTCCCGGTCAGCCTGCGGGTGCCCCAGGGCTGGGTGCGCTCGGACTCGACCTTCGGCGGCGTCCAGTTCTACCCCTACGCCTACCCGGACTCGGCGAACACCTACTTCCTGCGGCTGCGGCTCGTGGCCAACCAGCAGCAGACGGTGGCGGCGGCGCTGGAGGACCGGGTCGCCAACCTCGAGGCCGCCTCCGACGTGCTCGACCTGCAGGTGGAGCAGCGCACCGACGACTCGCTGCTGACCACCTACGTCGTCGACGAGCACCGCCGCGTCGAGATGGACACCTACGTGGCCCGCCCGGGCGAGGACGTGGCGTTCGTGTGGGTCGGGGTCGTGGGGCGCGAGGTCGACCGCGAGGGCCTCGCCTCGCTGCTGGACGTCGCGGCGGACAGCCTCCGGTTCTGAGCCGGCCTCACATGCCGTGCGTGGCGATGCCGTCCAGCACGCGGTTGGCCGTGGCCGAGTCGGCGGCGCGGACCTGGACCCACAGGAGGCGGTCGGCCGTCACGCGGACCACGCGCTCGACGATCACGGCCGTGCTGGTGCTGCTGCCGGTGGTGCTGCTGCTCGTGGTGCTGCTGGTGGTGCTGCTGGTGGTGCTGGACGCGTCGGGGCAGCCGGCGTGCACGACCGTGCGCGCCGGCTCGCTGCCGTCGTCGGTGTAGCGCGCCTGGACCCGGTCGCACTCGGGGTGCCCGGGCATCCGGTCCGGGAGCGCGTTGCCGCTCATCAGCCCCAGGAAGACTCCCTGGCCACCGGCCGCGGACTGCCACGCCGCCGACGTGCCCACCGACAGCGCCGGGTAGGTGCCGTCGTCCGCGGGCGAGCTCCACGGCTCGTCCGCCACCGCCACGTCCCACGCTGCCGGGACCAGCGCCGAGAGGGTGCCGGTGGCGTCGTCGACGGTGACCTCGGTCGGGGGGTCCGGGGTGAGCGCCGCGTCGGCCGCCAGGCCCGCTCCGAGCGCGGCCAGCAGGCACGCCAGCGCCACCGCCAGGACGCCGAGCAGCCGACGGCGCCGTGAGACCGGTGCCGTGCTCGGGGCGACCGGCGGCGGCAGCTCCCCCGACGGCGCGACCGCCGAGGGGCGCGCCCCCGGCTGGGTCAGCTCGGGGTCGAGCGGCAGCCAGGGCACCGCCACGGAGAGCGCCGCGGAGAGCTGGGAACCGCGGTGGCCGCCCGGGCCGGTCGGGGGCAACGTCCCGCCGTGTGCCCCTTCTTCTCCCTGAGTCTGCGCGTGCTCGAGGGCCTGCTCCAGGGCCTGCTCCAGGGCCTGCTCCAGGGCGGCGACGAACGCGCCCACGTCGGGCCAGCGGTCCGCGGGGTCGGGCTCGAGGGCGCGCCGCACGACGGCGTCCGCCCGCCGCGCCGCCTCCTCGGGCAGACCGCGGGCGGTGCCGTCGAGGGGCGGGGGTGCCGTCGGGGCCGCGGCCGCGCGGAGGTCGGCGTGCCGGAAGGCCGGGCGGCCGGAGAGCAGCAGGTAGGCCAGGGCGCCCAGGGAGTACTGGTCGGCGCGGCCGTCCACCGCGTCCCCGCGCGCCTGCTCGGGCGCGGTGTAGGTGGGGGTGCCGCCGACGAGGCTGAGCCGGCTCGAGACGTCCAGCGCCTTGCCGAGCCCGAGGTCGGCGAGCATCGCCACCACCGAGCCGTCGCGGGTGCGGAAGAGGACGTTGGCGGGCTTGACGTCGCGGTGGACGAGGTCGCGCTCGTGGAGCGCCGCCAGGCCGAGGGACACCTGGCGCAGCACCTCCAGGGACTGCGCGGGCGTGAGGCCGACGACGTCGAGGCGGTCGGCGAGCGTGCCCTGGTCGGCGAACGCCATGACGAGGAACGGGCGGCCGTCGTCGAGCTCGCCGGCGTCGTAGACGGGGACGACGTGCAGCGACTCCACCCGGCGCATCCAGCGCCCCTCCTCGGTGAACCGGCGGCGGACCGTGGGCTCGCCGGCCCAGTTGTCCGCCAGCACCTTGACCGCGACCGGGCTGTCCAGCTGCTCGTCGTACGCCAGCCAGACCGTCGCGAACGCCCCGGCGCCCAGCCGGCGGCGGACTGCGTAGCGGCCGAGGCGCAGGGGTCCTGGTGGGGGTGGGTTCTGGGTGGGTGTGCCGGCGGTGGGGGTGCCCGGGGTCGGTGCGTCCGCGGGTGTGTCCGGGCGGGGCGTGCCGGGGGCCGGCTGCGTCGGCTCGTCCACGTGCCTCCCTCCGGGTCGCGTCAGGCCGGGTCAGCCTAGTCAGACCGTTCCCCACGAGGACCCAACCACGCCCCGCACCCCACCGCCCCCGCGTCTCCGCAGGTCAGAAGGCCGCCCCCAGCCCACCGCCCGCGTTCGGTCCTCGCGCCCACGAGGACCGAACGCCCCCGCCGGCCGCCACCCGCACCAGCTGCCACCACCGACCCAGCCCCACCACCGACCCCACGCCACCCGCCACACCGCCGGCCACACCACCCCGCACCGTCCCCCAGCAGGACCGAACACCCCGCCACACCCCACCGCCCCCGCATCTCCCCAGGTCAGACGGCCGTCTCCAGCCCACCGCCCGCGTTCGGTCCTCGCGCCCACGAGGACCGAACGCCCCCGGCCGGCCGCAGCCCCAGTCACCACCAGCCACAAGACAGCCCCAGCCAGCGCCAGCCCCCACCAGCGACCTCCGCAACGATCAGGTCCCAGGTCGGTGCACACCCTCGCCACAGGAGGGGCGGTCGGGGTAGGAACGGCTCGTGACCGACGCACCCACGCCCGACGAGGTGGACGAGCTGGCCCGCCGCGCGGCGGGCGGGGACGCGGCGGCGCTGGAGGAGCTGCTGGCGGCGGTCCGGCCGCGGGCGATGGCGGCGTGCCGCGGCGTGCTGCCGCACCCCGCCGACGCCGAGGACGCCTGCCAGGACGCGCTGCTCAACGTCGCCACCCGGCTCGGTCAGTGGCGCGGGAACGGGCGCTTCACCACCTGGATGCACGCCGTCTGCGTCAACAGCGCCCGCTCCACCTACCGGCGGCTCTCGCGGCAGGCGCGGCCGGTCGACCCGCACGACCACGCGAGCAGCGACCGGCCCGACCCGCGCACCACCTCCGTCGTCGCCGGCACCCGCCTCGACCTGCTCGACGCGATGGAGACCCTCGAGCGCGAGCACCCGCAGCTCGTCCAGCCGCTGCTGCTCCGCGACGTCTACGACCTGCCCTACGACGAGATCGCCGCCCTCCTCGACCTGCCGCTCGGCACGGTCAAGGCGCAGATCCACACCGGCCGCCGCCTCACCCGCCCGCTCCTGCGGGACCTCGCGTGAGGCCACGTCGGGCGCCCGCGCCCGCCGCCCGGGGCGGCAGGCCCGCCGCCCGGACCCACACGCCCTCCGCCCGGACCCGCCGCACGCGCGCCGTGGCGTGGGTGGCGGCCACGGTGGCGGGGACGCTCCTCGCGACCGGGTGCTCGCCGGCACCCGGCCAGCAGGACGGCGTCCAGCCGACCGACACCTCGCCCACCGTCACGCTGGACACCGCCGTGGGCCGCGGCGACGCGGACCTCCCCGACCCCGACGACCCGGTGTACGACGAGGCGCTCAGCACCCCGCGCACCGACCCCGTCTACCCGGTGGTCGGCAACCCGGTCGTCGACGCGCTGCACTACGACCTGCAGCTGGCGTGGGACCCGGACGCCCGCCTCCTCACCGGCCACGAGACGCTCGTGCTGCGGGCGGCACGCACCGCGCCCCGCCTCGTCCTCGACCTCTCCGACTCCCTCGACGTCACCGCCGTCGCGCTCGACGGCGAGGCACTGGACCCCACCGCCGTCACCCACGCCCGCGACGACGTGACGATCAAGGCCGGCGTCGTGCGCAACGAGCGGTACGTCCTGGAGCTGGACTACGAGGGCACCCCCGAGCCGGTGGCCGCCCCCACCACCCGCAGCGACTTCTCCACCACCGGCTGGACCACCGGCACCGACGGCTCCACCTGGACGATGCAGGAGCCGTACGGCGCCTTCACGTGGTACGCGGTCGACGACCAGCCGGCCGACAAGGCGTTCTACGACATCACCGTCTCCGTGCCGGAGGGCTGGACGGCCGTGGCCAACGGTCGGGTGGTCGGGGACGACACGACCGACGGCGTCCGCACCACCCACTGGCAGCTGGGCTCGCCCGCCGCGTCCTACCTGGTCACCCTCGCCACCGGCGAGTACGAGACGACCGCGCTCGTGCAGGGCGACACCCCGGTCACGACCTACGTGCCCCAGGGCTCCTCGCGGGCCGTGGCGGTGGCGGCCGCGCCGGACGCTCTCAACTGGGTCACCGGCTGGCTCGGCGCCTACCCCTACGACTCCCTGGGCGTCCTGGTGGTCGACTCCGACTCCGGCATGGAGACCCAGACCATGCTGACCCTCGGCGACACCGAGTACGCGACCTCGCAGGCCGTGCTGGTCCACGAGATCGTCCACCAGTGGTACGGCGACCTCGTCACGCCGACCGACTGGCGCGGCCTGTGGATGAACGAGGGCATGGCGATGTACCTGCAGGTCGTGTGGCAGGTCGAGCACGGCTCGAGCGTGACGATGCGGCAGGTGGCCGCCACCTGGGCGGCCCAGGACCAGGCGCTGCGCCGCCGCTACGGCCCGCCCGGCGCGCCGGACCCCGAGTCCTTCGGCGCCTCGAACGTCTACTACTCCCCGGCGCTCATGTGGCACCGCCTGCGGGAGCGGATCGGCGACGCCCGGTTCCGGGCGCTGGTCCGGGCCTGGCCGCAGCAGCACGCCGACGGCAACGCCACCTCGGCGCAGATGATCGCCTGGTGGTCGCGCCGCAGCGGCGTCCCGGCGTCCTTCTTCCGCTCCTGGCTCTACTCGGAGACGTCCCCGGCACGGGGATAGATCTATCCCAGCAGCAGCGCGAGGGCCGGGTCCTCCAGGACGGCGGCGACGTCGGCCAGGAACCGGGACCCGGTCTCGCCGTCGACGTGCCGGTGGTCGAAGGACAGCGCGAGGGTCGTGACGTGGCGCGGCTCGATCCGCTCGTCCGCCCCGGAGCCGACCACCCACGGCCGCCGCTCGATCGCGCCGACCGCGAGGATGCCCGACTCCCCCGGGTTGAGGATCGGGGTGCCGGCGTCCATGCCGAACACGCCCACGTTGGTGATCGTGAACGTGCCGCCGGCCATGTCGGCGGGGCTGGTGCGGCCCTCGCGCGCGGTCGCGGTGAGCACCCCGAGGGCGAGCGCGAGGTCGCGCAGGCCGAGGGCGTCGGCGTCCTTGATGTTGGGCACGACCAGCCCGCGGGGCGTGGCGGCCGCGATGCCGAGGTTCACGTAGTGCTTGAGGACGATCTCGCCGGCCGCGTCGTCCCAGGTGGAGTTGAGCAGCGGCTGCCGCTTCAGCGCCAGCAGGACGGCGCGGGCGACCACGAGCAGCGGGGTGACCTTCACGTCGCGCAGCTCGCGGTGGCCGCGCAGCCGCTCGACGAGCTCCATCGCCCGGGTCACGTCGAGGGTCTTCCACACGCTCACGTGCGGGGCCGTGAACGCCGACTCGACCATCGCCTGGCCCATCGCCCGGCGCACGCCCTTGATCGGCTCGCGGGTCTCGCGCTCGCCGGGGGCGAGACGGGGCGTCGCGGGGCTCGCCGTCGGCGACGCGGACGACGCGGGCGACGACCCGGCGGCCGCCAGCACGTCCTCCCGGGTGACGACGCCGTCGGCACCCGACGGCGCGAGGGCGGCGAGGTCGACACCGAGGTCCTTCGCGAGCTTGCGCACGGGCGGCTTCGCGAGGGCGCGGACGTCGCGGGCGGCCGGCTCCGCGGCGGGCTCGGCCGCCTCCACCGCCTTGCGGCGGCGCCGCGTCGTGCCGCCCTCGGCCTTGGCCCGGCCGACCAGCGACTCCCCCTCGCCGCCGCCGGTGGCGGCCGGGTTGGAGGGGTCGATCTCGAGCGCTGAGGGTGCCGGGGGCGCGGCGGGTGCGGCGGGAGCGGGCGCGAGGTCCGGCAGCCCGATGCGGATGATCGGCGTCCCGACCGCCACGGTCTCGCCCTCGGAGACCATCAGCGCGGTGACCTCGCCGGCGTAGGGCGAGGGCAGCTCGACGACCGACTTCGCCGTCTCGATCTCGACGACGACGTCGTTGACCTTCACCGTGTCGCCGACCTTGACCCGCCAGGCGACGATGTCGGCCTCGGTCAGGCCCTCGCCGACGTCGGGCAGCTTGTACTCGGGCATGGGTTCCTCTCACGGGCGGCGGTCTCGAGGCTCGGGCGTGGCCGCCCTCGCACCTCGACCACCAGGACTCTCACAGCGGGGCGGTCAGAAGGCGAGCGAGCGGTCGACGGCGTCCAGCAGCCGGTCCAGGTCGGGGAGGAACGCCTCCTCGATCCGGGCCGCGGGGTAGGGCACGTCGAAGCCGCCCACGCGCAGCACGGGCGCCTCCAGGGAGTAGAAGCACTCCTCGGTGATCCGCGCCGCGACCTCGGTGCCGACCCCCAGCGTCACGTGGGCCTCGTGGACGACGACCAGCCGCCCGGTCCGGCGCACGGACTCGGCCACCGGGCCGAGGTCCAGCGGCGACAGCGTCCGCAGGTCGACCACCTCGATCGAGGTGCCCTCGACGGCCGCGGCCTCGGCGGCCCGCATGGCGGTGCGCACGGTGGGCCCGTAGGCCGCGACGGTGACGTCGGTGCCCCGGCGCAGCACCCGCGAGGCGAACAGCGGGTGCGCCGGGGCGGCGAGGTCCACCTCGGCCTTGTCGGAGTGGTACTGCCGCTTCGGCTCGAGGAAGACGACCGGGTCGTCGCAGGCGACGGCCTGCTGGATCATCGTGAAGCCGTCCACCGGGTTGGAGCAGGCGACGACCTTGAGGCCCGGGGTGTGCACGAACTGCGCCTCGGGCGACTCCGAGTGGTGCTCCACCGCGCCGATGCCGCCGCCGAACGGGATGCGGATGACCAGCGGCATCGCGGTGCGGCCGTTGGTGCGGGCGCGCATCTTCGCCACCTGGGAGACGATCTGGTCGTAGGCCGGGTAGACGAACCCGTCGAACTGGATCTCCACCACGGGGCGGTAGCCGCGCATCGCCAGGCCGACGGCGGTGCCGAGGATGCCGGACTCGGCCAGCGGGGTGTCGATCACCCTGTCCTCGCCGAAGTCCTTCTGCAGGCCGTCGGTGATGCGGAAGACGCCGCCGAGGCGGCCGACGTCCTCGCCCATCACCAGGACCTTGTCGTCGGCCTCCATGGCCCGGCGCAGGCCGAGGTTGAGGGCCTTGGCCAGGGTGATCCGCGAGGAGCCCCCCGCGGTCCCGGTGCTCGCGCTGCTCACTGCTCCTCCTCGAAGCCGCCGGCGTAGGCCGCGTACGCGGCTCGCTGGGCGGCGAGCTCGGGCGTCTGCTCGGCGTAGACGTGGTCGAACATCGACAGCGGGTCGGGGTCGGGCAGGGAGCGGCAGCCCTCCCGGAGCCGCTCGCCCAACGCGTCCGCCTCCTGGGTGAGGGCGGTCAGGTAGGCCTCGTCCACGTGCCCGTTGCGGCGCAGGAACGCCTCCAGCCGCAGGATCGGGTCCTTGAGCTTCCACGACTCCAGGTCGGCCGAGAGCCGGTAGCGGGTGGGGTCGTCGGTGGTGGTGTGGGCCCCCATCCGGTAGGTGAACGCCTCCACCAGGACGGGCCCCTGGCCCTCGCGGGCCCGCTGGAGCGCGGCGGAGACGACGGCGTGCACCGCCACCACGTCGTTGCCGTCGACGCGGACGCCGGGCAGGCCGAAGCCCCACGCGCGCTGGTAGAGCGGGACGCGGCTCTGCCGCTCGGTCGGCTCGGAGATCGCCCACTGGTTGTTGGTGCAGAGGAAGACCACGGGGGCGTGGTAGCTGGCCGCGAAGACGAGCGCCTCGTTGACGTCGCCCTGGCTGGAGGCGCCGTCGCCGAAGTGGGCGAGGACGGCGGCGTCCCGGTCCGGGTCGCCCGTCCCGACGACCCCGTCGCGCTGCAGGCCCATGCCGTAGCCGACGGCGTGCAGGGTCTGCGCGCCGATGATGATCGTGTAGAGCGCCATCCGCGTGCGCTCCGTGTCCCACGAGCCGTGGTCGGTGCCGCGGAAGAGACCGAGGAGCTCGACGGGGTCGACGCCCATGCACCACGCGACGCCGTGCTCGCGGTAGGTGGGGAAGACGAAGTCCTGCGGCCGGGTGGCCCGGGCGGCGCCGACCTGGGCGGCCTCCTGGCCGAGCGACTGCGCCCACAGCCCGAGCTCGCCGTGGCGCTGGAGCGCGGTGGCCTCGGTGTCGAGCCGCCGGGTCAGCACCATGTCGCGGTGCAGGCCGCGCAGCTGCTCCGGGGTGAGGTCGGAGGAGAAGAGCGGGTGCTCGACGCGCTCGCCCTCCGGCGTGAGGAGCTGCACCGGCTCCGGCGAGCCCTGGGCGTAGGCACCCGCGAAGGCGTCGCTCGGGTCTGTCTGCGTGCTGCCTGAGGGCATGCTGGGCACCGTCCACTCCTCTCGCCCGCCGGGGTTCTCCGCCGGGTGGTCCTGCTCTGTCGCTCCGAGCGGGCTCGGCGCGGGGGTGGTGCGCCTCATCCTGCCGGATTCCGCGCCACACGGGTGTCATGTGACGCAGACCACATCGTGTGTCCACGCTACCGCCCCACCGCCCCGAGCACCACGCCAGGTGGCCTCGCGCGGGGGCGACATCCTCTCCCGTCGCAGGTCGGAGGCGGCGCGCGGGTCCCACGGGGTGGTACCGGACGTGGGGGACGCGTCTACGGTCGGCGCATGAGCGTGCAGTCCTCGATCGTGGTCCAGGCCCCCGCGTCCGTCGTCTTCGACATCGTCGCCGACCCCCGCCAGCACGCCCGGATCGACGGCTCCGGCACCGTGCTCGGGGACGCCGACGGGCCGGACCGGCTCGCCCTCGGCGACACCTTCGGCATGGGGATGCGGCTCGGCGTCGGCTACCGGACCCGCAACACCGTCGTCGAGCACGAGCCGGACCGGCTCATCGCCTGGCGCCACGTCGGCCTGCACCGGTGGCGCTACGAGCTCGAGGAGCTCCCCGCCGAGGACGCCCACGACGCCCAGGACGCCGGCGGGCCCCGCTGCCGCGTCACCGAGACGTGGGACGACTCCCGCTACCCCGCCGCCGGGCGGCTCGCACTGCGCCTCCTGGGGTACCCCTCCAAGAACCTGCGCGCGATCGAGGAGACGCTCCGGCGCCTGCGCGACGCGGCCGAGCAGGACGCACGACGAGGCGAGGAGGACGCATGATCCGCACCGGCACGCAGGTCAGCTGGGCCTGGGGGTCCGGCCGGGCCACCGGCACGGTCGAGGAGGTGCACCGCGACACGGTGCGCCGCACCATCAAGGGCGAGGACATCACCCGGCACGGGAGCGAGGACGACCCCGCGTACGTCATCGCGACCGACTCGGGCTCCCGCGTCCTCAAGCTCGCCTCGGAGGTCGAGCGGGCGGGCTGAGGCACCCGGACCCGGCCCCCAATCGCGGCCCGTGGCAGGCCCGCCACGCAGACCGGCCCGCCCACGGGACGTGGACGGGCCGGGACGAGCCGGCGCCCGCGAGGGGCGCGAGGCGTGGGTCAGCTGGCGGCGTAGCCGCCGTCGACCAGGTGGTAGGAGCCGGTGATGAACGACGCGGCGTCCGAGACCAGGAACGCCACGAGCGAGGCGACCTCCTCCGGCTGGCCCATGCGCTTCTGGGCGTGCTTGGAGGCCAGGAAGTCCTGGGTGGCCTGGTCGAGGTTCGCCTCGAGCAGCGGGGTCTTGATGAAGCCCGGGCCGACCGCGGTGACGCGGACGCCGTCGGTGCCGTACTCGAGCGCGGCGTTCTTGGTCATGCCGAGCAGGCCGTGCTTGGCGGTGACGTAGGCGCCGGAGTTCTCGATGCCCACGGAGCCGAGCACGGAGGCCATGTTCACGATGGCGCCGCCACCGTTGGCCTTCATGGCGTTGACCTGGGCCTGGACGCCGTAGAAGACGCCGTTGAGGTTGACCTCGATGACCTTGCGCCAGGAGTCGAGCGGGTACTCGCCCAGCGGGGCGGAGGCACCACCGATGCCGGCGTTGTTCACGGCGATCTTGAGCGGCGCCATGGCGTTGGCGGCCTCGACGGCCTTGGCGTGGGTCTCGGGGTCGGAGGCGTCGCCGACGAAGGCCTGGGCGATGCCGCCGGCCTCCTCGATCTCGGCGACGACCTTCTCCGCGGCGTCCTCGACGAGGTCCCACACGAGGACGGAGGCGCCGCTGGCGGCGAGGGTGAGGGCGACCGAGCGGCCGATGCCGTTGCCCGCTCCGGTGACGATGGCGGAGCGGTTCGCTACGTCGTAAGTGGCCATGATGATCCTCCTCAGTGTCCGGTCGTACGGCCGGAGATTCTCTTAACCGACATGTGTCGGACTCTGTGGAGGAGTAACCTGCTCGCAACGTGATCCATTCCTGAGACGTGGGTCACATCCTCAGTCGGGGCGACGGAGCCCCGGCGAGCGGCGAGGGACAGCGAGGGGACCGATGGACGCACGACAGCGACGCAGCCGGGAACGACTGCACCGGGCGGTGCTGGCGCTGGCGCAGGAGCGTCCGGTGGCCTCGCTCAGCGTGACCGAGGTGGCGGCCGAGGCCGGCGTCCACCGCACCACGTTCTACGAGCACGCGACCTCCCCCTTCGCCCTGCTCGAGCAGGCGCTCGTCGAGCAGCTCGACGCGTTCCGCACCGGGCTCCTCGACCAGGACACGCCGGTGGAGCAGGCCGTCTCGCACACCACCCGGAGCGTACTCGTGCACGTGCGCGACCACCTGGCCGTCTACCGCCAGGGTCTCGCCGACGACGCCGGGCCCAGCTCGCTGCACGCGATGCTGGCGCGCCACTTCGCCGGCTCGACGCGCGAGCTCGTCCGCGCCGGGCGGATCGACCTCGACGTCCACGCCCCCGGGATCGACGACGACCTCGCCGCCCGGGCCGCCGAGCGGTTCCTGGCCGACGCCACCGTCGGCGTCATCGCCGTCTGGATCCAGGCCCCCGAGCAGGACGTCGACGCCTTCATGAGCCTGTTCGAGCGGCTGCTGCCGCAGTGGTGGACCGTCTGGGCGGCCCAGCCCGTCGGCTGAGCCCGTCAGCGCACCCCGTCAAGCAGAGCCTCAGCCCAGCGACTCACGCCCGTGCGGCGTGAGCCAGACCGACGCGTCCGGACCCTTCGGGACGATGCCGGTGGGGTTGATGTCGGTGTGCACGACGTAGTAGTGCGCCTTGATCTGGTCGAAGTCCACCGTCTCACCGAAGCCGGGGGTCTGGAACAGGTCACGGGCGTAGCCCCAGAGGTTGGGCATCTCGGTGAGCTTGTTCCGGTTGCACTTGAAGTGCCCGTGGTAGACCGCGTCGAACCGGACGAGGGTGGTGAAGAGGCGGACGTCGGCCTCGGTGAGCCGGTCGCCCATGAGGTAGCGGCGGTCGGCGAGCCGCTCCTCGAGCCAGTCCAGGGCGGTGAAGAGCCGGTCGTAGGCGGCCTCGTAGGCCTCCTGGGAGCCGGCGAACCCGCAGCGGTAGACGCCGTTGTTGACCTCGGTGAAGACGCGCTTGTTGACCGCGTCCATCTCCTCGCGCAGGTCCGCGGGCCACAGGTCGGGCGCGTCGGGCTTGTGGAACTCCTTCCACTCGTGGAAGAAGTCGTGGGTGATCCACGGGAAGTCGTTCGTGACGATCTCGCCGGTGCGCTCGTCCACGACAGTCGGCACCGTGATGCCGCGCGGGTAGCCGGGGAAGCGCTTCTCGTAGGCGTCCTTGAGGAAGTGGATGCCGAGGACCGGGTCCACGCCGCCCTCGTCGAGGTCGAACGTCCAGGAGCGCTGGTCGTGCGTGGGCCCGGGCAGGCCGAGGGAGATGACGTCCTGGAGGCCCAGGAGCTCGCGGACGATGATCGCCCGGTTGGCCCACGGGCAGGCGCGCGCCGCGACGAGGCGGTACCGGCCGGGCTCGACCGGCCAGAGCTCGCCGTTGACCGGGCCGTGCTCCGGGGTCCGGGCGCCGGCGGTGATCCGGTCCGGCACGTAGGTCATGTCCCGGTCGTAGCCCTTCCCCTTCTCCACGTAGGACGGGGTGTGCTCGGTCGTCGTCGCCATGGGCCGATAGTAGTTGATATCTGAACTATCTGCCCACCCCTCGGGGTCGCCCCCGCTCAGCCCAGCGGCCGCGTGCCCGTCACGTTGCCGGACCTGGCGCGCACGAGCCCGTCCACGAACTCGAGCTTGTCCACGACCGCCTCCGGGATGACGAAGGGGTAGAGGTCCTCCTTGCCCATCGACCGGTTGACCATGTTGAGCGCCGTCGAGAGCGGTATCCAGGTGTGCTGGACGACGTCGCGGAACGCCGGCTCGACGGCCATCGGCCCGGCCAGGCCGTAGGAGCGCGCCGTCTCGATGGTGTCGACGATGTGCAGGTAGTGCGCCCAGGTCTCGGCGAAGTCCTCGAACGGGTGCATCGTGGCGTAGGTCGAGATGAAGTGGTCGGCCCAGTCCGCCGGCGCGCCCTCGGCGTAGTGCCGGTCGATGGCGTCCTGGTAGCTCACCGTGTCGTCGCCGAACAGCTCCACGTACCGCGCGTGCGTCTCGTCGTCGCGCACGAGCTGCCACTGGTAGTAGTGCCCGATCTCGTGGCGGAAGTGGCCGAGCATCGTGCGGTACGGCTCGCCCATCTGGTCGCGGACCTTCTCGCGGTAGACCGTGTCGGACTCCGCCAGGTCGATGGTGATGACGCCGTCCGCGTGCCCGATCACCACGTTCTCGGCCACCGAGGAGAGCAGGTCGAAGGCCAGCCCCTCGACCTCGTCGGCCCCGGTCCCCGCGCCGTCCTCGCCCTGCTTGGAGAGGATCGGCAGGCCCAGGCCCTCGAGCTCGGTGATGAGCGCGCGCTTGGCCTGCTCGGCGACGGGGTAGTTCGAGATGCCCTCGAGGTCGGCGTCGTTGGGCCGGGTGCGGGTGAGGTGGCACGAGAAGCACCAGCCGCCCTCGTCGCGGGTCAGCCACGTGCAGCCCGAGAGGTTGAGGTTCTTACAGACGTACCAGACCTCGCCGGCGGCGTCGGTGTAGGTGCCCTTGGCGTCCACCGGCACGATGTCGCGCTCGGCGCGCGACCAGCCCAGGTTGGTCCCGCAGGACACGCAGACGGAGTTCTCGAAGTAGAGCGGGTTCGCACAGACCCGGCAGCGGTACGCCTTCACCGCGGAAGGATGACGCATCCGGGCGCCGCGGGGGCACCACCCGCCCGGGGACGCGCCGGAGCCGGTGGCGCCGTGTCAGTCCTCGGACGCCGCGGGGTCGACCGGGGTGCCGGCCGCGGAGGAGGCGGCGGCGGACGAGGCGGCGGACGCCGCCGCCGGCAGCGCGCCCACGACCTCGATCAGGTTGCCGTCCTCGTCCAGCGGCGCCACGTCCACGGAGACCTTGAGCGTGGACCGCTTCGCCTCGGTGAAGATGACGCCCTTGACCGGCGGCACGTCGGCGTAGTCGCGGCCCCAGGCCACGGTCACGTACCGCTCGTTGGCCGTCTGGTCGTTCGTCGGGTCGACCGCGAGCCAGGCGTCCTCGGCGCCGTCGACGCCGGGCAGCCACACCGCGACCCAGGCGTGCGAGGCGTCCGCCCCCACGATCCGCGGCTTGCCCGGCGGCGGGTCGGTGGCCAGGTAGCCCGAGACGTAGCGGACGGCCAGGCCGTGGCTGCGCAGGCAGGCCAGCATGAGGTGGGCGAAGTCCTGGCACACGCCGGCGCGGCTCTCGAACACGTCCGGGATGGTCGAGGTGACCGTGGTGGCGGTCTTGTCGTAGGTGAAGTCCCGGTGGACGCGGCGCATGAGGTCGATCACCGCCTCGCCGAGGGGGCGGCCGGGCGTGAGCGACGCCGCGCCGTACGCGGCGGCCTGCTCGGTCTGCTCGACCAGCGCCGAGGGCAGCGCCAGGTCGGTGGCGTCGCGGGAACCGGGCAGGTCGGGGTGCTCCAGCGGCCGCGCCCGCTCCCACGGCTGGGCCAGCGAGGCCTCCGGGTGGGTCGGCTCGGCGGTGCGGATCGTCGAGACGGCCTCCACCTCCAGCCGGCGGTGGGGCTCGGTGACCTGGAAATAGGTGACGAGGTTGCCGAGGTAGTCCTCGCGGGTGGTGAGGTCGGACGGCGCGGGGCTGACCATCACCTCGCACTGCTCGACCTCCTGCGACGGTAGCGTCCGCGGCGTCACGTAGGCCAGGCCGTAGGAGTCGGTGACCGGCTTGTCGTAGGTGTAGGTGGTGCGGTGGGTGACGCGGTACCTCACGGCCGCTCACCCCCGCCCGGGCGCGAGCCGCCCCGGGGCGTGCGCGGGGGGATGCCGGGCGGTCGCTCCATGTCGTCGGTGATGATCGGGATGGTGCCGGTGACCGGCTCCAGCGGCAGCGACTCCAGCACCGCGAGGCTGTTGAGCGGGCGCGGCGGCGGGCCGACGGCCAGGTAGTGGTCGGCGATGGCGTCGGCCAGCGTCGTGAGGCGGTCGAGCATCGTCTCCAGGAACTCGGTGAGCAGGGGGCGGTCGGCCCCGCCGATGGCCACCAGCGAGGAGACCTCCTGCGCCTCGACCTCGGAGAGCAGGTTCTCCAGCAGCCGCTCCGGCCGCGTGGAGCCGGTCGAGCCGGGGAGGTGCGCGAGGTGCCCGCGCAGCTGCACCAGGCAGTGGAGCAGGGACCGCGGGTTGTCGGGGTCGAGCAGCAGCAGGTCCAGGACGCCGGCGGGCCGGACGTAGCCGCGGAAGCGCCGGCGGTGGGTGACCCCGGACTCGGCGGCCTCGAGCACCGCGCCGAGCACGGCCCGGTCGACGTCCAGCCCTCGGCGCTCGGTGGTGGTGCCCACGAGCAGGTGGCACAGCTGCAGCGCGCGCTCGAGCAGCCGGCCGGCCGAGAGCAGCCGCCAGCCCTCGTCCTGCATCATGTTCGCGGTGCTCCCCTGGAGGGAGAGCAGGCCGGTCAGGTGGCGCCCGGCCGACTCGGCGATCTGGTGGCTGTACCGCGTGCCCTCGAGGAGCTCCACGGCCCGGTCGATGACGCCGAAGGCGCGCCAGGTGTCGGTCGAGAGCTGGTCGCGGACGCCGGCCAGGGCGTCGCGCAGCGAGGCGATGCTGTGCCCGACGCCGCCGACGCGGTCGGCGTCGAGCAGGACGGAGCGGAACTCCTCGTCGAGGTCGGCGTGCACCCGGCCGGCCAGCCGCGCCTGGGACGCGAGGAGCACCTCCAGGCTCGTGCCGCCGGCGGTGCGGGGGCGGGTGCGGTAGTCCTCGGCCACCGCGTGCGTGACCAGCAGGACCCGCAGCAGGTCCTCCGCGCGCTCCGCGTAGCGGCCCGTCCAGAACAGGTCCTCGAGCACGCGGGGCGCGGCCACCGGCGCCGCCCGCCCGGGCGTGGCGGCCAGGACGCCGGAGAGCCCCTGGTCGATGTCGGCCGGGTCGGCCTTGAGCACCCAGACGTCCTTGCTCGCCGAGGAGCGGCCGGTGAGCTCGTCCAGCACGTTCGCCATGCCGCCGACCAGCGGCCGGTACGCGGAGCCGTAGCGCACGGTGAAGGTCCGCAGCGTGACCGGCCGCGGGCGGGCCGAGCCCGCGCGCCAGGTCGGCACCTGGGAGAGCACGGGGGTGCGCTGCCCGACGTAGCGGTGCGGCGTCGCCAGCAGCCGCTGGACGACCTCGCTGCGCGGCAGGCCGGCCAGGCCGGCGTCCTCCCCGTCGATGCCGGTGAGGCGCAGCTCGGGGTCGCTCGCGAACGCGTCGAGGACGGCCTCGAGGCCGGCGGCCTCGCCGCACCACCAGGTCTCGGCCGAGTCCAGCAGCAGCGGCTCGCCCAGCAGCAGCTCGCAGGCCGCGGGCAGGTAGGGCATGAGCGCCGGGTTCTCCAGGACGCCGGCGCCGATGGGGTTCACCACGCGCACCCGGCCGCGCCGGGCCGCCTCGGTGAGCCCGACGACGCCGAGCTGGGACTCCCCGCGCAGCTCCAGCGGGTCCGACCACGCGGCGTCGACGCGGCGGAGGATGACGTCCACCCGCTCCAACCGGCCGCGGGCCTGCCGCAGGTAGACCCAGCCGTCGCGGACGACGAGGTCGCTGCCCTCGACGAGGGGGAAGCCGAGCGTCGAGGCGACGAACGCCTGGTCGTAGGCCGTCTCGGAGTGGGTTCCGGGGGTGAGGACGACGACGCGCGGGTCGGCGGTGTCGGTGGGCGCGGCCTGCATCAGGGCGCTGCGCAGCGCCCAGAAGTACGGCTCCATCCGGTGCAGGCCGGACTCGCGGTAGAGCTCCGGCAGCACGCGGGAGAGGACGCGGCGGTTCTCCATCGCGTACCCGATGCCCGAGGGCGCCTGGGTGCGGTCGGCCACCGCGCGCCAGCCGCCCTCGCCGTCGCGCCCGACGTCCGTGGCGGAGAAGATCAGGGGGTGGCTGTCCGCCATCCGCGCCCCGGCCATCGCCCGGACGAAGCCGGGGTGGCCGAGCACGACCGGCGCGGGCACGACCCGCTCCCGCAGCACCCGCTGCTCGCCGTAGAGGTCCACGAGCAGGGCGTTGAGCAGCTCGGTGCGCTGGGCCAGGCCGACCTCGAGCGGCGCCCAGGTCGGGGCGTCGACGAGCAGCGGCACGGGGTCGAGGCGCCACGGACCGGGCCGCTCGCCGGGGCGGCCGTAGGTGACGCCCTCGTCCGCGAGCATCCGGACGATGTCGCCGTCGACGCGGTAGAGGTCATGGGCGGTGAGGCCCACCGCCAGCTCCGCCAGCGGCTTCCACGCGGGTCGCAGCGAGCCGTCCGGGCCCACCATCTCGTCGAAGCGGCGGGGCCGGACGGTGTCGTCCAGAGGCGGCTGGGAGACCGTGGCCGCGTAGTCGCGCAGGACCGTCACGGCGCCATTCTCACCCGACCCGGCCCTCCGACGCCCGTCGGCGTCGCCGCCGGGTCGCGGCCGACGCACCCCACGTCCGCAGTCACCGCCACCCTCCTCAGGTGAGGAGCGGTCCCGGCACGCGCCGCAGGTCCAGCGTGTGCGGGGTCTCGGCGGACGCCGCGCGGCGGCCGGTCTCGCGCATGGCCGCGACGTCCAGCAGGCCCGGGGTGTGCCCGCGCGGGGCGAACCGGGTGAGGCGACGGGCCTCGGCCTCGTTGGCGTTGACCGGCGGGACGTCATAGTTGCGACCGCCCGGGTGCGCCACGTGGTAGGTCGCCCCACCGAGGCTGACCTGCGAGAACGCGTCGACGACGTCGACGTGCAGCGGCGCGTGCACCCCGATCGAGGGGTGCAGCGCGGACCACGGCTGCCACGCCCGGTAGCGGACGCCGGCGTAGTACTCGCCGGGTCGGCCGGTGGGCGCCAGCGGCACGGGGACGCCGTTGACCGTGACGAGGTGGCGCGAGGGGTCGGCGTCGCGGACGGTGACCTGGACGCGCTCGACCGAGGAGTCGACGTAGCGGCTCGTGCCGCCGGAGGTCGCCTCCTCGCCCAGGACGGTCCACGGCTCGATGGCCTGGCGCAGCTCCAGCTCCACTGCGTTGCCGCCCTGCTCGGGCCGCAGCCCCGGGGTCGTGGGCACCCGGACCACGCCGATCCGCGGGAAGCGGAACTCCGTGAACGGGTCGAGCCAGGACTCCTCGAACGCGATGCCGGCGCCGCGCAGGTCGGCCGCCACCTCGGCGATGTCGGCGATGCAGCCCTGCGGCAGCAGGAACCGCTCGTGCAGGCCCGTGCCCCAGCGCACCAGCGGGTCGGTGTTCGGCCGCTCCCAGAACATCGCCACGAGGCTGCGCACCAGCAGCGCCTGGACCAGCGCCATCTGGGCGTGCGGGGGCATCTCGAACCCGCGCAGCTCCAGCAGGCCGAGGCGGCCGCGGGAGGAGTCCGGGCTGTACATCTTGTCGATGCAGAACTCGGCGCGGTGGGTGTTGCCGGTGAGGTCGACGAGCAGGTGCCGCAGGGCGCGGTCGACGAGCCACGGGCGCGGCTCCAGGCCCTGCCAGGCCAGGGAGTCGGTGATCCGGGAGATCTCCGCGAAGGCGATCTCCATCTCGTAGACGGCCTCCGGGCGCGCCTCGTCGAAGCGCGGCGCCTGGCTGGTCGGGCCGATGAAGCGTCCGCTGAACAGGTAGGACAGCGAGGGGTGCCGCTGCCAGTAGCGCAGCAGGCTCACCAGCAGGTCGGGGCGGCGCAGCATCGGGGAGTCCACCGGCTGGTGGCCGCCGAGCGTGAGGTGGTTGCCGCCGCCGGTGCCGGTGTGCAGCCCGTCGAGGTCGAACTTCTCCGTGGTCAGCCGCGAGCGGCGGGCCTCGTCGTAGAGCGTCTCGGTGAGGTCGCGCAGCTCGCCCCAGGTGCGGGTGGGCTGCACGTTGACCTCGATGACGCCCGGGTCCGGGGTGACGGTGAGGCTGGTCAGGCGCGGGTCCGGCGGCGGGCCGTAGCCCTCGAGGACGACGGGCTGGCGCAGCCGGCGGGCCGCGACCTCGATGATCTTCAGCAGGTCGGCGTACTCCTCCAGCCGCTGGGTCGGCGGGAGGAAGACGTGCACGTGGCCGTCGCGGGCCTCGAAGGCGACGGCGGTGGTGGCCGCGCCGTCCGGGGCGCAGACGCGGACGACCGGGACCGAGGGCTCCAGCGGCGCCCCGGCCTCGAGGTAGGACGGCTGGTCGTCGGGCTCGGGGTCGACCCACGAGACCGAGTCCAGCGGCAGCCGCAGGCCGACCGCGCTCGTGCCCGGGGTGAGCACCAGGCGCCCGCGGCGCAGGCGCCACTGCGGGGAGGTCCACTCCTCGCCCGGGGTCAGGGGCAGGACCCAGCCGGACGGCTCGGTCACCGCCTCGTCCAGGCGCTGGATGAGCTCGAGGCCGGCGGCGTCGAGCCGGTCGACCATCGACACGGGGGCCTCGGCGGCCTCGGCGGCCTCGTCCGGGTGCTCCTCCGGGTGCTCCTCGTCGCGCTCGCGGGCCGCGCGGGCCCGCGGGTCGGTGGGGTCGGAGGGGTCGCGCAGGCCCTTGGCGCCGGGCTCGGCGTCGGAGTCGCGCACCGGGTCGGTCTCGACCCCGTGGTGCTCGCGGGCGGTGCGGGCGTCGGCCACCGGGACGTGCGGGGCCGGGAGCTCCTCGCCGGCGGCCACCAGCGCGTCGACGTGCTCGGGGTCGAGCAGGTCCACCTCGGGCCGCTCGCCGTGCGGGCGGGCCACGGACTCGGCCAGCGCGAGGAACGGGTCCTCGTAGGCGGGCCGCAGCTGCTCGATCGGCAGGCCGAGCGTCCGCGTCACCCGCTGCGCGAGCTTCTCGGCCCGCTCGTGGGCGTCCTCGAAGGCGCCGGAGGTGTCCCACGGCTCGGCCAGCAGCGCGGGGTCGCCCCACAGCGGCTTGCCGTCGGTGCGCCACTGGAGCGCGATGTTCCAGCGGGGCAGCGGCTCGCCCGGGTACCACTTGCCCTGGCCGCGGTGGACGACCCCGCCCACCGCGTACGTCTTCCGCAGGCGCTCGGCCAGGGTGCGGGCCAGCTCGCGCTTGTGCGGGCCGTCGGCGTCGGTGTTCCACTCGTCCGAGATCTGGTCGTCCAGCGCCACGAAGGTCGGCTCGCCGCCCATCGTGAGGCGCACGTCGCCGGCCTCCAGGCGCGCGTCCACAGCCCGGCCCACGGCGTCCACCCGGGCCCACGCCTCGTCGGTGTAGGGCTTGGTGACGCGCGGGTCCTCGTGGACGCGGGTGACGGTGTTGGAGTAGGAGAACTCGACCTCGACCTTGTCGGTGGCGCCGTCGATGGGCGCGGCCGAGGACGGGTGCGGGGTGGCGGAGAGCGGGATGTGGCCCTCGCCGGCGAAGAGGGCGGACGTCGGGTCCAGCCCGATCCAGCCGGCGCCCGGCACGAACACCTCGGTCCACGCGTGCAGGTCGGTGAAGTCCTCGGCCGGGCCGCTCGGGCCGTCCAGGCTCTCCTGGTCGGCGGCCAGCTGGACGAGGTAGCCGGAGACGAACCGCGCCGCCAGGCCGTACTGGCGCAGCAGGCTCACCAGCATCCACGCGGAGTCGCGGCAGGAGCCGATGGCGCTGGCCAGCGTGTGGTCCGGGGTCTGGACGCCGGGCTCCATCCGCACCGAGTAGGCGATCTCGCCCTGCACGGCGGCGTTGAGCTGCGCCAGGAAGTCGACGGTCCGCACGCCCTCGGAGGGCAGGTCCAGCGCCTCGCGCCAGGCGTCCACCTTCTCCGCGTCCTCGACGGGGCGCAGGTAGGGGGCGAGGTCGCTGCGGAGCTCCTCGGTGTAGTCGAACGGGAAGTGCTCGGCGTACTCCTCGACGAAGAAGTCGAAGGGGTTGATGGTGATCATGTCGGCGACCACGCCGACCGTGATGTCGAGCTTCTTCACCTTCTCCGGGAAGACCAGCCGCGCCAGCCAGTTGCCGAACGCGTCCTGCTGCCAGTTGATGAAGTGGTTGGCCGGCTCGACCTTGAGCGAGTACGCGTCGATCGGCGTGCGGGTGTGCGGCGCGGGCCGCAGCCGGACGACGTGCGGGCCCACCCCCACCGGCTCGGCGAAGTCGTAGGTGGTCCGGTGCTCCAGGGCGACCTTGATCGACATGGGGGCAAGACTGCCCGGTCACCGTTACGAGGGCATCACCATCTCACCGAATTGCCCGGTGATTCTCGCTGCGTGCCCGGGTCCGGCGGGGTCTCGGGTGCGTTCCCGGCCCCTCCGGCCGGCCTCTCACGGGCCCCCCGAGGCCTGCGCTGCCGTGGGGTGTCCAGGGCCGCGGGGCCGGCGACGGTCGCTGTTCGCCGTCCTGTGCCTCGTCGGGCGCACCGTCCGGTTCGGGGTCGTCGCCCTCGCGGTCGCCGGCCGGCTCTGACCGCGCCCGGCGACGCCGTCAGCCGCCGTCAGCCGCGGACGAACCGCGCGGCGACCTCGATCAGCCGGTCGTTGGCCTCGGGCTCGCCGATGGACACCCGGCAGCCCTCGCCCGCGAACGGCCGCACGACGATGCCTGCCTCCTCGCAGGCCGCGGCGAGCTCCAGCGTCCGCTCGCCGAGGCCGAACCACACGAAGTTGCCCTGGGCGTCCGGGATCGCCCAGCCCTGCGCCTTGAGGGCGTCGCCGACACGGTCGCGCTCGGCCACCAGGGCGTCGACGCGCTCGAGCAGCGCCTCCTCCGCACCCAGCGACGCGACCGCGGCCACCTGGGCCACCGAGCTCACGCCGAAGGGGAGCGAGACCTTGCGCAGCGCGGCCGCGATCGGCTCGGGGGCCACGGCGTAGCCGACCCGGAAGCCGGCCAGCCCGTAGGCCTTCGAGAAGGTGCGGAAGAGCACGACGTTCTCGTGCCGCGCGTAGGTGGCGATGCCGTCCACGGCGTCGTCCATCCGGACGAACTCCAGGTACGCCTCGTCGACGACCGCCACCACGTGCGAGGGCACGCGGGCGAGGAAGGCGTCGAGCTCGGTCTGCGTGAGCGAGGGGCCGGTGGGGTTGTTCGGGGTGCAGACCATGACGATCCGGGTGCGGTCCGTGATGGCGGCGAGCATCGCCTCGAGGTCGTGGCGGCCGTCGGCGGTGAGCGGCACCTGCACCGAGACCGCGCCGCACGTGGAGACCGCGATCGGGTAGGCCTCGAAGCTGCGCCACGGGTAGACGACCTCGTCGCCGGGCTCGCAGAACGCCGTGAGGAGCTGGTAGATCAGCGCCACCGAGCCCGTGCCCGCGGCCAGGTGGCTCGCCGGCACGCCCAGCTTCTCCGCGAGCCCGGCGTAGAGCACGCCGTTGCCCATGTCGGGGTACCGGTTCATGGTGTCGACCGCCTCGTGCGCCGCGGCGATCACGCCGGGCAGCGGCGGGTAGGGGTTCTCGTTGCTGGAGAGCTTGTAGGTCACCAGGTCCTCCCGCGGGGCCGGCGGCTTGCCGGGCACGTAGGCGGGCACGCGCGCCAGGTGCGGGCGCGGGGTCGGGGTGGCGGGGCGGGCCTCGTCGCTCATGGGCCGCAGGATAGGAGGCACTCGGCCCGCGGCCGAAGCCCTCGCCCGGCGGTCGCCCCGTCCGGGTGGCGCCGCTCTCAGGCGGGGCAATCAGGCGGGGCCGTCAGGCGGCGCGGGAGACCCCGTGGGCGGGCACCCACCCGGGGCGCTCGCGCCACGGTCGCAGCAGGAGGGCGAGCAGGACGCCGGCCGCCAGCCCGATCGCCGCGCCCGTGCTGTTGTCCACGACGTCCGTGACGTCGCACGCCCGGTTGAGGCTCGCGACCTCGAGCTGGGTCCACTCGATGAGCGCCGAGTAGCCGGCGAGCACGAGCAGGCCGAGCGGGACCAGGACACGGCCGGCCCGCCAGCGGCACGCGGCCAGCGCCCACAGCGCGCCGGCCGGCACGAAGATCACCGTGTTGAGCAGGCGCTGCCCGCCGGAGAAGATCCAGAACCCGTCGGGGGCCGGGCCGCCGATGTCCCACGAGCAGCCGGCCAGCCGCTCGTCCGCGTAGACGACGCCGGTGTCGCTGCTGGTCGGCAGCAGGGTCACGAACCCGATGACGGCGATCGCCCAGAGCAGCAGCGCCACCGACCAGGAGAAGACCTCCCCGCGGCCGCGCAGCGCCCGGCGCACGAGCAGGCACAGCAGCCCGGTCAGGGCGATGCCGGCGAGCATCACCGGGATGCCGCCGACGGGGAACTCGCTGCCGAACACGCCAGGCACCCTAGGCAGACGGGGCCAGGAACCGCCTCGCCCGGTGCTGTGCCTGCCTGTGAGGAGCGCCCGGTCAGCGGGTCAGCAGCGGGTCAGGCGACGCCCTCCACCGCACCGGGCAGCACGACGTCCCCGCCCTCGACGCGCGGCAGGTCGCGGCCGACGGTGACGTCGAGCGGGTTGGTGAGGCAGCGGATGGAGCCACCGCCCTTGTGGAACTCGCCGACCTCGACGATGACGACCTCGAAGCCCCACTCCTCCAGGCGGGTGCGCACGCGCGGCGGGCAGGCGGGCATGACGACCGTGCGGCCGACCACCACCGAGTTGGCGGCGAAGGTGCTCAGCGCCTCGGCCTCGGTGAGCACGAGCGGCTCGGGCACGAGGTCGAGCAGCGCGTCGGCGGACGGGCCGTCGAGGGCGGAGGGGCAGACCAGGGCGCGGCGCTCGTCGAGCGGGCAGAAGGCCAGGTCGAGGTGGTACATCCCGGGGTGCGTGATCCGCAGGCCGCGCACGCGGACCTCGAGGGTGCGGGCGAGGTGCGCCAGGGCGTCCTCCTCGGTCCGGGGGCCGTAGCCGACCACGAGGGCGTCGCCGAACGCGAACGCGTCGCCGGCCTCCAGGTGCGGGCCGACGCCGTCGGCGCCGACGAACGAGGTGGCCCGGCCGGCCGCGGCGAAGAACGGCTCCGCCGACCGGGTCTCGTGCCGACGCTCGGCGTAGCGCATGTGGCTCATCACCATGGCGTCGTGGCCGCGGGCGTCGACGTAGCCGAGCCCGAGGTTCATCGCGTAGACCATGTCCGGGGAGTCCGGCCGCTGGTCGAGGACGTCGACCTGCGCGCCGAGGCCGCGCAGGGTCGCCACCATCCGCTCCCACTGCTCGAGGGCGAGCGCCGGGTCGGGCTGGTCGTCGAGGTGCATGAACGGGTTGATGGCGTACTCGACCCGGAAGTGGTCCGGCCGGACGGCCGCGTAGTGCCGGCCCCAGGCCAGCTGGGCGGGCTGCTGCGCGGCGAGCGGCGCGGCCGCGGGGACGGCGTGCAGGTCGGCGGTGCGGGCGGGGTGGTTCCGGGCAGAGCTCACGGCTGTCCTCCTGGGGAGCGTCGGGGGCACATCGGGGGTCGGGGCGGCCGTCGGGATGACGCCGGTCACATCTGTCAGATTGTCAGACAATCTGACATCGGCCAGTGTGAGGCAGGACCCTGGTCCCTGCAAGTCCCGACACCCGCACCCGCACCCACCCGTCCGCCCCCGCACGTCCCGCGCCGGGGCGGCGACGCCTCGTAGGAAGATGAGCCCCGTGTCCGAGCAGTTCGCCACCCTGCGGCTGGAGCACTCCTCCACCGTCGACCGCGTCGCCGCGGAGCTGCGCCGCGCGATCTTCGACGGCGAGCTGGAGTCCGGCACCCCGCTGCGCGAGGTCGCGCTGGCCGGCTCGCTGGGGGTCTCCCGGCCCACCGTGCGCGAGGCGCTCACCATGCTGGTGGCCGAGGGCCTGGCCACGCGCGAGCCGAACCGCGGCGTGAGCGTGACGACGCCCGAGGCCGACTCGGTGCGCGACGTCTGCCGCGCCCGCTGGGTGCTGGAGGGGGCCGGGGTGCGCCGGTGGGAGCTCGCCACGGACGCGCAGCGCCGCCGCGTCCGCCAGACCCTCGAGGCGTACACGGGCGCCGTCGCCGCCGGGGCGTCCTACCAGGAGCTCAACGAGCGGCACCTGGCCTTCCACCTCTCCCTGGTGGGCCTCACCGGCTCGCCGCGCCTCCAGGCGATGGCCGAGGCGCTGGTGGTGGAGCTCAAGCTCGCCCTCGCGCAGGTCGAGCGCATCCGGCGCAACGCCCACGACGAGGCGGAGAACCACACCGCCCTCGTCGTCCTGCTGGAGTCCGGCGACGTGCAGGGTGCCGACGCCTTCCTGCGCCAGCACCTCATCGACGCCGAGGACGACATCCTCGACGCCCTCGGGCTCGACCAGGTCGGCTGACACCCGGCCCGAGGGGGGCTGATCGGGCTGAACCGGCTGATCGGGGTGGATGCGGTGCCTCTCGTGCACCGCGTCCACCCCGATCACGCACGAGCCCCCGCACCGGACGGCGTGCGCCGGTGCGGGGGCTGGGGTGCGGCACCGTCCGGGGCTCCCGGCCCGGAGGGTCCGCCCACCTCGCGCCGGCTGCCGCCCGGCGCGAGGAGCTCGTGAGGAGGCGGGACGGGATCAGCAGCGGAAGCGTCCGACCAGGTCCCGCATCTCCTGGGCGACCTTCGAGAGCTCGCCGGCGGCCTCCTGCGTCATGGACGCGGCTGCGGCGGTGTGCTCCGAGGAGCGGCTGACCATCTCCATGTTGCGGGCGATGTCCGTGGAGCCGCTCGCGGCGCCGCCGATGTTGCGGCTGATCTCGCCGGTCGTCGCGGTCTGCTCCTCCACCGCCGCGGCGATGGTCGTCTGGTAGTCCGCGATCCGCCCGATGACGCCCACGATCTGCTCGATCGCGGTGACCGCGCCGCTGGTGTCGGCCTGGATGGCCTCGACCCGGCGGGCGATGTCGTCGGTGGCCCTCGAGGTCTCCACCGCGAGCTCCTTGACCTCGTTCGCGACGACCGCGAACCCCTTGCCGGCGGCACCGGCGCGGGCGGCCTCGATGGTCGCGTTGAGGGCCAGGAGGTTGGTCTGCTCGGCGATCGCGGTGATCGTCTTGATGACGCTGCCGATCTCGGCGGAGGACTCGCCGAGCCGGGTGACCGTCTCGGTGGTGCGCTCGGCGTTGACCACGGCCTCGGCGGCCACGCGGGCGGCGTCGGTCGCGGACTCGGCGATCTCGCGGATGCTGATGCCCATCTCGTCGCTGGAGGACGCGACGACCTGGACGCTCACCGAGACCTCCTCGGCGGCGGTGGTGACCGAGGACGCCTGGACGGCCGACTCCTCGGCGACGCCGCCGAGCTCGATCGCCACGGCGGCCATCTCCTCGGCCGAGGCGGCGAGGACGACGGTGTGGTCGGTGACGCCGCCGAGCGAGGCGCGCAGGGCCTCCCGGGCGGCGTCGAAGTCGGCGGCCATCCGGCCGACCTCGTCCCCGCCGTGGACGCCGGCGGCGACGGTGAGGTCGCCGCCCGCCATCGCGCCCAGCGCGACCTGGAGGCGACCGACGGCCCGGACGATCCCGTTGCTCACGACCACCGCGACAGCGACGCAGACGAGCATCCCGAGCCCGAGCAGGCCGAGGAAGGTGAGGAGCCGCTGCTTGAAGGACGCCTCGGCGTCGGCCACGACGTCGGCCGACCGGGCGTCCTCCGCCTCCTGGAGCGCCACGAGGGAGTCGCTCATCGCGGTGGCGATGGGCAGCGACTCCTCGTCGTAGTGGGCGAGCCACTCGCTGAGGTCGCCGGACTCGCGGTGCTCAGCGACGTCCGCCTCGACCGAGGCGACGTACTCGGTGAGCTGACCGGCCAGCTGGTCGACGGTCTCCGGCTCGGACTTCCCGATCTCGGTGGCGGCCAGCGCGTCCAAGGCGTCGGTGAAGTCCGCCTGGTCCTGCGCCCACTGCGCCTTCACGTCGGCGTACTGGGCGTCGTCGGACAGCACCAGGTCGCGGGCGTCGACGCCCAGGGCGCGGCGCATGGCGCGCAGGTCGGCGAGGTGCTCGACGGTCTGCTGGTCGGCGTAGATGGTGCGGGTGTCCTCCACGCCGGCCGCCATGCCGTTGGCGCCGACCACGGCGACGCCGGCGGCCACCGCCCCGGCGACGACGACGGGGGTGAGGATCTTCCACCGCAGCGCCACGCGCGACCAGGGGCCGGGCGCGCGGTCGGGGGCGGGCTCGATGACGGGGGCCGGGTCCGCGGCGGGCGCCGGCGCACCGAAGATCGGGGAGGGTGCCGGGGGTCGTTCGGGGGCGAGGGTCACGAGGGTCTCCTGGGGCGACCGTGCGATCGGCGCACGGGACGAGTCGTGCCGGGCTCCTCGCCCGGGACGAGTGAGCCATCGGCAGCCCCACGGGTGACTCAAGCGCTTTCCCGCAGGTGGGAGCCGGTGGGGCCGGGAGTGGACTGGTCCGGTGGCCCCGACCGGTGCTCCCCGACATGCGTCCAGGCGCCCCCTCACCCGCGGGAAGAGGTGGGGACGCCCACCCGGCACCTGCCATGATCGAGCCGTGCGCTTCGTGAGCTGGCTCGTCTCCTACGCCGTCGCCCTCGCCGTCGCCGCCTGGCTGATCGGGGGCATCTGGTTCCTGCCCCGGCAGGGCGACTGGAGCGAGAAGATCGTCCCGCTGCTGATCACGGCGGTGATCCTCGGCGCGATCAGCTCGTTCGTGAAGCCCGTGCTCCAGCTGCTCTCGCTGCCCTTCATCATCCTCACCCTGGGCCTGTTCCTGCTGGTCATCAATGCCGCCATGCTCATGCTCGCCGGCTGGCTCGCCCAGCAGCTCGGCGTCGGCTTCCGGGTGAGCGGGTTCTGGCCGGCGCTGTGGGGCTCCCTCATCATCACCGTCGTGACCTGGGTCGTCGACGGCGTCCTGGGCGAGGACTGAGCGCCGTGCGCACCGCGACCATCCCCGCCCCGCGCACCGCCGGCTCCTACTCGGTCGGCATCGTCTGCCTCGGCAACATCTGCCGCTCCCCCATGGGCGAGATCGTGCTCCGCGAGCGGGTGGACGAGGCCGGGCTGTCCCGGCACGTCCGCGTCGCCTCCTGCGGCACCGGCGGCTGGCACGTGGGGAACGCGATGGACCACCGCGCGGCGTCCGCCCTGCTCTCCTGGGGGTACGACCCGAGCGAGCACCGCGCCCAGCAGCTCGCCCCGCACTGGTTCGCCGAGCACGACCTGCTGCTGGCGATGGACGCCGCCAACCTGGCCGAGATGGGCGGGCGCAGCGAGCGGGTGCACCTGTTCCGCGACCACGACCCGGTCGCCCCCGGCGCCGACGTGCCCGACCCGTACTACGGCGGCGAGCAGGGCTTCAACGACGTGCTGCACATGGTCGAGCGGGTGGCCGCCGGCCTCGTCGCCACCCTCCAGCGCACCCCCGGGGTCACGGGCCCCACGGGCCTGCCGTGACCCGGGCGTCCGGCGTCGTCCGCCGGGCCGAGCGGCTGCTCGGCGCGGCCGTCTCCGCGACCTCGCAGGTCGCCGGGGGCGACGTCGCCCACGCCACCAAGCTGCGGCTCTCGGACGGCCGGACGGCGCTGATGAAGACGCTCCCCGGCGCCCCGGCCGACCTCTTCCCCACCGAGGCGGCCGGCCTGCGCTGGCTGGCGGAGGCGGGCGGCGTCGCGGTCCCCGAGGTGCTGGCGGTGGACGCCGAGTGCCTCGTCCTGTCCTGGGTCGAGCCCGGCCGGGTCTCCGCCGAGTCGGCCGCCGAGCTGGGCCGCGGGCTGGCCCGCACCCACGCCGCCGGGGCGCCCACGTTCGGCGCCGAGAAGGACGGCTACGCCGGCCGGCTGCCGCTGCCCAACCGTCCCGCCCCCACCTGGGCGGAGTTCTACGCCGTCCGCCGCGTGCTCCCCTACCTCAAGCTCGCCGGCGACCGCGGCGCCATCGAGGCCGACGACGCGCGGGTGGTCGAGCGCCTGGTCGGACGCCTGCCCGAGCTCGTCCCGGACGAGCCCCCGGCCCGCCTGCACGGGGACCTGTGGAACGGCAACGTGCTGTGGGGCCTGCCCGCCGGCGCGCCCCCCGGTGGCCAGACCGTGCCGCACCTCATCGACCCCGCCGCCCACGGCGGCCACCGCGAGACCGACCTCGCCCTGCTCGCGCTCTTCGGCCTGCCGCTGCTGCCGCAGGTGATGGAGGCCTACCAGGAGGTCTCGCCCCTGGCGGACGGCTGGGAGGAGCGCCAGGGCGTCCACCAGCTGTTCCCGCTGCTGCTGCACGCCTGCCTGTTCGGTGGGGGCTACGGCCCGCGCGCCGCCCAGGTCGCGGCGCGGTACGTCTGAGCCGCCCGGCCGGGGCCTCACTGGAGGCTCTCAGCCAGCACTCAGCAGCCTCTGCCACAGTGGGCCCGTGCCTGCCCCCGCTGCCCCGGACGCGACGCAACCGCGTCCCCGCGTCCTCGTGGTCGACGACGACCGCGCCGTCCGTGACTCGCTGCGCCGCTCCCTGGAGTTCAACGGCTACGAGGTGAGCACCGCCGACGACGGCGCCCAGGCGCTGGCGTCCATCGCCCAGGCCCGCCCCGACGTGGTGGTCATGGACGTGATGATGCCCCGCCTCGACGGCCTGGAGTCGACCCGCGCGCTGCGCAGCGCCGGCAACGACGTCCCCGTGCTCGTCCTCACCGCCCGCGACGCCGTCGGCGAGCGGGTCGAGGGCCTGGACGCCGGGGCCGACGACTACCTGACCAAGCCCTTCGCCCTCGCGGAGCTGCTGGCCCGCCTGCGCGCGCTCCTGCGCCGCGCCGTCACGCCCGCCGGCGAGGACGAGACCGAACAGCTCTCGTTCGCCGACCTGACCATGGACACCGCCACCCGCGAGGTGCGCCGGGCCGGACGCCAGATCGAGCTGACCCGCACCGAGTTCTCGCTGCTGGAGATGTTCCTGCGCCGGCCCCGCCGCGTCCTGGAGCGCTCGTTCATCCTCGAGGAGGTCTGGGGCTACGACTTCCCCACGACCGCCAACTCCCTCGAGGTCTACGTGGGCTACCTGCGCCGCAAGACCGAGGCCGAGGGCGAGTCCCGGCTCATCCACACCGTCCGCGGCGTCGGGTACGTCCTGAAGGAGTCATGAGCCTGCACTGGCCTGCCCGCTTCGGGCACCGGTGGCACTACCGACGCTCGCTGGCCAGCCGGATCACGGTGCTCACCACGTTCGTGGTGGCGCTCTCGGTGGCGGCGGTCGCGCTCGGCGCGTTCGTCGTGACCCGGGCCCAGCTGCGCGACACCCTCGACTCCTCGCTGATCGAGCGGGCCCGGACGGGCGCGCAGATCGAGGGCCTGGACAACAGCGTCGTCAACATCTCCTCCTTCGCCCTGGGCGCCGGCGACATCCGCATCGCCGTCCTCAAGGTGACCGCCTCGGGCATCCAGGTGCGCGCCGCCGGCAGCGACGGCGGCAGCGGCGACATCGTCATCGGCGACCCCGAGTACGCGGTCGCCACCGGCGACTCCACCGAGTCGCTGCGCAGCATCACCTCCGAGGACGGGGAACACTACCGCGTCGTCGCGGTGCCCGTGCCCAACCAGGACGGCGAGGCGCTGGTGCTCGCGCAGTCGCTCTCCTCCCAGGAGACGGTGCTGGCCAACCTGGGCGTGGTGACGCTGGTGCTCGGCCTGGCCGGCGTCCTCGTCGCCGCGCTGGCCGGCTTCGGCGTGGCCCGCAGCGGCCTGCGTCCGGTGCGGCGCTTCACCGCCGGCGTCGAGGAGATCGGACGCACCCAGCGGCTCGAGCCGCTCGACATCGAGGGCGACGACGAGATCGCCCGCCTGGGCGTCTCCTTCAACCAGATGCTGGGCGCGCTCTCCTCCTCCCGAGAGCGCCAGAAGCGCCTCGTCGCGGACGCCGGGCACGAGCTGCGCACCCCCCTCACCAGCCTGCGCACCAACATCGAGCTGCTGGCCCAGGCCCGCAGCGACGAGGTCGCCCTGCCGCCCGAGGCCGTCCAGGAGGTCTTCGACGACGTCCGCGCCCAGGTCGAGGAGCTCTCCACCCTGGTCGGCGACCTGGTGGAGCTCGCCCGCGACGAGGAGCTCGGCAGCGTCATGGAGCTCGTGGACGTGGCCGAGGTCGTCGAGCACGCGCTCGGCCGCGTGCGCCGGCGTGCCCCCGGCGCCGTGTTCGAGACCCACCTGGCGTCGTGGTGGATGCGCGGCGAGCCCGGCACGCTGGAGCGGGCCGTCACCAACCTGCTCGACAACGCGGCCAAGTGGAGCCCCGCCGAGGGGCGGATCGTGGTGACCCTGGCCGACGGCGTCCTCGTCGTCGACGACGAGGGCCCCGGCATCCCGGACGCCGACCTGCCGCACGTGTTCGAGCGCTTCTACCGCGCCGACGAGTCCCGCACCATGCCCGGCTCCGGCCTCGGGCTCTCGATCGTCGCCCAGGCCGCCGAGCGCCACGCCGGCGCCGTGCACGCCGAGCGCTCGCCGATGGGCGGTGCCCGGCTCGTCCTGCAACTCCCCGGCCAGCCCGAGGAGCCCTCCGGGACGTCCTCCCCGGACGACGCCCTCCTCGGTTAGCGTCGCCGGCGACGACACCCGTCGCCGCGCCGCCGCCGGCGCCGTCCCTGGGGGAGAACCATGACCATCACCGACGCCGTCACTCGCGTGCTCACGCACTACGCCGACTTCACCGGCCGCGCCCGCCGCTCGGAGTTCTGGTACTACGTGCTGGCCTACGTGCTGCTCTCGATCGTGCTCAACCTGCTGGGCAACCTCACCGGCCGCCCCGGCGAGGTGCTCTTCGGCGTCGTCTCGTCGCTGGTCGGGCTCGCGCTGCTGTGCCCCTCGCTCGCGGTGGGCGCCCGGCGGCTGCACGACACCGGCCGCAGCGGCTGGTGGCAGCTCCTCGGGCTGATCCCCTGCTTCGGCACCATCGTGCTCATCGTGTTCTTCGCCCAGGACTCCCAGCCGGACAACGCCTACGGTCCCAGCCCGAAGGGCGCGGGCCCGGGGTCCGCGGGCCCCGCCGGCTACTGACGCACAGAGGAAGGCTGGCATCCCCCCAGGGGGTTACCTGCTAGCCTCGTGGCCATGCGCCTCCTCCGCACGCTCCTGCCCCTGCTCCTCGCCGCCCTGCTCGTCGGCGGGCTCACGGCGTGCGGCGGGTCCGACGGTGCGGCCGTCGCCGACGCGATCGAGGGCGGGGCGACGGTGGTCGACGTCCGCACGCCCGAGGAGTACGCCGCCGGCCACGTCGAGGGCGCGGTGAACATCGACGTGAGCGCCTCGACCTTCTCCGACGCGATCGCGGCGCTCGACCCGGAGGCTGCCTACGTCGTCTACTGCCGCTCCGGCAGCCGGGCCGCGGCCGCCCAGGAGGCCATGGAGGCCGCCGGGTTCACCGACGTCCTCAACGGCGGTGGGCTCACCGACATGGAGGACGCGGGCTACCCCGCGACGTCCTGACCCCTCACCACTCGTTCGGGGACGCCTCGCGCCACGCGCGCTCGAACGGCAGCCGCCAGGCGTGCGGCGCGATGAGCTGGTGGATGGCGTTGGGGCCCCACGAGCCGGGCGAGTAGGACCGCACGGGCGGCAGGTTCTCGAGGAGCGGGGTGGACTTGGCCCACAGCTCCTCGATGCCGTCCGCGGTGGTGAACAGCGTGTGGTCGCCGCGCATGGCGTCGTGGATGAGCCGCTCGTAGGCCTCGAGCACCAGGCCGGAGGCGGCGGTCTCGTGGGTGGAGAACTGCATGGACATCTTGTCCAGCTTCATGCCCGGGCCCGGCCGCTTGCCGTAGAACGACAGCGACATCTTCGACTGGTCGGCCAGGTCGAAGGTGAGGTGGTCCGGCCCCTGCGTGCCCACGTTCGAGCCCGCCGGGAACATCGTGAGCGGGGGCTCCTTGAACGCGATGGAGATGATCCGCGCGCCCTCGGCGAGCTTCTTGCCCGTCCGCAGGTAGAAGGGGACGCCGGCCCAGCGCCAGTTGTCGATCTCGACCTTGAGCGCCACGAAGGTCTCGGTGTCGGAGTCGTCCGCCACCTCCTCCTTGCCGCGGTAGCCGTTGTACTGGCCGCGCACGACGTTGGCGGGCTCCAGCGGCCGCATCGAGCGGAAGACCTTGAGCTTCTCCTCGCTGATCGGGCCGGGGGTCAGGGACGTCGGGGGCTCCATGGCCGTGAACGCCAGCACCTGCATCAGGTGGGTGACGACCATGTCCTTGAACGCGCCGGTGGTCTCGTAGAACTTCGTGCGCCCCTCGAGGCCGAGGGTCTCGGGCACGTCGATCTGGACGTGGTCGATGAAGTTGCGGTTCCAGATCGGCTCGAACAGACCGTTGGCGAAGCGGAACGCCAGGATGTTCTGGGCCGCCTCCTTGCCGAGGAAGTGGTCGATGCGGAAGACCTGGTCCTCCGAGAAGACCTGGTGCACGCGGCGGTTCAGCGCCTTGGCCGAGGGCAGGTCGACGCCGAACGGCTTCTCCATGATGATCCGCGCCCGGTCGACCAGGTTGGCCTCGTCGAGCTGGCGGAGCACGTCCAGGGCCGCCTTCGGCGGGACCGACAGGTAGTGCAGGAGGCGCTTGTCCTTGTCCTCGCCCGGGAGGAGCTCCATCACGCGACCGACCTCGTTGGCCAGCGGCTCGGGGCCCGCGCCCTGCGGCACGTAGCTCAGCACCTCGGCGAACACCTTCCAGGTGTCCTCGCGGAACTTCTCCTTGCCGAACTCCTCGCACGCCTCGCGGGCGAGCTTCACGAACTCGTCGTGCGAGTAGGGCTCGAGAGACGTCCCGACGATCCGGGCGTCCTTGAGCAGACCCGCCTGGAAGAGGTGCATGAGGCCCGGCAGCAGCTTGCGCCGTGCCAGGTCGCCGGTCGCCCCGAAGAGCACGATGACGTGGGGCTTCTCCATGGTCTCGACCCTAACCACCTCCTGTTGCGCGGGGGTGACGTCGCACGTCACCGCCCTCGATCCTGGTGGCGGTGCTCACCAGGTGCCTCACCCGGGCGTACGTGACGAGGATGCCACCGCCGCGAGGACGGCGCGAAGACGCTCCGCCTTCCACACCGTCTCGGCGTGCTCCGAGGCGGCGTCGGAGTACACCGTCACCCCGCCGCCGGTGCCGAGCTCCCACGTCCCGTCACCGGCGGTGACCAGCGAGCGGATCACCACCCCGAGGTCGGCCCCCGCCGCGTCGATCCACCCGAACGCGCCCGCGTAGACCCCGCGCGGGGAGTCCTCCACCGCCGCGATCACCTCCATCGTGCGGAGCTTGGGCGCGCCGGTCATGGAGCCCGCAGGGAAGAGGGCGTGGACGGCGGCCAGCGGGTCGGTCCCGGCGCGCAGCCGCCCCCGGACGGTGCTCACGAGCTGGTGGACGCTGGGGTAGGACTCCACCCCCATGAGCAGCGGCACCTCCACCGTCCCCGGCTCGCTCACCGCCGCGACGTCGTGGCGCAGCAGGTCGGTGATCATCAGGTTCTCGGCCCGGTAGCGGGGGTCCGTGGCCAGGCGCTCCGCCGCCGCCGCGTCCTCCTCGGGGGTGGCGCCGCGCGGGGTCGTCCCCTTGATCGGGCGGGCCTCCAGGACCCCGTCCTCGACCCGGGCGTAGCGCTCGGGGCTGGAGGAGAGCAGCCACGCGCGCGCCCCCTCGACGTCGTGGGCGAGCAGGCCCCCGTACGGCGCGGGGTTGGCGCGGCGCAGCGCGAGGTGGACCGCCAGCGGGTCGGCCTCGGCACGCAGCCGCTCGCGGCGGGTCAGGTTCACCTCGTAGGAGTGCCCCGCCCGCAGCGCCTCCTGCACACGGGCGAACGCGGTCAGGTAGGACGCCGGGGGCGGTGCGGCGACGGCCCTCTCGTCGGCCCTCTCGTCGGCCCTCTCGTCGGCACGGTCCGGCGCGCCACCGGGGCGCGGGTCGGGGCTCGCGGGCTGGTGCGGGTGGGTGCTGGGTCGCCTGCTGGGCGGGAGTCGCTCCACGTGCGAGGGGCGCAGCAGCACGGCGTCCGGCACCCGGCCGGCGGACGGGGCGGCCGTCAGCGACGGGAGGTCGGGGCGCGAGGCGTAGCCGAGGTAGCCGAACCAGCGGGCGGTCGGGTCGGCCTCGAGCTCGGCCCGGAGCACGGTGAAGACGTCGTCGCCGACCACCTCGCCGACCAGCTCACCGACCGCCTGACCGGCGGCCGCGCCCGAAGAACCGGAGCCTGCGGGCCGCCCGCGGTGCCGGCGCACCTCCCGGCGGGCCGCGTCGTAGGTGAGCGAGACGTCGTCCGGGTCGCACCACGCCAGCACCGAGGCCGAGCCGGACCAGGGACGGGCGCCCGCGTCGTCCAGCCAGACGTAGCGGCCCGTCGTCCGCGCGACCTCGGCGACCCGCGCCTCGGCCTCCCCGGCCCCGGCGCCGCTGACTTCGACGTCCCGGGCTTCGGTGTCCCGCGCCGTCACGGATGGGCCTCGAGGAAGCCGGCGACGAGGTCGGCGCCGTGCTCGGAGAGCACCGACTCGGGGTGGAACTGGACAGCCTCGAGGGGCAGCGTGCGGTGGCGGACCCCCATGACCGTGCGGGCCGCGCCGGCGGTGGGCGACTCGGGGGTGAGGGTGTCCGCGCAGGTGGCGGTGACCTCGAGGCAGTCGGGCACCACGGTGGCCGCCAGGGAGTGGTAGCGGACGGCGGCGAACGGCCCGGGCACGCGGGCGAAGACGCCGCGGCCGTCGTGCTCGATCATCGCCACCTCGCCGTGTGCGGGTCGCACCCGCTCCACCCGTCCGCCGAACGTCGTCACCAGGCCCTGGAGCCCCAGGCAGACGCCGAGCACCGGCCGCGTCCCGGCGCGCAGCACCTCGCGACCGACCGCGAAGTCGTGCGGGTCGTCCGGGTGCCCCGGCCCCGGGGAGAGCACCACGTGGGAGTGGGCGAGCACCGCGTCGGGGTCCGTCTCGTCGTGCTGGACGACGGTCGGCAGCACCCCGGTCACCGCGGCCACGAGGTGGACGAGGCTCTGGGTGTAGGAGTCGTGGTGGTCGACGACCACGACGGACCGGGCGGGCACCGGGTGACGGTACCCGCCGGCCGCGTGCGGGGGCGCCTCAGCCGAGCCGGGCGATCTTCGCGGCCAGGCGTCGCTCCGCGACCGTGCGGGCCCGCTGCCGCGCGGCGCGCCGCTCGGCGGAGGAGACGGGGGCGGCCGCGGCCCGGGCGCGCGCCTCGCGCACCGCCTGGGCGGAGGCCTGGTCAGCGGCAGCGCGCTGGGCGGCCTTCTTCGCCGCGGTGTCGGCCTTCTGCTGGGCGGTGGCGGAGGCCTCGGCCACGGCGGAGGCCCGGGCGCAGGTGTCGGCCTCCTCGCTCGTCAGCCTCCGGCAGGTGGTGGTGGCGGTCCAGCGGGCCACCTTGGTCGCGGACGCGGTCGCGGACGCGCCGGCCGAGCGGGTCTTGCGGATCCTGACCACCGCCGAGGCGCTGACGCGGCGGCCGTGGGAACGCCCGTGGACGGTGACGCGGACCGAGGCGCGGGTCGCGGTGGCGGACTCGGTCGCGCTGCGGGTGGCGCTCCTCGTCGACGTGGCCTTGCGGGTGACGGTCACCGAGGACAGGGGCAGCGTCGACTCCATGACGCCGGTGCACGAGTAGGAGGTGTTGCCGTCGGTGCAGTTCGGGGTGGGGTCCGAGCCGTCGCAGGACCCGTCGCCGCCGGTGACGGGGGCGTAGTCCTCGGGGTCGTAGAAGTCACCGGCGGAGCTGGTGTCGGCGGGCATGCCGGTGCAGGCGTCGGGGGCGGGGGCCCAGAAGGAGACCGACGTCTGGGCGTCCTGCCAGGCGTAGGTCTGCGACAGGCAGGCCGCGGTGCCGTTCCTGTCCAGCGTCTGGTCCTCCCACGGCGCGCACTCGTAGCCGTAGGAGTCCTCGACCTTCGGCAGGGTGTAGGAGAGGTCGAGGTACCAGTCGTAGCAGCCATCGTCGCTACTGAAGATCGAGCCGTTCTTCCACGGGTAGCCGGTGGACTCCTGGCACGCGGCGGTCTTGGCGTCGAAGATGCTGGACGCACCCGCCTTGACCTGGCAGGTGAACCGGTTCAGCCACCCGTTGTAGACGACCTCCTGGCCTGAGCCCGAGCAGTACATGCCGTACGGCTGGTACTCCCACATCAGACCGTTGTCCCGGTCGGAGAGCCCGAAGGAGATGGCGTACCAGAACCCGTCGTCGTCCGCGTGCGCGGTGTCGACGTAGAGAACCTGCTCCTTCGAGGCGATGGCCACCTGGAGGTAGGACTCGATGCTGGTGACCTTCAGGTACCCGTACTGGGTCGTGGCCGCGCTCGTGGCCCTCGCCGAGGGCTCGTCGGCCGTCGCGGGCGCAGCGAGGACACCGAGGCCGGCGATCAGCAGGCTCAGCGCCAGGGCCAGACGGGGCACGAGGGCCAGGCGGGGGAGGGCCGAGCGGGACGGAGCGGGGGCGTGCACGAGCGACCTGCCTTCGAGCGGGGGACCGAGAAGCTGCGGACCGCACTGGTCCGAGAGCAGCGGCAGACTGCCACGCCGCTGGGTGCCAAGGCACCCGAACGCCCGCACTCACAGCAAGCGGTCTCGACCGGCGGGTCTGGAGGCTCAGCCGCAGCCGGTCTCGAGGCTCGGCCGCGGCCGGTCTCGAGGCTCGGCCGTAGCCGGTCTCGAGGCTCGGCCGTAGCCGGCCTCGCACCTCGACCACCGGGCCTCGCACCTCGACCACCGGGGCCGCACCTCGACCGCCGAGCCGGCCGGAAAAAATGAAAGTGCCCGGCAAGGCTGGGGGGCAGTCCTGGCCGGGCAAGAACGACTGTAGAGGTTCAAGGGCGCTGGCAACACCCTTTCCCCAGCCTGTGAGTGACCTGTTGATGTCAGGATTTTCCCTCAGGTCGGACACGCGTGTCCGCTGCGTGCCGGATCGTGCAGCATCCGGGCCGCCCGAACGGGCGGGCCGAACGGGCGGGCCGAACGGGCGGGCCGAACGGCGGGCCGTCGGCGCGCTCAGGCGAGCAGGCGCCGCAGGATCGTGTGCAGCAGGTCCACGCCGTGCTGGGTCAGGATCGACTCGGCGTGGAACTGGATGCCGGTGAAGTGCGGCCCGTGGATGGCGTGGACGTCGCCCTTGACGGGGTCGGCGTCCACGACGGTGCCCGCCGGCAGCTCGGTGCCGTCGCCGACGCGCGCCACGAACGTGTTGTAGAAGCCGACCCGCTCGGTGCGGCCGCCGAACGGCACGGGCGACTGGGTGCCCTGGAAGACGATGTCCTTGTAGCCCAGCGGCAGGCCGAGGGTGTGGCACAGCGCCTGGTGGCCCAGGCACACCGCGAGGAACGGCTGCTCCGCGGCGAGCACCGAGGAGACGGCGTCGCGCAGGGCGGCCATCTTCGGGTCGTCGCCGTCGCGCGGGTCGCCCGGGCCGGGCCCGATCAGCACCAGGTCGTGCCCGTCCAGGCAGCCGGGCACGTAGTCCTCGTGCCGGACCACCGAGCTGGTGAGGCCGAGGGTCGCGAGGACGTGGCGGAGCATCCGGACGAAGTCGTCCTCGCCGTCCAGGATGACGACGCTCTTGCCGGCCAGCGCCGGGTCGGGCTCCTCGCCGCCCTGGTCGGTCAGCCAGAACTGCGAGAGCCGGCGGTTGCGCTGGTTGAGCGTGAGCAGGACGTCCTCGTCGTTGACCAGCCCGGGCACGTCCACCGTGGTCGGCGGCGCCGGGGGGACGAGCCCGAAGGCGGAGAGGATGCCGCCGGCCTTGGCGTGGGTCTCGGCGACCTCGTAGTGCGGGTCGGAGTCGCGCACGAGCGTGGCGCCGGCGGTGACGGTGAGGTTCCCCTCGAGGTCGACGTCGGCGGTGCGGATGACGATGGGGCTGTCGAGGACGGGCCCGCCCTCCTCGTCCCGGCCCAGCACGGCCAGCGCGGCGCCGTAGTACCCGCGTCCGTCCTGCTCGTAGGCCTTGATGAGGCGGCAGGCGTTCTCCACCGGCGAGCCGGTGACCGTGGCGGCGAACATCGTGTCGCGCAGCACCTCGCGGACGTCGCGGTGCGTGGTGCCGGCGAGCAGGTACTCGGTGTGGACGAGGTGGCTCATCGGCTTGAGGAACGGGCCGAGCACCTGGCCGCCCTCGGAGCAGATGTCGCACATCATCTTGAGCTCCTCGTCGACCACCATGAAGAGCTCGTAGATCTCCTTCTCGTCCTGGAGGAACTCGAGGAGGTCGCGCTTGAGCGCCGCGGGGCTGACCGGGGTGCCGTCGGCGGCCGGGCGGGGCAGCCGGAAGGTGCCGGAGATGGGGTTCATCCGGACGTTCCCGTCGCGCACCGACACGTGCCGCTCGGGGGTCGCGCCGACGAGGTAGCGGTCGCCGGTGAAGAAGACGAAGGTCCAGTAGGCGCCGCGCTCGCGCTCGAGGAGCCGCTTGAAGACGGTGAGCGCGCGGGCCGCGTCCCAGTCCTTCAGGGTGGCGTGGAACGGCCGACCGACGACGAGGTTCGCGCCCTCGCCCTGACCGATCTCGTCGGTGATGATCCGCTTCACGACCTCGGCGTAGGCCTCGTCGTCGGTGTCGAACCCGCCGGCGTCGGCGAGCTCCACGGGCACCTCGTCGATGGCCGCCACCACGTCGTCGACGGAGAACTCGAACTCGTCCTCGACGTCCACGACCACGAGCGGGGTGCCGTCGTCGTGCGCCTCGAAGCCGCGCTCGGCGACCTGGCGGAACGGCACGGCCAGCAGCCGGTCGGCCAGGCGGCCGGGCTCCGGCACGCCGGTCTCGAGCGGGACGTCGAGCAGCGACTCCGCCACCCAGCGGCGCCCGCCCAGCACGCCGACGGTCGGGTTGTCGCCCGCCCGCGTGGAGCGCCGGATGATGGCCCACGCCTCGTGCCCCTGGATGGCCTCGATGGCTTCCCGGGCAGTGGCGGCGTGGTTCGTCATGGGTGCAGGGTAGTCGGGGCCCTCACCGACCCGCGCCGCCGCTCAGCTGACGGTCGTCAGCAGCTGCGTGGCGCGGGTCAGGACGACGTACAGCGTGGCCCGCCCGGTCGGCGACTCGTCCTCGATCTCCTGGGGCCGGACGACGACGATCGCGTCGAACTCCAGGCCCTTGGTGTCGAGGCCGGTGAGCACGACGACCCGGTCCTCCCCCGACGGCGAGACCGACGAGTCGACCGCGGCCCGCGCGTTCGGGGCGTCCCCGGCGCGCTCGGGCCAGCCGGCCAGCCAGGCGTTGACCTCGCTGCGCCGCGCGACCGGGACGACGATGCCCACCGTGCCGCCGACGCGGCCCGCCACCTCGTCGACCGCCGCGCGGACGGCCGCCTCCAGGTCGGGGGCGTCCTCGACGACGACCGGGTGCTCGCCCGTGGACCGCACGGCGGTCGGCAGGTCGGCGTCCAGGCCCACCCGCTCGGCGTAGGCCGCGGCGAACTCGTAGATCTCCGAGGAGTTCCGGTAGTTCGTGCCGAGGTGGAACTCGTGGGTGACCTTCTTCTCCAGCGCCTCGGCGCGGGCGGCGGCGGCCTCGGCGGGCACCGGCCACGAGGACTGCGCCGGGTCGCCGACGATCGTCCAGGTCGCGGTGCGCCCGCGGCGTCCGACCATCCGCCACTGCATGGGCGTGAGGTCCTGCGCCTCGTCGATGAGGACGTGGGCGAACGGGTCGTCCTCGATCTTGTGCGCCGGCGGGGCCCACGCGCGGCCGGCGGGGGCGAACTCGCGGTCGGCGGCGGTGAAGAGCTCCGCCACGTCCACGCCGCCCTCGAGCAGCCCGGTGTCGTCGAGGCTCGCCTCGTCGTCGGTCTTCTGCGGCACGTCGCCGATGGCGTAGCGCAGCTCGTCGAGCAGCGGGACGTCCTGGATGGAGAGGTCCAGGCCCGAGCCCTGGCCGGCGTCCTGCGCCCACGACTTCAGCAGCAGCTGCTGCTCCTCGGCCGACAGGTCGCCGCCGGCGACCCGACCGAGCATCTCGGGCTCGCGGAGCCAGCCGAGCACCTCGCGGGCGTCCAGCGGCGGCCACCACGCGGCGACGAACTCCAGGAAGCGCGGGTCGCCCTTGAGCTCGTCGTTGAAGGCCTCGCGGCCCCGCTCGCGGCCGCGCTCGCCGCGCACCTGGCGCCACAGGGCGTCCAGCAGGGCGCCCGGGACGCGGGGCATCTGCCGGTTGCGACGGCCCTGGTTCATCAGGGTGCGACGGATGCGGCCGAGCGTCCCGCGGTCGAGGGTCAGCACGTCGTCGCGGTAGAAGTACCGGAACGTCGCGGGGCTGTCGGGCGCCTGCTGGCGCGAGAGGCGGCGCAGCACGTCGGCCATGCGGGCCGAGCCCTTGACCGCGGCGACGGCCGGGTCGTCCTGCCGGGTCGCGCGCACGCCGTCCACGACCTCGCCGAGGGAGCGCAGGGCGACGGCGGTCTCGCCCAGCGAGGGCAGGACGCGCTCGATGTAGCGCATGAAGACGCCGGACGGGCCGACGACGAGCACGCCACCCGACTCGTAGCGGCGGCGGTCGGTGTAGAGCAGGTAGGCGGCGCGGTGCAGCGCCACGACCGTCTTGCCGACGCCCGGGCCGCCCGAGATCGCCACGACGCCCTTCGAGGGGGCGCGGATCGCGCGGTCCTGCTCGGCCTGGATGGTGGCGACGATCGAGTGCATCGACCGGTCGCGCGCCCGGGAGAGCTGCGCGATGAGCGCGCCCTCGCCGACGATCGGCAGGTCGAGGCCCGCAGCCTCCATGGCCTCGCCGTCCAGCAGCTCGTCCTCGACGCCCTCGACCGTGCGGCCCTTCGAGCGGAGCACGCGGCGGCGCAGCACGCTCTGCGGGGAGGCGGCGGTCGCCTGGTAGAAGACGGACGCCGCGGGCGCCCGCCAGTCGATGAGCAGGCTGTCGCGCTCGCCGTCGCGCAGGCCGATGCGGCCGATGTAGCGCGGGCGCTCGTCGACCGAGGGGTCGAGGTCGAGCCGCCCGAACACGAGGCCCTCGTGGGCGGCGTCGAGCTGGGCGATCCGCTTGGCGGCCTGGAAGACCATGGCGTCGCGCTCCACGAGGCCGCCCTCGTGGCCGAGCGCGCCGCGGCTGTGGCCCTCCTTCGCGAGGTCCTGCGCCGCCTTCGCGGAGACCGCGAGCTGGGCGAAGACGGTGTCCACGTACGCCTGCTCGGCGGCGGTCTCGGCCGCTGCCACGTCCTCCGCAGGGACGGCCTCCGCGGCCTCCGGCCGGGACGCTCCCCGGCCCGCGCCGCTGGTGGGCTCGCTCAACGCTGCTCCTCGTCACGTCGATGCCTCACCGCGCCCTCCCACACCGGGGCGCGGCAAGACAGCAACGTTACTCGCCCGGGCCCCTGGGCACCGCAGCGACGGTCCCGGTACGGACCGTCGCCGGGGTGCGGCTCAGTCCACCGGCGCGTAGACGAGGATCGCCCCGCCCGTGCCCCCACCAGCGCCAGGGGCGGTGACCTCGTGGGTGAGCGAGACCCGCCAGGTCTCCCCGGGGAGCAGCATGGACGTGCTCGCGCCGGTCGACTGGTAGCCCCAGTCCCCCGTGCGCGCGTGGCCGGACGCGACCCGGCCCGAGACCGAGCCGACCGCACGGAAGCGGGAGCGGCCGTCGGGCAGCAGGACCGAGACGAAGCGGGCCGAGGTGGCGTCCGCGAGGTCGACGACGGCGGTGCGGGCCGCGGCGCCGCCGCGCACCGGGAGCACCCGCTCCAGCGTCCACTCCCGGCCGTCGACCTCGATGCTGCCCGTCGCCACGTCGTCGCCGACGCGGACGGCGCCCGGGGCGTCCCGGTAGGCGGCGACGCCCACGACCGCCTCGTCGGCGCCGAGCACGTCGCCGCGGCGGCCCTCCGTGACCCGGATCGTCACGGTGTGCTCGACGTCCGCGCGCCTGTCGGGGTACGAGACCCCGCCCGCGAAGGCGTCGCCGGCCTCGTCGGTGCAGTCGCCGCCGATGGCGTACCCGCCGTCGACCTCGACCCGGACCCAGGCGTGGGGCACGTCGCTGCGGCAGTACTCCGCGATGGTCGAGCCGGACAGGGAGCCCGTGTAGGTGATCGTGGCGACGGCCTCGCCCGACGCCGGCGAGAACGTGGCCGCCTCGAGCGTCCGGCCCTCGGCCTCGTCGCGGAACCAGGCGGTGCCGTCGGCGGAGTAGGTGCCCGGGACGCGGGCGTCGGTGCGGTCGTAGACGACGACCGAGACCTGGGCGTCCGCGGGGACGTCGCGCAGCACCAGCCGGAGGGTCGTGCGGACGTCCCCGATCGAGGCGACCGGGGAGACACCGTCCGCCACGAGCCGCAGCAGGCCCGGACGGTCACCGGTCGTGACCGTGACCGTCCCGCCGTCCAGGCCGGTGGCCACCAGGGCGACGGCGCGGTCCGCGGACGCCCGCGGCAGGTCCGTCTCCGCCCGGACGACCTCGGCGGTGCGGTCGAGCAGGCCACCTCCCGAGCTGGTCATGTCGTCCACGGAGACGCTGGTCGCGTAGGCGTACTCGCCGCCGGGCATCGTGGTGCTGGTCGCGACGTCCTGCCCGGCCACGGGCAGCGTCGAGTCGTCCGGCGCGGGCGAGCGGAGCGTGGTGAGCCCCACGACGCCGGCCAGGACGACCGCGGCGGCCGTGACCCCGGCGGCGGCGCGGCGGCGGCGTGCGGCCGCGACGCGGTGCCGGACCCCGGAGAGCCGGGCGGTGACGTCGTCGCCGTGGGCGTCGAGGTCGCGGCTGTGGGCGTCGAGCGTGCGGCGCAGGTCGTCGATCGTGGGGCTCATCGCTGCTCCTCCCCGGGCTCGGGGGTGCGGGTGGTCGGCGGGGTGGCGGGCGGGGTGGGGGGTGGGGTGGCGGCGTCGGAGTCGTGGGGGTCGTGGGCGCCGTGGGGGCCGTGGCCGCTGAGGGAGGGGTCGATCCGCAGCTTCGCGAACGCCTTGGACGTCTGGGACTTCACCGTGCCGACCGAGCAGCCGAGCGCGTCGGCGGTCTGGGCCTCGGTGAGGTCCTCGAGGTAGCGCAGGACGACCACCGCGCGCTGGCGGCGGGGCAGCCGGGCCATCGCCGACCACAGGTCCTCCCGGGCGCCGGCGGCGGCGTGGGCGTCCGGCGCGTGGGTCTCGGGGAGCACCTCGGTGGGCGTCTCGCCGTTCCACCGACGCCGCCACCAGGACGAGAACGTCGTGACGAGGACGCGGCGGACGTAGGCCTCCGGCTCCTCGATGCGTCCCCAGGCGGGCCAGGCCTTGGCCAGCGCGGTCTGGAGGAGGTCCTCGGCCAGTGCGTGGTCGTGGGTGAGCAGGTAGGCGGTCCGCAGCAGGACGCCGGAGCGGGCCGCGACGAACTCCTCGAACGGCACGGTGGCCGGGCGGCCGGAGGGACGCGCCGGGGCCTGCTGGTCGGCCGCGTGGCGGTCGGCCGGGGGCGGGCCGGGGTGGGCGGGGGACGTGGCTTCCCGGTCCCGAGATCGGGTGGTCATGTCCTGGTGGACCGGGTGGGGGCCCGACGAGGTTGCCCGGTCGTCAGGAATTTCTTCCCCCACCGCTCCTCCCGGCCAGGAACGCCTGCATCGCCGCCTGCGCCGCCTCGGAGCCGAAGAGGGCCGCCGAGCGACGGGCCGCGTCCGCGCCCTCGGCGTCCAGGCGCGCCACGAGCGGGGCGGTGAGCAGGGCCTTCGTCTCCCGCTGGCCCTGCGGGTCGCCCTGCGCCAGCACGTCGGCGCGCCACGCCACCTCCTCGTCGAGGTCGTCGCCGTCCACCACGGTCGTCACCAGTCCCCAGGACGTCGCGGAGGCCGCGTCGAAGACCTCCCCGCCCAGCGCGGCCCACGCGGCGGCGCGGTCGGTGAGGCGCGGGAGCACGGTGAGGCTCACGGCCAGCGGCGCCAGCCCCAGCCGCACCTCCGTCAGGGCGAACGTCGCCCGGCGCGAGGCCACCACCACGTCGGACGCCGCGACCAGGCCGAGCCCGCCCGCGCGCACCGGCCCCTGGACCCGCGCGAGCACCGGCACGGGGAGCGTGAGCAGGCGGCGCTGGATCGCGACGATCGCCGCGGTCGTGGCCTCCATCGAGCCGCCGGTCGCCTCGGACAGGTCGGCCCCGGCGCAGAACACGCGGCCCGTCGCGCCGAGCACGACGACCCGGACGGCGGGGTCGGCCGCGGCCGCCAGCAGGGCCTCGTCGAGCTCGGCCAGCAGCCGGCGCGACAGGGCGTTGCGGTTGCCCGGCGAGTCCAGCTCGACGGTGGCGACCGGCCCGTCCACCCGGCTGCGGACCAGCGGCTCCTCGCTCATGCGGCGCATCCTGCCCCGTCGGGTGCCGCCGGTCGAGGCCGGTGCGGCTCGGGCGACCTCGCCGAGGGGGCCTGATCGGGGTGGGTGCGGTGCATCGGACGCACCGCATCCACCCCGATCACGACGTCCCGGGCCCGACCCGTGCCGGCCTCGACGGAACCGCACCAAGCGATCGGGGCCGCGGCTCCGAACACCTGCCATGACGAACGACGAGCAGACCCGCGCGCCCGGCCGACCCACTTGGGCGTGGCTGGGGGTGGTGTCGACCCTGGTCGGGCTCGGGACCGGGCAGCTGGTGGCCGCGCTGGTGCGGCCGGACGCCTCGCCCGTCCTGGCGACCGGCTCCACGGTCATCGACCTCACCCCGACCCCGGTGAAGAACTGGGCGATCGAGAACTTCGGGACCCTCGACAAGACGATCCTCCTGGGCAGCGTGCTCCTCGTCGTCCTCCTGCTCGCGGCCGTGGCGGGCCTCCTGGCCCGCCGCCGGTTCGTGCTCGGGGCGGGCGTGGAGGCGCTGCTGGTGCTCGTCGCCACGGTGCTCGCGGTGACCCGCCCCCAGGCCGGCTTCCTCGACGCGGTCCCCGGGCTCGCCACCGGCCTGGCCGGCGTCGGCGCGCTGGCCGTGCTGCACCGCCTCGCCACCACCGGCACGCTGCGCCGCCGCCCCGAGGCCGCGGGCACGCCCGTGGACGAGGGTGACCAGGCGGACCAGGCGGAGACGGACGACGAGCTGGCCGCCGTGCCGGGCCCCAGCCGCCGAGGCGTGCTGCTCGCCAGCGCGGCGCTCGCCCTGCTGGCGGCCGCGGCCGGCGGTGCGGCGCGGGCGGTCCAGCGGCTGCGGGGCGGACCGGCGGACGTCGTCCTGCCCGAGGCGTCCGACCCGGCCCTGTTCCACCCCACGGGCGCCTTCCCGCGCGGCCTGGACGACCGGGTCGCGGGCATCACCCCGCTGCGCACCCCGCTGGCCGACTTCTACCGCGTCGACACCCGCCTCGACGTGCCGGTGGTCGACGTCGAGTCCTGGACGCTCACCATCGACGGGGACGTCGAGCGCGAGGTGACGCTGACGTTCGACGACCTGCTGGCGATGGACCTCGTCGAGCGCGACATCACGCTCACCTGCGTCTCCAACTCGGTCGGCGGCCCCTACGCCGGCGGCGCGCGCTGGCTCGGCGTCCGGCTCACCGACCTGCTGGCGATGGCCGGGGTCGGGAGCACGGCCGACCAGATCCTCTCCACCGACGTCGACGGCATGACGATCTCCACGCCGCTCGCGGTGGCCACCGACGGCCGCGACGCCATGATCGCGGTCGGCATGGACGGCGCGGCGCTGCCGCGCGAGCACGGCTTCCCGGCCCGCATGGTGGTGCCGGGGCTCTACGGGTTCGTCTCGGCGTGCAAGTGGATCACCCGGATGACGCTCACGACCTACGACGCGCAGCAGGCCTACTGGACCGAGCGCGGGTGGGCGACCGACGCCCCCATCAAGATCTCCGCCCGGATCGACACGCCGCGGGCGCTCGAGCAGCTCGACGCGGGCCGCGTGAACATCGGCGGCGTCGCCTGGGCCCAGGGCTCGGGCGGGGTCGGCCGCGTCCAGGTCAGCATCGACGGCGGCCCGTGGACCGACGCGCGGACCGGGCCGGACGTGGGCAACGACTACTGGCGCCAGTGGTACCTGCCGTGGGACGCCGAGGCCGGCTCCCACACGGTCGCCGCCCGCGTGGTCACGGGCAGCGGGACGGTCCAGCAGAACGTCCGGGCCGAACCGTTCCCCGACGGCGCCTCCGGCGTCCACACGCTCCAGGTGAGCGTCGGCTGAGCCGACGCGGACCGACGGCTGGGCGGCGTGACGGTCCGCTCACCTGGGCCGGCGAGAGGCCGGCAGCCGAGACCCGGCGGAGGGGCCATGGGGCCCTCCGCCGGGTCTTCGGTCGTTCTGGGCAGGCGCCCTGACCTGCCTCCTGACCTGCAGGAAGAAGAAATCTTCAGATTTTCTTGTCAGCGGACCCAACCGCTGCGGCCACCGCACCGAACTACCCGTGTCCAGCCACTCAGGGCCCACGGTGACCACCACCGCCGGCCCGGAGGCACCGCCGGCCCCACCCGGGGCCAGGCACACCCCCCATGCAGGAAGGCACTCCCATGAAGAAGACGACGCTCCGCCTCTCCGGCGCTCTCGCCGCCGCTGCCCTCGCCGTCTCCGGCCTCGCGGCCTGCGGCTCCGACGGCACCAGCGACACCTCCAGCGACGCCGCCGCCGAGACCTCGATGTCCTCCACCCCCACCCAGAGCGAGTCGACGGACGACATGTCCACCACCTCGAGCGCCGCCGACCAGGTGTTCGGGCCGGCCTGCTCCGCCGTCCCGACCTCCGGCGCCGGCTCCTTCGACGGCATGGTGAGCGACCCGGTGGCGACCGCCGCCAGCAACAACCCGCTGCTCACCACCCTGGTCTCGGCCGTCCAGGCCGCCGGGCTCGTCGACACCCTCAACGGTGCCGAGGCGCTCACGGTCTTCGCTCCCACCGACGACGCGTTCGCCGCCATCCCGAAGAAGACGCTCAACGCCGTCCTCAAGGACAAGGACACGCTCACCGCGATCCTCACCCACCACGTGGTCGGCGGCCAGCTCGACCCCGACCAGGTCGTCGGCAAGCAGAAGACCCTCAACGGCGACACCGTGACGGTCAAGGGCGACACCGACGGCATGACCGTCGACGGCGCGAACGTGCTCTGCGGCAACATCCCCACCGCCAACGCGACCGTCTACGTGATCGACCAGGTGCTCATGCCCTGATCGGGGCACCAGCTCCCCCCACCGCCGGTCCGGGGCCGTACGCACACGGCCCCGGACCGGTCCGGACCCCTCACCCAGAGGTGAGGGCCCCAGCGAGAGAAGTAGGCAACGATGAGGCTCGTGAGCGACACGATGCCCGGTGAGACCGGGGCACCGCCCGGAGCAGGCGACCCGGTCGGCAGCGATGCCGGAGCGGTGGACGCCGGCGCCCGGCTCGCCGCCTGCCTGCGCTCCTGCGCCCGCGGCGACTCCGACTCCTTCGCCGCCCTCTACGACGCGTGCTCCGCCCGCGCCTACGGCCTCGCGGTCCGCGTCGTGCGCGACCGGGCCCAGGCCGAGGAGGTCACGCAGGAGGCCTTCCTCGAGGTCTGGCGGACGGCCGCCCGCTTCGACCCGGAGCGCGGCAGCGCCCTCTCCTGGGTCATGACGATCGTCCACCGCAAGGCCGTCGACCGGGTCCGCTCGGCCGAGGCCGCCAGCCGCCGCGACGTCACCTACCACCAGCGCAACCAGCAGGTGGAGCACGACACCACCGCCGAGGCCGCCCACGCCTCGCTCGAGGCGCACCGCGTGCGGGGCGCCCTCGAGGCGCTCACGCCGGTGCAGCGCCAGGCCGTGGAGCTCGCCTACCTGGGCGGCTACACCCACACCGAGGTCGCCGGTCTGCTCGACCTGCCCCTCGGCACTGCCAAGACCCGCATCCGCGACGGTCTGATCCGACTCCGTGACGCACTGGGGGTGACCCGATGAGCGATGTCCACGCCCTCTCCGGGGCCTACGCGATCGACGCCCTCGACGAGCTCGAGCGGGCCCGCTTCGAGCAGCACCTGGCCGAGTGCGGCACCTGCCGCACCGAGGTCGACTCGCTGCGCGAGGCCGGCGCCCTGCTGGCCGAGCTCGAGCCGCTGACCCCGCCCGCCGGCCTGCGCGACCGCGTGCTCGCCGAGGCCGCCACCGTCCGGCCCCTGCCGCCGGTGGAGCGTCCCGCGGACGCGGGCATGCCCGTCGGCCCGGGCTCCGCCTCCCCCGTCGAGCAGGACGCCGTCCTCCCGACCCCGCTCCACGGCCGCACCGCCCGCACCCGCTCCGGCCGTCGCTGGCCCACGTTCGTGGCCGCCGCCGCGGCCGTCGCGGTCCTGGGCGCGCTGGGCGGCGTCGCCGTGACCCAGCCGTGGTCGCAGGACTCCACGACCGTCACCGCCGGCGAGTCCCGGGTCGCCGCGGTCCTCGGCGCCGACGACGCCGAGACCTACACCCAGCAGCTGGACGGCGGCGCGTCCGTCTCCGTGGTCCGCTCGGTCGCCCTCGGGGAGGCCGTCGTGGTCACCCAGGGGATGCCCGCCGCCCCCGACGGCTCCGTCTACGAGCTCTGGCTCAACCAGGACTCCGGCATGGTCGCCGCCGGGTTCATGCCCGACGGCTCGGACAACGAGGTCCTGCTCTCCGGCGACGCGGCCACCGCGTCCGGCGTCGGCATCAGCGTCGAGCCGCAGGGCGGCTCCCCCGAACCCACCCTGGACGGTGCCGTCGTGATCCCCTTCGAGGCCGCCTGATGGCCGCTCCCCGCGTGGCCGCTCCTCGTCGCGTGGCCGTCGTCGGCTCCGGCGTCGCCGGCCTCACCGCCGCCTACGTGGCCTCCCGCACCGCGCACGTCACGCTGTTCGAGGCCGACGACCGGCTCGGCGGCCACGCCGACACCCACACGGTGCGCGAGGGCGACCGCGAGCTCGGGATCGACACCGGGTTCATCGTCCACAACCGCCGCACCTACCCGACGCTCCTGCGGATGTTCCGCGAGCTCGGCGTCGGCACGCAGCCGTCCGAGATGTCCATGTCGATCCGGGACGACGAGGCCGCCGTGGAGTGGGCCGGCGCGCTCGGCCGCAGCGGCCTGTTCCCGACGTCCGCGAACGCCCGCAACCCGCGGTTCTGGCGGATGCTGACCGAGATCCCCCGCTTCCACCGCCGCGCCCACGCGCTGCTGGAGGCCGGCGACCAGCCCGGTGACCAGGCCGGTGACCAGGCCGGGGCCGACCAGACCCTCCGCGCCTTCCTCGACGAGGCCGGTTTCTCCCCGTTCTTCGTGCGCCAGTTCATGGAGCCGCTCGTCGCGGCCGTCTGGTCGTGCGACCCCTCGGTCGCGCTGGACTACCCGGCCCGCTACCTCTTCGCGTTCCTGCGCCACCACGGGATGCTGTCGGTGTTCGGCAGCCCCACCTGGCGCACCGTCACGGGCGGCTCGCGCAGCTACGTCGAGCGGATCGGCGCCGAGCTCACCGGGCCGCGCGGCGAGGTCCGCACCGGCACCAAGGTGACGGGCCTGCGCGAGGTCACGGACGGCGTGCAGGTCACCGACGGCAACGGCCGCACCGAGACCTTCGACGCGGTCGTCGTGGCCGTCCACCCCCACCAGGCGCTGGCGCTGCTCACCGAGCCGACGCCCGCGCAGCGCGAGGTGCTGGCGGCCATGCCGTACTCGCCGAACACCGCGCTGCTGCACACCGACGCCTCGCTGCTGCCGACGGCCGAGGGCGCCCGGGCGTCCTGGAACTTCCTGCGCCCCAGCGCCGACCAGGCCCGCACCGACGGCGGCGAGGGCGTGGTCGTCACCTACGACCTCACCCGCCTCCAGCGCCTCGACACCGACACCCGCTACCTCGTGACGCTCGGCGGCGAGCACCTCGTCGACCCGGCGAGCGTGATCGACCGGATGGAGTACGAGCACCCGCTCTACACCCCGGAGTCGGTGGCGGCCCAGCGCCGTCTCCCGGAGCTCGACTCCGACCGGCTGGCCTTCGCCGGCGCCTACCACGGGTGGGGCTTCCACGAGGACGGCGCGCGCTCCGGCCTGGCCGCCGCGACCCGCCTCGGCCTCACCTGGCCCGAGCCGGTCCCGAGCGCCCCGGCCGAGGCCGAACCGGTGCCGGCGACCCCGGCGGTCTACCGCACGTCGGTCACCCACACGCGGCGCCGGCCCTGGAAGCGCACGTTCACGCACGCCTCGTCGCTGTGGCTCGTGGACGTCGACGACCTGCCCGACCACCGCCCGCTGGCGTTCCTCAAGGGCACCTTCGAGGCCCGCGACCACCTAGGGGACCCGGCCCGCTCGCTGCGGGAGAACCTCGTCGGGTTCCTCGCCACGCAGGACGTCACCCCGGACCCCGCCGGCCGCGTCCTGCTCGCCACGCAGCCGCGGACGCTGGGCTACTGCTTCAACCCCATCAGCGTCTTCTGGTGCCTGGACCGGGAGGACCGCGTCGAGGCCGTCGTCGTGGAGGTGCACAACACCTACGGCGACGTCCACGCCTACCTCGTCGACCCCGACGAGCAGGGCCGCGCCCACACCGACAAGGCCATGTACGTCTCCCCGTTCCACGGCACGCAGGGCCGCTACGAGCTCGCCGTGCCGCTGCCGGGCGAGCGGCTGCACGTGGCGGTCACCCTGCACTCCGGGGAGACCTACCCGGGCACCTCCAGCGGCGCCACCACCGACAACCCCACCGACAACCCCAGCGGCGAGGCGGTCTTCTCCGCCTCCGTCACCGGCACCGTCGACCCCCGTCCCACCTCCCCCTACCGCGCCACCGGCGCGGCTCTGCGCGACGCCGCGCTGATCCGCGTCCACGGCACCTGGCTGTGGCTGCGCCGTCTCCCGGTGCGCCCCCGGCCGACCCACCACCAGGAAGGAGTGCAGGCATGACCGAGAGCCTCGCCCCCGCCCGTCCGACCACACCCCCCGACACCTCCCGCTGGCCCGGCCTGCGGCCCCTCGACGACGACCTGCGCACCCGGGTGGCCGCCGGCGTCGCCCGGAAGCTCTTCCTCGCCGCCGTCTCGCGGCTCGAGGTGACCGTCCACCTCGACGGCCGCACCCACGGCCTCGGCGGCCCGGCCATGACCGTGCACGACGCCGAGGAGTTCTTCGGCCGCATCGGCCGCCACCAGCTCATCGGCTTCGGCGAGGCCTACCTCACCGGCGCCTGGGACGCCGAGGACCTGGGCGGCTTCCTCACCGTGCTCGCCGCCCACATGACCGACCTCGTGCCGCCGCGGCTGCAGAAGCTGCGCCGCCTCGTGGTGAAGCGTCCGCCCTCGTGGCAGCGGTCGTCGAAGGAGAACGCGCAGAGCAACATCGCGCACCACTACGACCTCTCCAACGACCTCTTCCGGCTCTTCCTCGACCCCACGCTCAGCTACTCGGCCGCCCTGTGGCCGACCGGCGTCGTGGGCCACGACGACGACCTCTCGCGCCGCTCGCACCACCCGCTGCCGCAGCGCCTGGTCGCGGCCAGCCCGGGCACCGTCGACCCCGCCACCTTCGCCGAGGCGCAGGGCCACAAGATCGAGCGGCTCCTGGACGCCGCGGGCGTCGGCCCCGGCACCCGGCTCCTCGAGATCGGCACCGGCTGGGGCGAGCTCGCCCTGCGGGCGGCCCGGCGTGGGGCGACCGTGCACTCGGTGACGCTGTCGCGCGAGCAGCTGGTCCTGGCCCGCGAGCGGGTGGCCGAGGCCGGCTTCGCCGACCGGGTCACCATCGACCTCTGCGACTACCGCGACGTCACCGGCACCTACGACGCGGTCGTCTCGGTGGAGATGATCGAGGCCGTCGGCGCCGACTACTGGCCCGTCTACTTCTCCACGATCGACCGGGTGCTCGCGCCCGGCGGCATGGTCGCCATCCAGGCGATCACCATGCGGCACGAGCGGATGCTCGCCACCAGGAACACCTACACCTGGATCCACAAGTACATCTTCCCGGGCGGCCTGCTCCCCAGCGTCGAGGCCGTCGACGAGGTCACCCGCCGGCACACCACCCTGCGGCTGACCGAGCGCTTCCAGTTCGGCCAGCACTACGCCGAGACGCTGCGGCTGTGGGACGAGGCGTTCCTCGACCACCGCGACGAGGTGCTCGCGCTCGGCTTCGACGACGTCTTCTGCCGGATGTGGCACTTCTACCTGGAGTACTCCCGCGCCGGGTTCGCCTCCGGCTACATCGACGACTACCACCTCGTCCTCCAGCGGCCTCACGAGCACGCGCTCAGCGACCGTGCGCAGGACGGGCAGCAGGACGGGCAGCAGGACGGGCAGCTCGAGGGCGAGGACGTCGCGTGACCGCCACCGAGGTCCCGGCGCCCGCCACGACCAGCCAGGACGGCGGGATCGCCGCCCGGATCGCCGAGGTGCTGCGTCCCTTCGTCGGCGGTGACGTGCCCGTGCGCCTGGTCTGCTGGGACGGCTCGGCCGCGGGGCCGGCGGACGGCTCCGTGCCCACCGTCGAGCTGCGCTCCCCCGACGCGCTGCGCCGGCTGCTGTGGCACCCCGGCGAGCTGGGCGCCGCCCAGGCCTACGTCACCGGCGAGCTCGAGGTCGTCGAGGACGAGCGGTGGGACCTCGACTCCGCCCTCACCCACGCCTTCGCGGTGGCCCGCGAGCGGGGCCTGACCTCGGGTCGGCCCGACCCGCGCGCCCTCCTCGGCGCCGCCCGGCTGGCCAAGGAGCTCGGCGTGCTCCGGGCCCCGCTGCCCAACCCGGCGTCCCAGGCGAAGGTCGGCGGCCGGCTGCACTCGCGGCTGCGCGACCGCGCGTCCATCTCGTTCCACTACGACCTGTCCAACGAGTTCTACGAGGCGATCCTCGAGGAGCACATGGCCTACTCGAGCGGCTACCACTCGAGCCCGGACCAGCCGCTGTCCGAGGCCCAGGCGGCCAAGCTAGACCTCGTGTGCCGCAAGGTCGGCCTCGTCGAGGGCGCCCGCTTCCTGGACGTCGGCTGCGGCTGGGGCTCGCTCTCCCTCTACGCCGCCGAGCACTACGGCGCGCAGGTCACCGGCGTGACGATCGCCGCGGAGCAGAAGAAGTTCATCGACGCCCGCATCGCCGAGCGCGGCCTGGGCGACCGGGTGCGGATCAAGCTCCAGGACTACCGCGACGCCGTGCCGGCGCGCGGCTCGGAGTACGACGCGGTCGCCTCGATCGAGATGGGCGAGCACGTCGGCCAGGGCAACTACCCCACCTACGCGCAGGTGCTGCACGACGCGGTGCGCCCCGGCGGCCGCGTGCTGGTGCAGCAGATGTCGCGCGCCGGGAAGTGGCCGGGCGGTGGCCCGTTCATCGAGAGCTTCATCGCCCCCGACATGCACATGCGGCCCGTCGGCCAGACCGTCGCCTTCCTCGAGAAGGCCGGGCTGGAGGTGCGCGACGTGCACGCCATGCGCGAGCACTACGTCCTCACCGTCGCCGGCTGGCTGGAGCGCTTCCACGCCCACCGCGACCGGCTCGTCCGGCTCGTCGGCGAGGAGGTCGTCCGCGTCTGGTACCTCTACCTCGTCGGCGGCGCGATGGCCTTCCGCGACGGCCGGATGGGCGTCGACCAGATCACCATGGTCCGGCCCGGCGGCGCCCACACGCTGCCGCTGGTGCGGGACTTCTAGGAGGACGCTCGTGCCGGACGCCGGAGCCTCGACCCTGCTCGTCTCGCTGCTCGTCTCGCTCGTGGTCGTGGCGGTCTCGATGACCGCCGCGGCGGTGCGGGCCCGGCAGCTCGGCGTGGTGGCGGTGGTCGACGTGGCCTGGGGCGCCGGCTTCGTGGCCGTCGCGGTGGTGACCGGGGCGCTCGCGCTCGCGACCGCCGAGGGGGCCGCGACGTGGCGCACCGTGCTGCTCGTCGTCCTGGTGGCGGTGTGGGGCGGACGGCTGGCCTGGCACGTCCGCTCGCGCGCGGTCGGCGAGCACCAGGGCGCGGAGGACCCGCGCTACGCCGAGATGCTCGGCGGCTCGCTGGCGGAGGTCGGGATGGGCACCGCCGTGCGGCGCGTGTTCCTCGTCCAGGGCGTGGCCCAGTGGTTCGTGGCCGCGCCCGTCGCCCTCGGCGTGGTGGCCGGTGCCGCGTGGTGGCCGGTCGCGCTGCTCGGCGTCCTCGTGTGGGCGGTGGGCCTGGCGTTCGAGGCCGTGGGCGACGCGCAGCTGCGCGCGTACAAGGCCCGCCCCCGCGAGGAGCGCCCGCCCGTCATGGACGCCGGCCTGTGGGGCCTGACCCGGCACCCCAACTACTTCGGCGACGCGCTCGTGTGGTGGGGGCTGTGGCTGGTCGGCGGGCTCGCGTCCGGCTGGCTGCTCGGCCTCGTCACCGTGCTGTGCCCGGTGGCGATGACGTTCTTCCTGCGCAACGTGACCGGCGCGAAGCTGCTGGAGAAGAAGATGTCGCAGCGCGACGGCTGGGCCGAGTACGCCGCCCGCGTCCCGATGTTCGCGCCGCGTCCCCTCGGCCGGCCCTGATCCTGGGCCCTGATCCTGGGTCCTGGTCCTGGGCGCTGGTCCCCGAACGGTGCGGTGGTCTCAGCCGCGCCGGTCGGTGGGCGAGGAGGGCTCGTCCCGCGTGGGCCCCTCCTGCGACGGCCCCTCCTGTGACGGCTGGGCACCGTCGGTCGGCAGGGCGTCCAGGGTGACGTGCGTCGTGGGCGGGGCGGCGCGGGCCTGCCGACGGCGCTCCTGCGGGGTGTCGGCGGGGGCCTGCTCCCCCCGCTCCGACGACGTGCCCTGCTCGAGCGGCTTCGGGCGGTCCATCGGCGGGACGCCCCAGCTGACCTGGATCCGCTCGTAGCCCTTGTGGCGCTGCATCGTCGCGTAGTAGGCGTACGTGCGCTTGTCGGCCTCGGTGAGGCGGACGTTGTCGGTGAACGGCGTGAGCAGCGCGCGCGGGTAGAGCCGCCGCGCGAGCACCACGTTGACCTCCATGCCGAGGACGCCGATGAAGGCGGCCACGTAGATGATCCCGATGAGGCCGAGGACGAGCGCGAAGGTCGAGTTCATCCCCTGCGTCTCGGCGATGACCCGGGTGACGTAGAGCGTGCCGATGGTCTGCAGGCCCTGCCAGAGGATCGCGACGACGAACGAGCCCGGGGCGGCCTTGCGCAGCGAGACCGAGCGGGCCGAGGCCAGCCGGAACAGCAGGGTGAGCACGATGCCGATGACGACGATCGTGACGAGCCGGATCGTCCAGCGCAGGGCGAAGGTGGCCCGCTCGCCCAGCACCTCGGTCTCGGAGCCGATGGCCGAGAGCACGGAGACGACCAGCACGGAGACGCCCGCGGTGGCGAGCAGGGCCAGGCTGCGCAGGCGCAGGAGGAACGGGTTGGGGCGGGAGTCTCGCGGGACGGCCCAGGTGATGTTGACGGCGTTCTGGATGGCCTGGCCGAGGCCGAGGGAGCCGTAGAGGGCGGTGAGCGTGCCGACCACGACGCCGGCAGTGGACCCGGTGAGGCCCTCCGGGGTGCCGAGCTGGTCGCCGATGATCGGGAAGGTGCTCAGCGCCGAGTTGAGCACCGCCTCCTGGAGGCCGGCGTTGCCCTGCAGCACGAAGCCCAGGATCGAGGACGCCAGCAGGAGCAGCGGGAAGATCGCGATGAACCCGTAGTAGGTGATGATCGCGGACAGGTACGGACCCTGGTCGTCCAGGTACTTGTAGATGGTCGCGAGCGGCATCGACACCGGCGGGAAGCCGCGCTGGAACCGGTCCAGGCTCCCGACCACGCTCATGGGGAGAACCGTAGCCGCAGGTCGCCGGGCCCCACCGCACCCGGCCGGTGCCCGGCGGGGCGGTCGTCGCCGACGTCAGCCCAGGACGAGCGCCACGAGCGTCACCGCGGGGACGGTGAGGATCGTGCTCACGAAGATCGCGTCGCGGGCCAGGAGCGTGCCCCGGTCGTAGCGGCTGGCGATGACGAACACGTTCTGCGCCGTGGGCAGCGCGGAGAGCACGGTGACGGCGAAGAGCGCCTCGGGGTCGAGCCCGACGAGCCGTCCCACGACGTAGGCGGCCACCGGCTGCGCGACCACCTTGAGCCCGACGGCCGTGGCGAGCTCGCCGACCGGGACGCCCCGCCCCGGCAGCGGCCCGAGCCGCAGCGCCACGCCGTAGGCCAGCAGCATCGCGGGCACCGCCATGCCGCCGACCAGCGCGATCGGCGCCTCGACGACCACCGGGAGGCGCACGTCCAGCACCGCGATGAGGACGCCCGCGGCGGAGGCGAGGGTGAGCGGGTTGCGCAGCGGCCGCGAGGCGATCCCCCAGAACGAGACCTGCTTGCCGGCCACGGCGATGTCGAGCAGCGCCAGGGCGGCGGGCTGGAGGAGCAGCACCTGCACGAGCAGGATCGGCGCGACCAGCGCCGCGTCACCGAGGACATAGGCGGCGATCGGGATGCCCAGGTTGCCCGCGTTGACGTAGCTCGAGCACAGCGTGGCGACCACGCTCTCCCCCAGCCCGGGGGCCGGGTGGGACGGGTCGCGGCGGGCGCGCAGGCGGGCGGCCACGATCCACACCCCGGTGCCGGCGGCGGTCACCGCCACGGCGGCGACGCTCACCACCAGGTTGAGGCTGAACACCCGGGCGAGGTCGGCGTCCTGGAGCACCGTGAGGAGCAGCGCGGGGCTCGCCACGTAGAACGCCAGCAGGCTCAGGGTCCGCCGCGCGCCGAGGTCGAGGACGCCGAGGTGGGCCAGCAGCCAGCCCAGGGCCACGACGATCGCGATCGTCCCGAAGCCGTCGAGGACGCCGGTCATCGCACGCGTCCTCGTCCCACGGCACGTGAGCCTAGGGGGCGCGCGGCGACAGGTGTCGGGGCGTCCCGCGGGCCGGGCTCACTCGAGCCGCGCCACCAGCGGCAGCCGCGACCGGGCGCTGAGCCACACGACGCCCGCCACCAGCAGCGGCAGGCCCAGGACGACGCCCCCCAGGAGCAGCCACGGCACCTCGAAGTAGTGCGACGGCTCCTCGGCCGCCTGCCCGTAGAGCTGGTAGGAGGACGGCGAGGTGAGCGGGAACGTGATCGCCCACCCGGGCACGAGCCCGACGACCGCGCCCAGCACGGCGCCGACCAGGCCGATCATCAGCGCGTACCCGGCGGCGACGGCCCTGCGGGTGCGGGGCGCGGCGCCGACGGCGGAGAGCGTGGCGAGGTCCGGACGCGCGTCCGAGAGCGCCAGGAACGTCGCGGTGAGCGTGCCGCCCAGCATGAGCACCGCCCCCAGGGCCGCCAGCACCAGCTGGACGATGACCGTCTCCCGCGGCATCCGGTAGCCCTGCTCGTAGACGACCGTGGCGTCGGCGTCCACGCCGCCGACCACCTCCTCGACGCGGTCCGCGTCCGCCGCCAGGTCGCCGGTCACCAGGAGCCCGACGGTGGTGGTGCGCAGCCCGAGCGCGGCGGCCGCCTCCGGCGACAGGACGCCCTGGGCGGGTGCGTAGTCGCCGGTGAAGGTGCTCCAGGCGGCCGGGACCGTGGTCCGCCCGAGGACGCCGCGGTCGTCCCGGGCGAAGGAGCGGGCGGTGAGCCGCGCCGCGTCGGCGGTCGGCACGACCCCCGCGTCGGTGAGGGCGAGGAGGCCACCCTCGGCGAGGGCCGCGTCGGCGTCCGCGAGGGTCGCGTCGTCGAGCTCGAGGAGCCCCGCGGGCACCTGGTCGGCGACGACGATGCCGCCGAAGACCGAGCTGTACCCGCTCAGCACCCGGCCGGTGCCGGGCATCCGCACGTCGAGGTCGGTCGTCCCCCGGAAGCTGCCGACCGGGCCGAGGACCCGGACGACCGAGGCGTCCGGCGCCGCGTCCGAGACGGCCGCGGCCAGAGCGTCCCAGTCGGTGCTCGCCGAGGACCCGCGGACCGCCATCGCCCCGATGGCGAGCTGCGGGGCGTAGCCGGCACGGTTCTCGGCCTCGTCCGAGGTGACGGCGATGCCGAGCGTGACGACGCCCGCCACCGTCGCGGCCACCGCGGCGACGGCCGGGGCGGTGCGGGTGCGGTGGCGCGCGGCGTCCCGCACCGCGAAGCGCAGGGGCAGCGGCAGGCGGCGCGCGCCACGGGCGACCAGCCCGACGACGAGCGGCACGAGGAGCACCATCCCCAGGACGGTGAGCACGGCGCAGAAGGCGATCGGGACCTCGCCCCCGTCGCTCCCCCGCGACGCGCCCAGAGCGGCGGCGCCCACGCCTGCGGCGAGCAGGAGCGCACCGACCAGCGGCGCCCGGCGGCCGGTGCGCACGTCGCCCCGCCTGCCGCCGAGCACGGCCACGGTGCTCGCCCGCGAGGCGGACCACGCGGGGACGACGGCCGCCAGGACGGCGCTGAGCAGGCCGAACAGCGCGACCGGGAGCAGGTGCAGCGGCTCGACCTGGAACGGCCCGAAGCGCTGGCTGCTGAAGAGCTGGAGGACGGGGAGCGCCGCCGCCGTGAGCAGGACGCCGATCAGGGCCCCGCCGACGGCGGCCACCGACCCCAGGACGACCGCGGTGCCGAGGACGACCCGACGCGCCTGCCGGGGGGTCCCTCCGGCGACGGCGAGCAGCGCCAGCGTCCGGGCCTGACGGCGGGCGCCGACGGCGAACGCGGGCCCGGCCAGGAGGACCACCTCGAGGAGGACCATCACCACGACGAGCACGATGACCGTGAGCGTCGAGCCGCTCACGCCGCTCTGCCCGCGCTGCACGCCGGGCGGCAGCTGGGAGTCGGACGGCGGGTCGACCAGGACGGCGCGGGACGCCGCGGTGACCCCGATCCGGTTGAGCGCCAGGACGTCCTTCCAGCTCACCGGTCCGCCGCCCACGAGGTAGCTGCGCGTGCCGTAGGTGGGCAGGGCCGCGCCCGGCCCGAGCAGGAGCGTCTCGCCGGCCGCCGTCTGGGTCGAGGGCTCCGCGAGCCCCACGACGGTGACGGTGGAGCCGTCGCGCATCGCGAGGGTGTCGCCGACCGCGAAGCCGTGGGCCTCGGCCAGGCCCGGCGAGATCGCCGCCTCCTGCGCGGTGGCCGGGAGGCGACCGGCCTCCAGCGTGGCCAGGCCGTCGGTGAGGTGGTCGGACCAGTCGGCCGACGTGCTCCACACGTAGACCAGGCCGTCGTCCGTCCGGACGCGCAGCGTGCCGTCCTCGAGCTCGGTGGAGGGCCGCGTGCCACCGAGGGACGCGGCCGGCCCGAGGACGGCCAGCGCGTCCTCCATCGACGCGGCGTCCATCCGCCTCCGACTGGACGTCCAGGAGCCGTCGTCCGGGTCGGGCAGCTGCCAGGCCCGCGTCGCGCTGGCCTCCAGGGTCACCAGCGCGTCCGCCGTGCCCAGGCGCCGCTCCAGCGCCTCGCCGCCCGAGACGTCCTGCGTGGCGAAGACGGTGTCGGCCAGCGTGACGGCGGCGACCGGCAGCGCGACCATCACGAGGACCAGCAGGCTCCGGCCCCGGTGCCGCCAGGCGTCCCGGCGGCCGAGCCGCAGGGCCAGGCGCCAGTCGGCGCGGGCGGCCCGCAGCCGGCCCGAGGAACGACCGACGACGGGCCGGGCCCCCCGCCCGTCCGCGACCGCGCTCACCGCGCCGGCCGCTCGTCGAGGAGTCGCTCGACCGGGGCGCTGCCCGACTCGTCCACGACCACGCCGTCGCGGAGGAAGACGACCCGGTCTGCCCACGCCGCGTGGCGCGCCTCGTGGGTGACGAGGACGCCGGCGGCGCCCGCGTCGCAGCGGGCCCGCAGCAGCCGGAGCACCTCCTCGCCGGTCTCGGAGTCGAGGGCGCCGGTCGGCTCGTCGGCCAGGATGAGTCGCCGGGAGCCGACCACGGCGCGGGCGATCGCCACCCGCTGCTGCTGGCCGCCCGACATGTCGTCGGGGAAGCGGTCGGCGAGGTGGGCGATGCCGACCTCGTCCAGGGCCGCCAGGGCGGCCGACCTGGCCGCCCGCGCCGACTCGCCGTCGAGCTCGCGCGGCAGCGCCACGTTCTCCGCGGCGGTGAGCGCCGGCACCAGGTTGAAGCCCTGGAAGACGTAGCCGATGGACGTGCGGCGCATCCGCGCCCGACCGGTGGCGCCCAGGGCGGTGAGGTCGACGCCCTCGACCTCCACGGAGCCCTCGGTGGGCGAGTCGAGGCCGCCGGCGATGGTGAGGAGCGAGGACTTCCCCGAGCCCGAGGGCCCCATGACGGCGACGAGCTCGCCGGCGTGGGCGGCGAACGAGACGCCCTGCAGCGCGTGCACCTCGGCCGCGCCGGTGCCGTGGGTCCGGGTGACCCCCGAGAGCCGCAGGACCGCGCTCATCGCCCGGCCTCCTGCTCCGTGGGCTGCTCGACCGGCTGCGTGGCCGGCTGGGGAGTCGTCGCCGCGGCGCTGTCCCCGCGCTCCCCGCGCTCCCGGGCGGCCCGGCGCACGCGGGTCTCGCAGTGGTCGAGCCAGCGGATCTCGGCCTCGGCGGCGAAGACGAGGGAGTCCAGGACGAGGGACCAGGCCAGGTCCCCGTCGGTGTCCCCGGCGCGGCGCTTGAGGCGCGTGTAGTCCTGCAGCGCCGTCATCGAGGCGGTCCGCTGCCGCTGGAGGAGGGCCCCGACGTCCACCCCCGGGACGGTGACGGCGAGCGCGATCTTGATGGCGAGCTCGTCGCGCGCCGGCTGGGTGCGGGCGACCGGCGTGGTGAACCACGCGGCCACCTCCTCGCGGCCGCGGTCGGTGAGCCGGTAGCGCTGCTGCGACTGGCCGTCGGCCTCCGCCCCCTCCGCGCCCGGGGCGGGCTCGACGAGCCCGTCCCGCTCGAGGCGGGTGAGCGTCGTGTACACCTGCCCGACGTTGAGCGGCCAGGTCGAGCCGGTGCGGGCCTCGAACTCCGTGCGCAGCTGGTAGCCGTACATCGGCTCGGTCTCCAGCAGCGCGAGCAGCGCGAGCTTCACGGACATGGCGTGGCACCTCCCGGTCGACAGGCGCTCCCTGCGCCTGCGAGGACATGCATACCACGTATGCATACCGAGTAGGTAGGGCGTCGCCGGCCGGGCCCGGACGCGGCGACGGCCGCCCCGCGGGTGCGGGACGGCCGTCGCTTCTTGGTGCTGGGTGGTGCTGGGTGCTGCTGGGTGCTGCGGTTCCCCGTCAGCCCGCGGCGGGCGTGGTGACCCGCAGCAGGGTGGTGACGCCGGTGTCGCCGTAGTGGATGTAGCCGAGATACTCGGCGTCCGCGTCCAGGCCGGTCCACGACGTGGTGAACGTCGTGTCCTGCCGGGGCTCCAGCGACAGGGTGTCGGGGGTGAAGGTGACGTCGCCGGCCGAGGCGGCCGGGCTCACGTCGTAGACCTTGAGGTCGAAGGCCATCGGCGAGCCCAGCTCACCAGCGGAGTAGCCGTCCACCTCGACCATGTAGGACGGGGAGTCCGGGGACTCGACCGTGACCGACTCGTCGGCCGAGCCCGTCGCCGAGCTGCCGACCTCGGCGTAGTCGCCGTCGCAGCCCGCCTCGGTGAACGAGTACACGTACAGGTCGAGGTCCGCGGTGTCGTCCTCCGCGTCGAGGTCGAAGCGGAGCAGCGAGCTCGCGTCGTCCGCGTCCACGCAGTAGAGCTGGTAGTCGCTCGGGTCGACCTCGCCCGAGACCACGTCGGCCCCGGCGAGGCCCTCCATGGTCAGCGGCACGTCCTCGGACGTGCCACCCGTGACGGTGACGTCGACCGAGCCGTCCGTGCCCTCGGCGGTGACCTCGGCCGGCGCCACGATCTTCTGCGGGCGCAGGGCGACGGGCATCCGCACGCGGGTGGTGCCGCGCAGGGTGACGTAGCCCTTGGCCCACTTCCCGTAGGAGGCGTCCGCGTCGGGGGTGAAGGTGATCTTCAGCGTCCGCTTCTGACCCTTGGCCCCGGAGATGCGGGCCTTGCTGAAGGTCACGTCGAAGCCGGGGACGGAGGCGTGCGGGGTCCAGGTGCCGGACTTGGCGAGGGTGAAGGTGCGCGTGAAGGTGGTGGTCTCCAGCACGCTGCCGTCGGCCATCGAGGGGATGTTGACCTTCTTCGGGTCGATCGCCTTCACGCCCGTGTCCCAGCCGTCCCAGGCCAGGAGCCCGTACCACTGCTTGGCCGTCGAGGCGACGAACAGGCCCGGGTCGAACATCGAGGTCGGCGTGACCTCACCGGCGCCGGAGGCGAAGACGTCCTTGTCGACGTTGCCGTTCGCCTTCCGGGTGCTCGTCGCGGTCGTCATCATCGCGGACTGGACCTGCTGCGGCGTCCAGTTGGGGTGGCGGCTCAGGATGAAGGCGCCGAGGCCCGCGATGTGCGGCGAGGCCATGGACGTGCCCGACTCGAGGTCGTAGTTGCGACCGGAGTCCACCGAGGGAGCGACGGCCGCGAGGACGTCCACGCCCGGGGCGGCGATGTCGGGGTTGAGGATGTCCATGTCGTTGGAGATGCCGGGGCCGCGCGAGGAGAAGCCGGCGATGACCGGAACGGCGGCCGAGGGCTCGTCGGACTCGTTGCCGGGCAGGAGCGCCGCAGTGGGCTCCGCGGCGTAGTCGACGTAGGCGTAGATCGCCTCGGCGTAGTCGGACTCGAGGTGGATCGTCGGCACCGAGTGGAAGTCGGACACGAGGCCCTGCTCGCTCGGGTTCACCAGGATCATGCCGATGCCGCCGGCACGGGCGACCTCGGCGGACTTGTCGACTCGGGCCTGGACGCCGCGCAGGCAGACCACGATCTTGCCCTCGACGTCAGCGCTGTCGAGCGAGTCCGGAGCGCAGAGCTTGGCGTCGGACGGGCTGTCCAGGTCGGTCGACGACGGGTCGGAGTCGACGAGGGCCGTCTGCTCGGGCACGCCGCTGCTGCTCGACGTGGCGCCGAGCATCGTGGTGCCGTCCCCGAGGACGACGGTGCCGTCGAAGTTGCGGTAGGTCGAGGCCGCGACCGAGGTCAGCCAGGGGCCCTGGTTGTCCACGCTGGAGGCGGTCGGGCCGGAGTTGCCCGCCGAGGCCGCGACGAAGACACCGGCGTCGGCGGCGCCGGCGAAGGCCACGTCCGTCACGTCGTAGTCCTCGCTCGGGCTGCCGCCGATGGAGTAGTTGATGACGTCGACGCCGTCGCGGACGGCGTCGTCGATCGCGCTGAGGATCGCGTCGGTGTAGCAGCCGCTGGCGTCGTCGCCGTCGGGGGTCGTCGCCTCCCAGCAGACCTTGTAGGCCGCCACGGACGCCTGGGGCGCCATGCCGACGACCTGGCCGAACTCGACGCCCTCCGTGACGACGTCGTTGACCGGCCGACCGGCCGCGGTGGAGGCGGTGTGCGAGCCGTGGCTGTCGCCGTCGCGCGCGGAGTCGACCTCGCCGTCGTTGGGCACGATGTAGCCGGCGTCGACGTAGGCGAGGAAGGAGTCGTCGTAGTAGCGGGCGCCGATGATCTTCGAGGAGCAGTCGCTCAGCTCGAAGTCCTCGCCCGTCTCGCACTCACCGGTGAAGGTGGTGCCGTCGGCCTTCTTCATGCTGGTGACGCCGATCGGGGACATCGTCGCGTCCCACGCACCGGTGGGCCTGGAGCTGAGCGCCGCGCCCTTGAACGACTTCGACTCGGGCCAGATGCCGGTGTCGAGCACGCCCACGACCACGCCGGCGCCGGCCTTGCTCCGGCCGCCGTTGGACGCCCAGGAGCCGCCCTTGCCGACCATGTCGAGGAAGTTGGCGGTGTTGTCGGAGTCGTAGTCGAGCAGCTCGCGACGGTCGTTCTCGACGACCGCGAGCACGTCCTTGTCCTTGGCGAGCTCGGTGGCCTGCTTGCCGGTCAGGTGCGCGCTGAAGCCGTTGGAGGCGATCGTGAACTGGGAGTCGATCGTCGCGCCGACCGCGGAGGCGACCTGGCGGTTCGACCGCTTGAGGTAGCTCGTGTAGCTCGCCACCGCGCTGGAGCGGGCGTCGAAGCGGCCGCTGGTGGAGCGCGTCGCGGCCAGCCCGTTCGTGCCGCCCGCGTAGGAAGCAGCACCCGGCTGCTTCATCATCACGATGTAGTCGCCGGCGTCGTAGGCCACGGGGGCCTTGCCGTCGACCTTGGTGATCTTGTCGCTGGTGTTCTCGCTCGCCGTGGCGGGCGCGGTGCTGGCCATCAGGCCCAGCGTCAGCGCCCCCACGGAGAGCAGGCCGAGTGCGCGAGCGCGCGACGAACGGCCTGTCGTCTCTGCAGACACAGGTGTGTTCTCCCTCAATTGCCCGAGTCACCCCTCGCGCGTCGGCGCCCGATGCCGGCTGGAACGCGGGGGGAGTGATTGCACACCTCACTCGTCCGATGAGAGGAAGTCAAGAGTCACCTGTGAGTCAGGGCAGAAAAGTTCCCTGCCTGATACATATCCGGACCGGAAATTCCTCTTCACCTGCCAGCACCCTCGACAGCCCCTCCCCCGTGGTGCAGGATGCGTCGGATGCGGACCCTGATCACCGGGGCGTCCTCCGGCCTCGGCGCCGAGATGGCGCGGCAGCTGGCCGCCCGCGGCCATGACCTGGCGCTCACCGCCCGGCGCACCGACCGGCTCGACGACCTCCGCGCCGAGATCGGCGAGACCTCGCCCGGTGTCCGCGTCGCCACCGCTCCCCTGGACGTCACCGAGCTCGCCACGGTGCCGCGGGTGGTCGACGGGCTGCGCGCCGAGCTCGGCGGCCTCGAGCGGGTCGTCGTCAACGCGGGGGCCGGGAAGGGCCGGCCGATCGGGTCCGGGCGTCCCGACGCGAACATCGAGACGCTCATGACCAACGTGGTCGGCGCGCTGGCCACCATGGAGGCCGCCATGGCGGTCTTCCGCGACCAGGGCCACGGCCACCTGGTGGTGGTCTCGTCCGTGATGAGCGTCCGTGCGATGCCCCGCCACATGACCGCCTACGCCGCGTCCAAGGCCGCCGTCGCGCGGCTGGCCGAGGGCGTCCGGGCGGAGGTGGACGCCGGCGACCTCGCCGGACGCGTGCGGGTGACCGTCCTGCACCCCGGGTACATCGTCTCGGAGATGACCGGTGCGAAGTCCGGCCGCACCCCGCTCATGGTCGACACGGAGACCGGCGTCCGCGCCATGGTCGAGGCGATCGAGAAGGAGGTCCCCCGCGCCTACCTCCCGCGGTGGCCCTGGGAGGTGCTGGCGCGCGTGCTCGCCGTGGCGCCGCCCCGGCTGGCGCGGCGCCTCGGCTGAGCGACCGGGCCGTCGGCCCGGTCAGCCGGGTCAGGCGGGTCAGTCAGGCGGGCAGGCGCTCGCCCCGCTCCGCCAGCCCCCGCAGGAGCGCCGGGACGGCGAACCGGTCCCCGTAGCGCGCGGCGAGCTCGTCGGCGCGGGCCACGAACGCGGCCGGGCCGACCGAGCCGTCCGCCCCCTCGTAGCCGTGCACGAGCTGCGCGGCACCGCCGGTGGTCCCCGGGAAGCCGATGCCGAGGATGGAGCCGATGTTGGCGGCCGCCGACGAGGTGAGCACACCCTCCTCGAAGCAGCGCACCGTCTCGATCGCCTCGGCGAAGAGCATCCGGTCGGCCACGTCGCGGAACGGCACGGCCGCGTCGCGGTCGTCCAGCGAGCCGACGGTGGAGCCGAACTCGTCGGCCAGACCGGCCCACAGGCCCCGCCGACGTCCGCCCTCGTACTCGTAGAAGCCCGCACCCTTCAGCCGCGAGGGCCGCCCGAGCGCGATCATCCGCCGCACCACCGCGGTGCCCGGGTGGGCCCGCTCGGGCTGGGCGGCCTCGGTGGCGTCGGCGATCCGCGCGAGCAGCTCCATGTTGAGCTCGTCGGTGAGCTGGAGCGGCCCGACGGGGTAGCCCGCCTGCGTCGCCGCGCGCTCGAGCGAGACCGGGTGGACGCCCTCGGCCAGCATCGCCAGGCCCTCGTTGATCCGCACCCCGATGACGCGGGAGGTGTAGAAGCCCCGGGAGTCGTTGACGATGATCGGCGTCTTGGCGATCGCGCGGACGACGTCGTGGGCGTGGGCCAGCGCCCGGTCGCCCGTCGCGCGGCCGCGGACGATCTCGACGAGCGGCATCCTGTCCACCGGGCTGAAGAAGTGCAGGCCGAGGAACCGCTCCGCGACGTCCTCTCCCGTGGCCGCCGAGACCGCGCTCGCGAGCTCGGTGATGGGCAGGGTCGAGGTGTTGGAGCACAGCAGCGCGCCCGGCTCGAGGTGCGGCAGCACCTGCGCGAAGACCTCGGCCTTGAGCGCCGGGTCCTCGAAGACGGCCTCGATCACCAGGTCGCAGCCGGCCAGGTCGGCCGCCTCGGCGGTGGGCGTGATCCGAGCCAGCACGGCCGCGGCCTTCTCGGGCGTCGTCCGCCCCTTCTCCACGGCCGCGGCGTTGAGGCGCTCGGTGTACCCGCGGCCGCGCTCGGCCGCCTCCACCGAGACGTCCTTGAGGACGACGTCCAGCCCGGCGCGCGCGCAGGAGTAGGCGATCCCCGCGCCCATCATCCCGGCGCCGAGCACGGCGACCCGCGCGGGCCGGAACGGCTCCACTCCCGCGGGCCGGTGGGCCGGGCCGTTGACGGCCTGCATGTCGCAGAAGAACGCCTGGATCATGTTGGTCGAGGTCTGCGAGGACACCAGCGAGGTGAAGTACCGCGACTCGATCCGGGAGGCCGCGGCGAAGTCGCGCCCGGCGCCCTCCACCGCGGCGGCGAGGATGGCCGCCTGCGCCGGGGGCACGTGCCCCTTCATCTGCTGGCGCAGCAGCGCCGGGAAGGCGGGGAGGGCCTGCGCCATCTGCCGGCTCGAGGGCGCGCCGCCGGGCATCCGGTAGCCGGGGGCGTCCCAGGGCTGGGTGTGGGCGTCGGGGTGGGCGAGCACCCACGCCCGGGCGCGCGCGAGCAGGTCCTCGGCAGGCACGACCTCGTCGACGAGCCCCTGGGCCAGCGCCTTCGCCGGGGCCATCTGCGGCCCGCGCAGCAGGACGTCCATGAGGGCCGACTGGAGGCCGAGCATCCGGGTCACGCGGGTGACCCCGCCGCCCCCGGGCAGCAGGCCCAGCGTGGCCTCCGGGAGCCCCAGCCTGATCCGCGGGTCGTCCGCCACGACCCGGTGGTGGCAGGCCAGCGCGAGCTCGAGGCCTCCACCCAGCGCCGCGCCGTTGATCGCCGCGACGACGGGTCGCCCGCAGGTCTCCAGCCGGCGCATCGTGGCCTTGAGGTCCTCGACCATCGCGAAGGTCGCCTCGGCCTCCTCCGGGCCGGAGCGCTGCATGGCCAGCAGGTCGCCGCCCGCGAAGAACGTCGACTTCCCGCTGGCCAGCACGACACCCCGGACGTCGTCGGGCCGGGCGGTGACGTCGGCCAGCAGCGCGTCCACGGCCGCGGCGTAGGCCGGGCCGAAGCGGTCGTTCATCGTGTTCACCCGCGCCTGCGGGTCGTCGAGCAGGATCGTGGCGATCCCCTCGTCGTCGAGGCGGTAGGTGACGGAGGTGTCCACGGCGGGGTTCACGGCGGGGTTCACGGCGGTGTCCGGCACGGCGCTCACACCCGCTCCACGATCGTGGCGATGCCCATGCCGCCGCCGACGCACAGCGTCGCGAGGCCGCGGCGCAGGTCGCGGCGCTCGAGCTCGTCGACGAGCGTGCCGAGGATCATGGCGCCGGTGGCGCCGAGCGGGTGGCCCATGGCGATGGCTCCTCCGTTGACGTTGGTGATCTCGTGGTCGATGCCGAGGTCGGCCATGAAGCGCAGAGCGACCGCCGCGAACGCCTCGTTGATCTCGAACAGGTCGATGTCGCCGACCTCGAGGCCGGCCTTGGCCAGCGCCTTGCGGGCGGCCGGGGCCGGGCCGGTGAGCATGATGGTGGGGTCGGCGCCGGAGACGGCCGCGCTCAGCACCCGGGCGCGGGGCTCCAGTCCCAGCCGGGCGCCGGCGTCCTCGGAGCCCAGGAGCACCAGGGCGGCGCCGTCGACGATGCCCGACGAGTTCCCCGCGTGGTGGACGTGGTCGATCGACTCGACCCAGTGGTACTTCTCCAGCGCGACCGCGTCGAAGCCGAAGTCCCGGCCCAGCGCGGCGAACGAGGGCCGCAGGCCGGCCAGCGACTCCACCGAGGTGCCGGGCCGGACCGTCTCGTCGGTCTCGAGCAGGGGCAGCCCGTTGCGGTCGAGCACCGGCACGACGGACGCGGCGAAGCGACCGTCCGCCCAGGCCTTGGCGGCGCGGGCGTGGGACTCGGCGGCGAAGGCGTCCACGTCGGTGCGCGTCCAGCCGCCGAGGGTGGCGATGAGGTCGGCGCCGATGCCCTGCGGGACGAACCCGGTGGCCAGCGCCGTGGCGGGGTCCGCGGCCCACGGGCCGCCGTCGGCGCCGATCGGCGTGGACGACATGTGCTCGACGCCGCCGGCGACGATGACGTCCTCCCAGCCCGAGCGCACCCGGGCGGCGGCCTGGTTGACGGCCTCCAGCCCCGAGGCGCAGAACCGGTTGAGCTGCACCCCGGCGGTGGTCTCGGGGTAGCCGGCGGCCAGGGCTGCGGTCTTGCCGAGGTCGCCGCCCTGCTCGCCGATCGGCGTCACGACACCGAGCACCACGTCGTCCACCGCCTCGATCCCGGCGTCCAGGCCGGGGTTGCGGGTCCGCAGCGCGGTGAGCAGGCCGGTGGCGAGCGAGACCGGCGTGGCCTCGGCCAGGCTCCCGGTCGCCTTGCCGCGCCCCCGTGGGGTGCGCAGGTGGTCGTAGATGAACGCCTCGGGCATGCCGGTGCCTCTCTGCTGGCGGCGGGTGGGGGCGGTGCGGCGGCGCGGGCTGGGTGACGCGCGCCACGTCCGATCATGACACCGGTACTGTCACGGTGGTCAAGGGGCAGCCCGAGGACGGACGAGGAGGGGCCATGACGCAGCACGATCCCGACGGCGGCGACGCCGGGCGCGCCGGGCAGGACGCCCTGCTCACCCTCGCCGAGCTCACCGAGCGGACCGGCGTGAGCGTCCGCAACGTCCGCTTCTACACCTCCCGCGGCCTGCTGCCGGCGCCGGTGCGGAAGGGGCGCTCGGGGTACTACACCGCCCTGCACGTGGCCCGGCTGGAGCTGGTCCGCGAGCTCCAGGGCCACGGCTTCACCCTCGCCGCCATCGAGGGCTACCTGGCGACGCTCCCCGCGGAGGCCAGCGCCGACGAGGTCGCCGTGCGGCGCACCATGCTCACGCCCTGGCACGCGGACGACGAGGCGGTGCCGAGCCGCGCGGCGCTGGAGCAGCGGGCCGGCCGCACGCTCGACGACGACGCGCTGGCCCTGCTCGACGCCCTCGGCATCGTCCGCCCGGACCGGGACGGCGGCGGGGCGGGCGACGGGCACGGCGACGGGGGGTACCGCGTGGCCGCCGCGCGGCTGCCGGTCGGGCTCACGTTGCTCGACCTCGGCTTCCCGCTCGCCGCGGCCCGGGCGGCCGGGGAGGCGTGCGAGCGCGCCGGTCGCGCGCTCGCCGCGGAGCTGGACGACGTCTTCCGCACCCAGGTCTGGCCCGCCTACCGCGACGACGCGACGCCCGCGCAGCTCCAGGCGCTCGTGGCCGCGATGAAGCCGGTGACGGTGGCGGGCCTGGTGGCCTCGTACGAGAGCGCCATGGACGCCACCCGCCGCGAGGAGGTCGCCCGCCGGACCGGGGGCTGAGCCCGGCCGGGGTGTGCGCGGTCGGGTGAGCAGGCGGGCCCGGCCGCCTGCCTACCGTGATCCGCATGAGTCGTACCGTCCTCGTGACCGGCGCCAGCGGGTTCGTCGGCCGCCGGCTCGTGCCCGCGCTGCTCGAGGCCGGGCACCGGGTGAAGGCGATGACGCGGCACCCCGAGACCTACGACGGGCCCGGCGAGGCGGTGTTCGGGGACGTCTTCGACCCCGGCTCCCTGGCCGAGCCGATGGACGGCGTCGACGTCGCGGTCTACCTCGTCCACTCCCTCGACGACAACGACTTCGAGAACAAGGACGCGGCCGCCGCCCGGGACTTCGGGCTGGCCGCCGCGGCCGCCGGCGTCGACCAGATCGTCTACCTCGGCGGCCTCGGGGCCGACGGCGAGTCCCTCTCGCCGCACCTGCGCTCGCGCCGCGAGGTCGAGCACCTGCTCGGCCTCAACGGCGTGCCCGTCACCGTCCTGCGCGCCGCCATCGTCGTGGGCGCCGGGGGCGTCTCCTGGGAGATGACCCGCCAGCTCGTCAAGCACCTGCCCGCGATGGTCGTGCCGAAGTGGGCGGCCACCCGCACGCAGCCCATCGCCATCGAGGACGTCGTCCGCTACCTCGCCGGCGTGGTCGGCAACGAGGCCGCGCTGGGCCGCACGTTCGAGATCGGCGGCGCCGACCAGCTGTCCTACACCGGGATGCTCCAGGAGGCCGCGCTCGTGCTCAACGGCCGCCGCACGCCCATCCTCGAGGTGCCCGTCGGCACCCCGATGCTCTCGGAGTGGTGGATCCGCCTCGTCACCGGCGTGGACGCGACGACCGCCGGCAACCTGATCGAGTCGATGGGCACCGAGGTGCTCGTCACCGACCCCGCCATCCGCGAGGTCGTGCCGTTCGAGCCGATGACGTACGCCGAGGCCGTGCGCCGGGCCGTCGCCGAGGACGCCGCCCCCGCCGCGAGCTGAGCCGGGCCGAGTTGAGCCGGGCCGAGTTGAACCGGGCCGCGCTGAGCCGGGCCGAGCCGAGCCGGGCCGAGCAGCGCCTGACCGTCAGGCGTGCTCCTCCTCGGCCTGCCACCGCTGGGCCATGACGAGCAGGTAGATGAGCGAGGGCAGCACGAGCAGCACCGCCAGCGCGACGGCGACGAGCAGCGCCTCGAGGGTCGCGGTGGCGCCCGCGGCCTGGTCGAGGGTCATCTGGTCGACGAGGAACCAGGGGTACTGGCCCATGCCCCACGCCGAGACGACGGCGACGACCGCGGCGACGGCGGTCCACCGCGCCCACGACGACCGCCGCAGCCAGACGAGCACGACGGTGGCGGTGCCGAAGACGGCCGAGGCGATCACGATGGGCAGCGCCCGGCCGGTCAGCCCGGCCCACAGGGTCGGCGCGTCGGAGTGCAGCGGGGCCAGCCCGGCGAGGACGACCGCCCCCGTGCCCAGGCCGACCACGAGGGTGCGGCGGCGCAGGGACTCGGCGAGCGCGCGGTCGGGTCCGCGGCCGGCGTCCGAGACGAGGAAGACGCCGGCCAGGAAGGCGCAGGTGCCGATCGCGACGAGCCCGCCCACGATCGAGGTGGGGCCGAGCCACGACGACCACACGCCGCCGCGGCCCTCGGCGGGCACGCGGCCCGAGGCGATCGCGCCGGCGACGCAGCCGAGGAAGAACGGCGTGATGACGGAGGAGACCGCGAAGACGGCACCGAAGAACCGTGCCGCGGCCAGGCTCTCGGCGTACTTGCGGAAGGCGAACGCGGAGCCGCGCAGCACGATGCCCCCGACGGCCAGGAACATCGGCACGATGAGGGTGCGCATGGCCGGCTCGAAGGAGTGCGGAAACGCCGTCCACCACACGACCATCACGTAGATCAGCCAGACGTGGTTGGCCTCCCACACCGGGCCGATGGAGTGGTCGACCTGGCGGCGGATCGCGGCGCCGGAGCGCGAGCCGCCGGCGGTGAGGTCGAAGAAGCCGGAGCCGAAGTCGGCCCCGCCCAGCACCGCGTAGGCCAGGACGCCGACGAACAGCGCGGCCGCGATGACGACGACGAGGCTCATCGGTCCCCGCCCTCGCCCGCGCCCTCGCCGGGACCGGAGTGGGCGGCCTCGGCAGCCTCGACCAGCGACGGCTCAGGGCCGTAGGGGCTGGGCAGCTCCTCCTCGCCGCGGCGCCACCGCTTGGCCATCGAGCGCAGGACGTAGACCGCGCCGATCGTCATGCCGAAGTAGAGGACGACGGAGGCGCCGTAGAGCCACCACAGACCGGAGTTGGAGCCGGCGGCCTCGGTGGTGCGCATGACCCCGTAGACGATCCACGGCTGGCGCCCGACCTCGGTGGTGATCCAGCCGGCCCACATCGCGACCATGGTGAGCGGCCCGGAGGCGACCATCAGCCAGAGGAACACCTTGCTGCGGCGGGTCTCGACCGAGAGCAGGTCGAACTTCCGCCAGCGGGCGAACCAGTAGACGAGGACGACGAAGGCGAGCAGGAAGCCGATCCCGATCATCGTCTGGAAGGAGAGGTGGACGAGGTTCACCGGGGGCTGGTCGGCGGCGGCGATCTGGTCGAGGCCGGTCACCGGCTTGGTGAGGGACTCCTCGGCGATGAGCGAGCCGAGGTAGGGGATGTCGATGGCGCCGTAGACGTGGCCGTTGATCGCGATGCCGCCCAGCCGCTCGGGGCTGGCCCCGTCCGTGGTGGTGAGCGCCAGCTCCATGGCGGCCAGCTTCGCGGGCTGGATCTCCGCGAGGTCGGTGCCGAGGAAGTGCCCGACGACCGGCTGCAGGATCGCGGCGATGCTGGCGAAGACCATGGCGACGGAGAAGCCGAGCCGGTGGTGCCGGTCGCGGCGGCCCTTGAGCAGGCCGCGGGCGTAGACGGCGGCGACCATGAACCCGGTGACCATGAACGCGGCGACCCACATGTGGGCGAACATCATCCACACGCGGTCGTTGAGGAACGCCGCCCACGGCTGGACGTCGCTCACCACGCCGTCCACGTAGGTGAAGCCCGTCGGGTCGTTCATCCAGGCGTTGACCGCGATGACGCAGAACGTGCCGAAGATGCCGGTGATCCCCATCGGCACGAGGAAGTACAGGTGCCGCTTGGGCGGCATCCGGTCCCAGCCGTAGAGGTAGAGGCCGATGAAGATGGCCTCGAGGAAGAACGCGAGCCCCTCGAACGCGAACGGCAGGCCGATCACGTCCCCGAAGGTGCCCATGAGGCCCGGCCACAGCAGGCCCATCTCGAAGCTGAGCACCGTGCCGGAGACGGCGCCGATGGCGAACAGCACCGCCGAGACCTTGGACCAGCGCCGGGCCAGGCGCATCGCGCCCTCGTCCTGGCGGTACACGCCCCGCCAGTGCATCGCGAAGATGATCGTCGGGAAGGCGACGCCGAAGCAGGCCAGGACGATGTGCCAGCCGAGCGAGAGGGCCATCTGCTCCCGGGCCGGCAGGAGGCCGGCGGGGGTGGCCGTCAGCGTCGTGACGGAGGAGGCCAACGAGGACGTCAGGGAGGACGTCAGCGAGGACGAGAGGGAGGTGCCGAGGCTCCCGACAGCGGTGTCGAGCAGGGGGTTCACGGCCCCAGGCTAGACACGTGGTCCGGACGTTCCCGAGACTTCGTGAAAGTTCTCACAAGGTGCAGAAGTCCCAGGTGACCCTGTCAGTCGGCTCGTTCTGAGGTGTGACTGTTCGACAGTTGTCACGGGCCCCCGCGCCTGACCTGGGATCTTCATGGCGCACTCATCCGGACTTCAACTGGGCCTCAACCGGGCCTCATCGAGCGCTCAGCCGCGGACCCCGTCAGGAGGCCCGGAAGGACGTCCCGGCGGCTCGCTCAGGCGAAGACCAGCGGCAGGATCAGCAGCATCGAGAGCGACCACGTCAGGTGCGTGATGATCGGCGCGAGGACGCCGCCGGAGGCCCGGCGCTCCAGGCCCACCACCACCCCGAGCAGGACGGCGGCGAAGGCGAGCATCACGTTGCCGCTCGCCAGGGTGGCGGCCGTGTAGGCCACCGTCGTGACCAGGACCGGCCGGGTCGGCACCGCCGCGTAGGCGGCCCCACGGAAGAACAGCTCCTCGGCGATGCCGTTGACCGCCGTCACGGCGACCAGCGCCGGCAGCGAGCCCTGGGTGGAGTAGTCGAGGACCGAGCGGATCTCGGAGACCAGCGGCGCGAAGGCGTCCACCTCGCGCAGCACCAGCCCGCCGACGACGAACACCGCCACCATCGCCACCCCCACCACGAACGGCGAGAGGACGGGCCGCACGAGCCGGTCGCGCAGCCCGATCCGGCCGAGGTGGAGCCGGCCGGAGACGAACGCCCCCGCCGTCCAGATCGCCGCGAGCACGAGGGTGAGGACGTAGAACGCGCCCGAGCCGGGCTCGGTGCGCAGCAGGAACCCGAGCGCGACGGCCCCGAGCACCACCACGGCGGCCACCACGACCTGGCGTCGCCGCAGCACCTGCGGGGAGTCCCAGTGGTCTCGCGGGACCTTGTCCCACAGGCTCCGGCGCACGAGCTGGCTCATGGTCCCCCTCCTGGACGTCTCGCCGATCGTGGTCGTCACGGATGCAGGCGAGCCGCCCGGTCGCCCGGGCGGCTCGTCTGGGGGTGAGGGGTGTGCGTGACTCCGCCTCACCGGCGCGGGCCGAGGCCCGCGGGTCTCACTTCGAGAAGGTGCGCTTCAGGTCGCCCGCGGCGTCCTTGACCTTCTCGCCGGCCTGCTTGATGCCGGCGGAGGCCTGGTCGCCCCGGCCCTCGGCCTGGAGCTCCTCGTTGCCGGTCGCGCTGCCGTAGGACTCCTTGCCCTTGCCCTGCAGCTCCTCGGCCTTGTTCGAGATCTTGTCCTTGAGGGACATGTCTGCCTCCTTCACCTCGTCCGAGACGGTCCCTTGCGGGGCCCTGATGCCTCCAGGGAACCAGCGTCGGAGCGGAGTCGTTTCACCCTTCCGGTCGCCTCACCGGAACGCGAGCACCCCGTCGTCCAGGTCGTCGTGCCGGATGGTGCGCAGGTCGGTGAGGTAGTTCTGCTTGAGCATCCAGGGGGCGCGGTCGCCCTGCCGGGGCAGGTGGTCCAGCGCCCGCAGGACGTAGCCGGAGCGGAAGTCCATGAACGGCCGCTCGCCGACCTCCGGGTCCCGCTGGGCGGTGAAGCTGGTCCGCCCGTGCTCGTCGAGGTACGACAGCATCCGGCACACGTAGTCGCTGACCAGGTCGGCCTTGAGCGTCCAGGAGGCGTTCGTGTAGCCGATGGTGAAGACGAAGTTGGGGACGCCGGAGAGCATGAGCGCCTTGTAGGCCATCGTCTCGTGCGCCTTCACCTCGGCGCCGTCGACCGTCATCGTGATGCCGCCGAACGCCTTGAGCTTCAACCCGGTCGCGGTGACGATGACGTCCGCGTCCAGGTGCTCGCCGCTGCGCAGCCGGATGCCGGTCGCGTCGAAGGTGTCGATGTGCTCGGTGACCACGTCCGCCTTGCCGCTGCGCAGCGCCTTGAACAGGTCGGAGTCCGGGACGAAGCACAGCCGCTGGTCCCAGGGGTCGTAGTCCGGCTTGAAGTGGGTGTCCACGTCGAGCCCCGTGCCCTGGAGCTGCTGCTCGGTGGCGGTGCGGATGAGCCTGCGGCCCCACTCGGGCCGCCGCTGGAAGAGCTGGTAGCTGCCCACCTGGACGAGGATGTTCTTCCAGCGCACGAGCGGGAACCGCAGCTTCTGGGGCACCCGCGCCAGGGCCTTGCCCCACGGGTCGCGGCCCGGGCGGGAGAGGACGTAGGTGGGCGAGCGCTGGAGCATCGTGACGTGCCCCGCGGTCGGCGCCATGGCCGGCACGAGGGTCACGGCCGTGGCGCCCGAGCCGATGACGACGACCTTCTTGCCCGCGTAGTCGAGGTCCTCGGGCCAGAACTGGGGGTGGACGATCTCGCCCTCGAAGTCCTCCGCACCCGGGAAGACCGGCGCGTGGCCCTGCTCGTAGTCGTAGTAGCCGGAGCAGCCCCAGAGCAGGCCGCAGCGGATCTGCTTCTCGACGCCGTCGTGGGTGTACGTCACCGTCCAGCGCTGCTCCGCGCTGCTCCAGGACGCCTCGGTGACCCGGTGGTCGTAGCGGATCAGCCGCTCGACGTCGTGCTCGCGCGCCACCGTGCGCAGGTAGTCGAGGATGAGGTGGCCGTCGGCCAGCGCGGTGTCGCTGGGCCACGGCCGCCACCGGAAGCCGAACGTGAACATGTCGGAGTCGGAGCGGATGCCCGGGTACCGGAAGAGGTCCCAGGTGCCGCCGCTGGTCGCGCGCGCCTCGAGCACGGCGACGCTCTTGCCGGGGTGGCGGGTGACGAGCTGGCAGGCGGCGCCGATGCCGGAGAGGCCGGCGCCGACCACGAGGACGTCGACGTCCTCGAGGGGAGCATCGGAGGGGGTCATGCAGGGACGGTAGCGCGGATCCCGGCTTATTGACAGATATTCATTAGGGCGGATCGGTGGGCGGTGGCGCCCGACCGTCACGCCTGGTGCACCACCCCGCGGGCGAGCAGGCCCGCGACGTCCTCCTCGCCCCAGGCGGCGAGCGCGGCCCCGGTGTCCTGGCCCACGGTGGCCGGCGGGGGGCTGCCGAGCCCCGCGGGGGTGAGCGAGAACCGGGGCGCCGGGGCGGGCTGCGGGCCGCCGGGCCCCGGCAGGAACGTCCCGCGCGCCGCCAGGTGCGGGTGCCGGGCCGCCTCCTCGCGGGACAGGACGGGGACGAGGCACGCGTCCGTGTCCGCCGCCGCGGCCGCCCACTCGTCGCGGGTGCGGGAGGCGATCACCCGCGCGAACAGCGCCACCATCTCCGGCCAGCGGGCGAGGTCCGCCTGGTCCGGGCACTCGTCCGCCACGTCCAGGACGTCGAGCAGCGCCGCGAAGAACGGGGGCTCGAGCGCGCCGACCGCCACGTGCCGGCCGTCCGCGGTCTCGTAGAGCCGGTAGAACGGGGCCCCGCCGTCGAGCAGGTTCTGCCCGCGCGGCGCGGTGTCGATCCCGCCGTTGGCGAGGGCGTGGGTCATGGAGTCCAGGTGGGCGAGACCGTCGACGATCGCCGCGTCCACCACCTGGCCGCGGCCCGTGGCCCGGGCGTGGGTGAGCGCCGCCAGCAGGCCGATGACCAGGTACGTCGACCCGCCGCCGAAGTCGCCGAGCAGGTTGCGTGGGAAGTGCGGGCGCGCCGGGTCCTGCCCCGCGCCGTCCAGCGCCCCGGTGAGCGCGACGTAGGTGAGGTCGTGCCCGGCGCGCTGGGCCAGCGGGCCGTCCTGGCCCCACCCGGTCATCCGGCCGTAGACCAGGCGCGGGTTCGCGGCGAGCGCGTCGGCCGGGCCGATCCCCAGGCGCTCGGCGACCCCGGGCCGCATGCCCTCCACGAGCAGGTCGGCCCGGGCCACCAGGCGCAGCACGAGGGCGGACGCCTCGGGGTGCTTGAGGTCGATCGCCACGCTGGGCCGCCCGCGGTTGAGCAGGTCGTGGCTGCCGCCGGTGAACAGCTGGCCCCGCGGCCGGTCCAGCCGGACCACGTCCGCCCCCAGGTCGGCCAGGATCATGCAGGCGTGCGGCCCGGGCCCGATCCCCGCGACCTCGACCACCCGGACCCCGGCGAGCGGCCCGCCGCGTCCGGCGCCGCCGTCCTGCTGCCGTCCCTCCGCCTGCCTGCCCTCCGTCTGCCGCTGGTCCTCGGGCTGGTCGTCCTGCCGGGCGTGCTGGTCGTGCGGGTCGTGGGGGGTCGCGGACATGCGTCCCATCCTGCACCCGGCCGCCGGCACGGCGGCCCCGCCAGGCTCAGAGCACGCGCTTGAGGAACGCCCGGGTGCGCTCCTGCACCGGGTCCACCAGGACCTGGGCCGGCGGGCCCTGCTCGCAGACGCGGCCGTCGTCGAGGAAGACGACGGTGCTCGCGACGTCCCGCGCGAAGGAGATCTCGTGGGTGGCCAGCACCATCGTGGTGCCCTGCGCGGCCAGCTCGCGGAGGATGCCGAGCACCTCCCCGACGAGCTCGGGGTCCAGGGCGGCGGTCACCTCGTCCAGGAGGAGCAGGGTGGGCCGGGTGCACAGCGCCCGGACCACGGCGGCGCGCTGCTGCTGGCCGCCGGAGAGCCGGTCGGGGTGGGCGTCCACGTGCTCGCCCAGGCCGAAGCGGGTGAGCAGCTCGCGGGCGCGGGCCTCGGCCTCGCGCCGGCCGACGCGGTGCGCGCGGCGCGGGGCCAGCGTGCAGTTCTGGAGCACGGTGAGGTGCGGGAAGAGGTTGTAGGCCTGGAAGACCATCCCCATCCGGCGGCGCACGGAGCGGGGGTCGACCTTGGGGTCGGTGATCTCCCGGCCCTCGAGCTCGATCGTGCCGTCGTCGACCTGGTCGAGCAGGTTGAGGCAGCGCAGGAGCGTCGACTTGCCCGAGCCGGAGGCGCCGATGAGGCAGACGACCTCGCCGGTGGCGACGTCCAGGTCGACCCCGTCGAGCACGACCCTCTCGCCGTACGCCTTGCGCAGGCCCCGGACGCGCAGCAGCGGCTCGCTCATCGCGCCCCCGCCCGCTCGCGCTCGACGACGCGCTTCTGGAGGTGGTCGGTGAGGCGGGCCAGCGGCACGGTGAGCACGATGAAGTAGATCGCGACGACGACCATCGGCGTGTAGTTGAAGTTGTAGTTGGCGTAGTTGGTGGCCCAGAAGACGCCGTCGAGGACGCCGAGCACGGAGACGAGCGCGGTGTCCTTCTGCAGGGAGACGAAGTCGTTGAGCAGCGGCGGGACGATCCGGCGGACCGCCTGCGGGACGACGACGTGGCGCAGGATGCGGCCCTCCGAGAGGCCCAGCGCGCGGGCGCTCGCGACCTGCGAGGGGTGCACCGACTCGATGCCGGAGCGGAAGACCTCGGAGACGTAGGCCGAGTAGGAGACCACCAGCGCCACCCCCGCCCACACGACCCGGTCGTTGGTGAGGCCCTGGAGCTGGAGGGCGGGGATGCCGAACCCGAACATCGTGATGAGCAGGATGGTCGGGATGCCCCGGACGACGTCCGTGTAGACCACCGCGACCACCCGGACCGGCGCGAGCCAGGCCGAGCGGGTCGTGCGGGCCACCGCGATGAGCAGGCCCAGCGCGAGGATGCCGATCTCGCAGAGCACGAAGAGGCGGACGTTGAGCCACATCGCCTCGAGGACGGCCCGCCAGGACTCCCGCGCTGCCTCCGGCGAGAAGAAGTACTCCTTGACCCGCGGCCAGCCCGGCGAGGACAGAAGCCCGGCGACGACCAGGCCGAGCACCGCCACGGTCATCACCGTGGCGATGACCGTGGAGCGGACCCGCTGCCGGCGACGGACCGACCGCCGGGCGAGCTCGTGCTCGCTCGGGGTCCAGACCTGGGTGTCGCTCACACGCGCGCCGAGGGTGCTCGCCGGGACGTCCCGATCAGCTCAGCTCCGGGACGGAGACGGTGTCGGAGAGCCACTTCTTCTCGATCGCGGCAAGCGTGCCGTCCTCGGTCATGGCGGCCAGCGCCTCGTCCACGCAGGTGACCAGCGGGTTGCCCTTCTCGAAGAGCATGCCGAACTGCTCCTGCTCGCCGGTGTCGGGCTGGAACTGGCCGACGATGGTGCCGTCGTTGCCCAGCTGCACCGCGGAGATGTAGAAGGCCGTCGGCAGGTCCGCGAGGATCGCGTCGACCTGGCCGTTCTTGAGCGCCTGGACCGCGGCGTTCGTGGTCTGGAAGACCGACGGGTCGGAGTCGGGCTCGATGACGTCGGTGATCGCGGTGAGGCTGGTCGTGCCCGTCTGCGCACCGAGGTTCAGGCTCTTGAGGTCGTCCAGGCTCGTCGCGTCGGCCGCGGCCGAGCCCTTGAGCGCGATGACGGCCTGGGCCGCCGAGTAGTAGCCGTCGGAGAAGTCGACGACCTTCGCGCGCTTGGCGGTGATCGAGATCTGGTTGATGTCGAAGTCGAAGTCCTTCGCGCCCGGCGCGTAGGAGGTGTTGAACGGCACCACGGTCCAGGTCACCTGGTCGGCGCTGAAGCCCAGGCGGCTGGCGACCTCGTAGGCGACCGCCGACTCGTAGCCCTTGCCGTTGGTCGGGTCGTTGCCCTTGAACCACGGCGAGTAGGCCGGGGAGTCGGTGCCCACGGTCAGCTCGCCGGCCGTGGTGAGCATGTCGTCGGTGACGCAGGTCGACGGGTCGCCGGTCGCGCTGGCGCTCGCGTCCGAGCTCGAGGTGTCGGTGGCCGACTCCTCGGTCGGCGCGCAGGCCGTGGCGGCCACGGCGAGGAGCAGGGCGGCGGGGACGGCGAGGGCGGTGGAGCGGCGGCGCATGCTCCGGATCGTAGGGCCGGTGTGTGTCGGGCGGGTGACGGGCACCCCCCTCAGCGGGTCCGGGCCGTGGAGTGCGTCTCGTGCGCGTGGCCGCCCTGCGTCCCCTGCGCGTCGTGGTCCGCGTGGTCCTCGTGGTCCTCGTGCGTGCCGTGCGCGTCGTGGTCCTCGTGCCCCGCGTGGCCCTCGTGGTCCGCGGAGCCGTGGCCCTCGTGGAGCTGGTGCACCTTCGCGTGCCCCAGGCCCCGGTCCATCATCGCCTTGTTCACCGGGACCGTGACGACGAAGGCGATCGCCAGCGAGAGGACGAGCGAGCCCCAGAAGAGCCAGTCGGTCAGGCCCGCGCTCAGGGCGCCCGGCACCGCGGCGATGAAGCCGTTGTCGACGACCTCCATGACGAGGATCGAGACGGTGTCGGAGGCCAGCGCCGCCTTGACCGCGGTGGCCGTGTCCGCCCCGGCCTTCTTCACGCCCCAGAACGTCAGCGAGTAGCCGAAGACGAACGACAGCACGAACGAGACGACGATGCTCGTGAGGTTGTGCCAGCCGAACGCGGTGCTGAGCACCATGCCGACGATCTCACCGGCGGCGCAGCCGGTGAGGCAGTGACGAGTCGCGGTGACGGCCATCTTCCAGGAGGAGTCCATGTCCTCCGTGGTACCCCGATGGGGTACCGGGACACCTGGTCCCTGTGGGTGAGGGGGGCGGGTGAGGGGCGGGTGACGGGGGCGGGTGAGGGAGCGGCTCCGCCCGTCGGCTCCTAGGGTGGCGACTGGCCACGGTCCACCCCGACCAGGCTCCCCGCCACCTCCCCACCCCGACCTGGAGGAACCCCGTGATCGTCGACCTCACCGACGAGCAGGCGCGACGCGCCCTCCCCCTCAAGTGGGGGGCCGTGCCGGAGGGCACCGTCCCCGCGTGGGTGGCCGAGGCCGACTACGCGCCGGCACCGGCCATCGCCGCGGCCGTGGACGCGGCCGTGTCCGACGGGATGCTCGGGTACGCGCCGTTCGCCGGCACCGGTCACGACGCCGCCCTGGACGAGGCGTTCCGCGGCTTCGCCCGACGGCACTGGGGCTGGGAGCTGCCCGCCGGCCGCACCGTGGTCACCGGGGACGTCGTCGCCGGCGTGCGCCTCGTGCTGGAGACGCTGTGCCCGCCCGGCCCCGTCGTCGTCCCCGCGCCGTACTACCCGCCGTTCCACCAGCTCACCGAGGTCACCGGGCGCGCCCTCCTGCCCGTCGACACCGACCCCGACGCCCCGGACGCGCCGCTCGACCTCGCCGGCATCGAGCGCCGCCTGGTCGAGGACGGCGCGCGCACCGTCGTCCTGTGCAGCCCCCACAACCCGACCGGCCGGGTCCACCGCCGCGACGAGCTCGAGGCGCTGCGCGACCTCACCCGCGCCCACGGCGCCCGGGTCGTGGCCGACGAGATCCACGCCCCCCTCGTGCTGCCGGGGTCGCCCGCCTTCGTCCCGTACCTGACCGTCGACGAGCGCGCCGTCGCCGTCACCAGCCACTCCAAGACCTTCTCGACCGCCGGCCTGCACACGGCCCAGGTGGTCACGCTGGACGACGAGGACCTCGCCGTCCTGCGGGCCGTGCCGCACGCGCAGAACGGCGGCGCGTCCGTCCTCGGGATGGTCGCCGGGGTGGCCGCGTGGAACGACTGCGACGCCTGGCTCGAGGCCCTGCTCGAGCGGCTCGTCGCGCAGCGCGCCCTGCTCGGCGACCTGCTCGCCGAGCACCTGCCCCTCGCGCGCACCCGCGTCCTCGAGGCCACCTACCTCGCCTGGGTCGACCTGCGGGCGTACGGCGTCGAGGACCCGGCCGCCGCCGGCCTCGCCCACGGCGTGAAGGTCTCGCCGGGGCACGACTACCACCCCGGCCTCGCCGGCCACGTGCGGATCAACCTCGCGACCGACGCCCGCCGGCTGCGGCTCGTCGTCGAGCGGCTGGCCGCGGCGCTGGTCTGAGGGGCCTCAGCCCCACCGAGCTCGGCCGAGCCGGCTCAGCCGATGGAATTCAACCGATGGAATTCATCTGGGCGGCGATGACCTGCCGGTACCAGTCGAACGACGCCTTCGGGGTGCGGCGGCGGCAGTCGCGGTCGACGTGGACCAGCCCGAACGGCGTCCCGTCGCCCTGCGCACCGTCGAAGCCGTCGAGCAGCGACCAGACGAAGAGCCCGCGGACGTCCACCCCGCGCGCGGCGGCCGCGGCGACGGCCCGCAGGTGGCCGTCCAGGTAGTCGATCCTGCGCTGGTCGTCGACGTGGCCCGCCTCGTCGATGGGGTCGGCGTAGGCCGCCCCGGCCGCGGTGACGCACAGCGGGGGCAGCGCGGCCCGGTACCGCGCGCGGAAGGTGATGAGCCACTCGCGCAGCGCGACCGGCACGACCGGCCACCCCAGGTCCGTCGTCGGGTAGCCGAGCAGCGGCACCGGCTGGAAGGGGGTCTCGGCCTCCTCGGGCGCGGCGCCGATCCGCATCGGCGCGTAGTAGCTGACGCCGTAGAAGTCGAGCGGCTGCCGGATGATCGAGAGGTCGCCGGGGGCCAGCACGTCCTCGACCAGCACCTCGAGGTCGATCGGGTAGCGGCCCAGCAGCATCGGCTCGGTGAAGAAGCCGTTCCACAGGGCGTCGAAGAGCTTGGTCGCCCCCACGTCCGCCGCGTCGTCGCTGGCCGGCCACATCGGCGCGTGGTGGTTGGCGCAGCCGACGTTGTCGGCCCCCGCGGCGCGCAGGGCGGACGTCGCGACGCCGTGGCCGAGGAGCAGGTGGTGGGCCACCGGGACCGCGTCGAACATCAGTCGACGCCCCGGCGCGTGCGAGCCCGTGCCGTACCCGAGGAACGCCACCACGTTGGGCTCGTCGACCGGGACCCAGCTGTGCACCCGGTCGGCCAGCCGCTCGCCGACCAGCGAGGCGTACTCCCCGAACCGCGCCACCGTCTCCCGGTTGAGCCAGCCCCCGTCGTCCTCCAAGCCCTGCGGCAGGTCGCCGTGGAACAGCGTGACGACCGGGTCGACCCCCGCCTCCAGGAGGCTGTCGACGAGCCGGTCGTAGTGGTCGAGACCCGCGGCGTTGACCGCTCCGCGACCCGTCGGCTGGACCCGCGACCACGAGACCGAGAACCGGTAGGCCTGGACGCCGAGCCGGCCGAGCAGGTCCACGTCCTCCTCGAACCGGTGGTAGTGGTCCGCCGCCGCGCCCGGTGCGGTGGGCATCCCCGCCCGCGCGGCGAAGGTGTCCCAGACGGACGGCCCGCGGCCCTCGACGTCGCCGGCGCCCTCCACCTGGTACGCGGCCGTGGCCACGCCGAAACGGAACCCCGGGGGCAATTGGGGCAGGTGGGGAGAGTCCTGCTGGTCCGGCACGAGACCATCATGGACATGAGCGTCGAGATCCGCCGAGGAACGAGCCGATTCACCACACGTGAGGCAGGGCGTCAGACCCGGCACTCCTTCTCCTTCGGTGCCCACTACGACCCCGAGCGCGTCTCGTTCGGCCGGATCGTCTGCCACGACGAGCACACGCTGCGCCCCGGCGCCGGCTTCGAGACCCACGCCCACGAGGGCCTGGAGATCGTCACCTGGGTCCTCCAGGGCGCGCTCGAGCACCGCGACTCCCTCGGCCACGCCCACACGCTGCGCCCCGGCACCGTCGGGGTGCAGCACGCCGGCAGCGGCGTCGAGCACAGCGAGATGGCGGCCGCGGACGCCGGCGTCACCCGGTTCGTCCAGGTGTGGCTCGTCCCGGACGCCCCGGACGCCGCGCCCTCGTGGGAGCACGCCACCCCCGACCCCGAGGCCCTCGCCGCCGGGGAGCTCGTCGAGACCGGAGCGCGCCCCCTCGCCGGCGAGGCCCGGTTCCTCGTCGCGCGGCTCTCGGCCGGTGCCTCCGTCACGCTGCCCACCGCCCCTCTCGTCCACTGCTTCGTCGCTCGCGGCGCACTGGTGCGCAGCAGCCTCGCCGAGCCGCTCGAGGCCGGCGACGCGTTCCTCCTCGACGGCGAGGACGAGCCCCGCACCGTCACCGCCGCCGTCGACACCGAGCTGCTCGTCTGGACGCTGCCCCCGCGCTGAGCGCGCGCCGGGCTCGTCCGGCCGTCGCCGGGGCTGCTCCTCGCTCCTCACGAGCCCCGTCTCCTCACTCCTGGCTCCTCACTCCCGTCGGTGGAGGTGGAGGCGGCCCGCGCCGGCCTGCTGGACGGTGTAGCCGGGGTCGTGGACCCGTCGGTGGTGGAACGGGCACAGCAGTCGGGCGTTGGCCAGGGTGGTGGCCCCGCCCGCGGCCCAGGGGGTGTCGTGGTGGGTGTGGCAGTGCGCCGGTGGCGCGGTGCAGCCCTCCACCGTGCAGCCGCCGTCACGCAGGGCCAGCGCGAGGCGCTGCTTCGCGGTGTGCAGGCGCCGCGTGCGGCCGAGGTCGAGGACCTCCGAGGGCCCACCCAGGACCGCGGGGACCAGCCCCGCCTCACACACCAGCCGACGGGCCTCGCCCGCGCTGATCCGCGTGCCGGTGTCCAGAGTCGCCGCCTTCGCGGTGCCCAGCAGGTCGGCCAGCGTCATCGTCACCACCACCCTCGCCGCGACCCCACCCGCGCGGGGCAGGTCCTCGACCGGCAGACGGTCGATGAGCTCGGCGAACGCCTGCCCCAGCCGCAGCCGGTACGGCCTGCGCCAGAACGCCTCGGATGCTTGCGCGGGGTCTTGATCGGTGCCCTCGGTGGTGCTCTGGGTGGCGCGTTGGTGCTCGGGGGAGGCGATCGCGGTCAGGACCTTCTCGAGCTGCTCACCCTGCGCCACCGGGATGCGGAAGGTCCCCCAGGTGGAGCCCTGGCCGTCGTGACGCAGCTGGAGGTGGGCGGTGTCCCAGGCATGACGGTCCTGCTCGGCCAGTCGCCTCGCCTCGTGGGCCTCACCGACCTCCGGGGCGACCCGGGTCAGGAGCTCCTCGCCCAGCCGCTTCAACCCCGCCGCGTCCAACGCGGCCTGCCCCTGCACCCCGTCGGCGGAGGACTGGTCGCGGGTGTCGAGTGCCGCGCGGACCATGAGGTCCGCCGCGGAGTCGTGGACCCAGGTCTCCAGCCCGGCGGGGAGCGCCTGGAGAGCCCGCAGGACGGCGGCGACCTGTGCCTCGCTGACCAGTCCCTGCCCGAACACGGCCGCCAGCCGCGGGTGCCGGTCCAGGGCCCGGGCCAGGTTCGAGCGGCGTCGAGCCTCGGCCGGCGTCAGACCCGACCGCAGCGCCAGCCACACCGCCGCGCTCGGCGCACCCGACGCGGACCCGACCCCGACGGTCTCGGCACGGGCGGTCAGTGCGGTGCGCAGCGCGGCCACGCGTGCCTCCAGGGCGGTGACCCGCAGCAACGCCTCCCCGGCGTCGGACTCCCCCAGGCCGGTCAGCGAGACGGCCGAGACCTCCGAGACCGCACCATCCAGGCCCGCGAGCGCGCGCAGCACCGGGTGCGGTGCCGGGTCACCCGGCACCGCCCACCCCTGCTCGTCGTCCTCGCGTCGCTTCACACCCCCCAGACAACCAACAAGCCGACCCCCGCGGGCCCGGCCGGCTCCGGCCTGGGGAACACCCCCACCCCAGCCCGCCCTGTGCACGACTCGTGGCCCAGAGACCGGGGCGCCCACCCGGACTCAGGGCACCAGCACTCAGGGCACCAGCACTCAGGCCACCCGGACTCAGGGCACCAGCACCCCGGGATTGAGCACGCCGGCGGGGTCGAGCTCGGCCTTGAGCGCCCGGAGGACACCGACGCCGACGTCCCCGATCTCGTGGCGCAACCAGGGGCGGTGGTCGCGGCCGACGGCGTGGTGGTGGGTGATGGTGCCGCCGGCGGACACGATCGCGTCGCAGGCCGCGGCCTTGGCCCGGGCCCACCGAGCGGCCGGGTCGCCCCCCTGCGGCGCGGCGACGGTGAAGTAGAGGGAGCAGCCGGTCTCGTAGACGTGGCTGACGTGGCACAGCACGAGGGTGCCGTCGCCGAGGGCGCCGGTCAGCGCGGAGGTCACGGCCTCCTTGAGCCCGTCCACACCGGACCAGAAGGTCGCGGTCTCCAGCGTCTCGACGAGGACGCCGACGTCCAGGAGCGCGTCGCGCAGGTACGGTCCGGCGAACCGTCCGGCCCGCCAGGCCTCTCCGGCGGCCTCGCCGAGGTCGGCCCCGCCGTGCCGGGCGAGCACCTCCGCGACGTCCGCGGACCTCCCCTCGACGTGCCGCGCGCTCCCCTCCACCCCGGCGACGACGAGGCAGCCCCCCTCGCCCCCGGACCCGCCCACGGCGGCGGGGTCGGCCAGGTTGACGGCGGTCTCCACCTCGTCGGAGACGCGGAGGACGGTGGGCAGCAGCCCGGACTGCGCGAGCTCGCGCACGGCGGCGGAGGCCGCACCGAAGTCGGGCAGGCGCCAGCCGGCGAACCGCGACGCCACGGGTGCCCGCCGGACCCGCACGGTCACCTCGGTGACCACGCCGAACGCGCCCTCGGAGCCGAGGAGCACCTGCCGGAGGTCCGGGCCCGCGGCGGACGCCGGCGCCACGCCGAGCCGCCACTCCCCGCGCGGCGTCGCCGCCCGCAGGCCGACGACCATCGCGTCGAAGCGTCCGTACCCGGCCGACGACTGGCCCGACGAGCGCGTGGCCGCGAACCCGCCGATGCTCGCGTGCTCGAACGACTGCGGGTAGTGGCCGAGCACGAGCCCCCGCTCGGCCAGCAGGGCCTCCGCGGCCGGCCCCCGCAGCCCCGCCCCCAGGGTCGCGGTCATCGACACCTCGTCGAGCGCGAGCAGCGCGTCCAGGCGCACCAGGTCGAGGCTCAGCGCCCCGGTCAGCCCGGCCACCCGCGCCGTCCGCCCGCCCGCGACGCCGCCGACGACCCCCGTGCCGCCCCCGAACGGCACCACGGCGCAGCGGTGCGCGACCGCGAGGTCCAGCACCGCCTGCACGTCGTCGTGGTCGGCGGGGCGCACGACGAGGTCGGGCGCGTCGGTGGCGTCGCCCGCGCGCGCCCGGAGGAGGTCCGGGGTGGACTTGCCGCCCGCCCGCAGCCGCCGGACGTCGTCGGCCTCGAGCACGTGCTCCTCGCCCAGGAGGCCGCGGAGCGCGTCGACGAGCGCGGGGGGCAGCGCGGGCGCGGGGGGTAGGCCGAGGGGCCCGGACGCCGTGGTGGACACCCCGAACGCGAGCTCCACGAGGCCCCGGGCCCCGTCGGGCAGCGGACCGGCCGCCTCCGGCAGGCCCCAGCGCTGGGGGTCCATCTCCCGGGGCGGGGTCGGGGCGTGCGCGGGCAGGTGAGCCGGCGGGTGAGCGGGGAGCGTCGCGGGGGACGACTGGGGCCGTGTCATGCGTTACAGTGTGACACATGCCGTCACTTCGTCACATCCCCTCGGAGCCCGAGCTCGGGCAGCGCACCGACGCCTACCTGGACGCCGCCCGCGCCTGCCTGCTCGACCTGGGGTGGCGTCGCACGACCCTCACGGAGGTCTCGCGCCGCGCCGGCGTCAGCCGGATGACGATCTACCGGACCTGGGCCGACATGCCCACGCTCCTCGGGGACCTGATGACCCGCGAGTGGTCGCAGGTGCTCGCGCTCGTGCTGGCCCAGCGATCCCAGCCGGGCGAGGAGAGGGGCGGGGAGGCGGGCGAGGACGCGGGCGAGGACCCGCTCAGTCGCCTCGTCGACGACCTCCTCCTCACGGTGCGCGCCCTGCGCGAGAACGAGCTCTTCTCCCGCATCGTCGAGCTGGACGCCGAGCTGCTGCTGCCCTACCTCCTGGCCCGCCGCGGCCGCTCGCAGGAGCTCATGGCCGGGCTGGTCGCGGAGGCGGTCCGGCACGGGCAGGACGTCGGGGCGGTCCGCGCCGGCGACCCCACGACCATCGCCCGGGCGCTGCTGCTGACCCTGCACGGCCACGTCCTCTCCCGGCACACGATGGTCGACCCCGCCGACGGCCGGCCCGAGGCCCAGCCCGAGGCGGCAACAGACAGGCCGGTCGTCGACGAGGCCGCCCTGGAGGCCGAGCTCGCCGCCCAGCTACGGGGCGCGCTGGCGCCCACCCCCGCACCGACCCCCGCGACGGGCGCCTGACGTGCCCGCGCACGCGCTCCCGGCCGCCCCGCGCATCACGGCGGGCCTCGACGGCGCGCCGACGGAGGTCGACGTCCTCGTCGTCGGGCTGGGCGCCACCGGGTGCGGCGTCGCGCTGGACGCCGTGTCGCGCGGGCTCAGCGTCCTCGCCGTCGACGCCCACGACCTCGCGTTCGGCACCTCCCGCTGGAGCAGCAAGCTCGTCCACGGCGGGCTCCGCTACCTGGCGCACGGCCAGGTGGGGGTGGCTCGTGAGTCGGCGGTCGAGCGCGGGCTGCTGATGAGCCGCACCGCCCCGCACCTCGTCCACCCGCTCCCCCTGCTCGTCCCGCTCACGGACGGCACCCGTCACCGCGCGGCGACGGTGGTCCGCGCCAGCCTGGCTGCGGGCGACGTCCTGCGCCACGCCGCGGGGGCCGGCGCCGGCGAGCTCCCCCGCTCGCGGCGCGTGGGGGCCGCCGAGGCCCTCGCCCTGGCACCTGCGCTGCGCCCCGCCGGCCTGCGCGGGGGCCTGCTCGGGTGGGACGGCCGCCTCGAGGACGACGCCCGGCTGGTCACCACGCTCGCCCGCACCGCCGCCCAGCACGGGGCCCACGTGCGCACCCGCGCCCGCGTGGTCGAGGCGCGGCCCGGCTCGGCGGCGCTGGTCGACACCCTGACGGGGCGCCAGGTCGAGGTCCGGGCGCGGCTGGTCGTCAACGCGACCGGCGTCTGGGCCGCCGGCCTCGACGACCGCCTGCACCTCACCCCGAGCCGGGGTACGCACCTGGTCGTGCGCACCGCCGCGCTGGGCGGCCTCTCCACCGCGCTCTCGGTGCCCGTCCCGGGCGAGCGGGCGCGGTTCGTCCTGCTGCTGCCCCAGCCGGACGGCACCACGTACGTGGGCCTCACCGACGAGCCGGCGCCCGGGCCGGTCCCCGACGTGCCCGAGCCCACCCAGGGCGAGGTGGCGTTCCTGCTGGACGTGCTGGCCGGCGTCCTCGCCCACCCGCCGACGCCCGCCGACCTGCTCGGGGCGTTCGCCGGCCTGCGCCCCCTCCTGGCCGACCCGCACGCCGGGAGCACGGGCGGCACCGGGGACGGCACGGCCGACCTCTCCCGCCGCCACGCCGTCCTGGTGCACGGGGCGCGGGCCGTCGGCGGCGCCCGCGGCGCCGCGCTGGTCACCGTGGTCGGCGGCAAGCTCACCACCTACCGGCGCATGGCGCAGGACGCCGTGGACGCCGGCGTCTCCGCGGCGGGGCTGTCGGCCGGGCCGTGCCGGACCCGGACGCTGCCGCTGAGCGGCGCCGCCCCGCGGGCCGTCCTGGCCTCGCTCGACGCCCCGGCCCGCCTCCTGCGGCGCTACGGCACGGACGCCGCGCTGGTGCTCGCGACCGCGCGCGAGGTGACGGGGCTGGACGACGCGGCGCTGCTGCGGCCGGCCTCTCCGGAGGCTCCCGTCACGCTCGCCGAGCTGGTCTTCGGCGTGACCCACGAGGGCGCGCACGACGCCGACGACCTCCTCGACCGCCGCACCCGCGTGGGCCTGGTCGCGGCCGACCGCGAGGTGGTCCGGCCGCTGGCCGAGGCCGCCCTGGCCGCGGTCGCCCGCGCCGCCTGAGGCGCCGCCCGCACACCTGCCCAGCCGTCCGGCGAGCCGCGCCCCTGGCGGGTGTCGGTGGCAGGGGGCAGACTCCCTGGCGGGCTCACAGCCCACGCCCAGGCCACCCGGGCAGCACCGCGGAGCACGGCAGGGAGACGACGGATGAGCACGACGACGACCGAGCTGGACCTCGAGGCGCTCGTCCGCGCCCACGAGCGCGAGCTGCGGGCGCACTGCTACCGGATGACCGGGTCGGTGCACGAGGCGGAGGACCTGGTGCAGGAGACCTTCCTGCGGGCCTGGCGCGCGCGGGACGGCTTCGAGGGCCGCTCCTCGGCCCGCACCTGGCTGTTCCGGATCGCCACCAACGCCACCCTCAACCACCTCGAGGGGCGGCCCCGCCGCCCGCTCCCCGCGGGGATCGGGACCCCGGACCAGCCGGCCGGCGAGGCCCTGGAGACCGACCACGAGATCGCCTGGCTGGAGCCGGTGCCCGACGCCTGCGTCGAGGTCGCCGAGCGGGACACCATCCGGCTCGCCTTCGTCGCCGCGCTCCAGCACCTGCCCGCGCGACAGCGGGCCGTGCTGCTCCTGCGCGAGGTGCTGCACTGGTCGGCCGCCGAGGTCGCGGAGGCCCTCGGCACGAGCGTCCCCGCCGTGAACTCGGCCCTCCAGCGGGCACGGGCCCAGCTGGCCGCGGTGCGCCCCGACCCGGACAGCCCGCTGGCCGACCGCCTCACCCCCGAGCAGTCGCGCCTGCTCGAGCGCTACACCGAGGCCTTCTGGCGCAAGGACGTCGACCGGATCGCCGCCCTGCTCACCGCCGAGGCCGTGTGGCAGATGCCGCCCTTCACCTCCTGGTTCCGCGGGCGCGAGAACATCGCCTGGCTCATCGGGAACGAGTGCCCCGGCGGCAGCGGCGACATGCCGATGCTGCCGACCACCGCCAACGGCGAGCCGGCGTTCGGGCTGTACATGCGTGCGCCCGACGGCGGCTTCGAGCCGTTCCAGCTCCAGGTGGTGCACCTGGCGGGCGAGCAGGTGCGGGCCGTCGAGGCCTTCTTCGACCCGCGGCTCTTCGCCCTCTTCGGGCTCCCCGGTCGGCTGGAGCCGGACCACCCGGCGGTCCTCGCGCGGCAGGCCCCGGGCGAGGACTCGGAGCACACGCCGGCGGCGGGCGTCGGGGGGACGGCGGCAGGTCCGTGCCAGGCGCAGGAGCGCCCTCCGGGCATCTGACCAGACGTCTTCCTGCCAATCGCCTGAATCCCCCACCCCGCTCCGAGGGCCGCCCGTACTCTCGGCGCCATGCCCCCCAGCACGACCGCGTCGACGCCGACGTCGCCCGTCACCACGTGCACCGGGGCACCTCGCTCGCTCGAGGTCGCACGCGCCTGCGCGCAGCTGCGCGCGGGCAAGGTCTCGCTCACGCTCGCGTCGCTCGCTGCGGTGAACACCTCGCCACTGAGCGGGCTGGATCGGGCCCACCTCCTGCACGCCGAGGTCGACGCCCGTCTGGCGCGCGGCGACCTCCACGGTGCCCGGGACGCGGCCGCGCGCCTCGTCAGCCTGGGTGCCGGGCCGGGTGGCAGCGCCCCCGGGGAGGACGCCGTCCGGGCCGTGGTCGCCCACGGTTCCGGGCTGCTGGCCCTCGCGCTGGGCGACTCGGAGTCGGCCGCCGACGAGCTGGGCCGGGTCGGGGAGCTCCTCCCGGACGCCGACCCCGTCCTGCTCCCGTGGCGCACGGGGCTCGCCCTGGCGCTGGTGCCGCTGGGCCGGCAGCCGGAGGCCGTCGCGCTCGCCACCGAGCACCTGCGCCTCGCCCGGCTCTCCGGCAGCGCCCACGCCGAGGGCCTCGCGCTGCGCACGCTCGCCAACGTCACCAGTGGCGGCGACCGCTCGGACCTGCTGCGCGAGGCGCGGCGAGTGCTCGGTGAGTCCGGGTCGAGCGGGCGCCTGCTGGCCCAGGTCGACACGGACCTCGGCGGGCTCCTGCTGCTCGCGGGCGGCCGGGACGAGGCGGTCGGGCTCCTGCGCAGCGCGGAGACCTACGCCGGCAGGCAGGGCCTGGCCCCGCTGCTGGCCCGCGCCCAGAAGCTGCTGGTGCTCGTGGGGGAGACGGCCGGGTCCATCCCCCCGGACGCCCTGAGCGACCTCACCGTCGCCGAGCGCCGGGTCGCGGCGCTCGCCACCCAGGGGCTGACGAACCGCCAGGTGGCCGAGGAGCTGCACGTCACCGTCAAGGCCATCGAGTGGCACCTGTCGCGGGTGTACCGCAAGCTCGCCATCGGGTCGCGGCGCGAGCTCGCCGCCGCCCTGGGTGTCTGACCCGGCTCCCGACCCGGCGACCTGAGCCGGGCCCGCACCATCGCCGCACTTCCGGGGTCCGGGACCGCCCCGACGTGCGACGATGCCTGCGTGCTGAGGAGGACGGTGCGGACGAGGACGAGGCCGGGCGGCCCCGCCCGGCGGACGACCGCGGCCCCCGTCCTGTCACCCGTCGTGGCCGTGGTCCTGGCGCTGGTCGCCGCGACCGGGCTGGCCGGCTGCGGCCTCACCGGCAGCGCCGCGTCCCAGGTCTCTGCCCGCGTCCTCCAGGCGCCTGCGGCCGCGGAGGTCGGGGTCGCCGACCCGGACACGGAGCCCGCCCGTGTGGACGTGCGCCTGGCAGACGACCTGTCCGTCGAGGACGTCGTCTCCCTCATGGAGCGCGTGGTCGAGGTGGCGGACGCCGAGGGGTACCCCGCGCCGTTCACCCTGCGCGTCCTCGCCCCCGGCTCGAGCACCGACCTCCTTGTCGTGGACTCCGACCGCGTGGCCGCCGACGGCACCGACGACGGCACCGACGACCTGGCCGACGCCGTGCGCGGCTGGCGCGCCTGGGGCGAGGAGCTCAGCGGCACCGTCACCCTCACCCTGGGTGCCGACGACTCCCTCGTGGACGCCGGCACCGACCTGGCCGGGGACGTGCGGGCGCTGCGGGCCTCGCAGGTGGCCGTGCCCGACGACCTGGAGGTCGACCTGCGCGACGCGTCCGGTCGACTCCTCACCCGCGGGCTGCCCACGGCGTCCACGGCCCAGGTGACGGAGCGGCTCGCCGCGGCGCTGGACGGCCAGGGCGGCCAGGGCGGCGACCACGGCGGCGACCAGGGCGGCGACGGCGGGAGCACCTCGGGGTCGGCGGGCGCCCTGCCGCTCGTGTGGAGCCTGTCGGCGGGCGAGCGTCACCTCCTGCTGCGGCTCGTGCTCGACAGCGACTCCGCCAGCGACGGCCGCCTCACCAGCTACCGGCTGGGCCGCGACGTCCGAGGCGAGGTCCGCGACGTCCTCGGCACGCTGCTCGCCCGGGCGGGGAGCGCCTCGCGCACCTGGCTCGCCCTCTCCCTCGAGGCCGCGGCCTCCCCCACGCCCGCAGGCCTTGCGGACGCCGGCACGACGACCGACCGGCTCGGCTGGTGGGTCCACGGCCAGGCGCCCGTGGAGGACCGCGACGCCGCGCGCCGTGGCTGGGACGCCTGGCTGGCCGACCGGGCCGCCGCTGTCGCCGCCGACACCGCAGCCGACACCGCCGCCGACACCGCCGCCGCGGTCACCACCTGACGGCACCCGGGCAGTTCTCCACAGACCCGGGGACCCCCGGTCGGGTCTCACCGCCCATGGGGCAGGATGGGCCTGACTCTTTACCCGACCGGCCACGCACGCACCGGGCCGGCCCACGCGAGGGGGCCCCGCATGACGACCTTCCTGGTCCTGGGTGTGGCCGGCCTCGCCCTGCTGCTGCTCTCCCTCGTGCTCGGGGACGTCCTGGACGGCTTCCTCGACGGGCTCGACGGGCTGGGCGACGGGCTGGGTGGGGACGTGTTCTCGACCGCGGTCATCGGCTCGGCCGTCGCCGCGTTCGGCTTCTCCGCGGGCATCGTGGAGGCCCTGGACGCGCCCTTCGTCGTCTCCCTGCTGGCGGGCGTGGCCGGAGGCACCGGGTTCGGCGCGCTGGCCGTCTGGCTGACCAGGCTGCTGCGCCACGACGAGGCCGAGCCGCCCAGCACGGGCACGGCCGTCGGCCACGAGGCGCTGGTCCTCACCGCGGTGCCCGCCGACGGCTACGGCACCGTCCGCGTGCTCGTGGGCGGGCGCGAGCTGCGGCTCAACGCCCGGCTCGACGCCGACCACCCGCTCCCGCTCGAGGCCGGCGAGCGCGTCCACGTCACCGGCTCGCTCTCCCCGACCGCCGTCACCGTCGCGCCCCTGTGGCGCGAGCTCGGCTGAGGCCCACCACCACCAGCAGCAGCACCACGACCACCCGCACGCCCCCGTCCGTCCGGCAAAGGATTCCCATGGACCTGTCCCTGCTCGTGCCCATCGGCGGCCTCGTCGTCGTCCTCGTCCTCCTGGTCCTGCTCGTCACGAGCCGCTACAAGGTGGCCGGGCCGAACGAGGCCTTCATCGTGACGGGCCGCAAGGGCAAGGCCGTGGTGAACCCGGAGACGGGCGAGCTCACCACCGACCTCTCGGGCCAGAAGGTCATCTTGGGCGGCGGCACGTTCGTCATCCCGTTCGTGCAGAAGCTCGGGACCCTCGACCTCTCCAGCCGCCGGATCTCCGTGCAGATCCGCGGCGCGGTCTCCGGCCAGGGCATCAAGCTCAACGTCGAGGGCGTGGCCATCGTGAAGGTCGGCGGGAACGCCGACCAGATCCGCCTCGCCGCCCAGCGGTTCCTCTCCCAGCAGCAGGACGTGGAGCCGTTCACCCAGGAGGTCCTCGCCGGCGCCCTGCGCTCGATCGTGGGCGGCCTCACCGTCGAGCAGATCATCCGTGACCGCGCGGCGTTCGCCCAGCGGGTGGCCGACGAGTCCGAGAACTCCCTCACCGGCCAGGGGCTCATCCTCGACACCTTCCAGATCCAGGACGTCACGGACGACGGCTCGTACCTGACCGACCTCGGGCGGCCCGAGGCCGCGCGCGTGAGCCAGGAGGCCCGCATCGCCGAGGCCAACGCCCGGCGCGCCGCCGAGCAGGCCCAGATCGAGGCGGAGCAGGAGATCGCCGTCGCCCAGCGCGTCCTCGCCCTCAAGCAGGCCGAGATCAAGGCCGAGACGGACGCCGCGGCGGCCCAGGCGGCGGCCTCCGGCCCGCTGGCCCAGGCGGACCGCGACCAGGCGATCCTCACCGAGCAGGAGAAGGTCGCCGTGCGCCAGGCGGCGCTCACCGAGCGTCAGCTCGAGACCGAGGTCCGCAAGCCCGCCGACGCCGAGCGCTACCGGGTCGAGCAGGAGGCCGAGGCCCGCCGCAGCTCGGAGATCGCGGCGGCCGAGGCGCGCAAGGCCTCGACCATCGCGGCCGCCGAGGCGAAGGCCGAGGAGGCCCGCCTCACCGGTGAGGCCGAGAAGGCCCGCCGCGCCGCCCTGGCGGAGGCGGAGGCCATCGAGGGCGAGCGCCGCGGTGCCGCGGAGCGGGCCCGACGGACCGCCGAGGCGGAGGCCACCCGCGCCGAGGGCGAGGCCCAGGCGGCGGCGATCGCCGCGGTCGGGCAGGCCGAGGCCGAGGCGATGGACAAGCGCGCCCAGGCGTTCGCGGACTACAACGACGCCGCGGTGCTGCAGATGCTCGTCGAGATGCTGCCGCAGCTGGCCCGCGAGGTCTCGGCCCCGATGGCGGCAATCGACGAGCTCACGGTGCTGTCGACCGACGGGGCCAGCGCCCTGCCCCGCCAGGTCGCGACCAACGTCGCGGAGACGATGGAGCTCCTCAAGTCGGCCACAGGTCTGGACATCCAGGCGCTGATCCAGTCCGCCGCGGGCAAGGCCGCCGGCGGCAGCCTGGCCGCGGGCGACGCCTGAGCCGCCGTCCGTCACCGCCCGTCGTCGGCCCGCCGCGCCCGCCGCTCGGCGGGCCGACGACGGTCACCGGCCGACCGTTTCGTCGACACTGGTCGGATACCGATCATCGACGGCGTTGATGGTCGGTATGCCGGACGTCGTCGGGTCCCGACCCGAGCGCTCACCCGCCCGAGGTGAGGCGCTCGCACCCGGCGCCCCGACCGGCTCGCAGCGCCGTTCCCCCACCGGCACGGGCCGCCGGACCTGAGCGCGGGCTGGGCGTCACCTGGCAGTCGACCACCGACCACGACGCGCTGCCGGAATCACCCTCCGCACCGCCCCACCTGGTGACATAGTGGCGGGCGTCGACTTCGGAGGGAGCACTCGGGAGACGACCGGGAGCCCCTTGCTGACCCCATGCGGCAAGGGGCTCCACCCCGTCGCGCGACGCTGTCCCCGTCGCGCGGCGAGGACCCCCACCTGCGGGCCGCCCTACTGGGCCGACCTACTGGGCCGACCTACTGGGCGGCCCGCAGGAACGCCTTCAGGATCGGGCCGGCCGTGCCGGAGCCCGAGTCGCCCACCGCGACGTAGACGGCGACGGCGAGGTCCCCCTGGGCCGCCACCATCCAGGCGTGCGTGCGCGTGGTGCCGTCGTCGTCGAACTCGGCCGTCCCCGTCTTCGCGATGACGGGCTTCCCGGGCAGGTCGGCGAGCAGCGACCCGGAGCCCTGCGTGACGACCCCCCGCAGCAGCGAGCGGAGCTGACGCGCCTCGGTGCCGGTGAGGGCGACGGCGTCGTCCGGGGCGGCGTCCTCGTGGCCCTTCACGAGCCACGGCACCACGGTGCTGCCCTCCTGCACGCTGCCGATGACCGTCGCCATCGCCAGCGGGCTGGCCAGCACCGTTCCCTGGCCGATCATGTCGGCGGCGGCCGTGGTCTCGCTCTCCGGGTCCGGCACCTGGCCGAAGTACGCCGGGAAGCCGACCTCGTGGTCCACGCCGAGGCCGAGCGTCTCCGCAGCGGAGGCCAGGTCGCCGTCGCCGAGACGCCCGTAGGAGGAGATGAAGGCCGTGTTGCAGGAGTTCGCGACGGCGGTGGCCAGCGTGACCCGCCCCAGGCCCGAGGCGGGGTAGCCGTCGTAGTTCTCGAACGCGCGGCCGTCCACGGTCGCCGTGGTCGTGCACGACACCTTCGAGGTGGGCGTGAGACCGGTGCGCAGCAGCGCCAGGCTGCTGACGATCTTGAACGTGGAGCCGGGCGCCGCCTGGCCGTAGGTGGCGACGTTGATCCCGTCGTTGCCGGGGCCGTTCGCGGCGACCAGCACCGCTCCCGTGCTCGGCCGGATCGCCACGAGGGCGCTCGCGGGGCCGACGTCCGCCAGGAGCGCCTCCGCCTTCTCCTGCAAGGGGACGTCGAGGCTCAGCGCGAGGTCCTGACCGTCCTGGGCCGCGACCCGGTGCAGCCGCACCGGGTCGGCGTCCGGGTCGTCCGCGTCCTGGCTCGGCACGGCCTGCACCAGCTCCCCCGCGGTCCCGCGCAGGCGCTCGTCGTAGCGGGACTGCAGTCCGGAGAGCCCCGCGACGTCACCGGCCTGGTAGGTGTCCGGGTCGTCCTCGACCATCTCGGCCGTCACGTCGCCCACGGTGCCGAGGATCGGCGCGGCGAAGTCGCGGGTGGGCGCCAGCGGCCGGGTCGAGCGGACGGCCAGCACGCCCGGGACGTCCTGGTAGGTCCGGGCCAGGCGACGCGGCACGTCGGCGACGCGGTAGGTGATGGCCTCCACGTAGGCGCTGTCGCCCGCGGCCTTCACCTGCGCCACGTAGTCCGCGACATCGATGTCGGTCAGCCGCGCGAGGGTCCGCGCCGAGGCCAGCGCCCTGCTGCCGTGCACGTGCGCCTTGTCGAGGCCGAAGGTGACGACGGGACGCTCGGTGACGATGGTCTGCCCGCCGGCGCCCGTGATGTCCCCGCGCGCGGCGGCGAGCGTGCTGCGCTCGAGCACCCAGCCGTCCGCCAGGTCGGGCGAGACCACCGAGGGGGCCCACGTCAGCAGCCAGCTCCGGTCGTCGACGCCGTCGCCGTCGTCGTCGTGCGCCTCCCCGGTCAGGCCGAGCGTCGCGGTCGAGGTGTAGCTCCAGTCCCCGGTGTCCAGCGGCCAGGTCCACGTCAGCGTGACGGCGGCGCTCGGCTCGTCGGCCGAGGACTCGCTCCCGCTCACCTCGACGTCGGCGACGTCGACGGTCGGCTCGACGTCCCCCATCCCGTCCACCACGGCCCGCAGGTCCTTGGTCGCGGTCTTCGCCGAGCCGTCCACGAGGCCGTCGCCGAGCCGCTCCCGGGCCAGGGCCGTGGCCAGCGCGCTCGCCGCCGCGTCGGCGTCCGGGAGGTCCGGGTCGCCCCCCAGCAGGGAGCAGCCCGCCAGCGGGCCGACGAGGGCCAGGGTCAGGCAGGCGGCGAGGGCGAGGGGACGGCGGGGCATGGGGCCATGCTCGCAGCCGTCACCGACAGGCAGACCACCCCGCCTCCCCGGACGAGGCGCCAGTGCGAGGCACCAGGAGGAGGCGGGCTGGTCGCCGGTCAGTCGTTGTTCTTGTGGCGGGGCTTGCGGTCCTTGAAGTCGCCCCGGCGGTCGTCACGGCGGTCGTCACGGCGGGGGCCGCGGTCGTAGCCGTCGTCGCGCCGCGGACGGCCACCGCCGCCCTGGCGCGGGCCACGGTCCGGCTTGATCTCGATCAGCTTGCCGGAGATGCGGGTGTCCGCCAGCGCCGCGTACACCGACGCCGGCAGGTCCGCGGGCAGCTCGACGAGCGAGAAGTCCGGACGGATCTGGATCTTGCCGAAGTCGCGCCGGTTGAGGCCGCCCTCGTTGGCCAGCGCGCCGACGATCTGGCGGGGCTCCACGCGGTGCCGCTTGCCGACCTCGATGCGGTACTGGGCCAGGCCCTCGCCACCGCTGCGCCGGCGGTCGCCGCGGGCGGCGCCCGCACGCTCGTCGCGCGCACCCCGCTCGGGGCGCTCGCGGCCCGGCGGCGGGGAGTCGATGACGTCGTGGGCCGGGTCGAGCAGCAGCGGGGTGTCGCCCTGGGCGACCACGGCCAGCGCCGCGGCCACGTCGGCCTCCGGCACGTCGTGGTGCCGGACGTAGTGGTCGACGATGTCGCGGAACGCGCTGATCCGCTCGGACTGCTCCAGCGCCTCGGTGATGGCGTCGTCGAAGCGGGCCAGGCGGGTGGAGTTCACGTCCTCCACGCTCGGCAGCTCCATGGCGGCCAGCGGCTGGCGGGTCGCCTTCTCCAGGTGCTTGAGCAGGTAGCGCTCGCGCGGGGTGACGAAGGAGATCGCGTCGCCGCTGCGCCCGGCACGGCCCGTGCGGCCGATGCGGTGCACGTAGGACTCGGTGTCGGTCGGGATGTCGTAGTTCAGCACGTGGCTGATGCGCTCGACGTCCAGGCCGCGCGCGGCCACGTCGGTGGCCACGAGGACGTCGAGGGAGCCGTCCTTGAGCTGCCCGACCGTCCGCTCGCGGACGTTCTGGGGGACGTCGCCGTTGATCGCCGCGGCGGCGAAGCCGCGGGCGCGCAGCTTCTCGGCGACGAGCTCGGTCTCCTGCTTGGTGCGGACGAAGACGATCATCGCCTCGAAGTTCTCGACCTCGAGGATGCGCGTGAGCGCGTCCAGCTTCTGCTGGTAGCGCACCACCAGGAAGCGCTGGGTGATGTTCGCGTTCGTCGCGGTGCGGCCCTTGACGTGGATCTCCACCGGGTCGTTGAGGTACTGCTGCGAGAGCCGGCGGATCTGGTTCGGCATCGTGGCCGAGAAGAGCGCGACCTGCTTCGTCGACGGGGTCTCGGCGAGGATCGTCTCCACGTCCTCGGCAAAGCCCATCGTCAGCATCTCGTCGGCCTCGTCGAGGACGAGGAAGCGGAGCTCGGAGAGGTCGAGCGTGCCCTTGTCGAGGTGGTCGATGATGCGACCGGGGGTGCCGACCACGATGTGCACGCCGCGGCGCAGCGCGGAGAGCTGCACGCCGTAGCCCTGACCGCCGTAGACGGGGAGGACGCGGACGCCCGGCGTCTTCGCGGCGTACTTCTCGAACGCCTCGCACACCTGGAGCGCGAGCTCACGGGTGGGGGCGAGCACGAGCGCCTGCGGGGCGGACTGCTTGAGGTCCAGCCGGGACAGGATCGGCAGCGCGAAGGCGGCGGTCTTGCCGGTGCCCGTCTGGGCCAGGCCCGTGACGTCGCGGCCGGACAGCAGCGTGGGGATGGTCTCCGCCTGGATGGCGGAGGGGGACTCGTACCCGACGGCGCGCAGCGCCTCGAGCACGGGCTCGGACAGCCCGAGGTCGGCAAAGCCCGGTGCGGTCGCCTCGACCGCCTCCTCGGGCTGGGTGGCCTGCACGTCGTCGGCGGCCGGGGGGTTCTCGTCGTTCACCGTGCAAGCGTAGGCGCTCCGCCGCCGTGCGCCCCCATCGTCGCGCGGGCGTTCCGGGCCCGGGCCGAGGGGCTCCCGACCCTCCAGGTGAACATCAGGTGGCCGTGTCGTTCACCTTCCGTTCACCTTTTTTCCGGCTCGTCCCCGGACGCCGCGGGAACGCATCCCCCCAGGTCAGGGCGTTGTGACGACAAGCAGGGCACCGGAACGTCCAGGTGGGCGAGACGACTCACACTGCCGTTCAGGTGGCCGATGGTGAATGTGGCTGCTACCTTTGGTGAACAGAAAGTGAACGGGAGGTGTCCATCATGACTGACTCGATGCTGCACGACGGCCTGCACCTGGTGTGGGAGAACGTCGTCGACGCGGACGGGACCAGCCACCTGGAGTCCCACTGGCTGAACGACGCCGGCTTCGTCGTCGCCAGCCCCGCCGCCTGAGCAACGCCCCCCAGGCGCTGCTCCACGACCCGACCTCGACGGCCCGACCCGTCTCGGGCCCCGCACGAGAGCCCCGCTCCCACCTTGGGAGCGGGGCTCTCTGCATGTCCGGGGCAGGTCCAAGAACCCAGGTCAGCGCTGGTGGTCCAGACCGGTTCTCGGCGCGTCGGAATGGATCTGGACCGCGGTCCGGTTAGAGTGGTTGAAGTTTGTACGACCCCCCACCGGGCGGTCGTCGCGGCCGGCCCCCGGCCGACCACACACCTCGACCAGACCCAGGAGTCACCATGGCCCTCTTCAGCCGCAGCAAGTCCGAGGCCCCCGCCTCCGCGTTCGACGCCCCGACCCAGACCCTCTCGGACATCTCGGGCGCCTACACCATCGACGCCAGCCACAGCCGTCTGGGCTTCTCGGCCCGTCACGCGATGGTCACCACCGTCCGCGGCCAGTTCCAGGAGTTCGAGGGCACCGCGACGATCGACACCGCGAACCCCGCCGCCTCCTCCGTCTCCGTCACGATGAAGGCCGCCTCGATCGACACCGGCTCGGCCGACCGCAACGGTCACCTCGTCTCCGGCGACTTCTTCGACGTCGAGACCTACCCCGAGCTCACCTTCGTCTCCACCGCGGTCTCCAAGGACGGCGACGACTGGACGATCACCGGCGACCTGACCATCAAGGGCGTCTCCAAGCCGGTCACCATCGAGTTCGAGTCCACCGGCTCGGCCACCGACCCCTTCGGCAACACCCGCGTCGGCTTCGAGGGTGCGACCACCATCAACCGCAAGGACTGGGGCCTGGAGTGGAACGCCGCGCTCGAGACCGGCGGCGTGCTCGTCTCCGAGAAGATCAAGCTCGAGTTCGACATCTCGGCGATCAAGAACGCCTGATCGAACCCCTGATCACCACGCCGGTCGCACGGACCGGCACGACCGGCCGCTGAGGCCGGTCACGCACCGGCACGGGGCCGGGCCCGCCTGGGGGGTGGGCCCGGCCCCGTGTCGTTCTCCGCGTCCTCCCGTCACCGCCACAGGACGAGGGGACGCGGGTGCGGATGCGCAGCCGTCAGGCGGCGCGCATCATCCCCAGGCTGCTCCAGCTGTGGCCGGGGAAGACGGCGGCGGCCGAGGCCGACGTGCGGGCGGTGACGACCTCGGCGAGGACGTCGCGGTAGTCCGTGGTGACGGCCAGGTCCGCGTCCAGGGTGTTCTCCAGGCCGGGCCAGCGGCTGTAGTAGCCGCCCTTCACGCCCGCGCCGGCGACGAGCATGACGCCGCCCCACCCGTGGTCGGTGCCGCGGCTGCCGTTCTCCTGCACCCGCCGTCCGAACTCGGTGATGGTCACCAGGGTCACCTTGTCGGCCACCGGGCCGAGGTCGGTGAAGAAGGTCGCGATGCTGCCGGCGAGCTCGGAGACGTTGTCGACCATCCAGCCGCCGCCGGGCCCGCCCATGTTGACGTGCATGTCCCAGGAGCCGGTGTCGACCGTCACCGCGGCCACGCCGATGTCCGCCTTGAGCACGCGCGCCACGTCCTGGAGCGCCCCGCCGAGCTGGCCGGGGTAGGCGGACCGGTAGGCCGGGCGGACGTCCTGGGCAGGTGCGAGGTCGACCAGCGACGTGAGCGCCGTCCGGACGCTGCCGCCCATCTCGCCGCCCTGGGTGGCCCACAGCCGGTTCAGCGCCTTGCGGCGCGGCGAGCGGTTGTCCCGCGCGTTGCCCCCGGCGAGCTCGGCCGAGTCCAGCTCGTCGAAGCTCATCGTGGGCTGCGGCCCGGAGACCAGCGCCGGGAGCCCGTTGCCGACCGCCAGCGCCTCCACCGTCGCGTGGTCGCCGTTGGCGCCGACGAGCCGGTTGAGCCAGCCCGACCGGGTCTCGGAGCCGGGGGCGGCGTCCTCGAGCTCCTCCATCGCGGCGAAGTGCGAGCGGTTGGCGACGGGGAGGCCGGTGGCGTGGACGGCGGCCAGGCGGCCCGCCTTCCACAGCGGCATCAGCGGCGCCATCGCGGGGTGGAAGCCGAACTGGGCGTCCGCGCCGAGCAGGGAGGCCTTCGGGATCGCCGTCGTCGGCCGGCCCGCGTAGTAGGCGAGCTCGGCGTGCGGGACGACGATGCTCAGGCCGTCCGCCGCGCCGCGCATGGAGACGACGACGATGACGGACGAGGCGGGGCGGGGCGCCGGCGTCACCAGCCCGGGGGCCGCGGCGGCCGCGCCGGAGTAGGTGATCGACGCGCCGCCGACCATGACGCTGGTGCCGCCGAGGATCGCGCCGCGCAGCAGGCTGCGGCGGTTCGTGACGCGGCAGCCCTCGTCGCAGCCGGCGGGCTGCGGCTGCTCGGCGGCGGGCGCCGGATCGGCGGGGGTCGCGGGCACGGACCTCAGGGTCCGGCGGGGCGTGCTCGTGCTCATGATGTCTCCGTCCTGGAGGGTTGTGCCGGTCCGTCCTGGACCGGTGGTGCCGTCGGGTGCTGGCGACGGCACCGGTGGCGGTGCTGGGGAGTGCTGGTGCGGGTGCTGCGGTGCGGCTCAGTGGTAGTAGGACGCCGGGCTGTCGAGGATCGCGACGACGAGCTGCGGCCACGTCCGCATCAGCACGGGGTGGCCCAGGTACACCGTCTCGGCGGCCGCGAGGCCGGTGGCGTCCTGGCAGGCCTTGAGCAGCGTGCGGGTCGCCGGGCGGGCGAGGAGGAGCCGGGAGAGGTGGTCGACCAGCTGGTCGAGCCGGAGCCGGTCGGCGGGGACGAGCTGGGCCGGCGTCCGGTGGCGCACGTCGACCACCGGCCACGTCCGCGTGGCCATCTGCCAGTGCAGGGTCATGGACGCGAGGGCCCGCGTGGGCGTGGCCCAGGACCGGTTGTCGAGCGGCTGACCGTCGGGCCGGGGCCAGCCGAACGGTTGGAGGCCCAGCGACGCCGCCTGGTAGCGCAGCTGCCGGGCCGCAGAGGCCTCGCTGGTGGGCTTGCGCAGCTCGACCCCGAGCACCCGGTAGGCGGCGACGACGCCGTCGTCGGCGTCGCGCAGGCGCCCGTCGACCGAGGACTTGAACTCCGGGGAGTCCAGGAGCACCCGCAGGACGGGCACGATCGCGGTGTCGGCCTCGAGGTAGGCGTCAGCGAGCCGCTGGACGAGCGCCTCCGGCACGTCGTCGGCGTCCACGAAGGTCATCACGAGCTTGGTGGCGATCCGCCGGGCGGTCGCCGGGTGGTGGGCCAGGTGGGTGATGAGCTCGCTGATCGCGGAGCGGCCGGTGGTGAGGCTGTTGGAGAGGGTGAGGCCGCAGACCGTGGCCGGGCCGTTCGAGTGCCAGTCGGGCCGGAACACCGTCTCGAAGACGCCCCAGCTGAACGTCCACCCGGTGAGGACCCGGGCGGCGGCCTTGATGTCGTCCTCGGTGTGGTTGCCGATGCCGACGGTGTGCAGCTCGAGCAGCTCGCGGCCCAGGTTCTCGTTGGGGTGCCACTGGGTCGAGACGTTGTTGCCGAGGTACATGAGCATCGCGGGGTGCACGGTGGTCAGCTGGAGCATGTCCTCGAAGCGGCCCAGCGCGTGCGCCCGGATCGCGTCGCCGTACCCGGCGCGGACGTAGCCCATGTTGTCGGCGGTGACCGGCACGTGGAGGTGGTTCTCCCAGAACTCCGTCATCACCTCGAGCACCTGCAGCGGCGAGGCGACGCGGCGCGACAGGGCGCGGCAGGCGTAGTCCTGGGCCACGGTGAAGACGCTGCGCACGCCCGTGGTCTCGCGGAGGTAGACCTCGGCCGGCGTGCGGCGCAGGTCGGGGAACCAGGCGTCCACCGAGGTCGAGCCGTCCGAGGCCTGCGCGGCCTTCACCTGCGCCTCGAACCAGGCGCGGGCGCCCGTGCGGCGCACCGAGCGCGCCAGGTCGGTGGTGATCCCGTAGGTGAACCGGTTGAGGACGTGCCGGTCGGCCTTCTTCGGCACCGGCGTCGCCTTCCAGCGACGCACGGCCGCCTCGGCCGCGCCGGCCTGGCCCAGGACCCCGGCCGCAGCCGCGGCGGTCGCCACGGCACCGCCGCCGGCGGCGCGCAGGACGCGGCGGCGGCCGGGGCGGGTCTCGACCTGCGTGTCGGTCTCGACGTGCGTGGCGGGGCTGGCGGTCACGATGGGGCTCCTCGGCTCCGGTAACGGGGGGCGTTCGTACGGGGGTCGTGCGGGGTTCGACAGTTCACGTCGGCGGCGCCCCCGGCCGCTTGAGGCGTTCCCCGACACCTGTGACGTCGGTCCTCGGTCCCCCCGCGCGGCTCAGCCACGGAACTCGCTGGCCACGCGCGGCCCCTCGCGTCAGACTCCGCGGGTGAGCACGCCCCGCGACCCGTCCGTCCCGCCCGCCGGCTACCGCACCGGCCCGCTCGTCCCCGGCGACGCCGCCGCGGTCACCGCCGTCATCGCGGCCCAGGAGCGGCACGACACGGGTGAGGTGATGATCGAGGAGTCCGACATCGTCGGGGACTGGCAGCGGCCGTCCTTCGACCTCGCCGCCAGCACCGTGGGCGTGCGCGACGACGACGGGACGCTCGTCGCCTACGCCGAGGTGCACGGGGACCGGGCGGAGGTCGCCGTCCACCCCGACCACCGGCGGCGGGGGATCGGGACGTTCCTGGCCGGCTGGTGCACGGACCTCGCCCGCTCGCGCGGGGAGCGGGTGGTCGGCTCCCCCGCGCTGGAGGGCTCGCCCGCCGACGCCCTGCTCTCCTCGCTCGGGTGGCGGGTGCGCTGGCAGTCGTGGGTGCTCGCCCTGCCCGAGGGCGCCGAGGTGCCGGAGCGGGGGCTGCCCGCCGGCCTCGAGGTGCGCGCCGCGCGCCCGGAGGAGCACGAGGCCTGCTGGGTCCTCAACGAGGACGCGTTCCTGGAGTGGTCGCAGCGGGAGCGGGACGGCTTCGAGGACTGGGCCGCCCGCACCGTCCGGCGCCCCGGCTTCGAGCCCTGGCAGCTGCGGGTCGTCGTCGGGGACGGCGAGGTGCTGGCCCTGGCCCTCCTCCAGCTCGTCACCACGCCGACGGAGGACGGCGAGCGCACCGAGGCCTACGTGGCCCGGCTCGCCACCCGCGCCGACCAGCGCGGCCGCGGGCTCGCCCAGGCGCTGCTCGTGGACGCCTTCGCTCAGGGCCGGGCGCACGGGGCGTCCGTGTGCACCCTCTCCACCGACTCCCGCACCGGCGCCCTCGGCCTCTACGAGAAGGTGGGGATGCGCGTGACCTCGAACTGGGTCAACCGGGCCGCCGACCTGACCTGACCTGACACAGCCTCAGCCGGCGCCGGTCGGCCGGTGCCCCCGGGCGCTCAGCGGGGCAGGACGACGGTGGAGACCACCGTGGTCACGGACGGGCGGGCCGGGGTCGAGGAGAAGCCGAAGTCCGGCGGCGGCGAGACCGGCGCGAGCCCGCCGAGGTCGACGCCGTCGAGGCTCGCCGACACCGCGAGGACGGCGTGGTGGTCGAGCGCGCCGTAGTACTCCCGCCGGCCGGACCCGGCCGACCCCCGGGTGCGGACCCCGCGCAGCACGACCCGGGCCACGGGGTCGGTGAGCGTGCTCCACGCCGGGCTCCCGGCCAGCCGCGGCGGGACCGCCCGCAGGGCGGTGCCCAGCAGGGTCCGGCCGCCGACGGCCAAGTCGAGGTCCAGCGAGTCCGAGCGCACGCGCCAGCCGGCGGTCGAGAGCCGCGCCTCGCACGGCTCCACCCGCACCTCGTCGAAGTGGTACGTGGCGCCGACGAAGGACGCGACCTCGTCGCTGGGCGCGAGCAGGAGCCGGTGCCCGCTCGCCGTCGCCACCATGACGTCGGCGAAGGACCCGAGCGGCGAGGTGTGCCAGCGCCCGACGACCAGCCGCACGCCCGAGGTGGTGCCGACGCCCGCGATGGCCCCCTCGAACCGCTGGGCGCGGGGACGGGATGGACGGGTCACCCCGCCAGGCTAGGGGCACCAGCGACGCGCCGAGGCGTACTACGCTCCTGGCACCGGCCTCCCGGCACCGACGTGCCGGCACCGGCTCCCGGACGGAAGGGGACCCCATGACCGACTGGCAGGCGCTGCACCTCGCCCTGGTGCAGGCCCTGGAGGAGCTGGCGCCGACCCTCGAGGCGCACGCGGACGCCCCCGTCCCGGCGACGCCGGAGTGGGACGTCCACGACGTGCTGGCCCACCTCGCCGGTGGGGCCGCCGACCACGTCACCGGCCGCCTGGACGGCGCCCCCGGCCCGGGGTGGACGCACCGCCACGTCGAGGAGCGGCGCGAGGACGGCGTCCGCGCCCTGCTGGCCGAGCTCGCCGCCCACGGCGTGAGCGTGCGCGAGCAGCTGGGCGACAGCCCGCGCCCGGCGTCCGTGTGGGACCTCGCCGTCCACACCGCCGACCTGCACGAGGCCCTCGGCCTCGGGCGCCCGGCGAGCGGCCTCTGGGCGGCCGTCACCCACGCCGTCGCGCCGGCGCTGCTCAGCGGCGTGCCCCGCCGCTTCCAGGTGGGCGCGGCCCGCTACGGGGCGGGTGCACCCGGCGACGACGAGCTGCTGGAGCTCGACGAGTACGAGCTGTTCCGGGGCGCGTTCTCCCGCCGCTCGCGCTCCCAGATGGCCGCCTGGTGCGGCGGGGCGCTGGACGCGGCCACCCTCGACGGGCTCTGCGTCTTCGGCCCGCGCGAGGACGACCAGCCGGTGCCGACGGCGCCGCCCGAAGCGCTGTCGTCGCAGGTGACAGCCGGTTCCTGACGCGGGCCACCCGCGCGCCGCGGCGCCGGCCACCCCGCGCCCGCCGGGGCCCCGGAGTTGCGCGAATGAGGGACAGGACGGGTGGTCGACCGTAGCCTTGTGGCGTGCCTCCCCTTCCCCGGCGCGCTCGACGGATGGGGCCCTCGCACCGGACGACGTCCCTCGCCCTGGCTGTCCTGACGGCCGGCGCGCTCCTGCTCGGCCTCCTGCCGGCAGCGTCCGCCGGCGCGCAGACCCCCACCGCCACGACCGCGCAGACCTCCAGCGCCCTGACCGCCCTGACCTCTCTGACGGGGCTCACGGGGCTGACGAGCGACCTCACCCTCGCCACGTCGTCGACCGCGGGCACCAGCGCGCGCAAGGACGCCCGCCGACGGCTCGGCCTGTTCGTCGACAAGACGATGCCCGTCGCCTCGCAGGGCAAGCGGTACCGCGCGATCGCGAGCCAGGCGCAGTCGCTGTGGCTCTCCCACGACTACTACTCGACGTCCACGATCGCGAGCATCGCGCGCCGGTACGTCCGCCGCGCGAAGCGGGCCGACAAGACGCCGCTGCTCGTCGTGTACTCGCTGCCCAACCGTGACTGCGGCGGCTGGTCCTCCGGCGGCGCCAGCGGCAAGCGGTCGTACAAGCGGTGGATCAACCACCTGGCGAAGGGCCTGAAGGGCTCCAAGGCCATGCTCGTGCTCGAGCCGGACGCCATCCCGTTCTACGGGCAGAACACGTGCGAGGGCACCCGCCCCTGGCCGTCCCTCCTGCGCTACGCCACCAAGAAGCTCTCCCGGGCCGGCGCGTGGGTCTACCTGGACGCCGGGCACTCCAACTGGACGCCGTACGCCAACCGCGCCCGCATCCTCAAGCGCGCCGGCATCCAGTACGCCCGCGGCTTCTCCACCAACGTGTCGAACTTCCGCCGGACCTCCGACGAGAAGAAGTACGCCCGCTACCTGATCCGGCGCCTGCGCAAGCTCGGCGTGCGGAACGTGCACTACATCATCGACACCTCGCGCAACGGCGCGAAGAACCCCGTGGACGGCGACGTCATCAACCCGACGTGGGCGCGGATCGGCGCCCCGCCGAAGCTGGTGTTCCGGCACGCGTTCGACGGCCGCCTGTGGGTGAAGCACCCCGGTGAGTCCGACGGCGAGGTGAACGGCGGCAGCTCGTCCGGCTCGTGGTGCGACCTGCTCGCGGACCGGCTGCTGGGCAAGAAGAACGTCCGCAACTACTGCTGAGCCGGCCGCACGCGCGGCCGGCCCTGGAGCCTCCGAGGCCCAGGTCCCGGGTGGTGGTCGGGTGAGGGTCGGGGCTCAGCCCTGGTGGTCGCCCCAGGGTTGGGGGGTCCACTGCTGGGTGGCGTCGGGCGCGGGCTCGGCGGCCTGCTGGGCGGGCTGCTGGACGCCCGGCAAGGCGGCCTGGGCCGGGTCAGCGGGGACGTCCTGCGGCGCCGTCTCGGCCCGCAGGTTCATCAGGTCGAGGGCCGACAGGAGCTCGTCGACGCTGTCGTAGACCTCGGCGGCCTTCTCGAGCAGCACCGTGCTCCAGGTCGGCTCCTCGGAGAAGACATTGCCCCCGAAATAGGCCCCGATGGCCTCGGCTGCACTGTCGTTGCTCATGCTCATGCACAGCAATATGACAGTTCAGAGGCGTTTTGGGGACACCTCACCCGGTTTTGTCGCGACCGGGGTCACACCCACGGGAAAGGTGCCGCACCCCACTGGGGTGGTGGGAACACGGCCGCCGCGAGGTTCGCTTGGACGGTGGGCGACGCGCGTGCCCGGGGCCAGGGGTCCCGCTGCGCGGGTCGCGCTCCCCCGACACCCGCAGCAGGAGACGGCACCATGACCGAGACCCAGAAGCCCACCGGCGACGCCCTCGCCCCCCACGTCCTCGTGCTCTTCGGAGCCACCGGGGACCTGGCGGCCCGCAAGCTCTTCCCGGGCCTCTACCACCTGGCCGCCGCCGGCCGGCTGCCCGAGGAGTACGTCGTGATCGGCAGCGGCCGGCACTCCCCCGGCTCCGACGAGGAGTTCCGCGACCAGCTGCGCGAGAAGCTCACGAAGACGGTGGACGACCTCGACACCGCGGTGCTGGACGACCTGCTCGGCCGCGTCAGCTTCCAGACGTCCGACTCCGACGACGGCTCCGACCTCGCCGCCGCCGTCCGCGCCGCGGAGGGGGAGATGTCCTCCGACCCGCAGGACGTGCGCCGCCTCGTGTACCTCTCGATCCCGCCCGCCGCCATGCAGCCGATGATCGCGATGCTGGGCCGGGAGAAGATCACCGAGCGCGGCCGCCTCGTCATCGAGAAGCCGTTCGGGCTGGACCTGGACTCCTCCCGCGAGCTCGACGCCGCCCTCAAGGACGTCGTCGACGAGGAGCAGGTGTTCCGCATCGACCACTTCCTCGGCAAGGAGGCGGTGCAGAACCTGCTCGCCGTCCGCTTCGCCAACGGCCTGTTCGAGCCGTCGTGGGACCGGCACACCGTCTCCTCGGTGCAGATCGACGTGCCCGAGGAGCTCGGCCTCGAGGGCCGCGCCGCCTTCTACGAGGGCACCGGCGCCCTGCGCGACATGATCTCCACGCACCTCACCCAGCTGCTCGGCTTCGTGGCGCTGGAGGACCCCAAGGAGTTCGACGCCGTCACCCTGCGCGACGCCAAGTCCGCCGTGTTCCAGGCGATGCGCCCCCTCGACCCCGCCCGCACCGTCTTCGGCCAGTTCGAGGGCTACCGCGACGAGAAGGGCGTGGACGAGGACAGCCAGGTCGAGACGTTCGTGGCGATCGAGGCGTTCGTCGACAACGACCGCTGGCGCGGCGTCCCGTTCTACCTGCGCACCGGCAAGGCCATGAAGCGCGGCGCCCGGGTCATCACCCTCAGCTTCCGCACCCCGGACACCGAGATCTTCGCCGGCCGCGCCGCCTGCAACGAGATCCAGTTCGACCTCTCGGACCACCCGCGGATGCGGGTCGCGCTCCAGACGAAGAACCCCGGCCCCGACATGACCCTGGGCCGCTCCTACATGACCCTCGACATGGGCGAGCAGGAGCACGACGAGGCGCCGCTGGAGGCCTACGAGCGGCTGCTGCTCGACGTCCTGCGCGGCGACCAGACGCTGTTCACCCGCTCCGACGAGGTCGACCGCATCTGGCAGGTCGTCCAGCCGCTGCTCGACGACCGGCCCGAGGTCCAGCCGTACGCGAAGGGCTCCTGGGGCCCGCAGGCCGCGCTCGACCTGCCCGCGGGTGGCTGGGTCCTGCGCTGAGGCGCCCGGGCCGCCGCTCAGCACCGGGGCTGAGCTCAGCACCGGGTCCGGGGCTCAGCGTCCGTCCTCGCGGAGGGTCGCGCCCCGGGCGCCGCGCACGGTGAGCACCGCGCTCACCACCGCGAACCCGCCGAGGACCACCGTGGCTGCCCCGGCCAGCACCAGCAGTCGCAGCACGCCGACGCCGCTGGTGAGGGCCGGGGTGGAGATCGCGTCCACGTAGCCCAGCGTGAGGGTGCGCAGGACGACGACCTGGGCGGCCGTGCCGGCCAGCAGCCCGGCCACGGCCGTCCCGCCCAGCACCACGCCGAGCTCGACGAGCACCGCGCGGGCCACGGTGGCCCGGGGCACGCCCACGACCCGCAGCCCGGCGGCGTCCCGGCGTCGCGCGGGCAGCTGCACGGCCGTGGACACGGCCAGCGCCGCCAGCGCCATCAGCAGCACCAGCGCGGCGACGATCGCGTAGAGGCGCAGCGCCAGGGCGTACGGGGTGGCGTCGAGACCGGCCTTGACCTGCGCGTACGTGGTGTCCTCGGTGACGCCGGCCTGGAGCAGCCCGGCCCGGACGTCGTCCGGGGTGTCGGCCCGCGCCAGGACGACGACCTCGTTGCCCTGGTCGTAGAGCACCCGGTCGAGCGTCAGCGTCTCGATGTCGACCAGCCGACCCACCGGGCCGCTCAGCGGCAGCGAGGCCGCGGTGAGCACCGTGCGGGAGACGATCCCGCCGTGGGAGCGGACCGTGGCCGCGTCCGGCTCGGCCGGCGCGTCCACGCCGGAGACCGCCGGCACCGCGGAGCCCACGCCGCCCGTGGAGAGCTGGACGATCGCGGGCTCGCCGTCGGTGTCGATCCCGACCTCCAGGGCGCCGTCGTCGCCGGCGGCCACCCCCAGCGAGCGCACCGCCTCCGGGCTCGAGGCGTCGGGGCTCACCGCCCACCGGGCGTCGCCGAGCCAGCCGCCCACGCCCGCGCCGTCCACCTGCAGGTCCTCGATCGTGAGCGAGCCGGCCATGGGGGTCTGCAGGGCCGCCGTCGTGCCCACGGTGAGGCCCTCGAGTCGGCACCCGGCACCGCAGCCGGTGAGGGCCAGGCGCACGGTGTGGCGCCCCGCCCGCAGGGGCTCGGAGTAGGCGGCCCGGACGACCCCGGCGTCCGAGGAGAGGTCGAGCCGCAGCACCAGCGGTGAGTCGTCCCCCGTGGTGACGGCGTCGGTGACGGTCATCGTCAGCGTCCGGCCCGTCACCTCGGGGACGGTGCCGGGGGTCTCCAGCGCCGCCGCCACGTCCGCGGTGCTGGTGCCGGGCGTCCAGCTGGACGGCCACAGCCCGACGCGGGCCAGTCGGGCCGTGTCCATCGCGACGAAGCTGCCGTCGGTCGTGGAGACCGTGCCCGCGGCCATGAGCCACTGACCGTCCGGGTCCAGCCGGTGGGTCAGGGCCACCGTCCGCTCCAGCCCGAGCTGGGAGCTCCACACCTCGTCCGCGGGGGCGCGGGTGGCCGCCACGCTGGCGCGCCAGTCGGCCGCGCTGTCGTGCACGCCGGCGGCGAAGACGCTGATCGCGATCGCCGCCGTGAGGGGCAGGACGACGAGCGTCCCCTCGCGCCGCCGGCTGAGCGTGCGCACGGCGACCCAGCCGGCCAGGAGGCGCCGCCCCGAGCGGCGGCCAAGGGCTCCGCTGCCGCGGCGCCGCCGGGTGAGCAGGCGCGCGAGCCGCTGGGTGAGCTGCGTGGCCGCGAGGCCCGCCACCGCCGCGAGCAGGACCGGCAGCACGAGGTCGGTGAGGTCGGGGTCGCTGTCGGCGGCGGTGAGTCGCCCGAGCGTCACCGCGACCGCGGCGGCCAGCAGGGCGAGCTGGGCCACCAGTGCGACGCGCCGACCCGGCCCCGGACGGCGGACCCCGGCCAGCTGCTGGTCGAGGCGGCTGCGCAGCACGAGCAGGAGGGACACGGCGGCGACGAGCAAGGCGCCGAGGCTCACGGCGAGCGCCGAGAGGACCGACGCGAGCGGGACCCGCAGCGGGAGCCCCGGCACCAGCCAGGCCCGGTCCAGCACCACCGTGGCCAGCACGCCGAGCACCGCCCCCAGCGGCGCCGCGACCGCGAGCAGCACGAGCGGCTCGCCCAGGCCGAGGGCCCAGAGCCGGCGACGGGGCAGCCCCCGCAGCGTCGCCAGCGCGATCTCGGGGGTGCGCAGGTCGGCCGCGGCGCCCAGCAGGCGCAGCAGGAGGGCGAGGGCGACGAGGACGAGCGACAGCACGGCGGGGGCGAGCGAGGCGGCCGCCGTGCCCTGCTGGGCCACGACGTCCTGCGTCACCGTGGTGAGGTCGTTGATCCCGGCGAGCGTGAGGGTGCCCTCGGGCGTGACGGTGCCGGCGTCGGCCCCTGACGACGGCGCGCCGCCCTCGGTGTCCCGGCCTCCGGCCGACGCGACGGCCAGGAGGGCCGGCAGGTCGTCGACGGTGAGGTCCGCGGGCGGGTCGAGCCGCGAGTCGACCAGCACCGACCAGCCCAGGCCCGCCACGGTGAGCTGCTCGAAGGCCGCGGGCACCGTGACGAAGGGCGCCGGCCGGTAGGGCTTGGGCGTCGGCTTGTCCGAGGGCGGGGCGCTGGAGAAGCGGGAGGTGTCGAACCAGAAGTCCTCCTCGTCGGCGCCCGGGGCCGCGTAGGTGCCGACCACGGTGACGGTGCCGTAGGAGTCGATGTCGATCGTGTCGCCGCGGTGCAGGCCCGTCATCGCGGCGTCCCGCGCGAGGAGCAGCACCTCGTCGGGGCCGCCCGGGCACCGGCCCCGGATCGTCAGGTGCGCGCACGCGTCCGTGGCGGCCAGCAGGTCCACCTGGGCGTTGAGGGCGGAGAGGGTGTCGCTGAGGAGGGTGGTCGTCGGCTCGCCGTAGGCGCCGTCCTCGATGACGGCGGCGCCGTCGCCGGCCCCGGCGATGACGGCGGCGGCGGCCGAGGCGGCCGACTCCTGGGCGAGGGCCGGGTCGGTGGCCGCGTCCCCCCGCGGGCTGAAGGACCAGGACACGCCCGTGAGCGAGGGCGGGGCCTCGGCCAGGGTGCGGACCAGGAACGAGGCGCCGACCTGCGAGGCGAAGGCCGGCCCGAGGACGGCGGAGGCGACCGCGAGGACGACGAGGAGCACCGTGCCGCCGGAGAGCAGCGCCCGCGAGCGGAGGCCGCGGACCAGCGTCCCCCAGCCCTCGGGTGCCCACCCCTCGGACAGCCTCCCCTCGGACCGCCGGCGGCCGCTCATCGGCCCTCCTCGCGCAGGACGCCGGGGCGCGTCCCGGCCGCGCCGACCGACCGGCCGACGAGCACCACCAGCGCCACCACCACGGCGACGACGACCGCCAGCAGCGCCAGGGGTCCGGACGCGGGGCTGGTCGCCAGGGCCAGGCCGTGCTCGGGCACCGCCACCAGGCGCAGGGCGGGCAGCAGCACCCACGCGCCGAGCGCCGTGCCCAGCACCGCACCGCCGACGGCGAGCACCACGAGCCACGCGGCCTCGCGCACGGCGCTGCCGCGCAGCACGCCCAGCGGCACCCCCGCCGAGCGCAGCGCCGCGACGTCGTGCACCCAGGCCCGGCGCTCCCGCGCCACGGCCGTCGCCAGCACCAGCAGGGCCGCCGCGAGGCAGAACCCGGCCAGCAGGAGGAACACGCGGGCCTGCATCGCGCCGGTCGCCACCACGACGTCCTCGCGGACCTGGGCCAGCGTGCGCGCCCGCCCGCCGAGCGCCCGCTCCACCTTCGCCAGGAGGCGCGGCGGGGTGTCGGCGGCGGCCAGCACGCGCAGCTCGGCGGCGGGCACGGTGGGCGAGGCGCCCACCAGGCTGGTGGGGAGGTCCAGGAGGACGCCGTCGGCGCCGACGAGGGGCAGGGCGGACGCCGTGCCGACGACCGTGGCGGCGAGGTCGTCGCCGCCCGGGGACTCCGCGGTGAGCTCGGTGCCCTCGTCGGTGCCCGCGTCCGTGCTGTCGTCCGCCGCCGCCTCGGCCGCCTCGGCGAGGACCGAGTCCGTGGCGAGGACCGGCACGGGCAGCGAGAGGGTCGGCTCGGCCACGAGGACGCCGCTGCCGGCCGGCACCAGGAGCCCGTCCGCCGTGACGACCGGCGTCGCGGGGACGGTGCCGTCCGCCGCCTCGTCCCCCGTGTGGCCCGGGCGGCGCAGGATGCCGCCCCGCTCGAAGTCGACGCTCGTGGCGGCCGCGCCGAACGGCTGGTCCAGGAGCTCGATACCGCCGAGGCCGACCGAGCGCAGCAGCCACGGGAGGTGCGCGGCCCCGGACCGGTTCGCGAGCACCACCTGCTCCAGGCTGCAGCCGGGGCCGCACGGCACCATCGCCGTCCCGGTGAGCGCGCGGCCCGTCCGGCTCGGGTCGGTCAGGTCGAACGTGCGGACCACCCGTCGCCCGGTGCCCGAGCGCAGCGTCACCCGCACCGAGGGCAGGAGGCGGCCGCGGCTGCGCGCGCCGACCCCGCCCACGGTGACGTTGAGGAAGGTGCCGGAGGCCACGGCCGCGGTGTCGGAGACGCCCGCGAAGACCGAGGCGGGCGACAGCATCGGCAGCCCGCTGCCCGAGGCGGCCTCGACCCCGGCCGCGGGGGTGCTCGCGTAGAAGTCGCCGAGCACGGCCTGGGCCCGGGAGGCGTCCCAGTAGACCCGCCGCTCGAGCGCCGAGCCGGCGCCCGGGACGACGACCGCCGCCATCAGGTACCGCCCGGAGTCGTCGAGGCGCTGGGTGAGGGAGAGGAGCCCGGCGGCGGTGAGGTCGGTGGCGCTGGGGTCGGTGGGCGCGATGCTCACCGGCCCGCCGGCCTCGAGCCGGGAGGTGTCGTCGGCCCAGGCGTCCACCTCGTCGGCCGCGGTGAGCGCCAGCCCGGCGACCACGGCGGCGGCGATCAGCACGCGCACGGCCGCCGCCGCGTCCGCCGTGCGCGCCACGCGCCGGACGGCCACGAAGGAGGCGAGGTCCGCCGTGCCGCGGCGCACCAGCAGGGACGCCGACAGCCGACCCAGCGCCAGCGCCAGGCCGCCCACGGCCAGCCCGACCAGGGCCGAACCGGCGAGGACGAGCAGGTCGGGGTGGACGTCGGCGCCGGGGTCCGCGGTGTCCAGCAGGCTCGCCCGGTAGCAGGCCACGACGGCCGCGACGACGACGAGCACCTGCCCGAACAGCGCCGCCAGGCCCGCGGCGCGGCGACGGGGCCGACCCCCGACCTGGTCGGTCAGCGGCTCCCGGAGGGCGGCGACCATGCCCACGGCCACCGCGACGAGGCCGGCCAGCAGGACCCCGACCGCCGCCACCAGGGACCCGGCGAGCACGCCGGAGGAGGCGACGGCGGTGGCGGGGAGGCCCACCCAGGCCCGGGTCGCGGCGGCCGCGACGCCGAGGCCGGCCCCCGCGCCCACCAGACCGCCGAGCGCCAGGACGAGCAGGGGCTCGGCCGCCAGGAGCACGAGCAGCGGCGCCCCCTCGAGGCCGCGCAGGCGGGCCAGGGCGATCTCGCCGCGGCGGGCGCGCGCGAGCTCGGCGCCGGTCGTGGGCAGCGCGACCGCGCCCAGCACGAGGAGCGGCAGGGCCAGCGCGCGGGACGTCCCCGCGGCACCCGCCAGCCCCAGGACGGCGACCACGCCGGCCACGACGACCACGGTGAGCGCGAGCAGGGGCAGGAGCGTGGAGCGGCGCGACCACGCGCCGCGCAGGGTCCGGGTCACGGGGCGCCCGGGGGTCGGCGGAACGCCGCGTGCGGGTCCTCCCCGTCGTCCGCCCGCGGGTCCGGTGCCACCGGCTCCGGTGGTCGAGGTGCCTCCGGTGGTCGAGGTGCCTCCGGTGGTCGAGGTGCGAGGCCGTCCACGGCCGAGCCTCGAGACCCGTCCACGGCCGCCTCCGCCGGTCGAGGTGCCTCCGCAGGTCGGGCCGCCACCGCCGGTCGAGGTGCCTCCGGCGCCTCCGGTGGTCGAGGTGCGAGGCCGTCCACGGCCGAGCCTCGAGACCCGCCCCGCTCGTCGAGCACCACGCGCCCGTCGTCGAGGGAGACGTGGTGGTCGCAGGCGGCGACGACGGCGGGGTCGTGCGTGGCGACGACCACGACGGCGCCGCGGTCGGCCTCGGCCCGCAGCTCGGCGAGGACGTGGGCGCGGTTGGTCTCGTCCAGCTCGCTGGTCGGCTCGTCGGCGAGCAGCACGGCGGCGCCGACGGCGAGGCCGCGGGCGAGCGCGACGCGCTGCATCTGGCCGCCGGAGAGCTCCTCGACCTGGCGCGCGCCGAGGTCGGCGATGCCGAAGCGGCCGAGGGCGGCCAGCGCCCGTTCGTCCGCCTCGGCGGGCGCGAGGCCGCGGGCGCGCAGGGCCACGGAGACGTTCTCCGCAGCGGAGAGCACCGGCACCAGCCCGTAGACCTGGAGCACGAAGGCCACGTCGGGGCGCGGGTCGCCCGAGCCGGTCCAGGTGGGCTCCTCCCCGTGCGCGGCCGCGCCGACGGTGGGACGCACCAGCCCGCCGGCGATGGACAGGAGCGTGGTCTTCCCCGACCCGCTCGGCCCCGACAGCGCGGTCATCGAGCCGGCGGGGAAGGTCACGGCCACGTCGGCGAGCAGCGTCCGGCCGCCGGCCTCGTGGGTGACGTCGGTGAGCACCAGGTCGGCCGTCACCGGTCCACCCCGTCCGGCTCGGCCGCCGCGACGCCTAGCGCGGCCGGGTCACCCGCGGCCGGGTCACCCGCGGGCCGGGCCGCACCCCGCGACACGACGAGCCGGTCGACGTCCTCGGGCTCGATCCGCACCAGCGTCCCGGCCGGCCACTCCTCGGCCAGGTGCGTGGGGAGGTGGACGACGCCCTCGGCCCCGACCACCACGTACTCGGCGCCGGCGTGGCCCTCGGAGCCCACTCGGCCGCCCTTCATGGTGACCGTGCGGGGGAAGGTCTCGGCGACCTCGGGGGCGTGGGTGACCACCACGACGGTGGTCCCGAGCTCGTCGCCGAGGTCGTGCAGGAGGGCGACGACGGCGTCCCGGTCGGCGTGCGAGAGCTGGCTGGTCGGCTCGTCGGCGAGCAGCAGCTGGGGCCCGCAGGCCACCGCACAGGCGAGGGCGAGGCGCTGGCGCTGGCCGCCGGAGAGGGTCGTGACGACCTGGTCGGCCACGCCGTCCAGACCCACGCGCGCGAGCAGGTCGCGCTCCGGCACCGCCTCGCGCCGCTCGGCCCTCGTGAGCGCGAGCCGGGCGAACGCGACGTTCTGGCGGGCGGTGGCGTAGGGCAGCAGGTTGCGGGTGGCGCCCTGGAGCATCGTGCTGACGCGGCGGGAGCGCAGCGCCGCCAGCTCCGGCTCGGGCATCCGGGAGATCTCGTGGTCGCCCAGGAAGATCCGGCCCGCGCTGGGCTTCTGGATGCCGCCGAGCAGGGTGAGCAGCGTGGACTTCCCCGATCCGGAGGGGCCGAGGAACGCGACCCGCTCACCGGGGCGGATCACCAGGTCGACCCCGGAGAGCGCGACCACGTCGTGGCCCTCGAAGGTGCGGTAGAGGTGGACGACGCCCGAGCAGCGCACCCCCAGGCCACCGGTCGGGACGACCGGCGCGACCGGTCCACGCGGCATCTCCTCCACCACGGACCGTCCGGGCGGGCGTGGGGCCACGGCGGTCTCCTTGCGCTCGCGACACCCGGGGCGCCGGGGGTCTTCTCGTGGACGGGCGGGCTCACCGTAGACCGTCCGGGGCGGCCTTCCCAGACACCTCGGCGGGCTGCGGCCGGTTCGTGACGGGGCCGTGACGCCGGCGCGGGGTCCCGCGTCGCCGCGGCGGGGGCACGTCCTCCCCCTGGACGGATGCGGGGCGCACCCGGTCTCGGTGGCACAGTGGTCGCCCGTGAGTCCCCGCCTCCGGGCCGTCCTGGCCGACACCCGTCCGCTCGCGGAGCCGCACTTCCGCCGCCTCTGGTCGGCCAACATCGTGACCGTCATCGGGGCGCAGCTGACCATCGTCGCCGTGCCCGCCCAGATCTACGCGGACACCGGGTCCTCGGCCTACGTGGGCCTCACCGGCGTCTTCGGGCTCGTCCCGCTGGTGGTGTTCGGCCTCTACGGCGGCGCGCTGGCCGACGTGTTCGACCGGCGCCGCATCCTCCAGGTGACCACCGTCGGGCTCGTCGTGACCAGCGGCCTGTTCGCCGTCCAGGCGTTCCTCGGGCTCGGGAACGTGTGGCTGCTGCTGGTGCTGTTCGCCGTCCAGCAGGCGTTCTTCGCGGTCAACCAGCCGACCCGCAGCGCGGTGCTCCCCAAGCTGCTCCCGCCCGAGCAGCTGCCGGCGGCCAACTCGCTCAACATGACCGTCATGCAGGCGGGGGCCATCGCGGGCCCGCTGGTGGCCGGCGTCCTCATCCCCTTCACCGGCTACGCCTGGCTCTACACGTTCGACACCCTGTCGCTGTTCGCGACGCTGTGGGCCGTCATCGGCCTGCCCTCGCTCGCGGTCGAGGGTGCGGCCACCCAGACCCCCGGCCTGCGGGCCGTGATCGACGGCTTCGCCTACCTGCGCACGCAGCCGGTGCTGCTCATGTCCTTCGTGGCCGACCTCATCGCGATGGTCTTCGGCATGCCGCGGGCCCTGTTCCCGGAGATCGCGCACGTCGACTTCGGCGGCCCGGAGGAGGGCGGCATCGTGTTCGCCCTGCTCTACGCCGCCATCCCGGCCGGCGCGGTGATCGGCGGCGTGTTCTCCGGCTGGGTCTCGCGGATCAGCCGGCAGGGCCTCGCCGTCCTCGTCTGCATCGTGGTGTGGGGCGTGTCGATGCTGGGCTTCGGCGTCGCCGTCATGGCCGCCGCCGGGGCGGGCTCGACGGTCGCGCTCGGGGTCGCGCTCGTGCTCCTCGTCGTCGGCGGCGCCGCGGACATGGCCTCGGCCGCCTTCCGGACGTCGATGCTGCAGAGCGCGGCCGAGGACTCCGTGCGCGGCCGGCTCCAGGGCGTGTTCATCGTCGTCGTGGCCGGTGGGCCCCGGATCGCGGACACGATCCACGGGGCGGCCGCCGCGTCCGTCGGTGCGGCTGCGGCCGCGGCCGGCGGCGGCGTCCTCGTCGTGCTCGGCATCGTGGCGGCCGCGCTGATCGTGCCGTCCTTCGTGCGCTACCGCGTGGTGCGCGGGCACGGCGTCACGGCCTGATCGGCTCCTGCCCGGCGCCCGCGTGGTGCCCGCGTGGTGCCCGTGTGGCGCCGGGCTACCGGCGCTCGAGCAGGCCGCGCAGGTAGCCCGCCTGGCCCGCGTGCTGGGCGTCGTCGTCGACGACGCTGACCAGGCGGACGCCGAGGGTGACCGGCGGGTCCCACCGCGTGTCGACGACCGCGTCGAGGTCGGCGGGCTCGACCGTGGCCAGGAAGGTCGCGGTGGCGTCGGTGACGGCGGCCAGGTAGGCGAGCAGGTCGTCTGCCGAGGCACGGACGGCGGCCACCTGCTCGGGCGTGTGGCCGTACCCGGTGTCGCCGCGGCCGACGCCCGGGGCGAAGGCGGGGAGCATCCGGTCGGCGAAGCCCTGGGCCTCCCAGACCTGGGGCGTGCCCGCGACGTCCGCCACGTGGTCGTCCTGCACCCGCGTCAGGTGCCACACGAGCCAGGCGATCGAGTTCGTGCCCGGCGCGGGCTGCCACGCCAGGTCCTCGTCGGTGAGGCCCTCCACCGCGCCCGTCACGGACTCGAGGGTGCGGGAGAAGGCGTCGGTCAGCAGGTCGGCGGGGGTCATGGCATCGACGCTAGCCCGCAGGTGCGACCGGCCGGGTGGGGCGACGGGCGGACGTGGGGGGCGGTGTGACGCGCGGGCACGCCCGCGGGTGAGGCGGTGACGCCCCGCCGCTGGCAGCGTCGAGGGGTGCGCCTGCCGAACCCGCTCGACCCCGTGAACCAGCTGCTCGACCTCCTGCCGCGGGCCTTCGCGCTGCTCCCGGGCGTCGAGTCGCTCCTGGACCGCATCGAGGGCACCCGGCTGGCCGCCGAGGAGCTCATCGCGCGGATCGAGGTCACCCGGCAGGGCGGGGCGGACCTGCTCGTGGGCGCCGCCGGCCAGGTCGCGCGCATCGAGGCGCTCGTGGACGTCCTCGAGCCGCGGCTCACCGAGCTGACCCCCGTCCTGGACCGGCTGCTCCCCCTCGCCCGCGAGCTCGCCGACACGACCTCCCCCGAGGAGGTCGCCGCGCTGGTCAGGCTCATCGACCAGCTGCCGGAGGTCGCCGAGTCGATGGAGACCGAGGTGATGCCCGTCCTCACCACCCTCGGCACGGTCGCCCCCGACGTCCACGACCTCCTCGGCGTCGCCCGCGAGCTCAACGAGCTGCTCACCAAGGTGCCCGGGATGGGCCGCGTGAAGCGCCGCGTGGACGAGGAGCAGGCGGAGCGCGGCATCGCCTGACGCCGCGGGTCGAGGTGCAGGCGTAGGGGCCGCTCCTTCCGGAGCCGGTGGTGCCGGCTGGTGGGCGGTGTCCGAGCAACCTGTTCTGAGTGCGGATGGGTTGCTGGTGCACCGCTCCTGGCTGTTCTGGGGGGACAGCGGTGGCTGAGCAACGTCGTCACGGTGCCGGAAGGTTGCTGGCGCACCGCCCCTGGCAGATCTGCGGAATGGCGGTGGCTGAGCAACCGGTGGTGAGCGCGGGCAGGTTGCTGGCGCACCGCTCGTCGGCCAGCCGCGGACAGCGGTGCCTGAGCAACGTCGTCACGGTGCCGGAAGGTTGCTGGCGCACCGCCCCTGGCAGATCTGCGGAATGGCGGTGGCTGAGCAACGTCGTCACGGTGCCGGAAGGTTGCTGGCGCACCGCTCGTCGGCCAGCCGCGGGACAGCGGTGGCTGAGCAACGTCGTCACAGTGCAGGAAGGTTGCTGGCGCACCGCCCCTGGCAGATCTGCGGAATGGCGGTGGCTGAGCAACCGGTGGTGAGCGCGGGCAGGTTGCTGGCGCACCGCCGACAGCCGGGGAGGAACTGCCGCAGGTCACCGATGAGTTCCGGCGCGTCGTCCGGTCAGAGCACCCATCACCCCCGACCCCACGAGGACGGCATGCCGGCACCAGCGATGATCTCCGCCCGAGGACTCACCAAGCGCTTCAAGGACGTCGAGGCGCTCTCGGGCCTCGACCTCGACGTGCCGGAGGGCACCGTCCTGGCGCTCCTCGGGCCCAACGGCGCGGGCAAGACCACGTCGGTGCGCTGCCTGACCACGCTGCTGCGGCCCGACGCCGGCTCCGCGACGATCGCGGGCGTCGACGTGCTCGCCGACCCCGACGGGGTCCGGGCGCGGATCGGGTTGTCGGGGCAGTACGCGGCGGTCGACGAGCACCTCACCGGGTTCGAGAACCTGGTGATGGTCGGGCGGCTCTACGGGCTGGGCCGTCGGCGCTCGCGCGAGCGGGCGCGGGAGCTCCTGGAGCGGTTCGGCCTGGACGACGCGGGCGACCGCCCGTCCAAGACGTACTCCGGCGGCATGCGCCGACGGCTGGACCTCGCGGGCGCCCTCGTGGCGGAGCCCCCCGTGCTGGTGCTGGACGAGCCGACCACCGGGCTCGACCCGCGCAGCCGCCTGCAGATGTGGGACGTCATCCGGGAGCTGGTGTCGTCGGGGGCCACGCTGCTCCTCACCACGCAGTACCTGGAGGAGGCCGACCGGCTGGCAGACGACATCGTGGTGATCGACCGGGGCCGGGCGATCGCCCGGGGCACGGCCGACGAGCTCAAGGCCCGGACCGGCGGCGAGCGGGTCGAGGTGGTCCTCGTGGACCCGGCCCGCGCGGACGACGTCCGCCGCGTCCTGGGCGCCGTGGCGCTGGGCGAGGTCGCCGTCGAGGACGGCGGCCGCCGGCTCACCGCGGCGGTGCCGGGCGCCCCGGGCGCCGGCGTCGCCGCGCTCCAGCACCTGCTGACGGGGCTGACCGGGGAGGGGATCGAGGTCCTGGACGTGGGGCTGCGGCGGCCCACCCTGGACGACGTGTTCCTGTCCCTCACCGGCCACACCAGCAGCACCGAGCCCGGCGCACCGGACGACAGCAGCACCGACCCCAGCACCGGCAGCAGCACCGACCGCGAGGAGACCTCCGCATGAGCACCCCGACCGGCACCGCCCGCCCGGGCGCCTCCCCGGCCCGCCCGTCGCTCGCCCGCACCGGCCGCGGTCCGCTGGGGGCGCTGGAGGACGGCTGGGTCGTGGCCCAGCGCAACCTGATCAAGATCAAGCGCGTCCCCGAGGTGCTGATCTTCGTGCTGGTCAGCCCGATCATGTTCGTGCTGCTCTTCGCGTTCGTCTTCGGCGGGGCCATCGACCCGGGGGACGGCTCCAGCTACCGGGAGTTCCTGATCGGCGGGATCTTCGCCCAGACGGTCGTGTTCGGGGCGACGTTCACCGGCGCCGGGCTGGCCGAGGACATGCAGAAGGGCATCATCGACCGGTTCCGCTCGCTGCCGATGTCGCCCGCGGCCGTGCTGGTCGGGCGGACGACGTCCGACGTCGTCTACAACCTGCTGAGCCTCGTCATCATGGCGCTCACCGGCCTGGCCGTCGGCTGGCGGGTGCGCGACGGGCTGCTCGACGCCCTCGCCGGGTTCGCCCTGCTGCTCCTGTTCTCCTACGCCATGAGCTGGATGATGGCGCTGATCGGGCTGATCGTGCCGGGCCCGGAGGTCATCAACAACGCGAGCTTCATCGTGCTCATGCCGCTGACCTTCGTCTCCAACGCGTTCGTCCCCCTGGAGTCCTTCAGCGGGGTGCTGCGCGTCCTGGTGCTGTGGAACCCGGTCTCTGCGCTGACGCAGGCGGTGCGCGAGCTCTTCGGCAACACCACCGCCCCGCCCCCGGACGCCTGGCCGATGCAGCACCCCGTGGGCTACACGCTGCTCTGGGTCGTCCTGCTGCTGGTGATGTTCGTCCCGCTGTCGGTCGCGCAGTACCGCCGGACGACGTCCCGCTGAGCGGGCACACTGGGCAGGCGCACCGAGGGGCACACCGAGCAGGACCGCGCGGCAGGACCACGACACGGGCGCGGGCCGCGTCGTTCGGCACTTGTGTCCTGGCTCACCGCGGGCCACGGTCAGCACAGGGGGAGCAACGTGTCCCCCGGGGACCCGGGAGGCCGACGTGACCGCGACGCACCCCACTGGCCAGCCGCACGATCCCGGAGGACGGCGGTACGCCGACCCCGTCCACTGCCCCGACTGCGGCGCGGCGCTGTCCACGCCCGTCCGGACCTGCCCGGTGTGCAGGCTCCCCCTCGACACCGCCGACGCCCAGGCCGTGCTGTCCGCGCTGCACGCCGCGGACCAGGCCCTCGACCGGCTCCGCGCCGAGCGGCGGCGTCGGGCGGAGTCCACGCCGTCCGCCGCCACCGAGGCCCCCGCCCGGGCAGGGACGGCCGCCCCGCCCGTCGTCCGGCTGCCCGCGCACGTCAGCAGCCCGGACCCGGCCGCACCCACCGCCCCGACCGGAGCGGCGACCGGACCGGCCCGACCCACCCGACCCGCTCGACGCGGCCTCGCCGGGGTGACCGTGCCGCGGCTGCTGTTCACCCTCGCGGTCCTCAGCCTGCTGCTCGGTGCCGCGATCTTCATGGCGGTGACCTGGACCCGCCTCGGCGTGGGGCTCCAGACCCTGGTGCTGCTCACCGTCACCCTCCTGGCCGGCGCCGGGTCCCTGGCCGCCGTCCGGGTCAGGCTGCGCGGTGCCGCGGAGTCGACCGCCCTGGTGGCCGCCGGGCTCGCCGGGCTGGACGCCTACGGCGCAGCGACCGCGGGCTGGTTCGGGCCGCCGCCGGGCGGGTCCGCCCTCGCCGCCACGGTGACGACCACGGTCTCCCTCGCCGGCGTCCTGCTCCTGGTCCTCGGCCGCCGGGTGAAGGGCGAACCGCGACCGTCCACCCCCGCCTCCCGCCGACCGCCGCTGCCGGTCCTCGTGACCCCGCAGCTCGCGCTGGGCGTGGGGGCGGTGCTCGCCCTGTGGGCGTGGTCCGGCTCCGCCCCGCACGGCGGGGGGTTCGTGGTCGCCGGCGGCGCGCTGGGTCTCGGGGTGGGCGCGCACGCCGGTGCCCGGGTCAGCCTCCGCCCCGCCGCGGCCTGCCTGGGCGGCGGCGCCGTGGCCTCTGCCCTCGCCGTGCTCGCGGAGGCGCTGGTCACGCTGGGCGACGCCACGGCCGGGGCCTGGGTGCTGGGGCAGGGACCCCGACTCGTCCTCGTGGCCGCGGCGCTGGGCGCGCTCGCCGCCACCCCGGCGCGGGCCGGGCTGCAACCGCTGCGTCGGCGCCTGGGCACGGCCTGGCGGGTCGCCGCCGCCGCGGGCGCGCTGACGCTGGTGCCGCTCGCGCTCGCGGGCCCCGCCCTGGCCCGGCACGTGGAGGTGACCGCGGGACTCGCCGCGCTGACGGCCCTCGCGCTGGCAGCGCTGGCCCTCGGGGACCGCTCCCGCCCGTCGCGCCCGCCTGCGCTCCCCGAGGGGCCCTGGCGTGCCGGCGCACGGCTGGCCACCGCCCCGTGGGTCGTGGTCTCCGCCGTCCCGGTCGTCGTCCACGTGGTCGTCGCCGTCGGCGGGCTCGCCGCGCTCGGCGCGATGTGGAGCCACCCCGCGCTGGTCGGGCTCGATCCCGGCACCCTGTACTCGACGGGTCTGGGGCTGGACCCGCACCCCGACGGCGTGACGGTCGCCCTGCTCGCCGTCCTGCTCCTGGTGGCGCCGGTGCTGCTGGTGGGCGCCCTGGCCACCCTCACCACGCAGGTCGGCCGCGGCACGCGTGGAGCGTCCCTGCGGGCGGGCGCCTGCGTGCTGGCCGTGACGACGAGCGCCTGGCTCCTGCTCTCGGGCGCGGGCCTGCTCGTGGTGGTCGTCGGGTGGACGGTCGCGGGCGTCGCCCTGAGCCTGCGCTCCTGGCTCCCAGGTCTCGTGGCGGCCGCCCTGGCGGTGCTGCTCTCGCTGCCCTCCGCGGTGGACTCCTGCGTGGCCCTCGCCGGGGCCGGTGCCGCCGTGGCGCTCGTGCTGCTCCGACGACCCACGCCCGAGGCGGCGGGCGCGCCCATCGCGTCGGGTGCGGCGGGAGGCCGCGAGGAGCTGCGTCGCGTGGTCCTGCTCACCACGCTGGCCGGGGTCGCCATCGGGGCCACCGAGAGCACCGGCCACGCCCGCCTCGGCGCGGCCGCCCACGGTCCCGACGGGGGTGGCCCATGGGCGGCCCTCGTCGTGGCGCTGGTCGCGCTTGTCCTGGTGGTGGGCACCAGTCTGGTCCGTCGCGCCGACCGCTGGCTCACCGGCGTCACCGCCGCGTTGGTGGTCCTGGCCGCGACGGCCGCCGGGGTCGCGCTGGACGGACGCGCCGACGCGCTCGTCGGCGCGCTCGGGGCCGCCGTCGTCGCGGCCGTGGTCGGTGGCGCCGGGCTGGCCGTCGTCCCGCTGGTCCCGCGCCCCGGGCCCACCGGCCCGGAGGTGACGGAGGCGGAGCACCGGTCGAGGCTGGCCGCCGGGGGCGCCGTCGCGCTGGCGTCGCTGGTGCCCGCCGGTCTCCTCCTCACCGCGGCGGTGGACCTGGTGGCCGTCCCCTGGCTGGTCACCCCGGTCGGCGACGTCGTCGGTGGCGGGGCGAGCCCCGACCGTCTCGCCACGGTGCCGTGCGTGCTCGTCACCGCCACGCTCGCCGCGCTCCCCTGGCTGCGGCGCCTCGGGGGGCCGACGACCGTCCACGAGGCGACCCTGCGCTGGGTCCGCCACTGGCTGGCCCGGGCCGCCCTGCTCCTGGGGGCCGCGGGCCTCGCGGGGGCAGGGCTGCCGCGAGGCGCCGCGGTCGCCGTCGTGACGATCGCCGCCGCGGTGGCCCTGGCCCGGCTCGTCCTCGGGCGGCTGCGGCCCGCCGTCCTGGTCTCCGTGCTCGTCCTCGTGCCGCTCGCGCTCCTCGGCTCCCTCGCTGACCGACCCCTCGCCCTCCTCACGCTCGCGACCCTGGGCGGCACCCTGGCCGCCGTCAGGTGGGTGCGGCCCAGGGCCCTGGCCGCGGCCGACGGCACGGGCACGGGTGCGGGCGCAGGTTCGAGCACGGCCCCCGATCCCGCGGCCGACGCCGCGCTGGGCGGCGCCTGGGCCGCGGGCGCCCTCGCCGTGCCGCTGCTCGTGACCGTCCCCGGGATCTCCGGCGCCGCCGCGCTCTCCGCGGCGACGACCACCGCCCCCGGTCTGCTCCTGGCGGGTCCGGTGATGCTGGTCGCGGCGGCGCTGACGGTGGTGGCGTGCGCCGCCCGGTGGCGTCGACCCGTCCCCGGCCTCGAGGCCGTCGTGGCGTCCTCCTGCCTCGTCGCGGGTCTGATGAGCGTGAGCGTCGCCCGCGAGCCCGCCCTGGTGGCCGCGCTCGAGCTGCTCGGCGGCGGAGTGCTGGTGGCTGCCCACGCGGCGGCCCACGCCTCGCGGCGCTGGGCGGGCTGGGTGGCCTCCGCCCTCGTCACGGCCGGGTCGTGGCTCCTGCTGCACCGGGCGGGCGTGAGCACGCCCGAGGCCTACACGCTCCCGCTCGCCACGGGCCTCCTGCTGCACGGGTGGTGGCTGATGCGCCGCGACCCGGCGCTTCCGTCCTCCCGGGCGCTGGCGGCCGGGCTGTGGCTCGCCCTCCTCCCCAGCCTCTGGCTGGTGCTCGACGAGCCGCTGACCCTGCGGGCCGCCCTGCTCGGCGCCGGCTGCCTCGTCGCGGTCCTGCTCGGGGTGCGGCTGCGGCTCTCGCAGCCGCTGCTGGCCGGGGCGCTGGGCGGGCTCGCCCTGCTCGTCCGGGAGGCCACGCCGTGGCTCACGGCGGGGCCGCGGTGGGTCCCGTTCGTGCTCGCCGGCCTGGTGCTGGGAGCGGTCGCGCTGACGTGGGAGGCGCGGCTGACGGACGTGCGGCGGGCCGCCGCCTACGTCGGTCGGCTGCGCTGACCGGCGCCTCACTGGGTGTGTCCCTATTGCCTGGGCGAGGGGCGTGATCACCGTGCGGGGCATGCCGTACCCAAGCGATCTGACCGATGAGCAGTGGAACCTGCTGGAGCCGGTGTTCAACGCGCCGGGCAAGCGAGGCCGCAGGCACGCCGATGACCTCCGCAGCGTCGTGGAAGCGATGCTGTACATCGCCCAGACCGGCTGCCAGTGGCGCTACCTCCCGGAGTCGTTCGGACCGTGGACGCGGGTCTGGTCGCAGTTCCGCCGCTGGTCACGCAACGGCACGTGGGCGCAGGCCCTGACGGTGCTGCACGCAGCCGCGCGGCGACAGGACGGAAGGGCAGAAGAGACGCCCTCGATGGTCGTCATCGACACCCACCTCGCACGTGGAGCATCGAACGGCGGGTTCACGTTCCACGACCGAGGCGGCCCCTACGGGCGCACCAAGGGCGCCAAGCGTGTCGTGGCCGTTGACGTGACGGGCCTTCCGGTGGCCGCGGTGGTCGTTCCCGCCTCGACCCACGAGAACCGGGCCAGCGACCTGATGTTGGAGCACCTGAATCAGCAGGGTGTCGCCGGCCGACTCGAGCTCGTCTTGGTGGACCGCGGAGTCACCGCGGCCGCCGCCAGGGACCTCGGCCGGGACCACGACGTCGAGGTCCGCCGTGTCGGGTGGGACGACAAGCAGCCGGTCTTCCGACCCATCCGACACGCCTGGCGCGTCGAGGTCGCCCACGGCCGCCTGGGGCGTTCCCGCCGGTTGGCGAAGTCGTTCGAGAACACCACCGCCTCAGCGACCGGGTGGCTTCAAGTCGCCTGCATCGCAACCACGCTTCGCCATCTCTCGCGCGAGCAGGCGCGCCGCCGCCGACCCGCAGTCGCGGCGTAAGTGACAAGCCTCGATCCCGCACGCCCAACCGGTCGCCCGGCTGACACGACAAGATGAGCACGTGGACATGCCAGCAGCGGTCGACGAACTCTCCGCCAAGCTGATCGCTCTCGGCTGGGTGACGGACCTTCTCGTCGGTGGCTCGCTCGCAACCGGTGACTACCGGCCAGACGTAAGCGACATCGACCTCGTGGGGCTCACCGACGGACCACTTGACGCCGAAGCGCGTTCGACTATCACAGCAATCCATCGCTCACTGGATGCTACGACCGCGGCAGGGGCCAACCTCGGTTGTGCCTACGTCGCAAACTCAGCCTTGCTCGACGTGGCTTCTCGCCATCCGACCTGGACTCACGGACATCTGGTCGACCGCCCATTCTCCGGAATCTCGCGGGCAGAGCTCGTCAGGCACGGCTTCGCAGTCTTCGGCCGTCCGCCCGATGCCGTGCTGGAAAAAGTGAGCGACGATGACGTTCGACGCGCCGCTCACGCAGAGCTCGCCGGCTATTGGACGAAAGCCGTGCGTCACCCATGGTGGTGGCTCAACCCTTCCATCGCCGATCTGGGACTCACCTCTATGGCCCGCGCGCGCCACGCGCTCGCCACCGGCGCCCTCATCACGAAAACCTCGGCCATCGACGCTGCACACGCACCCGGTTGGCTTCGCGACGATCTCCACGCTCGTCGCGGCGGCAGCGCTGTGCGGTCGCCGCGTCTGCGTACGGCGATGGTCGCGTGGTCCGACGCACGCCGCACGACGGCTGCCGCGCGACGCTGGCGATCCAGCCAGTAGCCAACCCCGAGGCCCACCCCAGCGCCCCCGCCGGCGAAGGCAACGGTGTCCTAGCTCAGGGCGAATAGGGACACACCCAGTAAGGGTGCTGCGAACGGCAGCGACGGGCGCCGACGGGCGGAGGTCCCGCCCCGACCGGGACCCGTGCCCCCTGACACCACCGGCTGCTCGGCCTAGCGTCGCTGGTACGAACCACTGACGTTTCCCACCGAGCACCCGGAGTCCGCCATGAGCGTCTCGATCGACCAGCCCGTGTCCACGCTGAGCCCCGAGGAGTGCTGGGCCAAGCTCGCCTCGCACGAGGTCGGACGTCTCGGCTACCGCCTCGTCGACGAGGTGCACGTCGTCCCCGTGAACTACCTGGTCGTCGACGGCAAGCCCGCCATCCGGACCGACGCCGGCAACAAGCTGCTCTCGGCCGCCCTCGAGTACGAGGTGGCCCTGGAGATCGACGGGTTCGCCGAGGAGACGGGCTGGTCCGTGCTCGTGCGCGGGAAGGCCCACATCGTGCCGGAGAGCGAGTCCGGCAAGTACGCCGCGCTCGACACGATCCCGTGGGTTCCGACCCCCAAGTGGGACGTCATCGAGATCACCCCCGAGGTCGTCACCGGTCGCGAGGTGCTCATCATGAAGGCGCGGGCCGCGACGGCCTGACGCCGCAGCCTGACACCGCAGCCTGACGCCGCTGCGCCCGGACCCGCCGTCCAGCGTGCCCGGGCCCTGCCCGGTTGAACCCCGCCCTCCGGGCCACTCAGGCGGCGCGTGGCCGAGCCACGCTCGGGCTGATGCCCGGGTGCCCGGTTGAGACCTGCCCGACCGCCCGCCCGAATGCGGGGCGACAGTCACATTTCCGCCTGGCCCGCCAGATCTGTCCCAGCCCTCGCTGGACCCCCTCCCATGGGACCAACGGCCCGGTCGGGGCTTCCTGACCCGGGCTACCGTCGAGCGACCCGGAACCCCGACCGGACCGGCCTTCCCCCGGGCCACTTCCCCGCCTCACCCCTGGAGGCCCGCATGACCGTGCGAGACCACAGCTGCCCCGACCCGTCCGACGCGCTCCGCCGAGCCGAGGACGCCACCCACCGCGCCTGCCACCGGCTGGACGACGAGCAGTGCTGGGCGCTGCTCCTCGAGCACGACCACGCCCGCGTCGAGGTGGCCGGCCGCCCCGGCGTCACCGTCGGCTACGCCGCCGTCGGCCCCGGGATGGTGGCCCTGCGCTCGCCGAGCCCGCTGCTCGAGCTGGGCGCGCGCCGCGGCGACGAGGCCGTGCTGGAGCTGGGTGGCGCCGGGCGCCACTCGGCCTGGACCGTCCTGCTCGGCGGCACGCTGCGTCAGGCGTGCCCGGTGCGCGACGCCTTCCTCGGCGACGTGCCCGACCGCGGCCACGTCGTCGTCCTCGAGGTGAGCACGATGGGCGGCTGCGAGTCGTTGGCCCAGGGGCGCCTCGCGCTCGACGCGGCGGTCTGAGCCCGCTCGGGTCCGTCCCTCACCCGGTTGGTTCCGTCCGACCGCTGTCCGGGAGTGTCCGGACCGGGGCCGTGCCACCACCCGGGCGAGCCCGTCAGGGTCACCCGGCCTGACCCGAACGGGCCAGACGCGGTCGACCGCACCCCAGCCCACGGGGCAGCCCGGACCAGACCACGGCTGACGAGATCTTCACGAACTCTGCACGGCGGCTCTGTTGTCAGCACACACGTTTACGTTTCCCTCACCTGCGTGGATCGCGCGACTCCGGGACCTTGGTCCCGGCGCCCGGAGGACTGAGGGCCCGGCCCGAACGTCCCGAGCTCTGTCCGAGCAGCGCACCGCATACCTAGCCTGGTACCCGCACCACCGCCCGTCCGGCGCCTCCCCCACTCAGCGGAGCCGGTCCGGCACTCCCCCCACACCCCCTCACTTCCCCGGAGGGCCCCATGACCACCTCACCTCACCCCTTCACCACCCCCCAGTGCTGGGACCTGCTCGAGCAGCACGCCTACGCCCGCCTGGTCCTGGACCGGTCCGGCTCGTGCGTGGCCGGCTACGCGGTGGTGGACGCCGACCTCCTGGCCGTGCGCTCGATCGAGCCCGCCCTGCTCCGCGCCGGAGCGGCGGGCGAGCTCGCCCGCCTGGAGGTCTCCTGGACCGGCCCGGTCTCGGGCTGGAAGGTCCTCGTCGAGGGTCGACTGCGCACCGGTGACGCCGCGGAGCGGCTGCGCTGGCGTGACGTCCCCTCGGCCGGGAACGTCGTCGGGCTGGAGGTCACCCAGCTCTCGGGCGTGGAGTCCCTGCTGGCCGCCGGCCGGCCGGCTCCGGTGCGACGACCGGCACCGCCCGCCGGGCCGGCGGTGCGCTCGGCCGAGCCGCTGCGTCGCGCCAGCTGAGTCCGGCTGACGAGTCCTGCTGAGGGGGCTCAGCTGCCCCCGGCGTCCCCGCCGTACACGGGGGTCGTGCCCTGCGAGGGGTGCGTCGGCGCCTCCGCCGGCTCGTGGATCGGCTCGGCGGGCAGCTTCTTCAGCTTCTGGCGACGCTTGCGGCGCGGGATCATCGAGCGCATCTCCTCGAGCTTGCCGAAGCACAGCAGTCGGTCGCCGGCCTCGAGCACGTGGTGCGCGTTGGGGTTCGGGATCACCTGGGTGCCCTTGTGCAGCGTCAGCGCGGTGATGTCGCGCTCGCGCAGGCCGGACTCGCCCAGCGAGCGGCCCACCATGTCGGACGCCTCGCCCACCTGGATCTCCGCCACGCCGTAGCCGGTGGAGACCGTGAGCCGCTGGCGCACGTCGATCTCGGGGAACGCCACCTGGTTGTCGATGTAGTCGATGATCGCGCCGGCCACGTCGAGGTTGGTCGCCCGCTCGATGCCCTCCAGGCCCGGGGAGGAGTTCACCTCCATCACCAGCGGCCCGTCGTTGCCCTCGAGCATGTCGACACCGGCCACCCGCAGGCCCATGATCTGGGCCGCCCGCACGGCGACCTTCTCGAACTCGGGGTCGAGCCTGACCATCTCGACCGACCCGCCGCGATGGACGTTGGAGCGGAATTCGTCGCCCTGGGCCACCCGCCGCATCGCCGCGACGACGCGGTCGCCGACGACGAGGGCGCGGATGTCGCGTCCCTTCGACTCCTTCACGAACCGCTGGATGAGCACGTTCTGGCGGGTCGACTGGAGCGTCTCGATGATCGCCTCCGCGACCTTGAGCTCGGGAGCCAGGATCACGCCGATGCCCTGGGTGCCCTCGAGGAGCTTGATGACGACGGGCGCGCCGCCCACCCGCTCGATCGCGGGGATCACGTCGGCGCGGTCGCGCACGAACGTCGTCGCCGGCATCCCGATCTGGTGGCGCGAGAGGATCTGGGTGGCCCGGAGCTTGTCGCGGCTGTTGGCGATGCCCCAGGACGTGTTCGGCGTGTAGACGTCCATCTGCTCGAACTGCCGGACGACCGCGGTGCCGAAGTAGGTCACGGAGTTGCCGATGCGCGGGAGGATCGCGTCGTAGGTGGAGAGCGGCTTGCCGCGGAACTGGAGGTCGGGCTCGTCGCCCGCCAGGTCGATGCCGAAGCGCAGCGTGTTGAGCACCTTCACCGTGTGGCCGCGGTCGGCGGCGGCCGTGCGCAGGCGCTGCGTGCTGTACGAGCGCGGTGCGCGGGACAGGATGGCGAGCTTCAACGTGATCCCCCGAAGGATGGCCCCGATGGACGGCATCGGGTGTGGCCGGTGGGTGGCAGGGTGGCAGGGTGGCAGGGTGGCAGGGTGACGGTCGTGCAGGAACTGCTGGGAGCAACGAGGTGCCGACCCTCGCCGAGGGCGACCGGCGCCTCCGCACGAGAGAGGAGCGCACCGTGACCGAGCCCGACACCGGGACCCCGTCGACACCTTCCTACACGGTGGCCGGGTGGCGCGAGTGGGTCGCCCTGCCAGGGTGCGGCGTGACCTGGCTGAAGGCCAAGCTGGACACCGGCGCGCGGTCCTCGGCCATCCACGCCTTCGACCTCACGGAGATCGAGAAGGACGGCGAGCGCTGGGTGCGCTTCGGCGTCCACCCGTGGCAGGGCAGCGACGAGGACGCCGTCGTCGTCGAGCGCCCGGTCCTCGACGTCCGCGAGGTCCGCTCCTCCTCCGGCCACGCCGACGAGCGGTTCGTCGTCCCCATGGACGTCACGCTGATGGGTCGCACCATCACCACCGAGATGACCCTCTCGCGCCGCGACGAGATGGGCTTCCGGATGCTCATCGGGCGTGAGGGGCTGCGGCAGGGCTACGTGGTCGACCCCGCGTCGTCCTACCTCGGCGGGCGCCCACCGCTCTCCACGCGGCGGCGCAACCGCGGGCGCTGAACCCCGGTCCCCGGCGGCGGGGCGTCGAGGCGCGTCGGCGACGGGCCTGGTGACGTGCGGTGGAAGGATGCCCCCGTGCGTCCCTCCTTCGAGATCGGCCCGGTGCGGGTGCGTGCCGGGCGGACCCAGTCCGTCTCGCTGCCCATCACCCGGCTCGTCACGGGCGCGGACGTCGACCTGCCGGTGCGCGTGGTCCACGGCAAGGAGGACGGCCCGACCGTCTGGATCGACGCCGCGATCCACGGCGACGAGGCGGTCGGGGTCGAGGTCGTGCGCCAGGTGCTGGCCGACCTCGACCCGAAGAAGCTGCGCGGCACGCTCATCGCGGTGCCGATCGTCAACGTGCTCGGCTTCTCCAACGGCGACCGCTACCTGCCCGACCGTCGTGACCTCAACCGGTCGTTCCCCGGCGCGGCCCGCGGCTCGCTGGCCTCCCAGATCGCGCACCTGATGATGACCGAGGTCGTGGCCAAGTGCGAGGTCGGGATCGACCTGCACACCGGCTCCGACCGGCGCACCAACCTGCCCCAGATCCGGGCCGACCTGGAGGACCCGCGCACCCGCGAGCTGGCCAGCGCCTTCGCCGCGCCGGTGATGATGCACGCGCGGCTGCGCGACGGCTCCCTGCGCTACGCCGCCCGCGAGCAGGGCGCCACCGTCCTGCTCTACGAGGCGGGCGAGGCCTGGCGGATGGACCGGTGGGCCGTGGACGCCGGCGTCCTGGGTGTCCGGCGGGTGCTGGCCGCCCTCGGCATGACCGACCCCGTCGAGGAGGAGCCGCCCGCGCCGTCCGCCGTGTCCTGGCGCAGCGGCTGGGTGCGCGCCCGCGGCACCGGCATGCTGCACCTCGAGGCGCACCTGGGCGACCGGGTGACGAAGGGCGACCGGCTCGGCGGGCTCTTCGACTCGTTCGGCAAGCGGGTCCGGCTCGTGCGGGCCGACCGGGACGGCGTCGTCATCGGCCGCACCGAGGCGCCGCTGGTCAACAGCGGCGACGCCGTCGTGCACCTGGCCGAGGTCGAGGAACCCTCGCTGCCGGAGTCCGAGCACGGCGTCCCGCACGCCTCGGACTGCTAGCCGTCCCTCTCAGGCGGTGCCGACCGCCAGCACCGCCTGCGTGGCCAGGCGCAGGTCGCCGTCGACGACCAGGGGCGCGACCAGCCGGTCGTGGGCCCGACGCAGCCGCGCCCGGACGTCCGGGCCCTGCGCGCGCACCGTGGCGCCGATCCCGCCCACGCCGCCGGCGGCACCGCGCCACAGGGTGTCCGGCGGGCACCGGTGCTCCCAGGCGACGGTCCGCGCCTCGACGTCCACCAGGCCCGCCCCGGCGAGGAGGGCGGCCAGGCCCTCCTCGGTGCGCGGGAAGTCGCGCTCGGGGGGCAGGCGGACGCCGGGCGGGCGGACCGCGCCGGCCTCGGCCAGCGCCTCCTCCCACAGGCGGCCCTGGACGGTCTGGCCCGACGGCCAGATCGTGACGACCACCCGGCCGCCCGGGCGCGTCACGCGGGCCAGCTCGGCCACGCCGGCGCGCGGGTCGTCAAGGTGGTTGACCACGAACACCGCGAGGGTGGCGTCGGCCCAGCCGTCCCCCACCGGGAGGTCGGGCAGGGCGCCGGCGCGGAGGTCGAGGCCGGGCCGGGTGGGCTGGGGGTGCTCGGCGCGCGCCGTCTCGCCGCGCGCCAGCTCGCGCATCGCCAGCTCCCGCATCGCCGGGTCCGGCTCGACGGCCACGACCTCGGCGTCGAGCGCCGCCGCCCGCACCGCGAGCGCGCCGGTGCCCGCACCGACGTCGAGCACGCGTCGCCGAGCCGGGCCGCCCTCCGAGCCGACGTCACCGACCCCTGCGGCCCGCAGCACCTCGTCGTGCACGCCCGCACACAGCGGCGCGAACGTCTCGGCGTAGGCGCGCGCGACGCCCTCCTCGCTCCAGCCCCGGCTCATGGGCGGCGAGTGTGCCACCCCGGGCGTGGGCGGAGGCGCGGGCCGGGGCGTGGGCGGAGGCGTGGGCGGGCCTCAGCGGGTGCTGACCAGGACCGGGGAGTCGGTGGTGGAGGAGGAGTCGTCGGTGTTGCCGTCCACGCGGAACGGTCCGAGGACGATGGTGCCGGCGACGGCCAGCACGGTGACCGTGCGGTAGGTCCAGCGCAGGCCGCCGTGGGTGCGGGGTGACCCGGCGGGGTCGTGACGGTGCTGCGGTGCGGTGTGGCTGCGGGGGCTCGGGGTCGAGTCGGCGCTCGTCATCGAGGTCACCTGGTCTTCCGTGGTCAGGGGTGGTCCGACCGCGCCCCGCGACCGGCCGGAGATCCTGGTCGCGTCGGGACGCGGGTGACGCAGACGTTGCGCCATCCCTGATGAATGTCACCGTTCGGTAACGACACGGAACCCACCCACCGGGGTGAAGGCCCCGGTGGGACGGAGCGTGACCCCCGTCCGGCCCGCTCGTGGGGGGACGGGACGGGCTGGACGGGGTGAGGCCGGGGTTGACCCGGCGCTGCCAGACTGCGCGCGTGGACGACGCCCCAGGCCCCACCAGCGCACCCGTCGTGATCGTGAACCCGACGAAGGTCGACGACCTCGACGACGTCCGGTCCTGCCTCGCGGCCGTGGCCGCGGAGCTGGGCGTGCCGGAGCCGAGGCTGGTCGAGACGACCGCCGAGGACCCCGGCTTCGGGCAGACCCGCGAGGCGGTGGCCGCCGGCGCGAGCGTCGTCTGCGCGCTCGGCGGGGACGGCACCGTCCGGGCGGTCGCGCAGGAGCTGGTCGGGACCGACGTCCCTCTCGGCCTCCTCCCCGGCGGCACCGGCAACCTGCTCGCGCGCAACCTCGGCCTGCCGGTGACCTCGCTGGAGGACGCCGCCCGGATCGCGCTCGGCTCGACCGTGCGCCGCATCGACGTCGGCTGGCTCGTGGTCGACCCGAGCGAGGAGCAGCTGGTCGATCCGGCGTCCCCCACCTGTCCGGAGCGGGCCGACAACGTCCACGCCTTCGCGGTGATGGCGGGCCTCGGCTTCGACGCGCACGTCATGGACGACGCGCCCGAGGACGTGAAGGCCAGGGCGGGCTGGGCGGCCTACGTGGCCAGTGGCGCCCAGCACCTCGGCGACGAGCCGTTCGGGCTCGAGGTCCGGCTGGACGACGGGGAGCCCACCCGGGTCGAGGCGCGGACCGTCGTCGTCGGCTCCTGCGGCGAGCTGACCGGCGGCGTCGTGCTGCTGCCCGACGCCGAGGTCGACGACGGCTGCCTCGACGTCGCCGTCCTCACCCCCCAGCACCTGCTGCACTGGTTCGGCACAGCGGCGCGGGTGCTCACCGGCCGCCGCAAGGACGGCCCCGCCCTCGAGCGGTCGCGTGCCAAGGTCGTGCACCTGCGCTCCGAGCGGCCCGAGCCCTGCGAGGTGGACGGCGACGTCCTCGGCGAGGCGACCGAGACGCTGTTCGTCGTCCAGCCGTCCGCGCTGGACGTGCGGGTGGGCTGAGCCCGGACCGGCCTGCTCAGGAAGGCGGCCGCGGCACCCGGGCGGGTGCTCCGTCAGGCAGCGGATCGTCACCCAGCGGCGCGTCCGGCCGCAGGCCCTCGAGCACCCCCGCGGTGACGGGCCGCCCGTCGGCGTCCACGAGGCCGGCGAGGACGGCGAGCTCCTCCGCGTGCCGGCGCACCAGCCGCTCCGGCAGGTCGGGGGCGGGCAGGGTCGTGCGGGCGCCGCGGCGGTGGCCCCGCCGGGGGACCTCGGTCCGCAGCCAGTCAGCGGCGTCCAGGAGCTGCTCGAACTGCTCGTCGGTGAGGGTGGACGTGCGACGCAGCAGGTCAGCGACCTGACGTGACGGTTCTGGCGTCAGCCCCGGCTGGTCGGCGGCCGCGAGCCGGACGAGGAGGCGGGGCCCGCGGTCGACCGCCTGGACGGGCGCGACCCAGGGTTCGCCGGGCTCGCGTCGGTGCTGCTCGGCAGATCTGGCGGGGTCGGCGGGGTCGGCGGGGTCGCGCGCAGGGGGTTCGCTGCTGTTGCTCATCGCAGCCTTCGTGGGGGTGGGGCCAGGCGGGGTGCCCGGGTCTGGGGGCGCAGGTGCCGCCGCGTGGGGGTGATACCCGGATTGGGGTCCAGGCATCACGGCGGACCTGCTTCTCAGCACGGTAGGCGCGGGCTGTCGGCCCTGGTGGCATTTTCCGGACATCTCGCCCGGACCCTGGTCAGCGCGGGACGGCCTCCGCCGCAGTCGTGTGCCCAGGAGTGGCCCCACGGCCCGTCTCAGGCACACGACCCCTCACGCTCACGCGCAGGAACAGGGCCATCAGCTGCCACGCCACGCAGAGGAGCCCCGCGAGGAGCAGGCCGTAGAGGACGGCGAGTGCGGTGGGCGCGACCCCCGCGGAGGCGCCGTTGCCGAAGTCCGTCACGAAGAGCGGCACCCAGATCGCGGAGTTCCCCGCCCACGGCGCCAGCCACGTCAGCGCCTCGCGGCGGGTCGTCATCGCCGGACCTCGGTAGGCACGCGCCAGGAACAGGGACGCGACGACCACGTACGGCACACCGCACAGCAGCAACGGCCACGACCCCATCGGGATCAGCAGCGCGAGGCCGACGGCCCCCGCCACGAGGTTGCTCGCGAGGATGTCGCGTCGCACGGGGGCCTCCGTCGGCGTCAGGGGCGCGGGACGTCCGCCCGCCCTGACGATCGTGGCCGCTGCGGCTCAGTGGGCCATGTCCACGAAGCGCGAGTAGTGACCCTGGAACGCCACGACGATGTCCCGGGTGGCGCCGTTGCGGTGCTTGGCCACGATCAGGTCCGCCTCGCCGGGGCGCTGCGACTCCTTCTCGTAGACGTCGTCGCGGTGCAGCAGGATGACCATGTCGGCGTCCTGCTCGATCGAGCCGGACTCACGCAGGTCCGACATCATCGGGCGCTTGTCGCCGCGCTGCTCGGGGCCACGGTTCAGCTGCGAGAGCGCGATGATCGGGACGTCCAGCTCCTTGGCCAGCAGCTTGATCTGCCGGGAGAACTCCGAGACCTCGAGCTGGCGGGACTCGACCTTCTTGCCCGAGCTCATCAGCTGCAGGTAGTCGATCACGATGAGCTTGAGGTCGTGGCGCTGCTTGAGCCGGCGGGCCTTGGCCCGGATCTCCATCATCGTCATGTTCGGCGAGTCGTCGATGAAGACGGGCGAGCTGGAGACCTCACCCATCTTGCGGGCCAGCTTCTGCCAGTCGTCGTCGGTCATGTTGCCGTTGCGGATGTGGTTCAGCGGCACCTTCGCCTCGGCCGAGAGCAGACGCATGGTGATCTCGGACCGCGTCATCTCCAGGGAGAAGAAGACGCTGGTCATGCCGTTGTGGATGGACGCCGCCCGGACGAAGTCCAGAGCCAACGTCGACTTGCCCATGGCAGGACGAGCCGCGACGATGATCATCTGGCCGCCGTGCAGACCGTTGGTGAGTTCGTCGAAGTCGGCGAACCCGGTGGGCACGCCGTAGACGCCGGCCTCGCGGTTGCCGATCGCCTCGATCTCGTCGAGGACGCCGTCCATGATGTCGGCGAGGGGCACGTAGTCCTCGCCGTTGCGCTTGTCGGCGATCTTGTAGACCTCGGCCTGGGCCTCGTCCACGATCGCGTCGACCTCGCCCTCGCCGGCGTAGCCGATCTGGACGATCTTGGTGCCGGCCTCGACCAGGCGGCGCAGGATCGCCTTCTCACGGACGATCTCGGCGTAGTAGCCGGCGTTGGCCGCGATCGGCACGTTCGCCGAGAGCGTGTGCAGGTAGGGCGCGCCGCCGATCTTGGCGAGCTCGCCGCGCCGCTGGAGCTCGTGGGCGACGGTGATCATGTCGACCGGCTCGCTGCGGCCGTAGAGGTCGATGATGGCGTCGTAGACGACCTCGTGCGCCGGCCGGTAGAAGTCGGTGCCCCGGATGACCTCGCCGACCTCGGAGATGGCCTCCTTGGAGATCAGCATCGAGCCTAGGACGGACTGCTCCGCCGCCATGTCCTGCGGGGGCGTGCGGTCGTTCCCGGACGTGGGACGCTGCCCGGGCTCGTAGGAGACCGGGCCGTCGCCCCAGTCGTCGAACGGCGGCTCGGCGGTGTCCCTGCCGGCCTGCTCGGCGATGCTCATGACGCTCCCTCGACCCGCTGCTGCACTGTCTCCCCGCCTCACTCGACCGCCCGACCCACCGACCGACGAGCCCGACGCCGGCACCCCCCACGCTAGGTCGGGGCACCGACAGGGCCGCGGACGCGGACGGCTCCGGCCCCGTCGCCCTGACCGGGGGCGGGTCGTGCCCGAAACCTGGTCGTGACGTGACGCTACGCGGTCCGGGGGTGCTCGCGACACCGGCCTGTCCACAGGGCCTGTGGATAACCTGGTGGTGTCGGTGGCTTACCTGTTGATGGTGACCCACAGGCTGGGGAGAACTTTGTGGACTGTGGCGGTCTCGGATCCAGTGCACGGCGCCTGACCTGCACGAACAGAGATTCCCGGGCTGTGGGTGAGAATTTCTCGGAGCGATCTCGTTCACTGGTACGACACGCAGAGGACGTCGCGGCGCCATGTCGACAAAGCGTCCGGCCGAGGTTTTTCCACCGTCTCCCCAGGTTTTTCCACCGGTCTGCCCCGGTGTTCTCACCTGCTCCTCAGGAACGTGCAGGTCGGACGGGGTGTACCCCGATTGAGGGATACGGACGTGCCTGGTTCGCCACGGTCCCGGCGGCCCTCCTCGCCCCGACCCGCCCGCCCCGGCGTCCCCCTCCTAGGCTGGCTGGGTGACCCGGGACGACGACCACCGCCGCCCCGCCCAGGGCCCGGTCACGTCGCGCGACTCCCTGCTCGCCCGGCTGCGACCCACCGCTGTCGACGCGGAGATCCTCCGACTGGCGTGGCCGGCGTTCCTCGCGCTCGTCGCCGAGCCGCTGTTCCTCCTCGGCGACGCCGCGGTCGTCGGCCGGCTGGGCACCACCCCCCTCGCCGGGCTCGGGATCGCCTCGGGCCTGCTGCAGAGCCTCGTGGGGCTGTGCGTCTTCCTGGCCTACGGCACCACCGCCTCGGTCTCCCGCCGACTCGGGGCCGGCGACCGACGCGGCGCCCTCGTCCAGGGCGTCGACGGCCTCTGGCTCGCCTGCGCGATCGGCGTCCTCGCCACCCTCGTCGCGCTCCCCCTCTCACCGTGGCTGGTGGGGCTGTTCCACCCCAGCGAGGCCACGGCCGCCCAGGCGGTCGCATACCTGCGCCCCGCGCTCCTGGGCACCACCCCGCTGCTGCTCATGCTGGCGGCCACCGGGGTGCTGCGCGGGCTCCAGGACACCCGGACCCCGCTGGCCGTGGCGGTCGTCGCCAACGTCGCGAACCTCGCCCTCAACGTCCTGCTCGTGCACGGTGTCGGCCTCGGGATCGCCGGCTCCGCCTGGGGGTCCGTGACGGCCCAGACGGGGGCGGCGGCCGCGCTCGTGCTCGTGGTGGTCCGCGGCGCCCGCCGCGAGGGCGCTTCCCTGCGGCCCGACCTCGGGGGCGTCCTGGCCTCCGCGCGAGCCGGGGTGCCCCTCGTCGTCCGGACCCTGACCCTGCGAGCGGCGCTCCTCGCCACCACCGCCGCCGTCACGCTCGGCGCGAGCGGGGCGAGCCTCGACGTCGACCTCGCCGCCCACCAGCTCGCCTGGACCCTCTGGTCCTTCCTCGCGTTCGTGCTGGACTCCGTCGCGATCGCCGCCCAGGCGCTCACCGGCAGGAGCCTGGGGGCGGGGGACGTCGCGGGCACCCGCGCGCTCACCCGCCGGATGATCGGCTGGGGCGTCCTGGGCGGCGCCGCGACCGGCCTCACCCTCGCGGCGGTCAGCCCCTGGGTCGGGGCCCTGTTCACGCCGGACCCGGCGGTGGCCGAGCGACTCGTCCCCGTCCTGCTGGTCGCGGCGCTGCTCCAGCCCCTGGCGGGCGTCGCCTTCGTGCTCGACGGCGTCCTGATCGGCGCCGGCGACGGGCGTTACCTCGCCTGGGGCGGGCTGGTCGTCCTCGCCGTCTACCTCCCGCTGGTCCTGCTCGCGGGCTGGTGGTCCGGCCTGCTCGCCGTGTGGACCGTGTTCAGCGTCGTCTTCATGGGCGCCCGCGCCGCGGTGCTCCTCGCCCGCGACCGCTCCGGCGCCTGGATGGTCACCGGCGCCTGACCCCGCGCGTGCCGGGCCGACGAACGGCTCGCGCTGCCGACCCCGCAGAAAAGCGAACGAGGGCCGGACCCTGGTGGGTCCGACCCTCGTCGGTGGCGCACCCCGCCGTGAGGCGGGGCGGGCCGGAGCCTGATCAGGCCTTGACGACCTCGACGGTGACGGTCGCGGAGACCTCGTCGTGGAGGCGCACGGTGACGGTGTGGGCACCGAGCGACTTGATCGGGTTCTTGATCGCGATGGTCCGCTTGTCGACCGACTCGCCGCTGGCGGCGGAGAGGGCGTCGGCGACCTCGGCGGGCGTCACGGAGCCGAAGAGACGACCCTCCGCGCCGGCCTTGACGGCGACCTTGGCCTGGGCGGCCTCGAGCTTGCCCTTGACCTCGACCGCGTGGTCGAGGTCGCGGACGGCGCGGGCGCCGCGGGCGGCCTTGATCGACTCGACGGTCTTCTCGGCACCGCGGGTCCAACGGATCGCGACGCCACGGGGGACGAGGTAGTTACGGCCGTAGCCGTCCTTGACCTCGACGACGTCGCCGGGGCCACCGAGGCCGGTGACCTCCTGGGTGAGGATGAGCTTCATGATTCAGGCTCCTTCTCAGCGACCGGTCGAGGTGTAGGGCAGCAGGGCCACCTCACGGGCGTTCTTGACGGCGATGGCCACGTCGCGCTGGTGCTGGACGCAGTTGCCGGTCACCCGACGCGCGCGGATCTTGCCGCGGTCGGAGATGAACTTGCGGAGCAGCGTGGTGTCCTTGTAGTCGACACCGTCCGCCTTCTCCTTGCAGAACTGGCAAACCTTCTTCTTGGGCTTGCGCATCACTGCCTTGGCCATTGTGGTGCTTCCTTTCTAGAAGCCCGTCCCGGAGTGGCTACCGGGTCGGAATGGTTGAGGTTGATGTGCTGGTCCGGGCCGCGGTGCGGTCCGGGGTGGTGCCCACCGACCGGTGGGCGGAGCGCCGGTGGCGCCTCGTGGGGCACCCGTCAGAACGGGGGCTCCTCCGAGGACACGCCCGGGGCGCCCCAGGGGTCGCCCCCGCCGGAGCGGGACGAGCCGCCGCGGTCGTTGCCGCCACGGTCGTTCCCGCCGCCCCACGAGTCACCGCCGCCGCCGCGCTGCGGCGCCGGGGTGGCCCAGGGGTCGTTGGACTGGCTGGGAGCCGACGACTGCTGGCCGCCACCGGAGTAGCCGCCACCGCCGCCGCCCTGGCGCGAGGTGCGGGCGACCTTCGCCGTCGCGTTGCGCAGCGACGGGCCGACCTCCTCGACGTCCAGCTCGAAGACCGTGCGCTTCTCACCCTCGCGGGTCTCGTACGACCGCTGCTTCAGCCGACCGTTCACGATCACGCGCATCCCCTTCTGCAGGGACTCGGCGACGTTCTCGGCGGCCTGGCGCCAGATCGCGCAGGAGAGGAACAGGCTCTCGCCGTCCTCCCACTCGTTGGTCTGGCGGTTGAAGGTGCGCGGGGTCGAGGCGATCCGGAAGTTCGCCACGGCCGCCCCCGACGGGGTGAAGCGCAGCTCCGGGTCGTCGACGAGGTTCCCGATCACGGTGATGACGGTCTCGCCTGCCATGGGTTCTCCCATCGAGCCGGCGCGCGAGCGCCGGCGTCTGGTCGGTGGTGTGCCGGTGTCAGTGGTGCGGGGGCGGGCCCCCGTCCCCTCCACGAGGAAGGGGTCGGGACGATCCTGCCCCACTCCGCCGACAGTCGGCGGGAGTCATCCACATCCGTCCACGTGGCGTCAGCGACGCCGTGCGGACGGCCGCGCTCAGCGAGCGTCGGGGCGGATGACCTTGGTGCGCAGGATGCTCTCGTTCAGCGTGAACTGACGGTCGAGCTCCTTGACGGTCGCGGGCTCGGCCTTGAGCTGGATGACCGCGTAGATCGCCTCGGCGTTCTTCTTGATCTCGTACGACAGGCGACGGCGGCCCCACACGTCGACGGACTCGACGGAACCACCGTCGTTCGTGACGACGGTGAGGTACTTCTCCAGCGACGGCTGGATGGTGCGCTCGTCGAGGCTCGGGTCGAGGATGACCATCATTTCGTAGGCACGCAAAGCGTCTCCACCTCCTCTGGACTCAGCGGCCACGGCGCTTCCGTGGCAGGAGGGCTTGCGTTCCCCGACGGCGGCCGCACGGCCGACAGCGGGGGCCCCACCGTCCGCGCTCCGTCGGTGGAGGCTCGCGGGAGGACAGTGCAGGCTAGCAGCGGACGCCCCGCAGGAGCCATTCGCGCCGGGCACTCGTCAGGTGCCAGCTTGCCCCGTCGACTGGGCCCCTCGCTGAGCCCCTCACCGCGCCCGGCCCCGTCCCCGGCCCCCTGCTCGGCTTCGGTCCTCGTGGACACGAGGACCCAACGCCCCCACCAACCCTGCAGCACCCCGCTGACCTGCAGCAATGCATCTGACACCCGGCCGCGTGCTGCGTTCGGTCCTCGCGGCCACGAGGACTGAACGCCACCGACCGGCGCGGCCGCCACCGGGCCCGGTGCTGGCTTTGGTCCTCGTGCTCACCAGGACCGAACGCGCTCACCAACCCCCCAGCACCCCGCAGCACCCCGCTGACCTGCACCGACGCAGCAGCCGCCGGCCGCGTGCTGCGTTCGGTCCTCGTGGACACGAGGACCGAACGCCACCCACCGGCCCGGCGAAGCACAACCACCCGAAGCACAAACGCCCGAAACCCAACCACCCGAAGCACAAGCGCCCGAAACCCAACCACCCGAAGCAGCAGCCACCCGAAGCAGCAGGACGCCGCGCGATGGGCCCCGGGTCGCGGATTGTCGGGGCGCCCGGGCGCGAGGACGGCCGGGGTCTGCCCGGCAAAGAATGCCTCGTGGGACGGGTGAGACGGGCGGGACGGGGTAGAGGGCGGACGTGACCGACGACCTCTCCCCTCCGGAGCCCGGCGACGTCGTCGCCGACCGGCTCGTCCTCCACGACGAGATCGGGCACGGCGCCCAGGGCGTCGTCTGGCGCGCGCTGGACCGCCGCGACGACCGGTGGGTGGCGGCCGCCGCCTTCCCGCTCGGCGCCGAGGTGCCCCTCGACCGCGGCGAGGGCGCGCACGCGGCGCACCCCCACGTCCTGGCCCCCTACGACACCGTGCACGGCGGCGACGGGCTCGCCTGGGCCCTGGCGCCCCTCGTGCGCGGCGGCACGCTGGGCCAGCTCCTCGTCGACCACGGCCCGCTGCCGAGCATGTTCGTCGCGGTCGTCCTCGACCAGCTCCTCGACGCGCTCGTCGCCGTCCATGGCTCGGGTCTCGTCCACCGCGACGTGACCGCCGCCAACGTCCTGCTCGAGCCCACCGGCTCGAGGCGCCCGCACGCCTGGCTCGCCGACTTCGGCCTCGCCGCCGGCGAGCGCACGCACGGGCGCCCGCGGGTGGGGACGCCCGGCTACGCCAGCCCCGAGCAGGACGCCGGCGCCCGACCGGACCCCCGCGCCGACCTGTTCGCCCTCGGGGTGCTGGCCCGCGAGCTGCTCACCGGGGCCCCGCCGCCCACCGGGGACGAGCCGCCCCAGCCGGAGGTCCAAGGCCTCCTCGCCGGCGTCGTCGGGGAGCTCACCGCGCAGGACCCCGCCGACCGGCCGCTCAGCGCCCGCGAGGCACGCGCCATGCTGCGCTCTGCGGGCGTCCCCGCGGGTGCACCGTGGGAGCTGGACCGCCGCCCTCCGTTCGTCCCGGACCGCCTCGGCCCCGACCCCGAGCACCGCCCCGGGCGCGACTCGCTCTCCCGCACCCAGCCCACCCGCTGGTGGCTGCGCTGGCTGCCGGGCTCGGGCAGCGACACCGACGACACCGACGACACGAAGCCGGCCTGACCCGCGGCCCACGCCCGCCCACGCCGGCCCGAGGACCGCCCCGAGGACACGCCCGACGCTGTCGGAGGCACCGCCTACCCTGGCGCCATGACCGGCTCGGAGACGCAGACGCAAGCCACCGACGGCACGGGAGGCGCAGACACCGCCAGCAGCGCGGGGCTCGTCCTCGGCGCCCACGTCGACCAGGCGGACCCGATCGCCGAGGCGCAGGCGCGGGGCGCCCGGCTGGTCCAGCTGTTCCTCGGCGACCCGCAGAGCTACAAGGGACCCGTGGTCGCCTACGAGGGCGGCGCCGACGCGCTGCGCGAGGCCGCCGCCGCCGCGGACGTCCGGCTCGTCGTGCACGCGCCCTACGTCATCAACGTGGCGACCACGAACAACCGGATCCGCATCCCCAGCCGCAAGCTGCTGCAGCAGCACATGGACGTGGCGGCCCAGGTCGGCGCGGTGGGGCTCGTCGTCCACGGCGGCCACGTCAACAAGAGCGACGACCCGGCCACGGGCTTCGACAACTGGCGCAAGGCGGTCGAGGCGACGGACGTCAAGGTCCCGCTGCTGATCGAGAACACCGCTGGCGGCGACGCGGCCATGGCCCGCCGGCTCGACCGCATCGGCGGGCTGTGGGAGGCGATCAGCGCCGCCGAGGGCTTCGAGGACGTCGGGTTCTGCCTCGACACCTGCCACGCGTTCGCGGGCGGCATCGAGCTCGGGGACGCCGCGGAGCGGATCAGGGCGATCACGGGTCGGATCGACCTCGTCCACTGCAACGACTCCCGCGACGCCTTCGACTCCGGCGCCGACCGGCACGCCTCCGTGGGCGAGGGCACGATCGGGGCGGACGTCCTCGCCGACGTGCTGCGCGCGGCGGGCGCCCCGGCGGTCCTGGAGACGCCCGGCGGCGCCGCCGAGCACGTGGCGGACTTCGAGCGGCTGCGCGCCCGGCTGTAACGTCGCCGCGTGACCGCCGAGACGACCCCGCGCCCGCTGCGCGTCGCCGAGATCGACCCGGCCGCGCACCTGGACTTCCTGGAGTCCCGCGGCTCCGCCAGCTTCCTCCAGACCCCCGCCTGGGGCGAGGTGAAGGCCGAGTGGCGCCGCGAGTCCGTCGGGTTCTTCGAGGCCACGGACGCCGGCGAGCGGCTGGCCGGCGTGGCGCTGGTGCTCTACCGGCAGCTGCCGAAGGTCAAGCGCTACCTCGCCTACGTGCCCGAGGGGCCCGTCCTGGCCGCCTGGGACGCCGACCTGCGCGCCGTCCTCCCGCCGCTGGCCGCCCACCTGAAGTCCCGCGGCGCCTTCGCGGTGCGGATCGGCCCGCCGGTGGTGCTCTCCCGCTGGGACGCGCGCCAGGTGAAGGAGGGCGTCGCGGACGAGGCGGTGCGCCGCCTGCACGACATGGCCCCGGGCACCCGCTGCGCGGAGGGCGCCCGCGTCGTCTCCCAGCTCACCGAGCTCGGCTGGCGCCAGCAGGTGGCCGAGGGCGGCTTCGCCGCGGGCCAGCCCCAGTACGTCTTCCAGGTGCCGCTCGTGCACGCCGACGGCACCCCCCGCACCGAGGACGAGGTCCTCGCCGGGATGAACCAGCTCTGGCGCCGCAACATCAAGAAGGCGGCGAAGCTCGGCGTCGAGGTCGCCTGCACCTCGGGCGTCGAGGAGACCCTCGCGGCCCTCGACGACTTCCACCCGCTGTACGTGCACACCGCCGAGCGCGACCACTTCACCCCGCGTCCGGCCTCGTACTTCCGCACGATGGTGACCGCGCTGGCCGGCGAGGGCGAGCGGGTCGGCCAGGACGACCGGCTCCGCATCTGGACCGCCCGGCACGAGGGCGACCTGGTCGCCTCGACCATCTCGATCCGCGTGGGCACGCACGCCTGGTACAGCTACGGAGCGTCGTCCACCGAGAAGCGGGACGTCCGCGGCTCGAACGCGATCCAGTGGGCGATGATGCGCGACGCGCTCGCCCACGGCGCGCACGTCTACGACCTGCGGGGGATCACCGACACCCTCGACGCCGACGACAGCCACGTCGGGCTCATCCAGTTCAAGGTGGGCACCGGCGGCGAGGCCGTCGAGCTCGCCGGGGAGTGGGACCTCCCGCTCAACCCGCTGCTCTACAAGGCGTTCGACCTCTACATGGGTCGGCGGTGAGCGCGGCATGAGCCTCGTCCTCTCCGTCGACGGCCCCCGCTGGCGGGCCCACCTCCTCGACACCGCGGCCGCCCTGCCCGGGCTGGTCCCCGTGGCCAAGGGCAACGGCTACGGCTTCGGCCTGGGCCGCCTGGCCCGCCGGGCGCAGTGGCTGCACGAGCGCGCCCTGGCGGGCGACACCGGTCGCGACGGCACCCCGCTCGACCCGACGATCGGCGACACGCTCGCGGTCGGCACCTACGAGGAGCTGGGCGAGGTCTCGTCCCGCTTCGACGGGGACCTGCTCGTCCTCACCCCCTGGCGCCCGTTCGGGGCGGCGCTCGACGTCCTCGCGGACGACGCCCTCAGCCGCCGCCTCGTGCACACCCTCGGGCGCCCGGAGGACGTGGCGGACCTGCTCGCCCGGCGGCCCGACGCCCGCCTGGTGCTGGAGCGCAGCACGACGATGCTGCGCCACGGCTTCTCGGCCCGCGGGCTCTGGGAGGCCTCGGCCGCGCTCCGCGACCACCCCCGCGCCCGGCTCGAGGGCGTCGCGCTCCACCTGCCGCTCGCGCAGGGTGACCACTACTCCCAGGTCAGCCGCCTGCTCACGGACGTCGTGGGCGCGGACCTGCCCGGGGCCGGCGAGGGTGCCGCGGGCGCCCACCGGGTCTGGGTCAGCCACCTCACCGATTCCGAGCTCGGCCGCCTGCGCCACGACTGGCCCGACCTCGTCTTCCGCCCCCGCACCGGCACCCGCCTGTGGCTGGGCGAGCGCGGTGCGCTGCGGGTGCGCGCCCACGTGCTCGACGTCCACCCCCTCGAGCGGGGGGACGTCTACGGCTACCGCGGCCGGACGGCGCCGCGCTCGGGCCACCTGCTGGTGGTCTCCGGCGGCACGGCGCACGGGATCGGCCTGGAGGCACCGACCGGGTCGCTCGACCTGCGCGGCCGCGCCGGCACGCTCGCCCGCGGCGGCCTCGACGCGCTCGGCCTGGTGCGCAGCCCCTTCAGCATCGACGGCACCCAGCGGCTCTTCGCGGAGCCGCCGCACATGCAGGCCTCGATGCTGTTCCTGCCCTCCGGCTCGCGGGTCCCGCGCGTCGGCGACACCGTCGACGTCCGGGTGCGGTTCACCACCACGTCCTTCGACGACGTCACCGTCGAGGGCTGAACCCGCCCCGGCGGGCCGACCGGAGGGTCAGCCCGCCACCGCGGACGCCTGCCGGCGCGGCACCCGCCGCCGCAGCAGGGGGCCGCGCGCCACGGGGTCGTGCGAGGGCAGCAGGACGTCGCGGACGACGACGGCCACGAGGTAGAGCTCGCCGAGCACTCGCAGGACGATCGCGAGCCAGTAGAAGCCGGCGTCCCCGCCGCCCCCGGGGGTGAGGAACCCGCCGAGGTACCACCAGACCATCGCGAAGTAGAGCACCTCGGTGCTCTGCCACACGACGTGGTCGCGCCAGCGCGGCCGGGCGAGCGCCGCCAGCGGCAGCAGCCACAGCACGTACTGCGGCGAGTACACCTTGTTGACCAGCAGGAACCCGGCCACCAGCAGGAAGCCGAGCTGGGCCAGCCGCGGCGGCTCCTTGGCCAGCAGGCCGAGGGCCAGCACGCCGACGCACCACACGGCGAAGAAGCCGAGCGAGACGTCGTTGATGAGGGAGACCGGGATGGTCGTGGCCGCGGCCTGCTGCACCACGAGCCACAGCGAGCCGAGGTCGGCACCGCGCTCGTCGTTGAAGGTCCAGAAGACCTTCCAGGGGCCCACGCCCTCGGCCAGCGCCGGCAGCTGGACGACGGCCCAGGTGACGAGCCCGGCGAGCACGGTGCGGGCCAGGCCCCCGAGGTCGCGGCGCGGCGGCCCCGCCACGGACGGGTCGCCCGCGGACGGCCGGCGGTCGCGGCGCAGCGCCAGGACGGCGACCGCGCCCAGGAGGAACAGCGGGTACAGCTTGGTCGCCGTCCCCAGCCCGATGAGGGCACCCGTCAGCACCGGCCGGCCCCGCGCGTGGGCCCACAGGGCCCCGGCCACGCAGGTCACCGCGAGCAGGTCCCAGTTCACCAGGCCGGAGAGCAGCAGCGCGGGGCTGGCGGCCATGAACACCGCGTCCCACGGGCGGCGGGGGTTCACCCCCGCCAGCAGCCACACGGCCAGCAGCGTCAGCACCGCGAAGCCGACGGCGTTGACGATGACGTAGCCACGGATCTCCCGCTGCACGTCGAGGTCGCCGAACAGGGCGTCGGTGGTCTGCGTCGCCCGCTCCGCCAGGTCCGGGCTGCCGGCGACCCAGTGCGTCACCACGGCCGTGCCGAAGGCCCAGTAGGAGATGACGACGGGGTACTCCATGACGTCCGGGTAGCGCTCGCGCACGTCGGCGTCGGTGGAGTAGGGCCACGCGAGCTCGGCGAAGCCCCGCCCGGTGTAGAGGTAGGGCAGGTCCGAGTAGCACATGTGCGTGTAGCGCGACGTGCCGTCGGTCCAGGTGTCGTCGTAGCAGTTGGTCTTCTGCACCATGCCGAGCGCGAAGGTGATCGCGGTGATCGCCAGCAGCACGCGCACGGGCGTCCACCAGCGGTGCCGCCCCGCCCGCGAGCCGACCGGGCCGCCGATCGCCTCGCTCAGCGGCCCGGCGACCGGGTCGTCCTGGGTGGGGTGGACGTGGCTCACCGGGTCACCTCACCAGCCCGGCCGGGCTCACGCCGCGCGACGCGCCGGGCCGCAGCCCGCGCGCCGGCGACGGCGACGCCGCCGGGTCTCGGACGCGAGCCGACCGGCCGAGGCCGTCCGGCTGGCGCCGTTGCTCGGCTGGGTGGTCGCGGTCGAGGAGGCGCTCGAGGACGCCGAGGGGCTGCTCGAGGAGCCCACGCAGGCGCCCGCGACGCAGGTCTCGGTCGCCGTGGCGCTCGGCGTGGCGCTGGCCGTCTCCGTCGGGGTCGCGCTGGCCGTCTCGGTCGGCGTGGCGCTGGCCGTCTTCGTCGGGGTCGCGCTGGCCGTCTCGGTCGGGGTCGCGCTGGCCGTCTCGGTCGGCTCCTCGGTGGCCGTGGCCGTGGGGCTCACCGTGCTCGTGGCGTCGCCGTCGACGTTGGCCGGGTCCGGGAAGTCCTCGACCTTGACGCCGTCCATCAGCTTCTCCATCACGGCCTCCCACGTGCGGGCCGGGTAGTCGGCACCGAAGTAGGAGGGCAGGAAGCCGTTGAGCGCGTCGTCGCCGTCACCGCGGACGTACATGACGGCCGTGGCCATGTTCGGCGTGATGCCGACGAACCACGCCGAGGAGACGTCTCCGTCGCCGTTGGTCGCCGTGCCGGTCTTGCCGCCGACCGGGCGGCCCAGGGCCTGGGCCGCGGTGCCGGTGCCGTTGGCGACGACCTGCTGGAGGGCGTAGGCGGTGTCGGCGGCGACGTCCGCGCTCATGGCCCGGGTGGTGTCGTCGGCGTCGTACTTGTAGTCCACGGTGCCGTCGGCGAGCTTGACCTCCTTGATGACGTGCACGTTCGCGCGCACGCCGCCGTTGGCGATGGTCGCGTAGGCGTTCGCCATGTTGATCGCGGAGATCCGGGCCTTGCCCAGGGTGATGAGGGTGTCGTCGGCGGAGAAGTCGCGGCTGGTCGACGGGATGCCGGGGTAGGTCTGGTCGGCCTTCTCCGGCGGGACGCCCATCTTCTCGGCCATCTTGTAGATCTTGGCGGGGCCGTTGTCCATCTGGGCGGACATGTCCACGTAGGCGGTGTTGACCGACTGCTCCAGGCCGTAGAGCGCGGTGATCGCCGAGCCGTAGTCCGTGCCCAGGCCGTCCGAGCCGGTGCCCTCGTTGCGCACCTCGAGGCCGTCGGGGAACGTGTACGGGCTGTTGCCCGAGAAGGTGTCCTGCAGCGAGAAGCCGTTCGACAGCGCCGTCGCCAGGGTGATCGGCTTCATCGTGGAGCCGACCATGCCGCCCGCGGTCGCCCAGTCGATCTGGGACTCCAGGTAGTCCTGGCCCCCGTAGAAGCCGAGGAGCGCGCCGGTGCCCGGCTGGACGCTCGCCACCGCGACGTGCAGGTTCTTGTTCTTCTTCATGCCGTCCGGCTTGGCCTCCTTCACGCCCTGCTCCGCGGCGCGCATGGCCTTGCGGGTGAGCGTGGTGGTGACCTGGAGGCCGCCGCCCTCGATCTGCTCCTCGGTGTAGCCGAGCTTGAGCAGCTCCTGCTTGACCAGGGTGAGCATGTGACCGCGCTGGCCGCCGTAGGTGCTCTCCACCTCGATGTCCGGGAACGCCGGCAGGCGCTTCTTGGCCTTGTCCGCCTGCTCCTCGGTGATGGAGCCGAGCTTGGCCATGTTGTCGAGCACGTACTGGTAGCGACCCAGCAGCGCCTGGCGCGCGTCCTTGCCGTTGGCCGGGTCGAAGTTGGTGGGGTTGTTGAGGACGGCGGCGAGGACGGCCGACTGCTTGAGCGTCAGGTCCTTCGCGTCCACGGCGAAGTACGCCTGGGCCGCGGCCTGGATGCCGTAGGCGCCCCGGCCGAAGTAGATGGTGTTGAGGTAGTTCTTCAGCAGCTCGGCCTTGCTGACCTCGCGCTGGAGCTTGAGCGCGAGCAGCGCCTCCTTGAGCTTGCGCTTGTAGGACTGCTCCTGGTTCAGGTACATGACCTTGATGTACTGCTGGGTGATCGTCGAGGCGCCCTGCGTGGAGTTGCCCGTGGCGTTGTTGAGGACGGCCCGGAGGATGCCCTTCACGTCGATGCCCGAGTCGGTCCAGAACGTCTGGTTCTCGGCCGCCACCACGGCGTCCTTGATGGACTGCGGCATCTCGTCGTAGGAGATGGACGTGCGGTCCTGCGTGGCGAACTGGCCGATCTTGGAGGACCCGTCGGAGTAGTAGACGAAGGTCGTCTGCGTCTCGAAGTCCGCGTTGGGGTCGGGCAGGTCCGTCGTCTTGTACAGGTAGACGAGGCCGGCGACGCCGACGAGGCACAGGACGAGCCCGGCGACGACGCCCCACTTCACGACGCTCAGGAGGCGGCGCTTCCAGGAGCGCTTCGGCTTGGGAGCCGGGGATGCCTTCGTCACGGCGGGCCCCTCGGCCCGGCGCTTGCCACTCACGTGTCGGTGCTCCGTTGTTCGGGGACAGGACGTGACGCGCGGTCCCGGGAGCGCGTCCGGAGGCCCGGTGGGGGCGTGGGCCGTCGATCAGGGTACGCAACGCTCCCCCATCCACCGCCTTCCGTGGCACCCCCGCAGGCCGGGCCGGGCGTGACCTTGCTCGCGACCGGCGGCTCGCCGGCGTCCTCTACCCCACGTGGGTCAGGACGCGCCAGACGTTCTGCGGAACCGTGAGCCACCCCACAGGAGGGGTGACTAGGCACAGGCGGATATATCACTACGATACGTCGAGTGACACGACGTGCGGAGACCATCGAGCTGGCAGTCCTCGGGCTGCTGCACGAGGGACCCATGCACGGCTACGAGCTGCGCAAGCGGCTCAACCTCATGCTGGGCTGGGGTCGGGTGCTGTCCTACGGCTCCCTCTACCCCACCCTCAAGAAGATGCTGCGCGGGAACCTCATCGAGGAGGTCTCGCACGTCGCAGCCCCGACCACGCGCCGTCCGCGCATCACCTACCAGGTCACCGAGTCCGGTCACGCCGCCTTCGAGCGGCTCATGACCGAGGTCGGGCCCACGGCCTGGGAGGACGACACGTTCGGCATCCGGTTCGCTTTCTTCGAGCGGACCGACATGGAGAGCCGCCTGAGGGTCCTGGAGGGTCGGCGCAGCCGCCTCCAGGAGCGGCTCCACCGGATCCAGGCCGAGCTGACCATGACGCAGAAGGAGGTCGACCGCTACGCGGCCGAGCTCCAGCGTCACGGCGTCGAGTCCGTCGAGCGCGAGGTCGACTGGCTCTCCCGGCTCATCGACGCCGAGCGCCGGGCGAGCAGCCCGGACGGCGGCACGTCACCCACAGACACCACGGCGGCGCCGACCGGCGACGTCGTCACCCCCCGAGCGACCGACCCCGGCCGCTGAGGAAGAAGAGATCAGGAAGGACACCCACCACATGGGTTCGGTTCGCGTAGCAATCGTCGGAGTCGGCAACTGTGCCAGCTCCCTCGTCCAGGGCGTCGAGTACTACAAGGACGCCGACCCCCGGGCCACCGTCCCCGGTCTGATGCACGTCGAGTTCGGTCAGTACCACGTCAACGACGTCGAGTTCGTCGCCGCGTTCGACGTGGACGACCTCAAGGTCGGCAAGGACCTCTCCGAGGCCATCAACGCCTCGCAGAACAACACGATCAAGATCGCCGACGTGCCGACCCTGGGTGTCGAGGTCCTGCGCGGCCACACCTACGACGGTCTCGGCAAGTACTACCGCCAGACCATCGACGAGTCCCCGGCCGAGCCGGTCGACGTCGTCCAGGTCCTCAAGGACTCCGGCGCCGACGTCCTCGTCTCCTACCTGCCGGTGGGCTCCGAGGACGCCGACAAGTTCTACGCCCAGTGCGCGATCGACGCGAAGGTCGCGTTCGTCAACGCCCTGCCCGTCTTCATCGCCTCCGACCCCGAGTGGGCCAAGAAGTTCGAGGACGCCGGCGTCCCGATCGTCGGCGACGACATCAAGTCGCAGGTCGGCGCCACCATCACCCACCGCGTGATGGCGAAGCTGTTCGAGGACCGCGGCGTCGCGCTGGACCGCACGTACCAGCTCAACGTCGGCGGCAACATGGACTTCAAGAACATGCTCGAGCGCGAGCGCCTGGAGTCCAAGAAGGTCTCCAAGACCCAGGCCGTCACCTCGAACCTCAAGGGCGAGCTGGCCGACAAGATCTCGGACCGCAACGTCCACATCGGTCCGTCGGACCACGTCGAGTGGCTGGACGACCGCAAGTGGGCCTACGTCCGCCTCGAGGGCCGCGCCTTCGGTGACGTCCCGCTGAACCTCGAGTACAAGCTCGAGGTCTGGGACTCCCCGAACTCCGCCGGCATCATCATCGACGCCGTGCGCGCCGCGAAGATCGCCAAGGACCGCGGCATCGGCGGCCCGATCATCTCCGCGTCGTCCTACCTCATGAAGTCCCCGCCGGTGCAGCTGCCGGACGACGAGGGCCGCGCCCGCGTCGAGGCGTTCATCAAGGGCGAGGAGTGAGCTGAGGCTCGCACCCCTGCTCGTCCCGGACGGCCCGTCACCCTCGTGGTGGCGGGCCGTTCGGCCGTCCCGGCCCCTCCACGTCCCCCGGCCTCCCCGTCCCCGGGCCCCCGGACTTCCGCTGAGCGACAGCCACGGGCCAGACTCGGGGGATGGCCGGCAACACCTCCACCCCCGGCGCCACGGTCACCTCGCGGGTGATGGCGCTCCTCGGGGCGTTCGACGACGCCCACCGTCGACTCTCCCTCACCGAGCTCGCGCGGCGCGCCGAGGTGCCGGTGCCCACCGCCCACCGCCTCGTGGCGGAGCTGGTCGCGCACGGCGCGCTGAGCCGGGCCGAGGACGGCCGCTACGAGGTCGGCCGCCGGATGTGGGACCTCGGCCTGCTGGCGCCCGTCCAGCTCGACCTCGTGGAGCTGGCCTCCCCGTTCCTGCACGACCTCTACGGCGCCACCTTCGCCACCGTGCACCTCGCCGTGCGCGACGGGCGGGAGTGCCTCTACCTGGACAGGCTGCGCGGGCACGCCTCGGTGCCCGTCGTCAGCACCGTCGGCGCCCGGCTGCCGCTGCACGCCACGGGCGTGGGCAAGGTCCTGCTGGCGCACGCGCCGGCGGACGTGCGGGAGGCCGTGCTCACCGGGGGGCTGCGCCGCGTCACGTCCCGGACGGTGGTCGACCCGGGCACGCTCGCCCGGCAGCTCGAGGCCGTCGTCCGCGAGGGGTGGGCCGTCACCGCGGAGGAGATGTCGCTGGGCACCGCTTCCGCGGCCGTGCCCGTGCGCCGCGGCGAGGACGTCGTCGCCGCGCTGGGCCTCGTGGTGCCCCCGCGCCAGCTCCAGCGACCCCGGCTGGTGGCCGCGCTCCAGGTGGCCGCGCAGGGCATCGGCCGCGCCCTCGTCAGCCGGGAGCGGGCAGGCGGGCGCTGAGCCGCGGCCTCAGGCCTGGGAGCGCTCGGCCCACCAGGCCAGCAGCTTCTCGCGGGCGACGTCGGGCTCCTGCGGGCCCTCGTCCATCCGCAGCTCCAGGAGCCAGCGGTAGGCCTCGCCGACCTCCCGGCCGGGGCCGAGGCCGAGGGTCTCCATGATCTGGTTGCCGTCGAGGTCCGGGCGGATGGAGTCGAGCTCCTCGCGCTCGCGCAGGTCGGCGATCCGCCGCTCCAGGTCGTCGTAGGTGCGCTGGAGCCGCTCGGCCTTGCGCCGGTTGCGGGTGGTGGAGTCCGCGCGCGTCAGCACGTGCAGCCGCTCGAGCTGGTCGCCGGCGTCCCGCACGTAGCGACGGACGGCGGAGTCGGTCCACTCGCCCGTGCCGTAGCCGTGGAAGCGCAGGTGCTGCTCGACGAGCTGGCTGACCTGGTCGGTCTCCTCGTTGGAGAAGCGCAGCGCCTTCATCCGCTTGCGGGTGATCTTGGCGCCCACGACGTCGTGATGGTGGAAGGTCACCGTGCCGTCGTCGAGGAACCGGCGGGTCCGCGGCTTGCCGACGTCGTGCATGAGCGCCGCGAACCGGGCGACGAAGTCGGGCCCGTCGAGCCGCTCGGCCTCGAGGTCGATCGCCTGCTCCAGCACGGTGAGGGTGTGCTCGTAGACGTCCTTGTGCCGGTGGTGCTCGTCGCGCTCGAGGGCGAGCGCGGGCAGCTCGGGCAGGACGCGCTCGGCCAGCCCGGTCTCCACCAGCAGCGTGAGGCCGCGCCGCGGCCACCGCGCGCAGACCAGCTTCACCAGCTCGTCGCGCACCCGCTCGGCGGAGATGATCTCGATCCGGTCGGCCATCCCGGTCATCGCCCGCACCACGTCGGGGTGGACGTCGAAGCCCAGCTGCGCGGCGAAGCGGGCGGCCCGCATCATCCGCAGCGGGTCGTCGGAGAAGGAGTCCTCCGGGCGGCCCGGCGTGCGCAGCAGGCCCGCGGCCAGGTCGAGCACCCCGCCGAACGGGTCCTCCACCGTCCGGTCGGGCAGGCGCACCGCCATGGCGTTGACCGTGAAGTCGCGCCGACCCAGGTCACCGCCGAGGCTGTCGCCGAAGTCGACGTCGGGCTTGCGGGAGGACGGGTCGTAGGTCTCCGAGCGGTACGTGGTGATCTCGACCTGGAAGTCGCCCTTGCGGCAGCCGATGGTGCCGAACTCGCGGCCCATGTCCCAGGTCGCGTCCGCCCAGCCCTTGAGCAGGCGCTCGGTCTCCTCGGGGCGCGCGGAGGTGGTGAGGTCGAGGTCGTTGTGCCGGCGGCCGAGCATGGCGTCGCGCACCGGCCCGCCGACGAGGGCGATCTCGTGGCCGGCGCCGGTGAACCGGGCGCCCAGCTCGTCGATGACCGGTCCGAGCCGGTCCAGCTCGTCGGTGACGGCGCGCTGCACCTCGGCGATGCTCACGGGGGTGGGCTGGGTCTCGGGCACGGCAGTCCACTCTAGGGCGTACGCGCGCCACGTCACTCATCGCGCGAGGGCGGGGATGGGCGTCCGGGACCCCCGACCCCTCTATCCTGCCGGGGTGCCGCACCTCGTCCGACCCCTCAACGGGCCTGCCGGCCGGGGTCTCGTGGTCGCGCTGCTGGCGCTCGTCCTGGGCCTCGGCGGCTCGCTCCTGCCCGGCCTCGTCGGCGGCGGCCAGGCGACGGCGAGCGCGGCCGAGGCCGACGACCCGCTGACCCTCACGCTCACGCACGTCTCCAAGCAGCTGCCGCGCACCGGCAGCGTCCGGGTCTCCGGCACCGTGACCAACACCGACGACGTCACGTGGACGACGATCAACCTCTACCCCTTCGTGGGCACCTCGCCCATGACCACGGCCACCGAGCTCGAGGACGCCGCCGACGAGCCCATGGACGCCGTGGTCGGCGAGCGCGAGACCAGCCGCGGCCCGTACGCCGTCATCGACCGGCTCGACCCCGGCGACAGCACCACGTTCTCCTTCCGGGTGCCCGTGCGCCGGCTGCAGCTGTCCGGCCAGGGCGTGTACTGGTTCGGCGTCCACGCCCTCGGGCAGGACGACCAGGGCCGGGACGACGTGGCCGACGGGCGGGTCCGGACCTTCCTGCCCTACGTCACCTCGCGGTCGAGCTCGGTGCCGGTGGCCGTCGTGCTCCAGCTGCGCCGCCGGGTGGTCTACACCCGGGACGGCGCGATCGCCCGCGCGAAGGGCTGGACCGCCGCCCTGGCCGACGACGGCCGCCTCGGCCGGCTGCTCCGGCTCGCCGAGGGTCTGGACGGCAGCTCGGTGACCTGGGTCGTCGACCCGGCGGTCACGGACGCCCTCACCCGGCTGGCGGCCGGCAACCCCGACCGCTCCCTGGCCCCGACGATCACGCCGCAGGAGCTGGACGAGACGACGGCGGGCCCGTCCGCCGACGCCGGCCAGCCGGACGAGCCGCAGCCCACCGACGAGGCCGAGGTGGACCCCGCGGACGGTGCCGCCTCCGACGACGCGAGCGCGGACCCCTCCGACGACTCGGGCGACGGGGGCGACGCGGGCGACGCGGGCGACGCGGGCGACGCGGGCGACTCCGGCGACGACAGCGGCTCGGACGACTCCGAGGAGCTCTCGGCCGCCGCCCAGGCCGCGGCCGACGCCGCCACCGACTTCCTCACCCGGCTCCAGGCCCTGGCCGACGAGGGCCAGGAGATGCTCTCGCTGCCGTACGGCGACCTCGACGTCGCCGCCGCCGCGACCGAGGGGCAGCCCGGCGACCGGGAGGTCACCGCGCCCGGTCAGGGTGGGTCGGCCGGCTCCTCGACCTCCGCCTCCGCCTCCGCGTCGGCCTCCGCGTCGGCCTCGCCGTCCTCCTCCGGCAGCAGCTCGTCCTCCGCCGAGCCCTCGGACGGTGCGAGCAGCGGCGGCGACGACGCGGGCTCCACCGCCCGCAGCGCGGCGTCCTTCGTCCCGGTGACCGGGCAGGACTGGTTCGACGCCGCGCGCGTCCGCGCCGGCACCGTGCTGGCCGGGACCACGGCGCGCACGAGCCCGGTCGTGGCCCCGGCCAGCGGCCACCTCTCGGCCCGCGCCCTGAAGCTGCTCTCCGCCCGCGAGACCGTGCTCCTCAGCGACGACGCCGTCCGCTCCGACGGCCTCACCACCGGCGGGGTCAGCCCCGCCACGATCGAGGTCGGCGGCACCGAGGTCGTGCTGTCCTCCTCGGCGGTCCTCGACGGCGGCCCCGACCCGGGGTCCCGCACCACCGGCCTGGCCGTGCGGCAGCGCCTGCTGGCCGAGGCCGCGGTCCGCTCCAGCGCCGTGGCGGGGACCGGTTCGGACGCCGTGCAGCCGCTGGTCGTCGTCCTGCCCGCGTCCTTCTCGCCGGCGGACCCCGAGAAGTTCCTCGCCTCCCTCGACCTCTCCTGGACCGACACCGAGAGCCTCGACGGGGCGCTCCTCGGCACGACGCCCACCAGCGTCGAGCGCAGCAGCCTCGTCTACGGCAAGGCGGCCAGGGCGTCGCGCCTGCCGAGCCTCTCGTTCTCCGCCGCGCGCGCCATGGCCTCGGCCGGGGCGAGCCTGGAGGACCTCCTCACGTACAACGACCAGGTCGGCGCCGACGTCCTCGACGAGGCGCTCACGGACCTCTCCACCTCCACCCGGCGCCACCTCGCGGCGACCTCGCGGCACGTCTCGGCGGCCACGTCGGTCCTGCGCGGCCTGGTCGGCGAGGTCACCGTCACCGGCCCACCCGGCGTCACCCTCTCCAGCTCGACAGGACGCTTCGCCGTCACGGTGGAGAACGGGCTGGGCGAGTCGGTGAGCGTCTCGATCGAGGCCACCTCCGACGACGGTCTCTCGCTCAGCGACCCCGACGACGTCACCGTGGGCGACGGCGGCTCGGCCACCGTCCTGCTCGACGCGACCGCGAGCGTGCAGGGCGTGCACACGGTGCGGCTCTCGCTCCTGGACGCCGCGGGCAACCCCACCGGCGCGGCGGCGGTCGTGCCGGTGCGGGCCTCGGAGGTCAGCGCCGTCATCTGGCTCATCGTCGGCCTGGGGCTGCTGCTGCTCCTCGTCGCCATCGCCCTGCGGCTGTTCCGCCGCGTGCGGCGCGCCCGCGCCCGCCGTGCCGAGGAGGCAGGCCGCGCCGAGGAGCCCCGCCGCGACGAGGAGCAGGCGTGAGCGGCCCCGTCCGGGCCGCCGACACCCAGCCCGACGGCCCGGACGTCCCCGCCGGGGCCTCGGAGCGGCGCTCGCTGCTCGGCAGCTCCGCCGTCATGGCCGCGGGGACGACGTTCTCCCGGCTCTCCGGACTGATCCGCTCCCTGCTGCTGGCCGCGGCCCTGGGCAACCTCGCGCACGCCGACGCGTTCAGCGTCGCCAACACCGTGCCGAACATGCTCTACATCCTGCTGGCCGGCGGCGTGTTCAACGCGGTGCTCGTGCCCCAGCTGGTCCGCGCGATGAAGAACGACGAGGACCGCGGCGAGGCCTACACGAACCGGATCATCACGCTCGCCGTGCTGTTCCTCGGCTCGGTGACGGTGCTGCTGGTGATCGCCGCACCCGCCGTGGTCGCGCTCTACACCGACCCGGACTGGCCGCCCGCCGTCACCGCCTCGACCATCGACCTCACGCGCTACTGCCTGCCGCAGGTCTTCTTCTACGGGATGTTCGTGCTGGTCGGGCAGGTGCTCAACGCCCGCGGACGGTTCGGCCCGATGATGTGGGCGCCGATCGCCAACAACGTCGTCTCCGTCGCGGTGCTCGTGCTCTACCTCGTCGTCTTCGGCGCGGCGACGGGTCCGGCCGCCACCGGCGGCTACACCAGCGGGCAGGCGCTGCTGCTCGGCCTCGGCTCGACCCTCGGCATCGCCGTGCAGCTGCTGGTGCTGCTGCCGTACCTGCGCGAGGCCGGGTTCACCTGGCGTCCCCGCTTCGACTTCCGCGGCACCGGCCTCGGGCACACCCTGCGGCTGGGCGTGTGGACCGTCCTCTTCGTCATCGTCAACCAGGCGGCCTACACGGTGGTGGTGCGCCTGGCCACGTCGGGCACCGCGGACGGCGGCACCGGGTACACGGTCTACTCGACCGTCTTCCTCATCGTGATGGTGCCGCACTCGGTCGTCACCGTCTCGCTCGCGACCGCGGCCCTCCCGCGCCTCTCGGCCCGCGCCGAGGAGGGCGACCGGCAGGGCCTGGCCGCCACGCTGTCGTCGGTGATGCGGACCGCGCTGGCGCTGATCGTGCCCTTCGCCCTGCTGCTGCCGGTGCTCTCGGACCCGTTGGCCCGCGTCCTGCTCGGGTGGGGCGCGGCCGCGGGCACCGTGGAGAACTACGTGCCGACCATGGCCGTCTTCGGGCCGGCGCTCGCCGCCTTCACGCTGCACTACCTCGTCCTGCGTGGCTTCTACGCGCTCGAGCAGACCCGCACCGTGTTCTTCATCCAGTGCGTCGTCGGCGTGGTCAACGTGGCCGCCGCCTCGCTGCTGGTCGCGCTCACCGACGCCCAGGCCACCGCGCCCTCCCTCGCCGTCGCCTACGGCTGCGCCTACCTGGCGGGCGCCGCGGTGTCCTTCCAGGTGCTCGCCCGGCGCCTGGGCGGTCTCGACGGGCGCCGGCTGGTCCGGTACGGCGTCCGCCTCGTCCTGGCCAGCGCCGTCGCGGCGGCCGTCGGCCTGGGTGCGCGCACCGTCGTGCTGGCCGTGGGCGCCGGGCTGCCGGACAAGGTCCAGGCCCTGGCCGAGCTCGCCGCGGCCGGCCTCCTGGGCGTCGTCGCGTACCTGGTGGTGGCGCGGGTCCTGCGGCTCGCGGAGGTCTCCGACGTGCTGGACGCCGTGGGCGTCGGGCGCGTCCTGCGCCGGGTGCCCGGCCTGCGGCCCTGACGACCCCGCGGCGTGCCGGTCCGCTCGTCCTCCGGGTCCGCCTACGATGTGCCCGGTGACCACCCGGTGGCGGCCCGCCACCCTGAGGCCCCGCCACGCCGGGAGACCCTGGCACCCTCCGGTGCCCTGGGCGCCGGTGGCCCGACCGAGCAAGACCGCCCGAGCAGCTGCTGGAGGATCGACGTGCCCCTCGCGAACCGACCCGGTGACGAGCTCGCCGGGCGGTACCGACTCGTCGACCTGCTGAGCGAGAGCCGCGGGGGACGGTTCTGGCGGGCGCACGACCGGGTGCTGGAGCGGCACGTCGCCGTCCACGTCATCGCCGAGGACGACGAGCGGGCCGACGCCCTGCTCGACGCGGCGCGTCGCTCGGCGACGGTGCTGGACCCGCACATCCTCCGCGTGCTCGACGCCGCCCGGGCCGACGGCCTCTGCTTCGTCGTCAACGAGTGGGGCAGCGGCACCTCCCTCGACACGATGCTGGCCGCCGGCGGGGTGCTCACGCCGCGCCAGGCCGCCTGGGTCACCGCCGAGGTGGCCCGTGCCTGCGAGGTGGCCCACCGCAGCGGCGTGCCCCACGGGCGGCTGGTGCCCGAGAGCGTCCTGGTGGACTCCTCGGGCTCCGTGCGGATCATCGGCTGGTGCGTGGACGCGGCGCTGCACGGGTTGCCGGCCGGCTCCGAGACCACCGACCTGGCCGACCTCGCCGGGCTGCTCTACGCCGGCCTCACCCGGCACTGGGCCGGTCCGTCCCCGTCGGCGGTCCCGGGCGCGCCGACCGACCACGGCCGGGTGCTGCGTCCCCGCCAGGTGCGCGCCGGTATCCCCCGCCCGCTGGACTCGCTGTGCGACGACGTCCTCAACTCCGGCTCGGACGCCCCGCAGGACGCCGGCGGGGTGGCGGCCCGGCTCGACGACTTCGTCGGCGACCCGACCGGCATCAAGGCCTCCGTGGTGGCGCGGCTCGTGACCCCGGAGTACCGGGTCACCCTGCCCGCCGTCCCCGACTTCGCGGTGCGCTCGCGCGACGCGGACCAGCCGACGCAGGCCTGGACGCGGCCGCCGGACCCCGAGGTGTCCGACACCCCCGACACCCCCGACCCGACCGGCTCGTCCGCCATGGAGGACGCCGGGGAGGCCGGCGACGACGGGGACGCGACGCAGGAGTCCGTCCTCGGGGTCCCCACCGGCGCCGCGGCCCTCGCGGCGGGCGCGGCAGGGATCACTGGCTCGGACGGTACGGACAGCCCGGTCGAGCCGGGCGAGGCAGCCGAGAACCGTGCGGACCAGCCCAGCGGTCCGGACAGCGCCGACGGCGTGGACGTGCCCACCCAGGCATCGCTCCCGCCCCAGGCCGAGGCCGCCGGGTCGCACCGACCGTCCCCTGGTCCGCCGCCCGAGCCGCCCGCCCCGCTCACCCCCCGGCCGCTGTTCGCGCCCGAGCCCGCCGACGGCCGACCCGCCCGGCGGGCCCGGGACACGTCCGCGACCGCCCCCGAGCCGGACCCCGAGTACTGGCCGTGGGAGGTCACGGGTTCCGGCGTGATGCCGCCGGTCGTCGACCACACGCCCCCGCCGGCGGACCCCCGCCGACCCGGACGCCGCACGCTCACGGTCGCGGCGGTGCTCCTCGTCGTCCTCGGGCTCTTCATGGCGCTCACCGTGGCCTGGAACATCGGTCGGGGACGGACGCCGCTGGGCACCGAGCCGGTCGAGTCCTCCAGCAGCCCGGCCGGAGGCTCGTCGTCCCAGCCGGCGGAGGCCGCGAAGCTGACGGGCCTCACCGCGACCGACCTCGACCCGCTGGCCGACCCGCCGGAGGAGAACCCCGACCTGGCGCCGAACGCGGTGGACGGCGACCCCACGACGGCCTGGCAGACCTCCACGTACCTCCAGGACCTCGGGCCGAACGGGCTCAAGACCGGCGTCGGGCTGGTGGTGGACCTGGGCGCCGTCTCCGACGTCACGAGCGTCGAGCTCCGCCTCGGCGGCAAGCCGACCGGCTTCTCCCTCTACCTCACCGACGACACCATGAAGACCGATCCCTCCTCGGTGGCCGGCCTCCAGGCCGTGGCGACCCGCAAGGCGGCGGGCACGGACGTCACGGTGGACCTGGCCGAGGGCTCCACCGGGCGCTACCTCACCCTCTGGCTGACGTCGCTGCCCGCGGTCCAGGGCGGCTTCCGCGGCGTCGTCCGCGAGATCACCGTGCACGGCACCCAGGACGGCTCGTGACCAGGGACGAGGCAACGACCGACCTGCCGCTCGAGGAGCTCGACGACAAGGAGCTCGTGCGGCTGCACGTGCTCGGCGAGCCGGGGGCCTTCGGGGTCCTCTTCACGCGTCACCGCGACCGGCTGTGGGCCGTCGCCCTGCGCACGTGCGGGAACCCGGACGACGCCGCGGACGGGCTCCAGGACGGCATGGTGGCCGCCTACCGACGTGCCCACTCGTACCAGGGCCGGGCGGCCGTGACGACGTGGCTGCACCGCGTCGTCGTCAACGCCTGCCTCGACAGGCTGCGCGCCCAGGCCGTCCGTCGGGCCGACCCGCTGCCCGACGTCCTGCCCGTCCACGTCGAGGAGTACGGCGGACGCGGTCCCACCGGTCCCCGGCAGACGGACCCCTCCGAGGAGGTCGTCCGGGCCGAGCGTCGCCAGGCCGTGCTCGACGCGCTCGCCGTGCTGCCCGCCGAGCAGCGTGCCGCCCTCGTCCTCGTCGACATGGAGGGTCACTCGGTCGCCGAGGCCGCCCACGTCCTCGGGTGCGCGGTGGGCACCGTGAAGTCCCGGTGCTCGCGCGGACGCGCCCGGCTGGCCACGCTTCTCGCCGACCTGCTCACCGACGACTCCGACGACGACCATCCGCCCCGGGGGAACCGGTCCGGGCGCTCCGTCGTCCCACCCGTGGAGCAGCGCGGCCCGCCCGCGTCCTGACCAGTCCCGCACCCACCGCTGACCCCCACCACCCGTACCCCGGAGGAACCCTCGTGCCCGACCGCAGTCCGCGCCCCCGTCGCGACGAGCAGGTGCGCGCCCTGCTCGCCGACGCGGGCGTCGACGACGGCGTGCCTCCCGAGGTCGCCGAGCGGCTGGACGCCGTGCTGGGCCAGCTCGAGCGCGGCGAGGCCGTCCCCGGTCCGCCCGACCCCGACGACGTGGTCCGCCTCGCCGACGTCCGCCGACGCCGTGTCACCCGGGTGCTGGCGGGGGCGGCCGCCGCGGTGGTGCTGGGCGTGGCGGCAGGGAACGGGATCCAGGCCCTCCGGGACGGTGCCGGCTCCGCGTCCACCGCGGCCTCCGACAGCTCCGCCGCCGACCGCGAGGCGGGTGCCGGGTCGCGACGTTCCTCCCAGGCCGACGCCGGCGCCTCCGCCCTCGACTCCTCCGCCGCCTCGGTGCAGGGCGGCGCGAGCGCCAGGAAGTCCGCGTCGTCGTCGGTGCTGGCCCTCGACGACGCGCTCACCGTCATCTCCTCCGACGCCTTCGCGGACGACGCGCTCGGCGCCCGGAAGCGACTGCGCGCAGGGGACGGCGCCGAGGCCACGTCCGCCCACCTCGGCTCCCTCTGGCAGGCCTGCGCCCCCGCGGACTGGGGCGAGGGCCGCCTGCTGGCCGTCGAGTACGAGGGGGACGCCGCGGTGCTCGCTTTCCGACCCTCCACCGGGGACACCCAGGTCGTCGACCTGCTCCAGTGCGGGTCGGCGGACGTCCTGCGCTCCGCCACGCTGTCCTCGGACTGACGCGCGCCACCTCGCCGGCCGCCTTCCGCGAGGGCAGCCGTCCGCGCCCCGGGCGGGCGAGCGGCACGGGAATGGCCCTCGCCTAGGATTCGTTGGACCCCTGCGTCGCCCGTCGGGCGGCGCACCCGCCGCCCACCGGATCTCCGGTGGCCGCAGGGGGTGAGTCGAGACAGGTCCCACCGGGCCGGAACGAGGAGCGATCACGCCATGACCCACACCGAGCAGGACGCGGCCGTCCGCAACGTCATCATCATCGGCTCGGGTCCCTCCGGCTACACCGCGGCCGTCTACGCCGCGCGCGCCAACCTCCAGCCCCTGGTCTTCGAGGGCTCCGTCACCGCCGGTGGCGCGCTGATGAACACCACCGAGGTCGAGAACTTCCCCGGCTTCCGCGACGGCATCATGGGCCCGGCGCTGATGGACGAGATGCGCGCGCAGGCCGAGCGGTTCGGCGCCGAGCTCGTGCCGGACGACGTCGTCGAGGTCGACCTCACGGGCGACGTGAAGGTCGTCAAGACCGCCACGGACACCCACCTGGCGCACTCCGTCATCCTCGCCACCGGCTCCGGCTACCGGAAGCTCGGCCTCGAGGCGGAGCAGACCCTGTCGGGGCGCGGCGTCTCCTGGTGCGCGACCTGCGACGGCTTCTTCTTCCGCGACCAGCACATCGTCGTGGTCGGCGGCGGCGACTCCGCCGTCGAGGAGGCCACCTTCCTCACGCGCTTCGCCTCGAAGGTCTCGATGGTCGTGCGCCGTGACGAGCTGCGCGCCTCCAAGATCATGCAGGAGCGGGCCTTCAAGGACCCGAAGCTGGAGCTCGTCTGGAACAGCCAGGTGACCGCCATCCACGGCGAGGACAAGGTCTCCGGCGTCACGCTCACCGACACGGTGACCGGCGAGACCCGCGAGCTCGACGCGACCGGCGTGTTCGTCGCGATCGGCCACGACCCGCGCAGCGAGCTGCTGGCCGGCCAGGTCGACCTCGACAGCGAGGGCTACGTCCTCGTGAAGCACCCCTCCACCGCGACGAACCTGCCGGGCGTCTTCGCCTGCGGCGACCTCGTGGACCACCACTACCGCCAGGCGATCACCGCCGCCGGCACCGGCTGCTCCGCGGCGCTGGACGCCGAGCGCTTCCTCGCCGAGCTCGAGACCGCCGCCACCTCCCCGGCCGACGCCGAGGCGCGCGCCGAGGCCGAGCTGGGCGTCTGAGCCCGACCGGGCGGGAACACGACCGTCAGGGCTCGTGTTCACCTCCTACCGCACGAACCACCGAGTCGACCCACCGTCGGCTCCACCAACCAGAAGGGACATCCCCGTGGGCAACATGGACGCAGTGACCGACGCCGAGTTCGAGACCTCGGTGCTCAAGTCGGACAAGCCGGTGCTGGTCGACTTCTGGGCCGAGTGGTGCGGTCCGTGCCGCCAGGTCTCCCCGATCCTGGACGAGCTCGCCGGCGAGCACGGCGAGAAGGTCACCTTCCTCAAGATGAACGTCGACGAGAACCCGGTGACGCCGGCCTCCTACCGGGTCACCGGCATCCCGACGATCAACGTCTACTCGGGCGGCGAGGTCGTCAAGACCATCGTGGGCGCCCGTCCCAAGGCGGTGCTCCTCAAGGAGCTCGCCGAGTTCATCTGAGCCCGCCCCGCACCGACCTACGCGTCCCCGTCGTCCCTCCGGACGGCGGGGACGCGGCCGTCCGGGGCCGGGACGGGTCGGACGACCCCGGCCAGCCGGCCGAGCGCGGCCTCGACCTCGTCGCGCCAGCTCACCGTGGTGCGCAGGTCCATCCGCATGCGGGGGGTCACCGGGTGGGGCCGGTGCGTGCGGAAGCCGACGCGGGCCAGCAGCTCCGTCGGGATCGTGCAGCCGGGGGCGCGACCCGTGGACCCGAAGGCCTCGATGGCCCGCACGCCCCTGACCGTCAGGTCCCTGGCCGCCTGCTGCACCAGGAGCCGGGCGAGGCCCGCGCCCCGGTGGTCCGGGTGCACCCACAGGCCGGCCAGGAGGACGGCGTCCTCGGAGGCGGGGGCCGTGGGGAAGGCCCCGGCGCCCGGGAGGTGGGCGGCAGGCGCGTACAGGACGTGGGCGACCTCCTGCCCGTCGACCACGACCACCCGTCCGCACGACCCCCAGTCGCGCAGCCGCTCGGAGACGAGGGCGAGCTTCTCCTCGGCGCGCTCCTCCTCGGCCACCCGGTCGCGGCGGACGGGATCGAGCTCCCAGAAGAGGCAGCGCGCGCACGGGGACCCCGTGGCCTCCAGCCGGTCGACGGTCAGCGGCACCCCACGTCGAGCCATCTCCGCCCCTCCGTCCCGCGGTCAGCCCCCTCGGGGCTGACCAGTTCGTGACCGGCGCGTGCGTCGGCGCGCCGCATCCTTCATGCTAGGGGGATCATGGAGTCTCTGCCCGCCCGCACCAGCACCCGCCTCGACTCGTTCGTCGACCGGTACGCCGCCCGCACCAGCGGGATGACGGCGTCCGAGATCCGGGCGCTGTTCGCCGTGGCGTCCCGGCCGGAGGTCGTGTCGCTCGCCGGCGGCATGCCCAACATCTCCGGGCTCCCGCTGGACGTCGTGGGCCACGCGATCGGTGACCTCGTGGCCGAGCACGGCACCGTGGCCCTGCAGTACGGCTCGGGGCAGGGCGTGCCCTTCCTCCGCGAGCAGATCACGGACGTGATGCGCCTGGAGGGCATCGAGGCGCACCCGGACGACGTGGTGGTGACCGTCGGCTCCCAGCAGGCCGTCGACCTGGTGACGCGGATCTTCTGCGACCCGGGCGACGTGGTCATCTGCGAGGCACCGTCGTACGTCGGCGCGCTCGGCGTGTTCCGCGCCTACCAGGCCGACGTCGTCCACGCCGAGATGGACGCCCACGGGCTCGTCCCCGAGGCCCTGGAGCAGGCGATCGCCGGGTGTCGTCGCGCAGGACGCCGGATCAAGTTCCTCTACACGATCCCCAACTTCCACAACCCCGCCGGGGTGACGCTGAGCGCCGAGCGGCGCACGCGCATCCTGGAGATCTGCCGCCGCGAGGGCGTCCTGGTCCTCGAGGACAACCCGTACGGCCTCCTGGGCTTCGACGGGGAGCCCAACCGGGCCATGCGGGCCGACGACCCGGACAACGTCATCTACCTGGGGTCGTTCTCCAAGACCTTCGCGCCGGGCTTCCGCGTCGGCTGGGCCCTGTGCCCGCCGGCCGTGCGCGAGAAGATGGTGCTCGCGCAGGAGTCGGCGACGCTGTGCCCCCCGCAGTTCTCGCAGATGGCCGTCTCCGCGTACCTGGCCAACCACGACTGGCAGGGCCAGATCAAGCAGTTCCGGGAGATGTACCGCGAGCGTCGGGACGCCACCATCCAGGGCCTCGAGGACCTCATGCCCGAGGGGTGCAGCTGGAACGTCCCGGACGGCGGCTTCTACGTGTGGCTCACCCTGCCGCAGGGCGTGGACGCGAAGGCGATGCTGCCCCGTGCCGTCACCGCGCGCGTGGCCTACGTGCCCGGCACCGCGTTCTTCGCGGACGGGTTCGGCTCGCAGTCGATGCGGCTCTCGTTCTGCTACCCCACCCCCGAGCGCATCCGCGAGGGCGTGCGGCGGCTGGCGGGCGTGGTCGAGGCCGAGCTCGAGCTCCGGACGATGTTCGGTGCGACGTCCGCGCCGCGTGGTGTCTCCAGCGGCTACGACAACCCGAGCGTCGACCTCTCCTGACCGCCTGCCGGGTTCGTCCCGGTGGACCCTGCGGGGTGGAGCGGGCCGCTACCCGGTCCCGACTCCCCACGGACGGCACCCAGGTGGGTGTGGGAGAGTCTCGCCATGCGCGACCTCACGTACCCCGCGATCATCGTGGCGGCCAAGACGGCCTTCCGTCTGCTCGACCAGCACATCACCATGACGGGCACCGAGAACGTGCCGCGCGAGGGCGGTGTTCTCCTCGCCTACAACCACATCGGGTACGTGGACTTCATCTACGGGGGCCTGGCCGCCAACCCGTCCGGGCGCCTGGTGCGCTTCATGGCCAAGAAGGAGATCTTCGACCACCCCGTGGGTGGCCCGCTCATGCGGTCGTTCCACCACATCGAGGTGGACCGCGCCGAGGGTCAGGGCTCCTACCTCAAGGCCGTCGACTACCTGCGCCGCGGTGAGGCAGTGGGCATCTTCCCGGAGGCGACCATCTCCCGCTCCTTCGAGCTCAAGGAGTTCAAGAGCGGTGCCGTGCGGATCGCCGCCTCCGCCGGCGTCCCGGTGGTGCCCGTGATCCTGTGGGGCACCCAGCGCATGCTCACCAAGGGGCACCCCAAGGACTTCTCCCGGGGCAAGAGCATCCACATCATGGTCGGTGAGGCGCTGCACCCGAGCGGCGAGGACCCGGAGGCGGAGAACGTCCAGCTCCAGGAGCGGATGGCCGCCATGCTCACCGACACGATCGAGGGTTACCCCGCCGCCGAGCAGCCCCCGGGGTCCTGGTGGCTGCCGGCTCGTTTCGGTGGCAGCGCACCCACCCTCGAGGAGGCGCTCGCGCTGGAGTCCGCCGAGCGGCGGGAGCGCGCCGCGAAGCGGGCCGCTCAGCGCAAGGCCAAGAAGAAGTAGAGCTCGGCCCCTCCCCTCGAGGGGCGGCCCCGCACGACGACGAAGGGGCCCGGTCCGTGGACCGGGCCCCTTCGTGTTGCCTGATGCTGTCTACCTAGCGATAAGTCGTTATGTCGACATATTGCCCTATCGCTAGTTGTCGGCCTGGTCGCCGGGCTCGAGGATGCCGAGGATGCGCTGCAGGTCGTCCATCGTGGCGAACTCGACGGTGATCTTGCCCTTGCTGCGGCCGAGATCCACCTTGACCCGGGTCTCCAGGCGGTCGCTGAGCCGATCGGCGATCTCCGTCAGTCCGGGGGCCGTCGGCCGACGGCGAGCGGGTCGTCGCGCAGCGCCCTCCTCCGGGCCGCCCAGCGCCACGATCTCCTCCAGACCCCGGACGCTGATGCCCTCCGCCACGACGCGCTGAGCCAACTTGTCCTGCAGGGACGGGTCGTCGACGGCCAGGAGCGAGCGCGCGTGGCCGGCGGACAGGACGCCGGCCGCGACGCGTCGCTGGACAGCGGGGCTGAGGCGGAGCAACCGGAGCGTGTTGGAGATCTGGGGCCGGGAACGGCCGATCCGCTGCGCCAGCTCCTCGTGAGTGCACCCGAAGTCCTCGAGGAGCTGGGCGTAGGCGGACGCCTCCTCCAGCGGGTTGAGCTGCGACCGGTGGAGGTTCTCCAGGAGCGCGTCCCGGAGCATGTCGGTGTCCTCGGTCCGCCGCACGATGGCCGGGATGCGCTCGAGCCCCGCTGCCTGAGCCGCACGCCACCGGCGTTCGCCCATGACGAGCTCGTAGGCGTCACCGTCCTCGCGCACGACGATGGGCTGGAGGAGCCCCACCTCGCGGATGGAGTGGACGAGCTCGTCCATCGCCTCCTCGTCGAAGACCTGACGGGGCTGGTGGGCGTTGGGGCGGACCGCGTGGACGTCCAGCTCGGCGAAGAACGCTCCGTCCACGGGGGCGAGGCCCGGGCTCTGCATCTCGGGCGCGGCCGGCGCGATATGGGACGCCGGGGAGCCGGCGGCAGGGGAGGTGGCGGCCGGCGTCTCGGTCGAGTCCTGCTCGACAGCGGACGCGGAGTCGGGCTCAGGGGCCGGCGGCGCCGTGGGGATCAACGACCCGAGCCCGCGACCGAGCCCGCGACGCTGGGGAGGGCGCGGCGTGCTCACGAGGTCGCCCCTCTCAGCGCGAACTCGCGGGCCGCCTCCAGGTACGACAGCGCCCCCGGGCTGGCCGGGTCGTAGGTCATCACGGTCTGGGCGTACGAAGGTGCCTCGGAGACCCGGACGGAGCGGGGGATCGCGGTGCCGAGCACCTGCTCCCCGAAGTGAGCACGGACCTCGTCCGCGACCCCCGAGCTCAGCCGTGTGCGCGCGTCGTACATGGTGATGAGGATGGCGGAGATGCGCAGGTCCTGGTTGAGGTTCGCGCGCACGAGCTCCACCGTCTCGAGCAGCTGCCCGAGACCCTCCAGGGCGTAGTACTCGGCCTGGATCGGGATGAGCATCTCGTCACCGGCCACCAGGGCGTTGAGCGTGAGCAGCCCGAGCGAGGGCGGGCAGTCGATGAGGACGAAGTCGAACCGCTCCTCGCCGGCCTCCGCTCCCCCGACCCACGGGTGCGCCAGGATCGCCTTCCGGAGGCGGCTCTCGCGCGCCACGACCGAGACCAGCTCGATCTCGGCGCCGGCCAGGTCGATGGTCGCGGGCACGACCCACAGACGCTCGTGCTCGCTCGAGACGGTGACGACCTCCTCGATGGACTGTCCGTCGACGAGCATGTCGTAGGTGGACGGCGTCCCCCGTCGGTGGTCCACGTTCAGCGCGGTGGACGCGTTCCCCTGGGGGTCCAGGTCGATGACGAGCACCCGCTGGCCCAGCTGCGCGAGGGACGCCGCCAGGTTCACCGTCGACGTGGTCTTGCCGACCCCGCCCTTCTGGTTCGCGATCACCACGATGCGCGTGGAGGCCGGCCGTCCCAGCGGCGCGCGGCTGCGTCCGACGTTCCGCGCGAGGAGGGTGTTCTCCGTGGCGCGTGCCAGGGGCGTGTCCTCGTCCGCGATGTCGACGTCGAAGCCGGCCATGTCCGCGGCCGTCCTCACCGTGTAGCCGCCGGTGGCCGTTTCACGTGAAACAGCGGCCTCGGGGCCGCCGTCCGTGACGTCTCCCGCGGCCTGGGCGGACCCGTCGTTCTGTGGATAAATGTCGCTCACCTGTGGAATCTCACGCTCAGGGTGCCGACGGCACCGGTGGATAACTCCCGAGACCACCAGTGATGGTCACCGTTCACGTCGCCCGCGCCTCGCTCGGTTGGAGCGCTCCCGACGAGCCTTGTCGCGTGGCGATCGGGCCGCAGCAGCCTGCTGGGGACGTGGGGGCCACGCTACCGACCCGGGATCAGCCCAGGGAACTCGGCAGAGGATCGTCGGCTGGGCCAGCACTTCCGCCCCGACGGTCAGCACCTCGGCCGGTCCGTAGCCCCGCTCGACGAACAGGCCCTCCGCCTCGCGGATCTCCTCCTCCACGGACGAGCCCTTCATCGCCAGCAGCACCCCGCTGGGACGGACCAGCGGCATCGACCACTCCAGGAGGCGGGGCAGCCCCGCCACCGCGCGGGAGGTCACCACGTCATACCCCTCCGGACCCACGGCCGAGTCCGCACGACCCCGGTGCACCGTCACGTGGTCCAGCCCCAGCTCGTCGACGACCTCCTGCAGGAAGGTCGTGCGGCGGAGCAACGGCTCGATCAGCGTGACCGTGAGGTCGGGCCGGGCAATCGCCAACACCAGACCGGGCAGGCCCGCACCAGAACCGACGTCGGCGACGCGCGCGCCATGCGGCACGGCCTCAGCCACGACCCCGCAGTTCAGGAGGTGGCGATCCCAGAGTCGAGCCACCTCGCGGGGCCCGATGAGGCCCCTGGTCACGCCGTCCGAGGCCAGGATGTCCGCGTACCGCTCGATGAGCGGCAACCGCTCGATGCGGAAAACCCCCCGCGCCTCGGCGGGCACGGGGGGTGTTTCACGTGAAACCTCGTCAGGCGACGTCTCACTCAGGGCGGATCACCACGTAACGGCGGGGCTCCACGCCCTCCGACTCCGAGGTCAGACCCGCAGCAGCGACCACGTCGTGCACGACCTTCCGCTCGAACGGCGTCATGGGCTCGAGGCGGACCTTCTCGCCGCTCCGCTTGGCCTCCTCGACCGCCGCGGCGCCCTGCGCCTCCAGCACCTCGCGGCGACGCGCACGGAAGCCCGACACGTCGAGCATCAGGCGGGAACGCTCTCCGGTCTCCCGCAGGACGGCGAGCCGGGTCAGCTCCTGGAGCGCCTCGAGGACCTCACCGTCACGACCGACCAGCTGCGAGAGGTCGGCGCCGATGATGGAGACGGCCGCGCGGTCGCCCTCCACGTCCATGTCCAGGTCACCGTCGAGGTCGGCGATGTCCAGGAGCTCCTCGAGGTAGTCCGCGGCGATCTCGCCCTCGGCCTCCAGAGCCTCCACTCGGGTCTTCTGCTCGCTCATCACGAACCTCCGTTGTTGTTGTCAGCGTCCGCGGAGGACGCCTGAGAAGACTGGTTGCCCTGCTTGCGCCGCTGCTCGCGCGTCTGACGCTTCGGCTGCTGGCGCTGCGCCGGACGCGGCGCCTCGACCACCTGGGTGTCGCCGGCGGCCACCGCCGGGGCGTGCCCGTGCCGGGCGGCCTTCGCAGCGTCCCGCTTCTCCTTCGCGGTGAACGCGGGAGTGCCGGGCGCAGGGTTGTTGCGGATGACGTAGAACTGCTGGCCCATGGTCCACAGGTTCGACGTCGTCCAGTACAGCAGGACGCCGATGGGGAAGGCCACGCCACCCACGCCGAAGGCCACCGGCAGGATGTAGAGCAGCATCTTCTGCTGCTGGGCGTAGGGACCGCTCATGGCGTCGGCGGGCATGTTCTTGGCCATCAGCTGACGCTGGGTGAAGAACGTCGTCGCGGTCATGGCCAGCACGAGGAACAGCGCGAGGAGCATGACCGACAGCTCCCCCTCCGGACGCCAGACGCCGTAGTCCCAGAACGAGCCCGCCAGGGGGATCGAGCCGAACAGCGTGGCCGACCCGAAGGACGCAGCCAGGTCGGCGTTGAGGAACCCGTGCGGGACGGAGTCCCGGGACGCCTCGTTCAGGAGGTGGAACAGCGTGATGAAGATCGGCATCTGCACGATGAGCGGCAGGCACGAGGCGAACGGGTTGGTGCCCGTCTCCTTGTACAGGTTCATCGTCTCCGCGGCGAGCTTCTCGCGGTCGTGCTTGTACTTCTCCTGGAGCGCGCGCACCTTCGGCTGGAGGAGCTGCATGTTCCGGCTCGACTTGATCTGCTTCACGAACAGCGGGATCAGGAGGGCCCGGATCACCAGGGTCAGGCCGATGATCGACAGCGCCCACGTCATGCCGCCATCGGGGTTCATCCCGATCGTCGTGAACAGCCAGTGCCACCCCACGAGGACCGCCGAGATGGCGTAGTAGAGGGGCGTGCCGATGAGGCTCAGCAGGTCGCCGAGTGCACCCACGGATCAGTCTCCTTGCTCGGATGGTGCGACGAGCCGCTCGTCGCGAAGAGTTGAGGGGGTCGGTGCCGCCACCGGAGCCTCCACGTGCCCAGGGACGGGGTCGTACCCGCCCGCCGCCCACGGGTGGCACCGACCCACCCGCCGGGCCGCCAGCCAGGAGCCGCGAGCGGCACCGTGGAGCTGGACGGCCTCGAGCGCGTAGGCGGAGCACGAGGGGTGGTACCGGCACACCTGACCGTAGAGAGGACTCACGACCAGGCGGTAGAGCCGGAGGAGACCGATGAGCAGGTACCTCACGCGGTCACCCGAGAGAGGCAACGTCCCAGGTCCGCCGCGAGTTCCTCGCTCGAGGCACCCGCGGCCGCCGGCAACGCTCGCACCACCAACGTGCAACGGCCCGGGAGCAGCGAGAGCTGCTCCCGGGCCAGATGCCGAAGACGACGCTTCACCCTGTTGCGCACGACCGCCACGCCGACCGCCTTGCTGACCACGAACCCGACACGCGGGTCCTCGTCAGCGACGGTGGGGGAGTCCGGGCACCACAGGTGCACCACGACGGTCCGCGACCCCGCGCGACGACCACCACGCACCGCCTCGCGGAAGGAGGCGGAGTCGGTGAGTCTGTTCGGGGCGGGCAGCACCGCGCGGTGCCGGCGCCTCAGACCGCGAGGTCCTTGCGGCCCTTGCGGCGCCGCGCGTTCATGATCGCGCGACCCGCACGCGTCCGCATGCGGAGGCGGAAGCCGTGCACCTTGTGACGACGACGGTTGTTCGGCTGGTACGTGCGCTTGCTCATCGTGAGCTCCTCGTTGTAGGACGTCGGCGACGCGGTGTCCCGCGCCAGGGCCGTCACCCGACCCGATCGGCAGCGCCTCGCCGCTGCACAGCAGCAGGAGGAGTCCGGACCGCCCTTCGGCCGGCACCGCCCACCCACGCGAGGACCTGGCTCAGCGAGCCCGCCCCCGTGGACATGCGGCACCCGTCGACCTCGGGTGACCGGCCAACGGTACGCGGGCGCGGAGACCAGGGTCAAACCGCGCGCGACCCCCCGGGAGCACCCTGTGGATGACGCCTTGCTCCCCTCACCGCCCGCGGGCTACGTTCGCCCTCGTCCTCTCGCCCCGGACGTGCCCCTCGATCCCCGCAGGATCCTCGGAAACAGCACGCTTCCCGACCCGGGTACGTACACTCTGACCTGCACCGCAGCAGCAAGGAGCAGCGTCTCGAGGGCGCGCCGGCCGACGGCCCTGGCGCAGGCGAGGCGTTTCCCACAGCCTGTGGAGAACGTTGTGGAACAGGCAGTGAAGGGAAGGCCCGCACACGTGACGGACGAGTCCGCGACCCCGCTCACGGAGGCCTGGCAGAGCGTCCTCTCCGAGCTCCAGCCGAACCAGCGCGCCTGGCTCACGGCCTCCGAGCCCGTGACCCTCCACGGCACCACCGCGATCGTGGCCGTGCCCAACGACTTCACCCGCCAGCAGCTCGAGGGCCGCCTGCGCGCGCAGCTCGAGGACGCCCTCTCCGTGCGGTACGGCACGGAGATCCGGCTCGCGGTCACGGTCAACCCCGACCTGGACGCGACGCCCAGCCAGGCGCCCCTGGAGGAGACCGTCCCGGCGGCCCCCGTGAGCGCGCCCGTCGTCGACTCCGAGGTGACCCTGCCTCCCCCCAGCACCGGCCCGACGCAGGCGGCTCCCGCGGACCGCGGTGCTCCCGAGACCCGTCTCAACCCCAAGTACACGTTCGAGACGTTCGTCATCGGCTCCTCCAACCGCTTCCCGCACGCCGCGGCCGTCGCGGTCGCCGAGGCGCCCGGCAAGGCCTACAACCCGCTGCTGGTCTACGGGGAGTCCGGGCTGGGCAAGACCCACCTCCTGCACGCGATCGGCCACTACGTCCGTTCGCTCTACACCACGGCGCGGGTGCGCTACGTGTCCAGCGAGGAGTTCACGAACGAGTTCATCAACGCCATCCGCGACGACCGGCAGGACCGCTTCAAGCGCCGGTACCGCGACGTGGACGTCCTGCTGATCGACGACATCCAGTTCCTGGAGGGGAAGACCCAGACGCAGGAGGAGTTCTTCCACACGTTCAACACCCTCCACAACGCGAACAAGCAGATCGTCCTCACCTCCGACCGGCCGCCGAAGCGCCTCGAGGCCCTCGAGGACCGCCTGCGGAACCGCTTCGAGTGGGGCCTCATCACGGACGTCCAGCCGCCGGACCTGGAGACGCGCATCGCCATCCTGCGCAAGAAGGCGGCGATGGACCGGCTCACCGCCCCTCCGGACGTCCTGGAGTTCATCGCCTCCAAGATCCAGACGAACATCCGCGAGCTCGAGGGCGCCCTCATCCGCGTCACCGCGTTCGCGAACCTCAACCGCCAGGAGGTCGACATGACCCTGGCCGAGATCGTCCTGAAGGACCTGATCCCCGACGGCGGCGAGCCGGAGATCACCGCGGGCCTGATCATCGCGCAGACGGCCGCCTACTTCGGCCTGAGCATCGAGGAGCTCACCGGACCCAGCCGAGGGCGTCACCTGGTGATGGCCCGGCAGATCGCCATGTACCTGTGCCGCGAGCTCACCGAGCTCTCGCTGCCCAAGATCGGCGCGGAGTTCGGCAACCGGGACCACACGACGGTGATGTACGCCGACCGGAAGATCAACCAGCTGCTCGCGGAGCGCCGGGCGGTCTTCAACCAGGTCTCCGAGCTGACCAACCGGGTGAAGATGCAGGCCCGTCAGGGCTGAGCGTCCGCCGCGCCCTCCCCGTCGAGGTTCCGCAGCAGCCGCCCCAGGGCCCCGTGCAGGACCTCGGCCTCCCCGCGGTCCAGGCCCATCAGGGCGGCGAGCCGCCACGGGACGTCGGCCACCTCCTCACGCAGCGCCATCCCGGCGTCGGTGACGGTCAGGAGCACCCGGCGCTCGTCCTCGGGGTCCCGCTGCCGGGTCACCCGGCCGGCCGCCTCGAGCCGCTTGAGCAGCGGCGTCAGCGTGCCGGAGTCCAGGTGCAGACGCGCGCCGAGCGCGCTCACGGACACGGGACCACCGGCCTCCCAGAGCGCCAGCATGGTGAGGTACTGCGGGTAGGTGAGCCCGACGGGCTCGAGCAGGCTCGCGTACGCCCGCGTCACCGCCCTGGTCGTGGCGTACAGCGGGAAGCACAGCTGCGCGTCGAGCGCGAGCTGGGGGTAGGCCTGGCTCACGTGACCGAGCCTAGTCCTTGACTTTTAGATTGCGCGCAATACATTTGTGCCCATGAAGAATCTCTACACCGCCAGTGCCGTCGCCTCCGGGGACGGCCGTAACGGCCACATCACCTCCTCCGACGGCCTCCTCGACGCCGACGTCCGCATGCCCGTGGAGCTCGGCGGCCCGGGTGGCGCCACGAACCCCGAGCAGCTGTTCGCCGCCGGGTACGCGGCCTGCTTCCACTCCGCCCTCAAGCTCGTCGCCAAGAACGCCGGCCACGACGTCACCGACTCCGAGGTCGTCGCCGACGTCACCATCGGCGCGAACGAGGACGGCGGCTTCGGCCTGGCCGTCGCGCTCGAGATCGCCGTGCCGGACCTGGACCCGGCCGTGGCGCGCCAGCTCATCGAGGCCGCCCACCAGGTCTGCCCCTACTCCAACGCGACCCGCGGCAACATCGAGGTCACCCTCAGCGTCGCCTGACCGGGCCCTCGCAGCGTCCACCACGCACGGCGCCGTCCCCTCCCGGGGCGGCGCCGTTGCCACGTCCTGACCGCGAAGACCCCGCAGGAGGACGTCCCCGTGCCCGGGGCGGCGCTCCACCACCCTGTGGAAAAACCGGGGCAGGAGGTACGAACTACACGGTGAGGATCTGTCGAGACCCACACGTCGGCGCCCACAGGCCACCTCAGTTCCACACGAGCGCCAGGATCCCCACGACGTCGCCCACACCCCCTGTGGACACCTAGTTCACCGCGCGACCTGCGCTTACCCACGTCCTCCACAGGATCCACCGGACCTATGACGACTCTGGATCCCTCAACGTCCCCGAAATCCGACGAACCTCTCCCGGGCCCCTTCCTGGGGATAACGCCGCCGGAGCGTGTCTGTCCAAGGTGGCACGAAGGTGCCACCGGACGTGCGATCAGCAGCCGAGGAACCACAAAACCCCCGGCCGCTCCCTCGCCCGCGGGCACGCGTGGCAGGATTCAGGATCCGCGAGCCGTGCAACCGCCGGCGCGCCATCACGTGGAGAGGGACCACACCGTGAAGTTCCGCGTCGAACGCGACGTGCTGGCCGACGCCGTCGCCTGGGCAGCCCGCAGCCTGCCCGCCCGACCGAGCGTCCCGGTCCTCGCCGGCCTCCTGATCCAGGCTGGCGACGACGGCCTGGTGCTGTCCTCCTTCGACTACGAGACCTCGGCGCGAGCCACGCTCGCCGCCGACGTCTCCGAGGACGGCCGCGCCCTGGTGAGCGGCCGACTGCTGGCCGACATCTGCCGCAGCCTCCCCGCCAAGCCCGTCGAGATGGTCCTCGACGGCGCGCGCGTCTCACTCACCTGCGGCAGCGCGCGCTTCAGCCTCCAGACCATGCCGGTCGAGGACTACCCGAGCCTCCCCGACATGCCGAGCGCCACCGGGACGGTCGACTCCGCGCTCTTCGCCCACGCCGTCGCCCAGGCGGTCACGGCCGCCGGCAAGGACGACATGCTCCCGGTGCTCACCGGCGTGCGGCTGGAGATCGACGGCTCGACCATCTCGCTCCTGGCCACGGACCGGTTCCGCCTGAGCCACCGCGAGCTCGGCTGGAACCCGCACACCCCGGACGCCACGGTGGCGGCCCTCGTTCCCGCGAAGGTCCTGGCCGACACCGCCAAGTCGCTGACCGCGGGCGACGAGATCACCATCGCGCTGTCCGCCGGGAACGGCGGCGAGGGGATCATCGGCTTCGAGGGCGCGGGTGCCGGCGGCGTCCGTCGCACCACCACCCGCCTGCTCGACGGCGAGTTCCCCAAGGTCCGCAGCCTGTTCCCCAGCGAGCACCTGACGATGGCCAAGGTCGACAAGGCCGCCCTCGTGGAGTCCGTCCGCCGCGTGTCGCTCGTGGCCGAGCGCAACACGGCCGTGCAGCTCGCCTTCGTCGACGGCGTCCTCACCCTCGACGCCGGCTCCGGCGACGAGGCGCAGGCCTCCGAGTCGGTGGAGGCCGACATCAACGGCGACGAGCTCACCACGGGCTTCAACCCGCAGTACCTGCTGGACGGCCTGACCGCGATCGACGAGCCTGTCGTCGAGATGGCCTTCACGCAGCCGTCCAAGCCCGTCGTGATCTCGGGCACCTCCGACGCCGAGCAGCCCACGGGATTCCGCTACCTGCTCATGCCGAGGCGACTGCTCTCCTGATCACCTGGGTACCGTGCGAGGCGGGGGCTCTCCCCCGGTCCGCGGTGCCCCGCCGGACCCTCCACACCACGCACCTCTAGGAGCTCGCATGCACATCGGACTGGTCGGTCTCGGCAAGATGGGCGGCAACATGCGCACCCGCCTGCGCGAGGCGGGGCACACGGTCACCGGCTTCGACTTCGACCCGAGCCTGCGTGACGTCGACAGCCTCGAGGCCCTCGTCGAGGCACTGCCCAGCCCCAAGGTGGTCTGGGTGATGGTCCCGCACGGCAAGCCCACCCACGACACGGTCGCGCAGCTCGGCGAGCTCCTCTCCGAGGGCGACCTGGTCGTCGACGGCGGCAACTCCAAGTGGACCGACGACGTGCGCCACGCCGAGGAGCTCGGCGCCAAGGGCATCGGCTTCGTCGACTGCGGCGTCTCCGGCGGCGTGTGGGGCCTGAAGAACGGCTACGCGCTCATGTGCGGCGGCGCGCCCGAGGACGTGGCGAAGGTGCAGCCGGCCTTCGACGCGCTCAAGCCCGCCGACGGTGGCTTCGTCCACGCGGGCTCCAAGCCCGGTGCCGGCCACTTCGCCAAGATGGTCCACAACGGCATCGAGTACGCGATGATGCAGAGCTACGCCGAGGGCTGGGAGCTCCTCGAGGCCGTCGACATCGTCGAGAACGTGCCCGAGGTCTTCGACTCCTGGCGCACCGGCACGGTCATCCGCTCCTGGCTCCTCGACCTGCTCACCGCGGCCCTCGAGGACGACGAGCACCTGGACGCCCTGCGCGGCTACGCCGAGGACTCCGGCGAGGGCCGGTGGACCGTCGAGGCCGCCATCGACAACGCCGTGCCGATGCACGTGATCGCCTCCTCGCTGTTCGCCCGCTTCACCTCGCGGCAGGACGACTCGCCCGCCATGAAGGCCATCGCGGCCATGCGCAACCAGTTCGGCGGGCACGCCGTGCGCTCCGGCGGCAAGGACGCCTGAGGCCCGCGAGGCCGGCGGCCGACCCCACGGTCGGCCGTCCGGTCGGCCGCACGACCCGGCACGCCACCGACCCCGTCCGCCATGCACGTCTCCCACCTGACCCTGCACCAGTTCCGGTCCTACGAGCAGGTGGACGTCGCGCTGGAGGCCGGGGTCACGGCGTTCGTGGGTCGCAACGGCCAGGGCAAGACCAACCTGGTCGAGGCGGTCGACTACCTGTCCCGGCTCTCCTCGCACCGGGTGGCCAGCGACGCCCCCCTCGTCCGCTCCGGGGCCGACCAGGCGCTGGTGCGGGCCGCCGTGGTCCGCGAGGGTCGGACGGCGGTGCTCGAGGTGGAGCTCAACCCGGGTCGCGCCAACCGGGCCCGGGTCAACCGCTCCCAGCTCCCCCGCACGCGTGACCTCGTCGGCCTCGTCCGCACCGTCGTCTTCTCCCCCGAGGACCTGGCGCTGGTCAAGGGGGACCCCGGCGAGCGCCGACGGTTCCTGGACGACCTGCTGGTCCTGCGGGCGCCCCGCCTGGCCGGCGTCCGCTCGGACTACGACCGGGTGCTGCGGCAGCGCAGCTCCCTGCTCAAGACCGCCGGCGCCGCCCGCCGCGGGTCCTCGTCGGCGGAGGGGGCGCTGGCCACCCTCTCGGTGTGGGACTCCCACCTGGCCCGCACCGGAGCCGAGCTGCTCGCGGAGCGGCTCCGCCTGGTCGACGACCTCCGCCCGTACCTGGCCCGCGCCTACGAGGCCGTCGCCCGCGGTGCCGGGCGCGACGACGCGCACGTCGAGTACCGGCCGAGCCTCGAGCTGCCCGCACCGGGGAGCCGCGACGCGGGGACGCTGGAGGAGGTGCTGCTGGTCGAGCTCGAGGCGCGTCGGCGCGACGAGCTGGAGCGCGGCGTGTGCCTGGTCGGCCCGCACCGCGACGACCTCCTCCTCACGATCGGCTCCGAGGACGGCCCGCGGCTGCCGGTGAAGGGCTACGCGAGCCACGGTGAGTCGTGGTCGTTCGCGCTGGCCCTGCGGCTGGCCTCGTTCGACCTCCTGCGCGACGACGGCGACGACCCTATCCTCATCCTCGACGACGTCTTCGCCGAGCTGGACGCCGGTCGCCGGGCCCAGCTCGCCGAGATGGTGGCCGGTGCCGAGCAGGTCCTGGTGACCGCGGCGGTGGCCGAGGACGTCCCGCCGGCCCTCGCCGGGGCCCGGTTCACCGTCAGCGCCGGCGAGGTGACCCGTGTCGGCTGACGAGGAGCCGGAGGCCGGCGTCCCCGCTCCCGATGCCCCGGACGAGGGCGCGGGCGAGGGCGCGGAGCCGCACCAGGACGACGGCCTCGACCTCGCCCGCCGGATCGCCCGCGCCACCGCGGCCGGGGGTCTGCCGGCGGACAAGCGCCGCCGCCGCAGGCCCCGGCCCGCCCCCGGTACGTCACCGCGCGGCCTGGACGACCGCGACCCCCAGCTCCTCGAGGGCACGCTGTCGCGACTGGTCGCGGACCACGGCTGGGCCCTGGACCTGCGGGTGCACGGCGTCTTCGCCCGCTGGGTGGAGATCGTCGGCGAGGAGATCGGCGCGCACTGCACGCCGGAGTCCTTCGCGGAGGGACGGCTGGTCGTGCGCACCGACTCGACCGCCTGGGCCACCCAGCTGCGGCTGCTCCAGACCCAGGTCCTGGCCCGGCTGAACGACGACCTGGGCCCCGGCACCGTCACGGTGCTCGACGTCCAGGGACCGCAGGCGCCCTCCTGGTCGCGCGGCCCTCGCCGGGTCAAGGGACGTGGCCCGCGCGACACCTACGGCTGAGTCGGGGGCCCGACCCCACCTGAGCCCTCCTGAGCCGATCCGGGCGCCTCTCGGCCGTATCGGTACCTGTCGGACCCCCTGCTGGGCGCTCTGAGAGGCCGTTCCGGGGGTTTCAGGGGCATCGAAGCGAGCTGGATCCCCAGCCGCACGGGTGGCTACGTGGCTCTGAGGCGCTCAGCGGCTATCATGACCACTCGGGCCGCTGCTGTGCGGCCCGCCGTGTTGCGCGAGGCCCGACGACCCCCCGGTCGGACCCGGGCCCCTGGGAAGAGGTGGCAGTGAGCGAGCAGGCTGGAGTCCCGGACGGCAGTGGCGACGAGGTCGCCTACGACGCGTCGGCGATCACCGTCCTCGAGGGTCTCGAGGCGGTGCGCAAGCGACCCGGCATGTACATCGGCTCCACCGGCGAGCGGGGTCTGCACCACCTCATCTGGGAGATCGTGGACAACGCGGTCGACGAGGCGCTGGCGGGCCACTGCGACCGCATCGTCATCACCCTGACCGAGGACGGCGCGGTCCGCGTCGAGGACAACGGTCGAGGCATCCCCACCGACACCGCCCCGGGCCAGGAGATGCCGGCGCTGACGCTGGCGCTCACCGTCCTGCACGCGGGCGGCAAGTTCGGCGGCGGCGGCTACAAGGTGTCCGGCGGCCTGCACGGCGTGGGCGTCTCCGTCGTCAACGCCCTCTCCAGCAAGGTGATCGCCGAGGTCAAGAACCGCGGCCACCTCTGGCGCCAGACCTTCACCCTGGGCGACCCCGACGGGCCGCTCGAGGAGGTCCGCCCGATGGAGGAGGGCGAGCGCACCGGCACCACGGTGACCTTCTACGCCTCCCCCGACATCTTCGAGACCACCACGTACAACCTCGAGACGATCACCACCCGCATCCGCGAGATGGCGTTCCTCAACAAGGGGCTGGAGATCGTCGTCCGCGACGAGCGCCCCGAGGGCCAGGCCGTGGCGGAGGCCGTCGACGGCGAGCCGGTCGAGGACGAGGCCGAGCACCTCGCCGGGCCTGTGCGCGGCGAGGGAGGGGCGCTGGAGCAGGTCTTCAAGTTCGAGCGCGGCCTCGTCGACTACGTCGAGCACCTCAACAAGCGCAAGACGATCGCGACCCCCTCGATCATCTCCTTCGAGGCGGAGACCCCGCCGAGCGTCGAGAACCACATGAGCGTCGAGATCGCGATGCAGTGGAACACCTCGTTCACCGAGTCGGTCCACACCTTCGCCAACACGATCAACACCCACGAGGGCGGCACCCACGAGGAGGGCTTCCGTGCGGCCCTCACCTCGCTGGTCAACAGCAAGGGCGAGGACTGGGGCCTGATCAAGAAGAAGGAGGACCGGGTGTCGGGCGACGACATCCGCGAGGGCCTCACCGCGATCATCTCGATCAAGCTCGCCGAGCCGCAGTTCGAGGGCCAGACCAAGACCAAGCTGGGCAACACCGAGGCCAAGGGCTTCACCCAGCGCGTCGTCCACGACGAGTTCGGCGCGTGGATGGAGGCCAACCCCAACGAGGGCAAGGACATCGTCCGCAAGGCCCAGGCCGCGGCGACGGCCCGCATCGCCGCCCGCAAGGCGCGCGACCTCGCCCGCTCCCGCAAGGGCTTCGGCACCGGCGGCTCGCTGCCGGGCAAGCTGGCCGACTGCCAGTCGCGCAACCCCGCCGAGTGCGAGGTCTTCATCGTGGAGGGTGACTCCGCGGGCGGCTCGGCCAAGTCCGGCCGCGACCCGCGCATCCAGGCGATCCTCCCGATCCGCGGCAAGATCCTCAACGTCGAGAAGGCGCGCCTCGACAAGGTCCTGGGCAACCAGGAGGTCCAGGCGATCATCTCGGCGCTGGGCACGGGCATCACCGACGAGTTCGACATCGAGAAGCTCCGCTACCACAAGGTCGTCCTCATGGCGGACGCCGACGTGGACGGCCACCACATCAACACGCTGCTGCTCACGCTGCTGTTCCGCTTCATGCAGCCGCTGATCCGCGAGGGCTACGTCTACATGGCGCAGCCCCCGCTGTACCGCCTGCGCTGGAACAAGCCGGCCGAGCACGAGTTCGTCTACTCGGACGCCGAGCGCGACGCCCTGCTCCGGGCGGGCACCGAGGCGGGCAAGAAGCTCCCCAAGGAGAACCCGGTCCAGCGCTACAAGGGTCTGGGCGAGATGAACGCCGACGAGCTGTGGGAGACCACCATGGACCCGGACCAGCGCCTGCTGCTCCAGGTCACGCTCGACGACGCCGCCCACGCGGACGAGATCTTCTCCATCCTCATGGGCGAGGACGTCGACCAGCGGCGCTCGTTCATCCAGCGCAACGCCAAGGACGTGCGGTTCCTCGACATCTAGCGGCACGGCGGCCGATGCCGTCCTCTACCACTGTCTTGAACCCTTCCTAGATTCATCTAGACGCGACGAGAAAGAGCGATCGTGACCGAGACCCCCACCGACGGCGGCACTCCCCCGGGCCCGGGCGGACGCATCGAGCGCGTCGAGCTGCAGACCTCGATGCAGCGGGCGTACATCGACTACGCGATGGCCGTCATCGTCGGCCGCGCGCTGCCCGACGTCCGCGACGGCCTCAAGCCGGTGCACCGCCGCGTCCTGTACGCGATGTTCGACGGCGGCTACCGCCCCGACCGCGGCTTCTCCAAGTGCTCCCGCGTCGTCGGCGACGTCATGGGTCAGTACCACCCGCACGGCGACTCGGCGATCTACGACACCCTCGTGCGCCTCGCCCAGCCGTGGGTGATGCGCAACCCGCTGATCCACGGGCAGGGCAACTTCGGCTCGCCGGGCAACGACCCCGCCGCGGCCATGCGGTACACCGAGTGCCGGATGGCGCCGCTGGCCATGGAGATGGTCCGCGACATCGACCAGGACACGGTCGACTTCGGGCCCAACTACGACGGCCGGTCGCAGGAGCCGAGCATCCTGCCCAGCCGCTTCCCGAACCTGCTGGTCAACGGCTCGGCCGGCATCGCGGTCGGCATGGCCACCAACATCCCGCCGCACAACCTGCGCGAGGTCGCCGCCGGCGCTATCTGGGCGCTGGAGAACCCCGAGGCCACCCGCGAGGAGCTCCAGGAGGCGCTCCTCGAGCGGATCAAGGGCCCCGACTTCCCCAACGCCGCGCTCATCGTCGGCCGCGCGGGCATCGAGCAGACCTACAAGACGGGTCGCGGCTCCATCACCCAGCGCGCCGTCGTCGAGGTCGACGAGGACGCCAAGGGCCGCACCTCGCTGGTCATCACCGAGCTGCCCTACATGGTCAACCCCGACAACCTGGCCGAGAAGATCGCCGACCTGGCGCTCTCGGGCAAGGTCCAGGGCATCGCGGACGTCCGCGACGACACGAGCTCGCGGACGGGCCAGCGGCTGGTCGTCGTCCTCAAGCGCGACGCCGTGGCCCGCGTGGTGCTCAACAACCTGTTCAAGCACACCGAGCTGCAGACGAACTTCAGCGCCAACATGCTGGCGCTGGTCGACGGCGTGCCGCGCACGCTCACGATCGACCAGTTCATCTCCCACTGGGTCGAGCACCAGGTCGACGTCATCCAGCGGCGCACGCGCTTCCGCCTGAAGAAGGCCGAGGAGGACGCCCACATCCAGCGCGGCCTCGTGAAGGCGCTGGACGCGCTGGACGAGGTCATCGCCCTCATCCGCCGCTCCCCCGACGTCTCCGAGGCCCGCCAGGGGCTCATCCGGCTGCTCGAGATCGACGAGATCCAGGCGGACGCGATCCTCGCGATGCAGCTGCGGCGCCTGGCCGCCCTGGAGCGTCAGAAGATCATCGACGAGCTCGCCCGGCTCGAGGAGATCATCGCGGACCTGCGCGACATCCTCGCCAACCCCACCCGGCAGCGGACGATCATCGCCGACGAGCTCACCGAGATCGTCGACAAGTTCGGCGACGAGCGGCGCACCCAGATCGTGGCCGCCGCCGAGGGCGACATCTCGATGGAGGACCTGATCCCCGACGAGGAGGTCGTCGTCTCCATCACCCGCGGCGGGTACGCCAAGCGCACCCAGCGGCACCAGTACCGGGTGCAGAAGCGCGGCGGCAAGGGCGTGCGCGGCGCGACCCTGCGCGGCGACGACGTCGTCGAGCACTTCATCGCCACGACCAACCACCACTGGCTGCTGTTCTTCACCACGGCCGGTCGCGTGTACCGCACGAAGGCCTACAACCTGCCCGAGGCGGCTCGGGACGCGAAGGGCGGCCACGTCGCCGGCCTGCTGTCGTTCCAGCCGGACGAGCAGATCGCCCAGGTGCTCGCCATCCGCGACTACGACCAGGCGCCCTACCTCGTCCTCGCCACCCGCGCGGGCCTGGTGAAGAAGACGCGGCTGGCCGACTACAACTCCCCGCGCCAGGCCGGCGTCATCGCCATCAACTTCCGCGAGGACGACGACGCGCTCATCGGAGCCGAGCTGGCCTCCGGCGACGACGACATCCTGCTGGTCTCCCGCAAGGGGCAGGCGATCCGGTTCCGCGCCGACGACGCCCAGCTGCGGCCGATGGGGCGCGCGACGTCCGGCGTGACCGGGATGAAGTTCCGCGAGGACGACAACCTGCTCTCGCTCTCGGTGATCCGTGCCGCCCAGGTGGCGGCGGAGGAGGCCGCGGGCCTCGCGGAGACCACCGAGGACTCCGCCGGCGTCGAGGTCAGCACCGAGGCCGTCGAGGAGGTGAAGCCGCAGTTCGTCTTCACCATGACCGACGGTGGCTTCGCCAAGCGCAGCCGCATCTCCGAGTACCGCCTGCAGTCGCGCGGCGGCCTCGGCATCAAGGCGATGGCGCTCGGCAACACCGACCGCGGCGGCCTCGTCGGCGCGTTCATCGTCCAGGACGGCGACGAGATCATGTCGATCACGGCGTCCGGCCAGGTCGTGCGCAGCCCCATCGACGAGTCGTTCCGGCCCACCGGCCGCTCCACGCAGGGCGTGAAGTTCGTGACGCCCAAGCGCGGCGACAGCGTCGCGGTGGTCGCCCGGTCGGTCGAGGCACGTGAGGAGCCCGACGAGGCGGGTGAGGACACGGAGCCGGAGATCTCAGCCGGGGATGCAACAATCGCGGACGACGCGGCGTCCCAGCAGGTGAGTGACGCCGAGGCCGGGGCCCACCCCGAGGACGCGGCCGACGTCACCGACGAGCGAACCGAGGATGAGGACTGATGACGGAGCGTCCGACCCAGGACCGACCCGCCCCTGCCGAGAAGACGAGCACGTTCGGCGGCAGGCTGACCTCTCTCCGGCCCGCGCCCGCCGGGAGTGCGTCGAACGGGGACACCTCCCTGAACCCCCGACCGCAGAAGGAGCCCAAGGTGGCTGTCGGCCCCTCCCGTCGCGCGCGGCTGCGCCTGACCCGGATCGACCCCTGGTCCGTCATGAAGACCGCGTTCCTCCTCTCCATCGCCGCCGGCATCGTGTCCGTCGTGGCGGTGCTGATGGTGTGGAGCGTGCTCGGCGGTGCCGGCGTCTGGACCTCGATCAACCAGACCGTCGCCGACGTCGTCGGCGAGGACTCGATGGGCAACTTCGACATCGAGACCTACCTCGGCACCTCGCGCGTCGTGGGCTTCACGATGGTCATCGCGGCCATCGACGTGGTCCTGCTGACCGCCATCGCGACGCTGTCGGCCTTCCTCTACAACATGGCCGCGGCGCTCCTCGGCGGCATCGAGATCACCCTCGCCGAGGACCGCTGAGCCTCGCGGCTCCCGCCCGGGGCGGCGGCGTTTTGTTGCCGTCCCGGACCCTCGGGTATCGTCCTTTCTCGGTTCACCGCGTGGAAACATGCAGGTGGGCCGGAGGCCGGACACCCGGCCACGGGCCTATAGCTCAGACGGTTAGAGCGCTTCCCTGATAAGGAAGAGGTCACAGGTTCAAGTCCTGTTAGGCCCACCCGCACCATCTCCGCCACCCACGCTGGAGTCGCCGTGAAGAAGATCCTCCTCCTGGCGCTCGCCGCCGGGGTCGCCGTCGTCGCGAAGAAGCAGCTCTCGCGCACCCGCGCCGAGCAGGCCCTCTGGGCCGAGGCCACGGACGACGTGAAGCGGTCCTGATCCACCCACCGACGGCCACGCCGTCACGGGGCCTTGGCGCAATTGGTAGCGCACCTGCTTTGCAAGCAGGGGGTTAGGGGTTCGAGTCCCCTAGGCTCCACCACGAGGAACCGCAGGTCAGCCTGCGGTTTCTTCTCCTTTCCGGGCCTTCACGCGGTTGGCGGGCGGGCCGGCTGCCCGAGACGAAGTGCAGCAGTGGGGTGGATGCGGTGTGCCGGGTGCACCGCATCCACCCCGTTGGTGTGCTCGACGGGCTGGACGGACTCGCCGACTCGACGCGCTCGACGCGCTCGGCGGGCTCGGCGGGCTCGGCGGGTGAGTGCGCGGCGTCGACCGAACCCCCCGCCCGCCAGTCGGCTTCGGTCCTCGTGGGCACGAGGACCGAACGGCCGCACCGGCCCCGCACCGTCCTGCTGACCTGCATCGATGCTCCCGCAGGCCAGCTGGCGTGCTGGTTCGGTCCTGGTGGAGCCGAGGACCGAACGCCCCGGCCGCCGGTCGGCTTCGGTCCTTGTGGGCACGAGGACCGAACGGCCGCACCGGCCCTGCAGCGTCCCGCTGACCTGCACTGATGCACCCGGCCACCGGCTGGCAGGCTGGTTCGGTCCTCGTGGACGCGAGGACCGAACGCCCCGCCCGCCGGTCGGCTTCGGTCCTCGTGGAGACGAGGACCGAACGCTCCCCAGCGACCCGCGGCACAGCAGCTGCCGGGACGCAGCAGGGCACGGGAGGGTCTGCGGAAGCAGTCCGGTGTGTCCGAGCAGTCACCCCGGCACCCACCCCGGAGGTGGCAGCGGGGAGCGGGCGGGTCTAGTTTCGGCTCGCTGCGCCGGGTGTTCCGGCAGCACCGACGGGACGGGTTCCGTGCTCGTCGGCGAGTGAGGAGCGTCCCCATGGATTCGCACGCCGGCGCGCGGGGTGCCCGCGCCGCCCTGACCCTCGGTGCCCTCGGGGTGGTGTTCGGCGACATCGGCACGAGTCCGCTCTACGCCGTCCAGACGGTGTTCGCGATCGACGACGGCGCGGTGAAGGCGACGCCGGGTGACGTCTACGGCGTCATCTCGCTGATGTTCTGGTCCATCACCCTGGTGGTGTCGGTGAAGTACGTCGGCCTGGTGCTGCGCGCCGACAACGACGGGGAGGGTGGCGTGCTGTCCCTGGCCCACCTCACGCATCGGGTGATGCGACGGGCCCACCGGGGCTCGGTGGCGGTCATGGTGCTGGGGGTCGTCGGAGCGTCCCTCTTCTACGGCGACAGCGTCATCACCCCGGCCATCTCCGTGCTCTCCGCGGTCGAGGGCGTGGAGGTGTCGGTGCCGGCGGTCGCGCACTACGTCCTGCCGATCAGCCTCGCCATCATCGTGGTGCTCTTCGTGAACCAGCGGCACGGCACCGAGAGGGTCGGGAGGCTCTTCGGGCCGGTCATGGTGCTCTGGTTCCTCACGCTCGCGCTCCTGGGCCTGCGACACGTGGCCGAGGACCCGGCGATCCTCACCGCGCTGTCGCCCCACCACGGCGTCCTGTTCCTCGTCGAGCACCCCGTCACCTCGTTCATCGCGTTGGGTGCCGTCGTGCTGGTCATCACCGGGGCGGAGGCCCTGTTCGCCGACATGGGCCACTTCGGGCGCGTCCCGATCACGCTCGCGTGGTTCGCGGTCGTCTTCCCGGCGCTCACGCTGAACTACCTCGGTCAGGGGCAGATGCTCCTCGACGACCCCTCGACGGCCGGCAACCCGTTCTTCGAGATGGCGCCCTCGTGGGCGCAGCTGCCGCTGGTCCTGCTGGCGACCGCCGCCACGGTCATCGCCAGCCAGGCCGTCATCACCGGCGCGTACTCCGTCTCCCGGCAGGCCGAGCGCCTCGGCTACCTCCCCCGTCTCACCGTCCGCCAGACCTCGCGCCTGGAGAGCGGGCAGATCTACGTCCCCTCGGTGAACTGGCTGCTGTTCCTGGGCGTCGTGATCCTCATGCTCACCTTCCGGTCCTCCTCCGCGCTGGCCACGGCGTACGGCATCGCCGTGACGGCGACCTTCATGCTCACCACCATCCTGTTCTGCCTGTACGCCTACCGAGGGCTCGGCTGGGGGCGCAAGCGGACGATCGCCGTCGGCGGGCTGTTCCTGCTGGTCGAGGCCACGTTCTTCACCGCGAACGTCACCAAGATCCTCAGCGGCGGCTGGCTGCCGGTCCTCATCGCCTCGGCGCTCATCACCGTGATGCTCACCTGGCGCCAGGGCGTGAGCGTCATCAACGCGCGGCGTCGCAAGCTCGAGGGCTCGCTGCGGCACTACCTGGAGCACAGCGGCGTGCGCACCATGCGCCGGACGCCCGGCGTGGCCGTGTTCATCCACCCGAACAAGGAGACGGTGCCGCTCGCGCTGCGCGAGAACGTCACCTTCAACGAGGCGCTGCACGAGCAGGTCGTGGTGGTGAGCTGCCAGTCGCGCAACGTCCCGCGCGTGGAGCCCGAGGACCGCGTCACGATCGACCACCTGGGTGACCCGTTCGACGGCATCACGCACGTGCGGCTCGACTTCGGGTTCGACGAGGACGTCGACGTGCCGGCCGGGCTGGCCCTGGCCGTCGCGCAGCACGGCCTGGACCTCGACCTCGACCGGGCCGCGTACTTCGTGTCCCGGGTGACCCTGGAGCCCAGCGACCGCCCCGGCCTGTGGCGCTGGCAGAAGAACCTGATCAAGGCGCTCTCGCACAACGCCGCCGACCCGACGCTCTACTTCAACCTGCCGATCGCCCGCACCGTCACGATGGGGGCGCGGCTGCAGTTCTGAGGCCGGGGACGCTCACGCCAGCGCGAGCACGGCGGGCACGGCGAGGACGCCGAACCGGACGATGCGCCCGACCACGCACAGGCTCCAGAACTCCCAGCGGGGCTGCTGCGCGGCGCCGGCGGCGACGCTGATGACCGTGAGAGGCGGCAGGCCCACCGCGGCCGAGGCCAGGACGAGCGAGGAGCGCGAGCCGCGGCAGCTCAGCCGCTCCCGCGTCCAGCCGGCCCAGCGTGACTCCGCCCATCGTGAACCGGCGCGGTGCCGCGCCCGAGGGGCTCTCGAGGCGGACGAGCGGGCCGCGCAGCGCGCCGACCCGCGACGTCCTGCCTCGAACAGGACCATCCGCGCCGTGCTCTGCCCCAGGGCGAGGGCGAGCACGAGCCCGACCGCCTGCCAGGCACCGAAGCCCCCGGCGGCCGCCGCCAGGGCCTCGGCGTTGACGACGGGGACGACGGCGGAGAGACCGCCCAGCCCCAGCGCGGCCAGCAGGCTCAGCACGGCCGGGCACCTGTCGCCGGCGTCGGGGTGGGGGTCATGAGCGTCAGATCGGCAGGGCCGGCCGCCGGATAACAAACGTTTACGCAAGATCCGGACACGACACGCCGACCCCGCTGCTGGGCGCGGCAGCGGGGTCGGGGTAGGTTCCTGCCCAACGGCTGTGGCCGACCTGGGGAAGGGTCGGCCGCGGCCGTTTCCCATTCCCGGCCGACGACCGGGCGCGCGTCAGGTCTGGCTGCGGATCCGCTCGAGGAACGTCATGACCTCGCCCTGCAGGCCGTGGGCGCTGGTGGTCATGCCCTCGTGACCGTCCACGACGCCGGCCATCGAGTCCACGGTGCCGGTCATGTCGGAGACGGTCGCGATGACCTGGCCGATGACGTCGACCGCGTGGGCCGTGCGTCCCTGGATCTCGGCCACCTGCTCGGTGACCTGCTGGGTGGCTCGGGACGTCTCGGTGGCGAGCTCCTTGACCTCGGCCGCGACGACGGCGAAGCCCTTGCCGGCCGCGCCCACGCGGGCGGCCTCGATGGTGGCGTTGAGCGCGAGCAGGCGGGTCTGGCTGGCGATCGTGTCGATGAGGCGGGCCACCGACTCGATCTCCTGCACCGCGCGGTCGAGCGAGTCGATCGTGTCCTTGGCGACCTCGGTCTGGTCGGCGACCCCCCGGGCGTTGCCGGTCAGCTCGCGGGTGGCGTCCGAGAGGCCCACCGCGGCGTCCGCGACGCGCGAGGTCACCCCTACCACGGCCTGCTCGAAGCCGTCGGCCAGGGCCATCCGCTCGGCGGTGGCGGCCGCGACGACCTGGGCGGTGTTGCGGATGAGGTCGCCGCCCTCGTTGATGCGGCGGGCCCCGTCACGGAGGCTGCCGGGCATGCCCTGCTCGAGGAACCGTCGGGCGTTGCTCGGGTCGGTCGCGGCGAGCAGCGAGGCGCCGGCCTCGCGGACGAACGCGTCGAAGAGGTCCAGGACGCGGTTGACGGCCCAGCGAGCCGTGTCGAGGTCGTCCCCCTGGCCGGCGGCGGACGTGATCCGCGCCTCCAGGTCGCCGTCGCCGACGCGACGGCAGACCTCGGTGAGCTCGGCGATGAAGGCGGGGGTGGAGCCGACGGTGTCGACGGCGGCGACGCGTCGGCGGCCGACGCGGGGGAGGGTCGAGGTCATCGGGAGGCTCCTGCGAGGTGGGCGTCGGTGATCTGCCAGATCAGCTCGTCGTAGGTGAGACCGGCGGCGGTGAGCTCCTGCTCGAGCGCCTGGTAGCCGGCGTCGGCCTGGGCGCGGGCACCGTGGACGGCGGCCTCGACGGCGAGGAGACGGTCGTAGAGCGGCCGGATGCGGTCGATGGCCACCGTGCCCGGGGCGCGGCGGCTGGAGTGGTAGCCGACGACGGCCCCGGTGGCCCCGAGGCTGGGGGTGACGTGGGCGAAGACCCAGTAGTAGCCGCCGTCGACCGTCTTGTTGACGACGTAGGCGAACACCTCGCGGCCGGACTCCAGGCGGTTCCACAGCAGGCGGAAGACGGCGCGGGGCATGGCGGGGTGGCGCACCATGCTGTGCGGCTGCCCGATGAGGGACTCCTCCGTGTAGCCCGAGACCTTGAGGAACGTGTCGTTGACGTACGTGAGCCGACCCTGACGGTCGGTCTTGCTGACGATGAGCTCCTCGGACGCCAGACGGGCCTCGCGACCGGTGAGCAGGGTGGCGGTGGTCATGACTGGCCCTTCGGGACGGGCCGTCGGCACCTGAGCATTCGAGGCCCACCCTCCGCCCCGCACACGTTTGCGGGACGGCTGGTCGGGACCTTGGTCCCGACGTCCGGGGCCCATGGGCCCCGCCAGCAGGGATCTTCACGACTCCTTCATCCGCGGGGTCGTGAAGGACGTATGAGGTCGGCCCTGCCGGGCAGGGCGGCGTGTCGGGTGCCGTGCCGGGTGCCGTGCCCGTGGGGGCCACCTCGTCGAGTCGGCTCCGCGTGGGCACGGTCCGTACCCTGGGGCCGTGACCTCCGCCCTCTCCCCGCGGCTGTGGGGCCTGCACCTGGCCGGCCTCGTGGTGGTGCTGGCGACGCTGGCCCTGAGCTGGTGGCAGTGGGGGGCGTTCGAGGCACAGCGGGCCGCGGCGGCGCAGGACCTCACCGAGGCCCCCGCCGTCACGCTCCAGTCGGTCTTCGGCCACGACGACCCCTTCCCCGGCGCCGACGTCGGTCAGCCCGTGACGGTGACCGGCACCTGGGTGCCCGACGGCACCGTCTTCGTCTCGGGCCGCGAGCACGACGGCCAGGAGGGGTACTGGGTCGTCACCCCCCTCGCGGTCGGCGACAAGGGGGACGCCGACGCCCCGGCCATCGAGGTCGTCCGCGGCTGGACCGCCTCGATCGACGACGCCCCCGCCGCGCCGACGGGCCAGGCGCAGGTGCAGGGCTGGCTCCAGCCGACGGACGGCACGGGGGACGTCGACACCGACCGCTCCGACGACGTCATCCCCCAGGTCCGCATCGCCGACCTGATCCAGCACGTCGACCAGGACCTCTACAGCGGGTACGTGGTGGCCGACCCGGACGCGGCCGGCACCAGCAACGACGGGACGGACGACCTGGCGGCCGCCGACCTGGCCCAGCTGCCCGAGGCCGCCGGCGACACCGGGCTGCGCAACCTGCTCTACGCCATCCAGTGGCCGGTCTTCGGCGCCTTCGCCTGCGTGGTGTGGTGGCGCCTGGTCCAGGACCGGATCGCCGAGCCGGAGGTGGTGGAGGAGTCCGGCGACGGGCCCGGGCGCAGTGAGCGCGACGAGGACGGCCCGGGCGGCGGGAGCGAGGGCGGCGAGAGCGAGGGCGGCGAGGACGCGGCCGAGGACGCTGGCCCCGACGGCCCCGGGCGCCGGGGCGATGCGGACCGGCCGGTACCGTCTGAGGCGTGAACGACTCCCTCCGCACCCCGCTCAAGGCCTACCGCACGATGGCCTGGATCGTCGGGTGCCTGCTGATCGTGCTCGTGCTGGTCGGCCTCCCCCTGCACTACGGCTACCTGGTGAGCGACGCGGCCTGGCTGGAGAAGGGCGTCAGCGGCGTGCCCGGCACCGGCGGCTCCGGCTGGCGCCTGGGCAGCTTCATCTCCGAGTACCTCGGCATCCTGCACGGCTGGCTGTACATGATCTTCCTGGCCTGCGCCTTCTGGCTCTCGCGCAAGGCCCGGTGGAGCATCGGCTTCACCGTCGTCACGCTGCTCAGCGGCACCGTGCCGATCCTCTCCTTCTGGGCCGAGCACCGCGCGACCACCCGCACCCGGGCGCAGTACGGGCTCTGAGTCGCACCGGGCAGCCCCGGACAGCACGGGACAGCACGAAGGCCGGCCACCCCACGGGGTGACCGGCCTTCGCCGTCCCGGCCGTGCGGCCGGGGACGTGGATCAGGACTTCTTCGCGTCCTCGGTGAGCTCGACGACCTCGGCGGGCTCGTCCGGGGTGGTGGCCTCGATCGGCTCGTCCACAGCGTCCGCGGCGGCCTCGTCGGGGGTGGCACCCGCCGGGTCCTCGACGGTCTCCTCTGCGGAGTCCTCCGCGGGCGCGGCCGGCGCCTCCTCGGCCACGGGGGCCGGAGCGGGAGCGGGCGTCGGGGCGGGCGGCACGGGGGCGGTCTGCCAGCCGGCGTCCGCGTCGGAGCCGTTGAGCTTCTTCCAGGCGAAGACCGCCCCACCGGCGACGCCGGCGAGCAGGAGCGCACCCACAACCTTGCGGCCGCGGCGCTTCTTGGGCTTCTCGCCCTTGACCTCGGCCACGGCGGTGGAGGCCAGCTCGTTCAGCTCGCCGACCTTCGTCTGCCCGGCCTCCGCCGCCTCCGCGGCGTAGGCGGCGGCGCGGGCACGCGCCTCGGCCAGGTACGGCGAGGCTGCCTCGGAGGCACGGCCGTAGTAGTCGGTGCCGAGCACCACGGCCTTGTCCTTGGCGTCGACCAGGTACGGCGTGGCCTTGTCCTTGGCCTCGACCAGGTACGGGGTCGCCTTCTCCTTGGCCTCGAGGAGGTAGGGGGTGGCCTTGTCCTTCGCCTCCACGAGGTACGGGACGGCCTTGTCCTTGGCCTCCGCCAGGTAGGGCGCGGCCAGCTTGTTGGCCTCGGCGTAGAGGTGCTTGGCCTCGTCGCGGGCGGTGGCGACGGCGGCCTCGACCTGCGGGCGCACCTCGTCGACGACCTGGCTGGCGACGTCCCCCGCACGCTCCACGAGGCTCTTCTTCTTGCGCAGACGCATCTGCGTCACTTCCTCTCCACAGGTTCTCGTCCATCAGACCATGCCCCGCGGCGCCCGTGCTGAACCTGTCCCGAGCGACACACCGGGTGGGACGTGCGCTCCCGACCCGACAGGGTGGACGGGACGAGCCGGTGCAGACCTCGGCGGCGGGGGAGGTTGCGGTCCATGGAAAGATCGAACCGCTGCGGCCGCTCGCGCCGTACACCCCGAAGTGTCCCGTTCCCGTGAAAGGCGCCTCCATGGCTGACCTCCAGGCCGTCCTCAAGACCAACAAGGGCGACATCACCATCACCCTGTTCCCGAACCACGCCCCGGCCACGGTCGAGAACTTCACCGGTCTCGCGACCGGCACCAAGGAGTACAAGACCGCCGACGGCAAGACCGGCCCGTTCTACGACGGCCTGATCTTCCACCGCGTGATCTCGGGCTTCATGATCCAGGGCGGCTGCCCCAGCGGCACCGGCACCGGTGGCCCCGGCTACCAGTTCAAGGACGAGATCCACCCCGAGCTCGCCTTCACCAAGCCCTACCTGCTCGCCATGGCGAACGCCGGCCCGGGCACCAACGGCTCGCAGTTCTTCGTGACCGTCGCGCCGACCGCGTGGCTGACCGGCAAGCACACCATCTTCGGTGAGGTGGCCGACCAGGCCTCGCGCGACGTCGTGGACGCCATCGCCACCACGCGCACCGGCCCCGGCGACCGCCCGGTCGAGCCGGTCGTCATCGAGAGCGTCGAGATCGTCGGCGCCTGAGCGCCCTACCCGCACCCCGGACGAGGAACGCATGAGCACCACCCCGCCCGAGGGGGCACCCCCGTCTGCGCCGGTCGGGGCGCCGGTCTGCTACCGGCACCCCGACCGCGAGACGCACATCCGCTGCCAGCGCTGCGAGCGGCCGATCTGTCCCGACTGCATGTCGCCCGCCTCCGTCGGCTTCCAGTGCCCGGAGTGCGTGGCCGAGGGACGTCGCAGCCAACGCGCTCCCCGCTCGACGTTCGGGGGGCTCGTGCCCACCAGCGCCGGCCGCGTCTCGTTCGTCCTCATCGCCCTCAACGCCGCCGTCTGGGTGGCGGTCCTGGCGACGGGCGGCTCGACGTCCTGGCTGGTCGACCTGCTGGGCCTGCGCGTGCAGGGGCTGTGCCAGGTCGGCAACGCCGGCTTCGACGTCCGCCAGGCCGTCTGCACGAACCAGGGCGGCACCTGGCTGCCCGGCGTGGCCGACGGCGCGTGGTGGCAGCTGATCACCTCCGCGTTCCTCCACGTGCAGGTGCTCCACATCGGCTTCAACATGTTCGCGCTCTACGTCCTGGGCCCCCAGCTCGAGCGGATGCTCGGCAGCGCCCGGTTCGTCGCCCTCTACCTCGTCTCGGCGCTGGCCGGCTCCGCGATGGTCGTGTGGCTGTCCTCCCCGTACCAGCTGACGCTCGGCGCCTCCGGCGCGGTGTTCGGCCTCATGGGGGCGCTGCTGGTCGTCGCGCTGCACCAGAAGCTGGCCTACCAGCAGATCCTCATGTGGATCGGGCTCAACTTCGTCATCAGCTTCTGGGGCTCCGGGATCTCCTGGCAGGGTCACCTGGGCGGGTTCCTGGGAGGCCTCGCGTGTGCGGGCGTGATCGTCCTGGCCCCGCGTGGACGCTCGCGCGCGACCGTCCAGTGGGCCGGGCTGGGTGCCCTCGGCGTCCTCGCCCTGGCAGCCAGCGTGGTGGGCGCCCTGGTGGCCTGACCACCTCTCCCCACCCGAGCTCCGTCTCCACAGGGCCCCGCGGCCTGGCCGCGGGGCCCTGCTGCGTCCACGGAAGTTCTCCACCCGGAACCCCTCAGGACGTTTCGCTCCCGGCCGATCAGGGGTAACTGGAGCACCGAGCGACGGCGAAGTTCTCCACAGCTGTGAAAAGACATGTGGAGAACTACAGAGGTGTAGTTCTCCACATCGCCATGCACAGATGTGGAAAAGGAAGAGCCCGCCACCGCGGTGCGGTGACGGGCGTCGAGACCTCCACGAGCCGTGCTCGGGGTCTCACTCCCAGCGCGTGGCGAAGGCGAACCCGACCGCCATGAAGGCGATGCCGACGATGAGGTTGGACTGCTGGAGGTCGTTGAAGACCGGCACCGCGTCCAGGTGGTCGTTCGCCAGCAGGTAGAACGCGCAGATCCACAGCAGGCCGGCGATGAAGCAGAAGAGCATCCCGACGACCACGCCGTTGCCGCGCCCCAGGGGCGTGGACGGGTGGGCGGAGACGACCAGGCCGAGGAAGAACAGGCCGAAGCCGATCACGTAGTTCCACCGGTCGAGGTCGCCGACGATCTCCGGGCTGCCGTCCGGGCGCACGCGCCAGTAGTAGGCGATGATCCAGGCGATGCCGCCGAGCACCAGGGCGATGGCGAGCAGGAAGCGGAAGGTCAGCAGCCGGCCGCCGGAGGCCTCGAGGCCGTCCTTGGACTTCAGCTTCACGGTGGGGTGCTCCCTCGGTGCGGGGCCGCGGCGCGGCCGGTGGTGGCTGTCCCGGCGCCGCGCCGGTCGGTGGCGCGGGCGGGAGGATCCGACCCGTCGGTGGGCAGGGCGGGACGCCCGGTCCCGACCGGTCGCGGGTTACCTTAGTCGCCGTGAGTGCCGGATCCCACGCGAGGCACGGTCGTCGACGCCTCTGGCGGTACGGGACCCCCGCGATGCTGCTGCTCTGCGGCGGACTGTTCGCCGTCAGTTTCACCAGCTCGGACGGCACTGACCTGCGCGCCGGCCGCTACACCGACCTGGCCTCGCTGGTGCAGGCCGAGTCGGACGCCTACGAGAACCTGCGTGCGCGGGCGGCGAGCCTGAACACGCAGGTCGCCGATCTCACCGACCAGGTCGGGGACTCCTCGGTCCGCCGGGCCAAGCGGAAGGTCGCCCGGCTCGAGGACCCGGCGGGCCTGGTCGCCCACGAGGGCGCCGGGCTGCGCGTCGTCCTGTCGGACTCCCCGCTCAGCGCCGACGACACCTCGGAGCCGCTCAACTACCTGATCGTGCACCAGCAGGACATCCAGGCCGTCGTGAACGCGCTGTGGCGCGGCGGGGCCGTGGCGGTCACCGTGCAGGGCCAGCGCCTCATCTCCACGACCGGCATCAAGTGCGAGGGCAACTCGGTGACGCTCCAGGGCGTCCCGTACCCGCAGCCGTACGTGATCGAGGCCGTGGGAGACCCCTCCACGCTCCAGGCGGCCGTCGACTCCGACTCCTACCTCGCCCTCTACCGCGCCCAGTCCGCGCAGGAGGACATCCAGGTGGGCTGGGAGATGTCGGTCGAGGACGACGTGAAGGCACCCGCCTACGACGGGCTGCTCGACCTCTCCTACGCCACGCCGCTGGACTGAGCACCCAGCCGGTCGGCCGGGCGCGTCGGGCTGCCGGGCCTGCTCGCTCAGCCGCTGGGCGTGGGCGTGGCCGCCGCGGGCCGCGAGGCGGCCGGGGTGCTCGCGGAGTCGCTGGCCGAGGCCGAGGCGGAGTCGCTCGCCGACGGGTCGCTGGTCGCGGAGTCGGTGGCCGAGGGCGTCTCCGTGGGCTCGGTGTACGTCGAGATCACGATGAGCACGTCGGAGCCCTGGGGCTGCTTGGTGCCCGCGGTCGGGAACTGGTCGACGACCGTGCCGGCGGGCTCCGTGGACGTCGGGTCCTCGCGGACCACCGCGGTGAACCCTCGCTGGGCGATCTTCTGCTTCGCGACGTTGCGCTGGTCGCCGATCACGTCCGGCACGGCCTTGGGGCCCTTGGAGACGTACAGCGTGACCGAGGAGCCGTCCTCGACCTCGGTGCCCGCCTCGGGCGTCTGGTCGATGACGGTGCCGGCCGGCTGGTCGGAGTCCTGCTGCACGACCTCGGAGTCGAGCCCGGCGCTGGTGAGCGTCGAGATCGCCTGGGCGCGGGTGTAGTTGGTGACGTCGGGGACGCTCACCTCCGCCTTGCCCAGCGACACGGTGAGGACGACGGTGCTCCCCTCGTCGACGAACGTGTCGCCGGTCGGGTCGGTCGAGATGACCTTGCCCTCGGCGCGGTTGGAGTTCTCGTACACGGGGTCGCCCACGGTGAGGCCGGCGTCCGCGATCGCGAGCGTGGCGGCCTCCTGGCTCTGGCCCACGACGTCGGGCACGGCCACCTGGGAGGGCGCGTCCGGGAAGAGCTTGCCCCAGGCCAGGTACCCCGCGACCAGGCAGGCGATGAGCAGCAGGGCGATGGTGATGATGAGCCCCACCGGCGCGCGGCGCTCGTCCTCCTCGACGGGGACGGCCGCGGGGACGGGCTCGGGCACGGGACGGGCGGCGACGTGGGTGCCGCCCGCGACGGCCGCGGCGACGGGCACCGGGGCCGTCGTCTGCACGGGCCGGCCGTCCAGGTAGCGCTCGATGTCGCTGCGCATGGCGGCGGCGGACTGATACCGGTCCTCCACCCGCTTGGCGAGGGCGCGCATGACGATGGCGTCGATCTCGGGGGTGAGGTCGGTGTCGTGGTCCGACGGGGGCTGGGCCTGCTCGCGGACGTGCTGGTAGGCGACCGCCACCGGCGAGTCCCCCACGAACGGCGGACGGCCGGTGAGGAGCTCGTAGAGCAGGCAGCCGGCGGAGTAGACGTCGGAGCGGGAGTCGACGTTCTCGCCGCGGGCCTGCTCGGGCGAGAGGTACTGGGCGGTGCCGACGACGGCGGCGGTCTGCGTCATGGTCGAGGACGCGTCCGAGATGGCGCGCGCGATCCCGAAGTCCATCACCTTGACGTCGCCGGCCGGGGTGAGCATGACGTTGCCCGGCTTGATGTCGCGGTGGATGATCCCGGCGCGGTGGCTGTAGTCGAGCGCCGAGAGGACGTCGCGGGTGATCTCCAGGGCGCGCTCGGGGAGGATCTTGCGCCCCTCGCGCAGGGCGTCGCGCAGCGTCCGCCCGGCCACGTACTCCATGACGATGTAGGGCTGGGAGACGCCGCTGCCGTCGGCCGCGGGCTCCTCGCCGGTGTCGTAGACGGCCACGATCATCGGGTGGTTGAGCGAGGCTGCGGACTGCGCCTCCCGGCGGAAGCGGGCCTGGAAGGTCGCGTCCGAGGCCAGGTCGGTGCGGAGCCGCTTGACCGCCACCACGCGCCCGAGGCGCGTGTCGGTGCCCTTGCGGACCTCGGCCATGCCGCCGCGGCCGAGGAACTCGGCCAGCTCGTAGCGGCCGCCGACGAGGTGCGGCTTCTGCTCGACCATCAGTCGCTCCCCGAGGTGTCGACGACGTCCTGGGGGGAGGACGACGTGCGGCCGGCTGCGGCCGCGGCGGAGGTCGCGGCTGCGGCCGAGGTGGAGGCACCCGCCGCGGACGTCGTCGCCGCGGCGGAGCTGGTCGCGGCGGACGTCGTGGCCGCCGCGCTCGAGGTCTCGGTCGGGGTGGCGGTGACCGTCTCGGTGGCCGTGGCGGTGGCCGTCTCGGTCGGGGCCGGGCCCCAGAACTCGACGGTGACCGTGTCGCCGACGGTGAGGGTGCCCGAGGGGTCGACGGACGTGACGACGTCCTCGGTCCCGCTGCCGTCGTTGTCCTGCTGGGAGAGCTTCACGCTCAGGCCCAGGTCGGCGAGCTCGGCCTGGACGTCCTCGACGTCGCGGCCGACGTAGTCGTCGGCGTCGATCGTCACCGTGGCCGCCGACGAGGAGGCACTGGCGGACTTCGTGCGGGACTTCGTGGCGCTGGCGCTGGTGGCCGCGGACGACGTGGTCGCGGTGGTGTCCGGCTCGTCGTCGCCGCTCCCGCCGAAGAGGGCGAACGCGCCGATGGCCAGGAGGGCCACCACGAGGACGGCCACGACCGCGATGAGCGCCCACGGCTTCTTCTTCTCGGCCTTGCGGGCGCCGCCGACCGTGCCCTGGCTGCCGGTCCCGTCCGCGGCCGCCCCGGCTGCGCCGGCGGCACCGAGACCGCCCATCGTGCCGAGCACCTGGGTGCCGTCCTCGGGCACGGAGGTCGACCCCGTGGCGCCGGCGGCGGCACCGGCCGCCAGCCCGGCTGCGGCACCGGCCGCTGCTCCCGCTGCGGCACCGCCGACGACCGCCGTCCTGCCGGTGGCGGCGTCGTCGGCGAAGGGGTCGCGCAGGGCGCGGGCGAAGGCCGCGCCGTCGACGTAGCGGTCGGCCGGGTCCTTGCTCAGCGCGCGCTGGACCACGGAGGCCAGGGGCGCGGGGACCGAGTCGGGGAGGTCGGGGACGGGCTGGTTCAGGTGGGCCAGCGCCGTGGCGACGGGCGAGCCGGCGTCGAACGGACGCTCCCCGGCGAGGCACTCGAAGGCGACCACGCCGAGGGCGTACACGTCGGAGGCGGGCGTCGCCGTCATCCCTCGGGCCTGCTCGGGCGAGAGGTACTGCGGGGTGCCCAGCACCTGGCCGGTCTGGGTGATGCCGACGGAGTCCGCGGCGCGCGCTATGCCGAAGTCGGTGACCTTGACCTGGCGCTCAGGGGTGATGAGCAGGTTGGCGGGCTTCACGTCGCGGTGGACGATGCCGGCCGCGTGCGCGGCGGCGAGCGCCTCGGCGGTCTGGGCCATGAGGTCGGCGACCACGTCGGCGTCCATCGGCTCGCCGGAGCGCAGGAGCGCGGAGAGGGGCTGGCCGTCCACGAGCTCCATGACGAGGTACGGCTGGGGGGTCCCCGAGCCGTCCGTGGAGGCCCCCTCGCCGAAGTCGTAGACGCCGGCGATGCCCGGGTGGTGCAGCGCCGCGGCGTTGCGGGCCTCGGTCTCGAAGCGGGAGCGGAAGGTCGCGTCGTCCGCGTACTCGTTCTTGAGCAGCTTCACCGCGACGGGCCGGCCCAGCGTCGTGTCGACGCCGCGCCAGACCTCGCCCATGCCGCCCGTGGCGATCCGCGAGTCCAGCCGGTACCGGCCGGCCCCGTCGGCGAACCGCGCGGCGCTGCCGGGGTCGTGGGGCGTGCTCACTTGATCACCGCTTCCATCACTGCCTTCGCGATCGGGCCACCGAGGAGGCCACCCGCGATCTCGTCCCGCGTGAGGCCCGGGGCGTCCTGGATCATCACCGCGACGGCGACCTTGGGGTTCTCGGCCGGGGCGAAGGAGACGAACCACGCGTAGGGCGCGTGGTCGGTGCCGCTCTGGGCGGTACCGGTCTTGCCGGCGACGCTGATGCCGGTGATGGCCGCCGGGGAGGCGGTCCCGTCGTCCACGGTCGCCACCATCATGTCGGTCAGCTGGTCGGCGGTGTCGCTGCTGATCGCCTGGGAGAGCGTCTGGGGCTCGGTGGTCTCGATGCTCTCGAAGTCCGGCGACTGCACCTCGTCGACGAGGTAGGGCGTCATCACCGTGCCCCCGTTGGCGATGCCGGCCGCGACCATCGCCATCTGCAGCGGGGTGGCGCGGACGTCGTACTGGCCGATGCCCGACTGGCCCGTCTGGGGCTCGTTGGCGTCGTCCGGGAAGACCGACGTCGCCTGCGGCGAGAGGTCGGTGAAGTACTGCTGGTTGAACCCGAACGCCTCGGCCTGGGCCTTCAGCTTGTCGGCGCCGAGCTCCACGGCCATCCGGGCGAACGTCGTGTTGCAGGAGTTCTCGAGGGCCTGCGCGAACGGGATCGTGTCGGTGCCGCAGTCGCGGCCCTCGTTGTCGATGAGCCCGGAGTCGCCGGAGGTCTGCGGCAGCTGGTAGCTCGACCCACCGGGCACCTGGTCGTCCTCGGTGTAGAGGCCGTTCTCGATGGCCGCGGCGGCCGTGACCAGCTTGAACGTCGAGCCGGGGGGCAGGGTCTCCTGCACGGCACGGTTGATGAGCGGGGAGCTGTCGCCGCCCTTGGCCAGCTTGTCGGCCGCCTCCTGGACCTTGGTGAGGTCGTGGTCCGCGAGGTCGTTGGCGTCGAAGCTCGGCAGCGACACCATCGCCAGGATCTTGCCGGTGCTGGGCTCGAGCGCGACCACCGCGCCCTCGCCGTCCGACCCCACGACCTTCTTCAGGCCGCGGTAGGCGGCCTTCTGCGCCTTCGCGTTGATGGTGAGCTGGACGTTCCCGCCGACCGCCTCCTGGTTGGAGAGCAGGTCGACCAGGCGGGTCACGAACAGCCGGTCGTCGCTGCCGGAGAGCACGTCGTCCTGCGTCTGCTCGATGAACTGCTGGCACGAGGAGCAGGTGCCGGACTGGGCGTTGTAGTAGTTGTACCAACCCGTGAGCGGGGCGTAGAGCCGCGACTGACGGTAGGTGCGCTGGTAGACGTACTGGTCGCCCGACTTCACGGACTCGGCCACCGGCTCGTCGCCCACGAGGATGGCGCCCCGCTGCTCGGAGAACTCGGCGTCCACGGCGCGCCGGTTGTTGGCGTTCGCGTCGAGGCTGTCAGCCCGCCAGTACTGCAGGTACGTGACGTTGAGCATCAGCCCGAGGAAGAGCACGAGGCAGAAGACGGAGATGGTGCGGATCGGCTTGTTCATCGCAGGCGCACCACCTGGGTGGCGTCGTCGCTCTCCTCGTCGGTCGAGAGGTCGGGCAGGGGACGGCGGGCCAGGTCGCTGACCCGCAGCAGCAGGGCCACGATGACCCAGTTCGCCACGAGCGAGGACCCGCCGTAGGACAGGAAGGGGGTCGTGAGGCCGGTGAGCGGGATCAGCCCGGTGACGCCGCCGACGACCACGAAGACCTGGAGCGCGAACACGGCGCCGAGGCCGGCGGCCAGGAGCTTGCCGAAGCCGTCCCGGCTGATCAGCGCGATGCGCAGGGCGCGCTCCACGATCAGGCCGTAGACGAGCAGGACGGCGATCATGCCGGTCAGCCCGAGCTCCTCGCCGATCGAGGACATGATGAAGTCGGAGTACGAGAACGGCACCCGCGACGGGTCGCCCTCGCCCAGGCCGCGGCCCAGGAGGCCGCCCCACGCCATGCCGAACAGCGCCTCCACCGGCTGGTAGGCGGTGTCGTTCGTGCCCTCGCCGTAGTAGGCGAACGGGTTGAGCCAGACGTCCACGCGCACGCGGACGTGCGACTCGACGAAGTACGCGGCGACCGCGCCGACCGAGAACAGGGCACCGCCGACGACCAGCCAGCCGGCCCGCTCCGTGGCGATGAACAGCATGAACAGGAACAGGCCGAAGAACAGCAGGCTCGAGCCGAGGTCACGCTGGCCGACGAGGATCATCATGCTGATGCCCCACATGACCAGGATCGGGCCGAGGTCGCGGCCGCGCGGGAGGTCGAGGAAGAGCACCCGGCGTCCGGCCAGCGCCAGCGTGTCCTTGTGCAGGACCAGGTAGCCGGCGAACGCGATGACCAGGAGGACCTTGGCGACCTCGCCCGGCTGGAAGCTGAACGGGCCGACCTGGATCCAGATGCGGGCGCCGTTCACCTCGTTGCCGATGACGGGGAGCATCGGCAGCAGGAGCAGGACGATGGCGGCCAGCGCGCTGGTGTAGGTGAACCGGGCCAGGATGCGGTGGTCGCGCAGGAGGACGAGGGTGGCGCAGAACAGCACCACCCCGACCGTCATCCAGATGAGCTGCTTGCCGGCGAAGCCGGTGTCCTTCGCCAGGTCGATGCGGTGGATGACCGCGAGGCCCAGGCCGTTGAGGGCCGCGACCAGCGGGAGCAGCACCGGGTCGGCGTAGGGGGCGACGAAGCGGACGACGACGTGCGCGACGACCACGAGGCCGACCAGCCAGCCGCCGTACCCGAGCATGTCCGCGGGCACCTCGCCCTCGACCCCGATGCCCACCGCCGCGTAGGCGCCCAGGCCAACGACGAGGGCGAGCAGGAGGAGGAAGAGCTCGGCACCGCGTCGCTGCCGGTGCACGAACCCGTACGGGGCCGCGCCGGCAGGCGTGCTGGTGCTCACGGTGGCGCTCATCCGGCGGCTCCCGAGGAGGTGGCGGACGCCGAGGTGGAGGCCGTGGCGCTGGCGGAGGCACTGGCGGAGGGGTCGGCGGACGCGTCGGTCGCCTCGTCCGCGCTGGGCTCGGCCGGCGTCATCGTGCCGGCGAGGTTCTCCACGATCGTCCGGGCGTCGGCGAGGTCGTCGGCCGACAGGCCGCTGCGGACGCGGTCGGCGTTGAAGTCGCTGAGCCGGTCGACCTCGACATTGGTCGACTCGTACGGCTGCGACAGGGTCACGCCGGGCAGCGAGGCGTTGATGCCCTTGTAGATGACCACCACCCCGTCGTCCTGCCCCACGTAGTACTGCTCCTGGCTCCACGCGTAGAGGGCGGAGACCGCCACCCAGACGACGCCGCACACGATGAGCAGGGCGAGGATGCGACGCAGCCAGCCGAGGCGGCGCGGGGCGCGGGGCGCGTAGCGGGCGGCCTCGGGGTCGATGGGGTCGGTGCGGATCGCGTGGACGTCGTCCGGCAGGTCCGGCAGCTCGGCCACGATCGGCTCGATCTCACCGGTGTCGCCGGAGCGGTGGCCGCGGAACAGGCCGCTGCTCAGGCCGCCGGTGAGGCCACCGCGGGTGGAGCGGCGACGCAGCTCGGTGGCCGCGCCGACCAGCATCGGCATGAGGTCCTCGAGCTCGGGGCGCTGCGCCGCCTGCTCGGGGGTGAGGACGTCGGCGACGACGCACGTGACGTTGTCGCTGCTGCCCTCCTCCAGACTCGCGCGGACCAGCTCGACCGCGGCGTAGTCGGGGGTGCCGGAGCCGAGGATGTCGGCCATCCGCGCGTCGTCGAGGGTGCCGCAGGCGCCGTCGGAGCAGACCAGGAGGCGGTCGCCGGGCTCGAGCTCGATGAGGAAGAGGTCCGGCTCGGCCTCGTGGATGCCGTCGAGGGCCTTGAGGATGACGTTGCGGTGCGGGTGCACCCGCGCCTCGGCCTCGGTGATCCGGCCCTCGTCGATGAGGGTCTGGACGAACGTGTGGTCCTGGGTGATCTGCGAGAGCCGACCGCCCCGGTAGAGGTAGGCGCGGCTGTCGCCGATGTGCCCGACCGCGGCCAGGTTGCCCGCGACGTGCAGCACGGTCGCGGTGGTGGACGTGCCGGTGATCTCCGGCTCCTCGTCGACCACGCGGCCGATGCGGGCGTGGGCCTGGTGCAGCCCGGCGGCGGTGCGGGCCAGGAGCTGCTGGCCGTCGACGTCCTGCGGGGTGTCGTAGTCGAGGCGGCGCAGCTGGCTGACCGCGGTCGAGGAGGCGATGTCGCCCCGGGCGGCGCCACCCACGCCGTCGCAGACGGTGAGCAGGTGCGGCCCGGCGTAGCCGGAGTCCTGGTTGTCCTTGCGGACCCGGCCGACGTCGGAGATCGCCGACCAGTGCAGGCGCAGGTCGACAGCGCCCCCGGCCTCGTCGGCGTCGGGGGTGGAGCCGGCGGGGGCGTCGCTCACTTGCGCAGCTCCAGGATGGTCTTGCCGATCCTGACCTGGGTCCCGAGGGTGATGGTGGTGGGCTGCGTGATGCGGACGGTGCCGATGTAGGTGCCGTTGGTGGAGCCGAGGTCCTCGACGAACCACTGGTCCTCGCTCGAGGCGATCCGCGCGTGCCGGGTGGAGACGTAGTCGTCGTCCAGGCGGATGGCGGCGTCCGTCCCGCGGCCGATGAGCAGCGGTGCGTCGGCGAGCTCGGCGCGGGCGCCGGAGTTGCTGCCCGACGTCACGACGACGTGCGTGGGCGAGCCGCGGCGCTGCGTCGGCGGCTTGGCCTTCTTCTTGCGCTCCCGGCCCTTGGTGGAGCCCTTGTCGGGCTCGGGCACGCGCGCGCCGAACATGTCGGAGCGCACGACGGACACCGCCGACAGCACGAAGATCCACAGCACGGCCAGGTAGCCGATGCGGATCAGCAGCAGGGTCAGCTCAGACACCGGCGTCCTCCTCGTGGACCACGCGCACGCGCAGCGTGGTGCTCCCGACGCGCACCTCGGTGCCGTCGTCCGCGACGGCGCGGCCCATCTTCTGACCGTTCACGCTCATCCCGTTCGTCGAGCCCAGGTCGACGACGTCGATGTGCAGCCCGTGACCGCCCGGCCCGCTCGCGTCCACGCGGAACTCCACGTGTCGCCGCGAGACACCGGGGTCGTTGATCCGGACGTCGGCGTCGGCCCCGCGGCCCACGACGAGCCCCGGAGGGGTCAGGGGGTGCTGGGTGCCGTTGACCTCGAGCAGCGCCCGGGCGCGTCCCACCATCGTCGGCGTCGCCTGGCTCGTCACCTTCGCGGCCGCGCGCGAGAGGACGCGGAAGCGACCCGTCGTGAGGTCCTCGCCGAGCTCGAAGTCGATCGTGATCGGCCCGGGGAAGGAGTAGGAGTTGAGCTCGGCGTGCTCGGTGACCTGGGCGATCAGGTCCTCCGCCATCGCCGAGTCGTAGGGCGCGAGGCGCTCCAGGTCGCTCGCCGCCAGCTCGACCACGAACGCGTTCGGCACGAGCCGGCGCTGGCGGGAGAGGATCTGGGCGTTGTTGTCGCACTCGCGCTGGAGCGCGGCCGCGATCTCGACCGGCTGGACCGCCGACCTGAACGCCCGCGCGAACGCGCCGGAGATCATCTCCTCGAGGCGACGCTCGAAGCGCTGCAGTCCGCTCACCGCGTCTCCTCCTCGGCTCCTCGTGCTGGCTGCCGTCCGCCGTTTCGTGGGCAGGCTGGCAGTCGGGGCGGTCCCCGGGTCGGTGCGATGGTAACGAAGCAGCCTGGGAACGGCCGTCATCCACGTCGCACCCCCGCACGTGGTGCTGACCATGCCCGTCGTGTCGACCCTGCTGCTCACCCGGGTGTCGGGCTGCGTTTCCGGGGTGTCTGTGGTGCGCCGGGGCGGGGAGTGGGCGGTGTCTGAGCAACCGGTGTGGGGGCTGGCTGGGTTGGTGGGGCGCCGCTGGTGGTGGGACGTCATACGAACGGTGGCGTCGTGGGGCCGGTCTGTATGACGTCCCGCGGTGGGGGCGCGGGACGTCATACGAGGCGGTCGGGTTTCGGGCCGGTCTGTATGACGTTCGGCGGCGGGGGCGGTGGGCGGTGTGTGGGCAACCGTTCTGCGGCCCGGTGCGGTTGGTGCGGCGCCGCCGGTGGTGAGACGTCATACGAACGGTGGCGTCGTGGGGCCGGTCTGTATGACGTCCGGCGGCCGGGGCGGTCGGCGAGGAGGGTCGCTCGCCGCCGGTTTGGGCGCCGGGACGCGGCTGGGATATGGTCCATCTCGCTTCACGCGCGAGTGGCGGAATAGGCAGACGCGCACGGTTCAGGTCCGTGTGCCCGAAAGGGCGTGGGGGTTCAACTCCCCCCTCGCGCACAGTGAAGAAGGCCCCGGTCGTTTCGACCGGGGCCTTTCTCTTTCTCGCAGCGCGCGCCGCCCCGCAGCCGAGGTCGCCCCGGGGCCAGCACCGACGCCCAGCCCGACGCCCAGCACCGACGCCCAGCACCGACGCCCAGCCCGGCCCGGCACTCAGCCGACGAGCTCAGTCCCCGTCGCCGAGGCCGACGAACATCGTCCGGTGCAGCTCGGAGACGTGCGCGGTCATGGCGGCGACGGAACCGACGACGTCCCGCTCGCGCAGCGCGGCGACGATCCGGGCGTGGTCGTCGTTGACGCCGTGCAGGTAGGAGATCGGGTAGGGCAGGAAGTAGGTGTAGAGCTCGCCGAGGACGGCGTCGTAGTGCGGCATCGCCCAGGTCAGGCCGCTGGCGAGGGCGACGCCGCGGTGGAACCGCTCGTCCGCCTCGTGGTAGTCGGCCCAGGTGGTGGCGGTCGCGCCGGCGTGCACGTGCTCGTCGAGTTCGGCCAGCTGCTCGGGTGTCGCCCGGAGGGCGGCGTGGTGGGTCACGGCCGTCTCCAGGAGCACGCGGACGTCGATCAGGCGGTGCACCTCGTCGCGGTCGGCGCGGTACGCAGCCACCGCCTCGGCCGCGGCGCCGGCCGGGGGTCGGGTCTGCGCCACGAACGTCCCGCCGTTGCGTCCTCGCCGCCGCTCGACCGCCCCCTCGGCGGCCAGCGACTCGATCGCCCGGCGGGCGGTGATGTCGCTGACGCCCAGCGTGGAGGCCAGCGACCCCTCCGAGGGCAGTCGCTCCCCGGGCTCGAGGAGGCCGAGCTCCATGGCGAGCGTGATGCGCGCCCGCACGGTGTCGACGGCGCTGAGCCGGCGGACGTGCGAGACCGCCGAGCCGGCGAGCACGGGGTGCGGTTCGGCGGGCTGGGGGGTCACGGAGGGGCACCTTCCGGGAGGGCGGAACGGTCGGGGGCATTCTGACACTAGACATATCTGTTCATTTAGATCTATTTTCCGATCACCCGCCCGACGACGTGCGGTGGTACCGGCAGTCCCGCACCACCCGCCGACCGCTCCGTGGCCCAGGGCCCGGGACGGCGCGGCTCGGTCCGAACAGAGGTCACCCACGTTGCGCCAGCTCCGTGTCACCGCCGTCCAGGCGGCCCCGCTCCCGATCGGCTCGCCGGCCGAGGCCCTCGACGCGCTCGAGGCCCAGGCCCGCCCGCTCGTGGACGCCGACGTCGAGCACCAGCTCCTCGTCTTCCCCGAGATGCACCTGTGCGGCGTCGGCGGGCTGGAGGGCGAGGCCCGGACGGCCGCGTTCCGCGACGCCTCCGAGCCGCTCGACGGCCCGCTGGTCACCGGCCTGCGCGAGGTAGCCCGCCGCCTGGGCGTGTGGCTGCTGCCCGGCAGCCTCTGCGAGCGGGGCGAGGACGGCGAGCTCTTCAACACCGCGGTCCTGCTCTCGCCGGACGGCGAGCTCGTGGCGTCCTACCGCAAGATCTTCCCCTGGCGGCCCTACGAGCCGTTCACGCCCGGCGACCGGTTCGTCGTCGCCGACCTGCCCGGGGTCGGCCGGGTGGGCCTCTCCATCTGCTACGACTCCTGGTTCCCGGAGGTCGCCCGCCACCTGGCCTGGGCGGGCGCCGAGGTGGTGCTCAACGTCGTCCAGACGACGACGCCCGACCGCGCGCAGGAGCTCGTCCTGGCCCGCTCCACCTCGATCGTCAACCAGGTCTTCACCGTGAGCGTCAACTGCGCCGGGCCCCTGGGCCGCGGCCTCAGCCTCGTCGTCGACCCCGAGGGCGAGGTGCTCGCCGAGACCACGGACGCCGAGCCCGGCGTCCTCGTCGTGGACCTCGACCTCGACCACGTGACCCGCGTGCACGAGGTCGGGACGGCGGGCACCAACCGCGTCTGGTCGCAGTTCCTGCCCGACGACGCGCCCCTCGCGCTCCCCCTCTACTCCGGGCGCATCGACCCGGCCACCTGGGAACCCGCCGCCTCCGCCACGGTCGACGGCACCCGGTCCCGCCCCACCCACCTCGAGGAGATCCAGCAGTGAGCACGTCCACCCACCTGGTCCGCACCCTGGGGCTGCGGTCCCTGGTCCTGCTGGGCCTGGCCTACATGACCCCGCTGATCGTCCTGGGGATCTTCGGCGTCGTCGCCGAGATCACCGCGGGCGCCAGCGCCAGCGCCTACCTCGTCGCCCTCGTGGCGATGGTCTTCACGGCCATCAGCTACGGCCGGATGGCCGCCGCCCACCCGGTGGCCGGCTCCGCCTACACCTACGTCCGCCGGACCATCGACGGCCGCGTGGGCTTCCTCGTCGGCTGGGCGGTGCTCCTGGACTACCTGTTCCTCCCGATGGTCATCTGGCTCATCGGCGCCGCCTACCTCAACGCCCAGTTCCCGGGCGTGCCGGTGGGCGTGTGGGTGGTCGCGTACATCGTCGTGACGACGGCGCTCAACGTGATCGGCCTCAAGGTCGCCGACCGCGCCAACTTCGTGCTCATGGCCTTCCAGCTGCTGGTCATCGTGCTGTTCGTCGTCCTCTGCCTGGCCCACGTGCTGGGCCACGGCGGCGGCTCCGCCCTGTTCAGCCTCGCGCCGTTCGGCGGGTCGGGCGCCACGTTCTCCGGCGTCACGGCCGGCGCCGCGGTGGCCGCCTACTGCTTCCTCGGCTTCGACGCCGTCACCACGTTCACCGAGGAGACCGTCGACCCGCAGCGCACGGTGCCCCGCGCGATCCTCCTCGTGGCCCTCATCGGCGGCGGCATCTTCGTGGTCGTCTCCTACGTGACCCAGCTCGTCCACCCGGGCGGCACGTTCGTCGACTCCTCGTCCGCCGCCTACGACATCGCGATCACCATCGGCGGCAGCCTCTTCGGCGCCCTCTTCCTCGCCGCCCTGGTGATCGCCCAGTTCACCTCGGGCCTCGCGGCCCAGGCCTCCGCCTCGCGGCTCATGTTCGCGATGGGACGCGACGGGGTGCTGCCCCGCCGCGTGTTCGGCACCCTGAGCGGCCGGTTCTCCACCCCCGTCGCGGCCCTCGTGGTCACCGGTGTCGTCGGCCTGCTGGCGCTCTTCCTCGACGTGGCCACCTCGACGTCCTTCATCAACTTCGGCGCGTTCGTCGCCTTCACGATGGTCAACGTCTCGGTGCTGTTCCACTACGTCTCCCAGCGGCGGGCCGGGGTGCGGCTCAACCCGTGGAGCCACGTCGTCTCGCCGGTCCTCGGCGCGGTCGTCACCGTCTACCTGCTGCTCCAGCTCGACGCCCACGCGGTGCGCCTCGGCCTGATCTGGCTCGCGGTCGGGGTCGTGCTGCTCGGCGTCCTCACGCGCGGGTTCCGCCGTCAGCCGCCGGAGCTCGCGGTGGACGAGACGGCCGACCCGGTCGTCACGAGCGCGGTCTGAGGCGGCCGGCCGTGCGCGTGGCCCTGGGCCAGCTCGGCTCCCTCGCCGACGTGGGGGCGAACCTCGCGTCGGTGGCGGAGCGGGTCGCGCGCGCGGCCGAGGACGGGGCGGACCTCCTGGTCCTGCCTGAGTTCGCCATGTACGACAAGCCGGTCGTCGACGAGACCTTCGCCGACGTCGCCGAGCCCCTCGACGGCCCCTTCGTGCGGGCCGTCGGGGCGCTCGCGGCCGAGCACGGCGTCAACGTCGCCCTCGGGGTGGTCGAGCGCTCCGACGAGCGGCGGCCGTGGAACACCGTCGCGCTCCTCGGTCGCGACGGCTCGCTGCTCGGCCGCTGGCGCAAGGCGCAGCTCTTCGACGCCTACGGCTACGCCGAGTCGCGCTCCATCCGCCCGGCCGAGGACCTGACCCCGCACGTCGTGGACCTCGAGGGGACGCCGGTCGGCTTCCTGGTCTGCTACGACCTGCGCTTCCCGGAGGTCGCGCGAGGGCTGGTGCGGGCGGGCGCCCGCCTGGTCGTCGCGCCGTCCGCGTGGGTGCCCGGGCCCACCAAGGTCGCCCAGTGGCGGACGCTCCTGGCCGCCCGCGCCATCGAGAACGTGTGCCACGTGGTCGGCGTCTGCCAGGCGGCCCCCGTCTCGACGGGCACGAGCCTGGCGTGCGCGCCCGACGGCACCGTCCTCGCCGAGCTCGGCCCCGCCCCCGGCCAGGTGGTGGTCGACCTGCCCGCCGGGGCGGTCGACGCCGCCCGCGAGCGGGACCGGAACGTCGAGGTCGCCCGGCTGGGCCGCTGAGGGCCCTCGCTGCGTGACCTGAGGCACGACCAAAAGGTTGACAAAACGGGTCCATTTCCGAAAGGGCCTGAGCCGAAACCCACCCTTTACCGCTGCATCGTCGGACCAGAAATGGTTGCCGCCCAGAGTGAGCGTCGCTGACTCTCCGCGCTCCCCTGGAAGGCCTCCGATGAAAGACCTTGTGCTCGGCCTCTCGAAGAAGACGATCAACGTCATCTTCGGGGGCATCTACGCAGTCGCCGCGCTGATGGCACTGTTCCCGCCCCTGTACCTGTGGGCCTCCGGCTCCGACGTCAAGGTCCTCGGCATCCCGTGGGCCATCGGCTACTGGATCTTCGTGTGGCTGCTCGTGTGCGCCGCCCTCGTCGGTCTCTACAACGCCGAGCGCATCCGTGGTGAGTTCGACGAGGAGGTCTCCGCATGATCCTGATGATGGGCATGCTGCTGGTCTTCTACGCGGTGGTCGTGGGCATCCTCTACGTCACCCAGAAGACCGACCACCCGAACTTCGAGGAGTACGCGGTCGGCAACCGGAGCTACGGGCCGATCTACATCGCCGCCTCGTACATCAACTCCTGGTGGCCGGGCTCCACCTGGACCGCCTTCTTCGGCCTCGCGGCCGGCTCGGGCGTCTTCGGCCTCTACGGCCTGGCCTACTCGATCGTGGGCGTGGCCACGATGTACTTCATGGCGACCCGGGCCTGGCGCTGGGGCTCGGTCTACGACCTGCGCACCCAGCCCGACCTCATCGGTCTCCGGTTCGACTCCGACTGGGCCAAGAAGATCGCCAGCTTCATCGGCGTCGTCTCCCTGTTCCCGTGGGTGATCCTGGGCATGCAGGCGCTGGGCACGCTGTTCGACTACGCCGGTGACGGTCACTGGGGCATCAAGACGTCCCTGTTCATCGGGCTCGCCGCCATCGTCATCCGCCAGTTCTGGACGGTGAAGATGGGCATGCGCGGCCTGATCCTGACCGACGTCTTCCAGAGCATCGTGGCCTACGGCGGCACCGCGCTCATCGCCGTCCTCATGATGCTCGGCGTCGGCGGCAGCCCCATCTCCATCACCGACGTCAGCAACGTGGCCGGCGACTACCTGAAGATGCCGGGCGACGGGGGCACCTACGGCCCGCTCTACATCTTCGCGCTCATCTTCACCGGCGTCATCGGCTCGCTGTGCTGGCCCACCAGCTTCCAGCGGATCTACACCGCCTCCGGCGTCCGCGCGGTCAAGAAGGGCACCGTCCAGACGGCGTTCCTCTCCGGCCTCTTCTACACCCTGCTCATGTTCATCGGCCTCGCCGTGGCCAGCACCGGCCTCGCCGCCGACAACCCGCAGGTCGGCTGGTTCACGGTGATGAACGACTGGGGCGGCACCTTCTTCCTGGGCCTCGCCATCGTCATCGTCTTCGCGGCCTCCATGGGCCACATCGACGCCTCGGTCCAGGTCTCCGGCCTCCAGATCGCCAACGACCTGGTGCAGGGCAAGGAGCGCAAGCTCAGCGACGCCCAGCTCACCCGGATCTCGAAGGCCAGCATGGCCGTCTTCATGATCCTGGCCGCGGTGCTCGCCTACGCCACCCGCGACATGAGCCGGATGCAGCTGCTGGCACAGATGAGCTACCAGGGCATCGTCCAGCTCGCCGTCCCGCTGTTCCTCGGCATCTTCTGGCGCGGCGGCAACAAGTACGGGGCGATCTCCGGCATGGTCGGCGGCTTCGCCACGGCCGCCGTGCTGACCTGGATCTTCCCCGACGACATCCACGCCCTCGGCAGCCTGACCGGCGGCATCGTCGGCCTGGCGGTCAACCTGGTCCTCTTCTTCGTCGTCTCGGCCATCACCGGTCGCACCGACGAGGAGAAGGCCCGCGTGGACGAGTTCTTCGACGTCGCCGCCGGCAAGAAGAAGCCCGTCCTCACCACCGACCTCGTCGTCTGAGGTCCTCCCCGGCCGGGTTCGGACGAGTGCCGTCGTCCGGGCCCGGCCGGAGCTGTTCCACCCGCGGGTGGCACGGCTCAACCACCCCGTCCCCGCCCGCCCACGGCACCCGGAGCCGCAGTGCGCCCGGGGCGCCGGACGGACGGGTCGTCCGAGAGAAGGGAACCCAGATGTCCGACGAGATCGCCTGGATGAGCGCCACCGAGCTGGCGCCGAGGCTCGCCGCCGGCGAGCTGTCCGCCACCGAGGTGGCGACCGCCATGATCGACCGCATCGAGAAGGTCGACCCCACCATCCACGCCTTCGTGCACCTCGACCCGCAGCAGATCCTCAACGACGCCAAGGCGCTGGACGACAAGCAGGCCTCGGGTGCCCCGCTGGCCCCGCTGCACGGCGTGCCCTACTCGATCAAGTGCCTCACGGACGTCGAGGGCCTGCCCGCCACCGGGGCCATGACCCCGTTCAAGGACCAGGTGGCCGAGAAGGACGCCGTGGTCGTCGCGCGCATGAAGGCGGCCGACGGCCTCTTCCTCGGTCTGACCAACGCGCCCGAGGGCGGCTACTACGGCGGCACCGACAGCCACCTGCACGGGCCCACCCACAACCCGTGGGCGCACGGCATGACTGCCGGCGGGTCCAGCGGTGGCGCCGCTGCCGCGGTCGCCTCCGGCCTCGGGCCGCTGGCCGAGGGAGCGGACGGCGCGGGCTCCGTGCGCATTCCCGCCGCCATGTGCGGGGTGGTCGGCTACAAGCCGTCGCTCGGCACGATCCCGCACACCCTGCTGCCCAGCCGGTCGACCACCAACGTCTTCCACGGTCCGCTCACGCGCACCGTCGGTGACGCGGCCCTCATGCTGGAGCAGGTGGCGGGCTTCGACCCGCGCGACATGTTCTCGCTGCCCACCCCGGCGCCCGGCTACTTCACCGAGCAGCTGGGCCTCGACATCAAGGGCTGGAAGGTCGCCTACTCCTCCGACCTCGGGCTCGGGCACGTCGACCCCGAGGTCGACGCGATCGTCCGCGAGGCGCTGGGCGCGTTCGCCGACCTCGGCGCCACCGTGGTCGAGGCCGTCCCGGAGTGGGACGACCTGGAGAAGGCCATGTGGGAGGCGTGCTGGGTGCCGCTCTACGCCACCGAGTACGACCTGGCCGACTGGCCGGCCTGGAAGGGGCAGCTCGACGACAACCTGCTGGAGATCTTCGCCCAGGCGGAGAAGCAGACCGTCGCCCAGTTCGGCGTGGCCGAGGCCAAGCGCGGCCTCAACTACGACCTGTTCACGTCCTTCATGTCCGAGTACGACCTGCTGGTCTCGCCGACGCTGACCGACGCGGCCTTCCCGCTCACGCAGTTCGCCCCCGACTGGCTGGAGGGAGCATCCCTCCAGCGGCAGCTCCTGGGCTGGCTGCTCACGTACCCCTACGACATGTTCAACAACCCCGCGATCACGCTCCCCGCGGGCTTCACCTCGGACGGTCGCCCGGTCGGCATCCAGCTCGCCGGCCGCCACCGTGCCGACGCCGAGGTGCTGCGGGCCGCGGCGAACTTCGAGCGGGCCCGCCCGTGGCACGCCGCGAGGCCGCCCCTCGGGGCGTGATCCCTCGGGGCCTGATCCGTCGGGTCCCCGAGCAAGCCCGACGCCGGCCCGCCCTCCTCCCCGACGAGGGCGGGCCGGCGTCGTCCTGCGTGCGGGCCTCGGACGAAAGGGGGCCTCAGACGAAGGTGGCCGCGTCGATGACGAACCGGTACCGGACGTCCGAGGCGAGCACCCGCTCGTAGGCGGTGTTGATGTCGGCGGCGCCCACCAGCTCGATCTCGGGGCGGACGCCGTGCTCGCCGCAGAAGTCGAGCATCTCCTGGGTCTCGGCGATCCCGCCGATGTTGGAGCCGGCCCACGACCGACGCGCCCCCACCAGCGAGAACGCGGAGACGGAGATCGGTCGCGGGGGGAGACCCACGCTGACCAGCGTCCCGTCCAGGGCGAGGAGGCCGAGGTAGGCGTCCATGTCGAGCGGCGCGCTCACGGTGTTGAGGATCAGGTCGAAGGAGCTGTCCAGCGCCGCGAATGTCGCGGGGTCCGCCGTGGCGTGGTGGGCCTGCGCGCCGAACGCCAGGCTGTCGTCCTTCTTCGCGAGGCTCTGGGAGAGGACCGTGACGTCCGCGCCCATCGCGGAGGCGAGCTTGACGCCCATGTGGCCCAGGCCGCCGAAGCCGACGACGGCCACCCGGCTGCCCGCGCCGACCTTCCAGTGGCGCAGCGGCGAGTAGGACGTGATGCCGGCGCAGAGCAGCGGTGCGGCGGCGTCCAGCGGCAGGGAGTCCGGGATGGCGAGCACGAACGACTCGGTGACCACGACGTGCGTGGAGTAGCCGCCCTGGGTGGTGGTGCCGTCGGCGTCGGTGGAGCCGTAGGTGAACACGACGTCCTTGCAGTACTGCTCCTGGCCGGCGGTGCACGCCACGCAGGTGCCGCACGAGCCGACCATGCAGCCGACGCCGACCCGGTCGCCCACGGAGAACCGGGAGACCTCGGCGCCCACGGCCGAGACGGTGCCGGCGATCTCGTGGCCGGGCGTGATGGGCCAGTCGCGGGCGCCCCACTCACCGCGGACGGTGTGGATGTCGGAGTGGCAGATGCCGGAGAAGCCGATCTCGATGAGGACGTCGTGGGGGCCGAGGTCGCGGCGCTCCACGGTGAGCGGGTGCAGGGGCTGCGAGGGGTCGGACGCGCCGTAGGCGGGGACGGTCAGCATGACCCCGACGCTAGGGGGTCGGTGGTCGCGCCGCGTGTCGGCGGGTGCATGGGCGTGTGAACTCCCCGGACCTGTCGTCGGCGGTGTCGCTCAGGAGTGGCTGAGCGCGGAGAAGGCGGCCTTCACGTCCTCGACGGTCCGGCCGACGAGGCCGGTCCAGTGGACGTCCGCGAGCTCCGGCTCGACCGGCACGTACACCGGGACGGCGACCGTCCGGACGCCGGCGGCGCGGGCGGAGGCGAGGCCGATGTGGCTGTCCTCGAGGACGATGCAGTCCTGCGGTGCGAGCCCCAGCCTCTCGGTGGCCAGCAGGTAGGCCTCCGGCTCGGGCTTGCCTCGCTCCACCTGGTCGCCGGTGACGACGACGTCGAACGCGGGCATGGCGGGGTCGGCGAGGACGGCGTCGACGGTCGGCCCGTGCGACATGGTCACCAGCCCCATCGGGATGCCGCTGGCCCGGACGGACGCCAGGAGCTCCAGGGCGCCCTCGCGGTACGGGGTGGCGCCCGCGACCCGCTCGTTCACGCGTCCGACCACGTAGTCGACGATGGCGTCGACCTCCATGTCGACGCCGGTCGCGACGACCATGCGGGCGAAGTCGTCCACGGCCGTGCCGACCGCGGCGAACCGCTCGGTGTCGGACCAGGCGAGGCCGGCGGCCCGCACGAGCTCCTCACCGGCTTCCACGTAGAAGCCCTCGGTGTCGATGAGCGTGCCGTCGAGGTCGAAGAGGATGCCAGCAGGGGTCACGGGGAGCCTTCAGGAGCGGGAGGTGAGGGGGACACCTCGTGGTGGGTGGGCGCGGTCGAGGGCGGCGCCGCACGAGTGGCGCCGTTCGGGGACGGGAGGGGCAGGAGGGGCCAGGACGGACCGGGGGGACCGGTCAGAGCGCGTGGAGCCAGGAGGCCCAGCGGGGGTCGGCGACCTTCGCCCGCGCGCGGGCGAGCTTCCAGACGCCGTACTTGTGGTAGTCGAAGTCCCAGGCGGTGTTGAGGTGGTGGTTGACGCACCCCCACAGCCCCCACTTCACGTCCGCGAGCGCGGAGGAGACCTGGGCCCTGGCCACGACGTCCCAGCTGGCTCGGCCGTAGGTCGCCTCGACGCAGGCGAGCACGGTGGGCTCGTCGTAGAAGAACTCGGTGAACGTGACGGCGAGGTCGTAGGAGCGCTCGTTGTTGGAGGCGAACTCGAAGTCGACCAGCCGCATCGGCCGGTCGGGGTGGATGAGGAAGTTGCCCGGCATGGGGTCGTTGTGGCACGGGACGAGGTCGAGGCCCGAGGCCAGGTACGCACCCTTGGCCGCCTCGTACTCCCGCAGCAGCGGGGTCGCCCACGCGGGCAGGGGCGCGCCGAGCTCGGCCGCCTGGACGAGGTGCTCGTCCACCATGTCGAAGATCGTCTTGGTGACCGGCAGCGCCTCGATCGAGTAGAAGGCGTCGTGCAGGCGCAGGACGTCCTCGGCGATCTCCCACCGCTTGAGGTCGCCGTTCGTGCAGGCGCGGTAGCCCTCGAGGAACTCGATGATCTCGACGCCCTCGACCGGGTCGAAGTGCACGATGCGCGGGCTGATCCCCAGCGCCGCGGCCCGCTCGGCCGCCACGTGGGCGTTGCCCCGGTCGATCATGGTCTCGGTGCCGGCGCCCGGCACCTTGAGGAAGTAGGGCGTCTCGTCCCCCGCCACCTCGACGCGCCAGTTGAGGTTCATCAGCCCGCCGGTCACGGGCGCGTAGCGGACCTCCCGGCCGCGCCACTCGTCGACGCGCAGGAGGCACGCCTCCGCGGTGCGCTCCTCGGGCGTCCGGGCGTGGCCGAGCAGGACGCCGGCCGCGGAGCTCGTGCTGGTCATCGGGTCGCTCCAGAGAGGTAGTCGTCGAACCCCGGCTCGCCCAGGGCGATCCGTGCGCGCAGGAACATCCAGTCCGCGAACTTCGAGTACTCGGCCGTCCCGGGGTCGAGGTGGTCCATGACCGTGCCGACCAGGCCGCCCCGCACCGCCTCGGCGGCCCGGTAGAGCTGGGCCCGGGCGAACGCGGCGTCGTCGTGCTCGCCCCACACCAGGGCGAAGACCGAGCGGGCCTCCTCCGGGGTGAAGGAGAGCTCGAGCAGGAGCGAGCCGACGTCCTGGAGGGGGTCGGCGAAGGTCGCCCAGTCCCAGTCGACGAGCACGACCCCGGGGCCGGTCCTCGGGATCATCAGGTTGGACGAGGTGGAGTCGCCGTGGATGAAGGCGGTCCCGGTCCCGAGGCCGCTGATCCGGGACTCCGCGTCGTCGAGCACCCGGAGCATCCAGCCGAGCTCGGGCGGCAGCGCCGCGTCGGTGCCGGCCAGTCGGGCCAGGAGGGCGCGGACGTCGTCGAACACCGTGGCCGTGCGGACGCCCTCGGGACGCCAGTCCCAGGTGGAGCGTCGCGCGGCGGCGAGGTCGGCCCTGCGTCCCCGGTCCTCCAGGTCCAGCAGGGTCCCGGTGGCGTGGGAGTCGGTCAGGTCCTCGAAGACCTGGGTGCGGGTCGCGAGGTCGGCCGACAGGACGGTCGGACCGACGCCCCGGCGCCCGGCCTCGCTCGTGGCGGCGAAGGCGGAGCCGAGGTCGAGCACCGCGGCGGCCGCGAGCGTGTGGACCTTCGCGAACGCGGGCCGGCCGTCGAGGGTGCCGCGCTCTCGGGTCGAGTCGGCGCCCCACCAGCTGGGGCTCGCCATGGTCGGGTCGGCCGGGGCCAGGGACGGGTCGAGCACGAAGGTCATCAGGACCACTCCTCGGCGCGGTAGCCGTCGGCCAGGAGCGCGTCGGCGACGGGCGGGAGGTCTCGCGGCTGGTCGGGCCAGGCGAAGCCCGGCGTCCGGCGGGCCTCGAGCCAGCCGGTGACCTGGAGGACGCGGCCGTCGTCGAAGCGCTGCCCGACCACCTGCACCCCGAGGGGGAGACCGGCGTGGGTGCCGAAGGGGACGGTGGCGGCGGGCTGGCCGGTCTGGTTGTACCAGCACGTGAAGGAGCAGTGGGCGAGCGGACGCGCGCGCTCCAGGCCGACCTGCTCGGCCCGGTGGCCGAGGCCGGGGATGATCGGGCTCAGCACCACGTCGTAGGGCGCCAGGGACGCGGCCACGTGCGCAGCGCTGTGCTGGACCGCGACGAGGTCGCGCTCGTGATCGGCCGCGGTGAGGCCGCGCGCGCCGTCGGCCCAGTCCCGGATCTCGGGGAGCACCTCGTCCCGGCGGTCCTCCGGCAGGCCCTGCCACTCGGCGAGGGCGCGGACCTGGAAGAGCCGGTCGAGAGGCGCGTACGGGTCGTGGTCGAACAGCGCGGGCACCTTCTCCACCCGGGCGCCGGCGTCCGAGAGCAGGGCGGCGGCCTCCCGCACGGCGTCCGCCACCGGAGCCACGACGCCGAAGCCGTAGCCCATGTCGAGCAGGACGCCGACGCGCAGCCCGCGCACGTCCAGCCCGGCCCAGTCGGACGGCTCCACCTCGATCGGGCCGCCGGGCAGACTCAGCAGGTCGCGGGCGTCGGGCCGGGAGATGACCGCGGTGAGCTCGGCGACCTCCGCCACCGTGCGCGCCATGGGCCCGGCGGAGCGGACCGTGCTGGGTGCGAGGTGCGGGATGCGTCCCTGCGTGGGCTTGAGCGAGACCAGCCCGCAGTGGGCGGACGGGAGGCGCACCGAGCCGGCGATGTCGCTGCCGATGGAGGCGGAGCCGATGCCCGCGGCCAGGCTCGCGCCGGCGCCGGCGCTGGACCCGCCCGTGTTCATCGACAGGTTCCAGGGGTTGCGCACGATCCCGTAGAGGGAGCTGACGCCGGAGGCCATCATCCCCATGTCGGGCATCGTCGTCTTCGCGAACACGACGGCCCCGGCCTCCTTGAGCCGGGCCGCGGGGGGCGTGTCGACGGTGGCGTGCGGCAGGTCGCGGTTCGCGCGCACGCCGTGGGTCCACGGGGTGCCGACGGCGTGGACCGAGTCCTTGATGGAGATCGGGAGCCCGTCCAGCGGCCCGAGGGGGCGTCCCTCGCGCCAGCGCCCGGCGGAGGCCTCGGCCTGCTCCCTGGCCTGCTCGTCGTTGCGGAAGGCGATGGCCCCCAGCTGCGGGTCCACCGCGTCGATGCGGGCGTAGGTCGCCTCCAGCGCGTCCACCGGCGAGAGGTCGCCGGAGGCGTAGGCGGCGCGGAGGTCGCTCGAGGTCAGGCCGAGCACGGTGGTGTCCATCAGGCACCCACCTGGACCGGCGTCGCGACCAGCCAGCCGCCGTCCACCGCCACGACCTCGCCGACGACGTGGTCGGAGAGCGAGGAGGACAGGTAGAGGATCGTGTCCGCGATCTGCTGCGGACTCGCCCAGCGCCCGTTCGGCGTCTGGCCCTCCAGGGCCCGCCGCACGGGGGCGTCGTAGATGGCGGTCATGTCGGTCTCGACGAACCCCGGCGCGACCGCGTTGACGTTGATGCCGTGGGCGGCGTAGTCGATGCCCGCCTGGCGGGTCATCCCGATCATGGCGAACTTCGAGGTGCAGTAGGCGGAGAACCCCGGGTTGGCGCGGAGGCCGCTGATCGAGGCCACGTTGACGACCTTGCCGGGGCGACCGGCGGCCAGCATGGCGGAGACCGCGGCACGCATGCAGTAGAAGGTGCCGTCCACGTTCACCCGCATCTGGCGGTGCCAGTCCTCGTCGCTGGTGTCCGTGAGGCTGCCGCTCACCAGGACCCCCGCGTTGTTCACCAGGACGTCGATGCCGTGCTCGGCCTCGATCGCGGCGAACGTGGAGGAGACGGCGTCGGGGTCCGTCACGTCGAGGGGGACGGACGAGGCCGAGCCACCACGACGAACGATCTCGCCCGAGGTGGACGTCTCGGCGGGGGCCCGGTGGTCGGAACGATCGGCCACGACCACCCGGGCGCCGGCCGCGGCCAGCGTCAGGGCGGCGGCACGGCCGATCCCCCGTGAGCCGCCCGTCACCACGGCGGTCTTTCCAGCAAGGTCGATCACGAGGTCGACCCTGCGCAGCGACCATTTCTGGTTGGTCGGACGAGGGGTAACAGTCGCGTTAAATGGCTGGATTGGTACTGCTTTTGGTTGCTTTGGGCCGGAGGCCTCTGAACCAATGTGGTCGTGACCTCGCCCGAACTGGCCGCCGCGCTCGGCCGCCTCTGCACCGACCTCCTCGCCCGGGAGGTCGGCAAGCTCCCGCCCGAGCGGGTGCTCGCGGAACGGTTCGGGGTCTCGCGCAACGCGATCAGGTCGGTCCTGGCCGACCTCGACGACGAGGGCGTCGTACGCCGGGAGCGCGGACGCGCGGGCGGCGCGTTCCTCACCGGTGTCTACCCCCGCGAGATCGTGCCGGAGCGGGTCGTCCCCAAGGGCGACGCCCGCAAGTTCGTGCGCGACCTCAACCACGCCGCCGGCCTGCCCAAGATGCTCAGCGAGCAGGGCTTCAACTCCGGCAGCCAGGTGCTCTCCGCGGACCTGCGGGTCGCCTCGCCGATCGTCGGCACCGCGCTGGGCCTGCCCGAGGGCGCGCTGGTGGTGTCCCTGGTGCGCCTGCGGTTCGCCGACGGCGACACCCTCTCGCTCGAGCACTTCTACGTGAGTGCCCAACGCTTCCCGAACTTCCTCGGCCACCGGCTCGACCAGTCCATGTACCTGATGCTGGCCGAGGAGTACGGCACGGAGATCAGCCGGTGCGAGGAGACGATCGAGGCGGTGACGGCGCCGGCGGCCATCGCCGACGCCCTGGGCGTGAGGGAGGGGGACGCGTTGATCCGGCTCAACCGGCACTCGTGGGACGCGGACGGCGCGCCGGTGGAGTACTCGGTCGACCTCTTCCGGGCCGACCGCACCCGCCTCACCGTCCGCACGGACGACGATCGGGGCCGGGTCCGGGCCACGGCCGTGTGACGACCGGCCGGGCCGCGGCTCAGAGCCCGCTGGGGCCGAACCCGCCGACGGCGTCCTGCACGAGGGTGCCGACGTGCGCGGCGTGGGCGCGCCGGACGTCGTCCGGCAGCGGCGGCAGCTGGTCGGCCCAGTCCAGGAGCGGCGAGCCGCGCAGCTGGAGCATCCGGGAGGGCCGGCCGAGGAAGAACAGGTGCAGGTGGGCGCCGCCGTCGCCGTAGCGGGCGAGCTGGCAGCGGGCGACCGCGGGCAGCGACTCCACGGCCGCGGCGATCGCGACGGTGAGGACGCCCATCTCGGCGGCGAGGTCGGCCGGGAGGTCACCGAGGTCGTGGTGCGTGCGCGGCTGCAGCATGAGCTCGGCCGGCAGCGTGCCGGGGAGGGCCTGCAGCACCCAGCGCTCGTTGCTCCAGGCGAGCTCCTTCTCGGGCGGCACCCCCGCGGGGCACCAGCACTCCTCGGCGGTCTCGCCGCGGCGCGGGGGCTCGGCGTCGGCGAGGGGCGCGAGCGGCTTCATCCGCAGGCCGTCGAGCTCGTAGGGGTAGATGTCCCAGGCGGCCATCGCGTCATCGGCCCGGAACGCGAGCCGGCCGTCCTCGCCCGCGGCGGCCAGCACCCGGGCGTGGAAGTCCTCGGCGGACTCCAGGCCGGTCATGCGCCGATCACCCCGGCCGCGGCGCCCTGCTTCCCCTCGGCGTCCGCCGGTCCGTGGGCGTGGACGGCGTCGGCGTCGGCCTCGTCAGGACGGTCCGGGTGCTCCGCCCGGTCGGCGATGGTGCGCAGGTGGTCGTGCAGGTCGGCGAGCACGGGCAGCGACTCCAGGACCACGGCGACGTCGGCGGCGTCCATCCGGTCGAAGGCCTCGCGGAAGGAGTCGACGATGCCGAGACGGAAGGAGCGGCTGACGTAGCGGCCGTGCTCGGTGGCGAACACGACGACGGAGCGTCCGTCGCCCTCGGCCCGCCGGCGGTCGACGAGCCCGGTCTTCTGCAGCTTGTGCACGAGCTCGCTGACCATGGGCCGCGAGAGGTCGAGCGCCTCGGCGAGCGCGGACGGCGTCATGCCGTCCTCGCTGGCGATGACGAGCCCGAGGGCACGGGCCTGCGACGGCGGGAGGGTGGGCAGGCCACCGACGGCGCGCGACGTCGCCGTCGCGTAGCCCCAGATCCCACCCAGCGTCTCGGTGAGGCGAGCGGCTGCGGCGGTCCGGGTGGGATCGACCTCTGCCATCTCCGCCCTTTCCAACGGCTGTGACCCTACCGCCAGGGTCGGCACGACGGGTGCCCCACCCGTGATCGGCCCGGCCCGCGAGGAATCGCGAAGTGGCGCTGGACACATGGAAATAGTTCGGTACTCTGAACCAAGTAGTTCGTAACCCCGAATCAAATGTGTTGAGCCGTTCACCCAGGAGGACCCCGTGGAGTACCCCGACGAGATGCTGGTGCACCAGCGCAAGCCGCTGACCGAGGAGGAGGCCGCCCTCCCCCTGGCCAAGTACTGGAACCTGCCGCTGCACCGGGTCGCCCCGCTCCAGCGCCAGCTCATCGAGAACGGCCCGATGGACGAGTCCCGGGCCACGCTGCCCTGGAACTTCACGGACCTGCTCAAGCCGGTCGGCTACGCCGACACCGAGTACGGCTACACGATGCGCGAGGACGGCACGGGCTACCTGGCCGTCTACACCACCTACCCGGGCTGCACGCCGGAGATGCTCGGCTGGTACTTCCGCTGGATCAACATCCGCTCGCGCTCGACCCCCGAGGGCGTCGGCAACATCCGCTACAAGATCTGGAACCAGGCCGACCACTGGGACCACGGCTTCATCAACGGCGTCGACAAGACGGACGGCATCTACACCGTCGAGTCCCTCGACCTCGGCGAGGGCGAGGAGATGCTCTGGTCGGTGCGCCACCCGCTCGACCCCAAGGACTTCGGCCTCACCACCGAGATGGAGAAGCAGCTCAAGGAGGCCGGCTGCTTCGTGGACTGCTGCACCGAGTCCTTCCACCCCGTCGAGGACCCGTCGGTCACCCTGCCCGGCACCCACCTCTTCATGACGCTCTCGCGCATCAACCCCTGGGGCGTGCTCGAGAAGGTCACGCGGGAGTGGATCGGTTACGGCGTCGAGGACGGCAAGATCGTCAAGGACGAGTCCACCCCGGACTGGATGCTCAACGAGGGCTACCTCAAGAAGGTCATCACCCACTCCACCACCGAGGCGCTCCAGCTGAGCAAGTTCCTGCCCCAGCTGCACGCCGAGTACAAGGACAAGCCCGACGACGCGGACTGACCACCGGTCCCGCCCCACCCCGAAGGAGCCGCCGTGAGCACCGTCGTCGCGACGACCCTCGCCGCCCTCGTCCTCTTCGCCGCGTTCCACGTGCCCGTCCCGCTGCGGCGGGACGGGGCGTGGCGGGCCGTCACCCTGACCGGCCCGCCCGCCATGGCCTGCGGCATCGGCTACCACCTGCTGCTGCTCCCCGCGGTCGCCGCCCTGCCGGCCCCGCCGTGGGCGGTGGCCGCCGGGTACGCCTGGATGTTCGCCGACATCATCCTGGACGCCGCGGCCGTCGCCGGCTCACAGCTCGACCACGGTCCGCTGCGCGACGGCACCCACGTCGTCTCGGCCGTCTGGCTCCTGGCGGCCGGCTGGACGAACGGGCCCCTGACCGGGCTCGCCGGCACCGCGCTGTCGCTGGCCTTCGGGGTGCGCCTCGTGGCCGCGGCCGCGGGCCGGCGTCCCGATCGCTGGTTCTTCCACCTCAACGCCGCGCTCAACGTCGTCTGGATGGCGACGGTGGCGCTGGCCCTGCGGGGCGCCTGAGCCCCGCCCCGGCGGCCCCGGCCGCCCTCGTCGGCCCTCCCCGGAGGGTCCGCTGACCCTGCACGGCGCCCTCCCCGAGGCGTCCCTCCCCCGACCACACCGCGTCTGACCTGCGACGACGGTGTAGCCAGCGTGCCCTGAGAACGCGCCGTGGCGCCGGTCACACAAATCGTGTACGAAGTTCGCGAGAACCCTTGACTTGTAGTTCGGAGGGGCGAACTATTCGTGACGAACTGTGACGCGCGCCACTTCACACCCACCCTCACCGACGACCCGCCGGGTCGTCTCGCACGAGAAGTTCGAGGAAGAGCGATGTCCCACCAGCCGTCCCGCCGCCGCCTGGCCGCCGTGAGCGTGGTCGCCGCGACCACCCTGCTGGCCGCCGCCGCGTGCTCCAGCGACTCGTCGTCCGCGACCGCGTCCATCTCGGACCTGCCGTCCGCGCCCACCGGCGTCACGCTCACGATGTGGCACAACGCCGGCGACTCCCAGGCCCTGCTCGACCTGTACAAGGCCTACGAGAAGGAGTCCGGCAACACCATCGAGCTCGTCGACCTCCCGGCCGACACCTACCCCACCGCGGTGCAGACCAAGTGGGCGACCGGTGACCGGCCGGACATCCTCGAGTACATGTCCACGGCACAGGACATCGCCTCCCTCAACGGGGCGGAGAACCTCTACGACCTCAGCTCGATGAGCTTCGTGGACGCCGCCGGCGACACCATCTCCGGCAAGCTCGACGGCACCACCTACGGCGCCGTCCTGGGCCCGGTGAGCACCTTCGGGCTCTTCTACAACAAGGACGTCCTCAAGGCCGCCGGCGTGGACGTGCCCACCAGCTACGCCGACCTCGACCAGATCTGCTCGGCCATCACCGGCACGGGCGCCGACGAGGTCTTCATCGGCGGTGGCTCGGAGTTCCCGGCCAACATGTTCGCCGGCTTCGCCTACATGGCCGACTACAACGCCGACGACCAGTGGGGCCAGTCCGTGGCCAGCGGCGACACCAAGGTCAACGACCCCGACGGCCCGATCGTCGCCAGCTTCGACACCATCGACACGCTGCGCAACGACGGCTGCCTCAACAGCAGCGCCGCCACCGCCACCGCCGACGAGGCCGTCCAGGCCGTCTACGACGGGGACGCCGCGTTCACCGTGCTCCCCTCCGACTTCATCGCCTCCTTCTACGGCCTCGGCAGCTCGGAGAAGTCGGTCGACGCGAAGGTCGGCTTCGGCCCGATCTCGGCGGAGGACGGCATCGCCGCCTACTCGCCCGGCTCCTACGGCACCTACTACGTGCCCAAGACCGGCGACTCCGAGAAGGAGGCCGCCGCGGTCGACTTCGTCAACTGGGTGACCACCGACGGCTACCAGCAGTACGTGGACGACGCGAAGCTCGTCCCCGCGCTCAGCACCGCCACCAGCCCCGACCTCACCGGCATGTACTCCGAGATGGAGACCATGCTGCTCGACCCGAAGTCCACCCCGGCGTTCAACCAGTCGGTGCCCGGCTTCGGCAACTTCGGCAAGATCGCGCTCCAGGTGATCGCCGGCCAGACCAGCCCGCAGGACGCCGCCGACGACTGGCAGACCTACGTCGACCAGGCCATCGCGGCCCAGGGCTGAGCCCTACCAGTCCGGGAAGGCTCGACGAGGGGAGCACCGCATGCCGTCCGTGACCGCACCACGCAGCACCGCCCAGGCCGTCGAGCCGGCCGGGTCCACCCAGGTGGACCCGGCCCCCCGGCACCGCGAGCGCCACCTGTTCCGCCTCTGGTTCGCACTCCCGGCGATGGCGCTGGTGACGTTCTTCTTCCTCACGCCCTTCGTCGCCAACGCCGTCCTCAGCTTCATGCAGTGGACCGGCTTCAGCAGCACGATCTCGTTCAACGGCCTGGCGAACTTCCGCTCGCTCATGGCGCTGGGCATCCTCGGCCACGCCACCTGGGTGACCATCGCCTTCGCCGTGACCACGATGCTGACGCAGAACGTCATCGGCCTCGCGCTGGCCAAGGCGCTCCAGGAGACGAACCGGGTCAACTCGATCTACCGGTCCGTGTTCTTCCTGCCGGTCCTCATGTCACCCCTGGCGGCCGGCTTCATCTGGGCCGCGATCCTCTCCGACCACGGCCCCGTCAACCAGTTCCTCGGGCTCCTCGCGGGCCACGAGGTGGCCTACTCCTGGCTGGGACACCCGGTCTCGGCCCTGCTCACCGTCGGCATCATCGACGGCTGGAAGTGGAGCGGGCTGGTCACGCTCGTCTACATCGCGGGGCTCAACACGATCCCCCGCACGGTGCGGGAGGCGGCCCTCCTCGACGGGGCCGGCCCCTGGCGCCGGTTCGTCGGCATCGAGATGCCGCTGCTCGCGCCGGCGTTCACGTTCAACCTCGTGCTCACCCTGGTCGGCTCGTTCAGCGCCCTCGACGTCATCTTCGCCACCACCAAGGGCGGGCCGGGGACGGCCACCTCGGTGCTCAACGTCGCGGTGTTCAACCAGTACGGGATGGGCCTCTTCGGCACCTCCAGCGCCCTCAGCTTCATGATCGCGATCCTCGTGATCGTCACCGCCGTCCCCATGATCTGGTTCCTGCGCCGCCGGGAGGTCCACGGATGAGCACCACCTCTGCCCCCGCCACGAGCCCCCTGCGCCTGGTGCCGCTCGAGGAGCACGGCCGGCCGCCGCGGGCCCGGCTGCGCCCCGCGGCCGTGCTGAAGTACGTCGTCCTCACCCTCGTGGCGGTGCCGTGGGTCGGCCTGCCCCTGTGGATGCTCGTCGTCAACGCCGGCAAGACCACGCAGGAGGCGGCCATCCCGTCGGTCTCGCTGCCCTCGCACTGGTCGTTCGCCGACAACCTCTCGGTCGTCCTCGACCAGGGCCACTACCTCACCGGCCTGCGCAACAGCCTGCTCGTGACCGTGCCCGTGGTGGTCCTCGTGCTGCTGCTGGGCTCCATGGCGGCGTGGACCTTCGCGCGGACGCCGTGGCGCTGGCTGCGCGTCTGGTACTACGTCTTCGCGCTGTCGATCATCCTGCCGCCGGCGATCGTCCCGACCGTCGTCATCCTCACCCGCACCGGGCTCACGGGCACCGTGGCCGGCTACGCGCTGGCCCTCGTCGGCACCCGCCTCGGGATCATCGTCTTCCTCACCACCGGCTACCTGCGCACGCTGCCCTCGGACTACGAGGACGCCGCGCAGATGGACGGGGCCGGGCGCTGGCAGACGTTCCGCCACGTGATCCTGCCGCTGCTCCAGCCGGTGCTGTTCACGGCGGCCGTCATGACCGTCATCAACGTCTGGAACGACTTCCTCTTCGCCCTCTACATGATCCAGGGCTCCGACAACGCCACCCTCCCGCTGACGCTGTACCAGTTCTCCAGCGCCGGCCAGTACTCGATCAACTGGAACCTCGTCTTCATGCACGTCATCCTCACCAGCGCCCCGCTGCTCATCGCCTACGTGGTGCTCCAGAAGCGGATCATGTCCGGCCTCACCGACGGTGGGGTGACCGGATGACCGCGCACCCACCCGCCCCCCGGCTCACCGCCGGCGCCGCCCGCGTCGACATCACGCCCACCGAGCTCGCCGGGCTCAACCCGTTCGGGCCGGACTTCACCGAGGTCCGCGACCGGCTGCACGCCCGGGCCCTGGTCGTCTCCGACGGGGCGACCACCGCGGCCCTCGTGAGCCTCGACCTCGTCGAGGTCGGCGACACCACCGCCCTGCGGGCGCGGGTCGAGCAGGAGTGCGGGATCAGCGCCGACCACGTCGTCCTGGCGCCCTCGCACGCGCACAACGCCCCCCGCATCGGGCTCGTGCCGCCCGGCGGCAAGGCCCGCATACCCACGCCGGAGTCCCTCGCCTACACCCGCGAGGTCGAGGACGCCGTGGTGGCCGCCGTGCAGCAGGCCGCCGCGTCCGCCCGACCGGCGCAGGTCGGCTTCGCCCGCCAGGACGTCGACGTCAACGTGTGCCGCGAGGCGTACGTGGACGGGCGCTGGACGCTCGGGTACGCGCCGCACGGCGACTCCGACAAGCGGCTCGGCGTGGTGACGTTCCGGGAGGTGCCGCCGGCCGGAGCGCCGACCCCGGGCGCGGTGATCGCCGTCGTCCTCAACTACGCCGTGCACTCCACGGTGCTGCTCGGGGTCCGGGCGCTCAGCGCCGACCTCGCGGGCGTGGCCTCCACCCACGTGGAGGCCGAGCTCGACGGAGCCGTGGCCCTGTGGACCTCCGGCTCGCTCGGCGACCAGCGCCCCCGGGTGCAGCTCGACGAGCCGACCGACGACCCTGCCGCCGACGCCCGCTTCGCCGGGGACGCCGTCCAGGCGCAGGGGTTCATGCTGGGGTCCGCGGCCGTGCGACTGGTGAAGGTGACGCACCGGTACACGGCCGCGGCCCCCGTCTCCGCGGGCGTGCGGGTGGTGGCGTGCCCCTGCCGCCGGCTGCCCGTACCGCCCGGGATGGAGCAGGCGGACGTCGAGACGGTCGACCTGACGCTGTCCAGCCTCGTCGTCGGGCCGGTGGCCCTGGCCGGCGTGGGCGGCGAGGTGACGGTGCCGGTGGGCCGGGCGGTGCAGGAGGCCTCGCCCGTCGCGACCACCCTCGTCGTCACCAACGCCAACGCGCGCATCGGCTACCTGCCCACCGACGAGTCCTACGACCGCCGCACCCAGGCGGCCGAGGGCTGCCCGATCGTCCAGGGGCACGCCCAGCGCGAGATCGTCGACGGGCTCACCGACCTGCTCCGCGTGGGTCTGGGCGGTCGTCTCGGGTGACCTCCCTCCCCACGCCGACGGCGCCCGCCGTCTCCCCCGGCGAGGCGCTGCCCGCGCGGCGCCGGGCCCTGCTCGTGGCGGTGATGGGCCTGCTCGTGGCCCTCGGCCCGGCGACGATGGACCTCTACCTGCCGGCCTTCCCCACCGTCATGGCCGACCTCGGCACCACCGAGGCCGCTGTGCAGCTCACGCTCGCCGCCACCACCCTCGGGTTCGCGGTGGGGCAGCTGGTCGTCGGGCCGCTCAGCGACTCGCTGGGGCGGCGGCGCCCGCTGCTGGTGGCGACCGGCGTCCACGTGGCTGCAAGCCTGTGGGTGATCGCGGCCCCCTCGGTGGAGTGGGTGATGGTCGGCCGGTTCGTCCAGGGCCTGGGCGCCGCGGGCGGCGGCGTGGTGACGATGGCGATGACCCGGGACCTCTTCGCCGGGGACGCCCTGGGCCGCTTCCTGGCCCGGATGGCGCTGGTGACGAGCCTGGCGCCGATCGTCGCCCCCAGCGTCGGGGCGCTGCTGCTGCGCGTGGTCGACTGGCGCGGCATCTTCGCGGTCATCGCCGCGTTCGGCCTGGTCATGACGGTGGCTGCCGCCCTGTGGCTGCCCGAGACGCTGCCCGCGGAGCGCCGGGCGCCGGGCCTGGCGGGAGCCCGCGCGCGGTACCGGGTCCTGCTCGGCGACCGGGCCTTCCTCGGGACGCTCGCGGCCGGGGCGTCCGTCTTCACCGCGATGTTCGCCTACCTGTCCTCCTCCTCGTTCCTCTACCAGGTGGACCTCGGCCTCGGCACCCAGACGTACGGCGCCCTCTTCGCGTGCAACGCCCTCGGCCTCACCGCGTGCGCGCAGGTCTCCGCCCGGCTCATGCGCGTGCTGCCGCCGTGGGCGGTGCTCTCGCTGTGGCTGGCGCTCATGGGTGGGGCCGGCGCCGGGCTCGTGCTGGCCGGACGGCTCGGCGCACCGACCTGGGTCGTCCTCGTCCTCGTGGCGCTCGTGGTGGCGCCCGTCGGCGGGGCGAACCCTGCCGTGCAGGTGCTCGCGCTGAGCCCGCACGGCGAGCGGGCCGGCACCGCGGGCTCGCTCCTGGGGGCGGTGAACTTCGGGGTGGCCGGCCTGGTCTCGCCGCTGGTCGGCGCGCTCGGCGTCTCGGCGCTCAGCCTCGGGCTCGTCGTCCTCGTCGCCACCTCCTGCGGGCAGGCGGCCGTGCACCTCGTGGTGCGGCGCACCTGGGTGGCCGCCCCGGCGTGACGCGGGTGACACGACCTCTCGATTGGACGTCCAAAAGTCTCTGACCTGCGGTAACGCGCTCTGTTCGACCTTGGATGCAGGGTCGGAGGTCCCTGGGAGACGGACCGCTCGAGGGGCAGCGTGGGGGGTGGAGGGAGGCCCGACCCGGGGCCGCCCGGCCAGCCGGTGCGGCTGGTGCCGCCCACCCGCGAGCGCCCCGCCCGGCAGACAGATCGCGCTAGGAGAGACCCATGAAGGCTGCCGTCGTCACCGACTTCACCGCTCCGCTGGAGCTGCAGGAGCGTCCCGTCCCCGAGCCCGCCGCGGGCCAGGTGCTCGTCCGGATCGAGGCCAGCGGCCTCTGCCACACCGACATCCACGCCGCCCACGGCGACTGGCCGGTCAAGCCCGCCCCGCCGTTCATCCCGGGCCACGAGGGCGTCGGCATCGTCGAGAAGGTCGGCGCCGGGGTCACCTCGCGGCAGGTCGGCGACCGGGTCGCGCTGCCGTGGCTCGGCCACGCCTGCGGACGCTGCGACTACTGCGTGAAGGGCTGGGAGACCCTCTGCGAGTCCCAGCAGAACACCGGCTACTCCATCGACGGCGGGTTCGCCGAGCTGGCGGTCGCCGACGCCGACTACGTCGTCCCCGTCCCCGAGGGCGTGACGCCCTTCGACGCGGCCCCGCTGACCTGCGCCGGCGTCACCACCTACAAGGCCGTCAAGGTCGCGGACGTGCGCCCGACCGAGAGGGTCGCGATCTTCGGCATCGGCGGCCTCGGCCACCTCGCGCTCCAGTACGCCCAGGTCTTCGGCGGCGACGTCGTGGCCGTCGACGTGGAGGAGCCGAAGCTCGAGCTCGCCCGCCGCCTGGGCGCCACCTGGACCGTCAACGCCCGCACCTCCGACCCCGTCGAGGAGATCGCGGCCCTCGGTGGCGTCGACGTCGCCATCGTGCTCGCCGTGCACCCGAAGGTGTTCGAGCAGGCCTTCGCCTCGCTGCGCCGCGGCGGCCGCCTCGTCTGCGTCGGTCTGCCCCCGGAGAACGAGGGCGCCATGGAGGTGCCGATCTTCGACACCGTCCTCAAGGGCATCTCCGTCATCGGGTCGATCGTCGGCACCCGCGAGGACCTGGCCGAGGTCTTCCGCCTCCACGCCGCCGGCCGCACCGAGGTCGTCGCGGAGGGGCGCAAGCTGGACGACGTCAACGCCGCGATCGACGAGGTGCTGTCCGGCGCGACCACGGCGCGGATCGTGTTCGAGTTCTGATTCCGCCTCACCCTGCTGACACCTCCGTCACGAGCGCCCGGGCCCTGTGCCCGGGCGTTCGTGCGTGTGGGCGGGCGTGTGGGCGTCCGGCGGGCCTCGGCGCGGGCGTGGGGTGGGCGCGGGGTGGACGTGGGGTGGGCGCGGGGTCAGCCTCGCGAGAGCCCGGCGTCGGGCTGGGTGGCGTCGGGCCGGGTGGCGTCGCGCTGGGTGGCCTCGCGCTGGGCCCGCACCAGGGACGGGCGGACGAGGAACCAGTAGAGCGCGACGCCGATGAGCCCCAGGAGGACGACGACCAGGAGGGCCACGACCCGGTTCTGCCCGGCGTCCACCCACTGCTGCCGGGGCCGGCCGAGCACGTCGACCAGCGTGGCGACCCAGAGCAGGAGCGGTACGAGGACGAGGACGAGCAGCACGAGCTCCAGCGAGTGCGGCAGCAGCGGGTTGAGGTCTTCGTTCACGTGCTCATCCTGCCCTGACGGGGTGTGGCTGGGAGTGGGTTGCGCGAGCTGGTGCAGGTTCGTGGCCGCGCGCTGGTGGGTGCGTTCGGTCCTGGTGTCCACGAGGACCGAACCGGCACGCCGGCCGGTGGGTGGGTGCATCGGTGCAGGTCAGGGGGATGCTGCGGGGTTGGTGGGGGCGTTGGGTCCTCGTGTCGACGAGGACCGAAGTCGGGCTGCGGGCGGGTGCGTTCGGTCCTGGTGTCCACGAGGACCGAACCGGCACGCCGGCCGGTGGGTGGGTGCATCGGTGCAGGTCAGGGCGATGCTGCGGGGCTGGTGGGGACGTTGGGTCCTCGTGTCGACGAGGACCGAACGCCGCCCCGCGGGCCAACGCCGCCCCGCGGGCGCGGCCGGCGGGGCAGCAGGCACGGCGCGAGCCGGCAGTCGGCTGCGGTGAGGTGAGGCTCGTCGAGCAGCCTCGGGGGAAGCGCGACACCGCCCGGTTTGGCAGGGTGGAGGAATGACCACGCTCCCCACCCGCACGCTGGGCCCGTTCACCGTCTCCGCCGTCGGCCTCGGCGCGATGCCGCTCTCGATGGGCGCCAACGTCCGGCCCGACCGCGAGCAGGCCGTCGCCACCGTCCACGCCGCCCTCGACGCCGGCGTCACCTTCATCGACACCGCCGACTGCTACGCCCCGTCCTGGGACGCCATGGGCCACAACGAGCAGCTCGTGGCCGAGGCCCTGGCCTCCTACGGCGACACCTCCCACGTCACGGTCGCCACCAAGGGCGGGATCACCCGCTCCGAGGGCGAGGTGTGGGGCCGTGACGGCTCGCCGGAGTACCTGCGGCGGGCCGTGGAGTCCTCCCTGCGCAACCTCCGCGTCGACGTCCTCGACCTCTACCAGTGGCACCGCCCCGACCGGTGGCGCCTCTACCCGGAGGTCGTCGGCACCTTCAAGGCGCTCCAGGAGGAGGGCAAGATCCGCGCGGTCGGCATCTCCAACGCCAACGTCGAGGAGATCGACGTCGCCCTCGAGGTGCTCGGCGAGGGCGGACTGGCCAGCGTCCAGAACCAGTTCTCCCCGAGCTTCCGCTCCTCCCGCGACGAGCTCGAGCACTGCGGACGTCACGGGGTGGCCTTCCTCCCGTGGAGCCCCCTCGGCGGCACCGGCGCGGGGAGCAGGGACGTCGGGCTGACCTACCCGGTCTTCCACGAGATCGGGTCCGCGCGGGGTGTCAGCCCGCAGCAGGTCGTCCTGGCGTGGGAGCTCTCGCTCGGCGTCCACGTCGTCCCGATCCCCGGTGCGTCGCGCCCGGCCTCGATCTCCGACTCCGCGCAGGCGGCCTCGCTCGTCCTCACCGACGACGAGCTCGCGCGGATCGAGGGCCAGTTCTGCTGAGCCGCCTCAGCCGCGGCCGGCCGGGAGCGGGCACGAGACCTCGCCCCGCAGCCGGGTGAGCAGCGCCCAGCCGAGCAGTCCCAGGGCGATCACCTGGAGGAACGGCTGGACCGGCTCGAACCACGTGAGCGCGCCGGCCGACCCGAGCGCGAGCAGCACGATCTTGTTGCAGACCGGGCAGCCCACCGCGAAGTAGGTCAGCGTCGCGCCGAGCCAGCCGCGGCGGGCGCCGGGGCCCAGGTCGTCCGCGTTGCTCGGGTTCTCTGGGTTCTGGGGGGTCGGCACCTCGGGCGGGCGCACGTAGGTCGCGGCCAGCAGTCCGCCGAGAACGGCCGAGGCGAGGAGGGCGGGCCAGGCCCAGGCGGTGGGCGGGACCTCGCGGCCGAAGACAGCGTTGGGCACGAGGTCCGTCGGGACGCCGACGACCAGGACGGCCGCGACGGCCGACAGCAGCGCGACGACCCACCGGCGCCGCGGCCAGGCGCGCAGGGCGGTCCACGCCGGCGGGGTATCCGGTGGGCTCGACCGCGGGGTCGTGGGCGGGCTCTCGTCGAGGGTCACGGTCGGCGCTCCGTCGTCCAGGAGGTTCTTATCCCCCTAGGGGGTCAGGGCGAGGCTACCCGAGCACGCGAAGAGGGGCGGCGCGAGCGCGCCGCCCCTCTCCGGAGCCGGTGGGACGTGAGCCCCGCGGGTGCCTGGGCTCAGTTGCCGTGCGTGTGCACGACGTAGACGTCGCACGGGGCCTTCGCGGCCACGGCGGCGGCCACGTTGCCGAACACGCGGGCCATGCCCTGGACGCGCTTGTTGCCGATGACGATGAGGCCGGCGTCGAGCTCGGTCGCGCGCTGGGCCAGCGCCTCGCCGGGCTTGCCGTCGACCGGCGACGAGGTCACCTTGAGGCCGGGCATCTCGGCGGTGAAGCGGGCGGCGAGCCGACCGGCCACGGTCTGGGCGTCGTCCTCGCTGGTCACGTGGAACTCCTCGGGCGCGTCGACCTTGCGGACCTCGTAGCCGTCGTAGGCCGAGACGATCTCGAGGGTCGAGTCGGTGGCGAGGGCCAGCTCCGCGGCGCGGCGGGCCGCGGCCTCGGCGGTCTCGCTGCCGTCCACCCCGACGACGATGACGTTGAACATGCCTGCCTCCTGCTCCCGGACCGTGCCGGACTGGTACGCCGGCGGTGCCGGCTGAAACGTTCCAGGGCGGATGGTGCCACGTCGAGGCGTCCCGTGGGGGACGGCCCGCCCTGCGGAAGGCTCCGGGAGGGCCCGGTCAGGGCCCCGCCACGGCGACCGGGAAGGTCACCGCCAGCGCGGGAGGACGTCGGAGCAGACCTGCTCCAGGACCTGCTCCGAGCCGCGGTACGGCTCGGTCTGGCGCGGCCAGTGGGTGACGAGGTCGGTGAACCCGAGGGCCGCCGCGCGGCCGGTCATCTCCTCGAACAGCCCCGGGCTCTCCAGCGCGAAGACGCCGTGGCCGAACGCCTTGGGGGCGTCCATGAGCAGGTAGCGAGGGAAGGTCAGCGGGTCGCGTCCGGCGCGGACCAGCCCCTCCTCGAGGGTGGCCACCATCGTCGCGAGCTGGGAGAACCAGGCGTCGAGGCCGTCGGCGGGGCGTCCCGTCGTCATCCACCCGTCGCCGACGCGGGCGGCGTAGCGCAGGGAGCGCGGGCCGTTGCCGGAGACGACGAAGGGCGTGGACGCCGTGGGGGCGGTCCGCGCGTCGACGGTGCTGAACCAGCGGCCCGCCGCGTCCACGTGGTCCTCGGTGCGCAGGCGCAGCAGGAGGTCGGTGAACTCCTGGAAGCGGTCGACCCGCTCCTTGGCCGGCATCGGCGGGGTGCCGAGCTTCCCCGCGTCGAGGTCGCCCCCGACGCCCAGCCCGAGCAGGAACCGCCCCTCGGAGATCTCGTCCAGCGCCTGCACCTCGCGGAACAGCGGCAGCGGGTGCCGGAAGTTCGGCGCCGTCACGGCCGTGCCCAGGCCGATGCGGCTGGTGAGGGCCGCCGCGGCCGCCAGCGTGGTGAGCGCGTCGCGCCACGGTGCGTCCGGCAGCGTGCCCCAGGTGAGGTGGTCGTAGGTCCAGGCGTGGTCGAGGCCCAGCTCCTCCGCGGCGATCCAGCGGGGCCGGGACTCCGCCCACGGGAGGTCGGTCAGCAGGGTGACTCCGAAGCGCACCCGGCCACCGTAGGTCGATCGCGCACCGGGGCGGTGATCGGCGGTGTGTGAGCAACGGTTCGGTGGGGTGGCTCGGTTGCTGCGACACCGCCGGTGGGGCGGGGCGCCGGTGGGCGGTGTGTGAGCAACTGGCTGGCTCGGTGGCGGGGTTGCTGGCGCACCGCCGGTGGGTGGGACGTCATACGGAGTGGCCCCTGGGCGGGCCGGGTTGGATGACGTCCCGGGGCGGCCGGTGGGCGGTGGCTGAGCAACGGTTCGGGCGGGTGGTTCGGTTGCTGCGACACCGCTGGTAGAGCCGGCGCCGGTGGGCGGTGTGTGAGCAACCGGCTGGCTCGGTGGCGGGGTTGCTGGCGCACCGCCGGTGGGTGGGACGTCATACGGGCTGGCCCCTGAGCGCGCCGGGTTGGATGACGTCCGGGGGCCGCGGTGGCTGAGCAACCGCCCGGGCGCACCACTCGGTTGCTCACGCACCGCCCGGGGTCACGGCGGGAGAGGGGAGCCGTGACGACGAGTCCGGACGGCCCGGAGGGCGGTCAGCAGGATCGTGGTCACGACGAGGGCCGGAAGCCGGGGCGGCACGGGTGGGGTGGGCGCGCCCCGGCACAGGGTCGAACGGACATGGGGATCTCCCGGGGGAGTGCCGCACGGACGAGCGGGCGTCGACGATGGACAGGGGGTCGAGCGTCGGCGACGGGCTGTGTCGACCTCCACGATGCGCGACGGATGACGGTTCGTGGAGGGTCTTCACGGTCTCTGTGCACTTCTCGGGACCAACGTCCCGGGCAGGTGTCCGGCAGGTAACCCGCAGGTCAAAGGCCGTGAGGACCTGTTCACGTGGTCGTCACGGAACGTTCCGGTTCCCCTCCCGGTCACCGCCCTCACCACCCCGCCCAGAGGGCAGCCCGGGACCTTCGACCCGGGCCGCAGCCGGTGCCGCGCGAGGCACGCCGACCGCAGGGGTGGGCGGACGCCGGCCGCCGACTGCCTAGGTTCGGCTCATGAGCGCGCGCCGACCCCTGCCCCAGCACGCCGCCCGCCTCCTCGGCGCCGCGGCCGACACCGCCCTGGACCGCTCCGTCGTGCTCGGCTACTCCCGCCTGGGGCCCCTGCTGCGGCGACCCCTGTGGGCGAGTGACCCCGCCCGCCGCGACCCCGCTCCCGGCTCGCTGCAGGGCCGCCGGGTGGTCGTCACCGGCGCCACGGGCGGGATCGGCGGGGCGATGGCCGAGTCCTTCCTCGAGCTCGGGGCCATCGTGCACCTCCTCGGTCGCTCGCCCGCCAAGGTGGCCGACCGGGCCCGCGAGCTCCGGGTCGCGCACCCGAACGCCGAGGTCGTCGAGGAGGTCTGCGACGTGGGGGACACCGAGGCCGTGGCCCAGTGGTCGGCCGACCTGCTCGGCCGGGTCGACGGCCTCCACGGGCTCGTCCACAACGCCGGGGTGATGACGAAGGAGCGCCAGGAGAGCCCGCAGGGGCACGAGCTGGGCCTCGCCGTCCACGTCCTCGGCCCGCACGTCATGACGCAGGCGCTGCTCCCGCTCCTCACGGCAGACAGCGGCAGCGTCCTGTGGATGAGCTCGGGCGGCATGTACACCGCCGGCCTGCACGCCGACTCCCTCGACGACCTGGAGAACCGGCGCCCCGAGGACGAGCCGTACGACGGCGTCCGCGCCTACGCCCGCACCAAGCGGATGCAGGTGGTGCTCGCGGACGCCTGGGCCCGCCGGACGCGCGGCACCGGCGTCCTGGCCGCCTCGCTGCACCCGGGCTGGGCCGCCACGCCGGGCCTCACCGACGCGCTGCCCGGGTTCGACCGCGTGGTCGGCCCGCTCCTGCGCACCGGGGCGGAGGGCGCCGACACCGCCGTCTGGTTCGTCGCGACCCGGCCCTCGACGGCCCGCGGCACCTTCTTCCACGACCGGGCGCCCCGCCCCGTCCACTACCTGCCCGTCCACCGCCTGCGCGGGTCCTCCGACGAGGACGCTGCCCGCGACCGCTTCCTCGCCCTCGTCGCCGACCTGACGGGTGGCCCCGACCTGCGCTGAGCCCGCCGGGGAACCCGCCCGGGATACTGACCGCCATGCCCCGCCTGAGCCTCCCGCTGCGCGTCCTCGGCCTCGTGGCCCTGCTCGTGGTGCTCCAGGCGCCGCTCGCCTCGGCCTGGTGGACCCAGCACCGCCTGGAGAGCACCGGCACCTGCCAGGACGTCGAGGCCGCGGTGGACGACGAGGGCGCCGCGAGCGTCCTGCTGCCGCGGGTGGTGGCGGCCGCCGTGGTCGAGGACGCCGGCAGCGACGAGGCCGTCGACCTCACCACCCGCACCTACTCCGTGAGCCTGGACGGCGACGCCCTGGCGGCGGCCCGCGACGGCAGCGCCCGGGTCTGCTGGGACGCCGACGACCCCTCGAGCTTCGTCGTGGTCGGGCAGCCCCTGCCGCTGCGGGTCGCTCTGGTGCTGGACGTCGTGGTGCTCGGCGCGATCGGGATGTCGTTCGCCCTGCGGCGCCGCCGCCGCCCCGAGCTGAGGATGGTGGCCGACGACGGGTCGCTGCGGGTCGAGGCCGCCGAGCCCGGCCAGGAGAAGGGCCAGGAGAAGGGTCTCGAGCCGGGCCTCGAACGCCTGGGCGGGCAGCGCTACCGGGTCACGGGCTCGGTGGAGTCGGTCGACGGTGAGCACGTGCGGCTGCTGGTGGAGGAGCGCCACGTCCGGCTGACCGTGCCGGCCGGCGTCCCGGACGACGTCGTGGTCGGCGCGAGCGTCCAGGCCGTCGGCACGATGATCGGCTGACGCGACAGTCGGCTCATACGTGACAGTCGGCTGACACGGGGCGGGGTGTGGTTCCCCGGTCTCGAGCCTGGGCACACTGGCCGACATGACGACCCCCACGACCCTCAGCGCCTTCTCCGCCCGCGGCATCGACGGCGCGGACGTGGACCTCTCCGCCTACGCCGGCCAGGTCGTGCTGGTGGTGAACACCGCCTCGCAGTGCGGCTTCACGCCCCAGTACCAGGGCCTGCAGGCGCTCTTCGACGAGCTCGCCCCGCGGGGGTTCACGGTCCTCGGCTTCCCGTGCGACCAGTTCGGTCACCAGGAGCCGGGCGGCGAGGAGGAGATCGCGACCTTCTGCGAGCGGAACTTCGGGGTCTCCTTCCCGCTCTTCTCCAAGGTGGAGGTGAACGGTCCGGGCACGCACCCGGTCTTCGACTGGCTCAAGACCGAGAAGGGCGGCGTCCTGGGCAGCCGCATCAAGTGGAACTTCACCAAGTTCCTCGTCGGCCGGGACGGGCGGGTCGTGCGTCGGTACCCGCCGACGGCCACGCCCGACAAGCTGCGCGCCGACATCGAGGAGGCGCTGGCGGCCCCGGCGCCGGGGGCGGACGCGTGACCCGCTTCTCCGCCTCCACCGAGGCCACCGCCGTCATCACCGCCGACCGCGAGGCCGTGTTCGCGGTCCTGCGGGACCCCGACGCGATCGCCGAGCTCACCCCCTTCGTCTCGCGGATCACCGCGGACGGCGACCACTGGCGCTGGCAGCTCGCCGGCCTGGAGGTCGCGGGGCTGGCCGTCTCCCCCGCCTTCACGGAGGCGATGACCTACGAGGAGCCGAGCCGCATCGACTTCCGCCACGACCCGCCCGAGGGCGTGACGGAGCGCTCCGCCGTCGAGGGGTGGTACGTGCTCGAGGAGGTCCCCGAGGGGACGCGCCTGTCGACCAGCCTGGAGATCTCGCTGGACCTGCCGCTGCCGCGGCTCTCCGGCCCGGTCGTGCGCACGGCCATGAAGCAGGTGATCGGCCAGATGGGCACCCGCTTCTCCGCGAACCTCCTGCGGCGGCTGGACGCCCGCGAGGTGCCTCAGCGCCAGGACGCCTGAACGGACCGCTGCGGTCGGTTCTGCCGCCCGTCCGCGATCCCTCGGACGCCATCCATCGCTCTCGCGAATAGGTGCAATCGGCAACTCGCGTCCCGAAACAGGACTTCCGACTTGCCGGTAGGGCCGGACGGGGAGGATCTTGACCCGGTGCCGACCTCCGCTGCCACCGCGTCCTCGTACTCCATCACCATGCGCCTCCACACCCCGGCCAACCCGGGCGTGGTCGGTGCCGTGGCCACCGCCATCGGCCAGGCCGGCGGCATCGTCACGGCCATCGACGTCACGGAGTCCACGCACGAGAAGCTGACGGTCGACGTCACCTGCTCCGCCGGCGACGCCGAGCACGCCGCCTCCCTGCCGGGCGTCGCCGAGAAGGTCGAGGGCGTCGAGGTCTACCGCGTCTCCGACCGGACCTTCCTGCTCCACATCGGCGGCAAGATCGAGGTCTCCTCGAAGGTCCCGCTGCGCAACCGTGACGACCTCTCCATGGCCTACACCCCGGGCGTCGGCCGCGTCTCCCGCGCGCTGGCCGACAACCCCGAGGACATCCCGCGCCTCACGGTGAAGGGCAACTCGGTCGCCGTCGTCACCGACGGCTCGGCCGTGCTCGGCCTGGGCAACATCGGCCCCGGCGCCGCGCTGCCGGTGATGGAGGGCAAGGCCGCGCTCTTCAAGCGGTTCGCCAACATCGACGCCTGGCCGATCTGCCTCGACACCCAGGACACCGACGAGATCGTCCGCGCCGTCGAGCTCATCGCCCCCGGCTTCGGCGGCATCAACCTCGAGGACATCGCCGCGCCGCGCTGCTTCGAGATCGAGCGCCGGCTGCGCGAGTCCCTCGACATCCCGGTCTTCCACGACGACCAGCACGGCACCGCGATCGTCGTCCTCGCCGCCCTCACCAACGCGCTGCGCGTGGTCGAGAAGCAGGTCGGCGACGTCCGCATCGCCCTCAACGGCGGCGGCGCGGCCGGCACCGCCATCTGCAACCTGCTCCTCGCCGCGGGCGTCCCCGACATCGTGGTCGTCGACAAGGTCGGCTGCCTCTCCTCCGACGACGAGAGCCTCTCCGGTGCCCACGCGGAGCTCGCCGCGCGCACCAACCCGCGCAAGGTCCGCGGGACGCTGCAGGACGCCCTGAAGGGCGCGGACGTCTTCATCGGCGTCTCGGCCCCGAACGTGCTCCAGGCGGAGTGGATCCCGACGATGGCGAAGGACCCGGTGGTCTTCGCCCTGGCCAACCCGGACCCGGAGATCGACCCGGCCCTGGCCGGCCAGTACGCGGCCGTCGTCGCCTCGGGCCGCTCGGACTACCCGAACCAGATCAACAACGTGCTGGCGTTCCCGGGCGTCTTCCGCGGCCTGCTGGACGCCCGCGCCACCGACGTCACCACCGAGATGCTGCTCAAGGCCGCCGAGGCCATCGCGCTCACGGTCGAGGACGACGAGCTCAACGCGAGCTTCATCATCCCCAACGTCTTCCACCCGGACGTGACCGAGGCGGTCGCGCACGCCATCAGCGGCCGCCCGCGCCCCTGATCGCAGGCAGGACCGCAGGCAGGACCGCAGGCACCCGCAGGGCGGGCGTGGCTCAGGTCGTGGCGTACAGCGCCGCGCCGACCACGCCCGCCTTGTTGCGCAGGGTGGCCGGGACGATCTCGGTGTCCAGGTCGAGCAGCGGCAGGAACTCGGCGTGCCGCTTGCTGATGCCGCCGCCGACCACGAACAGGTCGGGGGAGAAGAGCTTCTCCAGGGTCCGGTAGTAGCGGGTCAGCCGCTTGGCCCACTTCTCCATCGAGAGCTCCTCGGACTCGCGGGCCCGGTTCGAGGCGCGGGTCTCGGCGTCGTAGCCGTCGATCTCCAGGTGCCCGAGCTCCGAGTTGGGCACGAGGACGCCGTCCAGCACGAGCGCGCTGCCGATGCCGGTGCCGAGCGTGGTGACCAGCACCAGGCCGGTGCGGCCCTTGGCGGCGCCGTACCGCACCTCGGCCAGGCCCGCGGCGTCCGCGTCGTTGACGGCGTGCACCGTGCGGCCCGTGGCCTTCGAGAAGAGGGTGTCGGCGTCGGTGCCGACCCAGGAGTCGTGGATGTTGGCGGCCGAGCCCACGACGCCGTGCCGGACGACGCCGGGCACCGTGACACCGATGGGGCCGGTGCTGTCGGGGAACTGCGACAGCAGCTCCGCGAAGACCGCCGCGACGGCCTCGGGCGTGGCCGGCTGCGGCGTCCGCACCCGGACCCGCTCCGCGGCGAAGTCGCCCTCCACCAGGTCGACGGGTGCGCCCTTGATGCCGGTGCCGCCGAAGTCGATGCCGAATGCCTGCGTCTCGCTCACGGGGTCACTCTCCGGGGAGCGACGGGCGCGCGGCAAGTCGCCCGTCCCGTCCGACGGGCCTCGCGACCGGCCGGTAGCCGACGCTCGTGCACCAGGATGAGGTCAGTACCAGCCACAGCGTCCTGACTGGGACAAATGGCGGAGTCTGCACGGGTTCTTTGCCCTCACCCAGGCGACCCGTCAAGACTCGGGACATGTCGTACGGGGTCATGGGGTCGAAGAACGGGCAGCTGCTCATCCAGAGCACCGGCCTGGGTGGCAAGGGTTCCGACGCTGCGCTGGACGCGTTCCAGCAGCGGTGGGGGGCTCAGTGGGTCGGTGGGCGGCTGATGCTGTCCAAGCTGCACCTCACGTTCCTGCCGACGAAGGTGTCGGCGGGCTCCGGGATGCTCAAGCTCTCGACCGAGGACGTGACGGGCATCGAGGTCAGCGGGGGTGTCATGTCGAAGACGATGACGCTGCGCACGGCCACGCACCTTGTCCAGTTCCGGTGCACCGGTGCGGACAAGATGGCCGACCAGATCGCCGAGGCCGCGCGCACGGCCCGCGCCGGAAGCCTGGGCCGTCGCGTCTGACCTCGGGTCGGGGCGCCCCGCGGCTGAGGGGCACCGCGTCCGGTCCAGCCCACGTCCGACACCTGTCTAGTCCCTGGGCGACGAGGCGCGATACCAAGCTGGGTATCTGGCCTGCCGGGATGCCCGGACATGTTGTCAGCGAACGCGTGTGTTGGAACTTGGCCGTGCACGGAGCCCCTGTGACGTGGACCATTCAAGACATGTCCTACGCAGTCATGGGGTCCAAGAACGGCCAGCTCATGGTCGAGAGCGTCGGCGCGGGCCAGGGCCCGGCCGACCAGGCGTGCCTGGCGTTCCAGACGCAGTGGGGCGCCACCTGGGTGCCGGGGAACCTGATGATGTCCCCGCTCCACCTCACGTTCATGCCGTCGCGCGCCTCCTCGGGCGCCGGCATGCTCAAGCTGAAGACCAGCGACATCACCGGCGTGGAGCTGGGCAACGGGATGCGCACCAAGCCGATCGGCCTGCGGATCGGCGGCCACGTGCTGCGGTTCAAGTGCGCCGGCGCCGACAAGCTCGCCCAGCAGCTCGCCCAGGCCGCCAACGACGCGCGCCGTCGCGGCGGGTCGCCGGTCTCCGTGCGGCACTGAGCCGCGGGCCGGCCACCGGCCGGCCCCACCCAGCCACCGGCGCCCTCCCGTCCCGACGGGCGACCGGTCGGGACGCCGACGGCAACGTCCCACTGCCGCCGGCGCCTCGTCGGCGCGGCCGGCCACCCTCCCAGGCCGGCCGCGCCGCACGCGTCCAGCAGCCAGGTCCAGCAGCCAGGCCCAGCAGCCAGGCCCAGCAGTCAGGTCCAGCCGAAAAACCCCGGATCAGGCCGCGAGACCCGCGCGTGCCCGCGCGGCGTCCACCGCGCCGCGGAAGGCGCTGAGGACGTAGTCGGGCACCGGGAGTCCGTGCTCCCGCGCCCACAGCAGCTCGGTCTCCACCCGGGCGACCTGAGCGACGAACTGGGTGTCGTCGGCGATGCCGAGCGTGGTCATCACGTCCCCGAAGTCCGCCAGCTGCTCGGGGTTGTTGACCCCGACCGGCGAGAACGAGAACGAGCGCAGCGTGCGCACCAGCCACTTCTGCCAGGCGGCCAGCTGCTCCCAGAGGGCGCGCGCAGAGAGCTGGTAGAAGGCGTAGTGCCCGGGCTCCTGCCGCTTGATCGGCACGATGACGGTCTCGGCGATCGCCTGCTCGCCCATGTCCACGAGGCCGTCGTGGAGCAGGTTGTAGGCGAGCACGGCGGAGCGCTCGGTGGCCATGCCGGTCAGGTAGTAGAGCATCCGGCTCACGTCCTGCACCGCGGGCACGTGCGAGAGCATCCCGAGCAGGCGGAGCTTGAAGCCGACGTTCTCGAGGTCCGTCTCCGCGTAGCTGCGGCCCAGACGCACCTGGAGCTCGTCGAGGATGCGGCCGTGCTGGATCTCCTGGGGCTGCCAGACGTCCCGGTAGAAGAAGACGTCCACCTCGGGCGGGTCCGGCAGGAGGGTCAGCAGCTCCAGGACGTTGCGGTCCACCTCGAGCTCCACGCGGGCCATGAAGTCGAGGACGTGGCCGAAGCGCTGGTCCAGCAGCCGCGGGTCGCGGACCGAGAAGTCCACGCTCTCCAGCGGGATCGGCGGGTGCTGCTCGCCGAGGCGCTGCACGTGCTCGACGAGGCGGGCCTGGGCGGCGTGGGGGCGGGACACCCCGTCACTGTATTCAGGTGTTCCTCAGGATCGTGAGGCCCCCGCCGAGGTGACCCTGACCACATCCCTCACCTGAACGGCCAGGTCGTCGCGCCTACCATGACGCGAGCGGGCCGTGGCCCGCGTCACCGAGGTGGGGCAGGACGACGGGAGGCGCCGGTGCGGCAGGCGGGGCGTGATCGGTCGGTGAGCACCCGCGTGCGCGCCGCCGTCGCCGCGCTCGTCGCGGTTCTCTGCCTCGCCGCCACCGGCTGCGCCGGGGGCACCACCGACGCGGGCGCGGAGCCGAGCGCCAGCGCCTCGGGCTCAGGGGGCACGGCGTCGGACCCGACCTCGAGCGCCTCCACGGGCAGGGCCGGCCGCACCCCCTCGTCAGCCCCCTCGTCAGCCGCCTCGTCGACAGCCTCGTCAGCCGACCCGTCCAGCGACGCCGAGCCCAGCGGGCTGGACCCCGCGCTGGCGGTCGCGCGTCCGGCCGCCCTCACCGCCTCGCTGGTCGGCGCGGACCTCCTGGTCACCTCCCAGCGGCGGCTCACGCCGGCCGCGGTGGCGCGCGTGCGGTCGCTGACCGGCGTCCGCTTCGTCGAGCAGGTGTCGCGGGCGCAGGTGCTGGTCGAGGACAGGACGCTGGACCTGCTCGCCGTCGACCCCGCCCGGTACCGCCGGTTCGCCCCCGCCGCCAGCGCCCAGACCCAGGCGGTGTGGAACCGGGTGGCCGACGGCGAGGTCGCGGTGCGGCCCGGGCTGCGCGCCACGCTCCCGGTGGACGCCGACGGCTGGCTCGCCCTCGGCAACGCCGCGGACAGCCCCCGCGCCCACGTCGGCGCCTACGCCCCGCAGGTGGCCGGGGTCGACGCGGTGGTCAACGAGAAGTGGGCCGCCGAGCTGGGGCTCACGCGGGGCAACGCGCTGCTGGTGGCGGTCGCCCCGCGCACCTCGCCGCAGTCGGTGCAGGACGCCGTGGGCCGGGCGGCCGGCACGGGAGCCGCCGTCGAGGTGCTCGGGCCCGACCTGCCCGTGGGTGCCGCGCAGACCGCCGTCGTGGTCGGCACCGTCGGCGAGGCCGTCGGGCAGTTCAGCTACACCGTGCTCGGCGGCGGCCGGATCGCCCCCGATCCCGCCTGGGTCTCGGCGCACATCGCCACCGAGGCCGTCCCGATCCTCGGGCGGGTCACCTGCAACAAGGCGCTGTTCCCGCAGCTGAGGGCCGCCCTCGACGAGGTCGTCGACCTGGGGCTGTCCTCCGCGATCCACCCCGGCGAGTACGCCGGCTGCTACTACCCCCGGTTCATCGCCGGCACGACGTCCCTCTCCAACCACTCCTTCGGCCTGGCGCTCGACCTCAACGTGCCCGGCAACCAGCGCGGGACGGTGGGGGAGATGAACCGCACCGTGGTGGCCGTCTTCCAGAAGTGGGGCTTCACCTGGGGCGGGGACTGGGCCTACACCGACCCCATGCACTTCGAGATGAACCGGATCGTCACCCCCGGGTGACCTGTCCGCCTCGGGGCGCCTCAGAGCCGGCAGGCCGGCGAGCCCCCGGGCATCCGGTGCCGGTACCGGGCGACGATCGCGTAGACCGCCGCCGCGAGCGGGCGCACCGGCCGCGCGTCGACGAGGACGCCGAGCGCGCGGTAGGCCCCGGCCAGCGGCGTGCCCGCGCAGGACCGCAGGGCCGCCGCCACCGCGCGGGCGCCACCGAGCGGGTGCGCCCCGTCGGACACCCACCAGGCCGCCGTCCGCACCTGCTCCTCGGTGAGGCCCAGGTCGCCCAGGTCCCCGGCGAGCGCCAGTCGCTGCCAGGACTCCACCCGGCACGCGCCCCGGGCGGCCAGCCAGGCGGCGCAGCGCGAGCAGAAGGCGCAGTCGCCGTCGAAGACGAGCAGGGGTGCGGACACGCCACCATCGTGGCAGGGGCGTGGACGGCTCCGGCAGGTCCGGCAGGATGGGCGGCATGAGCCACGACCACGACCACGGCCACGACCACGAGCACGGCGCCCCCGAGATGAGCGACGAGGAGCGCATCCGGCGGGCCGGCCACATCATCCTGGACGGCGTGGTGGCCTCCGAGGGCCTCACCGGCGAGGCCGAGAGCGACCAGATGGAGCTCGTGTTCGGCCACCTCCTCGAGATCGAGGCGATCGAGCTGCTGCTCGACGAGGACACCGACGAGCTCGAGCTCGACATCTCCCCGCTCATGGGCGGCACCCTGCTGGTGATCCGTCGCCTCGTCGCCGAGCTCGCCGCCCGCGACGGCGTCGACCCCGAGACCGTCGTCATGTCGGTGCGCGCCGCGCTCGACGAGGCCGCCGGCTGAGGCTGCGCCACCGGCCCGGCCCACCGGCCCGGCCCACCGGCCCGGCCCACCCCCGGCCCACCCGCGCGGGGCGCTGACCCTGCCCGGCGGGACCGGGTGGGGGCTAGGGTCGGGCTCGTGAGCATCCTGGACGACGCCCGCGAGGGCATGGACCCCTCCGTCCGCCCGGTCGACGACCTGTTCGGCCACGTCAACGGCCGCTGGCTGGCCGAGGTGGACATCCCCTCCGACCGTTCGAGCTGGGGCCCCTTCGTCCAGCTCGCCGACGCGGCCGAGGCGCAGGTCCGCGAGATCATCACCGACCTGGCGGCCGGCGACTCCGCGACCATGAGCGACGAGGCCCGCAAGATCGGCGACCTGTTCGCCTCCTTCATGGACACCGACGCCATCGAGGCGCGCGGCCTGCAGCCCCTCCAGCCGCAGCTCGCGGCGGTCGCCGGCCTGCGCGACGTCCGCGACCTCGCCGCGTTCCTCGGCGAGTTCGAGCGCCTGGGCGGCCACGGCCTCTTCGGCTCCTACATCGACACCGACGACCGCAACTCCGACCGCTACCTGTTCCACCTCGGGCAGGGCGGGCTGGGGCTGCCGGACGAGTCCTACTACCGCGACGAGAAGTTCGCCGAGGTGCGCGAGGCCTACGTGGCCTACCTGACCCGGCTGCTGACCCAGGGCGGCGTCGAGGACCCGGCGGGCAAGGCCGCCACGATCCTCGCGCTGGACACCCGCCTCGCGGCCGGGCACTGGGAGCGCGCGGAGACCCGCGACGTCCAGAAGACGTACAACCTGAGGACGCTCGCCGAGGTCGTGGAGCTGTGCCCGGCGTTCGACTGGGAGGTCTACGTGACCAACCTGTCGGGCTCGCACCGCAGCGCCGAGGAGGTCATGGGCGAGGTCTGCGTGCGCCAGCCGTCCTTCTTCTCCCACCTCTCCACGGTGCTCGAGGAGGTCCCGCTCGCCGACTGGCAGGCCTGGTTGACCAGCCACGTCATCCGCAACGGCGCGCCCTACCTCACCGACGACCTGGTGGAGACGAACTTCGACTTCTACGGCCGCACGCTCAACGGCACCCCGGAGCTGCGGGCCCGCTGGAAGCGCGGCGTCGCGATGGTCGAGCGGGCGCTCGGCGAGGCCGTGGGCAGGGAGTACGTGGCCCGGCACTTCCCGCCGACGTCCAAGGCCCTCATGGACGACCTGGTGGCCAACCTGCTGGCCGCCTACCGCCAGTCCATCTCGGAGCTGGACTGGATGACGGAGGAGACCAAGCAGCGGGCCTACGCCAAGCTGGACACCTTCCGGCCGAAGATCGGCTACCCGGACACGTTCCGCGACTACTCCGCGCTCACGATCACCACCGACCTGCTGGCCAACGTGGCGGCCTCCTCCGCCTTCGAGACCGACCGCCAGCTGGCGAAGATCGGCGCCCCGGTCGACCGCGACGAGTGGTTCATGCTCCCGCAGACCGTCAACGCCTACTACAACCCGGGCACGAACGAGATCTGCTTCCCCGCGGGCATCCTGCAGAAGCCGTTCTTCAGCCCCGACGCCCACCCGGCCGAGAACTACGGCGGGATCGGCGCGGTCATCGGCCACGAGATCGGCCACGGCTTCGACGACCAGGGCGCCCAGTACGACGGCGCCGGCAACCTCAACGACTGGTGGACCAGCGACGACAAGGCCGCCTTCGAGCTGAAGTCGAAGAAGCTGATCAGCCAGTACGACGGCTTCGAGCCCCGCAGCCTGCCCGGCGAGCACGTCAACGGCGCGCTCACCGTCGGCGAGAACATCGGCGACCTGGGGGGCCTCACCATCGCCCACCGCGCCTACGTCATCGCCTGCGACGGGGAGGCGAGCGTCGAGGACCGCCGCGCGCTCTTCACGAACTGGGCCTACGTGTGGCGCACGAAGCGCCGCAAGGAGCAGGAGCAGCAGTTCCTCACGATCGACCCGCACAGCCCGCCGGAGTTCCGCGCCAACATCGTGCGCAACCTCGCCGAGTTCCACGAGGTCTTCGGGACGCAGCCGGGCGACGGCCTGTGGCTCGACCCCGAGGACCGGGTCCGGATCTGGTGACGGGAGCCCCGGGATGAGCAGCGTCGCTCACGCCCACGGCCAGCACTCCTCGCAGGTCCGCCTGGCCTGGGGGCTGCAGGGGGCTCTCGCCTGCGTCACGGCCGCCGAGCAGGACGCAGGGCAGGACGCCGTGCCGCTGGCCGTGGTCGTCGACGTCCTCAGCTTCTCCACGACCGTCTCGGTCGCGCTCGCCCACGGCACGCAGGTCGTGCCGTGCCCGTGGCGCGACGAGCGCGCCGCGGAGCTGGCCCGCTGCCACGACGCCGCCGTGGCGGTCGGCCGGAGCGAGTCGGGGGCCGGCACCGTGTCGCTCTCCCCGGCGTCCGTGGTGACGGCGCACGGCCGCGGCGACCTCCCGCCCCGGCTCGTCCTGCCCAGCCCCAACGGCTCCACGATCGTCACCGGCCTGGCCGCGGCGGGCGTCGAGGTGTGGGTCGCCGCCCTGCGCTCGGCGCGGGCCGTGGCGTCCGCGCTGGTCGAGCCCGTGCTGGCCGGCCGGCCGGTGGTCGTCGTGGCCGCCGGCGAGCGGTGGCACGACGGCTCGCTGCGCCCCGCGGAGGAGGACCTCTGGGGCGCCGGCGCCGTGCTGGCGGCCCTCGCGGTCGAGCTCGGCACCTCGCGGTTCTCCCCCGAGGCGCTCTCGGCGCGCGTCACCTGGGTGGCGCTGGGCGGTCGGACCGACCACGCCGGCCACGCGGGTCGGCTGCTGCGCGGCTGCGCCTCCGGCGGCGAGCTGGTGGCGCGGGGCTTCGACGCGGACGTCGACCTCGCGGCCGAGGTGGACGCCGACGACGTGGTGCCCGTGCTGCGCGACGGGCGCCTGGTCGCGGGCTGAGCGGTGCCTGCGCCTCCGGGCACGACAGGACCGGCGAACCGGGCAGGGGCTGCGCCCGTTCGGGCGGGCCCGCGTGGGCGCCCCGCGGCCGCGTGCGGGGAAGGGGCACCAGAAATGTATTGAGCGGGCGCCGAGACCGGCGCCCGCTCGCGAGCGATGTGTGATCAAGGCTCGGCACTGATTCTGGTCGCGGGCTCCGACGGGGTCGGTGGTGCCAGCACCACCCTTCGGCAAAGGTTTGGCGACCGGGGCCCGACGCCGCGGGTGCACGCGGCGTCGTTGCAGGTGACGCACCGTCACGTCACCGGCCCGTGGCGGTCCGGGTCGGGGCGGTCGGTGGCGAGGTCCCGACCGTGCCCGGGGTGGTTAGCATCACCTTCGTGAACCAGGTGCTGAGGGTGGTCGTGGCCGAGGACGGTGACCTCATCCGGGCCGGCCTGCTGGCGTTGCTCGAGGGCTTCGAGGACGTCGAGGTGGTCGGCGTGGCGGCGGACCTGCCCGGTCTGCTGGCCGCGGTCGAGGCGCACGCGCCCGACGTGGTGCTCACCGATGTCCGGATGCCGCCCGGCCACGGCGACGAGGGCATCCGCGCGGCCCGCACGCTGCGCCGCAGCCACCCGGACCTCGGCGTCCTCGTGCTCACCCAGTACGCCGACGCCCAGTACGCGCTGGACCTCGTCGACGACGGGTCGGACGGGCGGGGCTACCTGCTCAAGGAGCGGGTCGGGGACGCCGCGCAGCTGGTGGAGAGCCTGCGGACGGTGGCCGCGGGCGGCTCGGTGGTCGACGAGACCGTCGTGGAGATGCTGGTGTCGGCGGGCCGCAAGCGTCCCGGCTCCCCCCTGAGCCGGCTGACCCCCCGCGAGCTGGAGGTGCTGGGCCTGGTCGCCGGCGGGCTGAGCAACCAGGCGATCGCCGAGCAGCTCGTGGTCACCGACCGGGCCGTGGAGAAGCACGTGAGCTCGGTGCTCACCAAGCTCGAGCTGCCGCAGGACACGCAGACGCACCGCAGGGTCGCGGCGGCGCTGGTCTACCTGAGCGAGATCGGGGCGCCGAGCCGGGCCGCCACGCCCGGTCCGCGGCGGTGAGCCCCTCCCGGGCCGGCGGCTCCGCGACCGGCCACGTGCCCCTGCAGGGGGACCTCCACTCGGCCGCCTCGGCGGCGCGAGCCCGCCAGTACTGGTGGGTGAACGCGGCCGCGGTCGGCTCCTCCACGCTCGCCCTGGCGGCCGCCTACGTGGCGGGAGCGAGGTCGGTCTCGATCGCGCAGGACCTCGTGGTGATGGGGTTGGCGCTCGGCGTCCTGCTGGTGTCGGCGCCGTGGCTGCACCGCGCCGAGGGTCGCGTGGCCGGGTTCTCCGTGCTCGCCTCCACGGTGGTGTTCTCCCTCGGCGCCGTGTGGGTCACCCCGTTCCTCTCGCCGCTGGCGGTGCTCGCGCTGCTCGTGCCGCTCATGGTGACGATCCCGCTGCTGGACCGCCGGCTGCTGCTCATCACGACCGTGACCGTCGTGGTCTCCTCGGGCGTCGCCGCGGGTGTCGCGGAGCACCGCCGCGTGGCCCTGCCGGAGGTCGACTCCATCGGCCCCGTCGTCTCCGTCGTGATCTTCTCGCCGATCATCGTCGCCGTGGTGGCGTGGGTCGTGCTCGACACCTACCGGCGCCTGGAGTCGCAGGCGGCCGCGCTCCGGGTGGCCAACGAGCGCGTGGTCCGGGCAGCAGACGCCGCCCGCCGGACCCTGGAGCGGGACCTGCACGACGGTGCCCAGCAGCGCCTGGTGGGCCTGAGCCTGCGGCTGGGGCAGATCCGTCGCCTCACCGAGACGTCCGACTGCCACGTCGTCCAGGCGGCCCTCGACGAGGCGGTCCAGCAGAACCTGGAGGCCGTCCGCGAGCTGCGCGAGCTGGCGCGCGGCATCTACCCGGCCGTGCTCACCGAGCGCGGGCTGGTGGCGGCGCTGCGGGCGGCCGCGCTGCAGGCGCCGGTGAGCTGCGTCGTCCTGGACGCGGGCGTGCCGCGCTACCCCGAGGCCGTCGAGGCGGCCGTCTACTTCACCGTGATGGAGGCGCTGACCAACGCCACCAAGCACGCGGCGGCCCAGGAGGTGCGGGTCGAGCTGCGGGACGAGGCGGGCCCGGCGTTCGTGGTCGCGGACGACGGGCGGGGGTTCGACCCCGCTGCGGTCGGCGCCGAGGGCGGCCTGGCGGGCCTGGAGGCGCGGGTCGAGGCGCTCGGCGGCGTCCTGCGGGTCGAGAGCGCGCCGGGCCGCGGCACCCGGGTCGAGGGTGTCGTGCCGGCCGTCGCGGTCTGAGCCCGTGCCGGGCGCGCGGGTGGCCGCGCGCGGGTGACCGCGGGCGTCCGCGGGCGTCCGCGGGGGTGTCAGGAGGTCATGAGGGCGACGCCGAACACGAGCGTCCCGCCCAGCCCGACGATGCTCGCGGCGTAGAACGGGCCCCACTCGCGCGTGGCCTCCGCGCGCGCGGCCAGGTAGCCCCACGGGCTGGTGAGCAGCGCGATGACGACCATCCTGCGGGTGGCGCGGTCGGTGGGCAGCGTCCGGTCCGCGCGCAGGTCCAGCAGGTCGGAGACGAACGCCTGGACCGAGACGCCGACGGCGAGGGCCACGTCCAGCCACCACAGGACGACGGGGACCGAGCCCAGGCCGCCGCTCAGGTCGGAGAGGGCGGTGGGGCCGGAGAGCCGGACCAGCCACGGCACGAACGGCAGCAGGAGAAGAGGGGCGACCGCCAGCCGCACCGCAGGCAACGCCAGCGAGGAGGCCACCGCCCTCGTCACCCGTCGCGTCGTGTCGCTGTCGAGGACAGGACGCAGCACGCGGGAGAGCGAGGCTCGGGCACGGTGGACCAGCCGGTGGGGGACGTGCGGATGAGGGAGGGAGAACGGCTGGACGGTCACGGGGGCCGATCCTGCGCCTCGCTGCTGGAGTGGGCCTGAGCGCCTGCGAGGCGGTGGCTGTGAGAGCCGGGAACCGTCCACAGGGCGCTCCTCCCGCGTGCTGGTCCCCAGCCCGGGCGCCCGGGTCTGCCAGGGCGTCGGCACGCGCTGGTAGACATCGGGACGTGCCTGCCGACTCCTCCTCCGCCCCACGCGTCGCCGATCCCGCCGTCGACCCCGCCGCCCGCGCCGCCGCCCGGGCGCGCGCCGAGGAGCACCTCCGCGCCCTGGTGGGCAAGGACGAGGCGAGGCTCCGGGAGGACCAGTGGACGGCCATCGAGGCGCTGGCGGTGGACCACCGCCGGGCCCTCGTCGTCCAGCGCACCGGCTGGGGCAAGTCGGCCGTCTACTTCGTCGCCACGCTCCTGCGCCGTGAGGCGGGGGCCGGCCCGACCGTGATCGTCAGCCCGCTGCTCGCGCTCATGCGCAACCAGATCGAGGCCGCCACCCGCGCCGGCATCCGCGCGGTGACGATCAACTCGACCAACGCGGGCGACTGGGAGCCGATCCACGAGCAGATCCGCGCCGGCGAGGTCGACGTGCTGCTGGTGAGCCCCGAGCGGCTCAACAACCCCGGCTTCCGCGACGAGGTGCTGCCGCGCCTGGCCGCCACCTGCGGCCTGCTCGTCGTCGACGAGGCCCACTGCATCTCCGACTGGGGCCACGACTTCCGCCCCGACTACCGGCGCATCGCGACCCTCCTGGAGGACCTGCCCGACGGCATCCCCGTCCTCGCCACCACCGCCACCGCCAACGAGCGGGTCACCGCGGACGTCGAGCAGCAGCTCGGCTCGGTGCGCTCGGGCCAGGTGCTGGTGCTGCGCGGCTCGCTGGACCGCGAGTCGCTGCGACTCGGCGTGGTCCACCTCAAGACGCCCGACCAGCGGCTCGCCTGGCTGGCCGACCACCTGGCGGAGCAGCCCGGCTCGGGCATCGTCTACTGCCTCACGGTCGCCGCGACCCAGGAGGTCGCCGACTACCTGCGCTCGCGGGGCCATGAGGTCGCCGCGTACTCGGGGCAGACCGAGGCCACCGAGCGGCAGGCGCTCGAGGCCGACCTGGCGGCCGGCCGGGTCAAGGCGCTCGTCGCCACCAGCGCCCTGGGGATGGGCTTCGACGCCAGCCTCGGCTTCGTCGTGAACCTTGGGGCGCCCAGCTCACCGGTGGCGTACTACCAGCAGGTGGGTCGCGCGGGGCGCGGGCTGGACGCGCGGAGCGAGTCGGCGACCGTCGTCCTGCTGCCGGCGGTGGAGGACCGCGACATCTGGGCGTACTTCGCCTCCCTGGCGTTCCCCCGCGAGGAGCTGGTGCGTGAGACGCTCGCGGTCCTGGCCGAGGAGGGGCGGCCGATGAGCACGGCGGCCCTGGAGACCCGCGTCGAGCTCAACCGCACCCGGCTGGAGACGATGCTCAAGGTCCTCGACGTGGACGGCGCGGTGCGCCGGGTGCGCGGCGGCTGGGAGTCCACGGGGCAGCCGTGGGTCTACGACCAGGCGCGCTACGACCGGGTCCGCGAGGCCCGCGAGCGCGAGCAGGCCGCGATGCTGGAGTACCTGCGCACCGACGTGTGCCGGATGCGCTACCTGCGCGAGCAGCTCGACGACCCCGAGGCCGTCGACTGCGGACGCTGCGACAACTGCGGCGGCTTCGCCCCCTCGACGGCGGTGTCGGAGGACGCGGTGGCCTCCGCCCGGGAGCGGCTCGACCGCCCCGGGGTGCCGCTGCCGCCGCGCAAGATGTGGCCGACGGGCCTGGACCGGATCGGGCTGTCCCTCAAGGGCAAGGTGGCCGAGCAGGCCCAGGAGGGGCGGGCCGTCGCCCGCCTCACCGACCTCGGCCACGGCCAGGCGCTGCGGGCGCTGTTCCGCGAGGGCGCGGAGGACGGCCCCGTCCCCGTGCCCCTGGTGCGGGCCGTGCTGGAGGTGCTGCGCGACTGGCGGCCCGACGTCGACGCGATCGTCGCGACCGACTCCGTCACGCGCCCGACCCTCGTCGCCGACCTCGCCGACGGGCTCTCCCGCCAGTCCGGGTTCCCGGTGCTGGGCCGCTGGGCGGTCGTCGACCCCGACGTCCCGCCGGCCGCCGGCCGGGCCAACTCGGCCCAGCGGGTGGCGGCCGTCGGGCGCCGGTTCGACCTGGTCGAGCGGGAGCCGGGCGCGCTCGCCGGCGCCCGGGTCCTCCTCGTGGACGACCTGCTCGACACCGGCTGGTGCACCACCCTCGCCGCCCGCGCGATCCTCCGCGCCGGCGCCGCGTCCGTGCACCCGCTGGTCCTCGGGGTCTCCGGCTGAGTCCCGCCCCCTCGTCGCGGCCTGCTGCTTGCCGGCCGCTTCGTCGCGCGGCTCGGGGACGTCATACGGGCGGGACGCACTGTCCCTCAGACGTATGACGTCGCACCCGGCGGCTCGGGGACGTCATACGGGCGGGACGCACAGTCCCTCAGACGTATGACGTCCCGGGCGGCCGGGCTGCGACCGGAGCAGCTCAGCCGAGCTGCTGCGCGATGACCGACCGCAGCCGGTCGTCGGTGGGCTCCACGCGCGGGGAGAACCGGGCGACCACACCGCCGTCCGCGTCGATGACGAACTTCTCGAAGTTCCACGAGATGTCGCCGGCGTTGCCGTGCTCGTCGGGCGTCGTGACCAGCGCGGTGTAGAGCGGGTGTCGGTCGTCCCCGTTCACCTCGATCTTCTCGCTCATCGGGAAGGTGACGCCGTAGGTGGCCGAGCAGAACTCGGCGATCTCCTCGGACGTGCCGGGCTCCTGGCCGCCGAACTGGTTGCAGGGGAGGCCGACGACGGTGAACTGGCCGCCCAGCTCCTCGGCGAGGGCCTCGAGGCCGGCGTACTGCGGGGTCAGGCCGCACTTCGAGGCGACGTTGACGAGGAGGGCCGGCTTGCGTCCGGTGAGGTCGGCAAGGGTGCCCGGGGTGCCGTCGAGGCGGGCGATCGGGGTGTCGAGGAGCGTCATGCGCTCAACGTAGCGCCGCGGCCCCACCCGCTCCCACGCCCCCGAAGTGGGGACAGTCCCTGACCAACGGACCCCGAATCGTCCCGAAATGGGGTCCGTTCGTCAGGGACTATCGCCGCCGCCGGGCGCAGCAGCCGCACCAGCAGCGGGGGGCGACGAGGTTGTCGGCGGGCGCGGCTACGGTCGGCCCGTGAGCTTCGTCCCCGTCACCGGCACCGCGACGTTCCGCGCGGCCCGGCCGCCGCGGGAGTCGGTCGTGGAGTTCGTCGACGAGCGGCGCACGGTGGTGCTCCCGATGCGGGCGGCGCTGCCGGTGCTGACCAAAGCGCACGGACGCAGCGACCTCCACCCCTCGACGCGGCTGCTGTCCGGCGCGGCGCTGCTCGGCATGCGGCTCGTGGCCGCGGGCGCCTTCGAGCCCGCACCGAGCCGCGAGGGCGAGCCGCCGGCGTGGCAGGTCGGCACCCTCGACCCGGCCGACGAGGACAGGGCGCGCATGCTCGCCGCCGCCCAGGCCCACGACGCGCTGGACGAGGCCAAGGCGCTCGAGGTCGTCCGCGAGGTCCTGGACGCCGTGGTGGACGCCATGCCCAAGGCGGCACCCGGCCCGGCGAGCACCGGCGGGCGCGCAGGCACGCGGTCGGGCGCGCGCCCCGGCACGAGCCGCGGGCTGCCGGGTCGGCCGCCGACCGGCCGGGACCCCGGCACTCACGACCACGACGACCAGGACGACCCGCTCCCGCTGGGGCGCGCCGTGCCGGGGCCGTCCCCGGACTTCCAGCGTCGCCTGGCAGACCGCCTGGCCCGCCACCGGCACGCGGGATCGCTGCCGACGCTGGTGACGCTGTCGCTGCGGGTCGAGGCCGACGAGGAGGACCTGGGCGCGGGGTCGGTGCGGCTCGTGCCGCAGGTCGCCGACGAGCAGGACCCGCTGCACCTCGCGGACGCCTCCGCGCTCTGGCTCGACGACCCCGACGAGCACGGCTTCGGGGACCGCGCCCGCGTGCACGCCACCGCCGCCCTGCGCGGCGCCGCGGCGGCCTGGCCGGTGCTGGAGCGCCTGCTGGACGAGCGGGTGCCGACCCAGCTCGTCCTCGAGCCCGACGAGCTGGCGGACCTGCTGGAGCACGGGGTGTCCGCGCTGGCCGCCCGGGGCGTCGACGTCCTGTGGCCTCGGGCCCTGGGCCGCGACCTCACCACCTCCCTGGTGCTCGACGAGCGCCGCGCACCGGCGGCCGGCCGCGAGGGCCAGCTCCAGACGGGCCTGCTCAGCCCCGACACCGTCTTCGCCTTCTCCTGGCAGGTCGCCCTCGGGGAGGACCCGCTCACCGAGGAGGAGATGGACGCCCTGGCCAAGGCGGCCTCGCCGGTCGTGCGGCTGCGCGGCGCCTGGACCGTCGTCGACCCCTCCGTCGCCCGCAAGGCCCGCAAGCGGCTCGTGCGCACCGTGCGCCCGGCCGAGGCGATCGCCGCGGCCCTCACCGACGGGGCCGCGCTGGAGCCCGAGCCCGACCCGGGCCCGCCCGGACGCGCAGGGCAGGACGAGTGGGGTGCCGCGCCCACGGTGGTGCTCGGCGCGAGCCTGCTGCGGGTCCGCGAGCGGCTCGCCGCCGCCGGGGCGGGGGAGGAGCTCGCCGAGCCCGCGGGCCTGGACGCGACCCTGCGCGGCTACCAGCGCCAGGGCCTCTCCTGGCTCGCGCACCTCACCGGCCTCGGGCTGGGCGCCTGCCTCGCCGACGACATGGGTCTGGGCAAGACCGTCACCCTCATCGCGCTCCACCTGCACCGCACGGCGCAGGCCCGTTCCTGCCACGCCGGCCCCACCCTCGTCGTCTGCCCCACGAGCCTGCTCGGCAACTGGGAGTCCGAGATCCGGCGGTTCGCGCCGGGCGTCCCGGTGCGCCGGTTCCACGGCTCGCAGCGCTCCCTCGTCGGCCTCGGGGCGGGCGGTGCCGACCAGGGCACGCTGCTGGACGCCGACCAGACAGACGCGGGCACCGACCCCGGCTTCGTCCTCACCACGTACGGCACCATGCGCGCCGACCTGGTCGCCGCGGGCGGCAAGGACGCCGCCGAGCCCGCGCGGCTGCTGGCGGACGTGCCCTGGGGGCTCGTGGTCGCCGACGAGGCGCAGCACGTGAAGAACTCGCGGTCCGCGACCGCCCGCGCGCTGCGGGCCCTGCCCGCCTCCGCCCGGGTCGCGCTCACGGGCACCCCGGTGGAGAACGACCTCACCGAGCTGTGGTCGATCCTCGACTGGCTCGTGCCCGGCCTCCTGGGCAGCAGGCTGGCCTTCCGTCGGGTGTGGGCGGCGCCGATCGAGTCCGGCGAGGAGCCAGCCAAGGCCGTCCAGTTCGCCGAGCTCGTGCGGCCGTTCCTGCTGCGGCGCCGCAAGTCGGACCCGGGCATCGCCCCGGAGCTGCCGCCCAAGACCGAGACGGACCACCCGCTCACGCTCACCCGCGAGCAGGCCGTGCTCTACGAGACCTTCGTGCGCGAGACGATGGACCGCATCGAGCGGGCCGACGAGGAGACCCGCCGCGGCCTGGTCCTGGCGCTCCTCACCGGGTGCAAGCAGATCTGCAACCACCCCGCGCAGTTCCTGGGCCGCACGGGCGCGCGCAGCAGCGGCCGCTCGCCCAAGATCGAGCTCCTCGACGAGCTGCTGGGCACCGTGCTCGCCGAGGACGGCGCCGCGCTGGTCTTCACCCAGTACGTCGCGATGGCGCGGATCATCGAGGGCCACCTCACGCGCGCGGGCATCCCGCACCAGTTCCTCCACGGCGGCACCCCGGTGCGCGAGCGCGAGGCGATGGTGCGGCGGTTCCAGGACGACGGCCCCGACCGCGTCCCCGTCTTCCTGCTCAGCCTCAAGGCCGGGGGCACCGGGCTCAACCTCACCCGCGCCGACCACGTGGTGCACGTCGACCGCTGGTGGAACCCGGCCGTCGAGGAGCAGGCCACCGACCGCGCCTACCGGATCGGCCAGACCAAGCCCGTCCAGGTGCACCGCATGGTCACCCGGGGCACGGTCGAGGAGAAGGTCGCCGAGCTGCTGGCGCGCAAGCGGGCCCTCGCGGACGCCGTCCTCGGCGGCCACGAGGCGGCGCTGACCGAGCTGAGCAACGACGAGCTGCGCGACCTGGTGACGCTGCGGTGAGCGAGCCGGCCCAGCCGGGACCGTCCGGGGCGGGCGCACGCCGGCCCGGCGACGTCCTGCTGCACGCGCCGCTGGCGGCGCGGCGCCAGGCCCCGCGCCTGCGCCAGTGGTGGGCCCGCGCCTGGGACCGGGCGGCCGAGGAGGCCGCCTACGGCGAGCCGGACCTCGTGGCCGGCCGGCGCCTCGCCCGCACCGGCGGGGTCGGCGGCCTGCGCCTGGAGCCGGGCCGGGTCACCGCGGCCGTGGAGACGCGGGAGGGGCCGGCGTCGGTGGTGGTGACGGTCCCCCTCCTGGACGACGGGGATGCCGCCGCCCTGGTCGAGGTGGTCCTCGCCGAGCCTGCCCGCGCGGACGCCCTGCTCGCCGGCGACCTGCCGCACGACCTCGTCGAGCACGCCGAGGAGGCCGGCGTCGAGCTGCTGCCCTACGGCGACGAGCTCTCCTGCGACTGCACCTGCCGGCACTGGGTCGACCCCTGCGAGCACGCCCTCGCGGTGCTGGTGCAGGTCGGCTGGCTGCTCGAGGGGGAGCCGCTGCTGCTGTGGCACCTGCGCGGCCTGCCCCGCGAGCGGCTGCTGGCCCGCGTCCGGGAGGCCGCCCGGGAGCGCGAGGAACGGGAGGCCGACGGCCCCGGCGGCGAGCCCGAGGCGCCGGAGATCGACCTCGCGCTCGACGCGGCCGTGCGGGCGCGCCGGTGGCTGGCCTGGCTGGAGGAGCACCCGCCCGGCGCTCCGGGGCAGGACGCCGACCTGCCGGCCCACCTGCTCCCCTGACCGCTCCCGCCCGGCCCCGGACTGCCCGGCCCCGGACCGCCCGGCTTCCGACCGCCCCGGCTTCTGACCGCCCGGCCTCAGCCCCCGGCGGGCACCTCGAGCACCCGCAGCGCCGCGGCGGTGAGCAGCCCGCGCATCTCGTCGGCGGGCAGCAGGGCGGAGTGCGGGGTGGAGTTGACCAGGCCGAACACGACGTGGGCGGTGGCGCGGGCCTCGTCGGGGGTGAGCCCCGGGTGGAGCGCGGAGACCTGGTCGGCCCACTCCTCCACGTAGGCGCGCTGGAGGTCGCGGACGCGCTCCCGGGCGGCGTCGGGCAGGCTCGCCCAGTCGCGATCCTGGACGACGATGAGCGCGGGGTGCTCGAGGGCGAAGTCGACGTGGTGGGCGACGAGGCCGCGCAGGGCGGCGGCGGGCGAGCCGGCCTCGGCGACACGGCGGCGGCCCTCGTCCAGGAGGTGCTCGCTGATCTGCTCCAGCATGGCCGCCAGGAGGGCGTCCTTGGAGCCGAAGTGCTTGTAGAGCGCAGGCCCGGAGATGCCGCAGGCGGCGCCGAGCTCGGCGACGGAGACCCCGTGGAAGCCGCGGGCGGCGAACAGCCCGGCGGCGGTGTCGAGGATCTGCTCGCGCCGGCTCACGCGCGACACGCTACCGATCCGGCTCCCGAGCCCGACGCCGCGTCCGGGGCGGCAGGACGCAGCAGGACGCGCCAGGACGCGGCGGGCAGCTCCGACGCGGCGTGCCGTGACGAGTGACACAGGGCTCGCCCGGGCGGGGTGTGGGGGACCTGCCACGGTTCACAGCCCGATGACCGACCATGTACCTCGTGCCCGACCCCGATCGCCGTTCCCGCCGCTCAGCGGCCGTGTTCTCGGTCGTGGGCGCCGTCCTGGCGATGGGCATCACCCACCTGGCCGTGGTCGACGCGGGGCTGGGCAGCGCCCTGGCGGTGGCCAAGGGCGGCCTCAGCGGGGCGGTGCGCGAGGTCGTCGGTGCCAACGACGACGCCAGCGCCGGCGAGGCCGCCGAACCGACGGAGACGGTGACGACGACGGTGACCAGCGACCCCAGCCAGACCGCCTCGACGGACGCGGCCGCCACGGACTCGGCCACGGCCACCGACTCCTCCTCCGCGGCGCAGGAGACCTGCTACCCCGACACCGCGCCCGTGGACAGCGAGGCGACGGCGGCCGTCGGCTGCCTCCTGGCGACCATCGACTCCTGGCGCGACAACGGCCAGGTCGGCCTCGGCCAGCAGGTCAACATCTCCAGCGCGCACTGGGCGCGCCCCCTCAACCGCCTCGGCGCGCTGCCGGCGGTCGTCGGCTTCGACGCCCAGGAGCTCGTGGACGCCCTCGGCTACGGCTCGGACCACACCAGCGACCTCGCGGCCATCGCCGACCAGGGCGTCGTCCTCACCGCCTCCTGGCATGCGCCGAACCCCTGGACCGGCGGCGCCGCCGACGACACCACCGGCCAGGGGAAGCTCTCGCAGGTGCTGGACTCCTCGACCGACGCGGGGGTCGCCTTCTGGTCCGACTACGACGCGGTGCTCGACCGTTTCCAGGCGCTCCAGGACCGTGGGGTGGCCGTCCTCTTCCGTCCCCTCCACGAGTCCAACGGCGACTGGTTCTGGTGGGGCGCGGCCGACTCCTCCACGCTCGTGCAGCTCTACGCGGCCATGCAGCAGCGGGCCTACGACCGCGGCATCCACAACATCGCCTGGGCCTACGGGCAGAACGCCGACAACTCCGGCACCACGGTCGACACCACGAACGCGCTGCCCGCCAGCGTCGACCTCGTCGGGGTGGACGCCTACTGCGACCTCGCCTCCGACGGGCTGTGCCTGGGCTCGGACGGCAGCGAGACCGGCATGCTCGACGTCACCGGCTACAGCGAGCTGGCGGCCACGGGCCTGCGCGCCGCGTTCACCGAGGTCGGCCCGCGCGACGACTACGCCGGCGCGTTCGACCCCCAGGAGGTGCTCGACACCGCCTCGGCGCAGTCGGTGCTGCCGGCCTACGTGATGTTCTGGTTCGACGACGGCGCCGGCAAGAAGCAGATCGCCTCGCTGGCCGACGGCCAGCAGTGGTTCGCCTCCTGCGGGGCCGTCTGCCAGGTGCGCTGACCCGCGCCTGGCCCGCGCCCCGCCACCCCTGGTCAGGAGAGGTTAACGATCGCTAACCTGGCGCGGTGAGCGAGATGCGCGCGCTGGTGACCGAGCTGCACGCCCGCCTGGCGCTGGCCCGGCAGGGCGGGCCGGAGCGGGCCCGCGAGCGCCACGTGGGCCGCGGCAAGCTGCTCGCCCGCGACCGGGTGGACCGGCTCCTCGACCCCGGCAGCCCCTTCCTCGAGCTCGCGCCGCTGGCCGCCACGGGGCTCTACGACGAGACCCCCGACGCGCCGGGGACGCCGGGCCTCGACCGCCCCGACGCCGTGCCGTCCGCCGGCGTGGTGGCGGGGATCGGCCGGGTCGCCGGCCGCGAGGTCGTGGTCGTCGCCAACGACGCGACCGTCAAGGGCGGCACCTACTTCCCGCTCACGGTGACGAAGCACCTGCGGGCCCAGCGCGTGGCCGAGGAGAACCACCTGCCCTGCGTCTACCTGGTGGACTCGGGTGGCGCCTACCTCCCGCTCCAGGACGACGTCTTCCCCGGCCGCGAGCACTTCGGCCGCATCTTCTTCCACCAGGCACGCCTCTCCGCCGCCGGGATCGCGCAGGTCAGCGCGGTGATGGGGTCGTGCACCGCGGGCGGTGCCTACGTCCCCGCCATGAGCGACGAGACCGTCATCGTCCGCGGCCAGGGCACGATCTTCCTGGGCGGCCCGCCGCTGGTCCGCGCGGCCACCGGCGAGGTCGTGACCGCCGAGGAGCTGGGCGGTGCCGAGGTGCACGCGCGCTTGTCGGGGGTGGCCGACCACCTCGCCGAGGACGACGAGCACGCGCTCGACCTCGTGCGGGGCATCATCGACACCCTGCCGCCGCCGGCGTCCCCGCCGTGGGAGGTGCGGGACGTCGAGGAGCCGTTGCTCGACCCGGCCGGCCTCGTCGACGTGGTGCCCGCCGACGTCCGCACGCCCTACGACCCGCGCGAGGTGCTGCGCCGCCTCGTCGACGGCAGCCGGTTCACCGAGTTCAAGCCGCTCTACGGCGAGACGCTGGTCTGCGCGTTCGCGCACCTGCACGGCCACCCGGTCGGCGTCCTGGCCAACCACGGCATCCTCTTCGCCGAGTCCGCGCTCAAGGGCGCCCACTTCGTCGAGCTCTGCGACGCCCGCGGCATCCCGCTGCTCTTCCTGCAGAACGTCGCCGGCTTCATGGTCGGGCGCGAGTACGAGAACGCCGGGATCGCCAAGGACGGGGCGAAGCTGGTGACGGCGGTGTCGACCACCCGCGTCCCGAAGCTCACGGTGGTCACCGGCGGCTCCTTCGGTGCCGGGAACTACGGCATGTGCGGTCGCGCCTACGACCCGCGCTTCCTGTGGACCTGGCCGCACGCCCGCATCTCCGTCATGGGCGGGGAGCAGGCGGCCTCGGTCCTCGCCACGGTCCGGCGCGACGGGCTCGAGGCCCGCGGGGAGACCTGGTCGGCGGAGGACGAGGAGGCGTTCCGCGCGCCGATCCGCGCCCAGTACGAGCGGCAGGGTTCCCCCTGGTACGCCACCGCGAGGCTCTGGGACGACGGGGTGCTCGACCCGGCCGACACCCGCCGCGTCCTCGGCCTGGCGCTCTCCGTCGCGGGCCGCGCGCCCCTGCCCGAGCGGTTCACGCCGCTCTTCCGGATGTGAGCGCCGTGGCCTCGCCGGTGACCCGCCCGATCCGCACCCTCCTCGTCGCCAACCGCGGCGAGATCGCCCTGCGGGTGCTGCGCACCGCCCGCGGGCTCGGCCTGCGCACGGTGGCGCTGCGGGTGCCCGGCGAGACGGCCGGGATCGCCGGGGCCCACCACCTCGCCGCCGCCGACGCGTGCGTGGAGGTGGCCTCCTACCTGGACGTCGACGCCGTGGTCGCGGCCGCGGTGGCCTGCGGTGCGGACGCCGTCCACCCCGGCTACGGCTTCCTCTCCGAGCGGGCCGACCTGGCCCGGGCCCTCGAGCGTGCCGGGGTCGGGTTCGTCGGCCCGGGCGCCGACGTGCTGGACGCGATGGGGCGCAAGGACAGGGCGCGCGAGCTCGCCGCCGAGGCCGGCGTCCCCGTTCTCCCCGCCTGGTCGCCCGGCGACGACCCGGCCGGCTTCACCTACCCCGTCCTCGTCAAGGCCGCCGCGGGCGGCGGTGGCAAGGGGATGCGGGTCGTCCGGTCCGCGGAGGCCTACCCCGACGCGCTGGCCGCGGCCCGGCGCGAGGCGGCGGGAGCCTTCGGGGACGACACGATGCTCGTGGAGCGGTTCGTCGAGCGCGGGCGGCACGTCGAGGTCCAGGTCATGGGGGACGCCCACGGCACGGTCGTCACCCTCGGCGACCGCGACTGCTCGGCCCAGCGCCGGCACCAGAAGGTGCTCGAGGAGGCCCCCGCCCCCGACCTGCCCGACGCCACCCGCACCCGGCTGCTCGACGCCTCCCGCTCGCTGGCCTCCCGGGTCGGCTACACCGGGGCCGGCACCGTCGAGCTCCTCGTCGACGTCGCCTCGGGGGAGTTCTTCTTCCTGGAGATGAACACCCGGCTCCAGGTGGAGCACCCCGTCACCGAGCAGACCACGACCGTGCGCGGGGAGCACCCCGACCTCGTGGCCCTCCAGCTCCGCGTCGCCGCGGGCGAGCCGCTCGGGTTCACGCAGGCGGACGTCGCCGTCACCGGCCACGCGATCGAGGCGCGGGTCTACGCGGAGGACGCCTACGGCGGCTTCCTGCCCCAGGCCGGGGCCGCGACCCTGGTGCGCTGGCCGGCCGGGCCCGGCGTCCGCGTCGACCACGCGCTCGCGTCCGGGGACGTCGTCACGACCGGCTTCGACCCGATGCTCGGCAAGGTCGTCGCCGCCGGCGCTGACCGCGACGAGGCGCGCGCCCGCCTCGTCGGGGCCCTCGACGCCACCGCGGTGCTGGGGATGACCACCAACGTGGGGTTCCTGCGGGCGCTCGCGGCGAGCGAGGCGTTCGCCGCCGGCCCCCTGGACACGGCCTGGCTGGATCGTGAGCCGCTCCCACCCGCCCCCGACCCGGCCGTCGCGCGCGCCGTCACCGCGTGGTGCGCGGCCTGGCTGCCCACCCTCACCGCCACCCCCGGAGACCCGTGGGCCGCCGACGGGTTCCGGTCCTCGGGGCCGGCGGCGCCCGCCCGGGTCCGGCTCGACGTCCCGGTGGCGGTGGAGCGGCTGGGCCCGGAGCACGGGCGGCTGACCTGGGAGGACGCGGAACAGGACCCGGGTGTCCGGGGGACCACGAGGGTGCTGGAGGTGCGGGTGCACTCTGCGGCCGACCACACGGTGGTCGCGGACGTGACGGACGTGAGCGGTGCGGTTGAACGGGCGGCGGGCGCCACGACCCGGGAGACGGTCGTCGTCGACGTCCAGCCCGGACCCCAGCGCGGCGGCCCGCCCCGCGCCCAGGCCTGCCACCGCGGCCAGCGCCTGGTCCTCGAGGCGACGCCGCGGGCGGCAGGGGGCGCAGGGGGCGCGGGGGGCACGCGTGGCGCCGCCGGCGACGGGCTGGTGGTGGCACCCATGCCGGGGGCCGTGACCCAGGTGCGCGTGAGCGAGGGCCAGGAGGTTGCCCAGGGGGAGGTCCTGGGCGTGCTGGAGGCGATGAAGATGGAGCTCGCGCTGGCGGCGCCGCACGCCGGCACCGTGACCCGGGTCGACGTCGAAGTCGGAGAACAGGTGTCGCGCGGACGTGAGATGTTCCACGTGGAACATGCGTTCTCCCAGTTCGTCGAACCGGCAACCGGGGAAATCGGGGGTCAAGCACAGTGAATGAACGTGCTCCGCAATCGCTCCCGGCCGTCCACCCGGAGCCCGGCCTGCCCGCGCGGGTGCGGATCTGGGAGGTCGGCCCGCGCGACGGGCTCCAGAACGAGGCGGGGTTCGTCCCCACCCCGGCGAAGGCGGCCTTCGTCCGGCGCCTCCTGGACGCCGGCCTGCCCGTCGTCGAGGCCACCAGCCTCGTCCACCCCCGCTGGGTGCCCCAGCTCGCCGACGCCGAGGACCTCCTCGCCGGGCTGCGGGACGACCTGGGGGAGCGGGCCCGCGACCTGCCCGTCCTCGTGCCCAACGAGCGGGGGCTGGAGCGGGCGCTCGCGCTCGGGGCGCGGCACCTCGCGGTCTTCGGCTCGGCGACCGAGACCTTCGCGCGCCGCAACCTCAACCGGGGGCTGGACGAGCAGTACGCGATGTTCGCCCCGGTGGTGGCGCGGGCGACGGACGCCGGCTGCCGGGTCCGCGCCTACCTCTCCATGTGCTTCGGCGACCCGTGGGAGGGGGCGGTCCCGCTCGCGCAGGTCGTCGAGGCGGGGCTGCGCCTGCTCGACCTGGGGGCCGAGGAGCTGAGCCTGGGCGACACCATCGGCGTCGCGACGCCCGGTCACGTGACGGCCCTCGTCGCCGCCTTCGGGGACGCCGGGGTGGGGCCGGACCGCCTGGCGCTGCACCTGCACGACACCTACGGGCAGGCGCTCGCCGGCGTCCTGGCCGGCCTGCGCGCCGGCGTCAGCACCTTCGACACCTCCGCCGGGGGCCTGGGCGGCTGCCCCTACGCCCGCTCGGCGACCGGGAACCTGGCGACCGAGGACCTGGTGTGGATGCTCACCGGCCTGGGCGTCGAGCACGGCGTCGACCTGGACGCCCTCGTGGCCACCAGCGCCTGGATGGCCGGGGCCCTGGGCCGTCCGAGCCCCTCGGCCGTCGTGCGCGCCCTGGCACCGGGACACGAGGCGGGACAGGAGGCGGGGCCGGAGGTGGGATCGGGTGCCGACGGCGGGTGAGCGGTGCTGCGGGCGCCGGAAGCGGCGCGCGGGCGTGAGTGAGGCAGAATCGGGCGCGTGAGCACCAGGCGCGTCTTCCTGCACATCGGGGCACCCAAGACCGGCACCACCTATCTCCAGGACCGGTGGCTGACGAACCGGGAGAGCCTGCAGAAGGCGGGCGTCCGGTACCCGATCGGCCTGCGCTCCGACATGTTCCTGCCCGCGCTGGACCTCATCCAGCGTCCGTGGGGCGGCATGCTCGAGCGCGCCGGCGGGGAGTGGGACGGTCTGGTGCGCCGCACCCTGCGCGGCGACGACGACGTCCTGATCAGCCACGAGATCCTCGCGGGCGCCTCGGCGCCGCAGGTCGCGCGGGCGATGAAGGACCTGGCCGACCTCGAGGTCCACGTCATCTACACCGCGCGTGACCTGGCCCGACAGATCCCGGCCGAGTGGCAGGAGCACGTCAAGCACCGCGGCCGCACGCCGTACACCAAGTACCTCGCCAAGCTCGAGCAGACGCGGCTGACGCCCTCGGAGATGTGGTTCTGGCGGGTGCAGTCGCTGCCCGACGTCCTCACCCGCTGGAGCGCCAACCTCGAGCCCTCCCGCATCCACCTGGTGACGGTGCCGCAGAAGGGCGCCCCGCGCGACGAGCTGTGGAACCGCTTCTGCCGCTCCATGGGCGTCGACCCGGCGGCCGGGCCGCAGGAGTCGGAGCGCGCGAACCAGTCGATGGGCGCCGCCGAGACCACCCTCGTGCGCAAGCTCAACCGCCGCCTCAAGGGCGAGCTCGGGGACGACGACTACCGCCGCCTCGTCCGGCAGACCCTCGCCCACCAGCACCTCTCGCAGCGCTCGGACATGCAGAAGGTCACCGTGGCGCCCGAGGCCCGCGGCTGGGCCGACGAGATGGCCGAGCGGGCGATCGAGTGGGCCGAGGGCGCCGGCGTGGACGTCGTGGGCGACCTCGCCGAGCTCACCCCGATCTGGCCGACGGACGAGGACGAGCGCCCGTGGCAGAACCCGGACAAGGCCGACGCCGCCGACGTCCTGGACGCCGCCCTGGACGCCCTCGTGGTCTCGCTGAAGACCGCGGCCGAGCGCCAGGACCCGCACGAGAGCGCCGCCGCGAAGGCGGGTCGCCTCGTCAAGCGGCTCGGGTCGTGACGCGCCGGTGACCGGGCGCCCCTCCGAGCGCCCGCCCTCCCCGGGCGAGGCGCGCGCCTGGGGCTGGCTCGCCCACCTCCGCGACGGCGGCACCACGGCCTGGTCGTCCTGGTCCGGCACCGCTGAGCCCGGCGCCCGCGTGCTCCCCGGAGCCCAGCACCTGGAGCTGGTGCGTCGCCTCAACCTCCAGGCGCGCACGGACGTCGGGCCGACCGCCCGCCCCGACCCGGCGCTGGTCGAACGGGTGCTGGCGGCCTCGCCGCCCGGTCGCGGCCGCCCGGAGCTCGACCTCGTCGGCGTCGTCCCCGACCGCGGCTGGGGCCTGGCACCGGTCGACCCCACGCTGCTGCCCCGGCCCGAGCTCGTCCGGCTGGCCTCCGTCCTCCTGGCCGAGGACGTGCTGGCCGCCGGGGGCGGCCGCGACGCGTCGCCGGTCCAGCCCCCGCCGCGGCGCCGCCTCGCCCGGCGGCGGCCCTCGGTCGCCGGCGACCCCTGGCTCGTGGACGCCGCCCGCACCCAGGTGCACGCGGCCGGGCACCGGCTCGGCCACCCCGACGCGGGCGTGCTCGTGCTCGGAGCCGACCTGGCGACCATGATCGCCGACACCTGGACCGCCCGCGCCTTCGCCTGCCGCGGCCGGCTGACCGGCTGGGAGGCCTGGGTCCGCCAGCTCCCGGAGCGCGACCTGCTGCCCCGCGGCGCCGACCCCGTGGGCACCGCCCACGCGCGCACGGCCCTCCGCGCCGGTCTCGCGGGGCGCGTCTCCGACCCGGACACGCGGGGCGTGAACGTCGTCCTCGACCCCGCCCTGCTCCCCGGTCTCCTGCGGGTCCGCAGCCTGGACGCCCCGCCGGCCGTGCCGGCGGACGCCGTGGAGCTCGCCCGCCGCGTCTCGGCCACCCTCGCCCTGCGCGTGCCGCAGGAGCGGGGCCGACACCTCATGCGCACCGTCTTCCTCGGGCGCGTGGCCGGGCTGCCCGGTCCGCCGCTCGGCGTCCCGGCCGAGCTGCACCGCTGGGTGCACCGTCGCTCCCAGCGGCTGCGCAGGGAGCTGGCGGACTCCCGCTACCCTGTCCACGGCCGTCCGGGGCGTCTCGTGTCCGGCCCGGTCGCCCTCGCGCGGCGGGAGAGCGCCGAGCCCGACGAGGGCGGCGTCCTGGCCACGGCCCTGCGCCTGCTCACGGGCACCGAGCGCAGCGCGACCGGACCCGCCGCGGGGTCGGCCACGGCACCGCACAGCGACCCGCACCGCCCGCTCGACCCGCACCACCCGCACGGCCTGCAAGGAGGCACCCCCCGGTGAGCGCACGCGTCCTGCTCCACGTCGGGACACCGAAGACCGGCACGTCCTACCTCCAGGACGTGCTGTGGCGCTCCCGCCCCGCCCTCGAGGCGGCGGGGGTGCTCTACCCGGCCGACCGGTTCGACGCCCACTTCCTCGCCGCGCTCGACCTGATGGACCTGCCGTGGGGCGGCCTGGAGGCCGAGGCGGTGGGACGCTGGGAGCAGCTCGCCGCGCAGGTCCGCGCGTTCGAGGGCACCTCGATCATCAGCCACGAGATCCTCGCGACGGCGACCCGGACCCAGGCCGCCCGCGCGCTCGCCGACCTCGGCCAGGGCGACGGCACCGACATCCACGTGCTCATCTCGGTGCGCGACCTCGCCCGGCAGATCCCCGCCGAGTGGCAGGAGACGATCAAGCACCGGGCGACGCTCAGCTACGCCACGTTCCTCACCGACCTGCGCTCGGCGGAGCGCTCGACCCGGGTGTCCAGCTGGTTCTGGGCGGCCCAGGAGATCCCGGCCATCCTCGAGCGCTGGGGGCAGGACCTGCCGCCGGAGAACATCCACCTCGTGACGGTGCCGCCGCCGGGGGCCGACCGGGGGCTGCTGTGGCGGCGCTTCGCCGAGGCCTTCGAGCTGGACGGCATCGACCTCGACCTCGCCGCCGACCGGGCCAACGCCTCGCTCGGCGTGCCCGAGGCCGCGCTGGTGCGGCGGATCAACCTCGCCGCGACCGGCGTGGTGCCGCCGCCGGACTACCGCGAGCTCGTGCGCGAGCTCCTGGCCCACCGCACGCTCTCCGCCCGCAGCGGGAGCCCGCGGCTCAGCCTGCCGCCCGACGTCCACCCGTGGGCCGTGGAGCTGTGGGGCACGTGGGAGGCGGAGATCGCCGACCGTGGCTACGACGTCGTCGGTGACCTCGCCGACCTGCACCCCGGCCCGGCGCCGACCCGGTGGGCCGACCCCGACTCGCCCCGCGAGAGCCAGGTGTCCGCCGCCGCCGTCGAGGCGCTCACGGCGCTGCTGGTGGAGGGGGTGCGCCTGCGCGAGTCGGAGGCGCGGTTGCACCGCGAGCTCGCGGAGACCCGGCACGAGCTGCACCGCGCGCTCGACCGGCCGGGCCGTCGGTTCAAGGAGCGGACGCTGCGCTACGTCCGCCGCTCCCGCGTCGGCCGCAAGGTGCACGCCGCCTACCGGCGGGTGCTGCGCCGGCGCTGAGCCTGCCCGGTCTCCGGGCCTCTCGGCCCGGCCCTGATCTTCGTCGGGCTCAGTGGGGTCGGGCTCAGTGGCGCCGGGCGAGGAGCTCCCGCTCGGCGTAGCGACCGACCTTCCAGGTGCTGTAGCCGTCGGCGCCCAGGCCGACGACCCCGCCGAGGAACGGCACGCGGCGCCCGACCACGATGGCGGCGCGCTTGCCGACCATGCGGGTGACGAGCTCGGTGGCGACCATGGTGCCGAGCTGCTCGTGGAAGACCCGGTCGGTGGCCGGCGCGGTGGCCAGCGCCATCGGCGGGCCCGGCAGCTCCTTCTCCTCCACCAGCCGGTCGACGCGCTCCTCGCCGATGAGCAGGGCCAGGACGGCGTTCTTGGTGCGCAGGTCGGAGAGGTCGTAGCCCCGCAGGTGCGCGATGACCGCGAGCATCCGGGTCTGCACCAGCGCCAGTCCGGAGATGTTGGCCGGCACGAGCACCGTGGAGGTGACCAGGCCGCCGAGGTTGGTGACGAAGCCCTGGGCGCCCGCGTAGCGGACGTGGTCCTCGGTGACCTTGCGGACCGCCTTCTCCACGTCGCCGCCGTGCTGGTCCAGCGCGGCGGTCGCCGCCGCGGCGGCACCGGGCAGGGGCCCGATCCCGGCGATCGCGCGCTCCAGCGCCTGCCGGACGAACGTGCTGGTCAGGCCCGGGGCCACGCTGGTGACCTTGGGCGCCAGTCGTTTGCCCACGGAGGCGGCGAGGGTGCGGCTGCGGCTCATGGGTCGATCCTGCCCAACCGGGAGGGCGGGGACCATGCCCGGGGGGAGGGTCTACGTTCGACCCGTGCCGCTCCTTCCCCCGCCGACGAGCTGGTCCTTCCCGGACCGCAGGCGCTTCGACGCGCTCGACGACCTGGTGGGGATCGGCGCCGACCTGGAGCCGGCCACCCTGCTGCTCGCCTACCGCAGCGGCCTCTTCCCCATGCCGTCCGGCTCGCCCGGCGACCCGATGTACTGGTTCTGCCCGGTCCAGCGCGGCGTCCTCCCGCTGGCCGGCTTCCGGGCGTCCCGCTCGCTGCGGCGCTCGGCGCGCACCTTCGAGACCCGCGTGGACACCGCCTTCGAGCAGGTCGTGCGCGCGTGCGGCGACCCCTCGCGCCCGCACGGCTGGATCGACGAGGACATCGTCGGCGCCTACACGCGCCTGCACGAGTTGGGCTGGGCCCACTCCGTGGAGACGTGGCGGGACGGCGAGCTGGTCGGTGGGCTCTACGGCCTGGCGATCGGGGGGCTCTTCGCGGGGGAGTCGATGTTCCACACCGCGACCGACGCCTCCAAGGTGGCGCTGATGCGGCTCGTCGAGCTGCTCTCCGACGAGCACGCCGAGGACCGGCTGATCGACGTGCAGTGGCGCACCGACCACCTCGCCAGCCTGGGGATCGTCGAGATACCGCGCGCCGACTACCTGGACCGGCTGCCCGGGGCCCTCGCCCTGCCGCTGCCCGCCGCGCTGGACGACGGGCGCTGAGCGGGGGCTCACGGGGTCCCGAGGGCTCGCGGCCAGGTGCGGCGGCTACCGTGGACGACCGCTGCGGCCCGCCCCGGACGCGGTCCTGAACACCCGTTGCCCGCCCTGACAGGAGCGCCCGTGCGTCGTCCCACCCCTTCCTCCCCCCGTGCGCGCGGACGTCTCGCGCTGGCGGCCCCGGCCCTCGTGCTGGGCCTGGCGGTGGGCGGGCTGGTGGCCGGCTGCGGCTCGGACACCGACGGCGCGGCCGGCTCCTCTGACCACGCCTCCACCAGCGACTTCTGCTCGACCTGGGCCGACCTCGACCTCACCGGCGGCAAGAAGGAGCTGGACGTGGACACCTCGGAGTGGGCCTCGGAGGCGATGGACGTCGGCACGCCCGACGACATGACCGACGCGGCCCGCCGCGGGTACGTGCTGCTCGTGAACGCGCTCGCGGACGCGTCCGACTCCGGTGGCGTCGACGAGGCGCTGGACTCCCTCGAGGAGGGCACCGCCAAGCAGACCCGCGCGCTCGCGGCGTTCCTGTCCTACCTGCTCACGACGTGCGAGGACGACTCGACCGCGTCGGCCTCCGCGAGCGCGTCGGCGAGCAGCTGACGCGCGCCGGCGCTCCTGTGGGCGGTCCTGCGGGCCGGCCGCGGGGTCAGGCCACGAAGGGCGAGTCGCCGCTGTCGGTGACGAGGGGACGACCGGCGCCGGCCCAGTCCTCCATGCCGCCCTCGAGGTTGACGACGTCGTAGCCCTGCTGACCCAGGTACATGGTGGCCTGGGCCGACCGGCCGCCGACCTTGCAGACGACGAGCATCCGGCCCTCGGGGAGGTCCTGCAGGCGCACGGGCAGGACGCCCAGCGGGATGTGCAGGGCGCCGGGGGCGTGCCCGGCCTCCCACTCGGAGAACTCGCGGACGTCCAGGACCGTCAGGTCCTCGGGCAGCGGGTCGGGGAGGCCATCGATGCTGACGGTGGGGATCACAGGGGTACTCCGGCGGGGTCGGTCGTGCGGGTCCACGTGGGTCGCGGCGGACACCTCGGGCTGACTCCTCGACCCTAGCGGCCGGGCGCCGAGCGGACGGGTGACGACCGGACCGGCAGCGCCTGGGCAGCGCCGGTGCAGCGTTCTGCCGTGCCGGCTACTTCAGCAGCCGGGACATCCGCCGGTCGGCCAGCGGCTTGCCGCCCGTCTGGCAGGTGGCGCAGTACTGGAGGCTGGAGTCGGCGAAGGAGACCTCGAGGACGGGGTCGCCGCAGACCGGGCAGGGCTGCCCCGTCCTGCCGTGGACGGCCATGTTCGTCTTCTTCTCGCTCTTCAGCTCGGAGGCGGCCGTGCCCGAGGAGCGCGCGACGGCGTCGCCGAGGGTGCTGCGCAGGGCGTCGAAGAGCGTGGTCAGCTCGTCGTCGGTGAGGCTGTTCGCCGGCTTGAACGGCGACATGCGTGCCGCGTGCAGGATCTCGTCGGAGTAGGCGTTGCCGATGCCGGCGATGGTGCCCTGGTGGCGCAGCACGCCCTTGAGCTGCTTGCGCCCCTCGGCGGTGAGGATCTCGGCGAGGCGCTCGCGGGTGAAGTCGTCCGTGAGCGGGTCGGGTCCGAGGGAGGCGATGCCCGGCACGTCCTGTGGATCCCGGACGACGTAGAGGGCGAGCGACTTGCGGGTGCCGGCCTCGGTGACGTCGAGCCCGCTGCCGTCGTCGAGGACGAGGCGGACCGCCAGGGTCGACTTGGTGCTGGGCTTGGGCGGGAGCGTCGGCACCTCGTCGCGCCAGCGCACCCACCCGGCCCGGGCCAGGTGCAGCACGAGGTGCAGCCCGGAGGCCTCGACGTCCAGGAACTTGCCGTGCCGCCCGACGCCGTCAACCAGCGTGCCCTCCAGGGCGCTGACCGGCGGGTCGAACGTCTTGAGGGCGGAGAACTGGGGGACGTGGACCGTCACGATCGCGCGACCGTCCAGGCGGCCGGCCAGGTCGTGGGCCAGCGCCTCCACCTCGGGCAGCTCGGGCACGGCCTCACTCTAGGGCCCGGGCGGCGTGCATGAGGCTCGCCCCACCAGGCCGCGCGAGGCGTATCGTCGCAGGATGCCTGACGGATCGACGACGCTCCCGGGCCGGCTACCTCGTGCGACGAGGGGCCGGGCCCACGCCCTGACCAGGGTCGGCCTGGTGCTGGCCACGGCGCTCTGCCTGTCGGCGCCGGTGACGGCTCGGGCGGGGGCGATCGACTCGACCGTGGTGGGGCGGATCGTCGACGAGACGACGGGCGAGCCGTTCTCGGGGAACGTGGAGCTCTGGGACTACGTGTACGTCTCCAGGGGCACCACCGGCGAGGACGGGCGGTTCTGGCGCAAGGAGCGGGCCGGCGACTACGAGGTCGTCGTGATCCGATCGGTCGTGACTCCTGCCGCGACGTCCTCGCTCTCGATGCGCACGGAGGTGTTCTCCGGCGGGATCGACTGCGACCTCCACGACGTCCTCGTGCCGTCGCTGCACCCGCAGGTCGTGCGGGTGCTGGACGGCGCGGGGACGCCGCTCGAGGGCGTCCACCTGACGGCGACGGGCCCCTCGGCCGGCTTCGTGGACGAGCACCCCACGGCCACCGAGGACATGGAGTGCGGGTGGTACCACGCCCCCCTGGGCTGGGCCACGGCCGTCTACACGCTGGAGGCCTGGTCGACCGGTGGGGCGTTCGAGTACGAGGCGCCGGAGGCGGGGACGTTGCCCGAGGGGACGGCCACCGCGACCCTCCCCGACGAGTCCGTGGCCACCGTCGACCTGGCCTCCGCGGTGCCCGGTGACGGGGGCTGGGACCTCGTCCTCGACGACGTGACCGCCGCGGCCCCCGATCCCGCGCTCGACCTGTGGGCCGACGACTTCCCCCGCCACGACCGGACCACGCTGCACTGGACCTCCACAGCGAGCGGGCACGCCACCGCCGTGGTGACCGGGTACACCGTTCGCGACACCACCACCGGGAGGGTGTGGACCGTCTCCCGCGGGCAGCACTGGCGGCTGCGCATCGACGGCCTGGAGCCGGGTGAGCACACCTTCGAGCTGACCGCGGACTCCGCCGCGGGCTCGTCCCCGGCCGTCACCCAGACCGTCGAGGTCGTGCGACCCATCGACCGGGTGCGGGGTCTGCAGAAGACGGTGACGGGTCGGCGGGCGGTCGTCACGTGGGCCCGACCCGACCTGCAGGGGCACACCCTCCGGCGCTACCAGTACCGGATCTCCCGGCGCGTGCCCGCCGCCGACCGCACCCTCACCGGCCGCCGCCTCGTCCTGCGGCACCTGGAACCCGGGGCGTACCGCGTCCGCGTCCGGGCGTACGGCGGACCGAACGTGCCCGCGTCCGTGTGGAGCCGCCCCGTGCGGTTCTCCGTGGGGTGACTGCTGCTGGTCTGCTGCTGGTCTGGGGCTGGCTGGGGCTGGTCCGCCGCCGGCGGTGTCGGCAACTGAGTCGGCACCGTTCGGTCCTCGTGCCCACGAGGACCGAACGGCCTCCCGGGGCGGTGGGTCTGCGCATCGGTGCAGGTCAGCGGGGTGCTGCGGGGCCGGCGTTCGGGTTCGGTCCTCGTGGCTACGAGGACCGAACGGACAGACTGCTGGGCAGCGTTGAGTCCTCGTGTCCACGAGGACCGAAGCAAAACGGCGGCCGGTGGCGGGTGCTCCGGTGCAGGTCAGGGGGACGCTGCGGGCTGGTGGGGGCGTTGGGTCCTCGTGGACACGAGGACCGAAGCCGACCGCCGGTGGGTGCGGCTGGTGGAGCGGGCGATCCGGTGCGAGCTGGCGGCCGGGTGGGGTGAGGCCCGGACTCGTCAGCCAGGAGGACCGAACGCCGCAGCCCGCAGGTGGGCGGGTGCATCAGCGCAGGTCAGCGGAGTACTGCCCGGCTGGTGTGGGCGTTGGGTCCTCGTGGGCACGAGGACCGAACGCAACCCAGCCGCCCGCGAGCACATTCCGAACGCGGGTCGATGCCGGTGAGCACAGTCCGAACGAAGCTGCCCGCAGCCCAGCTAGCCGCACCCCAGCCGCCCGCACCCCAGCGGCCCGCAGGCCCGCCCGCCGGCCAGTCGCCCGCAGGCCGGCCGCCCCAACTCAGCCGCCCCAACTCAGCCGCCCGCAGGCCGGCCGCCCGCAGGCCGGCCGCCCGCAGCCCAGCCAGCCTCAGCCCAGCCGCCGACAGCCCAGCCGCCCGCGGCCCACACAGCCGCCACCACGACACCAGTCCTCAGCCGAACGGACCCCCGACGACGTTGCCGAGGATGCCGGCGATGATCCCGGAGCCGTCCTCAGCGGCGAGCTCGCGGTACCACGCGGCAGTGGCCTCGGGGTCGTGGCCGTGGGTGACGGCGGAGCGCTTACGCGCCTTCAGGACGAGGTCGCCGGCGCGCTCGGTGCGCGCCGCCTCGTAGCGCCGCAGCCCCTCGAGCGGGTCGTCGCGGTGGGTGGCGAGCATCCAGGACAGGACGACGGAGTCCTCGAGGGCCGAGCAGCCGCCCTGACCGATGTCGGGGGCGGTGGAGTGGGCGGCGTCGCCGAGCAGCGCGACCCGCCCGCGGACCCACGTGTCGATGGGGTCGAGGTCCCAGATCTCGACGCGGTTGGCGGTGCCGGGCTCGATGGCGTCGATGAGGGCCTGGACGGGCGGGGCCCAGTGGCCGAAGACGGCACGGAGCTCGTCGACGACCGCCTCGCGGGGGACGTCCTTGCCGGACGGCGTGACGTGGTCGAACCAGTAGTAGAACCGGTCGCCGGCCACCGGCATGACGGCGCAGCGCTGGTCCTCCCCGACCCAGGTGGTCCAGTGGTCGCTCGCGGCGATGGCCGGGTCGGCCCGGACCAGCCCGTTGATGTTCGTGTAGCCGGAGTAGGTGCGCTCGACGGTGCGGCCGAGGACGTGGTCGCGGGTGGCCGAGCGGGAGCCGTCGGCGGCGATCACGAGGTCGGCGGTGGTCTGCGACCCGTCGGCGAAGGTGGCCGTCACGCCCGCGTCGTCCTGCTCGAGACCGACGACGCGCTTGCCGAAGCCGATCTCGTCGATCCCGAACGCCTCCATGAGCATGAGCTGGAGCTCGGCCCGGGCGACGGGGTAGTGGCGCTGGCCCGCGGCCTCCAGCAGCGGCGCGAGGGAGAAGTCGCAGAGCGTCTCACCGGTGAGGGCGTCGGCGTAGGCGAGGTGGTCCATCGTCCCGCCGAGCGCGGCGAGCTCCTCGTGCAGCCCGAGGTAGTTCAGGCACTTCACGCCGTTGGACCACAGCGAGATCGCGGCGCCGACCGGCTTGTTCTCCCGGACCTGCTCCACCACCTCCACGTCGAAACCGTGCCGGCGCAGCGCGATGGCTGCCGAGGTCCCGCCGATACCGGCGCCCACGACGAGGATCTTCATGACACGCACCGTAGGGAACCCGTGTTGCGGGCGTGTGAAACGCGAGTTTCACAGCGGGGCGGGCGGTGTTGCGCGCGTCTCACGGGTGGCGCTCCGAAGGGGGCAGGAACAGCGCAAGAAGGACGTCGGGGGCCGCCGCGCCACGCCGCGCCTACCGTCGACTAGCGAAATCTGCGAGCGGGGCTAGAGAGACCGATACGGTCCGATCGTGGACCCGATCCTCAACCCCTACGCCCCCGGCGCCGGCCAGCGTCCGCCCGAGCTGGCGGGCCGCGACGGCGAGCTCCGGTCCTTCGACGTCGTCCTGGAGCGGGTGGCGCGCGGACGCCCGGAGCGCTCGATGGTCCTCACCGGCCTGCGCGGTGTCGGCAAGACGGTCCTGCTCAACGCGCTGCGCGGCGCGGCGGTCCGGCGCGGCTGGGGCACCGGCAAGCTCGAGGCCCGCCCCGAGCAGACGCTGCGCCGTCCCCTGGCGAGCGCCCTGCACCAGGCGATCCGCGAGCTCGGCCACCCGTCGTCCGACGAGTCCGACGCGGTCCTCGCCGTGGTCCGCGCGTTCGTCGAGCGCGACGCGGGCACCGACGCCAAGCTCCGCGACCGGTGGAGCCCCGGCATCGAGGTGCCGGCGGCGCGCGGCCGCGCCGACTCCGGCGACATCGAGATCGACCTCGTCGAGCTGCTCACCGACGTGGGCGGGCTCGCGGCCGACGTCGGCAAGGGCGTCGCGGTCTTCATCGACGAGATGCAGGACCTCGGCCCCGCGGACGTCTCGGCCCTGTGCGCCGCGGTGCACGAGATCGGCCAGCAGGGGCTGCCGGTCATCGTCGTGGGCGCCGGCCTCCCGCACCTGCCGGCCGTGCTCAGCGCCTCGAAGTCCTACTCCGAGCGGCTCTTCCGCTACGCCCGGATCGACCGGCTCACCCGCGACGCCGCCGACCGCGCCCTCGCCGCGCCCGCCGCCGAGGAGGACGCCGAGTTCACCCCCGAGGGCCTCGCCGCCATGTACCGCGCCACCGGCGGCTACCCCTACTTCATCCAGGCCTACGGCAAGACCGTCTGGGACCTCGCCCCCCGCAGCCCCATCACCGCCGAGGACGTCGCGGTGGCCGCGCCCGAGGCCGAGGCCGAGCTCGCCGTCGGGTTCTTCGGCTCGCGCTACGAGCGGGCCACACCCGCCGAGCGGGACTACCTGCGGGCCATGGCGGACGCCGCGGCCGAGCTGGCCGCGGCGGCCGGCGCGGGCGGCGACACCGGCATCGCCGGCGAGCCCGACACCGGCGCCCGACCGGCCGTCGAGACGGTGGAGTCCGTCGCGACGTCCGACGTGGCCGCCGTGCTCGGCAAGAAGCCACAGTCGCTCTCGCCGGCCCGCGACGCCCTGATGAAGAAGGGCCTCATCTACTCCGGCGAGCGCGGCCGGATCTCGTTCACGGTGCCGCACTTCGGCCGGTACCTGCGCGGGCAGGACTGAGCCGCAGGACCGGCCCCAGGACCGGCGCCAGGACGAGCACCCGGACCCCGTTCCTCGCCCGTCGGGGTGAGGAGCACAATGGCGCGCATGAGGCCGCAGGTGCTGGCGCACAGGGGCGCGAGTCACGACCACGCCGAGCACACGCTCGGTGCCTACCTCGTGGCACTCGAGGAGGGTGCGGACGGTCTGGAGTGCGACGTCCGGCTCACCGCCGACGGCCACCTCGTCTGCGTCCACGACCGCAACACCAAGCGCACCACCGGCTACGGCGGGGTCGTCTCCACGATGGACCTCGCGAAGCTCTCCGAGCTCGACTTCGCGTCCTGGAAGCACCCGTGGGCCGAGCTGGACGACGAGCGGCCGGACCTCGACCCCGAGCGCGACCGCGTCCTCACCCTCCGGCGCCTGCTGGAGGTGGTCGCGGCCCAGGACCGGCGCGTCGAGATCGCCATCGAGACCAAGCACCCGACCCGCTACGGCGGCCTCGTCGAGCGCAAGGTCGTCGAGCTGCTCGGCGAGTTCGGCTGGACGGGCGCCGACAGCCCCGCGCGGGTGATGTCGTTCAGCTACACGGCCATCCAGCGGATCGAGCGGCTGGCGCCGGAGCTGCCCGTCGTCCAGCTCATCGAGCGGTCGGCGATGTGGCCGATGCTGCGCCGCGTCGTCCGCGGCCGGTGGATCCTCGGCCCCGGGGTCGAGCTGCTCCGTGAGCACCCCCGCCTGGCCCGGCGCCTCGCGGAGGGCCGCCACGACCTGCACGTGTGGACCGTCAACACCGCCGAGGACCTCCAGCTCTGCCTCGACCTCGGCGTCAAGGCCGTGATCAGCGACCGGCCGGCCTACCTGCGGGGGCTCGTGGACGCCCTGCCGGACGACGGGATCGACCGACCCGAGGCGGGCTGAGCACGGGCGTGACCCGGAGCCTGACCCGGAGCCTGGCCAGGAGCCTGACCAGGGCGGCAGCGTCAGGGCCCGCCGTCGAGGCGGACGGTCGGGCGGGCTCGCGGTAAGTTCGCGCGCATGGCGAAGAAGTCCCGCAAGAACCGCCCCGCAGCCGCTGCCCCGGCCGACGGCGTCAACCCGCGTCAGCCCTGCCCCTGCGGCTCCGGTCGCCGCTACAAGGCGTGCCACGGTGCCGCCGGCGGCCCCGCGCCCGTCTTCGTCGCCCGCCCGTTCGAGGGCATGCCCTCGGAGACCGACGTCATCGCCATGCGCGAGCTCGTCCCGGCCGCCACGGCCCCGCTGAGCGTCAAGGACGCCGGCGACCGCGAGGTCCTGCTGTGCACCCTCCTGCCGGGTGCCGCCCCCGCGCTGGTGCGCGACAACGGCGACGTGTGGCTGGGCCTCCAGGTGCAGCACGCCTACGGCGACCCCTCGCGCGACCTGGGTGCGGTGCTCACCGCCGCCCTCGCGAAGGCCGAGGCCGGGGAGAGCGGGCTCGTGGGCCTGACGGAGGCCCCGGCCGCCGACGCCCCCCGCCTGCAGGACCTGGTCACGAACACCGCGCTCGAGGTGACGATCCACGAGGGCTTCGACTACTGGATCGCCGACGCCCCGGCCGAGGACCGCGACGCCCTGGCCGCCGCGCTCGACCAGGCCAACGGCGCCGCCGCCCCGACCGTCCGGCTCGAGGGCGTCGACAGCGCCTACTGGACGCACATGGGCGACCGCGTCTTCCTGCGCTGGACCCGACCCGAGGCCGAGGACGTGCTGCTCTCCGCGCTGGCCGTCCTGCACCGCAGCGGCGACGACGTGCTCGTCCCCGACGCCCGCTTCGTCGGCATGTTCCGTGCCCACGGCCTGCTCACCCCGGTCTGGGACCTCCCGCTGGGCACGGAGGCCGACGCCCTCGTGGCCCCGGTCGCGGCGTTCGACGCGCTGCTGGCCTCGACGGTCGCGGAGCTCGAGGCCGGGCGCGAGCTCTCCGCCGAGGAGCGCTCCGCGCGCGACGGCTTCGCCGGCCGTCAGGTCACCATCCGCTGACGACGCCTTCCACGCGCCGACGGGCCGGCGCCATAGGACTTTGGTCCCGAATTCCGCGGCGTGGGGCCCGCCTGCCTCGAGGAACCGCGCCTGATGTTTGGCGGGCACCCCGCGAGCGCCGTACCGTGGGGCTCGCACCCGGCCGTTGCTGTGTCCCCCGTCAGCAGCGGTCGGGTGCACCCTTTCCCGGGAGCGGGCCCGTTCAGGCGTCGCCGGGAGGCTCCTCGCGGACCAGCCACGGCTGGAGCCGGCGGTAGCCCTTCACCGTCGTGCGGTGCAGGCGCTTGACGCGCAGCCCTGCGACCTCGGTCAGCGCCTCGTGGGCGCCGTCGTCGACCAGCACGGTCCCGGGCCGGGCCAGCGACGTCAGCCTGGCGGCCACGTTCACCACCGGTCCGAGCACGTCGCCGAGCCGCGCCACCACGTCCCCGTAGGCGATCCCCGCCCGGACGCGGGGGAACGGGTCGTCCTCGTCCTCGCCGCGTGCCACCAGCGCGAGGGCGAGGCGGACGGCGTCCTCCGCCGAGTCCGCGACGAGCAGCACCTCGTCGCCGATGCCCTTGACGATGCGGCCGCCGTGGTCCAGGGCCACCCGCGCGCAGACGTCCTCGAAGGTCTCGATGAAGTCCACGAGGTCGGGCTCGCGCAGGCCACGGGCGGTGGAGGTGAACCCGACGATGTCGCAGAAGCAGACGGCGAGGGGCAGGACGGGCTCGGACGCCGGGTCCAGCGGGACCTCCTGCCCGGAGGCGAGGCGACGGCTGGCGGACGCCGCGAGGTGCCGGCGCCAGGCGTAGGACTGGAGCTTCTCCACCCGGGGCAGCACCTCGTCGGCCATCGCGCGCAGCAGCAGCGCCGGGTCGCCGTGGTGCTCGTCGACCTGGGAGACCGCGACCCGGGCCAGCAGCGTGGTCTGCCACTCCGCGAGCCGGGCGAACGAGCGGCCCCAGGTGCGGACGAGGGCGGTGCGGGAGCCGGGGTCGAGCACGCCGAGCGCCTCGAGCTCCGCGGTGATCCGCAGGGCCTCCACGTCGGCGTCGGTGAACGCGACCTGGTCGTCGTCGGTGGTGGCGAACCCCAGGGACCGCCACAGCTCCTCGCCCGTCTCCATCGGCACCCCGGCGCGCGCCGCGACCTCGACCCGGGTCAGCCGCGGCGGCCCGCCCAGCAGCAGCTCCTCGACCCGGGCCAGCGCGGCGACCAGCTCGCGGACGTCCACCTCCGGCGCGACGCGAGCGGGCTCGGGGACCGCGGCGGGGACTGCGGCGGGGGCGTCGGACGGGTCGGGCGCCGGCTCGGCGGGGTCGGTGCTCACCCGGACTGCACCTCGCCGAACCGCTCGCGCGCCACCCGGTCGAGAGCCGCGCCGAACGACGGCATGTCGGCGGCGAGGCCGCGCAGCGCCTCCGGCGTGAAGTGGATGAGCTCGAGCCGGGTCAGGGCCACGATGCTGGCCGTGCGCAGGGAGTGGTTGAGGATCGCCGCCTCGCCCATGATGTCGCCGGGCCCCAGGACGGCGACCTCGGTGCCGTGCTGGCGCACGGACACCTGCCCGTCCAGGATCACGTAGGCCTTGTCCGCGCCGGTGCGCTCGGAGATCGGTGCCCAGCCCTCAGGGAGGCTCACCTTCGTGCCGGCGGCGCTGATGCGAGCGATCTCCTGGGGGGTGAACGCGCTGAAGAACGAGTCGGCCACGGCGGCGTCCTCTCTCGTCGGTGGGTCTCCTGGCTGACGGTGCCCCCACGGCGAGCCTGTGGGTCGACGGTGAGCGTGTCAAGGATCACAACGGCCCAGGAGGGGTTGGGTCACGCCCGGCTCGGCCTGCCCAGCTCGGCCTGCCCAGCGAGGCGTGCACCGGGTGGCCGGCACCGGGTGACCGGCACTCGGCAGTGGGGCCCGGGTGGGCCCCACTGCCGAGTGGGCCGGAGGTGGCAGGGCGGCGCGGCCGAGTCACGCCGGCGACTGCTCAGGCCAGGGGCTCCCGCGAGATCGGGCAGCTCATGCAGCGCGGGCCACCGCGGCCGGAGCCGAGCTCGGAGCCGGCGATGCGGACGACCTCGATGCCGGCCTCCTCGAGGCGGGCGTTGGTCTGGTCGTTGCGCTCGTAGGCCACCGCGACCCGGGGGGCCAGGGCGAGGGTGTTGTTGCCGTCGTCCCACTGCTCGCGCTCGGCCTCGACGGGGTCGAGGCCCGTGTCGATCTGGTGCAGCCGGTCGATGCCCATGGCCGTGGCGGCGGCCTCCAGGAACGGGCGCGGGCCGGTGACGGTGAGCGAGAGGTCGGACTCCTCGCCCTGCTCGTCCAGCGTGACCGTCCACGCCTCGAGCGTGTGCGCGACGTTGGGGTACATGACCACCTTGTCGACGTCGACGAGGGTGCAGATGGTGTCGAGGTGCATGGTCGCCCGCTCCTGGGCGATCGGCACGGCGAGGACGGTGTGGGCCAGGCCCGCGTGGAAGACCTGGCGCGCGAAGCGCTCGACGCCGGCCGGGGTCGTCCGCTCGCCGACGCCCACCGCCACCACGCCCGGCGCGAGCAGCAGGACGTCGCCGCCCTCCACGTGCTCCTGGTGCCAGCCGTGGATCTTCCGGGTGCCCTTGAACCGCGGGTGCTCGGTGTAGATGAGCTCGGTCAGCTGCGTCTCGCGCGCACGGGCCGGCATCGCCAGGGACGTGACCGTCACCCGGTCGCGCACCCACACGCTGGAGTCGCGCGTGAAGAGCAGGTTGGGCAGCGGGTCGACGAGGAAGTCGTGGCGGTCCAGCAGCGAGGTCACCAGCCCGAACCCGCCGCGGACCTCGTCGTTGCGGATGCCCGCGGTGAGGTAGGCGGTGAGCTCCTCGGGCGAGGCCTCGTGCAGGAACGAGGAGAGGTAGGTGCGCAGCGTGTCGCCCAGGTGCAGGCCGGAGAGCGCGGAGCTGATCGCGTGGTTGCGGGCGATCTCGTCGGCGAGCGTCTCGGTGAGCAGCTCGGTCAGGTAGAGCACCTCGACGCCCTTGCCCCGCAGCGCCTCCGCGAACGCGTCGTGCTCCTCCTGGGCCCGGTCGACCCACGGCACGCCGTCGAACAGCAGGCGGTCGTTGTTGCGCGGGGTGAGGCGGCGCAGCTCGTCGCCGGGACGGTGCAGCATCACCGTCCGCAGCCGGCCGACCTCGGAGTCGGCGTAGTGCGGGGCCTTCTCGGCGGGCGTCGACGTCATGGCGGCCACCTTAGGGGGAGCGGGGCCCCGCCGGGGTGGCGGTCGCAGCGCGTCTCAGCGGTACGTGTGCTCGGCGGCCGGGTCGGGTGCCACGAGGGCCCGCGCCAGCGCGGTCGCGTCGGCCAGGACGTCGCGGACCGGCCGACCGAGCGCGGCCGCGGCCGCGGCGACGTCCTCGTGCTCGGGCTGGGCCGTGACGGCGCGGTCACCCAGGCGGGAGACCTTCACCCGCACCTCCTGGCCGCCGACCACCACGCTCAGCACCTCCCGGGGCAGGGCGTGCTTGAGGACCGTGCGCTCGCGGACCCCGATGGTCGAGGTCTGCCGGAAGACCTCGACCCGCAGTTCGGCGGCCCGCTCCGCGCGGCACAGCACCGACAGCGTGTGCGCGGGGCGCCCCTTCTTCATGAGGATGGGGGTGAGCCAGGCGTCCGACGCGCCCTCCTCGAGGAGCGCCTCCAGGACGGCGGGCCACACGCGCGGGTCCAGGTCGTCGACGTTGGCCTCGAGGACGACGTCGAGGGACGTGGACCCGTCGCCGGTGCGCGGCTCGCCCGCGAGCACGCGCACGACGTTGGGGTGGGTGGAGGGGTCCCGGTCGCCCGCCCCGAGCCCGATCTCGGCCACCACCATGGACGGCTGGGGCCCGAACGCGTCGGCCAGGACCCTGAGGAGCGCGGCGCCGGTGGGCGTGCAGAGCTCGCCCTCGCTGCCCTTGGGCCCGGCGGAGGAGGGGACGCCGCGCAGCAGCTCGGCCACGGCGGGCACCGGCACGGGCAGCGAGCCGTGCGCGGCGCGCACCCGGCCGGTGCCGACCGCGACGGTCGACACGGTGAGCCGGCCGTCCGCGCCGAGCAGGTGGGCCAGCCCGGCGCAGGCGCCGACGACGTCCGCGATGGAGTCCAGGGCGCCGACCTCGTGGAAGTGGACGTCGTCGGGGTCGGTGCCGTGCACGGCGGCCTCGGCGACGGCCAGGCCGTGGAACACGGCGACCGCCCGGCGGCGGACGGGCTCGTCCAGGTCGGCCCCGGTGAGCAGTGCCCGGACGTCGCGCCAGGTGCGGTGGTGGGCGGAGTCCGCGACGTCCACGTGCACCTTGGTCGCGGCGAGGCCGCAGCGGACCACGCGCTGGACGGAGAGCCCGACCGGCTCGGGGGCGACGGCGTCCACCGCCTCGGCGATCACCTCGAGGGGGACCCCGGCGCCGACGAGCGCGCCGAGGAGCATGTCGCCGCTGGCGCCCGCGGTGGCGTCGACCCAGACGTCCCGCCCGGCCCCGCGAGCCTCGGCGCTCACGCCCGCCCGCCCGACTGCCGGGCCACGCGTGCGGCGTGCACGCCGGCCCCGTAGCCGTTGTCGATGTTGACCACCGTGACGCCCGGGGCGCAGGAGTTGAGCATGCCGAGCAGGGCGGCGATGCCGCCGAGGTTGGCCCCGTAGCCCACGGAGGTCGGCACCGCCACCAGCGGGACGCCGACCAGCCCGGCGACCACCGAGGGCAGGGCGCCCTCCATGCCGGCGACGACCACCAGGCAGTCGGCCTCCTCGAGCCGGTCGCGGACCGCGAGCAGGCGGTGCAGCCCGGCCACCCCGACGTCCGTGATCCGCTCGACGTGGGCGCCGTGGACCCGGGCCACGAGGGCCGCCTCGGCGGCGACGGGGCCGTCGGAGGTGCCGGCGGCAACGACGGTCACGTTGCCGCGGGCCGCCGGGAGCGGCCCCAGGGTGGCGCAGCGGGCCTCGTCGTCGATCTCCACGCCGGGCAGGTGCGCGGCCACGTGGGCGCGGGCGGCCTCGTCGAGCCGCGTCGCGAGCACCGCGCGGTCGGGGTGCGCCTCGTGCAGCCGCGCCATGATCGCGGTGACGTGCTCGGCGGTCTTGCCCTCGCCCAGGACGACCTCGGGGTCCCCGGTCCGGGTCGCCCGGTCGAGGTCGAGGCGGGCGTAGCCGAGGTCGAGGGTGCGGGGGTCGGACACCGTCGCACCGTATCCCGGCACCCGCGCCGGAGCCCCGGCCCGGGCCGCTCGGGGGCCTCCGGGTGCACGCCCTTGCACGTGTGGTGTGCGCCCCTTTCCCGGCAGCGGTCTGTCACACCAGTCACACATCCGGTACAACTGTGGTGCCAGGCACGTCAGGGGGGACGCTGTGCAGGTCGATCTAGCAGTCGAGATGGGGCGGGTCAGCGACGGCCACCTCGTCTACGAGCGCGCCTCGAAGCGGCTCACCTTCTGGGCCACGCCGGAGCTCTCCTACTCCGCCGTCCTCACCGAGACCGAGCTGCGCAACTGGCTCCAGGTCGTCCTGCTCTCCTCGTGGCAGCCCGACGAGGTCGGCGAGCCGCACGAGCGGGCCATCCTCGAGCTGCTGGCGCAGTGCCGCGGCCAGCACGCCAGCGGGGCCCGGCCCTTCGACGGCATGCGCGTCGGCGGCGGACGCACCGCGCGCGACGTCGAGACGGAGGTCCGCACCTGGTCCGAGGCGCCGGCGGCCACCGCCACGGCCGCGACGGTCGGTGCGGGCGCCCCGAGCGACCCCTACGCCGACGTCATCGACCCCTGGGGCCCCGACGGCGCCGTGGCACCCGACCTGCGCATGGTGCCGGGCGGGCACCGACGGATGCCCTGAGCGGTGTCCCGCACCCCCCCGGGGTGCGACTCAGCGCGCCGCGTCGGCGCGCGCCGGGCTCGCCGGGTAGACGCCCAGCAGCTTGATGTCGGTGGTGAAGAACGTGAGCTCCTCCAGGGCGCGGGCCAGGCCCGGCTCCTCCGGGTGCCCGTCCACCTCGGCGAGGAACTGCGTGGCGGTGAACTCGCCGTTGACCATGTAGCTCTCGAGCTTGGTCATGTTCACGCCGTTGGTGGCGAAGCCGCCGAGCGCCTTGTAGAGCGCGGCGGGCAGGTTCTTCACGTTGAAGATGAAGCTCGTGACCACCGGCCCCTGCCCCACCGGCGGGCGCTGGGGCTCGCGGGCCAGCACCACGAAGCGGGTGGTGTTGTGGTCCTCGTCCTCGACGTCCTTGCGCAGCACGTCCAGGCCGTAGAGCTCCGCCGCCATGGGCGGGGAGATGGCCGCCATCGACGGGTCGCGCTCCTCGGAGACCTCCCGGGCCGCGCCCGCGGTGTCGCCGGAGATGACCGGCTCGAGGCCCAGCTCGCGGATCACGCGGCGGCACTGGCCGAGCGCGTGGACGTGGCTGTGGACCGTGCGGATCGAGTCCAGCGTCGCGCCCGGCACGGCGACCAGGTCGAACCGGATGCGCAGGAAGTGCTCCGCGATGATGTGCAGGCTCGAGGCCGGCAGGAAGTGGTGGATGTCGGCCACCCGGCCCGCCAGCGAGTTGTCGATCGGGATCATCGCGAGGTCGGCGTCCCCGCCCTCGACGACGGCGAAGACGTCCTCGAAGGACGCGCAGGGCACCGCCTCGAAGTCGGGGTAGTGCTCCGCGCACACGATGTGGGAGTTCGCCCCGGGCTCCCCTTGATAGGCGATGCGTCGCACGTCAGCCACGAGGGCAGTCTAGATTCGCCGCCGTGTCCGACTCCGCGGTGTCCGTGCTGATCCTCGTCGTGGCCGTCCTGGCCCTCCTCCTGGCGCTGCTCGCGCTGGTGCTGGCGGTGGTCGCCGCGCAGCGCACGGCCCGCGCCGCGGCCCTGCGTCGACGCGAGCCCCGTACCGAGCTGCCCACCGACGTCGCCGGGCTCCGCGCCGAGGTCAGCGCGCTGCGGGCGGAGAACGCCGACGCGCTGCGACACCTCGCCGTCGTCCGCTACGACGCGTTCGGGGACATGGGCGGGCACCTCTCCTGGTCGCTGGCCCTCCTGGACGACGGGGGCAACGGCGTGGTGCTCACCTCGATCCACGGGCGCTCGGAGGCCCGGACCTACGCCAAGCCGGTGGCCGACTGGGCCAGCGACATGCAGCTCTCCCCCGAGGAGGTCGAGGCCGTGCGGGGCGCCCGCCCCTGACCCCTGCCCGTGGTCGAGGTGCGAGGAGCCCTGGCGACGAGCCTCGAGACCGCCGCTCAGCCCCGCTGCTTCCCCAGCAGCCGCTCGAGCAGCGCGGGGTCGCTGGGCCAGGCCTCGAGCAGGACGGGGCGGGGGATGCTCCGCGCGGCGTAGCGCAGCAGCAGGACGACCGCCACCACGTCGTCCAGCGGGCCGATGACGGGCAGGAACTCGGGCAGCAGGTCGATCGGGCTCAGCACCCACACGACGGCGACCGCCAGCGCGACCTTCGCCCGGCGCGGCACGTCGGGGTGACGGCGCAGCCGCCGGGCGGCGGTGACGCAGGCCGGCAGGAACTCGGCGACCTGCTTGAGCAGGCCGTCCGGCAGTCGGTCGGCCAGCAGCACCATCACGAGCACCGAGACCGCCCAGAGGCCGGCGAGCACGCCGGCGACGATGAGGCCCGTCGTCCAGTCCACGGGACCATCATGCGCCGCCGGCGGTCACCGGCGGCGCGGCTCAGAGCAGCGCGGCGGCCCGGGAGTACTGCTCGGGCAGCGGCGCGTCGGCGCGGAGGGCGACCGCGGCGCGGCGCACCCACATCGGGTCGGCGAGGAGCGGGCGGGCCAGCGCGACGACGTCGGCCGCGCCGTCCGCGAGGAGCTGCTCGGCCTGGAGCGGCTCGGTGATCATCCCGACCGCGATGGTGGGCAGGCCGGCCTCCTCGCGGACCTTGCGGGCGAACCGGACCTGGTAGCCGGGGCCGATCGGGATGGAGGCGGTGGCGACGTTGCCGCCGGTGGAGACGTGCAGCGCGTCGACGCCGACCTCGCCCAGCGCCTTCGCGAGCACGACGGTGTCGTCCGCCGTCCAGCCCTCGGGCTCGAGCCAGTCGGTCGCGGAGACCCGCGCGAGCAGCGGCACGTCGTCCGGCAGGACGGCGCGGACTGCCTCCGCCACCTCGACGGCGAGCCGGATGCGGTTGTCCAGGGACCCGCCGTAGCCGTCGGTGCGCCGGTTGGAGACGGGCGAGAGGAACTGGTGCAGCAGGTACCCGTGGGCCGCGTGCAGCTCGACGAGTCGGTAGCCCGCCTCGAGCGCCCGGCGCGCGGCGTCCACGAAGCCCTGGACGACCCGGGCGATCCCGGCCTCGTCGAGGGCGACCGGCTCGGGGTAGCCCTCGGTGAAGGCGACGGCCGACGGGGCGACGACCTGCCAGGCGCCGGGGCCCTCGGTCAGCCCGCTGCCGCCGTCCCACGGACGGGCGGTGCTGGCCTTGCGGCCGGCGTGCGCCAGCTGGATGCCCGGCACGACGCCCTGGGCCTCCATGGCGGCGGTGAGCCGGCGGTGGCCCGGCAGCTGCGCGTCGTCCCAGATCCCCAGGTCCCAGCCCGTGATCCGGCCCTCGGGCAGCACGCCCGTGGCCTCGACGATGATCGCGCCGGGCCCGCCGACGGCCCGGGCGCCGTAGTGCGCCACGTGCCAGTCGTTTGGGGCGCCGACGAGCGGCCCCTCCACGTCGGCGGAGTACTGGCACATCGGCGCCATCCAGGCGCGGTTGGAGATCTCGGTCCCCCGCAGGGTGATCGGGGTGAAGAGCTGGCTGTCGCTCACGTTGCCTCCTGTGGCTGGGTGTCTTGAGCCGGGCGCGGGGTCGCCGCGACCGGCCGGGTCGGAGCCCACCACTGCCCAACCGACGCGTCCAGCCCGGCCTTCCACCACGTGGGGTCTGACGCGTCACAGCGCCCCGCAGCGTCCCGTCCCCGGGCCGCGGCCGCCGCGCCTGCGGACGCTCAGGCGTCGGTGACGACGCGGCGCAGGTAGCCGACCAGGCGGGCGGTCTCCGCGTCGTCCAGCTCCGCGAAGAGGTCGTGGACGACGCGGGCGGCGAGCGTGCGGGCGCCCTCGACCACGGGGCCGGCGGCGGGGGTGAGGTGGAGCTCGTGGACGCGGCGGTCGCTCTCGCTGCGGCGCCGGACGAGCAGCCCTCGCTCCTCCAGCTCGTCGGTGAGGGCGACCCCGGAGGCGGGGCTGAACCCGAGCCACCCGGCCACAGAGGACTGCGGGAGCGGCCCCAGGCTGCTCAGCACCTGGAGCGCGCCGAAGTGCCGGGGCTCGATGCCGAGCGGGGCGAGGCCCGCCGAGAACTGCGGGGACGTCGCGGCGTGGGCACGCTCGAGCAGGAGGCCGAGGTTGCCTCGCAGCACCGGGGCCACGGTGTCGTCGAGGTCGAGCACGCGGACGAGCAGCGCGCGCAGGTCGGCGCTCTCGGCCTCGGTGAAGGGGGCGGACACGCGGCGGTCGACCTCGGCGACGGGGCCGTCCCACGCGGCGGCGGTGTCGGCGCCGGCGGGGGTCCTGGTGAGGAGGTAGCTGCGCCGGTCCTCGGGGTTGCGGACCCGCTCGACGAGGCCCGCCTCCACCAACCGGGCGGCGACCTTGCCCAGGGTCGTGCGGCTGGTGCCCACCTCGACGGCCAGGTGCTGCTGGCTGCGGGGGGTCCCGTCGCCCAGGAGGGTGAGCGCCGCGTAGGCGTGGATGTCGGCGGTGGGGGGCAGGGTCTCGGCCAGGACCCGCTGCACCCGCGCGGCCGCCCGCCACAGCAGGTGGCCGGGCATGGCGGCCAGGGCCGGGAGGAGCCGGCGACCGGGGTCGGGCGAGGTGTCCTCCACCCCCACGTGACCACCCTCGCATTCGTTCGGACGTTGACGATCTCTGATCCGAGCGTATCGTAGCGTCCCAGATAGTTCAGTGCGTGATGATTCATCCCGTGACGGAGTCGCCTCCGCCCACCTCGGACCCGGGCACCCACGCCGCAACGACCCCCACCCAGCAGGAGCACCCATGTCATCCGCGGACCACGACACCGCCGCCCCGCCGGCAGACGAGCACGCGGGCCAGCACGCCGCGCACCACGGTGAGCCGCACGGCGCCCACGGCGCCCGGCCCACCCACCACACCGGTGGTGAGAAGAAGTGGTGGACGCTGGCGGCGGTCTGCCTCGGCGTGTTCATGCTCCTGCTCGACATCACGATCGTGAACGTCGCTCTGCCGGACATCGCGCTCGCCTTCGACGCGGGGCTCTCCGACCTCCAGTGGGTCATCGACGCCTACGCGCTCTCGCTGGCCGCGCTGCTGCTCACCGCGGGCTCGCTGGCCGACCTGTACGGCCGCCGCCTCGTCTTCGCCATCGGCCTGGTGCTGTTCACGGCGGGCTCGCTGGCCTGCGGCCTGTCGCAGGACGTCCTGTTCCTCTGCATCGCCCGCGCGTTCCAGGGCATCGGCGGCGCCGCCATGTTCGCCACCGCGCTGGCGCTGCTCGCGAACGCGTTCCGCGGCCGGGACCGCGGCGTGGCCTTCGGCGCGTTCGGCGCCACCACCGGCGTGGCCGTGGCGATCGGCCCGGTCCTCGGCGGCGTCCTCACCACCGGTCTCTCGTGGCGCTGGATCTTCCTGGTCAACGTGCCGCTGTGCCTCGTCGCGCTCGTGGTGACGCTCGGCCGGGTCCAGGAGTCCCGCAACCCCCGCGCCGGCCGCCCCGACTGGTTCGGGTTCGTCACCTTCTCGGTCGCGCTGGCCGCGCTCGTGTTCGGCCTGATCGAGGCGGGCGAGGACGGCTGGGGCGCGACCCGCGTCCTCGTGTCGCTCTCGGTCTCCGCCGTCCTGCTCGTGGTCTTCGTGATCAGCCAGGCGGTGCTGAAGCACCCGATGTTCGACCTGACCCTGCTGCGCAAGCCCACCTTCGTCGGCGGCCTGATCGCCGCGTTCGGCATCTCGGCCACGATCTTCTCGCTGCTCACCTACCTGGTGATCTACGTGCAGTCGGTCCTCGGGTACTCCGCGGTCGGCACCGGCGTCCGGTTCCTGTTCCTCTCCGCCGCCGCGTTCGTCTCGGCCGTGGTCGCCGGCCGGCTGTCGTCCCACGTCCCCGCCAAGTGGCTGCTGTTCCCCGGCTTCGTCCTCGTGTCCGTCGGGCTGTTCCTCATGCGCGGGCTGGACGCCGACTCCAGCTGGACCCACCTCATCCCCGGCTTCGTCGTCGCCGGCCTCGGCATCGGCCTGGTCAACCCGCCGCTGGCCTCGACCGCGGTCGGCGTCGTCACCCCGGAGCGCTCCGGCATGGCCTCGGGCGTGAACTCGACGTTCCGCCAGGTCGGCGTCGCCACCGGCATCGCCGCGCTGGGCTCGATCTTCAGCAACCAGGTCGCCTCCCTCGCCCGCGACGGGCTCTCCGGCCAGGTGCCCGACTCGGCGCTCACCGGGCTCACCGCCGCCCTGTCGTCGGGCCAGGTGCAGGTCGCGGCCGAGACCGCGCAGTCCTACGCCGCCCAGAACGGCGGGGACGAGGCCGGCACCCAGGCCTACGACCTGGTCTCGCAGGTCGGCACCGAGGCCGTGGTCGAGGCGCTGAACCACGTGCTGCTCATCGGTGGAATCGGCGCGGCCGCCGCCGCCCTCGTCGTCCTCGTGCTCGTCCGGCAGAAGGACTTCGTCAGCCAGCACTGAGCCGCCCCGAGCAGTCCCCCCTTCTCCCCGGATCCTCGGGGGAGGCGGGGACTACTCGCGTCCGGCGGTGCCCGCGAGCCGCGAGTTGACCACCGCGGCGACGTTGAGCGGGAAGGGCTTCTCCCCGGGCACCCTGACGAGCAGCTCGCCGGGCAGGCAGGTCATCTCGAGCTCGCGGCCCTTGCCGCACGGATCGCCGTCGAGCTGGCGGGGCACCTCGTGCTGGGAGCGCAGCGTGATGGTGCGGCCGGTCATCCGGTTGACCAGGTCGTCGGTGTGCCGCTGGCGCAGCAGCACCCGCGCGGCCAGCGGCACCCAGCTCAGCAGCCCCCGCGGGTAGAGCAGGACGACGTCCAGCAGCCCGTCGTCGATCGCGGCGTCGGGTAGCAGCGGCATGCCGGCGGTCAGGTAGCCGACGTTGCCGACCACCGCCATCCGGGCGCGGTGCGTGGTGAACTCCCCGCCGTCGACGGAGATCTCCAGGCGGATGGTCGGGAACATCATCGACTTCACGCCCGAGACCACGTAGGCCAGCCAGCCGACTCGCGCCTTGAACTCCTCGTTGACGCTCTCCATGATCGCGGCGTCCAGCCCCATGCCGGCCATGACGAGGAAGTGCGTCTCCTCCAGGCCGTCGCCGCGCACGGCGACGAGGTCCACCGCGCGGGTCTCGCCGCCCAGCGCGCACTCCAGCGCGGGGCGTCGGTACAGCGGGATGTCCAGGTTGCGGGCGAGCAGGTTGCCCGTGCCCGCGGGGACGATGCCGACGGGCACGCCGGTGCCGGCGAGCGTCGCGCACACCTCGCGCACCGTGCCGTCGCCGCCGCACACGAGCACGAGCTCGGCGCCGTCGGCGAGCGCCGCGCGGGTCATCCCGGGCCCCGGGTCCTCGATCGTCGTCAGGTACAGGCGAGGCGCGGCCCAGCCGTGGGTCCGTGCCACGGTCGTCACCTGGTCGAGGAACGCGTCCACGTCCGAGACCTTCACGGGGTTGAGGACGACGGCCAGCCGCCGCCCCTCCGGCTCCGGACGGCGTCCGCGGCGCCCCCGGCGCGGGGCGGGCGCGGGCTCGCCGGCGCCCGTGGGCGGGTAGAGCGCGACCGCGACGAGCACGAACCCGACCCCGAGGAGCGTGCCCGCGACGGTGTCGGTCGGGTAGTGGCGGCCCAGCAGCACCCGGTCGAGGCAGACGACCACCTGGACGAGCACCAGCGCCCCGAGCGCGAGCCGGCGCCACGTGGGCGCGGGGACCGCGAACAGGACGAGGACGAACAGCAGGCCGAGCAGGGTGGCGGTCGACGAGGCGTGGGCGGAGGGGAAGGAGTAGCTCTCCAGGAAGCCGTCGGCGTCCTGCCACGCGGGCCGGTCGCGGCCCACGCCGTTCTTGACGAGGGTGGTCGCGCCGCTCACGAGCAGCGGGGTCACCAGCGTGACGAGGGCCAGGCGGCCGCGGCCGAACGCCAGCAGGCCGATCGCCAGCAGGATGACCAGGGTGGTGATGCCGTCCGGGCCGAACGCGTCCTCGATCAGCAGGAGCGGCTCCCACAGCGGGCTGCCGGGCGAGACCCAGGCGCCCCCGTCGCCGGGCGAGGCGAGCCGGTCGAGCCAGGTGGCGGGCGGCCAGCCGGCGCTCACGAGGAGCCAGACGAGGGCCACGCCGACCCAGCAGGCCACGCCCCAGGCACCGGTGCGGACGCGCTGCCGGGGGGTCAGGGGAGCGGGCACGGGTCCGAGTATGCCGAGCCCGCCGCCCCGGCGGGGAGGCGACACCGGCGGTGCGCGCGCACGACGCGGGCACGGCGCCGGCACGAGCCGGTGCACGACCCGGTGCGCGACACGGGAGGCGGCCTGGGGAATCCGGGGTGATCGACACCGGCCGGTCCGGCTAGCCTCGGGGCATGATCGACCCCCGCGTCCTGCGCGACGACCCCGCCCGCGTCCGTGCCTCGCTCGCCAAGCGCGGGCTGTCCGACGAGGTCGTCGACCGCTCCCTGGCCGCCGACTCCGCGCGCCGCGCGGCGATCGCGGAGTTCGAGGCCAAGCGTGCCGAGCAGAAGTCGATGGGCAAGCTCGTGGCGCAGGCCAAGGGCGAGGAGAAGACCGAGCTCCTGGCCCGCACCAAGGCGCTGGCCGCCGAGGTGAAGGCCGCCGAGGCCGCCCAGAAGGAGGCCGAGGACACCTGGAACGAGTGCCTGTCCTCGATGCCCAACCTCACCGCCGAGCAGACCCCGCCGGGCGGCGAGGAGGACTTCGCCCTGCTGGAGACCGTCGGCGAGATCCGTGACTTCGCCGCCGAGGGCTTCGCCCCGCGCGACCACGTCGAGCTGGGCCGCATGCACGCCGCGATCGACCTCGAGCGCGGCGCCAAGGTCTCGGGCTCGCGCTTCTACTTCTTCACCGGCATCGGCGCCCGCCTGCACCGCGCGCTCATCGCGATGGCGCTCGACATGGCCCACGAGAACGGCTTCACCGAGGTCGTCCCGCCGTCGCTGGTCAAGCCGCGCGCCATGGAGGGCACCGGCTTCCTCGGCCAGGCCGCCGACGACGTCTACACGATCGAGGGGCAGGACATGTACCTCGTCGGCACCTCCGAGGTGCCGATGGCGGCCTACCACTCCGACGAGATCCTGGACGCCGAGCAGCTGCCGTTCCGGTACGCCGCGGTGAGCCCCTGCTTCCGCAAGGAGGCCGGCTCGCACGGCAAGGACACCCGCGGCATCTTCCGGGTGCACTGGTTCGACAAGGTCGAGATGTTCGTCTACACCACGCTGGAGGAGGCGCCGGCCGAGCACGAGCGCCTGCTGGCCTGGGAGCGGCAGTTCCTCGACGCCCTCGAGCTCTCCTACCGGGTCATCGACGTGGCCGCGGGCGACCTGGGCCTCTCCGCCTTCCGCAAGTTCGACTGCGAGGCGTGGATCCCCAGCCAGGAGCGGTACCGCGAGGTCACCTCGACCTCCAACTGCACCGACTTCCAGACCCGTCGCCTCGACACCCGCGGCCGCTTCGCCAAGGAGGACGGCGGCACCGCCACCGGCCCGATCGCCACCCTCAACGGCACCCTGTGCTCGGTGAACCGGCCGATCATCGCCCTGCTCGAGCAGCACCAGCAGGCCGACGGCTCCGTCCGCGTCCCGAAGGCGCTGCAGCCCTACCTCGGGGGCCTCGAGGTCCTCGTCCCGGTGCACCCGGCCGAGCAGGCGTGAGCGAGTCCCCGGTCGCGGCGACGCCCCCGCCGCCGGTCGGCCCCGACCCGGCGCCCGGCTGGGTGCCGCGGCTGGTCGCGCTCGACATCGACGGCACGCTCCTCTCGTGGGTCGAGGGCTCCGGCCAGACGCACGGCGAGGTCACCGAGCCGGTGCGCGCCGCGGTGCGGCGCGCGCTGGACGCCGGGTGCCACGTCGTCCTCGCCTCCGGGCGCTCGCCGCACGGCATGCTCCCGGTGGCGGACATGCTCGGCCTGGGCGCCGACGAGCCGGTGTGGATCGTGGCCTCCAACGGCGCGGTGGTCTTCCGCTACCCGCCGCTCGAGGTCGTCCACGAGCACACCTTCGAGGCTGCGGACGCCGTCGCGGCCGTCCTGCGCGAGCACCCGCGGGCGCTGGTGGCGGTCGAGGAGCGCGGGGACGGCTACCGCGTCTCCGCGCCTTTCCCCGACGGCGAGCTCTCGGGGACCCAGCACATCACCCCGGTCGCCGACCTCGTCGCCGAGCCGGTCAGCCGCGTGATCATCCGTGACCCCGAGGCGACCGCCCAGGACTTCGTCGACCTCGGCCAGCGGCTGGGCCTGCACGGCACCGACTACGTCGTCGGCTGGACGGCCTGGCTCGACCTGGCCCCCGTGGGCGTCTCGAAGGCCTCCGGGCTCGACGAGGTGGCGCGCGACCTGGGCGTGGACCCCAGCGACGCCCTGGCGATCGGGGACGGCCGCAACGACCTGGAGATGCTGGCCTGGGCCGGGCGCGGCGTGGCGATGGGCCAGGCGGTGCCCGAGGTCCTCGCGGCCGCGGACGCGGTGACGCACCCGGTGACGCAGGACGGCGCCGCGACCGAGATCGGGCGGTTCTTCTGAGCGCGCCCGCGCCGGTGCTGCGCACCGAGCGCCTGACCCTGCCCCTGTGGACGGCCGCGGACGTCGCGGGGATGCGCGAGGGCCGACGCCACCGGGACTGGCACCCCGACTTCCCGCGCCGCGACGACCTCGACGCCTCGACCCTGTGGGTCGACGGCGACGGCTGGGGGCCGCGCAGCATCGTCCGCGGCGTCACCGTGCTGGGCTCGATCGGCTGCTTCGGCCCGCCCTCGCCCCACGAGGCCGACGGGGTGCCGGAGACCGAGGTCGGCTACGGCCTCGTCGCCGAGGCCCGCGGCTACGGCTTCGCCTCGGAGGCGCTGGCCGGCCTGCTCACCGCCTGCGACGCGCTCGGGGTGCGGCTGCGGGCGTCGGTGCGCCCGGAGAACGCGGCGTCGCTGCGCGTCCTGGCCAAGAACGGGTTCACCCTGCTGCGCGGCGCCAACGAGGAGGGCGAGCTCGTGATGGCCCGCCCGCTGCCCGGGCCGACTTCTGGGCCGACTTCTGGGCCGGGGGCCCCGGCGTGAGCGACCTGCCGCGGCTGGTCGCGACCGACCTCGACGGCACCCTGTGCGGCGCCGACGGTCTGGTGAGCGACCGGACCCGTCACGTCCTGGAGGCCCTGGACGCCCGCGACGTGCCGGTCGTCTTCGTCACCGGCCGCCCCCTGCGCTGGGCGCGCGAGGTGTTCGAGCACGTCGGCAGCCACGGCCTGGCGGTCGTGTCGAACGGCGCGCTGCTGTGGGACATCACCCGCGACCGGGCGGTGCGCACCCGGGGGATCACCGCCGCCGACGCCCGCGACTGGTGCGAGGCGCTGCGCGCGGCCGTGCCCGGCACGGCGTTCGGGGTGGAGTCCCTGGCCGGGCTGGACGTCGAGCCCGCGTTCGTCGAGCGGTTCCCGCTGCCGGAGGGGGCGCGCCGCGCCCCGCTGGCCGACCTGCTCACGGACGAGCCCGCGAGCGCGCCCCTCAAGCTCCTGGCGCGGCACGAGGACCTGGGGCCGCAGGAGTTCTGGGACCTGGCCGAGCGCGCCACCGGGGGCAGCCTCACCATCACCTGGTCGAGCTCCACCACCCTCCTGGAGGTCAGCGCGGCGGGCGTCACCAAGGCCACCACCCTGGCCGACCTGTGCGCCGACCTGGGGGTGGCGCCGGAGGAGGTGATCGCCTTCGGGGACATGCCCAACGACCTGCCGATGCTGCGCTGGGCCGGCCGCTCCTACGCGATGGAGGGCGCCCACGAGAGCGTCCTGGCCGTCGCCGACCACGTCGCCCCGGACCACGCCGAGGACGGCGTCGCGCGGGTGCTGGCTGGAGTCTTCGACCTCCCACCTGACACCCTGGAGGGGTGCTGAGCCGCCTGCGACCCCGTCGCCCCGCCACCGCGGGGCCCTTCGTGCTCCCCGCAGCCCGGGCCGTCGTGCTGCGCGCGGCCGCGCCCGTCGTGGCGGCGCTCCTCGTCGCGCTCGCCGTCCTCGTGCCCGTGCAGCCCGCCTCGGCGGCGGACAAGAAGCCGACCACGACCTGCACGAACCCGTCGTTCGCGACGCAGGCGCGGCAGGCCACCGCCGTGTTCAGCGGCGAGGTGGCCGCGATCTCCAGCAGCCCGCTGACGAACAAGCAGGGCACGCTGGTGACCCAGGAGGTCCAGGTCGACCTCGTCTACAAGGGCGAGGGCCGGATCAACAGCAGCGTCGTCGAGGTGCGCACCCACGCGGGCACCAAGCACGGCTGCGACCTCGGCCGGCTCACCAGCGGCGAGACCTACCTGTTCTTCGTCACCAGCAGCGGCGAGGCGTTCTTCGCCACCGGTGACAGCGGGACGACGAAGCTCACCGCCGCGGTCTCCGACCGGATCGAGTCGATCTTCCCCAACCCCCACCCGCCGGTCGCGGCCGAGCCCGAGACCGCCGAGTTCACCTCGCTGGCCGTCACGCAGCCGCGCAGCCTCGCGCGCACCGCCGCCCCCGGCGCCGCGATGGCGCTCGTCGGCGTGCTCGGCCTGGTCCTGCTGCGGCGCTTCGTCCGGCACTGACGCCTGCTGACGCCCACGCCCGCGGCCGCTCTGCGGGCTGGCCGGCGGGCTGGCCGACGGGCGGTCAGAGGTACATGCCGCCGCTGCGGTGACCGCCGTCGTCGTCGGGGGCACCGCCCGTGGCGCCGGGCGCCGCGGTGACGCCGCCCTGGCCGAGCCCGGCCGGCAGACCGCGGCGTCCGTGCTCCATCTGGGCGCGCGCGGCCATCTGCTGGGCGTAGATCGCGGTCTGGATGCCGTGGAAGAGCCCCTCGAGCCAGCCCACGAGCTGGGCCTGCGCGATGCGGAGCTCGCCCTCGGAGGGCACGGCGTCCTCCGTGAAGGGGAGCGAGAGCCGCTGGAGCTCCTCGACGAGCTCGGGCGCCAGGCCCGTCTCCAGCTCGGCGACGGAGGCCTGGTGGATCTCCTTGAGGCGCTGGCGGCTGGCCTCGTCGAGGGGCGCCGCCTTCACCTCCTCGAGGAGCTGGCGGATCATCGTGCCGATCCGCATCACCTTCGCCGGCTGCTCGACGAGCTCGGTGAGCGAGCGGCCCTCGTCGCCCTCGGCGTCCTCGTCGTCGACGGCACCGGCCTCGCCGGGGGCGCCGGCCAGGTGCGCGAGCGCGGAGGCGGGGACGGCGGCCATCGGCTGCCCGTCGGGGCCGACGATCACGACCTGCTGCTCGCCGTCGGCCGGGTGACCCTGCTGCTGCTCGCTCATGGCTCCAGCCTAGGAGGACGCCGTGAGGGCGCCCTCGCCCGTCCGTGCGAGGGCCGCGGTGCCGGCCCGGCGCCCGCTCCCGTTCCCGCGCCCCTCAGAGCGTGAGGAGGATCTTCCCCGTGTGGCTGCCCTCGGTCATGAGCCGGTGGGCGTCGGCGGCCCGCTCGAGCGGGAACGTGCCCTCCACGACCGGCTTGATCGCCCCGGTGCCCAGCAGCGGCCACACGTCGCGCAGCAGCCCGGCGCAGATCTCCGACTTCTCCGCGACCGAGCGGCCGCGGAGGTTGGTGGCGATGACGCCGGCCCGCTTGCGCAGCAGGGCGTTGAGGTCGAGCTCGGCCCGCGTCCCGCCCTGGAGGCCGATGACGACGAGCCGGCCGTCGAGGGCGAGGGCCTCGACGTTGCGCATGAGGTACTTCGCACCCATGTTGTCGAGGACGACGTCGACGCCCCGGCCGTCGGTGGCCTCGCGGACGACCTCGACGAAGTCCTCCTCGCGGTAGTCGATGACGACGTCGGCGCCCAGCGAGCGGCAGAACGCGCGCTTCTCGGCCGAGCCGGCGGTGGTGAGGACCCGGACGCCGCTCGCGACGGCGAGCTGGATCGCGAACGAGCCGATCCCGCCGGCGCCGCCGTGGACGAGCAGGGTGTCGCCCTGGCGCATCCCCGCCGTGAGCACGAGGTTGGAGTAGACCGTGGCCGCGACCTCGGGCAGCGCGGCGGCGGTCACCAGGTCGACGCCCGGCGGGAGGGGCATCAGCTGCCCGACCGGGACCACGACCTTCGAGGCGTACCCGCCACCGGCCAGCAGGGCGCAGGCCTCGTCGCCGACAGCGAGCCCCCCGACGTCCTCGCCCAAGGCGGCGACGCGACCGGAGACCTCCATCCCGATGATCTCGGACGCCCCGGGCGGCGGCGGGTAGAAGCCCTGGCGCTGGAGCAGGTCGGCGCGGTTCAGCCCCGCGGCGACGACGTCGAGCAGGACCTCGCCGGGGCCGGGCTCCGGGTCGGGCAGCTCGGTGACGGTGAGGACCTCGGGACCTCCGGGCTCGGTGGCGACCACGGCACGCATGCGACCACCGTAGGCCGCGGCGCGAGCCGGGCCACCGCCCCGTCGGTGCGCGGTGCGGTCACTCCTCCTCGTCGGCGTCGAGCTCGTCGTCGAGCTCGTCCTCCTCCTCGGGCGCGTCCTCGACGCCGGCCGGGGCGGGGCGGTCCCAGGACTCGGCGAGCCGGGAGACCCGGTCGGCGAGGTCCTCGACGGCCTCGGGGTCCGCCGAGAGGCTCTTGGCGCCCACGGCGAGGCCCAGCAGGTAGGCGGTGAGCGGGGCGGCGGGGCGGGTCACGTTGTGGGCGACCACGCGTGCGAGGTCCAGCACCAGGCCCTCGTCGATCTCGGCCTCGAGGTCGAGGGCGTCACAGACTTCGTCGATCCAGTCGTGGAGGTTCACGGGACCAGCCTGCGAGTCCTGGCCCGGCCCCGCAAGCGGGGTCGCCGACCTCACAGGTTCTGGCTGGTCCGGTGGGTGGCGCGGGTGGGTGCTGGTGGTGGCGGTGCGGGGTGCGGGTCAGCGCGCGCGCCACGCGGCCAGGTCGTCCGGGGTGTCGACGTCGCGGTGCTCGTCGCCGACGGTCGGCACGTCCGCGAGGTCCAGCGGGGCGAGGAGGCGGCGCAGGGGCAGCCCGTCGGCCTCCCCGGGGGCGGGGCGGACGTCGGCCAGCCGCCGTGCCGACACGGCCAGGGCGAGCGGGTGGCGACCGTCCGGGTCGCGCAGCCGCGCGCCGTCGCCGGAGCCCCGTGCGGCGGCCACCTCCGCCGCCGTGAGCAGCCGGGCGACCGTGCCCGCGTCGAGGTGCGGCATGTCCACGGCGAGGACGACGAGCCAGCCGTCGAGGGTGTCGCGGGTCGCGGTGGTGTCGGTCCCGGTGGCGGTGGTGTCGGTGGCCGGATCGCCCGCCTCGGTGAGCCGCGGCGCCAGCGCGTCCACCCCCGCGAGCAGCGCGGCCGCCGGACCGCCCAGCGGCGGGTCCTCCCGGGCCCAGCGCGGCTGCGGCCCCTCGTGCCCGGGGAGCGGCACCGGGTCACCGACCACGACCACGGCCGTCGCGCCGGTCACCGCGGCCAGGGCGCGCTCCAGCAGGGTCGGGCCCCCGGCGTCCTGCTGGAGGGTGGCCTTGACCGCCCCGCCCAGGCGCTCGCCCCGCCCGCCGGCCAGGACGATCGCGGCGAACGGACTCCCCGGGGTGCTCACCCGCCCAGCCTTGCACGCGGCCGCGTGCGTGCCGGCGACGGTGCGTGATCGGGGTGGATGCGGTGTGTCAGATGCACCGCATCCACCCCGATCACGCGGCACGCCGCCTGATCGACCAGCCCGACCCACCGAGTCGCCCCGCCGACCCGGGCGAGCGGCCACAGGTGCACCTGGCACCCTGGGACCCATGAGCGAGCAGACGGCGCGCCTCACGGTCGCCCTGGTGCAGGAGCCCGCGGGCCTCGACCCCGCCGAGAACCGGGCGCGGCTGGCCCAGGTCGTGCCGGACGACGCCGACCTCGTCGTCCTGCCCGAGGTGTTCGCGCGGGACTTCGGCACCGCCGGCTCGGACGTCTCGCCGTTCGCCGAGCCGATCGACGGGCCGTTCGGCACCGAGCTCGAGCGGGTCGCCAAGGAGCACGGCACCACCGTCGTCGCGGGCATGCTGGAGCGCTCCCCGGACGCCGAGCGGCCCTGGAACACCCTGCTCGTGCGCGGCGGCGCGAGCACCGAGTACCGCAAGGTGCACCTCTACGACTCCTTCGGCTACCGCGAGTCCGACCGGCTCCTGCCCGGGCCGCTGCCGGCGGAGGCGGGCCCCGCGGTCGTCGACCTCGGCGGCTTCCGCCTCGGCCTCATGACCTGCTACGACCTCCGCTTCCCCGAGCTCGCGCGGAGCCTCGTGGACGCCGGGGCGCAGGCCCTCGTCGTGCCCGCCGCCTGGGTCGCCGGCGAGCGCAAGGTCGACCACTGGCGCACCCTCGTCCGGGCCCGCGCGATCGAGAACACCGTCTACGTCCTCGCCTGCGGCCAGCCCGCGCCGCGCTACTCCGGCCACTCGATGGTCGTGGACCCCCTGGGCGACGTCCTCGTCGAGGCCGACGAGGGGCCGGGGGTCGCGAGGGCGGTCCTGGACGCCGGGGTGGTGGCCGAGGCCCGTCGCCTCAACCCGTCGTTGAGCAACCGTCGGCTGTAACCTCGACGGTCGTGTCACGTCGAGCAGCCCCACGTCGCCGCGCCGAGAAGCCCCGCCGCTTCGGCCTCGGCCGGAGCGAGCGCGCCGTCGGCACCCGCGCGGCCCGGCCGGCCGACGCGGCAGCCCCGTCGAGCGCCCCGTCGGCAGCCCCGTCGGGGGCCCCGGTGAGCGCCCCGCAGACCACCACGCTGACGGCAGTGACACCCACGCCCGCCCCGCCCGCCCCGCCGGCCCCGGCCGTCCCGGAGCCCGCGTCCCGGCTGGAGCCCCTGCCGTCCGCACCCGCCGCGGCCACGACGACGATCCCCGCGCAGCCCGCCACCCAGCCCGCCACCCAGCCCGGCACCCAGCCCGGCCGGCCCTCCCCTGAGGTCATCGGCGAGGACGCCCCCGCGGCCCCCGCCCTCGACGCCCTCGACGCCCCCGACGCCCCCGACGCCCCCGACGCGGCCGACCAGCCCACCACGGACGCGGGCACCGGCACAGCGTCCTGGTGGCGCCGCGTCTCCGACTCCCGGCTGCCGTTCGCGGGCTTCCTCGCCCTCGTCGCGGCCTCGGTGGTCGCGCTGGTGGCCGGGGTCGTCCCGATCGGGCCCGACTGGCTGCCGACGGCCGGCTCGGTCGTGCTCACCACGGCCTACGCCTGGGCGCTGGCCGCCCGGACCGGTGGGCGGCCCGTCGTCCTCGGCACCGTGGTCGCCGTCCTCGGGACGGTGGTCGCGCTCTCGGGCGAGCAGCTGCTGGCCGACGGCGCCGCCGTGCTCACCGCCGTCGTCTCGGCCCTGCTCGGCGTCATGGCCACCGTGCCGGCGCGCGGCTTCGGCGGGGCGGCGCGCGAGGCGGTGCTCGCGCTGGCGATCGCCACGATCGGTTCCCTCGGCGTGGTCGGCTGGGGGCCGAGCCTCGAGGTCGTCCGCTTCGACTACCTCGTCCTCTTCCTCTCGACCGTCGGCGCGCTGCTGCTCGTGCACGGCCTCGCGGCCGGCCTCCACGGGCTCGGCCGGCGTGGCCTGGTGACGGTCGCCGTGGCCGGGCTCATGCTCATCGTGGGCACCGCCTACGCCGAGGCGCTGCGCCGCTACGGGCCGGGCACCGTGGTCTCCGACCTGCTCTCCGTCGTCCGCTGGACGCGCCTCCACCTGGGGGCCTTCCCCCGGCCCCTGATGACGCTCCTGGGCGTCCCGGCCATCGTGTGGGGCGTGCACATGCGCGCCCGGCGCCGGCAGGGCTGGTGGATGTGCGCGTTCGGCGTCGCCGCCACCGCCCCCGTCTCGGCAGCGCTGGTCCACGCCCGGGTGTCCTTCTCCGAGGCCGGGCTCTCGACGCTCTACGGCCTCCTCCTGGGCCTGCTGATCGGCTTCCTCGTCATCCGCCTCGACCTCGCCGTGACGGGCCAGCGGGGGCGCGGGTCCCGGCGTGCGGAGCGGGCCGCCGCGGCCCGACCCGAGCCGGGCCGCACGCAGGTCCTGCGCTGACGCCCGTCCGCGGCGCCCTGGTCGACCCGTACGCGCGGGTAACGGCTACGGTGAGCGGGTGCCGCGCGAGAACGTGAACGAGATCCTGGCCGAGATGGTCGCCAACGTGCTGAGCATCAGCGTCGAGGTCGGCCAGAAGGTCGCCGTCGGTGACACCGTGGTGCTCCTGGAGTCGATGAAGATGGAGATCCCGGTGATCTCCGAGCACGCGGGGACGGTCAAGTCCGTCACCGTGTCGCCGGGCGACGTCGTCCAGGAGGGCGACCTCCTGCTCAGCCTGGTCTGATCCGGACCGTCGGGGTCCCACGGGCCCCGCGCGGTGGTGCCAGCACGAGCATCGCCGCAGACCACGAGGACCGTGGTCCAGACCGCGTCGCCGCCCCCGCGTCCCGGCGCGACATTGCGGTCATGTCCCGGGAAACCTGCGCGCCCCCCGGCGTCCGCCGCCTCCGCGCGGCCCTGACCACGGCCGTCCCCTCGGTCCTCGCCTTCGTCCTGCTCCCCGGCCTGGCCCTCCTGGGCCCCCTCCCCGCCGCTGACGCCGGGGCTCCCGGCACGTGGACGTCGGTCACCGGCTCGTCCGCGCAGGCCATCGGGAACACCGGGCGGCCCTCGCTCCTGCGCACCGACGACGGCACCCTGCACGTCGTCTACACCCGCCAGGAGGACGACGGGACGTACTCGCTGCGCCACGTCGCGCTCGGGGCGCGGGGCCGGGTCCTGTCGCGCAGCGCCGTCGTGTCCGGCTGGTACATCCTGGGCCGCGACCCGCAGCTGCTGCCCGACGGGAGCGGCGGGCTGACGGTGGCCTTCACCGGCAAGCGCAGCTCGGGCAGCTCCGACGGCGTCTCCGGCGGGGGTCAGACCCACCGGAGCTCGTCGTCCGACGGTGGGGCGACGTGGACGCTGTCGTCGACCTACCTGTCCACGGCGCTCACGACGGGTGCCACGCTCGGTGCCGCCGCCCTCGACGACGGGACCCCCGTGACGGCGTGGACCGTCGGCGGCGCGACCGTCAGCTTCCGCACCGGGGTGGTGGCGGACCCTGCGACGGCCGCGGCGGACGACACCGAGACCCTCGACGGCTGCTGCGGGTACGACCCGGAGGTCGCCGTCGTCCCGGGGGACGACCGGACCTGGATGTCCTGGACCGTCGGGGGCAGCGCCCCGAACGGGGTCTTCGTGCGCCGGATCGACGTCGACGACGACCCGGCCAAGGCCCCCCGTTCCACGACGACCTCGGGCGGCACGGCCGTCACCAGCCAGATGAGCGGACCGGCGCCGCTGGTGGCCCGCAGCGACGGGGCGGTGTTCGTCGCCTACCCGGTGGGCTACCCCACCCGCGAGTACCTGGCGGTGTGGCGGGTGGGTCGCTCGGGCGTGGTCCGCGTGCCGTCCAGCGCCGACGCCCGGTACGCCTCCCTCTCCGTCGACCCGCGCGGGCGGCTCTGGGTCGCCTGGGCGTCCGGCCACGAGGTGCGCGCGGCCAGGAGCAACCCCGCCGGCACGCGCTTCGGCCGCGCCGTGGTCCTCGGGACGCTGCGTCGCGACGGGCTGGACAGCACCTACGGCGTGGTCGTCGACGCCGCCGCGAGCTACGCCGACGTGGTCGCGAACGACACCGAGCGCCTGCTCCACCAGCAGGTCTACCCCGGGCTGAGCCTCGTCGCGGACCCGGCGACGCTCACCGTCCACCGGCGCACGCGCGTCACCTTCACGGCGACCGACGCCGGGGTGCCGGTGGCCGGTGTGCGGGTCACGGTGGACGGACGGCAGTGCCGCACGTCCTCGCGCGGGACCTGCCGGATGGCGCTGCGGCCCGACGCGACGGGCTCGCTGCGGGCCGTGGGCCGGCGCAGCCACTACGACGCCGGGACCGACGTCCTGCGGGTGCGGGCGCGCTGAGGGTGGCGGAGGAGGCGGGATTCGAACCCGCGGTGGGTCTCCCCACGACCGCTTTCAAGGCGGTTCCGATAGGCCACTCCGGCACCCCTCCAGACCGCCGGGGCGCGGACGCCGGCAGCGGACTGCGGGCATCCTACGACCGCACCCCGGTGTCGGTCGGGGGCGGCCCGCCGCCCCCGGCTGGCAGCCGGCCGCGCGCGTCCGGCACCATGCGCCTGTGAGCACGCCGTCGTCCCCCGCAGCGTCCCCCGCCGACCCGGGCGCGCCCACCCCGCACACGTACCGGCTCGCGCCGGTGATCGCGGTCCGGCTCAGCGGCGTCGCGCTGGTGGCGGTGGCCGTGGTGACGCTGCTCGTGCAGCTCCTCGTCGCGCTCACGGGCCTGCCCGGCCTGCTCACGGGCGTCGTGGCGCTCGTCGGTGTCGTGGCCGCGGCCGGGTTCGCCTGGTGGCTGCTGCGCCGCGCCTGGGTGGTCCAGGTGGACGCCGAGGGCTACCGCGTCGCGATCGTGCGCGGCGTCGGCGTGCGGGCCGCGACCTGGCGCGAGGTCGAGCGGGTCACCACCGCCACCCCGCAGGGTGTGGCCGTGCTCGGGCTGCACCTCACCGGCGGCCGCCAGACCCGCATCCCGGTCGCCGCGATGGCCTACGACCGTGAGCTCTTCGTGACCGAGATGATCACCCGGCTCGGCCGGCGCTGACCCTCGCGCCTGCCGCCCCGTCCGCCGACCCGCCTCCGCCACGCCGTGCGAGGGGGACCTGATTCGGTGCCCGGAGCGATGTGACGGTAACCTCGGCTGCGCGAGGAGGCGTCGCCTAGTCAGGTCTATGGCGCCCGCCTGCTAAGCGGGTTTGGGGCTACAACCCCATCGAGGGTTCAAATCCCTCCGCCTCCGCACAGTGCAGAGCCCCCGGCGTCACGCCGGGGGCTCTGGCCTTTCCCGGGCCCGCGCGCGAGGCCGGACGTGGGGTCGCCTGTTCCAGGACGCGCCGATCCCGGCGAAGTCTTCCGTCCGCGCCCGGCGACGCCTAGTGTGCAGGGCAGCCCTGCCGGGAGGGCCTGTCATCGCAGGTCGCGGCAGGGATTGCAGGTTTGTGCACTGCACAGACATGAGGCACCGGATCGCTCGCTCCCCTCGCCGCCCTCGGCCCACACTCGTGCCACCACTGAGGGACCGAGGAGAGGGACAGGCTCATGAAGATCGTTCGCAGGATCGGTGTCGTCGTTGCTACCGCCACGCTGGGCCTCGGGCTCACCGCGGCGCTCGCCGTGCCGGCCAACGCCATGGACACCAGCTGGGGCTGCGGCGGCTACTGCGCCGTCAAGAAGTGACCCGCTGACCAACTGAAGACGTGCCGGAGTCCGGTCCCCCTCTCGGGTGTGGACCGGTCCCCGGAACAACCCCCCGCTCAGGCGCCGGCTGTCCGTCCGGCGCCTGAGCACATTTTTGTCCGAGCTCGCCTTCGCCCGAGGACGTCAGGGGGACGCCGGCCGCGCTGCTGCGGCCGGGCGGCTCACTGGTCGGAGGCGTCGGGGTCCGGGTCGTCGTCCCCGCCGGTGAGACCGAGTCGGCCCATGGTCCAGCCGAGCTGGAACCGGGTCTCGGCCTCGAACTCGGTCTTGAGGTCGGCCACGTAGCCCGCGTACGTCCGGGGGCTGACCCCGACCCGCTTGGCGGCCGCGGGGTCGGCGTGCCCCTCGATGAGCATCCGGATCGTCATCGCCCGCTGCTCGCCGGCGATCGTGCGCATGGTGCCGGTCTCCTTGTTCGCGAACGGCCGCCCGCGCTCCCACGAGCGCTCGAACACGTCCACGAGGTAGGCCACCACCGACGGCTCGCGCACCGCGACCGCGACCCGCAGGTCCTCGGCGCCCGGGATCACCGCGATGCGCCGGTCGGCGACGATCATCCGGTTGAAGAACTCGTCCAGCGTGCGCACCTGCGCGCCGCGGGCCGAGACCTCCTGCACGTACTGCGCGGTGACCACGGAGCGGCGGGCGGAGTGCTGGTAGAGCGTGCGCAGCGAGACGCCCCGCTCGAGGGCGGCGGTGTCGCGCAGCACGGCCGCGGCGAGGGTCTGCGCGTCGCGGCCCGCCTGCGGCTGGGCGGTGAGGATCTCGGTCTCGGCGTCGGCCACCAGGCCGGTGAGGAAGCGGCCGATCGCGCCGTCGCGCAGGTAGGTGAACGGCCCGGGGCCCTCCGCGTGCGGGGTGCGGCGCCAGGCCTGGCCGATCCCGGTGAACGCGCGGGCCCACTCCGTCGACTCCTGCAGCAGGCGGGTCGACTCCTGGTTCATGGGGGCGACGACGCGGGACTGGACGGTGGAGGGGTCCTCCGGTCGCCAGCGCTCGCCCGCCTCGTCGAGCTGGAGCAGACCGAGCTCGACGAGCAGCTCGAAGGCGGGGCGCTCGGCGGCCCCCTCGGCGACGCGGACGTCGTCCGCGGCCATCCCGCCGGCGGCCAGCACGTCCTCGTAGAGCGGCACCGCCGCCTTCTCGAACAGCGCGCGCTGCTCCGGACCGAAGCCGTTCACCGCCGCTCCCTCCTGCGAGTCCCGCCACGGCCGTGCGTCACGGTCGTGCTCCCGCATCGTTCCACAGCCGTCGGATACCCCACGAGGCGTCCACGCACGCGTGCACACCGTGTCGACCGACGGACTGGGACGGAGCGGGACGGAGCGGGACGGAGTGGGACGGGGCGGGACGGAGCGCTACCTGGCGGGAGGACCCGGGATGCACGCGACCCCGGTCGGCGCCGTTGCCGACCGGGGTCGCGGTGGGGGGAGGCTCGTCGGGGGCCTCAGCGGTGCCTGGCGGGCGGCTCAGCCCTCCAGGCGGCTGCGGAGCGAGTCCAGCTCGTTCCACAGGACGGTCGGCAGGTCGTCCCCGAAGCCCTCGAACCACTCCGTGAGGCCCGGGAGCTCCGCGCGCCACTCGTCGACGTCGACGGCCAGGGCGGCCTCGAGCTCGGCGGCGGTCATGTCGAGCCCGTCGGTGTCGAGCGACTCCGGCGTGGGCACGTGGCCGATCGGGGTCTCGACGGCGGCGGCCTCCCCGTCGATGCGCTCCACGACCCACTTGAGGACGCGGGAGTTCTCGCCGAAGCCGGGCCAGAGGAAGCCGCCCTCGCTGCCGTCCTCGAGGCGGGCGCGGCGGAACCAGTTGACGTAGAAGATCCGCGGCATGCGGGCGGCGTCGCCGCTCTTGCCCATGTCGACCCAGTGGCCGAAGTAGTCGCCGGCGTTGTAGCCGATGAAGGGCAGCATGGCCATCGGGTCGCGGCGCACCACGCCGACGGCGCCGGTGGCCGCCGCCGTCGTCTCCGAGGAGAGGGTGGCGCCGAGGAAGGTGCCGTGGTTCCAGTCGCGGGACTCGAAGACCAGCGGGACGGTCGTGCGGCGGCGTCCGCCGAAGAGGATCGCGTCGATCGGCACCCCCCGCGGGTCGTCGAACTCGGGGGCGAGGATGTCGCACTGCCGGATGGGCGTGCAGTAGCGGCTGTTGGCGTGGCTGGAGAGCTCCCCGCTCTCCGGCGTCCACTCCTCGCCCTTCCAGGAGGTGGCGTGGGCCGGCGGGTTCTCCAGGCCCTCCCACCACACGTCGCCGTCGTCGGTGAGGGCCACGTTGGTGAAGACCGAGCCGCCCTTGGCGATGGTGCGCATCGCGTTCGGGTTGGTGTGCCAGTTGGTGCCCGGCGCGACGCCGAAGAAGCCGTTCTCGGGGTTCACGGCCCAGAGGCGGCCGTCCTCGCCCACGCGCATCCAGGCGATGTCGTCGCCGAGGGTCTCGACCTTCCACCCGGGGATGGTCGGCTCGAGCATGGCGAGGTTGGTCTTGCCGCAGGCGCTGGGGAAGGCCGCGGCCACGTACTTCACCGAGCCGGCGGGGCTGGTGAGCTTGAGGATGAGCATGTGCTCGGCCAGCCAGCCCTCGTCGCGGGCCATGGCCGAGGCGATGCGCAGGGCGTAGCACTTCTTGCCGAGCAGCGCGTTGCCGCCGTAGCCCGAGCCGAAGGACCAGATCGCGCGCTCCTCGGGGAACTGGGAGATGTACTTGATCTCGTTGCAGGGCCAGGCGACGTCCGGCTCGCCGGGGGCGAGGGGGTGGCCGACGGAGTGGACGGCCTGGACGAAGTCGGCCTCGAGCTCCTCCATCCGGCGCAGGACCTCGGTGCCCATCCGCGACATGACCCGCATCGAGACGGTGACGTAGGCGGAGTCGGTGACCTCGACGCCGAACATCGGGCGCTCGGCGTCCAGGTGGCCCATGACGAACGGGATGACGTACATCGTGCGGCCGCGCATCGAGCCCTCGTAGAGCCCGCGCATGCGCCGCTTCATCTCCGCCGGCGCCATCCAGTTGTTGGTGGGGCCGGCGTCGCGCTCGGCGAGCGAGCAGATGTAGGTGCGGTCCTCCACCCGGGCGACGTCGATCGGGTCGGACGCCGCGTGGAAGCTGTTCGGCATCCGCTCGGGGTTCAGTCGGGTGAACGTGCCCGTCGAGACGAGGAAGTCCGTGAGCTCGGCCCACTCCTCGTCCGAGCCGGTGCACCAGTGGATCTCGTCGGGCTGCGTCAGCGACGCCACCTGGGCGACGAAGTCGAGGATGCCGCGGTGGGTCGTGGGTGCCGCCAGCTCCAGCGGGGTAGCGCCCTGGTCGTGGTGGGTCTCGGTCTCGAGGATCGCCGTCATGTGCCTGGATCTCGCCTCTCGCGGGTGCCGGGATGTCCGTTCGGGCCCCACCGGTCGCGGACCGGCTCGCGCGTCTCTCTCGGCGCGGGAACGAACGACCCGGACGGCGTCTGCGTGAGACCCCGTCCGGGATGAGGCGACCATACTGCGGACATCGACGTCCGACTATTAGATCGATCCCAAGGTGGAGACCCACTTCACATTGCCGAGAACGGTTGCGTTGTGCCTGGTCACCTGCCCGCACCGGGGTGTGGGAGCGCCCGGAACCTGCCCGGTCACGCTCTCACGACGTGGGGCTGCGGGTCGAGGGTGCAGGACGTCGCGCGGTGCCTCCGGGACGCGGCTGGACGACCCCTCGAGGCGCCCTGGGGGCCGGGCCGGAGGGCGCGATTTCGGTCTGGGGCGTCGGGAGCGCTATCGTTGACCAGTCGCACGGCGCAAGCGGTGCGGCGGGCGCCTGTAGCTCAACGGATAGAGCATCTGACTACGGATCAGAAGGTTTGGGGTTCGAATCCCTACAGGCGCGCAGCACTCGGAAGGGCCCGGTCCAGCAGGACCGGGCCCTTCTGCGTTCCCGGGAGTGTGCGCTCCGTCGGTGCGCAGGCGCTCGCCTCGGTTCGGCTGCACTTTGTCCTTTAATAAAGGACAAAGTGACATGACAGAGCTCTTCGCCTCCCCGGGAGGCGGGCCGTCACCACGCCGCCGGCGAGCCGCTGCGCGAGATCCGCCGAGCGCTGCCGTAGGCGGCTCAGGCGGTGCCGACCAGCGCCCGCTGGACGATCCCGACGAGGTCGTCGTGCGACGGGCCCGGGTCGAGGAGCGGCCGCCAGCCGGTGCGGTAGACGTCGCGGGCGAGCGGCTCGACCGCGCGCAGCGACTCGGGGAGCGCCCGCATGCCCAGGTAGCCCGTCGCGCCCTGCAGGATGCGGGGGTCCTGGGCGCCGGCGTCGCAGATCCGGCTCGAGACGAGGGTCGCCTCGACGTCCAGGTCGACCCCGGCCCAGCGCTCGGCGAGGTCGTCGTCGCACTCGACGTGGTCCACCACCCACGGCCGCATCGCGGTCAGGGCCCACTGCTCGAAGGGGGCCCAGACCTCGGCGGGGTCGGTGCCGGCGTCCAGGAGGTCGAGCAGGTGCCCCACCTGGAGCGCGCACATCCCGACGCCCCGGCCCGCGGTCGGCGTGGTGGTGGCGACGGCGTCGCCCACCGCTACCAGCCCGGGGAGCCCCGCCTGCGGGCGGTACACGTTGCGCAGCGCGCCGCCGACCAGCACCGGGCCGAGCGGCTCGGCGACGCGCGGGTCGGTCCACGCGGCGATACCCGGGACCGCGGCGCAGGCGGCCTCGAACGCCGGCTCGTGCCGCAGGTCGCGCAGGGCGGCGTCGTCGGTGCGGCGGATCAGCAGGACGGAGAACGTGCCGTGCTCGTGCGGGAAGACCAGCCCCATGTAGCCGTCGAGCATCGCCCCCCAGGCCACGCCGTCGACGCGGGGCGCCGGCCCGGTGCCCGGCCGCCGCCGGTAGAGCCGGTTGACGTAGGCGATGCCGCACTCGCTGCGCAGCGCGTCGGGGTGGTCGATCGGCTCGGGGGCCAGCCCGCCCGACCGGCCGGTGGCGTCGACGACCAGGTCGCCCGCGACGTCCTCGCCCTCGACGCGCAGGCCCACGACCCGCCCGCCCTCGCTCCAGAGCCCGTCGACGTGGGCGCGGCGCAGCGTCAGCCCCGGCTGCGTGCGCGCGGTCTCGTGCAGCGCGCGCTCGAAGGTGCTGCGCTGCGAGCGCGTGCCCGTGGAGACGGTGCCGACCCCGGGGATCTCGAGGGGGGCCGGCTCGGCGCCGGCCGCCTCCCACGCGGCGTCCGCCTCGGGCCACCGGGCGGCGAGGAGCTCGCGCACGTGCGGCCGGAACGCGTGCGTGTGCTCGAACTGCATCACCCCGGTGCGGGTCCAGGAGCCGTCGGGTGCGGGCCCGGCGTCGCGGTCCACGAGCAGGACGTCGTGCCGCTGCCGCGCCAGCGAGGCGCCCACCATGAGGCCGGTCGGGCCGGCTCCGGCCACCAGGACACGCATCTGCCACCTCCGCGGGGACGGCGGGCGCCCGGTCGGGGGCCCGGCCGGGCGTCGGCAGACTCTAGGCCGGGCCTGGGGCGGTGGGCGTCCTTCGTCCCGGCGACGCTGCCCCCGCGGAGCGGGTCAGCTGAGGATGTCCGGCTCCAGGGCGGCGACGGCGTCGACCAGCCGCTCGGTGTCGGCCGACGTCCAGCCGTCCGGCGGGAGGATCTGCGCCCACGCCCGCACCGGCTCCTGGCCGAACTGGTGGCCCTGACCGGCGGGCACGTCGTTGGCGACCATCTGGTCGGCGGCGACCTGGAGCATGGTGACGACCGGCAGCCAGTGCAGGGACGTCGAGACGTCCCGGCCGCGCGGCTCGCTGAGCCAGTCGGGCTTCTCCGTCGCCAGCGACCAGTCCCACCAGGTCACCGGGTCGTTGGCGTGCTGGAGGTAGCCGACGCGCGTGCCGTCCCACTCGCCGAGGGTCCCCCAGTCCGTGTCCTGGTCGGCGAACCGGACGGTCTGCCCGCCCTCGTACGTGGGCAGCACCTCGGGCGTGCCGGCGTCCCGCTCGGTGGTGAAGCGGCTCCACAGCCGGTTGTTCGCCGTCGGCCCGACGAAGAGGGCGCCGTCGGTGCGGTTCGCGAGGTCCTGGGACCCGCTGAACGCGGCCTCGCCGCCGAACGAGCCGAGGCTCTCGCCGCTCACCACGAGGAGCGGGCGCTGCTTCTTCGGCAGCTCCAGCCAGTGCGCGTACACGGCGTCGAACAGCAGGCGTCCGGCGTCCTGCGCCCGCTGCTGGTCGACGAGGAACGACATCCAGCTGGGCAGGTAGGAGTACTGGATGCTGACCGTGGCGGTGTCCCCGCCCCACATCAGCTCCAGGGCACGCACGGAGTTCTCGTTGACCCAGCCGCGCCCGGTGCCGGTGGCCACGTTGAGGACAGCGCGGTCGAAGCCGCCCGCCCGCTCGAGCTCGGCGACGGCCTCGTCGGCCTCGGCGGCCAGGTCGGCCTCCCCGCTGCCCGCGGTCGAGCCCACGTAGGCGCGCACCGGCTGCACGGCGTCCTCGCCGGTGAAGGCACTGATCTGTTCCGGGGTGGGGGCGTTGGTGACGAAGACGCGGCCCTGGCGGCCCAGGTCCGCCCAGGACACCAGCGAGTCCGGGCTGCCGGAGAGGGCGGAGCTCGTGGGGGCGTCGACGTCGTCGGTGTAGTCGTCGTTGATGCCCGCGAAGGTCTGGTCGAGCGCGTCGACCACCGCCCCGCCCAGCACGCCCGTGGCCAGGCTCGAGGCGACCCACGCGACGAGGAGGCCGCCCACCACCAGCGAGACCCGGCGCGGCAGCACGCGGCCGACCTGCCGCGACGTCCAGGAACCGGCGGCGCGCAGGCCGCGGGCGATCGCCACGAGCAGCAGCAGGACGACGGCCGTGACGAGCACCTGGAGGACGTCGTCCCAGACCGCGTCGCGCTCGACGCCGACGGCGTCGCGGACCTGGTCGTCCCACCGGTGCCCGAGCACGAGCGCGACGAGCGTCCCGACGGTGCCGACGCCGGCGACCCAGCGCCACGCCAGCGCCCGGGTGCGGGGGGCGGACGCGCGCTCCCAGCCCGCCAGCAGCCAGGCCACCAGCGCGCCGAGGCCGTAGCCGAGGAACGCGCAGACGGCCGACACGAGGCCCTGGAACACCGGGCCCAGCGGGAGCAGCGACGGCGTGAGCGAGAGCCACAGCAGGACCAGCGCCCCGACGGTCGGGCCGAGGCCGACGCGGACGCCGAGCAGGCGGGCGCGCACGCGGGCGAGGACTCGTCCCCCTCGCCCGCCCTCGGCGTGGTCCGGTGTCTCGGCAGGGCTCTCAGGGTGGTTCACCGGCGCATGGTGGCACCGGAGGTAAAGGCGCGCAGCCCGGTCCACACCGGCGTGAGGGGGGTCCTGCGGGTGGTGGCACGACCTTTCACGCTGGACGCGGGGAGGCGTCGTTCTTCTCACACCGGCGCTGCGTGTGCGGGCGCCGCCGCTCCGCCATAGACAGCGACTATGGCGGAGGTAGCGAGGTCGCGGGTTCCGGCCGTGCGTCCGTGCGGCCACGCTGGACGGGTGACGCCCCCGACCGCTCCGACCGCCCCGCTGTCCCCGACCGCCACCGCCCCCGCGCAGCCAGGCCCCGGCGGGGCTGCTGCGCGCGCGGCGGTGAGCGTGCCAGGGGACCGGCGGTGGCCGGGCGTCGCCGTCGCGGTGGCCGTCGCCGCCGTGGCCACGCCGATCGGGCTGGCGCTGCCGGTGCTCGGCGCCCCCGTGGCCGCGATCGTCCTCGGCGTCCTGCTCAGCGGGCGGCTCGGACGACGGCAGGCGCTGCGTCCGGGCCTGGCCTTCAGCGCGTCGACGGTCCTGCAGCTGGCGGTGGTTGTGCTCGGGACCCAGATGTCGCTGGGCGAGGTGGCGTCGGTCGGGCTGAGCAGCCTGCCGGTCATGCTCGGGACGCTGGCGATCTGCCTGACCACCGCGGCGCTGCTGGCCCGGTGGCTGCGGGTGGAGTCGGACCTCGCCGTCCTCGTGGGCGTCGGCACCGCCGTGTGCGGGGCCTCCGCGATCGCCGCCGTCAGCCCCGTGGTCCGCGCCCGCGGCCACGCCGTCGCCTACGCCCTCTCCACGATCTTCCTGTTCAACGTGGTGGCCGTGCTGCTGCTGCCGCCGGTCGGGCACCTGCTCGGGCTCAGCCAGGACCAGTTCGCGCTCCTCGCCGGGACCGCCGTCAACGACACCTCCTCGGTGGTCGCCGCCGGCTCGACGTACGGGCACGAGGCCGGCACGCAGGCGGTCGTCGTGAAGCTCGTGCGGACCCTGTCGATCATCCCGATCGTCCTGGTCCTCGGTGCGGTGGTGCGTCGGCGTGATCGGCGCGGTGGGGCTGGTGTCGGGGCTGATGGTGTGGGGGCTGCTGGCCGGGTGCCGCGCGTCCCGTGGTTCTTCGTCGGCTTCCTGGTGCTGGCGGGCGTGAGCAGCGTCGTGAGCATCCCGGACGACGCCCGGACCGCCCTCGCCCACCTCTCGGTCTTCCTCATCACCGTCGCCCTCGCCGCGATCGGTCTCTCCACCGACGTCGCCGGACTCCGCCGCGCCGGATGGCGCCCCCTCGCGATGGGCTTCGTGCTGTGGCTCGTCGTCACCGTCTCCAGCCTGGGGCTCGTGCTGCTCGTGAGCTGAGTCGTGTGTCCTCTGCAGGGCTGCGGGGCCGGTGTGGGCTGCGGGCGGCTGTGGGGCGTTCGGTCCTCGTGGTCACGAGGACCGAACGCGGCGGGGTCGGTGGGTGGCGTTCGGTCCTCGTAGTGACGAGGACCGAACGCGGCGGGGTCGGCTGGGGCAGGCGGCTGACCTGGGCAGTTGTGTAGGTGGGCGGACGCTGGGTGGCGTTCGGTCCTTGTGGCGGCGAGGACCCAACGCGGCGGGGCCGGTGCGTGGCGCTGAGTCCTCGTGGTGACGAGGACCGAACGCTGCGGGCCGGCTGTCGGGCACGGTGGCGGGTCCGCTGGCGGGCATGGTGGCGGGTCGGCTGGCGGGTGGCGTTGGGTCCTCGTGCCGACGAGGACCGAACGCCGGCAGGGTTGCTGGGACAGCGCTCTGACCTGGGAGGTTGCGAGGGAGGGTGGACGCTGGGAGGCGTTGGGTCCTCGTGGTGACGAGGACCGAACGCGGCGGTGCCGGTGGGTGGCGCGGAGCCCTCGTGGGGCACATCGGCGTGCCACCCACCAGAACGCCGCAGCAGCCGCCGCGCCACCCCGTCACCTGAGAGGCTGGACCCGTGCTGCGCCCGTGGACGCCCGACCTCGTCTCGCTCGACCTCCTCCTCTCGGTGGCCGAGCTGGGCAGCGTGAGCCGTGCCGCGGCGGCGCACGGGCTCAGCCAGCCGAGCGCCAGCACCCGACTGGCACGGCTCGAGCGCCAGCTCGGCGTCCAGGTCCTCGACCGGACCTCCCGCGGCAGCAGCCTCACGCCGGCCGGCGAGGCGGTGCTCGCCTGGGCCACGGCGGTCGTCAACGCCGCCCGCGAGCTCACCGACGGCGTCGAGAGCCTGCGCGGTCACGCCGAGGCGCGCGTGCGGGTGGCGGCGTCGCTCACGGTCGCGGAGTACCTGCTCCCCGGGTGGCTGCTCGCCCTCCGCCGCAGGCACCCGGACGTCGAGGTGGTCGCCGCCGTGGAGAACAGCCGCGCCGTCGCCGCCCAGGTCGCGGCGGGGCAGGCGGATGTCGGGTTCGTCGAGTCGCCCCTCGTGCCGGACGGCCTGGAGCGCACCGTGGTGGGCCACGACCGGCTCGTCCTCGTGGTCGGCCACGACGGGCCGGTCGCCGCGGGGGCGGAGGTGAGCGGCGCCGACCTCGTGGGGCTGCCGCTGCTGCTGCGCGAGACCGGCTCGGGCACCCGGGAGACGTTCCTCCAGGCGCTGACCCAGCTCCTCGGCGAGCCGCCGGCCCTGCCGCACGCCGACGCGCTCGGCTCGACGGCCACGATCCTCGCCACCGCCCGCGCCGGGGGCGGGATCGGCGTGGTCTCGGCCCGGGCCGCGGCCGGCGACCTGGCCACGGGGGCGCTCGGCGAGGTCCGGGTCCCCGGACTGCTCACCGAGCGGCCCCTCACGGCCGTCTGGCCGACATCCGGCTGCACCCCCCTGGCCCGCGAGCTGGTCGAGGTGGCCGCGGCCGCCGGGACGTCATCCGTCTGAGGGGACGGACGTCCCTCCGTATGACGTCCCGGCGGGACGCGGGTGAAGCGGGTGAAGCAGATGAAGCAGGTGCAGCCGCTCAGGCGCCCCAGCTCTCCGGAGCAGAGGTCTGCGGCAGGAACGCGCACCGGGTGAGGAAGTCGCGCAGCATGAGCCGCCACACGTGCCACTCGTGCGTGCCGTCGATGAAGCACGAGGTGACGTGCACGCCGGCGTCGGTGAGGTCGCGGACGGCCCGGAACGGACCCCGGTGGATGGCGCGGCCGGTGGTCGGCAGCGTGAACCCGGGATCGATCGGGTCGGACCAGCCGGAGCCCACGTAGACCTGCTTGTCGACCAGCTCGGCCACCATCTCGTCGGTGATCACCGTGCCCGGGGGCAGGCCCGCCGACATGATCCCGTAGTAGCCGAACAGGTCGGTGTCCCCGACGAGCAGGTAGGCGGTCCGCATGCCGCCCGCGGAGAGGCCGGAGAACGCGCGCCGCAGCGGGTCCGGGGAGACGTGGTAGTGCGCCTCCATCCACGGGATGACCCGCTCGCGCAGGTCGACCCGGTAGTCCTCGTTGGTGTCGGAGGCCGCGTAGCCGTTGCCGTTCGGCATGACGACGAGCATCGGCTCGATCAGGCCCTCGTTGATGAGGTTGTCGAGGATGTTCTGCATGTTGCCCTGGGTCGTCCAGCCCATCTCGTCCTCGCCGCCACCGTGGCTGAGGTAGAAGGTCGGGTAGGGCTCGGAGCGCTTCCGGTCGTAGCCCGGCGGCGTGTAGACGACGAAGAAGTTCTGGCCCACCGGGTCGAGGTGGTCCGGGGAGTCGTAGGTGACGTAGCGCAGCGCGCCGGGCGTCCCGGTGGTCGGCCCCTGCCAGGCCATGTCGACCGGGTCGAAGTCGGGGTCGGACGGCACGTAGACCTGGCTGCGGTCGACGGCGCGCCCGTCCACGACGCCCTTGTGCACGTTCCACGCGGGGTTGGCGGGGTCGGGCAGCTGGCCCGTGGTCGAGGCGTAGTCGGCGTCGCCGTCCACGAAGAAGCCGTAGGTGTAGACGCCGCCGGGCAGCGGGACGGTCGTCGTCCACGTCCCGTCGCGGCCCTTCACCATGTCGACCACCGGCCACCACGGGTTGGTGGAGTTGGGGTGGGACATGGGGATGCAGCCGGCGTACCAGTCCTCGGGCACCAGCCCGTCGGACTCCACCGCGTGGTCGGGGGAGTACAGGCGCGGCGACAGCTTCAGCGGGTCCTGGAAGTACCACTCGCCCTTGAGCTGGACGCGGGTCGCCGACGGGGCGTGGTAGCGGAAGGTGACCTGGTAGCCGGTCGGGCCGCGGCCGGTGTGGCGGACCAGCGGCCCGTACTTGCCCGCCTTGGGCGTCGGCTTCTTCGCGGCCGCGGACGCAGCGGTGGACGGGGCTTCGAGGGCGCCGAGGGCGGCGGTCGCCCCCACGGCGAGCGCGACCGAGCGCGCGGCCTCTCTGCGGGACAAGGGCATGACGAGACTCCTGGCTGGACGGGTGGGTGCTGGTCCCGGATCCCGGTGCGGGTCTCGCACCCCGGGGGTCCACGCGTCGACGGCAGGGGCCACCGGCGCCGCCCCGGTGGGGCGCGGCGCGGCGGACGGCTCGGCGTGGCGGTCCGCGGGGCCGTCACAGGAGGCTTCGGGGCGACTCGGGTGCAGCGGCGCGGGCCGGTGTGGCCAGATCTGAGCACAGTCCGAAACGCCGGGGCAAGGAGCGCCGGACAAATGCCCGGACTTGCACAGAATCGCTGCGCAGGATTCCTCGCGGCCCGCCGATCGGCGCCGATCAGCACCGGTCAGCGCCGGTCAGCGCCGGTCAGCGCCGGTCAGCGCCCCTGGGCGACCAGCCGTGCGTCGAGCCGCGGGTAGACCCGCCGGGCGTTGCCCTCGTACACGGCCGCCCGCTGCGCCGGGGTCACGTCCGCGGCGTCCACGTACCGCCTCGTGTCGTCGAAGTGGAAGCCGGTCGTCGGGTCGATGCCGCGCACCGCGCCGACCATCTCGGAGCCGAACAGCACGTTCGGGGTGTCGATGACCGAGAGCAGCAGGTCGATGCCGGGCTGGTGGTAGACGCAGGTGTCGAAGAAGACGTTGCCCATGAGGTGCTGGTCGAGCGGCGGCCGCCCGAGCATGTCGGCCAGGCCGCGGTAGCGGCCCCAGTGGTAGGGCACCGCGCCGCCTCCGTGCGGGATCACCAGCCGCAGGTCCGGGAAGCGTGAGAACAGGTCGCCCTCGAGCAGCTGCATGAACGCGGTGGTGTCCGCCGCCAGGTAGTGACCGCCGGTCGCGTGGAACGCCGGGTTGCAGGACGCCGAGACGTGCACCATCGCGGGCACGTCGAGCTCGCACATCACCTCGTAGAGGCCGAACCAGTACGGGTCGGTCAGCGGCGGGGAGGTGTAGTGACCCCCGCTGGGGTCGGGGTTGAGGTTGAGGCCGACGAAGCCGAGCTCCTCCACGCAACGACGCAGCTCGGCGATCGCGGCGTCCAGCGGCTCGCCGGCCGCCTGGGGGAGCTGGCACCCGGCGGCGAAGTTCTCGGGGTACAGCTCCACGACGCGCGCGACGAGGTCGTTGCACGCGCGGGCCCAGGCGGTGCTGGTGGCCAGGTCGCCCGCGTGGTGGCCCATGGCGGAGGCGCGCGGGGAGAAGATCGTGACGTCGGCGCCGCGCTCGCGCTGGAGCCGCAGCTGGGCGCCCTCGATCCCCTCGCGCAGCTCGTCGTCGCTGATCGTGGGGTACGCGGGCGCCGGGCGGCCGGCGGCGTGCGCCTCGAGCTGGGCCGTGCGCCACGCGGTGTGGGCCGCGGGAGCGGTGGTGTGGTGGCCGTGGCAGTCGATGATCATGCGTGCTCCTCCAGGGGTGAGGACGGGGGTGCGGGGACGTCGGTGAGGACCCTGTCCAGCAGGGCCAGGAGCGGCTCGCCCGGCTCGGCCGGGACGCGCCCGCCGGCCCAGGCCTGGCGCTCGACGCAGGCCCGGGACATCCAGGGCTCGAGGCCGGCCCCGGCGACGGTGTGGGCGGCCTCGCGCATCTCCTCGGACCGGCGGGTGCCGTGGCGCAGCGACCGCTCGACGAAGTAGCCCGCCAGCGCCTCCCAGTCGCCCTCGGGCAGCATGTTGGTGAGCGAGGCGAGGACGGCGTCCTCGACCCCCAGGCGACGGGCGGTGAGCAGGGCCTCGGTGAAGACCGCCTCCATCCCCTTCACCACCACCGACCTGCACAGCTTCGTGGCGGCGGCGGTGCCGAGCGGCCCGTCGGCGAGGCCCGCACCGGTCATCCCCAGGCCGGCGGCGAGGCCCAGGGCGTCCTCCGCGTGCGGTCCGCCGAGCAGGAACGGCGAGCCCAGCCGGCGAGGGCTGACGGCCGACATGAGCGCGACCTCGACGTAGCGCCCGCCGGCGTCCTCGACGAGGCCCGCGGCCTCGCGCTTGTGGCCCGGGGAGGCCGAGCTCAGGTCCAGGAACCACGTGCGGGCCCGCAGGTGCGGGGCGACGGCCCGGGCCACCTCGACGCAGGACGACGGGGTGACGGCCGAGACCACGACGTCGGCGGCCGGCACCTGCTCGGCGAGGGCGACGTCGGTCGGCAGGCTCAGGGCACGGGCGTTCGCCGAAGCCCGCGACGCGGCGTCGGGGAAACCGACGTCGTGCGCGGCCACCGCGTGCCCGGCGGACGTGAGATCCTCGGTCAGCACCCGTCCGACCTCGCCGAGGCCGACGAGGAGAACGTGGGTCATCCCGCACCTCCGTGGATTGTGAACAAAATTGTCTGCCGATCGTTAGGATGCGCAGAGTACACATCGCGGGCCGGCGGCGGGAGCCGTCGTTCGGTCCTGGCGAGAAGGAGTCACCATGGCCGCGAGCACCGCACCCCTGGCCCCCAAGGTCGGCGCCGAGCCCACCGCCGACCGCATCCGGGAGGACATCGTCTCCGGCGAGTTCGCGCCGGGGCAGCGGCTCGTCGAGGCGGACCTGTCGGAGTCCTACCAGGCCAGTCGGGGCGCGGTGCGCAACGCGCTCCAGCAGCTCGAGCACGAGGGCCTCGTCGAGCGGATCGCCAACCGCGGCGCCCGCGTCCGGGTCGTGAGCGTCGAGGAGGCGGTCGCGATCACCGAGGTGCGGATGGTCGTGGAGGGCCTCGTCGGCGCCAAGGCCGCGCAGAACGCGACGCCCGAGGACGTGGCCGAGCTCCGAGAGATCGGGGCGGCCATGCAGGCCGCCGTCGCCGGCGGCGAGATCATGGTCTACTCCGGCCTCAACGTGCGGCTGCACGACAAGATCCGCGTGATGGGGCGCCAGGACGTCGCGGAGGAGGTGCTGGGCAGGCTGCTGGCCCGCAACGTCCGGCACCAGTTCCGCCTGGCCCTGCGCCCGGGGCGCCCGCAGGTCTCGCTCCCGGAGCACCTCGCCATCATCGAGGCCGTCTGCGCCGGGGACCCGGCGGCCGCCGAGGCGGCCGTCCGAGAGCACGTCGCCAGCGTCATCCGCGCCCTCCAGCAGACGGACTGACGTCCCCGTCGGCACCCCGCTCCACCCGATCCGGCCCGCTCCAGCGGGCCGGATTTTTTGTCCCCAAGATTGTTCTTCCGATTGTTCACAATCGTGTGTAGTGTGCGTCACACGCCGGAGCGACCCCCGGCGTCCGCGCCCGTCGCGGTCTCGCGTCGCATCAACGAGGAGACGACATGCACCCCATCCACGCCGGTCTGCGCCGCCGCAGCCTGCTCGCCGCGGCAGCCCTGGTGCTCCCGCTCGGCCTGGCGGCCTGCGGTGGCAGTGACGACGGCTCGGACTCCGCTGACGGCACCACCACCGTCAGCGTCGGCATCATCCCGATCATCGACGTGGCCCCCATCTACCTGGGCATCGACCAGGGCTTCTTCTCCGACGAGGGCCTGGACCTCGACCTCCAGACCGCGGACGGCGGCGCCGCGATCGTGCCGGGCGTCGTGAGCGGCCAGTACCAGTTCGGCTTCTCCAACACCGTCTCGCTGCTGCTGGCCGGCTCCCAGGGCCTGAGCCTCAAGGCCGTCACCGCCGGCGTGCAGAGCACCGGCGAGGAGGGCGCCGACTTCGGGGCCGTCGTGGTGCCCGCGGGCAGCGACATCAGCTCCCCGGCCGACCTGGCCGGCAAGAAGATCGCCGTCAACACGCTCAACAACATCAACACGGTGACCATCAACGCGGCCGTCCGTGCCGCCGGCGGCGACCCGTCGACCATCGAGTACGTCGAGCTCGGCTTCCCGGACATCGCCCCGGCGGTGGCCAGCGGCGACGTGGACGCCGGCCAGCTCGTCGAGCCCTTCCTCACCATCGCGACGGGCGGCGGCGACACCCAGGTGGTCTCCAACTACGCGGCCGCCGACCCCGACCTCGAGGTGGGCATGTACTTCACCTCGGCGGACTACGCCGACTCCGACCCCGACACGGTCGCGGCGTTCACCAGCGCCATGAACAAGTCGCTCGACTACGCCGCGGACCACCCCGACGAGGTGCGCGACATCCTGTCGACCTACACCGACCTGGACGCCGACGTGCAGGCGAACGTCGTCCTGCCGCGCTGGTCGTCGGACGTCCCGACGGACGCCGTCAGCTCGCTGGCCGACCTCATGGTCACCGACGGGATCGTCGACTCGACGCCGGACGTCTCCGCGCTCCTGCCCTGACCCCGGGGGGCCCGCACGTCCGACGGGCGGGTCCTGCCTCGGCAGGGCCCGCCCCGCCCGGCGTCCCGCCCGACCCACCGCCCGACCCACCGCCCGCGACCCGAGAGGGAACCCCTGATCGTGGCCACCACCACCGCTCCCGCCGGTGCCGTCGCGTCCCCGAGACGCCCGGTGCTGTCGGGACGCACCCGCGACGTCGCCCTGGGAGGCCTCGGCCTCCTCTGCGTCGTCGTGGTCCTCCAGATCCTCCCGGCGCTCGGCGTCGCGGACCCCACGTACCTGCCCAGCTCGACGGACATCGGCGCGGCGCTGGGCCGCCTCGTCACCGAGCCGGAGTTCTGGACCGCCTTCGGCCAGACCCTGCGCGGCTGGGCGATCGGCCTCGCGGTCGCGATGGCCGCCGGGGTCGCCGCCGGCGTGCTCATCGGCAGCGTGCCGCTGCTGCGGGCGCTGACGGCCTCCACCGTGGAGTTCCTCCGGCCGATCCCGTCCGTGGCGCTGATCCCGCTCGTCGTCCTCGTCTACGGCTCGCAGCCGCAGTCGGCGCTGATCCTCGTCGTCTACGCCTCGTTCTGGCAGGTCCTCGTCCAGGTCCTCTACGGCGTCGCCGACGTGGACCCGGTCGTGCGCGACACCGCGCGCTCCTACCGGTTCAGCCGGCTGACCGTCCTGCGTCAGGTCGTCTGGCCCACGGCGCTGCCCTATGTCGTCACCGGCTTCCGGCTGGCGGCCGCCGTCGCGCTCATCCTCGAGATCACCGCCGAGCTCGTGATCGGTGTCCCGGGCCTGGGCCAGCGGATCGGCGTCTCCCAGTCCTCCGGCGCGGTCGCCACCACCTACGCGCTCGTCGTCGTGGTCGGCGTCATCGGGGTGGCCGTCAACGTCCTCGCCCGCCAGGTGGAGCGGCGCGTCCTGCGCTGGCACCCCTCGATCCGCCGGGAGCTCCCGTGACCGTCCGCAAGGCACTGACCCAGCTCGTCCTCGCCCTCGCCCTGCCCGTCGTCCTCGTGGCGGTGTGGTGGTTCGCGAGCGCGGGCAGCACCAGCTTCTTCTGGCCGCCGCTCTCGCGGATCGTGGAGGTCTTCCCCGAGACGTGGGACGCCGAGCGGCTGGTCAACGACGTCCTCCCGAGCCTCGCGCGCCTGGCCATCGGCTACTCGATCGCGCTCGTCGCGGGCGTCGCCCTCGGCTCCGCCATCGGCCTCAACCCGACGCTCCGGGCCTTCCTGGAGCCGACGCTGGAGTTCTTCCGCGCCATCCCGCCGCCGGTCCTCGTGCCGATCATCGCCCTCTTCGCCGGCTACACCGGGTGGACGTCGAAGATCGTCACCATCGCGCTGGGCTGCCTCTGGCCGATCCTGCTCAACGCCGTCGAGGGCGTCCGCGGCCTCGACGAGGTCCTCGTCGACACCTCGCGCTCCTACCGGCTCCGCCGCCGGACCCACCTGTTCCAGGTGGTGCTGCGCGGCTCCAGCCCGCAGGTCGCCGCCGGCGCCCGCCAGGCCCTGTCGATCGGCGTGATCCTCATGGTGATCAGCGAGCTGTTCGGGGCCAACCGCGGCCTCGGCGCCTCCATCGTCCAGTTCCAACGCGCGTTCGCGGTCCCGCAGATGTGGACCGGCATCATCCTGCTCGGCCTCATCGGGTTCGCCCTCTCGGTGCTGTTCCGCGTCGTCGAGCACTACAGCCTCGCCTGGTACCGCGGTCTGCGGCAGGCCGACCGAGGAGCCTGACATGACGTCCCTCTTCCCCACGACGCGGCGCACGGCGCCCGCCGACCGGACCCGTCCCTCCACCACCCCGGGAGACCACGTGAGCACCCCGAGCAGCGACGTCGCCCTGGACGTCCGCGCACTCAAGAAGATCTACGAGGGCGCCGGTCGCCAGGTCGAGGCCGTCCGCGACCTCACGTTCTCGGTGGCCCGCGGCGAGCTCGTCTGCATCGTCGGGCCCTCGGGCGCCGGCAAGACCACGCTCCTGCGCGGCATCGCGGGTCTGCTCCCGCTCACCTCGGGCGAGGTCGTCCTCGACGGCGCCCGCGTGACCGGACCGCCGGCCGGCATGGCCGTGGTCTTCCAGGAGTACGGCCGCAGCCTCTTCCCGTGGCTCACGGTCCGCCAGAACGTCGAGCTGCCGCTGAAGGAGAAGGGCCTGAAGAAGGCCGAGCGCCGCGAGAAGGTGGAGGCCGCCCTCGAGGCGGTGGGCCTGGCCGACAGCGGCGACGCCCATCCCTGGCAGCTCTCCGGCGGCATGCAGCAGCGCGTGGCGATCGCCCGCGCCGTCGCCTACGAGCCCAGCGTCCTGCTCATGGACGAGCCGTTCGCCGCCGTCGACGCCCAGACCCGCGCCGACCTCGAGGACCTCGTGCGCACCCTGTGGCACCGCCTCGGCGTCACCGTCCTCTTCGTCACGCACGACATCGAGGAGGCCGTCTACCTCGGCCAGCGCGTCCTGGTCCTCTCCAACCGCCCGACCGTGATCCTGGAGGACGTCACCGTCGACCTCCCGGACGTGCGCGACCAGCTGGAGACCCGCTCCACGGCCCGGTTCGCCGAGCTGCGCCACCACGTCTACGAGCTGGTGCAGAAGGCCAAGAAGGGCTACCGGCCGGACGGCGAGGCCGTCTGATGCGCAGGCTCGTCGTCACCGACGTCCCGCGGCCCGACCCCGCGAAGGTCCGCCGGCTCGAGGGGTACGGCACCGCGACGGTGCACGAGGCGCTGGGTCGCACCGGCAGCCTGGGCCCCGACCTCCGCCCGATCCAGCAGGGGATGGCCGTCGCCGGTCGCGCCGTCACCGCCCTCTGCTGGCCCGGCGACAACCTGATGATCCACGCGGCCGTCGAGCAGTGCGGCGAGGGCGACGTCCTCGTCGTCGCGATGGCCGGCCCGTCCACGTGGGGCGTGTTCGGCGACCTGTTCGCCACCGCCCTGCAGCACCGCGGTGCGCGTGCGGTGGTCTGCGACGCGGCCGTGCGCGACACCGCCACCCTGCGCGAGATGGGCTTCGGCGCCTGGTCGCGGCACGTCTCGGTGCAGGGCAGCGTCAAGGCCACCGCCGGCAACGTGAACCTGCCCGTCGTGATCTCCGGCCAGGTCGTCGAGGCCGGCGACGTGGTGGTCGCGGACGACGACGGCGTGGTCGTGGTGCCGCGCGGTCGGGTGGACGAGGCGTTGCTGGGCTGCGAGGCCCGGGAGGCCAAGGAGGCCGCCACCCGCGCCGCCTTCCTCGAGGGCCAGCTGGGCCTGGACCGGTACGGCCTGCGCGCCGTCCTGGCCGACCTCGGCGTCTCCTACCGCCGGTGGGACGAGCTCGACCGCGACGCGGTCCGGTCGGACGGCTGACGTGGCCGGCATCCCCTGCGCGCTCATGCGCGGCGGCACTTCCAAGGGCGGGGTCTTCCTGGCCGCGGACCTGCCCGCCGAGCCAGCCGAGCGGGACGCGCTGCTGCTGCGCGTGATGGGCAGCCCCGACGTCCGGCAGATCGACGGCCTCGGCGGGGCGCACCCGCTCACCAGCAAGGTCGCCGTCGTCTCGCCCTCGGCCGACGACGAGGCCGACGTGGACTACCTGTTCCTCCAGGTGGTCGTCGACGCGGCGGTGGTCTCCGGCTCGCAGACCTGCGGCAACATGCTGGCCGCGGTCGGCCCGTTCGCCGTCCTGCGCGGCCTGGTGCCGGCCACCGACGGCGTCACCGACGTCCGCGTGCGCCTGGTCAACACCGGGGCGCTCGCCGTCCTGCGGGTGCAGACCCCGGGCGGGGTGGTCACCTTCGCCGGCGACACCGAGATCACCGGCGTGCCCGGCACGGCCGCGCCCGTCGAGATCGTGGCGGTGCCCTCGGCCACCCCGCTTCTGCCGACCGGTCGCGCGCGGCAGGTGCTCGCCGGCCTGGAGGCCACCTGCATCGACAACGGGATGCCGTCGGTGCTGGTCCGGGCCGCGGACCTCGGCCTGGCCGGGACGGAGGAGCCCGCCGTCCTCGAGGCCGACCCGGCGCTGCGCGCCCGCGTGGACGCCGTGCGGGCCGAGGCCGCGGCGGCGATGGGGCTCTCCACCGACCTCGCCGCCACCACCGTCCCCAAGATCGTGCTCGTCTCCGGCCCGAAGGGCGGCGGCAGCCTCACCACCCGCAGCTTCATCCCCGAGCGGGTGCACCAGGCCATCGGGGTGCTGGGGGCGGCCACGGTCGCCGCCGCCGTCCGCCTGCCCGGGAGCGTCGCGGCGGACGTCGCGGTGGCGCCGGCCGCCGGGGAGCCGGTGCGCGTCGAGCACCCCAGCGGCTTCCTGGACGTCGACGCGCGGCTGGGCGAGGCGGGAGAGGTGCTCTCCACGTCCGTCCTGCGCACCGCCCGGCTGATCCTCGACGGCACCGTCTACCCCGGACCCGACCGCGCGACCAGCGAGAACAGCCAGAACACCCAGACCAGCCCCGCCGGCTCCGCGCCGGCCGCCTGAGCACCCCGCAGCCAGAGGAGAGAAGACATGGCCCGCATCGTCGGAGGCATCGGCGCCTCGCACTCCCCGACCATCGGTTTCGCGAAGGACGCCCACAAGGAGGACGACCCCGCCTGGGCGCCCATCTTCGAGGGGTTCGGGGAGGTGCGCCGCTGGGTGCAGGAGCAGGACGTCGACGTCCTGTTCATGATCTACAACGACCACATCACGTCGTTCTTCTTCGACCACTACTCGGCGTTCGCGCTGGGGGTGGACGACACCTACGAGGCAGCCGACGAGGGCGGCGGACCGCGCGACGTCCCGCCCGCCACGGGGCACGCGGACCTGGCCCGGCACATCGGCGCCTCGCTCATGGCCGACGAGTTCGACATGTCGTTCTTCCGCGGCCGGGCGCTCGACCACGGGTGCCTCTCGCCGCTGTCGATGATGGGCGACGAGGACGGGCCCTGGCCGGGCGCCATCGTCCCGCTCCAGGTGGGCGTGCTCCAGCTGCCGATCCCGAACGCGCGCCGCTGCTGGAAGCTCGGCAAGGCGCTGCGCCGGGCCGTCGAGAGCTACCCGGAGGACCTCCGGGTTGCCGTGGTCGGCACCGGCGGCCTCTCCCACCAGGTGCACGGCGAGCGGGCCGGGTTCGTCAACGAGGAGTGGGACACCGAGTTCCTGCGGCTCATCGTCGAGGACCCGGAGAAGCTCGTCGAGATGCGCATCGCCGAGTACGCCGAGCGCGGCGGCATGGAGGGCGCCGAGGTGGTGATGTGGCTGATCATGCGCGGCGCGCTGTCGGAGAAGGTCCGCCTCGTCCACTCCATGACCTACGCCCCGTCGGTCACCAACATCGCCACCGTCGTCCTGGAGGACCTCGGCGACGCACCGGACGAGGCGCTGGCGGCCGCCCACCGCGAGCACGTCGGTCGCGAGCTCGCGGGGGCGGAGGCCCTCGCCGGCACCTACCCGTTCACCCTCGCCCGGAGCGCGGCCGGCTACCGCGTCAACGACTTCCTCCACCGCCTGGTGGAGCCGGAGCACCGGCGGCGGTTCCTGGAGGACTTCGAGGCCCTGGCCGAGGAGCACGGGCTCAGCGAGGAGGAGCGGACGCTCATCCGCGAGCGTCGCTGGATCGAGATGGTCCGCAGCGGGGTCACCTTCTTCGTCCTCGAGAAGATGGCGGCCGTCCTGGGCATCCCCAACCCGCAGGTCTACGCCTCGATGCGCGGCGAGACGCTCGAGGAGTTCCAGGCCACGCGCAAGGTGGCGCTGCAGTACGGAGTGGGGCGCCAGTAGGGCCCCGCAGGACCTGCGCGACAGGCCCCGCCGACCGGGCGTGCCCCCCGGTCGGCGGGGCCTTCCTGCCTTCGAACAGGGGCTCTGACCTGCGCATTTGTGCCCAGAAACGGTCAGAAGGACGACGCGGCGAGATCCTTCACGATCTTGGTGGACACATTGTTGGCAATGTGGTTAACGTCACAGCGCCGGGCGCCCCCGACCCTGCCCGGCGGACCACGCACCGTCCTCTCGAGGGGGAGACCACATGCACACCAGTCATCACGGCAGCCGGCGCTCGGCCGTCGCCGTCCTCACGAGCGCGACCCTCGCGCTCCTCGTCGCCGGGGCCCTCGTGCTCACCGGCGGCACCGCCCAGGCGGGAGGGGGCCACGGCGGCTCCGGCCCCGCCACGCCCGTCGTCGTGGACGAGGACGGCCTGCTCGTCCTGCCGGAGCTCGCGCCGGTCATGTCGTGCGACGACGTCGCGACGATGGACCTCGACGACGCGGCCGACGCCCCCGTCACCGTGACCGCCACCGAGGTGGTCGACGACGGCGAGACCGCGCCCTACTGCCAGGTGACCGGCACGATCGCGCCGGCCGACACGATCGTCGTCCGGCTGCCGCTGGAGGGCTGGACGCAGCGCTACCTCCAGACCGGCTGCGGCGGCCTCTGCGGCAGCTCGAACATCAGCTACACGCAGACCGAGGGCTGCACGGTCGTGGAGGACGGCACCATCGCGTCGGCCACCACCGACATGGGCCACCAGGGCGGCAACGACGGCTCCTGGGCCGCCGACGCCCAGGCGGCGCTCGACTTCTCCTACCGCGGCGTCCACGTGACCTCGCTGGTGGCGAAGGAGATGATCACGCAGTTCTACGGGCACGCGCCGCGCTTCTCCTACTTCGACGGCTGCTCGGACGGCGGGCGCGAGGCGCTCATGGAGGCCCAGCGCTACCCCGACGACTTCGACGGCATCGCCGCCGGCGCCCCGGCCAGCAACATGGTCGTGCAGAACACCTACCACCACGCCTGGAACGTCCTGACCAACCTGGACGACGACGGGCAGTACATCCTGCTGGCGGACAAGCTGCCCGCCATCCACGACGCCGTGCTCGCCGCCTGCGACGGCCTGGACGGCGTGGTCGACGGCGTCCTGGACGACCCGCGCCGGTGCGACTTCGACCCGATGACCATGCTCTGCGCCGACGGCGTGGACGACTCCTCCTGCCTGACCGCCGAGGAGGCCGGCGTCGTGCAGCGGCTCCACGACGGCGCGACCACCCCGAGCGGGAAGCGGCTGGAGGTGGCGATCTCGCACGAGTGGGGCTCCGAGCTGGAGTGGACGCTGTTCATCCCCACCGCCCAGGGCGAGACCGTGGGCAGCCAGCGGTTCGTGCTCGGCTACATCAAGGCGCTGGCGTTCACGAACACCACGCTGGACGACCCGCAGCTCACCGACCTCGACTTCAGCGAGAAGGGGTTCTGGAGGACCGTGCAGTCCTCCAGCTACCAGTCGGCGCTCGACCCCGACCTCTCGGCGTTCCGCGCCTCCGGCGGTCGGCTCGTCCTCTGGCACGGGTGGAACGACCAGCACATCTCCCCGCAGAACACGCTGGCCTACTGGCACGCGATGAAGCAGGCGATGGGCAGCGGGAACGTGGCGCGGTTCGCGCGGCTCTACCTGTTCCCGGGCATGGCCCACTGCGGTGACGGGGCGGGCCCGCACAGCACCGACGTGCTCACGCCGACGATGGCCTGGGTGGAGAGCGGCCGGGCCCCCGACGCGCTCATCGCCTCGTCCACGGACGACGACGGCACGGTCACCCGCACGCGTCCCGTCTACCCCTACCCGACGGTCGCCCGCTACGACGGCACGGGCAGCACGGACGACGCGGCGAACTTCGTGCCGTTCACGCCGCGCGGCGCCGAGCCCGGCCCGGGCTACTCCTGGCTGGGGCAGCACCTCTTCTCCAGCAGCTACCAGCAGACCTGCACGGTGGTCGACGGGAAGATCGTCTGCTCGCCGCGCCGCACCTGGCTCACGGCGATGCTGCACCCGAAGCACGGCAAGCACGGGAAGCACGCACGCGCAGCCACCGTGTGAGGCGCCTCCTCGGTCGCCTGGCCCTGCCCCACAGGGCCGGGCGATCGAGGGTCGGGCGATCGAGGGTCGGGCGATCGAGGGTCAGGCGATCGAGGTCCGCATCTGCTCCAGGCCGTCGAGGTGGTCCATGTGCTCGGCGGCCACCAGGTGCTCGTAGACGATGGAGGCGCTGGCGGAGGAGACGGCCGGGTCGGCGGTGAGGTCCTCGACCAGGTCGCGGAGGTGGCCGGGCGAGGCGCAGGCGACGTGCACGAGGTAGTCGTCCGGCCCGCCGAGCTGGTAGACGTGCAGCACCGGCGCCCGGCGCACCACCCGGACGCCGAACCCCCGGCCGTCGGCGCGGGCGTCCTCCCGCAGCCGGACGTTGATCATCGCCTGGAGGGGCAGCCCCAGCGCCTCGAGGTCGACGTGGGCGTGGAACGAGCGCAGGACCCCGGCGCCGACCAGCGCGCGGACCCGCGCGTGCACGGTCGAGGGCGCCAGCCCGGTGCGCGCGGCGAGCCGGCTGATGCTGGTGCGCGCGTCGCGCACGAGCTCCCACACGAGCCGCTCGTCCACGTCGTCGAGGGCGCTGGAGCGCTTGCGCCGCCGGCGCGGCGGCCCCACCGGCGCACTCGGCACACCCGGGGCGGGCCGGACGTGGTCGTCCTGGGTGGTGCGATCGGGCACGGGGGATACCTCCGAGGTCATTTCCTGGTGGTAAAGCCCGAGCATTCGCCTCCCGGGTGCGCCCCCGGAAGGCGCGGCACGAAAAATCGGCGTTACCGGTGCCGTCGGCCGACGAATCGTCGGTGGGGCCGAAGGTCCCGCACAGGATCGGGCCCTTCGTCCTTTGCCGAGGCCATGCACTCGTTACCGGGGCGGGCGCCGACGTAACGGGTCGGCCACCGAGCAGGCGCGGCAGGCGAAACGTCCGGCTACTTGTCTGACCTGCGTGAGCACGACAACCACGGCACCCGCACCACCGGCTCCCGAGCTGGTCGCCTCGTCCTCCTCGGGGACGTTCCGCCGGCTCCTCGTCTTCGCGATCGCGAACATCCGCCGACGACCCGAGCGGTTCGTGCTGTCCACCCTCGGGATCGCGCTGGCGATCCTGTCGGTGACGGTGGTGCGGACCATCTCGGCCAGCTTCGCCCTCACCGGCGCGGAGACCGTCGACGCGGTCGTCGCGGACGCCCAGCTGTGGGTGGTGCCGGCCGACGGCGTCACCTACGACCCGGAGGCGGAGGCCCTGGTCGCCGACGGGGCGCCCACGGCGTCCCTCGACCTCCCCGACGGCTGGACCGCCCTGCGGACCGTGGCCGGCGAGACGACGGTGAACGGGAAGACCGTCGCCGTCCACGGCCTGGAGGGCGTCGACGCGGGCACCGCCCTCGTGCCCTCCTCCGTGGCGGAGCGGCTCGGCGTCACCGACGGCGACACCCTCAGCCTCGGCGGGAGCGACCTCACCGTGAGCCTCGAGGAGGACGCGGACGCCGGGGACACCTGGATCACGACGTCCGCCGACGTGGCCACCACGGCCGTGGGCGACGTGGGCTGGTGGACGGTCACCGTCCCCGCGGCCGACCTGACCCGCAACGACCTCGGCGCCGTGCTCGCGGAGTCGACGGGCCTGCCGACCACGACCGACCCGGCCGTCAGCCCCGACGCCGCCGGCGACGGGCTCATCTACGACACCGTCGGCGGCAGCGGGGCGACGACCTTCGAGCAGCGCTACTCGGCGCTGTTCTCCGGGCAGGTGACGAGCTCCGCCCTGGGCCTGATCTCCACGATCGGGCTCATCCTCGGGTTCGTCATCGCCGTGAGCTCCTTCCTCGCCGCCGTCCACGAGCGCCGCCGGGAGTTCGGCATCATGTCGAGCATCGGCCTGGCCGACGAGGTCCTCTACTTCTTCCTGGTGGAGTCGGGGATCGTCTTCGTCACCGCCTGGGTGGTGGGCGTCCTGGGCGCCGGCGCCGCCGTCGCGCTCGTCATCCCCGAGATCGCCACCCCGCTCGCCTGGGTCCAGGCCTCCGCGATGGTCGCCGCGTTCCTGCCGGCGATGGCGATCGTGGGCGCGCTCGTCCCGGTCCACCGGCTGCTCCAGCAGCGGCCCGTCCAGCTGCTCGGAGGCCTGTGATGCTGAAGTACGGACTCGCCTACGGGCTCCTCTCCACCCGGCGCCGCGCCGCGGAGCTGGTGCTGCCCTCGCTCACCACCGCCACGGGGGCCTTCCTCGTCGTCGTCGTCTTCGCCATGGCCGCGGGCATCCGCGAGTCCGCGGCGTCGCTCGGCCACGCCGACGAGATCGGTCGCGCCGTCGTCCTCATCGCCGTCACCGTGCTGCTGGTCGGCGTCGTGGAGGTCGCGGTCGCGACCACGCGCACCATCAGCCACCGCACCCGGGAGCTCGGCGTCCTCGGCGCGACCGGCGTCCCGCGCGGCCCGGTCGTCACCGCGCTGCTCGTCGAGCCCGTGATCTCCGCGGTCGCGGGGGCGGTCCTGGGGTCCGTCGTCGCGGTCGTCGTCTCCCTCGTCCTGGACGCCGTGGGCGCGGCCGCGGCCGGGGTGTCGCTCGGCGGCGCGGCACTCGGCGTCCTCGTGTCGGTGCTGGTCAGCATCGGCGCCGCGCTCGCCACGAGCGTCCTCCCCACCTGGCGCGCTGCGTCGCGCCCGCCCATCCGTTCCCTGAGCACCGGAGGCTGACATGACCGTCACCGACCCCCACACCGAGCCCCTCGAGGCGTCCGCCGGACCCGTCGTCGAGGTGAGCGACGTCTGGAAGCTGCACCAGCTGGGCGACGAGGTCGTCAAGGCGCTGGTCGCCGTCGAGCTCCAGGTACAGCCCGGCGAGTTCGTCTGCCTCATGGGCCCCAGCGGCTCGGGCAAGTCCACGCTGCTCAACATCATCGGCGGCCTCGACCGGCCGACGAAGGGCAGCGTGCGGCTGAACGGCCAGGACACCGGCCGGCTCACCGAGAGCCAGTTCGCGGCCCTGCGCCACGACACGATCGGCTTCATCTTCCAGAGCTACAACCTCATCCCGTTTCTCTCGGCGGTCGAGAACGTGGAGCTCCCGCTCATGTTCGAGCCCTACGACCGGGCCGCGCTGCGCACCCGGGCCCTGGAGCTGCTCGACCACGTGGGGCTCTCCCACCGCGTCGACCACCAGCCGACCAAGATGTCCGGCGGCGAGCAGCAGCGCACCGCGATCGCGCGCTCGCTGGTCAGCAACCCGACGCTCATCCTGGCCGACGAGCCGACCGCGAACCTCGACCACCGCACCGGCACCGCCGTCGTCACCCAGCTGCGCGACCTCTGCTCGCGCCTGGGCGTGACCGTCGTGGCGAGCACGCACGACCCGACGGTCGCCGAGGTCGCCTCCCGCGTCGTCCGGATGAAGGACGGCCGCATCGTCGAGGACTGACCCACCGCTCCTGCTCGCAGCGTCGCGACCAGCGCACCGCACCACCGCTCCCTGCACGACCGCAGCACGCACGCCGTACGCACGCCGTACCGATCAGCGAGAGGAAGCACATGGCCCAGAACGTCGCCGAGACGTCGGTCGCCCGAGACCGCGACGCCCTCATGACCACCGAGCTCGTCCCCGAGCAGGTGCTCCCCAAGGTGCTTGGCACCTTCGGCCTCACCGCCACCTACGTGTTCATCATCTGCTGGATCACCGGCTCCTCGGTCATGGCGACCGCGGGCTGGGGCGCGATCCCCATGTGGGTGCTGGGCATCGTGCTCTTCCTCGTGCCCGCGGGCCTGGCCGTCGCCGAGCTCGGCAACCTGTGGCCCGGCCAGGGCGGTGTCTACATCTGGGCCTACCGGACGATGAACGAGCCGCTGGCCTTCTTCGGCGGCTTCCTCTCGTGGGTGCCGGTCATCCTCAACGGCTCGGCCTCGCCGGCCATCGTCATCCAGCTCCTGCTGCTCAGCTTCCACGCCGAGATCGGGCTGACGCTCAGCATCATCCTGCAGCTGGTCGTGCTGTGGTCCGTGGTCGCGCTGGCCCTGGCCAAGCTGGCCGCCAACCAGAAGATCATGAACGCGGTCTTCGTCGTCTACGGCGTGCTCACCGTCGTGATCTTCCTCGTCGGCCTCACCGCCGCCGTGGACAACGGCAGCGGCACCCCGATCACGGCTCACGACCTCACCGTCCCGGACTTCGCCGCCGGCGGCTGGATGTTCGGCACCGTCCTGCTCTACCTGGTCGGCGTCGAGACGCCCTTCAACATGGGCGCGGAGTTCCTCTCGGTCAAGCGCAGCGCCGTGCGGATGATCGGCTGGGGCTCGGTCGCCCTCATCGCGATCTACCTGCTCACCACGATCGGCACGATGCTCGCCCTGCCGAGCGCCGAGATCGACCCGGTCACCGGCGTCATCGGGATGCTGTCGGTCTCCGGCGTCCCGGGCCTCATGGAGGTCTGCGGCGTCGTCCTGGCGGCCATCGTCTTCGTCGCCCTCGTGACCTACCAGGTGGCCTACAGCCGGCTGATCTTCGTCTCCGGCCTCGAGCGCCACCTGCCCCGCATCTTCACCCACCTCAACCCGCGCACCCGCAACCCGGTCACCGCCGTGCTGGTGCAGGGCACCATCTCGTCGCTGGTGATGGTCGGCCTGTTCTCCCAGTCCAGCCTCGCGAACGTGACGATCTACCTCACCGGCGCCCTGTCGGTGGTGTGGCTGGTCTCCGGCTTCTTCTTCTTCGTGCCGCTGGTCATCGCCCGGCACAAGTACGCCGACCGGTACGAGAACGAGGACTTCTGGCGCATCCCGGGTGGCCTCCCGGTCGTCTACCTCGTCGCCACCGTGGGCTGCGTCGCCACCCTCGCCGGCATCTACTACTCCTTCGCCACGCCGTGGATCGACGTCACCCCGAAGGAGTGGATGACGTGGCTCGGGTCGATCGCTGCGGGCACGCTCGTCCTCGCCGTCCTGGTCTACGTCTTCGGGCGTCGCTCCGCCGCGAAGCTCAGCGCCCCCGACGCGCTGGCCCACCTCGCCGTCCTGGCCGAGGACGAGAAGGCGACCTCCTGACGCCTGCCCACCGGGCCGCACCTGCCCGACCGGTCCGGCGGCGCCCCCGACGGCGCCGCCGGACCTCCCCCGACACGTCCCGCCCGCACCTCCTGAACCGCCGTACCGCACCCGCCCTGGAAGGAAGCCACTGATGGCCATCGACACCGAGATCTCTCCCGTCACCGGCAGCGCGAGCAGCGCGCCGCACCCGCTCGACCCGCTGACCGGCGCCGAGATCGAGGCGGCCGCGGCCGTGGTGAAGGCGGCGGACGGTGCCACGGACTCGATGTCGTTCGTGATGATCTCCCTGCACGAGCCCCCGAAGAAGGCCGACCTGACGCTGGAGGCGCTGCCGCGCTCGGCGTTCTGCGTCGCCTACGACACCGCCGCCAAGCTGCTCGTCGAGGTGGTCGTCGACCTGGAGGCCTCCGTCGTCTCCTCGTGGACGCCCGTCCCCGGCCGCTTCCCGTCCTACCTCATGGAGCACATGGAGGGCGTGGAGGAGCAGGTGGTCAAGGACGAGCGCTGGCAGGCCGCCATGCGCCTGCGCGGCGTGGAGGACTTCAGCCTCGCGATGGTCGACCCGTGGCCCGCCGGCTACTACGGCCCGCAGGACGCCTACGCCGACTCCCCGCTCATCTGCCGCCCGCTCACCTTCATGCGCGCCGCCCCCGGCGAGCACGGCTACGCCCGCCCGGTCGAGGGCCTCATCGTCACCTTCAACATGGACACGATGGAGGTCATGGAGGTCGAGGACCACGGCGTGGTCCCGCTGCCGCCGATGGCCGGCAACTACTCCGAGCGGTTCATGTGGGGCGAGGACAAGCCCGGCGAGAACCGCCCGGACTTCAGCGGGTTCCGCGACGGGGTGAAGCCCATCGAGATCACCCAGCCCGAGGGCCCGAGCTTCAGCGTGGACGGCTGGAAGGTCGAGTGGCAGAAGTGGTCGCTGCGCGTCGGGTTCAACCCGCGCGAGGGCCTCGTCCTGCACCAGCTCACCTACACCGACCGCGGCGAGGAGCGCCCGATCATGCACCGGGCCGCGCTCGCCGAGATGGTGGTGCCCTACGGCGACACCGCGCCGACCCACTGGAACAAGAACGTGTTCGACATGGGCGAGGTCGGGATGGGCTTCAGCGCCAACTCCCTCACCCTCGGCTGCGACTGCCTCGGCGAGATCTTCTACTTCGACGCCGTCTTCAACGACGCCCAGGGCCGCGCCGTGGAGCTGCCGAACGCCATCTGCATGCACGAGGAGGACTACGGCATCTCCTGGAAGCACACCGACTTCCGCACCGGCGAGGTCGAGGTCCGCCGGTCGCGCCGCCTCGTCATCTCCACCATCGCCACGGTCGGCAACTACGAGTACGGCTTCTTCTGGTACCTCTACAACGACGCCTCCATCGAGCTCGAGATCAAGCTGACCGGCGTCCTCACCACCGGCTCCATCGCCGTCGGCGAGAAGCCGCGCCACGGCAACCTGGTGGCCCCGGGCATCTACGGCCCCCACCACCAGCACGCCTTCAGCTTCCGCCTCGACATGACGATCGACGGCCCCGGCAACAGCCTCGTCCAGGTCGACTCGGTGCCCGAGCCGGACCCGGCCCTCAACCCGCACCACAACGCCTGGATCACGAAGGAGACCGTGGTCGACACCGAGGGCGGCTACGACTGGGACTACTCCACGGCCCGGTACTGGAAGGTCGTGAACCCCTCCAAGGTCAACGAGCTGGGCAGCCCGGTCGCCTACAAGTTCATCCCGCGCGACCCGGTGCCCTCGATGGTCCAGGAGGGCAGCTACATCTACGACCGGGCGCGCTTCGTGCAGCACGCGGTGTGGGCCTCGGCCTACGACCCGACCGAGCAGTACTCGGCCGGCAAGTACCCGTACCAGACCTCCGACGTCCAGGGCCTGCCCGACTACGTCGCCGGCGGGGACGACATCGCGGACGGCGACCTGGTGCTGTGGCCGACGGTCACGGCGCACCACATCGTCCGCCCCGAGGACTGGCCGGTCATGCCCTGCGCCTACGTGGGCTTCCACCTCAAGCCGATGGGCTTCTTCGACGGCAACCCCGCCCTCGACCTGCCCCCGTCGCCCGCCGCGTGCCACACCGGCAAGGGCGGGTGCGGCGACGGCTGCAGCTGCTGCTGATGCAGGACCTGCTCCTGGTGGCGGTCGCCCTGGCCAGCGTCGTGTGCCTGGCCAGGGCGGTCGTCCCGGCGTGGCGGGTGCCGGGGGAGCCCCGCGGGGCCGACTACGGCCACCTCGTCATGTCCGCGGGGATGGCCGCCATGCTCCTGCTCGACCTGCCCACCGCCGTCCTCGCGGTGCTCGTGGCGGGCTACGCCCTCGGCTCGCTCGGCTGCCTGGTGCGGGTGGTGCGGCCGCTGGGCCGCGCGGCCTACCTCCGGCTCGCCGGCGCGTTCGCGGGGATGAGCGGGATGCTCGCGCTCATGCTGACGATGCCGGCTCAGGCGGCCGAGGCGTCGTCCGCGCACGCGATGGCGGGGATGGACATGAGCACGGGCATGAGCACTGGGTCGGCCTCGGGGTCCGGGCTCCTGCGCGAGGCGCTGGGCACCACCGGCGCGCTCCTGCTGCTGGTCGTCGCCGGGGCGGCGCTCTGGCTGTTCGTCCGCAGCCGCGGCGAGGCGCGGGCCTGCCGCGCGGGGCTCGCCGGCGAGTCGGTGATGGCCGGCGCGATGGCGGTCATGCTGCTCCAGATGGGGTGACTCCCCGCGAGACCCGGGAAAGAGACCCGGCACGACCCGGATCGGGGTGGACGGGGTGTGCGGGACGCACCGCATCCACCCCGATCCCGCACTCACGCGCCGGGCCGACGGGCCGGGCTGACGAGCTGGGCCGACGGAGAGGTACGGGCAGTCAGCGCGGCCGGGGCCACCACGACGGCATCAGGGCCACGATCTCGGCGGTCGTCCCCTCGACGTCCTCGGAGTCCGAGCGCACCCAGGCCGCGAGGACGGCGAGCGCGGCGCCGCTCACGAAGTCGGCGGCCAGGCCGTCGTGCGCGCCGGGGACCGGCGTCCCCGTGCGCTCGACCGCCTCGACCATGAGGGCAGCCCGCTGGCGCAGCCGGGGCAGGGCGTCGGCGATGAAGGACGGCCAGGCGAAGAGCACCCGGTAGATCGCGCGGTGGTCGCGGACGGTGCGGAGCTGGGCGAGCAGCGCGGCCTCGTAGACGCGGGAGAGCGCGGCCTGGTCCTGGGCGGCGGCGACCTCGTCCGCGTCGACGGTGGAGAGCCGCTCCATCTCCTCGAGGAACGCCTCGGTGACGGCGGCCGGCACGTCGGGCCAGTGCCGGTAGAAGGTCACGCGGTGCACCCCGGAGCGGCGGGCCAGGTCGGCGACGGTGAGGCTCCCGACGTCCACCCCGGGCTCCAGGCACGCCGCGCGCACCGCGGTGAGCAACCGGTGCCTCGTCGTCATGGCGCACATCCTCCCCCGGGTACCTGTCCGGACCGCTGCGGGGGCCGGGTGTCTCGTGGCGCACGTGCGCTACACCTGTAGTGGCAACAGCAGTAGCGTCGAGGTGGAGGGAAGCCCTCCGACCGGCTCCCACCGGGGCCGGACCCCGATGCTCGAGGAGGAGCAATGACGTTCCCGGTTCTGGAGGGCAAGGTCGCGATCGTGACCGGCGCGGCGATGGGCATGGGCGAGGCGACGGCGCGACTGTTCGCCGCGGCCGGCGCCAAGGTGGTCGTCGCGGACTTCAACGTCGAGAAGGGCCAGGCGGTGGCCGCCGACATCGGCGAGAGCGCCCACTTCGTCAAGGTGGACGTCTCGCAGTCCGCCGAGGTGGAGGCGATGGTCGCCGAGACCGTCGCCCGCTTCGGCCGGCTCGACGCGGCGGTCAACAACGCCGCCCTCACCCCCGACGACAAGCCCGTCGACGACTTCGACGAGGCCTACTGGGACCGGCTCATGTCGGTCGACCTCAAGGGCACCGCGCTGTGCATGAAGTACGAGCTCAAGCAGCTCCAGGCGCAGGGCGAGGGCGGATCGATCATCAACATCTCCTCGGTCTCCGGCTTCCGGCCGCAGCCGCAGAACATCGCCTACGTGGCCGCCAAGCACGGCGTGGTCGGCATGACCAAGGTCGCCGCCCTCGAGAACGGCGCGGCCAACATCCGGGTCAACAACGTGGCCCCGGGTGCGATCGACACCCCGATGCTGCGCGCGGCCCTGGACCAGTTCGGGCACACCGTCGAGGAGTACGCGCCGCTGCTGAGCCTGCTCAACCGCTTCGGCCAGGCCGACGAGATCGCCCAGGCCTCGCTGTGGCTGGCGTCCGACGCCTCCTCCTACGTCACCGGCACCACGCTGCACGTGGACGCGGGCTACACCAGCCGCTGAGCGCTCCCCGCACGCCGTTCGAGGCCGTCCCCGCGAGGGGGCGGCCTCGCGTGCGTCCGGGGGCTGCGTCCGAAGCCGCTCCAGGGCGGTGCGTCCGGGGTGCGGACGCCTGTGCACGGATGTCGTAGCCACCGTGCACGCGCGACACAGATCGTGTGACCCAGGTCATGCCACGCTCGGCTGGCTCCCGCCGGACGGCAGGGAGGACCGGGGCAGGAGGTCCCTTCCCCGGGCGAGGACAAGGAGCACCCATGGCGACGACGACGCGCTTCTCCTACGCGGAGTACCTGGCTTCCTACAACGCGGGCGACGAGGCGGCCACCGCCCGCGACTTCTACACCGAGGACGTCGTCCTCGAGGCCCCCGGCCTGCGGATCGAGGGGCGCGAGCAGCTGGCGGGCTTCCTGGCCCAGGCCCACGACGGCGTCCGGGAGGAGCTCGTGCCGCTGGCCGTCGCCGAGCAGGGCGACGTGCTGCTGGCCGAGCTCGACATGGTCTTCGACGTCTCCAAGGACGTGATGACGCCGGTCGGGCCCCTCGGCCCCGGCCGCGCGGTCGGCCGCTGCCTGGCGTCCTACACGCTGCGCGACGAGCGCATCGCATCGTTCCGGCTCGCGTTCTGGCCCGTCGGCCAGGGCGCCTGAGCCGCGGCGCCACGATGACCACCGCACCCACCGCCGACCGGGCCACCGGCGCCCCGCGGCCCCGCCGCTGGGTCGACGCCGAGATCGCGCGGCTCGACCCCGAGCACGACTACGAGCAGATCCTCCGGCTGGTGGCCGAGTACCGCCTCGACTTCCTGCCGATGAACCTGGTGCTGCTCGTCTCCACGGCCGGCGCCGTGATGAACCCCGAGGGCGCGAGGACGCTCGTGGGCACCGGCAAGATGCTGCACCGCAGCGAGCGGCGCTTCGACGACGGCAACGGCTACTTCTTCGCCTGGCTGGTCGACGGCGTCAACAGCGAGGCCGGGATCGCCGCCACCGAGCGGCTCAACCGCTACCACCTGGGCGTCGCCCGCGAGCACCCGGCGGCGTTCGGGCAGGACGAGGACTACCTCTACACGCTCGCCGCGCTGGCCGTGTTCGGCGAGCGCATGCGCCGCGCGCTCGACCTGCCGCCCGAGCACCCGAACGTGGCCATCGCCTGGCACCACGCCCTGCGGGACCTCTGCTCGCGGCTGGTCGGCACCCACGGCCCGGTGACCGGGTTCCCGGACGACTACGCCGGGCTGCTCGCGATGGCCGAGGAGTGGGAGGCCCGGTCCTGGCAGACGACCCCCGAGGGCCTCGAGCTGATCAACGGCATGACCCGCCAGCTGTGCGAGCGGTTCTTCCCGCGGCCCCTGCACTGGTTCGGCAGGACGCTGGTCCAGCTCGTCACGCCCGAGCCGATCCGCCGCGTCCACCGCATGGGCGACCCCGGCCCCGTCGCCGGTCCGGTCGTCAAGGCCCTGTTCCGCCGTGCGCTCCTGGCCCAGGCCAAGGCGCCCGACCCCGCGCTGCCCTTCTCGCAGCGCCGCACCAGCCCGCGCGCCGCCCAGGCCGCGGACAAGCGCCGCGCCCGGATGGCGCGCGTGCACGAGAGCGCCCTGCGCACGGGCGCCCTCTCCACCCCACCGACGCGGACCGGCCGCGCCGAGGCAGCAAGGGACGCGAGCGCATGACCGCCACCACCGACCACACCACCGAGCACAGCACCGGCGCCACCTTCTTCGACCAGACCACCTGGGACGGCCGCTTCTACGCGGACGGCTGGCGCCAGGGCACCGAGGTCGCCGACATCGTCTCGCCCTCGACCGGCGCCACGCTCGGCCGCTACGCGACCGCCTCCCCCGACGACCTCGACCGCGCCGTCGAGCGGGCCGTCGAGGCCCAGCGCACGTGGGCCCGGACGCCGGCGCAGGAGCGGGCCGCCGTGCTGCGCCGGGCCGGGCTCCTGCTGGAGCAGCACCAGTCCCTGCTGGCCGAGTGGCTGGCGAGCGAGGCGGGCTCCGCCCTCGGCAAGGCCGGCTTCGAGGCGGGCCTCGTCGCGGCCGAGTTCCACCAGGCCGCGGCGACCGCGATGATGCCGTACGGACAGCTCCTCCAGACCGACCGGCCGCGGCTCAGCATGGCCCGCCGGCGTCCGGTCGGGGTGGTCGGCGTCATCTCGCCGTTCAACTTCCCCGCCATCCTCTCCGCCCGCTCCATCGCGCCGGCCCTGGCGCTGGGCAACGCGGTGGTCCACAAGCCCGACCCGCGCACCACCGTCTCCGGCGGGCTGTTCTTCGCGGCCGTCCTCGAGGAGGCCGGCCTGCCCGCCGGCCTGTTCAGCGTCCTGCCCGGCGGGGCCGACGTGGGCGCGGCCCTCGTCGACCACCCGCAGGTCCCCGTGCTCTCCTTCACCGGGTCCACCGCGGCCGGCCGCGCGATCGGCCGCCGCGCCGGCGAGCTGCTCAAGCGGGCGCACCTGGAGCTCGGGGGCAACAACGCCCTCGTCGTCCTGGACGACGTGGACGTCGCCGCGGCCGCCTCCGCCGGCGCCTGGGGCTCCTTCCTGCACCAGGGCCAGATCTGCATGACGACCGGTCGGCACCTGGTCCACGAGCGCGTCCACGACGCCTACGTGGCCGCCCTGGCGGAGAAGGCGCGGAACCTGCCCGCGGGCGACCCGGCCTCCGGCGCGCCGCTCGGCCCGATCATCGACTCGGGCCAGCTCTCCAAGGTCGACGCCCTCGTGCAGGCCACGGTGGCGGCGGGCGCGCGGCTCGAGGCCGGCGGCACGCACGACGGTCTCTTCTACGCCGCGACCGTGCTCTCCGGCGTCCGCCCGGAGCACCCGGCGTTCCGCGAGGAGGTCTTCGGGCCGGTGGCGCCCGTGGTCCCGTTCTCCGACCTCGACGAGCTCACCGACCTGGTCAACAGCAGTGAGTACGGCCTCTCGCTGGGCATCCTCACCGGTGACGCCTACCGCGGGTTCGAGCTGGCCGAGCGGTTCGAGTCGGGCATCGTCCACGTGAACGACCAGACGGTGGACGACGAGGCGCACGCCCCGTTCGGCGGCACCGGGGCCTCGGGCACCGGCTCGCGGTTCGGCGGGCACGAGGCGAACATCGAGGCCTTCACGGAGACGCAGTGGATCACCGTGCAGGGCAGCATCGCCCGGTACCCGTTCTGACCTCCCGCGCCGGGGCGGCGACGGCTAGCCTGCGGCGATGAGCGGGTCCTCGAGCGGCGTCCCCACGGGCGAGCCGCCGCGCCGGCCGGACGCCGGGGTCGTCACCGTCTTCGACGCGCGCGAGTGGCCGGCCTCCGAGCGGGTGCGGCGGTGGACCGACCTGATGAGCCTCAACTTCGGCGACCTGGAGCTGTCGGTCCCGGTCGAGGAGTGGGAGTCGACGCTGCGGGTGGTCGACCTGGGCCCCGTGCGCCTCTCGGAGGTGCGGCTCGGGCCGGCCACCTTCCGGCGCACCGACGAGACGGTCGCGGCGGCCGACGACGAGCGGGCCCTGTTCGTCATCGGCGACCTCGGCACGGTCACGGTCTCCCAGCTCGGCCGCACGGCCGTGCTGGGGCCCGGCGACCTCACCGTCCTCGAGCCGCTGCACCGGGTGACGGCGGAGTTCGGGCCCGGCAGCCGCTCGTTCGCGCTGCACGTGCCGCGGCGCGACGTCGCCCTGCCCACCCGGGCCCTCATCGACCTGGCCGCCGTCCCGCGCACCGGCGGGGGGCCGCTGCAGCGCAACGTCGTCGACGTCGTCCGCTCGATCTTCTCGGGCGAGGTACCGGAGGAGACGCTGCGCGGCTCCGCCCTCGGGGTCGGGCTGGCCGGCCTGGTCACCGCGCTGGTGGTCGCGCTGCGCAGCACCCCCGGACCCGGCGTGGGGCTGCTCGAGCGGGTGCAGGCCTACATCGACGCGCACCTGGACGACCCCGCGCTCGCGCCGCCGGTGGTGGCCGCGGCCCACCACGTCTCCCTGCGCTACCTCCACCGGCTCTTCGAGGACGAGCCGGAGACGGTGGCGGGCTACATCCGCGCCGCGCGGCTGGAGCGGGTGCGGCGCGACCTCGACGACCCGGGGATGGATCGGTTCTCGATCTCCGAGCTCGGCGCCCGCTGGGGGGTGGGGGACGCGTCCCTGCTCAGCCAGCGGTTCCGGCGTCGCTACGGCGCCAGCCCGTCGGAGTACCGGGCCGCCCGGCGTCAGTCGGCGCCCAGCCCGGGCGGGCGCCCGTCGGGGTCGAACACGAGCTCGTAGAGCGGCTTGGCCCAGCGCTCCTGCGCGGGCGTGAGGACGGGCGGGGCGAGCCGCCGCAGCCGGCCGGGGGGCCGGGTGGCGGCCGCGCCGGCCCGACCGATCGTCCCGTGCGCCTCGGCGTCCGCCCGCAGCCGGGCCTGCCGCTGCCACGAGGTGGCGAGCCGGGCGGGCACCCGGGCGGCGAGCTGGTCGCGCACGTGCGGCCGCGCGCCGACGACGCGGCGGACCACGCGCCCCCGCACCCCGGACTCGGGGTCGGGAGCCGGGTCGGCCACCCCGCCCGCGAACCACTCGTCGAGGGCGTCGGCGCACGCCACCATCGCGTCGAAGAGCGCGTGGGGGTCCTCCGGGACGGCCTCGGGCTCGCACCCGAGGTGCTCGGCGGCCAGCGTGCGCAGCAGGACGCGGGGGAAGGCGTCGGCGGGCGCGGGCCCGTCGGGTCCCTCGGGTCCGTCCCGCTCGTCGAGGACGGCGCAGGCGACCTCGGAGTCGTGCGTCCAGGACCGCCGGTTGAGGTTGTCGGAGCCGACGGAGGCCCAGCGTCCGTCGACGATGCAGGTCTTGGCGTGGACGTAGACGGGCAGGCCGTGCTCGTTGCTGAGCCCGAAGACGGCCACCCGGTCACCGCCGGCCTCGAGGATGCGGCGCATGGCCAGGCTGCGTCCGTAGAGCTGCGGGACGCGGTGCAGCGGGTCCTCCTCGTCGGGGACCAGCGGCAGCACGAAGACGCAGCGCAGGTCGGGATTCTCGCGCAGCGCGCGGGCGTAGTGCTCGCCCACCTCCTCCGACCACAGGTACTGGTCCTCGACGTAGACGAGCCGGCGGGCCCGCCCGAGCGACTTGAGGTTGCCGGCGCGCACCGAGCGCTCGCCGTCCGGGGCGAAGTCGAAGCCGCGGGGCCGGATCGAGGGGTACGTGCGGAGCACCTGGACGGCGTCGTGGGCGCCGTCCGGCGAGGGCGGGGCCGGCCACTGCGCGCCGAGGGGGCTGGGCTCGAGCTGCTCGCGCTGGAGCCTGCTGGAGAGCCAGCGGCCCGGGTTGACGGTGAGGGGGAGCGAGTCCTCCCACCGCTCGCGGAAGGTGGTCTCGACGTCCAGCACGGCGGGTCCGGTGACGGCGACCTGCACGTCGTGCCAGGCGGGCGTCGAGCCGTAGGCCGAGGCGAGCCGGGTCTCGGCCTGGTGGTCGCCGAGGTGCCGGGCGTCGTCGCGGCGGCTGTGGCACAGGTCGATGCCGCCGACGTAGGCGACGTCGCGCTCGGGGGCGTCGCGGTGCCGCAGGACGACGAGCTTCTGGTGGTGGCTGCCGCGGGCCCGCACCCGCATGTCGCGCAGGCACTCGCCGCCCGCCTCGCCGATCGCCTCGCCGAGGCGGAGGTGGCCCTCGGCGGAGTAGCCCAGGCGCGACCAGTGGGAGCGCCAGAGCAGGCCGCGGACGTCCACGCCCCGGCCCAGGGCGGCGACGAGGACGTCGGTGAGGGTGCTGCCGGGGTCGTCGGTGAGCTGCTCGTCGGGGTCGCCGCGCCAGTCGGTGAAGTAGAGGCGGTCGCCCTCGCCCAGGGCGCTGACCCGGGCGTGGAGCTCGGCGAGGTAGGGGTGGCCGTGGACGATCGGGCGGACCGCGCTGCCGGTGGCCCAGGCCGCGCCGCCGCTGCGGTGGCCGTCGATCCTCGTGTGCGGGTTGCCCCGCTCGGTCGAGGTCAGCAGCCAGTCGTCGATCACCGGCCCATCCTTCACCCCCGGGGGTGTCGGTGACCGCCCGCAGGGGTGAGACGTGGACACCCCCGCTGTGGCGTCGCGCCCGCGGCCGCGGGCGCTAGCGTCGGGCGGGTGGAGCCCTACGCGCAGGTCGCCGAGTCCTACCTCGACTTCGCCTCGTACGCCCGGGCCGACTCGGCGACGATGGCCGACTGGGCCGAGGGGGTGGCGGCCGACCCCGAGGTGAGCGCCTGGGTGGCGACGCTGCCCGGGATCAAGCAGCAGCCGAACCTCGTGCTCGCGGCCGCGCGCTGGCACGGCGTCCCGGCGCCCGGCCCGTACGCGGGGCTGCGCGAGGCGCTGCTCGCCGACGACGGGACGATCCGCGCGACCGTCCTGGCACGGGCGACCCAGACGAACGAGGTCGGCCGGCTCGCCACCCTGCTGCCCGCGTTCGGGCTGGTGGCCGAGCGGGCCGGTGGGCCGCTGGCGCTCCTCGAGGTCGGCGCGTCGGCCGGGCTCTGCCTGTACCCCGACCGCTGGGGCTACGCCTGGGACACCGGGGCCGGCGCGGTGGCGCTCGGCGCCGAGCTGCGGCTGCCGTGCCGGGTGCGGGGCGCCGCGCCCCTCCCGTCCGCCCTGCCGGAGGTGGCCTGGCGCGCCGGCGTCGACCTGCACCCGCTCGACGTCACGGACGAGGACGCGATGGCCTGGCTCGAGACCCTGGTCTGGCCCGAGCAGGAGGAGCGGCGGGCCCGGCTGCGGCACGCCGTGGAGGTGGCGCGGGCGGACCCGCCCGACCTGCGGGTGGGCGACCTGCTGGAGGAGCTGCCGTCGCTGGTCGCCGAGGCGGGCCGGCACGGCACGCCCGTGGTCTTCCACAGCGCGGTCGTGGCCTACCTCGAGCCCACCGACCGGGTGCGCTTCGACGAGATGGTGCGCGGCCTGGTGGCCGAGGGTGCGTGCCACTGGGTCAGCAACGAGGGGAAGAACGTGCTGCCCTCGGTCACGAGCACCGGCCCCGAGATCCCAGTCGAGCACCAGACGTTCGTGCTCGGCCTGGACGGCCGGATGCTCGCCCGGACCCATGGTCACGGACGCAGCCTGCGGTGGACCGCCGGCTGAGGGTGGAGCGGCTCAGCTCGCGAGGCGACTGAGGTGGTCGTACATCTGGTACATCGCCTCGAGCTGGTTCGTGGCGTGCACGGTCATGGTGCGTTGGGCGCCCGGAGACAGGGAGGCGCGGCACTCGTCGCCCTCCGGTCCAGCAGGGCACACCCAGTAGCGGGCGTCTTCGGGCGCGAGAGGGTCTTCCCAGAGTTCGTGGAGCATTGGGGTGTTCCGTCCGTGGGATGTGGTTGTCGTGACCGAGCCGCGTCCTCTGGGGGAGGTGTCGCGACCGGTGTGGGGGCGTGCTGGGGGCACGTCGTGCACGGGGGACTTCGTCACAGGATGGCCCTGTGGATGTGGGTTCCGACGGCAACTTGTCGAATCCGCCGTTTCACTCCCGTCCGCGTCGTCGAGGTGGGAAGAAACCCGTGGGGGGATGCACGGCCCATCGGCAGGCCCCTGGGTGTTGGTACCCCCCGGGGTAATCTGCACAGGAATTTCACGCTCCCAGGCGGGGAACGGGGTCCGGCGGGACGTCCGTCGGCACCCGGGTTTCAGCCCGCAAGGGTCTTCGCCGGGCTCCGGGGGTGGCCGTGGGCGGCTTCCTTCGGGCCCCACTGGTCTGGACCGATCGCTCACCCGCCGGGGGTGAATCCACCCCCTCGCGGTGGCCGCCGGGGGAGCGGACACCTACCGTCCACGGCGCGGTGCCGTCGTGGGTGCCGCTGCCGACAGGGAAGACAAAGGTGGCTCCACCGTGCTGATCATCGCGATCGTCTGCTTCGGCGTCCTCGTGGGCGGGCTCGCGCAGCTGGCACTGGGGGTGCCGTTCCGCGAGGTCTCGTGGCCGACCGCGGTCGCCGTCGGGCTGCTCGGCTCGCTCGTGGGCGGGCTGCTCGTGAGCCTCCTGGCCGGCGACGGCCTCGCCCTGCGCCCCACCGGCCTCATCGGCTCGATCGCCGGCGCCGTCCTCGTGAGCCTCGTCTGGCAGCAGATCCAGCAGCGCCGCGCGTCCTGACCCGCCTCTGCGCTGAGCCCTGATCGCGTCGGGCGGCGCGAGGGCGCTCAGGCCGGGTCGAGGGGCACGGGGACGTCGCAGGTGGTCACCGCGTGCGCGAACCCGAGTCGCCGGTTGGCGGCGAGGATCGGCTCGTTGCCGACCATGTTCTGCGTGTAGAGCCGCCTGACCCCGTACGCGGCCATCCGCACGGCCTGCTGCGCCTTTACGGCGGTCGCGATCCCGCGGCCGCGCGCCGCCGGCGTCGTGCCGGTGAAGAAGGTGTTGGCCGCGGCCGCCTCCCCGGGGCGCTCGGTGACCATCGTGAGCCCGAGCAGCGCGTCGCTCGACGCGTCCCTGGCGAGCAGCAGCATCCACGGCTGCGTCAGGAGCCCGCGGAACACCTCGTAGGGGACGTTGGCGTCGCCGTCCGCCACGTCCGGGGCGTCGGCGAAGAGGGCGGTGAACCGTGCGTGCAGGCCCCGCCACGCGTCCGCGGCCACGGCGTCGAGGTCGTCGATCCGCTCCAGCCGCACCCCGTCGGGCACGGGGACGCCGGCCAGCCGCTCCAGGGTGCTCGGGCCCAGGTCCAGCACCGACTCGTGGTGCCGCTCGCTGACCGCCAGCCCCCACGCGCGGCGGGCGGCCTCCGCGTCGTCCTCGCCCTCGCGGTACTCGTAGACCAGCCCCGGGACGAGGCCACGGGCCGCGGCCTCGACGACTGTTCGCAGGGCCGTGCCCACGCCCTCGCTGCGGCGCGACGGCGTGACCGAGACCAGTCCGGAGCCGAACCCGGCCACGGCGACGGGCCGGCAGACCGCCAGCGCCAGGCCGACGGGGGTGCCGGCCTGGTCGTGGTCGTCGTCGAGCGCCACGAACCAGCGGCAGGGGAGCCCGCCGGTGGCCTCGGCCCGCCGCCAGTGGAGGTACATCCAGGCGAGCGGGTCTCCGGGCGAGACGGCGGTCAGCGCGGCGTCCAGGAGCGCCGCGTCGCGGACGGGGTCGAGGGGCTGCACGCGTACCGGGGAGGTCACCCGGCCACTCTGCCGCACGGCCGGCGGGCCGTGGCGGCGGGCTCCGGCGCCTGGCCGGCGGCTGGCCGGTGGCCAGCTCGGTGGCCGGCTCGGTGGCCGGCCCGGCGGCCGGCTCGGCGGCTGGCCCCGTGCCACGGCGGTGCACCAGGATGCGGGGCATGGCTGGCGGAAGCGGTGCGGGTGGGTTCGGTGGCTGGAGCGTGCACGGGGACGGGCGCACGATCGCGGACGGGGCGGTGGTCGCCCCGACGGAGCGGCTGAGCTGGCCGCGGACGATCGGGCTCGGCGTCCAGCACGTCGTGGCGATGTTCGGGGCCACGTTCCTGGTCCCGGTGCTCACCGGCTTCCCGCCCACGGCGACGCTCTTCTTCTCGGGCGTCGGCACGCTGCTGTTCCTGGCGATCACGGGGAACCGGGTGCCGAGCTACCTCGGCTCGTCCTTCGCCTTCATCGCGCCGATCACCGCCGCCACCGCCACCGGGACGATGGGCAGCGCCCTCTTCGGCGTCCTGGCCACCGGCGTCCTGCTGGCCCTGGTCGGCGTCGTCGTCCTCGTGACCGGCACCGGCTGGATCGACGCGCTCATGCCGCCGGTCGTCACCGGCTCGATCGTCGCGCTCATCGGCCTCAACCTGGCGGGCGCCGCCACCGCGAACGTCGAGGTCTCGCCGTGGGTGGCGGGCGTGACGCTGGCGGCGGTGCTGCTCGTGGCGGTGGGCCTGCGCGGGCTGGCCTCGCGGCTCGCCGTGCTGCTCGGCGTCCTCGTGGGCTACGTGGTGGCGGCCGTGGCCGGCGTCGTGGACTTCGCGCCCGTCGCCGACGCCGCCTGGGTCGGCCTGCCCGACTTCGGCACGCCGGTCGTGTCGTGGGGCGTCCTCCCCGCGTTCCTGCCGGTGGTGCTCGTGCTCGTGGCCGAGAACGTCGGGCACGTGCGCACCGTCGCGCACCTCACGGGGGACGACGAGGTGAACGCCCGCACCGGCCGGGCGCTGCTCGCCGACGGACTGGCCACCACGCTGGCCGGCGCCGGAGGCGGCTCGGGCACGACGACCTACGGCGAGAACATCGGCGTCATGGCCGCGACGCGCGTCTACTCGACGGCCGCGTACTGGGTGGCGGGCCTGGTGGCGCTGGTGCTCAGCCTGTCGCCGAAGTTCGGCGCGCTGGTCAACACCATCCCGGCCGGCGTGCTGGGCGGCGTGACGGTCGCGCTCTACGGCCTCATCGGCGTGGTCGGCATCAAGATCTGGGTCGACAACCGGGTCGACCTCAACCGGCCGGTCAACCAGTTCACCGCGGCGGTGGCGCTGGTCATCGGCATCGGCGACCTCACGCTGGGCGGCGACACCGTCACCGTCACCGGTATCGCGCTGGGCTCGCTCGCGGCGCTCGTCGTCTACCACGGGATGAGCGCCGTCGAGCGGCTGCGCGGCTGACGCCCGCCCGGGGGTGGGCCGCGGGGGCTGCGGGCTCAGGGGGGGGCCTGCAGGCTGCGGGCTCAGGGCGGGCTGCGGGCTCAGGGCGGGCCTGCGGCCCAGGGGGGGTCAGCCCTCCTGGGAGCCCTGCTCCGCCTCCTGCTGGGCGACGGCCTTCTCGATCTCCTCGACGCTCAGCTCCTTGACGGCGCTGATGACCTGCTCGAGGGCCTGGGCCGGGAGGGCGCCGGGCTGGGCGAAGACCAGGTGACCGGCCTTGAACGCCATCAGCGTGGGGATCGAGGTGATCTGGGCCGCGGCGGCGATCTCCTGCTCGGCCTCGGTGTCGAGCTTGCCGAAGACGATGTCGTCGTGGTTCTCGGAGGCCTTCTCGTAGACCGGGGCGAACTGACGGCACGGGCCGCACCAGGAGGCCCAGAAGTCCACGAGCACCATCTGGTTGTCGGTGACGGTCTTCTCGAAGTCGTCCTTGGTCAGGTCGATGGTCGCCATGGTGGCTGGGTCCTCTCGGCTCGCGGATCGGGGAAGGTCACTCGCCCCAACGCAACCCCCTGGGGGGTTATTCCGCCGCGTCGGCGGGTGGGCGTCGGAACGGGTGTCTCCCCCGCGCAACGCCTGCGGTCCGGGCATCCTTCCCCGGTCCCGGCCGCCCCCGCCGCGCGGTACCCGAAAAAGACCGAACCCCGGGAGTCGTCCGTCCTCGGCGCGGTGGCTCACCACCCGCCGGGCTCTCGACAGCGCGTCTCCCGGGGATGACCCCAGCCTGCGCGGCGGGGCGTGAAGGCCGCGTCGGCCATCCCCCCTCGGGGAGTGAAGAACCTGCGAAGGACGTCGGCGAGCGGTGGCTGGGCAACGGTCTGGTGGGCGGGGGTGGTTGCTGGGGCACCGCTGCTGGATGGGCAGGGGCTCGGCCGTCCACGAACCGGAACAACGGCGAGGCTGCCGGGCGGCCAACCGTCTGACCTGCGACAACGCATACGGGGTCGGGAGCGCCCGACCGTTGTTCCGGTCCGTCGACGGCGCTCCCCTCTGTCGGGCCCAGCCGCGACGCCCAGATCCGGCTCCTTCGCCCGCGTGCCCCGCCCCACCCGCGTTGTCAGGAGGCAGAGCCGGTCGGGAGCCCAGCGCGCCGGAGGAGGAGGCGGCCGCCGGGCAGTCGGCACAGGAGAACCCGCGCCGCGTCCGCTCGGAACCCGCCGGCCGGCTCGCCGGTCTGAACGGGCAGCCCGCGCCAGCCGACGTAGGCCCAGGTCGCCGCGATGCCCCCGTCGACGAGCGCAGCCCAGCGGTGGGCGGGCGCGCCGAAGGGCCTGCCCGTGAGCACGGGGACGAGGGTGGACGCGGCGTGCGCGCCGTCCACCCACACGCCCATCGCCTGGACGCTGGGTGTCGGGTCCGGCCCGGAGAGCACCGCCTGCGCGAGGTGGCGCGCGCCGAGCACGCGACCGATGCTGCGGGTGAACCGGTCGTCACGCGCGCCGGGCAGCAGGGTGGCCACGCGACCGGGCACGGTGAGGGCCGCCAGGCCCCAGACGGAGCGCGCGAGACCGAGGCGCCCGGCCCGGGTGTGCAGGGCCTGCTGCAGCAGGGGGCTCACGCGACACCACCCCTGCCCGTGGGTGCCGGGTCCACCGGGGTGGTGGGCTGCTCCCCCTCGCCCGCCGCCCGCAGGGCCGCGGTGGCCCCGATCAGCGCGAGGTGGCTGAGGGCCTGCGGCAGGTTGCCGGTGGGGACGCCATCGGGCGTGGCCATCTCGGCCAGCAGGCCGTGGCCGGGCCCCTCGGGGTCGCTGAGGTGGTCGAGCGAGCGCAGCAGGTCACGCGCCTCATCGGTCCGGCCCAGCAGGCCGAGGGCATGGACCCGCCAGAACGCACAGGCGAGGAAGGTCTCCTCCTCCTTCTCGGCGCCGGTGTAGCGGTAGACCAACCCTGTGCCCTGGACGCCGAGCCGCTGCCCGACCGCGTCCAGGGTGCTGTTCATCCGCTCGCTGCGGTCGAAGCCCGTGATGGCGCCCAGCAGCACCGATGCGTCCAGGTCGTCGGTGCCAGGACGGGCGGTCCAGGCACCGGCCACCTCGGACCAGCAGTGCTCCCACACCCACTCCCGCACGGCTTCCGCCTCGCCGTGCCAGCGGCGCCCGTCGCCGTGCAGCTGCCCCCGCTCGGCGAGGGTGGCCGCGCACTCCAGCGCGTGCCAGACGCTCATCGCCGACGACGTCCAGCGCTGGTTCCCCTCCAGCTCCCAGATGCCCGCGTCGGGGGTGCGCCAGCGGTCGGCGCAGATGTCGGCGAGGTCGGAGAGCTCGCGCTGGGTGCGGGGGTCGAGCACGTGACCGCGTTCGACCCAGCCCAGCACGGCCCCGAAGAGGTGCCCGTAGACGCCGAGCTGCAGCTGGCCGGTGGCCCGGTTGCCGCGTTGCACCGGACGGGAGTCGCGGTAGCCGGGGAGGTCCGGTTCCTCGAGCGCGGTCGGCACGTCGCCCTCCAAGGTGTAGAGCACCTGGACGTCGGGTCCGTGGTCGCGGATGGCGTGCAGCAGCCAGCGCATGGCCGCGTGCACCTCCTCCTCCAGGCCGAGCGCCGCGAGCGCGTCGATCGTCATGGCGGCGTCGCGGACCCAGGTGAAGCGGTAGTCCCAGTTCTTGTCGCCACCCACGCGCTCGGGCAGCGACGTCGTCGCAGCGGCGGCGATGGCGCCCGAGGTCGTCATGAGCAGCGTCTTGAGCGCCAGGCCGGAGCGCACCATGCGGTCGCGCTCGGGTCCCTCCCACACGACCGAGTCGCTCCACGAGCGCCAGGACTCGGCCGTCCGGTCGAGCCGGGCGTCGATGGAGGCGACGTCGCAGAGGAAGACCGGGTCGGCCTCGGACGCGACGAGGCCCACCGTCGTCCGCTCCCCGGCGGCCAGGTGCAGGCGCACCAGCACCCGCCGGTGCTCCACGTGCAGGGTGGCCTCGTCGGTCACCCGGAGCCCGATCACCGTGGGGCCGGCGTGCACGACGACGCCCGCCGACGTCTCCTCGACCCACGGCTGCCAGGCCCGCAGGCCGTCGCCGGGCGCGATCTCGAGCGTGACGGTGACCTCCCCGTCGGTGCAGGTCAGACGGCGGGCGAGCTCGCTCCACGGGAGCGGGCCGGAGTGGCCGGAGTCGAGCGCGTCGAGCACGACCAGCGTGCCCGACGCGGTGACCAGCGTCGTCTTCAGGACGTTCGTGCCGGGCAGGTACCGCGCGGAGGTCCCCAGGACCTCGGCGTCCGGGCTGACACGCAGCGCACCGCCCCGTTCCGGGTCGAGCAGCGCCGCGAAGGTCGGAGGCGAGTCCAGGTCGGGCGTGGCCCACCAGTCGACGGAGGCGTCCGGTGCGACCAGGGCGACGCCCCGCCCGTCGCCGAGGACGCCGTAGCGGCCGAGATCGGCGAACCCGGCGTCGTCCCGCGTGTGGGCCTGCGTCGCCGGGGCCCGCGGGGCCGGCATCGACGCCGCGGGTGGGACGGGTGCCTGCCCGGGCACGTCAGGCCGCCTGCCGGCGCAGCGCGAGCGACCCGACGATGGCGGCGGCCGTGGCCAGCGTGGCGCCGATGGCGGCCCCGCGGTGTCGGCCGATGATCGAGACCGGGTCGTGCTCGAGTGCCCCCTTGTCGAAGGGGCCGCGGGCGCCGCGGTCCTCGTGCTCGTCGCGGGGCTCGAAGACGTTGGAGCCGTAGCGCGGCAGCGCCTCGTCGGTCTGCTGGGACGCCACGCCCGTGCGTGCCAGGTACCAGTCCACGAAGGACGGGGCGAGCCGGTTGCCCAGCACTGTGTACGCCGTGGCGACCCCGACCCAGGCGTTGCGCTTGCCCGTCTCGGCGGAGTGCCGGATCTGCTTCGCGCACGCCTCGGGCTGCACGATCGGCGGCACCGGCATCGGGTGCTGCGGCATCTTGTTCAGGTTCCAGGCGAACTGGGTGGTGTTGACTCCGGGCAGCGTCACGAGCCCGATGGTGACGTGGCTGCCGGTGGCCTTGAGCTCGGTCAGGACCGACTCGGTGAAGCCCTTCACGGCGTGCTTGGCGCCGCAGTAGGCCGACTGCAGGGGGATGGAGCGGTGCGCCATCGCCGACGAGACGTTGACGATCGCGCCGCGGTCGCGCGGTCGCATCCGCTTCAGCGCGGAGCGCACCCCGTTGACCTGGCCGTCGTAGGTCACGGCGGTCATCCGGTGGTACTCCTCCGGGGTGGTGTCCCAGAAGTAGGAGAGAGCCCCGGCGAACGCGACGTTGACCCACACGTCGATCTCGCCGAGCTGCTCCTCGATCAGGTCGGTGGCCGCCTCGACCGCCTCGCCGTCGGCGACGTCGACCGAGAGCCCCAGGCCTCGGGCGCCCCGCTGCTCCACCTCCTCGACGCGGCGTCGAGGCCGGCGCGGCCCCTGGCGAGGACCGCTACGTCGTAGCCGTGCTCGGCGAACTCACGGACCGTGGCGCGGCCGATGCCGCCGGTCCCTCCGGTGATGACGACGACCGGGCGATGTGTGCTCATGCGACTCCTCCTTGACTGGGACGTGGCCGACGGGCCACGCCCGCCCCAGATAGTTGAGTGGTGCAACGAAAAACCGGGTACCCACGAACCTGCGGGGGAAGTCCGCCCAGGAGGATGAGATGTCACTGAGAACGCGTGGACCGAGCCGCGACTGGGGGCGATCGGCCCCCTCCGCTCACCCGGGTGGGGGAGCGGTCCTGGTCACCGGGGCCTCCAGCGGGATCGGCCTCGCCGTGGTCACCCTGCTGCGGACCGCCGGCCACGACGTCGTCCTGGCCTCGCGCAGCGCGGAGGCGCTGGAGCGGGCGGTCGACGTCAGCGAGGGCGAGGGCGCGGCGCTGCCGGTGGTCGCGGACGTGTCGTCGGCTGCCGAGGTGCGTGACCTGTTCGACCGGGCCGCGGAATGGGCGACGGGCCGGGGACGCGCCCTGACGGGAGTCGTCCACTGCCCCGCCGTCCTCGCCTACGGCCGCGTGGAGGACGTGCCGGACGAGGTGCTCGACCACGCCCTCGCGGTCTCGCTCGGCGGCGCGGTGAACGTCGCGCGCACGGCACTGCGGCACTGGTCGGGCCGCGACGAGGTCGGCTCGCTCGTGGTCGTGGGATCGCTGCTGGGCGAGGTGACGGTGCCGGGCATGGGCGCCTACGCGACCGCCAAGTGGGGGGTGCACGGGCTCGTCCGGACGCTGCAGCAGGAGAACCGCGGCCGAGCCGCCCGCGCCCGGGTCTCCCTGGTCGTCCCCGGTGGCGTCGACACCCCGGTCTACGAGCAGGCCGGCACGTACCTGGGCAGGCACGGCTCTCCGCCTCCACCGGTGGTCTCCCCGCACCGGGTCGCGCGAGCCGCCGTGCGGTGCCTCGAGCGCCCGCGCCGACGGGTCTCGGTGGGGCCGGCGAACTCGCTCACGCGCCTCGGCTTCCTGCTGGTGCCGCCGGTCTACGACCTGCTGGTCGGCCCGCTGGCTCGGGCCCTCGCGCTCGGGCGACGGGCCGATGACGGCCCCGGCAACGTGCTCGCGCCCGTCCCGGAGAAGGAGCGTCTGCGCGGCTGACGCTCATGCCCGCCACCGACCGATCGAGCCGCCGTGGGCGCGTGGGCAGGGGGCCCAGCCGGCGACGGCCGCGGGCCCGGCCGTCCACGAACCGGAACAACGGCGAGGCTGCCGGGCGGCCAACCCGCTGACCTGCGACAACGCAAACGGGGTCGGGGGCGCCCGACCGTTGTTCCGGTCCGTCGACGGCGCTCCCCGCTGCGATCCCCGGATGCGACGCCCAGCCGCCTAGGTCGGCGACGACCCCAGCTCCACCCGCCGCAGCGCGGGGCGGCTGAGGCCGGCGACGGTCGCGGCGACGAAGAGCGCGAACAAACCGAGCTCCACGGAGCGGGTGGAGAACGCGACGGCGAGCGGGCCGACGAGCAGCTCGCCGACGGGCATCCCGACGAAGGAGAAGAACCCGTCGATGGACTGGATGCGGGAGAGCATCTCCTCCGGCACCTTCTCGGCCACCACGAGGCCCCAGGCCACGTCGATGAGGGCGAAGCCCGCGCCCGCGGCACCGAACGCGAGGGTCAGGACGACGGTCCCGGCGCCGAGCCCGAGGGCCAGCACCGGCAGCCCAGTGACCCCGAAGCCGGCGATCGCGGCCACCAGCGGCCGGTGCACCAGGCGGGCCGCGGCGGCCCGGCCCAGCAGCCAGGCGGCCAGGATCACGCCGACCGCCTGGCCCGAGCGGGCCACGCCCCAGCCGTCCGAGCCGATCGTGTCCGCCGCGATCACGGGTCCGAGCACGCCGATCCCGCCGGCGATGAGCGCGTTGAAGACGAGCGAGTACGACGAGACCGGCAGCACCCAGCCCAGCCGCCGGGCGAACGCCCACCCGTCGGCGAGGTCGCGCAGCACGCTGCTACGGGCGGCCGCCCGCTCGCCCCGCGGCAGCCGCAGCAGCCCGAGGAACCCGGCGGCCAGCAGGTAGGTGAGCGCGTCGAACGCCATCGCCCAGCCGGCCCCCACGGTCGCCACCACCAGGCCCACCGCCGCCGGCCCCACGATGCGCGTGGCGCTCTGCGCCTGGCTGAACAGCAGGTACCCGGCCTTGCGCCGCTGTGGCGGCAGCAGCACCGGGATCATCCCGTGGAACGCGGGGTAGCCGAGGGCCTCGGTGGTGCCCGCGACCAGCTGGAGCACCACGAGCTGCCACACCTCGGCGTGCCCGCTGAGCACGAGGACGGCGGCCAGCGACCGCACCACGAACATCGTCGCGTTCGTCCCGCGCAGCACGAGGGTGCGCGGCAGCCGGTCGGCCACCGCGCCGCCCAGCAGCATGAGGGTGACCATCGGGACGGTGCTCGCGGCCGCCACCCAGCCCACGGCCGCGGCCGAGCCGGAGATGTCCAGCACCGCGAACGCCAGGGCGATGCCTGACCCCGCCGAGCCCAGCGCGCTGGTGACCTCGGCGGTGAAGAACCACCGGAACGCCGGCACCGCCAGCGGTCTGCCGACGCCGGGGTCGCCCGGGTCGCCCGGGTCGGCCGGGGCGGGGTCAGCGGTCACCTCCGCAGGCTAGTGGGCGTGCCGGTGCCGCAGCGTGAGGACGCCGGAGGCGACGGCGAGCAGCGCCACCCCGCCTGCGAACCAGGTGCCGGCCTCCACCGGCCCGAGGTGCGCGACCGCGACGCCGGCCAGCAGCACGGGCACCGAGATCGCGACGTAGTTGACGAGGAAGTACGTCGAGGTCACGGCGCCTTTGCGGTCGGCCGGGGCGCGCTGGGTCAGCACCGCGAGGCCGCGGTTGAACCCGATCCCCTGGCCGCTGCCGCCCAGCGCCCCGGCGACCACCAGCAGCGTGGTCGAGGCGAGCTGGAGGGAGAGCGCCAGCAGGGCCATGCCGGCGACCAGCAGCAGCACGGCCAGCAGGGTGGCGCGACGCTCGGGCAGCGGTCGCGCGACCTGGTGCCCCACGACCGACATCGCGTACGGCACCAGGATGATCAGCGCCACCGGCACCGCCGCGGTGAGGTCGAGGACCTGCGAGCACACGGTCGAGATGACGGCCGTGAAGAGGCCCAGCACCGCGAAGCCGGCGAAGGAGAGCGTGGTGACGCGGACGAAGTCGGCGCGGATCTCCGGCGGCAGGGCCGGACGCAGCGGCGCGAGCGCCCCGGCGGGGCGGTGCTCCGGCACGTCCACCGTCTCCCTCCCGGCCGCGAGGACGAGCAGCGCCAGCACGCACAGCACGGCGTGGACGAGGTAGGTGAGGTGCAGCGGCCACGGGGCGTGGGCGACGAGGACGGCGGCGAGGAGCGGGCCCAGGCCGAGGCCGAGGATGTTGGCGCCGCCGGAGAGGTCCGAGGCCCGCCCGCGCAGGGCACCGGCGGCGGTCTCGACGATGAACACGGTGGCGGTCCCGACCGTGATGCCCGCGCTCGCGCCGGAGACGACGCGGGAGACGAGCAGCAGCGGGAGGCTGTCGTCGGCGAGCAGGAACAGCCCGTCGGAGACGATCCCGATCACCAGCGCGGCGGCCATGAGCGGCCGCCGGCCCACGGTGTCCGACCAGCGTCCGGTGACCACCAGGGCCCCCATCACGCCGACGACGTACACGGCGAACACGACGGTCACCATCTCGACCCCGAAGCCGATCCGCTGCTCGTAGTGGGAGTACAGCGCGGTCGGCATCGTCGTGCCGATCATCGTCACGAGCAGCACCAGCGCCATGGCGAGGGCCGGGCCGGCGCCGCTGCGCGGGGAGGTGGGCGAGGTCATCGTCGGTCCTTCGCCGACGCCTTTCGGGGGACGTCGGGGAGGCGGACGTCGGCAACCGTCACGCTAGGTGGCCCGGGCCGGCCCGGTCGCCGCCGGGCGGGTGACGACCGCGTCACGGATGGCCGACGCCACACCCCCCGCCCGGCCGGAGGCCGCTGGAACGACGAGGGGGGTGACCGTCAGCCCGTGGCCAGCGCCTTGAGGAAGAACGCGACGTTGGCGGGACGCTCGGCCAGCCGCCGCATGAAGTAGCCGTACCAGTCGGTGCCGTAGGGCACGTAGACGCGGACGGTCCGGCCGGCGTCCGCGTGGACGCGCTGGAGGTCGGTGCGGATGCCGTAGAGCATCTGGAGCTCCCAGCTGGAGGGCTCGCGCCGGGCGGCGACGGCCGTGGCGACGGCCAGCTCGATCATCGCCGGGTCGTGCGTGGCGACCAGCGGCGTGGCCGAGGAGGCCATGAGCGTCGCCACGTGCCGGCGGTAGGCCGCGTCGACGTCCGCCTTGTCCTGGAACGCGACGGAGGCGGGCTCCTTGTAGGCGCCCTTGACCAGCCGCACCCGCGCGCCAGCGGCGGCGAGGTCGGCGACGTCGGACTCGGTGCGGTGCAGGTTCGCCTGGAGCACGCTGGCGACGGTGGGGAAGCGCTCGCGCAGCCGGTTGGTGATGGCGAGCGTGGAGTCGATGGTGGTGTGGTCCTCCATGTCGACGTTCACCCGGACGCCGGCCGCGTCCGCGGCCTCGGCGATCTCGGTGACGTGCCGCTCGGCGATGTCGTGGCCGTCCACGCCCTGGCCCCCCGACCGGCCCAGCGACTGGCCCAGCGCCTGGCCCAGCGCCGACAGCTTCACGGAGACCTCGGCGCGGCCGGCGGCCCCGCCCCGAGCGGGGTCGGCCAGCGGAGCGAGGCCGGTGACGAGCTCGAGGTAGGCGTCGCGGACGGCGCGGGCGCCGGCCAGGTCGGTGACGTCCTCGCCCAGGTGGTCGACGGTGACGGCCAGGCCGCCGGCGGCCAGGTCGCGGGACGCGGCGACGCCCTCGGCGGTCGTCTCGCCGGCGACGAACCGGTCGACGACCTTGCGGGTGGGGCCGAAGCCCTCGACGGCGGCCCGGGTGCGGGCGGAGCGCGAGGCGGTGAGGAGCACGGGACCGAGCACGGGTGCCTCCAGGTGTGGGCAGGTGGGCGGGGTGTGGGCGGGTGGATCAGCGGTGCTTCGACGGTAGGTCGGCCCGGACGTCGCCCGACAGCGACAGGTGCCACGCGATCGCGGCATGATGTGGTGCAGGTGTCTGATGCCTCGGCGCCGTCCCCGACCCGCAGGAGGTGCGGCGTGAGCGCGCTGGACGACCTGGTCGACGAGCTGTCCCACCTCCTCGGCGGGGCGTGCACGCTCGAGGACGAGTCCTTCGGCCTCCTCGCCTACTCCGGCCAGGCCGAGACCGACGACGTGCGGGCCGCCTCGATCCTCACCCGCCGGGCCACGCCGGAGGTCCGCGCCTGGTTCCTCGGCCACGGCATCGCGGACGCCGAGGAGCCGCTGCGCACGCCCGCCGACCCGGACCGCAGGACGGCCGCCCGGGTGTGCGTGCCCGTGCGTTACCTCGGGCGGCTGCACGGCTGGTTCTGGCTGCTCGACCCGCACGAGCGGCTGCTCCCCGAGCCCGGCTCGGAGACCGCGGCCGAGGTGCGGCGCATCGCGGAGACCGCCGGCCAGCTGCTCAGCCACACCGGCCGCCGCCAGGCCCGCCGCACCGCCGCCTTCCGCGAGCTCCTCGACGGCGACCCCCGCGAGGCCCGCCCCGCCGCCGAGGGGCTGCTGGCGGGCTCCGGCCTGCGCGCCGACGAGCCGGTCGTCTGCGTCCTGCTCGAGGCGGACCCCACGTGGGCGGCCCGGATCGACACGCTGCCCGCGCGCGCCGGCGTCGTGTGGGTGCCGGACGACGGGGGGCTCGTCGCGGCCGTCGCCCGACCGTCCGCCGTGCGGGCCGGCGCCGAGCCGCTCGAGCAGCTCCGCGCGCTCGGCGTGGGCGGGCCCTGGCTGCCCGCGGACGGGACCGTCACCGCGGGCACCGGGCGGCCCGTCGTCCGCGCCGACGACCTGCGGGCCTCGCACGCGGGGGCCCGCACGGCCCTGCGGGTCGCCCGGGTCTCGGGCCGCGTCGAGCGCGCCGAGGACCTCGGCGAGCTGGGGCTCCTCGGCGTCGCGCGGGGCACCGACCTGGCCGCCGTCCTGCTGGAGGGGGAGGTGGGGGCCTTCGTCCGCGGGGACGAGGAGGACCTCGTGCGCACGGCGCGGACCTACCTGGACGAGGCGGGCAGCGCGGCCCGCACCGCCGACCTGCTCGGCATCCACCGGCAGACGCTCTACCACCGGCTCGCCCAGGTGGAGCGGCGCACGGGCCTGGACCTGCGGCGCGGCGACGCCCGGCTGCGCCTGCACCTGGCGCTGCGGCTCGCGCCACACCTGCCCCGGGACTGACCGTCCCCGAAGCGGTGAACGGGCCGCCGACCTGCCACGATCGGGGCGTGCCTCCCCAGCCGTCCGCCACTGCCGCGCGCCCGGACGACCTCCGTCGTGCCTGGGCGCTGCTGGCCGTCGCCGTGCTCGCGGAGGTGGCCGGCTCGGTCGCGCTCAAGGCGGCCCTGGACCACCCGGCCTGGTACGCCGTCGTGGCCGTCGGCTACGTCGTCTCGTTCAAGCTGTTCGAGCAGATCCTGCGCTCCGGCATGCCCCTCGGCGTCGCGTACGGCGCCTGGGGCGCCGCGGGCGTGGGCCTCACGGCGGTGCTCGGCGCGGTCTTCTTCGCCGAGCCGCTCACCGCGCTCTCCGTGCTCGGCCTCGTGCTCGTCGTGGGCGGCGTGGTGCTGGTGGAGTCGGGCACGCACGGGGGCGCGCACGCGGATCAGGACGGCGAGGGCGAGGCCCCGTGAACGGGTGGGTGGCCCTGGCGATCGCGATCGTGTGCGAGGTGGCCGGGACGACGGCCATGCGGGCGGCCAGCGACGGTCGGCGCGTCTGGTGGCTGGTCGTCGCTGTCGGCTACGCGATCGCGTTCGTGCTCATGTCCGTCACCCTCGCCGAGGGCGTGCCGCTCGGCGTCGCGTACGCGATCTGGACCGCCGCCGGGGTGGCCCTCACCGCCCTGCTGGCCCGGGTGATCTACGGGGAGTCCCTCACGGGACGCGCCGTCCTCGGGCTGGCTGTGATGGTGGCCGGCGTGGCGCTCATCGAGCTCGGGACCGCCTGAGGCTCCTCGCCTGATTCTCCCCGCCTGTCCTCGCCCGCTCAGCGGCGCGGCGGGCGGACGGTGAGCGACTGGGTGCTCGTGCCGAGGACACCGACCTCGTCGTGCAGGACGGTGGCGGTGACGCCGAGGCCGCCCGGGCCGAACGAGACGCGGGTGTCGAGGCCGAGCCACTCGCCGGCGGGCTCGCGCAGGAGGTGGGCGGTGAGGTCGACGTTGGGGAACATCCACTCCTGCGGGCTGACCCGGGGGCTCATGCCGTTGGCGATGTCGAGCAGCCCGGAGAAGGCGGCCACGGGGGAGACCACCTCGTCGGCGACGAGCGGCATCCCGACCTTCACCCAGGTCAGCGCGCGACCGGGGGCGGTCTCGCGCCGGCGGACCTGCGAGGTGGCGATGAAGTCGCCCTGCCAGATGCTCGAGGCGTCCCACGGCTCGACCTCGTCCGGGCCCGGGATCGGCTCCACGTGCGAGCCGGCCACGTGGGCGGTCTCGAACGGGGCCAGCAGCCAGGCGCGCAGCTCGGCGACGGTGCGGCCCTCGTGCGACAGCGTCGCCTCCACCAGCTCGACCGTGCGTCCGGGGCGCAGCATCCGCACCTGCGTCACGACCGGCCCGACCGGCACCGTGCCGGTGATGTCGAAGGCGAGCCGGCTGACCTGCATCCGGTCGTCGCGCCGCCGCGCCTCCAGGTCGCGGATGACCTCGTGCACGAGCAGCCCGAGCCCGGGGGCGATGTGCTGCTCGGCCGGGTTCCACGCCCCGCCCGTGTGCCGCGTGGCCTCCAGCTCGTGCGGGCCGGTGCGGACGAAGTAGGCGGACGGCGTCGTTGCGGTCATGCCTCCGATCCTGCCCAACCCGGGCGCGCTCGCGGCATCCGCGGGGTGATCGGCCGGTCACACCCCCGCGACCGGCCGCCCGGGAACAACCCGGCACCCACCCCTGTTGATGCGAACGACAATCGTTCTCACTCATCTGGAGGAACCGTGCAGCGACAGATCCACCCCACCTACGGCCCGGTCGCCTTCCGGGACCGCTCCACCGGCCACGTCGTGGTCACCGGCTCGACCCTCGTCTCCCGCGAGGGGCTGCGGACGCTCGAGGTCGACGGCGCCACCTACCCGGTCGTCGACGTCGACGTCTCGTCCGACAGCCACCCCTTCTGGACCGGCCGCGCCGGCACCCTCGACAGCGAGGGTCGCGTCGAGGCGTTCCTGCGGCGGTACGGCCGGGTCTGACCCGCGCCGGTCCGGCGCACGGGGCTCGGCGTCCGACCCACGGGCCGGGCGCCGCGCCCCTACGATGCCGCCCATGCCCCCCGCGACCCCCACGCCGAGCCCGGACGACGCGCGCCCACCGCGCCGTCGCGCCCGCTCGGAGGGGCGGGGGCCGAGCATGGCGGACGTCGCGGCGCACGTCGGCGTGAGCCACCAGACCGTGAGCCGCGTGCTCAACGACTCCCCGCTCGTCCGCCCGGACACGCGGGAGAAGGTGCTCGCCGCCATCGCCGAGCTCGGCTACCGGCGCAACACCGCGGCCCGGGTGCTCGCCACCAACCGCAGCGGCCGGATCGGCTTCGTCGGCGCCGGGCTCGCCCTGCACGGTCCGGCGATGATCGGCGCCGCGCTGAGCGAGGCGGCCCACCGGGCCGGGTACGACGTCTCGTCCGTGACGCTCGACGACGTCTCCGCCGCCGCGCTCACCCGCGCCGTCGAGCGCCTGCTCGACCAGGCCGTCGAGGCGGTCGTCGTGGCCGCCGCGCACTCCGAGCTGCTCGCCGCGGCCCAGGGCCTGCGGCTGGACGTCCCGCTGGTCGTCGTCCAGGGCGTGACGCCCGGCCAGCCGCTGGCCGCCGGCATCGACCAGGACGCGGGCGCCCGGCTCGCCACCGGGCACCTGCTCGACCTGGGGCACGCCCGGGTGGCGCACGTGGCCGGCCCGGAGGACTGGGTCGAGGCCAGGCAGCGCCGCGCCGGGTGGCTGGCCGCCCACGCCGAGCGCGGCCTGACACCCGGCCCCGAGGTCGCGGGCGACTGGTCGCCCGCCGCGGGGCACGCGGCCGCCGCCGTCCTGCTGGAGGCCGACGAGCCGGTCACCGCCGTCTTCTGCGCCAACGACGACACCGCGCTCGGCCTGCTCGGCGCCCTGCACGCCGCCGGCGTCGACGTGCCCGGCGAGGTGAGCGTGGTCGGGTTCGACGACGCCCCCGGCGCCGGCTACCTGTGGCCGCCGCTCACCACCGTCGCCCAGCGGTTCTCCGAGCTGGGCCGCCTCGCCGTCGACCTCGCCGTCCGCGCCCTCGACGGCGAGCCCGACCCCACGGCCCCGCTGCTCGTCCCCGCGCTCGTCGTCCGGGCCTCCACCGCCCCGCCGCGGGGATAGTCCCTGACCAACGGACTGGTTTCGGGGCCCGGAAGCGGTCCGTTCGTCAGGGACTGTCCGGGGGCGCGAGACCCCGCTGCGCTACCGTCCCGCCCCGTGACGCACCCGACGCAGCCGACGCAGCCGACGCAGCCTGAGCCCGCGGCCGGCTCCCGCTACCACCTGCCCGACGACCCGACCGGCGCCGAGCACGCGGTGCTGGTGCTGGGCCGGGCGCCGGGGCCGCAGCTGCACCTGCTGGACGTGGGCGCGACGGTCCACCGGCTGCGCGTGACCGGGGGCGACGGCGAGCGCCGCGACGTCGCGCTCTCCCACCCCACGCTGGCCGAGCGCCGGCGCGGGGACGCCTACCTGGGGGCGACCATCGGCCGCTACGCCAACCGCATCGCCGGGGCGCGCTTCGAGCTGGACGGGCGCGAGGTGCTGCTCGGGGCGGTCGACCGCGGCCACAGCCTGCACGGCGGGCCCGAGGGGTTCGACCGGGCGCGCTGGCAGGTCCTCGAGCACGGCACGCACCACGCCGTCCTGACCCTCCACAGCCCGGAGGGCGACCAGGGCTTCCCGGGGGCGGTCGACGTGCAGGCCCGGTTCGAGGTGGACGACGCGGCGCTGGCGCTCACGCTCACCGCGACCAGCACCGCGGACACCGTGCTCAACCTGACCCAGCACGTCTACCTCACGCTCGCCGGGGCGGGCGCGGGCACCGTGGACGACCACGTGCTCACCGTCCCCGCGTCCCGCTGGGTGGAGGTGGACGCCACGGGCATCCCCGCCGAGGGGCCGCTGCCCGTGCCGGCCGAGGCCGACCTGCGTGCGGGCGAGCGCCTGGGCGACGTGGTGCGCCGCGGGCACCCGCAGGTGATCGACGCGCACGGGATCGACCACACCTACGTGCTGGACGCCGAGCCGGACGGCGACGGCCTGCGCGAGCACGCCCGGCTGGCCGACCCGGCGAGCCGGACGGTCCTCACGCTGCGCAGCGACCAGGCCGGCGTCCAGGTCTACACCGGCAACTTCCTCGACGGGACGCTGCACGGGCTCGCCCCGGACGGCGGGACCACGCTGCTGCGCCAGGGCGACGGGCTGTGCCTGGAGCCGGGCGCCTTCCCGGACTCCCCGCACCACCTCGGCGAGCCCGGCTGGACCGACGTCCGCCTGGCCGCGGGGGAGTCCTACGCCTGGCGTGCCCGGTGGGAGTTCGCCGCGCTCGACTGAGTGGTCGAGGGCGGTCGAGGGCCGCCGAGGGTCGTCCCGCGACGCGTCCCGGCCACCGCTTGACGCCGCCGATGTTAGCGCTCACACTCCTGCCTATGTGAGCGCTCACACAGAGCGCTGCGAGCGAGTGCGAGGAGGACGAGGGTGTCCGAGACCTACGTGGTGGGCGTCGACTACGGGACGCTGTCCGGGCGGGCCGTGGTGGTCCGCGTCAGCGACGGCGCGGAGCTGGGCTCCGCCGTCCACGAGTACCCGCACGCCGTGCTCGAGCAGGCGCTGCCGAGCGGCCGCCGGCTCGCTCCGGACTGGGCGCTCCAGGTGCCGGAGGACTACCGGGCCGTGCTGCGCGAGGCCGTGCCCGCGGCCGTGGCGGCCGCCGGGATCGACCCCGCCGACGTCGTCGGCATCGCCACCGACTTCACCGCCTGCACGATGGTCCCCACCACCGCCGACGGCACCCCGCTCAACGAGCTCGAGGGCCTGGCCGACCGGCCGCACGCCTACACCAAGCTCTGGAAGCACCACGCCGCCCAGCCGCAGGCCGACCGCATCAACGCCCTCGCCCGCGAGCGCGGCGAGGCGTGGCTGCCGCGCTACGGCGGGCTCATCTCCAGCGAGTGGGAGTTCGCCAAGGGCCTGGAGCTCTTCGAGGACGACCGCGAGCTCTACGACCTCACCGAGCACTGGGTCGAGGCCGCCGACTGGATCGTCTGGCAGCTCACCGGCACCTACGTCCGCAACGCCTGCACCGCCGGCTACAAGGGCATCTACCAGGACGGCGCCTACCCGACCCCGGCGTTCCTCGAGGCGCTCGCCCCCGGCTTCGGCTCGTTCGTCGCCGACAAGGTCGAGCACCCGCTGGGCCAGCTGGGCGACCGCGCCGGCTCGCTCACCGCCGAGGCCGCGGCCTGGACCGGGCTGCCCGAGGGCATCGCCGTCGCCGTCGGCAACGTGGACGCCCACGTCACCGCGCCCGCGGCGCAGGCGGTCGAGCCCGGCCAGATGGTCGCGATCATGGGCACCTCGACCTGCCACGTCATGGTCTCCGACGTCCTCGCCGAGGTCCCCGGCATGTGCGGCGTCGTCGACGGCGGCATCGTCTCCGGCTCCTACGGCTACGAGGCCGGGCAGTCCGGCGTCGGGGACATCTTCGGCTGGTTCACCCGCACCGGTCTCCCCGCCGACTACGCCGCGGCCGCCGAGGCCAGCGGCGAGGACGCCCACCAGCTCCTCACCCGCCTCGCCGCCGCGCAGGAGATCGGCGAGCACGGGCTGGTCGCGCTCGACTGGCACAACGGCAACCGCTCCGTCCTCGTGGACCACAACCTCTCGGGCGCGGTCATCGGCCTCACCCTGGCCACCCGCCCCGAGGACGTCTACCGCGCGCTGCTCGAGGCCACCGCGTTCGGCACCAGGGTGATCGTGGAGACCTTCCGCGACGCCGGCGTCCCCGTCACCGAGCTCGTCATCGCCGGCGGCCTGGCCAAGAACCGGCTGCTCATGCAGATCTACGCCGACGTCACGCGCCTCCCGCTCTCCGTCATCGGCTCCACGCAGGGCCCCGCGCTCGGCTCGGCCATCCACGCGGCCGTCGCCGCCGGGGCCTACCCCGACGTGGTCGCCGCGTCGAAGGCGATGGGCAAGGTCGACAAGGCCGTCTTCGTGCCGGACGAGGCGAGCGCCGCGGCCTACGACGAGCTCTTCGCCGTCTACCGCGACCTGCACGACCACTTCGGCCGCGAGCGCCGCGACCTCATGCGCGGCCTGCGCGGCGTCCGCCACCGCGCCCACGAGCGCCGGGAGGCCCGCGAGGCCGCCGCCGGCACCAGCACCAGCAGCACCGACGCCGCCGTCCTCGAAGGAGCCCACGCATGACCGCCGTCGCCGACGTCGAGGCCACCATCCTGCGCCTGCGCCAGGAGGTCAGCGACCTGCACCGGCACCTGACCGGCTACCAGCTGGTCGTGTGGACCGCCGGCAACGTCTCCGCCCGCGTCCCGGGCCAGGACCTGCTGGTCATCAAGCCCTCGGGCGTCGACTACGACCGGCTGACGCCCGAGAACATGGTCGTCTGCGACCTCGAGGGCCGCGTCGTCGAGGGCGAGCACGCCCCCTCCTCCGACACCGAGGCGCAGGCCTACGTCTACCGGCACATGCCGCACGTCGGCGGCGTCGTGCACACCCACTCCACCTACGCCACGGCGTGGGCGGCGCGGGCCGAGCCGATCCCGTGCGTCCTCACGATGGTGGCCGACGAGTTCGGCGGCGAGATCCCCGTCGGGCCGTTCGCGATCATCGGGGACGACTCGATCGGCCGCGGCATCGTCGAGACCCTCTCCGGGCACCGCTCGCGGGCCGTCCTCATGCAGAACCACGGCGTCTTCACCATCGGCAAGGACGCGAAGGACGCCGTGAAGGCCGCCGTCATGTGCGAGGACGTCGCCCGGACCGTCCACGTGGCCCGCCAGCTCGGCGAGCCGGTGGCGATCCCGCAGGTGGCCGTCGACTCCCTGTTCGACCGCTACCAGAACGTCTACGGCCAGCGCTGAGCCGCGGCCCGCCCTCCCCGCCACGCCCTCCCCACCTCGACTTCCCCGAGCAACGACAGTCCTCCAAGGAGCACCCATGACCACCGACGGCCTCGAGCACCTCGAGATCTGGTTCCTCACCGGCAGCCAGGCGCTGTACGGCCCCGAGACCCTGGAGCAGGTCGCGGAGCAGTCGCGCGACATCGCGGCCCGCCTCGAGGCGTCCGCGAACCTCCCGGTCCGCCTCGTGTGGAAGCCGGTCCTGCTCGACTCGGCGTCCATCCGCTCCACCCTGCTCGCCGCGACCGCGGACGACTCCTGCCTCGGTGTCATCGCCTGGATGCACACCTTCTCCCCGGCGAAGATGTGGATCTCCGGCCTCGAGGCGCTCGGCAAGCCGCTGCTGCACTTGCACACGCAGAGCCACCAGGACATCCCGTGGGACTCCCTGGACATGGACTTCATGAACCTCAACCAGGCCGCCCACGGCGACCGGGAGTTCGGCTACATCCAGTCCCGCCTCGGCGTCCCGCGCACCACCGTCGCCGGGCACGTGAACAACCCGGCGGTCGGCAAGCGGATCGGCTCGTGGGTCCGTGCGGCGCTGGGCCGCCGCGAGCTCTCGACCCTGCGCCTGGCCCGCTTCGGCGACAACATGCGCGACGTCGCCGTCACCGAGGGCGACAAGGTCGAGGCCGAGCTGCGCTTCGGCACCTCGGTCAACACCTACGGCGTCAACGACCTCGTGGCCGTGGTGGACGCGGTGGAGGACAAGGTCGTCGACGAGCTCGTCACCGAGTACCTCGACCTCTACGACGTGGCCCCCGAGCTGCGGCCCGGCGGCGAGCGCGCCGACTCGCTGCGCGTCGGCGCCCGGATCGAGGCCGGCCTGCGCTCGTTCCTCGTCGAGGGCGGCTTCCGCGCGTTCACCACCAACTTCGAGGACCTCGGCGGCCTGCGCCAGCTGCCCGGCCTGGCCGTGCAGCGGCTCATGGCCGACGGCTACGGCTTCGGCGGCGAGGGCGACTGGAAGACGTCCGTCCTGCTCCGCGGCATGAAGGTGATGGCGACCGGCCTGCCCGGTGGCACCTCGTTCATGGAGGACTACACCTACCACCTGGAGCCGGGCCGCGAGCGCATCCTCGGCGCCCACATGCTCGAGGTCTGCCCGACCATCACCCAGTCGCGCCCCAGCCTCGAGTGCCACCCGCTGGGCATCGGCAACCGGGAGGACCCGGTGCGCCTGAAGTTCACCGCCGACCCCGGCCCGGGCTTCGTCGCGGGCATCTCCGACATGGGCGACCGGTTCCGCCTCACCGTCAACATGATCGACGTCGTCGAGCCGGACGAGCCGCTGCCGGCCCTGCCCGTGGCCTGCGCCGTGTGGGAGCCCCGCCCGAACCTGTCGGTCTCCGCCGAGTCGTGGCTCACCGCGGGCGGCCCGCACCACACCGTCCTCACCAAGGCGCTCGAGCGCGACGTCATCGAGGACTTCGGCGAGATGACCCGCACCGAGGTGGTCGTCATCGACGAGGACACCACCACCCGCTCGTTCGCCCGCGAGCTGCGCTGGAACGCGGCCTACCACCGCCTCGCCGCGCGCCTCTGAGCCTCCCCCCACCTCCGCTCCCACCCCTCCTCCGGGGCCGTTCGTGCCGTCGGCCCCGGGGGCCGGGTGGGAGCCCTGCGTGATGGCCCTGCGCGGTGCCTGCGCGTGGCCCTGCGCGGTGCCTGCGCGCGGCTCAGCGCAGGTGGGCGTCCAGGAAGGCGCGGGTGGCGGCCATGGCGGTCGCGGCCGACGCCGGGCCGTCGTGCCACGCGTGCTCGGCGCCCTCCACCGGCACGAGGTCCACGGGGACGCCGGCCGCGGCCAGCGCGTCGCGCAGCCGCTCGGCCTGGCGGAACGGGACGACGCTGTCCGCCGTGCCGTGGACGACGAGGAACGGCGGGCTGCCGGCGTCCACGTGCGTGACGGGGCTGGCGGCCACGGTCTCGTCGGGGCGCTGCGAGGCGGTGCCGCCCACGAGCAGCGACTCGAAGGAGTCGGGCGGCATCTCCGCCAGGCCGCGGTCGGGGCCGAACGCGACGAAGTCGGTCGGCGGGTACCAGCAGACCGCCCCGCTCACCGCCGAGGAGACGCCCCCGGCGGACAGGGGAGCGGTGCCGACGTCACCCTCGAGGGCCGGGTCGTCGGCGGTGAGGGCGACCATCGCGGCCAGGTGCGCACCGGCCGACTCGCCCCAGACCACCACCCGCGAGGCGTCCAGCCCCAGCTCGTCGGCGTGCGACCGCAGCCACCGGATGCCGGCCTTCACGTCGTGCAGCGGCAGCGGCCAGCCGACCTCGCCGGTGAGCCGGTAGTCGAGGCTCGCCACCGCCAGGCCGGAGCGGGCGAGCTCGGCGAACGGCTCGAACGTCCCCTCGTCGAACTGGGGACCCACCCCGCCGCGGCGGCCGTACCACCAGCCGCCGCCGTGCAGGAAGACCAGCAGGGGCCACGGGCCCTCGCCCAGCTCGGCGGGCGGCAGGTGCAGGTCGAGCTCCAGCGGGCGCGAGCCGAACACCTCGGCGTGCGCGATCCCGGGCAGGAGCCGATGCCCCTGCGGGGTGGGGAGCGGGGTGGGGACGGCGGTGGCGAACGGCCAGCGGGGGCCGCCCGGCTGCGGGCGCGAGGTCATGCGTCGGTTCTACCGCGAGCGCCTGTGCGGGCCGCCGGGCCGGTGCGGCAAGATCGGAGCGTGGCCACCGACACCGCTCCCGCCCGTTACCCCGTCCCCGACCGGGTGCCGCAGCCCCTGGTGCTCGACGGGGCGCCGCTCCTGGCGGTCTCGCCGCTGCGCGTGTACACGTGCGGGATCACGCCCTACGACGTGACGCACGTCGGCCACGCCGCCACGTTCGTGTGGGCCGACCTGCTCGCCTCGGTCTCGAGGGCCTCGGGCGCGAAGGCGGAGGTCTCCCGCAACATCACCGACGTGGACGACGTCCTCACCGCCGCGGCCGCCCGCGCCGGGCGGCACTACGACGAGCTCGCGTCGGTCCAGGAGTTCCAGTTCGGCCGCGACATGCAGGCCCTCGCGGTGGCCCGTCCGGCGCACGAGCCCAAGGCCCGGGCGCACGTCGCCGCCGTCGTGCGGCTGGCCGCGGCCCTGCTGGCCACCGGCGCGGCCTACGAGCGCGCCGGGTACGTCTACTTCCGCGGGGCCGAGGTGCCCGGTCGCGCCGGCCTCGGGACCGAGGAGGCGCTCCGGCTCTCCACCGCCTACGGCGACCAGGAGGACGTGCCGGACCGTGAGTCCCCGTTCGACGTGCCGGTCTGGCGTCCGTCGGCCGAGGGGGTGCCGGCCTGGCCGACCCCCTGGGGCTGGGGCCGCCCCGGGTGGCACGCCGAGTGCGCCGCCATGGCGGTCGCGACCTTCGGCAGCAGCGTCGACGTCCTCGTGGGCGGGGTCGACCTCGCCTTCCCGCACCACGCCTACCAGGCCGCGATGGTCGAGGCCGCCACCGACGTGAGCCCCTTCGCGCGCGCCGTCCTGCACGTCGGCGAGGTGCGCCAGGGCGGGGTGAAGATGTCGAAGTCGCTCGGCAACCTGACCCTCGTCTCCGACCTGCTGACCCGGTTCACCGGCCCCGTCGTGCGGCTGGGGCTGCTGCACCGCGACCGGCGCGAGCCCTGGGAGTGCGAGGACGCCGTCTTCGCCGCCGCGGCCGCCACGCTGGAGAAGCTCTACGCGGCCGCCGGCTCCCCGGCCGAGAAGGCGGACGCGGGCAGCGGCCGCGACCGCGTGCTGGCCGCCCTGCTCGCCGACCTCGACGTGCGGGCCGCCGTGGCGGTGGCGCTGGACGAGGGTGGCGACGCGGCCCGGTACCTGCTCGACGTCCTGCGGCTCACGGACCTGACGGCCTGAGCGCCTGAACCCGGCCTCCGGGCCCGCCTCGACCCCCGTGCCACCGGTGCGGGGGTCGCGGTGCTTTCGCGACCCTGTGTGCGCGGTGTAGTGTTGCGTCCTGCAACTCGATGCTGATGGCAACTATATGCGTCGACCACCTTCCCCGCACCCCTTCCCCGCACCTCAGGAGTCCCGTGCCCACCGCCCCGCACGCCCGTCGCCCCGGGCTCGCCGTCGCCGCGCTGGCGCTCGGCGGCCTCGTCGCCGCGCTCACCCAGACGCTCGTCATCCCCATCCAGTCCGAGCTCCCGAGCCTCCTCGGCGCCGACGCCTCGGACACCGCCTGGGTCGTCACGGTCACGCTGCTCACCGCGGCGGTGACGATGGTGGTGTCCGGACGCCTCGGCGACCTGGTCGGCAAGAAGCCGGTGCTGCTGGGCAGCGCGGCCGTCCTCGCCGTCGCCTCCGCGGTCGTCGCGCTCTCCGACAGCCTCGTGCCGGTGCTCGTCGGCCGTGCGCTCCAGGGCCTGGCGATGGGGTTCATCCCCGTCGGCATCGCGCTGGTCCGCGAGATCGTGCCCCGCGAGCGGGCCGCGACCGCCGTCGCCACCATCTCGGCGACGCTCGGCGTGGGCGGAGCCGTCGGGCTGCCGCTCTCGGCGTGGATCGTCCAGGTGGGCGACTGGCACGCGCTCTTCTGGGTCTCCGGCGGCGCGGCGCTCGTCGTGCTCGTCGCCGTGGCCGTCCTGGTGCCCCACGTGCGCGACGAGGCCCCGGACGGCGCCCGCGGCGCCCTGGACCCCGCCGGCGCGCTCCTCCTCGCGGTCGGCCTCGTGGCCTTCCTGGTCGGCGTCTCGAAGGCGACGACGTGGGGCTGGTCCGACGCCCGCACCGTCGGCTCGATCGTGGGCGGCCTCCTCGCCCTCGTCGGCTTCGGCGCCTGGGAGCTGCGCCACCCAGACCCGCTGGTCGACCTGCGCGCCAGCGCGCGCCGTCCGGTGCTGATGACGAACCTCGCCGCCGTCGCCATCGGCTTCGGCATGATGGCGCAGTCGGTGGTCGTGCCCCAGCTGCTCCAGCTCCCCGAGGCGACCGGCTACGGCCTGGGTCAGTCCGTGCTCGCGGCCGGCCTGTGGATGGCGCCGGGCGGCCTGATGATGCTCGTCTTCGCCCCGGTCTCCAGCCGGCTCATGGGCTCGGTCGGCGCCCGGACCACGCTCATGGTCGGCGCGGCCGTGCTGGCGCTCGGCTACCTGGTGGCCACGCTGCTCACCGGCGCCCCGTGGCAGCTGATGGTGGCCTCGCTCGTCTGCTCCGCCGGCGTCGGGATCGGCTACGCCGCGATGCCGACGATCATCATGGACCACACGGAGCCCCGCGAGGCCGGTGCCGCCGTGGGGCTCAACGCGCTCAGCCGCTCGGTCGGCACGACGCTGGCCGCGGCCCTGATGGGCACGGTCCTGGCGAGCAACACCACCGAGCTCGCGCCCGGGGTGAGCCTGCCGACGCAGGGCGCCTTCACCGCCTGCTTCCTCATCGGCGCGGCGGCCGCGGTCGTCGGGGTGCTGCTGATGCTCACCGTGCCGGCCAGGGCTCCCCGCGCCGTGGCCGCGCCGCCCGTGGCCGACGACGACGCCCAGCCGGTCGGGGTCGCCTGAGGCGTCCCGAGGGGTCTTTCGGCGGGTGCTGCGGCGGGGTGCTGCGGCGGGCGGCTCAGTCCTCGTCCAGGGCGTCGTTGAGCGCCTCGAGGTCGGCGGCGAGCCGCTCCGCCCGCTCCGCGCCCAGGCCGTCCACGACCGCGCGGAAGCGGGCGGCGCGGACGCCGGAGTCGGCCGCGAACGCCTCCAGCCCCGCCGGTGTCGGGCGGACGACGTGCGAGCCGTCCTCGGCCAGCGCGCGCTCGACCACGCCGAGCGTGACGGCGGCCTTCACGTGCCGGCTGGTCGTCGAGGCGTCCAGCTGGAGCCTGGCCCCGAGGCCGCCCACGGTGAGCGGACCGTCCGCGGTGAGCGCCATCAGGACCTTGAACACCGAGCCGTCCAGCCGGACCCCGGGCGGGTTCACCAGACCCCGGCGCTGCAGCCGCAGCAGCGAGCGGCCGAGGCGGCGCATCACGGCCTCCTGCGGCTCCTCGTCCTCGGGCGTGACATGCGTGGGCACGCCCCGAACCTTGCCACCGGCTCGCGTGTGACGCGCACCGCACCCCTGAGGTGCCAGCCTGTGGACTCCCTGCCTCCCGCGCCACGGGCGAAGGTGAGAGGGTGGGAGCCGTGAAGATCGGTCTCCTCACCAGTGGCGGCGACTGCCCCGGCCTCAACGCGGTCATCCGCGGCGCGGTCCTCCGGGGCGTCAAGACGTACGACGACGAGTTCCTCGGCTTCCGCAACGGGTGGCGCGGCGTCCTCGACGGCGACGTCATGGAGCTCCCGCGCACGCGCGTGCGCGGGCTCTCGCGCCAGGGCGGCACGATCCTCGGCACGTCCCGCACGAACCCGATGGACGACGAGGGCGGCGGTGCCGACGTCGTGGCCCAGCGGCTGCGCGACTTCGGCGTGGACGCGCTCATGGTCATCGGCGGCGAGGGCACCCTGGCCGGGGCGAAGCGCCTGGCCGACGCGGGGCTGCCGATCATCGGCGTGCCGAAGACGATCGACAACGACCTCATGGGCACCGACTACACGTTCGGCTTCGACACCGCCGTCGCCATCGCGACCGATGCCATGGACCGGCTGCGCACCACCGGCGAGAGCCACCACCGGTGCATGGTCGCCGAGGTGATGGGCCGGCACGTCGGCTGGATCGCCCTGCACTCCGGCGTCGCCGCCGGCGCCCACGCCATCCTCATCCCCGAGCAGCGGGTGAGCATGGGCGAGCTCTGCTCGTGGGTGCGCCAGGTGCACGAGTCGGGCCGCAGCCCGCTGGTCGTCGTCGCCGAGGGGTTCATCCCCGAGGGCATGGGCGACGTCCTCTCGGACAAGGGCACGGAGAAGGACGGCCGCCCCCGGCTGGGCGGCATCGGCGACTACCTCGTCCACCAGATCGAGGAGCGCACCGGCATCGAGACGCGCGCCGCCATCCTCGGCCACGTCCAGCGCGGTGGCGCCCCCACCGGCTACGACCGCGTCCTCGCCACCCGCTTCGGCATGGCCGCGACCGACCTCGCGCACGCCGAGGGCTGGGGCCAGATGGTCGCCGCCCGCGGCACCGAGATCGAGCGCATCCCGCTCGCCGAGGCCCTCATCGGCCTCAAGCACGTCCCCCAGCACCGCTGGGACGAGGCGAAGTCGCTCTTCGGCCGCTGAGCCGCCTGAGCGAGCAGCCGCCGCCAGGGGCTGCTCGCGGGGCTGGCTGTTCGGGCGTTCGAGGGGCGGCCGTGGGGGCGTTCGGTCCTCGTGGCCACGAGGACCGAACGCGCGCAGTCGCCACCGGTCGGCCCTCGCACCGTCCCCATGAGGACCCAACGCCCGCCGGCCTCGCATCTGGCCAGGTCGCGGGCTGCCGTGGGGGCGTTCGGTCCTGGTCCACACGAGGACCGAACGCGGGCGGTCGGCTGCCACCGGTTCGGTCCTGGTCCACACGAGGACCGAACGCGGGCGGCCGGCTGCCACCGGCTCGGTCCTGGTCCACACGAGGACCCAACGCGGCCGGCCGGCTGTCAACGGCTCGGTCCTCGTGGACACGAGGACCCAACGTCCGCAGCCGCCACCGGTCGGCCCTCGCACCGTCCCCATGAGGACCCAACGCCCGCCGGCCTCGCATCTGGCCAGGTCGCGGGCCGCCGTGGGGGCCTTCGGTCCTGGTCCACACGAGGACCGAACGCGGGCGGTCGGCTGCCACCGGTTCGGTCCTCGTCGCCACGAGGACCGAACACCACCCAGCCACCCGCAGCACCTGTTCCGGGAGGCAGTTCGGGCGGGCAGGCGGGGGCGTCCAAGAGGCCGAGCGTGGCAGGCTGACCCGCCGCCTGAGGCGGCGTGAAGGTCTGCTGAAGATCCGGTAGGGGGGTCCGCTTTCCCTGGGGCGCGCGTCGCGCGCGCCGATGGGAGGCGCGGACGACCCCCCCGTCGTCCCCACCCGTTCCCCGCGGGTGCCCCCGGACGATGCTCGAGGAGGCGCTGGTGCGCCAGGACGCTGCCCGCTGGACCTACCGCGTCGCGGTCGTGACCCTGGTCGCCGGGACGCTCGTCATCGGCCCGATCCGGCTCGACCCGGCGAAGGTCGCCGCGCGCGCCCAGCAGGTGGCCGAGCTCGGCGTGCTCGCCGGCGCCCGCTGACCTGGGCGCTGAGCGTCCTGCCGGCGCGGCTCAGGCGTCGGCGTCCATCGCCTTCACGTACTCGCGCTTGACCGCGCGCCAGGCCTCGTCGGTCATCGTCCGCCGCCAGTAGGGCGAGCAGGACATGTCGCTGCGGGCCAGGCCCCAGGTGCCGAGCAGGTGACGACGGATCTCCCGGACCTCGTCCGCCTCGCCGTGCACGAAGGCGTGCACGCGGCCCTCCGGGCGCGCGAGCGCCGCGACGGCCGCGGGCAGCGGGGTCGGGTCCTCCGGCGTGCGGTGCACCCACGCCACGTCGGCGTCGGCACGGGTGACCAGGGCGAGCTCGTGGTCGGGGCCGTCGCAGACGAGGCGGACGACGGCGCGGGCGCCGGCCGGCAGGGACTCCAGCGCCACGGCGATCGCGGGGACGGCCGACTCGTCCCCGACGAGCAGGTGCACGTCGGCGGACGGGTCGGGCCGGTAGCCCGAGCCGGGGCCCGTCAGCACGAGGACGTCGCCGGGCCGGGCGGACGCGGCCAAGGCACCCGCGGCGCCCTCGTCGCCGTGCACCACGAAGTCGAGCGTGAGCAGCAGGGCGTCGGGGTCCCAGGCGCGGACCGTGTAGCGGCGCCGGGCCGGCTGGAGCTCGCGGGGGTGGGTCTCCTTCACCTCGGCCGGGTCGAACACGGGGCCGTAGTCGGCACCGGCCGGAGGGAGGGCGAGGTTGACGTAGGCGTCGGTGTCGGGGGTCTCGCCCGCGTCGGGCCAGAAGCCGGAGAGACCGTCCCCGCCCAGGACCACCCGCACCAGGGACGGCGTGAGCCGCTCCACGCTCGTCACCACTCCGTGCACCGCTGCCTCCTCGTCGTCCGCGTGGACGGTGCCACGCCGGCGCCACCGTAGCGGGGAGGCCCTGGCGGCCCGGGTGCCCGGGATGCCCGGGCGTGAGCGGGCCGGGGCGCCAGGGCCCTGAGCGGGCGACGGCGGGCCCGGCGAATGCGCACCCACCTGTGCGCGCGAGCACGCGCGTGCGGCAAGATGTACGCCAGCACCCGCGTGCGCTGACGAGAGGACCGCAACGATGAGCAGCGAGCACACCCCGGCCGTGGTCGAGAACAAGGCGATCATGAGCGACAAGGAGCTGCGGGAGTACCGCGAGAGCCTGGCTCACTCCTACCCGACCCCGGGCTTCTCCTCCGTCGGCGTGCACCTGGTGCTGCTGGTGTCGGTCTGGCTGATCATCGCCTCCTACACGATCTACAGCGCCGGCGAGACGGGCCACTTCAACGCCCTGTGGTCCGGGGCCCTCGTGACCGCGGTCATCCTGCCCGCCCTGTGGCTGCGCCAGGTCGGTCCGTCGGCCGTGGCCGTGGGCATCGGCGTCGTCGTGGGCCTGGCCTACATCCTGCTCGGCGCCCTCATGCCGCACGACAGCCACGTCGGCCAGGGCAGCGAGATCATCTCCGGCGTCCTCATCGTCATCGGCTTCGTGCTGAGCCTGGACACCAAGAACGGTGGCGACGCCACCAGCATCAACGCCCCCACGCACTGAGCGGGGCTGCCGGTGCCCGCACCGGCCGCTGACGCAGACGCCCCCGACCAGGTCCTGGTCGGGGGCGTTCGTGCGTCGTGGCGGAGCGGGGGCTCAGCGGCCGAAGAGCTTGCCCATGAGCCCGGTGGAGGGCTCGTTCTCGTGACCGGGGCACCGGTCGGACTTCGCGACGCCGGCCATGACCATGTCGACGTGCTGGCCGCAGCCGGCCCAGGTGGTCTTGCCGCACTTCTTGCAGGTGACTGCTCGGCACATGAGAGGTCTCCTCGGGAGGATCGTGGTGTTATGTCCGGACAAACTCTAACCCCCATGGGGGATAGTTCCAAGCCCTGGTCCGGTCCGCCGGTGCAAGGGCTCTCGCACTAGCCTGATCGGCGGCGCCGCCGGCCGGGCGGCACCGCACCCGGAGCACGAGGAGAGCGCGTGAGCGACCAGCCCGCCGACGCCGCCCAGGCGGGGGCGACCCCCGCGCAGGAGCCCGCCGGAGGCACCACGCCCCCGGAGCTGCTGTCCCTGCGCGCGAGCATCGACAACCTCGACGCGGCCCTCGTGCACCTGCTCGCCGAGCGCTTCCGCTGCACCCGGGCGGTGGGTGCGCTCAAGGCCCGGATGGACCTCCCGCCCGCCGACCCCGGTCGCGAGAAGATCCAGATCGCCCGGCTCCGTGACCTCGCGAGCGAGTCCGGTCTCGACCCGGAGTTCGCCGAGAAGTTCCTCGCGCTCATCATCGACGAGGTCATCCACCACCACCTCCACGCGCGCGAGGAGCCCCAGGCCTGACCTGCGGGACCTGCTCGGCGGCCTGATCGGCCGGGTGCGGACGCCCTCAGGTCTGCCGTGCGCCGGACGATCCTCCTGACGGACCCCCGGAGGGGACGCGGACCCACCCCGGGGTCTTGCCAGCCCCCGCATGGCGTGGGTCACACTCGTGTCCACCGGCGCTCGGGCCGCCGGTGGCGGAGGACCGGTCGGCTGAGGAGGAGCGCGTGGACGTGGCCGAGGCACGCTCCGACGAGCGCGGCGCCGGCGGCACGACGCCTCGGCGCGACGTCCCGAGCCGGCCGCGGTCCGCCCCGAGGCCGACGTCCGAGGCGGCTCCGCCCGGATCTCCCTGGGCCGGCTTCACGCCGGCGCTGCGGGCCGTGGGCGTCGTGGTCGTGTGCGTGTTCTACCTCGCGCTCGTGGTGTCCGGCGTCCTCGCGGGGCGGCAGCACGCGCACAGCGACGGCATCTGGCCGACCGCCGGGGCCGGCATCCTGCTCCTGCTGACGCTGGAGGGCCGTCGGGCGCGGGCGCTCGGCCTGGCGGGGATCGCGGTCGGCTCCCTCCTGGTGGCCACCCTGATCGACGCCGAGCCCCTGCTCTCCACCCGGGGCACCCTCAACTCCCTGCTCGTCGCGTGGCTGGGGACCTGGCTGCTCGAGCGCTGGAGGCTGACTCCCGACACCGCGAACGCGGCCGACCTCCTGGCCCGGGTGCCGTTCGTGCGCACCCTGGGCGCCCTGGGCCTCGCCTCCGTCGCGGGGGCCGTCCTCGCCACGGCCGTCACGGCGGTCACCGGTTACGAGGTCGTCCCGATCGACGTCCTCGTCTGGGCCGGGCGCAACCTGACGGCGGCCGCCTACGTCGTCATCCCCGCCATCGTGGTGGGCGACCTGCGACGTCAGGGCCGGACCTGGCGGACCGAGTTCGGCCCCCTGGGGGTCCGCGGCTGGCTGTCCTTCGCCGGTCTCTCGGCGATCGCCGTGGCCGCCTGGACGGCGAGCATGACCCGGGACGACGCGCTGGTGTTCCTCGTCCTGCCCGTGGGGACCTGGATCGCCGCCCGCTACAGCCCCATGGTCGCCGCGGCCTGGGTCGTCGCCTTCGGTGGCCTGGTCGTCACCCTCACCACCCGCTCGTTCGTGATCTTCAACGACCTGGACGTGGTCGAGCTGCGGATGCTGCTCCTCCAGCTCTTCCTGCTCACGCTGCTCACCGCCGTGTTCGCGACCTCGACCGTGACCGAGGAGAGGCGCCGGCTCGTGGCGGCGCTGCTCGAGCGGGACCGGGAGCGCTCGTCGCGGCTGGAGCTGCTCGACTCCATCACCGACTCCATCGCCGAGGCGCTCCTGGTCTTCGGGGCGGACGGGCGCCTGGTGACGGCGAACGCGACCGCCCGCAGCTGGGCGGCCCGGACCGAGGGCGGCCTCCAGGACCACTCCTCGCGCTTCGTCCTGCACCGGATGGACGGCGAGCGACTGCCGCCCGAGGAGTACCCCTCCCGCCGTGCCCTGCGCGACGGCCTCGCGCCCCCGCAGGACCTCCTCATCGACACCTCGCTCGGTCGGCTCACCGTGCAGGCCCAGGCCGTGCGGCTGCGTGAGCGGACGGCGTGGGGCGAGGAGTCCCAGGTCCTGGTGGTGCTCACCGACGTCAGCGAGGTCCGCGCCCGTGCCAAGAAGCTCTCGGGCTTCGCCGGCCGGGTCCGCGACGACCTGGCCGACCCCCTCACCGCGGCCCGCGACTGGGCCGCGCTGGCGCGCACGCATCTCGCCCCCGCGGCCGACGGGAAGCCGGTGGACGCCGCGCGCGCCGGCCGCGCCGTGGAGCGGATCGACCTCGCGCTGGTCCGGATGGGCGACCTCGTCGAGGAGCTGCTGGTCCGCACCCGGGTCGAGGCCGGGCCGGTGAAGCCGGAGCGGGTGGAGCTCGACGGCTTCCTCGGGCTCGTGCGCCAGGTCGCCGACGGCGAGGTGCCGGGCGCCCGGGTCCGCGTCGGGCAGGTGCCCGCCGTCTCGGCCGACCGGGAGATGGTGGCGGAGCTGCTGGCGCAGCTGCTGCGCTCCGCCGTCCACCGGGTGTCCGACGGCACCACGCCCGTCCTGGCCGTCTCCGGCGCGGAGGTGGCCTCCCGCGTCGTCCTCACGATCACCGACAACGGCGCGGCCCTGCCCGAGGAGTGGCACGAGCGGGTCTTCAGCCGGTTCGTCCGGCTGCCCAGCCCGGACGACTCCGACGCGGCCGGGGTGCTCGGCCTGGCGCTGGCCCGCAGCATCGTGGAGCGGCACGGTGGCTCGATCCGGGTGGAGACCCTCGACCGCGCCGAGGGCGGGGTGCCCGGCAGTCGGGTGGTGCTCGACCTGCCGGCGGCGGGCCCGGTCGACGGGCTCTGACGGGCATCCTGTCCAGGGCCCTGAACGGGGTCCGTATCCGGCCCCGAACCCGTCTCAACGGGCGATCCTGCCGTAGGTCACGGCTGGCCCCTGAAAGTCTTCGATCGGTGTGTACCAGTAGGTAACAAAATCCCGTCCTGGGCCGCTCACCCCTCCCCGGGACGGCCTTCCTGTGCGCACCGTATGAGGGTGACGACCCCCCTCCCCGCCCCCCTGCCCCCCGCGCCGGGCCCCGATGCCGGACGCCGTCGAGACCGGCGCGGCCGACGGCTCCCCGCCGCCCTGCTGTCCGCCACCGTGGCGCTCACCGGCCTGTCCGGTGCCGGACTCGTCGGCGGTCTGGAGGCCGCCGGCGCGGCCGACACCGACCTCGCCGGCGTCGCCTCCGGGTTCGCGCTGTTCGCCTTCCCGACCGGCCAGGTCGGCGGCGCGCTCAGCTGCACGGGCCTCGGGCTCGCCGTCTCCGACGACCCCTACCTCGACCGCAACGACTGCGGGTTCGTGGAGTTCAGCGCCTCGTCGCTGACGGGCGCGCCGACCGGCGTCCTCGTGGACGAGTCGGGGGACGCGTTCGCCGACGTCGACGTCGCCGCCGACACCCGCACCCCCGGCAGCTACCAGGCCGACCTGGTGCCCACGGCGGACTGGCCGGCCGGGCAGGTGACCCTGCGCGTGAGCGACGACCAGGGCGTGGTGGGCAGCTACCCGTTCTTCCTCAACGCCCTCGTCGCCGACGTGGACGCCGGGTCGGCGACCGCGCCGGGCGAGGCGTTCAGCGTGACCGGCAGCCTGGTCGCGCACGACGCGGGCGGGGCGGACGCGACCGACGTCGACGCCGCCGGCGCGTCCTTCGCGGTGGTGGTCTCCGACGCCGCGGGGGACGCGCTGTGGACCTCGGCCCCGCAGACGGCCGACGCGGCCGGGGCGTTCTCGGTGGCCGTGCCGGCCTCCGCGACCAGCGCGCTGGACCCGGGCGCCGACGAGGGCTACCGCGAGACCGTCGCGGTCGCGGTCGTCGACGCGTCCTGGACCGACACCCGGGTCCTGCGTGGCTCCGGCGGGTGGGCGGCCGGGACGGCCGGCACCGACGGTCACGTGGTGGCCGCCGAGGCGCCCGCGGACGCGGCGATCACCGTCGAGAACTCCTTCGTCTCCTCCGTCGGCTGGGTCAAGCCGCGCGAGACCTATCCGTCCCGCCTGGTGGTGCGCAACTACGGCGAGGCCGCGTCCGACGTGACGGTGACCGTGCCCTCCCCGGACGGCGCGACCTACACCTCCACCCGCGCCCCGCAGGGGACCTCCGCCTCGATCTCCGGCGGGACGGTCCACTGGACGATCCCGAGCCTGCCCGCGGCGTCCGGCACCACCCCGTCGGTGACGACGCTGGTCCTGGAGAGCCGCGCGTACACCCTCGTCCGCGACCCCGAGCTGGTGTGGAAGGACCTCTCGACCACCGCCGTCCTGCACAGCGGCACCGCGTCGAGCACCTCCACCAGCCACGGCCCCAAGGTCATCCCGCCCTCGGGCACCTACGACTCGGCGCGCTACGGCGACCGCCCGTTCCCGGTGCTGCCGGTCGACTACAGCGACCGCAAGCACCTGGCCGACAACTCCGGTGAGGAGCTGGCGGAGAAGATCAACAGCGCGGACGTCGTCGGCTCGACGTTCAACCTGTACCAGGAGATGTCGCTGGGCCAGCTGTTCCCCGAGGGCACGGTGCCGTCCGCCGGCGTGGCCACGGCGGGCTTCGGCGACGCCGACTACCCGTTCACCACGCTCGACCCCGCCGGCACCTGCACCGGCTTCACCTACGCCGACCTCGGCGACTCCGTCTACGGCTCGGCGCTCTACCCCGACCGCGTGGAGGACGGCTTCTACCAGCTGCCCGGCACCACCGGGTACTACGGCTCCGACAAGTTCGGCTCCGCGGTCGTCGCCTCCCTGGCCGGCGTCGGCGCCCTGATGGACATCGACTCCGGCTGCGGCTCGACCGGCAAGCTCGTCCTGGACGCCGCGGCCATCGCCGACCCCGACATCGACTACAACGACTACGACACCGACAAGGACGGCGTCGTCGACTTCCTCATGGTCGTGTTCGCCGGCTGCGGCGGAAACGGCGCCAGCCAGCTCGGCGCCTGCACCGACGACCCGCAGGACGCGCTGCCCTACGACAACGTGTGGCCCCACTCGTCCTCGCTCGAGTACAGCTACACCGACCCCGAGACCGGCCTGCCCGGCTTCGCCACCGACGACCAGCTCACCGACCTCGAGGGCAACCCGCTCTTCTGGACCGACGACACGTGGACGACGCAGACCACCGAGGACACCGGCCTGCCGGTGCACGTGCGGATCGGCCCGTACAACGTGAACCCGGAGACCGCCATCGACAAGGCGTCCGTGATCTCCCACGAGTACGGCCACAGCCTCGGCCTGCCGGACTTCTACTCCATCAGCTCCGACGGCCGCGAGACCTACGGCGACTGGACGCTGATGGCCACCGACAAGTCCCAGGACATCGACGCCTACGGGCGCCAGGAGCTGGGCTGGGTCGTGCCCTCCGTGCTGGACGCCAGCACCACCGTGCGCGGCATGACCGACTCCAAGCAGGACACCCACACGATCACGTGGCGGACCCGCGACGGGGAGCCGTACACGCTCACCGGCGCCGGGGTGCACAACTCGGAGATGTACGTGGCCAAGCTGCCCGGCCGCCGGCTGATCAGCGACGACGACTTCGCCACCGGCGAGGGCGCTTCGGCCACCCACGCCTGGTACTCGGGCTCGGGCAACGAGTTCGGCTGCGTCCCCGACGCGTCGGGGCACAACCTCGACGTGGTGGTCCCCGGTCTGGCCGACCTGCCCGAGGGCAGCACCGTCGAGGCGTCCTTCAAGTCGTCCTTCGACATCGAGTGGAACTACGACTACGGCTACGTCATGACCACCACGGACGGGGGCGCGACCTACACCTCGCACGCCTCGCAGGAGGGGACGACGAGCACCACGAACGCCCAGGCGATCGGCTGCCAGACGACCTACTCCAACGGCATCACGGGCAGCTCCGGCTCGTACGCCGCGGGCACCGAGCTGCTGGACAGCACGCTCGACTCCTACCCGGACCCCGAGTGGATCACCGACTCCTACGACGTCTCCGACCTCGCCGGCGTCGAGGGCGGCACGCTCCGGTTCGCCTACGTCACGGACGCCGGCCTGGCCCGTCCGGGCTGGTTCATCGACGACCTCTCGGTGGTCGCCACCCTGCCCGACGGCAGCAGCCGGACGCTCCTGACGACCGACCTGGAGAGCGACGGCGGCCCGGACGACTACCGGTTCTTCAACGGCGGCTGCAAGAGCGACCTGGCCGTCTCCTCCACCTGCTCGGCCGGCTGGTCCTACGTCGACTCCACCGCGGAGGCCAGCGCCGACCACGCCTACTACCTGGAGATGCGCGACCGCTCCGGGTTCGACGCCGACAGCCACGGGGAGAACGACCGCGACGCCCTGGGCTTCGCCGCCGGTCTCTACCTCTCCTACACCGACGAGAGCCACGGCTACGGCAACGTCGGCACCGACGGGGCGCCCGCGCAGTCGCCGCTGGACTCCCAGCCGGTGGCCGGCGACATCACGCCGGACCTGGACGACGCGGCCTTCACGGCGGCGGTCGGCGACTCGTCCTTCTCCGACGACCCGGCCGACCCGTGGGTGGACAACTACACCGACCCCACCAGCGCCTCCGGGAACTGGGAGTTCGGGTACGGCTGCCTCGCCCTCGACGTGCTCGACATGAGCGGCGAGGGGGTCGGCCCCACGACGTCCGACGGCGACCTCACCGGCGACGTGCGCTTCACCCTGGGCGACGGGTGCGGCACCTTCGACTACGGCTACGGCGACGTCGAGCTGCCCACCAACACCCCGCCGACGGCCTCGGCCGCCGTCGACCCCGGCACCGGCACGACGTCCACCTCCTTCACGTTCACCGGCACCGGTGACGACGAGGAGACCCCGGACGACCTCACGTACACGTGGGACTTCGACGACGCCGACGGGATCAGCAAGGACGCCGAGGGTGCCGAGGTGACGCACACCTACCCCGCCGCCGGCACCTTCACCGCGACCCTCACCGTCACGGACCCCGACGGGGCGAGCGCCACCGACACCGTGGACGTCGTGGTGACGGGTGGCTCCGGGACGCCGTCGGGCGACCCGACGGCGACGGTGACGGCCACCGCCACCGCCACGGCCACCGCGACGGCCACGGCCACCGCGACGGCGACGGCGACGGCGACGGCGACGACGACCGCCACGGCGACGACGACCGCGACCTCCACGGCGACGGTGACGTCCACCGGCTCCCCGGACCCGACGGACTCGGTGGAGCCGAACACCAACACCCCGCCCACCGCCCGGATCGGGGCGCGCGGCTGGGTGGTGCTCAAGGGCCACCGGCTGACCCTGCGGGGCACGGGCTCGACCGACGCGGAGGACCCGGACGGCCTCACCTACGCCTGGGACCTGGGCGACGGCGGGACCAGGCAGGACGCCACCGGCTCCGTGGTCAAGTCCCGCTGGCGCACGCCCGGCTCGCACCTGGTGCGGCTGACGGTGACCGACCCCGACGGGGAGTCGAGCACCGCGACGGCCCGGGTCCTCGTCCGTGACCTGGCCCAGTGCGGCACCGACCGGACGACCCGGCGCGGCGGCTGGAAGCAGGTCCAGGCGCGCGGGGCCGACGGCGGCACGTACTGCGCCACCACGTCCTCGCGGGGCACGGGCAGGACGCTGACCAGCCGGTTCAGCGGCGGCGACCTCGTGCTGGCCACCGGCCGCAGCGCGAGCGGCGGGCGCGCCGCCGTCCTGGTGGACGGGGACCGGGTCGGGACCGTGTCCTTCGCCGGGCCCGGCAAGGCGGTGCGGTTCGGCTCGACCCGGACCTTCACCGGCCTGGGCCGGGGACGCCACACCGTGGTGATCCGGATGGTGACGGGCCGCGGGTTCGTGGACTACGTCGCCTGGTGAGGCGGGTCGGCTGACCAGAAGGCGCCCCAGCCCGGCCGCTCTCCCTCGGGAGGGCGGCCGGGCTGTGCGTGCGGGTGCCGGCCCTGCTGCGGCGGTGGCCGCGGGCCGGGCGTCACCCCGGCCACCGGGCGTCGTTGAACGAGTGTCAACACGCCGTCCTCGGGAGGTCCCGTGCGCTCGATCCGTCCCCGTCCCCTGCTCGCGCTCGTGTCGACCGCGCTGGCCTCGGCCGCCGCCGGGCTGGCGCTGCTCGCGCCCCTCGGCCCGGCGCCGGCGTCCGCGGCGGACGTGGACCCGCTGCGCTACGTCGCGCTCGGGGACTCCTACTCGGCCGCCACCGGCGTCCTGCCCCTCGACCCGACGGCGCCGCCGGAGTGCCTGCGCTCGCTGCGCAACTACCCGCACGTGCTCGCGGGGCAGCTCGACGCCGACCTGGTCGACGTCTCGTGCGGGGCGGCCGAGACCTCGCACTTCACCGCGTCGCAGTACCCCGGCGTCGCGCCGCAGCTCGACGCGCTCACCGCCGTCGAGGGCGTCGACCTGGTCACCATGACGATCGGCGGCAACGACTCGAACGTGTTCGTGGGGGCGATCGCGTCCTGCGGCGCCGCGGGCCTCTCGACCGCCGGCACCGGCAGCCCCTGCAAGGACAGGTACGGCAACGAGTTCGTGCGGACGATCCGGCGGGTCACCTACCCGAGCCTCGTCCACGCGCTCACGGACGTGCAGGCGGCGGCGCCCGACGCGCAGGTCGCGATCATCGGCTACCCGTGGATCATGCCGCGCACCGGCGGCTGCTTCCCGCAGATGCCGGTCGCCGAGGGCGACGTGCCGTACCTGCGCACCCTCCAGCGCGTCCTCAACGACGCCGTGTCGCGCGCGGCCGCGGCGACCGGGGCGACCTTCGTCGACATGGGCGTGATCTCCGACGGCCACGACGCCTGCCAGCCGGTCGGGACCCGCTGGGTCGAGCCGGTCGTCCTCGGGACCAACCCCGTCATCGTCCACCCGAACGCGACCGGTGAGCGGAAGATGGCCAACCAGGCCCGCCGGACCCTCGGCCTCTCCTGAGGCTGCTCGCCCCCGCGGACGTCATACGGGGCGGACGCACACTCCCTCAGACGCACGACGTCCCGCCACCGCCGGCGCGAGGGCCGGCCGTGACGGGACGTCGTCAGGCGGAGCGGTGGGGCTCAGGCAGCAGCCGCGGCGGGCCGCACGAGGGCACGGCTGGCGACGGCCAGGACGAGCGCGAGCAGGCCCACGAGGCTGACGGCCAGGCCGGTGCCGCCGGCGGCCGCGGCGAGCGCGAGCACCAGCAGCGGGCAGACGAACTCACCGAGGAAGAGGGCGGCGGTCCACAGGCCCGTGCCGCGGCCGCGCTCGACGAACGAGAGACCGGAGATCGCCCAGGTGATGAGGGTCGGCAGCAGCAGGCCGGTGCCGGCGCTGGCGACCACGGCGGCCACGGCGGCGAGCGGGACGGACGGGGCCAGGCCGAGGCCCGCGAGACCGATACCCGCGAGGCCCAGCGCCACGGGCAGCAGGACGCGGGTGCCGCGACGCGACTGCCGGCCGAAGGACGCCGCACCGATCGCGGTCGCGAGCGAGGCCAGCGCCGCGAGGGCGCCGATGGTGGAGGTCGCGTCGACCCCGAGGCCGTCGAGGACGTAGGGCAGCTCCACGATCGGGGTGTAGAAGACGATGCCGCCGAAGAAGGTGACGGCCACCGGCACGCGCAGCTTCGCCCACGGGATCGGCGGGAGGGCGGCCTCCGGGGTGGTCGCCTCGGGCTCGCGAGCGGGGTGCTTGGGGTCGCTCCCGTCGGCGGGCCGGACCTTGGGCAGCATCGCCAGCGTGAGCACGGCGAAGATCAGGCTGGAGGCGTAGAGCCAGAACGGGGCGCGCCAGCTGATGGAGCCCAGGCCGCCGCCGAGGCCGAAGAAGACGGTCGCCGCGAGCGCGGTGGTGACGGTCTGGAGCCCGAGCCAGCGGTCGCGGTCGGCACCGGCGAAGTAGTCGGCGATGAGCGTGGTGCAGCAGGTCATGATCGCGGCCTCGGTGAGGCCCACGCCCGCGCGGGAGAGGACGATGGCCGGCAGCGGCTCGAGCACGAGGGGGGCCATGCCGAGCACCGCGTAGGCCAGCAGGGCGCCGACGAGCAGGCGCAGCCGTCCGAACCGGTCGACGATGCGGCCGGCGAACGGCGCCGTGAGGCCGATCATGAGCGCCGGGACCGTGAGGGTGATCGGCACGAGGGCGTCCGCCCCCGGGGTGTCGGCGAAGTGGTCCTGCATGGCCGGGAGGACGGGGGCGAGCAGCACCGCGCCGAGCACCGGCAGGCAGCTGATCGCCATGAGCAGCGCGCCGTGGCGGTGGCCCGCGGGTCGGGTGCCGGGCGTGGCCGCGGCAGCGCCTGCCTCGGAGGCGGGACGGGTGGTGGACATGAGTGGCCCCTTCGGGAGAGTGCGTCGATGGGTGCCGGGCGGACGTCCTCCTCGAGAGCGGGGCGAAGGTCCCCGTCGGACGTGACCCGGGTCACGTGGAGACAGGGTGGTGGCGCGAGGCGCCCGCGCGCCAATGGATCTCGTTAGGGGCGGGTATCGACGGTGTCGATAGTCGGCGGGTGGGAGCGCTGCTGGTCGGTGACGGTGCGGCCCGCCTCCTGCAGCTGCGAGCGCAGCCAGGCGTGGGCCGGGTCGGCGCGGTGGCTCGGGTGCCACCACAGGGACTCGGTCAGCGGCACGGGGTCCCACGGGCACGGCACCAGGCGGACGGGGGCGGCGTGCTGCAGCGTCCGCGCCAGGGTCGAGGGGAGGACGGCGACGTGGTCGGTGCCCGCCACGAGGAACGGCAGCGCGAGGAACGAGTCGGCGACCACGCGGACGTCCACCTCGACGCCGATCATCTGGAGCTGCCGCTCGACGGTCACCACCGCCGTCCGCTCGTGGTAGGTGGTCACCCAGGGCAGCCGGCCCAGGTCGTCCAGCGTGAGCCCGCCCTCGGGCACCGGGTGGTGCGCGTCGACGACCAGCGTCCACCCGTCCTCGTAGAGGGGCAGGTTGGGCAGCTCGGCGAGGAAGCCGGGGGGCACGACGATGCCGTCGACGCCGCGCAGCGCCTCGAAGGCGTGGTCGACGGTCGCCGCGTTGTTCGGGCGGAAGCGCAGTCGGGCGCCCGGTGCCCGCGTGGAGACGAGGCTGGTGAGCGGTCCGCCGAGCATCGCCAGGGCGTAGTCGCTGAGGTGGAGGGTGAACTCGCGCTCGGTGGTGGTGGGGTCGAAGGCGGGGGTGGTGTCGAAGACCCGCTGGACGCCGAACACCGCGCTGCCCACGCGCGGGACCAGCTGCTCGGCGAGCGGCGTGAGCTCGTAGCGGTTGCCGGTCCGGTGGAGCAGCTCGTCGCCGAAGTGCCGGCGCAGCCGTGCCAGGGAGGCCGAGACGGCCGGCTGGCTCAGGCCCAGGCGGGCGGCCGCGCGCGTCACGTTGCGCTCGGCGAGCAGCGCCTCGAGGGCGAGCAGCAGGTTGAGGTCGAGGTTCGTCAGCGCGGTGGTGGCCACGGGGCCAAGCATGGACGAAGGTATCGACGCTGTCGATGGTGTCGATTGGAGATTGTGGGTTCCGTGATGGCTTCTGGTCCTTCACAGTGGGCCAGGTCACAGGCTCTCGGCCCGTCCCGACCCTGTCGTTCGTCACCGTTCCTCGTCCCCGGAGGTCCCCATGTCCGCCGTCCGTTCCGTCCTCGTCGTGGGAGCCGGTGCCGCCGGTGCCGCCACCGCGATCCTGCTCGCCGAGGGTGGGGTCTCGGTCGACCTCGTCGAGGCGAAGGCCGACGTCTCGGCCCTCGGCTCGGGCATCACCATCCAGGGCAACGCCCTGCGCGTGCTGCGCGACCTCGGCGTCTGGGAGGCCTGCGGCGAGCTGGGCTACTCCTTCGACAGCCTCGGCATCCGCGCCCCCGACCCGGCCGGCACGCTGGTCGCCGAGCTCGAGGAGATCCGCACCGGCGGGCCCGACCTGCCCGCGACGATGGGCATGTACCGCCCCGACCTGGCCCGCATCCTGGTCGACCGCGCGGTCGAGGCCGGCGCCAAGCTGCGCCTGGGCACGACGTTCACCACGATCAGCCAGGACGAGGACGGCGTGCACGTCGAGTTCTCCGACGGCTCCTCGGGCCGCTACGACCTGCTGGTCGGCGCCGACGGCATCCGCTCCGCGGTCCGCTCCGCCCTCGGCGTCGAGCTGGAGACGCGTGCGACCGGCATGGGCATCTGGCGCGTCTTCGCCCCGCGCCCCGCCTCGGTCACCCGCACCGACCTCGTCTACGGCGGCCGCTGCTACATCGCCGGCTACTGCCCCACCGGCGAGGACTCCCTCTACGCCTACGTCGTCGAGGACGCGCAGGACCGCTCCGGCCTCTCCCCCGAGGAGGGCCTGGAGGTCATGCGCGAGCTCGCCTCGAGCTACCACGGCCCGTGGGACGACATCCGCGAGGTCATGACCGACGCCTCCCGGGTCAACTACACCTGGTTCGAGACCCACGTGCTCCCCGAGCCGTGGAACCGCGGCCGCGCCGTCCTCATCGGCGACGCCGCGCACACCTGCCCGCCCACCATCGCCCAGGGTGCCGCCCAGGCGCTCGAGGACGCCGTGGTCCTGGCCGAGCTGCTGCTCGACCGCGACGAGGTGGACGACGCCCTGTGGTCGGCCTTCCACGCCCGCCGCCTCCCGCGTGCGGCCGAGGTGGTGGCCGCCTCCGTCCAGCTGGGCGACTGGCTGCTCGCGCACGAGCGCGGCGACGTCCCCGGCCTCATGGGCCGCATCTCGGCGCTGCTCGCCGAGCGTCCCTGAGCCTCTCCCGCCGACCCCTGACCCGCTGACCTTCCCCAGGAGCACGCCGTGACCGACATGATCAACGCGCCCACCGACGAGCTGGGCCGACGCCTCGTCACCCACCTGCGCCACGTGGACCTCGCCGTCCCCGACTACGACAAGCAGCTCGAGTTCTACACGACCATGTGGGGCCTGGACCCCGAGACGACCGACGAGGGCATCGCCTTCCTCGCCGCCGCCGGCAGCCCCGAGCAGTACTCGGTGCGGCTGCGCAAGGCCGACGAGAAGCGCCTCGACCTCATCTCCTTCGGCGTCGCGTGCGCCGAGGACGTCGACGAGATGGCCGAGCGCCTCGGCCGCGACGGCGTCCAGCTCGTCGGCGAGCCCGACAAGCTGCAGACGCCCGGCGGCGGCTACGGCTTCCGGTTCTTCGACGTGGACGGCCGGACGATCGAGATCTCCTCCGACGTCGCCGTGCGGCAGCACCGCAAGGTCGAGGAGGGCGAGTCGGTGCCGGTGAAGCTCTCCCACGTCGTGGTGAACTCCCCGAACCCCGAGGCCACCGTCGCCTTCTACGAGAAGCACCTGCGCTTCGCGCTCTCGGACACGCTCTCCTCCCCGCACATGGGCGAGGTCATGTGGTTCATGCGCACCAACCCGCAGCACCACTCGATGGCGATCGCGCGCGGCCCGCACGTCGCGCTGCACCACGCGTCCTTCGAGATGCGCGGCATCGACGAGTACATGCGCGGCTCCGGCCGGCTCATGCGCGCGGGCGTGCAGAAGATCTGGGGCCCCGGCCGTCACATGGCGGGCAACAACACCTTCACCTACTTCCTCGACCCGCACGGCAACACGCTCGAGTACACGACCGAGCTCGAGCTGCTCGACGAGGACACCTGGCACCCGCACGTCTACGACTTCTCCAACCCCGAGGTCACCGACCAGTGGGGCACCGCCAACCCGATGAACGAGCTCGTCGCCCGCGAGTCGTTCAACGACCCGGACCGCGGCGTCTTCGTCGCCCCGCCGGTCTGAGGCGGCGCCCGGTGCGACTCGCCACCGCGCTCGACGGCGTCGACGACCTGCTCGTCGGCGTCGTCGAGGACGACCACCTCCACCCGTTCGAGGCGGGCACGACCATGCGCGACGTGGTCGCCGCCGGTCTGCCCGCGGCCCGCCGGCTCGCCGAGGCCGCGCTGGCCCGGCCCGGCGTCCCGCTCTCGACCCTCCGGCTCCAGGTGCCGTTGGAGCCGGCCTCGGTGCGTGACTTCGTGGCCTTCGAGGAGCACGTCGAGGGCGTGCGCCGCTCGATCGAGGGGACGGGGGGCGTGCCGGACGCCTGGTACGACGCGCCGACCTTCTACTTCACCAACCCGCACCGGCTCCTCGGCCCGGACGAGGCGGTGCCGTTCCCGGCGGCCAGCCGCGCGCGCGACCTCGAGCTCGAGGTGGCGGTCGTGGTGACCGGCGAGGGGACGTCGCTGAGCGTCGAGGAGGCCGCGGACCACGTCTTCGGCTTCCTCGTGATGAACGACTGGTCCGCGCGCGACCTGCAGGGCCGCGAGATGCAGGTCGGCCTGGGCCCCGCCAAGGGCAAGGACTTCGCCACCAGCCTCGGCCCGTGGATCGTCACGCCGGACGAGGTGGCCGACCGCCGCGACGCCGACGGGTTCCTCGAGCTCGTGGGCACCGTCGAGATCAACGGCGTGGAGGTCGGTCGCGACCTGCTCGCCAACTGCGGCTGGAGCTTCGAGGCGATGATCGCCTACGCCTCCCGCGACTCCCGCGTGGTGAGCGGGGACGTCCTCGGCTCCGGCACGTTCGGCCACGGCGGCTGCCTGGCCGAGCTGTGGGGCCTCGCGGGGCGGCAGGACCCGCCGCCGCTGGTCGACGGGGACGTCGTCACCCTCACCGTCGAGCGGCTGGGCTCGCTCACGGCGACGATCGCCTCCGCCCCCGAGCCGCCGCCGCTGCCCGCGTTCCGGCCCTCCGAGCGGCACCGGGCCCCTGCCCAGCCGGCCGCCGGCTGAGCCCACCCCCGACCCACCACCCCTGAGCCGCACCACCGCACGAGAGAGAGCGCACGATGTTCGAGTACTTCCCCGGCAACTACGTCTGGAACCTGGGGGTCGTCGCCACCCTGAACTCCGGTGGCACGATCGACGAGGTCGACCGCGCCTGCCGGCCGCTCAAGGAGCTCGCCGCCCAGGGCTCGGACGTCGGCACCAAGGACTTCATGGCCGCCTGGCGCGCCGTCGCCGACCAGCTGGAGGAGCAGGCGGTCGAGGCCGAGAAGGCCGGTCACCGCCGCACCGCCGGGCAGAAGTTCTTCCGCGCGAGCGTCTACGTCTCCCAGGCCGAGCGCATGCAGTCCGCCAAGGACCTCTCGCGCAACGACGAGTACCAGCGCAGCGTCGACCTGCTCGTGCGCAGCTTCGAGCTGCTCGACCAGCCCACCACGAAGGTCGAGATCCCCTACCTGGCGGGGCCCGCCGACGGCCAGCCCGAGGGCACGCTCACGAGCCTGCCGGCCTACTTCCACAACGCGTCCGTGGCCGGTGAGCCGACCCCGGTGATGATCGTGTGGAACGGCCTGGACTCCACCAAGGAGATGATGATCGGCTCCGGCATCCACACCGAGCTCGCCGCCCGCGGCATCTCCGCGCTCATGGTCGACTGCCCCGGCGCCGGCGAGGCCCTGCGCCTGCGCGGGCTCACCGCTCGCGTGGACACCGAGGCCTGGGCCGCGGCGTGCGTGGACTGGCTGGAGAAGCGCGAGGACGTGCAGGCCGACCGGATCGGCGTCGTCGGCTGGTCGCTCGGCGGCTACTACGCCCCGCGCGCCGCCGCCTTCGAGAAGCGGCTCGCGCTGTGCGTGGCGTGGGGCGCCAACCAGGACTGGGGCGCGGTGCAGAAGCGCCGCCTCGACCGCGAGGGCGAGAACCCCGTGCCGCACTACTGGGACCACGTCCTGTGGGTGTGGGGCGAGACCGACCTCGACACCTTCATCACCAAGTCCGAGGCCGTGAACCTCGAGGGCGTCATGGAGCAGATCACCTGCCCGGTCCTCGTCGCCCACGGCGAGAACGACCGCCAGATCCCGCTGGCCCTCGCGCACCGCCAGTACGAGCAGGCCGTGAACAGCCCCAAGCGCGAGCTGCGGGTGTTCACCCCCGCGGAGGGCGCGACCGAGCACATCGGCCTCGACCACTTCCCCCACGTCGTCACCTACATCGCCGACTGGGTGGCCGACACGTTCGCCGAGCTGGGCTCGGGCGCGCTGGGCTCCGGGGCGCAGGCGTGAGCGTGCTGGACGAGCCGACGCTCGCCCGCCCCGACGAGTTCCCCTACGACCGCTCGGACCCGGCGGGCGCGATCGCCCAGGTCGCCGAGCAGGTGCGCAACTGGGGGCGCTGGGGCGAGGACGACCGCGTCGGCACCCTCAACCTGATCACGCCCGAGCGGCGGGCGGCCGCGGCCGGCCTCGTGCGCACGGGCGAGTCGATCTCGCTGTCCATGTCGTTCGACATGGACGGCCCGCAGACCGGCTGGCGTCGCCGGACCAACCCCGTGCACACGATGCTCGACACCGGGACCGACGCGGTCACCGGCATCCAGGGCTTCCCGCACGGGATCGGCGGGGCGGACGACGTCATCGCCATGCCGCTCCAGTGCGCCACGCAGTGGGACGGCCTCGGGCACATCTTCGACCGGGGCATGGCCTGGAACGGCCGGCCGGCCGAGTCCGTGGTCACGTCCCTCGGCGACCTGGTGACCGGGATCGAGCACACCGCCGACCTGATCGCCGGGCGCGGCGTCCTGCTGGACGTCGGCCGGGTGGTCGGCGAGGCGGCGGAGGGTGCTGAGGGTGCCGAGGGTGCCGTCGGCGAGCTGCCGGACGCGTTCGCCATCACCCCGGCCCACCTGGAGGCCACCGCGAAGGCGCAGGGCGTGGAGATCCAGCCGGGCGACCTGCTGCTCGTGCGGACCGGCCAGATGGCGCGGGCCCGTCGGTCGGTCGCGGCCGGCCAGGGCTGGAGCGGCTACGCCGGGGGCGCGGCCCCCGGGCTGTCGTTCACCACCGCGGGGTGGCTGCACGCCCACGACGTGGCCGCGGTCGCCACCGACACCTGGGGCTTCGAGGTGCGCCCCAACGAGTTCGACGAGGCGTTCCAGCCGCTGCACCAGGTGTGCATCCCGAACATGGGCCTCACCATCGGCGAGATGTGGGACCTCGACGCCCTCTCGGCCGCCTGTGCCGCCGACGGCCGGTGGGAGTTCCTGCTCGTCGCCGGCGCGCTGCGCGTGACCGGCGCCGTCGGTGCCCCGCTGAACCCGATCGCGCTGCGCTGAGGGGCTCCGCCGCCGGCCCGGGCGTGCGGCCGGGACGTCATACGGGGCGGACGTCCAGTCCCTCAGACGTATGACGTCAGCGGCGGGCCCACCGGGACGTCATACGGGGCGGACGTCCAGTCCCTCAGACGTATGACGTCCCGGCGCACCGACCGCCCGTGCAGCCTCAGCCCAGGTCGCGGCCGAACCCGAACGGGTAGAGCGGGTCCTCGGTGCCGCCGGGGACGTCGGAGTCGCCGGCGAGGACGGCGGCCATCGACCGCGGCAGCTCGACGGGCAGCCGGCCGCGGGGCGCGGTGCGGCCGGTGAGCGCGTCGACCCAGGCGGCGTCGCCGGTGCCGAACGACACCGTCAGCGCCGCCAGGTGCGGCAGCAGGGGCGTAAGGATCGCGGGGCGGTCCAGGTGCACGTCGAGGACGACGGGGCAGGAGCCCGCCAGCTCGGCCAGGTGCGCCACGACCTCCTCGGGGAAGTCCAGCGAGCCCTGGTGGGTCATGGCCTCGAGGAAGTACTGGTTGCGCGGCTCGAACGGGGCGCCGACGCGCACCAGGGCCAGGTCGGCCTCGGCCGGGTCGTCCACGACGGTGCCGAGCCCGGCGGCCGTGACGGCCTCGGGGGCGACGCCCTCCACGTAGACCTTGCGGTGCGGACGCAGCGGGAGGACCGCCTCGCCGGCCGGGTCGCCGGCCTGATCACCGGTCGGGCCGGTCTCCAGCACGACCACCGACTCCGACTGGGCCCGACGCCCGGCGTCCGCGTGGGAGCCGACGACGCCCGCGGCGGCCTGCGGGTCCACGAACGGGTCGTCGAAGAGGCCCAGGCGCAGCTTGACCAGGAGCAGCCGGCGCACGGAGACGTCGAGCCGCTCCTCGCTCACCAGCCCGGTGCGCACGGCCTCGAGCACCAGCTCGGGGCAGAACTCGCCGCCGAGCTGGTCGCAGCCGGCGTCCAGGATGCGCGCCACCCGCTCGACGGGGGTGAGGTGCTCGACGCCCCAGGCGCGGGCCGGCAGGGTGAGCGGACCGGCGACGAGGTCGGTGACCAGGCCCCAGTCGGTGACGACGACGCCGTCGAAGCCCAGCTCCTCGCGCAGCAGGCCGGTGACGATGCGCTTGTTGAACCCGAAGGCGACCTCCTCGACGGGCTCGCCGTCGAGGACGAGGCCGACCGGCTTGGCGTAGTACGGCATGACGGCCGCCGTCCCCGCCTCCAGCGCGGCCCGGAAGGGCTCGAGGTGCTCGGCGAAGCGGCCACCGGGGTAGACCTGGTCGGTGCCGTAGGGGAAGTGCGGGTCCTCGCCGTCCTTCTGCGGGCCGCCGCCGGGGAAGTGCTTGGTGGTGGCGGCCACGGAGTCGGGGCCGAGCTCGTCACCCTGGAGGCCGCGCAGGAAGGCGGCGACGAGGCGGGTGGTGAGCTCGGGGTCCTGCCCGAAGGTCTGGAGCTGGCGGCCCCAGCGCGGCTCGGTGGCGAGGTCGATCTGCGGGTGCAGCGCCGCGCCGATGCCGACGGCGCGGTACTCCTCGCGGACGAGCGCGCCGAACTCCTCGACGACCTTCTCGTCGCCGGTGCCGAGCGCCAGCGCGGCCAGGCCGAGCGTCTCGGGCCAGGCGCTGAACCCGTCGGCGGCCAGGGCCATGCCGAGGTTGTGGGTGACGCCGTGGCGGGGGTCGGAGGAGATGGTCATCGGGATGCCGTGCGGGGTGGCCTCCGCGAGCTCCTGGAGGCCGTTGATCCACTCGGCGGCCTCGGCCGCGCCGGGCAGCCCCAGCACGTTGACGTGGTTGAGCATCAGCTCGGTGAGCATCGCGCGGTGCGTGGGCAGGCCGAACATGCTCGGCTCGTCGTAGGCGCGGGGCGCCGTGGTGTCGATCATCGACTGGAACAGCAGGCCCGCCTTCTCCGCCAGGCTGAGCCGGCCGACGAGGTCGTCCGCGCGCTCCTCGGGGCTGAGCCGGGGGTCCTCGTAGGGGTCGAGGACGCCGTTGCCGTTGAGGTCGCGCCACGCGGTGCCGTCGGACAGGTGCTGCAGGGGAAGTCTCGTCACGGGGACATCCTGCCTGTCATGTGCGCGTTCACATGCGCGGGCGCTCCTCAGCCGGCGAAGGCGCGCACCGGGACGCCGGGGTAGGGCGCCTCGGCGGTGAACAGCGCGCCGGCCAGCGGCTCGTGGCCGGGGCCCTCGGCCGGCAGCAGCTTGGCGGAGGTGGTGATCGCCAGAGACGTCGAGCCGGACCCCAGCGCCACGGCCGAGGTCTGGGACGCCGGCACCGACACGCGGTGGGTGGCTCGGACGCCGGAGCCCGAGTCGGCGAAGCGGACCACCGAGCCCGCGCCCCACAGCGCCACCCACACCCCGCCCGCGGTGTCGACGGTGAGCCCGTCGGGGTAGCCGGCGATGCCGAGGGCGTCGAGGTCGAGCCACGGCTCCCGGGAGACCAGCGAGCCCGCCGCGTCCACGACGAGCCGGGAGACCACGCGGGTGGGGCTGTCGGAGTGGTAGGCCACCGAGCCGTCGGCCGACCACGCGAGCCCGTTGGGGATCGTGAGCCCGTCGAGCACCGGCGTCACGGTGAGGTCGGCGTCCACCCGGTACAGGACGCCGTCGGGCCGGTCCTCGGAGTAGGGCATCGAGCCGATCCACAGCCGGCCCCACGGGTCGCAGGCGCCCTCGTTCATCCGCAGCGAGTCGTCCTCGAAGACCGTGACCTCGCGCTCGGTCCGACCCTCGGCGTCCAGGAGGACGACGCCGCGCTCGACCGCGACCACCGCCCCGCCCCCGACGCGCGGGCGCCACAGCGCCGCCACGTCGCCGACGTGCAGGCGGTCGACGGGCGCGAGCCGGGGAGGCCGGTCGTCGGGGGTGGGGTCGTCGGAGGTGGGGTCGTCGCCGAACGTGAGGACGTCGCCGGCCAGCAGGTCGACGCAGCGCAGCGTGCCCGCGTCGTCCCGGACCGGTCCCTCGCCGTGGTGGGTCACGACAGCGGTGAGAGGGCGGGCGGTGGTCTCGATGAGCGGGTCGGGCACCTCGCCATCCTGCCGCGCGGCCGGGGGCGGTCGCGCAGCGGGCAGCGGCGCGGGCCGCAGTCACGAGGCCGCGGTCCGGCGGGCGCAGCCACGAGGGCGCAGTCACGATGGCGCAGCGCCACCCGCGTGATTCCGATAGCCGGACGCCGGTGCCCGCCGTCACGATGCCGGTTCGCGCGTGGCAGCCGCCGCACCGCCCGACGTCCGACCCACGCCGGAGGCGACATGACCAGCACCCCGCAGCCCCCGCCGGCCACCGGCCCCACCGAGCCCAGCGAGCCCACCCGCCCCGTCCTCGTGATCGGGGACGCCGCGGTGGCGGTCCGGGTCTGCGGCGCGCTGACCAGCGGCGGCACCCGCGTGCGCCACCTCGCGGCACCCGACGACCGGGCGCTCGTCGAGGCACTCCGGGCCGCGCCGTCCGGCGTGGTCATCGCCGTGCGCGGGGACGCCGCGGCCCTGCGCTACGCCCTGGCGGTGGCGCACCTGGACCCCCGCGTCCGCCTGGTGGTGACGATCTTCGACCGCACCGTCTCCGAGCGGCTGCGCACCCTGCTGCCCCAGGCGCGGGTGACCTCGCCCGCCGAGATCGCGGCGGCGAGCCTGGCCGGGCCCTGCCTCGGGCCCGACGTGCTCGCCGCCTGGTACGAGGACGGGGAGGCGGTGCACGCCGTGCGCGCCGACCCGGGCCCGGACGGCGGCCCGTGGGTGCGGCTGGAGCGGCACGCGATCCGCCACCCGGTGCCGTGGCGGCGGGTGCTGCCGTCGTGGCGGGTCCACGACACCGGGACCCGGCTCATGCTCCTGGGGCTGCACGGGCTCGTGGCGGTGCTGCTGGCCGACTGGACCTGGCTGGTGCTCAGCCACCACCCGCCGGTCGACTCGTTCCTCGAGGCCTCGCGGGTCGTGGCCACCGTGGGCCCGGCCGCCGAGGGGGCCGAGCCCGCGTACGCGGTGTTCGCGGGGCTGGCCATGCTCACCACGATCATGCTGGCGGCCACGTTCACCGCCGGGCTGGTCGACCGGATGCTCGGCCCGCGGCTCGTCGGCATCTGGGGCCGCAACGCCGCCCCGCGCCGCCGGCACGTGGTGGTGGTGGGGATGGGGCAGGTCGGCCTGCGGCTCGCCGCCGAGCTGCTGCGGATCGGGGTGCCCGTCCTCGGGGTCGAGCGCGACCGGAACGCCGTCCAGCTGCGCACCGCCAAGGCGCTCGGCGTCCCGGTCGTCACCGCCCACGGCGGCGACCGCTCGACGCTCCTGCGGGTGCGGGTCGACACCGCCCGCGCCCTCGCGGCCGTCGGTTCCGACGACCTGGACAACGTGGCCGTGGCCGTCGCCGCGAGCGCCGTGCAGCCGGCGCTGCCCGTCGTCCTGCGCGCCGGCGAGCAGGAGGCCATCGCCGAGACCCGCTCGCTGCTCCCCGTGGGGCGCACGCGGGACGTCGTCCACCTCGCCGCGGCGTGGGTCGTGCTCGCGCTGCGGGAGGCGGCGCCGGGTCGGCTCGTGGCCACGCGCGGCGGCATCGTCCAGGTGGACGCCGAGGGGGTGCCGCGCGACCTCGAGCTGCCCCGCGCGGACTGCGGGCACGGGACGACGTCCCCCTGAGCCGAACCCCTGGACCGGCGGCCCCGCCCGCCCCGCCCGCACCCGGGTGGGGCAGGTCTCGCGCCGGCGACTCGTCGCGAAGCCGGTGCGGTCGTCAGGATGGGGGCGTGACCCCGACACAGCCGCCCGCCCCTGCCCTGACGCTGCCCGACGCGCCGCTGGACCTGCGCCTGGTGCTCGTCGACATGGACGGCACGCTGCTCGACGCGGACGGCGAGGTCCCGGAGGGCACCTGGGGCCTCATCGAGCGGCTGCGCGCGGCCGGGGTCGTGTTCGCGCCCGCCAGCGGCCGGCAGCTGCACACGCTCACCGCGCTGTTCGAGCGCGTCGCCGACGGCATGGTCTTCGTCGCCGAGAACGGCTGCCTCGTGGTCCGCGACGGCCAGGTGATCAGCGCCTCGACGCTCGAGGCCGGGTTCGTGCTCGACGTCCTGGAGACCCTCGACGGGCTCGCCGCGGAGGGCCACGACCTGGGCGTGGTCGTGTGCGGCAAGGAGTCGGCCTACGTCTCCCGCACCGATCCGGCGTTCTGGGACGAGGCGTCGCGCTACTACGCGCGGCTCACCGCGGTCGAGGACCTGCGCTCGGTGGTCGACGGCAGCGGCGGGCCCGACCGGATCGTCGACGAGATCGTCAAGGTCGCGGTCTACGACTTCGTGGACGTCGAGGACGGCACCGCCCCGCGGCTCCTGCACCACCGCGACCCGCACCAGGTGGTCGTGTCCGGCCACCACTGGGTCGATCTCATGCCGCCGGGGGCGAACAAGGGCGTCGCGGTCCGGGCCCTCCAGGAGTCCCTCGGGGTGACCCCCGCCCAGACCGCCGCGTTCGGCGACTACCTCAACGACCTCGAGATGCTCCAGGCCGCGGAGCTGTCCTTCGCCATGGCCGAGGCCCACCCCGACGTCGTCGAGGTAGCCGCCTACCGCGCCCCCTCCTTCCGCGACCACGGCGTGCTCACCGTGCTCGAGGAGCTCCTCGACCGCCTCGCCTGAGCCCGGTCGCCGCCGGGCTCAGGACACGAGGATCGTGACGCCGCCCGTGGCGAAGGACGGCACGTCGGCCTGCGCGGCCTGACCCTCCGGGGAGGCCAGCGCGGCGTCGAGCGAGTCGGCGTCGGCGAAGTCGGCCTGGAAGATCGCGTGGACGGTCTCGCCGGCCAGGGTCGAGACGTCCAGCGACCAACGCGGGTCCTTGGCGCCGGGCAGGGCGAGGGCGAGCGGCGCGTGCACCTGCTCGTAGTGGGCGCGGAACGCGTCGGCGTCGGTCGGGGTGCCGTAGAGGACGGTGAGGGTGGCCATGGTCAGGCTCCTGTTCTGGTGAGTGGGCTGGTGAGGGTCTCGGAGGGAGAGCCGGGCGCCGCCGGGACCGCGGCGGTGAACTTCTCCCGGTGGATCAGCCGCGGCGCCATCCGCCGCCGCTTGAAGGCCGCGGCCCCGGACTCGACGAGCGCGGGCGAGCCGCACAGCCAGCCGGTCCAGCCGCGGGCGGAGGCGACGTCCGCCAGGAAGGCGTCGGTCACGTACCCGGTGCGGTAGGCGCGGGTCTCCTCGCGGGAGAGCACCGGCACGAACCGGAAGCTCGCGAAGCGCTGCTCCAGGTCGACCAGTCGCTCGGTGTCGTAGAGGTCGGAGGCGTAGCGGACGCCGTGGTAGAGCACCGCCTCGCGGTCGGGGTGGCGCTCGAGGGCCGTGCGGACGATGCCGAGCAGCGGTGCCAGGCCGGTGCCGCCGCCGAGCAGGACGAGCGGCGCGCCGTCGTCCGCCTCCTCCTCGGGCGCCCGGAAGTCGCCGAGCGGCCCGGTCAGCCGCACCTCGTCGCCGCAGGCCGCGTCGGCGAACAGCCAGCGGTCGGTGGCAGCGCCCCCGGGGACGCGGCGCACGTGCAGCTCCAGCACCCGGTCCTCGGTGGCGGTGTTGGCCAGGGAGAACTGGCGGCGCTCGCCGGTGCGCGGCACCTCGAGCTCGACGTACTGGCCCGCGCTGAAGGCGAGCGGCTCGTCGAGGGAGAGCAGGACGCGCCGGGTGTCGGTGGCGACGTCCTCGAGGCCGGTGATCCGGGCGACGAGGTCGCGCAGCGGGTGGGTCCGGACCTCGCCGGCGCCCGCCGAGGCGGGCCCGGCGGGCGCCACCTCGACGTCGCCGGCGGGGTGGGACTGGCAGGCCAGTGCCAGGCCGGCGTCCCGCTGCTCCTGCGGTAGCGTCTCGAGCGGGGACGTGCGGTGGTCGACCGCCCCCGAGAGCACCCGGACCTTGCACGTGCCGCAGGTGCCCTGGTTGCAGGAGCTCGGCATCCAGACTCCCGCGCGCAGCAGGGACTCCAGGACGCTCTGGCCCGGCGGGGCCTCGACGCTGCTCGGCCCGACGCTGACCCGCGGCATCAGACCTCCCAGGTGACGTGCAAGGACGTCGGGCCGCGGAAGCCCCAGCCCCAGAAGTCCACGTCGTGCTCGGTGTCCCGCTCGAGGTTCGGGATGGCCTCGAAGAGCTCCTCCAGCGCGATCCGCATGACGTGGTTGGCGTAGTAGATGCCGGCGCACGCGTGGTTGCCCGCGCCGAAGGCGAGGTGGGGCAGCGGCGGGCGGTGGAGGTCGTACTCGGACGGGGCGTCGTAGAGCCCGGTGTCGTGGTTGGCCGACCCGTAGGACTGGAGGATGACGGTGCCCGCGGGCAGGTCCAGCCCGGCCAGGTGGACCGGCTCCTTGCTGATCCGGGCGGTGGCCGACCAGATCGGGGACGTCCAGCGCATGCCCTCGGAGACGGCGCGGGGGATGAGCGTCGGGTCGTCGACGACCTCCTCCAGCTGGGCGGGCCGGGTGAAGAGGCCCGCGATCGTGGACGCGGCGCCGTGGCCCGGCTCCTGCATCGCGCCCAGCAGGTAGACGTAGATGGTGGGGTAGACGTACTCGCGGTCGCGGGTCTGCCCCTCGGGCATCCCGTCGTGCAGCCAGTGGCTGATCGCGGAGTCGCCCGGGTGCTCGATCCAGTGGTCGATGAGCGGGTCGACCACGGCCCGGATCTCGGCCTTGGCCTGGTCGCCCTCCAGGAAGCCCTCGGGGTTGGCGAAGTCGCCGTTCTCGTCGACGGCCGCATTGGTGAAGCTGCGGTTGAGCTGGGCGAACCAGCGGCGCAGGGTCTCGGAGTCCACGGACTCCAGGCCCAGCAGGTCGCCCAGGCTGCGCACCGACACGGGCTCGCAGAAGTCCGCGACGAGCTCGGCCCGGCCGGCGTCCTCGAACTTCTCCAGGTACTGCCGGGCGATGGGCCGGACGAGCTCGTCGACGTAGCGGTCGACCTCCATCGGCTGGAGCGCCGGCTCGACCATGCTGCGCAGGTCGGCGTGCACGTCGCCGTTGACGCCGATGATCGCCGGGTGGCCGAACGTGCGGCCGCCTGCGGGCGGGATGATCGCCTCGAAGGACGCGCTGGTGGCGACCTCGCGGCAGATCTCCGCGGTCGAGGCCACGTAGGCGCCGAGCACCGGGACGAACGCCAGCGGCGCCTCGCGGCGCAGCCGCTCGTAGACCGGGTACGGGTTGCGCTCGAGCTCGGTCATGGTGATGTCGTCGAGCCAGGCGAGCTCGGCGGGCTGCTGCGTGGTGGTCATGGTGACTCCTCTTCGTCGGCGCGGTCGTCGGCGGTCGTCGACGTCTCGTGGGCGCGGTTCGGTGGGCGCGGGTCGGTGCGCGCGGGGCGCGGGTCGGGCCCGGGTGAGGACGGCGGGCGGGACGCTCGTCCGGCCTCTGGACGAGGCCGGGGAGCCGGCTCGAGAGCGGCTCGAGGGTGGCTCGGTGCGCTGAAAGTAGGAGCGCCCGGACGCGTCCGGCGACACCGATGACGCCGGGAAGGTACCGATTGCGCGGCTGATGTGTGACCCAGGTCTCATGTACCTTCTGCGCATGCCTGTGCGGCCGAGACCCGACGCCCCCGACTGGGGCCGCGCCAGCCAGGCGGTCGCGCAGGTCTACTTCCCGCACCGGCTCCAGGTGCTCGGCGGCGGCCCGGAGCCGCGGCTGACCCTGGCGTCGCTCGACCTCGGCCCCGTCGTGGTGGGGCAGGTCGGCTGGGGAGCCGACGTCGCGATCGAGTGCGACTACCCGGCGTCCTACGAGGTGAACCTCCCGCTCACCGGCCACCTCGCCAGCACTGCCCGGCACGGTGGCCTGGTCTCGATGCCGGGCCAGGCCACCGTCTTCCGGGCCGACGTGCCCTCGCGGATCACCCACTGGGACGCCACCTGCACCGTGCTCGGCGTCAAGCTCGACGCCGGCTGGCTCGAGGCGCAGGCCGAGCGGGTCGTGGGCCTGGACCGGATGCACCTGCGGGGCCGCCTGCCCGACCAGCTCTCGCTCGACGACGGCCCCGGGCGCGCCTGGCGCCAGCTCGCGCTCAGCCTGGCGGCGCACCTGCGCGAGCCGTCCCTCTTCGCCCAGGCGGACGTCGTGCGCGAGCAGCTCGCGGGGGCGCTCGCCAGCGGCCTGCTGCTCACGGTCTTCCCGGACGGCGCGGGCCCGGGCGCGTCCGCGGGGCCGGCCCAGCCGAGGCACGTCCGGCGGGTGGTGGACGCCCTGCACGACGAGCCCGCCCGGGCCTGGACCGCCGCCGCGATGGCCGAGGTGGCCGGGGTGTCGGTGCGGCGGCTCCAGGAGGCGTTCCGCACCTGGCTGGGCACCACCCCCGGCGACTACCTCGTGGAGGTGCGGCTGGTCCGGGCGGCCGCCGACCTGCGGGCCGACCCGCACGCCACCGTCTCCGACGTGGCCGCCCGCTGGGGGTTCTCGTCCGCCAGCCGGTTCGCCGCCGCCCACCGCCGCCGCTACGGCTGCCCGCCCTCCCAGGCTCGCGGCTGAGCCCTCGCAGGCCCGCGGTCGCGCGCGGAGTGCCCCCCGAGCGCCGGTGCGCGCTCTAGGCTCCGCCCATGGAGCTGCGCCACCTGCGGTACTTCGTCGCGGTCGCGGAGGAGTGCCACTTCGGGCGGGCCGCGGAGCGGCTGCACATGGCCCAGCCGCCGCTGAGCCAGCAGATCAAGCAGCTCGAGGCCGAGCTGGGGGTGCGGCTGCTCGAGCGGACCTCGCGGCGGGTCGAGCTGACCCCCGCGGGGCAGCGCTACCTCGAGCGGGCGCGGGACGTCCTGGCCCGGGTCGAGGCGGCGAACGAGGAGGCCGCGCTCGTGGCCGGCGGGATGGTGGGCCGGGTCTCGATCGGGTTCACCGGCTCGGCCACCTACGAGCTGCTGCCCGCGATCAGCCGGGCCCTGCGCTCGCGGTTGCCCGGGGTGGAGGCCGACCTGCGTGGCGAGCTGCTCACCCCGCGACAGGTCCAGGGCCTGCTCGGGCACGACCTGGACGTCGGGCTGCTGCGCCCGCCCGTCGGTGACCCGGGGATCGAGGTGCACCCCCTGCGGCGCGAGCGGCTGGTCGTCGTCCTGCCCGAGACCCACAGGCTGGCCGGGCACGGGCGGGTCGACCTGGCCGCGCTGGCCGAGGACCCGTTCGTCACCTACCCCAGCCACCAGCGCTCGGTGGTGCACGACGCGGTGCAGGCCGCGTGCCAGGAGGCCGGCTTCTCGCCGCACGGCGCCGAGGTGGCCGAGACGTCCACGCTGGTCTCGTTCGTCGCGGCCGGCCTGGGCGTGGCGCTGGTGCCGGAGTCGGTGCAGCACCTGCGGATCACCGGGGCCACCTACCGGCCCCTCGTGGCGGCCTCCGCGGACGTGGAGCTCGCGGTCGCGCACCGGGCGGGGGAGGCCTCGCCGGTCGTGCGCAGGGTCCTGGACGTCGTCCGGACCGTCGTCGCCGATCGCTCGCGTCGGCCGGGGACCGGCGGGGGTCCCGCGGGAGCTCCAGCGGGGGATTCCGCGGAAGATTCCGCCGCGATGTGACGGCCGCCACCTGCAACGAGAGGCTAGGAGTCATGATCGAGACGCAACGAGTCCTTCCCTCGTCTCGATAGTCGTGTGAGTCTCCCCACATGAAGATCACCGCGGTCGAGGCGATCCCGTACTCCGTCGCCTACCGCAAGCCGCTGCGCTTCGCCTCGGGGGAGGTGCACGCCGCCGAGCACGTGCTCGTCCGGGTGCACACCGACGACGGCGTCGTCGGCACCGCCGACGCCCCGCCGCGGCCGTTCACCTACGGCGAGACGCAGGCCTCCGTGGTCGCGGCCGTCACCGGGATCTTCGCCCCGCAGGTCACCGGGCTGAGCGTGCTCGAGCGCGAGACCGCCCGGGCCCGGCTGCACCGCACGGTCGGCAACCCGGTCGCCAAGGCGGCCGTCGACATCGCCCTGTGGGACGCGCTCGGCCGCACCCTCGGGGTCTCCGTCAGCGAGCTGCTCGGCGGGTTCACCGACCGGCTGCGCGTCTCGCACATGGTCGGCTTCGCCCCGGCCGCGCGGATGGTCGAGGACGCCGAGCGCATGCGCGACCTGCACGGCGTCACCGCCTTCAAGGTGAAGGTGGGCCGCCGGCCGTGGCGACAGGACACGGACGCCGTCCGGGCGCTGCGCACGGCGCTCGGCGACGACGTCGAGCTCTACGTCGACGGCAACCGCGGCTGGACCCCGGCCGAGGCCGCGCAGGCCCTGCGCGCCATGGACGACCTCGGCCTCACCATGGCCGAGGAGCTGTGCCCCGCCGACGACGTGCTCGGCCGCCGCTGGCTCACCCAGCAGGCGACCATCCCGCAGTTCGCCGACGAGTCGGCCACGACGCCCGCGGAGATCACCCGCGAGCTGCTCGCCGGCGCCGCGAACGGCATCTCGATCAAGACGGCCCGCACCGGCTTCACCACCAGCCAGCGCGTCCTCGGACTCTGCGAGGGCCTCGGGGTCGAGGTCGTGATGGGCAACCAGATCGACACCCAGCTCGGCACGGTCGCCACCGCCGCGTTCGGCGCCGCGCACGAGCTGAGCGCCCGGCGTCCGGCCGAGCTCTCCAACTTCCTCGACATGAGCGACGACCTCCTGGCGGAGCCGCTCGTCATCGAGGGCGGCGCCCTCCGCGTCCCGCAGGGGCCGGGCCTGGGCGTCGAGGTCGACGAGCAGCAGCTCGCCCGCTACCGCCAGGACACCTGACCACGGCACCGCCGCAGTCCCAGCACGCCACCAGCACACGAGCACCGCAGCCACACCAGCAGCACCGCCACCGAGGCGCACCGCCACCAGGCGCACCGCCTCCACCCACGTCACCGGGGACGTCCCCGGGTGAAGAGAAGGAGCACCACCGATGACCCAGTCCCTCGAGCGCGAGGTCACCGCGACCGCCGCCAACTCCGGTGCCAACGCCACCAGCGTCTTCAAGAACAAGCAGGGTGAGTCCGTCGCCGTCGACCCGGCCCGCGTGGACGAGGTCGCCACCGCCGCGATCAAGGCGCTGCACGAGGTCATCCGCGAGAAGCAGGTCACCTACGCCGAGTACGACGCCCTCAAGAGCTGGCTGATCAGCGTCGGCGAGGACGGCGAGTGGCCGCTCTTCCTCGACGTGTGGATCGAGCACGTGGTCGAGGAGGTCGCCAACGCCGACCGCGAGGGTTCCAAGGGCACCATCGAGGGCCCGTACTACGTCCCCGGCTCCCCGCAGCTCGGCTCCGAGGGCACCCTGCCCATGCGCGAGGACGAGCCGGGCACCCCGCTCGACTTCTCCGGCCAGGTCCGCGCCGTGGACGGCACCCCGCTCGCGAACGCGACCGTCGACCTGTGGCACGCCGACGACCTCGGCCTCTACAGCCAGTTCGCCCCCGGCATCCCGGAGTGGAACCTGCGCGGCACGTTCACCACCGACGCCGATGGCCGGTTCATGATCCACACGCTCCAGCCGGCGCCGTACCAGATCCCGACCGACGGCTCCTGCGGCAAGCTCATCGCCGCCGCGGGCTGGCACGCCTGGCGCCCCGCGCACCTCCACCTCAAGGTGAGCGCGCCCGGGCACCTCCTCATCACCACCCAGCTCTACTTCGACGGTGGCGAGTACATCGACACCGACATCGCGGACGCCGTGAAGCCGGAGCTCATCCTGCGGCCCACGGCCAAGGCGGACGGCATGGGCAACGAGGTCGGGTACGACTTCGTCCTCGACCCGGCCTGACCCGGCCTGACGCGGCCTGACCCGGCCTGACGCGGCCTGCGCTGCACCAGGCCCGGCCGGCACCTCTCGCCGGCCACCGGCCCGCCCCGCACGTGCCTGCGGGGCGGGCCAGCAGTCCCCGGAACCGTCCTCCACGAGGACCGAACCCGCCGCCTCCACCCACCCGCCCCGCATCTGCGCAGGTCAGAAGGCTGACCTGACTGCAGCCTCGGCGAACCCTGGGTGTTCGGTCCTCGTGCCCACTGGGACCGAACGTGTGGGCGTTGGGTCCTCGTGCCGACGAGGACCGAACGCCACCCGAAACCGTCCTCCATGAGGACCGAACCCGCTGCCTCCCGCCACCTGCCCCGCATCTGCGCAGGTCAGAGAGCCAACCTCGGCGCACCCCGGGCGTTGGGTCCACGTGACGACGAGGACCGAACGCCACCCGGACCCGACCCCGACCCCGACCCCATCAGGAGAACCCGTGCTCTTCGCGGTGACGATGACCGTGAACATCCCCCACGACCTCGACCCCGAGGTCCGCGCCGACACCGTCGCCCGCGAGAAGGCCTACGCCCAGGAGCTCCAGCGGGCCGGGACGTGGCGCCACCTGTGGCGAATCGCCGGCACCTACTCGAACCTCTCGGTCTTCGACGTGCCCGACGGCGACGCGCTCAACGACGTGATCTGGGGCCTCCCGCTCTTTCCGTACATGGACATCGAGGTCACGGCGCTCGCCACGCACCCCTCCGCGATCTGAGCCCCCGGCCGCCCCGGAGGCGCCAGCCGCCCGGCCACCGGGGGAGGGGAGGCCGTCAGGCGCGGTGTGACCTGGGGCGCATGAACGACTTCCGTTCGCGACCGTCCGGTTTCCGTCCGCATAACGGATTGGATCGCTCCATTCGGTTCGGAGTGTGACCAGGGAGACGGTGCGAACCGGGCAGGACCCGGGCAGGGTGTCGGTTGTCCTTCACGGACGACCGCCAGGGCCGTCCGTCCCGTCCAGGAGGCCCAGATGTCCGCCCTCGCCGTCACCCCCGAGCAGCCCGCACCCGTCACCGAGCGGGTCGACCTCCTCTCCGGCGGGCGACGTCGCTCCTACCGGGTCGTCCGCCCCGCCGACGTCCGCCCGGGCGCCGCGGCGATGGTCGTGCTCCACGGCTCGCTGATGGACGGCGACTCGTTCCGGCAGTTCTCCGGCGGCACCTTCGACGACCTGGCCCAGCGCCACGGCGTCGTCGTCGCCTACCCCGACGCGATCGAGGGCCTGTGGGTGGACGGCCGGATCAGCAGCCCGGCCAAGGACCGCGGCGACGGCGTGGACGACGTCTCGTTCGTCTCCGACGTCATCGACGACCTGGTGGCCCGCACCGGCGTCGACCGGGCCCGCACCTACGTCACCGGCTTCTCCAACGGCGGCATGCTGGCCAGCACGCTCGCCTTCGAGCGTCCGGACCTCGCCCACGGCGTGGCCCTCATCGGCGCGACGCTCCCGGTGGCCGACAACCTCGACCTCGACGACCGCGAGGTCCCCGTGCCGGTCCTCATGGTCCACGGCACCCACGACCCCGTCGTGCCGTACGCCGGCGGCGTGGCCACCCTCTTCGGCCAGGCCCGCGGCGAGAACCTCTCGGTGCAGGACTCGAGCTCCTACTGGGTCTGGCGCAACGGCATCAGCTCCTCGGCCACCGAGACGAGCCTCGCGGACGACGGGGCGACCTCGGTCCAGCACCTCTCCTGGCGCCAGGACGGCCGCCCGCCGGTGTCGCTGCTCAGCGTCCACGGCGGCGGGCACTCGGTGCCGAACCTGCGGGTCCGGGCCTTCCGGAAGATGGGCGCCACGAACCGGGCGCTCGACACCGGCGAGGCCGCCTGGCGGTTCTTCTCCGCCGCCGCCGAGGCCTGAGCCTCCGGGGCCGCCCGAGCCCGAGCCACCGGGAGCGCCGGAGGCCCCGCGGCCCCACAGCGACCGCACACGGCCGGCACGGCCCGCCGACGAGCCCCCGCGCCACCGTGGAGGGAACCCAGCACAGGAGGTTCCCATGGCAAGCACGTACTCCAGCACCGGCTACGGCGCCTACGGCGGTGACGGCGGTTCGTCCGACCAGGCCGCGATCGAGCGGTACCGCTACGTCCTGCGCACCGCGCCGCCGGAGGAGATCGAGCAGGCCCACGCCGAGGCCTTCGCCCGGCTGACCCCGGACCAGCGCCAGCAGGTCCTGGTGGCGCTGAGCGACGAGATCACCCCCGCCGAGCGTGCCCAGCTCAGCGACGACCCGCGCGCCCTGGCCCGCGTGGCCACCCGCACCGAGATGCGCAACCCCGGCACGCTCGAGCGGGTGCTCGGCAGCGACAAGCGCTCCGTGATGGGTGGCCTCTTCGCCGGCCTCGCGCTCGGCGTCGTCGGCTCCGCGCTGTTCGAGGCGCTCTTCGAGCACCACCGGCGCCCCTTCTGGGACCTGGGCTGGTTCGGTGGCGGCGGGTTCGGGCGTGGCTTCGGGGGGTTCGGGGGGCCCGGTGGCTTCGGTGGGCCGGGCGGCTTCGGCGGCGGCCCCGGTGGACCCGGCGGCCACGGGGGCGGTCCCGGCGGCCCCGGCGGCGGCCCGGGCGGGTTCTGACCCGCCGGAGGGAGTTGTTGCTCCCGCGCGCGGGTGCCTGAACAATTCCCGGGCGCCCCGCCGGCCGCGGCGCACCCTCGATGACGGAGCGGATAGCGGCAGTCCGCGGACCCCGCCCTACTGGCTCGCAAGGGGCAGGAGGGCGGGGTCGAACCGGGCGCGCACCGCCACGGAGGCGGCCGCGGCGGCGACGATCATCGTCGCGTCCTCGACCTTCCCGCTGCGGATCTCCACGCCGGCCCCGGACTCCGACTCCCGGTGGGCCATCACCCAGTCGAACAGCAGCCAGTCGACGGCGCCCGCCGCCTCCAGCTCCCCGCCGCGCGGCACCCCGCCGGGGGAGCCCGGGGCGCCGTCCACGGCCTCGGTGACCTGCGCCAGCGCCTCGCGGTGCTCGCGCAGGGTGGCCTCCTTGTCGACCCCCGAGGAGTCGTGCAGCAGCATCGAGAGGGACGCCGGGAGGCGCCGGCCGTCCTCGGTCACGACCAGCCAGCGGGCACCCCGCCAGGGCTGGGCGTCGTCGACGCGGTGCAGGCCGGCGAACCCGCCGACCATGCCCGGCCCCGGGGTGTCGAGCTCGCCCTCGAACGGGGGGACCCCCGCGAGGCCGAGGCAGTACCGGGCCCGGACCCCCACCAGGTGGGCGGTGCCGAGGATCTGCCCGGCGCGCAGGTCCCGGGGCACACCCAGGACGTCGGCGGCCTCGGCCGCCCGCGCGTACTCGAGCACCGCCCGGTCGAGCGCCACGTAGGCGGCCGCCAGGTCCTCGCGCTCCTCGGGACGCGGCGCGCGGCCGCCGCCGAGCACCTCGCCGAGGGCGCCGGTGACGGCGATGAGCACGTCGTCCAGCGCCTCGAGGTGGGTCGGCAGCCAGCGGTGCGGCTCGGCGTCCGGCAGCGCCAGCAGGTCGGCCAGCCGGGCGGGCTCGCCGGTGGGCGTCGTCCAGCCGAACCCGAGGACGCCGTCGGCCTGGTCGATCCGCGGGACGGCCACCCTCAGGCCCCCGAGCCGACCGGCTCGCCCTCGGTCACGGTCGTCACCCCGGCCTCCGCCAGCCAGGCGTACCACTCCTCCAGGCCCTGCCCGGTGCGGGCGGAGACCTCGATGACCCGCGCGGTCGGGTTCACCCGGCGCAGGTTCTCGGCGAAGAGGGCGGGGTCGGCGTCGAGGTAGGGCACGAGGTCGACCTTGTTGAGCAGCACGAGCTCGCAGGAGCGGAACATCACCGGGTACTTCAGCGGCTTCTCCTCGCCCTCGGTGAGCGAGTAGACCATCACCGAGCGGTGCGCCCCGACGTCGAACTCCGCCGGGCAGACGAGGTTGCCGACGTTCTCGATCATCAGCAGGTCGAGGGTGTCGAGGTCGAGCCGGTCGAGCGCCCGGCGCACCATCGGGGCGTCCAGGTGGCACTCGCCGCCGAAGCCGTCGCCGGTGTTGAGCAGCGAGATCTGCGCGCCGAAGCCGGCGAGGCGGTCCGCGTCGATGGAGGTCTCGATGTCGCCCTCCACGACGCCGGCGCGGGTGCCGGCGGACTGGAGGTGCTCCAGCGTCCGCTCGAGGATCGAGGTCTTGCCCGCGCCCGGGGAGGACATGAGGTTGACGACGGTGACGCCGGCCGCGTCGAAGGCGGTGCGGTTCTCGGCGGCCGCGAGGTCGTTCTCGCCGAAGATCCGCTCGAGCACCTCGACGCGCTCGGTGCCGGTCTCGTAGGCCGAGTGGTCGCCGTGCTCGGAGTCGGCGGCGGAGGCGTGCCCGTGGTCCCCGTGCTCCCCGTGGGAGTGGTCGTGGGAGTCCTCGTGGTCGTGCTCGTGGACGGTGCCGTCGTCGTGACGGTGGAAGCGGCCCATCAGGCCTCCTGCTCTCTCAGGGTGGGTGTCGGGGTGGGTGCCGGCTCGTCGGCCGGGGGGCCGAGGTCGAGGCTGGTCACGAGGAACTCCTCGCCGGTGCGCAGCTCGATGTCGCCGGAGCCGCAGGCCGCGCAGGTGAGCACGAGGACGTGCGCGACGCGGGTGGTCTCGCCGCAGGCGCGGCAGTCCAGGACGACGGGCACGGACTCGACCTCGAGGCGCGAGCCGGCCAGCGGGCCGTCGTCGGTGACGAGGCCCCAGCAGTAGACGAGCGTCTCGGGGACCACCTGTCGCAGCTGCCCGACCCGCAGGTGCACCGCGGCGACGGGGCGGCCCTGCCGCGCCCGGTCCGCGATCTGCGCGATGGAGCGGCACAGGCTCAGCTCATGCACGGAACGCCTCCTTCAGCGTGGTGGAGGGGGACTCGCCGAACCGCTCGCGGTACATCACCGAGAACGAGCCGAGGTGCGAGAAGCCCCAGCGGGAGGCAGCGTCGGTGACCGTGAGGCCCGGCGCGGACTCCATGAGGGTCCGGCGGACGGCGTCCAGCCGCCGGTCCCGGATGTAGGCGACCGGCGTGGTCCCCAGGTCCTCCTTGAAGCCCGCCTGGATCGAGCGGGTGCTCATCTGCGCGTGCTCGGCGAGGTCCTCCAGCCGGATCTGCTCGGCCAGGTGCCGCTCGATGTACTCCACCGCCTTGCGCACCGCCCGCCGGCCGCTGGTGCCGGGGCTGCGCAGCGCCTCGGTGTAGTTGGAGTGGTGGACGTAGAGGAGCGAGGAGATGAGGAGCTCCTCGAGCGCCCCCGCGCCGACCCCCTGCCGCACGAGCGAGGCGGGGCTGACGACCTCGGTGAAGACCATCGAGAGGGCGGCGGTCCACCGGCCCGCCGCGTCCGAGGTGAGGTCCCCCACCGGGTCGAAGACGAGCGGCTCGGGGAGCCGGCGGCCCAGCATGCGCGAGAGCTGGCGCTCGACGGCCGGACGCTCGAGCCGGACGATCGTCTGCGGCGAGTCCGCGCCGGTGCTGAGCCGGTAGGCGGTGCCCGGGGAGACCACGAGCGCGTGGAACGGGGAGAGCTCCTCGGTGACGCCGTCGATCGTCACCTCGGCGCTGCCGGAGGCGGTCATCTGCACGGTGAACGCGTCGGGGCTGGCGGGCACGCCGAGGTGGCTGGGCACGCCGAGGTCGAGGTGCGCCAGCGTGGTGTCGAGCAGCGTGACGGCGTTGAGGCGGCAGCGGAACCGGTCGCGCCAGGCGGGGTCCGGGGCGAGCTGGGCGTGGCCCAGCAGGCGGGAGACGGCGGCCTCGGCGGCGGCCAGGTCGGTGGTGTCGACCAGCGGGTGGTCGGCCAGGGCGACGGGCACCCCGCGGGAGCGCCGGCGCGGCCGCACGGGCTCACGGGTGCGGGCGACGTCGATGAAGCGCACCCGTCCGAGCAGGTCGTCCACGCCACCCCCTGTTGCTCGCGGACAGCCCCGGCGCGGGGCCGGGCGGCCGTCCCCCGTGGCCGCCCTCACTCGATTCTGTGCCCCGTTGCGCGTCCGCACCAGGAACTTGCGCGAATCCGACAGGCCCTGCGCGCATCCGATAGTGACGGCCCGCACAACTGCCTACTTTCGGCCTTACCAGCGCAGGCCGGACGACCGGGAGGACAGGCATGACCGTCGCACCACCGCGCCCCGAGGGGCCCGCCGCGATCCTCGCCTCGAGGCTGGACGACCCGCAGGTCGCCGCCAGCCTCGCCACGCTCCTCGAGCACGCCGACCTCGTCGCCGTCCTGCTCGAGGGCCTCGACGGGTTCCTGGCCCGCTCGGAGTCGATCGGCGCCTCCCTCATGGAGGCGGTCGTGGACGCCCGCGCCACCGTGGAGGGCAACGAGCTCCTCGGCGAGCTCCAGGTCGACGTCCCCAAGGTGGCCGGCGCGGCCGTCCGCCTCATCAACGCGGACCTGCTCACGCCCGAGGCGGTCGACCAGGTCTCCGTCCTGGCCCGCGGCCTCGTCCAGGGCGGGGAGGACTACAAGGCGGCGCCGATCGAGGTCGGCGGCCCGCTGTCGCTGCTCAAGCTCCTCAAGGACCCGGACGTCAACCGGGCCATCAGCTACTTCGCCACCGTCGCCAAGGCGATCGGCCGCGAGGTCGCCAAGGGACCCGACACCCCGACCACCCGCGCCTGAGGGCGCCGCACACCAGGAGAACCTCAGTGAGCTCAGTCCTGTGGCTGCAGGCCGGCGCCTGCTCGGGCAACACGATGTCGTTCCTCAACGCCGAGGAGCCCAGCGTCGTCGACCTGATCGTCGACTTCGGCCTCGAGCTGCTCTGGCACCCCTCGCTCGGCATGGAGCTGGGCGAGAACGCCACCAAGATCTTCCGCGACTGCGCCTCCGGCGAGCGCGACCTCGACATCTTCGTGCTCGAGGGATCCATCATCAAGGGCCCGGACGGCAGCGGCACGATGGACGTGTTCGCCGACCGCCCGATGATCGACTGGGTCACCGAGCTGGCCGAGGCCGCGAGCATCGTCGTCGCCATCGGCGACTGCGCCTGCTGGGGCGGCATCCCGGCGATGGCGCCCAACCCGAGCGACTCCACCGGGCTGCAGTTCCACAAGCGCGAGCGCGGCGGGTTCCTGGGCCCCGACTGGCGCAGCAAGTCCGGCCTGCCGGTCATCAACATCCCCGGCTGCCCCGCGCACCCCGACTGGATCACCCAGATCCTCGTGGCCCTGGCCACCGGCCGCGCCGGCGACATCGCCCTGGACGACCTGCACCGGCCGCAGACGTTCTTCAAGACGTTCACCCAGACCGGCTGCACCCGCGTCCAGTTCTTCGAGTACAAGCAGTCGACGTTCAGCTTCGGCGAGGGCACCCGCACCGGCTGCCTCTTCTACGAGTTCGGCTGCCGCGGCCCGATGACGCACAGCCCCTGCAACCGCATCCTGTGGAACCGGCAGTCCTCCAAGACCCGGGCCGGCATGCCGTGCCTGGGCTGCACGGAGCCGGAGTTCCCGTTCTTCGACCTCGCGCCGGGAACGGTCTTCAAGACGCAGAAGGTCAGCGGGACGATCCCCAAGGAGGTCCCGGAGGGCTCGGACCACCTCACCTACATGGCGCACGCCGCCGCCGCCCGCATCGCCGCGCCCGCGTGGTCGAAGGAGGACATGTTCGTCGTCTGACGAGCATGTCGGGAAAGGAAGCACGAACCGATGACTGCAGTCGACTCCTCCGCGGGATCCGTGGACCTCTTCGTCTCACCGATGGGCCGCGTCGAGGGTGACCTCGACGTCCGCGTCACCATCGAGGACGGCGTCGTCACCTCCGCGTGGACGGAGGCCGCGATGTTCCGCGGCTTCGAGATGATCCTGCGCGGCAAGGACCCGCAGGCCGGCCTGGTGGTGACCCCGCGCATCTGCGGGATCTGCGGTGGCAGCCACCTCTACAAGGCCTGCTACGCCCTCGACACGGCGTGGAAGACGCACGTGCCGCAGAACGCGACGCTGATCCGCAACATCGCCCAGGCCTGCGAGACGCTCCAGTCGATCCCGCGGTACTTCTACGCGCTGTTCGCGATCGACCTGGTGAACAAGAACTACGCCGGGAACCCGATGTACGACGAGGCGGTCCGCCGCTTCGCGCCCTACGTCGGCACGAGCTACCAGAAGGGCGTCGTCCTCTCCGGCAAGCCGGTCGAGGTCTACGCGATCTTCGGCGGCCAGTGGCCCCACTCGTCCTTCATGGTGCCGGGCGGCGTGATGAGCGCCCCGAACCTGGCGGACGTCACCCGCGCCACCGCGATCCTCAACCACTGGAAGGACAACTGGCTCGAGAAGGAGTGGCTGGGCTGCTCCATCGACCGGTGGATGGAGATCAAGACCTGGGAGGACATGCAGGCCTGGGTCAACGAGAACGAGTCCCAGTACAACTCCGACTGCGGCTTCTTCATCCGCTACGCCCTCGAGATCGGGCTGGACAAGTACGGCGCCGGCTGCGGCAACTTCATCGCGCCGGGCACGTACCTCGAGCCCTCCCTCTACGAGAACCCGACCGTCGAGGGGCGTCAGGACGCGCTCATCGGTCGCGGCGGCGTCTACGCGAACGGCCAGCACTTCGACTACGACCAGATGCTGGTCTCCGAGGACGTCACCCACTCCTTCTACTCGGGCAGCCGCCCGCTGCACCCGTGGGAGGGCGAGACCGACCCGCTGGACCCGGTGAAGTCGCGCGAGAAGGGCAAGTACTCCTGGGCCAAGTCGCCCCGCTACGAGGTCCCCGGCCTGGGCCGGACCCCGCTCGAGGCCGGCCCGCTGGCCCGCCGCGTCGCGGCCGGTGCCCCGAACCCGGGCTCGCACCAGGACTCCGACCCGCTGTTCATCGACATGCTGGCCAAGCTCGGCCCCTCGGTGTTCGTGCGCCAGATGGCGCGCATGCACGAGGCGCCCAAGTACTTCACCTGGGTGATGGACTGGCTGTCGAAGATCGACCTCCAGGGCTCGTTCCACACCAAGCCCGCCGAGCTCGAGAACGGCAAGGGCTGGGGCGCCACCGAGGCCGCTCGAGGCGCGCTCCAGGACTGGATCGTCATCGAGAACGGCAAGATCGCGAACTACCAGGTGATCACCCCGACCGCCTGGAACATCGGCCCCCGCGACAGCGAGGGGACGCTGGGTCCGATCGAGCAGGCGCTGATCGGCACGCCGATCAAGGACATGGAGGACCCGGTCGAGCTCGGTCACGTGGCCCGCTCGTTCGACTCCTGCCTGGTCTGCACGGTGCACGCGTACGACGGGAAGACGGGCCGTGAGCTCAACAACTTCGTCATCAACGGGATGGTCTGAGGCCACGGCCACGGCACCGGTCCCGCAGGCAGGCCGCCCGACCGAGGGGTCGGGCGGTCCTGCGCTTCCCGCCGCCGGGCAGGCGGCGGTCGCGACGCAGGCGCCCCACGAGCTCCTCGACGACGGCTTCGCGCCGGAGCCGTGCGACCTGCTCGTGGTCGGCTGCGGCAACATCCTGCGCGGGGACGACGCGTTCGGTCCCGTGCTCGTGCGCACCCTCTACGAACGGGGCGTGCCCGAGGGGGTGCGCCTCGTCGACGGCGGCACCGCGGGGATGGACGTGGCCTTCGGGATGCGCGGCGCCGCGCGCGTCGTCCTCGTGGACGCGTGCGCGACCGGGGCCGAGCCGGGGACGCTCTACCGGCTGCCCGCCTCGGAGCTGGGCGAGACCCCGCCGCTGGCCGGCCTGCACAGCCACAACTTCCGCTGGGACCACGCGCTCGCGCTGTCCTCCTGGCTGCTCGGGCCGCACGCGCCCACCGACGTCACGGTCCTGCTCTGCGAGGCCGGTGCGCTCGAGCCCGGGCAGCCGCTGAGCGAGAAGGTGCAGCCGCAGGTGGCGGTGCTCGCCGACCTGCTCGAGCGCGAGTTCTACCCGGCCCGGCCGGCGGGGGAGACCGTCACGCTCACCGCGGGCGGCTCGCTGCACCTCAGCGCGGCCCAGGCCGAGCGCTGGTTCCCCGAGTCGGCCCTGGTGGCCCGGGTCGTGGAGGGCTCGGCGTCGGACTCCGGGGCAGGCGGGGACGCCGGGGCGGCGCACCCGGTCCTCGAGCTGCTTCCGCTGGTCGGCCCCGGCAACGGCGGGCTGGTGCTCAAGCAGCGCAACGCCGCGGGCGACCGCGCCGTCCTGCTCTCGGAGGTGCTCGGCTTCAGCGTCGGTTCCTCCCCGGTGGGCAGGACCGTGGCCGAGCCGGGGACGCTCGACGCAGACTGGGACGAGGGCCGCGGCGTGCTGCGCGTCGCGCTCCGCACGCACGAGTCGGACCACGGGGGTGGCGGTGCCGGAGGTGAGCACGGAGGTGGTGGCTGAGCGCGGCCAGTGGGCGGTCTACCTGCTGGTCCTCGGCCCCGACGGGGTCGAGCGGCGCCGGCTCGAGACCTACCGCACGGAGGCGCTCGCCCGCACCGCCGCGTCCGTCGTGGAGCGGACGGCCTCCCGACGACGCCCGCCCCGCCCCGACCAGCCCTGACCAGCCCTGACCGGCACCACCGCTCGCTCCAGGCCCTGCTCCACCGCTCGCAGCACCAACCCGCAGCACCACTCGCTCACCAGGGGGAACACCGATGACGACCACCCAGCAGCAGCTCCCGACCGCGCCGGGTGAGGACGCGGCCGTCGAGGGGCCGGGCTCAGGCGCCGGCGCCCCCCGCGGCCTGGGCGTCTTCCCCCTGCCCCAGGGGCTGCTCCTGCTGGGCGACGACGCCGAGTCCCTGGCCGTGCGGGCCAACCTCGCCGCCGGGCGGGTGCCGCCGGTGTGGCCGAGCGGGCTGGCGCCGGTGGCCGCCGCGCACGCCGGCGACCTCGCGGGCGCCCTCGCGGCGTGGGCCCCCCGGGCGGGCGACCCGCTCGTGGCGTTCAACCGGTGGCTGCTCGACCCCGCGACCGCCGAGCCGAACGCGGTGCGCGCCGGGCTGCCCGAGGACCTGCGGCCCCTGGTCGACGTGGTCGCGTGGACGATCGGGGTCCCCGGTGCCGAGGTGCCGGCCGAGCCGACCCCGGAGCAGGTGCGCTCCGAGCCCGAGGTGGGCGCCCTCGTGCTCGCCACCCGGGCCAGCGCCGCGCTCGAGCAGCGCTCGCCCGACGTCGCCTGCGCCCTGCTGGGCTACGCGGCCCAGGCCGCGGACGCGCGCGGGCCCGCGCTCGCCGCGATGCTGCGCGGCAACACCGCCTCGCTGCTGCGCGAGGCGGGCGCGCCCGCCGAGCAGGTCGGCACCCTCCTGCGCCGCTCCACCGACGCGCTCGAGGGCAGCGACCTGCCCGAGGTGCGCGCCGAGCTGCTGCACGAGCTGGGCCTGTGCGTCCACGAACGGGCCGCCGAGGAGCCCCGCGACGTCGAGCGCGCGGCCCTCATGCGCGAGGCGATGGGGCACTACTACGACGCCCTCGGGCTCGTCTCGGAGACGTCGGCCCCCGAGCTGTGGGCCTCGGTCCAGCTCGACCTGGCCGCCGCCCACCTCGCCGTCCCGATGACCCAGGCCAGCGACCAGCTGCGGCTGGGTGTGGCCGCCCAGTCGCTGCGCGCCTGCCGCCGCGTGTTCACGCCGGAGACCCACCCCGGCCCGTGGTCGACGGCCACGGTGAACCTGGCCAACGCGCTCGTCTACACGCCCTCGCAGCACCGCTCGGAGAACCTGGTCGAGGCGATCGGGCTCTACCAGGAGGTCGTCGACTCCGGCACCCGCGACGACGACGCCGTCGGCCGCGCCCGCCTGCTGATGAACCTGGGCAACGCCCTGGCCCACGCGGGGGCGCTGGACGAGGCCCGCGCCGCGCTCGCGGAGGCCCGGTACCTGTTCGAGACCGAGCTCGACCACGAGGGCGCGCTCACCGTCCGGGGCCTCCAGGACGAGATCGCCCGCGTCGGCGTCACCGACCCCGACACCGACCTCGACGACCTGGCCCGCCAGGTGGAGGCGATGAGCCGGATGGACGCCCCCACCTCGTTCACGTCGGGGATGGGCGTCAGCATCGACGCGGGCTCGATCAACCTGCCGGCGGGCGACTCCGTGCCGCCGCCGCGGCGGGTGACGCGGGTCGACCCCAGCCAGCGCCCGACCGGCCGGCCGGACGCCGGGAACGGCGCGGGGACGGACGCCCGATGAGCGCCCCCGACCTCGGCCCGCTGTCGCTGGAGGAGCTCGCCGCGCGCCTGGACGAGGCCACGGCCCGGGCCGCGGACGCGGGCCAGGGCGACGTCCTGGAGGAGGCGCTGGCCGCGCACACCGAGCTGCACCGGCGCGGCGTCGTGGCGATGGTGCGGGGGCTCCGGGAGGACCCCCGCGGCAAGGAGCTGCTCTTCGCGCTCGTCGACGTGCCCGAGGTCCGGATGCTGCTCACCGTGCTGGGGGTGATCCGGCCGGACCCGACGACCGCCGCGAGCGTGGCGCTGGAGCAGGTCCGCCCCACGCTCGCCTCCCACGGCGGGGACGCGTCGCTGGACCGCGTCGAGGACGGGATCGCCTACATCCGGCTCGAGGGCGCCTGCAACGGCTGCTCGATGGCGTCGGTGACGCTGCGCGAGACCGTGGAGGCCGCGCTCACCGCCGGCGTGCCCGGCCTGCGGGGCGTCGAGGTCGTGCCGAACGAGCCGAGCCCCACCGTCATCCCGCTGTCCGCGATCGGGCTCCGCCCCGCCGACGCGGGCGACACCGCCACCGAGCTGGTCGCCGCGGGGTGGACGGACACGGGGGCGGACGACCTCGGGCTGGGCGACCTGCGCACCGCCACCGCCGTCGACGACGCCGCCTCCACCGACGTGGTCGTGGTGCGGACGCGGCTCGGGGTCCAGGCCTACGTCGACCGCTGCGCCCACCAGGGGCTGAGCCTGGCCAACGCGCTGGTCGACCCGGACGCCGGCACGCTCACCTGCGCGTGGCACGGCTTCTGCTACGACGCCGACTCGGGGGAGTGCACCTCGATGCCGGGTGCACAGCTGGAGCAGGTGCCGGTGCGCGTCGAGGCCGGTCGGGTCTGGGTGCGCGGCGCGCACGCGGCCGTCGGGGGCCGGTCGTGAAGGTCCGCGTCATCGCCCCCGGGCAGGTGCACACCGGGCACGTGCCCGGGCTGGGCGTCCCGGACACCCCCGACGCCCCGCCGTCCACCTACGACGGCTGGCGGCCCGCGGTGGTGCTGGGCGCCGACTCGCCCGGCGGCCTCGCGCTGCCCCCGGCCAGCCCGACGGCCGCCTGGATGTACGGCCCGCGCGCGGTGTGGACCGACGGCACGCGGGTCGTCGCCGCCGACACCGGCAACCACCGCGTGCTCGTGTGGCACACCATGCCCACGGCCGACGGGACGCCGGCGGACGTCGTCCTCGGCCAGCCCGACGAGCACACCGAGGGCCCGGCCGCCGGCGGTGCCGGCCCCGAGAACGGGATGTACCTGCCCACGGGCGTCCTCGTCGTGGACGGCCGCCTGGTCGTCGCCGACGCCTGGCACCACCGGCTGCTGGTGTGGGACGAGGTGCCGACCGCCACCGCCACCCCGCCCGACCACGTGCTGGGCCAGCCGAGCGCGTCCGACGTGGAACCCAACGCCGGCGGCGAGGCGGACGCCGGCACCTTCTACTGGCCCTTCGGGATCGCCCTGGTCGACGGCCGCTTCCACGTCGCCGACACGGGCAACCGGCGCGTCCTGGTGTGGCGCGACGGCCTGCCCCTCGACGGGCGCCCGGCCGACGTCGTCCTGGGCCAGCCCGACGAGCACGCCCGGGAGGAGAACCGCGGCGGGGAGGTCGGCCCGGCGTCCTTCCGCTGGCCGCACGCGATGGCGGGCACCGGCACCGGCGGCCTCCTCGTCGCGGACGCCGGCAACCACCGCGTCCTGCGCTGGGACGTGCACCCCGAGGCCGACGCCCCCGCGGACGCCGTGCTCGGCCAGCCCGACCTCGTCACCGGCACCGAGTTCCCCTACGTCTCCCAGGCGGGGCGGATGCGCTTCCCCTACGGGCTGGCCACGGTGACCGGCGCGGGCGCGTGGGGCACCGCCGTGGCCGACACCGCCAACAACCGCGTGCTGCTCTACCCGGGCACGGACGCGGTGGGCGACGCCCTGCCGGTCGCGGTGCTCGGCCAGCCGACCTACGCCGCCAACGGCGAGAACCGCTGGGAGCGCGTCGCCGCGGACACCTTCTGCTGGCCCTACGGCGTGCACTGGCACCGGCCCGTGGCGGGTGCCTCCGCGCACGGGGAAGTGCCCGTCGAGACCGTGGCTGTCGCCGATTCCGGCAACAACCGTGTCGTCCTCTGGCAGCGTGGCCTGGCGTGAGCTCCTTCCCGACGGCCCCGCTCGACCCGTTCGACCCCGTGGCGATCGGCGGCGACGACCGCCCCGCCGGCGTGGTGCGTCGACGCGCGGTCGTGCGCGGGGTCGTCCAGGGCGTCGGCTTCCGCCCGCACGTCGCGGTGCTCGCCCGCGAGCTGCGGCTGGCCGGTTGGTGCCGCAACGACGCCGCCTCCGTCGTCCTCGAGGTGGAGGGGCCGCGCGGGGCGGTCGACGCCCTGCTGGACCGCCTCGTCTCCCAGGCGCCGCCGCTGGCGCGCGTCGGGGACGTCGAGACGACGGACGTCGAGCCCACCGGCGCGTCCGGCTTCCGTATCGTGGCGTCGGAGACCGGGCCGGTGGAGGGCGCGGCGCGCACCGAGGTCCCGCCGGACACCGCGCCCTGCGCGGCCTGCCTGGCCGAGCTGGCGGACCCCGAGGACCGCCGCTACCGGCACCCCTTCGTCACCTGCACCCACTGCGGGCCGCGGCTCTCGATCATCACCGACCTCCCGTACGACCGACCCGCCACCACGATGGCCGGGTTCGAGATGTGCCCCGCCTGCCGGGCCGAGTACGAGGACCCGACGGACCGGCGCTACCACGCCCAGCCGATCGCCTGCCACGACTGCGGGCCCACCCTGCGGCTGCTCGACCGCAGCGGCGACGTCGTGGCGCGGGGGACAGACCCGGTGCTCTCCGCGGCCGCCTCGGCGCTGCGCGCCGGCCGGGTCGTGGCGATCAAGGGAGTCGGTGGCTACCACCTGGCGTGCGACGCCCAGAGCTCGGCGGCCGTGGCGCGGCTGCGCCGGCTCAAGCACCGCCCCGACCAGCCGTTCGCCGTGATGGCGCGCGACCTGGAGGCGGCGCGCGCGATCGTGGACACCGGCGGGGATGGCTCCGGCGCCGAGGCGCTCCTGGAGTCCCCGCAGCGTCCCGTCGTCCTGCTGCCCGCGCTCGAGGGCGGGCCCCTGGTCGAGGGCGTCGCGCCGGGCCTGGACGAGCTCGGCGTCCTGCTGCCCTACGCGCCGCTGCACCACCTGCTCCTGGGCGCGGACCCCGACGGCGGCCCCGGCGCCCCGATGTTCCTCGTGATGACCTCGGGCAACGTCTCCGGCGAGCCGCTCTGCGTGGACGACGCGGACGCGGTGGCGAGGCTCGCCGGCGACGGCCCGGCCGACCTGGTGCTCGCGCACGACCGCCCGATCGCGGTGCCGGTGGAGGACTCGGTGGTGGCGTGGAGCGGGGCGCTCGGCGCCGTGCCGGTGCGTCGCTCGCGCGGGTGGGCGCCGCAGCCGGTCGAGCTGCCGGGGGCCGACCCCTCCTCGGTGGTGCTGGCCGCCGGCGCCGAGATCAAGAACACCGTGGCCCTGGTGCGCGACGGTCGCGCGTACGTCTCCGGGCACGTGGGCGACCTGGCCTCGCTCGCCGCGCGCGAGCACCACCAGCGGGTCACCGACGCGCTGCTGACCTTCCACCGGGCCGGCCCCGACCTGCTGGTCTGCGACGCGCACCCCGGGTACGCCTCCCGGGCCTGGGCCCGCCGGTTCGCCTCGGAGCTGGGCGTCCAGACGCACGAGGTGCAGCACCACCACGCGCACCTGGCCGCGCTCGCCGCCGAGCACGGCCGGCTCGAGGACCGGCTGCTGGGCGTCGTCCTGGACGGCACCGGATACGGCTGCGACGGCACCGTGTGGGGCGGGGAGCTCCTCGTGCTGAGCGAGGGCGGCACCCAGGTGGAGCGGGTGGCCGCGCTCGGCACCGTCCGCCTGCCCGGTGGGGACGCCGGCGTCCGCAACCCCGTGCGCACCGCCGCCCTCGCCCTGCTCGACGCGGGCGTGGACCTCGAGGGCTCCGCGGTCGGCGAGGAGCTCTCGGAGGCCGAGCAGTCGCTCCTCCAGCGGGTGCACCTCTCCGGCGAGGGGGCGGTCGACACCAGCTCCACCGGGCGGCTCTTCGACGTCGCGGCCTCGATCCTCGGCGTCCGGCACCGCACGAGCTACGACGCCCAGGCGGCCATCGAGCTCGAGGCGGTCGCCCGCCGCGCGGCCCGCGCCTCCTGGTCCCCGGAGCCCGTCGCCTTCGACCTCGTGCAGGACGCCGGCGGGCTGACCCGGCTGGACGTCCGCCCCGCCGTCCGCGACCTCGCCCTGCGCGCCCGCCTCGGCGAGGACCCCGGCGACCTCGCGCTGGCCTTCCACACCGGCCTGGGCACGGCCCTGGCCTCCCTCGCCGCCGAGCAGGCGGCCTGGCACGGGGCCTCCGCCGTCGGGCTCAGCGGCGGGGTATGGGTCAACCGTCTCCTCCTGGAAACCGTCGTCGCGGCCCTGCGCGGGCGCGGCGTCGACGTCCTCCACCACGCGGTCGTGCCGTGCACGGACGGGGGGCTCGCCCTGGGGCAGGCCGCCGTCGGCGCGGCCGTCCTGGCCCGTTCGTCACCGGCGGCGCGGGACGTCTGACCCCACCCGCCCGGCGGAGGGCCCGACCCCTTGGCCGCGTCGCCCCGCGGAGGCAGAGTGAAGGGGTTCTCCCCCCGCTCACGCAGCACCAGCACCACACGGCACCACCCCGCAGCACCACCCCGAAGCAGCACCTGAAGCAGAGCACCGCCAACCGAAGGAGAACACCATGTGCCTGGCCGTCCCTGGGCGAGTCCTGGAGGTCTACGAGGAGAGCGGCACGACCATGGCCGACGTCGACTTCGGCGGCGCCCGCAAGAAGGTCTGCCTCGCCTACCTGCCCGACATCACCGTCGGGGAGTACGTGATCGTGCACGTGGGCTTCGCCATCCAGCGGCTCGACGAGGCCTCCGCAAAGGAGACCCTCGAGACGTTCGAGCGGATGGGCATCCTGGAGGAGGAGTTCGGCGACGGCTTCGCGCTGGCGGCCCGGGACGCGGGCATGCCCAACCCCGTCGGGCAGCCCGCCCGGGGCGTCGACCCGACCACGCCGGGGGTGGCCTCGTGAAGTACCTGGACGAGTTCTCCGACCCGGACCTCGCCAAGCGGCTGCTCGACCGGATCCACGCCGTCACCACCCGCCCCTGGGCGCTGATGGAGGTGTGCGGCGGGCAGACCCACTCGATCATCCGGCACGGCATCGACCAGCTCCTGCCCGACGGCGTGGAGATGATCCACGGCCCCGGCTGCCCGGTCTGCGTGACGCCGCTGGAGACGATCGACCGGGCCCTGGCCATCGCCGAGCGCCCCGACGTCATCTTCTGCTCGTTCGGCGACATGCTCCGCGTGCCCGGCTCGGACCGGGACCTGTTCACCATCAAGAGCCGCGGCGGCGACGTCCGCGTCGTCTACTCGCCGCTGGACGCCGTCCAGCTGGCCGTGGAGAACCCCGACAAGCAGGTCGTCTTCTTCGGCATCGGCTTCGAGACCACCGCCCCGGCCAACGCGATGACGGTGCACCAGGCCCGCCGCCTGGGCCTGACGAACTTCTCGCTGCTGGTCAGCCACGTGCTCGTCCCGCCGGCGATGTCGGCGATCATGGAGTCGCCCACCTGCCGGGTGCAGGCGTTCCTGGCCGCCGGCCACGTCTGCTCCGTGATGGGCACCGAGGAGTACCCGCCGCTGGCCGAGAAGTACGGCGTCCCGATCGTCGTCACCGGCTTCGAGCCCCTCGACATCCTCGAGGGCATCCGCAAGACGATCGTGCAGCTCGAGGAGGGCCGGCACGAGCTGGAGAACGCCTACGAGCGCGCCGTCCCCGCCGCGGGCAACCCGGCGGCCCAGGCGATGCTCGAGGACGTCTTCACCGTCACCGACCGGACGTGGCGCGGCATCGGCCGCATCCCCGGGTCCGGCTGGCGGCTGGCGGACAAGTACGCCGACTTCGACGCCGAGCTGCGGTTCCAGGTCACCGACATCGTGACCGAGGAGTCGCCGCTGTGCCGCTCGGGCGAGGTGCTCCAGGGGCTGATCAAGCCCCACGAGTGCGCCGCCTTCGGCAAGGAGTGCACGCCGCGCAACCCGCTGGGGGCCACGATGGTCTCCTCCGAGGGCGCCTGCGCCGCGTACTACGCCTACCGCCGCCTCGAGCTGACCACGCGCTGACGCCGGCACGACCGGAGGAGAAGAGAAGATGAGCAACGACCTCGACTTCGAGGGCTGGACCTGCCCGATGCCGCTGCGCGACACCCCGCAGGTCGTGATGGGCCACGGCGGCGGCGGCGCGATGAGCGCCGAGCTGGTGGAGAACCTGTTCCTGCCGGCGTTCGCGGCGGCCTCGCCCGGCGAGCTGGGCGACTCCGCCGTGCTGCCGCGGCCGGCCGGGCGGCTGGCGTTCTCGACGGACTCCTACGTGGTGAAGCCGATGTTCTTCCCCGGCGGGTGCATCGGGGACCTGGCCGTCAACGGCACGGTCAACGACCTGGCGATGTCGGGCGCGGTGCCGCTCTACCTCTCGACCGGCTTCATCGTGGCCGAGGGCACCGAGATGGCCGACCTGGGGCGCATCGCCACCGCGATGGGCAAGGCCGCCGAGGCCGCCGGCGTCCAGCTGGTCACCGGCGACACCAAGGTCGTCGACCACGGCTCCGGCGACGGCGTCTACGTCAACACCGCCGGCATCGGGGTCGTCCCGGACGGCGTGCACATCGGCCCGACCCGCGCGCGGCCGGGCGACGTCGTCCTGGTCTCCGGCGACATCGGCGTCCACGGCGTGGCCGTGATGAGCGTCCGCGAGGGCCTGGAGTTCGGCACCGGCGTCCGCAGCGACTCCGCGCCCCTGCACGGGCTGGTCGCCGACCTCCTCGCCTCCGGGGCCGACGTGCACGTGCTGCGCGACCCCACGCGCGGCGGGCTCTCGGCGTCCCTGTGCGAGATCGCCTCGGCCTCCGGGGTGGGGATCGAGGTCGTCGAGCGGGACGTCCCGGTGCCCGCGGAGGTCAAGGACGCCTGCGGGCTGCTGGGGCTGGACCCGTGGCAGGTGGCCAACGAGGGCAAGCTCGTGGCGATCGTGCCCGCGGAGCACGCGGACGTCGCCCTGGCGGCGCTGCGCGCGCACCCGTTCGGCCTCGGGGCGGTGCGCATCGGCACGGTCGTCGAGGACCACCCGCGCATGGTGGTGGCCCGCACCGGCCTGGGCGGCACCCGCGTCATCGACCTGCCCATCGGGGAGCAGCTCCCGCGCATCTGCTGAGCCCCCGCTCACCGGTCGTCCCCGACCGCTCACCGAACGACGCCGCCGCCCGAACGGGCGGCGGCGTCGTTGCTCGCGGGCCCGCGACCGTTCACGGATGTCGGGCCCTAGGCCCCTGCCCGACGCTCGGGCCGCGAGGTTGTCTGGGTAAAGGAAGCACGACTCTCACCCGTTCTGACCTGCGCGGACGTCTTGAACGTTCCAATTCGTCGGAACGCCCACGAGGGTCATGGACGCGACTAGGTTGGCGGCCGCAGGCCGACGGAACGGGCATCGAGATGGTCACGGAGATGGGCATGGAGCAGGTCGCCGAGCAGGGCGTCGACAGCACGATGGAAGACGGTGTCGCGCGGGGTGGCGACACCCCGGTGAGCGCGGCGGAGGTGGACGCGGCGCTGGACGCCGGACGGGTCCGCAACCCGTACGTGCGCGCCTACGTCCGCTACTGGGCCGACATCACGCAGCCGTCGCGGGTCGAGGTGGTCGACGCCTCGGACGACGCGCGGCTGGTCGCGGAGGCGCTGGAGGCAGGTGAGCTCCAGCCCGCGGGCGAGGGCCTCTACTACTCGCGCAGCTACGTGAAGGACACCGCCCGCAGCGAGGAGCGGACGATCGTCGCCACGGACGACGAGCGGCACCGCGGCGTCTACAACAACTGGCGCTCGGGCGACGACATGGTGCGCTCGCAGATCGAGCGGATGGCCGGGCAGTCGGTCGGGAAGACCATGTACGTGGTGCCCTACCTGATGAGCCCGGAGGGCTCGCCGCTGGCGCAGTACGCGGCCGGCGTCCAGGTCACCGACAACCGGCCGGTCGTGCTGCACATGATCCGGATGGCGCGGGTCGGCATCGACCACCTCGACGCCCTCGACGACCCCCAGGACTTCGTCAAGGCCGTCCACGTCACCGGCGACCTGCCGAACCTGGGCCAGGGCACGCCGGAGGACCAGCGCTACTTCGTCACGGTCGCCGACCGGCGCACGATCCTCCACTACGGCTCGAGCTACGGCGGCAACGCGCTGCTCGGCAAGATCGCGCACGGCCTGCGCCAGGCCTGCTTCGACGGGTACGCCTCGGCCGCCCGGGGGTTCGAGGACGGGCGGGGCTTCCTCGCCGAGCAGTTCATGCTCCTCGGGATCACCGACAAGCAGACGGGCAAGCGGTGGCACGTGGCGGGCGGCTTCCCGAGCGCCTCGGGCAAGACCAACCTCGCCATGACCCTGGCCCCGGACGCCCTCGGCGACCGGTACGTCGTGGACTTCTACGGCGACGACATCGCGTGGCTGTGGGTGGGCCAGGACGGCCGCCTCTACGCGATGAACCCCGAGTTCGGCGTCTTCGGCGTCGCCAAGGACACCAACGAGAAGACCAACCCGACCGCGCTCGAGGCGATCCAGCCCGGCAGCGGCGCGATCTTCACCAACGTCGCCTACAACCCGACCACCCAGGAGGTCTGGTGGGAGGGCCGCACCGCGGAGCCGCCGGCCGACGTCACGGGGTGGCTGGACTGGAAGGGCGAGGCGATCGCCGACCGCGAGCCCGGGGACACCTCCCCGTGGGCCCACCCGAACAGCCGGTTCACCACCACGCTGGCCAACGTGCCGAACGTGGCGGCGGACTACGCCGAGCCCGCCGGCGTCCCCGTCGACGCGATCATCTTCGGCGGCCGCACCCGCGACCGCGAGCCGCTGGTCCGGGCCATCACGGACCTGGCCGAGGGCGTCTACGACGGCCTCACGCTGGGCGCCGAGGCGACCTTCGCGGCGGACGGCCTGGACGGTCAGCTGCGCTACGACCCCATGTCCATGCGGCCGTTCCTGGCCTACGGCGAGGGCGACTACGCCCAGCACTGGCTGGACGTCGTCGGCGCGGCCACCGAGCAGCCGATCTTCGCCCACGTGAACTGGTTCGCGCGCGACCCCGAGGACGGGCACTTCCGCTGGCCGGGCTACCGCGAGAACCTGCGGGCCCTGCTGTGGCTGCTCGCCCTCAAGGACGGCGAGGTCACCGGCACCGCCACGCCGGTCGGCGTCGTCCCGACGGCCGAGGAGCTCGACCTGGTCGGGCTCGACGTCCCGGCCGCCGACCTCGAGGCGATCCTCACCGTCGACCTCGAGCGGTGGCGTCAGGAGATGGGCTTCCGGGCCGACCACCTGGCCCAGTTCGAGCGGCTGCCGGAGGAGATCTGGGAGGCGCACCGCCGGGTGGCGGCGGCGCTGGACGAGGCGGCGGGCGCCGAGGGCCAGGCCTAGGGCCGGCTGCGGACGGCCGGCGCCGACACGGTCGAGGGAACCAGGTGCGCCGGCAGCACGGCCCACCCGCGCAGGATGCGGGTGGGCCGTCGTGCCGCGCGGGTCTCCCCCGAGCCGAGCGCGAGGTCGGGGAACGCGTCGAGCAGCGTCCGCAGCCCCACCTCGCCCTCCATCCGAGCCAGGGCGGCGCCCAGGCAGAAGTGCCGGCCGCCCGAGAACGACAGGTGCTCGCGGGCGTTCTCCCGGGCCACGTCGAAGACGTCGGGGTCGGTGAAGACCGCCGGGTCGCGGTTGGCCCCGGCCAGGACGGCGGCGACCATCTCGCCCACGCGGACGCGCCGCCCCGCGACCTCCGTGTCGACCGCGGGGGTGCGTCCGGTCAGCAGCACCGGCGGGTCGTAGCGGAGCACCTCGTCGACCGCGTTCGGCCAGAGCGACGGCTCCCGCGCCAGCCGGGCGCGCTGGTCGGGGTGCTCGAGGAGCAGCACCAGCCCGTTCGAGAGCAGGTTGGCGGTGGTCTCGAAGCCGGCCGCGAGCACCAGCCCGGCGGTGGCGAGGAGCTCGTCGGTGCTGAGGCCGTCCCCGGTCTCGTCGTCGCGCGCGGCGACGAGGCGGCTCATGAGGTCGTCGCCCGGGTGCGCCCGCAGGTGCTCCAGGTGCGCCACCAGCCAGGTGCGGAAGTCCTCCAGCGCGTCCTCCACCCGCCTGGCTTGCCGGTAGGAGAGGCCGAGGTCGAGGCTGGGTGCCGCGGCCTGCCCGAAGGCCGCCACCCGCTCCCGCTCGGAGGCGGGGACGCCGAGGATCTCGCAGATCACCGTCACCGGCAGCGGTGAGCAGTACGCCTCGACGAGGTCGACGGTGCCGTCCGGGCCCACGTGCCGGGGCAGGTCGGCCACGAGGGCGTCCGCCACCTCCTGGGTGCGGGCGCGCAGGGCCTCCACGGCCCGCACGCTGAACACGCGGGTGACCAGGCGGCGGTAGCGGGCGTGGTCGGGGCCGTCCGTCACGAGCAGGGACGGCGGGGAGAGCGGCCCGAGCCGCCGCGGCTCCTCGGCCCACAGGGCGAGCCGCTGGACCCGGTCGCGCTGCGGGCGGGGGAAGCCGCTGCGCAGGTCGGGGTGGCTGAGCACCTCCTTCACGACGGCGTGGTCGGCCGTCGTCCAGGCGTACCGGGCCCGGTGCAGCGGGCCCGCCTCCCGGATGGCGGTGGCCAGCGGGTACGGCGCCTCGAGGGAGCCGGCGGTGCGGGTGACCATGAGGCCCTGGAGGTCGCCCTGGCGGGCTGCGCGGCGCAGCAGGGCCGCCGGAAGGCCGTGGCCGACGGCCCACCTGACGGCGCGTCGGGCCTCCTGGCCGAGGGGTGCGAGGGGCTGGGACACGGGGGTCCTCCGTCGGGTGGGCGAGCGTGCGTACCAGTGGTGTGACGACAGGATGACGCGAAGGTCACGCTGCGTTCCCACGGTCCAGACCGCGCGGGACAGGGGCGCAAATCACTCCGTCGGGAGTGCATGGTGCCGAACGTGCAGGTGAGACGCCCGGGCCTCCATCTCGATAGAGCGGCTGGGGCGTCCTGGCCCTCCCGGGCCACCCGTCTGGTCGGCGTGGATCAGGCAGTGTGACCAAGAAGGTGACGTAAGTCCCTACCCAGTGGGGAAAGAATGAGTCACCGGGGACGCCTGCGCGTCCCTCCGTTCCGCCCCGGGCGACCGGGGCCAGCCTCCCCCGGAGCACGACCGTGATCGATCCCGACTCCTCCCGCAACGTCCACCGGCACCTCGACGCCCCGCCGCCCGCGGCCCTGGCCGCCGAGCGGGACCCGGAGGCCGGGCTGCGGGCGACCTACACCTTCCTCATCGCCACGATGGTCGTGCTGGGCCTCGGCCTGGTGCTCGGCACGGCGATGCTCGGCGCGGCCGTGCTCGTCACCGTCGTCGCGGCGATCGTGCTGGTGGCCGGCATGAGCAGCGCCCGCACGTGGGCGCTGGTCGGCACCGGCCTCCTCGGCCTCGCGCTGCTGGTCGTCCTCGTCAGCTGACCTCGGCCGGGGTCTCGCGGAGCCGGGGCTTCGCGGGCCACCAGAACGTCTCGCCCAGCGTGAGGACGAGCGCCGGCACGATGATCGTGCGCACGAGCAGGGTGTCCAGCAGGACGCCGATGCCGATGACCACGCCGAGCTGGGCGAGCACCACGAGCGGCAGCACCCCCAGGACCGCGAACACCGCGGCCAGCAGGATGCCGGCGCTCGTGATCACCCCGCCGGTGGCCGAGAGGGCGCGCAGGACGCCCTCCCGGGTGCCGTGCCGCGCGGCCTCCTCGCGGGTCCGCGTGATGAGGAAGATGTTGTAGTCGACGCCGAGCGCGACCAGGAACAGGAACGCGAACAGCGGCGTGGACACGTCGAGCGCCTCGAACCCGAGCACCCGGGTGAAGAGCAGCCAGCCGAGCCCGAGCGCGCTGCCGAACGTCGCCACCACGGTGGCCACCAGCAGCAGCGGCGCCAGCAGCGAGCGCAGCAGCGCCACGAGGGCCACCAGCACCAGCGCGAGCACCAGCGGGAAGATGACCAGCCGGTCGCGCGTCGCCGCCGCGGCCTCGTCGATCCGCTCGGCGTCCGAGCCGCCCACGTAGGTGCCGGTGAGGCCCGCGTCGGCCAGGTCCGAGCGCAGGGTCTCCACGGCGTCGCCCGCCGCGTCCGTGCCCGGGGTGGCGTCGAGGACGGCCTCGATCTCCGTGACCCCGTCGGCTGAGGTGGACTCCGACGCCGAGCTCACGCCCGCCGAGGCCTGGACGGTGGCGAGCACCGTGTCGGCGTCGTCCGTGGTGAGGACCGTGGCCGGCTCGGAGTAGCCGGACGGGAAGGAGTCGGCGAGCCGCTCGGCCGCGCTGATCGACTCCGGGGTGTCGAGGAACTGCTCCGCGGCGCTCAGCCCGGTCCGCAGGCCGAGGGCGGGCGAGGCGCAGAGGGCCACGAGGACGATGCCGGCAGCCAGGACGGTGCGCGGCCGGCGGGAGACGGCCTGCCCGACGCGTCCCCAGACCTTCGCGGTCTCCTCCGAGGTGGGCGTGCCCACGTGGGGCACCTTCGGCCAGAAGACCCAGCGGCCGCAGAGCACGAGCGCGGCGGGCAGTGCCACGAGCACCATCACGGCGGCCACGACCACGCCGACGGCGGAGGCGAGCCCCAGCCCGCGGGTGGTGGGAGTGAGGGAGAGGAGCAGGCAGAGGACGCCGACGACGACGGTCGAGGAGGAGCCGAGGACGGCCTCGGCGGTGCGGTGCAGCGCGCGGGCCATCGCGCGGTGGCGGTCCTCCTCCCGCCGGAGCTCGTCGCGGTAGCGGGAGATGAGGAGGAGGGCGTAGTCCGTGCCCGCGCCGAAGACGAGCACGGAGAGGATGCCGGTCGTCGACTCGTCCCAGGCCAGGCCGGTGGCGGCCATCGCGTGGGTGGCGAGGACGCTCGCGAGCTGGTCGGCCGCGCCGACGACGGCGAGCGGGACGATCCACAGCACCGGGCTGCGGTAGGTGAGGACGAGGAGCACGGCCACCACCAGCGCGGTGGTCGCCAGCAGCGTCACGTCGGCGCCGGAGAACACCTGGGCGAGGTCGGCCTGGATGGCGGCCGGGCCCGTGACGGCCACGCTCACGCCGTCGGGGACGTCGGCGCGCAGGGCGTCGCGCAGCGCGGTGACTTGGTCCTCGACGGCCGAGGCGGAGCCGCCCGTGAGCACGACCGGGAGCACGGCGGCGGTGCCGTCGTCGGAGACCAGGGCCGCCGGGAGGGTGGCGGTGGCGTCGCTGGTGAGGTCCGAGAGCGAGGCGGTGATGCTCTTCTGCTGGGCCTTGGTGAGGGTGCCGTCGTCGGAGGTCCACAGGACGATCGCGGTGGCCCCGGCGTCGTCGGGCAGCGAGTCCTCGAGGATCGCCGCCTCCGTCGAGCCGTAGCCCGCAGGCAGGGTGTCCGTGGTCGCGCTCTCGTGGGTGGCGCTGCCGAGCCCGGCGATCATCGCCACCGCGAACGCCAGCGGGAGGAGCGCCGCGACCCAGGCCCAGCCGCGTCGCGTCGTCCAGGTCGCCCAGGAGGGTGTGTGGTCCATGTCAGACTGCCTCATCTTGTTTCGGTCCCCTAGTTGCTAAGCAGGTTAAGTACACGATGGCAGACGTCGAGCCCGGCTCACCCGACCGGGGCCCCGGCGCGCCCGGCGGTGGGGTCTCCGGCGGTGGGGTCTCCGGGGGCGGGGTCTCCGGGGGCGGGGCCCCCGAGGCTGGGGGCGGCGCGCCCGCGCGGCCCGCGACCGGCTTCGTGGACGCCTGGGAGCAGACCGACTCCCTCCGCGCGCTCCGCCGCGCCGTCACCGCCGCCGGGAAGGTCCGCCCGGCCGTCGCCCGCCGCGCCGGCCTCGGCGAGTCCGAGCTCGTCGCCCTCGAGCGGCTCGTCGCCGCCCCCGCCGGCCCCGCCGAGCTGGCTCGCCTCCTCGGCGTCTCGACCGCCGCCGCCACCGGCCTCGGCGACCGCCTCGAGGCCCACGGCCACGCCGAGCGCCGCGCCCACCCCTCCGACCGGCGCCGCGTCGAGCTGCACGTGACCGACTCCGGCCGCGAGGAGGTCCTCGCGCACCTGCTGCCCATGTTCTCCGTGCTCGCCCGCCTCGACGCCGGCTTCACCGACGACGAGCGCGCCGTCGTCGCGCGGTACCTCGACGGGGCGCGGGAGGCGTTCGAGGAGCTGGCTGAGTTGGACTAGCGCCCTCCGGGCGCATGTTCTCGGGCTCGTACCCCCTGCCCGTCGCTCCCCGGCTCGGCACCGACGGCACCTCGTCATCCTCGCTGCAGCGCAGGGGCGCGCGCGGACGTCTCGGGGGAGTGCGTCAGGCGTCGGCGGAGCTGACCGAGGCGGTGGCCGACTCGGTGGGGGTCGGCGTCGGGGAGGTCGTGGCGCTGCTCGAGGCGTCGTCGGCGAGCGGCGGGCAGCCGCCCAGCGCGTCCGTCGTGAGCATGATCGAGCCGAGGGCGGCCCAGGCGGCGCCGTAGTAGGTCGAGCCCTGCGCCACGATCGACCGGGCCTCGGCGAGCTTCGCCTCGGCCGTGGCGTCGTCGCCGGTGACGGCCGCGCCGGCGGCCTGGGCGACGGCGGTGAGGGCCGAGAGGTCCGAGGTCTGCGGCTGCGCGTCCAGCGAGTAGGTGCCGTAGGCCTCCCCGGAGGTGCCCAGGATCGCCGCGAGCGCGGCGGTGATCGCGGTGTCGTCGCTGCTGCACGACTCCGCGTTGCGGACGAGGGTGCGGGCCGCGTCGTAGGAGAAGACGGCGGCGGCGCCGCTGGGCGAGGCGCTCGGCGAGGCGTTGCCCTGGTCGTCGATGGTGGCCCAGTCGGGCGTGAGCTGGCCGTCCACCGTCGCCGCCCGCACCGCCGCGTTCGAGCCGGCCTCGAGCGACGTCCAGCGGGAGTCCCCGCTCGCCGCGTACAGCACCTGCATGGCCGCGGGCGAGACGTAGCTCGGGTTGAACCAGTACGGGCTGGACGAGGTGGCCCACTGCCCGGCGACCAGCACCAGGCCCGCGGGCGTGCTCACGGTCTCGTGGTCGAGGATCGCCGTCCCCAGGTCGACACCGGCCCGGGTGAGGCTGTCGTCGCCCCACTTCTGCCCGGCCAGTACCAGTGCTCGGGCGGCGTCGAGGTCGGCGTCGGAGGCCGAGGACGCGTCCACGACCTCGCCGCCGGACCAGTGCCAGCTCAGCAGGCCGTCCTGGCTGCGCAGCAGGTGCGCCTGCGTCCACGACCAGACCGCGTCGAACGTGTCCTCGTCGTCGCTGCCGACGGCGACGAGCATCGCGTAGGCCTGCCCCTCGCTCACCGTGTCGTCGCCCTGGTCGCGGCGCACGACCCGGCCGTCGGCGTCCACGTAGGTGTCGAGGAAGTACTGCGCCGCCGAGGTGCCGTCGGCGGCGGTGGTGGTCGGGTCCGCGGGGGTGCTCGTCACGTCGTCCCCGCTCCTGACCGCCCGCACGAGCACGAGCGCGGCCACGACGAGGACGACGACCGCCACGGCCGTCACCGCCTGTCGTGCTGCGCGGCTCATCGACGCTCCTCCCGCACCGGCCCCGGTGCCCGGGACCGCGAGCCGATCGGCCCGCGGTGCAGCCACCGTACGAGACGGACGACCGCCTCCCCAGGCCTGCCCGGCGTGGCGCACGCCGGGGTGGCGGGCCTCACGAGGACGCGGCGGGCGCCCGCCCGCGCCCTGTGCCCGCCCTGTGTGTGCCTGGCCTGTGACCTGGCCCGACGCCTTCCGCCCGCTCCCGGGACGTGGTGGGCTGGGCGCATGCGCCCGACGCGTCCGGACCCTGCCCGCGCCGCCCTCTCCCGTTCCGCCCTCTCCCGTTCCGCCCTGCTGCGGGCGGCCGGCGGCCTGGGCCTGGGGGTCGCGGCCGCGGAGGCGCTCGCGGCGTGCTCCTTCGACACGGGGTCGACGACGGGACCGTCGGGGGAGGCGAGCGGCGCGACCACGACGGTGACCGCCTCGCCGTCCCCGTCCGACTCGGCGGGCGGCTCGGCGTCGTCGACCCCCTCTCGGACGCCCACCTCCGACCCCACCTCGACATCCCGCTCGAGGGCGGTGCCGCGCACGGTCGACGTGCGCGTCGGCCGCACGCTGGCCACGGACCTCAACGTGCCGTGGGGGATCGCGTTCCTGCCCGACGGGTCGGCCCTGGTGGGGTCGCGGGACACCGCGCACGTCCACCGGATCACGCCGGAGGGGCGGCGTCGCTCGGTCGGCACGGTGCCGGGGGTGGTCTCGAACGTCGCCGAGCTCGGCGAGGCCGGGCTGCTCGGGCTCGCGCTGCACCCGGACTACCCGCGGCGGCCGTGGCTCTACGCCTACCGGTCCACCGCGAGCGGGAACCAGGTGGTGCGGATGCGGTACCGGGGCGGCCGGCTCGGTCGTCCGCACGTCCTCCTCGACGGCATCAACAGCTCGATCCACCACAACGGCGGCGCGCTCGCCTTCGGCCCCGACGGCCACCTCTACGTCGGCACCGGGGACGCCGAGGTCTCCTCGGACGCGCAGGACACCGCCTCGCTCAACGGCAAGATCCTGCGCATCGCCGAGGACGGCTCGGTGCCGCGCGGCAACCCGTGGAGGAACCCGGTGTGGACGATCGGGCACCGCAACGTGGAGGGCCTCGCGTTCGACGGCTCCACCCTCTGGGCCTCGGAGTTCGGCGACAAGACGGCCGACGAGCTGAACCGGGTCGTGGGCGGCAGGAACTACGGCTGGCCGTACGTCGAGGGCTCCGACGGGCGGGGCGGCTACCGCGACCCCCTCACGCAGTGGGCCACCGACGACGCCTCGCCCTCGGGCATCGCCGTCGCCGCCGGGCGCGCGTGGCTGGCCACGCTCCAGGGCCAGTGCGTGTACGCGGTGGTGCTGCGGGGTCCCCGGAAGGGGCACGTGGAGAAGTACCTGGCCGGACGCTACGGGCGGCTCCGGCTCGTCGCCGCCGCCCCGGACGGCAGCCTCTGGCTCGGCAGCTCGAACACGGACGGCCGGACCACCCCCAGCGCCGGCGACGACCGCCTGGTGCGGCTGCGGCTGGTCACCTGATCGCTCAGGTCACGAACCGGAACAGCGGCGAGTCGGGCGGCACGGGCGTGACGACCAGCGGACTGGCGTCCATCCGCGCCAGCAGCGGGGCCAGGTCGCCCGCGGCGCCGAGCTCGACACCGACCAGAGCCGGCCCGGTCTCTCGGTTGTTGCGCTTGGTGTACTCGAACAGCGTGATGTCGTCGTCCGGCCCGAGCACCTCGTCCAGGAAGCGTCGCAGCGCGCCCGGCTCCTGCGGGAACTCCACGAGGAAGTAGTGCTTGAGCCCCTCGTGGACGAGCGCGCGCTCCACCACCTCGGCGTAGCGCGAGACGTCGTTGTTGCCGCCGGAGACGATCGCGACCACGGTGGCCCCGGGCTCGAGGCCGAGTTCGTCGAGCTGCGCGAGCGCCGCCGTGGCGAGCGCGCCCGCGGGCTCGGCGATGATCCCGTCGGAGGAGTACAGGTCGAGCATCTCCACGCACACGGCGCCCTCGGGGACGGCCAGCAGGCGCGGGGCGTGGGCGGCGACGACGGCGTAGGTCGCGTCCCCGACGCGCCGGACGGCCGCGCCGTCCACGAACCCGTCGACGCTCGCGAGCTCGACGGGTGCCCCCGCCTCGATCGCCGCGGCCATCGAGGCCGCGCCCGCGGGCTCGGCGGCCGCCACCAGGACCTCGGGCGCCCGCGCCGCGAGCACGGTGAGGCAGCCCGCCACGAGCCCGCCGCCGCCGACGGGCACGACGAGCGCGTCCGGCGTGCCCACGCCGGCCTCGGCGAGCTGGGCGAGGAGCTCGGTGGCCACGGTCCCCTGACCGGCGACGATCCGCGGGTCGTCGAACGCGGGGACGTTGGTCGCGCCCGTGCGCTCCGCGAAGGCCGCGTTCGCGGCGGCCGCGTCGTCGTAGGTGTCGCCGCCGATGACGACCTCCACCAGGTCGCCACCCAGGACCGCGACCCGCTCCCGCTTCTGCCGCGGGGTGGTGCGGGGCAGGTGGACGCGGGCCCGCACGCCGGCCCGCGCGCACGCCAGCGCCACGCCCTGGGCGTGGTTGCCGGCGGAGGCGCAGGTGACGCCGCGGGCCTTCTCCTCCTCGGAGAGGCCGCTGATCAGGTGGTAGGCGCCGCGCACCTTGTACGAGCGGACCGGTTGGAGGTCCTCCCGCTTGAGCCACACGTCGTACCCGGTGGCGGCGGAGAGCCGCTCGCTGCGGTGCAGGGGCGTGGGGGTGAGGACGCCGGCGAGCCGGTCGGCCGCGGCGTCCACGTCGGCGGCGGTGGGGAGGTGCACCCGACCAGCCTGACAGACCTCACCCGGGCCGCGCTCGGCAGAGGGGCCCGACCGGGCCCCACTGCCGAGCGCGCAGGCACAGGGGTGCTCAGCGAGGGGCCATCCGGAGCGCGCCGTCCATCCGGACGGTCTCGCCGTTGAGGTAGTCGTGCTCGACGAGGAAGAGCGCGAGGTCGGCGTACTCCTCGGGGCGGCCGAGCCGCTGCGGGAACGGGACTCCGGCGGCGAGGCCCGCGCGGAACTCCTCCGACACCGTGGCGAGCATCGGGGTCTCGATGATGCCGGGCGCGATCGTGTTGACCCGGATGCCGTGCTGCGCGAGGTCGCGGGCGGCGGGCAGCGTCAGGCCGACCACCCCGCCCTTGGAGGAGGCGTACGCGGCCTGGCCGACCTGGCCCTCGAAGGCGGCGACGCTCGCGGTGTTGACGATGGCGCCGCGCTGGCCGTCGGCCAGGGGCTCGGTCGCGGCCATCGCCTCGGCGGCCACGGTGAGCACCGTGAACGTGCCGACGAGGTTCACTTGCACGACCTTGGCGTAGAAGGCCAGGTCGTGGCGGCCCTTGCGGCCCAGGATGCGCATGGACGGCCCGATGCCGGCGCAGTTGACCGCCACCCGCAGCGGCAGCCCCGAGGCGACGGCCTGCGCGACGGCCGCGTCGACCTGGTCGGCGTCCGTGACGTCGGTGGGGACGTAGGTGACGCCGTCGACGGCCGGGACCGCGGCGACGGCGTCCGGGAGGTCGAGGCCGAAGACGCGGGCGCCCGCGGCGGCGAGGCGGGCGGCGGTGGCCGCGCCGAGGCCGGAGGCGGCGCCGGTGACGATCGCGGCGGTGTCGGTGACCTGCATGCGGGGTGGGGTCCCTTCTCAGAAGGTGGGCGGGTCGGACGGTGGCGGGGTCGGACGGTCGGGGTGGGTCAGGCGTGCGCGGCCAGGCGAGGCGCCGGCAGCTGGTCGACCGTACCGCTGGGTCGCGTCGCGTCCCGGTCGAGCGAGCGGCTGATGACGACGCGCTGGATCTGGTTCGTGCCCTCGAAGATCTGCATCACCTTGGCCTCGCGCATGTACCGCTCGGCGGGGAAGTCCCGGGTGTAGCCGTAGCCGCCCAGCACCTGCACGGCGTCCGTGGTGACCTTCATGGCGTTGTCGGTGGCGACCAGCTTCGCGACCGAGGCCTCCCGGCCGTAGGGCAGGCCGGCGTCGGCCAGCCGGGCGGCGGAGAGGTAGGTGGCGCGGGCGGAGACGACGGCGGCCTCCGCGTCGGCGAGCAGGAAGGCGACGCCCTGGTGGTCGAGGATGCGCTGGCCGAACGTCTCGCGGTCCCGGGCGTAGCCGAGCGCGAGGTCGAGCGCGCCCTGCGCGAGACCGGTGGCCACGGCCGCGATGCCGAGCCGTCCGGCGTCGAGCGCGGCCAGGGCGATCCGCAGCCCGTCGCCCTCCGCGCCCACGAGGCGGTCGGCGGGCACCCGGACGCCGTCGAGGCGCATGGTCGCCGTCGCGGACCCGGTCAGGCCCATCTTCCGCTCGGGGCGGTCCGCGGTGAGGCCGGGGGAGTCGGCGGGGACCAGGAAGCAGGAGATGCCGTTGCGCTCCTCGGACGTCCGCGCCATGACGGTGTAGAAGTCGGCGTGGCCGCCGTGCGTCGTCCACGCCTTGGCCCCGTCCAGGACGTAGGAGTCGCCCTCGCGGCGAGCGGTGGTGCGCATCGCGGCCGGGTCGGAGCCCGCGTGCGGCTCGGAGAGGCAGTAGGCGCCGAGACGGTCGCCCGCCAGCATGTCGGGCAGCCAGCGGGCGCGCTGCTCGTCGGTGCCGAACCGGGCCAGCGGGAAGCACGAGAGCGTGTGGACGGAGACGCCGACCGCGACGGAGGCCCAGACCGAGCCCAGCTCCTCCAGGACCTGGAGGTAGACGTCGTACGGCAGCCCGGCACCGCCCAGCGACTCCGGGTACGGCAGGCCCAGCAGGCCGGTGGCGCCGAGGGAGGCGAACACGTCGCGGGGGAACGCCTCCTCCGCCTCGGCCTCGGCGGCCCGCGGGGCCAGCTGCTCGGTGGCGATGCTGCGGACGAGCCGCAGCAGGTCGACGGACGTGTCGTCGGCGAGGACGCGGCGGGCGGGCATCGGTGACCTCCGTGGGCGTGGGAGCGGACGTCACGGGTACGTGACGAGTACCACGGTACGCATCCTGGTACTCGTTTGGCCAGGCTCCTCCCCGAGCCCGCCCGGGTCCGCCGCCGGCCCGTCAGGTGACGGCCTAGAGTCGTCGTCATGGCCGGAACGACCGTGGAGCTCGATCCCGAGCCGCCGTCCCCGCGCCGTGCCGCCCGTCGTGACGAGCTGCTCGCCGACCTGGTGGCGCTGTTCCTGGCCGAGGGCTTCCGCGCGTTCGGGGTCGGCGACCTGGCCGCCCGGCTGCACTGCTCGCGCAGCACGCTGTACCTGGTGGCCGACTCCAAGGAGCGCATCGTCAGCACGGCGGTGAACCGGTACTTCCGCGAGTGCACGCGGTTCGTCGAGGAGAAGGTGGACGCCGAGCGGGACCCGGCCCGCCGGATCACCGCCTACCTGCTGGCCGTCGCCGAGGCGCTCGCCCCGGCCGGCCCGGCGTTCCGCGCGGACCTCGCCGCCCACGCGGGTGCCCGGGAGGTCTACCGCCGCAACACGGCCGCGGCCGCGGCCCGGGTCCGCTCGCTCGTGGACGACGGCGTCGCCGCCGGCGCCCTGCGGCCGGTGGACGCGGCCTTCGTCGGCGCCGCCGTGGCGCGGGTGATGGAGGGCATCCAGACCGGTGCGGTGACCGAGGCCTCCGGGCTCGACGACGCGCACGCCTACCGCGCGCTGGCCGACCTGGTCGCCCACGGCCTGCTGGAGCGCTGAGCCGGCTCTTAGTCCTGACGTCCCGCACGGTCAAGGACGGTGCGATGAACGCACAGGAAAGGACCAGACAGGTAAAGAAATCGGTTCAAAGGCGTTCCTGTCTGGTCCGGTCACTGGTTCAGTGGTAATAGCCGCTGACGTGGGGACGGCGGTCCTAGGAGGTACCGCCATGGTCACCGAGCAGGCGCGAGGGGCGCCGCTGAAGCCGCTGGAGGACACCACACCGCTGAACGGTGCTGCGGTCGACGTCCCGGTGCGGGTCGGGTGGCTGCTGCGGATGGCCCGGCTCACCGCCGGGGACGGGTCCGCGTCGCGGCTCTCCGACATGGTCGAGCGTCTCGGCGTGGAGGGCCTGGCCACGTCCTCCTCCTCCCTGCACCGCCTCGAGACCGGGGTCGTGCGGGACGGCGGGTTGGTCGACGCCTACGAGCGGGTGCTGCGTCTCCCGCCGGCGTCCCTGCGCTCCGCGATCGACGTCATGTGCCGCACGTTCGCCTACGCGCCGGCCGACCGCGACCCCGGGGACCCCGTCACCACGGTCGAGGAGATGCAGCGGCTGCACGCGCCGGTCCTCGCCGGCACCGCGGACGGCGCCGAGTGGCTCGCCTGGGCCCGCGCGCTCGCGCTGCCCGGCAACATCGGGCTCCCGCGGGACCTCGCGCTGGAGCTCGTCGGCCGTCTGCTCTCCGAGGCCGGCCGCGCCGTCGGCCGGGGCTACGCGGCCCGCTACGACGCCCTCACGCTGCTGCGGCGCAGCGCCTACGGCGGGATCGTGCTCGAGGCGGTGCGCCGGATGATCGCCGACCCGCACGTCCAGGTGGTCAACGACCCGCTCAGCATCGTGGGCCAGGCCGTGGACCCCCAGGCCGCCGCGTGGGCGCTGGACCTGCTGGACGACCAGCGTCCGTGGGTGGTCCAGGGCGCCTGCCTCACCCTCGAGACGATGGCCGAGGTCTCCGGCGACCGCGGCTTCTGGACCCCGCACGTCGAGCGGCTGGCCAAGGCCTACAACGAGGCGCGCCCGGGCACCGGGCCGTGGCGGTGGCTCTCGCACCTGCTGCGGCTGCTGCCCTCCGCGGACCTGCAGCGCATCCGGGGGCGGCTGGCGCACGCGCCGAGCCCCACGGTCTCCACCCCCGACCCGGGCAACCGCTCGGGCAACCTCGCGTGGAACGCCTGCGAGCACCAGAGCCACGTGGTCTGCGACCGACTGACGCTGCCCCCGCAGCCGCTGCTCACGCGGCTGATCTGGGAGATCATCGCCGGCGGGCCCGAGAGCCGGGCCCTCACGGCCGCGTTCCTGTGCACGTCGATCGAGCCGCTGCGCGCGGCGGTGGCCGACGCGGTCGCGGAGATCGCGGTGACCTCGCCCGACCCCGCGGTCCGGGAGCGGGCCGGCCGTCGGCTCGTCGGGCTGGTCGACGTCCGCGTGCCCACCGCGCTGGCCGCCTGGCGCGACGACCAGGGCGACCGGCACCGCCTCGGGCTCCTGGTGAGCGGAATCGTGGGGGACCACATCCCGGACGACGTCCTGCTGGCCGCCGTGGAGACGCCCGCGAGCGCGCGGGCCGCCACCTACGCCGCCGGCATGGCCGACCACCCGCTGCTGCACACCCTCGCCCGCAGCCAGGACCCCGACGTGGCCGGCGCGGCGCGCTGGTGGCTGGGCCAGGGCGCGCGCGTGCGGGACGTCTGAGGGCGCCGGCGAGGACCCGGAGGGGTGGGCCGAGCGCTGTGCGTCCCCTATGCTGTGCGGCGAGGGGAGTACCCCACCCAAGCTCGACCCGGTCAGTACGACGGCCTCCACAGGCGGTCCCGGGCGGCGCCCGAGATCGCCTCGGGTCGGGGGAGACCTCAGTGATCGGACGCTGCGCGCGTCCCGACCCTGAGGAGCACCCGTGACCTCGTCACTGTCCCTGTCGCTGACCCATGCGCCGGCCCTGGCCCCGCCGGCCCCGCTGGCCATCGAGTCCGTCGGCACCCCCACGCTGTGGGCCCTGACCCTCGGCGCCGTCGTGCTGCTGCTGGTCGTCGACTTCCTGGCGACCCGCCGTCCGCACGAGGTCTCCGTGAAGGAGGCCGTGGGCTGGTCGCTGTTCTACGTGGCGCTGCCGCTGGCCTTCGGCGTCTACGTCTGGGCGTCCTTCGGCTCCACCACCGGCACCGAGTACTACACCGGCTACCTGGTGGAGAAGTCGCTCTCGGTCGACAACCTCTTCGTCTTCATGCTGCTGCTGGCCGCCTTCGCCGTGCCCCGCGAGCTCCAGCAGCGGGTGCTGCTCTACGGCATCGTCGGCGCGCTCGTCCTGCGTGGCCTCTTCATCGCCCTTGGCGCCGCCGCCCTGCAGCGGTGGGACTGGGTGTTCCTCGTCTTCGGCGCGGTGCTGCTGGTCACCGGCGTGAAGCTGCTGCGCGACGCCCTCACCGGCCACGACGACCACGAGGTCGACGTCGACAGCATGCGCGTGGTGCGGCTGGTCCGACGCGTCCTGCCCGTCACCGACACCTACGAGGGTCCGCGGCTCACCGTGAAGCAGGCGGGGCGTCGCGCGCTCACCCCGTTCGCCCTGGTCACCATCGCCGTGTTCGCCACCGACATCGTCTTCGCGGTGGACTCCGTCCCGGCCGTCTACGGCATCACCGGTGACCCCTACCTCGTGTTCGCCACCAACGCCTTCGCGCTGCTGGGCCTGCGCGCCCTGTACTTCGTCATCGAGGGGGCGCTGGCGAAGCTGGTGCACCTGTCCTACGGCCTGGCCGCGATCCTCGTCTTCATCGGTGTGAAGCTGGTGCTGCACTGGGCCCACATGACCTGGCACGGCGTCCCCGAGGTGCCGACGCTGGCCTCGCTGGGCGTGATCGTGGGCATCCTGGCGCTCACGACGGTCACGTCGCTGGTGGCCTCGTCGCGGGCCGAGCGGGCCGCGAAGGCCGAGCGCGAGGGCGCGGACGCGTGAGCGCGTCAGCCCCCGTGGCGGAGGGCGAGGTCCAGCGTGAGGAACACGCTGAGCGGGTCGGGGCGGTAGTCCGCGAACGGCTCGGTGACGACGAAGCCGTGGCGCAGGTACAGCGCGCGGGCGGGGGCGAAGAAGTCCTCCGCGCCCGTCTCCAGGCTGACCCGCGCCGCCCCGGCGGCACGCGCGTGGGCCAGGACGTGGACGAGCACCGCCGCGCCGAGGCCCTCGCCCCGGCGGTGCGGGGCGGTGCGCATCGACTTCAGCTCGAGGTGCCCACCCTCCGGCGCCGCGTCGTCGGCGAGCGCCTTGAGCGCCGCGGTGCCGAGCAGCTCGCCGGTCTCCGCGTCCCGCGCCACGAAGAAGGTGATCGCCGGCCCGCGCAGGGCCTCGACGTCCAGGGCGTGCACCGACTCCGGCGGCGAGATGCTGCGCATCTGCGTCACGTGCGCCTCGAGGAACGCGACGACCTCCGGGTCGCGCACGTCGTCCACGGTGATGAGGAGGTTCGTCCCGGCGCCGCTCACGGCCGCGAGGCTAGCGGGCACGCCCGGTGGGGTGTTGGCGGGCCGGGGAGGATGGAGCCATGACCGGTGCAGCGAAGCGGGTGGTCCTCGAGACCCTGGGGTGGCTCCTCGTCGTGGCGGGCGTGGCGGCCCTGTTCCTCCCGGGCCCGGGGCTGCTCATGCTCTTCGCGGGCGTCGCGCTCCTGTCCCAGCAGTACGAGTGGGCGGAGCGGCGCCTCGCGCCCCTGAAGTACCGCGCGCTCAAGAGCGCCGCCGAGTCGGTGGACTCCGCCTGGCGCGTGACCTTCTCGGGCCTGCTCTCCCTCTGGCTGGTCGCCTGGGGCGTGGTCTGGATCGTGGGCCCGGCGGTGCCCTCCTGGTGGCCGGTCTCGGACACCTGGTGGCTGCCCGGCGGCCTGGTCACGGGCATCACGCTCATCGGCTCCGGCGTCCTGGCGGCGGTCCTCATCGTGTGGAGCCTGCGTCGCTTCCGCGGGCACCCCTCGGAGATGGCGCAGATCGAGGCCGAGTACCGCGAGCAGCAGCGCCGCACCGAGGACAAGCGGGCCGAGCGCGAGCAGCACCGTGACGAGCGTCGGCAGGCGCAGCGGCCGCAGGCGGGGCAGGGCGACGTGCAGGACGACGTGCAGGGCCGCCGCTCCGCCTGAGACCGGCGTCCTCCACAGGCGTGGCGGTGCTTCCGCCACGCCTGTCGGTGCGGGGGCCTAGGGTCGGCGTCGATGTCGCTCCACCTGCACCGTGCCGCCCGCACCGACGCGCTCGCCGAGGCCCTCGGCGAGCTCCTCGCCGTGCCCGCCGACGACCCCTTCGCCGAGGAGGTCGTCGTCGTCCCGGCGCGGGGCGTGGAGCGCTGGCTCACGCAGCGGCTCTCGCACCGCCTGGGCGCGGCGCAGGGGCGGGGGGACGGCGTGTGCGCCGGCGTCCGCTTCCTCACGCCCGGGTCGCTGGTCTCGCTGGTGCTGGGGCGGGAGCGCGACGACCCCTGGGCGCCGGACCGGCTGGTCTGGCCGCTGCTCGCCACGATCGACGCCTCGCTCGGCGAGCCCTGGTGCGCGCCCCTCGCCCGGCACCTCGGGCACGGGGTGGCCGGGCCGGAGGGGGAGACCCGGCGCAACCGCCGCTGGGCCGTCGCGCACCGGCTGGCCCGGCTGCTCGGCGCCTACGGGGTGCAGCGGCCGGCGCTGCTCGCCGACTGGGCGCAGGGCGGCTCGGGGGACGGCCTGGGCGGCCGGCTGCCGGACGACCTGGCGTGGCAGCCGGAGCTGTTCCGCCGCGTCGCGGCCCGAGTGCGCGCCGAGTCGGGCGTCGAGGCGCCGCACGTGCGGCACGCGGAGGCGCTGGAGGCGCTGCGGGCGGGCCCGGCGCCTGACCTCCCCGTGCGGCTGTCGCTGTTCGGCCACACCCGGCTGCCGGCCACCGAGGTCGCGCTGCTCTCGGCGCTGGGCGTGCACCACGACGTCCACCTGTGGCTGCCGCAGGCCTCCGAGCCGCTGTGGCAGGCGCTGGGGGCGCTGGGCGGTCCGGTCCTGCGGGCGGACGACGAGAGCGACGTCCTGGTCGGGCACCCGCTGCTCGCGGCGCTGGGGCGCGACACCCGCGAGCTGCGGCGCACGCTCCACGGCGTGGCCGACCACGAGCACGTGCACCCGGACCCCGCGCCGCCGACCACGCCGACCCTGCTGTCGCGGCTGCAGGCGGACCTGCGGGCCAACCACGCGCCCACGCACGCGGAGCGGGCGACCCGCGCCCTCGACCCGGCCGACCGCAGCCTCCAGGTGCACGCCTGCCACGGCCCGGCCCGCCAGGTCGAGGTGCTGCGCGAGGTGCTCGTGGGGCTCCTCGCCGACGACCCGACGCTGGAGCCGCGCGACATCCTGGTGATGACCCCCGACGTGGAGTCCTACGCCCCCCTCGTCTCCGCCGCGTTCGGCCTGGGCGAGGCGGTCGAGGACGCGGGCGCGCCCGCCCACCCGGGGCACCGGCTGCGCGTGCGGCTTGCCGACCGGGCGCTCTCCTCCACCAACCCGCTGCTGGGGCTGGCGGCCGACCTGGTGGAGCTCGCGGGCGGCCGGGTCACGGCCTCGGAGGTGCTCGACCTGGTGGCCCACCCCGTCGTGCGGGCCCGCTTCGGCCTCTCCGACGACGACCTGGAGCGGGTGGCCCGCTGGGTCGGCGACGCCGGCGTGCGCTGGGGCCTGGACGCGGCCGGCCGCGCGCCGTTCCACATGGAGCGCTTCGAGACGCACACCTGGCGCTGGGGGGTCGACCGCGTGCTCCTCGGCGTGGCCGTGCCCGGCGACGAGCACACCCACCTGGGTCCCGCCCTCCCGCTGGACGACGTGGGCAGCTCCGAGGTGGCGCTGGCCGGCCGCCTCGCCGAGCTGCTGGACCGGCTGGGGGCCTGCCTGGAGGGGCTGACGACCGCGGTCGACGTGCGGACGTGGCTGGACGTGCTGGGCGGCGCGGTGCGCGACCTGGCGCTCCCCGACGCGGACGCAGCCTGGCAGCTGCCCCAGCTCGAGCGTGAGCTCGCCCAGGCGGCGGCCTCGGCGAGTGCCGCGGGCGAGGCCGCCGGCACCGGCACCGACCTGCGCCTGGCCGACGTCCGTGCGCTTCTGGCCTCGCGCCTGGCGGGCCGCCCGACGCGCTCCAGCTTCCGCACCGGCACCATCACGGTCTGCACGATGGTGCCGATGCGTTCGGTGCCGCACCGCGTGGTGTGCCTGCTCGGCCTGGACGACGGCACGTTCCCGCGGGCGGTGAGCGCCGACGGCGACGACGTGCTGGCCCGCGACCCGCTCACGGGCGAGCGCGACCTGCGTAGCGAGGACCGGCAGCTGCTGCTCGACGCCGTCACCGCGGCCACCGAGACCCTCGTGCTGACCTACACCGGGGCCACCGAGCACTCCGGGGCCGTGCGGCCGCCGTCGGTGCCCCTCCAGGAGCTGCTCGACGCGGCCGACCGCACGTGCGCGGAGCCGGTGCGCGAGCACGTCCTCACCCGGCACCGCCTCCAGCCGCACGACGCGGCCAACTTCGTGCCCGGTGCGCTGGTGACGGCCCGGCCCGAGCCCTTCAGCTTCGACCGGACGGCCCTCGCCGGCGCCCGGGCGGCGCAGCGTCCGCCGCTCCCGGTGCCGCCGTTGCTCGACCCCCGGCGCCCCCTCCCCGCCCGGCCCCGACAGGAGGTCTCGGTCGCCGAGCTCACCGACTTCCTCACCCATCCCGTGCGGCACTTCCTGCGCCAGCGGCTCGACGTGAGCACGCCGCTGCGGGCCGCCGAGGTCGAGGACGCGCTCCCGGTCGAGCTGGACGCGCTGGAGAAGTGGCACGTCGGTGACCGGCTGCTCCGCGCGGTGCTGGCCGGCTCGCCGCCGGACGCGCTGGTGCGCGCCGAGCAGCTCTCGGGCAGCCTCCCGCCGGGGACCCTCGGCCTCCGGACGGTCACGGCGATCGGGCGGCAGGCACAGGCCGTCGTGGACGTGACCGCGCCGCTGCGCGGGGAGCCCGCCCGGACCCTCGACATCGACGTCGACCTGGGCGACGGCCGCCGGCTGGTCGGCACGGTGGGGCCGGTGCACGGCTCGCGGCTGCTCTCGGTCGGGTTCTCGCGGGTCAAGGCCCGTCAGCGGCTCACCGCCTGGGTCTCGCTCCTGGCGCTCTCCGCGGCGCGCTCCGACCAGCACTGGACGGCGCACGCGGTCGGCCGCGGGCAGGCCGGGCCGCAGCAGACCCTCCTGGGCCCGGTCGACCACCGCGCCACCGAGTGGCTGCGCGGCCTGGTGGATCTCTACGAGCTCGGCGGCACGCGGCCGCTGCCGCTGCCGCTGGCGACCGGGCTCGCCTGGGCGGACGCCGAGCGGCAGCGGGACTCCGGGGACCACGGCGCCGACCCGGCCACCGCGGCCGGCAAGGAGTGGGTCACCGACCCCCACCACCCGCTCGGGATCGAGGGCGAGGACGCCGACCCCGCGCACCGGCTGGCCTTCGGCGAGAGCGCGCCCCTCGGCGTCCTGCTCGACGCGGGGATGGCGGACCTCGCCCGGCGGGTGTGGCTCCCGCTGCTCGACGGCAACGAGAGGCTGGGTCACTGATGGAGCTGCCGAGGCACGGCAGGCGCAGCAGCGCGCCGGAGCCGTTCGACGCCGCCCGGGGCCCCCTCCCGGCCGTGGGCACCACCCTGCTCGAGGCCAGCGCGGGCACCGGCAAGACCTGGACCATCGGGGCACTGGTGACCCGGATGGTGGCCGAGGAGGGCGTCGCGCTGGAGCGGATGCTCGTCGTCACCTTCGGGCGGGCCGCGAGCCAGGAGCTGCGCGAGCGCGTGCACGCCCAGCTCACCGCGGCCGCTGAGGCGCTCGCCGAGGACGCCCCGGAGCCACCGGAGGACGCCCCGCTGCTGCGTCGGCTCCGGGACGCGCCCACCGCCGTGCGAACCCTGCGCCGCCGCCGGCTCGCCCGCGCGCTGGCCGACTTCGACGCGGCCACGATCGCCACCACGCACCAGTTCTGCGGGCTCGTCCTGGACTCCCTCGGCGTCGCCGGCGACACGGACTCCCGGGCCCGGCTCGTTGAGGACCTGGACGACCTCGTCGTCGAGGCCGCGGACGACCTGTACCTGCGCGCGTTCGCGTGGGCGGACGAGGGCCCGGAGTTCGGTCGTGCCGAGGCGCTCGGGATCGCCCGGGCCGCGGTGAACGACCCGCAGTCGCACCTGCTCCCGGAGGCCGAGGACCCCACGCGCAGCGCCGCGGCCCTGCGTCGGGCCTCGTTCGCCCGCGCGGTGCGGGCCGAGGTCGACGTGCGCAAGCGCCGCCTCGGCCTGCTCTCCTACGACGACCTGCTCGGGCAGCTCGCGGACGCGCTGGAGGCCGAGGACGCCCCGGCCCGCCTGCGGATGCGGCAGCGGTGGTCGGTGGTGCTCGTCGACGAGTTCCAGGACACCGACCCCGTCCAGTGGGCCGTGCTCGACAGGGCCTTCAGCGGGCACGCCCGGATGGTCCTCATCGGCGACCCCAAGCAGGCGATCTACGCCTTCCGCGGCGGCGACGTCCACACCTACCTCGCGGCGGCCGCCACCGCGGGCGAGCAGCGGACGCTGGCCACGAACTGGCGCAGCGACCCCGGCCTCGTCGCCTCCCTCGGCGTCCTGCTGGGGGGTGCCGAGCTCGGCGACCCCCGCATCGCCGTGCACCCCGTCGAGGCGGAGAAGAAGGGCAGCCGGCTGCGCGGGGCGGACGGGGCTCCCCTCCCGCCGCTGCGCCTGCGCGCGCTGACCCGCCAGGACGCCTTCGACGGCAAGGCGGCCACCCGGCCCGTGCCCGTCGGGAAGGTCCGCGAGCGCGTCTGGGGCGACCTGGCCGCGGACGTCCACGGGCTCCTCGCCTCGGGCGCCACCTGGGACGGACGCCCGGTGGTGCAGGGCGACGTCGCCGTCATCTGCCACCGGCACGCCGACCTGCAGGGCGTGCAGGCCGCGCTGGACGAGGTCGGCATCCGTGCCGTCGTCGCCGGTGGCGGCAGCCTGTTCCTGACCCCGGCCGCGCGGGCCTGGACGACGCTGCTGGAGGCGCTCGAGCAGCCGCACCGCAGCACCCGCGTCCGGTCGGCGGCGCTCACCCCGTTCCTCGGGTACTCCGCGGAGGACCTGGACGCCGGCGGGGAGTCCCTGACCGACACCGTGGCCGACCGGCTGCGCGGGTGGGCCGAGCTCGTCGCCCGCCGCGGGGTCGCCGCGGTGCTGGAGTCGGCGGGCGCGGCGCGGATGCCCGAGCGGGTCCTGGCCCGGGAGGGCGGGGAGCGGCTGCTCACCGACCTGCGCCACCTCGGCGAGGTGCTCCACGAGGTCGCCCAGAACGAGCGGCTCGGCGTGGTGACGCTGCTGGCGTGGCTGCGGCGCGAGGTCGTCGAGGCCGAGTCCCGCTCCGGCGGCGACGAGCGGACGCGGCGCCTCGACAGCGACGCCTCGGCGGTCCAGCTCGTCACCATCCACGCGAGCAAGGGCCTGGAGTACCCCGTGGTCTACCTGCCCTCGCTGGCCGACCGGTTCGTCAGCGGGAAGCAGTCCACCGCGCGGTTCCACGACGAGCGCGGGCGGCGGTGCCTGGACGTCGGCGGTGCCGGCGGCCCGTCCGGCGCCGGCGGCTGGGACGCGAACCTGGCCCGGGCCAAGCAGGAGGACGCGGGGGAGTCGCTGCGCCTCGCCTACGTCGCCGCGACCCGCGCGCAGGGCCAGGTGGTGCTCTGGTGGGCGCCGACGACCAACACCATGGCCTCCCCGCTGCACCGGCTGCTGTCCCGGGCCCCCGGCGCGGCGGAGGTCCGTGACGCCCCGTCGCTGCCCACCGACGAGCAGGTCGTCCCCGCCCTGCGCGCCTGGCAGGAGCAGGGCGGGCCCGTGCTCGAGCGCGCGCTGGTGGCCGAGGTGGGCGCGCTGCCGCCCGAGCCGTCCCCCGGCACCCTGTCCGCCCGCACGTTCGACCGCGTCATCGACGCGGCCTGGCGCCGGACCTCCTACAGCGCGCTGGCCCACGGCGCGGAGACCGGACCGCTGGTCGGCGGCCTCGCGGAGGGCGCCTCCGTGTCCGCCGGGGCGCCCGTCCCGCTGGACGGGGTCGGCAGCGAGCCGGACGGGCTGGGCCATGACGTACTGGGCAAGGACGACGAGTCCGACCCGGTGGGGCTGAGCCCCACCCGCGCGGATGCGGAGGACCCCACCACGCAGGTGCTCTCGCCGATGGCGGGGCTCCCCGTCGGTGCGACCTTCGGCTCGCTCGTGCACGCGGTGCTGGAGCACGCCGACCCGGCCGCCCCCGACCACGGCGGCGACCTGCGGGCCGAGCTGGCGGCGCACGTGGCCGAGCAGCGCGGGTGGTGGCCGGTGGAGCTGGACGCGGACGAGCTGGTCGACGCCCTCGTCGCCGTGTGCGACACCCCGCTCGGCCCGGTCGCGGAGGAGCGGACGCTGCGCTCGCTGGGTCTGCGCGACCGGCTGCGCGAGATGGACTTCGAGCTGCCTCTGGCCGGCGGCGACACCGTGCGCGGCGACGACGTGCCCCGGGTGCTGCTGGCCGACCTCGCGCCGCTGCTGCGCCGGCACCTGCCCGCCGACGACCCCGTGGGGCGGTTCGCCGACGCGCTGCTGCCCGACCCGTCCGGCCCGCCCACGCCGCTGGGCGCCCAGCCGCTGCGGGGCTACCTGACCGGGTCGGTGGACGTCGTCCTGCGCGTGGGGACGGCCGCCGAGCCGCGCTACCTCGTGGTCGACTACAAGACGAACTGGCTGGGCTCGCGCGACGAGCCGCTCACCGCGCACGCGTACCGCCCGGCGGCGCTGGTGGAGGCGATGGAGCACTCCGACTACCCGCTCCAGGCGCTGCTGTACGCCGTGGTGCTGCACCGCTTCCTGCGGTGGCGGCAGCCCGGTTACGACCCGGAGCGGCACCTGGCCGGCGTCCTGTACCTGTACCTGCGCGGGCTCTGCGGGCCCGACACCCCGCGGGTGGACGGCGAGCCGTGCGGGGTCTTCACCTGGCGGCCGCCGGTGGCGCTGCTCGAGGAGATGTCGGACCTGCTGGACGGGCGGCTCGCGGCACCCGCGCAGACACCCGAGCCGACCCCCGCGGCACGGACGAGGAAGGGCGGAGCCCGATGAGCGAGGCGAGGCCGGAGCTGCTGGACCCGCACGACGCCCGTCGTGCCACCCGCGCCACCGGCGTCCTGGCGACGCTCAACGCCGTCGGGGTCCTGGAGGCCACGGACGTGCACGTCGCCACCCGCCTGACGGCGCTGGGCGGCGAGACCGACGAGGACGTCGCGCTGGCGGTCGCGCTCGCGGTGCGCGGGCTGCGCCGGGGCTCGGTGTGCGTCGACCCCGCCGCCGCCGCGCGGGGGCTGGCCACCGAGCTGGCCGAGGCGGCCGACGCGGCGGAGGCCGACGGCGCCGACGAGCCGACCCGGGCGGCGCTGCGCGCGGCGGCGGCCGTCGCCTGGCCCGCACCGGACGCCTGGCGGGACGCCCTGGCGGCGAGCCCGCTGCTCGGCGCCGGCGCGCTGCGCCTCGAGGGCGACCTGCTCTACCTGGACCGCTACCACCGGCTCGAGACCCAGGTCGCCGACGACCTGCTGACCCGCTGGGACGCCCCGCCGCCACGGGTGGACGAGGCGGTGCTGGCCGCCTCGCTGGAGCGGGTGCGCGACGGGCGGCTCGGCACGGAGCAGGAGGCGGCGGTCGTCCAGGCCGTCCGCTCCTGGACGACGGTGCTCACCGGCGGGCCCGGCACCGGCAAGACGACGACGGTCGCCCGGCTACTGGTGCTGCTGGCGGCCCAGGCGGCGGCCGACCCCGAACGGCACGGACGCCGGCTCTCGGTCGCGCTGGCCGCGCCCACCGGCAAGGCGGCGACGCGGCTGGAGGAGGCGGTCGTCGACGAGCTGGCGCGGCTCGACCCGGCCGACCGGGCGGCGCTCGGCGACCCGACCGGCACCACGCTGCACCGCCTGCTCGGCTGGCGGCGCGACAACGCCACGCGGTTCCGGCACGACCGCGGCAACCGGCTGCCGCACGACGTGGTGGTCGTGGACGAGTGCTCGATGGTCGACCTCATGCTCATGGGGCGGCTGCTCGAGGCCGTCCGGGAGGGCACCCGGCTGGTCCTGGTGGGCGACCCCCGCCAGCTCACCTCGGTGGGGGCGGGCGCGGTGCTGGCCGACGTGGTCCGCGGCTTCACCGAGGGCCGCGAGACGGAGTCGTCGCCGGTGGCGGCGCTGACGACGAACTACCGCTCGACCGAGCACATCAAGGCGGTCGCCGAGGCGCTGCGCGCCGGGGACGCCGAGGAGGTGCTGGCCGGGCTGCGGGCGGGCGGCGACGAGGTCGAGCTCGTGGAGATCGAGGAGGACGAGGACGCGGCCGAGCACCTGCGTCCGCTCCTGGTCTCCCACGCCCGGGCGCTGCGCGAGCGGGCGCTGGCGGGCGACCACGCGGGCGCCCTGGAGCTGCTGGAGGAGCACCGGCTCCTGTGCGCGCACCGGGAGGGGCCCGCGGGCGTGCGCACCTGGAACCGGCGCGTCGAGGCGTGGCTGGCGGAGGAGGTCGGCGCGCCCGGGCTCGGCGGCTGGTACCCCGGGCGGCCGCTGCTGGTGACGAGCAACGATTACGCCCTGGACGTCTACAACGGCGAGACCGGGATCGCCGTCCAGCGCTCCGACGGGCGGCTGCGGGCATGGATCAGCGGCTCCGACGGGGCGCGCGAGCTCGCGCCCGGCCGGCTCCAGGACGTCGACACCATGCACGCCATGACGGTGCACAAAGCGCAGGGCAGCCAGGCGCGCTCGGTCACGGTGCTGCTGCCGCCGGCCGGCTCGCGGGTGCTCACGCGCGAGCTCTTCTACACGGCGCTCACGCGCGCCCAGGCGCACGTGCGGGTGATCGGGTCGGCGGACGCCGTCCGGGCGGCCGTCGGCACGCAGGCGGCGCGGGCGACGGGCCTGGTGGGGCGGCTCTCGGCGGCGCTCGGGCAGTAGGCCGCGAGGGGGCTCGGCGTCCACTCCCCGAAGCGGGGGCGGTTCCGGGACGCGGGGTTCGTTAACCTTCCGCCGTGTCCTTCCTCTTCCGAGTCGAGCTCCCCGACGTCCCCGGTTCGCTGGGTCGTCTCGCGACCGCGATCGGTGAGGCGGGCGGTGACATCGAGGCGATCGAGATCGTCGAGAAGCGCTTCGACGGCACCGCGCTCGACGACGTGCTGCTCGACATGGAGCCGGGCGTCATGCCGGACTCGGTCGTGTCGGCCTGCAACTCGGTCGAGGGCGTGCGGGTCGTCTGGGTGAGCCGGTACGCCGCCGGCGGCAACCTCTTCCTCGACCTGGAGGCCGTCGAGGACCTCACGGCCGAGCCGGCCGCCGCGATGGACCGGCTGGTCCACCTGCTGCCCGTCACCTTCCGGGCCGACTGGGCCGCGCGCGTCCACCGCGTCGACGGCATCGTCACCTCCACCGAGGCGGCCCCCGCCGACCTGCCGTTCGTCGACATCGTCGGCACCGAGCGGCTCGAGCCGCTGGAGGAGGGCTCCCCGGACGTCGTCATCGCGGCGCGCCTGGGCGGCAACGACATCGTGGTGCTCGGCCGTCGCGGCGGCCCGGCGTTCCTCGACTCCGAGATGGCCCGCGTCGGGCACCTCGCGGGCCTCGCGGTCTCCATCGCCCGCCCCTGAGCCCGCCCCCGAGCCCGCGCCCGACCCGCCCCTGGGCGGGGCACGCGGCGGCGGGCGGTAGCGTCCGCGGCATGAGCGCGATCGACGGAGTCTCGGACACCTTCGACCCGGACGCCTGGGACGTCGTCCCGGGGTTCGAGTCCCTCACCGACCTGACCTACCACCGGGCGAAGGCCCACGGCACGGTCCGGGTGGCGTTCGACCGTCCCGACGTCCTCAACGCGTTCCGGCCGCACACCGTGGACGAGCTGCTCACGGTGCTCGAGCACGCCCGCACGTCCGCGGACGTCGGCTGTGTGCTGCTCACCGGCAACGGCCCGAGCCCCAAGAACGGCAAGCACTCGTTCTGCACCGGTGGCGACCAGCGCATCCGGGGCAAGGCCGGCTACCAGTACGAGACCGACGGCCACGTCGAGGCGGGCGAGGCCCCGAACCCGATCGACAAGGCGAAGCTCGCGCGGCTGCACATCCTGGAGGTCCAGCGGCTGATCCGGTTCATGCCGAAGGTCGTCATCGCCGTGGTGCCCGGCTGGTGCGCCGGTGGCGGCCACTCGCTGCACGTGGTCGCCGACCTGACCCTGGCCAGCGCCGAGCACGCCGCGTTCAAGCAGACGGACGCCGACGTCGGCTCGTTCGACGCGGGCTACGGCTCGGCCTACCTGGCGCGCCAGGTGGGGCAGAAGTTCGCCCGGGAGATCTTCTTCCTCGCCGACACCTACTCGGCCGAGGACGGCGTCCGCATGGGCACCGTCAACAAGGCCGTCCCGCACGCCGAGCTCGAGGCCGAGGCGCTGGAGTGGGGCCGCAAGATCAACGGCAAGTCCCCCACCGCCCAGCGGATGCTGAAGTACGCGTTCAACGCGATCGACGACGGCCTCGTCGGCCAGCAGCTCTTCGCCGGCGAGACCACCCGCCTCGCATACATGACCGACGAGGCGCAGGAGGGCCGGGACCAGTTCCTCCAGAAGCGTGACCCTGACTGGTCGCCGTTCCCCTGGTACTACTGATCTGAAGCGTTTGTCCAGTTCAAAGCCCTGATACGGCCGCGTGCGTGGCGGAATGCGTGGCAGGAACTGTGATCGGGATGGGATCCAGCGATGAGCGCGTGACAGGTGGCTCCATCGTGGCACAGTGGTCCGGTGAGCATTGACCTGGCGGCGTTCGAGCCGGCCGTGCATCGCTTTGCGGACGCCTGGGCGACCTGCGGAGCCGTTTGGACTGTGAAGCCGATCGATCCGAACCATGGAAAGGCACTAACGCTCGCCGAGTTCGACAGCGACTCCTGGCTGGCGAGTGTCATCCTCTGGGAGACCGGCGAGCTTGACCTCGACGCGGGGCGCAAGGTAGACGGCTGGCTCGTTGCGAAGCACTTCGACCTCAAGACTCCGGACGAGTTGGACGGTGTGCTTGACGAGCTGCTCTCCCTTCTGCGCGACGGCGCTGTGCCCAGCCAGGCATTCACTTCTTGGATCTGATCGCGCTCAGCGCACCCGGGACTGACACCTCCAAGTCCGCGTGTGTCGCGGGTCCGGATGCTGACGGGCACGCGGCCATCGTCTGCCAGACGTACACTTCATGGCATGACGTTCAGTGCATCGGAGTTCTACGAGGCGGGGATGTCCCTGCCTCCTGACGTGCGCAAGGACGTCGCTCTCCGCTTGCTCGAGTCGGTCGAGTCCGACGACGCGTTCGACGAGGCAGTCGAGAGCTGGCTTCAGACCGACGCGGCTGCCGCGTACGACGCGCTGAAGGCTGACCCGACGCGCGCGATTCCTGCAGAGGGCGTTCGTGCCGAGTTCGAAGCGAAGTGGGCCGCCCGTCCATGACGGGCAGGATCAACTTCACTCCTGAGGCACGGCAGCAGCTCCATCACCTCGACGAGTGGATCGCCGAGAAGGCGACGGCGGAGACCGCTCGACAATTCGTGGCCGCGATCCTCGACCACATCGACGGCATCGTCGTATTCCCTCTCGCCGGCCGTGCGCGCGATGACGTCCGTCCGGGCATGCGGACGAGCACCTGCAAGAAGCGGACCCTCGTCGCCTATGAAGTTGACGAGGCGTCGGGTGAGGTCGTGGTCAACATCCTCGGTGTCTTCCACGGTGGCCAGGACTGGGAGGCCGCACTCAGCGAGGACCAGGGCGATCCGGAGGTCGGCCGATGAGGGGCGCGTGCGTGGCAAAAACGTGGCAGGGGAGTCGTCAGCGACCAATCTCGATCAACGCCCCTAGACGCGTTTGCGCAGGTCAGACGCACAATGCCAAGGATGACTAGGAACAGCCGCTGAGCGTACCGCGCTTCCCCTCGTACTACTGATCTGAAGCGTGTGTCCAGCGCAGAGCCCTGCGCGGGTCCTCGTGTGCTGCAGGCGGTAGCCGCTCGATCTCGGCGCCCCGTCGCCGCTCCGGCCTGGACTCGACACATGGCGATCGACAATGAGGTCGTGTACCCCAGACGGTCGCCAGGAGCTGTCCTGGGCACACGACCTGCGGCTGACGGCCTGTCTCAGTCCGCCGGGGCCAGGTACCCCCGGAGCATGGCGCGCAGCTCGCGCAGGAGGGCGGTCCGCTCGTCGTCCTCGAGCCCGAACGCCTCGTGCAGGACGCCGTCCGCGGCGGTGAACACGAGCCGGGCGACGCCCCGCGCGCGACCGGCGGGGGCGAGGCCGGTGAGGACCAGCAGGTCCGCGACCTTCGCGGTCATCCGGTCCTTGTGGGCGCGACGCTCGGCGGCGGGGCCACTGCCCTCGACGGCGCGCAGCGCCCGGGCGACACCCTCCTCGGCGTAGATCCGCTCGACCTCGTCGAGGAGGTCGGCGAGGGGGTCGGGGGACCCGGCCGACGCGGTGCGGCGGACGCGCTCCACCACGCCGTCCAGCACCTCCTCGAACCGCGCGTGGTACCGCGCGACGAGGACGGCGATGATCGCGTCGCGGTCCGGCAGGTACTGGTAGACGGCGCCGACGCTGAGTCCGGCGTGCTCGGCGACGCGGGGGAGCGTGAGGGCCTCGACGCCCTCGGTGCGGACGAGGTCGGTGGCGGCCGCGAGCGCCGCCTCCACCTTCTCGCGGGAGCGGGCCTGTCGCGGCACGCGTGCGAGCGGGAGCAGGTCGAGGTCTTCTGCCGGCACTCGCCGATCATACAAACCAAACTTGACTTTGGTTTAGGTGTGACCCAGGCTACAAGAGTGAGCACTCCGAGCGTGGACACGACGAGCAGCACGACGGGCACGACCACCGCGGGCGCGCTGCGCTCCGCCGTGGCCGACGCGTCGCGGCTCCTCGCCTCCCGGGGACTGGTGGTGGGCACCGCCGGTAACGTCAGCGCCCGCGTCGGCGACCTGGTGGCGATCACGCCCACCGGCGCGGACCTGTCCACCCTGGTCGCCGACGAGGTCTGCCTCGTGGACCTCGACGGCCACCAGGTCGCCGGCGACCTCGCCCCCACCAGCGAGCTCGGGCTCCACCTGGGCGTCTACGTCGACGCGCCCTCGGCGGCCGGCGTCGTCCACACCCACGCCCCCGCCTCGACGGCCGCGGCCTGCGTCGTCGACCGGCTGCCGGTGCTCCACTACAACCAGCTCGCGCTCGGCGGGGAGCTACGGGTCGCGCCGTTCCACCCCTTCGGCACCCCCGCCCTGGCCGCGGCGGTCCGCGAGGCGCTCGACGGCCGGCTCGCCGCGCTCATGGCCAACCACGGCGCGATCGCGGTCGGCCCGAGCCTCGCCAAGGCCGTCGAGCACGCGCTGCTCACCGAGTGGCTGGCCGACCTCCACGCCCGCGCGGTCGCGCTCGGCACGCCGCGACCGCTCACCCCGGCGCAGCAGGAGGCCGTCATCGAGGTCGCGCTGCGCACCGGCTACGGCACCACCCACCGCGTCGGGGCCCCGCGATGAGCGCGCCGAGCCCGGCGAGCCCGGTGGGGGAGCTGCTCGCGCACGGTCGCAGCGCCGTCGTCCACGCCTACGTGGGGGCGCCCCCGGACGCGCCCGCCGACGGGGCCGACGGGGCCGAGGGGGTGGGCGCCACGGCCGGCGCCCACGTCGTCAAGGTGATCGAGGGGCTCTCCGCGGCCGAGGTGGACCAGGAGGAGCGCAACACCGTGCTGGCCCACCGGCTCGGGCTCACCCCGATCGGCTGCCACGGGCGCGTGGACGTCGCGGGGCGGCCCGGCCTGGTGCTCGACCGACTCACCGGTGTCTGCCTCACCACCCTCGCCGAGAGGAACATCCTGCGGCTGCGGGAGGTCTCCCGCGTGCTGGCCGACGAGCACGCCCGGCTGCACGCGGTGCCGGTGAGCGGCTTCGTGGACGTCCGGGAGCTGGCGGTCGCCCAGCTCGCCGCGCCCGGCCTGGCCGGCCTCACCCCCGCCGAGCGCGAGGAGGCGGCCCGGCTGCTGCGGGCCCTGCCGGCCGGCGACCGTCCGCTCCACCTCGACTTCCACCCGCAGAACGTGTTCGTCCACGGCGACGGGTACGCGGTGGTCGACTGGCAGACCGCCTGCCAGGGCGCCCCCGCCGCCGACGTCGCGATGACGAAGGTGCTGTTCACCGAGGCCGAGCTGTTCCCCGGTACCGCGTTCCTCAAGCTCGTCCTCTACGCCAGCGTGCGGCGGGTGATGTTCGGCTTCTACCTGCGCCGCTACCGGGCGGTCACGGGCATGACGGACGCCGAGATCGACTCCTGGCTGCTGGCGGCCCGCGTGCTGCGGGCCGGCCTGCTGCACGTGCCGAGCGAGCAGGAGCGGCTGCTGCGCGGCATCCGCCGCGACCTGGAGGCGTCGCGATGACCCCCCTGACCCGCACCCGCCCCGCCGACGGCACCAGCGCCGACGTCCTCGTCGTCGGTGGCGGCATCACCGGCGCCGCGATCGCCTACGAGGCCGCCAGCCGGGGCCTCGACGTGGTGCTCGTGGAGAAGGACGACTTCGGCGGGGCGACCTCCGCGGCCACCGGCAAGCTGATCCACGGGGGCCTGCGCTACCTCAAGCAGCTCGAGGTCGGGCTGGTGCGCGAGTCGCTCGCCGAGCGGCGCACCCTGTCGGTGATCGCGCCCAACCTCGTCTCCCCGATCGCGATGGTGCTGCCCGGCGCCGGGCTGGTCGAGCGGGCGGGGCTCACCGCCTACGACCTGCTCTCGCTCGACCGCAACCGGGTGGCCGACCGCAGCAAGCGGATCCCGCGGCACCGGTCCCTGAGCAGCGACGACCTCGCCTCGCTGGGCCTGCCCGACCTGCCCTCGCCGGTGCTCTTCCACGACGCCATGATGCTCTCGCCGGAGCGGCTGACCCTGGCGTTCCTGCGCTCGGCGGTGGCCCACGGGGCCCGGGTCGCCAACGGCGTCCGCGTCGACGCCCTCCTCGGCGGCCCGCAGCGGGCCGTGGGGGCGCGGGTCGTCGACGAGCTCGAGGGCGGCACCACCGAGATCACCGCCGGGGTCGTCGTCAACGCCACCGGGGCCTGGGCGCAGGAGCTGGTCGGCGCGCCGGCGCCTCGCGTCCGGTCCGAGGGCATCTACCTGGTCACCCGCCAGATCACGCCCACGATGGTGCTCACCGTGACCCCGCACGGGCACTTCAGCTTCGCCCCGTGGCGCGGGCACAGCCTCATCGGGCCGACCGAGACCCCCTACGAGGGCCCGGTCTCCCAGTGGCGACTCACCCGGGCGGCCATCGAGACGTTCGTGGAGCGGATCAACGCGGCGTCCCTGCTGCCGGTGGCGCTCTCGATGGACGACGTGGTGGCGGCCTACGGGGGCCTGCGGCCCCTCACCGAGTCCGCCGGGGCCGACACCTACCGTGCCTCGCGCGCGGCCGAGCTCGTCGACCACGCCCGTGACGGCCGCGAGGGCCTCGTCTCGGCGACCGGCGGCAAGTACACGACCTCGCGGGCCTTCGCCCAGCACGCGGTCGACGCGGTGGCGGCCAAGCTCGGTCGGCGCATCGCCCCGAGCACCACCGCCCGCGTGCCGCTCGCCGGCTGCGACGTCCCCGACCTGCCCGCGGCGATCGCCGCCACCGCCGCCCGCCACCCCGGCCTGGCCGCGGACACGGTCGACCTCGTCGTCCGCCACTACGGCACGGACGCCGAGGCGGTGCTCGCCCTCGCGGAGTCCGACCCGGCCCTGGCCAAGCGCGCCACCGCCGACGGTGAGCCGCTCGCCACGGTCGCGTGGGCGGCCCGGCACGAGATGCCGCGCTCGCTCGCGGACATCCTGCTGCGGCGCACCGGCATCGGCACGCTCGGCGACCCGGGCGACGTCCTGGGTCGGGAGGCCGCCCGGATCGCCGGAGAGGTCCTCGGCTGGAGCCCCGCCCGCCAGGCCGCGGAGTGGCGGGACGCGCGGAGGGCCGTGTCGCTGCCGGTGGACTGAGGGGCCGGGCCGGGGCGGGCCGGGCCGGGGCCGACGGTCAGGGGGTCGGGGCCGCGGTCGTCAGCGGCCCTCGTCCCGCTCCCGATCCCGCTCGCTCTCGTGGTCGAGGGCGATCGCGACGCCGGTGGACAGGTCCACGACCCCGCCGCTGACCCCACCGCCGACCCCGTCGTCCCACGGGGACGTGTCGGCCGGGCGGGGCACCGGGCCGAGGCCGTCCTCCACGACCACCGAGAACCAGCCGTCCGGGCAGCCCAGCGCGTAGTACTGCTCGTGCAGCCGCACGGGCGCCCCGACCGTGAGGAACCGCGACAGCCGGCGGTGGTGCCAGACCCGCGGCGTGGCGAGGCTGTCCAGGTAGGCCAGGGACACCCAGAAGCCGTCGACGCCGGTGACGACGGCGTCGCGCCAGCCCCAGGGGTGCTGGCCGAGGCGCTTGGCGTGGATGAAGTGGATCAGGTGGCCCGAGTCGTAGAAGCCGCACTCCCGGCCCCGGCAGCGGTGGTCGACGGACATGAGGTGCCTCCTCGGGCACGGCCCGCGGCGCGCCGCGGTGCTCGGCTTGGTCACGGCCGGTCGGCCGCGCCCAGGTCTTCTCCGGAAGGCACCGTGTCGAGCGACGCGGTTGCCGATCGGCCACGTCCGGAGGCGTGCGGCCGATGCTCGTGACCTGTCACCGACGGTAGGCCAGGGGTCCGACAGCGGCCAGGGGACGGGCCCCGCGAGGGGCGGCCGCGTCCGACGTCACGCCCCGCGGAGCCCGCTCGGCTGGTAGGACTGCCCGGGAGGGAACGGCCGGCAGGCCGGCGTCCGCCTACCCGGGAGAAGCGATGAGCGACGAGCAGTTCTGGCAGCAGGCGGGCGACCACCTGATCCGTTACGGCACGCGGTGGACGCCGCGGATCATCGAGCGCGGCGCCGGCTCCTACGTGCACGACAGCGAGGGCCGCGCGATCCTCGACTTCACCTCCGGGCAGATGAGCGCGGTGCTCGGGCACGCGCACCCGGACGTCGCCCGTGCCGTGTCCGAGGCGGTGAGCACCCTCGACCACCTCTACTCCGGCATGCTGAGCCGCCCGGTCGTGGACCTCGCCGCCCGCCTCGCGGCGACCATGCCGGAGGCGCTGAGCCGCACCATGCTGCTGACCACCGGCGCGGAGGCCAACGAGGCCGCGCTCAAGCTCGCCAAGCTGGTGACGGGCCGCTACGAGGTCGTCTCGTTCGACCGCTCGTGGCACGGGATGACCTCGGGTGCGGCCGGGGCGACCTACTCGGCGGGGCGCGCGGGCTACGGCCCGCCGATCCCGGGCAACCTCACGCTGGCGACCCCGAACGCCTACCGCTCGCCGTTCCGGCACCCCGACGGCAGCTACGACTGGCGCTCCGAGCTCGAGTACGGCTTCGCGCTCATCGACCAGGCCTCCGCCGGCAGCCTCGCCGCCTGCATCGTGGAGCCGATCCTCTCCTCGGGCGGCATCATCGAGATGCCGGTGGGCTACCTCGCCCGCCTGCGCGAGCTGTGCGACGAGCGCGGGATGCTGCTCGTCCTCGACGAGGCCCAGACCGGTCTCGGCCGCACCGGCACGATGTACGCCTTCGAGCGAGACGGCGTCGTGCCCGACATCCTCACGCTGTCCAAGACCCTGGGCGGCGGGCTGCCCGTCGCGACGGTCACCACCAGCGCGGAGATCGAGGAGCGGGCCCACGAGCGCGGCTTCCTCTTCTTCACCACGCACGTCTCGGACCCGCTCGCGGCCTCCGTCGCCCTCACCGTCCTCGGGGTCGTGCAGCGCGACGGGCTCGTCGAGCGGGCCGGCGTCCTCGGCAAGCAGCTCACCGGCCGCCTCCTCGCGCTGCAGGAGAAGCACGAGGTGGTGGGGGACGTCCGAGGCCGCGGGCTCCTGCAGGGCATCGAGCTCGTGCTCGACCGCGAGACCAAGGAGCCCGCCGACACCCTCGGTCAGGAGGTCACCCGCGCCTGCCTCGACCGCGGCCTGCACCTCAACATCGTCCAGATGCCCGGCATGGGCGGGATCTTCCGGCTCGCCCCGCCGCTCACCGCCTCCGAGGCGGAGATCGACGCCGGGATCGACATCCTGGACGACGCGCTGACCGCCGTCCTCGCCGGGCACTGATCCCGCCCGCGGGCAAGGACGCTGGTCACTGCCGGGGCGGGAGCCGGGTGACTACGCTGGCACGATGATGCGCGGACGGATCGTGGTGCTGACCGGGGCGGGGATCTCCGCCGAGAGCGGCGTGCCGACGTTCCGCGATGCCGACGGGCTGTGGGAGGGCCATCGGGTCGAGGACGTGGCGACCCCCGAGGCCTACGAGCTCTCGCCGACCACGGTGCACCGCTTCTACGACGCGCGCCGCCGGGCACTGGCCGACGTCGAGCCCAACGCGGCGCACCTGGCCCTGGCGCGACTCGAGGAGCACCTGGGCGACGACCTGCTGGTGGTCACCCAGAACATCGACGACCTCCACGAGCGCGCCGGCTCGAGCCGCGTCCTCCACATGCACGGTGAGCTGCGCAAGGCCCTGTGCCGGGCCTGCGAGGGCCGCTTCGACTGGGACGGCGACCTGGGCGACTTCCCGGCCTGCCCGGGCTGTCACCACGCCGAGCTGCGCCCCGACGTGGTCTGGTTCGGCGAGATCCCCTACGACATGGAGACGATCATCGAGGCGCTCGCCGACGCGTCCGCCTTCGTCTCCATCGGTACCAGCGGCGCGGTCTACCCGGCCGCCGGGTTCGTGCAGCAGGCCCGCCGCTTCGGCGCGGACACCCTCGAGCTCAACCTGGTCCCCTCGGACGGCACGGCCTGGTTCGCCCAGGCGCGCCACGGCCGGGCGGGCGAGCTGGTGCCCGAGTGGGTCGACGAGGTGCTCGCCGGGCGGGGACTGCTGGCCCGCTGACCGTGCACTCGGCAGTGGGGCCCGGGTGGGCCCCACTGCCGAGTGCAGCGACGGTGGTGCCCCGCGGAGGCTCAGGCCGCGGCGATCCGGGCGCGCGCCAGGCCGACCAGGCGCTCGACGTCCGCCCCGAGCCCGAGCTGCGGCGCGAACCGGCCCAGGGTCGAGAGGAAGAGCTCGCCCGACGCCAGCAGGCGCACGTCCACGTGCCCGAACACCTCCAGCGCCACCACGCCGTAGAGCTGGGCCCACCCCTGCATCGCCACCCAGCCGAAGCCGCGCTCCTCCACCGGCAGGTGGTGCTGGGGTCCGGGGATCGCCGGGTCGAGGACGGCCTGGCGCACCACCTCGGGGAGGTCCTCGACGGCCGGCACGGGGAAGCGGTTCGCCCGCCACACGTCGTGCAGCATCGTGGTGAACAGCTCCGCGGAGGCGGCGGCGGTCAGCGGCTCGCCGGGCCGGCAGCCGGGCTCGGCCACCGGGTGTGCGAAGACCAGCGAGAACTCCCGCGGGGAGGTCATCGCCCACGTCCGGAACTCCGTGATCGCCAGGACGAGCCGGGCCGCCGGGTCGGAGGCGGGCACCGTCTCGGCGGCGGCCGCGAAGCGCCGGGTCGCGTCCTGGTCGATGCGCAGCGCCACGAGGTCGACGAGCTCGGAGTAGGAGGCGACGTAGCGGTACAGCGCCGGCGCCGTCATGCCCATCCGCTGGGCGACGGCGCGCAGCGAGAGGTCCTCGCCCTCGCGCAGCAGGCCCAGGGCGCTCTCGACGATCTCCGCGTACGTGGCCTCGCGCTGGCGCTCCCGCCGAGTGGGCTCCGCGCCGGAGGCCGGGCGGGACGCGGGGCTGGACACGGGCTGCTCCTGGTGGGTGCTGCGGACGGGAAACGCGTTGACGAGCGGAGTTTACACCGTTTACCGTGAACGCCGTTCACTCGTGTGATTGTCCATCACTGATGCTGTCTCAGGAACCATTCTGGGGACCGTCCAGGCGACCATCCAGGCGACGGAGGAGGAACCGTGATCGAACGGTGGGGAGCACTCGTGGGCCGACGCCCCGGCCGCGTGCTGGGGGTCGGCCTCCTGCTCGTCGTCCTGGCCGCCGTGTACGGCGCCGGCGTCTTCGGCGGCCTGGTCAACGGTGGCTTCGAGGACCCGGACGCCGAGTCCTACCAGGCCCTCGCCGCCGAGACCGACGCGTTCGGCCACCGCAGCGTCGACGTGGTCGCGATCTACACCTCCGACGAGCTCACCGCCGACGAGGACGCCTTCGTCGAGCCCGTCCGCGAGGCGCTGGCCGGGCTGCCCGCGGGCTCGACGGCGAGCGTCGTGCCCTGGTGGGAGGACCCGTCGGGCTCCCTGGTCGGCGACGGCGGCCACGCCGCCCAGGTGCTCATCTCGCTCGGCGGCGAGAGCGACAGCGAACTGCTCGACAGCTACGACGAGATCTCCGGGCTCCTCGTGGCGGACGGCGACCAGGTCGAGACCCACCTGGCCGGCACCTTCGCCACCTACGACGACGTCAACCAGATCACCGCCGACGACCTCGCGCGAGCCGAGGCGATCTCCATGCCGGTCGTGCTCGTGCTGGCCCTGGTGATCTTCGGCAGCGTCGTCGCGGCCCTCATGCCGGTCACCGTGGGCCTCACCGCGGTCGTCGGCTCGCTGGCCCTGCTGCGGCTCGTCTCGCAGGTCGCGGACGTCTCGGTCTTCGCCGTCAACATCGTCTCCCTGCTGGGCATCGGCCTGGCCATCGACTACGCCCTCTTCGTCGTCAGCCGCTTCCGTGAGGAGCTGGCCACGGTCCCCGACCTCGGCCGCGGCCGGCCCGACCTCGTCGCCGCCGCCGTCCAGCGCACCCTCGCCACGGCCGGTCGCACCGTCCTCTTCTCCGGGCTCACGGTCGCGGCCTCGCTGGCCAGCCTGCTGGTCTTCCCGCAGTCGTTCATGCGGTCGATGGCCTACGGCGGCGTGGCCGCGGTGCTGGTCGCGATGGTCTCCTCCCTGACCCTCCTGCCCGCGATCCTCCGGCTGCTCGGGCACCGCGTGGAGGCGGGCCGGATGCCGTGGCGTCGGCGGGCGGGCGGGGCGCGGCCCCACGTCCTCGTCACGGACGCCGGCCGCTGGGCCGCCCTGGCGCGCGCCGTCATGCGCCGACCGGTGCTGGTGGCCGTCACGGTCGTCGTCGGCCTGCTGGTCGTGGCCAGCCCGTTCCTCGGCGCGTCCTTCGGCTCGATGGACTACCGCGTCCTGCCGCCCGACGCGCCCAGCCACCGGGCCGCCGTCATCCTCGCCGAGGACTTCGGCGGCGAGGTCTCCACCGCCTCGATCGTGCTCGAGGGCACCGAGGAGGCCGACGTGGCCGACTACGTGGAGCGCGCAGAGCAGGTCGAGGGCGTCACGTCGGTGGCGACGGTCGACAGCACCGCCGGCTCGGGGGACGGGACGGAGCCGGTCACCCTGCTCACCGCCACCTGGGAGGGCAACAGCCAGACCGAGGAGAGCCAGGACGTCGTGCGGGCGCTGCGCGAGGTCGAGCCGGCGTCCGGCACCGCGCTGGTGGGCGGGCTCACGGCGGCCACGGTGGACCTGGTGGCCTCGGTCGCGGCGAAGCTGCCGGTGATGGGGCTCATCGTCCTGGTCGTGATGTTCGTGCTGCTCTTCGGCGCGTTCGGCTCGTTCGTCCTGCCGGTGAAGGCGGTGGTGATGAACCTGTTCTCCATCACCGCCAGCTTCGGCGTGGTCACCTGGATCTTCGCTGACGGGCACCTCTCGGGGCTGCTCGGCTTCACGCCCCAGGGCTTCCTGGACGCCACCAACCCGATCCTCATGCTGGCGATCCTCTTCGGCCTCTCGATGGACTACGAGGTGTTCCTGCTCAGCCGGGTGCGCGAGGAGTGGGACGCGAGCGGTGACAACGACCGGGCGGTCGAGGTGGGCCTGCAGCGCACCGGGCAGATCATCACCAGCGCGGCCCTGCTGCTGGGGGTCGTGATCGGCGCGTTCAGCCTGTCCGACCTGGTCTTCATGAAGATGATCGGCCTGGGGATGCTGGTGGCGCTGCTGCTCGACGCGACCGTCGTCCGGGCCCTCCTGGTGCCCGCCACCATGAAGCTCCTGGGCCGGTGGAACTGGTGGGCGCCCGCGCCGCTCGCACGGTGGTGGGAGCGGCACGGGCTGCGCGGTCACTGAGCCCCGCGGCCGTCACGGCAGGACGACCACCCGGCCGCGGACCCCGCCGGCCGCGACCGTGCGCACCGCCTTGTCGGCCTCGGCCAGCGGCAGCGTGACGTGCACCCGGGTGTCGAGGCGGCCGGCGGCGGCCTCCTCGAGCGCGTGGGCGAGCGTGGCGTCGTCAGCGCTCGCCATCACGGCGGTCGTGCGCACGCCCCGCTCGCCGGCCGGGACCGCCAGCGGGATCACCCCGGCGTAGAGGCCGCCGTCGACCACGGCGGCCACGGCTGCCTCCGCCAGCACCGCGGTGTCGGCGACGGCATCGAAGGCGGGCGCCTCGGGCAGGGCGTCGACGAACGCCGCGCCGGCGGCCTCGACGTAGGCGCGGTCGGACGGCCGCGCCAGGCCGGTCACGGCCCAGCCGCGCGCCGCGGCCAGCCGCAGCGCGTGCCCGCCGACGGCCCCGGCCGCGCCGGTCACCAGGAGGGTCGCGCCGGGCGTCGGCTCGCCCAGCAGGTCGAGCAGCTGGGCGGCGGTGAGGGTGTTGAGGGGCAGGGTCGCCGCCTCGGTGAGGGCCAGGCCGTCGGGCACGCGGGCCACGTCGGAGGCCGCCAGGGTCACGTGCTCGGCGATCGTGCCGACCGGGTGGTCGACGCCGCCGTGCAGGCCGGCGACCCGGTCGCCCACGGCGAGGTCGGTGACTCCGGCGCCGACCGCGACGACGGTGCCCGCGACGTCCCACCCGATCCCGGTGTGCTCGGGCTGGGAGATCGCGCCGACGGAGTGCCAGAAGCCGGAGACGACGGCGACGTCGACGGGGTTGATCGTGGCCGCGGCGACCCGGACGACGACCTGGCCCTCGGCCGGCGCCGCGAGCGGGACGTCGACGACCTCGACGACGGCCTCCGGGCCCGGGGTGCGGACGACGGCGGCGCGGGTGGTGGTGGGGAGCTGGGTGTTCACGAGGACCTCCGAGGAGTGCGGTGGGGCGGCGGCCCTTGTGCTGCCGCCCTTCGTGCTCCACTCTGGAGGGGCTGCTCCCCTTTGGTAAGTAGGCACCTGAAAGTGCGTTACCCGCCGAGTCGTGCGGCCGAGTCGCCCGTCCGTCCCGACCAGGAGGCCCCCGTGCCCACCCTCACCGCCGCCCAGCGCCGCGAGCTGGAGAAGATCGAGTTCGACGCCTTCATGGCCGAGTGCAAGAGCCGTGAGCTGCTCGAGACGCTGTCGAGCAAGTGGGTGGCCCTCATCCTCAGCGCCCTGCGCGAGAAGGGGGCCCTGCGCTACAACGAGCTCGCCCGGACCATCGCGGGCGCGAGCCAGAAGATGCTCACCCAGACGCTCCGCGGGCTCGAGCGCGACGGGATGGTCACCCGCACGGTCGAGCCCACCGTCCCCGTGAGCGTCACCTACGGCCTCACGCCGCTGGGGGCGTCGCTGGCGGAGCTGGTGTCGTCGGTCAAGACGTGGGCGGAGTCCAACATGGTGGACGTGATCGCCGCGCGCGCGGAGTACGACGATCGGGCCTGAGCCCGCCGACGAACGCGCCGACGAACGCGGCTCAGCCCCGACGCCGACTCAGCCCCGGCGCCGCCGCAGGAACCCGAGCAGCCCGAAGGCCAGGACGCCGGCGGCGCACACCGCCGCCGCCACGGACAGCTCGTGCCACAGGCTGTCGAGCAGCGCGTCCCAGGTCGGCTCGAGGAACTGCGAGCTGCCGACGGTCTGCTCGACGAGGTCGAGGACCTGGGGCCTGGCCGTGACGAGGGCCAGCGCGAGCAGCCCGGTCGTGAGCAGGCCGAGGAACGACCCGACCAGCAGCGCGCGCAGTCGCTTGGGCGTGATCACCACCGCGGCCACGACCAGCGCGGCCATGAGCCACGGCAGCCACCGGTCGAAGAACGCCAGGACGGCGTACGCGTGCCGGGCCCGGACCAGCTGGTCGGGCTGGGCGATCTCGATGACGACGGTGGGGGTCGTGCTCGTCGCCGACGCCGGCAGGAGCCCCTTCATCTCCAGCCGGGAGATCACCTCCTCGACCACCGGGGTCAGGTCGATCTCGACCGGGGAGTCGTCGTGGTCGGAGGTGAGGGCGGCCGCGAGGCTGGTGTGGGCGCTGCGGTTGGCCGCCGTCCACAGCCCCGGGAACGCGTCGGAGGCGACGGCCTTGTCGGCCATCGCCTGCACCGCCTTGTCCACCAGGGGCACGGACAGCGCCGGCACCCGGTCCTCGATCTGCTGCTGCAGCGCGGCCGCGACCCGGTCGGCCACCGCGGCCTGCACCTCCGGCTGCTCGCCCAGGGGCGCCACCGCCTCGACGTAGGCGTCGGGATCGGTGACGAGGGACTCGGTCCACGACGCCACCAGCCACACCGGCAGCAGCAGCGCCGCGATCAGCAGGAGGAGCGCGGACGAGACGCGGCGCGGGAGGCTCAGCACCCGGCCATCCTGGCAGGTGCGGGGCCGTCCCGGGGGCGGGCGCGGCGGACCCTCAGGAACCCGTCAGCCGCCGGGTGCCTCAGCCGAGCCGGAGCAGCGCCCCGGCGTGGGGGGCCAGGGCGAGCAGGCCGCCCGAGACGGTGACGTCGCCGTCGGCCGGGTCGCCCGTGCGCGCGAGCACTGCGGCCCCCTCGGGCACGGGGACCGAGGCGGAGGAGTCGGCCAGGTTGAGCACCAGCCGCAGCGGGGAGCCGCCGGCGGACGACGTCCGGTCGAGCGTGAACAGCCGCGCCGCCTCGTCCGCGTGCGCCCGCGTGGACCCGAACGCGGGGTCGGTGAGCGCGGGCTCGGTCCGCCGCAGCGAGCCCAGCAGCCGGTAGAGGTCCAGGAGCCGCGCGTGGTGCCCGGAGGTGGACTCGGGCCAGTCCAGCTTCGACCGCGTGAAGGTCTCGGGGTCCTGCGGGTCGGGGACGAGGGACGGGTCCCAGCCCATCTCCGCGAACTCGGCGATCCGGCCCTCCGCGGTGGCCTTCCCGAGCTCGGGCTCGGTGTGGGAGGTGAAGAACTGGAACGGCGTGCTCGCGCCCCACTCCTCGCCCTGGAAGAGCATCGGGGTGAACGGGCCGGTCAGCGTGAGCAGCGCCGCGCAGCCGAGCTGGTGCTCGTCGAGGTGCGCGGTGAGCCGGTCGCCGACGGCGCGGTTGCCGATCTGGTCGTGGTTCTGGCTGCACACCACCAGCCGCCACGTGGGCAGGTGCGCGGTGTCGACCGGGACGCCGTGGTCGCGGCCCCGGAAGGACGAGTACGTGCCGTCGTGGAAGAACCCGCGCTCGCACACCTTCGCCAGGGCCGAGAGCGGCTCGAAGTCGGCGTAGTAGCCGCTCGTCTCGCCGGTCAGGGCGACGTGCACGGCGTGGTGGAAGTCGTCGCTCCACTGGGCGTCCAGGCCGTAGCCGCCCGCCTCGCGCGGGGTGACCAGTCGCGGGTCGTTGAGGTCGGACTCGGCGATCAGCGTGAGCGGCCGCCCGAGCGAGGCGGAGAGCGCGGCGGTCTCGATCGCCATCTCCTCCAGCAGGTGCCGGTGCGCGGAGTCCCGCAGCGCGTGCACGGCGTCCAGCCGCAGCGCGTCGACGTGGTACTCGGTGAACCAGGTCCGGACGTTGTCGAGGATGTAGCGGCGCACCTCGGCGCTGCCGTCCTCGTCGAGGTTGAGCAGGTCGCCCCACGTGTTCCGGCCGGTCTTGAGGTAGCCGCCGAACAGCGGGAGGTAGTTCCCGGACGGGCCGAGGTGGTTGTAGACGACGTCCTGGACGACGCCCAGGCCGCGGGCGTGGCAGGCGTCCACGAAGCGCCGGTAGGCGTCGGGCCCGCCGTAGTTCTCGGTGACCGCGAACCAGCCGACCCCGTCGTAGCCCCAGTTGTGGGTGCCGCCGAACGCGTTGACCGGCAGCGGCTCGACGAGGTCCACGCCGAGGCCGACGAGGTGGTCGAGCCGCTCGATCGCGGAGTCCAGGGTGCCCTCGGGCGTGAACGTGCCGACGTGCAGCTCGTAGATCACCGAGCCCGCGAGCTGTCGGCCGGTCCAGGCGGAGTCGCCCCACGCGTACGGCGCGCCGGCCTCCACGCGCGAGAGCCCGTGGACGCCGTGCGGCTGCCGCGGCGAGCGGGGGTCGGGCCGCGGGGTCTCGTCGCCGTCGAGCAGGTACCCGTAGTCGACGGCGCCCTCGAGGGGCACGGGCGCGGTCGGCGTCCACCAGCCGTCCTCGCCCCGCGTCATGGGCACGGTCGACCCGTCGCCGAGCCGCAGCGCCACGGAGTCGGGCCGCGGCGCCCACACGTCGAACGGCCCGCGGCCGGGCTTGGTCAGCGGGGTGTCCATCAGGACTCCTTCACGAGCAGCGCGACGGGGTGGGTGGCGAGCAGGTCGGCCAGCAGGCCGTCCGTGCCGTGGCGGGTGAGGGCGTCGTGCCAGGCGCCCTCGGGCAGCACGAGCCGGGTGTCGCCCCAGCCGCCGCGGCGGGCGAGCCCGCCGGGGAGCCGGGTGACCACCGTGACGACGCCACCGCGGTCGAAGGCCAGCACGTGCTCGGCGGCCTCGCCGGTCACCTCGACCGGCGTGTAGGAGGTGAAGGCCTCCGGGCGGTCGCGTCGCAGGTGCAGCGCGGTGGTGACGACGTGCAGCTTGTCGGCCGCGTCGTCGCCGGCCTCGCCCGCGAGCACGGCGGCACGGTGGGCGAAGTCGACCGGACGCCGGTTGTCGGGGTCGACCAGCGACTGCTCCAGCAGCTCCGAGCCCTGGTAGACGTCGGGCACGCCGGGCATGGTGAGCGCCAGCAGCTTCGCGGCCAGGGTGTTGCTCCAGGCGGGGGCGAGGACGGCCGCGAGCAGCTCGTCGAGCACCGTCCGCACGGCGGGGGAGTCGAAGGCCGCGTCCACCGCAGCGTGCACCGCGGCCTCGTAGGCCTCGTCCGGCGCCGTCCACGTCGTCCGGTCCCCGGCCTCGCGCATGGCCTTCATCGCGTAGGCGTGCAGCCGCTCGCGCAGGACGTCGTCCGGGTCGCTGCCCCACGCGCCGAGCACGGCCTGCCAGAGCAGCCCGCCGAAGACCGGGTCGGGCAGGGGCACGGCCTCGAGCAGCCGCCCGAGCGCGGACGCCCACAGCATCGGCACCTCCGCCAGGGCGGTGATCCGCGCCCGGACGTCCTCGCCGCGCTTGGTGTCGTGGGTCGACAGCGTGGTCATCGCCAGGGGCCACTGCTCCTGCCGCTGCGCCATCGCCGCGTGCCAGCCCGCGACGTCCAGGGAGAAGACCGACGGGTCGCCGCCCACCTCGGTGAGCGAGGTGAGCCGCGGGTAGCGGTAGAACGCGCAGTCCTCCACGCCCTTCGCCATCACCATGCCGGACGTCTGCTGGAACCGCCGGGTCGCGGCCAGCGCGGGGTCGTGCAGCCAGGGCTCGAGGACGTCGAACGTCTCCGCCAGGTCGGGGCGGTGGGCCCGCGCGGCGGCGAACGCGGCGTCCAGGTGCTCGACGCCGGTGAGGTCCGGCTCCTCGGGGGAGGGGCCCAGCGCCAGGTAGGACCGGTAGACCGGGAAGCAGGTGAGCAGCTCGCTCACGGCGTCGGCGCAGCGGTAGGGGGAGAGCGTGGGCAGGAAGCGCCGGAGCTCGCGGACGAGGCGGTTGACCTCGCTGTGCAGGATGCCGTCGGCCACCTCGCGCTTGAGGTCGTGGACCATGGCGTGGAAGTCCGCGGCCTCGCCGTCGGGCAGGCCCCGCAGCTGGGCGTCGAGGGCGCAGAGCGGGCCCTCGCCCGCGGGGTCCACGAGCACCCGCTCCACGAGGGCGAGCGCGTCGTAGCCGGTGGTGCCCTCGGTGGCCCAGGTGGTCGGCATCTCCTCGCCCGGCTCGAGGATCTTCTCCACCAGCACGTAGGCGCCGCCGGTGAGGGCGGCCAGGTCGTCGAGGTACTTCCGGGGGTCGCGCAGGCCGTCGGGGTGGTCGACCCGCAGGCCGTCCACCAGGCCCTCGCGGAACCAGCGGGCGATCTCCACGTGGGTCTCGGCGAAGACGTCCGGCTCCTCCACCCGCACGGCGGCGAGGGTGTTCACCGCGAAGAAGCGGCGGTAGTTGAGGGCGTCGTCGGCCCGGTGCCAGTCGACCAGCTCGTAGTGCTGCCGGTCGTGGACGGCGCTCGGGTCGTCGTCGGGGCCGCTCGCCGTGCCGGGGGCTACGGGGAAAGCGTGGTCCCAGTAGTGCAGCTCGAGGCCGCGGTCGGTCTCCACCAGGCTCAGGTGCGCGACCGACCCGTCGGCGCGCACGTCGTCCGTGCCCACCACCGGCAGCTGGAGGCGCTGGCCCGCGGCGTCCCAGTCCACGTCGAAGGCGTGGGCGTGCGGGGCGTCGCGGCCGAGCATGAGGACCTCCCACCACCACGGGTCCTCCGACGGCGTCGCCACGCCCACGTGGTTGGGCACGATGTCGACCAGCACGCCCATGCCGAGCTCGCGGGCCCGGGCGGAGAGCGCGGCCAGCCCGGCCTCGCCGCCCCGCTCGGGGTCGAGGTGGTCGTGGGCCACCACGTCGTAGCCGTGCGTGGAGCCGGGCTCCGCGGCCAGGATCGGGGAGAGGTAGACCCAGTCCACGCCCAGGTCGTGGAGGTAGCCCAGCCGGTCGGCGGCCGCGAAGAGGTCGTCCTCGGCCGTGATCTGCAGCCGGTAGGTCGAGGTCGGGGCGGACGTCGGCCGGCGGGTCACTCGTCCGCCCCCGCGTCGTCGGGGGAGGCCCCGTCCGCCCCGTCCGCCCCGTCCGCCTCGTCCGGTGCCCCGTCCGCGCGCTCGGCCTGGGCGACCTCGGCCTCCGCGTGCTCGGCGAGGGCCGCGATGGAGGCGTCGACGGAGTGGTCGACCTCGACCGGCGGGGCCGTCCACTCCTGGAGGACGAGCAGGCTGCGCGCCGGCAGCACCAGCCCGTCCTCGCACCGGATGACGTCGTTCTCGTCGGTGGAGGAGGAGGTGTCGAGCGCGACCTGCCAGCGGGCCGAGAACTCCTCGGGGGGCAGCGTCACCGCGACGTCCTCGTGCCAGGCGTTGAAGTAGAGGAGGAAGTGGTCGTCGGTGATGGTCTGGCCGCGGGCGTCCTTGCCGGCGATGCCGTGGCCGTTGAGGTACATGCCGACGGTGTGCGACTCCTTCCAGTCCCACTCCTCCATCGGGCGGCCCTCGGCGTGCAGCCAGACGATGTCGTTGAGCCGGTCCTCGCCCTCCGGGCCGGTGCGGACCTCGGTGCCGGTGAAGAAGCGCTTGCGGTGGAAGGTCGGGTGCTCCATCCGCAGCCGGGCGACGGCGGCGGTGAACTCCACGAGCGGCCGGTCCAGGTCCTCCCAGTGCATCCAGGAGATCTCGGAGTCCTGCGCGTAGGTGTTGTTGTTGCCGCCCTGGGTGCGACCGCCCTCGTCACCGTGCAGCAGCATCGGCACGCCCTGGCTCAGCAGGAGGGTGGCGAGGTGGTTGCGCTGGGCGCGGGCGCGCAGCCGCAGCACGTCTGCGTCGTCCGTGGGCCCCTCGACGCCGTGGTTCCAGGACCGGTTGTGGCTCTCGCCGTCGTTGTTGTCCTCGCCGTTGGCCGCGTTGTGCTTCTCGTTGTAGGAGACGAGGTCGCGCAGGGTGAAGCCGTCGTGGGCGGTGACGAAGTTGATGGAGGCGAACGGACGCCGGCCGGAGTGCTCGTACAGGTCGGAGGACCCGGCCAGCCGGCTGGCGAAGTCGCCGAGCACCGGCTCACCGCGCCAGAAGTCGCGCACCGTGTCGCGGTACTTGCCGTTCCACTCCGACCACTGCGGCGGGAACCCGCCGACCTGGTAGCCGCCGGGGCCGACGTCCCACGGCTCGGCGATGAGCTTCACCTGGCTCACCACCGGGTCCTGCTGCACGAGCTCGAAGAAGGTGGCGAGGCGGTCGACCTCGTAGAACTCGCGGGCCAGGGTGGAGGCGAGGTCGAAGCGGAACCCGTCGACGTGCATCTCGGTGACCCAGTAGCGCAGCGAGTCCATGATCAGCTGGAGCGAGTGCGGGTGCCGGACGTTGAGGCTGTTGCCGGTGCCCGTGTAGTCCATGTAGTACCGCTGGTCGTCCTCGACCATCCGGTAGTACGCCTGGTTGTCGATGCCCTTGAAGGACAGCGTCGGGCCCAGGTGGTTGCCCTCGGCCGTGTGGTTGTAGACGACGTCCAGGACGACCTCGATGCCCGCCTCGTGCAGGGCCTTGACCATGCCCTTGAACTCCTGGACCTGCTGGCCGCGGTAGCGCTCGTCGCGGGCCCAGTAGGAGTAGTCCGCGTGCGGGGCGAAGAACCCGAGGGTGTTGTAGCCCCAGTAGTTGCGCAGCCCCTTCTCCAGGAGCGTGGAGTCCTGGATGAACTGGTGGACCGGCATGAGCTCGACGGCGGTGACCCCGAGCTTGACCAGGTGCTCGATCACGGCGGGGTGGGCGATGCCCGCGTAGGTGCCCCGCAGCTCCTCGGGGACGTCCGGGTGGAGCATGGTGAGACCCTTGACGTGCGCCTCGTAGACCAGCGACTCGTTGTAGGGCCGGTTCGGGCGCCGGTCGCCCTCCCAGTCGAAGAAGGGGTTGATGACGACCCCGAGCGTCATGTGCGCCGCGGAGTCGCCGTCGTTGCGGGAGTCCTCGTCGCCGAAGTGGTAGCCGAAGAGGCTCTCGTCCCAGTCGATCTCGCGGTAGGTGGCCTTCGCGTACGGGTCGAGCAGCAGCTTGTTCGGGTTGCACCGCAGACCCTGTGCCGGGTCCCAGGGGCCGTGGACGCGGTAGCCGTAGCGCTGCCCGGGCTGGACGGCGGGCAGGTAGCAGTGCCACACGTGCGCGTCGATCTCCGTGAGCTCGACGCGGGTCTCGACCAGGGCGCCGTCGTCGCCGTCCCCGTCGTCGAACAGGCACAGCTCGACGCGTTCGGCGACCTCGCTGAAGAGGGCGAAGTTCGTGCCGGTGCCGTCGAACGTGGCCCCCAGCGGATAGGCGTTGCCCGGCCAGATCTCCATCTGCTCCCCTCCTCGACGCCACCGCGGTGGGCCCGCGGTGGTTCCTCGCCGGGGTGGTACCCCGCCACCGCGCACTCAAGCAGGGGCGGCGGGCGGCGCACATCACCTTGCACCGCGGGGGGACTCACCCGTCGGTGCGTCCGGGCGTTGGTGGGGCCCCTGTCGGAAGCCGACGTCCGCCCAGGTGGGAGCCATGAGTCCCCTGTGCGCTCGTACACCGCCACCTGACTGGTTGGATACCCATCCATGGACACGGCAGCCGACCCCGAGGGGCAGCAGTACAGCGCGGTGGAGCAGACCACCGCGGGCAAGATCTGCTCGTTCTGCGGCCACGGCGCAGCCGAGGACCGACCGCTCGCCGGCGGGTACGGCGCGCTCATCTGCCGCGCGTGCCTCGTGGGCGCCCTGGCGATGCTGGACGGCACCGACCCGGCGGACGTGCAGCCGGGCGGCGTCCCCGCCTACTGGGAGGACGGCACGAACGCCGGGGTCCTCGACGGTCTCCGGATCATGCGGGCCTCCGCCCGCCAGGCCGACGAGTTCCTCTTCACCTGGGTCGCGATCGCCCGGGCGCACGGCTACTCGTGGGCGGCGGTCGGGGACGTCTTCGGGACGACCCGCCAGGCCGCCTGGGAGCGGTTCGCCCGTCGGCTGCCCGACGTCACCGAGCTGCTCGCCGAGGGCTCGGGCCCGGCGGACGCCCCGGCCGCCGGCTCCGGCGGAGCCGACGACGACCGCGCCACCGACGAGGTGCGCTGAGCGTTCCGGCCGCCCGGACGTGACGCCACGGCGGTGACGTCGGGCACAGGTTTCCCGCGTGTCGCGGCTGTCAGCCCAGGGATGACCACGAAGTCCCTGTGATGACCCTGTGATTAGCCCGCTCCGGGCCCCAGGTGGGCTCGGGAGGGGTCCGCGACGAGGCAAGATGTCGCCGTGTCCCCGACTACGTCCCCCACGTCCAGCGCCCCCGCGAACGAGCCCTCGCTCGGCGCCGCGGCGTCCTGCAGCTTCTGCCTCGAGCCCGTCGCCGGCGACGCGCTGTACCCGGGCTTCGGCTCCTACATCTGCGCCGGGTGCGCGGCCGAGGCCGGTCGCGCCCTGGAGTCCGGTGCCGGTGCCGACCGCTGGGCCGGCATCGACCTGCTGGCCGGCCTCGCCCGTTCCCTCGAGGCCTCGCGCCAGGCCGAGCGCGAGCTCGTCGCCTGGGTGGGCCGCACCCGGGACGCACGCCTGAGCTGGGCCCGCATCGGCGGCGTCGTCGGCACCACCCGTCAGGCCGCCTGGGAGCGCTTCGCGAAGCGCCTGCCGGGCGCCGACGGCACCGACGTGGCCGACCACGTCGCCCCGTCCGAGGCCGCCCGTGCCGAGTCCCGCTACGGCGTGGTGACCGCGGGCCGCTGAGCCCGCCGGCCGGGCCTCTCCCCGGTCACCTGCGGGCCGCCCGCCGGCCGTCGTGCCCACGGCGGCGGGTGGCCCGCCTCACACTCTTCTGGCCGACACGCCCCGCCCACCCTTCGTCCCGCGGGAGTGCCGCTGCTGGCATGATCGGCCCCAACGGTTCCGGGGCCGACGACAGTATTTCTTGACTCCAGGCTCAGGCGGGTCGTACCGCCGACGATGGGTGTGACATGGAACCAGTGGACCGGCGCGAGCGACCCGTGCTGCTCGACCCCGAGGGCAAGGTGTGCTCGTTCTGCGGCCGCACCGCCTCCGCCGACGATCGCGTGGTGGGTGGCTTCGGCGTCCTCTGCTGCGCCGAGTGCGTGGAGACGGCCCACCTGCTCGTCACGTCCGGCGAGGTCCCCGACCTGGTGGACGTGGCGTGGAAGGACCGCTCCGAGGCCGAGATCCTCGAGGCGCTGCCCCGGATCGTGGCCGCCTCGCGCCAGGTGGAGCGGTTCCTCTTCACCTGGGTGGCCGTCGCTCGTGAGTCCGGCATCTCCTGGGCCCACATCGGCCGCACCCTCGGCGTGACGCGCCAGGCGGCGTGGGAGCGGTTCGCCAAGCGCCTGCCCGATCTTCCCGCCGGGGCTGAAGGTTCCGAGCGGGAAGAGGTTACCGAACAGTAGCGTCCGGGCGTACGCTCCTCCCCATGGAGCGGACGATCTACGAAGACGACCACGAGGCCTTCCGGGACTCGGTGCGCGAGTTCCTGCAGCGTTCGGTGGTGCCCCACGTCGAGGAGCACGCCGTCGCGAAGGCGCTGCCCCGTGAGTTCTGGCTCGAGGCGGGCAAGCAGGGCTTCCTCGGCCTGGAGATCCCGGAGCAGTTCGGCGGCGCCGGCGACCTCAAGGACGGGGACTACCGGTTCAACGCCGTCCTGATGGAGGAGCTCTCCTTCGTCAACGCCGCGCTCTCGAGCTGCGTCGGCATCCACTCCGACATCGTCGCGCCGTACCTCGTCGAGCTCGGCACGGCAGACCAGCACGAGCGCTGGCTGCCGCGGGTCGCCAGCGGCGAGCTGCTCTGCGCGATCGGCATGACCGAGCCGTCCGGCGGCTCCGACCTCGCCGCCCTCAAGACGACCGGCGTCCGCGACGGGGACGGCTGGGTCGTCAACGGCTCGAAGACCTTCATCACCAACGGCTACTCCGCCGACCTCGTGGTGACCGCCGTGCGCACCAGCCCCGAGAAGGGCGCCCGCGGCATCACGCTGTTCGGCATCGAGACCAGCGCGCCCGGCTTCAGCCGCGGCCGCAAGCTCGACAAGGTCGGGCAGGACGAGTCCGACACCGCGGAGCTGTTCTTCGAGAACGTCCGCGTCACCGAGGCCGACGTCGTCGGCCAGGTCGACGGCGGCTTCATCCACATGATGCAGAAGCTGCCGCAGGAGCGCCTGGGCTGCGCCATCTCCAACCTCGCCCACGCCAAGCAGATCCTCCTGGAGACGCTGGAGTACACCAAGGAGCGTGCCGCGTTCGGCGCCCCCATCGGCTCCTTCCAGCACAACAAGTTCCTGCTGGCCGAGCTGTTCACGCAGGTCGACGTCACCCAGGCCTACGTCGACCAGTGCGTGCTGGCCCACAGCAAGAAGGAGCTCACGCCGGTCGACGCCGCCAAGGCGAAGTGGTGGACCTCCGAGATCCAGAACCGCATCCTCGACCACTGCGTGCAGCTGCACGGCGGCTACGGGTTCATGAACGAGTACCGCGTCGCCCGCGCCTGGCGCGACGCGCGGGTCTCGAAGATCTGGGCCGGCTCGAACGAGATCATGAAGGAGCTCATCGGGCGCGACCTGGGGCTCTGAGCCCCGAGCCGGTGAGCGCCTGACCCCGGGTGGTCGGGGCGCCGGGCCGGACCGGTCCAGCCGCAGGGAATGGTTGCCACGGGCGACGAGTTGGGGACGCACGTGAGTGCTCCCCAGATCAGCCGCGCCTCCGTGGGCCTGCGGTCCGAGCGCGGCCCCGTGCTCCTGGCCGTCATGCTCAGCACGGCGCTGGTGGCCATCGACGCGACCGTGCTGGCCACCGCGGTGCCGGCGGTCGTGGAGGACCTGGGCGGCTTCACGCAGTTCCCGTGGCTCTTCAGCGTCTACCTGTTGGCCCAGGCGATCAGCACGCCGCTGTACGCCAAGCTCTCCGACCAGTTCGGCCGCAAGCCCATGGCCCTGCTGGGCATCGGCCTGTTCGTCCTCGGCTCGCTGCTCTGCATGGTGGCCTGGGGGATGGTCCCGCTCATCGTCTTCCGGGCGATCCAGGGCCTGGGCGCCGGCGCGATCCAGCCGGTCGGCATCACGATCATCGGCGACCTGTACACCGCGGCCGAGCGGTCCGTGGTCCAGGGCTACATCGCCGCGGTGTGGGCCACGTCCTCCGTCGTCGGCCCGACGCTCGGTGGTGTCTTCGCCGACTACGTCTCCTGGCGCGCGATCTTCGCGATCAACCTCCCGCTCGGCGTGGTCGCCGCCTACGTCCTGGCCCGCAACTTCCACGAGAAGGTGCAGCGGCAGCGCCAGCCCGTCGACGTCCTCGGGTCCTCCCTGCTCGCGATCGGTGGCGTCTCGCTGCTGCTGGCGCTGCTCGAGGGAGGCGTGGAGTGGTCCTGGACGTCGCCCGTCAGCCTCGGTCTCGTGGCGCTGGCGGTCGTCACGCTGGTGGCGTTCGCACTGGTCGAGCGTCGGGTCGAGCAGCCCGTGCTCCCGCCGTGGGTGTTCGGCCACCGGGTCGTCGGCTCGGCCATGCTCGGCAGCCTGGTCGTGGGCGTGATGATGCTCGGGCTCACCTCGTACGTGCCGCTGTACGCCCAGAGCGTCCTCGGCCACGGCGCGCTGGTCTCGGGCCTCGCGCTGGCCGCGATGCTCGTCGGCTGGCCGATCGCCGCGTCCAACGCCGGCCGGATCTACCTGCGCTGGGGCTACCGCGCCGCGATGCTCCTCGGCGCCGCGTTCGGCGTCGTGGGCGGGGCGCTCCTCCTGCTGGTGGGCCCCGACAGCTCCCTGCTCATGCTGGCGTTGCCCTGCTTCGTGCTGGGTCTCGGGTTCGGCCTCGTGGTCAGCCCCTCCATCGTGGCGGCGCAGTCCAGCGTCGACTGGGCGCGCCGCGGCGTGGCCACCGGCACCGCCATGTTCGCGCGGTCGGTGGGCTCGGTGCTGGGCACGGCCGTGTTCGGTGCGCTCGCCAACGCGGTGGTCACCGCCCGCCTCGGCAGCGACGCCCCGTCGTTGGAGGAGCTGTCCGGCGGCGTCCTGCACTCGGCGATCCGCGTCGTGTTCGTCGGGGCGGCGATCGTGTCCCTCGCGCTCGTCGGCGCCGGCCTGGTGATGCCGCGGCACGTGAAGGCCGACCACGACAGCCCGGACGCCGCGCCCGCCCCGGACACGGACGCCGCCTCGGACGGGGACGCCGGCGACCGGCCGACGGGCACGCCCGGCACGCCCGGCCCGGCGGCCCGCACGGCGTCCGCCTGACCCCGCCGAGTCCCGCCGCGACCAGCCTCGACCAGAAGGGTGCCCGAGGGTGACGAAGGACAGCCTGACCTGCGTGGACGGGGACGGCTCGGCCGACGATGATCGACGCATGACGACGGACCAGGCCGTGCACGAGCCCACCGAGCCGACCGGTGGCGCCCCCGAGGACGCGGCCCACGACGAGCCGCACGACGACAGCCTCCACCAGAGGCTCAACTGGCTGCGGGCGGCGGTGCTGGGCGCCAACGACGGCATCGTGTCGACCGCGGGCATCGTCGTCGGTGTCGCCGGGGCGACCAGCGACCGCGGCTCGCTCGTGGTCGCGGGCGTGGCCGGGCTGGTGGCCGGCGCGCTGAGCATGGCGGCCGGCGAGTACGTCTCGGTGAGCACCCAGCGCGACTCCGAGCGCGCCGTCCTGGAGGTCGAGCGCCGCGAGCTGGCCGAGACACCGGAGGAAGAGCTGGAGGAGCTCACCGGGATCTACCAGGCCAAGGGGCTCACCCCCGAGCTGGCGCGCGAGGTCGCCGTCCAGCTGACCGAGCACGACGCGCTGCGCGCCCACGCGGAGGCCGAGCTCGGCATCGACCCCGACGACCTCACCAACCCCTGGGCCGCGGCGCTCGCGTCGATGCTCGCGTTCACGGTCGGTGCGCTCCTGCCGCTGCTCACCATCGTCCTCGTGGGGGCGACGTGGCGCGTGGCCGTCACCGTGGTGGCGGTAGCCGTGGCGCTCGCCGTCACCGGCTGGTCCAGCGCCTGGTTCGGGGACGCCCCGCGCACCCGCGCGGTGCTCCGCAACGTCGGCGGCGGCCTGTTCGCCATGGCCGTCACGTACGGCATCGGGACCCTGCTGGGCACGCACCTCTGAGCGTGAGGCTCTTCGCCGCGCTCGTCCCGCCGCCCGAGGCGCTCGCGCACCTGGAGGCGTTCGTCGAGCCGCGGCGCGAGGCCGCGGCGGCTGCTGGGCTCCGGCTCGCGGACCCGTCGGGCCGGCACGTCACCCTCGCCTTCTACGGGGAGGTGGACGCCGGGCCGCGCGGCTCGGCCGACGAGCGTGCCGAGTCCTTGGCCGACGCGGTGGCGGACGCGGCCGCCCGGCGGCGTCCACCCTGCCTGTCCCTGGCCGGCGGCGGCGCCTTCCCCGACCCGGCCGCGGCCCAGGTGCTGTGGGCGGGACTCGCGGGCGCGCCCGACGACCTGGCGGAGCTGGGCCGGCTCGCCACCGGCTGCCGGCACGCGGCCGCGCGGGCCGGGACCCGGGTCGAGGGCCGGGCGTTCCGGCCGCACCTCACGCTGGCGCGGCGGCGGCACCCCGGTCACGTGGACGACTGGGTGCGGCTGCTCGACGGGTACGCCGGCCCGTCCTGGAGCCCGGACGTGGTGACGCTGCTGGCGAGCGTGCCGACCGGTCACGGCCGCCGGTACGAGCCCGTCGCCGACGCTCCGCTGGGCTGAGCCAGGGACTCAGAGCAGGGACTCAGAGCAGGGACTCAGAGCAGCGGGTCGGCCAGGTGCTTGAGCGAGGAGCGCAGCATCGCGTCGCTGGAGATGCCGGCGCGCAGGCTGCGCACCACGTCGTCCGGGAGCGGCTCGAGCCCGCGGATCTCCTGGTGCAGCCCCTCCATCGTGGTGTCGAGGGTGGCGGCCGTCTCCGCGGCGTCCCGCAGGCCGGCGAGCAGCTGCTGGGGCACCTCGCGCCGGTACTTGTAGTAGATCTTGTGCTCGAGGCTGGCCCAGAAGTCCATCGCGATGGTCCTGATCTGCACCTCCACCAGCACCGGCACCGTGCCGGCCGAGAGGAAGACCGGCACCTCGATGAGCGCGTGCAGGCTGCGGTAGCCGTTCGCCTTGGGCTCGGTGATGTAGTCGCGGACCTCGCGGACGGTGAGGTCCGACTGCGAGCCGAGCATGTCGAAGACGTGGTAGACGTCCGAGACGAAGCTGCAGACCACGCGCACGCCGGCGATGTCCGTGACCCGGGCACGGATCTCCTCGAACGACGGTCGGGAGTCGGCGGGCACGCCCTTGCGGCCCATCTTCTCCTCGAGGCTCTCCAGCGTCTTGATGCGGCTGGAGACGTGCTCGATGGGGTTGGACTCGTGCAGGTGGGCGAACTCGTCCTTGAGGATGTTCAGCTTGGTGACGATCTCCTCCATGCCGAACTTGTGCTCGAGGAGGAAGCGCCGGGTCCCCTCGCCGAGGGAGCCCGGCTCCCAGCGGTCGTCGGTGTCCACGCCGGACAGGGTAGGTCGGGGCCCCTCACCCGGGGTGAACCGGCGGGCCGCCCGGCCGGGGTTCAGTCGACGACGCCGTAGAGCCGGTCGCCGGCGTCCCCGAGGCCCGGGACGATGTAGCCGTGCTCGTTGAGCCGCTCGTCCATGGCGGCGGTGACGACGGTGACCGGCACCTCCAGGTCCGCGAGCTCCTGCTCCAGGCGGGCGGTGCCCTCGGGCGCGGAGAGCAGGCAGATGGCGGTGATGTGGTCGGCGCCGCGGTCGACGAGGAAGCGGATGGCCGCGGCGAGGGTGCCGCCGGTGGCGAGCATCGGGTCCAGGACGTAGCACTGGCGGCCGGAGAGGTCGTCGGGCAGGCGGTTGGCGTAGGTGGAGGCCTCGAGGGTCTCCTCGTTGCGGACCATCCCGAGGAAGCCGACCTCGGCCGTGGGGAGCAGGCGCATGAAGCCGTCCAGCATGCCCAGGCCGGCACGGAGGATCGGCACCACGAGGGGCTTGGGGGAGGCCAGGCGGACGCCGGTGGTCGGCGCGACCGGGGTGGTGATCTCGACCGGGGTGACCCGGACGTCCCGCGTGGCCTCGTAGGCCAGGAGCGCGACCAGCTCGTCGGTGAGGTGCCGGAAGGTCGGGGAGTCGGTGCGCTCGTCGCGCAGGGTGGTGAGCTTGTGGGTGACGAGCGGGTGGTCCACGACGTGGGTGCGCATGGGCGGCAGCCTACGGGTTGCGGGGGTAGCGCGGCGGCCGGCGTGGACGGGTGGGTGCCGCAAAGCACTGGTCCCGCGCCCGCGGGTCTGTCACATTGGTCCGTGCCGGTGCGCGCCGGTGACGTGCTGGGGAACCGGAGGCCCGAGCGTGGACGAGATCGATGAGCTGAACGACGTGGACGTCGCCCTGGTGGCGTACCGCGAGGACGGCTGGTGGAACGTCGCGGAGCTCTCCGACGACGACCTCGAGGACGTGGAGGACGTCGCCGAGGCGCTGCGCGAGCTCGCCCCCGACGCCCTCGCGATGATCTCCGTGGCCGACGAGTTCTTCGTGCTGGTGCGCGTGGCCGGTCCGCTCACGCGGGTGCTGCTCTCGGACGGGACGGCCGCCGAGGAGTACGACCTCGCCACCTCCGTGCTCGACTTCCTCGACCTCGACGACCCCGAGGACGACGAGCTGAGCGACCCGGTCGGTGACCTCGACGTCCTCGCGGACCTCGGCATCGGCGCCGTCGAGATGGAGGACCTCCTCGATGACACCGCCGAGGCCGAGTACCTCGACGAGGTGCTCTCCGACCTCGCCAAGCGCCTCGGGTTCGGTGAGCTCTTCGACGACGCCGTGGGGCTCGCCACGCTCTGACGCCGGGCTCCTCTGTCGTCCGCCCTGTTGCTCCCCCGCTGTGAGGTGCGGCTGCGGGCAGCTGAGCCTGCCGTTCGGTCCTCGTGGCCACGAGGACCGAACGGGTCGGGCAGTCGGCACGCGGGCGAATCAGTGCAGGTCAGCGGCTTGTGGCCCGGCCGGCCGTCGTGTTGGGTCCTCGTGGCCACGAGGACCGAAGCGCGACGCGGGCGCCGGCGTTGGGTCCTCGCGCCCACGAGGACCGAACGAGTCGAGCGGTCGGCGGGCGAACGAATCAGTGCAGGTCAGCGGCCTGTGGCCCGGCCGGCCGTCGTGTTGGGTCCTCGTGGCCACGAGGACCGAAGCGCGACGCGGGCGCCGGCGTTGGGTCCTCGCGCCCACGAGGACCGAACGAGTCGAGCGGTCGGCGGGCGAACGAATCAGTGCAGGTCAGCGGCCTGTGGCCCGGCCGGCCGTCGTGTTGGGTCCTCGTGGCCACGAGGACCGAAGCGCGACGCGGGCGCCGGCGTTGGGTCCTCGCGCCCACGAGGACCGAACGAGTCGAGCGGTCGGCGGGCGAACGAATCAGTGCAGGTCAGCGGCCTGTAACCCGGCCGGCCGTCGTGTTGGGTCCTCGTGGCCACGAGGACCGAAGCGCGACGCGGGCGCCGGCGTTGGGTCCTCGCGCCCACGAGGACCGAACGGCACAGCCGGCCCGGGGGCATGCGCATCAGGCCAGGTCAGCGTGTTGTTGGCACAGAGACGGGCGGGTTCGGTCCTCCTGGACGCCGAGAGCGCTGCCGGGTTGGGCGGGGCGGCTGATCGGCTGATCCGGTGCGTGCGGCACGGGGGCGGCTGCTCTGGGAGACTCAGCCCCGTGTCGTCGTCCACGAGCCCCGAGACCCCCGGCGGCCCGGGTGCTTCCGGTGCCTCCGGGGTCACCGCCTCCGCCGCTCCCGCCTGGGAGCCGGCGATGCGGCTGGCGCTCGCCGAGGCCCGCCGGGCGCCCGCGACCGGGGACGTGCCGATCGGCGCCGTCGTCGTCGGGCCGGACGGCGAGGTGTGGGGCCGTGGCCGGAACGTCCGCGAGGCCACCTGCGACCCCACCGGGCACGCCGAGGTCGTGGCACTGCGGGAGGCCGCCGCGGCGCGCGGCGAGTGGCGGCTGGAGGGCGGGACGCTCGTCGTGACGCTCGAGCCGTGCACGATGTGCGCGGGGGCGGCCGTCCTGTCGCGGGTCGACCGGGTCGTCCTCGGCGCCTGGGACGAGCGCGCCGGGGCCGTCGGTTCGCTCTGGGACGTCGTCCGCGACCGTCGGCTCAACCACCGCCCCGAGGTCGTCGGCGGGGTGCTCGCCGCCGAGTGCGCGGACCTGCTGCGGGAGTTCTTCGCCGAGCACCGGTGAGCGGTCGGCGCGGATGACGGGCCGGCCGGCCGGACCCGGCCGGACGACGAGGGACGAGCGCGCTCAGCCGAGCACGACCGGCACGTCCAGCCGGCCGCCGAGCTCCTCGAGCGAGATGCCGGAGAGGTCGCGGACGACGACGGCGCCGTCGGCGCGCCCGCGCGAGGCGGCGAGCTCGAAGGTGCCGAGGTCGGTGTAGACGCGGTCGACGCAGGCCAGGCCGGTGAGCGGGTAGGTGCACGTCGGCACGATCTTGGCGGTGCCGTCCTTGGCGAACAGCGTCATCATCACCCAGACCTGCTCGGCGCCGATGGCGAGGTCCATCGCCCCGCCGACGGCCGGGATGGCGTCGGGGGCGCCGGTGTGCCAGTTGGCGAGGTCGCCGTTCGCGGAGACCTGGAAGGCGCCGAGCACGCACACGTCCAGGTGGCCGCCGCGCATCATGGCGAAGGAGTCGGCGTGGTGGAAGTAGGCGGCGCCGGGCAGCTCGGTGACGGGGATCTTGCCGGCGTTGGTGAGGTCGAGGTCGACGTCGTCACCGGTGGCCACGGGGCCGAAGTTCAGCATCCCGTTCTCGGTGTGCAGCACCACGCCGGAGCCCTCGCGCAGGTGCTCGGCGACCAGCGTGGGCTGGCCGATGCCGAGGTTCACGTAGGCGCCGTCGGGGACGTCGCGGGCGATCGCGGCGGCCAGGGCGTGCTTGTCGCGCGGCCCGGCCTCGGCCGGGGCGGAGGAGGTGGAGGGGGTGCTCATCAGGACTCCTGGGCGGTCGGGCACACGACCCGGTCGACGTAGATGCTCGGGGTGACCACGACCTCCGGGTCGAGCCCGCCGAGCGGGACCACCTCGGAGACCTGGGCGATGACGGTCCGGGCCGCCGTCGCCATCACGGGCCCGAAGTTCCGGGCGGTCTTGCGGTAGACGAGGTTGCCCATGGTGTCGGCGCGGTGGGCCTTGATGAGCGCGACGTCGCCCTTGATCGGGTACTCCAGGGCGTAGGTCCGCCCGTCGATGACCCGGGTCTCCTTCCCCTCGGTGAGGGGGGTGCCGACGCCGGTGGGGCAGAAGAACGCGCCGATCCCGGCCCCGGCGGCCCGCATCCGCTCGGCGAGGTTGCCCTGGGGGACGACCTCGAGCTCGATCTGGCCGGCCCGGTACAGGCCGTCGAAGACCCAGGAGTCGCTCTGCCGAGGGAAGGAGCACACGACCTTCCGCACCCGCTTCGCCGCGAGCAGCGCGGCGAGGCCGGTGTCGCCGTTGCCGGCGTTGTTGGACACGATGACGAGGTCCTTGGCGCCCTGCTCGATGAGGGCGTCGATGAGCTCGACGGGCATGCCGGCCATGCCGAAGCCGCCGACCAGGACGGTCGCGCCGTCCTCGACGTCGGCGACGGCGTCCGCGTAGGAGGCGAGGATGCTGGCGGCGCTCATCGGGTCGCCTCGCCCGCAGTGGCGCCGGTGACCGAGGCGCTCACGTTCTCCAGGACGACGGCGAGGCCCTGCCCGACGCCGATGCAGATGGCGGCGACGCCGTACCGGCCGCCGGTCTCGCGCAGCCGCGAGGCGAGCGTGGCCAGCACGCGACCGCCCGAGGCGCCGAGGGGGTGCCCGATCGCGATCGCGCCGCCCTTGGCGTTGACGATCTCCGGGTCGATCTTCCAGGCGTCCACGCAGGCGAGGGACTGCACGGCGAAGGCCTCGTTGAGCTCCACGGCGTCCACGTCCTCCCAGCCGATGCCGGCGCGGCGCAGCGCCTTGTTCGCGGCCTCGACCGGTGCGAACCCGAACTCCTGCGGTGCGAGGGCGTGCACGCCGCGCCCGGCGACCCGGGCCACCGGGTCCAGGCCGAGGGTGCCGGCGGCGGACGCGGAGCCGAGGAGGACGGCGGAGGCACCGTCGTTGAGCGGCGAGGCGTTGCCCGCGGTGATGGACCCGTCGGCGCGGAAGGCGGGCTTGAGCCCCGCCAGCTTCTCCGGGGTGGAGCCGGGGCGGATCGACTCGTCACGGTCCAGGTCGACGCCGTCGACCGCGACCACGCCGAGCAGCGGGTCGGCGTAGAAGCCGGCGTCCCAGGCCGCGGCGGCCAGCTCGTGGGACCGGGCCGCGAAGGCGTCCTGCCGCTCCCTGCTGATGCCCGAGCGCTCGGCGAGCTGCTCGTTGCACTCGCCGAGCGAGGCGGTCCACTCCTGCGGCATCCGGGCGTTGACCAGGCGCCAGCCCAGCGTGGTGGAGACGGCGGTGACGTTGCCCGCCGGGTAGGCCCGCGAGGGCTTGGGCAGCACCCAGGGCGCGCGCGTCATGGACTCCACGCCTCCGGCGACCACGACCTCGGCGTCCCCGCACTCGATGGCGCGGGAGCCGGCGATCGCGGCGTCCAGCGAGGAGCCGCAGAGCCGGTTGACCGTGGTGGCGGGCACGGAGACCGGCAGCCCGGAGAGCAGGACGGCCATGCGGCCGACGTTGCGGTTGTCCTCGCCGGCCTGGTTGGCGCAGCCCCAGACCACGTCGTCGATGGCGAGCTCGGGGTCGCCGGCGTCGAGGCCGGGGGCGCGGTCGACGACCGCGCGCAGGGCCGTGGCGGCCAGGTCGTCGGGGCGCACGTCCGCGAGCGCGCCGCCGAAGCGGCCGAACGGGGTCCGGGCGGCGGCGTAGAGGTAGCTGTCGGTCACGGCGTCGACGCTAGGCCCGGAGCATTGATCGACGCCAATACGAAGTTCAGCGCTATTGATCGTTGCCGCTTATCAGTACTGGTGGCAGGCTCGTGCCGTGGAGCTGCGTCACCTGCGATCCTTCGTCGCCCTCGCCGAGGAGAAGCACTTCGGCCGCGCCGCCGCCCGGTTGCACCTGGCCCAGCCGGCGCTCTCCCAGCAGCTGCGACAGCTCGAGCGCGAGGTCGGGGTCCGGCTCGTGGACCGCAGCACCCGCCGCGTCGAGCTCACGGACGCCGGCCGCCTGCTCCAGCAGCGGGCGCTCGACGTCCTCGCCGACCTCGACCGCACCACCGACGACCTCGCCGAGGTGGCCGCCGGCCGGCTGGGGCGGGTGTCGGTGGGCTTCGTGGGCACGGCCACCTACGACGTCCTGCCCCGCCTCGCCCGCCTGGCGAGGGAGCGCCTCCCGGGGGTCCGGCTCGACCTGCGCGGGGAGCTCCTCGCGCCCGGCCTGCTCGACGCGGTCCGCGAGCGCTCGCTCGACCTGGCGGTGGTGCGGCCGGGCGCGGAGCCGGTCGACGACCTGGAGGTGACGCCGCTGCGCACCGAGCCGTTCGTGGCGGTGCTGCCGGCGGGCCACCCGTCCGCGGGGCGGGAGGCGGTCGACCTCGCCGCTCTCGCCGAGGAGAGCCTCGTGACCCACCCCTCGGGGCACCGCTCGGCCATGCACGAGCGCGTCCTCGCCGCCTGCCGCGCCGCGGGCTTCAGCCCCCGCGAGGTCCTGGAGGTCTCCGAGACCGCGACGCTCGTGGTCTTCGTCGCGGCCGGCATGGGCGTCGCCCTCGTCCCCGCGTCGGTGCAGGCGCTGCGGGTCGACGGGGTCGCCTACGTGCCGCTGGCCCGCCCCGAGACCGTCGAGCTCGCGCTCGTCTCGCACCCGGACGCCGGCCCGGCGGCCGCGCAGGTCGCCGCGCTCGTCCGCGCGGCGACCGAACCGGTGCCGTAGCCCCGGCCCTTCAGCGCCGGCACCTCAGCGCCGTGCCCAGGCGCCGTGCCCAGGCGCCGGCTCAGTGGCCGGGGCCGCCACCGGGGCCGCCGTGCCCGCCCATCCCGCCGCCCATCCCGGACGAGCCCTCGCCCGCGGTGACGGTGGTGAGCGTGGTGCCGTCGACGGCGACCGTGTAGGAGTCGCCGTCGACCACGTCGCTGCTCGAGAACACCCACGACGAGACGGCCTCGGGGGTGGTGACCTCGGCGACGACGTCCCCGTCGGAGTCGAGGAGCTGGAGGGTCGTGCCGGCGTCCACGGTGTCGAAGGTGGCCGCCACGAACGACTGCGAGGAGTCGGTGCTCGGCGACTGCGCCATCCCGCTCGACCCCACGGCCGAGAGGCTGCCGCCCGAGACGACGAGCATGGAGTCGACGTCGAGCGCGCCGTTGCCGGACTCGGTCGGCCCGTAGACGACCACCGTGCCGCCCGTCATCGTGCCCAGGCCGTTGCTGTCGAGGCCGTCGCCGCCGGCGGTGACGGTGAGGTCGCCGCCGGAGATGGTGAGCAGCGCGCTGGTGGTCTCGTCGCCGGTGACGTTCACGCCGTCGTCGGAGGAGGTGACGTCGAGGGTGCCGCCCGCGATCTCCACGGTGGCGCCTTCGAGCGCCTCGTAGGAGGACGTGACGGTGACGGTGCCGTCGGTGACGCTGAGGTCCCCGTCGGCGTGCACGCCGTCGTCCCCGCTGGCGGCCACGACCGTGCCGCCGGTGATCGAGACGATCGAGTCCGAGTGCAGCGCGTCGTCCGCGGAGTCGACGTCCACCGTCCCCGACGAGACCACCACGCTGGACCCGCCGACGAGGCCCTTGGCGCCGGAGTCCTCCGAGGCGTCGGCGGAGCCGCCGCCGGCGCTCACGGTGAGGTCCGCGCCGTCCACGAGGACGTCGGTGGTGGCCGTGGCCCCGTCGTCGCCGGCGACCACGTCCAGGCTGCCGCCGGTGAGCGAGAGGAAGCCGACGGTGTCGTCGGAGTCGCCGTCGGACTTCAGCCCGTCCCCGCCCGCGTCCACCGTGATCGTGCCGCCGGACACCGCGAGGTAGTCCTTCCCGCGGAGGCCGTCGTCGGCGGCCTCGACCGTGATCGTGCCGCCGGTGACGACCAGGCCGTCCTTGCTGGTGATGCCGTCGGCGTGGCTGGAGACGGTGAGGGACCCGCTGCCCGCGATGGTGAGGTCGGCGGTGGAGAAGAGCGTGGCGTTGACGGGGTCGTCGGCGTCGTCGTCGGCGGTCGAGCCGTCCCCGTCGGCCAGGACGTTGTCGCTGCCGTCGGCGAGCACGACCACGACGGCCTCGGCGTCCTCCACCACCAGCGGCGAGTCGTCGGAGGAGGTGAGGTCGACGCCGTCCAGGACGAGCCGCACGGTGCCCTCGTCCGCGGTGGAGACGACCACCTGACCGTCGGAGAGGCTGCCGGACAGGACGTAGGTGCCGGCGGCGGTGATCGTGACCGTGTCCCCGTCGACGCTCACGCCGTCGCTGCCGTCCCCGCTCGCCGACGAGTCACCGTCGGCCAGGGCCACGGTGGTGGCGGACGACGCGTCGTAGTCGGCGTCGCCGGTCTCGACCTCGGCGTTCTCGGCCAAGGCCTCGGCGGCGGTCGTGCCCGCGGTGCCGGCGGCGGCGCTCGAGGCGCTCGAGTCGGACCCGGAGGACGAGGTGGCGGCGGTGTCGTCCCCCGCCGAGCAGGCGGCCAGCGCCAGGACGGCGGTGGCGGAGACGACGGCCGCGGCGAGGCGACCGCCCAGGCGGCGGGTGCGGGAGGTGCGGGGTGCGGGCACGGTGAGCTCCAGTGGTCAGGGTGCGGTGCGGGGAAGGTGCGGGGGGAGGGAGAAGGGCAAGGGGGCGACGGATCGCGCTCAGTCCCGGGGCATTCCGAGGTGCTTCTCGAGCACCCGGTGCCAGCGCAGCCGGGGGAGGTCGGCACGCAGCGCGGTGAGCCCGGTGCCGTACTTGGAGAGCCGGACGGGGCGGTGGCCGGCCCGCCACAGGAGCCGGTCGACGGCCGACGGGGTGGAGCCGGTCTTGGTCTCGACCACGACGACGCCGGGGACGCCGAGCCGGGAACCGTCCCCGGGCAGGGCCCACGCGAGGTCGGCGTCGAGGGTGGCGCGGCTGCCCCCGCCACCGCTGAGCAGCAGGGTGGTGCGGCGGTAGCTGCTGGTCAGCGATGGCGCGAGGTCGCCCGCACGGACGTGCGCGGGCACCCGTGCGGCCCGCAGCCGCTCGTCGAGGAACTGTCGCTCGGCGACGTCCAGCGGACCGCGGTGGCTGCGCAGCACCCGCTCCTTGAGGTTGGTGCCGCGGGCGGCGGGGGTCTTGACCTCCAGGAACGTGGCGCCGGTGTCGAGGTAGGTGCGCTCACGGACCTTGAACCGTCGGCGCCGGCCCTGGCCGGCCAGCCAGAACGCGTCCAGCCCGGGGGTGTCGAGGTAGTCGGAGCGGTAGCCGAAGTCGCGCGAGCCGTCGATCTCCAGCACCCGGGTGTCGGCCGGGACGGCGGCGAGCAGCGCCTCCGCCCGGGCGCGCGGCACCACGTACTTGCGGTCGACGCGGGTGAGCAGCTCGGCGCTCTCGACGAGCTCGTCGAGGCCGACGGGGGCGAGGTGGGAGGTCCACCCGTGCCCCTCGTGGACGGGCGTGGCGGCCGCGCCGTGCGGCAGGGCCGTCATCGGGCGACCCCGGCGGGCACCGCCGCCCGCGGGCGGTGCCGGACCACCACGGTGGTGGTGTCGTTGACGAGGTTCGTGCTGGTCACACGGGCGTCGACCACCTCGCTGCCGAGCAGCTCGTCGAGGTGCGCGACGAGCGCGGCCTGGTCGGTCCAGGCGCGGTCGAGCACCAGCTCCTGGGTCCTCGTCGGCTGCGCCACCCGCGGGTGGTCGCCCAGCCACAGCGCCACCAGGATGGCCGCCATGAGGGCGATGGCCAGCCCGTCGAGCGCCGCCGCGACGCCGGCCACGAGGCCCAGCGCGAGGGCGGCGAAGTAGTAGGCGATCTCGTGGTGGGCGAGCTCGGTGGAACGCAGCCGGATGATCGAGAGGACGCCGAACAGCCCGAGCCCGAGCCCGGCCCCGACGCTGCTGGTCGCCAGCACGGCGGTGACGGCCAGGACGCCGACGTTGACCCCGAGGTAGGCCACCACGAGGTCGGGCCGGCGGTGCCGCACCAGGAACACTGCGACGAGCGCGGCCACCGCCACGAGGTCGACGAGGATCATGGGCAGCTCGGTCATGGGCCTACTCCGGGGTCCGTGCGAACGGTGAACGGTGGGTGACGAGGAGGTGACTCCTCGACGTCCACCAGGAAGCCGGTCGTCGCTGCGACGGAGGTGAAGGGGGCCTGTGCGTGGTCTGTGAGGCAGGGAGAACACGACAGGTGTCGGCACCCCTGCCGGGCGAGCCGGCGCGGGTGCGGGCGTCGGTGTGGGCGTCGGTGCGGGCTCAGCCGAGCGTGGACGCCCGGGCCACCAGCTCGGGGGTGAAGAGCACCCGGCGGTGGGTGTGCGGGCCGCCGGCGGCCTCGGTCATCGCGAGGTCCGCCGCGGTGCGGCCGAGCTGCTGGCGGGGCTGGCGCACCGAGGAGAGCGGGACGGCCGCCGCGGCGGCGTAGTCGATGTCGTCGTAGCCGAGGATGGCCAGGTCGTCGGGGGTGCGCAGGCCGGCCTGGGTGATCTGCTGGAGCAGGCCCAGGGCGATCAAGTCGTTGACGCAGAAGGCCGCGGTGGGGCGGCGGGACGCCGGCAGCCCGACCAGCCGCTGGCCGGCCTCGCGGCCGTCGGCGACCCGGAGGTCCTCGGTGCGCAGCGTGAGCAGGTCCTCGGGGTCCAGCCCTGCGTCCGACCAGGCGGAACGGGCGCCCTCGAGCCGGTCGCGGACCTGGCCGAGGTCGGCCGGGCCGCCGATGAAGGCCACCCGGCGGTGGCCGCGGTCGAGCAGGTGCTCGATGCCGATCCGCCCGCCCAGGACGTCGTCCACGGCCACGGAGCACAGGGAGTCGTCGTCGCGGGTGCGGTCGACGATGACGACCGGGGTCCCGCGCCGGGCCACGGCGTCGAGCGTCGGCGAGTCGGGGTCGACCGGGGTGACCAGGAGGCCCTGGACCCGCTGCTGCTCGAAGAGCTCCAGGTGGGCCTGCTCGCGGGCGCCGCGGCTGCCGGAGTTGCAGAGCACGACGGTGAGGCCGTGGGTCTCGGCCTCGGTCTCGATGCCGGCGGCGACGTCGGTGAAGAACGGGTTGCTGGCGTCGAGCATGAGGTAGGCGAGCGTGCGGCTGACGCCCGAGCGGAGCTGGCGGGCGGACTCGTTGCGCACGAAGCCGAGGTCGGTCATGGCCGCCAGGACGCGCTGCCGGGTGGCCTCGCTGACCCGGTCGGGCTTGTTGAGGACGTTCGAGACGGTGCCGAGCGAGACGCCCGCGGCGGCGGCGACGTCCTTCACGGACACGGAGCGGTTCGCGCTCGTCGGCACGGTCCACCTCCACTGGTCCAGTCCGCCCCGGGACGTCCTCGTTGAAACGATCTTGGCGCAGTCTAGGCGCGTGTGGCCCTGCTCACGCCACTTCCGCAGGATCTGCGTGACGCCCGTCTCCCACATCTGTCGCCCTGGTCACTGCCAGGGTCGTTGGGCGGATTCTCAGTCCCCTCTTGACTGGTGTGACCGCCCTCACCTACGGTTCTCGACGTTCCGGATTAAAACGTTTCAATCATCGAACAGGGGGAGCTCGATGGCTGCCGCCACCCTGGTGCTCAAGGACGTCAGCAAGTCCTTCGGCGCCGTCCGCGCGCTGCGCTCCGCCAGCCTCACCGTCCAGCCTGGATCCATCCACGCTCTGGTCGGCGAGAACGGCGCGGGCAAGTCGACGCTGATCAAGATCGTCGCCGGCGTGCACCGCCGCGACGCCGGGGTCTTCGAGCTGAACGGGCAGGAGGCCGACTTCGGCTCCACCGCCGAGTCCAAGGCCGCGGGCGTCGCGGTGATCTACCAGGAGCCGACGCTCTTCCCGGACCTCGACGTCAGCGAGAACATCTTCATGGGCCGCCAGCCCGGCCGCTCGTGGCGGATCGACAAGGGCGCGATGTACGCCGAGGCGGCCGCGCTGTTCCAGCGCCTGGGCGTCGCGATCGACCCCCGCCGTCCGGCCAAGGGCCTCTCGATCGCCGACCAGCAGATCCTCGAGATCGCCAAGGCCATCTCGCTGGACGCCTCGCTCCTCATCATGGACGAGCCCACCGCCGCCCTCTCGGGCGTCGAGGTCGAGCGGCTCTTCAACGTCGCCCGCCAGCTGCGCGACGAGGGCCGCGGCATCGTCTTCATCTCCCACCGCTTCGAGGAGGTGTTCGAGCTCTGCGACACGGTGACCGTGATGCGCGACGGCGAGTACGTCTCCACCGAGCGGATCGCCGACACCTCCGTCGACGGCATCGTCGCCAAGATGGTCGGCCGCGAGGTCTCCGAGCTCTTCCCGAAGACCCCCGCCGAGATCGGGGACGTCGTCCTCGACGTCGCCGGACTCACCTCGCCCGGCCTCTTCCGGGACGTCAGCTTCCAGGTGCGTGCGGGCGAGATCGTCGGCCTCGCCGGCCTCGTCGGCGCCGGCCGATCCGAGATCGCCCGCGCGGTCTTCGGCGTCGACTCCTACTCCGAGGGCAGCGTGCGCCTCGGCGGGGCGCAGATCCCCGGCGGGAACCCGCGCGCCGCGATCGCCGCCGGCATGGCGCTCATCCCCGAGGACCGCCGCAAGCAGGGCCTCGTGACCGAGGGCTCGGTGGCGCGCAACGTCGCCGGCGTCATCCGCCGCGGCCTGAGCCGCTTCGGCGTCCTCACCACCGCCGCCGAGAACCGCGCGGCCGGCCCCTGGTCCGCCAAGCTCGAGGTGAAGACCTCGGCCCTCGACATGCGTGCCGCCACCATGTCCGGCGGCAACCAGCAGAAGGTCGTCATCGCCAAGTGGCTGGCGACGAACCCCTCGCTGCTGATCATCGACGAGCCCACCCGCGGCATCGACGTCGGCACCAAGTCCGAGGTCCACCGGCTGCTCTCCGACCTGGCCGGCCAGGGCATGGCGATCCTGATGATCTCCTCCGAGCTGCCCGAGGTGCTGGGCATGGCCGACCGCGTGCTCGTCGTCTGCGAGGGCCGGCTCACCGCCGACATCGCCCGCGACGACGCCACGCCGGAGAACGTCATGCACGCCGCCACCCACCGCGACGGCCACGTGGCCGGCGCGACCACCGCCGGCGGTGCCGGCCCCGACTCCCAGGAGGTCTCGGCGTGAGCGCCACCCTCGTCCACCCCGGCCGGGCCGGCCTGGTCACCAGGCTCCTGCGCTCGCGCGAGCTCGCCATCGCGGCCGTGCTCGTCCTCCTGGTCCTGGTCGCGACGCTGAAGACGCACTCGTTCCTCTTCAGCTCCGACGGCTGGCGCAACGTCCTGCTCAACCCGTCCATGCTGCTGGTCCTCGCGATCGGCCAGGCCTGCGTGATCATCACGCGCTCCGTCGACCTGTCGGTCGGCTCGACGCTCGGCCTCTGCGCCTACTTCTCGGGTCGGCTCTTCATCGACCACCCGAACCTGCCCATCGTCGTCGTGGTCCTGCTCGCCGTCCTCATGGGCGCGGTGCTCGGCCTCGTCAACGGCGCCCTCGTGGCGTTCGGCAAGGTCCCGGCGCTGGTCATCACCCTCGGCACGATGTACATCTACCGCGGCATCTTCCTCACCTGGGCCGGCTCCAGCCGGATCAACGCGGACCAGATCCCGGCGTCCTTCTCGAACCTGGGCACCCAGCAGGTCCTCACCATCCCGGTCCTCACCATCCTGGCCCTCGTGGTGCTCGCCGTCGGCGCCTACGTGCTCTCCAGCACCCGCGCCGGGCGCGAGCTGTACGCCATCGGCTCGGACCCCGACGCCGCGCAGCTCTACGGCCTCAAGGTCACCCGCCGCGTCCTCCTCGCCTTCGTCGCCTCCGGGGCGCTCGCCGGCCTGGGCGGGGTCATGTACCTGGCCCGCTACGGCACCGTCTCCTCCGGCGCCGGCCAGGGCTACGAGCTCCAGGCCGTCGGCGCCGCGGTCATCGGCGGCGTCGCCATCTTCGGCGGCAGCGGCACGGCCCTCGGTGCGGCCGTGGGCGCCTACCTCCTGGTCACGATCAACTCGGTGCTCCCGATCCTCGGCATCTCCGACTTCTGGCAGCAGGCCGTCGTCGGCGCCCTGATCCTCGGCGCCATCGCCCTCGACCGGGTGCTCTCGGTCCGTCAGGACGCCGCCCTGGTCGCCGCCCGCGACGAGGCACCGCCCTCCGGCGGCTCGGCGCCGCCCGGTGCCGCCCCCTCGTCCCCGTCCGCCCCGAGCAGCCCGCAGGTGACCGCATGAGCACGCTGACCGCCTCGCCGGACCAGGCGCCGGCCCGCACCTACCCGTCCTTCTCCCGGCCGCTGTGGAGCCGCGTGCTCCTCACCCGCGAGATGGCCGTCATCGGCCTCTTCCTCCTCGTCTACGTGTTCTCGTCGGCGACGGTGGAGAACTTCTCGAGCCCGCTGACGCTCTACTACCTCTTCCTCGACAACATCCCGGTCCTCCTCATCGCCCTGCCGATGACGGCCGTGATCATCACCGGCGAGATCGACCTGTCGGTGGCCTCCGTGGTGGGCCTCTCGTCCTGCCTGGTCGGCCTCCTGCACGTGGACGCCGGGCTGTCGATGCCCGTCGCGATCGTGCTGGCCCTGCTGGCCGGCCTGGCGTGCGGCGCCTTCAACGGCTTCCTCGTGGCCTACGTGGGGCTGCCGTCGCTGGCGGTCACCATCGGCACGCTCGCCCTCTACCGCGGCATCGCGGAGGGCCTGCTCGGCACCGCGGCGAAGACCGACTTCCCGCAGTCCTGGAAGGACCTGGCGACCGCCCAGCTGGGCAACTCCTCGCCGTACCCGGTCGTCCTCGTGCCGATCGCGGTGCTCGCGCTGCTCATCGCCTGGATGCTGCACTTCTCCTCGTTCGGCCGCGGCATCTTCGAGATCGGCCTGAACGACGAGGCGGCGCACTTCACCGGCGTCGACGTCGCCCGCACCAAGCTGCTGCTCTTCATGATCTCGGGCGTCGTCGCGGCCCTGGCCGGCGTCTACTACACGCTGCGCTACGGCAGCGCCCGCGGCGACAACGCCACCGGCATGGAGCTCCAGGTCGTCGCGGCCGTGCTCCTCGGCGGCGTCTCCATCTTCGGCGGCCGCGGTGCTCTGCACGGCGTCATCGCCGGTGTGCTCCTCATCGGCGTCATCCGCTCCGCGATGACGCTCGAGGGGCTGACGGTCAACGTCACCAACATCGTGATCGGGGGGCTCCTCGTGCTCTCGGTCCTGTCCACCAGCCTCCTGGCCGGCATCTCGGCGCTCAGGTCCAGGCGGGCAAGCGGGTCGCGCAGCGGCCCGGACGCGACAGCTGCCGGCAAGCGGTCACTGTCGTCCTGACACCCCACCAGAAGGGAAGAACGATGAAGTTCCTCAACCGGCGTGCCTCGGCCGTCGCGGCCGTCGTGCTCAGCGCGACCCTGGGTCTGACCGCTTGCGGCAGCACCACGGACACCTCGTCCGACTCGTCCTCCTCCTCCGACGGGGACATCTCGGTCACCTTCCTGCCCAAGAACCTGGGCAACCCGTACTTCGAGACCTCCGACGCCGGCGGCCAGAAGGCCGTCGAGGAGTTCGGCGGCACCTACAGCGAGGTCGGCCCCGACACGGCCACCCCCGACGGCCAGGTCTCCTTCATCCAGACCGCCGCGCAGCAGGGCACCTCCGCCCTGGTGCTCTCGGCCAACGACCCGACCGCCCTCTGCGACAGCCTCAACCAGGCCAGCGACGCGGGCGTCAAGATCGTCACCTTCGACTCCGACGTCGACACCGACTGCCGCGACATCTACGTCAACCAGGCCACCGCCGAGGGCATCGCCAAGGTGCAGGTCGACATGATCGCCGACCAGATCGGTGACTCGGGCCAGATCGCGATCCTGTCCGCCGCGGCCAACGCGACGAACCAGAACGCCTGGATCGAGCTCATGAAGAAGGACCTCAAGGCCGACCACCCGAACATCGACCTCGTCGACGTGGTCTACGGCGACGACGACGACCAGACCTCGTTCGACAAGACCGCCGCCCTGCTGCAGACCTACCCGGACCTCAAGGGCATCGTCAGCCCCACCACCGTGGGCATCGCGGCCGCCGCTCGTTACGTCTCCACCTCCTCCTACAAGGGCAAGGTGGCCGTGACCGGCCTCGGCACCCCGAACCAGATGCGTGAGTACGTCAAGGACGGCACCGTCACCGAGTTCGCCCTGTGGAACCCGGAGGAGCTGGGCTACCTGGCCGCCTACGCCGCCAAGGCGCTCGTCGACGGCACCATCACCGGCGCCGAGGGCGACACCTTCACCGCCGGCGACCTGGGCGACTACACCGTGGGCGCGGACGGGACCGTCCTCCTCGGCGACCCGTACAAGTTCAACGCCGACAACATCGACGACTTCGACTTCTGATCGTCGACGTCGATCGGCTGACGAGCTGATCCGCTGATCCCTGATCGGCTGATCCTTGATCGGCACCGCGTCGCCCCGGCGACGCGGGCGGGTGGCCCGGCCCCACCGGCCGGGCCACCCGCACCCCGCACCTCCCGCACGACCCGGAAGGGGAGCCCCCGTGCCCCGCTACTGCTTCACCAGCCAGGTGGACCCCGCCCACCTCGAGGCCTACGCCGAGGCGCACGCCCACGTGTGGCCGGAGATGTGCCAGGCCCTGGACGCCACCGGCTGGCGCAACTACTCGCTCTTCCTGCGCGAGGACGGGCTCCTCATCGGCTACGTCGAGTCGGACGACCTCGACGCCTCGCTCGCCGCCATGGCCGAGACCGAGGTCAACGCCCGCTGGCAGGCGGAGATGGCGCGGCTCTTCGCCGACGGGGACACCCCGCCGGACGAGGGCTTCCACTTCGTCCGCGAGGTCTTCCACCTCGCCGACCAGCTGCCGTCCTGATCCACCCGGTCCGGCACCCGCCGGACACCACGCACCGCACCACCGACCGGACGCCACCGGACCCGCCGACGGCGGGACGGACGGTGCGGCCGGGGGAGAGACCCGAGCCCGGGTCCCTGCCCCGACCGCACCGGGGGCGAGCGCGGTCGCGGGCTCGACATCTGCGGGCTCACGCGCCATCCTGTGCAATGAAACGTTTCAGAACTGGAGTAGACCATGACTGACTTCGCCTCGATCGCCCCCCTCCTGGAGGGCCAGGCCATCGAGCTGCCCTCGTGGGCGTTCGGCAACTCGGGCACCCGCTTCAAGGTGTTCGGCAGCCCCGGCACGCCGCGCACCGTGGAGGAGAAGATCGCGGACGCGGCCCAGGTGCACAAGCACACCGGCCTCGCGCCGTCCGTCGCCCTCCACATCCCGTGGGACCTCGTCGACGACTTCGCCGCGCTGAGCGAGTACGCCCAGGGCCTCGGCGTGAAGCTCGGGACGGTCAACTCCAACACGTTCCAGGACGACGACTACAAGTTCGGCGGCCTCACGCACGCCGACGCCAAGATCCGCCAGAAGGCGATCGACCACCACTTCGAGTGCATCGACGTCATGAACGCCACCGGCAGCCAGGACCTCAAGATCTGGCTCGCGGACGGCTCGAACTACCCGGGCCAGGCCGACCTGCGCGGCCGCCAGGACCGCCTGCACGACTCGCTGAGCAAGATCTACGACCGCATCGGCGACGAGCAGCGCCTCGTGCTCGAGTACAAGTTCTTCGAGCCGGCGTTCTACCACACCGACGTGCCGGACTGGGGCACCTCGTACGCCCAGGTCAGCGCGCTCGGCGACAAGGCCGTGGTCTGCCTCGACACCGGTCACCACGCGCCCGGCACGAACATCGAGTTCATCGCGATGCAGCTCCTGCGCCTGGGCAAGCTCGGGTCGTTCGACTTCAACAGCCGCTTCTACGCCGACGACGACCTGATCGTGGGCGCCGCGGACCCGTTCCAGCTGTTCCGCATCATCTTCGAGGTCATCCGCAACGGCGGCTACGGCCCGGCCAACCCGGACGGCACCAGCCCGGTCGCCTTCATGCTCGACGAGTGCCACAACGTCGAGGGCAAGATCCCCGGCCAGATGCGGTCGGTGCTCAACGTCCAGGAGATGACGGCGCGTGCGCTGCTCGTCGACCGCGAGGCGCTCACCGCCGCGCAGGACGCCGGCGAGGTGCTCGCCGCCCACCAGATCCTGATGGACGCCTTCTACACCGACGTCCGCGCCGACCTCGCCGCCTGGCGCGAGGAGCGGGGCCTGCCCGCCGACCCGATGAAGGCCTACGCGGCCTCGGGCTACCAGGAGCAGATCGAGGCCGCCCGTGTCGGCGGCACCCAGATGTCCTGGACCTGATCCGGTCCACGTCCGTTCAGCCCGTCACCACCGACACGTCAACTCCGACGAGGAAAACGAGAGACATGACGAACCCCGCAGCCGCCGACCTGATCGCGCGCTCGAACCGCCTCGGCGCGGACCCCAAGAACACCAACTACGCCGGCGGCAACACCTCCGCCAAGGGCACCGAGACCGACCCGGTCACCGGTGAGGAGATCGAGCTGGTCTGGGTCAAGGGGTCCGGTGGCGACCTCGGCACCCTCAAGGAGTCCGGCCTGGCCGTCCTCCGCCTCGACCGGATGCGCTCGCTGGTCAACGTCTACCCGGGCATCGACCGCGAGGACGAGATGGTCGCCGCGTTCGACTTCTGCCTGCACGGCAAGGGTGGCGCCGCGCCGTCCATCGACACCGCCATGCACGGCCTCGTCGACGCCGCGCACGTGGACCACCTGCACCCCGACTCCGGCATCGCCATCGCGACGTCGAAGGACGGCCAGGAGCTGACCACCACGATCTTCGGCGACAAGGTCGTCTGGGTCCCGTGGCGCCGCCCCGGCTTCCAGCTCGGTCTCGACATCGCCGAGATCAAGGAGAAGAACCCGCAGGCGATCGGCTGCATCCTCGGCGGCCACGGCATCACCGCCTGGGGCGACACCTCCGAGGAGGCCGAGACCAACAGCCTCTGGATCATCGACACCGCCGCGTCCTACATCGCGGAGAACTCGAAGGCCGAGCCGTTCGGCGGGAAGCTCGCCGGCTTCGGCCCGCTGCCCGAGGCCGAGCGCAAGGCCAAGGCCGCCGCCCTGGCCCCGACGATCCGTGGCATCGCGTCCGGCGACGCCCCGATGGTCGGTCACTTCACCGACGCTCAGGTCGTCCTGGACTTCCTCGAGGCCGAGAACCACCCGCGCCTGGCCGAGCTCGGCACGTCCTGCCCGGACCACTTCCTGCGGACCAAGGTCAAGCCGATGGTGCTCGACCTGCCCGCGGACGCGTCGGTCGAGGACTCCATCGCCCGCCTCAAGGAGATCGCGGTCGCCTACCGCGAGGACTACGCCGGCTACTACGAGCGCAACGCCACCCCGGACAGCCCGGCGATCCGCGGCAAGGACCCGCTCATCGTCCTCGTCCCCGGCGTCGGCATGTTCTCCTTCGGCAAGAACAAGCAGACCGCCCGCGTGGCCGGCGAGTTCTACATCAACGCCATCAACGTGATGCGCGGCGCCGAGGGCCTCTCCACCTACGCCCCCATCGACGAGTCGGAGAAGTTCCGGATCGAGTACTGGGCGCTGGAGGAGGCCAAGCTCCAGCGGATGCCGAAGCCCAAGCCGCTCGCCACCCGCGTCGCGCTGGTCACCGGTGCCGCCTCCGGCATCGGCCTGGCCACCGCCAAGAAGCTGGCCGCCGAGGGCGCCTGCGTCGTCATCGCGGACCTGAACCTCGAGAAGGCGATCGCCTCGGCCGCCGAGATCGGCAGCACCGACGTCGCCGTCGGCGTCCAGGTGGACGTCTCCTCCGCCGAGGCCGTCAAGGCCATGGTGGACGCCGCGGTGCTCGCGTTCGGCGGTGTCGACCTCGTCGTCAACAACGCCGGCCTCTCGCTCTCGCGCTCGCTGCTCGAGACCACCGAGAAGGACTGGGACCTCCAGCACGACGTCATGGCGAAGGGCTCGTTCCTCGTCGCCCAGGCCACCGCCAAGGTGATGATCGAGCAGGAGATGGGCGGCGACATCGTCTACATCTCCTCGAAGAACTCGATCTTCGCCGGCCCGAACAACGTCGCCTACGGTGCCGCCAAGGCCGACCAGGCCCACCAGGTCCGTCTGCTGGCCGCCGAGCTCGGCGCCCACCAGATCAAGGTCAACGGCGTGAACCCCGACGGCGTCGTCCAGGGCTCCGGCATCTTCGCCGGCGGCTGGGGCGCCAACCGCGCCGCCGTCTACGGCGTCGACGAGCAGGACCTGGGCAAGTACTACGCCCAGCGGACCATCCTCAAGCGCGAGGTGCTCCCGGAGAACATCGCGAACGCCGTCTTCGTGCTCTGCGGCCCGGAGATGACCCACACCACCGGTCTCCACATCCCCGTGGACGCCGGTGTGGCGGCCGCGTTCCTGCGCTGACCCAGCCCCGCGCACCGCGCGGGACCGCAGCACCCGCACCCGTCGGACCGACCCCTACCTCTGGGCCGGTCCGGCGGGTGCGGCGCACCACCCCCCCTGCTCGAGACCCACCCATGCCGACGCGTCAGGACCTGCCCCCGCAGGGCCCACGGTCGGCCCCAGCACAGCGAGGAACCGCACCATGAGCACCCCCACCACGGCGATGCGCGTCGCGGCCGTCGACCTCGGCGCCACCAGCGGCCGGATCATGGTCGCCACCGTCTCCCCGACGACGCTGCACCTGGAGGAGGTCCACCGCTTCCCCAACGGCGGGGTGCGGGCCCACGACGGGCTGTTCTGGGACGTGCTGGGCATCCACCGCGAGATCCTCGCCGGTCTCACCAAGGTCGTGGCGACCGGACGCCTGGACGCCGTCGGCATCGACTCCTGGGCGGTCGACTACGGCCTGCTCGACCGTGACGGCCGGCTCCTCGGCAACCCGTACACCTACCGCGACAGCCGCACCGACGGCGTGGCCGAGCAGGCGCTCGCCGACCCGGGCTCCGGGTTCGACGCCGCCGGGCTCTACGCGACCACCGGGCTCCAGCAGCTCCAGTTCAACACGCTGTGGCAGCTCGTGGCCGCCCGAGGCACCGCCGCGCTGGAGCAGGCCGAGACCCTGCTCATGCTGCCCGACCTGCTGGGCTACTGGCTCACGGGCGAGGTCGGCGCGGAGCGGACCAACGCCTCCACCACCCAGCTCTACGACGCCACCACCGGTGAGTGGGCGACCGAGCTGGTCGAGAAGGCCGGCCTGCGGGCCGGCGTCCTGCCGCCCCTGCGGGACCCGGGGTCGGTCGTCGGCCACCTGCTCCCCGCCATCGCGGAGGCCATCGGGCTGCCCGAGGGTGCGCAGGTGCCCGTCGTGGCCGTGGGCTCGCACGACACCGCCTCGGCCGTCGTCGGCGTGCCCGCCGCGAACGAGGACTTCGCCTACGTCTCGTCGGGCACCTGGTCGCTGGTCGGCCTCGAGCTGCCGGAGCCGGTGCTCACCGAGGAGGCCCGCCTCGCCGACTTCACCAACGAGGGCGGCGTCGACGGCACCGTCCGGTTCCTCAAGAACGTGATGGGGCTCTGGGTGCTCTCGGAGTCGCAGAAGCGCTGGGCGGAGCGCGGGGTGCCCGGCACCGACCTGGCCACGCTGCTGGCCGCCGCGGCCGACGCGGAGCCGCTGCGCACCGTCGTCGACATCAACGACCCGCGCCTGCTCCCGCCGGGCGACATGCCGGCCCGCGTGCAGCGCCTGGCCGAGGAGGCGGGGGAGCCCGTCCCGTCCACGCCGGTGGAGATCGCCCGGACGATCCTCGACTCGCTCGCCCTGGCCTACCGTCGCCACCTGCGGACCGCCGCCCGGCTGGCGGGCCGGGACTTCTCGGTCGTCCACGTGGTCGGCGGCGGGTCGCACAACAGCCTCCTGTGCCAGCTCACCGCCGACGCCTGCGGGGTGCCCGTGCTCGCCGGCCCCGGTGAGGCCGCGGCGCTCGGCAACGTCCTGGTGCAGGGCCGGGCCCTCGGCGTCGACCTGCCCGACCTGCCCGCCATGCGTGCGCTGCTGCGGCGCACCCACGAGCTGGGTCGTTTCGAGCCGTCCGCCGCGCTCGACTGGGACGCTGCCGAGGCGCGTCTCCCGCGCTGACGGGTTTGGTGGCCGGTGGGGCTGCCCCGGGGCTGCCGCTGCCCGGGGCTGCCCCGGGGCGGCTGGGTGGCGTTCGGTCCTCGTGGCCACGAGGACCGTCCCCCGCGCCCACCGGTGCCCTCGTTCGGTCCTCGTCGGCACGAGGACCGAAGGGGCGCCACGCCCTGCTGCGCCCGCCTGCGACCGCGTCCGCTCCCGCCTTCGGTCCTCGTGGCCACCAGGACTGAACCGCACCGACCGGCCGCCGACCGTTCGGTCCTCGTCGGCACGAGGACCGAACCGCACCGACCGGCCGCCAAGCCGTTCGGTCCTCATCGACACGAGGACCGAACCGCACCCACCCGCCGCCCAACAGCTCAGTCCTCGCCGCCACGAGGACCGAACGGGCACCACAGACGCCCACACCCGCCTGAGCCCGCGCCCGCTCCCGCCCTCGGTCCTCGTGGGCACGAGGACCGACCTACCCTGTGAGCACCGCCACCGGGGCGGCGCGAGGAGGCGGGCATGACGGTGGCGGCGGACGGCGGTCCGGCACGCAATTGGGCGGGCAACCACACCTACGCGCGGGGCTCGTTCTCGGCGCCCGCGGACCTCGAGGAGCTCCGCCGCGTGGTCGCCGGGGCCGACCGGATCCGGGTGCTGGGCACCGGCCACTCGTTCAACGACGGCGTCGACACCCCCGGTACGCAGGTCTCGCTGCGCCACCTCGACCACGTCTCGGTGGACGCCGCGGCGGGCACGGCGCTCGTCGGGGGCGGTGCGCGCTACGTCGACGCGCTGCCCGCCATCCACGCCGCCGGGTGGGCGCTGCCCAACACCGGCTCGCTGCCGCACATCAGCGTCGCCGGCGCGGTGTCCACCGGCACCCACGGCTCCGGCACGGGCAACCGCATCGCCGCCTCGGCGGTCGCGGCCCTCACGGTCGTCCTGCCGGACGGCGACCTGCTCACCGTCCGTCGGGGCGAGCCCGGCTTCGAGGGCATGGTGGTCGGCCTCGGCGCCAAGGGCGTGGTGGCCGAGCTCGAGCTCGCCCTGGTGCCGACCTTCGACGTCGTGCAGGACATCCACCCCGGCCTGCCGTGGGAGCGGCTCCTCGCCGACCCGCTCGCCGTCATGGCGACCGGCTACAGCGTCAGCGTCTTCACCCGCTGGGTCGACGAGCCCGGGGGCACGGTCGGCGACGTGGTGGTCAAGCACCGCACCGACGACCGACGCCCTGCCGAGGAGGTCGAGGCGCTGCTGGGCAGGCCCCAGCCGGGCGAGGCCCCGTCGGCGATGCTCGGCGCCAGCGAGCACCTCACGCCCCGCGGCACGCCCGGCCCCTGGTTCACCCGCCTGCCGCACTTCCCGCCCGACGGCGACCCGAGCTTCGGCGACGAGGACCAGTCCGAGTGGTTCGTCCCGCTCGAGCACGCCGTCGGCGCGGTGGCCGCCCTCCGCGCCGCGGTGGACGCGGCGCCGGCGGTCTTCGCCGAGGCGATGGCGGTCTCCGAGCTGCGGACCATCGCCGCGGACGACATCTGGCTCTCCGGCTCGGCCGGGCGGGCCTCGCTGGCCTTCCACTTCACCTGGCGCAACGTCGCGGCGCGGATGGACGCCGTCCGGGCGGTCGAGCAGGCCCTGGCGCCGTTCACGCCGCGCGCCCACTGGGGCAAGACGTTCACCCGCCCCGTCGACCTGGGGCTCTGGGAGCATACGGAGGACTGGATCGCCCAGCGGCGCGCCCTCGACCCGGACGGCCGGTTCGCCAACGGCTACCTCGAGCGCCTCGGTCTGCTCTGAGGCGCCGGCCTGAGACACCTGCCGAGGCCCAGCGCGCCGCAGTAGGTTCGACACCGGGCGCGGAGGAGCGCCCGCCGGGGTCCGTCGGGAGGGCCGGCGGTGCGCGCGGGCGGCTTGACCCGTGTGACCGCCCTCACCTAACCTTCGACCCTGATTAAAACGTTTCAATCAGCGCTAGCGTAGACGCACCGGAGCCCGAGGGGCGCCGGGCGGAGGGAGGAGTGCCGTGCGGGTCGCCCTCATGGTCACGTGCATCAACGACGCGATGTTCCCGGACACCGGGAAGGCGGTCGTGCGGCTGCTGCGCCGCCTGGGGGTGGACGTCGAGTTCCCGGCCTCGCAGACCTGCTGCTCCCAGCCGATGGTCAACACCGGCTACCTGGACGAGGCGGTGCCGGTCGTCCGCACCTTCACCGAGGCGTTCGCCGGCTACGACGCGATCATCACGCCGTCCGGCTCCTGCGCGGGCTGCGCCCGGCACCAGCACGGGATGGTCGCCGAGCGCTCCGGCGACCCGGCGCTGGTGAAGGCGGTCGCCGAGACGTCCCCGAAGACCTACGAGCTCTCCGAGTTCCTGGTCGACGTGCTGGGCGTGACGGACGTGGGGGCCTACTTCCCGCACACGGTCACCTACCACCCCACCTGCCACTCCCTGCGGATGCTGGGCGTGGGCGACCGCCCCCGCCGCCTGCTGGAGAACGTCCGGGGCCTGCGCCTGCGCGAGCTGCCCGCGGCCGAGCAGTGCTGCGGCTTCGGCGGCACCTTCGCCGTCAAGAACAGCGACACCTCGGTGGCGATGGGCTCCGACAAGGCGCGGCACGTCCGCGAGACCGGCGCCGAGGTGCTGGTCGCGGGCGACAACTCCTGCCTCATGCACATCGGCGGCACGCTCTCGCGCCAGCAGGCCGGCGTCCGGGTGATGCACCTGGCCGAGATCCTCGCCAGCACGGAGGACGAGCCGGCCGGGGCGTCCACCGCGAGCCACGAGGGGAGCGCCCGATGAGCGGCACCTTCGTCGGCATGCCCGTCTTCCCGACCGCGGCACGCGCCGCCCTCGGCGACACCCAGCTGCGGCACAACCTCGCCCACGCCACCGGCGTCATCCGGGCCAAGCGGGCCAAGCTCGTCGACGAGGTCGAGGCTGCCCACGCCGCCGGCGCCCCCGGCGGCTGGGAGGACCTCCGCCTCGCCGGCGCCGCCGTGAAGCAGCGCGCGCTCGACGACCTGGCCGGCCAGCTCGAGCTCCTCGAGGAGTCGCTGACGAAGGCCGGCGCCGTCGTCCACTGGGCGCGCGACGCGGCCGAGGCGAACGCGATCGTCGCGCGCGTGGCGAAGAGCCACGGCGCTGACGAGGTGGTCAAGGTCAAGTCGATGGTGACCCAGGAGATCGGCCTCAACGAGGCGCTCGAGGCCGAGGGCATCGCCGCCTGGGAGACCGACCTCGCCGAGCTGATCGTCCAGCTCGCCGACGACCTGCCCAGCCACATCCTCGTGCCCGCGATCCACCGCAACCGGGCCGAGGTCCGCGAGATCTTCCTGCGCCGGATGAAGGACGTCGGTCGCCCCGCGCCCGCCGACCTCACCGACGAGCCGAAGGTCCTCGCCGCCGCCGCGCGCGAGCACCTGCGCGAGAAGTTCCTCCGCGCCAAGGTCGGCGTCTCGGGCGCCAACTTCGCCGTCGCCGAGACCGGCACCCTGGTCGTCGTCGAGTCCGAGGGCAACGGCCGCATGTGCCTGACGCTGCCCGAGGTGCTCGTGAGCGTGGTGGGCATCGAGAAGGTCGTCCCGACCTTCGCCGAGCTCGACCCGCTGCTGCGCCTGCTGCCGCGCTCCTCCACCGGCGAGCGGATGAACCCGTACACCTCGACATGGTCGGGCGTCACGCCCGGCGACGGGCCGCAGGAGGTGCACGTCGTCCTGCTCGACAACGGCCGGACCAACGCGCTGGCCGACCAGGTCGGCCGCCAGGCGCTGCGCTGCATCCGTTGCTCGGCCTGCCTCAACGTCTGCCCGGTCTACGAGCGCGCCGGCGGCCACGCCTACGGCTCGGTCTACCCCGGCCCCATCGGCGCGATCCTGAACCCGCTGCTCAAGGGCACGGGCGAGAAGCAGACCGACTCCCTGCCGTACGCCTCCTCGCTCTGCGGGGCGTGCTTCGAGGCCTGCCCGGTGCGCATCGACATTCCCGAGGTCCTGGTGCACCTGCGCACGAAGGTGGTCGACGGCCACCGCGGCGACTTCCCGCCCAAGGCCGAGGCCGTGGCGATGAAGGGCGCGGCGTGGGCGTTCAGCGACGCCTCCCGCCTCGGGCTCGTGGAGAAGGCCTCGGGCCTCTCGGGTCGCGTCCTCGGCCGGCTCTCGAAGTCCGCCTTCCCGGGTGGACGCCCCACCGCCGGTCGGCTCGCCGGCCCGGCCGTGGCCTGGACGGGCGCGCGCGACCTGCCCGCCCCGCCCGCGGAGTCCTTCCGCCAGTGGTGGGCCAGGACGGACGGCGGCACCCGCCCCGACAGCACGGCCACCCCGTCCAGCACGACCACCGAGGGGGAGACCCGATGAGCGCCGCCCGCGAAGCCGTCCTGGGCCGGGTGCGCAGCGCCCTGGCCGACGTCACGCCCACCCCCGAGCCGGTCGTCCCGCCGATCACCTCGGCCCTCTCGGCCGCGCCGGAGGGCCACGTCCTCGACGTCTTCGTCGAGCGGGTGGAGGACTACAAGGCCGTGGTCGAGCAGGTGGACGCCGAGGGGCTGGCCGCGCACCTGGCCACGCTGTTCGAGCCGGGCCAGCGCGTGGTCGTGCCGGCCGGGCTGCCCGCCGAGCTCGCCGCCGCCGTGCCGGTGGCCGTCACCGAGGACGACGGACCGCTGACCGCCGCCGAGCTGGACGCCGTCGACGCGGTCGTCACGCTGGCCGCGGTCGGCGTGGCCGAGACCGGCACCATCGTCCTGGACCACTCCGCCGGCCAGGGTCGCCGGGCGCTCAGCCTCGTGCCGGACCGGCACGTGTGCGTCGTCCGCGCCGACCAGGTCGTGGCGGACGTCCCCGAGGCCGTCGCCCGGCTCGCGGGCGCGGTGTCCGCAGGCGCCCCGCTGACCTGGATCAGCGGCCCCTCCGCGACCAGCGACATCGAGCTGGACCGCGTCGAGGGCGTGCACGGGCCCCGGACGCTCCATGTGCTGCTGGTCGCGGCCGACACGGTCGGACCGGTGTCGTGATCGACGACTAGAACCCATCAGGAAGGCAGTGCCGCCATGCCCATGACCGAGCCGTACCCGGACCTCACCGAGCTCCTCACCTCGATGGGGGTCGCCGGGGCGCGGATCTGCGAGATCGACGCCAGCGAGGCCGGGGCGGGCAACATCTCGCTCTACCTCGGCTGGGACGTGGAGGTCAGGCGGCGCTTCCCGCTGACGGAGGAGATCGTGCTCCCCGTCCCGGCGCCGGCACTCGCGGGGCGGACGCTGCTGGTGACGGGCTCGGGCCGGCGGCTGCGCCAGATCCAGGACGACCCGGAGGCCTCCGTCGGCGCCGTGACCGTCCACGAGGGCGGTGAGAAGGGCACGCTGCACACCTCCCCGCGCCGGCTCTTCGAGCGGCTGACGAGCGAGTTCAACTCCCACCTCGCGGTCCACCAGGACCAGGTCGCGAGCCGCGGGATCACGTTCCAGGCCGTCGTCCACGCGCAGCCCCCGCACCTGACCTACCTGAGCCACATCGCTGACTACCGCGAGACGCTCACCTTCAACCGGCGCATCCTGCGCTGGGAGCCGGAGGCCGTGGTGGCGCTGCCCCAGGGCGTGGGCGTGCTCCCGTTCCTGGTCCCCGGCTCGCCCGAGATGATGGCGGCGAACGTCGAGGGCCTGCGGACCCACGAGATCGTCCTGTGGAGCAAGCACGGCGTGATGGCGCGCTCCGACCTGTCGGCCACGCGCGCCGTGGACCGGGTGGAGTACGCCGAGACCGGTGCCCGGTACGAGTACATGGACCTCGTCGCCGGTCGCCCGGCCGAGGGCCTCGCCCGCGCCGAGCTGCAGAGCGTGGCCACGGCGTTCGACGTCGACAACAGCTGGGTCTGACGCCGCTGCTGCCCGGGCCGCCCGCCCGGGCAGCACCCCGGCCCGTCCGGGACCTTCGCGCCCGACCGGTAACCGAGTGGTCACTCGGTTTTGGGTCCTCCTGCCCGGCCGGGCATGACCGTTCGGGCAGGATCGGAGCCGGACGCGGGCGAACCGGGCGTGGTCCGTACCAGTTCTTTACGCTCGCCTGTGCTGGACCTGTGTTTCAAACAGTCACCACTCGGGCATCGAGGAGCGCTTGCTCGGACTGGCTTATGTCTCAGGTCACACTCATACTTCTCTCAGTGACGCCGATCACTCGTACCGGGATGACCGGGCGGGCGGCGTCCGGGCGGCCCGTTCGGCGGGCTCGCCCGACCTGACCACGACGGCGCACCCGCGCCGCCCCGGGGACCGGCGGCGCCGGCGGAGGAGGTGACCATGCACGAGGCAGTCGCACGACAGCGGGAGATCCTGGCCCGAGCCCGTGCCGAGGGTCGCGTCGACGTCGCCGTCCTCGCCCAGGAGCTCGGCGTCGCGCCGGAGACCGTCCGTCGCGACCTGCGCCACCTCGCCGACCGCGGCGTGGTCCAGCGGGTCCACGGCGGGGCCTTCCCCGTCGAGAGCGCCGGCTACGAGACGGACGTGGTCCAGCGGGCCACCTCCCAGGTGATCGAGAAGCGGCGGATCGCCGCCGCGGCGGCCGAGCGTCTGCGCGGCGCCGAGACCGTCTACGTCGACGAGGGGGTCACGCCCCAGTTCGTCGCCGAGGCACTCGTCCCCGAGTCACCCATCACGGTGGTGACCTCCTCCCTGCTGACGGCGCACGCGCTGGCCAAGCAGGCCGAGGTCACCGTCCTCCTGCTCGGTGGTCGAGTCCGGTCGCGCACGATGGCGACCGTCGACCACTGGGCGACCCAGATGCTGGACGGCCTGGTCATCGACCTGGCCTTCCTCGGCGCCAACGGAGTGAGCCGCGACCACGGCCTCACCACGCCCGACCCAGCGGTCGCCGCGGTGAAGAACCTCGTGGTCCAGCGCTCACGCCGGCGCGTGTTCGTGGGGCTGAGCAAGAAGTTCGGGGTCTCGAGCTTCAGTCGCTTCGCCCGCATCACGGACTTCGAGGCCCTGGTGACTGACACCGGCCTCAGCTCGAGCGAGGCGCAGAGGTACGCCGCGCTCGGGCCGCAGGTGGTGCGCGTCTAGCGCCATCCGCACCACCCCTGATGGCTGACCGTGGCACGACGGTCAGCCAGCCGGTCGCGCCCTGCGCCCGGTACAGCCCCGTCCGACGAGAGGTGAACGAAGTGGGCAACTCAAAGAAGAGGATCGCCACCCTGGCCGTGGCCGGGCTGGCGGGCAGCCTGACCCTGACGGCATGCGCCGGCGCCGGTGGCGGCGGCAGCGCGGGTGACGAGGGCTCCTCGGAGATCAACGTCATCATGGTCGGCAACCCGCAGATGCAGGACATCGAGCAGCTGACCGAGGACTCGTTCACGGCCGACACCGGCATCACGGTCAACTACACGATCCTTCCCGAGAACGAGCTGCGCGACAAGGTCACCCAGGACGTGGCGACCCAGGCCGGCCAGTACGACGTCGTCTCCGTCGGCGCCTACGAGGTCCCGATCTGGGCCCAGAACGGCTGGCTGCAGCCCCTCGACTCCTACGTCGACGACGACTCCGACTACAACGCGGACGACCTGCTCGAGCCGATGGTCGAGTCCCTGTCCTACGACGACTCGCTCTACGCGCTGCCGTTCTACGGCGAGTCCTCCTTCCTCATGTACCGCAAGGACGTGCTGGAGAAGGAGGGCCTCACCATGCCGGAGCGTCCCACCTGGGACGAGGTCGCCACCATCGCCGCCAAGGTCGACGGTGCCGAGAAGGGCATGAAGGGCATCTGCCTGCGCGGCCTCCCGGGCTGGGGCGAGATGTTCGCGCCGCTCACCACGGTCGTGAACACGTTCGGCGGCACCTGGTTCGAGGAGGACTGGACCCCGAAGGTGAACTCCCCCGAGTTCACCGAGGCCGTCAACTTCTACGTCGACCTGATCAAGAAGCACGGCGAGGCCGGCGCCTCGCAGGCGGGCTTCACCGAGTGCCTCAACGCGATGAGCCAGAGCAAGGTCGCCATGTGGTACGACGCCACCTCGGCCGCCGGCTCCCTCGAGGACCCCAGCGTCTCCGGCGTGGCCGGCAAGATCGGCTACGCCTACGCCCCGGTCAAGGAGACCGACTCCTCGGGCTGGCTGTGGACCTGGTCGTGGGCGATGCCCGAGACCACCCAGAACGCCGACGCCGCGGCCGAGTTCATGAAGTGGGCCACCTCGTCGGACTACGAGCAGCTCGTGGGCGAGAAGCTGGGCTGGTCCCGCGTCCCCGCCGGCAAGCGTGAGTCGACCTACTCCATCCCGGAGTACGCCGACGCCGCCGGTGACTTCGGCCCGATCACCCTGAAGTCGATCGAGGAGGCCGACCCGGTCAGCCCGGGCGTCCAGCCCCGCCCGACCGTCGGCGTGCAGTTCGTCGACATCCCGGAGTTCGCCGACCTCGGCACCAAGGTCTCCCAGGACATCTCCGCGGTCATCGCCGGCGACGGCACCGTGGAGGACGCCCTGGACAACGGCCAGAAGCTGGCCGAGGACGTGGCTGCCAACTACCAGTGACCCCGGCGCCGAGACCCGGCTCCCGTCACTGAGCAACACCCTCTGACCGGCCCGGGTGCGGTGGTTCCCCTCCGCTGCACCCGGGCCGTCCCACGCGTCCGCCCCGCGGGCGCGTCCCGACCCATCCGTCCGCCCGCGCTCCCCGGGAGGAAGCACCCCGATGACCACCACCGCCCAGCCCGAGGCCCCTGAGGCCTCTGCCCCGCCGGCTCCGCCGGCGCGGCGGCTCTCGTCCCGCGAGCGCTGGTCGCGCCGCGGCCCGCTGCTGCCGGCCCTGATCTTCACCATCGTCGTGACGCAGCTGCCGTTCCTGCTCACGATCGCGATCTCCACGCTCAACTGGAACGTCCTGCGCCCCGGTGACAAGAACTTCCTCGGGATGGGGAACTTCACCTCGTTCGCCGGGCTCGACAACTACGTCACCGTCTTCACCGACTCCCGGCTGCGCGACGCCGTGGTCAACACCATCGTGCTGACCACCTCCGTCGTGGTCATCTCGATGCTGCTCGGCCTCCTGCTCGCCGTCCTGCTCGACCGCAAGTTCCTCGGCCGCGGCCTGGCCCGCACGCTGCTCATCGCGCCGTTCCTCGTGATGCCCGTGGCCTCGGCGCTGCTGTGGAAGCACGCGCTCTACAACCCGGACTACGGCCTGTTCAACGGCGTCCTCAACTGGCTCTGGCAGCTCTTCGGCGCCGAGGAGGGTCCGGTGATCGACTACGTCTCCGGCACCCCCATGGCCGCCGTGGTCGCCGCCCTCGTGTGGCAGTGGACGCCGTTCATGATGCTGATCCTGCTCGCCGGCCTGCAGTCCCAGCCGACCGACATCCTCGAGGCAGCGCGCCTCGACCGGGCGTCCGGCTTCCAGATCTTCCGGTTCATCACGCTGCCGCACCTGCGCCGCTACATCGAGCTGTCCGTGCTGCTGGGCACGATCTACGTCCTGCAGACGTTCGACGCGATCTTCACCATCACCCAGGGTGGCCCCGGCTCCGCGACCACCAACCTGCCCTACGAGATCTACCTGACGATGTTCCGCAAGTACGAGTACGGCGAGGCGGCCGCGGCCGGCGTCGTGGTCGTGATCGGCACCATCGTCGTGGCGACCTTCGCGCTCCGCGTGATCTCGTCCCTGTTCGAGGAGGAGCACCGCTGATGAGCACCGTGACCACGCCGACCACCTCCGCCCCCGCCAAGCGCTACGCCGGCAAGAAGCCGCCCCGCAGCGCCGACCCCGAGCGCGCCTCGTGGCGCTGGGGCCTGCTCACCTGGGTGCTGACCCTGCTGTTCTTCGCCCCCGTGGGGTGGATGGTCCTCACGTCCCTGCACCAGGAGGTGGACGCGGCCACGAACCCGCCGTCGATCTTCGCGCCGCTGAGCTTCGACAACTACCTGTCGGTCTTCGACCGCGGGGCGGGCGTGTACCTGCTGAACTCGCTCATGGCCAGCGTCATCTCCACCGTGCTGGTGCTGCTGCTCGCCGTCCCGGCCGCCTACGCGCTCTCGATCCGCAAGGTCGAGAAGTGGACCGACGCGATGTTCTTCTTCCTGTCCACCAAGTTCCTGCCGCCCATCGCGGGCCTCCTGCCGATCTACCTGATCGTCAAGCAGGCCGGGATGCTCGACAACATCTACACGCTGGTCATCCTCTACACCGCGATGAACATGCCCATCGCCGTCTGGATGATGCAGAGCTTCCTCGCGGAGATCCCGTCCGAGGTGCTCGAGGCGGCGCAGGTGGACGGCGCGGGCTTCCTGCGCACCATGTGGAGCATCGTCACCCCGATGATCAGCCCCGGCCTGGCGGCCACCGCGCTGATCTGCTTCATCTTCAGCTGGAACGAGTTCATGTTCGCGGTGAACCTGACCGCGACCGTGTCGGCCACCGCCCCGGTGTTCCTCGTCGGCTTCATCTCCAGCCAGGGCCTCTTCCTGGCGAAGCTGTGCGCCGCCTCCACGCTCGTCTCGCTGCCCGTCCTCATCGCCGGTTTCGCGGCCCAGGACAAGCTGGTCCGCGGTCTCTCCCTGGGAGCCGTCAAGTGACCGTCCGCCTGTCCGGCGCCACCCTCCCCGAGGTGGCCGCCCACGTCCCCGTCCCCTCCTACGACCGCTCCGCGGTGACGACCGGCATCGTGCACATCGGTGTCGGTGGCTTCCACCGGGCGCACCAGGCGATGTACCTGGACCGGCTGATGGAGGCCGGCCAGGCCCTCGACTGGGGCATCACCGGTGTCGGCGTCATGCCCGGCGACGCCCGGATGGCCGAGGTCATGGCCGCCCAGGACGGGCTGTACACGCTGGTCGTCAAGCACCCCGACGGCTCGCTCGAGCCCCGGGTGATCGGCTCGATCGTCGACTTCCTGCACGCCACCACCCGGGGTGCCGAGGTGGTCGAGCTGATGGCCGCGCCCAGCACGCGGATCGTGTCGCTGACCGTGACCGAGGGCGGCTACCACGTCAACCAGGTCACCGGTGAGTTCGACGCCGACGACGCCGGCATCCAGCACGACCTCGGGGTGCCGGTCGGCGGCGCGGAGCTGCCGGTCACCGCCTTCGGCTTCATCGTCGAGGCGCTGGCCCGCCGGCGCGCGGCCGGCACCGCCCCGTTCACCGTGATGAGCTGCGACAACATCCAGGGCAACGGCGACGTGGCCAAGAAGATGATCACCTCGTTCGCGGCGCTGCGCGACGCCGACCTCGGTGCCTGGATCGAGGCCGAGGTCGCGTTCCCCAACTCGATGGTCGACCGGATCACCCCCGTCACCACCGACGCGGACCGGGACGCGCTGGCGGAGCGGTTCGACGTGGCCGACGGCTGGCCCGTCGTCTGCGAGCCGTTCACGCAGTGGGCGCTGGAGGACCACTTCCCGCTGGGCCGCCCGGCGTTCGAGGAGGTCGGCGTGCAGGTCGTGGAGGACGTCGTCCCCTACGAGCTGATGAAGCTGCGCCTGCTCAACGCCTCCCACCAGGCCCTCACCTACGTCGGCTACCTCGCCGGCTACCGGTACGCCCACGAGGTGTGCAGCGACCCGCTGTTCGTCGACTTCCTGCTGCGCTACATGACGAACGAGGGCACCCCGACGCTGGCCGAGGTGCCGGGCGTCGACCTGGGCGCCTACCGGCTCAAGCTGGTCGAGCGCTTCGCGAACCCCGAGGTCCGCGACACGCTGGCCCGCCTGTGCGCGGAGTCCTCCGACCGCATCCCGAAGTGGCTCGTCCCCGTGATCAAGGAGCGGCTCGCCGCCGACGGGGCGGTCGACGAGGCGGCACTGGTCGTCGCGTCGTGGGCCCGCTACGCCGAGGGCGTGGACGAGGCGGGGGAGCCGATCGACGTGGTCGACCGGCGCAAGGACGCCGTCATGGCTCGCGCCGCCCAGCAGGGCGAGGACGAGCTGGCGTTCCTGCGCGACCCGGCGCTGTTCGGTGACCTGGTCGACGACGAGCGCTTCACGCAGCCCTACCTGCGTGCGCTGCGCAGCCTCCACGAGCACGGCGCGCGCGCCACCCTGGAGGCCTGGGCGGCTCGCTGAGCCCGCCCTCGCACCCGTGCCCGCCCGGCTTGGTCCCCGGGCGGGCGCAGCGCCGCCCCTCGCGGCGCCACGGGCGCCCTCGCCGACCCCGGGAGCGGGTCGGGGAGGGCGCCCGTTCGCGTCCCCGGCTCCCCGGGGAGGGCGACGTCACACCGCCGGGGCAGCGGGTTCCGCCGTCCGGCTGGCGACCGCCGATGTACGGTGTACGAACGAACACAGGCGTCCGATCACACCTGTCGGGTAGTTGACAAACCCGCAGGTGAGACTTGCTGCACATTTTCGGGGGTCATCTGACCCCCCGGTGTCGGGGCGTGCGACCCCCTCTCCGGTAATAGACGCATGGCTGAGGTATCGGACGTCGTTCTCATCGGTGGCGGCATCATGAGCGCCACGCTGGGCACCCTGCTGCGGCAGGTGGAGCCGAGCTGGTCCATCCGCGTGGTCGAGCGTCTCGACGCCGTCGCGCTGGAGAGCTCGGACGCCTGGAACAACGCTGGCACGGGGCACGCCGCCCTGTGCGAGCTCAACTACACCCCGCAGAACGCGGACGGCTCCGTCGACATCGACAAGGCCGTCGACGTCAACGAGCAGTTCCAGGTCTCGCGGCAGCTGTGGTCCTTCCTGGTCGAGTCCGGGCGCCTGCCCGAGCCGACCTCGTTCATCCACCCCACCCCGCACATGAGCTTCGTGTGGGGCGAGGAGAACGTCGCCTACCTGCGCACCCGCTGGGAGGCCCTGCGCGAGCACCCGCTGTTCGTCGGCATGCAGTACTCCGAGGACCGCGCCACCATCGCCTCCTGGGCCCCCGCGCTCATCGAGGGCCGGCAGGACGCGGTCCCGGTCGCGGCCACGTGGTCCGACGCCGGCACGGACGTCGACTTCGGCTCCCTCACGCGCCACCTCACCTCCGCGCTGGTCGACCAGGGCGTCGCCCTCGACCTCGGCACCGAGGTCCGCTCGGTCACCCGCGGCGAGGACGGTCTCTGGGACGTCGTCACCCGCCCGACGGACGGCGGCGAGAGCGTCACCCACCGGGCGCGCTTCGTCTTCGTGGGTGCGGGCGGCTACGCGCTCAAGCTGCTCCAGGGCTCGGGCATCGAGGAGATCAAGGGCTTCGGCGGCTTCCCGGTCTCCGGCCAGTTCCTGCGCACCACGAACCCCGCGCTCGTCGCCGAGCACCACGCCAAGGTCTACGGCAAGGCGGCCGTCGGTGCCCCGCCGATGTCGGTGCCCCACCTCGACACCCGCGTCGTGGACGGCCAGCCGTCCATCATGTTCGGCCCCTACGCCGGCTGGTCGCCGCGCTTCCTCAAGGAGGGCTCGAACCTCGACCTCGTCCGGTCGATCCGCCCGCACAACGTGTGGCCGATGATCCAGGTCGGTCTCCGCAACCTCTCCCTCCTGGTCTACCTGGTCAAGGAGGTGCTCGCGGGTCGTCGCAAGAAGCTCTCCGAGCTGCGCGCCTTCGTCCCGGCCGCGCAGGCCGAGGACTGGGAGCTCATCACGGCCGGTCAGCGCGTCCAGGTCGTCAAGAACGTCCCCGGCAAGGGTGCCGTGCTCCAGTTCGGCACCGAGGTGATCACGTCCTCCGACGGCTCCATCGCCGGTCTGCTCGGTGCCTCTCCGGGTGCCTCGACGGCGGCGCCGATCATGCTCAAGGTGCTCGAGCGCTGCTTCCCCGACCGGTGGGAGTCCTGGCAGCCGACGCTGGACGCGATGATCCCCTCGCACGGCACCCGCCTCTCGGAGGACCCGGTGCGCGCGCACGAGATCATGACGCAGACCGCCCAGTCGCTGCGGATCGCCGCCCCGCCGGCCCAGGCCCGGGACGCCGTCCCCGCCTGACGTCAGGCGACACCCAGCCTCGCGTGCCCGGCCCCGGGCACGCGACGAGGCCCCCGAGGAGATCGTCCTCGGGGGCCTCGTCGTTCCTCCGCTCCCGCGGCTGGGCCCGCTCCGACCCCGCCGTGCGGAGTGACGAAGGAGGCGCCGCGCGGCTCAGCCGTGCACGCGCAGCGCCTCCTCGTCGGTCATGAGGCGCGAGCGGATGAGGAACCGGACGCCGTGGGGTGCCTCGAGCGAGAAGCCCGCCCCGCGGCCCTTCACCACGTCGATGGTGAGGTGGGTGTGGGACCAGTACTGGTACTGGGCCTTCGACATCCAGACGGGGACGTGGCGCTCCAGGCCCACGTCCAGGTCGCCGATGTGGATGTCCGAGCCGCCGAGCATGAAGTCGCCGTCCGGGTAGCACATCGGCGCCGAGCCGTCGCAGCAGCCGCCGGACTGGTGGAACATCACCGGTCCGTGCTGCTCGGTGAGGCTGCGGACGAGCTCCGCGGCCTCGGGGGTCACGTCGACCATGTCGAGGGTGCTGTGCTCCGTCGTCATGCCTGGTGCCTCTTCTCGCGTGGGGCGGGTCCCGGTGAGGACCCTGTGCTGCTGGGGGTGCTGCTGGTGGAACGGGCGTGGGGCCGCACGCTCCGGCGTCGGTCGGGGCGACCTGCCGAGGCGCACGGCCCCACGATCAGGGGGCTGCGGCTCAGAAGAAGCCGAGCGCGTCCGGCGAGTAGCTGACGAGGAGGTTCTTCGTCTGCTGGTAGTGGTCGAGCATCATCTTGTGGGTCTCGCGGCCGATGCCGGACTGCTTGTAGCCACCGAACGCGGCGTGGGCCGGGTAGGCGTGGTAGCAGTTCGTCCAGACGCGGCCGGCCTTGATCTCCTTGCCGGCGCGGAAGGCCTGGGAACCGTCGCGCGACCAGACGCCGGCGCCGAGGCCGTACAGGGTGTCGTTGGCGATCTTGAGGGCGTCGGCCTCGTCGGAGAACGCGGTCACCGACACCACGGGGCCGAAGATCTCCTCCTGGAAGATCCGCATCGAGTTGTTGCCCTCGAAGATGGTCGGCGTGACGTAGTAGCCCTCGGCCAGGTCGCCGTCGAGCACGTTCCGCTCGCCACCGGTGAGGAGCTTGGCGCCCTCGTCCTTGCCGATCTGGATGTAGGAGAGGATCTTCTCGAGCTGGTCGTTGGACGCCTGGGCGCCGATCATCGTGTTCGTGTCGAGCGGGTTGCCCTGGATGATCTTCTCGACGCGGGTCACGGCGTCGGACATGAACTCGGAGTAGATGGACTCCTGGACCAGCGCGCGCGACGGGCAGGTGCAGACCTCGCCCTGGTTGAGCGCGAAGAGGGCGAAGCCCTCCTGGGCCTTGTTGTAGAACGCGTCGCGCTCGGCGGCCACGGACTCGAAGAACACGTTCGGGGACTTGCCGCCGAGCTCCAGGGTGACCGGGATGATGTTCTGCGAGGCGTACTGCATGATCAGGCGGCCCGTGGTGGTCTCACCGGTGAAGGCGACCTTCGCGATGCGCGGGCTGGAGGCCAGCGGCTTGCCGGCCTCGACGCCGAAGCCGTTGACGACGTTGAGCACGCCGGCGGGGAGCAGGTCGCCGATGACCTCGACGACCTTGAGGATCGACCAGGGGGTCTGCTCGGCGGGCTTGAGCACCACGCAGTTGCCGGCGGCGAGGGCCGGGGCGAGCTTCCACACGGCCATGAGGATCGGGAAGTTCCACGGGATGATCTGGCCGACGACGCCCAGCGGCTCGTGGAAGTGGTAGGCGACGGTGTTCTCGTCGATCTCGCCGATGGTGCCCTCCTGGGCACGCAGGACGCCGGCGAAGTAGCGGAAGTGGTCGATGGCGAGCGGGATGTCGGCGGCCAGCGTCTCGCGGACGGGCTTGCCGTTCTCCCAGGTCTCGGCGACGGCGATGGCCTCGAGGTTGGCCTCCATGCGGTCGGCCATCTTCAGCAGGATGTTCGCGCGCTCGGTGGTGGAGGTCTTGCCCCACTTGTCGGCGACGGCGTGCGCGGCGTCGAGAGCGGCCTCGATGTCCTCCTCGGTACCGCGGGCGATCTCCGTGAACGGCTTGCCGTTGACCGGCGAGATGTTCTCGAAGTACTGGCCCTTGACCGGGGCCACCCACTCGCCGCCGATGAAGTGCTCGTAGCGGCTCTTGACGGACACGAGGGAGTCGGGGGCTCCGGGCACTGCGTAGACGGTCATCTGATGCTCCTCGCAAGAGTGGTTCTCGTCGTCGGCTGTGACGACGGTCACATATTACGAGGGGCCAGGTTGCGCAGACGTTGCTCGGTGAAGTACCAGGTCAGGCGCGGTGTTCAGGGTCGAGGTGCCCGAACGTTGCGGGACGTTCGGCGCAGGGTGTGCGTGACGTCCACGCGGGTCCGTGCCGGCCCGACGCCCACCGCCCGGCTCCCTCAGCCCAGCTCGGCGTCGAGCCGGGCGATCTGGCCCTCGATGAGCGGCAGGACGGGCGAGGTGCGGCCGACGGCGGCCCGCTGGGCGAGCCACATCTCGTAGTCGTCGCGACCCCAGGCGGAGCGGGTCCAGGTGGACATCAGGTCGGGCTCGTTGCTGCGCAGCAGGGCGTGCCGCAGCGAGTGGGCGAGGGAGTCGCGGAGGCGGACGATCCCCGGCGCGTTCGAGCGCGGGAGCATCGGGCCGCGGTAGGAGCGCATGGCGCCCCGCAGGTCGCCGGCGGCGAGCTGGGCCTCGACGGCCAGCCAGTCCGAGGAGACGCCGGCCGCGAGCCGGTACGGCCGCGACAGCAGCAGCTGGTCACCGAGCAGGCCGCGCAGGCGGTTGAGCTCGGCGCGCAGGGTGGAGGAGGCGCCGTCGTCCTCGTACAGCAGGACGGAGAGTTCGTCGCCGGACATGCCCGAGGGGGACGCGGCCAGCAGGGTGAGGATCTCGCTGTGGCGCGGGGACAGGCGCAGGGTGGACACGCTGCCGCGGCCGTCGTCCACGGAGACCAGGGACTCCGAGCGGCCGAGCGCCTCGATCATGAGGCGCAGCCCGTGCTGGGACGAGACCTGCGGCCGCGTGAGCTGGGTGCGGGCGAGCTCGGCCTCGGCCAGGCGGGCGGCGGCGCGCACCATGGCGAGGGTCTGGGGGACGACGACCTGGTCGCCGCCCGTGATGTCGAGGACCCCCAGCAGCTGCGAGGTGCCGGGGTCGTGGATCGGCACGGCGGCGCAGGACCAGGGCTGGACGCTGGAGCGGAAGTGCTCGCGGCGGGTGACCGTGGCCGGGGCGCCGGTGGCCAGCGCCAGGCCGGGCGCGTTGGTGCCGGCCAGGCGCTCGTCCCAGTTGCTGCCCTCGACGAAGCCGATCGACTCGGCCTTGCGCAGGCTGCTGGAGGCCCCGCACACCCACAGGAGGTTGCCGCTGGCGTCGCCGACGGCCATCACGGCGTCGCACTCGCGCACGGCCTGGCCCAGGACGTCGTCGAGGAGCGGGAAGACGCGGTTGAGCGGGTGCGCCTCGCGCATGCTCCGCAGGTCCGCGTCCGAGACGAGGACGGGGACCTCGACGGCGTCCGAGCGGACGCCCGCAGCGGCGGAACGCTGCCACGACTCGGCGACGTCGGCACGCATGGCCTCGCCACCAGACTGCTCCGTCATGGGACCAGTGAACATCAGGACACGCCTCCCCGCCACGATCACGTGTGATCGCGGTCTCATCTGGTTGGGGCGAGGATGCGGGCGGGCCCGTTGCGGTGACGTTGCGAGCCGGGCCCTCGGCGCCGGCCGGATCGGCGGCGGAGGCCAGTGCCGACTGGCCCTGCGAGGGGGTCTCCTCGGGTCTCCTCGGGTCGGGCGGCGCGGCCGCCCGGGCCCGACGTGCGACCGGCGGGGGCGATTTCACCCGCGGAGCGCTCTCCCGTAATGTTCTCCCCGGTGGCGTGTCCGAGCGGCCGAAGGTGCATCACTCGAAATGATGTGTGGGGTCAAACCCACCGTGGGTTCAAATCCCACCGCCACCGCAGACGCAGGAGCCCCGGACCACGACGTGGTCCGGGGCTCCTGCCGTTCACGGCGTTGGTGCTCGTGCCCGGGCCCCTTCCCGGGTCATGCCTCCACCCGCGGCGAGCGATCACCCGGTCGGGTGCCTCGGCGGCGGCCCGACGGGGTACCTGAGGTGACGGAACGTCCAGCGACCCCCAGGAGACCCCGTGCCCACCTCGAGCCCGTCCACCTCGCTCCCGGCGGCCCTGCGTCCCGCCGTCGCCCGTGCCCTCGTGGGCGGCGTCGTGTCCGGCGGGCTCACCGGCTACCTGGTCGTGCACAGCGCCGGGAGACTGCGAGCGGTGGCCCTGGCCGGCCTGCTGTGGGCCGCCCGGGTCGGCGCCCCGCGGGGCTGAGCCCCACGCGGGCGCCGGCCCGTCCGCGTCAGCGACCGTGCGGGGCCACGACGGCGCGCGCGGAGAGCGTGCCGTCCACCAGCTTCTGGTACGCCTCGAGCGCGTCGTCGAGCGAGTACACCTCGACGTCGGGGGTGATCTTGCCGGCCCGGTAGAGCGCGACGACCTCGTGGAGCTCCTCGATGGTGCCCCAGTAGGTGTTGGTCAGCTCGGTCTCGTACGGGGTCGTGTAGAAGTTCCACTCGTAGTTGCCGCCGGCGATGCCGACGACGGTGACGCGGCCCTGCGCGGCGACGGTCTTCATCGCCACGTCGATCGTGGGCCCGGCGCCGACGAGGTCGAAGACGGCGTCCACGCCGCGACCGCCGGTGATCTCGCGGATCTTCTCGGCCTGGCCCTCGCCGCCGGGGACCACCACGGCGCCGCGGGCCTCGGCGGCCTTCATCGCCTCCTCCTTGGTGTCCGTGGCGATGATCGTCGCGCCGGTGAGCGCCGAGAGGATCTGCACGGCGATCTGGCCGAGACCACCCAGGCCGATGACGAGGGCGTAGGCGTCCCCGTGGGTGAGGAGCGGCAGCGACTTCTTGATCGCGTGGTAGGGCGTGAGGCCCGCGTCGGACAGCGGCGCGGCGGCGACGGGGTCGGCGTCGCCGAGCGGCACGAGGTTGCGGGCCGGGACGACCATGTACTCCGCCATGCCGCCGTCGCGGCCGAGGCCGGAGGCGAGGTAGGGCATGGTCGCCGCGTTCTCGCAGTAGGTGTCCTGCCCGCGCGAGCAGGCCTTGCAGTGGCCGCAGCCGATCGGGCCGTAGACCAGGAACGCGTCGCCCTTGCTCAGGCCCGAGACCCCCGGGCCGAGCTCCTCGATCCAGCCCGCGTTCTCGTGGCCGAGGACGAAGGACGGCTTGAGCTGGGCCGGACCGAAGTCCTCGCTGAAGTCGGTGAACACGGCGACGTCGGAGTGGCACGCGCCGGCGCCGGCGACCTTGAGCAGGACCTCGCCCGGCCCGGGGGTCGGCTTCTCGATCTCGGCGAGCACGGGGAACGTCTTGTACTTCTCGAAGACCACGGCCTTCATGGGGAGATCACCTCGATGTGACGACGGAAACAATCTTGATGTCAAGGTACCTCTCTCCGACAAGTGTCGAAAAGGGTCCTAGGGCTCTCGCACGGGCCCGGGGGGACAGGGCGGGTGACTCACCCCGGCTCCCGGAGCACCTGCACCAGCATCCTGCGCGTCGGGGAGGCGCCCGACAACCAACCCTCCGCGCGCAGCGAGGCCACGGCCGCGCGCACCGAGGGGTCCGCGCTGGCGTCCGTGGCCCGGGCGACGGCCGCGTAGGCGGCGAAGCCGTGCGCCCCGGCCGGACCGCCGCGCTCGCCCGCGTCGGCCACGACGGTGACGTGGCCGCTGCTCCCCGCGTTGGCCGCACCGTCGAGCAGCGGCACCAGGTCCCGGGTGTTCTCGAGGCTGAGCACGCGGGCGTCGTCGGGGAAGGCGTACCCGGCCACGGGGGCGCCGAGCGTGACCGCACGGTCGAGGTCGAGCCCCGTCTCGTCCGCGTGCGCGACGAGCTGGGCGGCGACGAGCCCGCCCTGCGAGTGACCGGCCAGCAGCACCGGCTCCCCGGGGCGGACGCCCGCCTCCCGGAGCGCGGCCACGACCCCGTCGGCGTAGCCGTTGGGGAGGTCGCCGACGAGCCGGAGGTTCGTCCCCATGTCCCGGACGTCCTGGTCGGCCGTCCACGGGAGCGTCGTCATGTCGTCGGTGCCCGGCAGGTAGGCCACGTGCCGGACCTCTCCGTCGGGGTCGACGAACGTCTGCACCTCCAGGGTGCCGTTGCCGTCGGGGTGGTCGCCGTCGGACAGTGCGCTGAGCGCCTCCAGCCGGGCCACCACGTCGGCGAGGTCCGAGATCCCGTCCGGGGGCGGGCCCGCCTCCAGGTCCCGTCGGCGGCGGACGCGGACCGGCGGATCGGCGTAGGCCGCCCCGAGCATCCCCGCCCCTAGGGACGTCCCGGCGGCCGTGGCGCGGGGGTGCCCCAGCGCCGCGGCCAGGAGCGGCAGGACCGTCGCGCCCGCGAGGGGCCCCGCCGCCGGCGCCATCGCCAGTGCCGGGGACGGTGGGGACGGCCACGGCAGGGCCAGCCCCAGCCGCAGGCGTTCGAGGTCGGCGGCCGTGGCCTCGTCCGCCGCGCGCCACCAGGCCAGCAGGACGCGCACCCGGGCCGCGTCGGTCGCCCAGGAGGCCGCCGAGGCGGCGGTGGCGGCCGCGGCCCCGCCGAGCGCGAGGGCGGCCTCGGCGGCACTGGCGGCCGTGGCGGGCGCCAGCAGGGCGTCGGCCGCCAGCCGCGGGTGGGCCGCGTCCGCCGCGGTGCGGGCGGCGGTCAGGGCGAGCGTCCGCGCCGTCCCCTCCTCGTCCGCGGCGAGGAGCTCCAGCCGGGCCCACGTGGCCTCCGGCCCCGCGACGCCGCCGGTCACCCGGACGTCGGTCGCCACCGGCAGGTCCCGGCTCATGCCGCGCCCGCCACGGCCTTCTCCACCAGTGCCCGGGCCGCCGCGAGCGCCTCCCGCACGGCGGCCACCTCGCGGACGTGCCGGTCGACGAGGTCGGCGGCGGCCCGGTGGAGGCCGGCGCAGCGGTCGAGCTCGGCGGCGCGCTCGCGGGCCCGCTCGGCCCACGCCTGGTGGGCCCGTCCCGACCACCCCGGGCGCGCCGCCTCCGCGCGGGCGAGCTCGGCCTGCCCGTCGAGGTCGGCCGCCCGGGCGCGCAGGCCGGCCGCGACCTCGGTGAGGTCGGCGGGCAGCCAGGTGGCGTCGGGCAGCGGTGGGTCCAGCGGTCCGGTCACGCGACGACTCCCGTCCTCCACCCGCGGGTGCGGGGGCCCGGCGGTCGGGCCGAGGACAGCCTGCGCGCGCCTTGCGGGCCGTGGTGGACCTCGCCGACCGCGGGGGACGGCCCTGCCGCGGGGCGAGCCTGTGGACGGCAGGTGGCCGGGAGGCTTGCCCGTGAACGCGTGGCTCAGCCGCGCAGGTGCGGTGCCAGGCGGCGCAGCCCCTCCTCGACGTCCGCCCGTGACCCGGCGAAGCTGAACCGGAGGAACCGGCCCCCGTCGACCGGGTCGAAGTCCACCCCCGGGGCCAGGGCCACGCCGGTGGTGTCGAGCAGGTGCCGGGCGTAGGCCAGCGAGTCGTCGGTGAGGTGGCCGGCGTCGGCGTAGACGTAGAAGGCGCCGTCGGCCGGGGCGAGCCGGTCCAGGCCCAGGTCGGCGAGGCCGTCCAGGAGCACCCGGCGGTTCTCGGCGTAGCGGCTCACGTGGCCGTCCAGCTCCGCGTAGGCGTCCTCGGAGAAGGCGGCCACGCACGCGCGCTGCGCCAGCACGGGCGGGCAGATCGTGAAGTTGCCGGTGAGCACGTCGACGGCGCGGCGCAGGCCGGCGGGCACGAGCATCCAGCCGATCCGCCACCCGGTCATGGAGAAGTACTTGGAGAAGGAGGAGAAGACCACGGCCTCGCGCGAGGTCTCCCACGCGGAGCGGGCCAGCGGCTCCCCGCCGTCCAGCGGCGCGTACTCGATGCCGTGGTAGATCTCGTCGGAGATCAGGCGGACGCCGTGCTCCTCGCACCAGGACGCCAGCGCGGCGAGCTCCGTCGGCAGCAGCATCGTGCCCGTGGGGTTCGCCGGGCTCGCGACCACGAGGCCCTTGAGGTCGGGCACGGCCTCGAGCATCTCCACGGTCGGCTGGAAGCGGGTCCCGGGGCCCGTCGGGAGGTCGACGACCTCGCAGCCCAGCGCCTGGAGGACGTTGCGGTAGCAGGGGTAGCCGGGCCGGGCCATCGCCACCCGGTCGCCGGCCTCGAAGGCGGCGAGGAACGCGAGCAGGAACCCGCCTGAGGAGCCGGTGGTGGCGACCACGTCGTCGGGGGAGACCTCGATGCCGTGCACCCGGGCGTGGTGCGCCGCGATCGCTTCGCGGAGCTCCAGGACGCCGACCGCCGGCGTGTACCCGAGCGGGTCGCCCGACCGGAGCAGCCGCACCGCCTCGTCCGCCACCGCCCGGGGCGCGCCGGTGCTCGGCTGCCCCGCGACCATGTCGACGACGTCGAGCCCGGCTCGTCGGCGCCGGGCGACCGCCTCCAGCACGTCCATGACGTGGAAGGGCGGGACGTTCGCCCGGCTGGCCACGCCGAACCGGTCGCTGCCGGGGTGGACGGTCGCGTCGGTGCTCACACCGGCAGGCTACGTCCGGGCGGCGCCGATAGGATCGGGGCCTGCCGCCGGCCCCGGCCGCCGACCCGGGAGGAACGCCCTTGAGCCTGGACGTCCACCACCTCGACAGCTTCCTGCTCGTCGGGTCGATCGTGACGCTCCTGGCCATCCTCGCCGTGCGCATCTCCTCCAGCGCCGGCCTGCCCTCGCTGCTGATCTACCTGCTCATGGGGGTCGCGCTGGGCGAGTCCGGGCTCGGCATCCAGTTCGAGGACGCCTCCGCCGCCCACGCCCTGGGCTTCGCCGCGCTCGCGGTGATCCTGGCCGAGGGCGGCCTCACCACCGGCTGGCGCGACCTGCGCGGCTCGCTGCGCATCGGCATCTCGCTCGCCACCGTGGGCATCGCCGTCTCGGTCACCGTGATGGCGCTGGCCGGGCACTACCTCCTCGGGCTCTCCTGGCCGGTGGCGGTGCTGCTGGGCGCGGTGTGCTCCCCGACCGACGCGGCCGCGGTGTTCTCGGTGCTGCGCGTGGTGCCCCTGCCGCGCCGGCTCACCGGTGCGCTCGAGGCGGAGTCCGGGCTCAACGACGCCCCGACCGTCGTCCTCGTCACCCTCGTCTCGACGGGCACCGTCGGTGACCACCACCCGCTGGTCGTGGGCCTGATCATCCTGGGCGAGCTCGTCGGCGGCGGTCTCGTGGGCTTCCTCGTCGGACGCGGCGGGGCGCTGCTCATGCGCAAGGTCGCGCTGCCCACCGCCGGCCTCTACCCGCTGTCGGTGCTCACCCTGGCGTTCCTCGCCTACGGGGCGGCCGCGTACGTCCACGCCAGCGGCTTCGCGGCGATCTACGTGGCGGCGCTCGTGCTGGGCAATTCCGAGCTCCCGCACCGCGGTGCGACGCGCTCGTTCGCCGAGGGCGTGGCCTGGCTGGCCCAGATCGGGCTGTTCGTCATGCTGGGGCTCCTGCTCTCGCCCAGCCGGATCACCCTCAACGAGGTGCTCATGGGGCTGGTGGCAGGTCTCGTCCTCACCCTCGTCGCGCGGCCGCTCTCCGTGGCGGTGAGCTCGATCGTGCAGCCGATGCACCCGCGCGACCTGGCGTTCCTGTCCTGGGCCGGGCTGCGCGGGGCCGTCCCCGTCGTCCTCACCACGATCCCGCTGGCCCTGGGCGTCGGCGGCTCGGAGCGGCTCTTCGACCTGGTCTTCGTGCTCGTCGTGGTCTACACGGCGCTCACCGGCCCGACGCTGCCGCTGGTGGCGAGGACGCTGCGGGTGGCCCTGCCCGAGCAGCCGCGCGACCTGGAGCTCGAGGCCGCGCCGCTGGAGCGCCTCGCCGCGGACCTCCTGCAGGTCACCATCGCCGACACCTCGCGGATGCACGGGGTCGAGGTCGCCGAGCTGCGGCTGCCCACGGGCGCGTCCGTGTCGCTGGTGATCCGGGGGGAGCAGATGCTCGTGCCGGAGCCACGGACCGTCCTGCGGCACGGCGACCACCTGCTGCTCGTCACGCCCCGCGCGCAGCGGGAGGCGGTCGAGCGTCGGCTGCGTCAGGTCAGCCGGGGTGGACGCCTCGCGAAGTGGCTCCACGAGGAGCGGCGCCGCCCGGGGCGCTGAGCCTCCGGTCGGCCGTCGCTCAGGCGGCGGAGTCGCTCGCCTCGCACAGGGTGCCGGCGTGCTGGGCCTTGATCGAGGTCTTGCCGGAGCGCAGCGAGGTCCAGCCGTCCCCGAGGACGACGGTGAGCACGTCCACGTCGTCCTTCACCTTCACGGCGGTGCCCTTCGGCATCGAGGTGAGGAGCAGGGCCAGCCCCGGGTCCTTGCGGCTCGGCGTCCAGACCTGGACGGTCTTGACCTCGGTCTCGCTGTTGCCCGCCGTGCCCTCGAGGTAGCCGCGCGCGACGAGCTCCTCCATGACCGTGCTGGCCAGGCTCGTGCGGGTGCCGGAGTTGAGGACGTCGACCTCCACCATCGAGGTGGTCACCTCGTCGCCCTTGGCGACGTCGACGGTGGTGCACCCCGTGGCGGAGTCGGCCTCGTCGGTGAAGGGTGAGGTGAGCGACGACCAGCCCCACCACGCGCCCAGCGCCAGCACGAGTGCCAGCACGAGGAGGGTGATCGCGGTCTTCGCGGCCTGCGGCAGTGGGCTCATGCGGGGATCCGGTCCTCCTCGCCGATGGCGTGCACCCGCGCGTGCAGCACCGACCGTTGCTGGAGCGCGGCCCGCAGCGCGCGGTGCAGGCCGTCCTCGAGGTAGAGCTCTCCACGCCACTGCACCACGTGGGCGAACAGGTCGCCGTAGAACGTGGAGTCCTCGTCGAGCAACGCGGCGAGCTGCAGCGTGTCCTTGGTGGTGACCAGCTGGTCGAGCCGGACCTGACGAGGGGGCAGCGCTGCCCAGTCCCGGGCGCTGAGCCCGTGGTCAGGGTAGGGACGACCGTCCCCGACGCGCTTGAAGATCACGGCGCCGAGTCTAGGCAGTCGCGCCGTCGACCAACGGGGTGGTGGCCGGTTTCGGGCATCGGCGTGCGGCTCGCCGCGTGCCGGTGCGGGGGTGAGGAGGTGGCTCAGGCGCCCCAGCGCACCGAGTCGTCGACGAAGTCCGCGAGCGCGTGCACCCCGCGGAGGTCCTCCCGCTCCTCCATCAGCTGGGTGAGACGGGCGGAGTGCCGGGTGCGCAGGACCTGGCGGCGGCCCGTGATCCGGTCGAGGCGGACGTCCTCCTTCGCCGGCGCGGTGCGGGCGGAGGGGGCGTGGGCCGAGGTGTGCGCGTCTGCGGTGGTGCTCATGGCGGTCTCCTGGGGGGTGGGGGGTGGAGAGGGCTCACCTTCACTGTGGGGGAGGTCGGTGGCGGCCGTGTTGAGCCCGTGTTAAGCCTGGCGTCATGTGACGCAGGACGCGTCCGGAACCGGAGTGCGTCCCGGCCCCGGTAGCGGTCCGGGACGTTCCTCAGGTCCGTCCTGGCCCGGGCTGGTCAGGTCTCGCCCGGGCCGGTGTCCGGAGGGCTCCACGCGACCTGGACGGTGCGCCGGCCCTCGTCCCGGGTGACCAGCCGGGCCCGGCCCGGGACGCCGCGCTGCGGGCGGAGGCCACCCAGCAGCGGACCCTCGTCCGGGTCGCCCGGCAGCAGCAGCCCGGCGGCCGCCACGTCCCGCAGGGCCTGCAGGGCGGGGCCGCACAGCGCCCGGGCCGCCCCTCCGCTGCGCCGCGCCACCGCCACCCGCAGCCCGACGTCGCGGGCGTGGCCCAGGAGCGGGACGAGCGGCAGCAGGGGCGAGCCTGCTGCCTCCAGCAGGTCGTGGTCGTCGACCAGGACGAGCACCTCGGCCCCCGTCCACCAGTCGCGGGCCCGGAGGCGGGCGGGCGTCACCTCCGGACCCGGGCGGCGGGCCGCGAGGTAGGCGGCCAGCTCCTCGACGGCGCGGCGGGCGTCGTCGGGTGCGCTCACGTGGGCGAGCAGGTGCCGCTCGGGGAGGTCGCCGAGCAGGGAGCGGCGCGGGTCGAGCGCGAGGACGCGGAGGCCGTCGGGGGTCCGACCGTGCGTCGCGGAGCGGGCCAGCGCGCGCAGGGCCGAGGTCTTGCCCGAGCCCGGCTCGCCGACGACGAGCAGGTGCGGGTCCGTGCGGGGGTCCAGGCCGACCGGGGAGAGCGTCCGCTCGTCGAGGGCCAGGACGTCGCGGCGACCCTCGCCCGTGCTCGGCGGCCCCGCCAGGAGCCCGGCCAGGTCGACCCGGTCGGGGAGCACTCGCAGCGCCGGGACGCGGGGCCCCGGCCAGCGGTGCGCCACGCGCTCCGCCGCGGTGGCGGCCCCGCCGAGGCCGGCAGTGCTGCCCGGCTCCGGGGCGGCGAGCACGCAGCGGTGGCCGTCGGCGGTGAGCCCGTGGCCCGGGCGGTGCCGGGGGACGCCCGCCGCCGCCCGTCGGTCGACCTCGGACTCCACGGGGTCCGGCAGCCGCAGCTCGACCCGCTCGGTGCACAGGTCGCGGAGCCCGCCCCGCAGCTCGCTCCACCGTCCCGCGGTGACCGCGAGGTGGACGCCGACCGCGGCTCCGCGGGCCGCGAGCCGCACCAGCCGGGCCGTGGCGGTGTCCCCGGCGGGGGCCGGCGAGGAGGGGAGGCCGGCCAGGGGGAGGCCGGCCAAGGGGAGGTCAGCCAGGGCGGCCACCCCGTCGACCAGCAGCAGCACCCGGCCGTCGTCACCGCGGCCGCGCCCGGGGGCCGGACGGCCGGTGGTGCCCCGCTCGCGGGCCACCACCAGGTCCTCCACCTCCTCCAGCACCCGGCGGACCAGCTCGGGCTCCTCGACGACGCGTGCCGCGAGGTGCGGGAGCCGATCGAGCCCCGCGAGCGCGCCACCGGCCAGGTCGAGGACGTACAGCCTCAACGCGCTCGGCGCGGTGCGCGCCGCCGCGGCGAGCGCGACGCACGCGAGGGCGGTGCTGCGGCCGGACCGGGGACCACCGACCACGGCCAGGTGTCCCCGGCCGAGGTCGACGACGAGCGGCTCCTGCCGCTGCTCCCGCGGCAGGTCGACGAGGCCGACGCGCAGCCGCAGGTCCCCGTCCGCCGGCACGTCGAGGTCGAGCGGTGGCGGGTCGGTGAGCGGCGGCAGCCAGAACGGGGACGCCTCGCGCGGACCGGGGTCGGTCGCCACGGTCCTCACCACCGCGTCCAGCAGGGAGTCGTCGGGGCCGACGGGCGGCGACGTCCAGCCGGCGGCCGCGTCCTCGGCCAGGGTCCGCACGCGCCCCGCGGCGCGCGACAGCGGGCGGTCGAGCGGCACGGGCCCCGAGACGTGGCCCGCGCGGAACCGGACGAGGACGCCGGGCCCCGGTCGGAGCAGGGCCTCGCCGGGCCGGCGCGGCAGCAGGCCGGCGTCCGGGACCCCGAGGGCGGCGCGGGACTCCGCCTCGGAGAACGTCCGCAGGCCGATCCGGTAGGAGAGGTGCGCCTCGAGGCCGCGCAGTCGACCCTCCTCCAGCCGCTGCGAGGCGAGCAGGAGGTGCAGGCCCAGGGAGCGGCCCAGCCGCCCGACGGCGACGAAGGTGTCGACGAAGTCCGGGCGGGCCGTGAGGAGCTCGGCGAACTCGTCCACGACGACCAGCAGCGAGGGCATGGGGTCCAGCGGGCGACCCCGCCGCCGCGCGTCCTCCCAGGCCTCGCGCGAGGCGAGCCCCTCGCGGCGCAGCAGGGCCTGACGGCGGGTGAGCTCGCCGGCGAGCGCGTCGGCCATCCGGTCCACCAGCGCCGGGTCGTCCTCGAGGTTGGTGAGCAGCGCCGCCACGTGCGGGGCGGGCTCGAGGCCGGCGAACGTGGCCCCGCCCTTGAAGTCGACGAGCGCGAGCCGGAGGTCGTCGGGGGAGTGGGTGGCGACGAGGCCCGCGACGAGCGTGCGCAGCAGCTCCGACTTGCCCGAGCCCGTGGCGCCGACGACCAGCCCGTGCGGTCCGCTGCCACCGAGGGCGGACTCCTTGAGGTCCAGGACGACGGGCGCCGACCCGCCCTGCGCGGTCGGCTCCGTGCCGGTGCCGGTGCCGGTGCCGGTGCCCAGCGTGACCGTGAGGGGGCCGGCGGGCGGTGTCGGCCGCTTGCCGGCCACCCGGGCGAGGAGGGGTGCGACGGCGTGCGGCCCGTGGGCCGCCTCCTCCTCGAGCCGGAGCCCGATCGCGCGTGCGGTGGTCGCCAGCGCCGCGGCGGAGAGCCTGTCCGGCCGGACGCCGCTCATCGCCTCCGTGCCGGCGGCCGTGCCGTTCGTGGTGCCGGTCGTGGGGCCGGTCGTGGGGCCGGTCGTGGTCACCTCCCACCGGGCTCCTCCCAGCCCGGAGGCCTCGTCGGCAGCGCCCCGCCCGACCGCCGTGACCTCGCGCCCGCCCGCCAGCTCCCGGCGCACCTCGGCGAGCCGTGCCGGGGTGGTCACGCGGCCGGCGCCGCCCACGAGCACGAGCAGGTGGCGCGTGTCCCCCTCCAACAGCCGTGCCAGCTGGGCGGTGGTGCCCGCGCGCAGCAGCGATCCGACGGCGGTCCGGTGGTGGGGCAGCCAGGCCCAGCCGTCGGGAGCCCATCCTTCGTGAGCCCTGGCGCCGCGGGCGTCGTCGCCCCGGCCGGCGGCATCGGTGTCGTCCAGGACGGCCAGGGCCAGCCGCTCCGACGGCACGGCCCACGCCGCGGCCACCGCCAGCGCCCTGACGGGCGCCCAGGGGTCGGGGTCGTCCGGGGTGGGCACCAGGACGGCGGAGCCCACCTCGGCGAGGTCGAGGACAGCGGCCTCGGGGCGCTCCGCCCACACGTCCACCAGCCGTCGTGCCGCGTCGGCGAGCGCGGGGTCCGGCTCGTCGTCCCCCACGGGCGGCGCCTGCGGGGCACCCGGGTCGGGCGCGCTGCGCACTCCCCAGCGGACGGCCGGCTGGTGGCCGGGTCCGACCCCGGGACGGGGGAGGCCCTGGTGGGCGAGCAGACCGAGCACCGCCGGGTCGGGGTGCCGGACCTCGACGACCCGGGCCCGCAGGAGCTCGCGGACCTGGCCCAGGTGCCGCAGGTAGGCGCCCCGGCTGCGCCCCAGGGCCGTCGCCCGGTGCCGTCGCTGGCGCTCCAGGCCCACCGCGACGTAGGCGAGGGAGGCCGCCAGCAGGGAACCGCCCGCGAGCAGGGCGCGGCCCGTCGAGGACGGTGCGAGGGTCAGCATCACCGCCACCGAACCGAGCGTCCCCACCATCGGGACCAGTGCGCCGAGCACGCCCCCGCTCTCGACGCCGGGCAGCGGCGGGACGGGGCGCAGCGTCGGCCCCGCCGGGCCGGCGGCGCCCTCGTCGACGGCCGATCGGGTCGGCGGAGTGGTCGTGGACATGGCTGGAGGGGTGCCCCGGGGCACCCGCCGGAAACGCCGCCGGAGCGATCTGTGGACGACGCCGGTGGGCCCGCCGACCCCGGCGCTCCGGGACGACCCGGCGTCCAGGACTCACTCGCCGAGCGCCTCGCCGCCGAGCTCGGCTGAGCCTCGCCGCGCCGACCAGCGGTGCCCCAGCAACGTGAGTTGCGGCTTCAACGGTTGCCTACGCACCGCCCATCCGGTCAGCCGGCACCGGCGGTGTCCCAGCAACGTGAGCCTCGGCTTCGACGGTTGCTCACGCACCGCCCATCCAGCCAGCCCCCACCGGCGGTGTCCCAGCAACGTGAGCCTCGGCTTCAACGGTTGCTCACGCACCGCCCACCCAGCCAGCCCCCACCGGCGGTGTCCCAGCAACCTGAGCCTCGCGCCCTCAACGGTTGCTCACGCACCGCCCATCCAGCCAGCCGGCACCGGCGGTGCCCCAGCAACGTGAGCCGCGGCCCGGCCGGTTGCTCACACACCGCCCACCCAGCCAGCCCCCACCGGCGGTGTCCCAGCAACCTGAGCCTCGCCCTCGACGGTTGCCCACACACCGCCCCAGCCGCCGATCAGAGCAGCGCGCGCACCTCCTGTGGACAACGTCCTGATCCGTTTCCGGCGCCCGCCCCCGGGTATCCGGCCGCTCGTCCCGGCACCGGTCGGGGTGGCGGCGCAGGCGCCGCGGAGGTCATGCGGCAGCGCCGCGGACGAGGAGGCACACGTGACAGCAGACTTCGGACAGGGCGAGGGCGCCCTGGGGCAGGCGGCCGCGCTCGTGGCCCGGGCCCGTGCCGACCTGGACCAGGTCGGTCGGCGGCTCGAGGGCGACACCCAGGCGTTGCGGGCCGGCTGGGGCGGGCGGGGCGCCACCGCCTTCAGCGCCCTCGCCTCCGCGTGGGACGCCCGGCAGCGACGGGTCGTGGCGGTGCTGGACCGCTTCGAGGCGGACCTGCGGTCGACCGAGCGCGACAACACGACGACGGACGAGGCCGCCTCGGCCGCGATGGCCCGTCTCACCTCGGCCCTCGGCGCCCTGCCGTGAGCGGGCCGACGACCACCAGCACCGACCACCCCGTCCGCACGGGCTCGTGCGGGCACCGATCCCAGGAGGAGACATGAGCGACCTCGACGGCATCAGCGTCGACCACGCCCGGCTGGACGCCGGCGCACAGGACCTGGCCCGCGCGGTCCGCGACATCGAGAGCCGGCTCGCCCAGCTCGACGCGGACCTCGGAGCCCTGCGGGGCGCCTGGGTCGGGCGGGCGCGCCTGGCCTACGACACGGCGAAGGCGGGGTGGGACGAGCAGGTGGCCGGCATGAACGACCTCCTCGCCCGCACGGCCGGCGCCGTGGCGGTCGCCAACGAGGAGTACCGCGCGGCCGACCTGCGCGGTGCCGCGCTCTTCGGCGGCTGAGGAGCGCAGCCATGACGCAGCCGCTGGGCTTCCTGCCGGGGCCGACGGGGGAGGACGGCGCGCCGGCGTCGAGGCCCTCTCCCGGCGGACGTCGCCGGGCGACCCCGCCCGGCACCGGCCTGCCGCCCGCCCTCCCGGCCCTGCTCGGGGGCGCCGGGGGCGTGGGTGCCGGTGCTGGTGCGGAGGCGGGTGCGAGTACCGGCGCGGTGGCTGCCGGCAGCGCCGACGCGGGCCGGCGCCCGACCCCCGTGGAGCTCCGGCTGGTGCTGCGCGGGCCGACCGGCGGGGTCGACGTCGTCGTCCCCGCCGGTCTCTCGCTCCTCGACGTGCTGGCGGCGCGCCCCGACCTGGCGAGCGGGCTCGGGCTGGACCGGGCGGCCCTGGCCGCCGCCGGGCCGACGGCCCGTCCGGTGGCGCGGGCCATGGGCCGTGGCGGACGGTCCGCAGCGCCCGCGGCTGCCGGGCTGGTCGACCTCGCCGAGCCGCTGGACCGGCTGCCGGTGCGGGACGGCGACGTCCTCGTGCTGGACGTCGAGGGCACGCCGTGCCCGGTCGACGACCCGGCCCTCGCGGTGGCCGACGCGGTCCGCGGCCGGGCCGTCGGGCCCACCGGGCGAGCCGGTGCCCCCGCGGGCGCCGGTGTCGTCGCCGCGTCGTGCTGGCTCCTCGCCGGGGTACTCCTCCCGCTCGCCCGGGCGACCCCCGATGGGGCAGGCCTCCTGGGCGGTGTCCTGGGCTGCCTCGTCGGGCTCCTGGCCCTGCTCGTCGCGCCTCGTCTGGCCGGCTCCGGGTCCGTGCCCGCGGCTGCGGTCGCGGTGACGTTCGGTCCCCTGTGCCTGGCGGTCGGCACGGCGTCGGTACTGCCCCGGGCAGGAACGGCGGCCGTCCTCCTCGCCTCGAGCGCGGTCGCGCTGGCAGCGGGAGCCCTGGGCTCGGCGCTGCTCGGTCGACGCTGGTGCCTGGGGCTGGTCGCCCCGGCGTGCGGACTGGCCGGGCTGTCGGCCGCGGCGGTGCTCACCGTCGCGGGGCCGCGCCCGGCCCTGGCCGCGACGCTCGCCCTCACCGTGATGGTGGGCAACCTGCTGCCGTGGAGCCTCGCGGCCGTCGCCGCGGGGTCGACGAGGGCCCCGGACGCTGACGCGGAGCCGCCGGTCGGGGGTCTGGTTGTCGGGGGTCCGGCAGCCGGGAGCGTGCCGGTCGGGAGCGTGGTCGAGCGCGCCGGCGACGCCGCCACCTCCTCCGCAGTCGCCTCCCTCCTCGTGCTCGTGGCCTGCGCGGGCCCGCTGGCCCGTGGTCCCGGGGGTGCAGGCCTGCTGCTGGTGTCCGCGCTCCTGCTCGCGCTCCGCGCGCGGCACGAGATGCTGTGGCTGCCGGCGCTGGCCGGCCGAGCGACTGCCGTGGTCGCGGCCCCCGTCCTCGTCGCGGGGCTCGGCGCCCCCTGGTGGGGCGGGCTGGGGCTCGCGTCCGCCGGGCTGCTCGTGCTCGCCCGATCGGGGGGCACGGCGCGCGCGGACCCGCGTCCGGCGTGGGCCGCGCGCCGCGACCGCTGGGCGGACGTCGCGGAGTCGGTCCTCCTGGCGGCGCTCCCCGCGCTGGCGGTGCTCGCCGCGGGGCTGGGGCCCGACCTGCCGGCGGTCGTCTCCGACGCTGTGAACCGGTGGCGGCCGTGACCGGCCACGGGGCCGGGCACCGGGCCGGGGTCCTGGAGGCCGAGCGGTGGCAGCGGCGGCGTCTCGCCGGGGCGCTCGCCGGCCGCGAGCCCGGCGCCCAGGAGCCCGGCCCGCCGTGGCCGCGCGTGCTCGGCTCCCTCGTGCTGGCCCTGCTGCTGGCGCTCCTGCCCGGGCTTCTGGACCGGACCGGGGGAACGTCGGGGCAGGTGCCCGTCGGTGATTTGCAGGCGCCCGCCTTCGTCCTCGGGCCGGAGGGCCAGCCCGCGGTCCTCCTCGAGTCGGACGACGGCCCGGTGCTGCACCCGGTCACGGACGCGACGTCGGCGCAGCTGCTGGTCGGCCCGGCCGCGGACCCTGCCCCTGATACCGGCGCCGCAGACGGGGTGGCTCCCGTGCAGCTCACCTCGGCGCAGGCCCGCGACCTGCCTCGCGGACGGGCGCTCGGGGTGAGCGGGGCGCCCACCCTGCTCCCCACCGCTGCGGGGCTCGACGACTCCGCGTGGGTCGCCTGCTCCGGGGTGGACGGGATCGCGTGGCGCACGGCCACGGAGGGCCGGCGTGGGGTGATCGGCCCGCAGGTGGTGCGGGCACGGGAGGGCGGCGGCCTGTGGCTCCTCGTCACGGACGCGAGCGGCGGCGCTCGGCGGTTGCGCCTTCGGCTCCCGCACCCCGTGACGGACGACCTGCTCTCCCGCCTCGGGCTCCCGGCCGCCCGCTGGGCGCCGCGGGTCGCGACGGGCTGGCTCCGGCTGGTGCCCCGCGGCGCTGACGTCTCCGCGGCGGCGCTGGGGGAGGTGACGGCCGGCGGACGGGTCGGGCGTCAGGCTCCCGGTCGCCGGGCCGGCGTGCTCGTGGGGGACGCGGTCGCCCGGCCGGGTGGCGGCGCCGTCGTGGCGGCCGACGGGCGGCTGCGCCTCCTCGGCCCCCTGGCCTGGCGGCTCTGGCAGGCGATCGGCCCGACGCTCGGGGCGCGCGACCCCGGGGCGACGGACGTGGGCGGCTCCCCGGCGGGCCGGCCCCTCGACCCGAACGGTTGGCCCGACTCCGGCGCGGGGGCCCGCCCCACGACCGCCCGCACCTGCGTGGCCGTCGACGACGGAGCCCCGGTGCGGGTCTCACTGCCGGACGTCGAGTCCGCCGGGGCCACCGAGGTCACAGGGTCGAGTGGTCCCGTCGCCGACGGCGCCGTCGCGCTCGTGCGCTCCGACGGCCGGCCGCGCTGGTGGCTCGTGGTGGGCGGGACCGGAGCTGGAGAGGGGGCCGGGGAGGGCGCCCGCAGGTACCGGCTCGGCGGTGCCGACGCGATCGCCGCGCTGGGCTGGCAGCCGTCGGACGCGGTGGCGCGGCCGGCGTCCTGGCTGCGGGGGGTGGTGCGCGGACCCGACCTGACGCGGGCAGCCGCGCTGCGTGGCCCGGACGGGTGGTGAGCCCCTGACCCCGGGAGAACGACGACGGCGCCGCACCTGCTGGTGCGGCGCCGTCGGCTCCGGCGGAGGTAGGGGGATTCGAACCCCCGAGGGCTATTAACCCAACCCGCTTTCCAAGCGAGCGCCATAGGCCACTAGGCGATACCTCCGCCGGGAAAGATACCGGTGGGCGTGGCTGGCGCGAAATCCGGCTGTGCTGATCGACGCGGGTCGGCCGACCGCCGGTGACGGCCCCGGGGCCGTGTTGGGCGGCGAGCGGCCCCTCACCTACACTCGGGGCAACCCCCCGCGTGGCGGCATCTCGCCCAACTCCCCCAGGGCGGAAACGCAGCAAGGGTAAGTGAGCTCTGTCGGGTGCGCGGGGGGCCTTTTCTCTTTTTGGGCCCGGCCACCGGCAGTGCCTCGACGGTCGGCGGCCCGCCCGGTCCACAGGTCCCCCTCCGCGGGGCCGCGGCTGTCGGTGCGGCTCGTTAGGGTGCGCGTGTGGAGTCACCCCTCGCCCTGTACCGCCGCTACCGGCCCGAGACCTTCGCCGAGGTCATCGGGCAGGACCACGTGACCGGTCCGCTGCGCGCGGCGCTGGCGAACAACCGCGTGAACCACGCCTACCTCTTCTCCGGCCCGCGCGGCTGCGGCAAGACGACGTCGGCGCGCATCCTGGCCCGCGCGCTGAACTGCGAGGAGGGCCCGACGGCCGAGCCGTGCGGGCGATGCGACTCGTGCCGGGACTTGGCCCGCGGCGGGCCGGGCTCGATCGACGTCATCGAGATCGACGCGGCGTCCCACGGTGGCGTCGACGACGCCCGCGACCTGCGCGAGAAGGCGTTCTTCGCCCCGGTGAAGAGCCGCTACAAGGTCTACATCATCGACGAGGCCCACATGGTCACCACGCAGGGCTTCAACGCCCTGCTCAAGCTCGTCGAGGAGCCCCCGCCGCACCTGCGCTTCATCTTCGCGACCACGGAGCCGGAGAAGGTGCTCGGCACCATCCGCTCGCGCACCCACCACTACCCGTTCCGGCTCATCCCGCCGCGGCTGCTCTCGGCCTACCTCGCCGACCTCTGCGCCCGCGAGGGAGTCACCATCGAGCAGGCCGCGATCCCGCTCGTCGTGCGGGCCGGCGGCGGCTCGGCGCGGGACACGCTCTCCGTGCTCGACCAGCTCATGGGCGGCGCCGGTCCCGAGGGCGTCACCTACCAGCTCGCCACGGGCCTGCTCGGGTACACGCCGGAGACCCTGCTGGACGAGGTCGTGGACGCCTTCGCGGCCGCCGACGGCGCGGCCGTCTTCGGCGTGGTCGACAAGGTGATCGAGACCGGGCAGGACCCGCGGCGGTTCACCGAGGACCTCCTGCGCCGCCTGCGGGACCTCGTGATCGTCGCCGCGGTCCCTGACGCGCCCGCCTCCGGCCTCATCGACGTCGCCGAGGACGCCGGGGAGCGGCTGGTCGCCCAGGCCGCCCGGTTCGGTGCCGCCGACCTCACCCGCGCGGCCGACCTCGTCGCCGCCGGGCTCACCGAGATGCGCGGCGCCACCGCGCCGCGGCTGCTGCTCGAGCTCATCTGCGCCCGCGTCCTGCTCCCGGGGGCGGACCACGGCACCGACGGCCTCGCCGCCCGGATCGACCGGGTGGAGCGCCGGATGAGCGTGTCCGGTCCCATGACCGCCCCGCCCGCCAGCGGCCCGACCGCCCCCGCCCAGGTGCGGACCCGTCCGGCCGCCGCGCCCGCCCCCGAGCCGCCCGCCCCGTCGGTGACGCCGGTCCTCCCTGAGCACGCCCGCATTCCCGCCCACCCGGAGCCCAGCCCGACGGAACGGCCCGCCGAGCGGCCCACCGAGCGGTCCGCCGCCCCGCAGCCGTCGGCGCCCGAGCCCGCTCCGGCGGGGGACGCCCCGTGGGACATCCCGCCGCGCCCGCGGATCGGCACCGGCGCGCAGGAGTCGGCGGAGCCGCCGGTGGCCGGCGCGGCCCCGGCTGCGCCGGCGGAGCCGCAGCCCGCAGCCCGACCGGCCGCCCCGCCGGCCGACGATCCCTGGGCCGCCGCCGACGACCCCTGGGCTCCCGCAGAGGAGTCCCCGGCCCGCACGCCCGAGCCCGCCCGCACGCCCGAGCCGGTCGCTGCCCCCGAGCCCGCCCGGCCCGAGCCGGCGCGCGCCGAGCGGCCCACGGCGGCGGAGCCCGAGCCGGCGCAGCCCGAACCGGCGCAGGGCGGCCTCTCGCTGGTCGAGGTCCGCCGCCTGTGGCCGGACATCGTCGAGGCGACCAAGCAGCGCCGCCGGGTGACCTGGATCCACCTGACCCAGAACGCCCAGGTCGTCGCCGTCGACGCCCGCACCCTCACGCTCGGGTTCGCCAACACCGGCGCCCGGGACTCGTTCGAGGCCGGCGGCAGCCGCGAGATCGTCCGGCAGGCCGCCATCGACGTCGTGGGGTCGGACTGGCAGATCGAGACGATCATCGACCCGGGCGCCTCGCCTGACGCGCCGGTCGTCACCCGCTCCTCGACCCGGCCCTCCCCGCCGCAGGCGGCACCCGCCCAGGAGGCGGGTCGACCGGACGAGGGGCCTCAGCAGCCCGGCGAGCGGGGCGCCGCGGGCCGTCAGGACGAGCGCGCCCAGCGTCCCCCGGAGGCCGCCCCGGCGTGGGCGCAGGACGCGCCGCCCGTGCCCGAGCGCCCGGCCCCGCGCGCCGACGAGCGCCCGCCCGCCTGGGCCGACGTCGAGCCGCCGGACGACGACCTGCCGCCCGACCCGCTCGACGGCCCCGTCGACGAGTCCCCCTCGCGGGCCCCGGAGCGAGCCCCCGAGCGAGCATCCGAGCGGCCGGCCGGCCGCGGCGGGATCTCGGCGGCGCGCAGCGCCATCCAGGCCACGCGGGCCGGCGGCCGTAACGAGGCGGACGCGCCCTCCGAGCCGGGGGTGGACCCGGACGCCCACGTCGACCGCAACGACGCGGACGCCGAGGAGGACGCCCTGGCGGGCGCCGAGCTGCTCGCCCGCGAGCTGGGCGCGAAGGTGATCGAGGAGATCCGCCACCAGTGACGCCACCGCTGACGCCAACAGCGACGCCACCACGGACGCCGCCGCCGACCCGGCACACTGACAGGGGACGCGCCGCCCCGCGCAGGAGCGGCAGCACCCACACCGACCCATCCCCACGCACGCAGAGGTGACGACGCGATGACGCAGAACCCCTTCGAGGCCCTCGGCGGCGAGGGCGGCTTCGACATGGGCGCCCTGCTCCAGCAGGCCCAGGCCATGCAGGAGCAGCTGATGGACGCCCAGCGGAAGCTGGCCGACTCGCTGGTGACCGGCAGCGTCGCCGACGGTGCCGTGAGCGTGACGGTGGACGGGACCGGCGAGCTGGTCCGCGTCGACCTGCGTGAGGGCGTGCTGGAGGGCACGGACGCCGAGTCGCTGGCCGAGCTGGGCGACCTGGTGGTCGCGGCCTTCCGCGACGCCAAGTCCAAGGTCGACCAGCAGGCCTCCGAGGCGCTCGGCCCCCTGGCCGGGGGGCTGGGGGGCCTGGCCGGCGGTGGCGCCGCGGGCGGCTCCGGCGCGTCCGGCGGCCCCCTGCCGGGCCCCACCGGTCGCATGCCGGGCTCCGGCGGCTTCGGGTTCTGAGAGAGGCACGCGGTTGTACGACGGCGTCGTCCAGGACCTCATCGACGAGCTCGGCCGGCTGCCGGGCGTGGGGCCGAAGTCCGCTCAGCGGATCGCCTTCCACCTGCTCCAGGCCGACCCCGTGGACGTCCGGCGCCTCGCCGACGTCCTGGTCGAGGTCAAGACGAAGGTGAAGTTCTGCTCGATCTGCTTCAACGTGACCGAGGAGGACCAGTGCCGGATCTGTCGCGACCCGCGACGGGACCCCGCGGTGCTCTGCGTCGTGGAGGAGTACAAGGACGTCGTCGCGATCGAGCGGACCCGCGAGTTCCGCGGCCGCTACCACGTCCTGGGCGGCGCGATCAGCCCGATCGACGGCATCGGGCCCGACCAGCTGCACATCCGCGAGCTCATGATGCGCCTGGCCGACGGCACGGTCACGGAGGTCATCCTGGCCACCGACCCGAACCTCGAGGGCGAGGCGACCGCGACGTACCTCACCCGGATGCTCGTGCAACCGGACTTGCGCGTGACGAGACTGGCGAGTGGACTGCCCGTGGGGGGTGACCTCGAGTACGCCGACGAGGTGACCCTCGGACGGGCCTTTGCAGGAAGGCGGGCTGCCCGATGACCGACATCAGCTTCGAGCCGACGGCTCTGGACGCGCGCGACCGCGCCCTGGCGGCGGAGGTGGCCGAGCAGATCGGCGCGTTCCTCGTGGCGCTGCGCGCGATCGCCGAGGAGAAGGACGGCGGCCGGGCGATCTCGCTGCTGCTCCTCGAGATCAGCCAGGTGCTGCTCGCCGGTGCACGGCTGGGCGCCCAGCGCGACTTCACCCCGCGCTCCGAGTACCAGCCGGACGTCGGTCCCGAGCCGGACCTCGACGACATGCGGCTGTCGCTGGCCGACATGCTCGGCGGCGTCGACACGTACGGCTTCGTCTTCGACCCCTACGTGCCGGAGGTCGTCGAGAGCCAGCTCTCCGACGACCTCACCTCCATCGCCACGGACCTCGACACGGGGCTGCGGCACTACCAGGAGGGCAACGTCGCCGAGGCCCTGTGGTGGTGGCAGTTCTCCTACGTGTCCTCGTGGGGCAACCTCGCCGGCGCGGCCCTGAACGCCCTGCTCTCGGTGGTCGCGCACGACCGCCTGGACGCCGAGGTCGTGGTGGACGCCGACCAGGTGGCCGTCGCGAATGAGATCCTGGGCGAGGGTTCGGCGGACGGTCGTTAGACTGTGCCCTCGGCCGCACGAGCACCCCGGGAGGGAGCCGTCGGCCAACGGGCGGGGGAGGACTCCTCGCCCTGACCGGCGGAACCGAAGAGGAGCTCCTCGTGAGCATTGTCGTGCAGAAGTACGGCGGGTCCTCCGTGGCCGACGCGGACGGCATCAAGCGCGTCGCCCAGCGGATCGTGAACACGCGTAAGCAGGGCAAGGACGTCGTCGTGGTGGTCTCCGCGATGGGCGACACCACGGACGACCTGCGTGACCTGGCGCAGCAGGTGACCCCGCTGCCCCCGCCGCGCGAGATGGACATGCTGCTCACCGCGGGTGAGCGCATCTCCATGGCGCTGCTGGCGATGGCCGTCTCGCAGCTCGGCTACGAGGCCCAGTCGTTCACCGGCTCGCAGGCCGGCGTCATCACCGACTCGGTGCACGGCAAGGCGAAGATCATCGACATCACGCCGGGTCGCATCAAGTCGGCCATCGAGTCGGGCCACATCGCCATCGTGGCGGGCTTCCAGGGCGTCTCCCAGGACACCAAGGACGTCACCACGCTCGGCCGCGGCGCCTCCGACACGACGGCCGTGGCCCTGGCGGCCGCACTGGACGCCGAGGTCTG
>NZ_STGL01000004.1 GCF_004919085.1 Nocardioides sp. GY 10127 | reverse complement strand
GGACACCAAGGACGTCACCACGCTCGGCCGCGGCGCCTCCGACACGACGGCCGTGGCCCTGGCGTTTTTTACGTGGCCGGCGTCTTCTCGGCCGACCCCCGGATCGTCCCCGCGGCGCGCAAGCTCGACCGCGTCTCCACCGAGGAGATGCTCGAGATGGCGGCCAGCGGCGCGAAGGTCCTCCACCTGCGCTGCGTGGAGTACGCGCGCCGGTACAACGTCCCGATCCACGTGCGCACCTCCTTCGACTACGTCGAGGGCACCTGGATCACCCCCGAATCCGAGCAGGACGGAGCCACTGACGTGGAGCAGGCGATCATCTCCGGCGTCGCGCACGACCGGTCCCAGGCCAAGATCACCGTGGTCGGCGTGCCCGACAAGGTGGGCGAGGCGGCGCGCATCTTCGAGACCCTCGCGTCCAGCGAGGTGAACATCGACATGGTCGTGCAGAACGTCTCGGCCGCGTCCACCGGCCTGACGGACATCTCCTTCACGCTGCCCCGCGACGACGGCCAGGGCGCCATGTCGGCGCTGGCGCGCATCCAGGACGAGGTCGGCTACGACAAGCTCCTCTACGACGACCGCGTCGGCAAGGTCTCCCTCATCGGCGCCGGCATGCGCAGCCACCCCGGCATCACCGCCAAGTTCTTCACCGCCCTGGCCTCGGCCGGCGTCAACATCGAGATGATCTCCACCTCGGAGATCCGCATCTCGGTCATCGTCGCCGAGCAGCAGGTCGACACCGCGGTCCGCTCGACCCACACCGCGTTCGACCTGGACGCCACCGAGGTCGAGGCCGTCGTCTACGGGGGTACCGGTCGATGAGCGGCCTCAACATCGGCGTCGTCGGCGCCACCGGCCAGGTCGGCGTCGCGATGCGGCAGATCCTGGCGGAGCGCGGCTTCCCCGTGAACAGCATCCGCTTCTTCTCCTCGGCCCGCTCGGCCGGCAAGGTGCTCGACTACGAGGGCACCGAGGTCGTCGTCGAGGACGCCGAGACCGCCGACCCGTCCGGCCTGGACGTCGCGCTCTTCTCCGCCGGCGCCACCGCCTCGCGGGCCTTCGCGCCGAAGTTCGTGGACGCCGGCGTCATCGTCGTCGACAACTCCAGCGCCTTCCGCAAGGACCCGGCGATCCCGCTCGTCGTCTCCGAGGTCAACCCCGACGCGGCCGCCGCCGTGATCGAGGCCGGTCGCGGCATCATCGCCAACCCGAACTGCACCACGATGGCCGCGATGCCGGTCCTCAAGCCGCTGCACGACGAGGCCGGCCTGGTCCGCCTCATCGCCTCGACCTACCAGGCCGTCTCCGGCTCCGGCATCGCCGGCGTCGACGAGCTCGCCACGGGCGTGGCCACGGCGGGCGAGAAGGCGCGCGAGCTGGCCTACGACGGCGAGGCCGTGGCGTTCGGCGAGCCGGGCGTCTACAAGCGCACCATCGCCTACAACGTCCTGCCCTTCGCCGGGAACCTCGTGGACGACGGCCTCAACGAGACCGACGAGGAGCAGAAGCTCCGCAACGAGTCCCGCAAGATCCTGGGCATCCCGGACCTGCGCGTCTCCGGCATCTGCGTCCGCGTCCCGGTCTTCACCGGCCACTCGCTGGCGATCAACGCCGAGTTCGAGCGGGCGATGACCCCCGCCCGGGCCGCCGAGCTGCTCGCGGACGCCCCGGGCGTCCAGCTCGCCGACATCCCGAACCCGCTCGCCGCCGCCGGCAAGGACCCGTCCTACGTCGGCCGCCTGCGCACGGACCCGGGCGTCGACGGCGACCGCGGCCTCGCGCTGTTCATCAGCAACGACAACCTGCGCAAGGGCGCCGCCCTCAACACCGTGCAGATCGCCGAGCTGGTCGCCGCCGCGAGCTGACCACCGCACGCAGCCCACGGGCCCCCGTCCACCACGGACGGGGGACCGTGGTCGTTCGTGGGGCCGCGGCGGTCCGGGAGGTCAGTCGAGCTCCTCCGCCGCGGTGGTGAGGAGCTGTGCGAGCAGGTAGAAGGCGGCGGACACGACGAGCAGGACGCCGGCCAGGGCGACGCCCGGCACGCGGTCGGCCAGCATCACCGCGATGACGGCGGTGGCGCCGGTGCCCAGCAGCGCCGTGGCGCCGGGCTGGGGGGACCGGACCTGGCGCAGCAGCGCGCCGCCGGACAGGACCCCGGCCATGAGCGCCAGCACGAGCAGCGTGGCCCCCGGCCCCTGCCCGCAGCTCGCGGTGCCCGCGGCCTGGAGGCAGCCGCGCTGCGCGAGCGCCACGAGCACGACCATGACGGCCGCCGCGCCGAGGCCGGCGACAGGGGCCAGCAGGTACGGGGACGCGGCCCCCAGCAGCGCCTCCTGCCAGGGAACGGGCCGCTCCGGCTCCTCGAGGTCGTACAGGTCGACGTCGTCGGGCAGCGCGGTCGCCGACGGGTGGGCCGCGGAGGGCGTCGTGGCGGCCGGCAGCACGGCCGTGGGCTCCGCGACGGGCCAGGAGGCGTCGCGGGGCTCGGCGAGGGTCTCAGCGGCCCCTGAGGGCGTCTCCGGGCCGCGGCCGTCGTGGCTGTCGTGCTCGTCGTGGTCCTCGCGCACGCGGCGGACCGGCGCGCCGGCCGTCTGCTCGCCCGGCACCGCGCGGACGCGGCGCAGCGGCGCCTCGGCCGGGGCGGCCCCGGGCACGGCGTGGACGCGGCGCACCGGCTGGGTCTCGGTCAGCGGGGCCACCGCGTGCGGGGGGTAGACCGGCGGGTGCACCGGGGTCTGGGGAGCCGCGGGGGCGGGCCCGGGAGCGGCGTCCGGCCCGGCGTCGCGGGCCCGACGGCGTGACAGCAGCCCGCGCAGGCTGGGCGCGCTGAGCTTGTCGCGCTCACGGTCGGGCATGCAGGGAGTGTGGCACGCGCCACGTGCTCCGGAGAATACGCCCGGGGGTCCCGGGAGCCGTCCGGACCCCGTCCGGGAGCGGCGTCCGGGCCCTGCTCGAGAGGGACGGCAGAGGCCCCTCCGGAACGTCCTGCCCCTTGCGGGGGAGACGGCACAGGGGCCCGGCGCAGAGCGCCGGACCCCTGTGGTCCTGCTGTCGGGCTGACAGGATTTGAACCTGCGGCCTCCTCGTCCCGAACGAGGCGCGCTACCAAGCTGCGCCACAGCCCGATGTGCTCCGCCATCAGCGGCTCACAAGCACGGGAGCATAGCCCAGCGGCACCTCGGGCCCCCAATCGGGGCGAGGGGTGGATCGGGGTTCAGGACGAGGCGTCCGTCGACGGCACGAGGGTGAGCAGCGCGGCCTCCGGGCGGCACGCGACACGCACCTGCGCGAAGGGGCTCGTGCCGAGGCCGCCGCACACGTGCAGCCAGGACGAGCGAGCGTCGCCGGGGCGCGAGTCGGCGGGGTGGCGGTGCAGCCCCCGGGCGCGGGCGGTGTCGAGGTCGCAGTTGGTCGTGAGGGCCCGCCCGCCCGGCAGGCAGACCTGGCCGCCGTGGGTGTGCCCGGCGAGAACGGCGTCCCAGCCGCGGCCGGCGAAGTGGTCGAGGACGCGGAGGTAGGGCGCGTGAGCGACGGCCAGCCGGACGTCCGCGTCGGCGGGTGCCGGCGCGTCGACCGCGTCGAGGTCGTCGTAGGCGAGGTGGGGGTCGTCGACGCCGGCGAAGGCCAGGTCGGTGCCCTTGACAGTCAGCCGGCCGGTCGCGTTGGTGAGGTCGAGCCAGCCGCGCCCGCGGAAGGTGGCGGACAGGTGCCGCCACGGCAGCTCGGGCACGTCGGTGTGCCGCTTGCCGTCGTCGGGCAGCAGGTAGCGGAACGGGTTGCGCACCCGCGGCTCGTAGTAGTCGTTGGAGCCGAGGACGAACACGCCCGGTGCGTCCAGGAGGGGCCCGAGGGCCTCGACCAGCGGCCCCACGGAGCGCTGGTGGGCGAGGTTGTCGCCGGTGTTGACGACGAGGTCGACCGGGAGGGCCGAGAGCCGGGTCAGCCAGTCCCGCTTGCGCGTCTGGCCGGGGGTCAGGTGGATGTCGGAGAGGTGCAGCACCTTGATCGGGTCGGCCCCGGCGGGCAGGACCGGGACCCGGTAGCGCCGCAGCACGTACCGCTGGGCCTCCACCATCCCGCCCGCCAGCGCTGCCGCGCCCGCCAGGCTCACCCCCAGCGCCGCGAGGAGCGGGGCCGAGGGCCTCGGCAGGGAGGCGGGAATCGACGTGAGGCGCACGGGGCCAGGCTGCCACAATGGCGGGCATGAGCACTCTCAAGGACCGTCTGCGCACCGACCTCACGACCGCCATGAAGGCCCGTGACGAGCTCCGGTCCTCGACCCTGCGCATGGTGCTGGCCGCCGTCACCACCGCGGAGGTGGCCGGCAAGTCCGCCAAGGTCCTCTCGGACGACGAGGTGGTGGCCGTGCTCACCAGCGAGGCCAAGAAGCGGCGCGAGGCCGCGACCGCGTTCGCCGACGGCGGCCGCGCGGAGTCGGCCGAGCGGGAGACCGCGGAGGCCGGGGTGATCGCCGAGTACCTGCCGGAGCAGCTCACGGAGGCCGAGATCGCCGAGATCGTCACCGAGGCGGTGGCGGCGACCGGGGCCGCGGGCGAGGGCATGCGGGCCATGGGCAAGGTCATGGGCCTGGTCCAGCAGCGCACCAAGGGGCGCGCGGACGGCGGCGCGGTCGCCGCCGAGGTCAAGCGTCAGCTCGGCGCCTGATCCCAAGGAGGCGCCTCGCAGGGAGGCGACTCCCGCAGACGCGACTCCCACCCAGACGACGAGGGGCCCCGGACCAACAGGTCCGGGGCCCCTCGTCGCGGAGCGCGGCGTCAGCCCGTGGGCCGCTGCCGGCCGGCGTCACCCGCCGTTGCCGTTGCCGTTCCCGTTCCCGTTGTTCCCGCTGTTGCCGCCGTTGCCGTTGTTGGAGCTGTTCCCGTTGTTCGAGCTGTTCCCGTTGGAGCTGTTGTTGCTCGAGCTGTCGGAGCTCGCGCCGCTGCTCGGGCTCGTGGTGGTCGCCGGCGTCCCGTTGGAGATGTACAGCGTGATCGTCGAGCCCTGCGCCGCGCTGCTGCCGCCGCTGGGGGAGGTGTAGGCGACGAGGCCGCTGCTGATCGAGGAGTTCACCGTGGAGCCGGTGGAGACCCCGAAGCCGGCGGCCTCGAGGGTCGAGGTGGCCTCGCTCACCGACATGCCAGAGACCGACGGCACGCTCGCCTGGACGCCGTTGACGACCTCGCTGGTGGGCGCCGTGAAGTCCACGTTCGGCAGCTGGTCGTCGATCGCCTTCATGGCGTCGCCCCAGATCGGCGCGGCGTAGCCGGAGCCGGAGGCCTCGGAGACGTAGCGGCCGTTGAGGTACTTGCCCACGAGGGACTCGGGCTGGCCCGCGCTGTTGACGCCGGCGATCATCGACACGGCGGCCATGTTCGAGGTGTAGCCCGCGAACCAGACGGCCTGGCCGCTCTGGGTCGTGCCGGTCTTGCCGGCGGCGGCCTGGTCGAGGGCCTGGGCGGAGGCGAAGCCGCCCTCGATGACGCCGCGGAGCACCGCGTTGACGCCGTCGGCGGTGGTCGCCGGCATGACCCGCGAGCAGGACTTCGAGTAGGTCTTCACGGTGTTCCCGTTCGGGCCCGTGATCGAGACGACCGGGCGGGCCGAGCAGTGGATGCCGCGGGCCGCGAAGGTCGCGTACGCCTCGGCCATCGAGAGGACGTTGGTGTCGGCGATGCCCAGGGTGAAGGACGGCACCAGGTACTGGCTGCGCGCGGCCTTGCCCTTGAGGCTGGTGATGCCCATCTTCGTCGCGAGCTCGTACGGCTTGCAGACGCCGGTGCGCTGCTCGAGCTGCGCGAAGAACGTGTTCACGGAGTTCTGCGTGCCGGTGTAGAGCGTGTACGTGCCCGAACCGGTGGAGTTGTTCACCGTCCACGACGCGCTGCTCTGGTAGTAGCCGTCGCAGACCTTGAAGCTGTTCTCCGCCAGCGTGATGGTCTGCGGTGCGTTGATCGTCGTCACGAGCGGGATGCCGTCGTTGATCGCCTGGGAGAGGACGAACGGCTTGAAGGTCGATCCGGCCTGGAAGCCGTTGGAGTCGCCGTACTCGCTGGGCACGACGTAGTCGAGGTACGTCTCGCCCTTCTTCTTGTTGCGGCCCATCGGTCTCGACTGCGCGATGGCCTTCACGTCCCCGGTGCCGGGCTCGACCATCGCGAGGCCGCCGATGGCGCCGTCGGTGGACTTCACCGCCGTGGAGACCGCGTTGTCCGCGGCCTTCTGGTAGTCCATGTCCAGCGTCGTCTGGATGGTGAGGCCGCCGGTGTAGAGCAGGCGGCGGCGGGCCTTGACGGTCTTGCCGAGGTCGGAGTCGGCGAGCAGGTAGTTGACCACGTAGTCGCAGAACCACGGCGCGGTCGCGGAGACGCAGCCGTTCTGGTTCTTCTGCACGTCGAGCCCGAGGCCCTCGCTCTCCAGCTTGCTGGCCTTCTTCTCGCTGATCACGTTCAGCTGGGCCATGCGCGCCAGGACCGTGTCGCGGCGGTCCTTCGCCCGGGCCTTGTCGTTGGTCGGGTCGTAGCCGTAGGGGTTCTTCACGAGGCCGGCCAGGAGCGCCGCCTGCTTGGCGGTGAGGTCCTTGGCGTTGACGTTGAAGTAGTGCTTCGCCGCCGCCTGGATGCCGTAGGCGCCGTCGCCGAAGTAGACGATGTTCAGGTACCGCTCGAGGATCCAGTCCTTGCTGTGCTGCTGCTCCAGCGCCACCGCGTACCGCAGCTCGGTGAGCTTGCGGGAGTAGGTGTCCGCGGTCGCCGCGGCCTGCTCGGCCTTGGTGGTGGCCTGGTTCACCAGCGTCTGCTTCACCAGCTGCTGGGTGATGGAGGAGCCGCCCTGCACGGTGCCGCCCGAGGCCTGGTTGGTGACGAACGCGCGCAGCGTGCCCTTCACGTCCAGGGCGCCGTGCTCGTAGAAGCGGTAGTCCTCGATCGAGAGGATCGCCTTCACCATGATCCGGGAGACCTGCCGGAGCGGGACCTCGACGCGGTTCTGGTCGTACAGCGAGGCGATGGTGTCGCCGTCGCTGTCGAGGATGGTGGTGCGCTGGGCGAGGTCGGTGGTCTCCAGCTCCTCGGGCAGCTCGTCCATGGTCTTCGCGACGCCCTGGACGCTGACGCCCACGAGGCCCGCGAAGGGGATGGCGAGCCCGGCGACGACGACGCCGAGGACGACGGAGACAGCCAGCATCACACCGAGGTGCGAGGAGATCCTGGCCGCGGTACGTGATGCGGACATGGCCGCAAGGGTACGGGAGCAGGGCACGTCGGACGTGGTCGGCGAGGCCGCGTGGTCCCTCTCACCCACCTGGGCGGGCCGGTGTGCGCACAGGTCCGTCACCGGGGGGCCACGGGCTGCTCCCCTGACCCGCACACGTCCGGCACAGAGGGCGAACAGATGCTCACTGCGGAACGGCCTCCAGGGGGCCTCCGTCGCGGGGGTCCGGAGCATGCTCCCGCCCTGCGCGTACCCCAGGTGAAGTAGCGGACGCTCGCGTCCGGATCTCGGACGAGGGGTGCGGAGTCTCCCGCATGGTCTCGGGAGTAGTCCGGCCGCGTCGGCGAGAGGGTGCCGCTGACCTGCGACGATGGCGAGCGCTGCGCGACACGTGTCTGCCGTTGGGAGATCGTTAACCCCACCGAAACATCGTGTTAGCACCCCAGGAACTGGGGGGTATGAGCGGACTAGTCCGAACGGACTACGTGGATTGGGTACTTCGTGCCTGCACCTCGGGGATGCACGTGTTCTTAACTTTGCCCAGGGACAAAGACGGGTCAGCGCTGTCCATGGGGGTGGACGGCGCAAGGACCCCTGAGTGATGTAAGGGACGACATCATGTGGGTTGAAGACTGGGCGCCGAAGGCTGCCTGCCGCGAGGCGCAGCCGGACGAACTCTTCGTTCGAGGCGCGGAGCAGAACAAGGCCAAGCAGGTCTGCCAGGGCTGCCCTGTGCGGACCGAGTGCCTCGCCGAGGCGCTGGACAACCAGATCGAGTGGGGCGTGTGGGGAGGCATGACGGAGCGGGAGCGCCGAGCGCTGCTGCGTCGCAAGCCCACCCAGTCGTGGCGATCGGTCCTCGAGACCGCGCGCACGACGCACACCGCCCCGGTGACCGAGGCCGTGCCGGTGCGCGCGGCCGCGCCCGTCATCGGCTGACGCGACGTCGCTGAGCGCCCCGGTGGCGCCGACCGTCGGTCGGCGTCCCGGGGCGTGGCACGGCATCGGACCCGCTCACCCGGCTCAGCCGCGTGCGAGCAGGGTGCCCACGCGTCGCAGGCCCTTGAGGTCGTGGACGTCGCCCGGCAGTGCTGCCACGGTGACGGTCGCGACGTCGGGGTGTGCGGCGGTGAAGCGGCTGGACAGCAGCTGCTCGCGCTGCACGGCGGCCCAGCGGTCGGCGTGCAGACGGAGCAGTCCGGCGGCGAGGGAGTCCTTGCGGCGGGCGCGCAGGCGTGCGGCCGCCGCGGTCGCCTCGTCCGCGGGCAGCTTGCTGCGCGGCTCCGGGGTGGCGCGGTTGACGACCATGCCCGCCAGCGGCATGCCGTCGCCGTCGAGGCGCTCGACGAAGTACTCCGCCTCGCGGAGCGCGTCCGGCTCGGGCGCGGCCACGACGAGGAACGCCGTGCCGTCGGCCTGGAGCAGCGCGTAGGTCTGCTGAGCCCGGGCGCGGAAGCCGCCGAAGACGGTGTCGAGCGCCGCCACGAAGGTCTGCAGGTCCGTGAGGATCTGCGCGCCGAGGATCTTCGTCAGCGCGCCCGTGACCAGCCCAAGGCCGGCCGTCATCAGCTTCGCCGGGCCCTTGGCCGGCGCCACCATGAGCCGGAGGAACCGCCCGTCCAGGAAGCTGGAGAGCCGCTCCGGGGCGTCCAGGAAGTCGAGCGCGGACCGCGAGGGCGGGGTGTCGACGACGATGAGGTCGTAGGTGCCCTCCGCCTGGGCGCGTGCCCGGATCTGGCCGAGCTTCTCCATGGCCATGTACTCCTGGGTGCCCGCGAACGAGCTGGAGAGCGCCACGTAGAACGGGTTGTCCAGGATCGCCCGGGCGCGCTCGGGGCTGGCCTGGGAGAGCACGACGTCGTCGAACGTCCGCTTCATGTCGAGCATCATCGCGTCGAGGCTGCCGCCCGCCGTGCCGTCCACGCCCACGACGGGACGGGGCGTGTTGTCGAGCTGCTCGATGCCGAGGGACTGCGCCAGTCGGCGCGCCGGGTCGATGGTGAGGACGACGACCTTCCGGCCGCGCTCGGCGGCCCGCAGCGCGAGCGCCGCCGACGTGGTGGTCTTGCCGACCCCGCCCGAGCCGCAGCACACGACGATGCCGGTGGTGGGGTCGTCCAGCAGGGCGTCGACGTCCAGCTCGGGCGCCACCCCGGGGCGCGAGGCCAGCGGGCCCACCCGCTCCCGGCGGCTCATGCGAACCCCTGCCCGCGCAGGTCCGCGGCCAGCTCGTAGAGCGCACCGAGGTCCACCCCGCCTGGCAGCCTGCCCAGCTCGGCGACCGGCACGTCGAGCGCGCCGACGACCTCGCGCTGCGCGTCCTCCAGCGCCCTGCGCTCGGCGTGGTCGCGGGCCTCGGAGGCCAGGCCGTCCAGGAGGACCTTCGTGGGCTTCACCCCCGCCAGCTCGAGCTCGCGGCCGAGGGCGTCCTTGTCGAGCCGGCCGCGCAGGGCGAGGGCGAGGTCGTCGTCCGAGACGTCGCGGGGCCGGACCTGGTTCACGACCACGCCGCCCACGGGCATGCCGTGCCGGCGCAGCTCGGCGATGCCGTCCGCGGTCTCCTGCACGGGCATCTCCTCGAGCACGGTCACGAGGTGCACCGCGGTGCGGGGCGAGCGGAACAGGGACATCATCTGGTCGGCCTGCTTCTTCACCGGGCCGACCTTGGCCAGGCCGGCGACCTCGTCGGAGACCCCGAGGAACTGCGCGATCCGGCCGGTCGGCGGAGCGTCCAGGACGACGGCGTCGTACTCGACCGCACCGCGGTTGCGCGAGTTGCGCTGCACCGCCTCGTAGACCTTGCCGGTGAGCAGGACGTCGCGGACGCCGGGCGCGATCGTGGTGGCGAACTCGACGACGCCGAACTTCTCCAGGGCCCGCCCCGCGCGACCCAGCCGGTAGTACATGGCCAGGTACTCCAGGAGCGCTGCCTCGGGGTCGATGCTCAGCGCGTGGACGCTGCCGGCCCCCTGGGGGTCGCGCAGCCCGGTGGCGATCCGGCGCTCAGCGTAGGGCAGCGGGTCCACGTCGAACATCCGGGCGATGCCCTGGCGTCCCTCGACCTCGCACAGCAGCACCTGCTTGCCGTGGGAGGCGAGCGCCAGCGCGAGCGCCGCGGCCACCGTCGACTTGCCGGTGCCGCCCTTGCCCGTCACCACGTGCAGCCGGGCGCGGGGCCAGTGGGAGGTCACGCCGCCAGGCTAGTGCGCCCACCCCACCCGCGGGCAGGAACGAGGCGGCAGCCCGGTGACCACCACCGCGGGATCGGAGCCACCGTGCGCGACCCCGGACGCGCCGAGGGCCCGGCACGCGGTGCGTGCCGGGCCCTCTCCAGGGACCTCTCGGGGCGAGGGGGTCAGGGGTGCTTCAGCGGGTGACTCAGTGGGCGAGCGCGACCTGGTCGGCCGAGGCGTTCTCCTCGACGAGGGAGCGGCGGCCGGCGCCCTTGAGGACGATGACCATGCCGGCGGTCACCAGGGTGCCGATGACGATGGCGGCCAGGTAGCCGGGGATGCCGGAGATCAGCGGGGTGACCCAGATGCCGCCGTGCGGGGCGGCCAGGCCGCTGCCGAAGGCGCCGACCAGGGCGCCGGTGATGCCGGAGCCGACCATGATCGAGGGGATGACGCGCAGCGGGTCGGCCGCGGCGAACGGGATGGCGCCCTCGGTGATGAAGGAGGCGCCCAGCAGCCAGGCGGCCTTGCCGTTCTCGCGCTCGGCCGCGGTGAACAGGTTCTTGCGCACCACGGTGGCCAGCGCGAGGCCCAGCGGCGGGGTCATGCCGGCGGCCATGACGATCGCCATGACGGTGAGCTCGGTGCCGTTGGAGGCGATGGCCTCGGCGGTGAGCCCGCCGGCGGCGAAGGTGTAGGCAACCTTGTTGACCGGGCCGCCCATGTCGAAGGCCATCATCAGGCCGAGCACGAGGCCGAGGACGATGAGGGAGCTGCCGGACATCGAGTTGAGGCCGTCGGTGAGCGCGGTCTGCAGGGCGGCCAGCGGGCGGCCCAGGATGAGCAGCATGATGATGGCGACGGCCAGCGTCGACAGCAGCGGGGTCACCACGACGGGCATGATGCTCGCGAGGCTGCGGGGCACGTTGAGACGGCTGATGCCCAGGGCGATGAGACCGGCGAGGAAACCGCCGACCAGGCCGCCGAGGAAGCCGGCGCCGACGGTGCCGGCCAGCGCACCGGCGACGAAGCCGGGGGCGATGCCGGGGCGGTCGGCGATCGCGAAGGCGATGAAGCCGGCGAGGACCGGGACGAGGAAGCCGAAGGCGGCGACGCCGGCCTGGAAGAGGAGCGCGGCCCACTGCATGCCCGACGTCGGGTCGAAGTCGGTGATGAGGTCGGTGACGGCGATGCCGGTCACGTCGATCGCGCCGCTCTTGCCGCCGACGAAGTTGGCGAGCATGAAGCCGAGGGCGATGAGGATGCCGCCCGCGGCGACGAACGGGATCATGTAGCTCACGCCGGTCATCAGCCACTGGCGCACGCGGGTGCCGATGCCGCCGGAGGCGTCGACCTTGCTGGCCAGCGCCGGGCCGCCGCTGACGGCGGAGGCGGCGGACGGAGCGGTGCGGCCCTGGGCGGCGGCCGCGACGGCCTCCTCGACCAGGCCGGCGGCGTCGTTGATCGCCCGCTTCACGCCGGACGTCACCGTGGGGATGCCCGCGAAGCGCTGCTTGTCGCGCACCTCCACGTCCGCGGCGAAGATGACGGCCTCGGCGGAGGTGAGGGCCTCGGCCGAGAGGCGCTGGGCGCCGCCGGCGCCCTGCGTCTCGACGACGATCTCGTGGCCGGCGTTGCGCGCAGCGATCTCCAGCGCCTCGGCAGCCATGTAGGTGTGCGCGATGCCCGTGGGGCACGACGTCACGGCGATGAGCTTCATGGTCCTGGTCCTTCTGTCCTGGGGGCCTGCGGCCGCCCTCCGGGTCGATCCCCGGGAGCCCTGTGACCCCTGTCACCGAGATTGTGTGACCTGGGTCGCCCTAAAAGCAACCTGAAACCACATGAAAACAGGAGAACGAAGCAAAAAGCGGGCACAGGTGGGCGTGCGCGAGCCGCGGGAGACGGGCCCGTCAGGACGCTCTTGAGGACCCGATCGGCAGTCGCCGAACCCTCCTGAGATGACCCCGCGATGTGACATCCCCGCAGGTCCGGGGCAGTGTGGATGACCGTTTGCCGGTCCGGCACCCCGCTGCCGTGACCCCCGCTGAGGTGTGCCCGAGGGCTGCCCGCGGGGCGCCGCGCGGCCCGCGTCCGCCTGAGAACCGCCTGAGTAAAAGTTGCGGCGAGGGCGGTTGGACGCCCCCGGATCCGGCAATCAGTAGTCACGGCCATCGTCGTCCACCGAGAGGCAAGCATGACCAGCAGTCCCCCCACCGACCACGTCGAGCAGGCGAGCAGCGCCCCGGAGCCCGAGCGCTCCGGCTGGCGTCCACGCATGGGCGCCCCCCGGGTGTTCCTGCCCTCCGCCGGCCTCCTCCTCGCGTTCGTGGTGATCGCCGCCGTGATCCCGGGCCGCTTCGGGGAGTTCGTCACGGCGGTCAACACCTCGGTGGTGCAGGACCTCGGCTGGTTCTACGTGCTCGTGGTCACCGGCTTCGTCGCCTTCTCGCTCTGGGCCGCGCTGTCGCCGGTCGGCGAGATCGTCCTGGGCAAGGACGACGAGGAGCCCGAGTTCGGCCTCTTCTCCTGGTTCGCCATGCTCTTCGCCGCCGGCATGGGCATCGGCCTCGTCTACTGGGGCGTCGCCGAGCCGCTCAACCACTTCGCGAGCCCGCCGCCGGGCACCGACACGGGCCGTGGCGAGGGCTACGTCGCCCGCGTCGCCATGGACACCACGTTCCTGCACTGGGGCCTCCACGCCTGGGCGATCTACGTCGTCGTGGGTCTCGCGATCGCCTACGCGGTGCACCGCAAGGGCCGCCCGATCTCCATTCGGTATGCGCTCGAGCCGCTGTTCGGCAAGCGCATCCTCGGCTTCTGGGGCGACGTCGTCGACGTCATCGCCGTCGTCGGCACCCTGTTCGGCGTCGCGACCTCGCTGGGCTTCGGCGTCACGCAGGTCGGCGCCGGCCTGAGCTTCCTCGGCGTGGTGGACGAGGCCTCGACCCCGCTCCTGGTGGTGCTCATCGCCGCCATCACCGCGGTCGCGCTCGTGTCCGTCATCTCGGGCGTCGACAAGGGCATCAAGATCCTGTCGAACATCAACATGGGCGTCGCCGCCGGACTGGTGCTCCTCGTGCTGATCCTGGGCCCGACCGTGTTCCTGCTCTCGGACTTCGTCACCCAGATCGGGTCCTACCTGCAGAACTTCCTGTCGATGGCGTTCAACGTCCGGCCCTTCACCGGCCAGGCGGGCGAGACCTGGCTGTCGGGGTGGACCACCTACTACTGGGGCTGGTGGATGAGCTGGGCGCCGTTCGTCGGCGTCTTCATCGCCCGCATCTCCCGCGGCCGCACCGTCCGCGAGTTCGTCGGCGGCGTCCTGCTCGTCCCGACCCTCGTCACGTTCCTGTGGTTCTCCGTGCTCGGCGGCTCCGCCCTGTACCGCGAGCTCTACGGCAGCGGTGGCCTCGTGAACGCGGACGGCACCGTCAACACCGACACCGCCCTCTTCCAGCTGCTCGAGGGCCTGCCGTTCGGCACCGTCCTGGCGGTCGTGGCGATCGTCCTCATCGTCGTCTTCTTCGTCACCAGCTCCGACTCCGGCTCCTTCGTGGTCGACATGCTGGCCGAGGGCGGCAACCCCAACCCGCCGATCTGGAGCCGTGCCTTCTGGGCCACGATGGAGGGCGTCGTCGCCGCGGTGCTGCTCGTCGCGGGGGGCCTCTCGGCGCTCCAGACGATGTCGATCCTCGTGGCGATGCCGTTCAGCATCGTGATGGTCCTGATGGTGGTGGCCACGGCCAAGGCGCTCATGGGCGAGCAGCGGATGATCCAGCGGCGCCGCCGGCGCTGGCTGGCCCGCGACATCGCCGAGGAGATCGCTGCCGGGGAGCACGACGGCCAGTCCCCGTCCGGCACCACGTCCGCCGCCACGTACGGCGCCACGTCCAGCACTGGCAGCGCCGGCGCCTGACGCACTCCGCCCACCGCCCTCGCCGCCACCCCTCCCGGGAAGGCGCCGGGGGCGGTGCCGCGTCCGGGCGCGGGAGGTCCGGGCGCGGCGCGGGCGGGCGCGTCATGAGTAGGGTGCGGGCATGACCAAGTGGCAGTACCAGGTGGCGCCCATCCCGCTCCACAACGAGGCCCTCATGCTCAACAACTTCGGCGAGGACGGCTGGGAGCTGGTGACCATCCAGACCAACGCCCAGGGCGGCCTCGTCGCCTTCCTGAAGCGGCCGGCCGAGTGACCCCCGAGGAGCGGCTCGCCGAGCTCGGCCTGGCGGTGCCGGACGTGGTGGCGCCGGTCGCCTCCTACACGCCCGCCGTCCGCAGCGGCCGGCACGTCTTCACCTCGGGCCAGCTGCCCATGCGCGCCGGGGAGCTCATGGCCACCGGCAAGGTCGGCGGCGAGGTGACCGCCGAGGAGGCCTACGCCTGCGCGCAGCAGTGCGCCCTCAACGCGATCGCGGCCGTCAAGGCCGAGCTGGGCGACCTCTCCCTGGTCGCCCGCGTGGTGAAGGTGGTCGCCTTCATCGCCTCCACGCCGGACTTCACCGGCCAGCCGGGCGTCGCCAACGGCGCCTCCGAGCTGCTGGGCCAGGCCTTCGGCGAGGCCGGCGTGCACGCCCGGTCCGCGGTCGGCGTCCCGGTCCTCCCGCTCGACGCGCCCGTCGAGGTCGAGCTCGTCGTCGAGGTCGCCTGAGCCGTGCCCCACGTCCCGCTGCCGCCCACCCCGCTGCCTCCCGAGCTCGTCGAGGCGGCGCGGGAGGTGGCGGCGGGACGCCGCACGCCGGCCGCGCCGCGGGACGCGGCCACCGTGCTCCTCCTGCGGGACGGCCCGGGCGGTGTCGAGACCTACTACCTGCTCCGGCAGCGCTCGATGGCCTTCGCCGCGGGCATGGCCGTCTACCCCGGCGGCGGGGTCGACCCCCGCGACGCGGACGGTGACGTGCCCTGGGCCGGGCCTTCGCCCGCGCGCTGGGCGGACCGGCTCGGGTGCACCGAGTCCGAGGCCCGGGCGGTGGTGTGCGCCGCGGTGCGGGAGACCTTCGAGGAGTCGGGGGTGCTGCTGGCCGCCCCGGACGGGTCGGCGGACGTCGTCCGCACGGACGACGAGGGGGACCTGGCCGGGTGGGAGGCCGACCGGGCCGCCCTGGAGTCCCGCGACCTGGCGCTGGGAGACCTCCTGCGCCGCCGCGGTCTCGTGCTGCGCAGCGACCTCCTGCACCCCTGGGACGCCTGGACCACGCCCGAGCTCGAGCCCCGGCGCTACCGCACCTGGTTCCTCGCCGCGGCGCTCCCGGCCGGCCAGGCCACGCGGGACGTCTCGGGCGAGTCCACCTCCGTGGAGTGGGCCCCGGCGCTGGGCCAGGCCGAGCGCGCCGAGGCCGGCGAGGTGGCGATGATGCCGCCCACGTACCTGACCTCCCTGGAGGCGGGCTCGTTCGCGACGGTCGCCGACGCGCTCGCGGACGCGTCCGGCCGTGACCTCACGCTGTTCACGCCCGTGCCGCACGAGACCGACGACGGCTGGTTCTTCCGCTACCCCGACCGCCTGGAGCGGCTGCTCGCGGCCCGCGGGCGGGCCAGGTGAGCGACGGGTCGTCCGCGGCGTCGGCGGGCGCCGCCCGCTGGGCCGGGGGCACGTTCGGGGAGCGCGGACGCTGCGTGCTCGCCGCCAACGCCGGCCCGATGACGCTCGATGGCACGAACACCTGGGTCCTGGCCGAGCCCGGCGCCTCGCGCTGCGTCGTCGTCGACCCCGGCCCCGAGCTGATCGCGCACCTGGACGCCGTCGCGGGGGTCGCCGAGGAGGCGGCCGGGTCGGTGGCCGCCGTCCTGCTCACCCACCACCACGCCGACCACGCGGAGGCGGCGAGGTCGTTCGCCGAGCGGGTCGGCTGCGGCGTCCGGGCCCTGGACCCCGGGCTCACCCTGGGCGACGAGGGCCTGGCGGACGGCGACGTGGTGGCCGTCGACGGGCTCGAGCTGCACGTCGTGGCGACCCCGGGCCACACCGGCGACTCGCTGTCCTTCTGGCTGCCCGCCGAGCGCGCCCTGCTCACCGGCGACACGGTGCTCGGCCGGGGCACGACCGTGGTCGCGCACCCGGACGGCGACCTGGGCGCGTACCTCGGCTCGCTCGACCGGCTGCACGCGCTGGTCTCGTCGGTGGAGGCGGCCACCGTGTGGCCCGGGCACGGCCCGGTGCTGCCGTCGGCCCTCGACGTCCTCGACGCCTACCGCGCCCACCGCCGCGACCGACTGGAGCAGGTCAGGGCTGCCGTCTGGGGCCTTGGGCTCACGCCGGCCGACCCGCACCTGCTCGACCACGCCCGCACCGTCGTCGAGCAGGTCTACGCGGACGTCGACCCGGTGCTGTGGGGTGCCGCCGAGCTGTCCGTCCGCGCGCAGCTGGCGTACCTGGCCCGCTGACGCCGGCCCCGCCCGCTGACGCCTGGCCCCGCCCGCTGACGCCGGCACGCCGCCGTCGGCTCAGGCGACCTCGGTGGGCAGCTCGGACATGGGCGTGACCGTGGCGTCGCGGACCAGCTGCGCGGTGACGCCCAGCCGGCGGGCGATGCGCACGGCCGCCCAGCCGAGGTAGACGACGCTCAGCGCGACGATGACGTACCGGTTCGCGGCGTCCGTGCCCAGGACGCTGACGAGGAACTGGGTGCTGAAGAGGGCGACCAGGATGCCGGCGTCCCGTGCCGTGAGCCGCAGGTCGAGGAGGAGGGCGACGGCGAACAGCGACTGCGCCGCGGTGATGAGCAGCTCGAACCGCTGGTCGGTGTCCATCGGCAGGCCGGCGGTGGTGCCGGCGGTGAGGCCGAAGACGATCGGGAGACCGCCGACGAGCAGCGTCCACTGGTTCACCTTCGAGGACAGCAGCGCGCCGAGGGACTCGTCCGCCTTCATCCGCCACGCGTAGAGGCAGGCGACGATCAGCTCGGGGGACTCGCTGGCCAGCGGGGCGATCCACTGGACGAGGAGGAACTGGGAGACGCCCAGCTCCTCGCCGGTGGAGGTGAGCGACTCCGCGAAGTGCTCGGCGCAGGCGAGGATGACGAGGCCGGCGACGACGAACGTGCCGATCACCCAGGCGCGCCGGGGGCGGGTGTCGAGGCCGCCCATCCAGGCGGACGTGCCGAGGAGGTCGGGCTCGGAGGCCTCCATCCGGGACAGGCGCCACGCGTAGCCGGCGAAGATCGCCAGGAAGACCGCGGAGTCGACGAGCGTGAGGCTGCCGCGCAGCGGCAGCGTGAGGGAGTAGAGCGTCGCCAGGCCGAGGAAGACGACCTCGACGCTCATCGCCGGGGCCAGGCGGACCTCGGCGGGGCGGTGCCCCCGCCCGTCCTCGCGACCACTGTCCGAGCGCCCGCCGTCCTTGCGTCCGCGCCAGAGCGCGAGCGTCGCGACGAGGACGACGAGCGGCCAGCCGACGCCGACGAGCACCCGGTTGGCGCCGGTCATGTTGGCCAGGGCGAGGCCGCAGACGTCGGGCGTCCCGCCGTCGCCGGCGTAGGCGCCGCCGCACTGGGTGGTGAAGACGAAGTCGACGGCGTACTCGGGCAGCACGGCGACCAGCGCCAGCAGCGCCAGTGCGAGCCCTGCGTTGATGTCGACCTGCACGGCCTCGGCGGCCCAGCTCAGCAGGAACGCGGCGCCCACGATCGCGAGACCGTAGACCAGCACGAGGATCGGCGAGGCGATCTGGGGCGCGGGCAGGCCCAGGTAGGCGGCCGCGCCGAGGTAGGTCCCCGGGACGGCCATGAGGGCCGCGACCCCGAGCGGCACCGGCGGGCGGGCGGTGGAGACGTCCGTGCTCGTCGACATGCCTCACAGGATCGCGGGGCGTCAGGTGCCTCGGTTCACCCGTCGAGGAGCCCCGGACGCGCGACGACCCCCGACCCAGGGCCCGGGGGAGCCGCTGGTCGGGGGTCGTGCGGGTGGTGCTGGGTCGCTCGCGCGGTGCTGTGTCAGGTGGCGCGCTGCTGGGTCAGCGGGCGCGCTTGGCGAGGCGCTCGAGGTCGAGGATGACCACGGAGCGGGGCTCGAGGCGCAGCCAGCCGCGGCTGACGAAGTCGGCCAGCGCCTTGTTCACGGTCTCGCGGGAGGCGCCGACCAGCTGGGCGAGCTCCTCCTGGGTGAGGTCGTGGTTGACGTGGACGCCGTCGTCGGCGGTGCGGCCGAAGCGGTCGGCGAGGTCGAGCAGCGCCTTGGCGACACGGCCGGGGACATCGGAGAACACCAGGTCCGCGACGACGTCGTTGGCCTTGCGCAGGCGGCCGGCGAGCTGGGCGAGCAGGCCGCGTGCCACGACGGGGCGACCCTCGAGCCAGCGCAGCAGGTCCTCGTGGGAGAGGGACGCGAAGGAGCAGTCGGTCACCGCGGTGACGGCGGCCGAGCGCGGGCCCGGGTCGAAGAGCGAGAGCTCACCGAACATCTGGCCGGGTCCGAGGATCGCGAGCAGGTTCTCCCGACCGTCGGTCGAGGTGCGGCCCAGCTTCACCTTGCCGTCGAGCACGATGTAGAGCTTGTCGCCGACGTCGCCCTCGTGGAAGAGCACCTCGCCGCGGCGCAGCCGGCTCTCGGTCATCGAGGCGCGCAGCGCCGAGGCTGCCTCGTCGTCCAGCGCGCTGAACAGCGGCGCCTGACGCAGTACGTCGTTGTCCACCAGGGACCTCCCACTCGCTCATCTCAGGGCACCCGACCCAGGTCGGGCGTCAGCATCCTATCCGGGGTGGTCCGGACACGTGCGGTCGGCTCGCCGCGCGTGGCGAGGACTCCTGTGCTGGGCGTGTGAGGTGCTCACCTCGGCGGGGTCGGTGCCGTCGCCTACCCTCGTGGGCGTGGCGGACGACGACGTGCAGACCCAGCCGGTGACGGCACCGCGCCGACGCGCCCCGAAGGCCTTCTCGACGGTCGGTGAGACCGAGCTGTCGCTGGTCCGACGCGCCCGCCGGATGCACCGCGTGCTGGCCGAGACCTACCCGGACGCCCACTGCGAGCTGGACTTCGACGACCCCTTCCAGCTCCTCGTCGTCACGGTGCTCTCCGCCCAGACCACGGACAAGCGCGTCAACGCCGTGCGGCCCACGCTGTTCGCCGCCTACCCGGACCCCCGCTCGATGGCGGCCGCGGACCGGGAGACGCTCGAGGGCATCGTCGGGCCCCTGGGGTTCTTCCGGGCCAAGACGGAGTCGCTGCTCAGGCTCTCCGCAGCGCTCGTGGCCGACCACGACGGCCAGGTGCCGGCCCGGCTCGACGACCTGGTGAAGCTGCCCGGGGTCGGCCGCAAGACGGCCAACGTGGTGCTCGGCAACGCCTTCGACGTCCCGGGCATCACCGTCGACACCCACTTCGGCCGCCTCGCCCGCCGGTTCGGCTGGACGGAGGAGACCGACCCGGTCAAGGTCGAGCACGCCGTCGGCGCCCTGTTCCCCAGGCGCGACTGGACGATGCTGTCCCACCGCCTCATCTGGCACGGCCGCCGTCGCTGCCACGCGCAGAAGCCCGCCTGCGGGGCCTGCCCGGTCTCCCGCTGGTGCCCCGCGTTCGGCACCGGCCCCGTCGAGCCCGAGGCCGCCCAGGCGCTCGTGCGCACCGAGGGCCGAGCGTGAGGCCCACCCCCGCCCGCGCTGCCGGTCGCCGGTGGCGCGCCGCCCTCGCCGCGGGCTGCGCGGCCGTCGTCCTCGCGCTCACCGGGTGCGCTCCGGACGCCTCGACCACCGCCACCGGCGGGGAGGACGCCGCCGAGCAGGCCGTGGGCGGCGGCGACAAGATCGACGTCGACACCCCCGCGCTGGAGCGGCTCAAGGCCGCCGCCGGGATCGCCGACTGCCCGACCGCCACCGGGGACGGCGCCGTGGACGGCGGCCTGCCCGACCTCACCCTGCCCTGCCTCGGCGGGGGCGCGGACGTGGACCTGGCCGACCTGCGGGGGCCGCTCGTGCTCAACGCCTGGTACTCCAGCTGCGCGCCGTGCCGCAAGGAGCTGCCGGTGCTCGCCGAGTTCGACGCCGAGCACGGGGACGAGGTGACCATGCTGGGCGTCGACTACGCCGACCCGCAGACCACCGCCGCCCTCCAGCTGCTCCGGGACTCCGGGGTCACCTACCCCTCGGTGGCCGACACCGACGGCGCGATCGTCACCGACGAGACGATGCGGATCGTGGGGTTCCCGACCACCGTCCTCGTCGCCGCCGACGGGACCGTCGCGTACGTCCACGCCGGTGAGATCACCTCGGTCGCGCAGCTGGAGAAGCTCGTCGAGCAGTACCTCGGGGTGGACCTGTGAGCCTGCCGACGCCCGCGTGGCTGGAGCCCGTGCGCCGGGCCTGCCAGGAGATGCGGGCCACCGACCTCACCCGCTTCGTGCCGCCCGCCGACGGCAGCGCCCGCCCCGGCGCCGTGCTGGTGCTCTTCGGTGCGCGCCCCGGCGTCGACGTCGACCACGCCGACCCGGACGCCTGGCACGACGCGGGGGACCTGCTGCTCACCGAGCGGGCCCACGACATGCGCTCGCACCCGGGTCAGGTCTCCTTCCCCGGCGGCTCGCTCGACGAGGGCGAGGGCGTCGAGGAGGCCGCGTTGCGGGAGGCCGAGGAGGAGGTCGGGCTCGACCCGGCGGCCGTCGAGGTGGTCGGACGGCTGCCCGAGCTGTGGCTGCCGCCCTCGAACTTCGCCGTCACCCCGGTCGTCGGCTGGTGGGCCGGGCCGGGCGGCGTCCACGTGGCCAGCCGCGCCGAGGTGCACGCCATCCACCGCGTCCCCCTGGCCGAGCTGGTCGACCCCGAGCACCGGCGCACCGTCGTCGGCCCCAGCGGCTACCGCGGGCCGGGCTTCCTCATCGGCGAGGACCACGACGTCGTCCTGTGGGGCTTCACGGGCGGCATCGTCGCCCGCCTCCTGGACCACCTGGGCTGGTCCCGACCCTGGGACACCCGGCGCGAGGCCACCCTGCCCGACTACATGCTGCGGATGGACGAGGCGACCCGTCGCCGCGCCCGGCTGCTCGACATCGAGGACGACCTGTGAACATCCTCGACTGGGTGCTGGTCGTCCTCGCCGCCACCTACGCCCTCTCCGGCTACTGGCAGGGCTTCATCACCGGCGCCTTCGCCACCTCCGGGCTGCTGCTCGGCGGCCTCGCGGGCGTCTGGCTGGCGCCCCTGGCCCTGGGCGACGCGGGCTCGTCGCTGCTGGTCTCGCTGGCCGCGGTCTTCATCGTCATCGCCTGCGCCTCGGTCGGCCAGGCCGTCCTCCAGTGGACCGGCGCGAAGGTGCGGGACAGGGTGACCTGGCGTCCCGCCCGCGCGGTGGACGCCGTGGGCGGTGCCGCGCTGTCGGCGGCCGCCGTCCTGCTGGTCGCGTGGGCGCTCGGCGTGGCGGTCTCCGGAACCCGCATCCCGGGCGTCACCAACCAGGTGCGCTCCTCCACGGTGCTGGCGGAGGTGGACCGGCTGCTGCCGACCTCGGCCGACAACGCCCTCGAGGGGTTCAACACGCTGGTGGGCGCCAGCGTCTTCCCCCGGTACCTCGAGCCGTTCGACAGCGAGACGATCGTGGCGGTCGACCCGGGTGACGACCGCATCCTGCGGCGCCCCGGCGTGGCGGCCGCGGCCTCCTCGGTCGTGCGGGTCACCGGCGTCAACAGCTGCGGCGAGGGCGTGGAGGGCACCGGCTTCGTCTATGCCGACGGCAAGGTGATGACGAACGCCCACGTGGTCGCCGGCATCACCGACCCCGACGTCGACATCAGCGGCACGAGCCGGTCGGCGACCGTCGTCCTCTACGACCCGGACCTCGACATCGCCGTCCTCGACGTCGACACCGGCACGGCGTCCCCGCTGGACTTCGACGACACCGCGGCGGGCGACACGGTGGCGATCGCCGGCTACCCGCTCGACGGGCCGTACGACGTGCGCTCCGCGCGCGTGCGCGCCGAGCAGCGGCTGCGCTCGCCCGACATCTACGGCGACGGGACCGTGCTGCGCGAGGTCTACTCGCTGCGCGGGCTCGTGCGGCCGGGCAACTCCGGCGGCCCGATCCTCGACGGGCAGGGCGACGTCGTGGGCGTGGTCTTCGCCGCGTCGGTGACCGATTCCGACACCGGCTACGCGCTCACCGCGGACCAGGTGGCCCAGGCGGCGCAGGCGGGGGAGTCCGCCGACACGGCGGTCTCGACGGGCGCCTGCGCGTCCTGACCCCGCACGGGGTCAGGCGGGACGCGCGTGGGGAGGTGACGCCGGGAGGCGTCAGGCCTTGCCCTTGAGCGCGTTCGGGATCTCCTTGCCCTGCGCGATGGCGCGCTCGGGGGCGCGGACCTTCTTCACGCTGCGGATGCCGGCGAAGACCAGGCCGCCGATGATGAGCACGTAGGCGACGACCACGATCAGGAACGACCACATCAGCGGGAGGCCGTGGCCGTCCCAGTTGATGAAGAGGGCGATCGTGATGGACAGCATCACGAGGGTGAGGCAGGCCAGGAACGCGGCGGCGGCGAACAGCCCGACGCCCACACCGCCGAACTTGGCGCTGATCTTGAGCTCGCTCTTGGCGAGCTCGATCTCCTGCTTGACCAGCGTGGAGAGGTCGCGGCTGGCGTCGGCGACGAGCTTGCCGATGGTGGGATCGGTGTCCTTGACCGGCTCCATGGCGATCAGCTGCTCCTTCTGCGGTGCGTCCCGGGCAGGACGACCCTAGCGGTTCGTGGTCACCCCGTCGGGGGCACCCGGCCCGGGTCCCCGCGGGGCGGGGCGGGCCGGGGGCCGCGGCGTCAGGACGCCGGGGGCGTGCTGGGACGTCCGTCGCCGGTCTGGAAGACGTCCGGGATGTCGTCGTGGTCGGCGTCGACCTGCTCGAGCTCGTAGAGCTTGCGGTAGACCCGGTTGCGGGCGCGCAGGACGACGCTGGCCAGCAGGGCCGCGACGATCGAGCCGACGAGCACGCCCACCTTCACGTGGTCGTCCTCGGCGCTGCCGGTGCCGAACGCGAGCTCGCCGATGAGGAGCGAGACGGTGAACCCGATGCCGGCCAGCATGGCCATGCCGATGACGTCGACCCAGGAGAGCTCCTCGTCGAGGTCGGCCTTCGTGAACGTCGAGAGCAGCCAGGTGGCGCCCGAGATGCCGATGGTCTTGCCGACCACCAGGCCCGCGACGATGCCCAGCGCCACCGGGTCCTGCAGCGCCTCGACGAGGCCGGAGAGACCGCCCACGGTGACGCCGGCCGCGAAGAACGCGAACACGGGCACGGCCACGCCCGCGCTGATGGGCCGCACCAGGTGCTCGAGGTGCTCGGCGAGGCCGGGGCCCGCGTCGGGCCCGCCGTTCTTCTCGCTGCGGATCACGGGCACCGTGAACCCGAGCAGGACGCCGGCCACGGTGGCGTGCACGCCGGACTGGTGGACCAGCACCCAGGCGATGACCGCGAGCGGGATGAGCAGGTAGCCCGGGAAGATCCGCTTCTGGGCCAGGAAGCCGAAGACCGCGATCGGGACGAGGGCGGCCAGCAGGTACACCAGGTGCAGGTCGGAGGTGTAGAAGATCGCGATGATGGTGATGGCCAGCAGGTCGTCGACCACCGCCAGGGTCAGCAGGAACGTCCGCAGGCCGCTGGGCAGGTGGGTGGAGATCACCGCGAGGATCGCGACCGCGAAGGCGATGTCGGTGGCGGTCGGGATCGCCCAGCCGAGGAGGCCGTCGCCACCCAGGTTGACCAGCGTGTAGATGACCGCCGGCGCGATCATGCCGCCGACCGCCGCGGCCACCGGCAGGGCCGCCCGGCGCGGGTCGCGCAGGTCGCCGGCCACGAACTCCCGCTTGAGCTCCAGGCCCGCGACGAAGAAGAAGATGGCGAGCAGGCCGTCCGCCGCCCACGCGCCGATCGACAGGCGCAGGTGCAGGCCGAGGAAGTGGTCGGTGCCGATCTCGTAGTCGCGGATCGACGTGTACAGGTCCGCCCAGGGGGTGTTGGCCCAGACGATGGCGATCACCGCGCCCGCGATGAGCAGCAGGCCGCCGGTGGTCTCGGCGCGTAGGACGTTCGCGATCCGCGAGCTCTCGAGGAAGCTGCCGCGGGCGAAGAGGCGGGGGTTCTGGGACACAGGGGGCCTTTCGGGGTCGACGGTCACCGTGCCGACCAGACTTCCCGGCTCACCTGGGGCACACCCTACCCACGACGCGCTCCCCGGTGGGGTGGGCCCGTGGCGCCCGGACGCAGCAGGACGCCGGTGGGCTGCTGCCCACCGGCGTCCTGCCTCTGCTCGACCCGCTCGTCGGCCGCCGGGGAGGGAGGGCGGCCGCGAGGGGGTCAGCTGCTGCTGACCGACTTCAGGAACTCGATCGCCGACGGGTCGGCGAGGGTCGAGGTGTCGCCCAGGTCCCGCTTCTCGGCCACGTCGCGCAGGAGGCGCCGCATGATCTTGCCGGAGCGCGTCTTCGGCAGCTCGGGGACGATCATGATCTCGCGCGGGGTGGCGATCGGGCCGATCTCCTTGCGGACGTGCGCCCGCAGCTCCTTCACCACGTCCTCGTCGGCCTCGCCCGCGGCGATCGCGGAGTCACGCAGGATGACGAACGCGCAGACGGCCTGGCCGGTGTCGGCGTCGGTCGCGCCCACGACGGCCGACTCGGCCACCTTCGGGTGCGAGACGAGCGCCGACTCGATCTCGGTGGTGGAGAGCCGGTGGCCGGAGACGTTCATGACGTCGTCCACGCGGCCGAGCACCCAGATGTCGCCGTCCTCGTCCTTCTTCGCACCGTCGCCGGCGAAGTAGTAGCCCTGCTTGGCGAACCGGGACCAGTAGGTGTCCTTGAACCGCTCGTCGTCGCCCCAGATCGTGCGGAGCATGGACGGCCAGGGCTGGGTGAGCACGAGGTAGCCGCCGGAGCCGTTCGGGACCGGGTTGCCCTCGTCGTCCACGACCTCGGCGCCGACGCCGGGGATGGGCGTCATCGCGGAGCCGGGCTTGCCGGCGGTCACGCCCGGCAGCGGCGAGATCATCACCGAGCCGGTCTCGGTCTGCCACCAGGTGTCGACCACGGGCGTCCTGTCGCCGCCGATGACGGAGCGGTACCAGACGTAGGCCTCGGGGTTGATCGGCTCGCCGACCGAGCCGAGGATGCGGAGGCTGGAGAGGTCGCAGGAGTCCGGGACCTCGCGGCCCTGCTTCATGAACGAGCGGATCGCGGTGGGCGCCGTGTAGAAGAGCGTGACGCCGTACTCCTCGATGATCTTCCACCAGCGGCCGCGCTCGGGGCTGTCGGGCGTGCCCTCGTAGAGCACCTGGGTCGCACCGTTGGCCAGCGGGCCGTAGACGATGTAGCTGTGGCCGGTGACCCAGCCGATGTCGGCGGTGCACCAGTACACGTCGGTGTCGGGCTTGAGGTCGAAGATCGCCCAGTGCGTGTAGGCCGCGCCCGTGAGGTAGCCGCCGGTGGTGTGCAGGATGCCCTTGGGCTTGCCCGTGGTGCCCGAGGTGTACATGACGTAGAGCGGGTGCTCGGCGTCGAAGGCCTCGGGGGTGTGCTCGGTGGACGCCTTCTCGACGGCCTCGTGCCACCAGACGTCCACGGAGTCGTCCCACGCCACGTCCTGGCCGGTGCGCCGGACGACGAGGACCTTCTCGACGACGTCGGTCTTGGTGCGGGCCTCGTCGACGGCGGGCTTGAGCGCGGACGGGGCCCCGCGGCGGTAGCCGCCGTCGGAGGTGATGACGACCTTGGCCTGGCAGTCGTCGAGGCGCGAGGCGAGGGCGTCGGCGGAGAAGCCGCCGAACACGACGGTGTGCGGGGCGCCGAGGCGGGCGCACGCGAGCATCGCGACGACGGCCTCGGGGATCATCGGCATGTAGATGGCGACGCGGTCGCCGGTGGCCACGCCGAGCTCGGTCAGCGCGTTGGCCGCCTGGCTCACCATGTCCTGGAGCTCGGCGTAGGTGATCGAGCGCTTGTCCTCGAGCGGCTCGCCCACCCAGTGGATGGCGACCTTGTCCCCGCGGCCGGCCTCGACGTGGCGGTCGACGCAGTTGTAGGCGGCGTTGATCTTGCCGCCGGTGAACCACTGGGCGAAGGGCGGGTTGCTCCAGTCGAGCACCTGGTCCCACGGCTGGGCCCAGGACAGGCGGGCGGCCTGCTCGGCCCAGAAGCCCTCGCGGTCCTTCTCGGCCGCGGCGTAGGCGTCGGCGGTGAGGTTGGCGTGGGCGGCCAGCTCGGCGGGCGGCTCGAAGCGCCGCTCCTCCGAGAGCAGGTTCGCCAGGGTCTCGTCGGTCTGCTCGCTCAACGCAGGTCATCTCCTGACAGGACGTGGGTGGGACTGGGTGGATGGGGACGGGTGCTGCTGGTGGTGCTGCGGGTCGTGCTGGGCTGTGCTGGGTGGTGCTGGGTGGTGCCGCGGCGGTGGTGCGGACGCGCGGTGCGTGTCCCCCGTCACACTAGGGCGCAGGGAAAGGGTCGTCACGCGGGGTTGCCGTCACGTTGCCCCGGAGGCCGGTCGGGCACGACGGGCGGCGGTTGCGGGCGGACGAGCGGCGCCGAGGCTCCACGGGGGCCGGTGAAGCGGGACGGCCCGGGTCGGTGCTCCGACCCGGGCCGTCCGTGGGTGTGGCTGCGCGTGTGCCTGTGCGTGCGCCACGCGGCGTCAGTGCGAGACGGCCTCCTCCGCGCCGGCACCCGTGAGGGCCCGGACCTCGAGCTCGGTGAAGCTCTCCTCGGCGGAGGGCTCACGGGAGGTGATGGTGCCGAGGAACCCGAACAGGAAGCCCAGCGGGATCGCGACGATGCCGGGGTTCTCCAGCGGGAACCAGGCGATGTCGATGCTGGCCGGCAGCAGCGACAGGTTGGCGCCGGTGACCGGGTCGAGGCCCTTGCCGGACATGACCGGCGAGAAGAAGACCAGGATCAGCGAGGACGCCAGGCCGCCGTAGATGCTCCACGTGGCGCCGCGCGTGTTGAAGCGCCGCCAGAACATGTTGTAGACGATGGCCGGCAGGTTGGCGGAGGCCGCCACCGCGAAGGCCAGGCCGACCAGGAACGCGATGTTCAGGTTCTGGGCCGGGATCGCCAGGATGATCGCGACGAGGCCGATGCTGAAGGCGGCGATCCGGGTCACCCGGATCTCCTCCTTCTCCGTGGCCTGCCCCTTGCGGAGCACGTTGTTGTAGATGTCGTGCGCCACGGAGGCCGAGGAGGTCAGCGTCAGACCGGCGACGACCGCGAGGATCGTCGCGAACGCGACGGCCGAGATGACGGCCAGCAGGATCGCCCCGCCGGTGCTGCCGGCGCCGCCGCCGACGGCCTCGGCGAGCAGCGGGGAGGCCAGGTTGCCCTTCGACGCGGCGACCTCGGCGGCCTCGTCGCCCTTGAGCATGGCCGCGGCACCGAAGCCGAGGACCAGGGTGAAGAGGTAGAAGACGCCGATGAGGCCGATGGCCCAGAGGACGGACTTCCGGGCGTCGCGCGAGGTGGGCACGGTGTAGAAGCGGATGAGGATGTGCGGCAGGCCCGCGGTGCCCAGCACGAGCGCGAGGGCGAGCGAGATGAAGTCGATCTTGTGCGTGAGGTCGACGCCGTACTTCAGGCCGGGCTGGAGGAAGGCCTCGCCCTTGCCGGAGTTGTCGGCGGCCGCACCCAGCAGCTCGGAGAGGTTGAAGCCGTAGTGGGCCATCACCATGACGACGATGACGGCGGAGCCGGCCATGAGGAGCACGGCCTTGACGATCTGCACCCAGGTGGTGCCCTTCATGCCGCCGACGGTGACGTAGAAGATCATCAGGATGCCGACGGCGAAGATGACGAAGTTCTTGATCGCCTGGCTCTCGACGCCCAGGAGCAGCGCGACGAGCGAGCCGGCGCCCACCATCTGGGCGAGCAGGTAGAAGATCGACACGACGACGGTCGAGGTGGCGGCGGCCATGCGGACGGGCTTCTGCTTCATCCGGTAGGCCAGCTGGTCGGCCATGGTGTATCGGCCCGAGTTCCGCAGCATCTCGGCCACCAGGAGCAGGGCGACGAGCCAGGCGACGAGGAAGCCGACGGAGTAGAGGAAGCCGTCGTAGCCCGCGAGCGCGATGGCGCCGGAGATGCCGAGGAACGAGGCCGCCGACATGTAGTCGCCGCCGATCGCGAGGCCGTTCTGGAACCCGGAGAAGGAGCGGCCGCCGGCGTAGAAGTCCGCCGCGCCCGAGGTGGAGCGGCTCGCCCACACCGTGATGCCGATCGTCAGGGCGACGATCGAGAGGAACAGGATCGTGGTGAGTGCCTGGGTGCCCATCTCAGTCCTCCGACTCGGCGTCGTAGCGCTCGACGAGGCGCTTGGCCAGCGGGTCGAGCCGGTTGGTGGAGTAGCGGCTGTAGAGCCACGCGATGACGAAGGTCGAGACGAACTGGAGCAGGCCCAGCACGAGCGCCACGTTGACGTGGCCGACCACCTGGGTGCTCATGAAGTCGTGCGCGAAGCTCGAGAGGAGTACGTAGGCGAGGTACCAGGCGAGGAACGCCACGGTGGCGGGGAAGACGAACCCCCGGTAGGCCTTGCGGAGCGCGACGAAGTCGTCGCTCTCGTGCAGTCGGTCGTAGACCGGGTCGTGACGCCGCGCGTGCTCGTGCGGGTGATGGGTGTGAGCGGTCACTGCTTCCTCCCTCGAGGGTCTGGCCTGCCGGGGACGGACGGCCCCTGCGCCGTCCGTGCCCCCCGGGGCGTGTGATCGGCGTCACCCTAGGAGTGGGCCAGGTCACATCGACAGAAGCCGAACGCCCGCGTTCGCCCAGCGGTCGTCCAGGAGCGCCGAACGACCGCTCGTCGACGCCGAGTGGTTGCGGCCGCGTTGCGGACCCGTCGCTCCCGGAATCCGGCCCGGTCTTCCCGTAGAGTCGTCCGCGGCTCACCCCGGTGGCGCCGGTCCAGTCCTCGGGCCCGGCCGTCCTGCCGCACGACCTGCCTCTCCGCGGCGGCGGCAACTCGACATACGATGTTTACGCCCTCGTGCGCCGCAGGAAATCTTGCGAGCGCACCGTGCTGTCACGTCGGTCTCGCCACGTGCGGGTGCCATCCGGGTCGGACCCCTTGCCTTGACCCTGATCTGCTCCCGCGCGTCGCCGGATCGCACGTGGCCGGGCCCGCCCCCTCTCGAGGGGGCGGGCCCGATCCGTTTTTCGTCCTCATCCTCGTCCTGGTTCCGGCCGGCCCGGCGCGGGCTCCTCGCCGCTGACCGTCTCCGCGCTCCGGCGGGGTGGCCGTTCGGGCATCGCGGGCAGCTGGTCCGCTGGAGTCGGGCCTCGAGTGGGCCCGGGCGGTCCGCCGTGAGGTCGTGAGATCGCTGACCTCACGACGCCGTGAGGCGGCCCGGAGCGGGTCCGCAGCGCGCTTTCACGCCCGCTTCACGGCGGCCGTCCGCGTGGTCTTCACGCTGCCTTCACGACCCCGATCCTCCAGGTAAGCAGCCCCTCACGGGCTCACAACCTCACAGCCGTGAGGGTTGTGAGGAGGTGAGTCGAAGTTGACTATTGAGTGACGGCCGCCGCACCTTCGGCGAAATCTGCGAGGCACATCGTGGTGTCACCAGCGCGGCCCAGCCACGTTCCAACCGGGAGCCCGCGCCTGACCACCGCACCCACGCTTCCTTCCAGGAGACGACGTGACCACCTTGCAGAACCCGCAGGCCACCAAGGCCGCTGCCCGCCGCCGCACCGGCCGCTGGATCGACGACTGGCGTCCCGAGGACGCCGAGTTCTGGGAGAACGGCGGCCACCAGGTCGCCCGCCGGAACCTCGGTTGGTCGATCTTCGCCGAGCACCTCGGCTTCTCCGTCTGGCTGATCTGGTCGGTCTCGGCCGCCATGCTGGGCAAGAGCTTCGGCTACACGCCGCAGCAGCTCTTCTTCCTCGTCGCGGCCCCGAACCTCATCGGTTCGCTCATCCGCGTGCCCTACACCTTCGCCGTGCCGAAGTTCGGCGGCCGCAACTGGACCGTCGCCAGCGCCGCGCTGCTGCTCGTCCCGACGCTGCTCTACGTCTACGCCGTGCAGCACACCTCCACGCCGTACTGGGCGATGATCCTCATCGCCGCGACCGCCGGCCTCGGCGGCGGCAACTTCGCCTCCTCGATGGCGAACATCAACGCCTTCTACCCCGCCGACAAGAAGGGCGCGGCCCTCGGCCTCAACGCCGCCGGCGGCAACGTGGGCGTCTCCGTGATCCAGTTCGCCCTCCCCGTCATCGTCGGTGGCGCGGGCGTGTTCGGCCTGGTCAAGGCCTCCGAGAACGGCATCCACCTCGAGCGGGCCGGCTGGGTCTACGTCGCCCTCGCCGTCATCGCCGCCGCCGGCGCCTGGTTCTTCATGAACAACCTCGGCACCGCCGTCGCCTCGACCCGGGAGACCGCCCAGGTCACCAAGCGCTCGCAGACCTGGATCCTCTCGTTCCTCTACATCGGCACCTTCGGCTCCTTCATCGGCTACTCCGCCGCGATGCCCCTGCTGATCAAGATCGACTTCTCGCTCATCGACGCCGAGTCCGGCCTGGTCGTCGGCGGCATCAACTTCGCCTTCTTCGCCTTCCTCGGCGCCCTCGTCGGCTCCTTCACCCGCCCCGCCGGCGGCATCCTGGCCGACCGCTTCGGCGGCACCAAGGTCACCATCGGCGCCTTCGTCGCGATGATCGTCTTCACCGCCGCCGTGCTCTGGGTCCAGACCCAGCTCACCCCCATCGCCGGTGCCGCTGACCCGGCCGCCGCCGCGGCCGCCAACAAGGAGCACTTCCCGCTGTTCCTGACGTTCTTCCTGCTGGTCTTCGCGGCCACCGGTGTCGGCAACGGCTCGCTGTACCGGATGATCCCGACGATCTGGCGCTTCGAGGCCCTCGCCAAGGCTCCCGCCGGTGCCGACCGCAAGGCCGTCGTCCTCGAGGCGACCAAGGAGGCCTCCGCGGCCGTCGGCATCATCGGTGCCGCCGGTGCCATCGGTGGCTTCTTCATCCCGATGATGTTCGGCAACCCGTGGATCACCGCCCCGCTCGACGCCGTCCAGAACGCGTTCACGCTGTTCATCGGCTACTACGTGGTCTGCGCCGTCGTCACCTGGGCCGTCTACTCCCGCGCCGGCTCCCCGCTGGCCAAGGCCAAGGCCTGACGTTCCACCCCTGAGCCGGGCCCGGGTCAACGACGACCCGGGCCCGGCGCAGTGCTTCCCGCAGCACCCCCGCAGCACCCCCGCAGCACCTCCGCTGCACCCGCCAGGACCACCCGTCCACCTGTCTGCTCCGTCCAGGAGGCTCCCCGTGACCGGCACCCAGACCCGCACGCACTGCCCCTACTGCTCCCTGCAGTGCGGCATGACGCTCCAGCCCGGCCGCGCCGAGGGGCGCGCCACGCTGGAGGTCCTCCCCTGGGAGGATTTCCCGGTCAACGAGGGCGGCCTGTGCCGCAAGGGCTGGACCTCGGCCGGCCTCCGCGGCTCGCGCGAGCGGCTCACCAGCCCGCTGGTGCGCGACCGGGAGACCGGAGCGCTCACGGCCGTCACGTGGGAGGAGGCCCTCGACCACGTCGCCGACCGCCTCCGCACGATCCAGGACGAGCACGGGAAGGACGCCGTCGCGGTCTTCGGCGGCGGCGGCCTCACCAACGAGAAGGCCTACCAGCTCGGCAAGTTCGCCCGGGTCGCCCTCGGCACCAGCCAGATCGACTACAACGGCCGGTGGTGCATGAGCTCGGCCGCGTCCGCCGGCACCCGCACGTTCGGGGTCGACCGCGGCCTGCCCTTCCCGCTCTCCGACGTGGCGCAGGCGGAGGTCGTCGTCCTCGTCGGCTCCAACATGGCCGAGACGATGCCGCCGGCCGCCCGCTACCTCGACCGCTGCCGGGAGAACGGCGGCAAGGTCGTCGTCATCGACCCCCGGGTGACCGCCACCGCCGAGCGCGCGGACGTCGTGGTGCAGCCCGTCCCCGGCACCGACCTCGCCCTGGCGCTCGGGCTGCTGCACCTGGTGATCGCCGGTGGCCACGTCGACACCGCGTACGTGGAGGCCCGCACGAACGGCTTCGCCGCCGTCGCCGACTCCGTCGCCGCCTGGTGGCCCGAGCGGGTCGAGCGCGTCACCGGCGTGGCCGCCGAGGAGCTCCGCGCCCTGGCCGACCTCCTGGTCTCCCACCGCAAGGTCATGGTGCTCACCGCGCGCGGTGCCGAGCAGCACGCCACCGGTTCCGACACCGTCCTGGCCTGGATCGACCTGGCGCTCGCCCTCGGCCTGCCGGGCCGCGAGCACGCCGGGTACGGCTGCCTCACCGGCCAGGGCAACGGCCAGGGCGGCCGCGAGCACGGCCAGAAGAACGACCAGCTCCCCGGCTACCGGATGCTCGTCGACCCCGCCGCCCGCGCGCACGTCGCCGGCGTGTGGGGCGTCGACCCCGACAGCCTGCCCGGCCCCGGACGCAGCGCCTACGAGCTGCTCGACGCGCTCGGCACCGACGACGGCCCGAAGGCGCTCCTCGTCCACGGCTCCAACATCGTCGTCTCGGCCCCCAACGCCACCCACGTCGAGCAGCGCCTCGCGAGCCTCGACCTCCTCGTCGTCTGCGACATCGTGATGAGCGAGACCGCGGCGATGGCCGACGTCGTCCTCCCCGTCACCCAGTGGGCCGAGGAGACCGGGACCATGACCAACCTGGAGGGCCGGGTCATCCTGCGCCGCCAGGCGGTCGCACCGCCCCGCGGCGTCCACTCCGACCTCGACGTCGTCGCCGGCCTCGCCGAGCGCCTCAAGGCGCCGATCGCCTTCTCGACCGACCCCGAGGAGGTCTTCGAGGAGCTCGGTCGGGCCTCCGCCGGCGGCAAGGCCGACTACGCGGGCATCACCTACGAGCGCATCGAGGCCGAGAAGGGCGTCTTCTGGCCGTGCCCCGACGCCACCCACCCGGGCACCCCGCGGATGTTCACCGAGGCCTTCGCCCACCCGGACGGCCGCGCGAAGATGCACGTCGTGGAGCACCGCGGGACCGCGGAGCCGATCGACGAGGCCTTCCCGCTGCACCTCACCACCGGCCGGGTGCTGGCCCAGTACCAGTCGGGGGCGCAGACCCGCCGCATCCGCGAGCTGCCCGACACCGGCGCCTTCGTCGAGATGCACCCCCTCCTGGCCCGTCGGCTCGGCACCGCCGACGGCGAGCAGGTCACCGTCTCCACCCGCCGCGGGAGCGTCCAGGCCCCTGCGCGGGTGGTCACCACCATCCGACCCGACACCGTGTTCGTCCCCTTCCACTGGCTCGGGGTCAACCGGCTCACCAACGACGCGCTCGACCCGGCCAGCCGGATGCCGGAGTTCAAGGTCTGCGCCGCTTCCGTGGAGGTCTCGTGAACACCCAGCCCGCTCCCACCGCCCCTGGTGCTCCCGTGAGCGCGGCCCGGCAGCACCAGCCCGGGGCGCGCGAGGACGGCCGCGAGCGGCTCGTCGTCGTCGGCAACGGCATGGCTGCCACCCGCCTGGTCGAGCAGCTGGTGGCGCAGGGCTACCCGGGGCACGTCACGGTGCTCGGGGACGAGCAGGTCCCGTCCTACAACCGCATCCTGCTCTCCGCGGTGCTGGAGGGCACCCACGACCGCGAGGCGATCACGCTGCGCAGCGAGGACTGGTTCGCCGAGCACGGTGTCGACCTCCGGCTGGGTTCCCGCGTGCTCACGGTCGATCGCGACTACGGCGACGTCATGCTCGTCGACGGCACCACCATCGGCTTCGACAAGCTCGTGCTCGCCACCGGCTCGATCCCGACCCTCCCGCCGATGCGCGGGCTCGTGCGCCACGACGGCTCGCTGCACCCGCGCGTCCACGCGTTCCGCTCCGTCGCCGACTGCGAGGGCCTCGAGGCGGCCGTCGGGGCCCACCCGAAGGCCCGCGTCGTGGTCGTCGGCGGGGGCCTCCTGGGCCTCCAGGTGGCCCGCGCGCTCTCGCTGCGCGGCCTCACGGTCGAGGTCGTCGAGGCGGCCGACCACCTGCTCTCCCGCCAGGTCTCCGAGTCCGGCGCCAAGGTCCTGCGCCGCAGCCTGGAGCGGCTGGGCACCACCGTCTACACCGGCGCGCGCGTGACCCGGCTCGTCGAGCCCCCCAGCGGCCCCGTGGCCGACGGGGACGGCCCCGTCGGCCTGCAGCTCGACAACGGCTTCGTGCTCGAGACAGACCTCGTCGTCCTCACCTCCGGCGGCCGGCCGTCCACGGCGCTCGCCCGTGGTGCGGGCCTCGAGGTGCGCCGGGGGATCGTCGTCGACGACACCCTCGCCTCGGTCACCGACCCGCGCATCCACGCGATCGGCGACTGCGCCCAGCACGGCGGCGTCGTCCACGGCTTCGTCGCCCCCGCGTGGGAGCAGGCCGGCATCCTGGCGCGCCGCCTGTGCGGCGAGGACGTCCGGCACGAGGGCTCCCGGGTCGTCGCGCGGCTCCGCGCCACCGGCCTGGACGTCGCGGTGCTCGGCGACCCCGTCAACGCCGAGGGCGAGGACGTCGAGGTGTCCAACCCGATCACCGGCAAGCACAGCCACCTGGTGGTGCGTGACGGCCGGATCGTGGCGGCCTCGCTGGTCGGCGACCTGTCCCGCGTCGGGCTCATCACGCAGTACTACGATCACGGCACGGAGCTCGGGATGCTCGAGCCGGGCGACCTGCTGCTGCCCGACGTCGTGCCCACGCCGACCGTGCTGCCCGACGAGGCCGAGGTCTGCGCCTGCGCCGGCGTGACCGCGGGCGCGATCCGGGCCTGCTCCTCCCTGGAGGAGGTCCGCACGACCACCCGCGCGACCACCGGTTGCGGCGGGTGCGCCGGGGCCTGCAAGGACCTCCTGGCCGAGCGGCTCGGCGCCTCCTCGCAGCCGCAGCCGGTCTCCTGACGGCTCGACCCGGCGCCGGCCGCCCCGCAGCGTCCTTGCAGGTCAGAGGGCACTTCTCGGCTCATCCCGGAGCCCGGACCAGCCCGGTCTGGACCGTGAGGCCGTGAGGTCGCGGACGTGAGTCCGTGAGGCCCGTGAGGCGGTGAGGGAAGTGTCACCGGACGTGCGCGGAAGCGTGACGGACGGGCAATCCCGGCCCCGCAGAGTAGTAGTCGCAGCACCCACCCGTCTTCCCCGTCGCAGGGACCTCTGGAGGAACCATGAGTCAGCGTGAGCGCCTGGTCGTCGTCGGCCACGGCATGGTCGGCCACCGCCTGGTGCAGGCCGCCATCGAGCGTGGCCTGACCGAGCGGTACGACGTCGTCGTCCTCGGCGAGGAGCCCCGCGCGGCCTACGACCGCGTCGCCCTCACGTCCTACTTCTCCGCCACCTGCGCCGAGGAGCTCTCCCTGCTGCCGGGCGGCAGCTACGACCACGACGCGGTCGAGCTCCGGCTCTCCACCGAGGTCGTGGCGATCGACCGCGACGCCCGCACCGTCACGACGCGGGACAAGGTCTGCGGCACCGAGACCACGGTGGCCTACGACCAGCTGGTCCTCGCCACCGGCGCGGCCCCCTTCGTCCCGCCGGTGCCGGGTCGCGAGCACGAGGGCGTCTTCGTCTACCGCACGATCGAGGACCTGGACGCCATCCGCGAGGCCTCGCACACCGCGACGTCCGGCATCGTGATCGGCGGCGGCCTGCTCGGCCTCGAGGCGGCCAACGCCCTCGTCCAGCTCGGCCTGCAGACCCACGTCGTCGAGATGGCGCCGCGCCTCATGCCGGTCCAGCTCGACCAGGCGGGCGGCAGCACGCTGGTGCGGCACATCGAGAAGCTCGGCGTGAGCGTCCACACCGGCGTCATGACGGAGGCGATCACCGCCGACGAGGCCGGCCGCGTCAACGGGCTCGCGCTCAAGGACGCCGCCCCCGTCGAGGCCCAGGTCGTCGTCTTCTCCGCCGGCATCCGCCCCCGCGACCTCCTCGCCCGCGAGTGCGGCCTGGAGGTCGCCGACCGCGGCGGCGTCCTGGTCGACGACCAGTGCCACTCCTCCGACGAGCGGATCTGGGCGATCGGCGAGTGCGCCGCCCCCGCCGGCCGCATGTACGGCCTGGTGGCCCCGGGCTACGACATGGCCGAGGTCGTCGTCGACGCCCTCCTGGACGGCCCGGGCCGCTTCACCGGCGCCGACATGTCCACCAAGCTCAAGCTCCTCGGCGTCGACGTCGCCTCCTTCGGCGACGCCTTCGCGACCACCGAGGGCTCCCTCGAGCTCGTCTACTCCGACGCCGTCGCCGGGGTCTACAAGAAGCTCGTCGTCACCGAGGACGGCTCCCGCCTCCTCGGCGGCATCCTGGTCGGCGACGCCGCCGCCTACGGCCTCCTCCGCCCGATGGTCTCCTCCGGCATCCCGCTGCCGGAGAACCCGGAGGAGCTCATCCTCCCCGCCTCGCGCGGCGGCTCGACCGGCTCCGGCGTCGCCGCCCTGCCCGACGAGGCGCAGATCTGCTCCTGCAACAACGTGAGCAAGGGCGACATCGTCCACGCCGTCGAGCACGACGGCTGCGAGGACGTGGCCTCGGTCAAGAAGTGCACCAACGCCGGCACCACCTGCGGCTCCTGCGTCACCAGCGTCAAGGCGATCATCGAGGACCACTTCGCCAAGACCGGGCGCGAGGTCAACCGGGCGCTGTGCGAGCACTTCGCCGTGTCCCGCTCCGAGCTGTTCGAGATCGTCGCGATCCACGGTTACCGGACCTTCGCCGACGTCCTCGAGGCGCACGGCACCGGCCGCGGCTGCGACATCTGCAAGCCCACCGTGGCCTCGATCCTGGCCAGCCAGTTCAACGAGCACGTGCTGGAGGGGCGTCACCGCGGCCTCCAGGACACCAACGACGCGTTCCTGGCCAACATCCAGAAGAACGGCACCTACTCCGTCGTCCCGCGCATCCCCGGTGGCGAGGTGACGCCCGAGGGCCTCATCGTGATCGGCGAGGTGGCGCGCGACTTCGGGCTCTACACGAAGATCACGGGCGGCCAGCGCATCGACATGTTCGGTGCCCGGCTCGAGGACCTCCCGCTCATCTGGGGTCGCCTCGTGGACGCCGGCTTCGAGTCCGGCCACGCGTACGGCAAGTCCCTGCGGACCGTGAAGTCCTGCGTCGGCTCCGAGTGGTGCCGCTACGGCGTCCAGGAGTCGGTGAGCATGGCCATCCGGCTGGAGCTGCGCTACCGCGGCCTGCGCTCCCCGCACAAGCTCAAGGGCGGCGTCTCCGGCTGCGCCCGCGAGTGCGCCGAGGCGCGCGGCAAGGACTTCGGCGTCATCGCCACCGACAAGGGCTGGAACCTCTACGTCGGCGGCAACGGCGGCGCTACCCCGGCCCACGCCCAGCTCCTGGCCGGCGACCTGGACGACGAGACCCTCGTCCGCTACCTCGACCGGTTCCTCATGTACTACGTGCGCACCGCCGACCGGCTCCAGCGCACGGCGCCGTGGATCGACTCCCTCGACGGCGGTCTCGACCGCGTCAAGGCGGTCGTGGTGGACGACGTCCTCGGCCTCGGCTCCGAGCTCGAGCGCGAGATGGACCGCCACGTGGCGTCCTACTTCGACGAGTGGAAGGCGACCCTGGAGGACCCGGAGAAGCTCTCTCGGTTCGTCTCCTTCGTCAACGCCCCCGGCGTCCCGGACCCGAACATCAGCTTCACCACCGAGCGGGACCAGATCCGCCCGGTCAACCACGACGAGCCGGTCGTCCTCGGCTCCACGATCCCCGTCGGAGGCCCGCGATGACCGCCATCCTTCCCGACCGCACCGAGACCGAGGAGTGGACCGAGGTCTGCCGCCTCGAGCAGGTCCCCGCCGAGGGCGGCGTGGCCGCCCTGGTGGGCGGCGAGGCCGTGGCGATCTTCCGTGACCACCTCGACGAGGTGCACGCGCTGTCCAACGTGTGTCCCTTCGCTCGTGCTTCGGTGCTCTCCCGTGGCATCGTGGGCACCCGAGGCGGGGTGCCCTTCGTGGCCTCGCCGATGCTGAAGCAGCCTTTCCGCCTCTCCGACGGGGTGTGCCTCGACGACGAGGCAGTGCGGGTGGACACCTGGGACGTCAAGGTCGACGCCGGTGTCGTGCTCGTGGGGGCGAAGCGCACGCCGGCGTGAACTGCGCCGGCTCGATTCCCGAGGGGGAGCCGGTGGTCGAGGGTCTGGTCGAGGGCACGGCGGAGGACGCGGGCGCCCGGACGGGCTCGCTCGCGGGCTTCCGGATCGGCGTGACCGCCGCCCGCAAGAACGAGGAGCAGGTCGCCCTGCTCGAGCGGCGCGGCGCCGAGGTCGTCCTCGCCCCCGCCCTCTCCAGCGACCCCAACCGGGTGGACGAGGCGCAGCTGCGCCCCGCCACCGAGGCGGTCATCGCGAACCCGCCGCACATGTTCCTCGCCACCACCGGCGTGGGCATGCGCGCCTGGATCGAGCAGGCCCAGCAGTGGGGCCTGGACGAGGCGCTCGTCCGCGCCCTGCGGCCGGCCGAGATCCTCGCCCGCGGCCCCAAGGCCGTGGGCGCCCTGCGGGCCGTCGGCCTGCGCGAGCTGTGGTCGCCGCAGTCGGAGCTCTTCGAGGACGTCCTCGACCACCTGCGCGGCCGCGACCTCACCGGCAAGCGGATCGTCGTGCAGGAGCACGGCCAGTCGCTCTCGATGGTCGCCCACGCCCTGCGCCGCCAGGGCGCGGACGTCACCGTCGTGACCGTCTACCGCACGGTGACCGCTGAGGACCCGACGCCGATGTTCGCCCTCGTCGACCGCATCGCCGACCTCGAGCTGGACGCCGTCACGTTCACCTCCGCCCCCGCGGTCGCCGCCCTCATGGACGCCGCCACCTCCGTGGGGCGTCGCGACGACGTCGTCAGCGCGTTCCAGGCGGACGTCGTGGCCGTCTGCGTCGGCCCGGTGACCGCGGCCGCGTTCGAGCTGTGGGGCGTGCCGACCATCTATCCGCCGGACCGCTCGCGGATGGCGGCCATGATCAAGCTGATGGAGTCCGACCTGCCCTCGCGGCGGCAGGGCCTCTCGCTGGAGCTCGTGGGTGGGCACCAGCTGCTCATGCACGGCGAGTCCGTGCTGCTCGACGGCACCGAGGTCAAGCTGTCCCCGGCCCCCATGGCGGTCCTCGCCGCCCTCGTGGCGAACCCGGGCAACGTGGTGCCCCGCCGGGCGCTCCTGGCCCAGCTGCCCTCCGGCACCGCGGGCTCGGAGCACGCCGTGGAGATGGCCGTGGCCCGGCTCCGGGCCGCCCTCGGCACCCGCGCGGTCCAGACCGTCGTCAAGCGCGGCTACCGCCTGGCGGTGGAGGTGTGACCGCAGCGCCCCGCCTCGTCACCGTCGCCCACGGCACCCGCCGGGCCGGCGGCAACGAGGTCGCGCGCCGGCTCACCGCCGCCGCGGCCGAGCGGCTGGGCGTGGAGGCCGTCGCCGCCTACGTCGAGCTCTCCGAGCCGCTGCTCTCCGACGTGATGCGCACCGTGAGCGGTCCGGTGGCCGTCGTCCCGCTGCTGCTGTCCACGGGCTACCACGTCCGCCACGACCTGCCGGAGGCGTGCGCCCTGGCCCCCGCCGGCGCGGACGTCGCGCTCGGCCGCCCGCTCGGGCCCGACCCGCAGCTCGCGCTGGCGCAGGTCGACCGGCTGCTCGAAGCGGGCGCCCGGCCCGGCCAGCCGGTGACGATGGTGGCCGCCGGCTCCACCGACCCGCTCGGCTGGCGTGACCTGCGTGCCGCGACCCGGCACCTCATCGAGGGCTGGGGCGCCGAGGTCCGGCTGGCCACCCTCGCGGGGCTGGGCAAGCGCCCCGAGGAGGTGCTGCAGCCGGGGGACGCGGTCTCGCTCTACCTGCTGAGCCCCGGGCTGTTCTCCCGCCGGGTCACCGAGGCCGCGGCGGCCGCCGGGGCCGGGCCGGTGGCCGACGTCCTCGGGACCCACCCGACGGCCGTGGACGTGGTCGCCGGGCGGGCCGCCGCGCTGCTGGGGGCCGCGACGTCGGTCTGAGGGGTGTGGGCGCGTGCCTGGGCGTCGGCTGTGAGTCCGGGCCCACACTAGAGAGGTAACCTCCGAATAAGGTAAGCCTTACTCCATGACCACTGTCGCTGACGCCCAGACCCCGCTCTCCCTGGTCCGCCGCCGCGCCGAGCTGGTGCGCCGGGTGGCCACGGTCGAGTCCGTGACCACCCTGGCCGGCACCGCCGAGGCGCCCCGCTACGTCCGCCTCGTGCTGCGCGGCGCCGAGCTGGAGGGCTTCACCTCCGCGGGCGCCGACGACCACCTGCGGTTCTTCGCCCCCGGCGCCGACGGCGTGCTCGTCCTGCCCGAGATCGGCCCGGACGGACCCGTCCAGCCCGCGCCGGGCCAGCCGCGCCCCGTCTCCCGGGAGTACACCCCGGTGGCCTGGGGCGGCACCGGCGAGGACGCCACCCTCACCCTCGAGCTCGTCGTGCACGCCGGCGGCCACGCCTCGGACTGGGTGGTCGGCGCGCAGCCCGGCGACACCGTGGCCGTGGGTGGGCCGCGCGGGTCGATGCTCATCGAGGGCACGCCGGCCTGGTACCTGCTTGCGGGCGACCTCACCGCCCTCCCGGCGATCCGCCGCCACCTCGCCGCCACCGCCGGCGCGCCCACGACGGTCCTCGTGCTCGTGGCCGGTGAGGAGGAGGCCGCGATGGTGTCCGACGAGCTCGTGCTCCCGGCCGGGGCGAGCCTGCGCGTCCTCGTCGACGCGGACGTCGCCACCGGCTCCACCGCGGCGCTCGCCGAGGCCGTCACCAGCTGGACCCCGCCCGGCGACCCCGCCGCTGGGTTCGCCTTCGTGGCCGCCGAGCAGTCGATCGTGGCCCCGGCGAAGGCGCGGTTCTCGGTCCTCGGTGTCACCACGCACGTCGCGAAGGGCTACTGGCGCCTCGGGGACGACGAGCACCACGCCGCGCACTGACCCCCGCTGTCCTTCCCCCTCCCTGCTGCTCCCCGCTGCCGGTGGGGGGACGTCATACGTCTGGGTGCGTCCTAGGGCCGGTTTGTATGACGTCCGGGGCCGGTGGGTGGGACGTCATGCGTCCGGGTGCGTCCCACGGCCGGTTCGTATGACGTCCGGGGCCGGTGGGCGGGACGTCATACGTCTGGGCGCGTCCCACGGACGGTTCGTATGACGTCCCGAGCCGCCCCGCGGAGCAGCCCGCCGGGGAACCCCCGGACTCAGCCCCGGTCGAGGTCGAGCGCCTCGGGGGTGTGCAGTCGGACCATGAACCGTCGGACGTGGGGCGCCTCGGGCTGACGGGTGAGCAGGCTGACGACCACCATCACGGCGGTGGCGAGCGGGATGCTCCACAGCGCCGGCCGGGCGGTGAGGACGCCGACCCAGCCGGCCGTGCCGTCCAGGTAGAGCGTGACGAGCGCGGCCAGGCCGGAGCCGACCCCGCCGGTCACCAGCCCCGCGGCGGCGCCGGCCGGGGTGAGCGGCCGCCACCAGATGCCGAGCAGCAGCAGGGGCGCGAAGGTCGAGGCGGCCATCGCGAACGCCAGCCCCACAGTGGTCGCCACCCCGGCGCTCGGCTCGCCCAGGGCCACAGCCGCGGGCACGACGACGGCGATGACCGACCCCAGCCGGAACGCTGCGACGCCGCCGAGCCGCCGTCCGGCCCACGTGCGGCCCGTGACGTCCTGCCCGAGGACGCCCGCCACCGCGATGGCGAGGCCGGAGGACGTCGAGAGGAACGCGGCGAACGCGCCGGCGACCACGAGGCCGGTGAGGACGTCGCCGCCCAGCCCGGGGACCACGAGCCGCGGCAGCAGCAGGACGAGGAGGTCCGACTCGCCGGCCGCCGCGAGCTCGGGGGCGTAGACCCGGCCGAGGGCGCCGTAGACCGGCGGGATCAGGTAGAAGAGCCCGAGCAGCGTGAGCACGAGGAGGGTCGAGCGCCGCGCGGTGCGGCCGTCGGGGTTCGTGTAGAAGCGGACCACCACGTGGGGGAGCCCCATGGTGCCGAGGAACGTCGCGGCGATGAGCGAGTACGTGAGGTAGAGGCCCTGGGAGCCGCCGGCGGCGAGCGGGTCGGACCAGGCGAGGACGTCGGTCGGGAAGTCGGTCCGGCCGAGCGCCGCGGCGTCGGGTCGGCCGTCGTCGAGCCAGACGGCGAGCATGACCATCGCGGGGACGAGCAGCGCGGTGAGCTTGAACCAGTACTGGAACGCCTGGACCAGCGTGATCGAGCGCATCCCGCCCCCGGTCACGTTCACGAGGACGATCGAGGCGACGCCCGCCGGCCCCACCCACGTCGGCAGGCCGAGGGCGGCGCCGAGCGTGACGCCGGCGCCCTGGAACAGCGGCAGCAGGTAGAGCCACCCGATCGCCACGACGAGCACCGAGCAGATGGTCCGCACCTGGGCGGAGTCCAGCCTGGCCTCGGCGAAGTCGGGGAGCGTGTAGGCGCCCGAGCGGCGCAGCGGGGCCGCGACCAGCGCGAGCATGACGAGGTAGCCGGCGGTCCAGCCGACCGGGTACCAGAGCATGTCCGCGCCGAAGGTGAGCAGCAGCCCCGCCGCCCCGAGGAACGAGGCCGCCGAGAGGTACTCGCCGCTGATCGCCGCCGCGTTGGTGAACGCGGGGACGCTGCGCGAGGCCACCATGAAGTCGCTGGTGGTGCGCGAGAGCCGCAGCCCGAGGCTGCCGATCCCGAGGGTGGTGACCACGACCAGCGCCACCCCGACGGCGCCGGGCCACACGGCGGCGGTCACGGCCGGTCCTCCCGCGGGTGGCACGGGGGCCGGTCCGCGGGCCGGCAGGCGGCCGGGGTGCGCTCAGCGCTCATCGTCCAGCTCCCGCAGCAGCTCGGCGAAGGTGTCCTCGTTGCGCTCGGCCCGCCACACGAACCGCCAGGCCGCGAGCACGAGGAGGGGGTAGGGGACGACGCCGAGCAGCCACCAGGGCAGCGCGATGCCCAGCAGCCGGACGCCTGCCAGCCACGGCAGCGCCCAGAACAACAGCGGCAGCGTCCCGAGGCCGATCGCGAGGACCCCGAGGGTGCGCACCCCCAGCCACAGCTGCTCGCGCACCAGCGCGCGCACGTACAGCGACCCGAGGCGGGACTCGGCGTCCACCTCCCGCGTGCGGGGTCGGGGCGGACGCCGGCGCGGGGGACCGGTCACCCGGACGCGCTGCGGCCGCTCGGCGGTCACCGGCCCGGCCTCACGCCTGGGTGCGGCGCGCGAGCCGCTCGCGGAGCTGGCGGGTGTGCCGACGGCTCACCCCGAGCTCGGTGCCCCCGGTGATGACCACGGAGCAGCGTCCTGCCTCCATCCGCACCTCGGTGACGTGCTGCATGGCCACCAGCAGGGAGCGGTGGATGCGGACGAACCCGGCGGGGCCCCACTCCTCCTCCAGCGCGGTGAGCGGCGTGCGGACCAGGTGCGACCCCGCGCCCGTGTGCAGGCGGGCGTAGTCGCCCTGGGCCTCCACGTGCGTGATCGCGCTGCGCTGCACGAACCGGGTCACGCCGCCCAGCTCCACGGGGATCTGGACGTCGGTCGGCGGCGCCGGGGCCTCCGCGGGACCGCCGACGCGGCGCACCGCCTCGGCGAGGCGGTCGGCCCGCACGGGCTTGAGGACGTAGTCGACCGCCTGGAGGTCGAAGGCCCGCAGCGCGTGCTCCTCGTGGGCGGTGACGAACACGATCCGGGGCGGGGTCCGGAAGTTGCCCAGGAGCTCGCCGAGCTCGAGGCCGGAGAGGCCGGGCATCTGGACGTCGAGGAAGACCGCGTCCACGGCGGTCTCCCGCAGCACGCGCAGGGCGTCGGTGGCCGAGGACGCCCCGAGGACCTGCCCGACGCGCTCGTCCTGGCCCAACAGGTAGGTGAGCTCGTCGAGCGCGGGCCTCTCGTCGTCGACGACCAGCACCTTCAGACCCGCCACGCGCACGTTCCTCCCCCGACACCGGTGCGGGGGCCCGCCTCCCGGGACCCTCCGCACCGCGTCACCCTGCCGCACCCGCGCGCTGCGCGCCAGGGGTCTCGTGCGACGGACGTCACGCGAGGACGCCGGGGGCGAACTTCGGCACCCGGACGATCACCTTCGTGCCGGCGCCCCGGGCGGTCTCGACGACCAGCCCGAAGTCCTCGCCGTAGGTGGCCCGCAGCCGGCCGTCGACGTTGCCCATGCCCACGGAGTCGTTCTCGTGGTCGCCGGCCAGGACCCGGGCGATGTGCTCGGGGTCCTCGCCGGCCCCGTCGTCGTCGACCTCGATCACGCAGTCCAGCCCCGCGTCCCGCGCGGAGATGCGGATGTGGCCGCCCTCCGGCTGCCCCTCCAGGCCGTGCCGCACCGCGTTCTCCACCAGCGGCTGGAGGCACAGGTAGGGGATGGCGACCGGCAGCACCTCGGGGGCGATGGTGAGCGTGACGGACAGCCGCTCGCCGAAGCGGGCCTGCTCGAGCAGGAGGTACTGCTCGACCGAGCGCAGCTCCTCGGCCAGCGTCGTGAACTCGCCGTGCTTGCGGAAGGAGTAGCGGGTGAAGTCGGCGAACTCCAGGAGCAGCTCGCGGGCACGCTCGGGGTCGGTGCGGACGAAGCTGGCGATCGCGCCGAGGGAGTTGAAGATGAAGTGCGGGCTGATCTGCGCCCGCAGCGCCCGGACCTCGGCCTCCATCAGCCGCGTGCGGGAGGAGTCCAGCTCGGCCAGCTCGAGCTGGCCCGAGACCCAACGGGCCACCTCCTCGGTGGTGCGGGCCAGGCCGGCGCCGGCGAAGACGTCGAAGACCACGAGCGTCCCGACGACCCGGTCCTCCACCACCAGCGGGCTCGCCACGGCCGAGCGGATCTCGCAGTCGCGGACGGTGCAGCGCAGGTCGCGCCGGTCGAAGGCGCGTGGCCCCTCCCGCTCGAGCGTCGCGGCGACGATCGCCGGGACGTGCTGGGCGTGGTGGTAGGCGGCGCCGTCCCACGCGAGCAGGCCGGCGGTGTCGGTGACGGCCATGGCGGGCGCGTCGAGCAGGGCACGCAGGTGCCGGACGGCGGCCTCGGCGCTGCTCCGGGAGAGCCCCGCGCGCAGCGCCGGCGCCGCCAGCGAGGCGGTGTGCAGCGTCCGGAACGTCGCGTGCTCGGCGTCCGTGCCGAGGTGACGGCGCCGCCACGCGCCGAGTCGCCGCCGCGGGGGCAGGGGCGGCACGGCGTCGTCGGGGTGGCCCTCGAGGCCGGGCTGCTGGCCGGCCGGGCCGGCCTGGCCGGCCTGGCCGTCCTCGTCGGGCTGGGGGCTCACGGGCGGACCGTCAGCGCAGGTCGATGAGGAGCAGGCCCTCGTCGGGCAGCGCCGCCTGGGGCGCCGAGCCGAGGGCCACCTCGATGCGCGGGAGGCTGCCGGTCGTGATGACCATGCGGTCGTCGCGCTCCGCGGCCGGAGGCTTCTCGTCCCACTCGTCGGGGTGCCACGACTGGGTGTCCTCGAGGTCGTCCGCGTGGGTGTGGGTGCCCGTCTCCGTCGTCCCGGCCTCCGTCGGGCGGGCCTCGGGGGTGTCTGCCGCCTCGAGGACGGGCTCGCGGGTGGGCTCGGGGGCGGGCTCGGGGGCGGGCTCCGGCTCGGGCGGACGCGGCGCGGCCTGCGAGACGAAGCAGCGGGCGACCAGCGGGAGCTGCATCCCGTCCATGCCGCGGCCGTACCCGGAGTAGAGCTCGCGGACGTCGGCGAGCACCCGCTCGCGGGCCGCGTCGCCGAGCGTGGAGATGCCCGAGCGGCTGGCCGCCATGTCGAGCAGCGAGCGCTCGTCGACGACGTGCCAGTGGCGGTGCTCCGCGGCCTCGTGCTCCTGGAGCAGCGGGCTGGCGAGCAGCGGGTCGGCCAGGTCGTCGCGCTGCTCGGCGTCCCCGAGCATCCGGCTGAGCCGACGCACCCAGGGAACCCGGGTGTCGAACGCGTTCCACACGGCGGCGAAGCGGCCGCCGGGCACCAGCACGCGGCTGATCTCGGGCAGGGCCGCCTCGGCGTCGAACCAGTGGAAGGCCTGGGCGGTGACGACGACGTCGAAGGAGGCGGTGGCGAAGGGGAGGCGCTCGGCGGCGGCGATCTCGGCGGGCACGTCGGGGAGGCGGGCGGAGAGGAGCTCGAGCATGGCGGGGTCGACGTCGGTGGCGACGACGTGGTGGCCGAGCGCGACCAGCTGCTCGGTGAGCTGACCGGTGCCGGCCCCCAGCTCGAGGACGCGGCACGGCGTCTCGCCCACCAGCCAGGCGGCCGCGGCGCGCGGGTACCCGGGTCGGCCGCGGTCGTACGCCGCGGCGACGGACCCGAAGGATCGCGCGAAGGACTCGTGCTGGCTCATGCATGAGGATGCTAGCCGCGGGCCGGGGGTCTCCGGTGGCGGCGCGCGGCCGTCCCGTGGGTAGCCTGCCCGGGTGAGTGCCGACCCGCTGGCCCCGCTGCTCGCCCTGGAGGGCGTCCCGAGCGCCTTCGTCGCCGCGCGCGACGCGGTGGACGTCGTGCTGCGCGACCGCGGCCTGCGCCGCACCAGCCCGGAGACGACCGCCGAGTCGCTGCTGCGCGGCGCCCACGCGTCCGCCGCCCTCGACGGGTCGCCCGCCACCCTCGCCGAGATGCGCGCCGGGGAGGCCGACGACCCGGCCGCCCTCGCCGCACTGCGGGTCTCCACCGAGCTGCTCGCGCTCGCGCCCGTGCTGCGCAGCACCCCCCTCCAGGCGTTCGCCCGGCTGCACGCCCTCGCCGCCGCCGGCGAGCGTCCCGACGACGAGCTCGGCCGCCCCCGCGACGCCGAGGCCGCCAACCGCCTGCGCGGCCTCGCCCAGCTGCTCACCGCGCCCACCCAGGCGCCCGCCCTCGTCGTCGCGGCCGTCGTCCACGGCGAGCTGGCCACCCTCGCCCCCTTCGGCAGCCACGACGCGATCGTCGCCCGGGCCGTCGAGCGACTCGTCCTCGTCGCCCGGGGCGTCGACGAGAAGTCGCTCGTCGTCCCCGAGGCCGGCCACCTGCTCCTCCGGGCGGCCTACCTGCAGGGACTCGACGGCTTCCGGGACGGCGGCCAGCCCGGCGTCCACGCCTGGCTGCTGCACTGCGCGCAGGCGTACGCCGCCGCCGCCGAGGCCTCGCCGCTCCGGCGGGCTGCTGACTGACCTGGTGCTCGGTGCCCGCTGGGTGCTGGGTGGGCGGTGTGTGAGCAACCGGTTCTGTGTCGGGGTCGGTTGGTGGGGCACCGCTGGTCGGCCTGGTGCGGGGTGGCGGTGTGTGAGCAACCGTTGTGGTGTCGCGGTGGGTTGCTGTGGCACCGCTGGTCGGCCTGGTGCGGGGTGGCGGTGTGTGAGCAACCGTTGTGGTGCCTTGGGC
>NZ_STGL01000003.1 GCF_004919085.1 Nocardioides sp. GY 10127 | reverse complement strand
CTCGACCGGCTACTGTCCCACCCACCAAAACATGGTGTTGCAGACGCGGGTTGAATCCACCGCCTCGGTGACGTTGCTGAGCCACCGCTGGTCGGTTGGGCTGGGGTGGGCGGTGTGTGAGCAACCTTTGGCGGGCGCGGCGGGGTTGCTGGGGCACCGCCGGTCGGTCTGCCGCGAGGACATCCCAGCGACCCGCCGGGACGTCATACGAATCGGCCCTGGGGCACCTCGGTTCGTATGACGTCCGGGGTGGGCGAGCCGGGACGTCATACGGAGCGGACGTCCACTCCCTCAGACGTATGACGTCCGCGGCCACCGCTGGCCGCCGGCCGCCGGCTGCCGGTCGACCATCGCCGCGCCGGCGCACCGGCCGCCCGCGCACCAGTTGACCGATCGGCCGACGTCCGGCCACCCCACCCCCACCCAAAAACCAAGCACCCACTCGGGTTCCGTTGACACCCGGTGCGGCAGCGGTCACACTCGTGGTGAATCATCCACGCACTAGTGAATGGATATGCAGATGCTGGCTTGCGACGAGGCGCGGACCGCGTCCTGGCGCGACGCGCGGGCGCGGTTCGAGAAGGCGACCCCGGAGGAGCAGGTCGAGCTGCTCGCCGAGCAGGCACGCCTCACGCGGCTCGACGTCCTCGAGACGATCTCCGGGGCGAACCTGGGTCACATCGGCGGCGACTACTCCGTCACCGACCTGCTCACCACGCTCTACTTCGGCGTCCTCAACGTCGACCCGGCCCAGCCGCGGTGGGACGAGCGGGACTTCTTCGTCCTCTCCAAGGGCCACTGCGCGGCGGCGCTGTACACGACGCTCTCGCACGCGGGGTTCTTCCCTCGCGAGGAGCTGCCGACGTTCGCCCAGCCGCTCTCCGACCTCAACGGCCACCCCAACCGCAACAAGGTGCCGGGCGTGGAGACGAACACCGGTCCGCTGGGCCACGGCCTGCCGGTCGCGGTGGGCTGCGCGTACGGCGCCCGCCTGCGCGGCACGGGTGCCCGGGCCTTCGCGATCATGGGTGACGGCGAGATGCAGGAGGGCTCCAACTGGGAGGCCATCATGTCGGCGGCCCAGCTCGGCCTCGACAACCTCACGCTGGTGGTCGACCGCAACCGCCTCCAGCAGGGCGCGCGCACCGAGGAGACCAACGCCCTCGACCCGCTGGACGAGAAGCTCGCCGCCTTCGGCTGCGAGGTCCGCGTCATCGACGGCCACGACTTCACCCAGATCCTCGCGGCGCTCGCGCCGTCGACGACGGGCAAGCCGGTCGCGATCGTCGCGAACACCGTCAAGGGCAAGGGCGTCTCCTTCATGGAGGACCGCGTGGAGTGGCACCACAAGGTGCCCTCGGCCGAGCAGGTCGAGCAGGCGAGGCAGGAGCTGGCAGGAGCATGAGCACGACCATCGACACGGTGCAGGCCCCCGACCGCACCGCCACCTACGACAACCGCCAGGCGTTCGCCGACACCCTCGTCGAGCTGGCCCGCACCGACGAGCGCATCGTCGCCGTCTGCAACGACTCGGTGAGCTCCTCCAACCTCAAGGCCTTCGCCGCCGAGTTCCCCGACCGCCTGGTCAACGTCGGCATCGCCGAGCAGAACATGGTGGGCGTCGGCGCCGGCCTCGCCAACGCGGGCCTCGTCCCGTTCGTGTGCTCGGCCTCGCCGTTCCTCACCGGCCGCTCGCTCGAGCAGGTCAAGGCGGACGTCGCCTACAGCCAGCACCCGGTGGTGCTGTGCGGCATGAGCCCGGGCATGTCCTACGGCGAGCTCGGCCCCACGCACCACTCCATCGAGGACCTCTCGTGGCTGCGCGCCCTGCCCGGCCTCGACATCGTCTTCCCGGCCGACCGGCAGCAGACCGCCGAGACGGTCCGCCTGGCCGTCGAGCTGCGCCGCCCGCTGTTCCTGCGGGTGGGCCGCTACAAGGTCCCGGACGTCACGCCCGCCGGCGCCACCCTCGAGCGCGGCAAGGTCCAGGTCGTCCGGGACGGCTCGGACGTCGCCCTGGTCGCCACCGGCACGCTCGTGAGCGTCGCGCTGGACGCTGCGGACCTGCTGGCCGCCGAGGGCGTCTCGGCCCGCGTGGTCAACGCCGCCTGGCTGGCCCCGTTCGACGAGGCTACGATCCTCGCCGCCGCCGCGGAGACCCGTGCCGTGGTCACCGCGGAGGAGGCGAATCCGTCCGGCGGGCTCGGCGCGGCGGTGACCGGTCTGCTCGCACAGTCCGGTCCGTCCGTCCGCCGGCCCGTCCGGGTCCTGGGGGTGCCCACCTTCGCACCGACCGGGTCGAACGCGTTCCTGCTCGAGCACTTCGGCCTCACCGCCGCCGGGCTCGCGCAGGCCGCGCGCGACGCGCTCGCCGAGGGCTGAGCGGCACCGGGGAGCAACGGGGGAGCAGCGGAGCCGCACCATGAGCAGCATGAGCGTCACCACCGGGCGGGACGTCGTCCTCGCGATCGACCAGGGCACCGGCTCGACCAAGGCCGTGGCCGTGGACGCCGCGGGCGCGGTCGTCGCCCGCTGCGGCGTGCCCGTGGGCAAGTCCCACCCGGCCCCCGGCCACGTCGAGCAGGACCCGGGCGAGATCCTCGCCTCCGTCCGCGAGGCCGTGGCCGGGGCGCTGGCCGCGCTGCCCGGGGGCGGGGCTCGCGTGGCCGCCCTCGCGCTCAGCACCCAGCGCGAGTCCGCGCTGGTGTGGGACACCGCCACGGGAGAGCCCCAGGGCCCGATGCTCTCGTGGCAGGACAGGCGCACCGCGGGCACCGCGCGCAGCCTCCTGGACGCCGGCCACGGACCGCTCGTGGAGAAGACCAGCGGCCTGCCGGTCGACCCCATGTTCTCCGCGCTCAAGCTCGGCTGGCTGCTCGACCGGGTCGACCCCGACCGCAGCCGGTCGGGCGCCGGCCTGCTCACCGTCGGCACGCTGGACTCGTGGCTGGTCGCCCGCCTCACCGGCGAGCGGCGGATCGAGGTCGGCAACGCCAGCCGCACCCAGCTGCTGGACCTCGACGCGGCCGACTGGGACGCCGGGCTCGCCGCGCTGTTCTGCGTCCCGCTCGCGGCCCTGCCGCCCGTCGTCGCCTCGGACGCCCCCACCGGGCCCGTCCGCGACCTGGCCGGCCTCGAGGGCGTGCCGATCGCCGCGGTGCTGGGTGACAGCCACGCGGCCCTCTTCGGCCACGGCGTCCGCGGCCCCGGGGCGGTCAAGGCGACCTTCGGCACCGGGTCGTCGGTCATGGGTCTCGAGGTCCTGGGCACCGGCCCGGTCGAGGGGCTCGTGCGGACGATCGCCTGGCAGGTCGGCGGCGCCGCGCCGGCCACCGCGTTCGAGGGCAACGTGCTGGCCACCGGCGCGACCCTCGTCTGGCTCGCCGACCTCCTCGGCACCACCGTCGGCGAGCTCGCCGACCTCGGCCACGGAGCCCGGCCCGACCACGGCCTCAGCCTCGTCCCCGCGTTCGCCGGCCTCGGCGCCCCCTGGTGGGACGAGGCCGCTGAGGGCCTGCTCACCGGGCTCACCCTCGGCGCCGGCCGCGCGGAGGTCGCGCGGGCCGGGCTGGAGTCCGTCGTCCTCCAGGTCGAGGACGTGCTGGCGGCGGCGGACGGCGCGGGCGCCCGCGTCGAGGCCGTGCTCGTCGACGGCGGGCCGACCGGCTCCGACGCCCTCGTCCAGCTCCAGGCCGACGTCTCCCGCCGGACGCTGCGGCGCTCCGCCGCGCCCGAGCTGTCCGCGCTCGGGGCCGCCCGGCTGGCCGGCACCGTGGTCGGGCTGTGGGACGACGCGGCCGCGCCCCTCGACGTCCACGACCCCCGTGTCTTCGACCCCGCGCCCCTGGCCGCGGGGGAGGACGACCCGTTCGCCGCCACCCGCGCACGCTGGCGCACCGCCGTCGCCAAGGCGCGCAGCCACCCGCAGACCTGACGCCCGCACCTCCCCGGCAGCACCCACCAGCACCACCAGGGCGCCACTCGGCACCACCCCGTACGACCAGGGCAGAACCCTCGAAGGAGAGACATGAGCAGCACGCAGCGCTTCGGCGCCGGCATCTGGCACTTCGCCACCTACGTGGACCGCTACGCCACCGACGGGTACGGCGAGCCGCGCTCGATCCTGGAGGCGATCGACCTCGCCGGGCAGGTCGAGGACCTCTCCGTGGTGGACCTGAACTGGCCGTTCTTCGGCGAGAGCGTGAGCACCGAGGACGTGAAGAAGCGCCTGGCCGCGAACGACCTCGAGGTCATCGGCATCACCCCGGAGATCTACACCCGCCAGTTCGCCAAGGGCGCGTTCACCAACCCCGACGCCGGCGTGCGCGAGCTGGCCCACGACTTCGTGACCGAGGCCTGCGACGTCGTCCGCGACTTCGGCGCCGACTACGTGAAGCTGTGGCCGGGTCAGGACGGCTGGGACTACCCGTTCCAGACCGACTACAAGCAGCTGTGGACCTACTCGGTCGAGGGCATCGCCCGCCTGGCCACCGAGAACCCCGACCTGAAGTTCGTCATCGAGTACAAGCCGCGCGAGCCCCGGGTGCACATGAGCTACGACTCCGTCGCCCGCACCCTGCTCGGCATCGAGCGCATGGGCGTGCCGAACGTCGGCATCCTGCTCGACTTCGGCCACGCCCTCTACGGCGGGGAGAGCCCGGCGGACTCCGCCCAGCTCGCCATCGACCACGGTCGCCTCTTCGGCATGGACGTCAACGACAACCTCCGCGGCTGGGACGACGACATGGTCGCCGGCACCGTCCACCCGATCGAGCTGTTCGAGTTCTTCCACGTCCTGCGCAAGAACAGCTGGGAGGGCGTCTGGCAGCTCGACCAGTTCCCGTTCCGCGAGGACTCCGTGGAGGCCGCCACCCACGCGATCGACTTCCTCAAGACGGTCGAGCGGGCGCTCGACGTCCTCGACACCGAGGCGCTCGCCGCGGCCCAGGCCAAGCAGGACGCCGTGGGCGCGCTCAAGATCGCCCAGAAGGCGCTCTACTCCAGCTGGTGAGTCGCCTCGTCGGCCCGGCGCCCACCCCGCGCCGGGCCGACGGCACCCGCCACTCAGCCGCCGCCCAGCCGCCACCCAGCCGCCACCGGATAGCCTCCGCACCGTGCCCGCCACCCCCGCCCCCGACCCGCTGCCCGGCCAGCAGCCAGGCCAGTTGCCCGGTCAGCTGCCCAGCCCCGGCACGGGCGTGCGCGGCGCGCGCTCGGGCAGCCGGATGTCGCTGCTGACCAAGGTGGCGCGGCTCTATCACGACGAGGGCGTGCGGCAGCCGGAGATCGCCGCGCGGCTGCACATCTCCCAGTCGCGGGTCTCGCGGCTGCTCAAGGAGGCCGTCGAGATCGGCGTGGTGCGCACGGTCGTGGTCCCGCCGTCGGGCGTGCACCCGGACCTCGAGGACGCCGTCCGCGACGCCTACGGGCTGGCCGACGTGGTGGTCGCCGAGGCGACCGCGCCCGACGACGAGCGCTCCGTGACCGCTGCGATCGGCAGCGCGGGCGCGGCCTACCTGGAGTCGACGCTGGGCGCCGCGGACCGGGTCGGCCTCTCGTCCTGGTCCTCCACGCTGCTGGCGTGCGTGGACGCGATGATGCCCCGCACCGTCCGGCTGGCCAGCGAGATCAGCCAGGTCATCGGGGGCGTCGGGCAGGCCGCCGTCCAGGTGCAGGCCACCCAGCTCACCTCCGACCTGGCACGCATCGCCGGCGCCACCCCCCGCTTCCTCCCGGCCCCCGGGATCGTCGCCACCGCCGCCGTGCGCGACGGGCTGCTCAGCGACCCGCAGATCGCCGACCTGGCCGCCTCCTGGGCCGACCTCACCACCTGCCTCGTCGGCATCGGCTCGCTCGAGCCCTCGCCGCTGCTGGCGATGTCCGGCAACGCCGTGCCCGAGGACGAGCGCGCCACGCTGCGCGAGGCCGGGGCGGTCGGGGACGTCTGCCTGCGCTTCTTCGACGCCGACGGGGAGCAGGTGGACGCCGGGCTGGCCGACCGCGTCGTCGGCATCGACCCGGCCACGCTCAAGGCCATCCCGCGCGTCATCGGCCTCGCCGGTGGCCGCCGCAAGCTGGACGCCGTGCGCGCCGCCGCCCTCGGGGGCTGGGTGCACGTGCTCATCACCGACGTGGTCACCGCCGAGGGGCTGCTCGCGCGGCGATAGTCCCTGACGAACGGACCCCATTTCGGGGCCGGATCGGGTCCGTTGGTCAGGGACTATCTCGTGGTGGGCTCAGAGCTCCACGGACTCGCCGTCGGCGAGCGCGGGGACCTCCATGCCGGTGATCCGCTGGAGGAAGGTGCCGATGGAGCCCTTGCCCTGCGGGCTGAGCATGAGGTCGTGCAGCTGGATGCAGCGGCCGGGCTTCACGGCGCGGACGAAGTCGGCCGCCTTGCCGGTGACGGACCAGGGGCCGCTGGTGGGCACGAGGAGCAGGTCGACGTTGCCGACGACGCCCTCGGGGGCGTGGTAGCTGTCGCCGGGGTGGTAGACGCCGCCCACCAGGTAGGCGACGTTCTCCGGCACCTCGACGTCCGGGTGGATCTCGGCGTGCTCGTGGCCGTGGGCGGTGACGGTGAGGCCGGCCGCCTCGAAGGTGTCGCCGTCGGAGGCGGCCAGGGTGCCCTCGAGGGAGGCGGCGACCGAGGCCGGGACGTGCACGGGCAGCTCCGGCCGCCGGGCCATCTCGGCGCGCAGGGCGTCGACGTCCAGGTGGTCGGGGTGGTCGTGGGTCACCAGGACGGCGTCGGCCTCGGCCAGCAGCGCGGCCGCGTTCGCCGTGAAGCTGCCGGGGTCGATGAGCAGCATGCCGCCGTCGTGGTGCAGCGTGACGGTGGCGTGGGTGTGCTTGACCAGGCGCACGGAGATCTCCTCGGAAGTCGTTGACGCAATCAACCACGAGTGTAGGAGGGACGGCCTCGCCCGGACGGGCGGGTGCGCGGGGCTCAGCCCTCGGCGGGCACCCCGAGCGACTCGAGCAGCGCCAGGACCCGCTCGCGGATCTCGTCCCGGATCGGGCGCACGGCCTCGATGCCCTGGCCGGCCGGGTCGTCGAGCTTCCAGTCCTCGTAGCGCTTGCCCGGGTAGAAGGGGCAGGCGTCGCCGCAGCCCATCGTGATGACGACGTCCGAGGCCTGCACGGCCGCGTCGGTGAGCACCTTCGGCTGGTTGGCGGCGATGTCGACGCCGCGCTCGGCCATCGCCTCGACGGCGACGGGGTTGATCTGGTCCTTCGGCGCCGACCCCGCGGAGAGGACCTGCACGCGGTCGCCCGCCAGGTGGCTCAGCCAGCCCGCGGCCATCTGGGAGCGCCCGGCGTTGTGCACGCAGACGAAGAGGACGGTGGGGGTGGTGGTCATGCGGTCTTCTCCTGGGTGCTGGGCTGGATGTCGGGCTGGATGTCGGGCTGGGCGTCGGTGTGGGAGTCGGCGTGCGGCGGGGCCGGCGGAGCCGGGTCCGGCAGGTCGGCCGGGCTGAGCGTGGGGTAGAGCAGCCGCACGAGCCCGAGGGCGAGGGCTCCGCCGAGCAGCTGGCAGGCGATGAACGGCAGGACGGACGCGGGGGCGATGCCCGCGAAGGTGTCCGAGAGCGTGCGCGCGAGGGTCACGGCCGGGTTGGCGAAGCTGGTCGAGGACGTGAACCAGTAGGCGGCGGTGATGTAGCCGCCCACCGCGAACGCCACCACCTGCGGCCGCCCGGAGCGCACGGTGCCGAACACGACGAGCACCAGCCCGACGGTGGCCACGACCTCCGCGAGCCAGTGGGCGCCGCTGCTGCGGTCGTGGGTCGAGATCGTCACGGCCGGCAGGTCGAACATGAGGTTCGCGACGACGCTGCCGAGGGCCCCGCCGACGACCTGGCAGGCGATCAGCACCGCCGCGGTCGCCGGGCGCACGAGCCCCAGGACCAGCTCGACCAGCGTCACCACCGGGTTGAAGGCGGCCGAGACCGGCTGGAGCGCCAGGATGAGCGCGACGAGCACCGCGCCGGTGGCGAGCGTGTTCTCGAGCAGCTGGAGCCCGACGTCCTCGCTCATCGAGGCGGCCGCGATGCCCGAGCCCACCACGGTGGCGACCAGGAACGCGGTGCCGACCAGCTCCGCGACGCCCTGCCGCACGAGGTGCAGCCGCTCGGGGCTCACGCGCCGCACCCCGTGGCGGGCGCGAGGGTGCCGGCGGCGGTGCCTGCGGGCGCGCTGAGCAGCCCGGCCACGGCGCCCAGGGCGTCCGGCTGGACCCGGTAGTAGGCCCACGTGCCGCGCTTCTCGCGCGTGAGCACCCCGGCCGTGTGGAGCACCTTGAGGTGGTGGCTGATCGTCGGCTGCGCGAGGTCGAAGGCCTCCTGCAGGTCGCACACGCACGCCTCGCCGCCCTCGTGGGCGGCCACGAGGGAGACCAGGCGGAGGCGGACCGGGTCCGCGAGGGCCTTGAGCAGTGGGACGACGGCCTCGGCGCTCTCCGGGGAGAGCGGCTCGGCCGTCAACGGGGCGCAGCAGGCGGCGGCCCGGGCCGCGGGCGCCGCGGGGGCGGGAGGCATCGACACGCGCCGATATTGACGCATGTCGATGGCCGTGTCACGTCCTGGCGGTGAACAGCCGGGGCGCCCACCGTTCTCAGCCGGGCAGCCTCAGCCGGGCAGCCTCAGGCCGAGAAGCCTCAGGCCGGGCAGCCTCAGGCCCGGCCGCCCTCGTGCCCGTCGCGCCGGGCCAGCCCCTGCAGCATCCGGTTGTACGCCTCGAGCTCGGCGTCCCCGTCGGCGTCCGCACGCCGGTCCGCCCGCTTGGCGGCGCGCTGGTCGGAGGTGAACCACTGCGCGAGCACGACGACGAGGACCATCACCATCGGCACCTCGCCCAGGCCCCAGGTGAGCGCCCCGCCGAGCCGCTGGTCGTCGAGGAGGGAGGGGACGTAGGGGAGGTCGAGGATCGAGTAGTAGTCCTGCCCGATGACGTCGTCGGCGCCCATGACGGTGACGGCGAAGAACGCGTGGAAGGGCATGACGACGAGCAGCAGCCCGATCCGGGTGAGGTAGCCGATCCGGTGCGGCAGCGGTGCCGAGCCGACCATGACCTCGAAGAACAGGTAGCCCGCGAGCAGGAAGTGCAGCTCCATGTAGGCGTGCCCGACGTGGGACTCCATGAGGGAGTTGAACAGGCCGGAGAGGTAGATGACGTAGAGGCTGGCGACGAAGTTGATGCCGGCGACCACGGGGTGGGAGAAGAACGCCACCCAGCGCGAGCGCAGCAGGTCGCTGAGCAGCTGGCGGGGGCCGCGGCCGCCCGGCACGTCCGCCCCGGGGAGGGCGTTGAGGGCCAGGACCACGGGGTTGCCCAGCACGAGCAGGATCGGCGCCATCATCGAGATGACCATGTGCGAGGCCATGTGGGCGCTGAACATCACGTGGCTGTAGACGCCCAGGCCGCCGACCGTGGCGTAGCCGACCATGAGCAGGCCGAGGAACCAGCAGATCGTGCGCCACACGGGCCAGCGGTCGCCGCGGCGGTGCAGCGTCAGGAGGCCGGCGACGTAGAGGGACGTGCCGAAGCCGAGCACGGCGAAGCCGACGCCCGAGGACTGGAAGCCGGTGAGCAGCTCGTGCACGCTCGGGGCCGGCGGCACCGGGCCGCCGAGGAGCGACTCCGCGGCCGAGCTGTAGGGCTCACCGACCGGCGGGGGAGTGCGGCTCAGCGCCACGCCCAGCGCCACGGCCGCCGTCATGATGACCAGCTCGATGCCCGTGAGCAGCGCCAGCGGCTTCCAGGCGGGGGACTCGGCGGGGTCGCCGTCCTCCTCGGCCGCGGCGGCGGCCGCCGTCCGGGCCTCGACGAGGGCGCGCAGGCGCTGGGCGACGAGGCCCAGGGCGACGAGCGCGAGGACCTTGAGCAGGGCCACGCGGCCGTAGTCGCTGGTGAACCAGTCGCTGACGGAGGTGAGCCGCACCTGGGCGTTGACCACGCCGGTGGCCGCCACCACGAAGAAGCACCAGGCGGCCAGGGCGGAGAAGCGCCGGGCGGCGATGGCCCGCGGCCGGGGCCGGTCCACCAGGTACCACCACAGCGCGAGGACGCCGCCGCACCACACGCTCACGGCCGCCACGTGCAGCACGAGGCTGACGATGGCCGTGTCGTGGCTGCCCGACGCGCTCGAGTGGCCCGTGAAGGCCGGCGGGATCATCGCGACCACCGCGACGAACAGGCACCACAGGGAGCCGCGGACGGTGAAGACGAAGCGGGAGGCGACGACGAGGACGCCGGCGAGCGCGGCCTGCACCAGGAGCGCCTGCCCCTGGTCGACCTGGGTCGCGAACCCCCACACGGCGGTCCAGTTGAACCCGCTGAGCGGGATGGCGAACTGGTCGGACCAGGTGAGCACGTTCTCGAACAGCGCGAGCAGGGCCCAGAGCAGGGCCAGCAGGCGCACGTTGAGCACGGCGCGTACCGCGCGCCCGGTCAGCTCGCTGGCCGGGCCGGGCAGCGCCAGGACCGGCACGAGCAGGGCGCCGACGGTGGCCACCCCGACGAGGTTGGCCAGGAAGGTGACGACCGGCAGGGCCCAGCCGGTGAACGGGCCCGGGTCCGGGATGCCCGTCGGGGCCGCGACCCAGGCGCCGCCGGCCAGCTCGAGGGCCAGCCAGAGGACGAGCAGGCCGAGCACGACCACCGCGGCCGCGAGCGGGCCGCGGGGCCGTCGGGGCGCCGCCGCGGGGGCCGGCGCCTCGGGGCTGTCCGGGGTGGTCGTGCCGCTCATGAGGAGGACCGGCGGGAGGCGAGCAGCAGGCCACCCGCGACGAGCACGAGGACGACGGGCACGCCGACGGTCAGCGCGTGGTCGGCCAGCCAGGAGCCGCCGTCGCTGCTGTCGGTGCTGCTGTCCGTGCTGCTGTCGGAGGACGCCTCGTCGTCGGTGGCGGTGCCGGTGGAGGCGGACGCGCTGGCGGACGCGCTGGCGGAGGCGGTGGCGGAGTCGGTGGCAGCGGCGGTGGCGGAGGCCGATGCACTGGCCGAGTCGCCCTCCACCGTGAACGAGATCTGCCCGGTGACGGGGTGCCCGTCCTCGGAGACCGCCCGGTAGGCCATCGTGAACGAGCCGGTCTGCCCGTCGTCGGTGAGCTTCTGGGTGACGAGGTTGTCCTTGACGACCGGGTCGCCGTCGGAGAGGTCGGTGCCGTCGGGCGCGGTGACCACGACGTAGGCCGGCGCCGACATGTCCTCGTCGAACTCGAACGTCACCGTCGTGGGGATCGCCTCGAGCGTCGCACCGTCCTCGGGGTCGGTGCCGATGAGGGCCGCGTGGGCGGACGCGGGGCCGGCCAGGAGGCCGACGCCCAGCCCGGCGCCCAGCAGGAGGAGCGCGGGCAGGGCGAGGAGGGCGGCCAGGGTGTGGCGGGTGCGGCTCGCGCCGCGGTGGTGCAGGGTCACAGCAGGGTGCTCCAGTAGCTCCAGAAGGCCTCGAGGATCGCCACGATGAACACGACGTACCAGGCAAGGACGATGGGAAGACGCCACGCCCAGAGGGTGTGGACGAGGGGGCTCGCGGACGACAGGCGCGCGGCGGACAGCGTGGACCACACGAAGAGCGGGATCGTCACGGTCCACACGACCATGCAGTAGGGGCACAGCGCGTGGATGTCGTAGAGGCTCTGCCAGGCGAGCCAGTGGATGAAGATGAGGCCGAGGAAGGTGCCGAGGGCCAGGCCCCAGTGGATCCAGACCGGCAGCCGGACGCCCGAGGCGAGGATGACGCCGACGGTGACGACCACGGAGAAGCCGAGGATGCCGAGGAACGGGTTCGGGAACCCGAAGAGGGCGGCCTGGTCGGTGACCATCACCGAGCCGCACGACAGCACCGGGTTGATGTTGCAGGACGGCACGTAGCTGGGGTCGATGAGGATCTCGACCTTCTCCACGGACAGCGTGAAGGCGGCCAGCAGCCCCAGGGCGCCGAGGACGGTGACGAGCAGGCCGCCGGCGCGCGTCGGCCGCAGGGCCGCCTCGATGGCCTCGTCGTCGAGCTCCAGCTCGTCGTGCTCGAGGTCGTGCTCGTGCTGGTCGCCCGGCTCGGTGGTGTCAGTGGACACGGGGGGTCCTCTCGGGATCAGGGATCAGGTCGCCAGCAGGCGCTGGGCGACGGCCTCGCCCTCGGCGGCACCCGGCGGGACGGCGTAGACCGCCGAGCCGATCGTGGTGATCCACTCGTTGAGGCGGTCCTGCTTCGCCAGCCGGCGCTGGACGGGGACGAACTGCTTCACCGGATCAGCAGCGTAGGCGATGAACACCAGCCCGCTGTCCTCGCCGGTGGAGGTGGACGGGTCCGGCACCGTGTAGTTGAAGGGACGTCGCAGGAACACCTCGTCCGGGGTCTGGGCGTGCGCCCGGGCGATGTGGCTCGCCGGGTCGATGACCGGCAGGCCGAGGTCGTCGGTCGCGCCGAAGTCCGCGGTGTCGGTCTCCTTCGTGCCGGTGAGCGGGGCGCCGTTGTCGAGCGTCCTGCCCACCACGTTCTCGCGGGAGACCCGGTCCACCTTGTCCCAGAGGTCCATGCGGGCGCGGATGCGCCGCACGACCATCACCGTGCCGCCCTCGAAGCCGCTCTCGGCCGACCACAGCAGCCGGTCGTAGTCGGTGTCGGTCTCGGCGGGGTTGACCGTGCCGTCCACCTGCCCCATCACGTTGCGCATGGTGGTGCCGGTGGGCTCGGTGCCGATTGCCCGCCGGTAGCCCTCCTGCAGCCAGCGCACGTCGGCGAAGTCGCGGGCGTCCTTGAGGATCATCCGGCGGCAGTGGGCGAGGGTGAGCGGGTCGTCGCAGCAGAGCTGCACCGCGACGTCCGTCTGCCCCCACTCCTCGCGCAGCTCGTCGGTGGAGAAGGCGGGCAGCGGCTCGAGGGTCATCGACGTGCCGGTGAAGAGGTCCCGGACGACCCGCGGACCGAACCCGAAGGTGACCGTGAGGCTCGAGGGACGCTCCGCGAGCTCCGGCTCGTTGTCGGCCAGGGCGGCCTCGCCCTGGGTGAGGCGGGCGGCGTCGTCGCTGAGCAGGTTCATCATCCGGGCCAGCGCGGCGCGGTCGACGTCGTCGTGCAGGTCGAGGCCGACGAGGGTCAGGTACGCCTGTGGCGTGGTGGAGACGCCCGCCTGGTGGGCGCCGTGGAAGGCGACGGTGCGCAGCCCCTGCTCGGGCTGGACCGTGAGGGTGGCGTCCGCGGAGTCCTCGTGGGACCCGGCGGCGGCCGCGGCGGAGCCCGCGGCCCAGCCGACACCGGTGCCGCCGAGGGCGGCGGCACCGGTGCGCAGCAGCTGACGCCGTCCCCAGGCCCGGGGGCTGTGGGAGGCGTCGGTCATCAGGAGTCGCTGCCCTCGCTGGACATGTCCATGCCGCTCATGTCGTCGCTGGAGTCGTCCGAGCCGTCCGAGTAGCTCTCGTCGGCGCCGGAGTAGTCCTTCACCGTCGCGTCCACGTCGAGCGTGGAGTCGTCGGAGAAGGTGAGCGTCAGCGTGACGGTGTCGCCCGGCTCGAGGGCGTCCGTGACGTCCATGAACATGATGTGGTCGCCGCCGGGGCTGAGCTCGTGGTCGCCGCCGGCCGCGATCGTGAACCCGCCGTCCTTCTCCTGCATCTGCATGGTGCCGTCCTTCTCGACGGTCTCGTGCAGCTGGATGGTGTCGGAGGCGTCGCTGGTGACGCTGACCAGCGTGGCGTCGCTGCCGCCGCTGTTCTCGAGGGTGCCGAACGCGGCGGTCATGCCGGAGTCGACGGCCTTGACCCAGGGGTCCTCCATGGTGATCTCGGAGGCCATGGTGGCGTCCGCCGAGGCGCTGCTGGAGGCGTCGGAGGAGGCCTCGGAGTCGGAGCCACAGGCGGTGAGGCCGGTGCCGAGGGCGGTGACCAGCAGGGCCGTGGACGCGAGCGTGCGCAGGCGCGGTCGGGTGCTGGGGATGAGGGTGAGCATCGGGGTCCTTCGTCGTGTGGGTGGCGACGCCGCGGGCGGCGGGGGCGCGCGTGGCGCGTGGCGCGCTGTGCGTCAGGTGGACGCGGGCGCGGCGCGGTGCTGCCCTGTGCTGCTCGATGGGGTCGCTGGTGGTCGGGGCCACCGGCCACGGCGCGGCACGAGGAGCCGACCGCCGGGAGGTGGTGCGGCTGCGCGGGGTGGCTCGGTCAGGCGGGCAGCGGTGGCCCGCGCAGGACCGGGACCGACCGGGCCCACGACGAGAGGGCCAACGGACGCTTCAGCGCCGGCAGGGCGGGGGCCGGCGGGCGGGGGAGCAGGACGGCGCCGAGCGTCGCCGCCCGGCGGCACAGGGCCACGGGCAGGACGAGTCGGCGACCCGTCAGCGCGAGGACCGTGAACAGGGCGCGCTCGCCGAGGGCCAGCCACAGCCCGACCAAGGCCGCGGCGACCGTGTGGGCCAGCATCATCGGGGCGTGCGCGGAGGCGTCCGCCACGAGGTGGGACAGGCCGAGGTCGGAGACGGCCGGCGTCCCCTGCGCGGTGGCGGCCGAGTAGGCCTGGGCCAGCGAGCCGACGCGGTGGCCGTCGACCACCGGCAGCGTCGGGCCGGTGCCCGCCAGGGCGGTGGTGGTCGCGGTGGTGGCCGCGGCGTCGCCCCGGTGCCCCGCGGTGAGGGAGAGCGCCAGGTGGACGCCGGTCTGACCCAGCACCGTGAGCACCACGACGCGCAGGGCGGACGCCGGTCGGGCCAGCGCGGGCGCCGAGAGCAGCACCGCGCCGGCTGCGATCGCCGCCATCGTGCCGGGCCCGGGCAGCAGCCCGTCCGCGCTCACGTGGCCGACCGAGCCGAGCAGCACCACCAGGAGGCCGAGCAGCCCCGCGCGCGCCCACAGGACCGCGGGGCCGACCTGGCCCGCGCGGCGGTGGGTCCGCGTGCTGCTCACGGGCAGCAGTGTCCCACGCGGGGGTGGCCCCGGCTGAGTCGACGGGGTACCCCCGGACCCTGGCAGCCGCCCGTGAGCGGGGCGTCCGCGGCCCGGGGTGAGCGGTGGCTGAGCAACCTCCCACCGGGACGATTCGGTTGCCGGCACACCGCCGGTGGGCTCGGCCGGGGGTGGGCGGTGGCTGGGCAACCTCCCACGGGCGCGATCCGGTTGCTGACACACCGCCCACACCGGCCCGGGAACAGCACACGGCCGGCACCCGCGTGAGCAGGTGCCGGCCGTGGTGGGACCGGGAGCGGGACGGGGTGCGCGCTGTCCCCTGCGCGGCCCCGGCGGCTCCCGGCGACGGGGTGGCCGCCGTCAGACGGCCATGGCGAGCAGCTCGGCCAGGTGCACGACCTTGGTCTTCAGCTTCCGCTTCCGGATGCCCGTGATGAGCTGCTGGTGGCAGACGACGTTGAGCGAGACCCAGTAGTCCAGGTCGGCGGCCTCCACCTCGTCCACGTGCATGTCCAGGATCGCCCGGGACTCCTTCTTCCGCAGCAGCGAGTAGGTGCCGGCCGCGCCGCAGCAGCGGCCGGACGAGCCAAGCTCGACGTACTCGCCGACGCGGCCGATCAGCTCGCGCGGCGGCAGCGTGACGCCGAGGCCGTTGCGCAGCTGGCAGGAGTCCTGCAGGCCGATCCGGGCCGGCCGGCCGTCGACGGTGAGGGTCGACAGCGCCGGTGCGTCGGGAGCGGAGAACAGCTCGAGGAGCACCTCGGAGATCTCCTTGACCCGCTCGCGGCCGATGCCGTGCGCCAGGTGCGCGCCGCAGCCGCCGGAGGTGGTGACGACGGTGCCGGGCATGACGTCGCCCAGCCGGCGCGCCATCTCCTCGCCGCCCTCCTTGTCGCCGTTGTGACCGAGCACGGCGCCGCAGCAGCCCTGCCCGGACGGCACGTCGACGGCGTCCCCGAGGAGCTTCACGGCCGCCCGGGAGATCCCCGGGAAGGTCGCGCGTTCGGCGCACCCGAGCATGAGGTGGAGCTTCCCCTCCTGCGCCGCCCCCGTGGTGCGGGCCGCGCCGCGGACGGTGCCGGCGGCCGTGATCGCGGGGGTCACCTTCATGGCGGCCCGGGCGGCCCGCGCGATGAGCGGGTCGTCCTTGCCCTGCCACTGGTGGTCGCGCCACTGCTCCAGCAGCTGCCCGTACTGGACGCCGGCCGGGCACACGGTCTCGCACGCACGGCACCCGAGGCACTGGCTGGCCTGCTCGACGAGCACGGGGTCGCGCTCGTCGAGGCGGCCCTCCTCCAGCGCGCGCATGAGCGTGATGCGTCCGCGCGGGCTGGAGCGCTCGTCCTGGGTCAGCGCGTACGTGGGGCAGGCCGGGAGGCAGAAGCCGCACGAGATGCACGCGCTGAGCAGGTCGGGGTCGAAGATCCCACGGGTGCCCGTGGGCTCGGGGACCCCGTGGGCAGCGGGGGAGGCGGAGGAGGGGGCACTCATCAGGAGCCGAGCTTTCCGGGGTTGAGGATGCGGGCCGGGTCGAACGCGGTCTTGATCCGGGACAGCAGCTTGAGCTGGTCGTCGCCCAGGCGGGCGGCGAGCCACGGACGCTTGGCGGCGCCCACGCCGTGCTCCCCGGTGATGGTGCCACCGAGGTCGAGGGCGGCCGCGAAGATGTCGTCGAACGCCTTGACCGCCCGGACCTGCGCGTCGCCGTCGGCCGGGTCGAAGCAGATCGTCGGGTGCAGGTTGCCGTCGCCGGCGTGGCCGAAGGTGGCGCACACCAGGTCGTAGCGCTCGGCGATGGCGTCGATGCGGCGCACCATCTCGGCCAGCTTCGGCCGCGGGACGGTGACGTCCTCGAGCATCGTGATGGGCGCGAGGCGGGCGAGGGCCGGCAGCGAGCAGCGCCGGGCCTCGAGCAGGGCCGTCGCCTCGGCGACGTCCCGGGCCCGGGTGACGCTGCGGGCGCCGACCTCGGCGCAGATCGCGCTCATCCGCTCCAGCGACTGCTCGACGGCGTCGCCGCGGCCGTCGTCGCCGAAGAGGAGCAGCGCGCCGGCGGTGCGGTCCAGGCCCAGGTGGGCGAAGTCCTCGACCGCGTTGATGCACTTGTTGTCGAGGAACTCCAGCGTCGCCGGGAGGGTGCCCGCCCCGATGATCGCCGCGACGGCCTTGCCGGCGGTCGCGAGGTCGTCGAAGTAGGCCACGCCCGTGCTGGACGTCGCGGGGGCCGGCAGGAGGGCCACGGTGACCTCGGTGATGACCGCGAGGGTCCCCTCCGAGCCGGTGAGCAGCCGCGTCAGGTCGTAGCCCGCGACGTCCTTCCAGAGCCGACCGCCGGTGCGGATGACCTCGCCGGTGGCGAGGACGGCCTCGACGCCGAGCACGTAGTTGCGGGTGACGCCGTACTTCAGGCCCCGCAGGCCGCCCGCGCACGTGGCGACGTTGCCGCCGACGGTCGAGACGGTCCGGCTGCCCGGGTCGGGGGCGTAGAGCAGCCCCCGACCCGCGCAGGCGTCGGCCATCTGGGCGGTGGTGACACCGGCCTGGACGACGGCCAGCAGCTCGTCCGAGGAGACCTCGAGGATCTTGTTGAGCCGCGTGAGGACGAGCACGATCCCGCCGTGCTCGGGCACCGTCGCGGCGGCGAGGTTGGACCCGGCCCCCCGCGGGGTGACCGGCACCTGCGCGGCCGTCGCGAGGGCCAGCACGCGGCTGACCTCGTCGGTGGAGCCGGGCAGGACGACGGCGTCCGGGCGCGCCCGGAACAGCGGCGTCGCGTCGCGGCTGTAGGGCTCGACGTCCCCCTCGGAGACGAGGACGTGCTGGGCGCCGACGATCTCCCGCAGCTGGGCGAGGAGGGCGTCGTCGAGGTGGCCGCCGGGCAGGTCCGTGCTCGTCGCGGTCACGGGAGCATCCAGCCCAGGACCGGGGTGCTCTGCAGGAAGACGAGCACCATGAGGAAGGCGAGGAGGCCGAGGCTCCACGGGAGGACGAGGCGCAGGATGCGCGACTCCTGGCCGTCGAGGCCGGCGGAGCTCGCCGCGATGGTGAGGTTCTGCGGGCTGATCATCTTGCCCACGACACCACCGGTGGTGTTGGCGGAGACGAGCAGGGTCGGGTCGATGCCGGCCTTGGCGCCCGCGGTGGCCTGGAGCTTGGCGAACAGGGCGTTCGCGGAGGTGTCGGAGCCGGTGACGGCGGTGCCGATCCAGCCCAGGACCGGGGAGAGCAGCGCGAAGGCGGCGCCGGTGCCGGCGATCCAGGTGCCGATGGCGGTGGTCTGGCCGGACTGGTTCATCACGTAGGCCAGGGCCAGCACGCTGGCGACGGTGAGCACCGCGAAGCGCAGCTTGACGACGGTGGTGACCCAGTCGCGGACGGCGGCGGAGAGCGAGACCCGGTAGAGGAGCGCGGTGAGCACGCCGGCGACCAGCAGGCCGGTGCCGGGGCTGGAGAGCCACTGGAAGTTGTAGACCGTCGAGGTGATCGGGGTGCCGGCCGAGGAGATCACGTGCCCGTTGAGGCCGGGCCACTCGATGAGCCGGTCGGTGGTGCCGAGGAAGGTGGTGACCGGGGTGACCAGCTTCTCGACCGAGAACAGCACGATGACGATCAGGTAGGGCGCGAGGGCCATGAGGACGCGGCCGCCGGTGAGCTGCGCACCGCCGGTGCGCTGCGGGCGGGTGGTGGTGAGCGTGTCGCCGGACGGCGCGGCGGGGGCGGAGCCGCCGGTGCCCGAGGTCGCCTCGTCGCCGAGGTCGGAGGAGCGGGGCTTCCACACCTTCATGAAGGCGACGGTGGCGGCGAGGCCGACGAGCGCGGCGACGATGTCGGTGAGCTCGTAGGAGAGGAAGTTCGAGGTCACGAACTGGGCCAGGGCGAAGGAGAAGCCGGTGACCAGGGCGGCGGGCCAGACCTCGCGCAGGCCGCGGCGGCCGTCGACGACCAGGAGCAGCAGCAGCGGGACGAAGAGCGCCAGGATCGGGGCCTGACGGCCGACGACGGCGGCGATCTCGGTGGCGGGGATGCCGGTGAGCGTGCCCGCGGTGGTGATCGGGATGGCGACGGCGCCGAAGGCGACCGGGGCGGTGTTGGCCAGGAGGACGGCACCGGCGGCGCGCAGCGGGGCGATGCCCAGCGCGAGCAGCATGGTCGCGGTGATGGCCACCGGGGCACCGAAGCCGGCGAGCGCCTCGAGGAGGCCGCCGAAGCAGAAGGCGATGAGGACCGCCTGGACGCGGGTGTCGTCCGAGACCGTGTCGAAGACCGCGCGCAGGTCCTCGAAGCGTCCGCTGGTCACCGTGAGCTGGAAGAGCCACAGCGCGCTCGCCACGATCCACATGATCGGGAAGACGCCGAAGACCGCGCCCTGGGTGGCCGAGAGCAGCGCCAGCTGGGCGGGCATCGCGTAGGCCAGGACGGCGACGAGCAGGGCCGTCACGAGACCGGCGAGGGCGGCCACGTGGGCCGGCAGGCGGAAGGCGCCGAGCAGGACGAAGACGACCAGCAGCGGCAGCAGGGCCACGAGGGCCGAGGCAGCCAGGCTGCCCCCGACGGGGGCCAGCTCCTGGGTGAAGTCGGTCGCGAGGAGACCGACGAGCACGGTTGGGGACACGGGTGGGCCTTTCGGAACGCACCGCCAGGCTCAGCCGTGGCGGTCGGGACGACGGTGGCGTCGCACTGTGATCGGCAGCACCATACATGTGGTCTGACCACACAGTGACGGGGAGCACTGTATGAGCGCCGTCACAGGAAAAGCCAGTCGGGGTCCGGGATCCGTGCGTCCGCGCTCGGTGAGCGGTGTCCTGGGCGCGACGAGCGGTCCTGGACGTCGCGACACGGCCGGGTCTGCCGCCTCGGGCTCGCGGCAGCGTCGCCCGCGGTGCACAATCCGGCCCGTGGACCGGCTCGCCCAGGACGTGCGCCCCGGCGACCCCGACTGGTCGCCGGTCGTCCGCACGCGCACCTACGAGCTCGTCCTCGACCGGATCGAGGAGCAGATCGCCGCCGGGCGGCTCTCCATCGGTGACCGGCTGCCGGGGGAGCGGGAGCTCGCCGCGTCGCTGGGGGTCAGCCGCTCCGCGGTCCGCGAGGCCATGCGCGTCCTCGAGGCGATGGGGCTCATCACCCAGGGCACCGGCTCGGGCAAGGACGCCGGCACGGTCGTGACCGCCACGCCCGGGGACGCCCTCACGCGACTGGTCCGGGTCCACGCCCTGCTCAACAGCGTCGCCGGCCGCGACGTCGTGCGCGCGCGCATCGCCCTCGAGCGGGAGTCCGCGCGGCTCGCCGCCGGGCACGCGTCGGCGGCCGACCTCGCCGAGATGGACGAGCACCTCGCGGTGATGGACGACCCGGCCACCGACGTGGCGGAGTTCAACGAGCGGGACACCGCCTTCCACGTGGCGGTCGCGCGGGCGAGCGGCAACGCCCTGGTCGCGGACCTCACCACGGCGCTGCGCACCGCCATGCGCGGGACGCTCCTCACCGCGCTCCAGCAGGCGCCGGACGTCGAGCCGGTGCGCCGGCGGCTGTGCTCCGAGCATCGGGCCATCGCGGACGCCGTGCGCGGCGGCGACCGCCTGCTGGCCGCCGACCTCGTCGAGCGGCACATCGCCGACTTCTACGTCTTCGCGGCGGACGGGCCCGACACCGCCGACACCGCCGACACCGTCGACACCGCCGACTGAGCCGCCGCGGCTCGCTACCGAGGCTCGGGACAGGGGGCGCGTGACCAGGGCCGTGCGGCCGGTGGGCGCCGCGGCCGGAATCTTTCCGGTCCCGACCGCGGCGTCCTCGATCACCCCTGCGGGTGGAGGAACCACCCGGATGTGGTGACTCACTCGAGGACACCTCGACGGTGCCCCGCTGCGACCCCTTCGAACTCACCCGGTCGGGTAGCGGTCCAGTCCGGCGGACGAAACCGACCGCAGAGGTCCCGCCGTCGGTGCACGTCCTGCCGGGTCTTGTGAGAGCATGGACGGCAGTCGCAGCCCGGCACCTCGGGAGGGGTGCCGCCGACTCCGCCCCCGGGAACCTCCGTGGGCGACCCCGGACCTCCACGGCGCCGTTCGAGCCCCCCGGTCGGACGACGCCCCAGGCCCCGCCACCAGCAGGTGGCTTCGTCGATGCTGCGCATGTCCGGCCTGCGGTGGCCAGGGAGAGACCATCGCGGCTGTCGAACGCCTCGGCCTGCCCCGCGCGGCCGACGAAGGAGGAGCCAGTGGCTCGACGAGCCCAGCGACGCTCGCAGAACGGGCGCACCCAGCGCCGCGTGCGCGACCTGGACAACGAGGGGATCATCCCCGTCCTGGCCCGCGCCGTCCGCGAGGTGGAGGGCGCCGCCCAGCGCGGCCCCGTCAACGGCCAGGGACGGATGAAGTTCCAGGTCGTGGCGCTGCTGGTGCGCGAGGAGCGGGCCCGGCTCAAGGCCGACACCGAGTCGAGCGAGTCGCAGCGCAACGAGCAGCTGAAGCGGCTGGACGGGATCGCCACGATCCTCGCCAAGACCGGCACCCGCGACACCTCCCTCCTCCAGCTCCTCGCCGAGGACGCCGAGATCGGGCCCGACGCCCGGGCGCTGCGCCGCGAGATGATGGAGCGCGCCGGCCTCGAGGTCCCCGACGAGCCCGCGCCCGTGCGTCGGTCCACCGAGAACGGGGACGCCGAGCACCGCCGCGTCACCCCGCCGTCCGTCGTGGCGCGCAAGCTCTCCAACCCGTTCCTGGTGCCGGACTTCTCCGGCGTCGCCCTCACCTCCCGCCCCCGCCGCCTCGCCGGCTGGGAGCTGCTCGGCCCGCTGTTCCGCAGCTTCGAGTACGGCGGAGCGTCCGCCTGCATGCCCCTGCCCGAGCCCGAGTCGCTCACCGCCCCCGGCGGGCACACGCTGATGAAGCACCAGGCGCAGCTGATCAACGCCGCCGGCGAGGGTCACCGCACGTTCCTGCTCGCCGACGAGCCGGGCCTGGGCAAGACCGCGCAGGCGCTGCTCGCCGCGCAGGCCGCGAACGCCTACCCGCTGCTCGTGGTCGTGCCCAACGTCGTGAAGACGAACTGGGCGCGCGAGGCCGAGCGCTGGACGCCGACGCACCCGGCCACCGTCGTCCACGGCGACGGCGACGACATGAACGGCTTCGCCGACATCGTGGTCGTCAACTACGAGATCCTCGACCGGCACGTCGGCTGGCTCTCCGACTTCGGGTTCAAGGGGATGGTCGTCGACGAGGCGCACTTCATCAAGAACAAGACCTCCCAGCGCAGCCAGCACGTCCTGCACCTCTCCGAGAAGATCCGGGCCCGGGGCGGCCGACCGCTGCTCATGGCCCTCACCGGCACCCCGCTCATCAACGACATCGAGGACTTCCGGGCCATCTGGCAGTTCCTCGGCTGGATCGACGACAAGGTGCCGCTCGGCCCGCTCATGGAGTGCCTGGAGGAGACCGGCCTCAACCCGGCCGACGGCCCCCAGTTCTACGGCGCCGCCCGCACCTGCGTGGTCAACCAGGGCATCGTGCGCCGCCGCAAGGTCGACGTCGCCGCCGACATCCCGGCCCGTCGCGTGGCCGACCTCCCGGTCGAGCTCGACGACGCCCTGGGCCGCTCGATCAAGGCCGCCGAGGCGGACCTGGCCAAGCGGATGGTCCACCGGTACAACACCGCCCTGGAGACCCGCATCTCCGGGCGCACGGTCGAGGGCATCGACCACGAGCTCGTCCGCCGCGTCGCCGGCTGGGAGCTCGAGGACTCCTCCTCCAGCTCCGACGGCGAGAACGTGTTCTCGATGGTCCGCCGGATCGGTCAGGCCAAGGCCGGCCTCGCGGCCGACTACGCCGCCCAGCTGGCGCGCAACGTCGGCAAGGTCGTCTTCTTCGCCAAGCACGTGGACGTCATGGACACCGCCGAGCGGCTCTTCGACGAGCGCGGCCTGCGGTACTCCTCGATCCGCGGCGACCAGACGCCCAGCGTCCGGCAGAAGAACATCGACGCGTTCGTGGAGGACCCCGACGTGTCGGTGGCGGTCTGCTCGCTCATGGCGGCGGGCGTCGGTCTCAACCTGCAGGTCGCCTCCAACCTCGTCCTCGCCGAGCTGTCGTGGACCGACGCGGAGCAGACCCAGGCGATCGACCGCATCCACCGCATCGGCCAGGACGAGCCGGTCACCGCCTGGCGCGTCATCGCCGCGCACACGATCGACACCCGCATCGCCGAGCTCATCGACTCCAAGGCCGGGCTCGCGGCGGTGGCGCTCGACGGCTCCGACGCGGAGGTCGGCTCCTCCTCCGACGTCCAGCTCGAGGCCCTGGTCTCGCTGCTCACCTCCGCCCTCGAGGCGGAGGAGAAGGCCCAGGCAGGACGCCGCCGCAAGCGCTCCGTCATCGCGCGCTGACCCGCTGCTGACCCGCTGCTGACCCGCTGCTGACCCGCTGCTGACCCGCTGCTGACCCGCCCGGCACGTCGGGCGGGTCGGCTAGCGTGGCGCCCATGCCGCTGCTGCCGTCCGCGCCCCCGCTGGTGCTGCCCGACCTGACCGGCTCCACCTACGTGGTCACCGGCGCGAACTCGGGCCTGGGCCTGGAGTCCACCCGCGCCCTCGTGGCCGCCGGCGCGCACGTCGTGATGGCGGTGCGCGACCCGGGGCGTGGGGAGCAGGCCGCCGCCCAGGTGGCTGCGGGGGCGGCCGGCGCGGGATCGACGGAGGTCCGCGCGCTCGACCTCGCCGACCTCGCCTCCGTGCGGGCCTTCGCCGACGCGTGGGAGGGTCCGCTCACCGGGCTCCTGTGCAACGCCGGGATCATGATGACCCCGCAGGGGCGCACGAAGGACGGCTTCGAGCTCCAGGTCGGCACCAACCACCTCGGCCACTTCGCGCTGACGAACCTGCTGCTGCCGCACGTGACCGACCGCGTCGTGGTGGTCTCCTCGCTGCTGCACCGGGGCCCGCAGCTCGACCCCGACGACCTCGACGTCACCCGCGGGTGGAGCCCGACGCGGGCCTACCAGGTCTCCAAGCTGGCCAACCTGCTGTTCGTCCTCGAGCTGGACCGCCGGCTTGTCGCCGCGGGCTCACCGGTCCGGGCGCTGGCCGCGCACCCCGGGTACGCCGCCACCCACCTCCAGAGCCACCACGCGAGCCGCTTCGCCGTGGCGGCGATGAGCCTGGGCAACCTCGTGCTGGCGACCCCGGCCGCCGAGGGCGCGCGACCCAGCCTGCTGGCGCTCACCGCTGACCTGCCCGGCAACACGTTCGTCGGCCCGACGCGGCTCGGCGGCTTCCGCGGCGCCCCCGGCCCCGTCGGCCGCTCGCCGCAGGCGCTGGACACCGCCACGGCCACGCGGCTCTGGGACGTCTCCGAGGAGCGCACCGGGGTGCACTGGCCGCTCTGAGCCCTCTGAGCCCTCTGAGCCTTCTGGGCGGCCGGCTCAGTCCCGCTGGAGGGCCGCGCCGAACACGAACCGGCACCCGGTGAGCCGCAGCGCGACCCGGGTCGGGTTCTCCCGCGGCACCCGGTAGCGCTGCGCGTACCGGTCGACGGCCCGCGCGACGTCGTCGGGGTCGTCCGTGACCTCACCGACCGCCTCGAGGGTCGACCAGCGTGCCCCGTCCACCTGGCAGGCGGCGACGAGCCGGGCCGTGGGGTCGGGGGAGGACGCGGCGGCCCGCAGGTTGCGCACCTTGCGCGAGGTGACGCCGGTGATCACCCAGGCGCACTCGCGCTCGGGGTCGAGGGCGACGCCGACGGGCACGACGTGCGGACGGCCGTCGGGGCGGCGGGTGGTGAGCGTGCACAGGTGCCGCTCGGTCCAGAAGGCGGCGAGCGGGGCCGGGAGGTCCCAGCCGTCGCGGTCGGTGCGGTGCAGGGCCATCAGATCCACCTCTCGAACCAGATGCGGGTCAGCCACTGGGCATGGGTGAGCAGCGCGTTGGTGTAGATGGGCCAGAACCACGCGAAGTTGAGGATCGTCAGGACGACGAACGACCCGCCGACCACCACGCCGACCGTCCGCCGGGCCGAGGGCGTGCGTGAGGGCCCGATGAGGTGGCCGATCCCGAGCACCACCGAGGTGACGAGGAACGGCAGCGTGAGGATCGCGTAGAAGATGAAGATCGGTCGGTCGTCGTACATCAGCCACGGGAGCCAGGTGGACGCCGTGCCGACGACCGCGACGCCGTGGCGCCAGTCCCGCGCCAGCACCCACATCACGCACGAGAAGATCAGCGCGACGCAGCCGCCCCACCACAGCACCGGGGTGCCCAGCAGCAGCACCTGGCGCAGGCAGTCGCTGTCCGCGGGCGCGGTGCAGCCCCGCGTCCCGGGCTCGATCCCGGTGTCCGCCGCCACGCCCACCGGCCGGTTGAGCAGCAGCCACCCGGACGGCATCGAGGCATAGGTGTGGGTGGCGCAGTTCAGGAAGTGCGTGTGGAACGTGTAGACGTCCTGGTGGTAGTACCAGAGCGAGCGCAGGGACTGGACGACCTCGCCCAGCCCGGTCGCGTCCGGCTCCGTGGCGGTGGGCCAGCGGGCGTCGGTGTCCGGGTCGTCCGACACGTAGGTCTCGCCGTCGCAGTGACCCGAGCCCGTGTACTGCGTGTACTGGGTGGAGGAGAGGTACTCCTCGTACTGGTCGGCGTGGACCAGCCAGCCCGTCCAGGACGCGACGTAGACGAGCAGCGCGACGACCACGAGCTGGAGGAACGCGCCGAAGCCGTCCACCACGACCGAGCGGAGCCGGGCGGCGCGCACGCCGAAGCTGCGCCGGGCGCCCGCGCTCCACAGCCACACCATGACGCCGAACGCGGCGAGCGGGTAGACCGCCGTCCACTTCGTGCCGCACGCCAGGCCCCAGCAGACGCCCGAGACGAGCAGCCACGGACGGAAGAGCAGGCTGCGGACCGGCCCCCAGCCGCGCAGGCCGCGCCCTTCCACCCGGCCGTCGAGCTGGTCGGCGATCCGGTTGCGGAACCAGTCCCGGTCGACCAGCAGCGCCGCCACGGCGCAGAGCATCCAGAACGCGATGAAGATGTCGAGCAGCGCCAGCCGGGACAGCACGAACTGCATGCCGTCGAACATCAGCAGGACGCCGGCGACCAGGCCGAGCGCGGTGGAGCGGGTGAGTCGACGGACCATCCGGACCATCACGACGATCATCAGCGAGCCGATGACCGCGGCGGCGATGCGCCAGCCGAACGGGTCCATCCCGAAGAGCTTCTCGCCGAGGCCGATCATCCACTTGCCGACCTCGGGGTGGACGATCATCGACGGCTCGCCGTCCCACAGGCCGCGGGTGGTGCCGTCCAGGATCTTGTCGTTGGCGTCGTCGACGTAGCCCATGACGTAGCCGTTGTTGATGAGCGACCACGCGTCCTTGGCGTAGTACGTCTCGTCGAACTCGAACTCCGCGGGCTTGCCGAGGTGCCACAGCCGCAGGAAGAAGGCGAGCAGGCCCAGCGCGAACGCCGCGGCCCAGGCCATGACCGGGTCCTCCCAGCGCAGCCGGTGCCGCGCGCGCTGCCAGGCCGAGGGGACGACGAGGCCGGAGGCGGTCCGCGAGAGCGTCTGCTCCCCGGCGGGGCCGCCCGAGACGTCCTGCCCGTCGCGGTTCTCCCAGCCGTCGGGCTCCCGCTCGAGGTCCGGCTCCCGCTCGTACGGGTCCGGCTCGAGAGAGGGGTCCTCGGGCGCCTGCGTGCTCACGGCGGGCATGGTACGCAGCGCAGGCGTCCGCGGCGGGCACCGCGGGTGCGCCTGCGCGGCGGCCGCAGGGGCGGCCTCACGGGCGGCCCCACGGGCGGCCCCACGGGCGGCCCCTCGACCGACCCACGGGCTCGGGGCCCCGCGTCCGGTGCGGCGCCGGGCCCGGGAGGAGGCAGGATGGGCGCGTGCCAGACCACGAGAACGCCCCCCGGGCCCCGCAGTCGGCCGCGTCGTCGGGCCGCCGGCCGGACCCGGAGCACGGGCGGCTGGTGCTCGCCGCCACCCCGATCGGCCGCGTCGACGACGCCCCGCCGCGCCTGGCCGCGGAGCTCGTGCGTGCCGACGTCGTGGCCGCCGAGGACACCCGCCGCCTCACCCGGCTGCTGCGCGAGCTCGAGATCGAGGCGCCCGGCCGGCTGGTCTCCTACTTCGAGGGCAACGAGGCGGCCCGCACCCCCGTCCTGCTGGAGGCGCTGCTGGCGGGCGAGCGCGTCGTCCTCGTCACGGACGCCGGGATGCCCAGCGTGTCCGACCCCGGCTACCGCCTCGTGGCGGCCGCGGTGGAGCACGACGTCCCCGTCACCGCGGTGCCCGGCCCGAGCGCGGTGCTCACCGCACTCGCCGTCAGCGGCCTCCCGGTGGACCGGTTCTGCTTCGAGGGCTTCCTGCCCCGCAAGGCCGGGGAGCGCGGTCGCCGTCTGGGCGTGCTGGCCGCCGAGGAGCGCACGATGGTGTTCTTCGAGGCACCGCACCGCACCGAGGCGGCCCTGGCCGCGATGGCCGAGGCGTTCGGCGGGGACCGCCGCGCCGCGGTCTGCCGCGAGCTGACGAAGACCCACGAGGAGGTCGTCCGCGGGCCCCTCGCCGACCTCGTCGCCTGGGCCGCCGACGGCGTGCGGGGCGAGGTCACGCTCGTCGTCACGGGCGCCGAGCCGGTCGCGGCCGTCGGGGACGACCCGGACTCGTTGCGCGCCGCCGTCGCCGAGGCCGAGGCCGCGGGGACGCCCCGCAAGGACGCCATCCGCGAGGTCGCCCGCCTCGCCGGCGTCCCCAAGCGCGTGGTCTACGACCTCGTGCACCAGTCCTGAGCCGCACCCTCCACCCCACCCACCAGCCCCATCCACCAGCCCCACCCCACGGGAGGTTCCGATGACCCGACTGACCGAGGTGCCCACGCCGGATGGCCTGGTGCTCGACGTCGACGACGCGGGCCCGCTCGACGGGGTGCCCGTCGTGCTGCTGCACGGCTTCCCCGAGCGGGCGACGTCGTGGCGGCTCGTGGCCCCGCTGCTGCACGCGGCCGGGCTGCGGACCTTCGCGGTCGACCAGCGCGGCTACGCGCCCCGCGCCCGTCCCCGCGGGCGCCGGGCGCACGCCCTGGAGCACCTCGCGGACGACGCGGGCGCGGTCGTGACGGCCGTCCGGGCGCTCACCGGCCGCGACGTGCACCTCGTCGGTCACGACTGGGGCGCGATGGTCGCCTGGGCGCTCGCCGCCCGCCCCGGCGCCGTGGCCACGCTGACGGCGCTCTCGGTGCCCCACCCGGCCGCGTTCCTGCGTGCGTTCACCCGCTCCGACCAGGCCCGGCGCTCCTGGTACATGGCCGCGTTCCAGCTGCCGGCGCTCCCCGAGGCGCTGGCCCGCCGCCAGGGCGGCCCGCTGGACCGTCTGCTCGCCCGTGCCGGGATGACCCCGGACGAGCTGTCCCGCTACCGCGCCGAGGTCGTCGAGGACGGCGCGCTGCCCGGTGCGCTCGCCTGGTACCGCGCCCTCCCGCTGGCGCCCCCGCGCGTCGGCCGGGTGCGCGTGCCCACCACCATGGTGTGGTCCGACGGGGACTCCGCGATCGGCCGCACCGCGGTCGACGGGTGCGAGGCGTTCGTGCGGGCCGAGTACGAGCTCGTCGTCCTGGCCGGGGTGACCCACTGGCTGCCCACCCAGGCGCCCGAGGCGGTCGCGGAGGCGGTCGTCGAGCGGGTGCTGGGCAGGGCCGACCAGGGCTGAGCGGGGCTGACGAGGGCTGACCACGGCACGGCAGAGCAGAGGAAGAGCAGAGGAAGAGGAGAGCGATGAGCGAGGGGCCGGTGCGCAGCCGCGCGGCGACGAGCGAGGACGGCAGCCGCCGCAACCGGGAGCGGCCGCCCGCGCCGGAGCCGCTGCCGCACCCGGTGGTCGACAACCACTGCCACCTCGACATCGCCGACGGCGACTGGCTGGAGACCACCGAGGCGCTGCGCGCGTCGGCCTCGGTGGGGGTGCCCCGGATCGTCCAGATCGGCTGCGACCTGCCGGGTGCGCGCTGGGCCGTGGAGGCCGCGGCCGAGCACGAGGACCTCGTGGCCGGCGTCGCGATCCACCCCAACGACGCGGCGACGCTGGCCGAGCGCGGCGAGCTCGGGGCGGCGCTGGCCGAGATCGAGCGGCTGGCGGGCGCGCACGACAAGGTCCGGGCGGTGGGGGAGACCGGGCTCGACTACTTCCGCACCGGGCCGGAGGGGGTGGCGGCGCAGAAGGAGTCGTTCGCCTTCCACGTCGACCTGGCCAAGCGGCTGGACCGGACGCTGGTCATCCACGACCGGGACGCCCACGCCGACGTCCTCGACCTCCTGGACGCCGAGGGGGCGCCCGAGCGCTGGGTCATGCACTGCTTCTCGGGGGACGCGGCCTTCGCCCGCGCCTGCCTGGACCGCGGGGCCTACCTGTCCTTCGCGGGGCCGGTGACGTTCAAGCGCAACGACGACCTGCGCGAGGCGCTCGCGGTGGCCCCGCAGGACAGGGTGCTGGTGGAGACCGACGCGCCCTACCTGACCCCGCACCCGTTCCGCGGCCGGCCGAACGCCTCCTACCTCGTGCCCGTGACGCTGCGGGTGATGGCCGAGACGCGCGGGGAGGACCTGGGCGAGCTGTGCGCCGCCATCGACGCCTCGACGGACCGGGCGTTCGGGGGGCCCTGGGGGTCGGCGCTGAGGCCGACTCAGTAACCCCAGAAGTCACACTCTTCACACGCGTCACAGCAGGTGGGGCCGCGTGTCGCCCGTGCGGGGCCTGAGAAGCCGTGAAGCGCGCGTGAAGATCCTCACCGGGCAACCGTTTGTCCCGGCTGTGTCGCGGGCGTGGATCGACGCCACGACCCGGCGCGCCGCCGGGCCCGCGCGGCCTCCGTCCTCGCAGGTCGGGCCAGGGGTGGGGGTGTTCACCCAGGTCACGACGGCGTGTCCGGACGGCCCACGGCTGGCCGAGGGGCTGTCCACAGCCTGTCCACATCGACTTGCTTCCCGCCGGGACCGCTGGTCTGCTGGGTCATCGACAGCCGGGAGGGCACGCCACGCGCGCCCCTCGGCAGCGGGCCGCCGCCCACGTCGTCCGGGGGACACCTCCCGAGCGCCGCCGGTGGCCTCGGCCGAGGGCGACCGCCCGGGGCCGGACGCTGCCGGACCGCCCTGCCCGGGGACGCCGACGTTCGGAGAACCGTGCAGCACTCGCTCATGATCCTGGCCCGTAGCCGAGCCCTCCTCGTGACCCTCGCGGTCGTGGCGGTGCTGGCAGTCGCAGGGACCACGGTGGGCTACGCAGCCCTCGGGAAGACCGTCACGCTCAGCCTGGACGGGCACACCGAGACCGTGGACTCCAGGGCCGGGACGGTGGGTGAGCTCCTCACCGCCGAGGGCGTCGAGGTCGGACCGCACGACGTCGTCGCCCCGGGCGTCGACGAGCAGCTCGAGGACGGGTCCTCGATCACCGTCCGCTACGGCCGGAAGCTGACGGTCGACGTCGACGGCGAGAAGCAGACCTACTGGGTCACCGCGACCGACATCGGCTCGGCGCTGGACGAGATCGGCAAGAGCTTCACCAACGCCGACCTCTCGCTCTCCCGCGGCGGCGAGCTCGACCGCTCCGGCGCGACGCTCGCCGTCGTGACGCCGAAGAAGGTCACCCTCCGCGTCGGGGCCGGCAAGGCCCGCACCACCACGCTCACCGTCTCCACCGTCGGCGAGGCGCTGAAGGCGGCCGGCGTGAAGCTCGGCAAGCGCGACTCGGTGACCCCCAAGGCCTCCTCCGAGGTCGAGACCGGCGACACCATCAAGGTGACCCGGGTCGACGTCCGCCTGCGGACCGTCTCCGAGTCCGTCGCCTACTCCACCGTGGAGAAGAACGACTCCTCCTCCTACGAGGGCACCTCGACGGTGAAGACCGCCGGCGTCAACGGCACCCGCGACGCCACCTACCGGGTGGTGACCCGCAACGGCAAGGTCGTGAAGCGGACGCTGGTCAACAGCGTCGTCACCCAGGAGCCCGTCGACGAGGTCGTCGCCGTCGGCACCAAGGCGCGGCCCACCACGTCGTCCTCGTCGTCCTCCTCGTCCTCGAGCAGCGGCTCGTCGGTGTGGGACCAGCTCGCGCAGTGCGAGGCGGGCGGCAACTGGGCCACCAACACCGGCAACGGCTACTACGGCGGTCTCCAGTTCAGCCTCGGCACGTGGCAGGCCTACGGCGGCACCGGGCTGCCGAGCGACGCCAGCCGCGAGACCCAGATCGCCATCGCCACCAAGGTCCGCGACGCGTCCGGCGGCTACGGCGCCTGGCCCGGGTGCGCGGCCGCGCTCGGCCTGCCGACCTGATCGCTCGCCGCTCGCCGGTTCGGCCCCCCGCCTGGTCGGCACTAGCCTTCACCCCATGACAGACACCTCCGCCGGTCCGAGCCTGCTCGGGCCGGCGGAGGTGCGTCAGCTCGCGGACGAGCTCGACCTGCGCCCCACCAAGCAGCGCGGCCAGAACTTCGTCATCGACCCCAACACCGTCCGGCGGATCGTCCGGGAGTCCGGCGTGGGCGCCGACGACGTCGTCGTCGAGGTCGGGCCGGGTCTCGGGTCGCTCACGCTGGCCCTGCTCGAGGTCGTCGGTCGCGTGGTCGCCATCGAGCTGGACGACGTCCTGGCCGGTCGCCTCCCGCGCACCATCGCCGAGCGCGCACCGGGCCGGGAGGACGACGTCGTCGTCGTGCTCTCCGACGCCCTGCGCGTCACCGAGCTGCCCGGCCCGGCCCCGACCGCGCTCGTCGCGAACCTGCCGTACAACGTCTCGGTGCCGGTGCTGCTGCACCTGCTGGCCCTGCTGCCGTCGCTGGAGCGCGGGCTCGTCATGGTCCAGGCCGAGGTGGCCGACCGCCTCGCCGCCCGGCCCGGCTCGAAGGTCTACGGCGTCCCGTCGGTGAAGGCGGCCTGGTTCGCGGACGTGCGCCGCGCCGGCGCCATCGGCCGCAACGTGTTCTGGCCGGCCCCCAACGTCGACTCGGGCCTCGTGGCCTGGGAGCGCCGCGACCCGCCCCTCGGCCCGTCCGGGAGCCCGGTGGAGCGGGAGGCCGTCTTCGCGGTCGTCGACGCCGCCTTCGCGCAGCGTCGCAAGGCCCTGCGGGGCGCGCTGCGGGCGCTGGCACCGGCCGAGCAGGTGGACGCCGCGCTGGCCGCGGCCGGCGTGGACCCGTTGGCCCGCGGTGAGAGCCTGGTCGTCGAGGACTTCGTCGCGGTCGCCGAGGCGCTGGTCGGCACCGGGTGGTCCGCGACCGCCAGGTCGGGCAAGGCCCGCCGCGCGGCCCGGGACGAGGGCCGGGACAAGGCCGCCCAGGACAAGGCCGCCCAGGACGGGGCCCCCCAGGACAAGCACAGCCAGGAGAAGAGCCCCGGGTCGCCGGGGGAGGAGAACGCGTGAGCCTGCTGACCGACGAGCCCCTCGGACCCCAGGTCACGGTGCGGGCGCCGGCCAAGATCAACCTCTTCCTCGGGGTCGCCGCCCTGGCCTCCGACGGGTTCCACCCGCTCACGACCGTCTACCAGGCCGTGGGCCTCTACGACGACGTCACGGTGAGCGAGGCCGGCGAGTGGTCGCTGCGGCTGCTCGGCGACCCGCGGGTGGACCTGGACGCCGTGCCGACCGACGACTCCAACATCGCCCTGCGCGCCGCCCGGGCGCTGCTCGCCCACCACGGCATGGAGCACCGCGCCCTGGCGATGACCATCCACAAGTCGATCCCGGTGGCCGGCGGGATGGCGGGCGGCTCGGCCGACGCCGCCGCCGCGCTCGTCGCCACCGACCGGGCCCTGGACCTCCAGACCCCGGACGAGGACCTGCTCCGGATCGCGGCCTCGCTGGGCAGCGACGTCCCGTTCGCGCTCTTCGGCGGCACCGCGCTGGGCCGCGGTCACGGCGAGGAGGTCGAGCCCCTCGAGGACGCCGGCGGCTGGTGGTGGGTGGTGGTCGAGAGCGACCTGGGCCTGTCCACCCCGACCGTGTACCGCGCGTTCGACGACCTGCACGCCCAGGCGGGGACGAGCGGCCCGGCCGACGCGCCGGCGCTGCCGGCGTCCCTGCTGGAGGCGCTGGTCAACGCCGACGTCGACACCCTCGCGGCGGCCCTGCACAACGACCTCCAGGCGCCCGCCCTGCACCTGCGGGCGGACCTGGGCCGCACCGTCGAGCAGGCGGAGGCGGCCGGCGGCCGGGCGGCGCTGCTCTCCGGCTCCGGCCCGACCGTGCTCGTGCTGTGCGCGAGCCGCGACGAGGCAGACGGCGTCCGTGAGCGGCTGGTCGAGGCCGGCCACGAGCGGGTCACCGCGGTCCCGGCCCCCGTGGCCGGCGTCCACGTGGTGGAGCACGCCTGATGGCCGCGCCGCTCAACCTCCTCAACCTGGAGAAGGTCTCGAAGTCCTACGGCGTCCGGCCGCTGCTCTCCGAGGTCTCCCTCGGCGTCGGCGCCGGCGACCGGATCGGCATCGTCGGTCGCAACGGCGACGGCAAGTCCACGCTCCTGCGGGTCATGACCGGGCAGGAGGAGGCGGACTCGGGCCGCGTCTCGCAGCAGCGCGGCCTGCTCATGGGCTTCCTCCACCAGGGGGACACGCTGGACGACACCCACACCGTGCGCGAGGCGGTGCTGGGCGGCCGGGCCGACCACGAGTGGGCCGCCGACCCGCGCACCCGCGAGGTCGTCACCGAGCTGCTGGCCGGGATCGAGCTCGACCGCGCGGTCGTGGGGCTCTCCGGCGGCGAGCGGCGCCGCTGCTCGCTGGCGTCCCTGCTGCTGGGCGACGACGACCTCATCGTGCTCGACGAGCCCACCAACCACCTGGACGTCGAGGCGGTCGCCTGGCTGGCGCAGCACCTCGCCCGGCGTCCCTCGGCCCTCGTCGTGGTGACCCACGACCGCTGGTTCCTCGACGAGGTCTGCCAGTGGACGTGGGAGGTGCACGACGGCGTCGTGGACGTCTACGAGGGCGGGTACGCCGCCTTCACCCTGGCCAAGGCCGAGCGGGCGCGGCAGGCCGCCGCGACCGAGGAGAAGCGGCAGAACCTGGTGCGCAAGGAGCTGGCGTGGCTGCGCCGCGGCGCGCCGGCCCGCACGTCGAAGCCGAAGTTCCGGATCGAGGCCGCCAACGCGCTCATCGAGGACGAGCCGCCGCCGCGCGACCGCCTCGAGCTGGAGCAGTTCGCCACCCAGCGCCTCGGCAAGGACGTCGTGGACCTGGAGGACGTCGACCTGGTCCGCGGCGAGCGCCGACTGCTCGAGCGCTGCACGTGGCGGCTGGGCCCGGGGGACCGGGTCGGGCTCGTCGGCGTGAACGGCGCCGGCAAGACGTCCGTGCTCAACCTCGTGGCCGGCTCGGTGCCGCCCACGGCGGGTCGGGTCAAGCACGGACGCACCGTCGCGCTCGCCCACCTCACCCAGGCCATCGACGAGGTGGACCCCGAGGCGCGGGTGCTCGGCACCATCGAGCGCACCCGCTCCGAGGTGCGGACCCTCGGCGGCCGAGACCTCTCGCCGACCGCGTTGCTGGAGCAGTTCGGGTTCACCGGCGACCGGCTCACCGCCCGCCTCGGCGACCTCTCCGGCGGCGAGCGGCGCCGGTTCCAGCTGCTGAAGCTGCTGCTGGAGGAGCCCAACGTCCTCCTGCTCGACGAGCCCACCAACGACCTCGACATCGAGACCCTCCGCGTCCTCGAGGACTTCCTCGACTCCTGGCCCGGCACGCTCGTCGTCGTCTCCCACGACCGGTACTTCCTCGAGCGGGTCACCGACGCCACCTGGGCGCTCCTCGGCGACGGGCAGGTCTCGCTGCTGCCCCGCGGGGTGGACGAGTACCTCGAGCGGCGGTCGGCGATGCTGGCCGCGGCGGAGGCGGCTGCGTCCGCGCCGTCCGTGGCGTCCGCTGCTCCCGCCGCTTCCTCTGCCGCCTCGGCGCCGACGGCCGCCCTGCGCGCCAAGGCCGGCTCGGCCGAGGAGCGGGCCGCCCGCAAGACCCTCGCCCGCCTCGACAAGCGGCTGGAGAAGATCGCCGAGCGGGAGGCCGAGCTGAACGCCGCCGTCCTCGAGGCGGCCAGCGACCACGAGGCGCTCGCCCGCATCTCCGCCGAGCTCTCGACGCTGGCTGCGGAGAAGGACGACGTCGAGGCCGAGTGGCTCGAGGCGGCCGAGCTGCTGGAGTGACGCCCGCGGCTGGGAGCTGGACGTCCTCAGACCGGAACAACGGGGCCGCCCCGGGTCCGGGTGCAGGTCGGCAGGCCGATGACCTGCGGCGACGGTGTGCCGCGACGGTGCGTCGCCGGCGTTGTTCCGGTCTGAGGACGGGCCTGCCCGGACAAGAGCCGAGCAAGCGTGTGCGCCGCGTCTCAACCGCCCCGAGCCGCCGCCGATGAGCCACCTGGACCGACCACACCCGCCAGGAGGTGCCCCGTGAAGATGAACCGTGACGTCCTCGTGCTCACGGGCGGAGCCTCGCGCGGCGCCGTCCAGGTCGGGATGATGCAGGCGCTGGTCGATCGCGGCGTCCGCCCGGCCGGCTTCGTCGGCACCTCGGTCGGCGCGCTCAACGCCAGCTACCTCGCCGGGCACGACCCGGTGGACGGTCCGGAGGAGCTCGCCGAGCACTGGCTGCGACTGAGCTCGCGCGACGTCTTCCCGGGCAGCCACTGGGCCCGCCCCTGGCACGTCCTGCGGCACCGCACCTCGCTCTACCGCACGGACGGTCTCGAGCGGCTGGTCGACGACTGGACCGAGCACCGCCGGCTCGAGGACCTCCCCGTCCCGCTGCGCGTGTGCACCACGCGGCTGGAGACGGGCGACGCGGTCTACCACGACACCGGGCTGCTGCGCTCGGTGCTGCTCGCCTCGACGGCCCTGCCGAGCGTCTTCCCGCCCGTCGTCCTGCCGGGCGACGACGGCGAGCCCGGCACGCACGTGGACGGCGGCATCGCCGCCCTCGTCCCGCTGGCCGGCGCCGAGGCGTTGGCGCCCACGCGGGTCTTCCTCCTGGACGCCAGCGTCGGCCCGCGCCGGAGGCAGCTGCGGCACCCCATCGACGTGCTTCTGGCGGCCCTGGCCGTCTCCATGCGCATCCGGCCCGGGGCGGATCTCGGCGCCGGGGTCGAGCTCGTCCACCTCACGGCCCCGGACCTCGACGTCCGCATGCACGACTTCAGCCGGACGGCGGAGCACATCGCCCTCGGCCGCGAGCACGCGGCGGCCGTCCTGGACTCGCGGCTGCGGCTGGTCGCCTGAGGCGGGTCAGCCCCGGTCGGCGGGGCCGGTGCCCTGGCCGGCGCTCGGGCTCGAGAACGGCACCAGCAGCGTCCGCAGGAGGTCGCCGAGCTCGTCGCGGCGGTCGTCGCTGAGCGCGGCCAGCAGGGTGCGCTCGGCGTCGATGAGCCGGGTGAACGCGCGGTCCACGACGGTGCGTCCCTCGGGGGTCAGGCGCACGAGGACGCCGCGGCGGTCCGCGGGGTCCGGGTGCCGCTCCACGAAGCCCTGGGCGGCGAGCCGGTCGACCCGGTTGGTCATCGTCCCGCTCGTCACGAGCGTCTCGCGGATGAGCCGGCCGGGGGAGAGCTCGTAGGCCCCGCCGGCCCGGCGCAGGGCCGCGAGCACGTCGAACTCCCAGGCCTCGATGCCCTCGGCGGAGAACGCCTCGCGGCGGGCGAGGTCGAGGTGGCGGGCCAGGCGACTGATCCGGCTGAAGACGGCGACGGGGGCCAGGTCGAGGTCGGGACGCTCGCGGGCCCAGGCCTCGCTCAGCTCGTCGACTTCGTCCCGCACCCCGTCAGTGTAGGCCAGGCAGACCCGTCGAGATTCTCGATGTCGAGATTTCTTGAGGACGCTCGGAGCGCTCGTTCCGGAGCCTGGAAGCCCTGGAGCAGAGCCGGGTCCGTGTGGTGCTGTCGGCTACCCTCGGCTGTCGTGAGATCCTTGTCGCACGCCTTTACCGTCCGCCTCGGCGGGCGTACAACCCAATACTGGGGAAATTCGCTCAAATCCCCTCCGGGGTACCCGATGGGTGGGCAGGCTGGGGTCACTGTCGTTCGGGCGACAGGTGCACACTGACGGGCGAGTAATTCCATGCCCGGCTGGGCATAACGTCCAGCGACACCAGCCGTTGGAACAAGAGTCGAGAGTCGCCCCGGAGAACGTCACGGGGGAGTGCGGGAGAACGGGACGACCGCTCGACCGCCCACGTAGCCCGTGGGTGCGCAGCACCTCATCCCGCATGCAAGAAAGGCAGTCATCGATGGACAGCAAGCCTGAGCTCGTCAGTGTCGTCAACCGTCTGCGCCGCGCGCAGGGTCAGCTGGGGGGCGTCCTCCGGATGATCGAGGAGGGTCGTGAGACCGACGACGTCCTGAGCCAGCTCAAGGCCGTCTCGCGGGCCCTCGACCGCGCCGGCTTCGCCCTCATCGCCACCGAGCTCCGGCGTTCACTCGCCGACCTCCCGGAGGACGAGGTGGCGCGCCTGGAGCGCAGCTTCCTCTCCATGACCTGAGCCCGGGCCGCGAGACCCGGGGCAACGGCAAGTTACCGATCGGTAGATCCGCTGTACCCTGGGTCACATGAGCCAGGTCCACGCCATGTGGCGCACCACGACGTCCCTGCCGATCGTGGGGCCCACGCTGGGCAAGACGGTCTTCAGCCTCCTCTTCGGCCAGAAGGCCCCCTACTTCGCCACCGTGCGCCCGCGCTTCACGGTGCTCGAGCCCAACCGGGCCGAGCTCGTCGTGAAGCTGCGGCGAGGGGTGAAGAACCACATCGGGACGCTCCACGCCATCGCGCTGTGCAACGGGCTGGAGGCGGCGATGGGCGCGCTCGCCGAGGTCACGATCCCCGCCGACAAGCGGTGGATCCCGCAGGGCATGGACGTCCGCTACACCGCCAAGGCCAGCAGCGACGTCACCTGCATCGCCGAGACCGACCCCGAGCAGTGGACCAGTGACGAGCCCGCCCTCGACGTCCGGGTCAAGGGCGTCCGGGACGACGGGACCGTCGTGATCGAGGGCGTCATCCACCTCTGGGTCACCCCGAGGAAGCCGCAGGGCTGACGTCGCGGCACGCCCGCCGATCGCCAGGCGCCGAGTCGCCGCCGACGGAGACCCGCGCGGAGCGTCCTGACGATTCCCGCTCGTCTGCCGGGGCTCTTACCCTGGTGAGGCCATGACGACCACCGCCGACACCGCCGCCCGCACCTACGAGGTCAAGACCTACGGGTGCCAGATGAACGTCCACGACTCCGAGCGCCTCACCGGGCTCCTCGAGGACGCCGGCTACGTCGCCGCGCCGGACGGCGAGCAGGCCGACGTGGTCGTCTTCAACACCTGCGCGGTGCGCGAGAACGCCGACAACAAGCTGTACGGCAACCTCGGCCACCTCGCGCCGGTCAAGGCGGCGAAGCCGGGTATGCAGATCGCCGTCGGCGGCTGCCTGGCGCAGAAGGACCGCGACACCATCACGGCCAAGGCGCCCTACGTCGACGTCGTCTTCGGCACCCACAACATCGGCTCCCTGCCGGCCCTGCTCGAGCGGGCGCGGGTGAACGAGGAGGCCCAGGTCGAGATCCTGGAGAGCCTCGAGGTCTTCCCGTCGACGCTGCCGACCAAGCGCGAGTCGGCCTACGCCGCCTGGGTCTCGATCAGCGTCGGCTGCAACAACACGTGCACCTTCTGCATCGTCCCGAGCCTGCGCGGCAAGGAGAAGGACCGCCGCCCCGGCGAGATCCTCGCCGAGATCGAGGCGCTGGTCGCCGAGGGCGTCACCGAGGTGACCCTGCTCGGCCAGAACGTCAACGCCTACGGCGTCGAGTTCGGCGACCGCCAGGCCTTCTCGAAGCTCCTGCGGGCCTGCGGCGACATCGAGGGCCTGGAGCGGGTCCGCTTCACCAGCCCGCACCCGGCCGAGTTCACCGACGACGTCATCGAGGCGATGGCCGAGACGCCGAACGTGATGCCCAGCCTGCACATGCCGCTGCAGTCCGGCTCCGACCGCGTGCTCAAGGCGATGCGGCGCTCCTACCGCTCGACGAAGTACCTCGGGATCATCGAGAAGGTCCGCGCGCTCGTCCCGGACGCCGCGCTCACCACCGACATCATCGTCGGCTTCCCCGGCGAGACGGAGGAGGACTTCGAGGAGACCCTCCGGGTCGTCGCCGCGTCCCGCTTCACCAGCGCCTTCACCTTCCAGTACTCCATCCGCCCCGGCACCCCGGCCGCGACGATGCCCGACCAGGTGCCGCCGGCGGTCGTCAAGGACCGCTACCAGCGCCTCGTGGCCCTCCAGGAGGAGATCTCCTGGGAGCTCAACAAGGAGCAGGTCGGCCGCACGCTCGAGGTGATGGTCTCCGAGGGGGAGGGGCGCAAGGACGCCGAGACCCGCCGGCTCTCCGGCCGCGCGCCCGACAACCGGCTCGTCCACTTCGCCGTGCCCGACGCCTCGCTCGGCGAGGTCCGCCCCGGCGACATGGTCACCGTCGAGGTCACCTACGCCGCGCCGCACCACCTCGTCGCCGACACCGTCCTCGGCCTCCGGCGCACGCGCTCGGGGGACGCCTGGGAGCGCCGCACCGCCCAGCCCGCCCAGCCCGCGGGCGTCTCGCTGGGCATGCCGGCCGTCGGCGTCCCCGCGCCGCTGCCGCCCGCCCCGGCCTGCGGCTGAGGCCCGCCACCGGGCCGCGTGGCCGGTCCGGTGCGCCGGCGTGAGGAGACTCCCGGGCACCGCTCGCGACGCCACGTCAGGTGACGGGGTACGGTCGTGCCACTCGACGGCCTGACTCGGAAGGACCGCCCGTGCCTGCTGACGCACCCACCATCCTCGCGACCTCCGGAGGTGCTGTCATGGGCAGCCGCGTCCGCTGGGAGCCCGGCCCGCTCACGGAGCTGGCCGTCGACCTCGCCGGAGTCACCGGGCGTGCACCCAAGGTGTGCTTCCTGGGCACCGCGTGCGGCGACTCGCCGGGCCTGATCCGCGACTTCTACGACGCGGTGCAGAGCCGCGGCTGGACGGGCAGCCACCTCCAGCTGTTCACCATGCCGAACGTCGAGGACATCACCGCGCACCTCCTCGACGCCGACGTCGTGTGGGTCTGGGGCGGCTCCGTCGCCGGCCTGCTCGCCCTGTGGCGCCTGCACGGGGTGGACGCCGCGATGCGCACCGCCTGGGAGGCCGGCGTCGTGCTCACGGGCGTCTCGGCCGGCTCGATCTGCTGGCACACCGGCGGCACCACCGACTCCTTCGGGCCGCAGCTGCGCCCCATCACCAACGGCCTGGGCCTGGTGCCGTTCAGCAACGGCGTCCACTACGACTCCGAGCCGCAGCGGCGTCCGCTCTTCCAGTCGCTCGTCGCCGACGGCACCCTGCCCACCGGCTACGCCACCGACGACGGGGCCGGCGTCCTCTACCGCGGCACCGAGATGGTGGGCGCCTACGCCGAGACCGCCACCGCGGGCGCCTACCTGGTCGAGCAGGACGCTGCGGGCGACGGCGTCGTCGAGACCCCGCTCGACGTCACGCGGCTCTGACCGCGTCCGTCCTCAGACCGGAACAACCGGCCGACCTCAGGGCGGCCGGCGGGGCGGCAGCTCGCTGACCTGCGGCGATCCCGCGCCCGGGTGCGGGATCGCCGGCGTTGTTCCGGTCTGAGGACGGACCTGTGGACGACGCCCGCGCCGCCGAGCCACCGTGGGCAGGCTGGCGTCGTGCCGGTCACCGAGGAGCTCGAGCGACTCGGTGGCGTCGCGCCCTGGGCACGTCTCGTCGCGCTGGTCGGCCGGGCCGAGGCCGAGCGCGCCCGCGACGCCGGTGACGTCGTCCGGGTGGCGCGCGGCCGCTACGCGCTGCCCGGTGCCGGGGCCGCTCGGGTGGAGGCGATGCGGCTGACCGGCGCCGCGTCCCACCTCAGCGCTGCCCTCCTGCACGGCTGGGAGGTCCACCGACCGCAGCCGACGCCGGTCGTCACCGTCGAGCGCCACCGCAGCCTCCGGGGCCTGGACCGTCGCGGGACGCAGGTGCGGTGGGCGCCGCTCTCGCCGCGGGAGCTGGCCGACGGGCTCACCAGCCCGGAGCGCACCCTGCTGGACTGCCTGCGCACGCTGCCGTTCGACGAGGCCCTCTGCGTCGCGGACTCCGCGCTGCGCGCCGGCCTGGCGCCCGAGCGGCTGACCGCGGGGGCGGCCGCAGCCCGTGGCCCGGGGAGCGCCGCCGCCCGGCGCGTGGCCGCGGCGGCGGACGCGCGGGCCGCCAACCCGTTCGAGTCGACCCTGCGCGCGCTCGTGCTCGACGTCCCGGGCCTGACCGTCGTGCCCCAGGTGCCGATCTGTGCGCCACGGTGGCTGGGCCGCCCCGACCTGGTCGACGCCCGCCTGAGGATGGTGCTCGAGGCGGACTCCTTCGCCTTCCACGGCGACCGGGCGGCCCTGGCCCGCGACGCGCGTCGGTACAACGACCTGGTCGTCCACGGGTGGCTGGTGCTGCGGTTCAGCTGGGAGGAGGTCATGCTCCACCCGGCCCGGGTGACGGACGTCGTCCGCCGGGCCGTCGAGCTCCGCACCGCCCGCTGAGGGTCACTCCGGGGCCTGTCGGGAGCGGAGGGTCAGGCCGGCGGGTCGGCCAGCAGCGGGAGGGTGCCGCCGGCGTCGAGGGCGTCCACCCCGCCGGGGGCGACCACCGGCGTCTGCGCCACCGGGTCCGGCATCGGGCCGAGCTCCTCGGCGGCCGCGCTGATCGCGCTCCCGTCCAAGCCGCTGACCAGGTCGTTGCCCAGGCCGCCGTCCGCCCTGTCACTCATCTCGTCCCCCGTCCGTGAGCCGGCCGCGAGGGTCGGCTCAGAAGCCGTGCGTCGTGTACGGCTCCAGCGTGCGCTCGCGCAGGGCCTCCAGCACCACCCGTTCGTGCGGGACGACGGGTCCGGGAAGCGAGTCCAGCGCGTCGAGGGGGCACCACCGCAGGTCGGCGGCCTTGCCCTCCTGGAGGGCGGGCTCGCCCGACCAGGTCCGCGCCGCGAAGAAGAAGTCGACCCGCTCGTCGATGGGCTCCCCGCCGCGCGTGCGCTGCATGGTGGTGAGGAACTCCAGCACCAGGTCGCGGACGCCGATCTCCTCGGCCGCCTCGCGGTGGGCGGCGTCCACGGCGGACTCGCCCCGCTCCACGTGCCCGGCCGCGCCGGCGGCCCAGTGGCCGTCCATGAAGCCGGTGTCCTGACGCAGCTGGAGGAGCACCTCGAGCCCGCTCACGCCGTCGCGGAGCAGGAAGACGTAGGAGGCGGGGACGACGACGAAGCGCCCGCCCACCTCCGGCACGGGGCCGTCGCTCACTGGCTGGGCTCGCCGGTCTCCGACTCCTCGGCGGCGTCGAGCCGCGCCTCGGCGGGCGCGTCCGGGGTGGCGTCGGCGTCGTCCGGGAGGTCCGAGCCGTGCTCGCCGGGCGGGACGATCCCGTCGATCGAGTCCTCCAGGGGAGCGGCGTCGCGGTCCTCGGGGATGGGGGCGGTCATCAGCGGTCCTTCGCGGTCGAGGAGGTCGAGGTGCCGCCGTCGGGGCGGCGGCCGAGGTAGGAGACGCCCTTCTTGGCGCCGGCGACGCCCTGGGCGATGCGGCCCTGGTACTTGCCCTTGGTCCGCTTGTCCGCGGCCGCGGCGGCCTTGTCGAGGCCCTCGCCGATCTTCGCCTCGTTCTTCGCCACCGCGTCGGCCACGCTGCCGCGCAGCTTGAGCAGCCGCTCGCGGTTCTGCGGGGTGTCGATCTGGGCGCGGGCCTTGTCGAGGAAGCCCATGGTGTCCTCCCGGAGGTCTGCTGGTCGGGCGACCGGCGCGATGGGGGCGCCTGGCCGAGGGCTTGCCACACTAGCCACATGACCGGCGCCGAGGACTCGCCCGCACGGGTGCCCGTGCCCGCGCCCGACCCCGCGCTCGCGTCCGTGCCCGTCGTCGCGGTCGTGGGTGCCACGGCGTCCGGCAAGACGGCGCTGTCGCTGGACCTGGCCGAGCGCCTGGGCGGGGAGGTGCTCAACACCGACGCGATGCAGCTCTACCGGGGCATGGACGTCGGCACCGCGAAGCTCCCGGCGGCCGAGCGCCGCGGGGTGCCGCACCACCTCCTCGACGTCCTCGAGGTCACGGAGCCCGCCAGCGTGGCGGAGTTCCAGGGCTGGGCGCGCGGTCTGATCGACGACCTGCGCTCGCGCGGGGTCCCGCCGGTGCTGGTGGGCGGCTCCGCCCTCTACACCCGCGCGGTGCTCGACGAGTTCGAGTTCCCCGGCACGGACGCGGGCGTCCGCGCACGCCTGGAGGCCGAGCTCGAGGACGTCGGGAGCGGCGCCCTGCACGCCCGGCTGGCCGAGGTGGACCCCGCCGCCGCGGCGAGCATCCTGCCCGAGAACGGTCGCCGGGTCGTCCGCGCGCTGGAGGTCGTGGAGCTGACCGGCCGCTCCTTCACCGCGACCCTGCCGCGGCTGAAGTACCACGTGCCCGGGGCCGTGCAGGTCGGCGTGGACATCGACCGGCCGACGCTCGACGCGCGCATCGAGGCGCGGGTGGAGCAGATGTTCGCCGACGGGTTCGTCGAGGAGGTCGCCAGGCTCCTGGACGCCGGGCTGGCCGACGGTCGCACCGCCGGCCGCGCCATCGGGTACCGCGAGGTGGCCGACCACCTGGCCGGCGTCCTGGGCCTGGAGGAGGCGAAGGAGCGGACCGTGATCGCGACGCGGCGGTTCGCCCGGCGTCAGGACGCGTGGTTCCGCAAGGACCCGCGGATCACCTGGGTCCGCTTCGACGACCCCGAGCGCGTCGAACAGGCGCTCGCGGCGGTCGCCGCCGGCTGAGCCGCCTGCTGAGCCGCCGTCCCGGGCCGCCGTCCGGGGTGCCGGGACGAGCCACCCCGGACACGACGAACGGGCGTCGAGACCTCCCCCTTGAGAGGTCCCGACGCCCGTCCTGGTCGGTGCTGAGCCGCGGTGCTGCTGCGGGTCAGCCCATCGCCCGCGCGGACGCGCCGCGCATGGTCTTCTTCGTGCCCTGCGGGTTCTTCGGGCCGGAGTAGACGTTGGTCGGGTCCGAGCCCTTCTTGACCTCGACCAGGTCGGAGCGGCCACCGCGGTCGGTGTCCCAGTGGGTCGGGTCGGTGGCCTTCTTCTTCCAGGCCTTGTTCCGGGAGCCGGTGACCTCGGCCTTGTCGCCCAGGCCGTCGCCGTCGGTGTCCTTGACCAGCGGGTTGCTCTTGCGGACCTTGATCACGTACGAGCCGCTCCGGGTGATCACCTTGGTGCCGATCTTCGAGCCCTTGACCTCGCGGCCGTCCTTGAGCCCGTCCTTGTCGGTGTCGGCCCTGCACGGGTTGGTCCGGACGGTGCGGATCTTCTTCGTGCCGTTCTTGCGGTGCACGGTGAGGCCGATCCGGACGCCCTTGGTCTCGGCGCCGTCCTTGAGCCCGTCGCTGTCGGTGTCGGCGACCAGCGGGTCGGTGGTGCACCCCGGGAAGTTCTTCGGGTGCCCGTTGACCTCGCGGCCGTCGGAGAGGCCGTCGCCGTCGGTGTCGGCCTTGTCCGGGTCGGTGCCGAGCGCGGACTCCTCGCTGTCGGTCAGCCCGTCCCCGTCGGTGTCGGGGTCGACAGGGCCGCCGCCGAGGTCGTCGGAGGCGTCGTTCGGGTCGGTGCCGGCGTTGACCTCGTCGCCGTCGTCCACGCCGCCGCCGTCGGTGTCGGCGACCAGCGGGTCGGTGCCGTAGGTGTTGAGCTCGGCCCCGTCGCCCAGGCCGTCACCGTCGGTGTCGGGGTTGTTCGGGTCGGTGCCCAGGACGGCCTCGGCGTCGTCGGAGAGCCCGTCGCCGTCGGTGTCGGTGGCGACCGGGCCCGCGCTGCCGTCGTCGGCGCCGTCGAGCGGGTCGGTGCCGACGGCGAGCTCGTCGCCGTCCTCCACCCCGCCGTCGTCGGTGTCGGCGTCGAGCGGGTCGGTGCCGGTGGTGTTGACCTCGTCGCCGTCGGTGAGCCCGTCGCCGTCGGTGTCGGCGACCAGCGGGTCGGTGCCGGTGGTGTTGACCTCGTCGCCGTCGGAGAGGCCGTCGCCGTCGGTGTCGGCGACGTCGGGGTCGGTGCCCAGCACGTCCTCGGCGGCGTCGGTGAGGCCGTCGCCGTCGGTGTCGGTGGTGTCCGTCGGGTCGACGCAGCTGACCCCACCGGCCGGCGCCGTGGCGTCGGCGGTGAGGGCGCCCAGCCCGGCGTGCACCGAGGCGACCTGCGTGACGAGCGTGTCGACGGTGAGGTCGATGGAGAGGACGTCGTCCACGACGCCGCTCGCGGTGGCCCCGCTGCTGGAGTCGACCGCGTCGTTGAGGGTGAGCGAGACGTCGGCGCTGAGCAGGCCGAGGTCGACCGGGATGTCGGTGGTGCCGCCGGCCAGCGTGATCGGGGTGGCCTGCCCGGCGACCGTCACGGTCACGACGGGGGCGTCGTAGGCCACGGTGCCGCTGGCGCCGTCCGAGCGGGCCGTGAGCACGGCCGGGCTGCCCACCTGGATCTGCACCGCGCCGTCCAGCAGGGAGACGTCCCCGATGGTCGCGGTGGTGGTGGAGACGAGGTCGTGCTGCCCGCCCGAGTCGACGAGCGAGGTGGCCGCCTCGGTGCTGGAGGCCTCGGCCTCGAGCAGGGTGCCCAGGCCCTCGACACCGAGGACGTCGAGCCCGGCCAGCGTGGTCGTGGACCCACCCAGCTGGCGCACCCCGCCGGACTCGGCCACGCAGGTGCCGTCCGCGTTCCAGGTGGCGGCCGTGTCGCCGGTGATCACCCCGAGCGTGAGCAGGGGCGAGGCGTCGACGGGGAGGAGGGTCTCGGACGCCGGGTCGCTGCTCGGCGGAGCGGTGGCCGTCTGGCTGTCGACCGTGAGCGGGCCGCCGGCGAGGCTGGGGTCGAGGTTGGAGCTGGTCGCGGTGACGACGTGCGTCTGGCCGGAGTCTGCGACCGACTTCGCGTGGCCGACGACGAGGCCGGCCAGGCTGCCGCCCAGGACGTCCACGTCCACGTCCACGATGTCGCCGTGCGCCGAGCTGGTGAACGTGCTGCTGCCCGCGGCGGAGGCGGGGGCCGTGGGCAGCAGCGCGACGGCGGTGAGGCTGGTCAGGGCGGCGGTGGTGAGGGCCACCTGCCGGACGACCGCGCGGCGGGCACGGGTGCTCCGCCGGGAGGTCGTGGGCTGGGAAGGCATAGGGGGGGTTCTCCTTCTGGGGGTGGGGAGGCGCGCGCCATCGCCGGCGACGGGGGAGTCGGCGACGGCGCGACGGGCTCCGGCGGAGGGAGCGGGGGAGCGGCGCCGGGGAAGCGCTGGTCGGGCCCGTCGTCGTCGACCTTACGGAGAACACCGGTGCTCGCGGAGCGGTGGAACGGTCGCGGATGCGTAGTCCGTTCGGGCCATGTCGGCGTAGTCGTTCGGGTGGGCGCTCGTGGACGGGGTGGCCTCGGGATCGGGCCGGGCGGACGTCGTCCGGCTACCGTGGAGCGGTGAGCTACCCGATCCTCAAGGGCCACGGCACCGAGAACGACTTCGTCCTCCTGCCGGACCCCGACCTGCACCTGCACGGCGAGCTGCCGGCGGAGCGGGTCCGGGCGCTGTGCGACCGCCGGGCCGGCCTCGGCGGCGACGGCGTCCTGCGCGTGGTGCGTGCCCGGTGGGTCGAGGGCGCCGATCCCAGCGCCGAGTGGTTCATGGACTACCGCAACGCCGACGGCTCGATCGCCGAGATGTGTGGCAACGGCATCCGGGTGTTCGCCCGCTACCTCGCCACCGAGGGCCTCGTGGACGCCGCGGCACCCGTCCCGGTCGCCACCCGCGACGGCCTCAAGACCGTCGTGTTCGCCGGCGGCGACCCCGAGGGCGAGATCAGCGTCGACATGGGCGTGCCGAAGCTGCTCGGCGACACGAGCGTGAGCGTCGAGGAGCACCGCTGGGACGCCACCGGCGTCGACATGGGCAACCCGCACGCCGTGGCCTTCGTCGACTCCCTCGAGCCGGCCGGCCCGGTGGGCAGCCTGCTGGAGGAGCCGGTCTTCGACCGGGAGCTCTACCCCTCCGGCGTCAACGTCGAGTTCGTGGTGCCGGTCGGCCCCGGGCACGTCGCGATGCGGGTGCACGAGCGCGGCAGCGGCGAGACCCGCTCCTGCGGCACCGGCGCCTGCGCCGTCGCGGTGGCCGCGGCCCTGCGCGACGGGCGCAGCCCCGACGCCGGCGGCGAGACGGTCGGCTACGACGTCGACCTGCCCGGCGGTCGCCTGCACATCGACTGGACGGCCGAGGGCCGCATCGTCATGACCGGCCCCGCCGTGCTCGTGGCGCGGGGCGAGTCCTCGCTGTAGGCGCTCCCGCTCCCGGCGTCGCTCGCTCCAGGGGCCGCTAGAGCGCCGAGGCCACGACGGCCCCGAGCTCCACGGCACCGAGCACCACCACGGCCCCCGCGACGAGCGCCGGGCCCACGGCCGGCGACGGCGACAGGCCTGCGGCCCGGCGACCGGTGCGAGCCGCGGCGCCGCGCGCGAACCAGCCCAGCAGGGCGAGCGCGACCACGAGGTCGACCAGCGCGAGCGGGCCGATCTCGACCCAGGCCAGCCGGGTCGCGGCCACGGCCGCCACCGCCACGGAGAGCCCCGTGCGCTGCCACGCCAGGCCGGTGCGCTCGTGCTGGGCGCCCGGGTCCCGAGGGACCCCGACGGTGGGGTCCGGGCGGCGGGCGCCGCTCGCTGGGTCGCCCACGGGGTCGCCCACGGGTCAGGACGCCACGGCGACGAGGACGACGAGCACGACCGCGGCGACGACCACGACCCCGCCGGTGAGGCCGACCCCGACCCGGTTGTCCGGCAGCGGCTCGCCGCGGCGCATGGCGCGCTCGCCGCGGGCCCACCGCGTCCAGGCCACGGCGGCTCCCGCCATCCCGAGGAGCGCCAGGACGCCGGCCAGCGACTGCTCTGCCCAGCCCGGCAGCCCGAGGTCCAGCGCCCGGACGCCGACCGCGCCGGCCAGCAGCGCCAGGGCGGTGCGGATCCAGGCCAGGAAGGTGCGCTCGTTGGCGAGCGTGAACCGGTAGTCCGGCTCCTCGCCCTCGTCGTAGACCCATCGCGGCCACCGCTGCACTCCGCCAGCCTAGGGGCAAGCCGCCCCGGACGCGGGCGGTCTAGGGTCGGTCCCGTGGACGAGCCGGGCAGCCAGCACGCCCCGCGCGCCGGTGGGGCCGGTCACTGCTGTGCGCCGGCGCGGTCGGGTGCAGGCGGAGCGCCCGCGGCCGGCACCACCGCGGCCGGCGCGCCCGCGGACGGTTCGCCGGGGGTGCACCGCGTCGAGCAGGCGCGGGTGCCGGCCGGCGTCCTGGAGATGGGGGACGCCCGCGGCGACCAGAACCCCGGCGACGGCGAGGTGCCCGTGCACCCCGTGCGCCTGAGCGCGTTCGAGATCGACGCGACCACGGTGACGGTCGCGGACTTCGCGGCGTTCGTCGCGGCCACCGGTTACGTCACGGACGCGGAGTCCTTCGGCTTCTCCGCCGTCTTCCACCTGCTGCTCGACGAGGGCGTGGCCGGCTCGGCGGCCGTGGTCGGGCCGTTCCCGGGCGTCCCGTGGTGGGTCGGGGTGCGGGGTGCCGACTGGCGCCGCCCGGGCGGCCGCGTGGAGCGCACCGACGAGCTCGCCGACCACCCGGTCACGCACGTGAGCTGGCACGACGCGCTGGCCTACTGCCGCTGGGCGGGCCGGACGCTGCCCAGCGAGGCCCAGTGGGAGCTCGCCTCGCGGGGCGGGCTCGTCGGGGCCCGCTACCCGTGGGGCGACGACCTGCTCACCCCGGACGGCGCCTGGCGCTGCAACATCTGGCAGGGCCGCTTCCCGACCGTGAACGCCTGCGAGGACGGCTACCTCGGGACCGCCCCGGCGCGCAGCTACGAGCCGAACGGGTACGGGCTGTGGCAGACGGTCGGCAACGTGTGGGAGTGGACCGCGGACGCCTGGGACCCGCACGCCCACCACCGCCGCGCCCGCGCTGCCGAGGCCGCGGGCGAGCCGCTGCTCGACCCGGTCGGGGGAGCGTCCGCGCCCCTCCTCGGCGACCTGCTCGGCGGCGGCCCGCAGGCGTCCGCGGACGTGCCCCGTGTGACCCGCGGCGGCTCGTTCCTGTGCCACGACTCCTACTGCAACCGGTACCGCAACGCGGCGCGGACGCAGAACACGCCGGACTCCTCCTCGTCGAACACCGGCTTCCGGACGGTCGCGGTGCGCGAGGACCTCGGCCTCAGCGGCTGACGAGCCCCCGCACGCCGCCGCCGACCAGCGTGGCGACGTTGACCATGGCCGTGGGGAAGGCCAGGCCGGGGCGGGTGACGACGTAGCGGGACTCCCACGTGGGGTGGAAGCAGTCCTTGAAGTGCCGCACGCCCTGGAAGTTGTAGTACTTCTCGCCGCGGGTGAAGACGAGCGCGCCGAGGCGGTCCCAGACGCTCGCGCCCTCGCCGGTGGCCAGGCCCGCGAGCGGGGCCATGCCGAGGCTGAAGGTGCGCATGCCCTGCTCCTGGCCCCACTGCATCAGCCGGACGAAGAGGAAGTTCATGACGTTGGCGGGGCCGCCGGAGCGCTGCCGCATCAGGTCGACGGCCAGCGAGCCGTCCTCCTGCCCGATCCACAGCGTGGCGAAGGCGAGCAGGCGGCCCTCGAAGCGCACGGTGGCGACCGGGAAGCGGCGCACGTACTCCTCGTCGAACGGGCCGAGGGAGAACCGCTTCTCCTTCGCGTTGCGCTCGGCGAGCCACTCGTCGGAGACCTGGCGCATCTCGGCCATGAGGGCGTCGGTGACCTGCTCGGGGGCGAGGATCTCGACCTCGGAGCCGGCGGTGACGTTGATGTTCACCCAGCGCCGCATCTTCGCGTAGCGCTTGCCGGTCATGGCGAAGGTGGTGAGGTCGACGACCGCCTCCTCGCCGAGCTTGGTGAGGGTCATCCCGAGCTCGCGGTAGAGGTCGGCGTGCTCCTCGCCGACGCTGTAGAGGACCGGGCGGCCGTCGTGCCGCTCGGCCAGCCGGACGAAGTCGCGCAGCAGGTCGGGGAACGTGCCGGGGTCGCCGACGGGGGCGCCCATGGTGATCCAGCTGCGGCCCTCGACCTGGTACATGAGGAAGGAGGCGCCGTCGGCGGAGAAGAGGAGGCGCTTGTCGCCGGTGAAGGCCAGGTGGGACGTCGCGCGCCCGCGCGTCGAGACGATCTGCTCGGCCTTGGCGAGCTCGTCGGGGCAGCGGGTGGTGCGGGGGCCGGGCACCAGCGGGCGCAGCAGCCGCACGCCGAGGGCCACGACGCCCAGCGTGCCGAGCAGCGCCGCCAGGCGCACGGAGAACGGGTGCTCGGCGCCGATGCTGAGGAGCACGGTGCCGTCGTTGCCCCAGTCGGCGCGCTGGTGGGCGTAGAGGGCCACCGCGACGAGGCCGACCGCCGCCGCCGTCCAGCTCAGCCCGCGCGGGTGGTGGAACGAGCCAGACCTGCGGTGGAAGACGCCGCGGGCCGGAGCGAGGAGGGCGAGGAGGGCCAGGCCCGCGAGGCCCGGCACGGTGGCGTCGAGGACGAGGCACAGGGCTACCTGGCCCAGCAACAGCGCCCGGGTGACGACCCACGCCTCCCGCAGGCGGCGGTGCAGGCCGCGGGCGAGCAGGAGGAGGGCGACCCCGACCAGGCTGACCGAGAACGCCGACCCCGCCGGCAGGGAGACCAGCCACGGGACCTCGCCGGTCGCGACGAGGACCACGCCCAGGCCGGCGACCAGGAGCGCCAGCACGGAGGGCGTGAGGACGCCGACGAGCTCGACGGTCTGGCTGCGGGAGGCGCCCGTCTCGACGTCCCGACCGCGGCGCGCCTCGAGGCCGACCAGGAGGACCGCCGCGACCAGCAGCGGCACGAGGAAGTAGACGACGCGGAACGCGACGAGGGCGGGGGCCAGGGCCAGCGGGTCGATGCTGGTGGAGAGGAGGACGACGAGCACGGACTCGAACACCCCGACGCCGCCGGGCACGTTGCTGACCAGGCCCGCGACCGTGGCGATCGCGAACGCGGCCACGAACGCCACGAAGCCCACCCCGGCGCCGAGCGCGAGGCTCGGGGGCAGGAGGAACCACAGCGCGGCGGCCATGAGCGCGACCTCGACCGTGGAGAGCGCGACCTGCGCGAGCGCCAGGCGGTAGCCCGGCTTGCGCAGCTCGTGGCCCTTGACCACCAGCGGGCGACGTCCCAGACGGGACCACGCGAGGTAGCCGAGGACGGGCGCCAGCACCGTCACCGCGAGGCCGGTGACCACCGGCTCCGGGAGGTGCAGGGCCTGTGCGGCGCGGCCGGGCTGGAACAGCACGCCGCCGCCCGCCAGGACCGCGAAGCCGAGGCCGAGCGTGAGCAGGTTGAAGCCGATGATCCGCTGGATGGCGGCCGCCGGGATCTGCCAGGCCGAGTAGACCCGGGCCCGCAGCGCCGCCCCCACGATCGCCGACGCGCCGAGGCTGTTGCCGAACGCGGTGGCGACCAGCGAGGCCGAGGCGTACCGGCGCCACGGCAGCCGGTCCGGCACGAGGTCGGCGACGTAGCGCAGGGCCAGCGCGTCGTAGCCGGTCATCGCGAGGTACGACAGGGCCGTCGCGGCCAGCGCGGCCGCGACGTGACCGACCCCGATGTCGCTCAGGTCGGCCGGCAGCCGATGCCAGTCATAGCCGCCCATCGAGCGGTGCAGGAACGTCAGGGCCAGCGCGAGGACACCCAGGACACCGAGCGGCGCGAGGACGCGCCGGACCGGCCGGGACGACAGGATCTGCAACGTGTTCATGGCACCTCTGCCATCGGCCCGGTGCTCGGGTGACCCAAGCGTTTGCCCCCTGTCCTTCATGGCGGCTTCACGGGTGGGACGTGGGTCGGCGGCTGTGTCTGCTGCCGGCTGGTGGGACGTCATGCGTCTGGTGTGTTCTGGGGCGAGTTCGGATGACGTCCGGTGCGGACCGCGGTCGGGTGGGCGGTGTGTGGGCAACCGGTGGCGGCCGCCCGGAGGTTGGTGGGGCACCGCTGGTTGGTGGGGCTGGGGGTGGGCGGTGTGTGGGCAACGTGTGGCGGCCGCCCGGAGGTTGGTGGGGCACCGCTGGTTGGTGGGGCTGGGGGTGGGCGGTGTGTGGGCAACGTGTGGCGGCCGCCCGGAGGTTGGTGGGGCACCGCTGGTTGGTGGGGCTGGGGGTGGGCGGTGTGTGGGCAACGTGTGGCGGCCGCCCGGAGGTTGGTGGGGCACCGCTGGTTGGTGGGGCTGGGGGTGGGCGGTGTGTGGGCAACGTGTGGCGGCCGCCCGGAGGTTGGTGGGGCACCGCTGGTTGGTGGGGCTGGGGGTGGGCGGTGTGTGGGCAACGTGTGCGAGTGGCCAGCGGGTTGGTGAGCCACCGCCGGTCGGCACCCGGGACGTCATACGCCCTGGCGCGTCCTGGGGCCGGTTCGGATGACGTCCGGGGCGGGGCGCTGCCGGCGCCGCCGACCGGAACCGGGATGAAAGTGGTTCGCGGGGGCGTTGAAGCGGACCTACTCTGGGACGCACGAGGCGTCCCGCCACGGGAGCCGAGACACCACCGATGCCACGGAGGCACATGAGCAACGCACGCGACTTCTCCCTCGACGCCGAGCTGGCCGAGACGGCCACCTGGGAGGACGACTCCACCGAGACCGCCGACGCCCTCGAGGACGACGGGTTCGAGTCCGGCTACGCCGACGACGAGCCGCACGACCTCGTGGACGCCTCGGGCGACGACCCGGAGGAGGCCGACCCGACCGTCGGCGCCATGGAGCTCGCCGAGCGCTACCAGCTGCGCCGCGTCGCCGGCCTGCGGACCGAGCTCGAGGACATCACCGAGGTCGAGTACCGCCAGCTGCGGCTGGAGCGGGTCGTCCTCGTCGGCGTGTGGACGTCGGGCAGCGTCACCGACGCGGAGAACTCGATGGCCGAGCTCGCGCTGCTGGCCGAGACCGCCGGCTCCGAGGTGCTCGAGGCGATCTACCAGCGCCGCACCTCCCCGGACCCGGCCACCTACATCGGCCGCGGCAAGGTCGAGGCGCTGAAGGAGATCGTCGGCGTCACCGGTGCTGACACCGTCATCTGCGACGGCGAGCTCGCGCCCAGCCAGCTGCGCAACCTGGAGGACCGCCTCAAGGTCAAGGTCGTCGACCGGACCGCGCTGATCCTCGACATCTTCGCCCAGCACGCGAAGTCCCGCGAGGGCCAGGCGCAGGTCGAGCTCGCGCAGCTGCAGTACATGAAGCAGCGACTGCGCGGCTGGGGTGGCAACCTCTCCCGCCAGGCCGGCGGCCGGGTCGCCGGCGGCGCCGGCATCGGCGGCCGCGGCCCCGGTGAGACGAAGATCGAGACCGACCGTCGCCGCATCAACACCAAGATCGCGAAGCTCCACCGCGACCTGAAGCAGATGAAGGTCACCCGCGACGCCAAGCGCGCCGAGCGCCGCCGCCGCGAGGTGCCCAGCGTCGCGATCGCCGGCTACACCAACGCCGGGAAGTCCAGCCTGCTCAACCGGCTCACCTCCGCCGGCGTCCTGGTGGAGGACGCGCTCTTCGCGACCCTCGACCCGACGGTCCGCAAGACCACCACGGCCGACGGACGCGTCTACACGATGAGCGACACCGTCGGCTTCGTCCGGCACCTGCCGCACCAGCTCGTCGAGGCGTTCCGCTCCACGCTGGAGGAGGTGGCGGACGCCGACCTCATCCTGCACGTCGTCGACGGCTCCCACCCCGACCCCGAGGGCCAGCTCACCGCCGTGCGCGAGGTGCTCGCGGAGATCGAGGCCGGCGACGTGAAGGAGCTCGTCGTCATCAACAAGGCGGACGCCGCGGACCCCCTCGTCCTCGCCCGCCTCACCGCCCGCGAGCCGCACTGCGTCGTCGTGTCCGCCCGCACCGGGCAGGGCATCGAGGACGCACTGCGCGTCATCGAGTCGGAGCTGCCGCGGCCCGCGGTGACCTTCCGGGTGCTGCTGCCCTACGAGCGGGGCGACCTGCTCAACAAGCTGCACCAGGGCGGCGAGATCGACTCCCTCGAGCACACGGCGGAGGGGACGGTCGTGGCCGGCCGCGCCTCCGAGCAGCTGGCCGGCGAGCTGGCCCCGTACGCGCTGGACGTCGCGCCCGCCTGAGCCCCGCCTCAGCCCACGTCCGGGCCCACCTGGCCGGCCGCCGAGCGCGCCGGCCAGGTGGTCTGGTCCACGATCCGGTAACGGATCGTCACCGGTTCGTGCACACGCCTGTGGCGGCCCCGGACCGGGTCGCACCATGGTGCTCGTGCCCCTCTCGGACCTCTCGGGTCGCCTCCCCACGCCCTCGCGTCGCCTCGGCGTCCTGCTGGGCGTGCTCGCCCTGCTCGTGGCCGGGCTCGCGGTCGGGGCGGACGTGTGGGGCGGAGCGGCCACGGGCTCCCGGCCCAGCCGCTGTGCGGTGTACGCCACCGACTCCACGGCCCGCGCGGCGACCGTGACCGGGCAGGGCTCCGACGTCCTCGTGGTCGGCGACTCCTGGTCGGCGGGGCTGGGCCTCGCGGACCCCGCCACCAGCTGGCCCTCCCAGCTCCCGGGCCGCGTGCACGTCGCCGCCTTCTCGGGGTCCGGCTGGTCGTCCGGCGCCAGTGCGTGCGGACCGAGGTTCTCCTTCCCGGCCCGGCTCACCGACGCGCTGCTGGGCGTGGCCCCCGAGGCGCCCGTCGTGGTCGCGGGCGGTCTCAACGACTACGACATGAGCGACGCGGCCGTCGCCGCGGGCTTCGCCCGGGTCGTCCGGACCCTCACCGCCACCGACCACCCGTTCGTGGTGGTCGGCCCGGCTCCCGCGCCCTCGCGCCTGGCCGGCGCGGAGCGGGTCGACGCGCTGCTCGCCCGTCTCGCCGCCGATGCCGGCGTCACCTACGTCTCGGTCATCGACGTGGACGACCTGGACTACCTCGACGACGACCTGCACCTCCAGGCCGCCTCACATGTGCGCTTCGGACGGCTAATTGCGCGGCGGATCGCTGGCGCCGGAGTCGCGCTGGGTTGATCGGGCTGGGTTGATCGGGCCGTCATCCCTCCACCACCCGCAGGGCCAGCCGCGGGCAGGCCCGTGCGGCGGTCCGGGCGTCGGCGAGCAGCGCGTCAGGAAGCGGCTGCGCGTCCAGGACCGGGTAGCCCCACTCGTCCAGGCTGACCACCTCCGGGAGCACCTCGTGGCACAGCCCGTGGGCCCGGCAGGCGGGCCAGTCGACCCGGAGCCTCGCCTGCCGGCCGCTCACGACGCCACCCCGCGCAGGCTCGGCCGACCCGGAGAGACCGCCGGAGCAGCTGCCGAGCACCCGCCCCGCTCGTGTGCCTCGATCTCGCGGGGCAGGGCGAGGAGGAGGGAGCGGACGAGCCGGGCCGTCCCGTCCGGGTGCGCGCACGCGCCGCGCCCCGGGAGCAGCCCCGCCAGCGCCTCGGCTCGCTGCCGGGCACCCTCGCGTCCGTGGAGCATCCCGACCACGGCGTCGGCGAGCGCGGGCAGTCCGTGCACGCACGGCCCGCAGCGTCGGGCGCTCTGCCCGGCGAGGTGCTCGACGATCCCGGCGGTCAGCGCGAGGGGGCAGCGACCCGGTCTCTGGACGAGCACGACGCCTGCGCCCAGCGGCGTGCCGTCGACGCGGGAGACCCGGGCCCGGGCGACCTGGTCCGGCGCGAGCCAGGTGCCGTGGAAGCCGCCGAGCAGGAGCGGGGCCTCGACACCCTCGGTGGGCGCCTCGCCGGCGCCCAGCACCTGCGGGAAGGGGGTGCCGTGCTCGGCCTCCACCACCGTCGTGCCCTCCGCGCCCACGACGGACAGCAGGGTCGTGCCGGGCTCGTCGGGGGTCCCGAGCGCCCGGTACGCCTCCGGACCCGACCGCGCCAGCACGGCTAGCTGTGCCCACGTCTCGGCGTTGGAGAGCAGGGTCGGGCGTCCACGCAGGCCGCTCACCGCGTCCGGCGCCCACGCGGTGACGGGCAGCCCGGGGCGGCCGGAGAGCAGCTGGACGACGGCCGTCGACTGCCCGGACACGAACCGCGGCGCGGCCGTGCTGGTCCGCCAGCGCGGCCCCGTCCGGGCGGCCACCGCGGCCGCGGCCACCGCCGCCGTGGCGGGGCGGTCGCCGGGGAGCACCACGTGCACCTCCCGGGCGCCCAGCGCGCGGGCGGCGACCTCGGCCCCGTCGAGGACCAGGTGCGGGTCCCGCGCCAGCAGGACGGCGTCCTTGGCGCTGGCGGGCTCGCCCTCGGCGGCGTTGACGACGACGACCGGACGGCGCCCCCGGCCCGCCGTCGCCAGCTTCACCGCGAACGGGAAGCCCGCGCCGCCGCGGCCGCGCAGCCCGGCGTCCTCGGCCCAGGCGACGAGCGTCGCCAGGTCGAGCGTGGGGACGGCGTGCCGGCGCCCCGCGTCGGCGGAGAGCAGCCGCGGACCCGGCTCGACCCGGAGGTCGTGCGTTCGTGCGGCCGGGTCGAGGGGGCGCAGCGGCAGGCGGGTCATCGCAGGGCTCCCGCGGTGGGGGTGGGGTCGAGGACGTCGCCGGCCGGCCGCCGGACGACCCGGACGCCGACGGCCGCGACCACGAGGGCGACGCCGACGAGGAACGGCGCCTGGGCCCACGAGGGAGCGGTCAGGGACGACCACCCGAGGTCGGTGCCGATCCCCAGCCCGTGCAGGGTGCCCAGCAGCCAGGCGGCGTAGGCGGACAGGTGGACCGCTCGCCACGACCGCCCGCCCAGCCGCGCCCGCAGCCCGGAGGTGACGGCGACGACGAGGATCAGGTCCGTCGCGATCGTCCCCAGCCCCAGCCAGAGCGGTTCCCACCTGGCGACGCCCGGCAGCACGGCGTCCACGAGCCGGATGTCCACGTACTCGTGCGCGACGGCGAGGAGCACGTGCGCCGCCAGGAGCGCCAGCGAGACCAGCGCGAGGTTGCGGTGCAGCGCCTGCGTGGCGAACCGGGGGAGCCTCCCGGCGGGCCGGCCGCCCGAGGTGAGGACGCCGAGCGCGGTGACCGCGCCGAGGAGCAGCACGAGCAGCAGCCCGGTGCTGCGGTCGAGGTACCAGAGGAGGGTGGGGTCCATGGGGGTGTCCGATCCGGAGGGGTGGTGGGGGTCTCGGGGAGAGGGGGCTCGGGAGGGGCGTACTCAGGCCGCGACCTCGCGCGGCCACGAGCCGAGGCGGTGGACCTGGCCGTCGTGCCCCACGAGCCGGGCCGCCACGGCCAGGTGGGGCCGTGCGGTCAGCCAGGGGGCCGCGTCCGCACCGAGCACGAGCGCGGCGGTGGTGGCGGTGTTGGCCGCGACCGCCGTCGGAGCCGCGACCGTGGCCGTCCGCCACGGCCCGGACACCGGCAGCCCCGAGCGCGGGTCCAGCAGGTGGTGCCGCTCGACGCCGCCGAGGCGCCAGCGACGCACGGTCGTGGTGGACGTCGCGAGCCCGCCGTCGGCCAGGCCGAGCGCGTCCTCGGGCGGGCCGTCCGGCGCCTCCGCCACGGCGACCTCGAACGCCCGCTCCCCGTGCACGCGGACGTCGCCGCCCACGGACACGACGGCCGGGCCGAGCCCCGCCGACGCGAACGCCGAGGCGGCGAGGTCGGCGCACCAGGCCTTGCCCGTCGCCCCGAGGTCGAGAGCCGTGCCCGACGGGACCCTCAGCGCCCCGTCCTGGTCGAGGCCGATCTCCTCGTACGACAGGAGCGGGGGCGGGCTCGGTCGGTCGCGGTGGGGCAGGAGGGTGACGTGCCCGTCGGGGCGGGCCCGGACGACGCCCAGGTCGGCGTCATACCCGAGCTCGGCCAGGGGCCGGCCGAGCAGGGGGTGGACGAGCCCGTCGGTGAGCCGGGCCGCCTCGACCGCGACCTGGGTGGCGGCCACGAGCAGCGGGTCGACGGGCACCCACCGGCCCGCGGCCGCGTTGGCGCGGGACAGGTCGCTGTCGGCCCGGAACCTGCTGGCGACCTCGTCCACGTCGCGGAGCACCTGCTCCACGAGTCGTCGAGCCGCCGCCAGCTCTCGATCGTCCAGGACGACGAGGTGCACACCGCAGCCCAGCGCCGACCAGCGCGCGTGCCCGGTCACGAGCCGCTCGTCGTCGGCGGGGGCGGCGCGGGAGCCGGTGCGGGAGCGGGGGCCGGCGCCGGGGCAGGAGCGGGGGCAGGTGCGGGCGCCGGGGCGGAGCCGCCCGAGCTGCCCGCGGACCCGGATTCCGTTGACCCGGAGGAGCTGGAGCCGGAGGAGCCGGACCCGGAGGTGCCGGACCCGGAGGTGCCGGGCGCTGCCGGGGTGACCACCGTGCTGCCGCCCGCGCCTGCGGCGGTGACGTACCGGGTGGTCACGCGGGTCCGGGTGGGGTGGCGGCGCCACACGACCTGCACGCGGCCGCGGTCCTCCACACTCTCCCTCCGGCCCTCCTGGCGGGTCTCCCGCTCGCCCTCGCGCCTGCTCCGCCGCTCGTTCGCGTGCTCGTCAGCCCGGTCCTTGGCCCGGTCCTTGGCCCGGTCCTTGGCGCGGTCCTTCGCGCGGTCCTTCGTTCGGGGGGTGCCGGACGTCGGGTCGTCGGACGGTGCCGGCCGGTCCTGCTGCTCGTCCTGGTGCTGCTGGGCGGCGGCGCCTGCGAGCGCGCCGGTGCCCACGAGCACGCCGGCGGAGGCGAGGCCGGTGAGCACGGTGACCGCGAGGCGGTAGCGGTCGCGGTGGTGGGGGGTCCAAGGCATGGCGCCAGCGTGGGTGGGGGCGCGCCAAGACGTCCTCATGCCGTTGATAAGTCCAGGTCAAGGGATTCCTTGACCTGGACTTAGGGTCCGCGCGAGGTGCGCCTGACGCCCCGCCACGCAGGCTGCGGCCATGACCTCCCAGATCACCCGCCACCTCGGTGGCCTCGCCCGGCGGCTGCGGCTCGCCACCACCTCCGTCGTCGTCCTGACCACCGGCGTCGGCCTCGCCGGCGCCGTCGTCGCCTACCGCGCCACGGCCGGGGAGCAGGCCGTCGCCGGCTCGTCCGCCACGTCGACGTCCGCCTCCTCCGCGGCGGCCGCACCGGCTGCGGGTGCCGCCGGTGACCGCGCCGGCGAGCAGGACGTGCGCACCGTCGTCCGCTTCCGACCCTGTCCACGCGGCCACGAGCTCGAGCACGGGGTCTGCGTGAAGGACGTCGTCCGTACCGTCGTCGTCCCGCCCGCGGCCGCGGCGGGCGTCGCGGTGGCCCGCTCCGGCTCCTCGGCCGGCGGCTCCTCGACCGGTACGTCGGGCGGGGGCAGCGACGACCCCGCCGGCGACGACCACTCCACCGGCTCCACGGGTCACTCGACCGACGACTCGGCGGACGACTCGGTCGACGACTCCGGCCACGACGCCGGCCACGACGCTGGCGACGACCACGGCGGCACGCGCTCCGGTGGCTCCGACGACCCGGCCGGCGACGACCACGGCGGCCGCACGGGCGGCGACGACAGCGGCGACGACTCCGACGACGACAGCCAGGACGAGGCCGACGACGACTCGGGCCACTCCGGCGACGTCTCCGACGTCTCCGACGACTCCGACGACTCCGACGAGGACGAGGGTGACGACGACTGACCTCGGCGTCGCCTCGCGGACCGGCTCAGCCCGGGAGGCGGGGGAGCACGACGTGCACCACCGCGCCCGGGCCGGGCAGCCGGACCAGGCGGCCGCCGACCGACGCGGCCGTCCGGCCGGCGAGATCGAGCCCGAGGCCGGTGCTGCCGGGGCGCTCCTCCCGCACGGGGGAGAACCCCGGCCCGTCGTCCGCGACCTCGATCCGAACGGCCTCGCCCCCGCCCGGCTCCACCGCGCTGCTCACCGCGACGCGGAGGGCCGTGCCGTCGGGGGTGTGGGCGAAGACGTTGTCGAGCAGCACGTCCAGCAGGTCGCGCAGGTCGTCGACGGGCAAGGGCACCCACAGCTTGACGCCGGGCAGCTTCACGTCGGCCAGCGTGCCGTCGGGCAGCGTGACGTCGAGGGGACGCGCTTGGTCCTCGGCCAGGGGCCCCCAGAAGGCGAGCCGCTCGCGCACAACCGAGACCGCGTCGCACCGGGCGGCAAGGTCGGTCCGCACCGGTCGCCGGGCCTCGGCGACCACCGCGTCGATCCCGCGCTGGAGGACGGCGATGTGCTCCTGCAACCGGTCGGCCAGCTCCGGGTCCGCGACCTGCTCGGCATCGAGGCGGAGCGCGGTCACGGGCGTCCGCAGCCGGTGGGAGAGGTCGCCGACGGCGGCCCGCTCGTGGGCCAGCAGCTCGGTGGTGCGTTCCGCGAGCCCGTTGAGCGCGCGGGCGAGCTCCTGTGTCTCCTCGGTGCCGACGACCTCCGCCCGGGCGGACAGGTCGCCCTCGCGCAGCCGGTGGGCCGTCGTCGCCACCGACAGCAGCGGCCGACTGATCCGCCGGCCGAGCCGCATCGCGATCGCGACCGAGGCCGCCATCAGCAGCAGCCCCAGGCTCACGATGCCGATCCAGGCCTGCGTCACCCCCTGGTGCAGCTGCTCGGTGGTCACCGTGGTGCGCACGACGCTCGTGCCGTCGGTCGTGAGCACCGGCTGGTAGACCCGGACGCCGGCGTCGTCCTGGACCCGGAAAGCGGCCCCGGCGAGCGCGCGCTCGACCTCCGCGCCGGTCATCGTCGCGCCCCCGCCGAGCTGCGTCCCGCTCGCCGTGAGGACGCTCGTGGTGGGTCCGTCGGCGGCCAGGCCGCCCAGCATCTCGGCGACCTGGGTGTCGTCGTCCAGGGTCGGCAGCAGCAGGGCCACGTTGCGAGCCTCCTGCTCGGCGGCGGCCACGCCACGGTCCTCGGCGAGCGTGGCCACGAGCAGGCACAGCGGCACGACGAACGAGACGACCACCGCCGACGTGGTCGCGACGACCAGCCATGAGATCCGACGTCGCATCAGCCCGCGTCCCCGCCCGCTTCCTGCTCCGGGGTGGGCTCCTCACCCTGGTCACCTCGGTCGACCTGGTCGGCGGGGTCGACCAGGCGCACGCCGACGCCGCGCACGCTGTGGAGGTACCGCGGTTCGGCCGCGGTCTCGCCGAGCTTGCGGCGCAGCCAGGAGAGGTGGACGTCCACCGTGCGGTCGCTGCCGCCGTACGCCTGCTGCCACACCTCCGCCAGCAGCTCGCGCTTGGTCACCACCTGGCCCCGGCGCTGGGCCAGCAGCAGGAGGACGTCGAACTCCTTGCGGGCCAGCTCCACCGGACGTCCGTCGAGCGTGACGGTGCGGGCGCCCTCGGCGATGACGAGGCCGCCCACCCGGAGCGCGGCCGGAGCGGCCGGAGCCGACGGGCCCCCGCCGCGCCGCAGCACTGCGCGGATGCGGGCGGCCACCTGGTCGGTGCCGAAGGGCTTGACCACGTAGTCGTCCGCCCCGCCGTCGAGCGCCCGGACCATCGTGGGGTCGTCGTCCTGCGCGGTCAGCACGATCACGGGCACCTGGCTGGCCGCGCGGATCATGGAGAGCAGGGTGAGGCCGTCGACGTCGGGCAGGCCGAGGTCCAGCAGGACGACGTCCGGGTGCTCGCGCAGCACGTGCTCCAGCCCCGCCAGACCGGTCGGGGCCGAGGCCACCGCCAGACCGCGCTCGCGCAGGCCACGCGTGACCGCGGTGCGGATCGCCTCGTCGTCCTCCACCAGGAGGATGCTCGTCATGGACGGCAACCTAGCGCCCAGGACAGGATCAGCCCGTGAGGTTCCGAGGCAGGGTCGTCGGACTCGTCGCGATCTGGCTGCTCGTGGTCGCGTTCGGGTCCGGCTTGGTCTGGGGCGTCATCTCCCGCGCGGGTGATGGCGTGCTGAGCTCCGTGGACGCGCCGTCAGCCGTGGGCGGCAGCGCGGGGTCCGGTGGGGCGGCAGCCGGGTCCGAGGGGCCGACGGTCGCCGCGGGGGCGAGCCTGACGAGGTCGGCGAAGCCCCGGCCGTCCCGCCGACCGACTGCCTCCCGACGTCCGGGAGCGACCGCCTCGCCCACGCCCGCGCCCACCGCCGCGGCCAGCACGTCAGCGGGCTCCGGCTCCGGCTCGGGCCCCGGCGGCACGGCCACCGCGACCCGCAGCGCGTCGGCCGCCTCCGGCACCTCCACCAGCGGCTCGGGCTCGGGTTCAGGCAGCGGCTCCGGCAGCGGGTCCGGCGGGTCCGGCAGCGGGTCCGGCAGTGGGTCCGGCAGCGGGTCGAGCAGCAGCGCCGGCACGTCGACGACGTCGGTGCAGCGGACGTGGTCGGGCACGGCCGGGACGGTGACGGTGCGCTGCACGGGCGCCTCCGCCTCGCTGGTCGGTGCGTCGCCGGCATCGGGGTGGTCGGCGCAGGTCGACGACACGGGCCCGGAGCGGGTGGAGGTCGAGTTCGAGCGGACGGGCGAGGCCGAGGGCGAGGCACGGGTCCGGGCGAGCTGCTCTGGGGGCACCCCGCAGTTCTCCGTGGAGACCGGCTGATCGCCGCGACATGAGCCCGACGGGCGGAGGCGCTCAGGCCTCGACGACCCGCAGGGCCAGCCGCGGGCAGGCGCGCGCGGCGGCCCGCGCCTCGCGGACCCGATCGGGCGGGACCGGGGCGCCGTCGACGACGGGGTAGCCCCACACGTCCAGCCCGATGACCTCCGGCAGCAGCTCGTGGCACAGTCCGGCGGCGCGGCACGACGAGAAGTCCACCTCGAGCGTGACGCCCCCGCGTTGGGCACGGCGGTTCAGGAGGCCCATCGGTGCTCCTCCCCGGCGCCCGGGTTGCCGGGGGAGCCGGGTCGCGGGCTGGAGAAGGGGCGCGACTCGGCGGGCGGGCAGCTCCCGGTGGAGTGGGCGTCGATCTCGTCGGCCAGCGCCTGGAGCGCGGAGACCACGAGGCGTGAGGTGCCGTCGGGGTGCGCGCACGCGCCACGGCCGACGACGACGGCGGCGAGCTCGGCGACCGGTCCGCTCGGCACCTCGCGCCCGGAGGTGACCTCGCCGAACGCGGTCGCCAGGGAGCCGAGCCCGTGGACGCAGGGGCCGCAGCGGCCCGCGGACTGCTCGGCGAGGTGACCGAGGATGCGGTCGGTGAGGCCGAGCGGGCACACGCCGGTGCCGGGCACGAGCAGGACGCCGGCGCCGAGGTGGGCGCCGAAGCGGGCGAGGTCGGTGCTGCTCACGGTCGCCTCGGCGGCCTCGGCCGCGGTCAGCCAGGCCCCGTGGAACCCGCCGACCAGTACCGGCACGGGGGCGCTCGCCACCTCGGGCGTGGCCCCGGGCACGGGCAGCAGCGAGGCCACCGAGGTGCCGAACGGCACCTCGCGCACGACCGGGTCGGCGCACCCGTCCTGCGTGACGAGGACGGTGGTGACGAGCGTGGTGCCGGGCTCCTCGGCGGTGCCGTGGGCCAGGGCCGGCTCCGCGCCGTGCAGCGCCAGCAGCCCGACGTGGGCGAAGGTCTCGGCGTTGGACAACAGGGTGGGCCGGCCTCGCACGCCGCGCACGGCGGCGGGCTCGCGGCGGTGCACGGGCAGGCCCTCGCGACCGGCGATGAGCTCGAGCACGGCGCTCTCCTGGCCGGCGACGAACCGGGGCGCGGCCACGTGCACCTGCCAGCGCAGCGGGCTGGCGTCGGCGGTGACGTCCGCCGGGTCGCCGGTCTCGCGGCGCTCGGCCAGCGCGGCGGCCAGCGCGGTGACGACCCGGTGACGCTCGGCGGGCACGACCACGTGGACCTCGTGGGCGCCGACGGCGTGCGCGGCGGCCGCCGCCCCGTCCAGGACGAGGTGGGGCACCGTGCGGAGGAGGGCGGCGTCCTTGTGGCTGGCCGGCTCGCCCTCGGCGGCGTTGACGACGACCACGGGCGGACGCCGGCGACCCCCGCGCTCGGCGACCCGGCGCAGCTTGGTGGCGAACGGGAAGCCTGCGCCGCCGCGTCCGCGCAGGCGCACCTGCTCGGCCAGGACGGCCAGGGCCTCGGCGTCCGGGAAGCCCTCCTCGTGCGGCACCAGGAGCCCGTGCCGTCGGCGGTGCACCGCGAGGCCCGGCCCCTCCTGCACGCCGGCCAGGAGGAGCGGGCCGGGCGCGACCACGACGTCCTCGCCGCAGGGCACCGGGCTGGGGTGCTGCGGCCCGGACACCCCGGGGAGCCGGCGACGGGAGCGCGGGGCGCGGTCGGCACGCTCGGAGCGGCGGCGTCCGCGGCTCATCGGGCGCCGTCCAGCCACTCGAGCGGGGCCTCGTCGACGGGGACGGGGCGGGTGACGGCCGGGCCGGCAGAGGGTCCGGCGGAGGGTCCGGCGGACGGGCCGGCCGGCTCGCCGGTGGGGGCCGGGGACGGGCCGGTGCCGCGCGCGGCCTCGAGCGCGGGTCGCCCCCGCGGCGGCAGGTCCCGGGTGGGGACGGCGGAGCCGGAGGAAGCGGACGCTCCGGGGCGGTGGCCACGGGCGACCACGCGCCCGGGCGCGGGCAGCACCCGGCGGCCACGTCCGCGCAGGACCAGGCGCCAGGCCGCGGCCAGGGCCACGAGCAGGATCGACAGCGCGGTCGGGACCGAGGCCCAGGTGACGCTGCTCAGGGGGTGCGCGAGGTCCGTGCCGACCAGCAGCCCGTGCCCGACCCCGGCGGCCCAGGCGGCCCACGAGAGCAGGTGGACGGCCTGCCAGCCGCGGCGGCCGAGCCGGCCGCGCAGCGCGGTGGTGAGGAGGACGAGCAGGACGAGGTCGGCGGCCAGGGTGCCCAGGCCGGTGCCCAACGGGCGCCAGGCGGCGAGGCCGGGCACGACGGCGTCGAGCCAGGTCAGGCCCACGAAGTCGTGCACCACGGCCGTGACGACGTGCACGACGAGCGCGACCAGGGCGAGCAGGGCGGTGTTGCGGTGCAGGTCGCGGGTGACGAACCGGGGGACGCGCGCGCCCCCGTCGCCGCCCGCCCGGCTTCGCTCGCTGCCGAGGGTGAGGACTCCGAGCGCGGTACTGAGGCTGAGCAGCACCAGGAGGGTCACGCCCGAGCCGCGCTCGAGGATCCACAGGACGGGGCCGTCGGTCATCGGGCACCTCCGCTGCGGGGCAGGTCGGTCCAGCTGGGCTCCGCGGGCGCGGGCCAGCCGGGAGTGGTGACGACCCGGCCGTCGTGGTCGACGAGCCGGGCGGCGCGGCCCTCGGCGGTCAGCCGCGCCACGGCGTCCTCGCCGAGCACGAGCGCCTCGGTGCTGGCCACGTTGGCGGCCACGGTGGTGGGTGCCGCCACGGTCACCGTGCGCCACGGCCCGGTCGTGGGGCGGCCGGTGCGCGGGTCGAGCAGGTGGTGCCGCTCCTCGCCGCCGCGGCGCCAGCGGCGCTCGAGCACGGACGAGGTGGCCAGGGCCCCGACGGCGTCGACGAGCTCGGTGCGCCCCGCGGCGTCCCCGACGAGCCCGGGCCGCTCGGCGACCCGCACCGTCCAGGAGCGCTCACCGAACGTCCGCAGGTCGCCGCCCACGCTCGCCACCGCGCCGCGCAGGCCAGCCGCCGCGAACGCGGCGACCGCGAGGTCGGCGCACCACGCCTTCGCCGTGGCGCCGAGGTCGAGGGTGGTGCCCACCGGCACGCGGATCGCGTCGTCGTCCAGGCCCACGTCGCGCCAGGAGTCCAACGGCGGCGGGGCGGGGAGGGCGCCCAGCCCGGCGTCCCCCGTCTCCTCGCGCAGGCGGACGAGCCGCAGGTCGGCGTCGTAGCCGAGCTCGACCAGGGAGCGCCCGAGCAGCGGGTGGACGAGCCCGCCCGTCGCCTCCGCGGCGTCCAGCGCGACCTGGACCGCCGAGACCAGCAGCGGGTCGACCTGGACCCAGCGGCCGGGGGCGGCGTTGGCGCGGGAGAGGTCGGAGTCGGGGCGGAAGCGGCTGGCCACGTCGTCGACGTCGCGCAGCACCTGGGCGAGCAGGGTGGAGGCGCTCGCGAGGTCCTCCGCGCGCTCGGTGCGCAGGTCGACCGTGCAGCCCAGCGCGCTCCACGACAGCGCGCCGCACGGCCGGACGGGCACGTGCGGGTCCGACAGCGCGACCGGGGTGACGGCCGGCGGGGGCTGGGGGAGGCGTCGGGCGGGGGTCACGGGGCTGCTCGCTGGGCTGCTCACTGTTTGGGTCGCTGGGCGGGTCGTCGGGTGGGTCGCTGGGTGGGTCACGAGGCGCTCGTCGTCGGCGGGGGAGGCGGAGGCGTGGGTGCCGGGGGCGGGGTGGACGTCGAGCCGGAGCCGCCCGAGGACGAGCTGCCGCCCGAGCCGCCGGGGGTGCCCCCGGACGACGTGCCGCCCGAGGAGCCGCCGCTCGAGGAGCCACCGGTGCCGCCGCTCGAGCCGGCGGAGGAGCTGCTGCCGGTCGAGCCGGTGCTCGTGCTGGTGCCCGTGCTGGTGCCCTGGCTCGTTCCCGTGCCGGCGGAGCCGGAGACGCTGCTCGGGCCCCCCTGGGCGGCCGCCTGGACGTAGACGGTGGTGACCCGGGTGCGGGTGGGACGCTCGCGCAGGACGACGCGGGGACGCTCGGCCCGCGACTCCTTGGCGTCGGCGCGGTCCGCCTGTCCACTCGCCTGCCCGCCCGCCTGGTCAGCGGCCTGGTCAGCGGCCTGGGCGGCGGCGGCCACCTGGCGCTCGTACCGCGCGACCTGCCGGGCGTAGCGGCGCTCGGCGCGGGCCTGCTGGGCGGCGGACTGACGGTCGGCGCGGGCCTGGTCGGCCTGCTCGGCGTCGTGGTCACGGGCCGCGACGCCCGCCGCGGCCGCGGTGCCGACCATCGCGCCCGCGGCGCCCAGCCCGGTGAGGGCCGAGACGAGCACGCGGAAGCGGTCCCGCGTCGCGGACGAGTAGGTCATGCCTTCAGTGATCGGCCGTTGCCCGGTCCTGCCCAGCGTCCGTCGGACAAGTTTGGGAGAAGAACCGGGCAGGACGTGCCCGGGTGCTGCACGGATCGGGTCGGCTGCCGATGGGGGAGACGTGCCCGAGACGAGCGACCTCCCGCCGCGCCCCGCCACCGGCGGAGGCGTCGCGCCCGCGCGTGCGGCCGGGCCTGCGCCCTCGACCTCGTCGGCGGTCCCGCCGGCGGCCATGGCCTCGCGCGGCCGCGGTGCGCGCTGGTGGGGGCCGCTCTCGGCGGTCCTGGTCCTCGGCCTGAGCGGCGGCGGGGTGGCCGCGGCCGCGGTCGTCTTCTCGGCCGCGCGGGGGGTCCCCGAGACCTCTGCGCCCCTGCCCGCCGGGCCGCTCGTGGCCGGTGGCCCCGCAGCGCCGGCCGGCCCCGGCGCGCCCTCCACCCGGGGACCCGGCGGCGCCTCCCGCGCCGCGGCGACCACCGCGACCCCCGCGGACCCGGCACCGAGCACGCGGGTGCGGTACGCGCCCTGCCCGGCAGCCGCGGTGCTCGAGGACGGGGTGTGCGTGACGGACGTCGTGGTGACCGTCGTCCTGCCCCCTCCGGCGGGTGGCCCGCCGCCGCCCCCCGACCTGGCGTGGGGCGAGCGCGACCTCGCCTGGGCCGAGGGCGACCTCGGCTGGGCCACCGTCACCCCGGCTCCCACGCCCGACTCCGCGACCGGCGCATCGGCGTCTCCGCCGGCGACCGCGACGAAGCCGAGCCGCCCGGCCGACCCCACGTCGTCTGCAGAGCCCACGTCGTCCGCGGAGCCCACCGTGAGCGCCGAGCCCTCCGTGAGTGCCACGCCCGACCCGACGCCCACCCCGGCGTCCACGCCGGCGCCCGTCCCCACCACTGACCCGACCCCCACCGAGCCGGACCCGAGCGGCCTGCCCACCGAGCCCACCGACGAGCCGACCGACCAGGCCACCGATCAGCCCGCCGCGAGCACCACGCTCGACCCGAGCGCGCTGCCGACGGGGCTGGCGGAGGTCACGCTCACGCCGGAGCCGACGGTCGTCGACCTGCTGCCGGGCGGCTGAGCAGCCCCCGTCGTCCACAGGCGAGGGCGGCGATGCCACCCACCGTCGGTGCCGCGTTCTAGGGTTCTCGGGTGCCCGACGAGCCCACCGACGAGCAGCCCGACAGCCCTCGCCCGCAGAAGCGGTCCGTGGCGTCACCGGAGTCCACCCGCGACTCCGTGGCGGCGCTGCTCGCGCGCGCCGTGGCGCAGCTCGGCGGCGCGGAGCGCGCGGGCCAGGTGGCCATGGCGCAGGCGGTCGGGGAGGCGCTGGTCAGCGAGGAGCACCTGGTCGTCCAGGCCGGCACCGGCACGGGCAAGTCCCTGGGCTACCTCGTGCCGAGCCTGCTGCACGACGACCGCGTGGTGGTCGCGACCGCCACGCTCGCGCTGCAGCACCAGCTCGTGGAGCGCGACCTGCCCCGCCTGGTCGACGCCGTGAAGGACGTCCCGGGCCTCGACACCTCCTACGCCGTCCTCAAGGGCCGCTCCAACTACGCGTGCCTGCACCGCGTGCGCGAGGGCGTCCCGGACGACCAGGGCGCGCTGGTGCAGCTGCCCGAGGGGTCGATGGGGGCGAAGATCCTCGAGCTGCGCGGCTGGGCCGAGAAGGAGGCCGAGGAGGGCGGCACGGGCGAGCGCGATGCGGCCCCCCGCCACACCGACCGCGAGTGGCGCCAGGTCTCGGTCAACCACCGCGACTGCCTCGGCGCGAGCCGCTGCCCGTTCGGGCAGGAGTGCTTCGTCGAGCTCGCCCGTGAGAAGGCGCAGCGCAGCCACCTCATCGTCACCAACCACTCGCTGCTGGCCATCGACGCCGTCGAGGGCGTCCCGATGATCCCGGAGTACGACGCGGTGGTCATCGACGAGGCGCACGAGCTGGTCGCGCGGGTCACCCAGGCCGCCACCGACGAGCTCACCGCCCTCGACGTCGACCGGGCCGCCAAGCGTGCGCAGCGCTACGTGGACGGGGACGCGGCCCACGACCTCGCGGACGCCGGCGACGCGCTGCGCGACGCGATCGCCGCGGCCCCGACCGGTCGCTTCGAGGCGCTGCCCGAGCAGCTCTCCGACGCGCTCCAGCTGGTCCGGGACGCCTCCCGCGCCTGCGTCTCGGCGTTCCCCAAGGAGCAGTCCTCGGACGGCGAGGGCGACCCGGGCCGCCAGCAGGCCCGCGGCGGCGTGCAGGAGCTGTTCGCCACGGCGGAGCGGATGGCGGCCGGGTCGCAGGCCGACGTCCTGTGGCTCACCGACGGCGGCGACCGCGGGCCCCAGCGCCTCTGCGTCGCCCCGCTCCAGGTGTGGGGGCAGATGCGGGACAAGCTGCTCACCGAGAAGACGGTCGTCTTCACCTCCGCCACGCTCATGCTGGGCGGCGACTTCTCCTCCGTGGCCACCAGCGTCGGGCTCAAGCCGAGCGAGCGGGTGGAGGTCGGCTCGGGCGGGCACGACGTGCCGGACGGCGTCCTGCCGTGGCGCGGCCTCGACGTCGGCAGCCCCTTCGACTACGGCCAGCAGGGCATCCTCTACGTGGCCCGGCACCTGCCGCCGCCGGGCCGCGACGGCCTGGTGAAGGCGCAGCTGGACGAGATCGTCGAGCTCGTGGACGCCGCCGACGGCCGCGCCCTCGGGCTCTTCTCCTCGCGGCGGGCCGCGGAGGCGGCGGCCGAGGAGGTCCGCAAGCGGCTGCCGCACCTCACCACGCTCGCGCAGGGCGACGCGCAGCTCTCCGAGCTGTCGGCGCAGTTCGTCTCCGACCCGCACACGGTGCTGTTCGGCACCCTCAGCCTGTGGCAGGGCCTGGACGTCCCGGGCGACACCTGCCAGCTCGTCCTCATCGACCGTATCCCGTTCCCGCGCCCCGACGACCCGCTCATGTCCGCTCGGCAGAAGGCCGCCGACGACGCGGGCGGCAACGGGTTCATGCAGGTGGCGGCCACCCACGCCGCGCTGCTGATGGCGCAGGGCGCGGGCCGGCTGATCCGCACGACGTCCGACCGCGGCGTCGTCGCGGTGCTGGACCCGCGCCTGGCCACCGCCCGCTACGGCGGCTTCCTCAAGGCGTCCCTGCCGCCGATGTGGACCACCACCGACGGCGGCGTCGTGCGCCAGGCGCTCAAGCGGCTGGCCGCCTCCGCGACCTCCTGAGCCGCGCCCGGGCGGGTCCCGGCCCGCACGCAGACAGTCCCTGACCCGCGGACCCTCCCGACGGCGTGTCGGGGGTCCGTGGGGCAGGGACTGTCGGGGAACGGGGCGCTGAACGCCTCAGAGGCGGCGCAGCACGGCGGTCACGACACCGAGGATGCTGGCGTGCGTGCCGTCGATCGGCTCGAAGGCCTCGTTGTGGGGGAGCAGCCAGACCTGGCCGTTCTTGCGGGAGAGCGTCTTCACGGTGGCCTCGCCGTCGATCATCGCGGCCACGATCTGGCCGTTCTCGGCGGTGTTGGCCTGGCGGATGACCACGTAGTCGCCGTCGCAGATGGCGGCGTCGATCATCGACTCGCCCTGGACCTCCAGCAGGAAGAGCTGGCCGTCGCCGACCAGCTGCTTGGGCAGCGGGAAGACCTCCTCGACCTGCTCCTCCGCCAGGATCGGCGCGCCGGCGGCGATCCGCCCGAGCACGGGGACGTAGGTGGCGCTGGGCAGCGCGTCGCCGACCCCGGTCTCGTCGAACTCGGAGTCGTCGGCCGAGGAGATGGCGCGCGGCTTCGCGGACTCCTGAGGCAGGAAGATCTCCATCGCCCGCGGGCGGTGGGGGTCGCGCTTGATGAAGCCCTTCTCCTCCAGCACCTTCAGCTGGTGCGCCACGCTCGAGGTGCTGGTGAGGCCCACGGCGTCACCGATCTCGCGCATGCTGGGCGGGAAGCCCCGGGCCTCGACCGCCTTCTTGATCGTGGCGAGCACCTTGAGCTGGCGCTGCGTCAGCCCCGCGGTGGAGGTGGGACGGTCCGGCAGCTCGGTGACCTTGCCCCGGCTGCCGCGGCCCCGCGTGCCCGTCTCGTCGGCCATCTGCTGCCTTCCTTCGCGCTCGTGGGTGCGTGCCCTCCGGCCGGTACCGGGAGGCTGCGCGCCTGGTGGTGGCCCCGCCGAGCGGGGCAGTGGCACCACCGTAGGGGGTTCGCGGCTCCGACCTCAAACATCTGTTCGAACGGGCGTGTCGGGGTGTCGGCCGTGGGGCCTGCTGGGTCCGTTCGCAGGTCCCGCGCTCGGCTTCGAACACCCGACCATCGAAAATTCGTTCGGTCAGGCCCTTGCGAGTGTTCGAACACCTGCTCTACCTTCGTACCTGTGTTCGATCGAACGCACGATCGAGCGGGACGCCGGCAGGGCCGGTCCAGACAGCCAGTGGCTGCTCCGGGACCCACTGTCGGTGGTCGCGAGTAGACCTTCCTCCCGCACGGCCGAGCACCAGAACGAGACGACCGCCCCAACGCCCCGCGACCGCGGGGCACTTCCCCAGGAGGCACCCAGATGAGCACCGCCACGATCGCCCCGCAGCACGTCACCCGCGTCCAGCGGCCCCGCGCCCCCCGCTCCACGCAGCGGCCGGCCCAGGGCGAGCTGCGGCTGACCCGCCGTGGACGGGTCGTCGTCGTGCTCCTCGGCCTCCTGGTCGCCGCCGCCGTGGCGGTCGCCTTCTCGGCCGTCTCGGCCGCCACCGACGAGGCGATGCCGACGCAGGAGATCGTCGTCGGGTCCGGGGACACCCTGTGGGACATCGCCGGCGAGATCAGTGCGGAGACCGGCGAGAGCGTCACCTCCACGATCTCGCTCATCGAGGACCTCAACGGCCTCGACAACGACATGCTGCTCGCCGGTCAGACGCTCGTCGTCCCGGCGAGCTGACCACCCGCGGCCACCCGGCCGCCGCGGCGCCCTGCGCCGCCCATCGACGTCGCCGGTCGCTTCGACCCCGGCCGGCGACACCAGGGGAACGCCGAGGGGCGGGCCGCGTCACTCACCCGACGCCGTCCGCCCCTCGCGCAATTCGCGGTCGGTGGTCGAGGTGCGGGGCCGGCCACAACCGAGCCTCGGGACGGGTCGGTGGTCGAGGTGCGAGGCCGGCCACGGCCGAGCATCGAGACCGCCCTACTTCTTGCGCCGCCCGCCCGGCGGGGTGCGCCGGACGACGGGGAGCGCCTGGGTCTCGTCGCTGACGGCGGGCTGCTCCGCGGTGGTGTCCGCCCCGCCGGGGGAGGAGTGCCGCCAGCCGCGGTGCCCGGCCGAGCGGTGCCCCGCCGCGCGGTGCCCGGCGGACCGGTGCCCGTTGGTCTCGACTCGGGGCGCGGGCTGCGTGGGTTCTGCCGCCGTGACAGGCGTGGGTGTCGGGGGAGTGGGGGGTGTGGGAGTCACGTACGGGTTCTCGAGCACCGTCGTCGCGTCCCAGCCACCCTCGACGGTCTGGGTCGCCGGGACGACGGCGGGGCCCGAGGTCGCGGTGGAGTCCTCGACTGACTCGGTGGCCGGTCGTGCGCCGGGGAGCGCCGTGAGGGTCCGGACGAGCCGGGCCAGGAGCATGAGCCCCACGAAGAGGCACGCGACGGCGCCGAGGCAGGCCAGTCCCAGGAAAGGCAGCGCGCTGGTGTCGCCGTCCCGCGCCGTGCGGCCGAAGTCGATGGCCGCCCAGACGAGGTAGCCCCACGCGGCGACGGCGAGGGTCATGCCGAGCGCGGGCAGCGCCAGGGCGCGGGCGCTGTTCCGCAGGCCACTCTCGCTGGAACGTGACGTGTCACCAGCGGACTCGTCCGCGGGCGGCGCGGGGGTCGTGGCGCCCTCGGGCTCGGCTCGGCGTGCTCCCCGACGGCGTCCCTCGCTACCCACGGGCCTCATTGTGACTGACGAGGCCAGAGGGCGGGTTGGTGATGGTGGGGACGGGTGTCGTACACCACCTGGGGTACGGCCAGCCCTGTCAGACGCGGGCGCCCCGCCCGGCGTCCGCACCTCCTCCGCGCCGGCTGGCCAGGTCACGACCTCGACACGATGTCAGGGCCGTCGGATGCACATCCGTGCCTCGCGCGCTAGGTTGCCGAGGTGCCCGGACTGCGGTGGGAGGAGTCTGCGCGCGGTGGGAGCACCCCGCGCGCGCCTCTGGGGCGCCTCTCCCGGCTGGACGAGGCGCTGGTCACGGCCGGCGACGTCGACGACGTCGCCCGGGCCGTCCTGCGCGACCTGGGCGCCCTGCCCGGCGTCCGTCGCGTGGGCATCGGCCTGACGGAGGGCGGGGGCCGGCGCGTCCGCTTCTGCGCGCAGGAGCACCTGCCCGCGGCCGGCGAGCCGATCCCGTGGTGCCACATCGACGCCTTCGAGGACGTCCCGGTGACCGCGGTGGTGCGCAGCGGCGAGCCGGTGCTGGCCGCCCTGGACGACGTCCGCGACCGCTTCGCCGCCCTCGTGGAGCGGGAGCTGGACGCGGGGTCGCAGTCCCTGGCCGCCCTGCCGCTGCCCGGCACGGGCTCGCCCATCGGGGCGCTCGTCCTCTTCTTCGACTCCACCGAGGGCTACGCGGGGGTGCGGCGCGAGCTGCTCCTCGCGCTGGCCGAGGGCGTCTCGGACGCCGTGCACCGCATCCACTCCCTGCACGACCGCGAGCAGGCCGCCGAGCTGTCGGAGGCCGAGGAGGAGCTGGAGGGCGACGCGCTGCGCGCCGCCGTCACGCTGCCCCGCGACGTCCGCGCGCCCGGGGTCGCCCGCTCCTTCCTCCGCGACGAGCTCGACCGCTGGGGCCTGGAGGAGGAGGTCGTGGAGAGCGCGCTGCTCTGCGTCTCCGAGGTGGTGACCAACGCGGTCAACCACGCGCACTCGCGCTCGCTGCTGCGGGTGAGCCTGCTCCACGGCGTCCTGACCGTGCTGGTGCGGGACCGGGGCTCCGTCGGCGAGGTCCGGCCCCCGGACGACGTGGACGACCCGCTGGCCGTGTGGGGCCGCGGGCTGATGCTGGTCGAGGCGGTCGCGGACCGTTGGGGCTCCGAGCGCGACGCCGCCGGCACGACCGTGTGGTTCGCCCTCGACGCTGCCTCCTGAGGCCCGCCTGCGCCTGCCCGGGTTCCCTGATTCGCCGGGTCCTCGGCGCGATCTGATCGGTCCACAGGTCCAGTCCCCACCCCGCTGGGTGTCGCGGGGCCTCCTCCACAGCCCGTCCGGGGTCGATCGGGCGTGCCCGAAGGGGTGCCCGCGTCGTCCTGGAAGAGGCGTGACCTGCGGCTTTTGACTTCCTTGACCGCGACGCGCCGAACAGGTTGCACGAGTGGTGGGGCGGAACTAGTGTTCCCACTACATCTAGTACTTACACGGATGTAGTTATCCACATCTAGTTGCACAGCAACCGGGGGATAGCCCACAGGACGGACGAGTTTCTCCACAGAGGAGGGGCTGGTCATCCACATCCGGGTCGAGTCTGGACCGCTCACCCCCCACGCGACGGCTCCCCGCCGCGTGACCCACCAGGACCTGTCGAGGAGGCTCCGAGATGCACTGCCCCTTCTGCCGCGCGAACGACACGCGCGTGGTGGACAGCCGCGTCACGGAGGACGGCTCCTCGATCCGTCGCCGGCGCACCTGCTCGGCCTGCGGCCAGCGGTTCACCACCGTGGAGCAGATGCAGCTGACGATCGTGAAGCGGTCCGGGGCGAGCGAGCCGTTCGAGCGGGAGAAGGCGGTGGCCGGCGTCCGCAAGGCGTGCAAGGGCCGCCCCGTGGACGAGGACCAGCTCGCCTGCCTCGGCCAGGCCGTCGAGGACGCGCTGCGGGCCTCCGGCTCCGCGGCCATCCCGGCCCACGAGGTGGGCCTCGCGATCCTCGGGCCCCTGCGGGAGCTCGACGAGGTCGCCTACCTCCGCTTCGCCTCCGTCTACCGCGCCTTCACCAGCGCGGCGGACTTCGAGGACGAGATCGCGCAGATGCGCCGCGACGGTGCGGCACGTCCCGCCCACGCTCCCGACGAGGCGCCGAGCGCCGACCGGGAGCCCCAGCCCGCCTCGACGGGCTGACCTGACCGCCCGGCCGGGAGTGGGGAAGCTGTCGGCCGGGCGCACCACGAATCCCCCTTCCTCCACCACGCAGCACGCGGACGAACCCCCGCTGTCGGTGGCCTCCGCTAGACCTGGACCCCTACCGGGGCCACGGCGGCGGCCCGCCGGGAGCGGCACCAGCAGGACCAGCACGAACACCCCCCACCAGACCCGGTGGCACGGCACCGGGACACGCACACGCGGGACAGAGGAGAAGCAGGCATGACGGAGACGCAGAGCGGACGCGCCAAGACGGGCACGCGGTCGCGCAAGACCGCTGGCGGTCTGAGCATCCAGCGGGTGTTCAGCACCGAGGGTGTGCACCCCTACGACGAGATCGAGTGGGAGCGCCGCGACGTCGTCCAGACGAACTGGAAGACCGGCGCGACCGTCTTCGAGCAGAAGGGCGTCGAGTTCCCGACGACCTGGTCGCTCAACGCGTCCACCATCGTCACCACCAAGTACTTCCGCGGGGCCGTCGGCTCCGACGTGCGCGAGTGGAGCCTCAAGCAGCTCATCGACCGCGTCGCCCTCACCTACGTGAAGGCCGGCAAGGACTTCGGCTACTTCAAGACCGACGCCGACGCCGAGGTCTTCGAGCACGAGCTCACCTGGCTGCTGGTCAACCAGTACTTCTCCTTCAACAGCCCCGTCTGGTTCAACGTCGGCACGAAGTCCCCGCAGCAGGTCAGCGCCTGCTTCATCCTCTCGGTGGACGACTCGATGGACTCGATCCTCAACTGGTACAAGGAGGAGGGCTTCATCTTCAAGGGCGGCTCCGGCGCCGGCCTGAACCTCTCCCGCATCCGCTCCTCCAAGGAGCTGCTCTCCTCCGGCGGCACCGCCTCCGGCCCGGTCTCCTTCATGCGCGGTGCCGACGCCTCCGCGGGCACCATCAAGTCCGGCGGCGCCACCCGTCGCGCCGCGAAGATGGTCGTGCTGGACGTCGACCACCCCGACATCGAGGAGTTCGTCGAGACCAAGGCCAAGGAGGAGGACAAGATCCGCGTCCTCCGCGACGCCGGCTTCGACATGGACCTCGGTGGCGACGACATCACCTCGGTCCAGTACCAGAACGCCAACAACTCCGTGCGCGTCTCCGACGAGTTCATGCGCGCCGTCGAGGAGGGCACCGACTTCGGCCTGCGTGCCCGCATGACCGGCGAGGTCATCGAGAACGTCGACGCCCGCTCGCTGTGGCGCAAGATCGCCGAGGCCGCCTGGGCCTGCGCCGACCCGGGCCTGCAGTACGACGACACCATCAACGACTGGCACACCAACCCCGAGACCGGCCGCATCACCGCGTCCAACCCCTGCTCGGAGTACATGAGCCTGGACAACTCGTCCTGCAACCTGGCGTCGCTGAACCTGCTGAAGTTCCTCAAGGACGACGACACCTTCGACTCCGAGCGCTTCGCCCAGGCCGTCGAGCTGATCATCACCGCGATGGACATCTCCATCTGCTTCGCGGACTTCCCGACCGAGCCCATCGGCCAGACCACCATCGACTACCGCCAGCTCGGCATCGGCTACGCCAACCTCGGCGCCCTGCTGATGGCGATGGGTCTGGGCTACGACTCCGACGGTGGCCGCTCGATGGCCGCGACCATCACCTCGCTGATGACCGGCACCTCGTACAAGCGCTCCGCCGAGCTCGCGGCCGTCGTCGGCCCGTACAACGGCTACCAGCGCAACGCCGAGGCGCACAACCGCGTCATGCGCAAGCACCAGGCCGCCAACGACAGTGTGCGCACCCTGCACGGCGCCGACGCCGGCGTCCACAAGCTGGCCACGCAGATGTGGGCCGACGTCGTGAAGCTGGGCGAGAAGAACGGCTTCCGCAACGCGCAGGCCTCGGTGCTCGCGCCCACCGGCACCATCGGCTTCATGATGGACTGCGACACCACCGGCATCGAGCCCGACTTCTCCCTGGTGAAGTTCAAGAAGCTCGTCGGCGGCGGCTCCATGCAGATCGTCAACCAGACCATCCCGCGGGCCCTGCGCAAGCTCGGCTACCAGGACGAGCAGGTCGAGGCGATCGTCGACTACATCTCGGAGAACGGGCACGTCGTGGACGCCCCGGGCCTGCGCCCGGCCGACTACGAGGTCTTCGACACCGCCATGGGCCAGCGCTCGCTCAAGCCCATGGGCCACGTGCGGATGATGGCGGCCTGCCAGCCGTTCCTCTCCGGCGCGATCTCGAAGACGGTCAACCTGCCCGAGTCCGCCACGGTCGAGGAGATCGAGGAGGTGTTCTTCCAGTCCTGGAAGCTCGGCCTCAAGGCGACCGCCATCTACCGCGACAACTGCAAGGTGGGCCAGCCGCTCGCCGACGCCAAGGCGAAGAAGGCGGACGCCCCGGCGGACGTCGAGACCGCCGAGGTCGTGGAGAAGGTCGTCGAGAAGATCGTCTACGCCCCGACCCGCAAGCGCCTCCCGAAGTCCCGCGTCTCGCGCACCACCTCCTTCACCGTGGGCGGCGCCGAGGGCTACCTGACCTCGGGTGCGCACGACGACGGCGAGCTCGGCGAGATCTTCCTCAAGCTCGGCAAGCAGGGCTCGACCCTGGCCGGCGTGATGGACGCGTTCTCGATCGCGGTCAGCATCGGCCTCCAGTACGGCGTGCCGCTGGAGACCTACGTCTCGAAGTTCACCAACCTGCGCTTCGAGCCCGCCGGCCTCACCGACGACGCGGACGTGCGGATGGCCCAGTCCCTCATGGACTACGTCTTCCGTCGCCTCGCCCTCGACTACCTGCCGTTCGACGAGCGCCAGGGCCTGGGCATCTACTCCGCCGACGAGCGCCAGCGCTACCTCGAGACCGGCTCGTACGAGCCCGCCGAGGAGACCGGCTCCGCCGCCGAGCTGCTCGAGACCCCGCCGACCGCCAAGGGCGCCCCCGTCGACGCCCCGGCCCCGGTGGTCGAGGAGACCCACGCCGTCCACGGCGAGAAGGCCCCCGAGGGCGCGGCCAAGAAGGCCCACACCTCCGCGGAGCTCCTCGAGGCCATCACCGGCACCGCCGTCGACAGCCCGCTGTGCTTCACCTGCGGCACCAAGATGCGCCCCGCCGGCTCGTGCTACGTCTGCGAGGGCTGCGGCAGCACGTCTGGCTGCAGCTGATCGGCTAGCAGTCACGGTCGGCCGCCCGACGCCTTACCGGCGTCGGGCGGGCGACCGTTGCGGCGTCGTCGCGGACCTTGGCCAGGTAGCGGGCAGGTTCGTCGGTAGTGCGCGCATCGAGATCGGTGCGCCGAGGTGCGGGGTGCGAGTGATGGTGTCTGCAGGCTGGTACGAGGACCCCGAGGACGCGACGCGGCTTCGTTACTGGGACGGTGCGAGATGGACGGAGCACCGTAGCCCTCGCCCTCCTGGGCGCGTCCCGTCGGCTTCAGGGCCGTCCGGCAAGTGGTACTTCGTGACGACCCTGCTGAGCATGGGTGTCCTGACCATCGTCCCGTTCTTCCACGCCGCCTCGCACCTGGGGCGGCCTGCGTTGCAGAAGGCGGGCGTCGCGCTCTCGTCCGTCGCGTTCATCTCGTTCGTGCTGGTGGGCCTGGCTCCCGAGGACGCAGAGGGAACCCCGACGGGCGTGCTGTCCACCATCGGGGCCTCGCTGATCCTGGCGGTGCTCGGCATCGCGTGTGCGTGGCTGATCGGGCTGCGCCGGGAGGTGTACTCCCGAGCGCCCGACGCCCCGAGCGTGCCCGCCGCCGATCCCAATCGCGAAGCGGTGGCACAGGTGGAGGCGCAGCGGCGAAAGCGCGCCGAGGCTCGACTGCTGGCCCAGCGAGACCCCGCGATGGCGCGCGAGCTCGGAGTGGGGGACCCAGGCCGGTCTGGGTATGACGACGGCGGTCTGGTCGACCTCAATGTCGTCTCCGCTGCGGACCTCGTGACCCGGTGCGGACTGTCGGCCGAGGTTGCGGGCAGGATCGTCGAGGCACGGGCAAGGCTCGGCCGCTTTCTCCAGGTGGAGGATGCCGTCCTGTTCGGGGACCTGGAGGAGCGGGAGGCGGCCGCGCTCCGGGAGCGCGGTCTCGTGATCGAGTGACGATCGGACCCTCGGCCAAGATATCTTGTGCGGCATGGACCAGGAGGACGCGCTCTTCGGGACCCCGAACGAGCCCCGCCAGCCCCCTTCGACGGGCCCCACGCCTCTGCCTGAGTGGCAGGTCTCCCTGTTGAGGAAGGCGTTGGACGCTCGCGGGCTGACCGGCATGGCTGAGCGTCAGGCCCTTGTCGAGGAGGTCGTGGGTCGACCGGTCACGTCCTTGCGTGACCTGACCTCCCGCGAGGCGACGGGAGCGCTGGAACGACTGGGGGAGGACCGGCGCCGGGCCGACACGGGGTCGAGCTGGGACGACCGGGTCGAGGACACCTGGATCGACAGGCTCTAGGGACGCCTATCGCTTCTCGATCAAGAAGAAGGGCTCCAGATCCGCGTCGTTTGCGACGACGCGCCACACGTTGCTCATGTCGTGGGACCGCACGTCGGGCCCAGCAGGTTCGAGACCCACGCCCAGGTCGTTGACGACCTCTCGCACGACGACCGCGTCGCCGAGGTCGGGCTCGCTGGCGGCCAGGACCTGGGTGACGGTGTCGGTGGTGGTCGTCTGCCACCAGCTCCGGCGAAACTCCTCGAGGGCCTCCTGCTCGGAGCGGGCCATGACCAGTCCCGTGACCAGGGTCCTGGTCGTCATCGAGATCTCGTACGTCGTGAGGTCTGCTGCCAGCTCGATGATGTCGTCATCCATGCGCGTAGCGTGTCAGACCTCTCGTCGCGTGCGACGCCCGGCCCGGTCCGGCACGTCGTGCGGTCGCTGCCTCCTAGCGCAGCCCCAGCTCCTCGATGCGTGAGCCGAGCGCGACGAGGTCGGGGTGCAGCGGTCGGCCTTCCACCTGCATGGTCAGGACGGCCTGGGCGACGGCTTCATCGATCTGCTTGGGGTCCTGGGGTAGGAGCTTGCGCCTGGTCAGCCACTTCTTGATGTTCCTCGGTCCGTCCGGGCCGGCCTCGCCGTGCCACTGGTCGATGAGGTCCGGCCACGGTCGTGGGGACGACAGGATCGTGTCGGGGTCCAGGTAGCAGATGACGTCCGGCAGGCTGAGGCCGTGCACCCTCACCCGGTCCAGGCGACCGAGGCGCTCGGCCCTGGATGCGAACTGGTGCAGGAAGAGCATCGAGTCGTTGGTCCGACCCAGCTGTCGGACCTCTTCGAGGGCTCGCCTCAGAGTCACCGGGTCATCGTCTCTGGCGGCCAGCGCGATCTGAGCAAGCGCATCGTTGCCCTGCTCACGGTCGAGGTCGTCGAGGACGATGAGCACGGGGGCGTCCGTGCCGTCGATGACGAGACGGGCGTCGGCGAGCGACCCGAGCCGTGTGCCGCCGTGGATGGGGAGGACCCCGGCCAGCGCGGAGTCCAACGAATCGCGGATCAACCCGGTGAACACTGCTTCGTCATGGATGCCCTCGACCACGAGCGTGAGCCTGCTGAGCGAGAGAAGGTCTCCGACCGAGAGCCCCGTGTCCGAGGCGCTCCGTCTGGTCGCGGTTCCGTCGACGAGGCTGAGCGCGTGCGTGACGGGGCGGACCGCGATGTCGTACGTGGCCTCAGGCATCGACACGAACATGGTGCTCACGGACGGGGAAGCAAGTAGCTCTGCCGAGTGCGTGGCGACGACGGCGGCGCCGTCGCGTCCCTGGGTCCAGCGGGTCAGGGCTGTCGGGAGGTGACGCTCCAGGTTCTTGTGGAGACCTGCCTCGGGTTCGTCGCACAGGAGGACGAACGGCACGGGTCGCTCTGCGCGGCCCGTCCACAGACGAAGCTGGCGTGCGATCTCGTGCCGGTGCACGGTGAGTGCCGTCAGGGCGGCGATCCCCGCCCACCGGCGCCGGGCGAACGAGAGGTCCTCCAACGCAGTCGACTCCGAGGACCAACGTGGCAGGCGCCCTCGTATCCAGTCCTCCGGCGTCAAGAGGTCCCAGGTCAGCGACCCCCACGTGGGCTGCAAGCACGAGACCAGCTCGTTGACAGAGGTCTCGATCTGGCGCATCGCCTCTGCTATGTCCTCCATGAGAGCAGTCCCGCTCTCGTCGAGAAGCTCCTCGTGTACGGGGTCCTCCAACGACAGCATGAACGCACGCGTGATCTCGTCAGCGTCCGGCAGGTCGGTGGTGACGTGGACGACGTCGGCGAGCGACATGCCGGCGACCTGGCCGAGGAACAACGAGGGGACCTGGAACGAGCGAGGCAGGGCGGCGAGCGTGCACGGTCGCGCATCGGTGCCCCAGTACGCCGGGTGGAAGCGGTCGTCGAAGGCTCGCGGGTCCGAGGACCGGGGCGAGCGTCGGTGCTGCCACGTCTGGTCCGTGCGGCGGAGAGCCTCCGATCCGAGGGTCGAGGCGGGCGAGCAAGCCAGGAACACCCCCCACGAGGGCGATTCTGAGCCCACCGCCCGGAACGTCAGCCGGCGCTCCGAGGCGGCTTCGCGCCATGCGCCCAGGAGAAGGTCGTCAGTGGGGTCATCGCGCTCCGCCCGGCCGTGAGCTTGGCAGATTCTCTCCACCAGGAGCTGCAGCAGGTCCTGGTCGGGCTCAGGGAACACCTCTCGTCGGTACAGGGCATCCAGCAGGGTCTGGCGCAGCGGGTCCCGTCGCACGCCGTCGCCGTCGGTCACCGGCATGAGGAACCGGGTGTGCACGTCCATCACGACGACGGTGCTGTCGCCGGGACCAGTCTGGTCCCACGGATACGTGCTCCGGCCCTGGAGCGTCATCGCGAGGAGGTTCAGGAGGGTGGACTTGCCAGCACCGTTCTCCCCGTAGAGAGCAGTGACCGTGTCGTCCAGCGGCAGGTGGGTGACCTGCTCCACGGGACCGCACCTCGCGAGCGTCACTCCGATGATCTCCAGCTGCGGTCCCGCGATCGGCATGCGGCGACCCTACCGAGACGTCTTCACGACCCTGACGGCCGGCCGGCCGCGTGGCGAGCCTTCGTGTCGCTGTCGGTCGTGCCGCATACCCTTCGTCACGTGTTCGACTTCGTGGACCTCTTCTCGGGCGTGGGCGGGTTCCACTCCGCGCTCGCCGGGCTCGGTGGCCGGGCGGTCCAGGCGTGCGAGATCGACGATCGGGCGGCCAGCGTCTACGAGCGGTCCTGGGGGCTCGCACCCGACAAGGACGTCCGCGTCCTGGCTCAGGACCCAGCCTCCAAGGTCCCGGACCACGCGGTGCTGACCGGTGGCTTCCCGTGCCAGCCGTTCAGCAAGTCGGGCCGCCAGCTCGGGATCAACGAGGAACGAGGGACTCTGTTCCAGGACGTCCTGGAGATCCTGGAGGTCAAGCAGCCCGCCGTGGTCATGCTGGAGAACGTCCGGAACCTCTCCGGGCCCAGGCAGCGGGGCGCCTGGGAAGCCATCCTCGCGGGGCTGCGGGACGCCGGCTACAAGGTCAACGACCGGCCTCTGGTGTTCTCCCCCCACCTCCTGAGGCCTGAGAGCGGCGGGGCTCCGCAGACGCGGGACAGGCTCTACATCATGGGCGTCCGTGTCGGCGTAGCTCGTGCCAAGGACGAGACCAGCTTCAACAACGCCGTGCTGCACCAGCCCGAGGATGGATGGAACCCAGCGGACTGGGAGATCGAGGGCTTCGTCGCCCGCGCGAGTCGCCACGGTGGTGACGTGGGGAGCTACAAGCTGGAGCCCTGGGAGGACCGCTGGATCGATGTCTGGGACCTCTTCGTCCAGATCCTCGACTCGCGTGGTGTACGCCTTCCCGGACATCCCCTGTGGGAGAAGTTCTGGTACCCGTCGTGGCCCCAGGACGAGCCGCCCTACGAGTCGATGCCGGACTGGAAGAAGCGGTTCGTGGACCTCAACCTGGATTTCTGGATGAGCAATCGTGCGGCGATCGACTTGTGGCGTGAGAGCGCCCCTGTCGAGCTGGCGAGCATGCCGAAGACGAAGCGCAAGCTCGAGTGGCAGGCAGGTCACGACGACGAGCACGGCAACCGCGTCCCCTACTCGATGCGCGAGGACAAGCTTGTCCAGTTCCGGCCAAGCGGAATCCGGGTAAAGAGGGCGAACTGGGCGCCGGCGCTGGTGGCGATGAACCAGACCTCGATCCTTGCGCAGCGGAGTCGGAGGCTCTCGCCCCACGAGGTTGCCCGTCTACAGGGATTCGAGCCTGGCGAGCTCGACTTCGGCGACCAGCCGGACAGTCAGAGCTACAAGCAGCTCGGCAACGCGGTGAACGTGGGCGCGGTGCGCCACGTGCTCCGCGAGTTCGTCTGGCAGAACCGCGACGACCTCCGAGATGCCGACCAGGGCGGCAAGGAGCTCTTCGCGACCCTGTTTCCCGACGAGCCGGCCGAGAGGCAGCGCCGCGGGGCGGCCTGCTGACGGTCAGCGCATGTTCGCGCGGATGATCCGCACGAGCTCCTCGCACGTGTCGAGGTCCAGCTGCACCGTCTGGCTCACCTTGGGCTGGCTCTGTCGCGTGTCGCTGCCGTAGGTGCTGAGCTGGAGCAGCAGCTCGCCCGAGGACGAGCGGACCACCTGCCACTCGCAGTCGACCTCGGTCGGGTGGGCTCGCCCCTGGGCGCTGGACATCTTCAGGCTTCTCACTCGTGCCACGAGCGTGAGGCTAGCCCCGTCCATGAGGTCTCGTGAGTGCTTCCAGCAACCGCCGTCGCTCAGCCTCGACGATGACCGCCGCCAGACTCGGGTCCTCGTGCTCCCAGAAGCGGAGGACCGTCCAGCCGGCCGCCTCGAGCGACGCGGTCGTGTCTGCGTCGCGGGCCCGGTTCCGCTCGATCTTCCACCGCCACCAGTCGGAGTTCGCTCGAGGAGTGCTGCCGTGCTCCGGGCACCCGTGCCAGAAGCAGCCGTCGACGTAGACGGCCAGCCTGACCCGGGTGAGAGCGACGTCGATGGAGCGGCGGCGGTTGCCAGGCACCTTCATCTGCACCCGGTAGCGCAGGCCGCGCGCGTGCAGGGCACGCCTGAGAGCCAGCTCTGGAGCGGTGTCCCTGCGTGCCAGTGTCGACATCTTGCGTGAGAGCGCGCCTCCGGGACTCACCCGGTCCGGCTCCTGCTGAGACATCCCGCCCAGTGTGCCGTTTGTGCTGAACATCGGTGCCCGGACCTCGTAATGTCGTGCCTGCTCCGCCGACGACGAGGGAACGCAGTGACCGACCAGCAGATCAGCATCCGTCCCGGGGTCGGCATGCTCGGCCTCTTCCCCCACATGAAGTACCAGCCCTGGTACGCGCTGGGAGAGCTCGTCGACAACGCCATCCAGAGCCACCTGGCGCACAAGCAGGCGCTGCTCGAGGTGGACCCCGACCACCGCCTCCGGGTCAGCATCCAGATCGACCGCCAGAACAACACGATCACCATCACGGACAACGCCGCCGGCATCGCGGCCCGAGACTGGGAGCGCGCCTTCCGGGTCGCCGAGCCGCCTGAGGACGCCACGGGGCTCTCGCAGTTCGGGGTGGGCATGAAGGCCGCCTGCTGCTGGTTCGCCAAGGTCTGGCAGGTGGAGTCCGTGGCGCTCGGGGAGTCGACGTGCCGGTCGGTGGACTTCGACGTGCCGCGGATCATCGCCTCCCGGGACGAGAGCATCGACGTCGTCGAGACGTACGCCGACATGCGCGACCACTGGACCCGGGTCTCGATGCGCGACCTGCGCCGGCCCGTCGCGGCGCGGACCCTGGGCAAGATCCGCGAGTACCTCGGCGGTATCTACCGCCAGTTCCTCCGGGACGGTGAGCTCGAGCTCACCGTCAACGGCGACCTGGTGCAGCACAAGGACCCTGCGGTCCTGGAGGCTCCCCGGTACAACGACCGAGGCGGGGAGCCTCACCGCTGGTCGCAGGACGTCGACATCACCCTCGACTCGGGTCGGCGCGTCAGAGGTTTCGTCGCGATCCGCGAGAAGGGGGCAGCGAAGTCCGCCGGTCTGGCGCTGTTCTACCGGCGCAAGGTCGTCACCGGCTCCGGCGAGGAGTTCTACAAGCCGGACGACATCTTCAAGGGCGGCAACAGCTTCGAGTCCCAGCGCGTGTTCGGCGAGCTGCACATGGACGACTTCAACGTCACCTACACCAAGGACGCGCTGGTCTGGTACGACGAGGAGGAGGAGTTCCTCGAGAAGCTCCGTGCCGTCATCGACGCCGAGCCCTGGCCCCTGCTCCGCCAGGCCCGGGAGCACCGGATGAAGACGCCGGAGCAGGCGGCTGGCGAGGTGGCGAGCAAGGCGCTGGCCCAGATCGCGACGGCGTTCGTCGACGTCGAGCACGAGGTCGAGCCGGCGACCAGCGAGGAGACCAGTGGCGAGCGCGGCCTGGGCCTGGAGCACCAGGCGCAGACCCTCCCGGTGCCGGGCGAGACCGCCGAGCCGCCCGCCGATCCCATCAGCCGCACCATCGAGCTGTCGGTGCAGGGGAGCACGTGGACGGTCGAGCTGCGGCTCGTCGCGGACGACGCCGTGTCGCGCTGGCTCACGGTCGAGCGGCCGGCTGACGACACCGTGGTGATCACCCTCAACCAGTCGCACCCGTTCATGCGCGCCTGGTGCGAGCTGCCCAGCCAGGAGCTCGAGCCCGTGTGGCGGGTCGCTGTCGCGCTCGGCCTGGGGCAGGAGATGGCGCGCATGTCGGGCGCCGTCATGCCCGGGCTCGTCACCGAGAACGTGAACACGGTGCTCCGCACCGTCCTGTCCCGCAAGAGCTGAGAGAAGAGCAGTGACCCAGCAGCACGCAGAGATCGTCCAGCCGGCCCCGGGCAACCCGCAGGTGCGGTGGTCGCCCGTGGTCGGTCCCGAGACGGAGCGGCTCCTCAAGAGCGTCGGGCTGGACCCCGAGGGCGAGGCGAACATCCGCAAGGAGTCCGTCGGTGTCCTGAGCCGGTGCGCCGACCCCGCGACGCCCGAGTGCCGCACCGGCCTGGTCGTGGGCTACGTCCAGAGCGGCAAGACGCTCTCCTTCACCACGGTGACGGCCCTGGCCCGAGACAACGGGTTTCCGCTGGTCGTCCTGCTGGCCGGCACCAAGCAGAACCTCCACGAGCAGACGGCCAAGCGGCTCTCCTCCGACCTTGGGGGTGGACGCGGGTGACGGCTTCTCGGCGTGGGAGCTGTTCGAGAACCCGAAGATCTCCGGGGCCGCGGACGTGGCCGCCAACGTCGCCTCCATGCAGGACCCGGACCTCCCCGAGCAGTTCCGCAAGGCCACGGTCATCACGGTGATGAAGAACCCGGCCCGCCTCCGCCGGGTGCGCGACCTGATCGACCAGCTGCCGCAGCACGGGGTGGACCTGGCCCAGCTGCCGGTGCTCGTCATCGACGACGAGGCGGACCAGGCGGGTCTCAACGCCGCGGTCGGCGACGACGACGTGTCGGCCACGTACGAGGCCATCCTCGAGCTGCGTGACGCTCTGCCACGGCATACGTACCTGATGTACACGGCCACCCCGCAGGCCAACCTCCTCATCAACCTCGCGGACGTCCTCAGCCCGGACTTCGTGTCCGTGCTGACGCCCGGTCAGGGGTACACGGGTGGCAAGTACTTCTTCGAGACCCACCGCGACCGGTTCGTCCGCCGGCTCACGCCCTCGCAGGCGCAGGAGGCGCTCAGCGCCACGACGGAGCCCCCGGAGACCCTCAAGAGGGCCCTGGCCTCCTACTACCTGGCGCGCGCCCAGCGCGACAAGGGCAGGATGTCGATGCTGGTGCACCCCAGCCACACCCAGGACCTCCAGGGCACGTACGGCGCGTTCGTGAAGACGCTGAGCAGCGCCTGGAAGCTGCTGCTCGCCACGCCGGGCCCCGACCGCGATGAGCTGGTGGCGGAGATCTTCGACCCCGCGTTCCAGGACCTCGTCGACGGCGGAGCGGTCATGAAGCCGCTGGAAAGCCTGCTGACCGGGGTGCGTCACTGGATCGGCGCGACACGGATCAAGGTGGTCAACAGCCAGGCGGACGTCGACTCGGAGGTCAACTGGTCCGCCAGCCCGAGCTGGGTGCTGGTCGGGGGAAACAAGCTGGACCGCGGCTTCACGGTCGAGGGCCTCACCACCACCTACATGCCGCGCGCCATCGGGGCTGGCCAGGTCGACACCGTCCAGCAGCGTGCCCGCTTCTTCGGGTACAAGAGCGCCTACGCGGACCTGTGCAGGGCCTGGCTCAATGCGGACACCGCGATGGCCTTCGAGCACTACGTGCACCACGAGAAGCTGCTGCGCCGCGAGCTCGTGGAGGCTGACGCCGCGGGCATCAGCCTCAAGCAGTGGAAGCGCAAGATGCTGCTGGACCCGACCTTCAAGCCCACGCGCAAGGCCGTCATCGACATCGACTACTTCCACGACCGCGTGCGCGGCGACAGGTGGATGTCGATGGACCGGGTCCCGGCAGCGGCCGGGTCGCGCGGAGGCGCGCTGGAGGGGCTCTGGTCGAAGGTGGCAGGCGCCGCGGAGGTCGACGGCCGCGACGGACGGTCCGGCGAGCACCGCAACAAGCGGGCGGCCGTCCCGATGCAGCTGGTGGTCCGCGCGATCCTGGACTGGGTCACCCCGGAGGACGGCAGTCCCGCCGTGCCGGCGCGCGAAGACGTCGCCCTGCTCAACCAGGTGGCGCTGCTGCTGCAGGCCCGCGTCGACGAGGACCCGTCGCTCACCGTGGACCTCTACTCCATGGACGATGGCCAGGAGCGCTCCCGTACGCCCAACGCCGGTGGCTCGGTCGACCTGCCGACCGGTCGCAGCGCGAGCTACAAGGGCGACGACCACTTCTGGACGGAGGGCGTCACGTCCCTCCAGCTGCACCGAGTCACGGTCATCGGGCAGCACAGGTCGATGCTCGGCGTCCGCTTCCGCGTTCCCCGAGCGCTGGCCGGCGGCGTCCTGGTGCAGGCATGACCACGGTCACCGGGCGCGACCTGGTCGACGAGCTCGCGAAGGTCGTGGCCCCGACCTCGTCGGGCTTCTCGGTGCGCGACGTCCCCTCGGCCCCGGGCTACAAGGTCGGACGCGGCGCCGACGGAGCCGTCGCGCTGCTCACCCCGCCCGACGCCGCACCCGAGCCGCCGACGCGCCTGCGCACCCTCCAGCTGGAGCCGCGGGCGCTCGTGCGGTTCGACGCGGAGGACGGGAGCAGCGTCGAGGCCGAGCACGGTGTGGTGCAGCTGTGGCTTCAGAGCGACGAGCTGCTCGAGCCGTTCCTCGGGGTGGCCGCGACGATCGTCCGCCTGCTCGGGCCGGACCCCGCGCCGGGCGAGGTCAGCGCCGGTCTGCGGCGCCTCGTCCGGATCTTCGACCCCGCCCAGCCGCCGCGCAGCAGCGTCCTGGGGCTGTGGGCCGAGCTGCTGGTGATCGACCTCGCGCGCGACACCGCCGCGATGGTCGACGCCTGGCACGCGCACGTGGACGCACGCTTCGACTTCTCCGCCGACGGCTCGCGCCTGGAGGTGAAGGCGACCAGCAAGGACGTCCGTGTGCACCAGGTCAACCTGCGCCAGCTGCTGCCCGTCGTCGGCGCGGAGACGATGCTGGCCTCGGTGATGACGACCGAGACGAGGGCCGGTACCTCGTTGGCGGCGCTGGTGGACCGGATCGAGCAGCGCCTGGTGGGGGACACCCCGCGGCAGGTCGTCCTGCACGAGGTCGTGGCCGACACCCTCGGCACCGACTGGGTGCGGCACGTCGGCCGCCGCTTCGACGAGAAGCAGGGGCGGGAGTCGCTGGCGTTCCTGGACCCGGCGACGGTCCCGCAGGTCGGCGACGTGCCGCCCGAGGTGCTCGAGGTGCTCCTCACCGTGGACTGCACCGACGTGCCCCAGGTGCGCCCGACGACCGGCTTGGCAGCGTTGGTAGCGTCCCGCCCAGCATGACGAGGACAGAGGGGCAGCACGGCCGTGCGCAGTGACTCGAACCGGTGGGTCGAGGTGGCGCGCTCCGAGCACGCCCACGAGCGCGCGGGGCTCGAGCACGTCCGTGACGCCCTGCCCGACGCCTGGCCCTACTTCGCGTGGAGCAACGTCGAGCTCGTCGCCGTGGACGGGACGCCCTACGAGATCGACCTGATCGTCCTGGGGCCGGCAGGGTTCCACCTCGTCGAGCTCAAGGCGTGGTCGGGCGTCATCGAGATGGACCGCGCGGGCGGTGAGCACGACTGGCTCGAGAACCAGCCGGGCCGCGGCAGGCCGCTTCGCCGCCGCAGCCCCCTGCCGCTGACCCGGCGCAAGGCGCAGGCCTTCCGCTCGTGGCTGGAGCACCATGCCCGCGGCACCGGTACGCGCATCCCGTGGGTCGCCGAGTCGCTGTTCCTCCACGGCGCGAACGTCGACTGCCGACTGCCCGCCCGCATGAAGCAGCGGGTCTTCGGCCTGGAGGGCGCGCAGGGGGACGACGACGGCCTCCTGCCCCTCGTCACCGCCCGTCTCAGCGCGGCGCCCGAGCGTGGCCCCGCCGTCGACGCGGCCTGGGCCAAGGGCCTCGTCAACCTGGTCAGCGCGGGGGGCCTGCGACGCCCGACCGTGGTCCCGCGCGTCGGGCACTGGGTGCTCCAGGGCGACGGCGCCATCGACACCGGCTGGGGCTGGCGCGACGACCTCGCCCACCACGAGCGATTCGCCGACGAGGTCGTGCGGGTGCGCCGCTGGTTCGTGCCGCCGGGCACCTCGGCCACCGACGAGGCGGCGGTGCGACGTGCCGCCGACCGTGAGTACAGCACCCTGCGGGGGCTCGACCACCCGGGCCTCGTCGTCCCGCGGGACTCGTTCGAGGTCGAGGGCGCCGTCGCCGCCCTCGTCTTCGACCACGACCCGGCGGCCGTCCCGCTGCGCACCTGGGTCGCCTCGCCCGACCTCACCCTCGAGTCCCGGCTCGACCTGCTGCGCAGCCTCGCCGAGGTGGTCCGCTACGCCCACGGCCACGGGCTGGCGCACCGCGGCCTCGACCCCGAGGCGGTCCTGGTGGACGTGTCGGGAGCCTCCCCGGCCGCGCGGGTCAAGGACTGGCAGCTCGGCGGCGGCCTGGAGCCGGCGAGCGCCACCGCCACCACGCACGCCCGCGACCTCGTCGTCCACGAGAGCCGCGAGGCCATCGTCTACGCAGCCCCGGAGGTGATCACGGGTGCCGTGGTCGACCGACGCGCGGCCGACGTGTGGTCGCTGGGGGCGCTGGCCCACCTCGTCCTGACCGGTCATGACCCGGCCAGCAACCTCGCCAAGCTCTCCGAGCGCCTGGGGCGGGAGGACGGCCTGGACGTCTCGGTGCACCTGGACAGCCCGCCCGACTCCCTCGTGCTGATGGTCCAGATGGCCACGGCGCCGGTGGTCGGGCGCCGGCTCGGCACCGTCGAGCAGCTGCTCGACGCGCTCGACGCCGTGCTCGACGAGCTGACCCGGCCCGACGACGTGGCGGAGGAGCCGCCTCGCCTCGCCCTGGACCCCTTCGACGCGGCCCCGGGCGACGAGCTCGAGGGCGGGCTCGTCGTCGAGCGGCTGCTCGGGGAGGGCGCGACGTCGCGCGCCTACCGCGTCCGTCGCACCGACGGCAGCACCGCGGTGCTCAAGGCTGCCCGGGACGACGCCCGAGCGCCGCGCCTGCACGAGGAGGCTCACGTCCTGGCCGGGCTGCCCGCGGACCGCGAGCTCGTGCACCTGCTCGACGGCCCGGTGCTCGTCGGCGGCCGCACCTGCCTGCTCGTCGAGCACGCCGGCGACGAGACGCTCGCCCAGCAGCTCGGCGGCCGCAGCCTCACCCTCGACCAGCTGCGACGCTGGGGCGCGGACCTGCTGCGCCTGCTCCAGGTGATCGAGCGGGCCGGCGTCTTCCACCGCGACCTCAAGCCCGCCAACCTGGGCGTCCGCCTGCGCAGCGGCGACGGCCAGAAGCACCTGGTGCTCTTCGACTTCTCGCTCGCCGCCGTCGGCATCGACGACCTCGCGGCCGGCACGGCCGGCTACCGCGACCCGTTCCTCGGTACCGGTCGGCGCCGCGTCTACGACGCCGCGGCCGAGCAGTTCGCCGCCGCGGTCACGCTGCACGAGATGGCCACCGGCTCCCTGCCCACCTGGGGCGACGGCCGCACGCCGCCCGAGCAGCAGGACACCGAGGTCACCCTGCGGCACGGCGCGTTCGACCTCGCGGTCGCCGACGGGCTGCTGGCGTTCTTCCGCCGGGCGCTCGCCCGCGACGCACGCTCCCGCTTCGACAACGCCGAGCAGATGCTCACCGCCTGGGAGCGGCTGTTCGCGGACGCCGACGAGCGGCAGGCCCGCCGCCTCCCGGACGAGCTGGCGAGCGCCGCCACCCTCGCCACCCCCCTGGCCCGCAGCGGCCTGACCCCAGCGGCGGTCTCCGCGGCGGCCGAGCGGCACGGCGTCTCGACGGTGGGCGACCTGCTCGGCGTGCCGGTGTTCGACCTGGCACGCACCAAGGGCGCCACGCAGTCCACCAAGGACGAGCTCACGAGCCGCGTCCGCGCGTGGCGCGAGCGTCTGCTCAGCACCAGCGGCCCCGCGACCCGCTCCGTCGACGCGGTCGTCGGCAGGCTGCTGCCGGCCGGCGACGACGAGGGCGCCCGCGCGGTCCGGCTGATGCTCGGCCAGGACGACCCGGTCTCCGGCGCCTCTGCGCTGCGCTGGCCCACCCAGCAGACCGTCGTCGACGAGGTGCTGTGCGACCGCAAGGTCGTGGCGGAGGCGTGGGCGGCCTTCCTCGGTGCCGTGCCGGAGGCGGAGACGCGCGAGCTGCGTGACGACGTCTCCCGACTGCTCGGTGAGCTGGGCGGTGTGGCGACGGCCGACGAGCTGGCCGCCCGGCTCCTGGACGCTCGAGGCAGCTACGCCGACGAGCCGCTGCGCACGGCCCAGGCGCAGGCGCTGGTGCGCGTGGTCGCCGACGCCGACCAGGGCACGCTGGCCTTCGGTCGCTCGGGCGACACGGTGCTGCTGGCCGGCGGCGACGACCTGCCGGACGGCACGAGCAGGCAGGACGCGCTCGACGTGCTCAAGCGGCTCGGCCACGCCGCCACCGACCTCGCGGCGCGCACGGTGCTCGTCCCCGCCGGCGCCGCACTCGAGGAGCTGCGCGCGGTCGCCCGCCGCGGCCCCCTGGAGGACCTGCCCGACGAGCGGCTCCGCGACGTCGCCGCGGCCGCGGGAGGTGTGGCGGTCAGCGGGCGCGGCGAGCTGTACCCGCGGGGCATGGCGGCCGACCGCGCCGTGCTGCTGTGCGCGCAGTCGCTGGTGCCGGGCCCCGCGGGCTTCTCCGAGGCCTCGGTGGCGCAGCGGGTGCGCGCGCGGTTCCCCCAGGCCAGGCCTCTGCCCGGCCGCCCCCGGCTGGACGAGCTTCTGGCCGTGGACGCGCTCCAGCTGCGCTGGGACGGCAGCGTCTACCGCTCCCGCGTCGCCAGCGCCGGCCACACGACCGGCACGCTCACCAGCACCAGCCACCACGGCGGCGGTGCCGCGGAGGTCGACCGGACCTCGGCCCGTCTCGCCGCCAGTGCCGCGGAGGGTTCGTTCCTGGCGCTGTCGGTGCCGCTGCGCGAGGCGCGCCGCGTCGTCGCCCGGCTCGCGGCGGAGCACGGGGCCGAGGTGCTCGACCTGGGCGTGGCCACGGCCGCCCGGCTGCACGAGCTGGCCGCCGCCAACCGCGCGGACTGGCCCGCCATGGTCGCGCTCGACGCTCCCGGCGCCCCCGTCGACCAGCACCGCCAGCTGGGCTCGCACCTGCGGGCGGTCGCCGAGCGGCTGCTCGCCGAGCGACTGACGACCGACGGGCCGGAGGCGCCGGGGCGGCCGCTCGTGGTGACCGGCGCGGGGCTGCTGGCGCGCCACCGCGCGACCGACCTGGTCAAGCCGCTCGCCTCGCTCCAGCGCGCGCCGGGCCGGGCGGTGTGGCTCGTGGCCCCGCAGCCCACCCGGACCACCACGCCCACGCTCGACGGCGCCGCCCTGCCGCTCGACTCGCCCACCAGCCAGTGGCTCGCGGTGCCCCGCACCTGGGCCTCGCCCGGCACGCTCCTCACCCCGTCGGCCGCGGCCGACCGCACCTGAAGGACCCCGACATGCCCGTCGACCAGCGCGCCCTCCTCGCCGACCTCCAGCGCCAGGTCCGCCTCCTCGAGGACGACGTCCGCGACCGCGCCGCCGCGGACGCCGAGGTGACCGCACGGCTCCAGCGCGAGCACGCCGAGGCCCGCCGGGTCGGGCGCACCGCCACCTCGTTCGGGGAGTTCCGCGACGGCCAGGTGACCCAGGCCGCCGTCGCGTGGGTGCTCGCCACGGTGTTCGTGCGGTTCTGCGAGGACAACCGCCTCGTCGACGACGCCTGGATCAGCGGCCCCGGCGACCGGCTGCGCGAGGCCGGCGAGCGGCAGACCCACTGGTTCTCCCAGCACCCGGCCGACAACGACCGCGACTGGCTGCTCCAGGGCTTCGCCCACCTCGCCGGCCTGCCTGCGCTGGCGCCGCTGTTCGACGAGCGGCACAACCCGCTGTTCCGGCTCGACGTCAGCGCGGACGCCGCCGAGGCGCTGCTCCGCTTCTGGCGCGAGCGGGACGGCGACGGGGCGCTGGTGCACGACTTCACCGACCCCAGCCTCGACACCCGGTTCCTCGGGGACCTCTACCAGGACCTCTCCGAGGCCGCCCGCAAGCAGTTCGCCCTGCTCCAGACGCCGGAGTTCGTCGAGGACTTCATCCTCGGCCTCACCCTCGACCCCGCGATCGACACCTTCGGGCTCGAGGGCCTGCGGATGATCGACCCGACCTGCGGCTCCGGTCACTTCCTCCTCGGCGCCTTCGACCGGCTGTTCCAGGCGTGGTCGCGCGAGCGGCCGAGCCTCCCGACGCGGGAGCGCGTGCGGCTCGCCCTGGACTCCGTGCACGGCGTGGATGTCAACCCCTTTGCCACGGCCATCGCGCGTTTCCGGCTCACTGTCGCGGCGCTGCGTGCGGAGGGCATCACCCGGCTGCGGGACGCCCCCGGCCACCCGATGCACCTCGGCACCGGCGACTCGCTGCTGCACGGCAAGTCCGACCTCGCGGACGGCCAGCTGGACCTGGGTCTGGGGGACCACTCGTTCGCGAGTGAGGACCTGTTCGAACACCCGGACATGCTCAAGGCAGGCACCTACCACGCAGTCGTCGGCAACCCCCCGTACATCACGGTGAAGGACTCGGCCCTCAACGAGGCGTACCGGCAGATCTACAAGTCGTGCGGCGGCACGTATGCCTTGTCAGTGCCGTTCGCGGAGCGATTCTTCGAGCTCGCAGTGATGGACGTCGAACGGCCCGGTTTCGTCGGTCAGATCACCTCGAACAGCTTCATGAAACGGGAGTTCGGCAAGAAGCTCGTCACCGAGTTCCTTCCTCGACACGAGCTGACCCACGTCATCGACACCTCCGGCGCCTACATTCCCGGTCACGGAACGCCGACTGTGATCCTGATCGGGAGACGCAGGTTCCCGCGACGTGACGCGATCAAGGCAGTGCTGGGCGTGAGGGGCGAGCCGTCGGCCCCAGCAGACCCGGCGCAGGGGCTCGTGTGGACGGAGATGGTGTCGAGGCTGGCGGAGACTGACTACGACGGTGACTACATCTCCGTGCGGGACCTTCAGCGCGAGGTGCTCAACGTCCATCCTTGGTCGCTGTCGGGCGGCGGCGCGGCCGAGCTCGTGACGGCGCTCGAGCAGGATTCCCCTAGGCTCCGCTCGGTCATCGCACCACCCATCGGGGGCGCCATCAGAGCGGGCGCGGATGAAGCGTTCATGCGACTGTCTGGGAGCCGGCCCGGCAAGGCGCCGGCAGCGCTGCTCAAGGGCCTGCTGACCGGTGACGTCGTTCGTGACTGGCAGGCGAATCTTGCCGAGACGATCTGGTACCCGTACACGGAGGAGCAGCCTGACGCGCGGGTGGCTGACGAGCTGTGGCCCTGGCGCTCAGTGCTCGCCGCGAGGCGGACGTTCCAGGGCACCATGGAAGAGGCAGGTCTCCGCTGGTTCGAGTACATGCAGCACACCAAGACCCCCTACAGGACTCCGCTCTCCATTACCTTCGCCTTCGTCGCCACGCACAACCACTTCGTCCTGGACCGGGGCGGGAAGGTGTTCAACCGTTCCGCGCCGGTGATCAAGCTGCCGGAGGGGGCGACCGAGGACGACCACCTGGCGCTGCTGGGGGTGCTCAACTCGTCCACCGCGTGCTTCTGGTTGAAGCAGGTGAGCCACAACAAGGGGAGCACGGTGGACCAGCGCGGTGCTCGTCAGGCCACCATCGACTGGGAGAACTTCTACGAGTTCACGGGTACCAAGCTGCAAGAGCTTCCGCTGCCTGCCTCCCTGTCCGCCGAGAGGGCACGCCAGCTGCAGGTCCGAGTCGAGCGTGCGGCGCAGTCCACCCCGGCCGCCCTCGTCGCCGAGGGCGTGGTCGACCGAGCGTCCCTGGCATCGTCCCGGGAGACCCACGAGCAGCGACGAGCCCACTGCATCGGCACCCAGGAGGAGCTGGACTGGGAGGTCTACCGCGCCTACGGATTGGTCGACGAGGACCTGTTCGTCCCGGTCGGGTCCGAGCCCGAGGTGCGGCTGGGGGAGCGGGCGTTCGAGATCGTCCTGGCGCGCAAGGCCGCCCGGGGCGAGGCGGACACGGTCTGGTTCGAGCGGCACCGGTCCACGCCGATCACCGAGGTGCCCGAGCACTGGCCGGCCGACTACCGCGCGCTGGTGGAGCGACGGATCGCGCTGATCGAGTCCGACAAGCAGCTCGCGCTGGTCGAGCGCCCCGACTGCAAGCGCCGCTGGGCCAGCGACCCGTGGGAGACCCAGCAGGAGCGCGCCCTGCGCGGCTGGCTGCTCGACCGGCTCGAGGAGCCGTCCCTGTGGAGGCAGGGCCGCGGCCCGGCGACCCAGTCCGTCGCACAGCTCGCGTCCCGCCTCGCCGACGACGCCACGTTCCTCGAGGTGCTCGAGACCTGGGCGGGCAAGGCCGTCACCGATCCCGCCAAGGAGCTCGCCCGGCTGCTCGCCGACGAGCACGTCCCGTACCTCGCCGCGCTCCGCTACAAGGCCCCCGGCCTGCGCAAGCGTGCCGAGTGGGAGGAGACCTGGGCGCTCCAGCGTCGCGAGGACGCCGGCGAGCCCGTCGAGGTGCCCGTGCCGCCGAAGTACACCTCGGCCGACTTCCTGAAGGCGTCCTACTGGAAGCACCGCGGCAAGCTCGACGTGCCCAAGGAGCGCTTCGTCTCCTACCCCGGCGCCGAGAAGGGCGCCGACACCAGCCTGGTGCTCGGCTGGGCCGGGTGGGACCACGCCGAGCAGGCGCAGGCGCTCGCGATCCTCGTCGGCGACCGACAGTCGCGCGAGGGCTGGCCCGCCGAGCGGCTCACGCCGCTGCTCGCCGGGCTCGCCGAGCTCGAGCCGTGGCTGCACCAGTGGCACGCCGAGCCAGTCCCCGGTGCCCCGCAGGGCCCGGCCGGCGCGATCACCGGCATGCTGGAGCAGCGGCTCGGCCAGCTCGGCCTCCCCCGCGAGGACCTCGCCACCTGGCGGCCGCCGGCACCCACCCGCGGGCGCCGCGCCCGCTCCTGACCCGACCCACCCCGGCTCCGACCAGCGACCCCACCTGGAGACCCCACCCGTGACCATGCTCCGCGACGTCATCACCATTCCCGAGCGGCTCTCGGCCAGCGACTTCGTCGTCGGCCTCGCCGAGGGCGTGGCGGCACGCGAGTCGACCCTGTCGACCTACGTGGTGACCCCGCAGCTGGCCGAGGCGTTCGACCAGGCGCTCGGGCTCGTCGCCGGCGCGCTCTCGTCGCGACGCTCGGCCGCCGCGTTCCTGCACGGCTCCTTCGGGTCGGGCAAGAGCCACTTCATGGCCGTGCTCCACCTGCTGCTCGCCCACGACGCCGATGCCCGGGCCGTGCCCGAGCTCGCTCCGGTGGTCGCCAAGCACGACGCGGTGCTCTCCGGCACCACCGTCCTGCCGCTCGACTTCCACATGATCGGCGCCGAGTCGCTCGAGGCCGCGATCCTCGGCGGGTACGTCAAGCAGGTCGCCGCCACCCACCCGGACGCGCCGCTGCCCGCCGTGCACCGCAGCGACGCGCTGCTCGACAACGCCGACTCCACTCGCCGCAACCTCGGCGACGAGGCGTTCCTCCGCGTGCTCAACGCGGGTGCGTCGCCGGCCGAGCCCGCCGGCGGCGGGATCTTCGGCGACCTCGGCCTGGCCACCGGCGTGGGCGGCGGCAGCGCCTGGAGCGCCGAGACCTACGACGCCGCCCGCCGACAGCCGCAGGGCCACCCAGACCGCGACCGGCTGGTCAGCGACCTCGTCCGCACCCACTTCCCGGCGTTCACCAGCAGCACCGAGTACGTCGACCTCGACACCGGCCTCGCCGTCGTCTCCCGGCACGCGCAGCAGCTCGGCGCCGACGTCGTCGTCCTCTTCCTCGACGAGCTCATCCTCTGGCTCGCCTCCCACCTCGGCGACCGCGAGTTCGTCACCAACGAGGGCGCCAAGCTCGCCAAGCTGGTGGAGTCGCAGGACGCGTCCCGCGCCATCCCGCTCGTCAGCCTCATCGCGCGGCAGCGGGACATCACCGAGTTCCTCGGGGAGCACGTGCCCGGGGCGGAGCGGGCGGCCTTCCGCGACGTGTTCGGCTGGTCGCGCGGCCGCTTCGACGACGTCCGACTGGAGGACCGCAACCTCCCCGTCATCGCGCAGAAGCGCCTGCTCAGGCCTAAGAACGCCGCGGCCGGTGCCGTGCTGGACGCCGCGTTCGCCGAGGTCGACCGACGCCCCGAGGTGTGGGACGTGCTGCTCACCGGCGGCCAGGTCGAGGGCGGCGGCACGGGCTCGGACCAGGCCGCCTTCCGCGCCACCTACCCCTTCAGCCCGGCGCTGCTCTCCACGCTCGTGGCGCTCAGCCAGGTGCTCCAGCGCGAGCGCACCGCGCTCAAGGTGATGCTCCAGCTGCTCGTCGAGGGCCGCGACGAGCTCCAGGTCAACGACCTCGTGCCCGTCGGCGACCTCTTCGACGTGCTCGTCACCAGCGACGTCGAGGCCGTCACCGGAGAGCTCAAGCACCAGTTCGAGACCGCCCGACGCCTCTACACCACCAAGATCCGGCAGGCGCTGCTCGACCGGCACCAGCTCACCGACGCCCAGGCCCGCGACCTGCCGCGCGACCACGCCTTCGTCACCGACGACCGGCTCGCCAAGACGGTCCTCCTCTCGGCGCTCGCCCCCGACGTCCCCGCCCTGGCGAACCTCACCGCCGAGCGCCTCGCCGCGCTCAACCACGGCACCATCTCGACCTGGATCCCGGGCGAGGAGGTCGCCGTCGTCCTCCAGGGGATGAAGGACCTCGCGGCCGCCGTCGGCGAGGTCACCGTCTCCGAGGACGACGACCCCCGGATCAGCGTCGAGCTCACCGACGTCGACCACGAGAGCGTGCTCGAGCGCGCCAGGAACGTCGACAACGAGGGCAACCGCAAGGTGATGCTCCGTCGGCTCGTGTGGGAGCAGCTCAAGGTCGTCGAGGAGAGCACCATCGACGGCGCGCAGAGCCAGCAAGTGGTCTGGCGGGGCCGCCGCACCGCGCTCGACCTCGTGTTCGGCAACGTGCGTGACACCACCGAGATGCCCGACTCGGTGCTCATGGCGGAGGGGGGCCGGTGGAAGGTCGTCGTCGACTACCCGTTCGACACCCAGGGCCAGAACCCCCGCAGCGACCAGGCACGTGTCGAGGGCCTCCAGGGGCGGGGCGTGCGGTCGCAGACGTTGTTCTGGGTTCCGGCGTTCCTCACCGAGCAGCGGATGAAGGACCTCGGCACCCTCGTCGTCCTCGAGCACGTGCTGGCCGGGCAGGGCGACCGGTTCCACCAGTACGCCGCCCACCTCAGCCCGGTCGACCGCGAGCAGGCCAGGAACCTCCTCACCCAGCGGCGCAGCCTGCTGCGCGAGCGCCTCGTCGGCTGCCTGCGCCAGGCCTACGGCGTCGCCGCCCGGCAGGAGGCCGACATCGACGACTCCAGCGCCCTGGCCAGCCCCTTCCTCACCCTCGAGGAGGGCTTCCGCCCGGTCCCGCCGGTCGGCGCCACCCTCGCGGACGCCCTGCGGCACCTCGCCGACCAGGCGTTCTCCCACACCTGGCCCAAGCACCCGCGCTTCGAGCCGGGCGATGTCGAGGTCAAGGTCGGCGACGTCCGCAAGCTCCTCGAGGCGTGCCGCGAGGCCGTGACCCAGCCCGCCGGCCGGCTCAGCCTCGAGCAGCCGCAGCGCGCGCCGTTCCGACGGATCTGCGGCCCGCTCGAGGTCGGACAGGTGCACGAGAACCACCTCCTGCTCGACACGACCACCTTCCCGTGGGCCCGCCGCTTCGACCAGGCGGCGGCCCGCGAGGGGCTCGGCGACGCCCTGCCCGTGGCACGACTCCTGGCCTGGCTCGACGAGCCCGAGGCCCGCGGGCTCGACCGGGCCCTCGCGGGCCTGGTGGTGCACGTGCACGCCTTGCTGGCCGACCTGGCCTGGTACCGCGACGGGGTGCCCGTCGCCGCGCCGGACGTCGACCAGGTCAGTGCGGCCCACGAGCTGCGGCGCCCCGTCCGGCTGCCCGACGACGTGTGGTCCGCCGCGGCCCGTGCCGGCCGCGAGGTGCTCGGCCTGTCCGTCACCGACCTCCAGACCTCGGAGAACGTCGCGCGTCTCGTGGCCGGCGCCCGGGCGGCGGTCACGCAGCACCAGGCCGCCGTGAGCGCGCTCCACCGCGCCCTGCTCGAGCACGAGGCGGCGCTCGGCGCCCGCCCGGACCCGTGGCCGCGGCTGGTCACCGCCGACGAGGTCGGCACGCTGCTCGCGCGGCTCGGCGAGGCGTCCGACGCCGACGTGCCCACCGTGCTCGCCGCCGCTGCCTGGACGTCGTCGGCCGCCGCCGCGCGTCGCTCGATGGAGCAGGCCGGCGCCGTGACCCGGGTGCTCGAGCAGGCCCAGTGGCACGTGTTCGTCAGCCTCGGGGCCATCACCGACGAGCGTGCCGACCGTGCCCGCGACGTCCTCGGCCGCGCGCGCGACCTCCTCGCCCACGACGAGCTGGCCGCCTCCGTCGTCACCGGTCTCGCGGCGCTCGACCGGGAGGCGGTGCGGCTGCTGACCACGGCACCGCCGCCGCCGGTCACCCCTCCTGGCCCGCCTGTCAGCCCGCCCGTCACCCCGCCTGTCCCGCCTCGGCCGGGGGCACAGGTGCGCGAGGTCGACGCCGACAGCGTGGAGCGGGTGCTCGACGAGATCCGTGCCGCCCTCGGCGACGGACGCCTGCGCATCACCTGGGAGCCGACCGAGTGAGCAGCCAGGCACCCGAGCTCGGGCCGCGGGACGTCCGGGCCGTCGTCGACAGCGCCTGGGGCGCCGACGCCCGGCACGAGGCGCCCGACCTCGTCCTGCTCCGGGGGCGGCCGACCTGGACGGGCGACGACCTGCTCGCCGGCCCGAGCGGCCCCGTGCGGGTGTGCACCGCCACCTCGCCCCTCGCCGTCCTGGACCTGATCGGCCAGCACGCGGGGGAGCGGCTGCTCGTCCTGACGGACCTGGAGGAGGCCGAGCTCGGCTCCGACCTGCTCGCCCGGGCGCACCGCGCCAAGGTCGTGCGGCCCGAGCCCTGGGACGCCGTGTCGCTGGCCTTCCGCGTCACCCGCTCGGGAGCGGTCGACCCGCTGCTGGTTCGCGAGGGCGCGCCGGTGGCGCAGGCCCTGCTGGAGATGGCGCCGGCCGAGGGCTGGCCGCCCCCGGCGTCCGGGATCGTGACGCGGGACCACGCGCTGCGCTGCCTCACCACCCACGTGCTCGGCACGCCCCGCGAGGTGGACGCCGCAGGCATCCTCGACTGGAGCACCCGCCCCGAGGGCGGCCTCGCGCTGCGCGACCTGCCCGAGGAGGTGCGAGCCTCCCTGGTGAGGTGGCTCGTCGAGCGCGCGGGCCCGGCCGTCCGACCCGTCCTGCGTCTCGCCGAGAAGGGCGAGGGCCCGGCCGCCGTCGTGCTGGGCCTGGTCTCCCACCTCGCGCTCCAGGCTGCCGGCGGCGGCTTCGCCAAGGGGTCGGTGAGCGCCCGGCTCGGGCAGCCCGCCCTCGGCGACCACGAGCTGCGCGCCTGGGCCGAGCTCGCGCAGGGGTGGACGCTGCGGCAGCTGGCCACCCGGCCGGCCGTTGCCGCCCAGGTGCTCGCCGATGCCGACGAGGAGGCGCGCCAGCTGCGCCTGGAGCAGGCTGTGGCCGAGAGCGACCTGCTGCCCTCGGGCCTCCTGGTGCGGCTCCAGGAGTGCGCGGACGCGCTCGCCGAGGCAGCCGGCCAGCCGACGTCGGCGCGGGTGGCACGTGTCGAGCGCGCGCACGCGCGGGTGGCACGGCACGTCCTGGCGTCCGAGGACCCGGCGTCCGCCGCGGTCCGGATGGCGGTCCGGCTCGTCCGCTGGCTGGCCACCCGACCGGAGCCGGCCGGCGACCTCGGCGCCGCGCTCGTCGGCCACGTCGCCGGCGGCGGGTGGGTGGACCTCGCCCGCCAGGTGGTCGCGAACGGCGTCGCCGACGGCCGGGTGGCTGCCGGTCTCGCGACCGTGCACCAGGCCGCCAGCGCGTTGCGTTCCGCCCAGGACCGTGCGGCTGCGACGCAGCTCGCGGCCTCCGTTCGCGACGACGCCCCGCCCGGCGGCGTCGTGCCTGTCGAGGAGGCAGCCGAGCGGCTGGTGCGCCCGCTGCGCAGCGTCCAGCCGGTGCTCCTGGTCGTGGTCGACGGCATGTCGGCCGCGGTGGCCGCCGAGCTCGTCATGTCCGCGCAGTCGCGCGGGTGGCGCGAGCTGCGACCCGACGCGGCACCCCAGCGCGCCGCCCTGCTGGCCGGGCTGCCGACCGTCACCGAGGTCTCGCGGACCAGCCTGCTCACGGGCAGGCGGGCACGCGGGACCCAGCGCGAGGAGCGGACCGGCGTCGAGGACGCCTTCGGGCGAGGGACCGTCGTCCTGCACCTGGGCGACCTCGAGAGCACGCCCGGGGAGCAGCTGCCGTACGAGGTGCGCGCCACCGTGCAGTCCGGGGAGCACCAGGTCGTGGTCGTCGTCCTCAACGGGGTCGACGACTCGCTCTCCGGCGGCGATCCCGCCCGCACCCGGTGGACCGTCGACGCCGTCCGCCACCTCGGTCCGCTGCTCGAGGGCGCCCGGACGATGGGTCGCGCCGTCGTCCTCACCTCCGACCACGGGCACGTGGTCGACCAGGGGCCGGGCGCCGACGTGCTGTTCCAGCGCTCCGGCGCGGGAGCTCGCTGGCGCGCGGGCGCCGGGGCCGACGTGGGCGAGGACGAGGTCCGTCTGGCCGGCCCGCGGGTCCTGCTCGGCGACGGCGACGTCGTCGCGGCCGTGGGGGAGCGGCTGCGCTACAAGCAGCGCAGCGAGGGCTACCACGGCGGCGCCGCGCTCGCGGAGCTCGCGATCCCGTTCGTCGTGCTCGCGCACTCCAACGTCGAGGTCGAGGGGTGGAGAAGCGCCCCCGCCTCAGCGCCGGCGTGGTGGGACGCCCCGGTGGAGGTGGAGGAGTCGTCAGATTCGGACGACCAAGGTCGGCTGTTCGGCTGAACCGGTGGGGGCCCTCGCCTACGCTGACCCACGTGCACGACGACGTGGGGCCCGAGGGGCAGGACGAGGGAGCATGAACCGGCCTGGAGCCGAACCTCGTGGTCGGGGAGCGCGAGTGAGCAGCGTGGTCGTCGGCGAGCTGTACGACCCGACTCGCACGAGCTGGCCGCACACGGACCAGCTGCGCCTCGGCCCGAGGCTCACGGAGCTGGTGCGGTTCGTCCCCGGCGTCTCCGCCGAGGAGGTGCACCAGCACCGGTACGGCCCGCTGGCCATGGCGGCGGTGGACCTGCGGCCGTTCCAGCTGGTCGTGGCGTTCAAGTTCGGCGAGGAGCCGTGGTGCGACACGCCCTTCGAGGCGCACCGCTTGAACGCCGACCTCCGGGGACGGGTCAGGCTGGACGACGAGGGGTGTCTCGTCCTGAGGACGGTGCTCGTCGACGCCAGCACCGGGATCGTCCAGGTGGTCCGTGTCGACCGACTCTCCCGAGACCTCTCCGGCGTTCTGGCCGACAACGTGGCTGCGCAGCTGGCTGCCCCGTACGACGACGCCAGGGCAGGGAGGCTGCTCGAGCGTGTCTACCAGCGGTGCGCCACCTCCGAGCTGATGGTGCGCGAGATGGCGGACGTGGTGATGTCCGGCAGCGAGCCGTTCGCCCCCGAGGCCGTCCATGACGTCTTCTCGCTGGTGGAGGAGGACCGGGCCGTGGCCATCCTCGACCCGGACGGCTCGGTGACCTGGCTTCCTCACGTCCCGAGCCCCTCGTGGCTGGAGCGGAGGCTCGGTTGCGAGGAGCTGGTGCTGCACCGGCCCGACGACGCCAGCGAGGTCGTGCTCGCGCTGGGGGACGACCTCCAGCCGCCAGGAGCCGCCCCGGAGAACGACCTGGCCGGGTTCTTCGTCTACGCGCTCACCGACGGAGAGGCCCGGCTGCGTCTCCGAGGTGCAGTGGCGGTGATGGGGCTGGCCGACGGCAGGCCCGCGCCGCTGGAGGCATGGGTGTCGGCCGGTCTGGACGGGGTGCTCGACGCGGTCGCGGAAGGCTGAGGAGCGATCTGGGTGCCTCGGACCACGAGCAGCCCGCGGTCTCGGGGCCTGGTCGCGCGAGGCCGCCGACGTCGACCTGCCTGCCGTGGCGGTGGCTCACGTCGCGTGCAGGTAGCCCGAAGCGTCCTCCTTCAGGCGGCCGTGCGCCACGGCGTGCGCCACCCCCGCCTCGAGCCGCGCTGAGGCGGCGGGAGTCATCCGGGTGCCGCCGAAGAGGCGCAGCACCTCCAGGGGCAGGTCCGAGGTGCGGACACCGGCGGAGACCGCGCACAGCGCGACCATCGCGTTGCCCAGCTCCCGCAGGCTCACCTGTGCCACCGGCCGGCTCCCGCCCGGACCTGGCAGCGCGAAGTCGGCCCAGTGCTCCCGGTCCAGGTCGCGGGGCCAGACGAAGCCGTCCTCGTCGACGCGACCCGGCGCCACCGCCAGGATCGCCGCCTGGCGCTTGGCGCTCACCCTGCCCAGGTCGAAGGACGCGGCCACCAGCCGTGCGAGCCGTTCGGCCTGCACCGGTCCCTCGGCCTCCAGCACGTCGCGAGCCACCCCTTCCACGAGGAGGGAGGCCCAGCGGGAGGGCAGCGAGTCCAGGACCTCCCGGTCACCCTCGGCGCGCGGCTCGAAGGGCCTCCAGGAGACCTGGCCAGGCAGGTCCGAGGGAGCCCGCTCGGGTGCGGGTGCGAGAGGCACCGGGGGGGCCTCGTGCGCGATCCGCTCGATCGCTGCGTCGACCAGGTCCTCCAAGGCAGCGAGGGCACCGGTGTCCCCGCTCGTCGCCGCCTGCACGAGCGCGACCTCCTCATCGACCGGCTGCGGCTCGTCGGCCGGCAGGGGCTCCCCTCCTCGGGCGTGCTCGACTGCGTCGACCAGGCGGTCGAGAGCACCCTCCCGGTCCTGGAGCCACGTCGGCAGCCACACCCGCTCCACGCCCGGCCAGCCCATGAGGTTGCGCAGGACCTCGACGGGGAGCCCGTCCCGGTCGCCGACCGTGCGTCGCGCGGCCCACTTGTCACCGTCCAGCAGCACCGCGACCAGCAGCTCGTCAGGAGCCTCGGCGTGGCTGAGCGCGAGGTCGACGCGGAAGTCGGACAGGCCGACGTCGGTCCGGACGACGAGCCCGCGGGCGCGCAGCGCGTCCGCCACGTCGTCGCGGTGCCGGTCCGTCTGGCGTCGCTCGAAGCCCTTGCCGGCCTGCCAGCTCTCCGCGCCGCGGGCCGCGAGCTCGAGGTAGGACTGCAGGTCGCGCATGCCCTGGTAGGACCCCTCCTTCACCGGCATCTGGCCGGGGTCGAAGGAGGTGAAGAGCACGACCTGCTTGCGGGCGCGGGTGATGGCGACGTTGAGGCGCCGCTCACCGCCGGCCCGTGACAGCGGGCCGAAGTTGCCGGGGAGCACGCCCTTCTCGTTGACGCTGAAGGCTGTGGAGAACAGGATGACGTCCCGCTCGTCGCCCTGCACGTTCTCCAGGTTCTTCACGAACAGGCCGTCGGGGGCGTCGAGAGCCTCGGCCACCCGCTCGTCAGCAGCCTCGCGGAGGAGCTGCTCGACCAGGGCGCGCTGCTGCGCGTTGAAGGTGACGACGCCGACGGACGGCACCTCGTCGGGGCTGTCGGAGAACCGGTCGAGGACCTCCGCGACGATCGCCTCGGCCTCGACGGGGTTGGTCCTCAGCGCAGCGCCCTTGCCGCTGCGCAGGAAGGTGCCGTCCACCTTGCGCAGACTGATGCCGAGGCCCCTGGTCGCTGCCGTGGCGGGGGTCGTGGGCGAGGGAAAGGTCGAGAGCTCGTCCCCGTAGTAGAGCGCGTTGGAGAACGCGATGAGGCTCTCGTCCTGGCTCCTGTAGTGCCATGTCAGCGTGCGTCGGCGGACGCGCGCAGCCACGGCCTCGGAGAGGATCGACTCCTGCTCGGCCGGGGCGCGCGAGACGACCGGCCCCTCGTCACCGTCGACCTCGTCGGGCTCCTCGTCCTCGAGCGAGGCGTCCTGCACGGCCGAGACGCCGACCTGCGTGGGGGGCATCTGCTTGCTGTCACCCACCACGACGACGGCGCGTCCCCGGCCCATGGCGCCGACGGCGTCCGCGACCCGGACCTGGGACGCCTCGTCGAAGACGACGAGGTCGAACGTCGTGCCGCCGACGGGGAAGAACCGTGCGACGGAGTCCGGGCTGACGAGCACGCAGGGCATGACCTGCGTGACCAGGTCGCCGAACTGCTCCATGAGGGCGCGCACACCGAGGCCGCCGCGAGAGAGCCCGAGCTGGTAGCTGAGCTCGCCGACGCGTCCCCGCGCCCGCTCGGGGTCGAAGGGGCGCGCCTTCTTCACGTCGTGCGGCAGCACGTCCCGCAGGTGCTGGCGCACCTTGGCCGTCGAGCGGGAGAACTGGGCGACGGACCGCTCGTGGCGGGCTGCGTCGAAGCCGTCGATGCCGGTCGCCTGCGCGCGCTCGACCAGCGAGACCTGGGCGAGGCCGCGTTCCCAGCCGTGCGTCGCGCCCTCGACGTCGCCCTGCTCGCGCAGCAGCCGCCAGGTGTCCGCGACACCGTGCTGGCGCAAGGGGTCGATCGCAGCGAGGAAGGCCGTCCAGCGCACGAGGGTCTGCGGCTCGGGCTGACCCTGGCCGCGCCCCGGTGACGTCGTCGTCCACCGATCGAGGAGACCCTCCTCCCCGCGCCACCTCTCGACCTCCAGCTCCGCACCCGGCCCCGCCTCGGCGACGAGGTGCTCCACGGCCTCGGCCAGGGCGACGAGCCGGGCGGCGACGTCGTCCGGCACGGTGGCCGCCCCCGACTGCAGACGGCCCAGCCACTCGCGGGCGGCGAGGCAGAAGCCGTCGTCGCTCGCCAGCCAGGCACCGCCTTGGTGCAGCAGCTCGGCACGCTCCCGGACGCTGGCCAGGTCTTCCCCGCGCAGAGGGTTCCAGCCCTCGGGAAGGACGATCCCGGGCAGCGCGCTGGCCCGAGCAGCGATCTCCCGTGCCGCGTGCTGGGCGTTCACGAGGCTGGCCAGCAGGGCCGGCAGCTCCTTCGGCCTCACCTCGGCGGCCGGGACCAGCACGGGTGCGAGGTCCTCCAGGACGGCGGAGAGTCGCTTGCCGCGACCGAAGATGCTGGACTCGGCCGCCTCGACGGCACGGGCGTGGAGCTCCTCCAGCGGCAGGCCCAGCACGTCGGGCGTCGTCCTCTCGGTGCCCGGGAGGCTGGTGCCAGCGAACGACTCGAGAGCGCGCAGCAGGTCGGCGCGGGTGGTCTGCCACGCGACGTCCTGCGTGGTGGCCAGGAGCGCGGGGTCGGTGAGCCCGTGGGACAGGAGCCAGGCGAGCGACCGGACCTCCGCCGAGCCCCCAGCAGAGCCGACGAGTCGCGCGAGCTCTGCGTCGGCCCCGAGCGCGGCGGTAGCGGCGTCCAGCTCCGCGGCTGCCCGCACCAGCGGCCCGCACGTCGTCTCCGAGGTGTCGACCCGGGTGACGAACCCCCACGCCCTCCGCACCGGGTGCCCGGGGTCGGTCTCGGCGACCGACCTGATGGCTTCCCGCAGGACGTCGTGGACGGCGGGCGGCTGAGTCAGCAAGGACCGCGGGACCTGCAGCGTGAGCTCGTCCTCGCCGCGGGAGAGCTGCTTCTCGCGCGCGGCGTAGTAGGAGAGCCCAGCGAGGTTCCGCTCGTGGAGCCGCTCGTGGTAGCGGAGCAGCGACCCGCGGGCTGCACGGAGGTCGTCCCTGTCGGTCTCGAGGCCCTCAGCATCGAGCAGGACCTCGTGCGCCAGGGCGGCGCGCAGCTGCGACCGGACCTCGGCCGGCTTGGCCCCCTTGTCGTGCAGGTCCAGGCAGAAGGGCTCCAGCCCCACCGAGCGCAGGCGCGCCGAGACGACGTCCAGCGCCGCTCGCTTCTCGGCGACGAAGAGGACCCGCTTGCCGCTGGCGACCGCCCGGGCGAGGAGGTTGGTGATCGTCTGGGACTTGCCGGTGCCGGGCGGGCCTTCGAGGACGAACGTCTCCCCGGCCACCGCGGCCTCGACCGCCTCGAGCTGCGAGGCGTCCGCCGGGATGGGGCAGAGCGCGTCGAGCGCGTCGAGGTCCCCGACCTGACGGTCCGCCGGGACGGCGTCCTCGAACGCCTCCGTCGGAGTCTCGACCAGGTGCCGGACCAGGCGGTTCTCCAGCAGCTGCTCCCAGTGGTCGTCGAGGTCCTTCCAGAGGCGGTACTTCGCGAAGTCGAGGTGCGCCAGCTGCGCGGACTCCTCGACACGGGCGTCCATCCCCGCCTCGAGCAGCTGCTCGCGCACCCGCTGGAAGGCTCCGGAGACGTCGACGCCGTGCTCGTCGGCCTCCAGCTGGGAGAGGCCGGTGAGGTCGACCCCCATGTCCTGCTTGAGCTTCTCGAACAGGCAGTAGTTGGGGGTGCTCAGACCGGAGTCGTCGACCACGACCTGGTAGGTGCGTCCGCGGTCGCGTGCCACGAGGCGCACGGGGACCAAGATGAGCGGGGAGGAAAGGTCCCGCGTCGACGAGGCCGTGCCGTTCGGGTCCCGGTAGGTCCAGTGCAGCATGCCGAGGGCCAGGTAGAGGTTGTTCGCGCCCGTCTGCTCGACCCCCGTGCGCGCCTTGTTGGCCAGCGATGCGAGCGTCTTCTGGTACGCCTCGGAGGACAGATCCACGTGGAGGACGCGGTGCCTGGAGAGCTCCTCGGACAGGACGTGGTCGGGCAGGTCGAAGGCATTGCCGAGCCCACGTGCGAGGTGGACCTCGTCGAGGGCGTCGCGAGCAGCGAGCGTGACCGGGACCTCGGCGTGCACGAGGTCCTCCAGGTCCGCCAGTCGGCCGTCGGGCACCCGGAGGGCCAGGCCACTGGCGGGCTTGTAGCTCAGCAGCCGGTTGCGCAGGGTGAGGTCGAGCAGGGCGCTCTTCCAGGTCTGCACCCGGCGGGGCACGTTCGTGGCGTCCTGGGCCGGCCGGCGACGGCTGGTGGGCAGCTGGATCGCGGTGCTGTGCTGGCCCGCGTGGTACTCGTGGACGGTCACGGCGCCGTCCTGCTGCACGCGGCGCGCGGGCAGAGGCACGATGCCGTTGCGCCTGGCGGCGACGACGTCCACCACGGCCAGGACGTCGTCGCGTCGCTCCACCAGCCACTTCCGACGGGTGCGCTCGTGGGCGGCCTGCCAGTCGACCGGCCCGCCTCCGGGCACCAGGGTGGTCTCGACGAGCCGCAGCCTTCCGGTGTCCACGAGGTTGGTGACCAGGTTGAGGTCCGTGGTGACGGTCCTCTCCAGCGAGACCTCTTCCGTGCTCCACGAGAGGAACGCGTGCCCCTGGACGACCCACATCTGCGGGAACAGCCCCGCCTGCTCCAACGCCGCCGCGAGCGTGGTCGTGGTGTCGAGGCACGTGCCGGCACGACCCTCCAGGACCTCGGCGGGGGTGCGGACCTTCTGGCCCTTCTCGTGCCAGCTGGCCGGCGGGTTGGTGTAGTGGATGTCGCGTGCCACGGCCGCGTCGAGCACGGCGTCGACGATCAGGCGAGCTCGCTCGGGCCCGGACTGGTACCCCTGCACCGAGCCGCTGCCGGTGCGCTGCTGGAGGATCTCGGAGGCCTCCGCGAGAAGCTCCTCGACGGCGGGGTCGTTGGGCTGCACGTGCGCGGCGAGCATCTCCATCGACAGGTCGCGACCCACGCGCAGCCACTGCCTCGGGGCCAGCACCGTCACGGCCTCGTCCACGGACACCAGCTGCCTGCCCTCGTGCTGGAGGCTGACGCGCACCGTGCCCGGTCGTCTCTCGTCGACCTGGAGCAGCGCGGCCGGGTCGAGCCGGACGTGGGCACGGGCAGGTGTCGCCACGGTGCCGGTGGGCAGGTCCAGGCTGAGGCGAGCGACGTCGCTCAGTGGACCCTCGGCGTCGGCGACCCCCACGACCAGGACGGCTCCGACGAGCGGCGCCCCGGCGTTCGTCACCGAGACGTCGAGGAACGGCGCGCCGTTGTGGGCGAGGGCGTAGCTGAGGAAGCCGGAGGTGCGGACGTCGAGGCTGACGGGTGACGACAAGGGTGCTCCATGATCTGTGCGCTGGCCGCGCGACTGTAGCCCTCCTGGCAGGTGGGACGGTCCGGAACGTGGCTGCTGCGAGATTCCTGACACCGCGTCCTCATCCGGCCAGGAAGACATCTGGACCAGTCGGGCGGGTAAATGTCGGGTCCAGGCGCCCCTGTCAGTGGGCCGACCTACAGTCCAGGATCGTGAGCAAGGTCATCACTGACGCCTGGAGCGAGTACCTGTCCTGGAACGAGGCCATCGCCGAGGTCCTGTTCCCCGAGGTCGACGACCCGCAGCCCGTCTACCTCGACCTCGAGGACGAGGCTGTCGAGCAGCTGGGCCTCGTCATGGACGTTCCCGTCGAGGACGTGCGGGCCCGGCTCGCGGACTCCGTCCGGTCCACCCTCGGCGTAGGGGGCCCGAGCGCGGTCTTCCACGCGCACGAGCGGCAGCTCGCGCGCTGGGTCGGCTCCGGACGGCGGACCGTCCCCCCGTTCCTCGGCGTCCTGGCTGTCTTCTGCGAGGCGGCGGAACAGATGGCGGCGGCCGACGGGATGTCGAGCAGCAACTTCCTCGGACGGCTCCAGACCGTCCTGGGCAGGCCCGGGGACAAGTCGGTGGACCAGGCGTACCGCCGGGTCGCGGAGCTCTGGTGGGGACACCTCAACCGGTGGCTCGTCGACCAGGACGGTGCCCGTGGCATGCCCACGGCGTTCGCACTGAGCCATCGGTTCGTCGGGCTGACGGTCTCGCAGGCGCTGGTCCGCAGCGCGGACCGGGAGAACCTCAAGGACTTCTTCACGCAGTTCGGCCTGGCGCCGGGAGCAGAGCTGCCGCCCTCGGAGCTGACCGGGCTGATCGACACCTGGATGCACCAGGTGCCCTGCCCAGTCTCGGGCGGGCTCTTCCAGCTCTGGCAGAAGAAGGACGCGCGGGAGCGGATCGCCCAGTCGACCTCGGTCGCGCTCAGCACGTGGGACGGGCGCGGGAGGCAGCACGTCGGCCATGTCGGTGGCGGGCCTGGCTCCAGGCCGGCTGCGGCTGGCATCCAGCTCACGCTCAAGATCGACACGTTCCCGCGCAAGAGGCTCGGTCTCGGTATCCAGGTGAGGTTCCCCCGGGCGGACGAGCCTCGGGAGGCGAAGATCGTCACGGCGGAGCCCCCCGTGGCCGTCGACCTCGTGCCTGACCTGCCCGGCAGCCTCAGCATCGGCAGAGGGTCGTCCGTGAGCCCGGCGGACGCGCTCAGGGGGCTCCTGCGGCTCGAGGACTCGCTGACCGGGGCCAGCGCGGAGAGGAAGCCCAAGCGCCTGGTCCTCTTCCGTGAGGACGCCCTGACCCGTCAGTGGGTGGAGGCCCCGCAGGTGATGCTGGGCGAGGACGTCCAGCTGCTGGTCCACGACAGCGTCCGGCCGCGCCTCCTTGAGGTGCTGGTCCAGGTCGCTCGTCCAGGGTGGGTGGTCTCGGACCCCCTGCCGGGACAGCCTGACGACTGGTCCCGTGTGGAGGGCGTCCAGGTGATGACGCCTGTGGGTGACCTGGTCCACCAGGACAGGGTGGACGACCTCCAGCCCTTGGTCCCGCTCACCTCCAGCTCGCTGAAGCTGGCCGGGGGCTTCGCCCTACCTGGGCAGCTGCGGAGCAAGTGGCACGTGTGGGGTCCCCCGGAGATCCGGGCCATCAGCGACAGCGCCAACGGCTTCGTGGTCCGGGTCATCGACCTCGGCCGTTTCGAGGACGGGGACGTCCAGGACCCGGAGACCGTGCTCGAGGAGTGGGTGAGCGACGGCGCCCTGCTCGTCAGGTCCATGGCCGACCTCGACCTCGCCGACGGTGACTACCGGGTCGAGCTCCTGGCGCGTGGGAAGAAGGACCCGCTGACGGCGTCGACGGTGCGCCTACGTTCCTCGGACACCCCGGACCGCCGGCAGTGGTCCCGCGCTGCGGGGGTGTCCTACACGGCGGGTGGAGCAGGGGTCCTGGGAGTCGAGGGGCCGCGCGGCGCCAGGGTCTCCGGGCACGTGGTCGACGGCGAGCGCAGGTCGGCTCCTGACGGGTTGCAGGACCTTCCTCCCGCGGCACCGTGGTGGCGCGCGGGCGAGGGCCCCCGGAGCCACCGGCCGGAGGTCGAGGTCCGGCTGACCACGGTCGACCCGAGCTCGTGCCTCTACACGGGCAGGCACCGAGTCCACGTCGAGACCCCGGACTACCGGAACGGCCGGCCCGTCCAGAGCCGCACCTGGGGAGAGTGCCTCGGGTGCGGGATGCGACGGCTGTACCCCACTGGCCACAGGCAGGCAGTCAAGCTGGAGGTGACCGCCGGTCCCGCCGGCACCCGACACGACGTGACGGAGCTGCCTCCGCGACGCGACTCGGACAACGACCTGACGACCGCGTTCGACGCGCTCCTCCACACAGGGCGAGGCTCGTGGGCCCAGCTGGAGCGCATCCTGTTCCAGGTCGAGCCCTCGGGGCTCTTCGTCGACCAGGTGGCGCGCACGCTGGAGGTGCTGGGGCACCTGGACGTCCGGCGTGATGCGCGGACGTTGGAGCCCGTCGCGTGGGAGGTCGCCCCCACCAGCCTCGTCGGGACCGAGCACGGGACCCTCTTCGGCGGGTTCTGGCCAACGGCGTTGTACACGCTGGTCGGGGAGGAGCTGAGCCGCCGGGGGGCCCAGTTCGACGAGTGCCCGTCCACCGAGGGGGTCACGGGCTACTTCGTGGACCTGGGCGCGGAGCAGCTCCGCACCCCCACGGTGGTCGAGCAAGGGGTGAGCGTCGTCGACACCGCCTGGCGCGACCTCGTCCAGGTGCTGCCGCCGCTCAGCGAGGTCCTCAGGTCGTTGCCGAGGACGACCAACCTTCCGGTGGGCCAGGTCACGCAGTTCGCCGTCAGCGACAACACCTGGCGGCAGGCCGACGGGGCGCACGACGCCGGTGCCTACCGGGTGCGCAAGTTCGCGACCACGGACCTGTTCAGGGCGCCGTCCGACGTGGAGGCAGGCACCTGGGCCCGCTCGACGGTGCAGCTGAGCAAGCACCTGGCTGCACATCTCGTGGGACGTTCGCTCGTCGCGTGGCACCCCGAGGCCCGACGACTCACCGTGCCGCTCGGCGCGGACCTCCCGGGCCTGTACGGCCGCGTGGTGGTCGCCGCGTCCGGTCTCCCACCCGTCGCCGAGCGCAAGGCTCGGCTGCTCCACTACGAGGACGTGCCGGATGAGCTTGCCCGTGCCCTCCAGCACCTCCTCACGCACTGACGCACCCCTCGAGAGGCATCACCGAATGACCCACGTCCCCCCGCCCCGCCAGGTCCTCGACGAGGTCCAGACCGCAGTCCTCAGCTACGTCGACACAGCCTTCTGGCTCCGGGACCGGAACATAGCCGACGAGCGACGTCGGCTCCTGGAGCAACCGGGGGTGCTGTTCCAGGAGCCTCTCCTCGAGCCGGTGCTCCCGTATCCCGGCACGGTCCCGGCCCTGGAGGCCGCGCAGCTGGTGGGCCTCTCCGAGAGCGAGATGGATCTGCTCACCCGAGGACTGTTCGGCCTGCCTGCGCGGGAGATGTCCTTGCGGCAGCACCAGGCTGACTCGTTGGTGACCTCCCTGCGAGGCTGGAAGGGAAAGCGCCACCCCGTGGTGACCTCGGGGACCGGCTCGGGCAAGACGGAGAGCTTCCTGCTGCCAGTGCTCGCGCGGCTGCTCATCGAGTCCAGGTCCTGGAAGCAGGACGGTCGTGCGAACCCGTGGTGGGACGCCGGGTCCTGGGCGCCGAGCAGGCCGCCAGGCCGTCCTGCCGCGGTCCGGGCCATCGTGCTGTACCCGATGAACGCGCTCGTCGAGGACCAGATGAGCCGGCTGCGGAGGTCCCTCCGGCGAATGACGTCGCTCGGGGGGCCCGACCTGTGGTTCGGGCGGTACACGGGGGCCACGATCGGCACGGGCGAGGTGCCGGTCCGTGGAGGGGCCAACGCCAAGGTCAAGGAAGCAGCCGAGCAGCTCCGGGAGATGGTGGCGGAGCGCGACGAGGTCGGGAGCACGGACGAGGAGCTCGACGCCCAGCTGAGCGACCCCCGCGCCGGTGAGATGCTGACGCGCTGGGACATGATCGCGTCGCCGCCTGACGTCCTCGTCACCAACTACTCGATGCTCAACGTGATGCTGATGCGCGAGCGGGAGCAGCCCATCTTCCAGCGCACCCGTGACTGGCTCGCCGAGGACCGCTCGCGGGTGCTCACGCTCGTGGTGGACGAGCTCCACCTGTACCGGGGGACGCAGGGGGCTGAGGTCGCGATGATCGTTCGCAACCTGTGCGACCGGCTCGGCCTGGAGCCCGATGACCCCCAGCTGAGCATCGTGGCCACCTCCGCGTCGCTCGACGAGGACAGGGGCGACTACCTGGAGGGCTTCTTCGGGGCACCCGCCGAGACCTTCCGGCCCATCTCTGGACAGCCCCTCGTGCCCGACGCGTCGATCCCGGTGCAGCCGCAGGACGTTCGCGGCGCTCTCCAGTCAGGTCAGGTGGCTGGGCTCGACCGAGCGGTCGCCGCCTCGTGCCGCGGGGACGACGACTCCGGTCCGCTGCGCGCCACACCGCTGAGCCTGGTCGCACGTCGGCTCCTCGGCCCCGGGGCGGACGAGTCACTTCTCGACGACCTTCTCGAGCTGCTGGGGCGTGGATCGGACGGCCAGGTGCCGTTCAGGGCACACCTCCTGCTCCGCTCCATGCGAGGGATCTGGGCGTGCAGCGACCCGTCCTGCCCCGGTGTCCCGGAGAACGACGGGTCCCGGAGGATCGGCCGGCTGTACACGACTCCTCGCCAGCTCTGCTCCGCCGACCTGGACGGCGTCCCCTGCGGTGCGCGCGTCCTCGACCTCCTGTACTGCGACCACTGTGGCGAGGTCGGGCTAGGAGGGTGGGTCGTCAGCTCGCAGGACGGCGGGGAGTACCTCGCCACCACGCCGGCGGAACCGGAGGCTGAGCTCGAGCTGCCGGTCTTTCGACGACCACGCAGCGCCTACGCCTGGTACGCGCCCGGGGTCGACTCGACCGAGCGGTGGGAGCACCCCGGCCCCGGGGGGAGCAAGGTCGCCTTCGCCTTCGCCCCGGTCGAGCTGCACCCGCGGCTGGGCTACCTCGCTCCCGCCTCACGGGGAGAAGCCACGGGAGTGACCCTGCGGGCCCAGGGCGGGCCGGACGGCTGGCACGCACCGGCGCTGCCCAGCAGGTGCCCCTCGTGCCACCACGCCGACAGGCAGGACAAGATCGCCCACGGGGCCGTGAGGTCGCCCGTACGTGCTCACACGCAAGGCCTGCACCAAGCAGTGCAGCTGTTGGTGTCCCGCATGGTGCGGGCGGTGTCCGCCACCGACGAGACCGAGCGCACCATCGTCTTCACGGACAGCAGGGACGACGCGGCGAAGACCGCCATGGGCCTCGGCGAGAACGGCTTCGCCGACCTGGTGCGGCAGCTCCTGCGTCGTGAGCTGGCGAAGGACGACGAGGTTGTCAGGCTGCTCCGGTCGGGGGGTGTGCCGGGGCGCCTCGACCCTGCGGACATGGCGATCTGGGGCCAGCTGGGCGTGGTGCACCAGCAGGAGGCGGTCGCCTACCAGCGCATCGCGCTCGGTGTGGGCACTGCCGAGGACGAGCTGATGGTCAAGCAGTTCGAGGAGCTGCGAGCCGACAACGCTGTGACCTCGTGGCCCAACCTGGTCGAGTCCCTGGTGGGAGAGCTCGTGAGGCTGGGGGTGCCGCCGGGTGGGCAGAGGGCCTCGGCTCAGTACCTGCACGACGACGAGACCCCCTGGCACGTGCTCTACGACCCTCCGGTCCCCGGGGAGTGGGACCCCTTGCCGGCTGACGACATGACTCGAAAGTCGCAGGCGGAGCGTCAGCGGCGGCTGCTGATCATGGCCCTGGGCGACGCGTTCCTCGGTGGGCGGGGCCGAGACCTCGAGATGAGCCTGGTCGGTCACCTCGCCCTCACCGGGACCGCGGATCTCGAGCCCGTCGAGAACGAGGTGGTGTGCTCGGTGCTCCGCCTGTACGGCCTCAGCAACCGGTGGTCACCCGGTCACAGCGCGGACAGCAAGGCTCGGCCGCGGCGCGTCAAGGACTACGTGGCTCGCGTCGCTGCCGGGGGAGCGCTCACCGCGGAGCGCGTCGAGGACCTGCTGACTGCATGGGTGAGCCCTCTCCTCGAGGCTCAGTCGCTCCCCCTCGACCGGCCGGGTCTCGCGATCGGGGTGCGGGCGCACGGCGACACGGTCTGGGTGTGCGACGTCTGCTCGACCAGGCACCTCCACGGGTCGGCAGGTACGTGCGTGCGCGAGAAGTGCCGCGGGACGCTGCACCCCTCCGCGGTGGAGCCGTTGGCCGAGGGCGACTACTACGTGAGCCTCTCGAAGCTCCGGCCGGCTCGCATGAACGTGGCAGAGCTGACCGGTCAGACGAGCCCACCCAAGAAGGCGCGTGACCGGCAGCGTCGGTTCCGGCGGGCTCTGCTGCCGCCCCCACGGGAGAACGCTCGAACTACTCCCATCGACGTGCTGAGCGTGACCACCACGATGGAGGTGGGTGTCGACATCGGCTCGCTCAGCAGCACGGTGATGGCCAACATGCCGCCGCAGCGGTTCAACTACCAGCAGCGTGTCGGTCGCGCAGGCCGACAGGGACAGCCGTTCTCCTACGCGGCGACGCTGTGCAGGGACCGCTCGCACGACGACTACTACTTCGGGCAGAGCATGCGGATCACCGGCGAGGTCCCGCCCCAACCGTTCCTGGACATGCAACGCGAGGCGATCCTGCGCCGCGTGGCCACGGCGGAGGTCCTCAGGCAGGCGTTCGCCCTGCTGGCGGACAAGCCGCGAGGAAGTGGCTCCGTGCACGGATCCTTCGGCTACGCGGAGCAGTGGCACCAGGTCAGGGACCAGGTCGGCCTGTTCCTCAGCAGATCTGGCGAGGTCTCGCGCGTGGTCGAGCGGCTCGCCGTCCACACCGGTGTGGAGACCCACGTGCGGAAGGCCCTGGTCGACTGGATGCGGTCGGGGCTGGTCGCTGCCATCGACCAGGCGTGCGAGGACCCGCTCCTCACCCACCGGGAGCTCTCGGAACGACTGGCGAACGCTGGCATCCTCCCCATGTTCGGGTTCCCCACCCGGGTCAGGGAGCTCTGGTACACCCCGGGCGGAGGGCAAAGGGCCGTGGAGGTCTCGCAGAGGCCGCTGTCCATGGCGGTCTCCCTGTTCTCGCCGGGCTCGAAGGTCGTGAGCGACGGCTGGGTCTACACCGCCGACGGTCTGGCCACCTTCGCCAGGTTCGGGCAGCGGGCCAACCCCCTCGGCGCCCGAGTCTCGCTGACCAGGTGCGAGCGCTGCACCTTCGCGCGCTCCTCCGAGGGGGAGGAACCGGTCACGTCGTGTCCGGTCTGCAAGCACCTCGTCTCCACCGTCACGATGTACCAGCCTGCGGGCTTCCGCACAGGGGATCGGGACGACCGGCTGGGCGATGACGACGTGTCGACCTCAGCATCCCGCCCCGTGCTGGGCTGGGTCGAGGCGCCGGCGGTGCCGGACCGCGTCGGGAACATGGACACCTGGGTCATGGACCAGGGCAAGCTGCTCACCGTCAACGACAACGCTGGTCGGCTGTTCCGTTGGGCCAAGGAGAAGGACGGCAGCTACGTCGCCAGCGACGACCCGAGCTCAGGCTTCGAGTCGGCCATCGGCGAGGTCCGGGTCACGGATGCTCTCATGGTCCTGCCCAACGGTCTCGACCTCGAGGGCGGGTCGGTCGCGGTCCTTCGCGAGTGCGTCAGCGGGCAGGCAGCCATGACGTCCTTCGCCGAGGCACTCAGACGGGGTGCTCAGGCCGAGCTGGACATCGACTCGAACGAGATCACCGTGGGTCTGCAGCACCGCAGGGTGGGCGACCTCGTCACCTCGGGCATCTTCCTCGCGGACACCCTGGAGAACGGGGCCGGCTACGCCTCAGAGCTGGGCCGGCCCGACCGGTTGCTGCGGGTCGTCACCTCGCTGCTCGACGAGCTGGGCGCCAGCTGGGCGTCCCCGCGCCACTCGTCCGCCTGCGACTCGTCCTGCCCGGACTGCCTGCGGTCCTACGACAACCGGCACATCCACCCGCTCCTCGACTGGAGGCTGGCCCTGGACGTGGCTGAGCTCGCGCTGGGTCGACCGTTGACGGAGTCCAGGTGGCTCTCGGGCGCCTCGTCGGTCGCCCGGTCCTTCGGTCGCGCCTTTGGCGAAGCGTTCGCCGAGCTTCGCATCGAGGACACGGACGGGCTCGTGCACCTGGAGTCAGGCAGGCGTGCGGTGCTCCTTGTCCACCCGTTGTGGCGGACGGACGAGCCCGGGCTGACACCCAGGGTCCGAGCAGTCAGGGACGGGATCGCCGGGAGCGGCACCAAGGTCCGGCTGCTCGACCTACGGACGGCGTCGTTGCTGCCCGAGTCGATCTACAGCGGACTGGTCGGTTCGTGAGCATGACGAACGACGGGACTGCGGGGCACGTGCCAGCCGTCACGATCTCCAGGCTCGTGCCCGTCTCCATCAAGGAGACCTGGCCCACGGAGCCTGGCGGCTTCACCCCGTGGCTGCTCGACCATGCCGATCTCCTGTCAGAGGCACTTGGGATCGAGGTCGAGCTGACGGCCAAGGAGCACTCCGTGGGGCCCTTCAGCCTGGACCTGATCGGGCAGGTCGCAGGCTCGGAGGACAAGGTGATCGTCGAGAACCAGTACGGAGACACGGACCACCAGCACCTGGGCCAGGTCATGACGTACGCCGGGGGCACTGACCCCAAGGTCGTCGTGTGGATAGCCGAGCGGTTCCGGGAGCAGCACCGGGCCGCTCTGGAATGGTTGAACGACATCACCGTGCCTGATGTCAGGTTCTTCGGCATCGCGGTGTCCGTGGTGAGGATGGAACGTGGCGACGACCGGTTGGTGGCGCCCCGCATGGAGCTCGTCGTGAAGCCGAACGACTGGGAGAAGATCGCGAAGATGGAGGCCGCCAGCGCTGCGGCCGGAGTGACCTCGCCCAGCTCCGTGCAGGCGCTCTACAAGCGGTTCTGGGAGCAGCTCGAGGCGCGACTCAAGGCGAAGCAGTGGACGAGTGCCACCGCCCCCGCGCAGAACTGGTGGAGCATGCCCGCCGGCACCACGTCGATGAGCTGGGGCATCTCGTACGCGACCTTCGGGTGTCGCAGCGAGCTCTACTTCCAGCACACGGACGCCAGGGTCAACAGCCATCGGCTGTCAGAGCTCGAGCGACGCCAGCCTGCGCTTCAGGAGGCATTCGGACCCGGAACGCTCCTGTTCGATCACGTGCCGGGCAAGACCGGCGCCCGGATGGAGGTCCGTCTCGAGGGGCCGAAGATCCAGGACGAGTCGAGCTGGGGCGAGGTCCAGGGGTGGATGCTGGACGTGCAGCAGCGGATGCGGTTCGCGGTGTCGTCGACCGGAGGCCTGCCGATGACGGTCCCGAACGACTTCGAGTGATGGTGAGCGGGCTGGCGGCTGTGATCTTCCAGGGACGCGTGCAGGTGAGGGTGGGGACGTACAAGCCCGGCCCGTGGGTGGCCCTGCCGGAGCACGGAAGGCTGTCGGCGGGGCGGACACCGGGCTACGCCCTGCACCTGCCGAGCTCGTGGATACCGCAGAAGCTCTGCCGGTTCCTGCCGTACGAGCTCGGCTGGGTCGTGCAGGTGGGGCCCAGCCCGCGCATGAACGTGCGCTACTCGAGCATGAGCCAGCAGCTCTACCCGCGCCGGGCGGCTGTCGCGCTCCAGCGCGGCACCAGCGTCCTGACCTTCCCCGAGCTCGACGACTTCCTGTCCATCGCCGTCGTCATCGGGCCGGACGCGGCGGTGGGGGCCGAGCAGCGGTGGGACCAGGTCGACGAGTCGGACCTGCCCCGGGTCGGCACGCGCTACGCCGTCGTCGCGGCCGAGCTCACGGACAAGCAGCGGCTGGTCGTCGAGACCACCTACCGCCACCTGGTCACCCGCGAGCCCACGCCGGCCAACATCACCGCCGCGGCTGCGCAGAACCTGGGGACCTCGGAGCAGTCGGTGAAGAACCAGCTCAACGCGGTGATGAAGAAGATCAACAAGGAGCGCTGGGGGCCGGCTCTCCAGACCTGGGAGCAGCTGGGCTCATACCTCTGGATGAGCCACCAGCTGCCCGGGCGCGAGGTCCGGTGACGGGGGCGGGGTTACCCGGGTAACCCCCTGGTCAGAGGCGGTTTCGGCAGCCTTCTGCCATGCGGTCACCGAGGCCGCAGGCAAGGAGGCCCCACCATGATCGACCTGCACGTGGGTCGCGGCACCAGCCGCGGCGCGATCACCGTGTTCCCCCTGTGGAGCGCGACCCCGGCACCCGCCGGCACCAGCGTCCAGTACACCGCGGACCCGCGTCACCTCGACGTCCGCGAGCTCGCCGACGGACCGCAGGTCTCGCTCCTGGACGTCGGCAACACCGCGTCCCGCCCGGCGCTCGTGCTCGGCGGGCAGCTCTTCGAGGGCGGCTGGCAGCACCGGATGGCCCGCCGCTCGACGCTCATCGCGGCGGGGGAGCGTCAGCAGGTGGAGGTGGCCTGCGTCGAGGCAGGACGCTGGAGCGGCGAGTCCGCGCAGCGCAGCCTCGGGCGCCGGGCGACCCCGCTGGTGCGGGACGCCGTCCGCACAGGCCGCGACGTCCAGTCCGAGGTGTGGGGCCGCGTCGCTCGGCACACGGGCCGCCTGCCGGGCGCCGGCAACGAGACCGGCTCGCTGGTCCGTCACCTCGACGCGAGCGAGCTCGACCGGGCCGCGCTCGTGCCCGACGTCCTGCCCCTGCCCGGGCAGGTCGGCGTGCTGATCGGGCTCGGCGGGCAGCCCTACCTCGCCGAGGTCTTCGACAGCCCGGACACCCTCGCCGTCCAGCTGCCCGCCCTCCTGGCCGCCGTGGCCGCGGACGCCGCCCTGGCCCCGCAGGTGCCCACGCCAGGACGTCGCGCGCGCCGCTTCGTCGGACGCGCCCTGCCGCTGGAGCTGCGGGAGACCGGCCCGGCCGGTGTCGGTACCCGGTGCGAGGCTGCCCACGAGCACGTCGTCGCCGAGGCCCTGCGCCACCTGGACCGTGACCTCCACCTGCTCCTGACCAACCCCCGCCACCCGCTGCTCACGCGGCCGATGGCCTGACCGGAAGGCGCTGCGATGACCCTGCGACTCACCTTCGTGCAGCACGACCGCGCGGCCGGCGTCCTGCTCGCGACCGCCAGCGGCGACGCCCTGGGCGTCCCCTACGAGTTCTCCAGCCCGCCCGGGCCCGGCGAGCTCGCCGTCATGAAGGGCGGCGGCCTCGGGCCGTTCGCGCCGGGGGAGTGGAGCGACGACACGTCGATGGCGATGGCCATCGCCCGCGTCGCCGCGGCCGGCGCCGACCTGACCAGCGCGGACGCGCTCGACGCGATCGCCGAGGGGTTCCTCGAGTGGCTCGCGGACGACCCTCGCGACATCGGCATCCAGACGAGCCACGTGCTGCGCTCGACCCACCGCCGACTCGCACCCGGGGACAGCGTCGCCGAGGTGATGAGCACCGAGGCCGCCGCCTACGCTGCCGACCACCGGCACTCCGCCGGCAACGGCGCCCTCATGCGCACCGCGCCCGTCGCCCTCGCCCACCTCGACGACCGCGACCACCTCGCCCGCGCTGCCCGGCTCGTCGCCCGCCTCACCCACGCGGACCCGCTCGCCGGCGACAGCTGCGTCCTCTGGTGCGAGGCGATCCGGGTCGCCGTGCTGGAGGACCGCATCGACGTGCCCGCCGGGCTCGACCTGCTCCCCGACAGCCGCCGCGCGCAGTGGGCCACGTGGCTCGACGAGGCGCTCACCGGCGACCTCGCGAGGTTCACGCCGAACGGCTTCACCGTCACCGCGCTCCAGGCCGCGCTCGCCGCCATCACCGCCACACCCGTGCCTGCGGTGCTGCCGGCGCGCCACCTCGAGGACGCGCTGCACGCCGCCGTCCGCATCGGCGACGACACCGACACCGTGGCCGCCATCGCCGGCGGCCTCCTCGGCGCCCGCTGGGGCGCCAGCGCCGTCCCGTGGACGTCGCGTCGGGCGGTGCACGGCTGGCCCGGCTGCGACGGGCGCGACCTGGTCGCCCTCGCCACGCTCACCGTCCGCGGCGGCGAGCCGGACGGCAGCGGCTGGCCGCTGGCCGACGACGTCGACTACGGCTGGGTCGCGCCGTTCGCGGCGGTGCCTCACCCGCACGACCCGGGCGTCCTGCTCGGCAACGCCGGCACCCGCGGCCACGGCGCCGACGCAGTCGTCTCGCTCTGCCGGGTCGGCCGCGACCAGGCGTGCCTCGACGGCGCGGAGGTGGTCGTGGAGTCCCGGCTCCTCGACACCGAGGACGACGCGGCCGACCCCAACGTCCTGCTCGAGCTGCTCGACGCGGCTCGCGCGGTGCAGGGTCTGCGGGCCGAGGGGCGCACGGTCTTCCTGCACTGCGTCGCTGCTGAGCAGCGCACGCCGTCCGTCGCCGTCGCGTACTCGCTCCTGCTCGGGCACCCGCTGGAGGACGCGCGCGCGGCCGTGCGCCGGGCGCTGCCCGGGGCGCGGGGCCGCGGGCGGGTGTGGGACGCGGCGGGTGACCTCGGCGAGGTGGTTCCGGACCAGTCGTCGGCGCCCTGACGTAGGTTGGCGCCAGCGCACGGGACTGCGGGGTCCGGCCGTGCGGTGAGCGTTCGGGGACGATGCCCCGAGGCGGTCCGGACCCGGGACGACGGAGAAGGGGGACAAATGGACGAGGGCGAGCGGTCGGGTCGGTACGAGGTCGAGCTGGTGGCTGACGATCGGGGCCTGGCCGTGCTCGGGTCGGAGTCCGACGTCGAGCTCTTCCTCGCGTCCGAAGGCCTCGTCGCCACGACGGCGCCGCAGCTGGGGCTGGGGCGGATGAGTCGGCTGCTCGGCACGGGATCGGCCTCCGCGCAAGCGGCTTCCGAGGTGGCCGCCGCCTCTGGCAGGTGGGTGAAGCTCACCGAGGAGTCCGCGGGTGCGGTGAAGAAGTACGGCCTCCGCGAGAGCTCGCGGAGCGGGCTGTCCACCGGCGTCCTCAAGGGGGACAAGGGACGGGTCAAGGGGTTCGTGGAGTTCTCCCGGGGTCCCGGGACAGCGTTGACGAACCCCGCGCTCCTGGCGGGTGCCGCGGGCATCATGGCCCAGCTCGCGATGCACCAGACCATGGAGGAGATCACCGACTACCTGGAGAGGATCGACGCGAAGCTGGACGACGTCCTGCGTGCGCAGAAGGACTCGGTGGTGGCGCGGCTGACGGGCGCGGGGATGGTGATCGACGAGGCCGTGACGGTCAGTCGCGCCCGGGGGCGCGTGGACGCCACGACCTGGTCCAAGGTGCAGGTGCTCGCCTCGACCGTCGCGGAGGTCCAGGGCTACGCGCTCGCCCAGCTCGACGGGCTCGCGGCCCGGCTGGAACGCGCCACCCGCGCGTCGGACGTGGCGGGCGCGGCCACGGACGCGGCCGGGACGACCCAGGAGTGGCTGGCGGTCCTGGCGAGGTCCTTCCAGCTGCTGGAGGCCCTCGACGTCCTCGAGCTCGACCGCGTGCTCGACACCGAGCCCGAGGCCGTCGACGAGCACCGACGTGGCCTCGAGGCGGCACGGGCGAAGCGGGTCGCCGACATCGGCACGGCCACCGTCCGCCTCCTCGGCCGCATCGCGGACGCGGCGGACCTCGCCAACGAGAAGGTCCTGCTGAGCCCGTTCGACCAGCGACGGACGTTCCAGGCCGGCAGCCGGGTCAACGACTCGATCGGGGAGTTCCACCACCTCCTGGGGCTGGAGACGGGCCATACCGAGCTCGAGGCTCGGAGGTGGTCGGCCGCCGCCGGCGAGGTCCGGGACCACCTCCTCGACGCCGGTGCCGAGGGCGTGGCGGGTGCGCGCCGGGGCGGCGGCATCCTCGTCTCGCAGACGCAACGGGCGACCGTCGCGGTCCGGGGCAGGCTGCCGCGGCTGCGCGGTCGGGACAGTGTCCGCGAGCCAGTCAACGAGCCTGTCTCCGACCCGGGTGCGGGAGCCGGCGCCGAGGACCCTCTCGACTAGTGCCTGCACCACCCGCGCGACGTCCGTACCCAATAACGGTGAGAAAAACCGGTTCCGGACTGGGCGGGAACCCCCCGTCCTAGTGTCCCTGTCGCCCCCGGCGCGCCACAGACAGGACGACACGCATGCTGATCCTCAAGCTCCTCAAGACCGTCATCGGCATCGTGGTCGTGCTCGCCGTGGTGTGTGCGGCGTGGGTGGTGGTCTCGGTGACCGGCATGTTCAACCTGCCCGCGCTGCCGTTCCAGACCACGACGATCGACCGCACGGGGCCGTCCGTGCTGAAGTCCCTGACCGACCTGAGCGACTACCACGCCGCCAGCGGCCACTACGAGACCGTCGTGGACCTGGAGAACGACACGTCCTTCATCCCGTCCTGGGTCTCCGGCGAGCGCATCCTCTACGTCGGCAAGGGGGACGTGGACGCTCTCGTGGACTTCTCCGGCCTCGGCCCGGACGCGGTGGCGGTCTCCTCCGACCGGCTCTCCGTGTCGCTGACCCTGCCCGCACCCACCCTCGCGGACCCCGTCCTGGACGTCGAGGACAGCTACGTCGCCGACGACGACAAGGGAGTCGCCACCGCCTTCTCCGGGTCCGACCTGGAGCACGAGGCCCAGGTCAAGGCGATCGACCAGATGGCCGAGGCGGCCGCCGCCGAGGACTCCCTCACCGACCTGGCCGAGACGAACACGACGGACATGCTCACCGGGCTGCTGGAGGCCCTCGGGTTCACGGACGTGACCGTCACCTACGAGTAGGCACGGCGTTCGGTCCCCGGTGTCGGAACCCGCCCCTAGGGTGAGCGCGCCCTAGCCAGCCGACCCAGGAGGCCCCCGTGACCGCACGCTGCATCCCCGAGCACCCGACGTTCGTGACGGGCTCCGAGCGACAGGTGTGGGAGCGGCTGCGCGACACGCTGCCGCCCGACTGCGTCGTGCTCGCCAACGTCCGTCTCACCGACGAGGACAAGGACCACGAGGCCGACCTCGTGGTGCTGATCCCCGAGGCGGGCTTCGTCGTCCTCGAGGTGAAGGGCGGCTCGGTCTGGCACGACGGCGCGGGCTGGTGGATCAGGCGCGGCGAGCACGACGAGCCCTGCTACCCCGTCGAGCAGGCCCGCGACGCCAAGCACGCCATCAAGCGGTACGTCGAGAACGACCCGCGCTGGGGCAGCCGCGGGCACGTCGCGTGGGCGCACGGCGTCGTCCTGCCGCACACGGACCTCGGCAACGACTTCAGCGTCCCCGAGCTGCCCCGCTGGGCGTTCCACGACAAGCACGAGCAGGACGACCTGGCGGACCGCGTCACCACCAACGGCTGGGGCCTCGCCCACGGCCAGCCCGCGCCGAACCACGACGACGTCGAGATCCTGGCCGAGATCCTCGCGGGTCGCTCGCTCCCTCTGCCTGACGTCAACGCCGGCGCGCAGGAGCGTGAGGCCGAGGTCGAGCGGCTCACGCAGGAGCAGATGGTGATCCTGCAGGTCACCCGCATGTTGCGTCGGGTCGAGGTGCGCGGGGGAGCGGGATCGGGCAAGACCGTCCTGGCCCTGCAGAAGGCCAAGGAGCTGGGACGTGGCAGCGCCGGCCGGCCCAGCGAGCGCGTGGCGCTGCTCTGCTACTCGATCGGCCTCGCCGAGTACCTCAAGCGCGTGACGTCCACCTGGAACCGCAAGCACCGCCCGGCCTTCGTCGGTACCTTCGAGGACCTCGCCCGCTCCTGGGGCCTCACCTTCTCCGACGACGCCCCCAGCGAGTTCTGGGAGGAGCGGCTGCCGCTCCTCATGGCCGACGCGGCCCGGCAGCTGCCGCCCGGTCAGCGCTTCGACAGCGTCGTCGTCGACGAGGCGCAGGACTTCGCGGACTCGTGGTGGGCCGCGATCCTCGAGAGCCTGCGGGACGAGGCCGACGGCGGGGTCTTCCTCTTCTCGGACGAGAACCAGCGCCTGTTCGCCCGGTTCGGCGCGCCCCCGGTCCAGCTGGTCCCGCTCGTCCTCGACCACAACCTCCGCAACACCCGGCAGATTGCGGGCTCCTTCGGGCCGCTCGCGCCGTCCCGGATGAAGGCGCTCGGGGGCGACGGCCCGCAGGTCCGCTTCGTCGAGGCGTCGCCCTCCGAGGCGCTGGGGCTGGCCGACGACGTCGTCGAGGAGCTCCTCGAGACGGGCTGGGATCCCTCCCGCGTCTGCCTCCTCACCACCGGCTCGCGCCACCCGGAGCAGAAGGCGCAGGTCGAGCGGCACGGCAAGACCGGGTACTGGCGCTCGTTCTGGGACGGCGACGACGTGTTCTACGGGCACGTGCTCGGGTCGAAGGGGCTCGAGCGGTCGTGCGTCGTGCTCTGCGTGAACGAGGACGGCTCGCGCGACCGCGCCCGTGAGCGGCTCTACGTCGGCATGTCGAGGGCCACCCACGTCCTCGTCGTCGTCGGCGACCCCGCCGTCATCCGCGAGGTGGCCGGGCAGGACGTCGCGCGGCGGCTGGGCTGCTGACGTCCCCCGCACCGGTCTCCAGGTAGCCGAGCCAGAGCCCGTCCCTGGCCCTCGTCATGCCGACGTAGCGCTCGTGGCGCCACCGGTCGACGCGCTCGCGGTGACTCTCGGCGGGCTCGCCGGGTTCCTGCGCCGGGGGCTGTTCCGACAGGTAGGGCAGGAACACGTAGGGGAACTCCAGCCCCTTGGCGCGCTTGACGGTGCCGACCTTGACCTTGTTCGTCGCCGTCCCCCGGTAGGAGTCGAGCAGCTGGCAGGGGACCTTCTGCGCGCGGAGAAGCCTCACCACCCGGTGGGTGTCTGCCCTCGTCTCGGTGAGGACCGCGAAGTCGCCCCAGGGGCGTCCGCGGTGGGCGTGCGAGCGCTCCAGGATGCTGGCGAGCCCGGCCTCGAGGTCGCGCCTGCTCCTGGCGCGGGTGACGATCGGGTCGGGGCCCTCGCGGACGACGTCGACCTCCTCCCCGCCGGCGAGCTCACCGAGGTCCTCGAAGACGTCCCCGTCCAGGACGGCGTGAGCGTGCTCGAGCACCTGGCGGGTGTTCCGGTAGTTGGTCGTCAGGACGGCGGCGCGTCCAGCCACCGACAGGTCGGCCTCGGCCAGTGAGAAGCCACCCGGGTACACGGACTGCCGTCCGTCCCCGACCAGCAGCAGGGACCCGGGGGCGTGCTCCGCGACCGTGGCGAGGAGGCGCATGCCGGCGAGGTTGAGGTCCTGGACCTCGTCCACGACCACGGCTGAGTACCGGAAAGCCTCCGGCGTCCGCCCGACGACGTCGGTGGCGCTCAGCAGCAGGCCCGTGAAGTCAGTCAGGTCCTCGGCCCGCAGCTCCTCCTCGTAGGCGAGGGTCAGGGCCCACACCACCGCCCGCGCCGATGCCCGCAGGGGCGTCACCCGCCCGACTCGGCTCAGCGCGAGGTAGGCGTCCAACCCAGGGAGACGCCGAGGGCGGACGACGTGGTCGACCTCCTCGCGCCAGTAGGACTCACGAGGGTCGATGTCCAGCAGGAGGGCCGCCTCCGGGCAGCTGCGCCACGCGCGGCGGAACGCGGCGTCCGCGCCCGGTCGGCTGACCGAGGGCGGCTCTCCCGCCTGGGCCAGGATCGATCGTGCGAAGGCGTGGACGCCGGTGAATTCGATCCGCTGGGCGACCTCGGGGGCGAGGCGCTGCGCAAGCCCCTCGAAGACCTGAGGAAGCGTTTTCACGAAGCTCACGAACAGGACCGGATCGGTGTGCTGCCGGGCGAGGTGGACCGCACGGTGCAGCGCCACGACGCTCTTCCCCGTGCCCGCCGGACCCCGGATACGACCAGGCCCGCTCCAACCGATCTGGACGAGACGGTTCTGCTCCGGGTGGAGGAAGGTCATCCAGTCCTCCAGCGGCGCAGCCAGCGCCTGGTCGAGCAGCGCTGCGCCCAGGTCGTCCGCGCTGTCGCCGGGAGGGTCGACGTCCTCGCCGACGGCGGGCCGCGCCTCGACGGGCAGAGCCGCGACGGCCTCTCGGTCGGCTGAGGGTGGCATCGGCGGGCTCACGTCCTGCACCGCCGCGAGCAGTTCCGAGACCTGGTCGGCGGACAGGCGACGCGGCAGACGCGCGAGCCAGCCGGCCACCTCGCGCGCGCCCAGGATGGCCAGGTCGTCGAGCCTCTTCGAGACGCGGTGACGGCTGAAGACCAGGGCGGCGCCGACCGCGGCCCGGGTCAGCCCCGTGGGGGCCAGGTGGTCGGCGAAGGTGTCGGCGAGAGCACGGATCTTCGCCACCTCGTCGTCCTCGCGTGCGTCCCCGCGGAACAGCGTTCCGTCCCGCACCTCCAGCTCTCGCCAGTCCTTGACGTCCAGGACCACCACTCCGCCCGGACCGACCATCACGAAGTCGACGTTGGCTCGCCGGGAGCCTGGCCAGCGGCGGTCCTCGAGGACGTGCCACTCCAGCTCGGTGAGCGCAGCGAGGACCGGGCCCAAGCGGTTCTCCGCCCCGCCCCCACGCAGGTAGGACTCCGCCTGACGCCGCTTCACGAGCGCGAGCGCTTCGAGGTCGGCAGCCTCCGCCGCCAGTTCCTCCGCGTGCCTCAGGGCCGAGCCTCCAGCAACCACGAGGACTCCTCCCAGGCGACAGTAGTGACCTGACGGATATCGGCCCGCGGCCCCGGCGGTCTGAGCGGAAGGTAAAGATCCCTCGATCTCGGTATGGGCGGGACTCCCCGCGGACTGGTCTCAACGGCCGCCACCGCTCGACTCCGGCGCCGCTGTCGGCGGCGTCCTCTAGGTTCGTCACTGGCTCACGAGCAGCGACCACAAGCCCTCCGGCTGGTCGCTCGGCTACCTGCCCCCGCGCAAGGTGCCCCCGGAGGAAGAGCCGGCGTCCGCCGTCCGGCGGAGGCAACGCGGGGCCTCGTCGAGGTCCCAGACCTCGAAGGAGAACCGTCATGGGCTGCTGCCCGATGTACCCCGAGCCCGGCGACCCGGTGTCGATGGAGCCGGGTCACTTCCCCACCCTGCACCAGCAGGTCTTCGCCGTCGTCGAGCTCGACGACTGGGTCGACGTCCTCGTCGAGGAGGTCGAGGGCTACGCGCTGCGGATCGCGTCGCTCGCCGGTGAGCGAGCGGTGCTGTGGCACCACCATCCGTTCGACGGATTCGTCGTGCCCGGTCACGCCGCGCGCTACCACCGCACGGCGCACCTCCTGGGCTGGCCCGGGATCGTGCTGAACGTGCGACTGGTCCACGGCGACGTCCCGTCGCTCCAGGTGCCCTCTCCGGGGGCGCCCCTGAAGGTGGACGGCAAGTGGAGCCCGGCGCTGCCGTTCGACCCGGACGGTGACACCGGGCCTCGGATGCCCTGAGCCGACGGCGTCGACAGCGGTGGTCTCGACCATCGGACCGCCGCTGTCGGTGCCGGTGTCTACGGTCCCTGACATCGGGTGGAGGGTCCGCCCGAGGGAAGAGGTGAGGGTGCCCGACGGGGTCGAGGACGAGGGTGCGTGGCACGAGCTGCGCACCCGGCTGGCGCAGGCGCTGGCCATGGTGAGCGGGACGCAGGGTGAGCTGCTCCTGCTGGAGGTGGAGCACCACCCGGACGGCGGGGTGGGGCCCTACGCGCAGGTGCTCGTGCTCCCGGGTGGCCGGCTGCGGTGCGAGGTGGTGAGCAACCACTACCTCGCGGACAGCCACCGACTGGACGACGCCCAGCGAGCGGCGCTGGCCGACCTGGGCTTCCGCGACCCGGACGAATCCGCCGGCACCGAGAACCACTGGATCGACCTCACGTCCGCGGACGTGGAGCGGGTCGCCGACATGGTGGTTCGCGCCCTGCACGAGGTGCACGGCGTGCTCCACCCGGCGTTCCTCACCAGCGACCGCCTGGACCTCGAGGGTCTCCAGTCGGACGAGCCCGACGTCTCGCCCCTCCCCGCGGCGCCGCCGCCCACGATCCCCGCAGGTCCGGAGCACCTCCGCAGCCTGATCGGGTCAGCCCTCGCGTCGGTGTGGGGGAGCGCGCCGCCCCTCAACCGCCTGGGTGCCTTCCCCGTGCCCACCGGCGACGGCGTGGTCTTCGTGAGCCCCGACGAGACGCGGCCGATCGTCCACCTGGTCTCGTACCTGGTGCTCGACGTGGTCGACACCCGCGGGCTGAAGCGGGACCTCGCGGACGTCGCGGCGCGGCTGCCCTTCGTCAGCCTCTCGCTGCTCGGAGCGACGCTCGAGGCCCGCGCCGAGATCCCCGCGGACCCGTTCACCACCCAGCACCTCACCTTCTGGGTCGACCGGTTCGACCGCGAGGCCCAGGCCGTCGCCGACGAGGTCGCGGCGCAATACGGCGGGCGACTGTTCCGGGAGCCGGCGTCCAGCGTCCCCGCTGCGGCCGACACGGAGCCGCAGGAGCGCTCCGAGGAGAGTGCCGAGGCGGCGGGCTCCCACGCCGGACCGCCGGAGCAGGACGCCGGGGAGGCCCGCGAGGTCCGTGTGCTCCGCGAGCAGGACCCGGGCATCACGGCACTCGTCGAGCTCCTCCAGGACGCCGACCTGCCCCCGCGCCACGTCGCGGCGCTGTTCGAGGACGACCGGCGGCGGCTGATCCAGGCCATCGTGCTGCTGCGCACCGGCCGAGGCAGCACGGCGTCGATCGCCCCGGAGACGGTCGTGGCTGCACTGCGCCGCGGGCTCCACGACGCGCTCGACCGGCAGGTCCGACCGTCGTCCGAGAAGCCGCGCTCGAGCCGACGCGACCGGAGCCAGCAGCTCTCCCTCCTCGACGGCCCCGCCGACCAGGACGGACTCTTCGCCGGTGACCCGCCGCTCGACGACGGCGCCGACGGGGACCCGCCCCGCGGACACGCCGTCTAGCCCCACGCCGACCCGATCCCTGAATCGGGCCCGGCTGGTCCGAAGTCGTCGAAAGCCTGACGCCTGTGACCTGGATGACGTACGTTCCGCTCGCCGGCCCGCAAGGTCCGATACGCCCTCTACCTCAGGAGCACCCATGACTGACCAGACGTCCTCGGCTCCCGAGCCGACCGCCTCGGCGCCGGCCCCCGTGCCGGCCCCTCCCGTCGCCCCGCCGATGGCACCTGCCGTCCCCGCGCCGCCGGTGGGTCTGCAGCCCGCCACCGCGTACGCCCCCGCCATGACCCTCGGCCCGGTCGGCAAGCAGCGCAGCACCGGTGTGGCCTTCCTGCTGTCGATCGTCACGCTCGGCATCTACTCGCTGTACTGGTACTACGCCACCAGCGCCGAGATGAAGCGTCACTCCGGCCAGGGCCTCGGCGGCGGCGTCGCGCTCCTCATCGCTTTCTTCTTCGGGATCGTCTCGCCGTTCATCTCCTCCAGCGAGGTGGGTGGCCTCTACAGCCGTCGCGGCCAGGTGCCGCCGGTCAGCGGGGCCAGCGGCCTCTGGGTCCTGCTGCTGGGCTGGTGCCTCGTCGGCTGGATCGTGTGGTTCGTCAAGACCAACAGCGCCCTCAACGCGTACTGGGCGTCGGCGACTCCTCGCTGAGGCAAATGCGGCCCGCCGGACGGACGTCCGGCGGGCCTGTGTGCGTGCCCGGTGACGGTGGCGTCCCGGGCCCGAGTTGCGTCCGTCTCGACGAATCCCACGCGTCCGACCGGGCGGATCTGTTCGCTGAGCGGTGATGCCGCGAGCCCGCCCGTCCCGTGCTGGGTTCATGACCCGGCCACCCTCTCGCGCCGACTGGCGGTGTCGGAGCAACCCAGCTGGCGTGCGGATCGGTTGCTGGGCCACCGCCCACAGCTGCCCGCGGCCACCGGCGGTGTCGGAGCAACCGACGCGACGCCTGAGTCGGTTGCTGACGCACCGCCCATGCCCGCCGCGGCGATCCGCGGTGTCGGAGCAACCCGCCTGACGTCGGATTCGGTTGCTGACGCACCGCCCACAGCTGCCCGCGGCCACCCCAGCGCAGGGGACGTCATGCGAACCGGACGTCCCTCCCCTCAGGCGTATGACGTCCCACGCCGGGGGAGCGGGACGTCATACGCCCTGGTCAGAAGCAGGGTCGTTTCGTATGACGTCCCGAGCTCCCACCAGTCGAGCAACAAGTCCGGGCAGCACAACCGCAGCCCCGCCGAGCACCACGACACCAGCGGGTCGGTGAACACCCGCGCCACCCGGAGGGGTGAGTAGAGGCGTCCGCTGAGCGGGCAGGAGAGTCCGCACAGCGTCAGGTGTGACGGTTGACACAGGTGGTCTGGTCCGGCAAGGTGCCACCTGTCCGCACCTTGTAACCGGTTACAGATACCGGTTACATCCACGAGAGGAGCAGCCGGTGGCCACGATCCGCGACGTCGCCCGCGAGGCAGGCGTGTCCATCGCGACGGTCAGCCGCACGCTGCGCGACCCCGACGTGGTCAAGCCCGACACCCGCGCCAAGGTGCTCGCGACCGCCGAGCGGCTCGCGTTCCGCCCCAGTCACCTCGGCCGCCAGCTCGCCGAGCGCCGGCACGCGGCGGCCGGCGTCGTCTTCCCCGACCTCTCCGGCCCGTACTACGCCGACGTGGTGATGGGGTACGAGTCCGTCGCCGCCGAGGTGGGCCGCTCCGTCCTCATCTGCTCCACCCGGGGCCGCGCGGACGTCGAGAAGCAGGTCACCGAGATGGCGGGACGCTGCGACGGCCTGGTCGTGCTCGGGCCGGCGATCCCCGACGCGCTGCTGCGCGACCTCGCCCGCCAGCACGTCCCGCTGGTCCTGGTGGCTCGCCCGACCAGCCCGGAGCAGGACTCCGTGAGCACCGCCGCCACGGCGAGCGGTCACGCGCTGGTCCGCCACCTGCTCGAGGACGGCGCCCGCCACCTCGTCTTCGTCGGCGACCCGAGCACCAGCCCCGACGTCGCCGACCGCCTGGCCGCGGTCCGGCAGGCGCTGGAGGCGAGCCCGGAGCCCACGACCCTCACGATCCACCCCGTCGACGACCTCGACGAGACCCACGGCCGCGCCGCGGCCGACGCGCTGCTCGCGCAGCCCACCCACGGCGGGGAGCCGGGCACGCTGCCCGACGCCCTCGTCTGCGCCAACGACGAGCTCGCCCTCGGCGTCCTCACCCGCCTCACCGAGGCGGGGCGGGACGGCGAGGTCCGCGTCACCGGCTGGGACGACGTGATGGCGGCCCGTTGGGCCGGACTCACGACCGTCCGCCAGCCCGTGCGCGAGCTCGGTGCCACCGCCGCCCGGCTGCTCGAGGAGCGCTTGGCCGGCACCCGGACGACCCCCCGGCACGAGGTGCTCGAGACCGAGCTCGTCGTGCGCACCAGCAGCACCCTCCTCGGGAAGGACCACGCATGACAACGCACCGGCCGACGACGCCCGGCACCAGCCCCACGCAGAGCCCCACCAAGACCACCCGGAGCACCAGCAAGAGCACCAGCAGGAACAGGAGGCGGACGCTCGTCGCCCTCACCCTCGCCGGCCTGACGCTGAGCAGCCTCGCCGCCTGCGGGCGCGACGCGACCAGCGCCGGCGGCGAGGCCCAGTCCGACGCCATCGACGACAGCCCGGCCACCGGCACGATCGAGGTGTGGGCGATGGGCGCCGAGGGCGAGGCCCTCGACGACTTCACCCAGGCCTTCGAGAAGGAGAACCCCGACGCGGACGTCGAGGTCACCGCGATCCCGTGGGACTCCGCCCACGACAAGATCCAGGGCGCCATCACGTCCGGCCAGGGTCCGGACGTCACGCTCGTCGGCTCGACCTGGATGGGCGAGTTCGGCGCCTCGGGCGGCCTCATGCCGACCCCGGAGGGCCTCGTGGACTCCGGCGACTTCTTCACCGGCGCCTGGGAGGGCAACCAGGTGGGCGGCACCCAGTACGGCGTCCCCTGGTACGTCGAGACCCGCGTCCTCTACTACCGCTCCGACCTGGCCAAGAAGGCCGGGTGGACCTCCCCGCCGCAGACGTGGGACGAGCTCAAGCAGTTCGCCTCCGACCTCCAGACCAAGGCCGGCGTCGACTACGGCATCAGCCTCCAGCCCGGCCAGACCGGCTCGTGGCAGACGTTCCTGCCGTTCGCCTGGTCCGACGGCGCCGAGCTCGCCAACGACGACGGCACCGAGTGGACCCTCGACTCCGACGCCATGAAGGAGTCCCTGGACTACTACTCCTCCTTCTTCACCGACGGCCTCGCCCAGACGCACGTCATGGACGCCGGCGAGCTGGAGTCCGGCTTCGCCGACGGCACCTACGGCTCGTTCGTCTCCGGCCCGTGGCACGCCGCCCTCGTCGAGGACGCCGGCGTCGACCCGTCCGACTACGCCGTCGCCCCCATCCCCGGCCCCGACGGCCCCGGCTCGAGCTTCGTCGGCGGCGGCAACCTGGCCGTCCTCACCGACGCCGAGAACCCCGACGGCGCCTGGAAGCTCGTCCGCTGGCTCGAGCAGCCCGACGTCCAGCAGGACTTCTACGACACCGTCGGCGACCTCCCCGCCAACTCCACCGCGTGGAAGTCCGGGGACCTCGCGGACGACGAGCAGCTCGCCGTGTTCGGAGACCAGCTCGACCGCGCCGTCTCGCCGCCGGCCGTCCCCACCTGGGAGCAGGTCGCGGACGTGATCGACGGCCGCGTCGAGCGCACCACCAAGGGGCTCGAGGACGTCGACCAGGCCGTCGAGGAGATGCAGTCCGAGGCCTCCAGCGTCGGGACGGGTCTCTGAGGCAGTCGCCTCGGGCACCCACCCCGGCTCCGTAGCCACCAGCAGGGAGATGACGACGATGTCCTCCACGCACGCACCACGCCCCACCAGCAACGACAACAGCAACGACGGCAACGACGGCAAAGACAAGACGCCCGGCCGGTCCGGCGCCACGTCCCCGCACCCCTCGCCCGAAGCCCTCGACCTCCCGCGCGCCACCGGCGCCGGGGGGACGGGGACGGCTGAAGCGCAGGGCAGCAAGGGCCGGCAGGGCAGGCCCCGGCGCCGCCACGACCCCACGGCCCGGTCCCAGACCGTCGCGGCCTGGGTGCTCGCCGTCCCGTTCATGGCGGTGTTCCTCGTCTTCACCGCCGGCCCGGTGCTGGCCAGCCTGGGGATGAGCTTCACCGACATCCGCTCCACCGACGCCCGGCACCCGCTCGCGGTCTCGTTCGTCGGCCTGGAGAACTACACGCGCCTGCTCGGCGACGAGCTGTTCCGCAAGGTCGCCCTCAACACGCTGCTCTACCTGCTGCTGGGCGTCCCGCTCACGCTGGTGGTGGCGATGGCGGTGGCGGTCGGCCTCAACCGGGTCACGCGGTTCAAGGGCTTCTTCCGAGTGGGCTTCTACCTGCCGGTCGTCACCTCGATCGTCGCGGTCTCGGTGGTGTGGAAGTTCCTCCTGCGCGAGAACGGCGGCCTGGTGAACTCCGCGCTCGAGGCGGTGGGCCTGCCCGGCCAGGCGTGGCTCGACGACACCCACCTCGCGCTGCCGTCCCTGGTCGTCATGGCCGTGTGGCGCAACTTCGGCACCATGACCGTCATCTTCCTGGCGGCCCTCCAGACCGTGCCCACCGAGATCACCGAGGCCGCCGAGTCCGACGGCGCCGGTGCGTGGGCCCGCTTCCGGCACGTCACCCTGCCGATGCTGCGCCCGACGATCCTGTTCGGCGCCGTCATCACCGGCATCGGCTACCTGCAGTTCTTCGAGGAGGCCTTCGTGATGACGTCCGGCGGCCCGCTCGACTCGACCCGGTCCATCAGCTACTACACCTACGACCAGTTCGGGTTCGGCAACTACGGCCTCGCGGCCGCCGCGAGCTACCTGCTCTTCCTCGCCATCGTGCTGCTGACCCTGCTGCAGTTCCGGCTGCTGCGCTCGAAGGACTGATCCGCATGGCCACCCTCACCGCACCCACCTCGCACGAGGAGCAAGGGAACAAGAAGAAGGGACGCCGGCCGGGCGGCCGCGACGACGCCCGCCTGCGCACCCCGGCCTGGCTCTACGCCGTCATGGTCGCCGGGCTGTTCCTGGTCGTCGTCCCGTTCCTCTGGATGATCGTCTCCTCGGTCAAGCCCAACAGCGAGCTGCGCCAGGTGCCGCCGACGCTGCTCCCGCACGCCCTCACCCTCAGCAACTACGAGGCGCTCTTCACCGACCTCGACTTCCCGCGGTTCTTCCTCAACTCCGCGCTGGTCAGCCTCGGGACGATGGCCGGCAACATGGTCTTCTGCTCGATGCTCGGCTACGCGCTGGCGAAGCTGGAGTTCCGCGGCCGCAACGTCCTGTTCGCGCTGGTCGTGGGCACCCTCATGGTCCCCGGCGTGGTGACCTTCGTGCCCCTGTTCGTGCTCACCACGAACCTCGGCCTCACCAACACGCTGCCGGCGATGATCCTGCCGTTCATGGCCGGCCCGTTCGGGGTCTTCCTCATGCGGCAGTACATCCTCTCGATCCCCGACGAGCTGATCCAGGCCGCCCGCGTCGACGGCGCCGGCGAGCTGCGGATCTTCTTCTCCGTCGTCCTGCCCCTGTGCGGGCCGGCGCTGGCCACCCTGGGCGTGCTCACGTTCCTCTCGTCCTGGAACAACTTCCTCTGGCCGCTCGTCGTGGCCACCAGCGAGGACAAGTACACGCTCCCCGTCGCCCTCGCGCTCTACGCCGTGGGCCAGAACTCCACCGACTACGGCCTGCTCATCGCCGGTGCCGTCGTCGTCGTGCTGCCCGTGCTCGCCGTCTTCCTCGTCCTGCAGCGCCACATCATGCAGGGCGTCGCGAGCACCGGCATCAAGTGACCTGACCCCCCTTCCACCTACCTCAGGAGTCCTCATGCGCAGCTCGGTGCGCACACCGATCCTGGGCGCGCTCTCGGCGCTCGCCCTCACGCTCCCCGTCCACGCCGCGGCCACCGCCGCGCCCGCCACCAGCGCCGGCACCGCCGGCGTGACGACCTCCCAGCAGGACGCCGGCTTCCCGACCGCCCGCAAGGCGGTGCTGCAGCGCTACGTGACCGACACCTGGCACTCGTTCGAGGCCATGGTCGACCCGGCCACCGGCCTGCCCGCCGACAACATCGGCGGCGACCTGACCGCGTCGAGCCGGTCGTCCTACACCTCGCCGACCAACATCGGCGCCTACCTGTGGTCGACGGTGGTCGCCCGCGACTCGGGCCTGATCACCGACGCCGAGGCGCGGCAGCGGATCGGCCAGACCCTCGACACGCTCTCGCGGCTCGACCGGCACGAGGCGTCCGGGATGTTCTACAACTGGTACGACCCCGCCACCGGCGACCGCGTGACCACGTGGCCCGACGACGGCAGCCAGGTCAAGCAGTTCCTCTCCTCCGTCGACAACGGCTGGCTCGCCACGGGCCTGCTGGTCGCCGAGAACGCCGTCCCGGCGCTGCACGACGAGGCCCACGCCCTGCGCACGCAGATGAACTTCGGCTGCTTCTACGACCCGGCCGAGAACCAGCTGCGCGGCGGGTTCTGGGAGACCGACCCGCAGGATGGCGCCGCCGTCACGGGCGACTACTGCGGCATGGGCACCGACGTCTGGTACACCGGCCACCACTACGGCGCGTTCAACACCGAGCCGCGGATGGCGTCCTACCTGGGCATCGCGGCCGGCCAGATCCCGGCCCGCCACTACTGGGGCATGGCCCGCACGTTCCCCAACGAGGGCTGCGACTACGACTGGACCGAGACCCGGGCCGTCGGCGAGTGGAAGACCTACGACGGCGAGCGCGTCTTCGAGGGCGCGCTGCCCTACCGCGGGATGGACATCGTGCCGACGTGGGGCGGGTCCATGTTCGAGGCGCTCATGGTGCCCCTGTTCGTGCCGGAGGAGACGTGGGGCCCCCGCTCGTGGGGCGTCAACCACCCGCTCTACGTGCAGGCCCAGATCGAGCACGGCCTCGACGAGGCCGGGTACGGCTACTGGGGCTTCAGCCCGTCGGACGACCCGGCCGGCGGCTACCGCGAGTACGGCGTGGACCAGCTCGGCATGGACGGCCCCGGCTACACCTCCGACGAGGAGCGCACCACCGTCGACCAGGCCTACGAGGGCTGCCACGACGGCACCGGCGTCTCCGGGGAGTACGGCGACGGCGTGGTCACGCCCCACGCGTCCTTCCTGGCCCTGCGCTACAAGCCGGGCGCCGCGCTGGCCAACCTGCGCAAGATCCGCACCCACTTCGACGCCTACGGCGAGGGCGGCTTCTACGACGCGGTCGCCACGCAGTCGGGCCGGGTCGCCCACGAGTACCTCTCGCTGGACCAGGGGATGATCATGGCCGCCCTCGGCAACGCCCTCGACGGTGACGACGTCCGCGGCTACGCGGCCACCCGCCAGATGCGCGACGCGCTCGAACCGCTCATGCGCCAGGAGGTGTTCGCCTCCGCGCCCCGCGAGGAGTGAGACCCGCACGCCCTCCGAGGTCGTGTGCCTGGACGCCGCCCTGAGCGCCCGCCCAGGCACACGACCTGCCCGAGAAAGACCCTGACCCTCCCCGGAACAGGAGCAACCCCCTCATGACCAGCACGCAGAACCCGACCACCGGACGCAGCACCGGACGCAGCACCGGACCCAGCACCGAGTCCACCCGCACCGACGGCCGCGCGGACGCCCGCGCCGACTGGGAGGCCCGGATCGGCCAGGCCTCGGGCACCGCGTTCGGCGGCAACGCCCCGCGCCTGGACCCGCCCACCGGCCTCGCCGCCACCCCCGGCGGCCACCAGGTGAGCCTGACCTGGGACCTCGTGGACGGCGCCATCGGCTACCAGGTCCACGTCGCCGACTCGCCCGACGGCCCGTGGGGCCCGCTCGACCACGCCGGCCGCGACGTCCTCGCCGTGCCCCACCCGCCCTACGTCGACACCACCGGCACCCCCGGGGAGACCCGCTGGTACGCGGTGACCAGCCTGTCCGACGTCCACGTGGAGGGCCCGCGCAGCGCCGCGGTGACCGCCGCGCCGCTGGCGGCTCCGGTCTCGCTCACCACGGTCGAGGTGGACGCCGGCGGGGACGCCGGTCCGCTGGCCCGGCCGTGGCGCCCGATGATCGGCGCCGAGCACCTCTCGCACGCCCTCTCCACCGACACCACGGGCGGCCGCTCCATCGGCGGCGAGCTCTCGTCCGCGCTCAAGGCGGCGCACGACGAGCTGGGGGTCCGCACCGTCCGCGCCCACGGCATCCTCTGCGACGACAACGCGGTCTACCGCGAGGTCGACGGGGAGCCGGTGCACGACTTCACCGGCGTCGACCGGGTCTACGACCACATCCTCTCCCTGGGCCTGAAGCCGGTCGTCGAGATCAGCTTCATGCCGCGCGACCTGGCCACCGACCCGGACAAGACGGTCTTCGACTACGACGCGATCATCTCCCCGCCGAAGAGCTGGGACCGCTGGTACCAACTGGTCCGCGACCTCACCGCGCACCTGCTGGAGCGCTACGGCGAGGAGGTCGTCACCGACTGGTCGTTCGAGGTGTGGAACGAGGCGAACCTCGAGGTCTTCTGGTCCGGGACGCCGGAGCAGTACCTGCGGCTCTACGACGTCACCGCGGCCGCGGTGCGCGACGTCGACCAGCGGCTCGTCGTGGGCGGGCCCTCCTCGGCCGCCGCCGGCTGGGTCGAGGAGCTGCTGGCCCACGCGGAGCGCACCGGCTCGCCCGTCGACTTCGTCTCCACCCACACCTACGGCAGCCCGCCGCTGGACTTCCGGCCGATGCTCGAGCGGTACGGCCGCGGCGGCACCCCGATCTGGTGGACCGAGTGGGGCGTCACCCCCACCCACTTCAACGAGGTCTCCGACGCGGTCTTCGCCGGGACGTTCCTGCTGCGCGGCATGGCCTCGGCGATGGACCGGATCGAGGCGCTCTCCTACTGGGTCGTCTCCGACCACTTCGAGGAGCTCGGCCGCCCCGAGCAGCTCACCCACGGCGGGTTCGGCCTGCGGACCGTCGGCGAGCTGCGCAAGCCCCGCTGGTGGGCGCTGGCCATGCTGGAGCGGCTCGGCGACACCCGCCTCCCCGTGACGCTGGGCGGGGACGGTGGCGGCTCGCTCGTGGAGGCGGTCGCGGCGAGGCAGGACGACGGGGTGCTCGGCGTCCTGGCGTGGAACCTGACCCTCGACCAGACGAAGGCGTCCGGCGACCCCGCGCTCGCCCGCGAGACCTCCGTGCGGCTCACCGGCCTGGTGCCCGGCGCGCGGTACACGCTGAGCCACGAGCGGGTCGACGCGGACCACTCGGACGTGACCGGCCGCTGGGGCGCCATGAAGGACCCCGACCAGGCCTGGCCGACCGAGGCCCAGTGGTCCGAGCTGCGCGCGCACGACCATCTGGAGCACCTCGAGCCCACCCGCAGCGTCACCGTCGGCGACGACGGCTCGCTCGAGGTGACCACCGAGCTGCCCATGCCGTCGATGTCGCTGCTCACCCTCACCCCCGAGGGCTGAGGGTCGGGGGTGCGGCGCACCTGGTGACCGGGGACAGCGTCGTCCCCGCGCCGCACCACCCGGGCGAGGCCCGGTCCACCGTCTCGGGGTGGACCGGGCCTCGTCGCGTCCTGCCCCGGGGGCGACTGGTGGTGTCGGAGCAACGTGCTTGACGCGCCGATCGGTTGCTGACACACCTCCCCACAGCTGCCCGGGACACCCGGGACGTCATACGAACCGGACGTCCCTCCCCTCAGACGTATGACGTCACGCGCCGGGGGAGCGGGACGTCATACGTTCCGGTCCGGAGAGTGACCGACTCGTATGACGTCCCGAGCCGCCCGAAAGCACAGCGAGCCGCCCCGCAGCAGCCCCGAGGCACCGCTGGAACCAGATGTGGTCACGACGACAACCACAGGCATGAGGGGACGCGGCCGCGACGGTGGTTGGATCGCCACGTGTCCGCCCTGACCCGCCGCGCAGTCGAGTCGCTGCCGGACACGCTCGTGCGGCTGCTGCTGGAGGTGCGCGACCGCGTCCGGGTCAGCGACCCCGGGATGGGTCGGCTGCGGCAGGGCCTGTCCGCGGCGGTGTGCGTCGGCGGCACGATCCCGCTGCAGATGGGCGTGGCGCGAGCGCTCGACTACGACGCCGCCACCTCGCTGGGCGTCGTCATGCTCGGCGCGATCGTCGGGATGCTCGGCTCCAACGCCGTCTTCGGCACCAGCCGCGGCTATGCGTTCCGCACGGCGGTGTGGTTCCCCGTGGCCGTCACGGCGGGGCTGGTGCCGGCCAGCCTCATCGGCGACCGCCTCACCCAGGGCATCGGGTTCGCCGTCGTCCTCTTCGCCGCGGTGTGGGTCCGACGCTTCGGCGGCGCCTGGTTCTTCTACGGCTTCCTCGGCTGGATGGGCTTCTTCGCGGGGACGTTCCTGCAGGTCAGCCCCACGCAGGTGCCGCACATGGCGCTCGCGGCGGCGATCAGCGCCCTGTGGATCGCGACCGTCACGGCCACGATCCTGCACGCCGACCCCCGCCGCGTCCTCCAGGCGACCCTCGCCGCCTTCTTCGCCGGCGGGCGGGCGGTGGCCCGGGAGGCCGCCGACCTGCTCGAGGTCCCCGCCGGCGCGAGCGGTCGCGAGACCCGCGCCGACCGCGCCCTCGGCGCCCGCGTCGCCGCCCTCGGTGAGTCCGCCCTGCTGGTGGAGGCGTGGTCCCAGCAGGCGCACGCCATGCCGGAGGGCTGGTCGGCCAGCGCGCTGCGCCGCCGCACCCTCGAGGCCCAGCAGGCGGCCGAGCGGTTCGCCTCCTCCGCCGAGCAGCTGCACCGCCTCGCCGTCTCCGAGAAGGGCGTGGACGCCGAGCTCCTGGACGAGGCCCGTCGCGCGCTCGACCACCTGGCGGCCCGGCGCGACCTGGCCGCCGTCACGGCAGCCGAACGGCTGACCCGGCGAGGGACCGAGGTGCGGGAGGCCGGGGGAGAGGGCTGGTGGCAGGCCCGCCACCTGGCGCACGGCGTCCGCGAGCTGCTCCGGTTCGACGCGGCCGCCGACGACCCGCCCGAGGTCGACCCCGGCGAGGAGGAGTTCGAGGCGGCCGCCGGGCTGGTCTTCGGCGGGCTGCCCGGCAGCCCCGCCGTCGCCCGTGACGTCCAGGTGCGGGGGAGCCGGCTCAACCCGCTCACCCGCGTCTCCATGACCACCCGGCAGGCGGTGCAGATGGCCGTCGCCGGCGTCCTCGCCCTGCTGCTCGGCACCATGCTCTCGCCCACCCGCTACTACTGGGCGGTGGTGGCGACCTTCGTGACGGTCACCGGCACCGGCACCCGCACCGAGACCGCGCTCAAGGGCACCGCCCGCGTCGCGGGCACCCTGGTCGGCATCGCCGTGGCGATCGGCCTGGCGCACGTGACGGTCGGCGACACCCGCCTCGTCCTCACCGTCATCCTGGTGAGCATCTTCCTGGCGATGTACTTCGTGAAGGTCTCCCAGGCCGCGACCGCCTTCTTCATCACCCTCGTCCTCGGCGAGCTCTACACGGTCCTCGGCACGTTCAGCGACGACCTGCTCGCGCTGCGCCTGGGGGAGACGCTCGTCGGGGCCGTCACCGGCGCGGTGGTCGCCCTCGTCCTCGCGCCCCTCTCGACCCGCGACACCGTCCGCGCCGCCCGCGACGAGCTCTACGACGCCATGGCGGACCTGCTCGAGGGCGTCGCCGCCTACGCCCGCGCCGCCGACCCGCGGCACCCCGCCCACGCGCCCGGCTCGCCGGCCCCAGCCGGCGGGACGGCCCGGCCCGTCGGCACCCCGCTGCGCCCCGACCTCGACGCGCTCGTCCGCGTCGTCGACGACAAGGCCCGCCGGGTCGCCCTCGTCGCCCGGCCGCTGGCGCGGTCGCTGCCGTCGGGCACCGTCAGCCGCGGCACCCGGCGGCGGCTCGGCCTGTACGTCGCCGCCGTCAGCCAGTGCCGGGCGCTCGTCCTCTCGCTCCAGGAGGCGCCGCCCGCGCACCCCGGCGCCACCGCCTCGGCCGCCACCGCGCTCGCCGAGGGCCTGCGCGCGCTCACCGCCACGCGGATCGGCGAGAAGGCGCCGGACGCCGAGGAGCCGCTCTCCCGCGGCGGGCTGGTGCTCTTCGCCGGCCCCGACGCCGACCGCGACGACGACCCCGTCGTCCGGCACCTGCACCACCTCACCTCCAGCCTGGGCGAGCTCGCCGGCGTCGGCGGGTCCGTGGGCTGGCGCAGCTCCTGGAGCTGATCCGTCCCCGCGCCGTGCCACGGAGCGGATAGTCCCTGACGAACGGACCGGTTTCCGGGCGCGTCGAGGGTCCGTTCGTCAGGGACTATCCCCTCGGCCGGCGCGGGTCAGGAGCGCCGCAGGGCCGCCAGGGCGGTGAGCCCGGGGAGGCGGTCGCGCAGGCGGTCGCCATCGGCACCGTGGACGACGGGCACGCCGGCGGCCCGGGCGGCGGCGGTGGCCCGGCGGCGGGCGAGGACGTGGCCGGGGCGGCTGCGCGTGGCGGCCTCGGCGGGCGGCAGGTCCCGCAGCAGGACGGCCGCGACGCGGTCGGGGTGCTCGACGGCCAGGTCGGCGTAGGTCTCCGGGTCGTGCTGCCCGTCGTCCCCGACGAGGACCCAGGTGAGGTGCGGCAGGTCGGCGAGCAGCCGGCGCAGCTCGTTGCGCTTGTGCGCGGTGCCGCTGCGGAACCACCGCCCGGCGGTGGGGCCCCAGTCCGTGAGCAGCATGGGGCCTGCGGGGTAGCGGTGCCGGCGCAGGAAGCGCTCGATGGCGGGGGCGACGTTCCACGCGCCGGTGGAGAGGTAGACGGCGAAGGGCCGCTCGTGGCCGCGCAGGAGCTCGGCGTAGAGGTCGGCCATGCCGGGCACGGGACGGCGGCTGTCCTCGCGGGAGAGGAAGGCGTGCTGGAGCGCCTGGAGCCGGCGGGGGAGGACGGTGACGATGACGGTGTCGTCGAGGTCGCTGACCAGGCCCAGCCGCGCCTCGGCCGCCACGACGTGCAGGGTGGTGGCGACCGGATCCCGGCCGGGCACGCAGAAGGTGACCTCGCAGGGTCCGGCCGGCAGGGGCACCTCGACCCGGGCGTCCACGTAGCCCTCGCGGTTGGTCCGCAGCAGCACGGTGCGGTCGCCGACCCGGGCCGTCACCTCGACGTCCGCGACCGACTGCACGGTGAACCGGCGCCAGCCGCGCGGGGCCTGACGGTCGCCGTCGGCACCCGCCGCACCAGTGGACGCCTGCACACCCGAGGTCTCGTCGGTCGAGCTGTCGGGCTCCGCGGGGGCCGGGGCCAGCAGCACGCGGGCGAACAGTCGTACCCACGCGCCCTCGAGCCCGTAGCCCGGGAAGGCGACGACCCGCTCGGTCCAGCCGCGGCGCCGCAGCGCCCCGACGAGCACGGTGTCCACGGCGTCCTCGAGGCGCGCCGGGAGGCCGAGCGGGACGGGCTGGTCGGGCTGCGTCGTCACGCCCGCATGCTTGCGCACCTGGCGCCCGGGCGCGACCTCCCCCCGGCGCTGTCCCGGGTGCCGGACGGCCGCGCCGCCGGTGGCGGGGCCGCGTCGGAGGGCTCCCTGCCGGGCCGGCCGTCACACCGCCCGGCGGCCACCCCGCGACAGCCCCTCGGCGACCCCTCATCGCCCCCGCGAGGGACCCGCGAGGAGCCGAGGATCGCCCCCGGAGAGCGGTCCGGGCGCGAGCCGGCACCCTCCGCGATGAGACGGGCACCACGCCGGATCGGGCGGATTCTCAGGTTTAGCCCAGAGATGCCCCAGACGGTGGATGCGGAACAGATCACGTAACGCGTTCGACGGTGCGCGTCTCCCACGCCTGGATCCGGCCCGGCGCCCCTCACCCCCGCGGTCCGGAGGCCCAGGTCACACGATTCGTGACTTGATTTGGCCCCGCGCGGCTCGGGAACGTGGTCGAGCCGACGGATCTCGGGCCCGTTCGCCAGCACCACCTGAGCAGCACGCCGCACCACCGCAGCACCACCCCAGCACCACCCCAGCACGCAGCCACCAGGCACCCACCAGTCACGCAGCACGCAGCCAGCGCGCTCCAGCAGACCGCCAGCAGCACACGGACCTGACCACCCACCCCGAACCTCTCGGGACAGGTCCCGGGCCGACGCACCCCTCGCTCGAGGGGCGGCCCCCGCAGCACCCGTGACGGGCCCGAACACCCCCTCGGCGTCGACGACGACGCCCGGGGTCCCTCGGCGTGCCCGTCACCCGCCGTCGCCTGCACCGTCGCCGTCCGGGGCCCCGAGGCCCCCACGTCGCGGTCGCCGCGTCGCACCGTGAGAAGCAGAGCAAGAGGAGCACCAGGAGTACTCGTGTCGATCGAGATCGTCATCCCCGCGCACAACGAGCAGCACCGCATCGGCCAGACCCTCTCGGCGTACTCCGAGCTGGTCGACCCGTCCCTCGTCATCACCGTCGCCCTGGACGACTGCACCGACGGCACCCGCGACATCGTCGCCGCCCACGCCGCCGCCGACCCGCGCATCCGGTTCACCGAGTACCCCCGCCTGGGCAAGGGCGGGGTGCTGGCCGAGGCCATGCGCGCCAGCACCGCCGACCAGGTGGCGTTCGTCGACGCCGACTGCTCCACCCCGCCCGAGGAGATCGCCCTCCTCGCCCGCACGCTCGACGAGACCGCGGCCGACGTGGCCATCGCGTCCCGCTTCCACCCCGCCTCGGTGCTGCCGCGGCCCCGCTCGCTCAAGCGCAAGGTCACCAGCGTCGGCTTCCAGACGGCCGTCCGGCGCCTCTTCGACCTGCCGTTCTTCGACACCCAGTGCGGCGCCAAGGTGCTCACCCGCACCGCGGCCGAGCGGATCATGCCGCTCGTCTCCAGCCGCGACTTCGTCTTCGACGTCGACCTGCTCGTCACCGCCCGGGCCCTCGACCTCACCGTCGCCGAGATGCCGACCGTGTGGATCGACCGGGACGGTTCGCGGGTCGACGCGCTGTCCGACTCGCTGCGCATGGCCGCCTCGCTGGGGCGGCTGTGGCTGCACCACCGGGTCGTCCCGGTGCGGATGCCGGCCAAGCCGCTGGTCGAGTCGCTGCCCGCGGGGGCGGGGGCCTCCTCGCCGTCCACCGGAGCGATGCCCGCGCTGGGACGCCTGCCGGAACCCCTGCCGGAGCACCTGCAGGGACACCTGGCCGCGTCGCAGCACCAGCCCCAGCCCGACCCCCACCGAGAGGAGACCGTCCGTGCCTGATCCCGCCACCGAGCGCCCCGACGTCGCGCTCGTCAGCCTCTACCCGCGCCTGGGCGCGCGCCACGACGGCGAGTCCGGCGTGGCCTCCTACACCGGCAACCTGGCGCACGCGCTGGCCGAGCAGGGCCTGCGGGTCTGCGTGGTCGCGCCGACGCTCGAGGGCGAGCCGGACGTGGGGCACGACGGTCCCGTCGAGGTCCGCCGCGCCTTCACCAGCGGTCGGCCGACCGCCGTCCGCGACGCCCTGGCCGCGGCCCGCGCCACCGGCGCCGCGCAGGTGCACCTGCAGTTCGAGCTGTTCCTGTACCACGGCCCCAGCGGCCTCCCGGTGACGCTGGCGGCCCTGGCCCACCACCGCCGCGTCGGCCCGCCGCTCACCCTGACGATGCACCAGGTCGTCGACCCGGCGAAGGTCACCGCGGACTACACCCGCATGCACCGCATCGCCGTCCCGCCGCTCGCCGCGCGCGCCGCCATCGCGGGCGTGCAGCGCAGCCTGCCGCGGCTGGCGAGCACGACGATCGTCCACGAGCCGGCCTTCGCGCCGCTGGTGCCCGGCGCAGTGGTGGTGCCGCACGGCATCGAGAGCCCGCCGGCAGGCTCCCGCGACGCCGCCCGGCGCCGCCTCGGGGTCGAGGGCGACGCCCTGGTGGCCATGAGCTTCGGCTTCGTGGCGCCCTACAAGGGCCTGGAGACGGTGCTCACGGCCGCCACCCTCACCAAGCAGGACGTCGCGATGGTCGTGGCCGGCGGCACCCACCCGCGGCTCGCCGCGCAGGGCGACGACTACGAGCAGCGGCTGGAGGCCACCTACGGCCACCGGGCCCGGTTCACCGGCTTCGTCCCGGACGGCGACGTCGCCGACTGGTTCCGCGCCGCCGACGTCCTGTGCCTGTCCTACCCCGAGCCGCACGCCTCGTCGGGGCCCCTGGCCCTCGCCCTGGCCCACGGCACCCCGATGCTGCTCAGCCCGCGGCTCGCCGAGGTCGTGGGCGCACCGGAGCTCGCCGTCCGGGCGAGCGGCCCGACGCCCGGCGACCCGGCCGTCGCCGAGGCCGCCGCGTGGGCCGACCGGCTCGACCGGCTGGCCGCCGACCCCGGCGAGCTGGCCCGCCTGCGCGCCGTCACCGACGCGATGGCCGCCGACCGCACCTGGCCCGCCGTGGCCGCCCGCACCGCCGACCTCTACGAGGGGGTGACCCGTGAGCACCGCACTGATCCTGCAGACCACGCCGTGGCGTGAGAACGCCGACGACGCCGCCCTGGCCGTCCTGGCCCGCGAGCTCGAGGGCGTCGACGGCATCGACGTCGTCGCCGCGACGGCCGAGCCCGCCCGCACCCGCCGCGTCACCGGCCTGCCCACCGTCCCCGTCGACCTCGCGCACCTGCTCCGCGTGGCGCCGCGCACCCAGACCCTCGTGGTCCTGGGCGGCCGGCCGCTGGCCGGGCGCCGGGAGTCCCTGCTGTCGCTGCGGGCGCTGACCGCGCTCTCGCACGCCTACCGGGCCAGCGGCCGACGCACCGCCTTCGTGGACGTCGGGGCCGGCCGGCTCTCGGCGCGCCGCGCCACGGCGGCCCGTCGCCTGCTCGCGGGCTCCTCGCTCACGGTGCTCGACTCCGCGGAGTCGGCAGCCCGGCTGGCGGCCATCGGCCTGCCGACGCCCATCCGGGTCGGCGCCCACCTGGGCTGGTTCCTCCTCCAGGACCTGCCCCGGCGCGAGCGCACCGCCGGCCCCCTCGTCGTCGTGGACGACGGCACCCTGCTCGCCGGCGGCGGGCCGGCGGTCCTGGCCGACCGCATCGCCTGGGAGCTGGGTCGCGCACCGGCGAACGGGCTCGCGGGTGCCCCGGACCCGCGCCGTGTCTGCGTGCAGGCGCGCCGCCCCGGCGCCGCGGCGGGGGCCGACCTCGACGCGGCCCAGTCGCTGGCCCTGGGCCTGCGGCACAAGGGCCTGGCGCCGGTCGTCCTGCCGCCCTCGGCGTCCCTGGTCGCCCAGCGCGACCTGCTCGCCACCGGCACCCGCGTGCTCGGCGCCGACGCCGAGACCCTGCTCGCCGCCGCGGCGGCGCAGACGCCCGTCACCAGCTGGCCCACGGGCCAGCGCGCGGGCGGGCTGCTCGCCCACCTCGGCGACCGCGGCCCGTCGGCCGTCCGCGAGCAGGTGGCCGCGGCGGGCGAGGTGCTCGACCTCCTCGTCCTGCTGCTCACCGAGGGCGTGGGCACGACCGCGCACCCCAGCCACCGCTCCCACCTCCAGGCCTCCCGCCTGCGCCCGACGGGGGTGACCCGATGACCGTCGCCGCCACCCCGCGCGCCGAGGCGGGCACCACCCGCGGCCACGCCGGCACCGCCGGACGCCGCCAGGTCGCCGTCCTCGCCGGCCAGCTCACCGCCGGCGTCGGCAACCTCGTCGTCTCGGTGCTCCTGGCCCGGCTCCTGCTGCCGGGCGAGTACGCCTCCTACACCGCCTTCCTCGGCGCCTACGTGCTGCTGCACACCGTCGCCTCGTCGGTGACCGCCGCGATCGCGCTCGACCCGAGCCTGCACGGCCGGCTCCTGCGCCGGGCCCTGCTCGGCTCGCTGGCCGTGGCGGCCCTCGTGGTGGCCGCGTCCCCGTTCGTGTCCGGCGCGGTGGGCCTCTCCACCCTGCTCGTCGCGATGCTCGGGCTCGCCGCGCCGTCTGCGGTGCTGCTCGCCCTGGCCCGCGGCCGGCTCTACGGCACCCACCGCAGCACCGGCGCCGCCCTGACCCTCGCGACCGAGCCCTTCGGCCGCGCCCTGGTCGGGCTCGCGCTCGTTCCCGTCCTCGGCGACGGGGGAGCGGCCATCGGCACCGTCGCCGCCGGGTACGCCGCCCTGACCGTCGCGCTCGTCGCCGGCCGGGGCGCGACGCTGCCGGTCGCGGACGGCGCCGGGGCCCCGGCCGCCGCCCGGCGCGGCCAGTGGGGCACGGTCCTCACGTTCCTGCTGGTCGCCGTCGTGGCCGCCCAGGACGTCCTCGTCGCCAACAAGGTGCTGCCCGGCGGCGAGGCGGGCGTGGTCGCCGCGATCTCCACCATCGGCGGCGCCGCCTACTTCGCCACCGCCACCATCCCGCTCGTGCTCATGCCGAGCCGCGGGGAGGCCCAGCGCGGCTCGCTGCTCGTCGCCCTCGGGGCGGCGGCCGGCATCTCGCTGGCCGCGCTGCTCGTGGTCGCCGCGATCCCGGCGGACGGCTACGCCCTCGTCGTCGGCGAGGCCTACCGCGACGCCGCGACCTACGCCCCGGCCTACGTCGGCGCGATGGCGGCCCTCGGTGTGGCCAAGGTGCTCCTCGCCCGCCTCTGCATGAACGGGAGGGCCTGGGCCGCCGCCGTCCTCGTGGCGCTCGGCGTGGTGCTCCAGCTCGCGCTGCTGCTGCGGGCCACGGACGCCTACGGGATCGTCCTGGCGACCTTCTCGGCCTGCCTCTTCCTCCTGCTCGCCACCGCGGCCGCCAGCCCGTTCGCCCGCCCGTTCGCCCGCCCGTCCACCAGCCCGTCCACCAGCCCGGGCCCGGTGACCGCGACGGTGGGGGCCGTCGGGGCCGCCGGCACCACCTCGACCCCGGCCCCCGACACGATGACGCTGACCTCCGGCACGACCGACCTGCACGGCGCCGCCCCCGGCCCGTCCACCGGCCCGTCCACCAGCCCGACCGACACCCCGACGGGCACCCCGACCGGCACGCCGACCGGCACCCCCGCGCGGCGGCCCGGCCTGCGCGGCCTGCTCGCCGAGCACGGGGTCTTCCTCGTGGCGCTGGCCGTGGGGATCACGCTGCGCCTCCTCGTCACGCGCTCCATCTGGATCGACGAGGCGATCAGCATCAGCCAGGCGCAGATGAGCTACCGGGGGATGATCCACGACCTGGCCACCGCCGACGTGCACCCGCCGGGCTTCCACACGATCCTCTGGGCGCTCGTGCACCTGACGGGCTCGACCCAGGAGTACGTCGTCCGCCTGCCCTCGCTCGTGGCCGGCACCGCGCTCATCGGCGTCGCCTACGGGTTCGCCCGGGACATGTGGGACCGCCGCACCGCCCGGATCGCCGCCGTGGTCTTCGCGGTCGCCCCGGTGGCCGTGTGGTACGCCCAGGAGGCGCGGATGTACGCGCTCTGGATGCTCTTCGCGGCGCTCTCGGCGTGGGGCCAGGTCCGGGTCCTGCGGGACGTCGCGCGCGGTGAGCGCGAGGGCTCGGCCGGCCGCGGCCAGTGGCGCGACTGGCTGCTCTTCTCCGTGGCGGGCGCGATCACGGTCTACCTGCAGTGGTTCGCCATCCTGCCGGTGGTCACGAGCCAGGCGCTGATGCTCCTGTTCTGCCTGCGCCGCTCCTTCCGTCGGATGACCCGACGCTGGGTGCTCTCCGGGCTGCTCGCCGTCGCCCTGGTGCTGCCGCTCGTCCCCTTCGGCCTCGAGCAGCTCGGCACCGTCGTCGCCTCCGGCGCCGGCACGGCGAGCACCCCCAGCCAGGTCGGCGCCGACGCCACCTCGATCTCCGGGGAGGCCCCCAACGTCTACGCCGTCATCGCGAACGCGATCTGGGCGATCTGGGGCTACCACGCGGACAACGTGATGGTGATGATCGCGGCGCTGTGGCCGGTCGTGCTGATCGGCGCCCTGCTCGGGCTCGGCCGCGGCCGCTCCCGCGAGGTGTGGGTCCTGGCGATCGTCACGATGGTGCCCGTCGCGATCCTGTTCGTGATCGGCTTCGAGCGGCGCTCGCTGTTCGAGCTGCGCTACTTCACGGCCGCGGTGCCGCTGACGCTGCTCCTGCTGAGCCGGATCACGGCGAGCTGGGCCCGCGGGCCCGTCGTGCGCGTGCTCCTGCCGAGCCTGCTGGTGGGCACCCTGCTCCTCGGCCTGGCCGACCAGCAGGTCAACCAGTCCAACCCGCGCACCTACGACTTCTCCTCCGCGGTCTCGTGGGTGCGGTCGGAGTCGACCTCGAGCAACGACGTGCTCGTCTACGACCCGATCTACCTCAAGGACGAGATGGACTACTACTCCTCCGGCCTGGCCGCGATCAACGGCGGGAAGATCGACCCCGACTCCGACGACGCGGGCCTCACCGAGGCGGTCGCCGCGCAGGAGAGCGGGGCCGGGACGGCGGTCTCCGCCGCCGACGTGACCACCCCGCACAAGGTCTTCGTCCTCGGCTCCTTCCTCACCGAGAAGGACGTCGCCGCCGACGTCGGCTCCGTGCTCGCCACCCTCAAGCAGCACGGCTACCGGGTCGAGGACACCTACGTCAGCACCAACGTCCGCGTCTGGGAGCTGGTGCGCAAGGCGTCCGGGACCACCGGCCAGGAGACCGGCGCCCAGACCAGCCAGAACTCCGGCCAGAAGACCAGCAGCAAGGAGGGCAGCCGATGACCCCCGCACCGACCTCCCCGTCCGGCTCCGCCGAGCCGGCGCTCACCACCGGGCCGACACCGGGCCTGTCGAGCCAGGTGCTCGGCGAGCAGCGTCCGTGGCTCGTGCGGCTGCTCGTGGCGGCCGCCGCGACGTCCGCCGTCTGGTACTTCGGCTGGCTCCTCGTGCCCGGCCGCGTCGGCAACCCCTGGCTCTACGGGCTGCTGCTGGTCGCCGAGGTGTTCAACCTCGTGCAGGCCGTCGGCTTCTGGTGGACGCTGCTGCACGACCGCAAGGTCCGCCCCGGCGCACCCATCGCGCACTACATGACCGTCGACGTGCTGGTCCCGCGGTACAACGAGCCCGTCTCCGTGGTGGAGCCGGTGCTCGTGGCAGCGAAGCGGCTGCGCGGCGCGGACGTCACGGTCCACCTCCTCGACGACGGCGACGACCCCGAGATGGAGGCGCTGGCCGCCCGCGTCGGCGCCCGGTACGTCACCCGCGAGGTCCACTCCGGGGCGAAGGCCGGCAACATCAACCACGCCCTGGGGCTCGTCGACGGCGAGGCGGTCCTCGTCCTGGACTGCGACCACGTGCCGCACCCCGAGATGCTGCGCCGCACGCTCGGTCACCTGGCCGACGAGCGGATCGCCTTCGTCCAGACCCCGCAGTACTACGCCAACGCCGACCGCAACCCCGTGGCCGCCGCCGCGTGGGCGCAGCAGGCGCTGTTCTTCGGCTGCATCGCCCGCGGCAAGGACGACATGGGCGCGATGTTCTGCTGCGGCACGAACGTCGTGTTCCGGCGGGCCGCCCTCGACGACGTCGGCGGCTTCCCGCAGCACAGCGTCACCGAGGACTTCGAGCTCTCGCTCATGCTGACCCAGCGCGGCTGGCGCACCGCCTACGTGCCCGAGGTGCTCGTGCAGGGCCTCGGCCCGGACGACATGGCCTCCTACGTGGGCCAGCAGCTGCGCTGGGCGCGGGGCTGCCTCTCCGCGCTGGGCCGCGCGCTGGTCTCCCGGGTGCCGCTGCGGGTCAAGGCGCAGTACGCGCTGTCGTCCATGTACTTCCTCTCCGGCTGGACGGTGCTGATCTACCTCTCGCTGCCGATCATCCGCATCCTCACCGGCGAGCAGGCCGTCGCCGCGGCCACCGCGGACTCCTTCCTGCTGCACTTCGCCCCCTACTTCCTCCTGGCCCTCAGCCTCGTGGCCGTCGGCGGCGGGGGCAGCTACACCTTCCAGGCGTTCGCGCTGGCCGCGGCGTCCTCGTGGATCCACGTCGCCGCGACCCTCCAGGTGATCCTGAGGAAGGGCGGGAGGTTCGTGGTCACGCCCAAGGAGGGCGGCGGCATGTGGCAGCCGCTGGCCGTGTGGCCGGGGCTGCTGCTGTGCACCGCGCTCACCGCCACGGGCGTCTACGGCCTCGCCACCGACCGCAGCGCCGGCATGCTCAACAACGTCGCGTTCTGCCTGCTGCACCTGGTCGTCATCGGCACCGGCATCTCGTGGGCCCTGCGCCCGAAGCGGCTCGAGCGCGCCGCGCTGGCCGGGCTGCCGGTGGGCGAGGCCCGCTGGGGGACGCCGGACGGGCTGCCGCCCGAGGAGGACGTGCTCGTCGGTCTGGGGGCCACCCGATGAGCGCCCGGCAGGTGCGTTCCCGCCGGTTGGGCGTCCGGGACCGCACGTGGGCCGCGTTCCGCACGGTCAACGCGTTCGGGGGCCTGCGTCTCCCGCTCGAGGACGACGTGCGGGCGCTGCTGCGCGAGCTGGCCGTGCGCGAGCCGACCCACCCGATCCTCTGCGTCCTGGAGCGGACCCGCACCGGGCCCCGGCTGCGGCCCGCCGCGCCGGCCGGGGGAGCGGAGCTGGAGGCCCACCTCGACCGCGTCCTGGCGGTCACGGACGAGACCGACCCCGGCGCGCTCTCGGACCGGCTCCAGGCGGCCCCCGTCCACGACCTGCCGGTCGTGGTCGTGCTGGGCGTCGACCCGGCCTCCGAGTCGTGGGCGCCCACCGGGGTGCTGGCCTGCTCGGTCGCGCACGTGGTCGGCGACGGCGCCACCAAGAACCGCTGGTTCCGCGGGCTCGCGGGCCTCGACCTCGACCTGCTGCTCACGGAGGGCCAGGCGCGGTACCCGCTGCTCCGCGCGGTGGCCCGCACGTGGGGCCGCCGGCCGCTCGACGCCGTGCGCGCCGTCCGGGCCGCCCTCCCGCTGGGGCCGGGCTCCGAGCCGCTGGCCGAGCCCCGGGTCCCCGGGCCGGTGGGCTCCCCGGTCACCCGCAGCGTCCTGCTGCCGACGGAGGCGGTGGACGCCGTGCGCGCCGAGCGCGACCGCTCCGGCACGACCGCCTCGGTGGCGTCGGTGCTCATGAGCCGCACGGCGTCCGCCCTGGCGGCCGAGGGCCTCACGGGCGCCGGGGTGAAGGTGATGGCCGACTGCCGTGCCGGCCTCGGCCCGGACGCCCGGGTCGGCGGCAACTTCGCCACCGGGCCCTGGCTCGACGTCGACCCCACCGACCCCGTCGCCCTCGGCTCCGCGCTCAAGCGGGCGACCGCCGCCGGCGTGCCGCTGGTGCTGCTGGGCGCGGTGACGCTGCGGACCGGCGTCCGCGCCGCCCTCGCCGGCCTCGGCGCCCTCGAGGTCGCCGGGCTGCCGGGGGAGGGGCGAGGCCAGCGCCTGGACGGCCCCGTGCCGCGCCGGCTCACGCTCACCTACCAGGGCCGGACCGGCTTCGACCGGCTGCCGTGGGTCGACCCGGCCCGCGCCCGCACCGTCATCGCCACCCAGCCCGACGGCCCCGGCGGGCTCACCGTCGCGTTCGCCGGGGGCACGGCCGGGCTGCAGGTGGACGTGTCGTTCCACCCCACGGTCGTCGACCCGGCCGCGGTCGAGCGGGCGCTCGCGTCGCTGGCGGCGGGCGCGGCCGGCACCCGTCCGGCGTCGCCGGTGGGGCAGGGGGCGCGCAGCGCCTAGGGTTGCCCCTCGTGCAGTGCGACTACTTCGACGCGGGGGCGTGCCGCTCGTGCGCGTTCATGGGCGAGCCGCACGCCGCCCAGCTCGCGCGCAAGGACGCGGCGGCCCGGGCGCTGCTGGCCGAGGCACGGCCGGGCGTCGCGACCGCCTGGGAGGCGCCGTTCGCGCCGCCGGAGAGCGGGTTCCGCAACAAGGCCAAGATGGTCGCGGGCGGCACGGTCGAGGCGCCCACCCTGGGCATCCTGGACGCCGAGGGCCACGGCGTCGACCTGCGCGGCTGCGGCCTGCACGAGCCGGCGATCGTCACCGCCCTGCCGCTGCTCGCGTCCTTCGTGACGACGGCCGGGCTCACGCCCTACGACGTGCCGAGCCGCCGGGGCGAGCTCAAGCACGTCCTGGTCACCTGCTCGCCCGACGGTGAGCTGATGGTCCGCTGGGTGCTCCGCTCGACCGAGCCGCTGCCCCGGCTGCGCAAGCACCTGCCCGCGCTCGCGGCGGCGCTCGAGGCGGCCGGGACCCCGCTGCGGGTGGCGTCGGCCAACCTGCAGCCGGAGCACAAGGCGGTGCTGGAGGGGCCCGAGGAGGTGCTGCTCACCGAGGCGTCCACCCTCCCGATGCGGCTCGACGGGCTCACCCTGCACCTGCGCCCGCAGGCTTTCTTCCAGACCTCCACGCCGGTGGCGCGGGCGCTGTACGCGACCGCGGCCGCGTGGGTCGCCGACGCCCGGCCGGCCTCCGTGGTCGACCTGTACTGCGGCGTCGGCGGGTTCGCCCTGCACCTGGCCGCCGCGGGGGCGCCGCGGGTGCACGGCGTGGAGATCGCCGCCGAGGCGGTCGCCGCGGCCCGGCGCTCCGCGCAGGAGGCCGGGCTGAGCGGCGTCACCTTCGCCGCGGACGACGCCACGGCCTGGGCCGCCGAGGGCACCCCGGACCTCGTCGTCGTCAACCCGCCCCGGCGCGGGCTGGGTCCGGCGCTGTGCGGCTCGATCGAGGACGCGGCCCCGCCGCTCGTCCTCTACTCCTCGTGCCAGGCCACGACCCTGGCGCGCGACCTGGGGGACCTGCCCTCCTACGACCCCGTGCGGGCCCAGGTGCTCGACATGTTCCCGCAGACCGCCCACCACGAGACGCTCGTGCTCCTGCGGCGCCGCCCGGGACGCCCGTGAGGCCAGTGACGCCCGTGACGTCGACGCCGCCTCGCCGCCGGGCCGGTGCGCCAGGTAGCGTGCGCACGTGAGCTCCGAGGCTTTCTGCGACCTCTGCGACCTCCCGCTGTCGACGTGCGTGCACGGCATGGCCGCGCCGCCGCCGTCGCCGCACGCGCGGGTGACGCCCCCGCCCAAGGCGACGCCGGTGACGCGCAAGCGGGTGGCCTCGACCGAGCCGAAGGCCCCGCGCGCGCCGCGCGCGAGCACCTCGCGGCCCGCCGCCCCGCCGGCCCCGCCGCGCGCCCTGCGCCGCACCCCGACGGTGGACTTCAAGCCCTACCTGCTCCTGCTGCTCCAGGAGGCCGGCGGCGAGCACGAGGCCGACCTGCTCTACGACGCGCTGCCCGAGCGGATGGCGGAGATCCTGCGTCCCGGGGACCACGAGACCGGCCCCACCGGCGAGCTGCGCTGGCGCACCGCCGCCCGCAAGGCCCGCAAGGAGCTGGCGGACGAGGGGTTCGTCCAGGCGCCGCAGCCCGGCGTCCTCGAGCTCACCGAGCGCGGCCGCGCGCTGCCCCCGGTCTTCGAGGCCTGAGGCCTCAGCCGACCGCGAGCTCGTCGCCCAGGGCGTAGCCCTCGAGCAGCTCCAGGTCGTCGCCCGACCAGAACCGGCCGGGGTCGTAGTAGTTGGTCGGCCTGGCCGCGTCCAGCAGCCCCATCGCGGTGTAGGTGGCGGCCACGACCTCCGCGCAGTAGGTGAGCTCCGGCCCGGCTGCCCGGCGCGCCCGTCCGCGCAGCCAGCGCCCGGCCAGGGCGGCGGTGGAGGGGAACGGGGTGCCGTCGAGGCGGGCCACGGTGCGCAGCACGGCGTCCTCCATCGCGCCGGTGACCTCGGGGCTGAGCTGGCGCATCCAGGCGTCCTGCTCGTAGCGGCCGGTCCACTGGACGACGGCCTCGCGCAGGTCGTGCAGCTGGACGCCGCGGTGGTGGCTGTCGGTCCACACGTCGCGCAGGCCCTTGCCCAGCTCGGCGTGCCACATGAGCGGGGGCAGGTCGTCCAGGACGACCGCCATGCCGACGTGGTTCACCGGCGCGTTGGTGAGCGCCCGGATAGCGTGGTCCGCGGCGGAGTGGCCGCGGAACAGCCACAGGTCTCCGGTGCGGGTCAGCTCGACGGCCTCCTCGAGACCCAGCCGCGTGTCAGGGGTGCTCACGGGGAGGAGTCTGGTCCATGAAGGCCGCGACGGTGTGGAAGCTGGTGGGACTGGCCGGGGTGGCGGGCGTCGCCGCGGGCGGCGCGGTGGTCGCGCGCGACCAGCGCAAGCGGGCACAGCTGAGCCCGGAGCAGGTGCGCGACCGGCTGCACGAGCGGCTGGCGCGGGCCGAGGAGACCGGGGAGGCCGAGGAGGCCACGACGGGCGAGGGGGCCGCGGGCGCGGCGCCGGAGGACGGGCCTGTGGAGGACGCGCACGACGGTCGGTGGTCCCGCCTACCCTGGCGGTCATGGACGTGGGGGACGCCGTCGCGCTGGCGGAGGAGCTCGTAGCCCAGCACGGGCTGACGGGCTGGCGGGTGGAGCTGGACCGGGCGAAGCGCCGGGCGGGGATCACCCGCTTCGGCTCCCGTGTCATCGGGCTCTCCGCGCCGCTGACCGCCCTGGCGAGCGAGGACGAGGTGCGCGACACGATCCTGCACGAGATCGCCCACGCCCTGGTCGGCCCGCACCACGGGCACGACGCGGTGTGGCGGCGCACCGCGCTGTCGATCGGCTCCTCGGGGCGCCGCTGCGTCGACGAGGGCTCGCCCCGCCCCCTCGAGCCGTGGCAGGGCACCTGCCCGGCGGGGCACACCGTGGGTCGCCACCGGCGCCCGGAGCGGGTCTCGACCTGCTCGCGGTGCTCGCCGGGCCGCTTCGACCTCGACCACTTGCTCACCTGGAGCCACCATGGGCGGCCCGTCCCCGCCGAGATGCTGCACCCCAACTACCTGGCCGAGCTCGAGCGGCTGGCCGCCGGGCAGCGGATGGCGGTGCTCGGCCCCGGCCAGCGTGCGCGCATCCTGCTGTCCGGTCGCTACCAGGGGGTCACCGGCACGGTGGTCAAGCGCGGGCGGACCCGCTACCACCTCAAGGTCGGGCGCCAGGTCCTCACGGTCCCGTTCGCGGGCGTGGAGCCGGCCTGACCGACCCGGCCGGCCCGCTCAGAGCGAGGTCATCGCCCCGACGGTCTCGGGGGTGAAGCCCGGGAAGACGGTGGCGGCCGAGGCGCTCGTGCGGGTCGTGACGACCTCGGCGAGCACCGAGCGGTAGTCGGTGGTGACGGTGAGGTCGGCGTCCGTGGTGTTCGCCAGCCCGGGCCACGTGCCGTAGTAGGAGCCCCCGCGCACGCCCGCGCCGAGGAGCAGCATCACGTTGCCCCAGCCGTGGTCGAGGCCGTAGTTCGCGTTCTCCTTGACCCGCCGACCGAACTCGGAGAGCACCACGACGGTGGTGCGGGAGGCGGCGTCGCCGAGGTCGTCCATGAAGGCGGCGAGCGCGGCCGAGAGCCGGCGGGCGTTCGTCCGCATCCCGCCCCAGGAGAGCGTCCCGAGGTCGGTGTGCATGTCCCAGTCGCCCTGGTCGACGGTGAACACGCGGGCCCCGACGTCGCCCTTGATCGTGCGGGCCACGGTGGAGAGCGCCCGCGCGAGGTCGGTGTCGGGGTAGGCCGTCCCGGCGGGGACGTCCTTGGCCGCCTGGAGGTTCGCCACCGCGCCCATCGCGTGCCGCACGGAGGACGCCAGCGGGTGCTTCGAGCGCCCCCACATGCGACGCAGCGAGCGCAGCCGGTCGTCGGTGGGGTCCCACTCGTCGTCCCCGGCGATGACGGCGTCGTCGAGGGAGCTGAACGAGAGGTGGGCCTCGGGGCCGAAGATCTGGGTGGTCTCGTCGCCGACTGCCACGCCCTGGAGCGTCCCGCTGCCCGGCAGGTCGCCGAGCAGCCGGTTGAGCCAACCGATCCGCTCGGTGCTGCCGGGGTTGGCGTCCTCGACCTCCTCCATCGCGGAGAAGTGGGACCGGTTCGGGGCCGGCAGGCCCGTGGCGTGGACGGCCGCGAACGAGCCCGCCTGCCAGTACGGCAGCAGGGGCTCGAGCTCGGGGTGCAGGCCGAAGAAGCCGTCGGAGGCCAGAAGCGAGGACGTCGGCACCGCGATCCGCGGCCGCGCGGCCGCATAGACGGGGTCGCCGTGGGGGACCACCAGCGACAGCCCGTCGGCGGCACCGCGCAGCGAGAGCACGACGACCGTGCCGTCGCGCTCGCCCGCCGCCACCGCCAGCGCGGGGGAGGCCTGGACGACGGCCGAGCCCACCGCGTAGGTCAGCCCGGCGACGCCGAGGCCGCGCAGGACGCCGCGGCGGGTGAGCGCGGTGGCGTCCGCGAGCTCGGAGCAGCAGGCGCTGCGGTGCGGGCTGGTCATCGTCGGCCTCACCGGGAGTAGTGGCGGGGGTGGTCGAGGAGCGCGCCGAGCAGGCGGCTGAAGCGCCAGGTCACGGCCGCGTGGGAGGAGGTGACCGTCGTGTCGGGGTCGGCCTGGACGGCCTCGCAGGCCGCGCGCAGGAGGTTCGCGTTCGACGCGCGGCCGTGGACCTGCCGCGCCAGGTGGTCGACGAGCTGGTCGAAGCGCACCGGCAGCGTCGGGGCCCACTCGGTGGCGGTGCGGTAGGTGATGCCCTTGTTCGGCCACCAGCCGCCGGCGAGGACCCAGTGGATGCTCATCGAGGCCATGGCGCGGCCGGTGGTGGCCCAGGGCTCGTTGTCCAGCGGCTGACCGTCGGGACGGGGCCAGGTCATCGGGACCAGCCCGATCTCCTGGCACTGCCAGATCATGGCGTTGGCGGCGTCGTTGTTCGCGGACGGCTCCGCGAGCTGCACGCCCAGCGCGCGGTAGGTGGCCACCAGGTCCTCGGCGGGGTCGCGGAGCTTGGCGTCCACCGACTCCTTGAACGCCTTCGTGCGCAGCAGCGCGCGGACGACGGGGAGGATCTCGGTGTCGTGGGCCAGGTACACGGCGGCGAGCCGGTCGACGACCGCCTGGTCGACGTCGTCGGCGATGAACTTCGTGCAGAGCTTGCGGGCGAGGCGCTGGGCCGTCTCCGGGCGGCGGGCCAGGTGGCGCAGGAACCGCTCGACCACGGCGCGCCCGTCGACGTCGGTGTTGGCGTCGGTGAAGTCGCCGACGGTGACCCGGCCCGTCCAGTGCTGCGCGGTGTCGTAGTAGGCCGCGAACGTCGTCCACGTCTTCACGCGGTAGCCGGTGAGGATGCGGGCGGCGTTCTTGACGTCGTCCTCGGTGTAGTGGCCGACGCCGACCGTGTGCAGCTCCAGGAGCTCGCGGCCGAGGTTCTCGTTGGGGGCGGACTTCGACGAGGTCGCCTGGTCGAGGTAGAGCAGCATCGCCGGATGGGTGATCGCGGCGACGAGCATGTCGTCGAAGGCGCCCAGGGCGTGGGCGCGGATGGTCTCGCCGTAGTCGGCGCGCCAGGTGGCCTGCGCGTCCCCGGACGCGGTGACGTGCAGGTGCGCCTCGAAGAACTCGGTGAGCACCTCGAGGACCTGGAGGTCGGAGTGGACTCGCCGGGCCAGGAGCCGTCGGGAGTAGTCCCACATGACCTCCCACATGCCCCGGACCTCGTTGGCCTGGTTCTGCCAGACGGTCTGGGCGTCCAGGTGCAGGTCGGGCCACCAGTCCATCAGGACGTCGGCGTCGTCGGCGCGCGTGCGGGCCGCCTCGACCTGCGCCTCGAACCACGCGAGCCCGCCGCCCGCGGCACGCACCTGCTTCGCCAGCGCCGGCGTGACGCCGTAGCTGAACCGGCTGGCCACGTGGCGGGCGCCTCGGCCGAGCACCGGGACGCCCCGGTAGCGGGCAGGGGTGTAGTCGGTCACCGGGTCTCCGGGCTGGCTCAGGGGTCGGGGAACCTCGGCAGGGGCCCGAGGAACGTCCATGGTGGACAGCCCTGATCGGCCGCGGGGGCCGTTCCCTGAGAAGCGGCTCGAAAGGAGCAGGAGGGCCCGGACGCCCGTGGCCCGCCCGGGCCGGGTCGTCTGGTCCGGACGGGCTATGCCCCTGGGGGTGTTCCTGTGCCGGGTCGCGGAGGTGTCAGTCGAGCACTGTCAGTCGAGCACCGTGCGGTAGACCTCGAGGGTGCGGCCGGCGACCGCCGTCCAGGAGAAGTGCGCCTCGGCCCGCTCGCGACCCGCGCGTCCCATCGCCGCCGCCCGGTCGCGGTCGGCGAGCAGCTCGGTGAGCGCGCCGGCCAGGTCGGCGACGTAGCGCTCCGGCTGGAGCGGGGTCCCCGTGCCGTCGTCCGCCTGCTCGATGGGCACGAGCAGGCCGGTCTCGCCGTGGACGACGACCTCCGGGATGCCGCCGGTGGCCGTGGCGACCACGGCCGTCTCGCAGGCCATGGCCTCGAGGTTGACGATGCCGAGCGGCTCGTAGATGGAGGGGCACGCGAAGACGTCGGCCGCGGTGAGCAGGGCCGTCACGTCGGCGCGGGGGAGCATCTCGGCGATCCAGACGACCCCGTCACGCGAGGCGCGCAGGTCGGCGACGAGGCCCTCGACCTCGGCCATGATCTCCGGGGTGTCCGGGGCCCCGGCGCAGAGCACGAGCTGGACCTCCGGCGGGAGGGCGGCGCAGGCGCGCAGGAAGAGCGGCAGGCCCTTCTGCCGGGTGATCCGGCCGACGAACACGACGGTCGGACGGTCCGGGTCGACGCCCAGCTCGCGGACCCGGTCCGGGGCGTGGTGGGGCGCCCAGTCCGCGGTGTCGATGCCGTTGTGCACGACGTGGACGCGGGCGGGGTCGACCGCCGGGTAGGAGCGCAGGACGTCGTCGCGCATCGCGGCGGAGACGGCGATGACGCCGGCGGCCGCCTCGTAGGCGGTGCGCTCGGCCCAGGAGGAGAGCCGGTACCCGCCGCCGAGCTGCTCGGCCTTCCACGGGCGCAGCGGCTCGAGGCTGTGGGCGCTCACCACGTGGGGCATGCCGTGCAGCAGCGAGGAGAGGTGGCCGGCCATGTTGGCGTACCAGGTGTGCGAGTGGACCAGGTCGGCGCCGCCGGTGGCGGCCGCGATCTCCAGGTCGACCCCGAGGGTGCGCAGCGCGGCGTTGGCGCCGGCCAGGCCGACCGGCTCGGCGTAGGAGGACGTCCCGGCCTCGTCGCGGGGGGCGCCGAACGCGTGGACGCGGGCGTCCACCCCGTCCAGGCCTCGCAGGGCCCGGACCAGCTCGGCCACGTGGACGCCGGCCCCGCCGTAGACCTCCGGGGGGTACTCCTTGGACAGCACGTCGACTCGCACGAGCCGGAACCTACTCGCAGACCCACCGGTTGAGTAGGCACGCCCCACCTCATCTGGACGAATGTCACCTCCGGCTCTGCCGCGCGAGCCCTCCGGGGGATAGCGTGCGCACCATGCGCAGAAGCGGGAAGAAGGTGCTGGCCATCGTCCTGGCCGGCGGCGAGGGGAAGCGGCTCATGCCGCTCACCGCGGACCGGGCCAAGCCGGCCGTGCCGTACGCGGGGATCTACCGGCTCATCGACTTCGCCTTGTCGAACGTCGTGAACTCGGGCTACCTCAAGGTCGTCGTGCTGACGCAGTACAAGTCGCACAGCCTCGACCGCCACATCTCCTCCACCTGGCGCATGTCGAACCTGCTCGGCAACTACGTGACGCCGGTGCCCGCGCAGCAGCGCCTCGGCAAGCACTGGTACCTCGGCTCGGCCGACGCGATCTACCAGTCGCTCAACCTCGTGCGCGACGAGCAGCCCGACATCGTGGTCGTGGTCGGTGCCGACCACGTGTACCGGATGGACTTCTCGCAGATGGTGGCGCAGCACGTGGAGTCCGGTGCCGCGTGCACGGTCGCCGCGATCCGCCAGCCCATCGCGCTGGCCCACCAGTTCGGCGTCATCGACGTCGTGCCGGACGAGCCGACCCGCATCCGCGAGTTCCTGGAGAAGCCGACCGATCCGGTGGGCCTGCCCGACGCCCCGCACGAGGTGCTGGCCTCCATGGGCAACTACGTCTTCGACGCGCAGGCGCTGGTCGAGGCGGTCACCCGCGACGCGGCGATGGAGGGCTCCAAGCACGACATGGGCGGCGACATCGTCCCCGCGTTCGTGGACGACAAGGAGGCCGGCGTCTACGACTACCGGGAGAACGAGGTGCCCGGCAGCACCGAGCGCGACTCCGGGTACTGGCGCGACGTCGGGACGCTGCGCAGCTACTACGAGTCCCACATGGACCTCGTGAGCCCGCTGCCGGTCTTCAACCTCTACAACTACGACTGGCCGATCTACACCGCCTACGGCCCGCAGCCGCCGGCCAAGGTCGTCCAGGGCGCCGACGGGACGCCGGCCAGCGCGGACGAGACCGTGCTCTCGCCGGGCGTCGTGCTCACCGGCGGCCACGTCCTGCGCTCGGTGCTCAGCCCGTCCGTGCGCGTCGAGGACGGCGCGGAGGTGACCGGCTCGGTGCTGCTCGACGCCGTGCGGGTCGGGGCCGGCGCGGTCGTGCGCAACGCGATCGTCGACAAGAACGTGATCGTGCCGCCGGGCGCGCAGGTGGGCGTCGACCCCGACGCCGACCGCGCGCGTGGCTTCGTCGTCCAGGAGGGCCTCACCGTCGTCGGGAAGGGCCAGGTCTTCCCGGCCTGACCCGGTACCGGACGCGCGCTGGTCCGCTCAGAGCAGCCCGGCGGCGCGTCCGACCTCGGCGTAGGCCCGCGCCAGGCTGTCCACGGTCTCGTGGGCGTTGAGCCCGGACGGGTTCGGCACCACCCAGAGCTCGTGGGGGTGGTGGGTGCCGGGCATCGGCTGCGGCTGGCGTCCCTGCTGTGCCTTCCGCTCACCGAACGCGGAGCGGTAGGCGGTCACGCCGGCCACCGCGACCACCCGGGGCCGGGCGTCGTCGACGAGCCGGGCCAGGGCCTCGCCGCCCTCCCGGAGCTCCTCGTCGCTGAGCTCGGAGGCCTTCGCGGTGGCGCGGTGCGCCAGGTTGGAGATGCCGATGCCCCGGGCGCGCAGGCGGTCGCGGTCGGCGTCCGTCATGCCCTCGGCGGGGTCGACCGGTTCCGTCAGGACCCCCGCCCTCAGCAGGGCCGGGTAGAACCGGTTCCCGGGGTGGGCGAAGTGGGTCTGCGTCGCCGCCGTCCACAGGCCAGGGTTGATGCCGACGAACAGGAGCCGCAGCTCCTGGTCGGGGCCGGGCAGCAGGTCGGGCACCGAGGTGTCGCGGAACGACTCCAGCTCGGCGCGGGTGAAGCGGGCCACGGCGCCACCGTACCTGCGGCGCTACTTCGTCCAGGTGACGACCAGTGCGTTCGCGACCGCCCGCTCCCGCCCGTCCGACGGCGTGTTGATCGTGCGGAGCCTGCCCTGGCGCCGGACCACCATCGTGGTCGAGCCGCCGCCGTCGAGGTTGAGGGCCTCGTCGGCGCCGAGCTGCTCCATGATGCTCACCAGCTCGTCGAGGGTGAAGCCGCGGCTGCGCGTGGAGCGGCCGTCGATGGCGAGCATGAGGAGCTGACCGGTGTCGCGGTCGATGCCGACGACGGTGCGGGGTGCCGTCTCGGTGTCGTCGAGGGTGGAGAGGCCGACCCCGTCGTTGATGAAGATGCGTCCGCCGGTGAGGGCCAGCCGCGGATGGCCGACGAGACCGCGGCGCACCGTCACCCGCTGGCCGACCTCGAGCGCCCGGAGCGCGGTGGCGCCCGAGCCGCGGCCGATCAGGATGGAGCCCTTGATCGTGCGGCCGGAGACGATCCGGGGGCGGTTGGCGGTCACGCGTCCGTTCTGGATGACGACCATCCGCACGTGCTTGCGGTGCCCCTCCACCACGGCGTAGCCGGGCGAGCCCGAGCCCCAGTGGCGGGTGTAGAGGCCGATGCCCCCGGCGATGACGGTGGCGCTGTTGACGTTGGTGAGCTGCCCGTGCCGGATGCCGACGACCCGGCCGTACAGCTGCACCTTGTCGAAGACGACCCGGCCGCGCCGGTTGACCATGAGGGTCTGGTTCCAGTCCTGCGAGCGCGCGTTGAGCAGCCCGGTGGTGGGGGAGTAGGCGGTGCCGAGGGGCGCGTTGGTGCCCTCGATGTCGAAGAAGTCGCCGTTCACCGCCGCCACGTAGCGCTTGGTGGAGCCCATGAGGGAGCGGACGCTGGAGAGGCCCGTGAGGCTGCTGCCGTCCACCACGTCCAGCCCGATGTGCTTGTTGCGCAGGTCGACGGTGAGCAGGGTGGCGCGGGTGGTGCCGCGGGAGGACGACGAGACGAGCTTGGTGTAGGTGACGCCGGGTCGGACGCGGGAGAGCCTGCTGGTCCGGGCCGAGGTGCCGGAGCCGCCGAGGCCCAGCACGACGTCGTTGCGGCCGCTCACCTCGGTGCCGGACTCGCCGGTCGACGAGATCGCGTCGTGGTCGAGCACCAGGGCGCCCGTGCGGGAGGCGGACCCGCCCGCCGACCCGTCTGCCGACCCGCTCGCCGACACGGCGGACCCCGCTGACCCGGCCAGCGCCGCCGACGCCAGCGCCCCCGCCGCCACCAGCGCGGCCAGCCGGCGCCCGATCGGGCCCCGGTCTGCCCGTCCTGCCCGGGCCGCGCGTCCGACACGCGCCCGGCGCGGGGCGCGTGGGACGCGTGGGGCTGGCGAGAGGGGTGAGGCGGTCACTCGGTGAGGGTAGGTGGGTCCTGGTGGCGACACGCGGTTTTTGCGGCGAGCCGTGTCGTCAGCACTCTCCTGTCGCGGGCTGCTGCCGGGTGGGCGGTGTGTGAGCAACGTGCCTGGTGGGTGGTTCGGTTGCTGGGCCACCGCTGGTGTGTGGCCGGCTGGGTGGGCGGTGTGCCAGCAACGTTCGGGGGCGGTGGATCGGTTGGTGGGGCACCGCTGGTGGGCGGCCGGCTGGGTGGGCGGTGTGTGAGCAACGTGCCTGGTGGGTGGACCGGTTGGTGGGGCACCGCTGGTGGGCGGCCGGCTGGGTGGGCGGTGTGCCAGCAACGTTCGGGGGCGGTGGATCGGTTGCTGGGGCACCGCCGGTGGGCCGGCCGGGTGGGCGGTGTGCCAGCAACGTCCGAAGGCGCCGCACCGGTTGCTGACGCACCGCCACCCCGCCCACCAGCCGCACCCGCCCCGCCAACCCGCCACGCGCCGGCCCCGCAGCAACTAGCCTGCCGACGTGCGGGCGACGAACACGTTCCTCGAGGGCGACAACCTCGACGTGCTCGGTCGGCTCGCGGCACAGGGCCAGCGCTTCGACCTCGCCTACCTCGACCCGCCGTACAACACCGCGAGCGACCTGGTCTACGCCGACGACGTCCGCGGCGACGAGGGGCGCAGCCGCCACGAGGCCTGGACGGCGGACCTGCGACCCCGGCTGGAGGCGGTGCTCGCCCTGCTCGAGCCGACCGGTGCCCTGGCGGTCAGCATCGACGATCACGAGGTCGCCCACCTGCGGCTGCTGCTCGACGACCTGCTGGGGGAGGAGAACCTGCTCGCGCAGGTGGTGGTCAACCTCAACGCGAAGGGTCGTCAGCTCGGACGGGGGTTCGCGCTGAGCCACGAGTACCTGCTCGTCTACGCGGTCGACGCGGCGTCCTGCGTGCTCGACGCGACCACCCGCGACACCGTCGACGAGCGGGACTTCGGCCACCTCGACGACGCCTCCGGCCGCCGCTTCCGGCTGCTGCCCCTGCGGAACACGAACAAGCGGTTCAACCCGGTCAGCGCCCCGACGATGCACTACCCGCTGCACGGCGACCCGGCGACGGGGCGGGTCGCGGCGTCCCCGTTCGAGGGCTCCCGCGAGATCACGCCGGTCTTCGGCGACGGCCGGCCCGCGGTGTGGCGGTGGAGCGCCCCGCTGGTCGAGCAGCGCCCCGACGACCTGGTCTGCCGCACCGTGCGCGGGCAACGCGGCGAGCGCGTCGACGTCTACCAGCGCGACTGGCTGCACGACGGCCGGCGCAAGAAGCTCACCACGCTCTGGCTGGCCGAGGAGGTCGGCTCCACCGACACCGCGGTCGCCGAGCTCAAGGACCTCGTGGGGCACGTCTTCTCCCACCCCAAGCCCACCGGGCTGCTCCGCCGCCTCCTCGGCACGATGCCGGACGACGTGCGCGTGCTCGATCCCTTCGCCGGCTCCGGCACCACCGGCCACGCGGTCGCCCTGCTCAACGCCGCGGACGGCGGCACCCGCACCTGCACCTCGATCGACCGCGCGGTGCCCGTGCGGGCCGACTCGCCCGCCGGGGTCAACGCCCTCGCGGCCGGTCTCGCCACCGTCGCGGACGTCACCCGCGCCCGGCTCCGCGCCGTCGACGCCCGCCTCGGGGGCGGGCTGGTCGAGGGCTGAGCCGGGCCCGAGAGCGAACCGAGCGGGGCGAGGGCGCCTCAGGCCACCCCGACCGCCCGCTCGAGCTCCCCGAGCTCGGTGTCGAGGTGCGTGAGCATCCGCTGGAGCGAGGGGACGGTGCGCCGGCAGCCCGTCACGCCGAACGCCATCTGGCCCGTGTAGGAGGTGCAGGTGATGTTGAGGGCCATCCCCGAGATCGGGATGGAGAGCGGGTAGGTGCCCACGAGCCGCGCGCCGTTCCAGTACAGCGGCTGGCGCGGCCCCGGCACGTTGGAGATGACCAGGTTGTAGGGCGGCCGCACGAGGCGTCCCAGCCCGAGCATCGGCGCGAGGATCGCGGGCGCCTGCCCGAGCGCGCTCATCGCCAGGATCTGTGTCGGCGTCATCGTGGCGAGCGCCCGCTTGCCCTCGCTCATCGAGGCCGAGACCTGCGCGAGCCGGTCGGCCGGGTCCGCGAGGTGCGTGCCCAGCGGCGCCATCACGGCACCGATCGCGTTGCCCCCGCCGGTGGCGGAGAGGTGGGAGCGCGCGGCCCGCAGCGCCACCGGCACCATCGCGACCAGCGGGGTCGGCGGCAGCGCGTCCTGCTCGAGGAGGTAGCGGCGCATGGCGCCGCTGGTCATGGCGAGGACGACGTCGTTGAGGGTCGAGCCGGACGCCTTGCCGACCGCCTTGAGCCGCTCGACCTCCCAGTCGTCGGCGGCGAAGCGGCGCGAGCCGGTGATGGGGCGGTTGAAGAGGGTGCGGGGGGCGTGGAAGCTGAGCGCGCCCGTGTGGTTCGTCGCCCCCTGCAGGACGCCGCGGGCCAGCGCGCCCGGCAGCCCGGCCGCCTCGGTCAGCACGTCCAGCCCGGCCCGTAGGCCGCTGCCGAGCTCCTCGAGGACGTCGCGGGAGGCCAGTGCCGCGTGCAGCAGCGTGTCCGTCCCGGCCGGGAGGGGCTGGACGCCCGGTTCGAGGTCGAGGTCGTGCTCGTCGGGCACCTCGTCCAGCCCGTGCGGCGCCGCGTCGTGCCCTGCGTCGTGCCCAGCGGCGGGGGAGGCGGGGGTGTCCGGGCGGGGAGGCGTGGCCCCGAGGTGCGGGCGGCCGGCCTGCATCGACCAGGGGGCGGGGACGTCGCGGGCGTCCGGGTCGGGGGAGAGGACGCTCTGCAGCAGCCGCATCCCGGCGACGCCGTCCATGAGCGAGTGGTGCAGCTTGGTGTAGACGGCGACCCGACCGTCGTCCAGGCCCTCGATGACGTGGCTCTCCCACAGCGGCCGCTCCCACGCGAGCCGCTGGGAGTGCAGCCGCGAGCACAGCTCGAACAGCTCGCGGTAGCGGCCGGGCCGGGGGAGGGCGTTGTGCCGGACGTGGTGCTCCAGGTCCAGCTGGTGGTCGGGCAGCCACACGAGCTGACCGGCGGTGCGCAGCGACCGGTACGGGTGCCGCACGAACAGGTCGGAGACGTCGCCGGCGTCCCGCAGGGCCTCGTACATGCCGCGGGTCCAGTCGGGCCCCGCGTCGGCGGGCGGCTCGAACAGCTGCAGTGCGCCGACGTGCATCGGCATGGACCGGTTCTCGGCCAGCAGGAACGCGGCCGCGGTCGGGTCGATGAGGGTGGCCACGGGTCCCTTTCCGGTGGCGGGCGGACAAGCGGGTGCTGCGGTGGGGAGCCTGCTGACGATCATGGCGAACCTGTGAGCCCGGCCACAACACCCTCGGCCGTGCAGGGACCGCCTGACCAGTCCGGTCCGGAGGGAGCGTGAGCGGCCGTGACGGCCACGAGGCGTCCACAGGGACGCCGGTCGGGGCGGTCGTCCCCAGCCGGCACCGACCCCGGCCACCGGCGGCCGCCGTCTCCCTAACGTCCTGCTCACCCGCCGGGACCCGCCCGGCACGCGCTTCTCGGGAGGAAGCCATGCTCCGTCGACCCACCGCCGCCCGCACCGCCCTGGCACGCACCGCCCTGCCACTCACCGCTCCGTCACGCACCCCGCGCCACCGCGCGCCCGCGACCCGGACCTCCCCGCGCCGCCGCGGCGGGCTGGTCGCGGCGCTCGCCGTCCTCGCCTCGCTGGTGACGTTCCCGCTCGGGCTGGCCACCGCCGCCGACGGGACCACCGAGGAGGTCCCCGGCGACACGATCGTCCGCGTGACCGGTGACGCCGAGAACGGCTTCGGGGTGAAGTACTTCGACGGCTCGTCGGTGTTCCCGCCCACCCTGAGCGAGGCGCTGGCGGAGTGCTCGGAGTACCACCGGGCCACCCGCCGCGTCCGCTGCCGCACCGAGGTGGTCACCTGGTACCGCGACCTCGGCGACCTCCAGCGGGCGATCGCCTACGCCCGGGCGGACGAGGCGGGCCGGCTGGTGTGAACCTGCTCGCGCCACCCCGGCGGGGCTCCGGCGACCCGGGTCCGGGTGAGAGGATCGGCGGTCGTGGACCTGCGCACGCCGGACGTCTCCCTGCCCTCGGGCGCCGAGGTGCTGCGCCGCAGCCGCCTCTCGTGGCGGGCCCGCCGGGCCCGGCTCAAGGCGAAGGGCTGGCAGGTGGCGCAGTGCGCGCTCGCCGCCGGGGCGGCGTGGCTGATCGCGCACGACCTGCTCGGCCACTCGGCGCCCCTGTTCGCGCCGATCGCCGCGGTCCTCGGCCTGGGCACCACCTACGGCCAGCGGCTGCGCCGGATCGCGGAGGTGACGGCCGGGGTCGCCATCGGCGTGCTGCTCGCGGACCTGCTGGTCGCCTGGATCGGCGCGGGCTGGTGGCAGATCGTCGTCGTGGTCGGGCTGGCCATCTCGGTGGCGGTCCTGGCCGGGGGCGGGGCGCTGCTGGTCAACCAGGCCGCGGTGCAGTCGATCTTCGTCATCGCCCTGCTGCCCACCACGGGCGCCTCGTTCACCCGGTGGATCGACGCGGTGGTCGGCGGCGGCGTGGCGCTGGTGGCGGCGACGCTCGTCCCCGCGGCCCCGCTGCGGCGACCGCGCGAGCAGGCCGCGCGGGTGCTGCGGAAGGTCGCGCTCCTCCTGGGCAACGCGGCGGCGGTGCTGCGCGACGCCGACGCCGAGGGGGGCCTGGCCCTGCTCTCCGAGGCCCGTTCCACCGACGTCCTGGTCCGCGAGCTGCGGGCCGCCGCCGACGAGGGCATGGCGGTGGTCAGCTCCTCGCCGTTCCGGGTGCGCCACAAGGAGGGCATCCGGCAGATGGCCGAGCTGGTCGGGCCGCTGGACAACGCCCTGCGCAGCACCCGGATGCTGACCCGCCAGGTGATGGTGGCGACCCACCGGGACCGGCACGTCCCGCCCGCCTACGTCGAGCTGGTCGACCAGCTGGCGCACGCGGTGGACGCCGTCGTCGCCGAGCTGGCCGCCGACCGGATGGCCGTGGCCGCCCGCCCGGCCCTGATCGCGGTCGGGCGTGCCTCGGGCGAGGTGCCGCGCTCGCAGGAGATGACGGCCGAGGTCGTCCTCGCCCTGCTCCGCTCGGTGGTCGTGGACCTGCTCATGATCACCGGCATGGAGCAGCTCGAGGCCACGGAGACGCTGCCGCCGACCCCGCGGTGAGCGCCTAGAGCCCGGCGCGCAGCTCGGCGACGACCGAGTCGACGACGGCGACGAGGTCCCCGCCCGTGGCGGCGGAGACGGCCCGCTGCCGCTGGTAGGACGCGCCGCGCTCCACGAGGCCGTGCACGCCGGCGAGCTCGGCGGAGCAGCCGAGCCGCTCGGCGACGGGCTCGAGGCGCACGAGCAGGTCCGCGAGGTCCTCGGTGACGAGGCGCTCGCGGGAGTCGGCGTCGAGGATGACGATGGCGTCGAGGCCGTAGCGCGCCGCCCGCCACTTGTTCTCCTGCACGTGCCAGGGCGGCATGGTCGTGAGGGTCTCGCCGGCCGCCACGCGGGTGTCGAGGTCGACCACGAGGCAGTGGCACAGCGCGACGAGGGCGGAGAGGTCCTCGAAGCTCGAGACCCCGTCGCAGACCCGGTTCTCCAGGGTCCCGAGGTGGGCGGCGGGACGCACGTCCCACCGGATCTCGTCGAGCTGGTCGATGACGCCGGTGGTGAGCTGGTCGTGCGCGAACGACTCGAACTCCTCCCAGCGCTCGAACTGGAACGGCAGCCCGGCGGTCGGGAGCTGCTGGAACATCAGCGCGCGGTTGGAGGCGTAGCCCGTGTCGACCCCGGCCCAGATCGGCGAGGAGGCCGACAGCGCCTGGAGGTGCGGGTAGTAGGTGAGCAGCCCGGTGAGCACCTGCATCACCCGGGACTTCTCCGGCAGCCCGACGTGCACGTGGACGCCCCAGATGAGCATCTGCCGCCCCCACCACTGGGTGCGGTTGATGAGCTCGGCGTAGCGGTGGCCCTCGGTGAGCTGCTGGGCGCTCCAGGAGGCGAACGGGTGCGTGCCGCCGCCGTAGAGGTCCAGGCCGAGGGAGTCGGCGGCCGGGACGACGTCGGCCAGCGTCCTGCGCAGGTCGTCGACCGCCTCGCCGGTGGTCCGGCAGATGCCCGTGACGGCCTCGACGGTGTTGCGCAGCAGCTCGGAGTGGAGCTTGTGCGGCTCGGCCATCCGCGGCGTCGCCGCCTCGAAGAGGGCCGTTGCGTCGTTGCGCAGGTCGCGGGTCGTCCGGTCGACCAGGGCGAGCTCCCACTCGACCCCCAGGGTCGGCTCCGGCGAGGCGTGGAAGTCGATGCGCACGGGCCCAGCGTTCCACACGCACGGGCGCGGGCGCCGGGTCCTGCACGATTCGGGGCGCGGCGGTCCTTCCTGCCACGATCGAGCGGTGGTCGATCCAGTGAAGGAGAACGAGGGACGCGGCCGCCAGGAGCGCGACCCGGACACCCGCGAGCTCACGCACCTGGCCGCCATCAGGGAGGCCCAGCAGCGGGAGATCGCCCTGGGCCTCGACCTCTGCCTGCGCATCGGCGAGCTGCTGCTCTCCAGCGGCGCCGGCGCGGCGGACGTCTCGGCGACCATGCAGTCCGTGGCGGCGTCCCTCGGCATCCGCGGGGTCGACGTGGACGTCACCTTCACCTCCCTCCAGCTCACCGCCCAGGGCGCGCCCGACGAGCCGCCCGTGGTCGGCAACCGGCAGGTGCTGCGGCGGGCCCTGGACTACGACCAGCTGACCTCCGTCGACCACCTGGTCCGGACGCTGCTGCGCAAGGAGGTCACCCTGCGCGACGCCCGCGCCGAGATGGGGCGGATCACCTCCACGGGCCGCTCGCGGCCCCGCTGGGCGGTCACGGTCGCCTGGGCCGTCATGTGCGCCGGCGTCGGCCTCCAGCTCGGCGGTGACGCCACCGTCGTCGGGCTCGCCGCGCTGGCCGCCGTCCTCATCGACCGCGTGCAGCTGCGGATGCAGCGCCGCCGCCTGCCCAGCTTCTACCAGCAGGTCGCGGGCGGCCTGGTCGCCACGCTCCTGGCCCTGGCCGTCGCCGCCTCCCCGCTCGACGTCAACGTCTCGAAGGTCGTCACCGCGAACATCATCATGCTGCTCGCGGGCGTCGGCTTCGTGGGCGCGCTCCAGGACGCCCTCACCGGCTACTACGTGACGGCCTCGGCGCGGCTGATGGAGGCCTTCCTCGCCACCGCCGGCATCATCGCCGGCGTCTCCGGCGCGCTGTCCCTGGGCGGGCTGCTCGGCCTCCCGACGCCCCAGCTCAACCCCGGCTCGTACAGCCTGCAGACGGTCGGGATGCTGGCCCTCGGCTCGGCGCTGGCGGCCGCGGGGTTCGCCTACGCCAGCTACGCGCCCCGGCGGGTGCTGGCGCCGATCGCGGTCATCGCCGCCGTCGCCATCGTCATCAGCAGGACGCTGGGGGCGGCCGACCTGGCGCGCGCCTGGTCGGTGGCGCTGGCCGCGACCTTCGTCGGCCTCGTGGCCTATCACGTGGCTGCCCGGCTCCGGGTCCCGCCGCTGGTGGTCGTGGTGTCCGGGGTCGTCCCGATGCTGCCGGGCCTGTCGATCTACACCGGGCTGGCGCTGCTGAGCGAGGGCGACGGCTCGGTCTCGGCCGGGCTGCTGGCGATGGTCGGGGCGGTGTCCGTGGCCATCGCGCTGAGCTCCGGGGTCATCCTCGGCGAGTACATCGCCCAGCCGCTGGGCCGGGAGGCCTCGCGCCTCGAGCAGAGACTCTCCGGGCCGCGCCTCGTCGGCCCGCTCAAGGTCGTCCGGCCGCACCGGCGCCGGCGCGGGTCCGCCTGAGCCCTCCGCCGAGCGGGCGGGCCCTGCGTCAGCGCTTCTTCGCGGGCATGGCGCGCCGGGCCACGGCGGCCACGACGTCCTGGTAGCGGGAGCCGAGGGCGGTGGAGAAGAGGTGCAGGAGGTGCGCGTCGGCACCGACCAGCACCCGCGCCCGGTTGCGCTCGACGCCCCGCAGGATGGTCTCGGCGGCGTCCTCCGGCGTGGTGCGGGCGAGCTTCTTGTCGAAGTAGGCGGCGGTGGCCGCCTGGTCCTCGCGCGCGGAGACGCGCGCGCTGCGGGCGATCGCGGTCTTGATGCCGCCGGGGTGCACGGCGGTGACCCCGACCGGGTGTCCTGCGATGAGCATCTCCTCGCGCACCGCCTCCGTCATCCCCCGCACCGCGAACTTCGCGGCGTTGTACATCGACTGCCCCGGCATCGACATCAGCCCGAAGAGGGAGGAGATGTTGACGAGGTGCCCCTCGCCGGAGGCGATGAGGTGGGGCAGGAACGCCTTCGTCCCGTGCAGGACGCCGGAGAGGTTGATCCCGAGGATCCAGTCGATGTCGTGCCACTCGAGGTCGACCAGGTCGCCCGCCAGCGCGACGCCGGCGTTGTTGACGACCAGGTTGACCCGACCGAACGACTCCGCCACCTCGTCGGCGTAGGCGAGGAACGCTTCGCGGTCGGCGACGTCGAGGCGGTCGGTGCGGACCTTGGGCGCGCCCGCGGCCTCGGCGAGCCGACCGGTCTCGGCCAGCCCCTCGACGTCCACGTCGGAGAGCGCCAGCAGGCTGCCGCGCCGCGCGCAGGCCACGGCGAGGGCGCGGCCGATGCCGGAGCCGGCGCCGGTGATGACGACGACCTTGTCGGAGAGGTCCTGCACGCTGATCACGTCCTTGCTGGAGGGGGAGCGGGGGCCGGGGAGGCCCGTCCCTGGACGGTAGTGGCGTTATTGAACGTCAGTCAATAGACTCCGGGCCATGAGCGCCACTGCGGGTACCGACCGCGACCCCGGCCGTGATCCCGCCAGTGTTCCCAGCCGCGATCCCGCCAGTGACCCCAGCCGCCAGGACGGCCGGGGGGAGGAGGGTCGGGGCGAGGCGGAGAGATCCGGGCGCCGCGTCCGCCTCTCGCCCGAGCAGCGGCGCGCGCAGCTGCTGGACCTGGGCGTCCGGCTGCTCGGCACGCGCCCGCTGGACCAGCTGAGCATCGACGTCCTCGCCGAGGAGGCCGGCATCTCGCGCGGCCTGCTCTACCACTACTTCGGCAACAAGCACGACTTCCACGCGGCCGTCGTGCGCCGGGCCGCAGAGGACCTCCTGGCCCGCACCGAGCCGCCGGCCGAGGGCGAGCCGGCCGAGCGGCTCCGGGCGTCCATGGCCGCCTACCTGGACTACGTCGACGACAGCTACGCCGGCTACCTCTCGCTGGTGCGCTCCGCCGCCGGCGGGGCCGAGCAGCTGCGCGCGATCTACGAGGAGACCCGCGAGGCGCTCGTCGACCGGGTGCTCGCGGGCGAGCCGGCGCTGGTGGCCGACTCCCCGGCGGCCAGGCTGGCCGTGCGGGGGTGGGCCGCCTTCGTCGAGGAGGTCGTGCTCGCCTGGAAGGCGGCGCCCGTGAAGGTCGGCTCGGGCGCGGCGGGGGCGGGTGGACGTCGCGCCGGCCTCACCAGGGACGACCTGGTCGGCCTCGTCAGCGACGCGCTGCCGGCCGTGCTGCTCACGCCCGCCGTCACGGCCTGACCCGCTCCGTCGGCCCCCACGGGCGGCGGCCCGCAAGCGGACGCCACACGCGCCCGGAGGAGTCTCAGGACTCCGGGAGCAGTGTGGCGCCCGCGTCTGCGGGCGCGGGATCGTCGGGGTCTGCGCGTGCCCCGGGCGGCTGGGGAGCCTCGGGGCGAGCCGAGCGTAGCGCGAGCCCGCCCCCACGGGGACGGGCTCGCGGCGAAGGGCTCGGGTGGTCCGGACCTGGTCCGACGGGCGGCCCCACGGCGGGGTCCGTCGGCGGCCGGGCCCGGCCGCGTCGGCGGCGGGTCAGGCCCCGCGGACGACGGCCTCGAGCTGGTCGAGGCCCCAGGTCAGGTCCTCCTCGGAGATGACCAGCGGCGGCGCCAGGCGGATGGTCGAGCCGTGGGTGTCCTTGGCCAGGACGCCGCGGGCCATGAGCGCCTCGCAGACCTCGCGGCCCGTGCCGACGGCCGGGTCGACGTCCACGCCCGCCCACAGCCCGCGCACGCGCACCGCGAGGACGCCGTGGCCGACGAGGGCCTCCAGGCGGGAGCGCAGCACCTCGCCGAGGCGGGTGGCGCGCTCCTGGTACTCGCCGGTGCGCAGCATCGCGACGACCTCGGTGCCGACGGCGCAGGCCAGCGCGTTGCCGCCGAAGGTGGAGCCGTGCTGGCCGGGGCGCAGGACGCCGAGCACGTCGGCGTCCGCCACGACGGCCGAGACCGGGACGACGCCGCCACCGAGGGCCTTGCCCAGGACGTACAGGTCCGGCACGACGTCCTCGTGGTCGCACGCGAAGGTGCGGCCGGTGCGGCCGAGGCCGGCCTGGATCTCGTCGGCGGCGAACAGCACGCCCCGCTCGCGGGTGAGCTCGCGGACGCCGGCCAGGTAGCCGGCCGGCGGGATGACGACGCCGCCCTCGCCCTGGATCGGCTCGATGAGGACGCCGACGGTGTGCTCGTCGATCGCCGCGGCCATGGCCTCGAGGTCGCCGTAGGGGACCATCGTGAAGCCGGGGGCGAAGGGGCCGAAGCCGTCGTGGGCGTCGGGGTCGTCGGAGAAGCCGACGATGGTGGTGGTGCGGCCGTGGAAGTTGCCGGCGGCCACGACGATGGTGGCCCGGCCGGGCTCCACGCCCTTGACCTCGTAGCCCCACTTGCGCATGACCTTGATGGCGGTCTCCACGGCCTCGGCGCCGGTGTTCATCGGCAGGACCATGTCCTTGCCGCACAGGTCGGCCAGGGAGGCGCAGAACTCGGCGAACCGGTCGTGCACGAACGCGCGGCTGGTGAGGGTGAGCCGGTCGAGCTGCTCGTGGGCCACGCGGAGAAGACCCGGGTGGCCGTGGCCGAAGTTGAGGGCGGAGTAGCCGGCGAGGAGGTCGAGGAACCGGCGGCCGTCCACGTCGGTCATCCACGCGCCCTCGGCGTGCTCGAGCACGACGGGGAGCGGCTTGTAGTTGTGCGCGGTGCGCGCCTCGGCGTCCTGGAACGCCCGGGTCGTCCGGTTCTCGGTGGCGGGAGCGGTCATGTCGCACCTCCTGCGTCGGGGCCGGCCTGTGGCCGTGGTCGGGGAGCGGCCGCGGCGTCGCCGGGGTGGCGGGCGCCGCGGGTCGTACCTCCACCAGAGCAGAGATCGGCCGCGAAACCAAGATTGTCAGACAATCTGACGATCTGCGAGTCCTGGACGCGACAGCGCCCTCCCCGCCTCGTGCGGGGAGGGCGCTGGTGGCCGTCGGTGCCCCTCCTCGTGGCGGGCGCGGGGGCGTCAGGACGTGCGGGGCAGCCGGACCTCGATGGTGGTGTCGCCCGGGACGCTGTGCAGGCTCACCGCCCCGCCGTGGGCGGAGACGATCGCGCGGACCAGCGACAGGCCCAGGCCGGCGCCGCCCTCGCGGTTGCGGGCCTGGTCGCCGCGGACGAACCGCTCGAAGGCGTGCCCCACGAGGTCGGGCGGGAAGCCCGGTCCGTCGTCGTGGACGCGGAAGCCGTCGGGCAGCGCGGTGACCGTGATCGTCGAGCCCTCGGGGGTGTACTTGCGGGCGTTGGTGAGGAGGTTGGTGAGCACCTGGTGCAGGCGCATCTCGTCGCCGACCACCTCGACGGCCTCGTCGGCGAGCTCGAGGCGCCAGTGGTGCGAGGGCGAGATGACCCGCGCGTCCGAGACGGCCTCCAGGAGCATCCGGGTGACGTCGACCGGACGCCGCTCGAGCGGACGGCCCGCGTCCAGCCGAGCCAGGAGCAGGAGGTCCTCGACCAGCGCGGTCATCCGCGCCGACTCCTCCTCGACCTTGCTCAGGGCCAGCCGCTGCGCGCCCGCGTCGTCGGGCCTGCGGCGGGCGAGCTCGGCGTAGCCCGCGATCGTGGCCAGCGGAGTGCGCAGCTCGTGGCTGGCGTCCGCCACGAACTGGCGGACCTGCTGCTCGCTGCGGTGCCGGGCCGACAGGGACGTCTCCACGTGCTCGAGCAGGGTGTTGAGGGCGGCGCCCACCTGGCCGACCTCGGTACGGGCGTCGGTGAGGTAGTCCGGGACGCGCTCGTCCAGGTCGATCTCGCCCGAGGACAGCGGCAGGGTCGCCACCGTGTGGGCGGTCTCGGCGACCTCCTTGAGGGGCCGGAGCTGCCTACGCACCAGCAGCAGGCCGGCCGCCGTGGCCAGCACCGCGCCGCCCAGGATGAGGACGATCTCCCACATCACGAGGGTGTGCACCACGTCGTCCACGTCGCCCATGGGGAGGCCCACGACGACGACGCCGATGGCGGTGCTGCTGAGGTAGAAGTCGCCGGCGGCGATCCGGTAGGTGCCGGCGCCCTTGAGATCGACGGTGACGGGGTCGCCGTCCTCGGCGACCTTCTCCAGCGCCTTCATCGCCTCGTCGGAGAGCTGGCTCAGCACGGCGTCGCCGTTGGAGTCCTGGAGGACGATGAACCCGTAGGTGCTCGTCCCGGTCTGCTCGGCCTGGTAGCCGTCGTCGAGGAAGTAGGCCTTGAGCGAGCCGAAGCCCTGGCCGAACCCGCGGTCGTCGTCCGGGATGTCGTTCTTGTCGCCCGGGGTGGCGCCAGTCGGGTCGAAGGCGCGGTTCGAGCGCTGGAGCTGGGCCGCCACGTCGTCGTCCAGCTGGCCCATGAGGTAGGCGCGGACCGCGACCGTGGTGATGCCGCCGATGAGGACGCTGATGGCGACCACGAGCGCGACCGCCGTGAGCACCAGGCGGGTGCTCAGCGGCGCCAGGCGTCGGCGTTGCGCCCACACGGCGCGCGCCGGGCGGGCCAGCGGCGAGGTCGCCAGCGCGGCCGTCAGCCGCTCCCGCCGCGAGACGGTGGGGGAGGGGGTCGACGGGGTCGCGTAGTCGGCGAACGGGGGCGGGGTCGTCGGGCCGCCCGCGCCCGTCGTCACGTCCGTGGGCGGGGCGACGGGGTGCTGGACGGGGTGCTCGGCGGGGTCGGGGTTCTGGTCGGGCACGTCAGGAGTGTGGGGTCGCGGGGGTGGGGGGCGCGAGCCGGCGGCGTCAGGCCGCCGGCTTGAGCACGTAGCCCGCGCCGCGCATGGTGTGGATCATCGGGTCCCGGCCCGCGTCGATCTTCTTGCGCAGGTAGGAGATGTAGAGCTCGACGACGTTGGCCTGGCCGCCGAAGTCGTAGTTCCACACGCGGTCGAGGATCTGCGCCTTCGAGAGGACGCGGCGCGGGTTGCGCATGAGGAAGCGCAGGAGCTCGAACTCGGTGGCGGTCAGGGAGATCTCCTGGCCGGCGCGGAACACCTCGTGGCTGTCCTCGTCGAGGGTCAGGTCCCCGACGCTGAGGACGGAGGACTCCGCCTGCTGCTGGGCGCCGGCGCGGCGCATGAGGCCACGCAGCCGGGCGACGACCTCCTCCAGGGAGAACGGCTTGGTCACGTAGTCGTCGCCACCGGCGGTCAGGCCCGCGATCCGGTCCTCCACCGCGTCCCGCGCGGTGAGGAAGACGACGGGGACGAGGGCGTCGAAGCCGCGGATGCGGCGCAGCACCTCCATGCCGTCGAAGTCGGGGAGCATCATGTCGAGCACGATGGCGTCCGGACGGAAGTCCTTGGCGGTCTGCACCGCCTTGGTGCCGGTGTGCGCGGCCTGCACCTCCCAACCCTCGTAACGGAGAGCCATGGAGATGAGCTCGGCGATGTTCACCTCGTCGTCGACGACGAGGACACGGAGGGGCGTGCCGTCGGGGCGGGTCAGGTCCATGGGCGACACTGTGAGACTCCTGTCTGTGGGATGTCTGTGAAAGTATGCTCCCGTCGCTGAGAAGCCTGTGAGATCCAGACCAGCGCGGGCGGTCGTGCTCCACGTGGTGAGGGGTGGCGGACGCTGCGGGCCGGCCGCTCCCAGCGAGCCGATCAGTGGCGCACAGTGCCACCACAGACCGGGTGAGCACTGTCGAGCCATGGACATCGCGGCGGCACCATCTGCGCCCGAGACGCAGCTGCGCACCGAGGACCGGGACCCCACGCGGTCCCGCCTTCGTACGCAGCTGCGGCGGATGCGCGCCTGTGCCGCGGTGGCCGTTGCCGGAGTGGTGCTGGGCGGACTGGGGGGTCTCGCCCTCGGCATCACGACGGAGAGTCGGGATCCTGGGGGGACGGGTGGTCCAGCCCTCCAGGGTTCCGACCAAGTCTCCACTCGGGTGTCGCTCGGCGGTGCTGCTTCTGCGGCTCCTTCTGAGGCCGGCGCCGAGTCGGTGGCCGCTGTGCTCACGAGCGCCCGGACGGCTTCGGTCCTCGTGACCACGAGGACCGAGGCGCCCTCCGGAGCGGAGAGCTCCGGCTCTTCTGCCTCCGGTGACGATCCCGCTGGCGAGCGCCAGCAGCCCGTCCGCGCCGTCGCCACCCTGCCGACCGTCGAGCCGGCCGCCCGCGTCCGCCCCGAGTCCGAGGGCACCACGACCTCCGCTGCCTGAGTCGACCGGCCGCTGCTGATGGGCGGTGCGTGAGCAACGTGGCCGGGGGCGCGGTCGGTTGCTGGGACACCGCCGGTGCGGCTGTGGCTGAGGGGCGGTGTGTGAGCAACCGTCCGGGTGCGTGACTCGGTTGCTGGGACACCGCCCACTCACGGCTGCCGGCTATGGCAGCGGACGTCATACGTGCTGGCCCTGTGGTGGGCCCAGTCGTATGACGTCCCACGGTCAGCCGGCGAGACACCCTCCCCGAGGTGGCAGCGCACCGGTCCGTGAGTCACGATGGCCTGCGAGATGAGCGACGCCCCCACCCCGCAGGCAGACGCGGTCACCGCCGCCGCCCCGGCCGACCCCGCGGCAGCCGCAGCAGACGCAGCCCCGGCCGCCGCGGACGCCCCGGCCGCCGCGAACGCAACCGCCGACGCAGCATCCGCCGCCGAGACCCCCCAGGCCGCCGCCGAGCACCCCAGCACCCCAGCAACCGACCTGCTCATCACCTACCCCGAGCACCTCCCGGTCTCGGAGCGCCGCGACGACATCGCGGAGGCGATCCGCGACCACCAGGTGGTCGTGGTGGCGGGCGAGACGGGGTCGGGCAAGACCACGCAGCTGCCGAAGATCTGTCTCGAGCTCGGCCGCGGGCGCCAGACGCAGCACACGGCGCGGGACGGCAGGACGCGGGCCCGCGGCGGGCTCATCGGCCACACGCAGCCGCGTCGGATCGCCGCGCGCTCGGTCGCCGAGCGCATCGCCGAGGAGCTGGGCCAGCCGCTGGGCGGCGAGGGCAGCGTCGTCGGCTACCAGGTCCGGTTCACCGACCGCACCAGCCGCGACACCCGCGTGAAGCTGATGACCGACGGCATCCTGCTGGCCGAGCTCCAGCGCGACCGGATGCTCTGGAAGTACGACACGATCATCATCGACGAGGCGCACGAGCGCTCGCTCAACATCGACTTCCTCCTCGGCTACCTCAAGCAGCTCCTCCCGCGCCGCCCCGACCTCAAGCTCGTCATCACCTCCGCCACGATCGACGTCGACCGCTTCGCGCGGCACTTCGCCGACCGCGAGGGCAACCCGGCCCCGGTGGTCGAGGTCTCGGGGCGGACGTTCCCCGTCGAGGTGCGGTACCGCCCGCTGATGGACCTCGACGGCGCGGACGACGCCGACGGCGAGGGCGACGTGGTCGTCCGCGACCAGACCGAGGCGGTCGTCGAGGCCGTCCAGGAGCTGGCCCACGAGGGGCCGGGCGACGTCCTCGTCTTCCTCCCCGGCGAGCGCGAGATCCGCGACACCGCGGACGCCCTGGCGGAGGCCACCGGGTCCGGCGTCCTCGCCCGCGGCGGGGGCACCGAGGTCGTCCCCCTCTACTCGCGCCTGTCGGCCGCCGAGCAGCACCGGGTCTTCGCACCGCACACAGGACGCCGGGTGGTGCTGTCCACCAACGTCGCCGAGACGTCCCTGACCGTCCCGGGCATCCGCTACGTCGTCGACACCGGCGTCGCCCGCATCTCCCGCTACTCCGTGCGCACCAAGGTGCAGCGGCTGCCGATCGAGCCCGTCAGCCAGGCCAGCGCCAACCAGCGCGCCGGCCGCTGCGGCCGCGTCGCGCCGGGCATCGCGATCCGCCTCTACAGCGAGGAGGACTTCGAGGGACGCCCCGAGTTCACCGACCCCGAGATCCTGCGCACCAACCTGGCCAGCGTCATCCTCCAGATGCGCTCGCTCGGCCTGGGCGACCTCGGCCGGTTCCCGTTCGTCGAGCCGCCGGACAAGCGCAACGTCACCGCCGGCGTCCAGCTGCTCGAGGAGCTCGGCGCGATCCGGGTCGGCGAGGCGCGCGCGCCGCAGCCGGCCCCCGCCCGCCGCGAGCGGGGCTCCCGCCCCGAGCGGAACGGCGGCCGCGGACGCGGCAGGAACCAGCGCGAGGACGACGGCCTGACCCCCACCGGGCGCCGGCTCGCCCGCCTGCCCATCGACCCGCGCCTGGGGCGGATGATCCTCGAGGCCGACCGGCTCGGCTGCGTCCGCGAGGTCCTCGTCATCGCCGCGGCGCTCTCGCTGCAGGACCCGCGCGAGCGGCCCGGCCAGGACCACCCGGCCCAGCAGGCGCAGGCCGACCAGGCCCACGCCCGCTACAAGGCCGACGGCTCGGACTTCCTCACCTGGCTCAACCTGTGGCGCTACGTCCGCAAGCAGCAGAAGGAGCTCTCCTCCTCCGCGTTCCGGCGGATGTGCAAGGCCGAGTTCCTCAACTACCTGCGGGTGCGGGAGTGGCAGGACTACGAGTCCCAGCTGCGCCAGGTCTGCAAGGAGATGGACATCGCGATCGGGACGCCGGCCGACGTCCCCGACGCGGACGGCATCCACACCGCCCTGCTCTCCGGGCTGCTCTCGCACATCGGCATGCTGGAGGAGCGGGAGAAGCCCGCGCCGGGCAGCAAGCAGAAGGACCGCCCGCGCGGTCCGCGCGAGTACCTGGGCGCCCGTGGCGCCCGCTTCGCGATCTTCCCCGGCTCGGTGCTGCACCGGAAGAACCCCGCGTTCGTCATGTCCGGCGAGCTGGTGGAGACCAGCCGCCTCTGGGCGCGGCAGAACGCCGCGATCCAGCCCGAGTGGGCCGAGAAGCTGGCCGGCGACCTGGTCAAGCGCAGCTACTCCGAGCCGCACTGGAGCCGCAAGCGGGCCGCGGTGATGGCCTACGAGAAGGTGACGCTCTACGGCGTCCCGCTCGTCGCCGACCGGCTGATCCAGTACGGCACGGTCGACCCGGTGGTGGCCCGCGAGATGTTCCTGCGGTCCGCGCTGGTCGAGGGGGACTGGGCGACGCTGGAGTCGGGCCGGCAGAAGTTCTACGAGCACAACCGGCGCCTCCTGGAGGAGGCCGCCGAGCTCGAGCACCGCGCCCGCCGCCACGACATCGTCGTGAGCGAGGACGCCCTCTTCGACTTCTACGACGCCCGCGTGCCGGCCGACGTGGTCTCCGGCGCGCACTTCGAGCAGTGGTGGAAGAAGGAGCGCCAGCGCAACGCGCGGCTGCTCGACTTCGACCCGGCGATGCTGACCCTCGACACCGCCGACGAGGTCTCCGCCGCCGACTACCCCGAGACGTGGGAGGACGAGGGGCTCACCTTCTCCATCGCCTACCACTTCGAGCCGGGCCACGAGGACGACGGCCTCACCATCGACGTCCCGGTCGCCACGCTCAACCGGGTCGAGGCCGGCGACTTCTCCTGGAACGTCCCCGGCCTGCGCGAGGAGCTCGTCACGAGCCTCATCCGCAGCCTGCCGAAGAACCTCCGGGTCTCCCTGGTCCCGGCCCCGGACAAGGCCCGCGAGTTCCTGCGCACCGTCCCGCCCGGCTCGGAGCCGCTGCTGGACGCCCTGGAGCGCTGGGCGCGCGCCACGACGTCCGTCGTGATCCCCCGCGAGGCGTGGGGCTGGGAGCGCGTGCCCGAGCACCTCAAGCCGACGTTCCGCGTCGTCGACGAGGACGGTCGCGAGCAGGCCCGCGGCAAGGACCTGGAGGCGCTCAAGGAGCCGCTGCGCCCGCAGTTCAGCGAGGCCATGAGCGCGGTGGCCGCCGACTCCGGCCTGGCGCGCACGGGGGAGCGGACCTGGGTCTTCGGCAGCGTCCCCGCCGAGATCACCCAGAAGCGCGCGGGTCACGAGGTGACCGCGTTCCCCGGGCTGGTCGACGAGGGCACGAGCGTGGGCCTCGAGGTCGTCGGCTCCGCGGTCGAGCGGGACGCCCGGCACCGGCTGGCCGTGCGTCGCCTGGTCCTCCTGGCACTGGACGGCGCGGGAGGCGGGCCGGTCGACGACTCGGTCAAGCGGGTGCTCGACGGCCTCGGCAACGCCGAGAAGCTCGGGCTGGCGGGCTCGCCGTACCGCACGGTGGCCGACCTGCTCGAGGACTGCCGCGCCGCGGTCGTCGGCGAGGCCGTGGACGCCCGCCCGGCGGTGCGCGACCAGGCGGCCTTCGACGCGCTGGTGGCCGCCGTCCGCCCCGAGGTGCACGCCCGGCTCAAGGGTCTGCTCGGCGACGTCCTGCGCGTCCTCGACGCGTGGCGGCGCACCGAGAAGGAGCTCTCGGGGCGCACCGAGATGGCGATGCTGCCCGCGCTGGCGGACCTCAACGCCCAGCTGGCCCGGCTCGTCCACGAGGGGTTCGTGGCCGAGGCCGGCCCGACGCGGCTGCGCCGCTACCCGGTCTACCTCCAGGCGATGCGGGTCCGGCGCGAGAAGCTCGGGGAGGGCGCCGGGGCGGTGGGGCGCGACCGCCAGCTCATGGACGCGGTGGCCGGCCTCCAGGAGGCGCACCTGCACCAGCTGGCGGCCCTGCCGGACGGCACCCCGCCGAGCGAGGCCATGAGCGCGGTGCGCTGGATGCTCGAGGAGTACCGCGTCTCGCTCTGGGCCCAGCAGCTCGGCACCGACGGCCCGGTGAGCGACCAGCGGGTGCGCAAGGCGCTGGCCGCTGCCTCCGCGGGCTGAGGCGGACCCACCACCGGGTGGGCGGCCCCGGCGTAGCCTCGTGCGGTGAGCTCACCGCAGTCCCCGCGCCCGCACCACCGGCCGACCCAGAAGACGGCGGCGTTCTTCGAGACCGTCGAGGGCGGCCCGGACCCCATGGTCGTGGGGGAGGCCGCCGACCGCGCCGCCTCCCTCCTCGTCCGCGGCGCGCGGGAGGTCGGGGACGACGAGGTGGCGGACCGGGTCCTGCACCTCGCGGACGCCGAGGGGCTGGAGACCCTCGCCGACCTGTGGGCCGGGGCCCCCGCCGACACGCTCGCCGGCTGCCTGTGGCGGCTCTACCTGCTGCGCTCCTGGGTGCACGCCGACCCGATCGGTGCGGCCCGCGACTTCGAGGCCGGCCGCGCCTCCGCCCAGGTCGCCCGGGTGGTCGCGGGCGTCGCCGACCCGCCCGGACCCGAGGCGCTCAAGGCGATGGTGGACGAGGTGCTGCGCGGCATCGCCACCGGTGACTTCGCCGACGTGCTGTTCCGCGCAGCCGCCTTCGCCCGGGTCGTCGCCGCCGGCCGGGCCACCCGTGAGCAGGCCGAGGACGGTTCCGGCTCGGCGACCAGTGCCGGCGCCGACGTCCGCCGCGTCCTGGCCCTCTCGGAGCAGCTGGAGTCCGCCGGTCACCACGAGCTGCGCGAGCCGCTGGCCTGACCGGGCCACCCCACCGGGGTGCCAGGTGGACGGCGGGGGATGAGATCCCCCCACAGGGGGTTCGGCCCGCACGGCCTTGAGCCCGTGAGGACGTGTCCTAGAATCGACCGGGTACGCCGGGTCGTGGCAGCCCCGGGTCCCAAAATAAGCCGCTTCGAGCGGCCACGCGCCGTGAGGCGCTCCCGGCCCGGCGTACACCTCTCCCACCGGCCCGAGGGCGCCGCGCGCGACGTCGGACGTTGCGGACCCCACCCGTCCGGGTGTCAGTGCCCCGGACTCGCCCCGCGATCGCGACGAGCGACCTAGGCTCTTGCTGTGAGGTCCCTCCTGCGCCGCTCCGCCACCTCCTCGTCGCGCGCTGCGGGCAGCACCGGCAGCACCGGCAGCACCGGCCGGGGAGGATCGCTGGGGGAGCGCCTGCGCCGCGCGGTCGCCCGCCCGCTGCGTCGACCGGTGGATCGCGTGGCCCGCGGCCTCGTCGTCACCTACGCGCCGCGGCCCGACGGCCGGCCGGACCCGGGCGAGGTCGTCTGGGCCTGGGTCACCTACGAGGAGGACCCGCGCCAGGGCAAGGACCGGCCCGTCCTCCTGGTCGCCCGCGACCGCAAGCGCCTCTACGGGCTCATGCTCACCAGCCAGGACCACGATCGGGACGCCGCCCAGGAGGCCCGCTGGGGCCGCTACTGGATGGACGTCGGGTCGGGCGCCTGGGACCGGCAGCGACGCCCCTCGGAGGTCCGGCTGGACCGGCTCATCGAGATCGAGGAGACGTCCGTGCGGCGCGAGGGCGCGGCGCTGGACCGGGCCCGGTTCGACGCCGTCGTCACCGAGGCCAGGCGCTTCCACCGCCTGCTCTGAGCCCGGCGTCACGTCCGCGACGATCCGTCGGCCCCTGGCCCGCCTGGGTATGGTCGGCGTGCCCGGAGCACGCGACGATCACGTCGCCGGCTGCCGTCGGGCACGAGCACAGGAGGACACACTGGTGGGCGCAGCACCCAGGCGCAGGCGGACGACCGCGGCCGTGGCCGTACTTCTCACCGGGCTCCTGCTCGCGGGCTGCACCGGCACGGGCGGCACCGGTGGCAGCGGCGACGCGGACGGCTCCGCCTCCGCCTTGACGTCCGCGTCCTCGTCGGCCTCCACCGCCACGGGGGAGCGCGCCGAGCTCACCCTCGGCCTGTGGGGCGCGAAGCCCGTCGTGCGCGCCTACCGCCGCGCGGTCCAGCGCTACAACGCGCAGTCGGTGCTCGCCCACGTCACCCTCACGGTCTGGAAGGACCGCGAGGACGCGATGTCCGACATCGAGGCCGGGGACGTCCCCGACATCTACCTGGCCAGCCGCCGGGACCTCGCGTGGCTCCTGGACCACGACCTCACGAAGCCGGTCGACGAGCTCCTCGACGAGCGGTTCGTCGACTTCGGTGACGACTACTCCCGCGACGCCCTCGAGGCCTTCTCCTCCGACCGCCGGCTCCAGTGCATGCCGACGACGGTCGACCCGCAGGTCGTCTACTACAACACCGACCTCATCGACTTCGAGGAGATGGCGGCCAAGGGCAAGGACGTGCCCTCGGACCCGTACACCAGCTGGACGTTCGACCAGGCGCTCGTCGCCGCCCGCTGGGCCACCAGCCCCCGGCACGGCGACGCGGAGGCCGGGATCTACATCGACCCCAGCCTCGGCGGCATCGCGGCGTTCCTGTACTCCGGCGGCGGTCAGCTCTTCGACGACGAGGACTCCCCGACGTCCCTCGCCCTCTCCTCCGACTCCGACGTGGACGCGCTCGAGCGCATCCTCAAGGTCATGCGCAGCTCGCGGCTCTCGCTGCCCGCCGACGAGGAGAACCAGGCGGACGCCGTGAAGGCCTTCGAGAAGGGCGACCTGGCGATGATGGTCGGGACCCGCTCGATGGTGCCCGAGCTGCGGAAGTCCGGCGTCAGCTTCGACGTCATGCCGATCCCGGGTCTCGACTCCCAGGCGACGGTGGGGGAGACCCAGGCGTTCTGCCTCGACCCCGGCACCAGCTCGCTCGCCGGCTCGGCCGACCTGCTGGCCTACCTGGTCTCCGACGAGGTCATGCGTCCCGTCGCGGCGACCGGCTACGTGGTGCCCGCCAACCAGTCCGTGGCGCTGAGCAACTCGTTCGTGCAGAAGAGCCAGCAGCCGGCCCACGCCTCGACGTTCACGTACACGCTGCGCCACCTCAAGACGGCGCCGCTGCTCACCGAGTGGGACGAGCTGCTGAGCTCGGTGAACCCGCTCATCGAGGGCATGGTCACGCAGACCGACAAGGTCGACGTACCGCTCCAGACGAGCATCATCGACAGCCTGTCCCGCGAGATCCTCCCGCAGCCGGAGTCCAGCGAGGAGTCCTCCGACGGGGCGAGCGCCGGCTCGGACGGGTAGCCCGGGGCCCTCGGGTCCGCTCCGGCGGTGGGGTCCGCTCAGTCGGTGGGCTCCGCGGGGGGCTCCTCGCCCCCGCGCGGGGTGCCCGGGCCGGACCCGTGGCGCTCGTGCCGGCGAGCGGCCGCCTCGTCGGCGTCCAGGATGGCCTTGACCATCACCGGGCCGATGAGCTCGCGCTGCCAGCGGCGCGCACCGAGCTCGACCAGGCGGCCGTCGACGGCCACCGCGAGGTCCTCCGGGTCGCGCGTGCGCGGCGGGGACCACAGCACCCGACGCAGGTAGTCGGGGGTCAGCAGGTTCTCGGCGGGCACGTGCAGCCGCTCCGAGATCGCGGTGACCTCCTCGCGGGCCTGGTGGAGCCGGTCCGCGGCCACCGGGTCGCGCTCGGCCCAGGCCCGCACCACGGGCGGCCCGTCGCCACGCAGGGCGCGGGGCGGGAGCTCGTCGTCCTCGAGGGAGAGGGTGCGCTGCAGGGCCTCGACCCATCGGGTCGCGTAGCGCTCGGCGCCCCGACCGTTGAAGCCCTTGAGGGTCAGCAGGGACGAGCGGTCCTGCGGCAGCGAGGCGGCGGCGGCGGTGATCGCCGAGTCGGGCAGCACCCGGCTCGGGGTCACGTCCCGCCGCTGGGCGATGCCGTCGCGGGCCTCCCACAGCAGCTTCACGGCGGCCAGGGCCCGGCGTCCACGGAGCCGGTGCACGCCGGAGGTGCGGCGCCAGGGGTCCTCGCGGACGTTCGGCTCGAAGTCCAGCAGCGCCGCGAACTCCTGGGCGGCCCACTCGGCCTTGCCCTGCTCGACCAGCTCGCGGGCGAGGACCTCGCGCAGCTCGACCAGCACCTCGACGTCCAGGGCGGCGTACACGAGCCAGGGCTCGGGCAGCGGACGCGTGGACCAGTCGACGGCGGAGTGCTCCTTCTTCAGACGGCGCCCCAGCAGCTCCTCGACGATGCTGGCCAGGCCCACGCGGGCGTGGCCCAGCAGGCGGCCGGCCAGCTCGGTGTCGAAGAGGGCGTGCGGGTGCAGCCCCTCGGCGCGCAGGCAGGGCAGGTCCTGGGTGGCCGCGTGCAGGATCCACTCGGCCTCGCCGATGGCCTCCTGGAGGGGGCTCAGGTCGTCGAACGCGGTGGGGTCGATGAGGTGCGAGCCGGACCCGGTGCGACGCAGCTGGATCAGGTAGGCGCGGCTGGAGTAGCGGTAGCCGGAGGCCCGCTCGGCGTCGATGGCGACGGGCCCGGTGCCGGCCGCCACGGCGGCGCAGGTCGCGGCCAGCGCCTCGGGGGTGTCGACGACCCGGGGCAGCGGGTCGCGCAGCTCCAGCAGAGGGACGGCGACGTGCTCCGGGTGCGGGGCGTCGGTGTGCGGGGCGTCCGGGTGCTGCGGCTCCGTCTGCGCAGTGGGCTCGGGCTGGTCCGTCGTCCCGCTCATCGGTCGGAGCCGCGACGGATCGGGAGCAGCGCCACGCCCTCGGGCAGCGGCGGGAGGCCCGCCGCCGAGCACAGCAGCTCGCCCCAGGCCGAGACGTGGGCCGCCAGGTCGGGCACGGCGTCCGGGTGGGCGTCCTCGGCCCCGGGCGTCCAGGACGCGCGGACCTCGATCTGGGCGGTGCCGCCCTCGTCCGCCATCTCGCCGAAGGCGTCGGTGGCCACGCGCGTGACCGTGCCGGCGACGTGGTGGTGGGGTGCGCCGTGCGAGGCGAGGGCCTCGGTGAGCCAGGACCAGGCGGCGCCCGGCAGCATGAGGTCGGAGACCATCTCGACCTCGATCTCGGCGCGCGCGTAGGCGACGCAGCGGAAGGTGCCCTCCCAGGCGTCGTTGCCGGCGGGGTCGTGCAGGACGATGATCCGTCCGGTGCCCACGTCGGTGCCGTCGACGACCACGTCGGCCGACATGGCGGCCGCGAACGGGGCGATGCGCTGGGGTGCGGGGGCCGCCTCGACGAGGAGCTCGGGACGGACGCGCGCCCGGCGCATCGCCGCCACCGCCTCGGTGAAGGCGGGAGGCTCGGAGGGCGCGGCGACGCCGCGGCCCGTCTCGTGACGGACGACCATGACGACCACAGTACGACGTGGGGGCCCGCAGAGGATGTGGGAACACGCCGGGGCACCTGCGACGATGGCGGGGTGAGCAGCGCGAACCCCACCCAGGACTCCCCGTTCCTCGCAGCCCTCCGCGGCCAGGAGGTGTCCCGGACGCCGGTCTGGTACATGCGCCAGGCGGGTCGCTCGCTGCCCGAGTACCTCAAGGTCCGCGAGGGCGTCGGCATGCTCGAGTCCTGCATGGACGCCGACCTCATCACCGAGATCACGCTCCAGCCGGTCCGCCGCTACGGCGTCGACGCGGCCATCTTCTTCTCCGACATCGTGCTGCCGCTCAAGGCGGTGGGCGTCGACCTCGACATCAAGCCGGGCGTCGGCCCGGTGGTGGCGAACCCGGTGCGCACGCTCGAGGACGTCGCGGCCATCCCGGACCTGACCCCCGAGCACGTCGGCTTCATCACCCAGGCGGTGCGCAACCTCGTCGCCGAGCTCGGCCCCACGCCGCTCATCGGCTTCGCGGGGGCGCCGTTCACCGTGGCGTCCTACCTGGTCGAGGGCGGGCCCTCGAAGGAGCACGCGCGCACCAAGGCGATGATGTTCGGCGCCCCGGACGTCTGGGACGCGCTGCTGCGCAAGATCGGCGGGATCGCCGCGGCCTTCCTCCAGGTCCAGGTGGACGCCGGCGCGAGCGCCGTGCAGCTCTTCGACTCGTGGGCGGGGGCGCTCACGCCCGCCGACTACGCCGAGCACGTGATGCCGCACTCGGCCCGGGTCCTGGCGGCGGCCGGCGAGCTCGGGGTGCCGCGCATCCACTTCGGCGTCGGCACCTCCAACCTGCTCGACCTCATGGGCGAGGCCGGCGCCGACGTGGTGGGCGTCGACTGGCGCACCCCGCTGGAGCGCGGGATCGCGATGGTCGGCGACCGGGGCGTCCAGGGCAACCTCGACCCGACGCTGGTCTTCGCCCCCACCGAGGTGATGCTCGCGCGCGCCGCCGAGGTCATCGAGGCCGGCCGGGCCGCCAAGGGCCACGTCTTCAACCTGGGCCACGGCGTTCTGCCCTCCACCGACCCGGCGCAGCTCCAGCGGCTCACCGAGTTCGTGCAGACCTACCCGCTCACCCCGCGGGGCTGATCCCGCCCCCGGCGGACGCTGCGGCCCGGCGCCGCCTGCGCACGACCAGGTAGCCGGGGACGCCCACGAGGGCCAGCGGCACCGCGAACGGGAGCACGGCGCCGAGCGCGGTCGCCCCGCCGGTGACCACCCCGACGAGCGCGCGCCAGCCGTGCCGCAGCCCGGCCACGAAGCCGGTCGCGTCCTCCGCCTCACCGACGACGACCTCCTCGGTGAGACGGACGTCGAGCGTGATGGTCGACAGCGACGTCCGGTCGGCCAGGGCCGCCTGCTGGCGCAGGAGGCTGGTGAGCGCCGCCTGACGGCGGGTCAGCTGCGCCTCCACCCGCACGACGTCGCGGATGCTCCGGGCGCGGTCGAGCAGCTCCTCGATGCGCCGGATGCTGCGCCGCTGCACCCGGACCCGCACCGCGGTGTCCACGACCTGGGTGGTGACGTCCTCGCTGGAGGAGGTCGCGTCACGCAGCACCCCCAGGTCGGACAGGCCCGCCATCGCCTCGTCGAAGGCGTCGGACGGCACCCGCAGGGTGAGCCCGGCGCGCTGGACTGTGCCGTCGTGGTCGGCGCGCGTGCTGGCGTCGCTCACGGTGCCCCCGAGGCCCGCGGCGAGGCCACGGGCGTCGGAGACGGCGTCCTCGACGTCGTCGGCGGAGAGCGAGACGTGGCCCGTGGAGATCAGCTGGGGCTCGAGCGTCCCGACCGTCCCGTTCCCCGAGCCCCTCGAGAGCCGGCTGACGGTCGAGGAGGTGACGGCGGCGGTACCCCCGGCGACCGCCGCGTCGCCCTCGCTCACCGCCCCGGCACCGGCAACGGCCTCGGAGTCCGAGGTTCCGACGCCCTCGCTCGCGCAGGCGGCCACGGGGAGGAGGAGGGCCAGGAGGACGGCCAGCCCGGCCGCGCGCTGCGCGGGGCCGGTCCTCCGGGAGGGGCGGGCAGCGCGGGTCGTGCTGGTCGGGTGCGTCATGGTGGTGTGACGCACACCGGCGAGGGGTGGTTCCGGGACCGTCGTCCGCACCCGGCCGGGCCCTCGGTCACCGGTGCGCCGCCGGGGGACCCGACGCTGACGCCTGTCGGGTGTCGCCGTGGCACCCTGGACGCGTGACGTGGGACGTGATCGTCGTCGGAGGTGGCATCGCCGGACTGGCTGCCGCCCGTGAGCTGGAGAAGGCGGGCCGCAGCGTGCTCGTCCTGGAGGGCTCGCCCGAGGTGGGCGGCAAGCTCAAGCGTGCCGATGTGGCGGGGCACCTCGTCGACGTCGGGGCCGAGGCGATGCTCAACCGCCGCCCCGAGGGCGTCGACCTGGCCGCCGAGGTGGGCCTGGAGGTCGAGCACCCGGTGCTCGCCCGGTCCCGCGTCTGGACGCGGGGGGAGCTGCGGCCGTTGCCGCGCTCGCTCATGGGCGTCCCGCAGGACACGTCGGCGCTCGCGGCGTCCGGCATCCTCACGCCCGCGGAGATGGAGCGGGTGCTGGCCGAGCCAGGGCTGCCGCCGCTGGAGCTCGCCGACGACGAGGACGTCTCCGTCGGTGAGCTCGTGGACGCCCGGTTCGGCCACGCCGTCACCGACCGCCTCGTCGAGCCGCTGCTGGGTGGGGTCTACGCGGGCCACGCCCGCGACATCTCCGCCCGGGCGGCCGTCCCGCAGCTGATCCGGATGGCGAAGGAGGGCTCGCTCCTGGAGGCGGGCCGCGCGTCGACGGACACCACGGCCAGCACCTACCAGGCCCCGGTCTTCGCGGGCATCCCCGGCGGGATGGGCCTGCTGCCCGAGCGGCTCGCGGCCGGGCTGACCGTGCGCACGGGCGCCATGGTCCGCGGCCTGGAGCGCGGGGCCGTGGGCGGCTGGCGGCTGCTCGTGGGGCCGGCGAGCCACCCCGAGTGGCTGGAGGCCGACGCCGTCGTCCTGGCGACCCCCTCCCACCCCGCGGCGCGCCTGCTCGCGGACGTCGCGCCGGTCGCGTCCCGTCGCCTCGACGCCATGGAGGCCGCCTCCGTCGCCGTCGTCACCTTCGCCTTCCGGGCACAGGACGTGCGGGCGCTCGACGAGATGGACGCCTCCGGCTTCCTCGTCCCGCCCGTCGACGGCCACCGGATCAAGGCGTCCACCTGGTCGTTCGCCAAGTGGGGCTGGGTCCGCGAGGCGGGGGCGGCCGACGGCCTTGCCTTCCTGCGCACCTCGCTCGGCCGGCACCGCGAGGAGGAGGCCCTCCAGCGTTCCGACGAGGGCCTCGTCGCCCTCTCGCGGATGGACCTGCACACCGCCGTCGACCTCACCGCCGAGCCCGTGGCCACCCACGTGCAGCGCTGGGGCGCCGGGCTGCCGCAGTACGCGCCCGGGCACCTCGACGCCGTCGCCGCGGTACGGGCGGACGTCGCGGCGCTTCCGGGCCTGGCGGTCTGCGGCGCCACCTACGACGGCGTGGGTATCCCGGCCGTCATCGCGTCGGCGCAGCGCGCCGCCCGCGAGGTGCTCGCGCCCGCCGGGGTCTGAGCCCCCTCACGCTTCCTCTCACCGTCGAGACAGAATGGAACCCATGAGCGACACCCAGACCAACGCCGCCCGCCTGCGGGAGATCAACGACACCATCCGCTACACCATGTGGTCGGTCTTCAAGCTGCGCGACGTGCTCGGCGAGGCCGACCGTGACGCCGAGGCCGCCGAGGTCGAGAAGCTCTTCGCCGGCCTGGCCGAGTCGGGCGTCGTCGTCCGCGGCGTCTACGACGTGGCGGGCCTCCGCGCGGACGCCGACCTGATGGTGTGGTGGCACGCGCCGACCTCCGAGGAGCTCCAGGCCGCCTACCACGCGTTTCGCCGCACCACGTTCGGCGCGCGGCTGGAGCCGGTCTGGTCGCAGCTCGCGCTGCACCGCCCCGCCGAGTTCAACCGTAGCCACGTCCCGGCGTTCCTCGCCGACGAGAACGCCAAGGCGCACGTCTGCGTGTACCCGTTCGTGCGTTCCTACGAGTGGTACCTGCTGCCCGAGGAGGAGCGCCGCGCGCTGCTCGTCGAGCACGGCCAGATGGCCCGCGACTACCCGGACGTCCGTGCGAACACCATGAACTCGTTCGCGCTCGGCGACTACGAGTGGATCCTCGCGTTCGAGGCCGACGAGCTGTACCGGATCGTCGACCTCATGCGTGAGCTCCGCGCCTCGGGCGCCCGCCGTCACGTGCGCGAGGAGATCCCGTTCTACACCGGCGCCAAGACGCCGATCGCCGAGCTGGTCGCGAAGCTGCCCTGAGCCTTCCCTGAGCCCGCGCTGGTCCTGCCCTGGTCCTGCCCTGGTCCTGCCCGGCACCGGGGCCCGACGGTGGCCGCCCTAGTCGATCGACAGGGCGGCCACCATCGCGGAGGTCGGGTCGTAGACCGAGCGGATCGTCCGCAGCCGCTGCCACGTGCCGGGGCTGAACGCGGTGCCGACCCGGGCGGCGTCCGGCTCGATGTCGTCGGTGAAGGTGAGGGCGCACGCCTCCACCTCCCACCGCCGCAGGGCGGCGAGGACGCGCTCGGCGACCGCCTCGGCGGCGGCGCCGATCTCGCGGGTGGGGACGAGGGCGATGCAGTGCGCCACGAGCTCGCCCGGCATCGCCGAGAGCGCCCCGCCGTGCGGCGCTGGGCGGGCGATCGCCCCGCCGACGTGGCGCAGCTCGACCGCCATGAGCGGGGCGATGTCGACGGTGGCCGCGAGGAACGCGGTCGCACCCGCCTCGTCCAGCGGCCCGAGCACCGTGTGCGCCGTGAGGCCCGGCGCCGGGTGCGGCGGGTCCATGTGCACGGCGGTCGCCTCGGTGGTGGGCATGCGGTGGAAGGTGTCCATCTCGGCGCCCAGCGCACGCAGCGGCGCCAGCAGGGCCTCGGCCTCGGCGTCGCCGCAGGTGAGGAGCCCGTCGATGACCACCACCCGCCGACCCGAGAGGAACGGGGGCAGGTCGGGGAGCGGGGGGAATTCCATGATCCGCAGGCTCGTGGTGGCGGCCTCGTCGAGCCCCCGCGTCCAGTCGAGCCAGGCGCGGGTGACGGGCTCGGCCTGCGTCCCGTCCCACAGCAGCATCCCCGACACCACGTCGGTGTAGGGGAGCAGATCGATCTCGAGGGCGGTGACGACCCCCAGGTTCCCGGAGCCGCCGCGCAGCGCCCAGAACAGGTCCGGGTTCTCCTCCGCGTCGGCGCGCAGCAGCTCGCCGGTCGGCATCACGACCTCGACGGCACGCACGGTGTTGATCCCGAGGCCGTGACGGCGGCCGTAGAACGACAGCCCGCCGGAGAGCAGGTACCCGACGACGCCCACGTCGGGCGCGGTCCCGTGCGGCGCGGTGAGTCCGTGCGGGGCGGCTGCCTCCAGCACGTCCTGCCACTGCGTGCCGCCCAGCACGCGGGCGGTGCGCGCCTCGGCGTCGACGGTGACGCCGGTGAGCGCCGCCAGCCGTAGCAGCAGGGCGTCGTCCAGGCGACCCGTCAGCGGCCCCGCCCCGTGCCCCGTGTTCTGCGGGGCCACCCGCAGGCCCGCGGCGTGGGCCGCGCGCACCAGGGCCGCCACCTGGCCGGGGGTCTCCGGCACGGCGACGGCGGCCGGACGCTGGTCGAAGGCCAGGTTCCAGGGCAGCCGCTCGGCCTCGTAGCCGGGCTCGCCGGGCAGGTGGACCCGGCCGGGGGCGACGGCGCGGAGCGCGGCGACGCCGGGGCGGGAGGAGAGCGGGGTGGACGTCATGGCGCACCTCGTCGGTCGGGCCCACCGGGTGGGCTCGCGGGCTGGGGCCGAGGGCTCGGCGGCACCACGATGGCGGCGTGGCGCTCCGGGCGGGAACGTCCGTGCCGCCGGGGTGCAGTGCCGGGAAAGGACGCCGACGGCGTCCGTCATCGTGCGTGACTTCGCCGCGTCCGGCTCGTTGACGCTTGTGACAGCCCATCCGCGACCACGGCTCCTGCGGGAGAGACGGGTCCTCTTCCCCGGAGGAACCGCATGACCCGCATCGTGATCGACGACGTCGACGACCTCTCCGACCTGCTGATGGCCCTCGCCTCGGTCCAGTCCGCGTTCGCCGAGGGACGGGCCCGCTTCGGCGCGCACGAGGAGACGTTCAGCAAGAGCGCCACCGCCGGCGCACCGAGGGCCGCCGAGCGCTACGAGGACGAGGACGCCGAGCTCCTCCCGCCGCTGGTCGAGTACGTGCCCTGCCCCCGGCGCGGGACCCACCTGCGGCTCACCGAGTGCTGGATGTGCTGGTGCGACGTCCAGCAGGGGCTCTGTGACGCCCTCGACGCGCTGTCGCCGGTCGCGTGGCCGGCGGCCTCGCTGTCGGGGCCGTTCGGGGAGGCTGGGCGGACTGAGCCGCCCACGGGTGGGCGCTGACGCCGCCGGCGCTCAGCCGGCGACGGGCCCCGAGCCGTCCGCCGGCTCGAGCGTGAGCGAGATGCTGTTGATGCAGTAGCGGTCGCCGGTCGGGGTGCCGTAGCCGTCCGGGAAGACGTGCCCCAGGTGCGAGCCGCAGGACGCGCAGCGCACCTCGACGCGCTTCATCCCGTAGGCGTTGTCCTCGAGGTACTCGACCGTGGCCTCGCCCTGGTCGTCCTGGAGGGGCTGGTAGAAGCTCGGCCAGCCGCAGCCGGAGTGGAACTTCGTCTCGGACTCGAAGAGCTTCGCCTGGCACGCCTTGCACCGGTACACGCCGACGGTCTCGGTGTCGGTGAGGCGACCGACGCCGGCCCGCTCGGTCCCGGCCTGGCGCAGGACGTGGAACTCCTCGGGGGAGAGCTGCTCGCGCCACTCCTCGTCGGTCTTGCTGACCTGGTACCGCTCGGTGTCGCTCGTGTGGTCCGCCATGCCTCCAGCGTACGGAGGCGGGCCAGCCCCGGTCGGGCGGGCGGGATCGTGAGCCAGCCGTGACCTGTCCGGGGGCGGTCCGGCGGCACTCGTCTGCGAGCATGGCCGGGCCATGCGTACTGTCACGACCTCCCGCGCTCCCCGTCCTGCTAGCCGTCCCGCCACCTGGGCCGTCCTCGGTGCCGCCCTGCTCCTGGGCGCCGGTCTCACGGCCTGCTCGGCGGACTCCTCGGACGACTCCTCGGGCTCCTCGTCCGCCTCGGGCTCTTCGGGCTCCTCGTCGGCGCGGGCCGACGCGTCCTCGTCCTCCACCCTCGCCTCCGACGCGGCGACCATGCCGACGTCGGTGCCGAGCACGACGAAGACCCTCATGACGCGCGACGTCGTCCTCGTCCTGGACGACGGCAGCGGGGCCGAGGCCTGCCTGGGCCCGATCGCGCAGACCGTGCCGCCGCAGTGCACCGGCACGCCGCTGGACGGCTTCTCCTTCGCCGACGAGAAGAAGGCCTCCTGGGTCAAGCGCGGCGGGGTCACCTACGGGCAGTTCGAGCTGGTCGGCACCTGGGACGGCGAGACGTTCACCGTCCGGACGGCGACCCCGGCCGCCGACTACGACGGCCCCTCGGTCGCCGTCTCGACGCCCGCCCCGCCGCTGCGCCGCCTCACCGACGACCAGCTCGCGGCGATCTCCCAGGAGGTCAGCGGGGTGCCCGGGGTGACCGGCTCGTACGTGGGGGAGGACAGCCAGGTCGTGGCCACGACTCCCTGGGACGACGGGTCGATCCAGGAGTACTGCAACGTCGCCTACGGCACGAACACCGTCCAGGTCGTCTCCGTCCTGGTCCGCGACCGCACCTGACCGCAGCCGGTCACGCGCCGGTGGTCAGAACCCGGTCGTGCAGCGGGGTTCGGGGCCCGCGTCGTCCGCCATGGCGGCGAACGCCTCGACGCCCGGTCCGGTGACCCGCCCGGCGGCCGCGAGGGTGCCGACGCGGCGGTCGCCGAGGTAGAGCGCGCCGAGGGTCTCCACCGCCAGGTGGACGTCGGCGGGGTCCGTGGTGGGCTCGACCCGGGCGGCGCCCTTCTCGGTGCTCACCCGGAACCGGCCGCCGGCCAGGCCCAGCCGGTCCGCGACGTCCAGGACGACGGAGCCGTCCTCGCGCCAGGGGCGGGCCTCCAGGGCCGTCGGCACGTCGAGGAGCCGGACCCACAGCATGTCGCGCACCGACTCGGTGGCGACGGCGCGGGGGTCGGTCACCGCCACGTCCAGCGGGTCGTCGAGCCGGATCTTGGCCCGCACCGTCTCGGTGAGGTCGACGCCGCCGAGGAACTCCCACAGCCGCAGGTAGGCCGTGGCGGTGAGGGCGAGGAGGCCCTGGACCTCGACCACGCCGCCGCTGAACCCGCTTCCCTCGCTGCGGTGCTTCCACCGGGCGTAGCCGTCGACGAGACCGGCCGCGTCGCGGTGCAGCACGACCCGGGTGGCCCGGTCGGGGCCGGAGGCCTCCCAGTCCCAGCCGGCGCCGAACAGCTCGTAGAACGCCGGGCGGTCGACCTCGCCGCGGGTCGACGCCAGGTGCCGGGCGAAGACCTCGGCCACGTGCGGCTGGGCCTCGGCCGGGTCGAGCAGCTCCAGGGAGCCGTCGTCGGAGAACGGGTGCAGCGCGAAGCGTCCGGGTCGCACGTCCACCGCGACGAGGCGGAAGCGGGTGGCGGCGCCGAACCCGAAGCGTCCGTAGATCCCGCCCTCGGAGACGGTGAGCGCGGCCAGCGGGAGGCCGCGGTCCCGGGCGTCGGTGAGGTCGTCGCGCATGAGGCGGGAGAGGACGCCGCGCCGGCGGTGGGTGGGCGCCACGGTGACGTCGCTGATCAGGTGGGCGGGCAGCAGGCGCCCGTCGCCGACGTTGACCTGCTGGTCCCAGCTGCTGAACGTGCCCACGGGCCGGGGCGAGGAGGCCAGGGAGGACGTCGGGAGGGCGGCCCGCATCGTCACCCGGTCGGCGCGGCTGTGGGCCAGCCACTTCTCGCGCTGCTCGTCGGTGAGCGAGCCCTCGTGGAACCCGCGGGACCAGGCGTCGCCGTAGGCGTCCAGCAGCTCCTTCTCCGGGCCCTCGGTCGCGTCGAGGTCGAGGACGCGGTACTCGAGGTCGGGCCCGTGGGTGCTGTCGGGGGTGCTGTCGGGGGTGCTGTCGGGGGTGCTGCTGGGGGTGCTGCCGGGGGTGGTCACGGGCTCCACCGTAGGCGCCGGGTGCCGGTGGTCGCCACGCGGTTTGCGGGGGCCGGCGGCGGCGAGGTCACCGAGGTGGGTCGGTGCCCGTGACTAGGCTGCCCGTCATGGCGAAGGCGGACGGCGGCGACGGTCCTGGCGGGGGAGCGCGAGGTGCGCGTGAGCAGCCCGGACCGGGTGGTCTTCGAGCCGACGCCCCGCACCCCGGCGATCACGAAGCTGGACGTGGCGCAGTACCTGGTCGCGGTGGAGGACGGCCTGATGCGGGCGCTGCGCGACCGGCCTGTGGCCCTCGAGCGCTGGCCCGGCGGCGTCCGCGAGGGGATGCGCCTGGCGACGGGCCCGCAGGACCGTGACGCCGACGCGTTCTACCAGAAGCGCGTGATGAAGGGGGCGCCCGACTACCTGGAGCCGGTGCGCGTGACGTTCCCGTCGGGGCGCACCGCCGAGGAGGTCTGCGTCACCGAGATCGCGATCCCCGTGTGGTGCGCCCAGATGGGCACCCTCGTCTTCCACCCCTGGCCGGTGCGGCGTGCGGACGTCGACCGGCCCGACGAGCTGCGGATCGACCTCGACCCGCAGCCCGGGACGACCTTCGCGGATGCGGCCGCCGTCGCGGCCGTCGCCCGGGACCTGTTCGCCGACCTCGGGATGCGCGCCTTCGTGAAGACCTCCGGGAACCGGGGCGTGCACGTCTTCGTGCGGATCGAGCCACGCTGGGAGTTCCTCGACGTGCGGCACGCCGCCATCGGCTTCGGCCGGCTGCTGGAGCGGGCCGACGGACGCGTCACCACGGCCTGGTGGAAGGAGGAGCGGGGGGAGCGGATCTTCGTCGACTTCAACCAGAACTGCCGCGACAGGACCATCGCCAGCGCCTACTCGCTGCGGCCGCTGCCCGGCGCACCGGTGTCGACCCCGCTCACGTGGGAGGAGCTCGCGGAGACCGACGACCCGCGGGCGCTCAACCTCACGACGGTGCCCGCCCTGCTCGCGGACCGCGGGGACGCCTGGGGGGAGATCGACGAGGTCGCCCACGACCTCACGCCGCTGCTCGAGGCCTACGAGGAGCTGCCGGGCGGGGAGATGCCCTTCCCGCCCGACCACCCGAAGATGCCGGGCGAGCCGCCCCGGGTGCAGCCGTCGAAGAAGGTGGCCTCGCACTGGGACGCGGACGGCAACCGGGTCGAGGGCTGAGCGGCCCGCGCGTCGTCCTCGCGTCGTCCCCGCGTGGTCCCGCGCGTCGTCCCGGTGGGGAGAAGTTCCTGAAAAACGACCGACCCGCTTGGTGCCGACAGGGACGGTCAGCACCAAGCGGGTGTGTCGTAAACACCGGACATGATTCCCCCAAGAACCATGTCAGGTTTCAGTTGTCAGGGCCCGTACCGTTTCCGCGTTCCCCCCAGAATCGCGGCATGCGGCCGTTTTCCTGCGGAGCCGCCCCCAGCGGCTCCGGTTGACACCAACAGTAAGCCGCATCACTGGGCGTCCGGGCCACCGCAGATCCACAAGATCCCCAGTCTTCGGTAACAGGAGATCCACGAAGGTGACAGGAGATCGACACCCCTGGGGGTAAGGGCGTTCCTGGCTCCCCGAGCGGGTGGTCGACCGGCCCCGGGTGGGGTTCCGAGGTGCCTCAGAAGCCGGAGACGCCCTCGCCCTCGCCGGCCTGCTCGTCGAAGTTCTCGTGCTCCAGCAGGTGCAGCACGGGGACGCCGAGGTGCCGACGGGCCCGCGACGTCCAGTCGACGTGGAAGAACTCGCTGACCACGTGCGGCGCCGTCAGGACGATGACCTCGGCGGCGTCGACCTCCGAGACCTTGGCGACCAGAGCGGTCACGGGCTCGGCGTCCGTCAGGGCGCCCTCCGCGGTGGCCCCGGCCTCGGCCAGCGACTCCAGCGAGGCGCGCAGGTCGCCACCGGCGCGCTCGTGGGCGGCCGCGTCGATCTCGCGCACCTCCTCGGGGGAGAGGAGGTCGGCGGGGCGGCCGGCGCCGAGGTCGCCCGAGAGCGAGCCCATCGCCGCCTGCACCTGCGCGCCGGCGTCCTCGACCGGCAGCACGACGTGGTAGACGACCTGCTCCCCGTCGTCCAGGAGACCCTGGTGCAGGCCTCGCACCCGGTCGGCGTCCGCGCTGCTCAGCGCCTGTTCGATGAGGAGGACCACGTCGTAGCTCACGCCTGTGACGATAGCCCCACGAGGGGGGTGGGGGCGCGGGCCGAGGGGCCCCTCAGCCGCCCAGGATGGCCGCGAGGTCGTAGCCGACGACCTGCTCGAGCTGGTCGTAGCCGCAGGAGGCGGGGTCGCGGTCCGGACGCCAGCGCTTGAAGTGCGCGGTGTGGCGGAAGCGGCGGCCCTCCATGTTGTCGTACTTGACCTCCAGGACCCGCTCGGGGCGCAGGGGGGTGAAGGACAGGTCCTTGCCCTGGCTCCACCGGCTCTGCGTGCCCGGCACTCGATCGGGGTTGGCGATGGCCCACTCCTGCCAGGCGCCCCACGGGTGCTCGCCGATCTCGCAGACCAGCGGCTGGAGCTCGTCGAACAGCTCGGCGCGGCGGGCCGCGGTGAAGCTGGCGCTCACCCCGACGTGCTGGAGGCCGTGCTCGGCGTCGTGCAGCCCCAGGAGGAGCGAGCCGATGAGCGGGCGCTCGGGGGTGGAGGTCTTGTGCTCGCGGTAGCCGGCGAGCACGACGTCCGCCGTCCTCTCGTGCTTGATCTTGAGCATCGTGCGCTTGTTGGGCTCGTAGGCGGCGCCGAGCGGCTTGGCCACCACCCCGTCGAGGCCCGCGCCCTCGAAGCGGCGGAACCACTCGGCGGCCTCGGCCGGGTCGTCGGTGACGCGGGTGAGGTGGCAGGTGGTGTCGGTGCGGCCGGCCAGGTGGGCCAGGGCCTGCTCGAGCGCGGCCCGGCGCTCGCTGAACGGGCGGGCGGTGAGGTCCTCGTCGCCCAGGGCCAGCAGGTCGAAGGCCACCAGCTGGGCCGGCGTCTCCGCGGCCAGCCTCGTGATCCTGGACGCCGCGGGGTGGATGCGCTCCTGGAGCACCTCGAACTCCAGCTTGCCCCGGCCGTCGTCCTGCGGGAGGGCGACGAACAGCTCGGCGTCGAGCACGCACCGCTCGGGCAGCTCGGCCCGCACGGCGTCCACGACCTCCGGGAAGTAGCGGGTGAGCGGCTTGGTGTTGCGGCTGGCCAGCTCGACCTCGTCGCCGTCGCGGAAGACGAGGCAGCGGAAGCCGTCCCACTTGGGCTCGAAGAGCAGGCCGCCGTGCTTGGCGGGGTCCGGCACCCCCGACACCGCCTTCGCGAGCATCGGCTGCACCGGCGGCATGACGGGGAGGTCCACGGGGCGATCCTGCCACTGGGTGGCTGCCCCGGGCTGGTGGGTGCGTTCGGTCCTCGTGTTCGCGAGGACCGCCCGGTGGCTCGGGCTGGCGGGTGGTGGGTGCGTTCGGTCCTCGTGTGGACGAGGACCTTCGGTGGCCTGCGGCGGGTGGCGGCTTCGGTCCTCGTGTCGACGAGGACCGAACGCGTCGGCCCGGGCGGTCGCCGCCGTGTTGCTGCAGGTCAGGGGGTTGTGGCCTGGGCGGCTGGTGGCCTCGGTCCTCGTGGGGGCGAGGACCGAACGCCGGCGCGGGTGGGCGGTGGCTTGGGTCCTCGTGTCGACGAGGACCGAACGCCTCGGCCGGGCTGTCGGAGCGGCCGGCGGGGTGGAGGGCCGACTCAGCCGAAGTAGGCGCGCCCCTTGCGGACGAGGTGACCGCTGAAGACTCCGCCGACCTTCGTGCGGCGGTCGAACCAGGTTGCCTGGCCGTCGGCGGACAGATCCACGGCGACCGGGCGACAGAGGGTGCCGAAAGCGTGGCGCTGGCCCGCGACAGCCTCCTTCGCGACCGCGGACACCTCCTCGCCGACCAGTACCGGGAACACCGCCAGCCCGCTCTGCATGCCGACCGGCAGACCCTTCTTGTTGGCTCGCGCCCAGGCCCAGGCGTCCTCCACGAACGACTCGATCGCCGGGGCGTCGACGCGGCTCCACGGCAGTGCCAGCGTGACGAGGTGGAGTCGGGTGGCCATCCACTGGAGCCTGAAGTCGGCGCGGTGGCCGAGCACGGCCCGGCCGCCGCGCAGCTGAGCCTCCCCGACGGTGCACCCGTCGGCGGCGAGTCGGGCGCGCAGCCCGGACAGGTACTCCTCGTGGGTCGTCATGGGAACCATGCTCCCAAGTCGCCTCGCCCTGCGGACCGCCAGGGTCCGCAGGCTCGGCCAGGTCGTGTGCCTGAGAGTGCACCGGAGACCGCGTCGGGGCACACGACCTCAGGGGTCGGGCCGAGGTGCTGCCCCGCCGGGCGGGCCCGTAGCCTGTGCGCGTCATTCCCCGGTTGGTCTGCCGGCAGGGCCCGCCTGACTTTGAATCAGGACTAGCGACGTAGGTTCGACTCCTACCCGGGGAGCAACGCGCCCTCCGCCTCGACACGGGGTGGTGGACGCCGGCCGGGGCGGCCGCGCAGGATCGCGGGCATGGCCTGCTTCGTCTCGCACACCACCATCGACTGCCGTGACCCCTTCGCCCTCTCGGAGTGGTGGAAGGCGCTGCTCGGCTACGAGGACCTCCCGGGGGACCCGAACCTCCCCGGTCACGAGGAGTGCATGATCCGGGACCCGGAGACCCATCACCAGCTCCTCTTCATCGAGGCCGAGCCGGCGCCGGGCCGCAACCGGTTCCACCTCGACCTGCGTCCGCGCGAGGGCACCCGGGACGAGGAGCTGGCCCGGGTCCTGGCGCTGGGCGCCCGGCAGCTGCACGACCGCCGCAACCCCGACGGCACGGGCTGGGTCGTCCTCGCCGACCCCGAGGGCAACGAGCTGTGCGTGCTGCGCTCGGAGGAGGAGGTGCGCACGGGCCCGCCGCCGCCCTGACGCCGGCCCTGACGCCGGCCCTGACGCCGGTACAGCCGTCCTCCCAGTCGGCACCCCGGCCGCCGTCCCCACCGCGTCCCACCGCACCGAGCCCGCGGCGGGACAAACATGGACGACTCACAGGTTCGGGGGGAGCGTTCAGCAGGTGACGATCACTCTCGGGCGCACGACCCTCGTGCGTGGCGCGCTGCTGGCCGCGCTGGTGCTTCTCCTCGCCGGGCTGCTCCCGGCCCTGCACGGGGACGGCGGCGAGCCCGCCGTCGCCGCCGTCGCCGCGAACGACCCGATCTCCGGTCGCTGCACCGGCGCCCAGCAGGGGGTGATCAAGGGCGACACCACCACCAAGGGACGCGAGGGCACCTACGCGATCACCTCGCTCACCCACGGCCTCGACGTCCCGTTCGACGGCACGAGCGGGGCCGCGACCGGGCGGCTCACGCACGAGCCGGTCGTGATCCGCACGGACGTGAGCTCCGCGACGCCGCTGCTCCTCCAGGCGCTCACCCGGCACGAGCTCCTCACGTCGTGCACGTTCCGTTTCTGGCGGACGGACGCGAAGGGGGTATCCAGGAACTACTTCCGCCTCGACCTCACCGACGCCTACCTCGTCTCCTACCGCCTCGTGGGTCGCCCGGGCGGCGACGACCAGGTCGTGTTCTCCCTCGTCTACGGCTCCGTGCAGTGGACGTGGACCGAGAGCGGCGTCACCACCGGGGCCGAGTGGGGGCAGGAGCAGTGAGGCCGGCCGGGCGCGCGAGGCTGCTCGCCGCCGGGCTCGGCCTGGCCGCGGGCGTGCTGCTCGCGGCCGGATGGCCGGCCCCGGGCACGGCGCTGGAGGGCTCGGGACGGGTGCCCTCCAGCGCCGGGCCGGGGTCGTCCGGGGCGGCGGCACCGCAGCCGGCCACCTACACGCCCGCGCCGTCGGCGGCCGGCGTCCGCACGCCCGTGCTGGGCCTGCAGGCGCCCGCCGTCGGCCCGACCACACTCGCCGACCTCGGCACGCGCGCCACCGCCGGGTACTGGCAGGGCTCGCTCGCGCGGGTCTCGACCAACGCCTCGGGCGCCGGGGCGAACGGCGGCCAGATCGGCAAGTGGTCGGTCTCTCCGGACGGGCACTACGTGGCGTTCTGGTCCGACGCGACGAACCTGGTCGCCGGGGTGCACGACGGCCTGCCCCACCTCTACGTGAAGGGCATCTCCGGCACCGAGAAGGGCCTCATCGGGGTCTTCGACACGGCCTCGGACGGCACCCTGTCCAACGGCTCCGGCGGCGCGAACGCCGAGCAGGTCCAGTGGCGGCCGGACGGCAAGGAGCTGCTCTTCATCTCCGAGGGCACCAACCTCGTGCCCGGGCTCGACCTGCCCAGCGGCCCCTACCTGTACGCCAAGAGCCTCGAGGACGGCTCGACCGGCTTCATCGCGGACGGCGTCGGCGACGGCACCTGGTCCCCGAACATGACGTGGATCGTCTTCGGCTCCCGCCACGACGGCTACTGCACGTTCGTCAGCAGCTCCGGGAACCCGTGCACGCACGTCTCTGATGGCTCCTACCAGCTCTACGCCTGGAAGGTCGGGACGTCGCAGTACCGCCTGGTCTCCGGGGACGCCGACGGGGCGATGCCCAGCGCCATCCCCGACGACTCCTACCGGCCCGTGGTCTCGCCTGACTCGAGGACGGTCGCGTTCGTCTCCTACGCCCGCGACCTCGTGCCGCACGACACGAACTCCTCCACCGACGTCTTCCTCAAGAACCTCTCCACCGGCGCGATCTCCCGCGGTTCCACGACGCCGAAGGGCGGTCAGGCGAACGCCGCCTCGGACTGGCCGGTCTTCAACCCGCGCAACGCCAAGCAGGTCGCGTTCCAGTCCGACGCCGACAACCTCGTGCGGGGCGACGGCAACACCGACACCGACATCTTCCTCAAGAACCTCGGCACCGGCGCCGTCCGTGCGGTCTCCGTGACGAAGAAGGGACGTTTCGTCATCTCGGTCGCGGGCAGCCGGGCCCCGCGGTTCTCCCCGGACGGCACCCGGATCGCCTACACCTCACGGGCGTGGAACCTCGTGCCCCGGGTCGATGCGAACTCCGTGGACGACGTCTACGTGACGACCCTGCGCACCGGTGCGGTGCAGCTCGTGTCCACGCCGCCGAACGGCAAGGACAGCAACGGGGCCTCCACCCTGTGGGGGGCGCCCGGCAGCACCGGCGGGTGGACGAAGGACAGCCGGACGATCGTGTTCGCCTCGGACTCGACCAACTTCCCGGGCAAGGACCGCAACGCCTTCCAGGCCGACCTGTTCGCCAAGCACCAGTAGCCGGGGCCGCCCCGGGCCGGCTCGATCACGGGCCACTCCGCTGCTGTGACCCGTCCTGCCGTCGGCCTTGGGACGCTGACGGCCCGCTGCGGACGACCCGCTGCTGATGACCCCCTGCTGATGACCTCGGGCCGTCCGCACGCGGGTCGACGCGGTCCCCGCGTCCCTGAAGCGTGCGACCCCCGGCCCCCCGCCGCTGTAGCGGGGTCGCACCGGAGAACGTGTCGGGCCCGTGCCGGACGGTCCCGAGGTCGTGAAGCGATTCAAGCCCAGCCCGGGACGTCGGGGGAGGTCGTCCAGGGATTCCGGACGTTTCCGGACACTGCGCGCACGGTCGTGAGCCCGTGACCCAGCGCGCACCGTCCGCGGGTGGTCTGGGTTGGGTGGGGGAGGACCGGCCCCGGACGCCTAGAGTGGGCCGTCTGCCGGTGCCGACCGTCGACACCCCGACCGCCCCCGACCCTCGAGTGGAGCCGCCCCGTGCCCGAGCCGGTGCTCACCGACCTGACCGTCGTCGTCCTCGCAGCCGGCGGGGGTACCCGCATGCGCTCGAGGACGCCGAAGGTGCTGCACGCCATCGGCGGACGCTCGCTGGTCGGGCACGTCCTGGCCGCCGTCGAGCAGCTGGGGCCGCGGCGGGTCGTCACCGTGATCGGGCACCAGCGCGAGCTGGTCGGCCCGCACGTGCTCGAGGTGATGCCGCAGGTGCAGCTCGTCGTCCAGGAGGAGCAGCGCGGAACGGGCCACGCGGTGCGCGTCGGCGTCGAGGCCGCGGAGGTCTCCACCGGCACCGTCCTGGTGGCCTACGGGGACACCCCGCTGCTCACCGGCGAGGCGCTGCGGGAGTTCGTGGCCGAGCACGAGGCCGCCCAGCGGGCGGTGTCCGTGCTGTCCGGGATCGTCGGGGACCCCACGGGCTACGGCCGGATCGTCCGGGACGCCGACGGCGACGTCGTCCGCATCGTCGAGCACAAGGACGCCACGCACGACGAGCGCCTCCTGGGCGAGATCAACTCCGGGATCATGGCCTTCGAGGCCGGGTTCCTCCGCGACGCCCTGCCGCGGCTGAGCGACAACAACGCCAACGGCGAGTACTACCTCACCGACCTGCTCGGCCTGGCCCGGGACGCCGGCCTCCAGATCGGCGCCCACGTCCTGGACGACGTGGTGCAGACCGAGGGGGCCAACGACCGGGTCCAGCTCGCGAACCTGGGTCGCGTGCTCAACGCGCGGGTCCTCGAGCGCTGGATGCGCGCGGGCGTCACGGTCGTCGACCCGTCCACCACCTGGATCGACGTCGACGTGGACCTGGCCCAGGACGTGACGATCCTGCCGGGCACCCAGCTCCTCGGCGCGACCAGCGTCGGCGAGGACGCCGTGGTCGGCCCGGACACCACGCTGCGCGACTGCGAGGTGGGCGCGGGCGCGAAGGTGGTCCGCGTGCACGGCGAGCTCGCCGTCGTCGGTGCCGGCGCGGACGTCGGGCCGTTCTCCTACCTGCGCCCCGGCACCCGCCTGGGCGCCGGCGGCAAGATCGGCGGCTTCGTCGAGACCAAGAACGCCGTGATCGGGGACGGCGCGAAGGTGCCGCACCTGTCCTACGTGGGCGACGCCGAGATCGGCGAGGGCACCAACATCGGCGCGGGCACGATCTTCGCCAACTACGACGGGGTGGCCAAGCACCGCACGACCGTCGGGGCCCACGCGCGCACCGGCTCGAACAACACCTTCGTCGCCCCCGTCGAGATCGGCGACGGCGCCGCGACCGGCGGCGGCACGGTCGTGCGGGGGGACGTCCCGCCGGGCGCGCTCGCCGTGAGCGCCGGCCCGCTGCGGATCATCGACGGCTGGGCGCTGCAGCGGCGCGCGGGCACCGCCCAGGCCGAGGCCGCGCAGGCCGCCCTGGACGCCTCCGCCGACGAGTGACCTTGCTCGCCCCACGCGGGTAAAGCCCAGGTGAGCGGCGGGTGACACCCCCGTGACCTGCGGCTTCGCCGGTGCCCGCGCGAGGGGCGGTCTCACCGGCTGACGCGGAGTTGGCGGCGTCCTCGGGGCCGGGCAGAATCGCCGGAGCCGACGTCGTCAGGAGTGGAGTGCCGCATGACCGGTTACAAGAGGACCACCGAGAAGAACCTCATGGTCTTCAGCGGTCGGGCGCACCCCGCGCTGGCCGAGGAGGTCGTCGAGATCCTCGGCACCGACCTGGTGCCGACCAGCGCGTACGACTTCGCGAACTCGGAGATCTACGTCCGCTACGAGGAGTCCGTCCGCGGGTGCGACGCCTTCGTGATCCAGAGCCACACGGCTCCGATCAACGAGTGGATCATGGAGCACCTGATCATGGTGGACGCCCTCAAGCGCGCGTCCGCCAAGCGGATCACCGTCGTCATGCCGTTCTACGGCTACGGCCGCCAGGACAAGAAGCACCGCGGCCGCGAGCCGATCACGGCCCGCCTCATCGCGGACCTGTTCAAGACCGCCGGCGCCGACCGCCTCATCAGCGTCGACCTGCACGCCGACCAGGTCCAGGGCTACTTCGACGGCCCCGTCGACCACCTCATGGCGCTGCCGATCCTCACCGACTACGTGATGGAGAAGTACGGCGACCAGCCGCTCTGCGTGGTCTCCCCGGACGCCGGCCGGATCAAGGTCGCCGAGCGCTGGTCGGCCAAGCTCGGCGGCGCCCCGCTGGCCTTCATCCACAAGACCCGCCGCACCGACCGGCCCAACGAGACGGTCGCCAACCGCGTCGTGGGTGAGGTCAAGGACAAGATCTGCGTCCTCACCGACGACATGATCGACACCGGCGGCACCATCGTGAAGGCCGCCGAGGCGCTCATGGCGGACGGCGCGGCCGGCGTCATCATCGCCGCGACCCACGCGATCCTCTCCGACCCGGCCGTCGACCGGCTGAAGAACTGCTCGGCCGTCGAGGTGGTCGTCACCAACACGCTGCCGATCCCCGAGGACCGGAAGTTCGACAAGCTCACCGAGCTCTCGATCGCCCCGCTCATCGCCCGGGCCATCCGCGAGGTCTTCGAGGACGGCTCCGTCACCTCGATGTTCGACGGTCACGCCTGAGCGAGCCACGCACCACCCGCTGACCCCGTCGCCCTCAGGGCGGCGGGGTCAGCGTGCGTCGTAGGCCGCCCGCGCCGCCTCGATCTCGCCGATGTGCCGCCGCGACCACGCGTCGAGGGCGGCCACGGCGTCCACGAGCGTCCGCCCGAGGTCGGTGAGCGTGTACTCCACCCGCGGGGGCACCTCGGCGTGCACCTCGCGCACGACCAGGCCGTCGCGCTCCAGGCCTCGCAGCACCTGGGTGAGCACCTTCGGGCTGATCCCCTGGATGGTGCGGCTCAGCTCGGAGAACCGGTGCGTGCGCTCGGCCAGGAGGAGCAGCACGAGCATCGTCCAGCGGTCGCCGACGCGGTCGAGCACCGTGCGCGTGGGGCAGTCCGCGGCGAACGGGTCCGGCGGCAGGTCCAGCCCCGTGACGTCGGAGAGACTGGGGCCGGACGAGGTGCTGGACGAGGTGCTGGGCGGGGGGCTGGTGGCGAGGTCTGTGCGGCTCACCTGGGCACTATGCCACGGGTAACCACGGCACTTCCAAGTCACTGGTCACTTTCGGGAAGCATTGGGGATGACCTGCGGTTGCGACCCCACGTCACCCCCGGCGTCTCGCCGGGACCGAGCCTCAGGGAGGAACCCCATGTCGATCGTCGTCCTCGGAGCCACCGGCCACCTCGGCCGCTTCGCCGTCGAGCACCTGCTGGAGCGCGGCGTCGCGCCCGCCGAGATCGTCGCCACCGGCCGTGCGGTCGAGAAGCTGACCGACCTGGCCGCGCGGGGCGTCGACGTCCGCGCCGTCGACCGGGACGACGAGGCGGCCGTGGCGGCCGTCCTCGAGGGCGCCACCAAGGTGCTCCTCGTCTCCGGCATCGAGCCGCAGCGCCTCGCGCAGCACAAGACCGTCATCGCCGCCGCGGAGAAGGCCGGCGTGGAGCAGCTCGTCTACACCTCGGGCCCGAAGGCCACCGAGTCCGACATGCTCCTCATGGCCGACCACAAGGCCACCGAGGAGGCGCTCGCCGCCTCGTCGGTGCCGAGCACGGTGCTGCGCAACGCCTGGTACGTCGAGAACTACACCGACCAGGTGGGCATCTGGAAGGAGCACGGCTACGCCGGCGCCGCCGACCCGGACGCCCCGATCTCCGTCGCCCTGCGCAGCGAGTACGGCGAGGCCGCCGCCGTCGCCCTCACCACCGAGGGGCACCTCGGCAAGACCTACGAGCTGGGCGGCGAGCAGGTCTCCTCGAACCAGATCGCGGCCACCGTCTCCGCGGTCGTCGGCCAGGAGATCACCTACACCCAGGTGCCGGTCGAGACCTACCAGCAGATCCTCGCCGGCGCCGGCGTCCCCGCGCCCATGGACGCCGTGCTGGCGGACGTCGACCGGGCCATCTCCACCGGCGGCGTGCTCGTGCCGCCGACCGACCTCGAGGCGCTGCTCGGCCGCCCGGCCACCGCCCTGCGTCCGGCGGTCGAGTCGATCCTGGGCTGAGCCGCTCGCACGCCCGGGACGTCATGCGGAGGGGACGTCCGTCCCCTCAGACGCATGACGTCCCGGGCAGCCGCGCTCACGCCAGGTCGTCGAGCGTGTCGTTCCAGAGCCGCGCGAGCACGGTGGGCACGCTGCCGGAGGCGAGCAGGGCGGCGAGCCGCTCCTTCTGGCCGGCGGTGAGCGCCACGGTGGGGAAGGCGCGGCCGACGACGAGGCTGAACCCCTGGCCGCGGCTGCCCGCGATGCCGGGGGCCTGCTCGAGGTAGGCGTCCACGTACTCGCGGACGAGCGAGGGCTCCTCGGCCGACCACAGGCCCGTCGCGCACGCCTCGAAGAGGCGGTTGCCGACGCCGGGCTCCGTCATCGTGGCCCAGGCCTCCGCCTTGGCGGCCGCGGTCGGTCGGGCGGCGAGCGCCCGGGCGGCGCCGAGGTCGCCCGAGGACGTCGGGTCGGCGACCCGCTCCGCCTCGATCCCCTCGGCGTCGAGCTGGCCGAGCTCGGCCAGCCGGGCCACGACCCGCCACCGCAGGGTCGGGTCCAGCGCCACGCCGGCCTCGGTGTGCCCGGCCGCGAGCCAGCCCTCCAGCATCCCCGCGTCGGAGGACGTGGCGGCGAGCCCCTGGGTGAGCGCGAGCGCCACGCCCTCGGTCGGGGCGGCGGAGGAGAGCAGCCCCACCGCGCAGGCGCCGGCGACGGTCGCCACCACGGTCGGTGCGTGCTCGGCCGGGGTCCGCAGGGCCAGCACCGGCCCCAGCGTCCGGCCGACCACCGCCCCGACGAGCGTCGCGTCGCTCTCCCGCGGCAGGTGCTGCCGGACGAGCTCGACGTAGCCCGCGACGTCCAGGTCGCGGGTGTGCACACGGTCGAACGCGTGCGCCCACAGCACGGTGCGCAGCAGGGGGTCCTCGAAGGAGGAGAGGTGCTCGGCGACCGCCGCGGAGGACGCGGGGTCCAGCGCGAGCCGCACGAACGACTCCCCGCCCGCGTTCGGGACGACGGCCAGGCCGGCCCAGTCCGGCAGCGGCACCGGGTCGTCGGCGACGTCCACGAGCGCGCGCGCCACCTCCCGCGGACCGTCGAGGGCCACCACCGCCACCCGGTGCGGGCGGGTGCCCTGGCGGCGCAGCACCGGCACGTCGTCCTGCCCGTCGATGCTCTCGCGGGTGACGGCGAGGATGTCGAAGCCGGTGGTGCGCAGCCACGCCTGCGCCCACGCGGCGACGTCGCGCTCGGAGTGGGCGTCGAGGGAGGCGACGAAGTCGGCCAGGGTGGCGTTGCCGAACCGGTGCGCCGAGAGGTGCGCGTTCACGCCCGCGAGGAAGTCCGGGTCGCCGAGCCACGTGACGAGCTGGCGCAGCAGCGAGTTGCCCTTGGAGTAGGAGATGGCGTCGAAGTTGGCGAACGCGGAGTCGACGTCGGGCACCTCCTCGGGCAGCGGCGCCACCGGGTGGGTGGAGCGGCGCTCGTCGGCGGTGTACGCGCCGGGCTTGCGCCGGCCCTCGTGCCCCACGAGCGTGTCGGGGAACCCGGCGCCGTCGGCGGCGACCCGGTACCCGAGGTAGTCGGCGAAGCTCTCGTTGAGCCAGGTGTCCTCCCACCAGCGCATCGTCACGAGGTTGCCGAACCACATGTGGGCCATCTCGTGGGCGATGGTGGTGGCCCGGCCGACGCGGGCGACCTCCGACGTCCGCCCGCGCGGGAGGTACTCGTCGCGGTAGGTGACGCAGCCCGGCGTCTCCATCGCGCCCCAGTTGTGGCCGGGGCCGAAGAGCTGGTCGTAGGAGTCGAACGCGTAGGGCTCCTCGAACAGCGTCGCGTAGTGGTCGAAGCAGCCGTTGGTGGTCTCGATGAGCTCGGGGGCGTCGCGGTCGAGGTCCGCGGCGAGCGACGCCCGTGCGTGCCAGCCGAACGGCAGGCCCGCGTGCTCCCAGGTCACGGAGTGCCACGGCCCGGCGCAGACGACGAACAGGCTCGGGCAGACCGGGGGAGTGGTCGCGAACCGCCAGCGGCCGGCGGCGCGCTCCTCGGCGTCGGAGACGACGCGGCCGTTGGCGATGACGGTCCACCGGGGGTCGGCCGTGACGGCCAGCGTGAGCGGGCCCTTGAGGTCCACCTGGTCGAAGCAGGGGAAGACCCGCTGCGCCACGTCGAGGGAGAGGTAGGCGGAGGCGTAGGTCTCGCCGTCGGCGGCGTCGGTCATGAGGTGCATGCCGTCGCCGTCGGTCACGTAGGGCACCCGGGCCACGACCTCCAGCACCAGCGGGACGCCGGTGGGCAGCCCGCGCAGCCTCACGCGCCGTCCGTCGTAGGAGTGGTCGACCGGCTCGCCGTCCAGGGTGACGGTGAGGCCCTCGCCGTCCTTGAGCTCCAGGAACGTCTCCGGCTCGGCGGTGGTGACCCCCACCCGCGCCGTGCACCCGTAGGTGCCCTGCGCGGGGTCGGTGAGGTCGAGGTCGAGGTCGTAGGAGATGTTCGACAGGACGGCGGCCCGCGACCGGGCCTCGGCGAGCGTCAGCGACATGGGCCCACCCTAGGGAGGCGCCCCGCGTCCCGCCCGTCCCGCCGGTCCGGGGCCGCCCGGCAGGACGATTGGCCCCAGCCGCGCGAGCCTGCGTATTCTTGTCCGGTTGCCTCGGCGAGGGAGCGGGGGGTCCCACCACGGACCGGCCCCGACTCCGTGATCGACAGGGCGGGACCTCTGGGTCGCGTCGTGTCCGATGCCCACCGCCGGGACGACCACCAGCACCCGGTCACGACTCGTGGCCGACGCAGCCCGCCCGCAGCCCCGAGCAGCACCGAGGAGTCCCGCATGTCCACCGAGAAGATCGCCGCCGAGAAGCGCACCGAGTTCGGCAAGGGCGCCGCCCGCCGCATCCGCCGCGCCGACAAGATCCCCGCCGTCCTCTACGGCCACGGCAGCGAGCCGCTGCACATGACCCTCCCGGGTCACGCCACGATGCTCGCCCTCAAGCACGGCGGCGCCAACGCCCTCCTCGAGATCGACCTCGACGGCGAGTCCCACCTCGGCCTCACCAAGCAGGTCCAGGTCGACCCGATCCGTCGCGTCATCGAGCACCTCGACCTGGTCGTCGTGAAGCGCGGCGAGAAGGTCACCGTCGAGGTGCCCGTGCACGTCGTCGGCGAGGCCGTCTCCGACGGTCTGGTCACCGTCGAGCACCAGACCGTCGAGGTCGAGGCCGAGGCCACCCACATCCCCGAGGCCATCGAGGTCTCCGTCGAGGGCGCCGCGATCGGCACCCAGGTCCACGCCGGCGACCTGACCCTCCCCCAGGGCACCACCCTGGTGACCGACGCCGACGCGCTCGTCGTCCACGTCTCCCAGGCCGCCACCGCCGAGCAGGTCGACGCCGAGATGGCCGAGGCCGAGGCCGAGGCCGGCATCGAGAAGGACGCTCCGGAGGCCGCCGAGGAGGCCTGAGCCCCCTCGCAGCACCCACGCAGCACCCACGTAGTACCCAGCAGCACCAGCGCACGGCCCGGGGGAGCCTGATGACCGACGACACCACGAGCAGCACCTGGCTCGTCGTCGGCCTCGGCAACCCCGGGCCGTCGTACGCCGGCCACCGGCACAACATCGGCTACATGGTCACCGACGAGCTCGCCTCCCGGATGGGCTCGGGGTTCCGCGCCCACAAGTCCGGCCGCGCCGACGTGGTCGAGGGTCGCCTCGGCGCCCCGGGCACCGACGCGCCGCGGGTCGTCCTCGTCCGACCCCGCTGCTACATGAACGACGTCGGCGGGCCGGTGAAGACCCTCGCGACCTTCTACAAGGTGGCCCCGGCGCGCGTCGTCGCGATCCACGACGAGCTCGACATCGACTTCGACACGATGCGGGCCAAGCTCGGCGGCGGCGACAACGGCCACAACGGCCTGAAGTCCATGCGCTCCAGCCTGGGCACCGGCGACTTCCACCGGCTGCGGGTCGGCATCGGCCGGCCCCCGGGTCGCCAGGACGTCGCCGACTTCGTGCTCTCCAACTACTCCACGGCGGAGCGCAAGATCCTGCCGTTCGTCGTGGACACGGCCGCCGACGCTGTGACGTCGCTCGTCACCGACGGCCTCGAGAAGACCCAGCAGCGCTTCAACTCCTGAGCTCGGGCTACGCTCCAGCCGTGACCTTCGAGCCTGGTACCCCGCCCGAGAACGCCGTCGACCACACCCTCGCGACCTGGCTGGCCGAGGCCGCCGGCCGCCGCCTCCTCGAGGTGCGCACCGAGGGCCTCGAGGGCAAGGCCCTCAAGGACGCCGGCGACGCCGCCGCGCACGAGCTGCTCATGAGCCTCGTCGCGCAGTACCGCCCCGACGACGCGGTGCTCTCGGAGGAGGGCAAGGACGACAAGGCGCGCCTCTCCGCCGAGCGCTGCTGGATCATCGACCCGCTCGACGGCACCCGCGAGTTCTCCGAGCCGCCGCGCGACGACTGGGCCGTGCACGTGGCCCTGTGGCAGGGCGGCACGCTCGTCGCTGGCGCCGTGGCCCAGCCGGCGCTGGGGGAGACCTTCAACACCGGCAACCCGCCGGTCGTCCCGCCGTCCTCCTCGCCCGTCCCGCGCATCGCCGTCTCCCGCTCCCGCCCGCCGGCCTTCGTCCAGGCGCTGGCAGAGGAGATGGGCGCCGAGCTGGTCCCCATGGGTTCCGCGGGCGTGAAGATGATGAGCGTCGTCCGGGACGTCGCGGACGCCTACGTCCACGCCGGTGGCCAGTTCGAGTGGGACTCGGCCGCCCCCGTCGCGGTGGCCCGCGCCGCCGGCCTCTTCACCTCGCGGGTCAACGGCGACGAGCTGGTCTACAACCAGGACGACGTGTACCTGCCCGACCTCATCGTGTGCCGCCCCGAGCTGTCCGAGCAGATCCTCGCGTTCATCGCCGAGCACGGCACGGAGTGACGCGGGAGTGACCTCCACGCCGACCGCCGGAGGCGTCCGGCACGTGCTGCTGGACGCCGACGGCGTCCTCCAGCACGGCACGGTCGGGTGGACCGAGGCGCTCTCGCCCTGGTTCACCCCGGCCGAGGCCGAGGCGTTCATGGCGGAGGCGTGGGAGGCCGAGAAGGCCCCGCTCGCCGGCGAGGGGGACTTCCTCGACGTGCTCGACCGGATGCTGCTGGCCCGGGGGCGTCGTGCCCAGGGCGAGCGCCTGCACGAGGCGGTCTGGCGCTCGCTGCACGCCGACCCCGGGTCGATGGCCCTGGTCGCGGCCCTCCGGGCCCACGGCTACGGGGTGCACCTGGGCAGCAACCAGGAGCGCAACCGCGCCGCCCACATGGACCGGACGTTCGGGTACCCGGACCTCTTCGACACCGCCTGCTACTCCTACCTCCTCGGGGTGGCCAAGCCCGACCCCGAGTACTTCCGCCGCTGCCTGGAGCGGATCGGCGCCCCGGCGCACGAGGTGCTGTTCGTCGACGACCGCGAGGACAACGTGGAGTCGGCGCGGTCCGTGGGCCTGCCGGCCCTCCACTGGGACCTGGGCCGCGGCCACGACGAGCTGCTGCGCGGCCTCGCCGAGCACGGGGTCGTGCTGGACGTCTGAGGCGGAGCCTGCCTCGCCGGCCCGGGCCGCCCGCGGCACACCGATGACAGCGTGATCCTGCGGGGCCGCCGGGACCAAGGTCCCGGCGGCCCTAGTCCTTTCGGACGGTTCTCACACCCCCTCCTGGGGTTCTCCTGGGCCCGCGCTCAGCAAGTTCACCCCGATCCGATCACCTGTTCACCGAGCGTTGGCTCAGGTCGGGGCATGAGTTACCGAGGCCGCTCATGATCGTCCTCGCGTCCGGCACACCGGGTCGCCGACGTCCTCACCCGGGCGTCGCCGTCGCGCCTCGGAGGGAACCCGGTGACGATCCTGCCTGCCCACGACACGGCCGCGCCGCGGACGGACCCGGCCTCGGTCCGCCCGCGCGCGCTGTCCAGGAAGGCCACCGGCGCCGACGCCGTGTTCGAGCACGGCGCCCGCCTCGTCGGCGCCTCCGTCCTCGTGGTGACCGGGGGCGTGGCCCTCTTCCTGGGCTGGCAGTCGGTGCCGACGCTGCAGCGCTACGGCCTGGGCTTCTTCACCACGCAGGAGTGGTCGCCCGAGACCGACACGATCGGCATCGCGGCCGTCCTCACCGGCACCCTCACCGTCGCCGCGGTCGCCATGGTCATCGCGTTCCCGCTGGCCCTGCTCACCGCGCTCTTCATCGCCGAGTACGCGCCGGCGCGTGCTCGGGCGACGCTGGTGGCGCTGGTGGACCTGATGGCGGCCGTCCCCTCGATCATCTACGGCCTGTGGGGCGGGCGGCTGATCATGCCGTACGCCGGCGAGCTCGCCCTGTTCCTGCAGAAGCACCTGGGGTGGATCCCCGTCTTCGACGTGCGCGGCAGCGACCCGAACGCGGCGGTCCCCGACGCCACCCGCTACGTCGCGAGCGCGTTCTGCGCCGGCATCGCGGTCTCGATGATGGTGATGCCGATGGCGTGCGCCGTCATGCGCCAGGTGTTCAGCCAGACCCCGCCCGGCGAGAAGGAGGCCGCGCTCGCGCTCGGCGCCACCCGCTGGGGGATGATCTCGGCCGTCGTCCTGCCCTTCGGTCGTGGCGGCATCATCGGCGGGACGATGCTCGCGCTCGGCCGCGCGCTGGGCGAGACGATCGCGGTCGTCCTCATCGTCTCCCCGGCCTTCGAGATCAAGTGGAACGTCCTCGAGATCGGCACCGAGACCGTGAGCGCCCTCATCGCCGGACGCTTCGGCGACGCCAGCACGGGCCAGCTGTCCGCCCTGCTCACGGCCGGGTTCGTGCTCTTCCTCATCACCCTCGTCGTCAACACGCTCGCCGCGATCATCGTCAACCGCAGCCGCTCCGGCGCCGGGGCGGAGGCCTGATGACCACGCTGCCCGCCCCGCCGCGCGCGTCCGAGGCCGACGCGGCCACCGCGCACCAGCCCGCGGCCCACCAGGCCGGCACCCACCAGCCCGGCACCCACCTGCCGCAGGCGGACCCCGACGCCCCGCCGGCGACCCCGCTGGCGACGCTCGGCCGCCCCACGGCGGACGAGCTCTTCCGCCGCTACGGCGCCTGGGTCGCGGCCGCCGGCCTGGCCTACCTGCTCACCCAGCAGGTGCTCCCGCTCCCGGGGGTGCCGTGGTTCCTGATCACGTTCTTCTGCTTCGGCCTGCTCACCACGGCCGTGCTCGCCGCGACGGACGGCGGGTGGATCGAGGTGAAGAACCGGGTGGTCGAGGCGACCGTCACGGGTGGCGCGCTCGTCGTCGGCCTGGCGCTGGTCAGCACGCTCGGCTTCATCCTTCTCCAGGGCTGGCGGCCCCTGCTGCACCTCAACTTCTTCACCCAGGACATGTCCGGCGTCGGCTGGGCCTCGGAGCTCGACCAGGGCGGCATCCTGCACGCCATCGTCGGCTCGCTCATCGAGCTCAGCATCGCGCTGGTGGTCACCCTGCCCCTCGGCATCGGCACCGCCGTCTTCATGACGGAGGTGGGCGGACGCTTCGCCCGGCTGGTGCGCACCGTCGTCGAGGCCATGACCGCCCTGCCCTCGATCGTCGCCGGCCTGTTCGTCTACACCGTCTGGATTCTCACGCTGGGGATGCCGCAGTCGGGCCTCGCAGCCGGTCTCGCGATCTCGGTGATGATGCTGCCGATCATCGCGCGGGCCGCCGACGTCGTCCTCCGCGTCGTCCCCGGCAACCTCCGCGAGGCCAGCCTGGCGCTGGGGGCCTCGCGCTGGAAGACGGTCTGGCACGTCGTCCTGCCGACCGCCCGACCCGGCCTGGCCACCGCCGTGATCCTCGGCGTCGCGCGCGGCGTCGGCGAGACCAGCCCCGTGCTGCTCACCTCCGGCGCCTCGGACTACCTCAACGTCCACCCCACCCAGAACACGATGAACTCGCTGCCGCTGTTCATCTTCAAGCTCGTGCTCTCCGGCGAGCCCAACGCCGTCCTCCGCGCCTACGGCGCCGCGACGGTTCTGCTGCTGCTCGTGCTGGCGCTCTTCGTCGTCGCCCGCGTCGCCGCACGCCCCCGCAAGGGGACGTCGGTCGCCGCCCGCGTCCGCGGGCTCGTGCGCCCCCGGCGGAGGACGGCGGCCACCCCTGACACCACCCCTGGCACGACCCCCGCCTCCACCCCTGGCACCACCCACCCCGACACCCCGTCCGAGGAGACCCGGTGAACCGCTTCCTGTCCGTCCTCGCGCGTGCCGCGACGGCGATCGCCCTGGCGATCGCGTGCGTGGCCGCCGTCCCGGGCACCGCCCACGCGGCCTACGCGCAGATCGAGGGCACGGGCTCGACCTGGTCCGAGCTCATCGTCCAGCAGTGGATCGCCGACGTGGACTCCAACGGCATGAAGGTCGTCTACACCGGCGGCGGCTCCACCAAGGGCCGCAAGGACTTCTCCAACTCCACCAACGACTTCGCCATCTCCGAGATCCCGTTCCAGGGCGTCGACGAGCAGGGCAACGCCGACACCTCCAACGGCCGCGACTTCGCCTACCTGCCGATCGTGGCGGGCGGTACCGCCTTCACCTACCAGCTCACGGTGGGCGGTCAGCAGGTCAAGAACCTGCGTCTGTCCGGGCAGACGATCGCGAAGATCTTCACCAACCAGATCACCAACTGGGACGACCCGGCCATCTCGAAGGACAACAACGGCCGCACGTTCCCCGACCTGGCCATCACGCCGGTCGTCCGCTCCGACGGCTCGGGCACGACCGCCCAGTTCACGGCGTGGATGGACAACCAGTACCCGTCGATCTGGCGGCCGTACTTCGGCTCCTCGGGCCTCACGTCCTACTACCCGAAGGAGTCGGGGAGCCGGATGGTCGGCCAGTCGAGCTCCGACCAGGTCATGAACTTCATCTCGAGCTCCTACGGCAACGGCACCATCGGCTACGTCGAGTACGCCTACCCGGTCAACAAGGGCTACCCGGTCGTGAAGGTGCTCAACAAGGGCGGCTACTACGTCGAGCCCACCCAGTACAACGTCGCGGTCGCGCTGACGAAGGCGAAGATCAACACCACGGACAAGAACGACCCGTCGAAGTACCTGACCCAGATCCTCGACGGCGTCTACACGAACTCCGACCCGCGCGCGTACCCGATCTCGTCGTACTCCTACATGATCATCCCCACCGGCGCGGACGACACCCGGATGACCACGGCGAAGCGGCAGACGCTCGCCGACTTCCTCTACTACGGCCTGTGCTCGGGCCAGTCGAAGGCGGGGGCGTACGGCTACTCGCCCCTGCCGCTCAACCTCGTCCAGGCGGGCTTCGACCAGATCGCGAAGCTCAAGACCGCCGACAGCGCGGTGGACCTGACGGACCGTGACGTCACGAGCTGCGACAACCCGACCTTCGACGGCACGAACCTGTCCAGGAACGTGCTGGCCGAGAAGGCGCCGATGCCGGCCTCCTGCGACAAGGAGGGCCAGGGGCCCTGCGACACCGGGACCGGCACGAACACGCCCTCCACGGACGACTCCAGCAGCGGCACGACGAGCACCACGTCCACCAAGGGCTCGGGCTCCGGCTCGGGCTCGGGCTCCGGCTCCGGCTCGGGATCGGGGACGACGTCCGGCACGTCGTCCGGATCAGGCACCGGGACGGGGGCGACGACCACCGGTGCCACGAGCACGGAGGTCGACCCCGTGACCGGCGAGGTCGTGGGCACCTCGACCACCGCGACGGGTGGTGACGTGGTGGCCGACCCGAGCACCGTGCTGGCGGCGCAGCGCTCCGGCGACAGCCGCGCGTTCGCCTGGCTCGCCGGGCTCATGCTGGCGCTGCTCGTCGTGGCGCCCGGCCTCTACGTCGCCTTCCTCGATGGTCGTGGCCGTGGGACGGGCGGGCTCCGATGAGGCCGCAGCTGCGCGGCCGCGTCCTGGCCGCCCTCGCGGGGCTCGCCTCGGCCGGCCTCGTCACCCTCGCGGCGGTGCCCGGCTGGCTGCCGGCCGCCGCGGCCGACCCGACCACCGCCACCGCGGGCTCGGGCGTCGCCACGCGCCAGCAGGTCGGCTCCGCCGACGACTCGGCCTGGACGCAGACGCAGACGCTCACGCGCACGTTCGTCGACGCCTCCGGCGCCGAGGACGTGGTCGGCTCCTACGACGTCACGGTCTCGGCCGACCAGACCGAGAACCTGCGCGGACGTCAGCGGATCACGATCAGCTGGAGCGGGGCGCACCCCTCCGCCGCCCGCGCCTCCGACCCCTACGGCGAGAACGGTCTGGCCCAGGAGTACCCGGTCGTCATCCTCCAGTGCCGCGGGGTCGAGGACCCGACCGGCGACGAGGAGCAGCTCTCGCCCGACACGTGCTGGACCAACTCGTGGTCGCAGCGCTCCCAGCTGGCCCGCTCCAACAGCGAGTCCACGTGGCGCAAGGACCTCTACGCGGACGAGGCCGACACCGAGCGTGTCTCCGGCGCCGACCCCCTGCCGGACGCGGCGACCTGCCCGTCGCTGGACCTGGGCATCTACTCCTCGCACATCACGCCGTTCCTCGCCGCCGACGGGACGCAGTACGACGCCTGCTCCTCGAGCACCATGCCGCCGGAGGCCGCCGTCGACGCCGCCTACCCGGCGGCCGAGCTGGCCGCGTTCACCGAGACCGACGGCACGGGCGAGGTGCAGTTCGAGGTCCGCTCGGACACCGAGAACGAGTCCCTGGGCTGCAACGACGAGACCGCCTGCTCCATCGTGGTCGTCCCGATCGTCGGCCTGTCCTGCGCAGCGCCGTCGGTGCCGGCCACGAGCACGGACACGGCCTGCCGCAAGACCGGCCGGTTCATCGCGGGCAGCTCCAACTACACCGCCGACGGCGTCGACCAGGCGGTCTCGCCGTCCCTGTGGTGGTCGGAGTCGAACTGGCGGGGCCGGTTCACCATCCCGATCACCTTCGCCCTGCCCTCCGACACCTGCGACATCCTCGACACCCGCTCGGCCACCGGCTTCTACGGCAGCGAGCTCCTCGCCCAGGCCGCCCTCCAGTGGGCGCCGGCCTACTGCCTCTCCGACGACCGGTTCAAGTTCCAGCTGAACCAGATGTCGGACGTGGCGGGCTGGAACCTCATGGAGAGTGGTGAGGGCGCCGCCGCGGAGGTGGCCTCCCAGCGGGAGGAGACGACCGACGACCCCGTCGGCTACGCACCGACCGCGGTGACCGGCTTCGCGATCGGCTACATCATCGACAAGCCGGACAACGCCGGCGAGTACACCCACCTCAAGCTCAACGCGCGCCTGGTGGCGAAGCTGCTCACGCAGTCCTACCTGGGCTCCGACCTGGGGCGCGGCCACGAGGGCATGGGCGACAACCCGCTCTCGATCATGCAGGACCCCGAGTTCATCGCGCTCAACCCCGGGCTGTCGCAGACGAGCCAGGAGGTGGGCGCCACGCTGCTCAGCCTGTCGATCTCCTCCGACGTCATCAGCCAGCTCACGGACTGGATCTCCCAGGACCCCGAGGCCATGGACTTCATCGACGGCGACGCCGACCCGTGGGGCATGGTCGTGAACCCGAACTACGAGGGCCTCGACCTCCCGTTCGACGAGACCCCGCTGCTCGACGACTACGTGCCGACGACCTCGGACGCGTGCCGCACGGCCAACCCGGGCGTCTACTTCAACCAGATCGCGGCCCCGGTCACGACGCTGCGCAAGATCAGCGACGCGCTGCTCAGCGCCTGGCCGAACGTCCAGACGAAGTGTGACTACGACCCGGACACCGAGCTCTACAAGACCGGTCGCATCGCGCGTCAGTCGGTCGGGGCGCGGTTCATGCTCGGGCTGGTCAGCCTGGGTGACGCGGAGCGCTACGGCCTGCGCACGGCCGCGCTGGAGACCACCGACGACCACTACGTGGCCCCGACCGACGCCTCGCTGGCGGCGGCCGTGGAGCTGGCGACCCAGACCGAGGACGCCAAGCCGTTCGTGCTCGACCAGGCGGACGTCCGCACGAGCCGGACCGCCTACCCCGGCACGATGATCGTCTACACCGCCGCCCGGATGCGGAACCTGAAGAAGGCCTGGGCCCGCAACGTCTCGCAGTTCATGCGGGTGTCGGTGACCGAGGGCCAGGTCTCCGGCAGCGGCAACGGCGAGCTGCCCGCCGGCTACCTCCCGATCGAGCCCACCGGCCCCACCGCCAAGCTCTACCGCAGCGCGCGCCGCGTCGCGGCGGAGGTGGCGGCCCAGGCCCCGCTCGACGAGACGGACGACGACGCGTCCGACACTCCCACGTCGACGGCCTCGTCCGGCACGACCACCACCTCGCACACCGGCTCGGGGTCGGCGGGGACGGGCGACTACACGGTCGACGAGGTGCCGTCCGCCGACGCCTCGGCGGACGTGCCGACCGACGCCGCCTCCAGCGACGCGGTCGTCGCGGACGGGACGTCGCTGGGTGCCACCGCCGCGATCTCGTCCGGCTCGGGCGGGATGGTCCTGCCGCTCGCCCTCGTCCTCGGCGCGGCGAGCACGCTCGGCGCCGGTCTCGTGCGGGTGCTCGGCGCCCGGGGGAGGTCCTGAGATGGCAGTGGACACCGACGTGCGTCCCGACGACGCACCGGCACCCGCCCCCGCGGGCCAGGGACGGCGCGTGCGCCGGCCCTGGTGGTCGCGGCCGCTCCAGCCGTCCTGGTGGAAGGGCCTGTCGGCCGGGCTGCTGCAGAGGGTGGGGGACGTGCGCGCCCGGCGCGCCTCCCGGCCCCCGCGTCCGCCGGTGACCGGCACCGCGGCGGCCCTCTCGGCCTCGCTGACGATGATCGGCCTGGTCTGCCTCTGGCTGGTCGTGCAGCTCCTGGGCCTGAGCGCCCTGCGGCACGACCGCGACCAGGCGCTGCTCTACCAGCAGTTCCGCACCGAGGTCGCCTCGGCCACCGCGCCGGTGGGCCCGGTGACGGATCCGGGGGAGCCCGTGGCGCTCCTGCGCATCCCGAGCCTGGGGATCGAGGAGGTCGTCGTCGAGGGGACCGCCTCGGGCGACATGCTCGCCGGGCCCGGCCACCAGCGGAACACGGTGCTCCCCGGGCAGGAGGGCACCTCGGTGATCATGGGCCGCAGCTCGACCTACGGCCGGCCGTTCGCCGCGCTGGCGCAGCTGCGGCCGGGGGACACCTTCCAGGTCGTGGTCGCGCAGGGCACGAAGACCTTCACCGTCCTGGACGTCCGCGGCACGGGTGACCCGCTGCCGGCGGCGCGCACGGCGGGCACCGCCCGGGTCGTCCTGGCGACGGCCACCACCGACGGGCGGCTGGGCGCGCTGAGCCCCGGGGACGCGGTCTACGTCGACGCCGAGGCCAAGAACGCCTTCGCGGCGCCGGCCGGGCTGCCGTCCGCGCTGCCCGACAGCGAGCAGCTGATGGGCACCGAGGCGGACGTCGTCCTGCCGCTCCTCACCGCCTGCCTCGCGGGGCTTGTGGGGCTCGCGCTCCTCCTCATCGCCGCACGTCAGCGGTGGTCCGCGGCCCTGGTGTGGACCGTCGCCTCCCCGGTCGTCCTGGCGTTGGCCTGGGTCACCACCGACGTCGTCGTCAGGTTGCTGCCCAACGTCATTTGACGCGTGGGTGAACAACCCTCCAACGTATCCGAAAATCAGTTCGTTTTACTAGATTTGACCTGGATTTTCAGGTCACACTCTTCCCCGTCCTTCGTCTGCCGCGACTCCTCCGGTGGACGACGCAGGGATCACTCAGAGAGAGAACACGACCATGCTGGTGAGCAAGACCCTCCGCGGCGGCCTCGTCGCCACCGTCCTCGGTGCGAGCCTCGCGCTCGTCGCCACCCCGGCCCTGGCGGCCACGGGCGACTACGACCCGTCCTTCACCCCGGAGTCCTCCGACCTCATCGGCGTCGGCTCGGACACCACCCAGATCGCGATGCACTACGCCGCCGAGGGCTACGGCGACGTCGCCGGCTACAACGCGGGCCTCACCACCGGCCGGATCGCGTCCTTCCAGGCCGACAACGGCGGGACGATCACCCTGCCCTCCGGCGACATCGACCGCCCCAACGGCTCCGGTGCGGGCAAGGCCCTGCTCTACGGCGCCACCGACAACGCCGACATCGACTTCGCCCGCTCCTCCTCGGCGCTGTCGACCACCGAGGTCAACGCCTCGCTCTACGCCTTCCCCTTCGCCGTCGACGGCCTGCAGATGGCCGTGTCGGGCAACGTGGCCACCCACGCGCCCGCCTCGCTGACCGCGGAGCAGATCGTCGGGATCTACGACGGCACCTACACCGACTGGTCCGAGCTCGGCGGCACCGCCGGCACCATCGTCCCGCTGATCCCGCAGTCGGGCTCCGGCACGCGCTCCTTCTTCCTCGCCCAGCTCAAGGCCGCCAACGGCGGCGTCGACGTCACGCTGGCCGGCACGGTCACCGAGACCCAGGAGCACGACCCCACGGACATCGAGGACGACGCCGACGCGATCGCCCCGTTCTCCACCGGTCGCGCCAAGCTGGTCGGCGACGTCATCTCCCTGGAGAACGGCTTCCTGGCCCAGCGCGCCATGTACAACGTCGTCCGCGCCTCCGGCCTGGCCGACGAGGACATCCAGGCCGTCTTCGGCGAGGACGGCTTCCTCTGCTCCGACGACGCCACCGCCCTGATCGAGGCCGCCGGCTTCGAGCAGCTCGCCCGCACCACCGACGACGGCGTCTGCGGCGAGGCCACCCAGGCCGCCACGTCCAACTTCACCGCGAACACCAGCGCGAGCACCGTGGAGACGGCCACCGCGCTCACCGCCACCAACCCGGCGGCCCGCAAGGTGAAGGTGACCGCCGACGTCACCGCCACCGACGCCGACCCGGCCGGCACCGTCGTCTTCGGTGCGGGCAGCACCTCGGTGACCGCCGACGTCGTGGACGGCGTCGCCACCGCGACCCTGACCGGCGTCAAGGGCGGTCAGCAGACCGTCACCGCCTCGTTCGTCCCGACCGACGCCGACGCGTTCACCGCCTCCAGCGACTCCGTCTCGCTGCTGGTCCAGGACCGCTCCGTCACCACCGTGACCGCGCCCAAGAAGGTCAAGGCCGGCGCCGCCTCGAAGAAGGCCGTGGCCGTCAAGGTCGCCGTGAAGTACCAGTCGCGCACCAGCGGCACCGTCGCCGGCAAGGTGAAGCTCCTCAAGGGCAAGAAGGTCGTCGCGACCCTCTCCCTGAAGAAGGGCGCCGCCTCGGCCAAGGTGGTCCTGCCCAAGGGCACGTCCACCCTCACCGCGACGTACCTCGGCAACAAGGCTGCCGCGGCCTCGCAGGACTCCACCAAGGTGTCCGTCGTCAAGTGACGCCGTGGGTGCCGGGGCGGGTCGACCGCCCCGGTGCCCGCACCCGCACGACCCGCTGCACCCGCACCACCCGCCCCGGGCGGTCGCCTCACGGCGGCCGCCCGAGAGGCGTCGTGGGCCCCGTCGGACCCACGCCCTACCCTGATGCCCCGGCGCCTCGGCGCCCCTCCACCCGAGGTCCTCCACACCATGACTGACGACGCCACCACCGTGCTCCCGCCCGTGCCGGATGCCCTCGCGGCCCCGGCCTCCCCGGTGACCCTCGACGCCCCGCTCGCGCCCCCCGCGCGGACGGGTGCGGGCGCGCCGGCGCTGCCGTCGGGCGGCCTCGCGGAGCTGGACGCCCGGGAGATCACCGCCTGGTTCGGCTCGCACAAGGTGCTCGACCGGGTCTCCCTCACGATGCAGGCCGGGCGCATCACCGCGCTGATCGGCCCGTCGGGCTGCGGCAAGTCCACCTTCCTGCGCATCCTCAACCGCATGCACGAGCTGGTGCCGAGCGCCCAGCTCGCCGGCGAGGTCTGGCTGGACGGCGAGGACATCTACTCGCCCCAGAAGCGACTCATCGACGCCCGCCGGGCCATCGGCATGGTCTTCCAGAAGCCCAACCCGTTCCCGGCGATGTCCATCCGCGAGAACGTCCTGGCCGGGCTCAAGCTCACCGGCACCAAGGCCTCCCGCTCGGCCAAGGACGACCTGGTGGAGTCCTGCCTGACGAAGGGCGGCCTCTGGAAGGAGGTCAAGGACCGGCTGGACGCTCCGGGCGGTGGGCTCTCGGGCGGTCAGCAGCAGCGGCTGTGCATCGCCCGCTCCCTCGCGGTCAAGCCCCGCGTCCTGCTCATGGACGAGCCCTGCTCGGCGCTGGACCCGACCTCGACCCGCGTCATCGAGGAGACGATGCTCGAGCTCGCCAGCGAGGTCACCATCGTCATCGTCACCCACAACATGCAGCAGGCCGCGCGCGTCTCCGACCAGTGCGCCTTCTTCCTCGCCTCCCACGGCACGCCCGGCGTCATCGTCGAGCACGGCGACACCTCGGCCATGTTCGAGTCCCCGCGCGACGAGCGGACGGCCGCCTACGTCAACGGCCGGTTCGGGTGAGCCGGTGAGCACGGTCGCGCGGGCGGCCGGACTGCTCCTGCTGGTCGCGGCGGTCGGGTTCGGGGCCACCCACCTCTACGCCCCCGAGCGCACCCTCGACCTCACTCCGGTGAGCGAGACCGTGCCCGCGAAGGTGGGCGGGGACGGGCGCACGGCCGTCGGGCGCTCGGCCGCCCGCGCCGGCACGCAGTCGGTCGACCAGGCCTGGCTGGCCGACACCGCCGCCCTCACGGGCATCCCGGTGCCGGCCCTGCGCGCGTACGCGAACGCCCAGATCAGTGGCGTCGCCGGCTGCAACGTCGGGTGGACGACCCTCGCGGGCATCGGGTGGGTGGAGTCCCAGCACGGCACGATCGGCGGCCGGACGCTGGACGCCGACGGCCGCTCGAGCACCCCGATCATCGGCCCGGCCCTCGACGGCACGGACGGCTTCGCCGCGATCCACTCCGACGCGGAGTCGCAGGCGTGGCACGGCGACACCACGTGGGAGCACGCGGTGGGTCCGATGCAGTTCCTCCGGAGCTCGTGGGACCCCTGGGCCACGGACGGTGACGGGGACGGTGTCGCCGACCCCCTCGACATCGACGACGCGGCGGCCACCGCCGCCCGGTACCTGTGCGCCTCGGGGCAGGACCTCGACAGCTCCGCCGCCTGGACGGCCGCCGTCTACAGCTACAACCACTCCGACGAGTACGTGGCGCAGGTCAACGCCGCCGCCCTCGAGTACGCCGAGCGCGCCGCCGGCTGAGCCCGGGGGCGGGTGGTGGGCGGTGTCTGACCAACCGCCTTGCCTACTTCGGTTGCAGGGGCACCGCCGGTGGTGGGGACGTCATACGTGGCGGTCTGTGTGGGGGTCGTTTCGTATGACGTCCCGGGTCGGCTGTGGGGAGGTCATCCAGGGCGGACGTTCACGGGGTCGTTTCGTATGACGTCCCGGGTCGGCTGTGGGGAGGTCATCCAGGGCGGACGTTCACGGGGCCGTTTCGTATGACGTCCCGGGTCGGCTGTGGGGAGGTCATCCAGGGCGGACGTTCACGGGGTCGTTTCGTATGACGTCCCGGGTCGGCTGTGGGGAGGTCATCCAGGGCGGACGTTCACGGGGCCGTTTCGTATGACGTCCCGGGTCGGCTGTGGGGAGGTCATCCAGGGCGGACGTTCACGGGGTCGTTTCGTATGACGTCCCGGGTCGGCTGTGGGGAGGTCATCCAGGGCGGACGTTCACGGGGCCGTTTCGTATGACGTCCCGGGTCGGCTGTGGGGAGGTCATCCAGGGCGGACGTTCACGGGGCCGTTTCGTATGACGTCCCGGGCCAGCAGCGGGGACGTCATCCAGGGCGGACGCTCCCGGGGTCGTTTCGTCTGACGTCCCGCGGCCACGGGGCCGCCCGGGTGCGTCGAGGAGCCGTCCGAGGGCCTAGCCTGCAGACGTGCTGCTCACGTTCGACACCGCCACTCCCCGCGTCACCGCCGCCCTGCACGACGGCGAGCGAGTCGTCGCCTCGGCGGACGCCGACGTGGCGATGCGGCACGGGGAGCAGCTCGCCCCGCTGATCGAGAAGGTCCTCGCGGACGCCGGCGCCGACCGGTTCGACGTCACCGCCGTGGGTGTCGGGGTCGGTCCGGGCCCGTTCACCGGCCTGCGGGTCGGGCTCGTGACCGCGCGGACGCTCGGCCACGTCCTGCAGGTGCCGGTCTACGGCGTGTGCACCCTCGACGTCCTGGCCGCGCAGGCCGTGGGGACCGGCGAGGTGGCCGAGCCCTTCCTCGTGGCCACCGACGCCCGGCGCAAGGAGGTCTACCTGGCCTCCTACGACGCCGAGGGCAACCGGGTCGAGGGGCCGGTGGTGGTCAAGCCGGCCGCGGCCGCGACCGACGCGCTCGTCGTGGGGGAGGGGGCCGACCTCTACCCGGAGCACTTCGCGCGCACCGCGGGGCCGCGCCGACCCAGCGCCGCCTGGATGGCCGTCGCCATCACCGAGGAGCTCGTCGGCCTGCTCGACCCCGAGCCGCTCTACCTGCGTCGCCCGGACGCCGAGGCGCCGGGCGCCCGCAAGCCCGTCTCGTGACCGTCCGGCCGGCCGGTCCGGCGGACACGGCCGCGGTGGCGGCGCTCGAGGCGCGCAACCTGGGCGTGGACGCCTGGTCCTACGGGCTCGTCGAGGCCGGGCTGTCCGGCGACGTCCCGACGGTCTCGTACCTCGTGGCCACGCGGGCCGACGGCGAGGTGGTCGGCCACGCCGTGGTGAGCCTGGTCGACGTCGCCGAGCTCCAGCGCATCTCGGTCCTGCCGGAGCACCGCCGCTCCGGGCTCGCCACGGCCCTCCTGGACGCCGTGGTCGGGCTCGCCCGCGAAGCCGGCTGCGACCGGGTGCTGCTCGAGGTGCGCGAGGACAACGACGGCGCCCGCGCCTTCTACGCCCGGCACGGGTTCGTCGACCTCGCCCGGCGGAAGCGCTACTACGCGGACGGCGCCACGGCGGTCGTCTGCGAGCTCGCGCTCGAGGGCTGAGCGCGGCGGGCGAGGGTGGATGAGGCGCCCCACCGCCGGACGAGCACAATGGGCCGCGTGAGTCGCGACGAGCCGCTGGTCCTGGGTATCGAGACGTCCTGCGACGAGACGGGCGTCGGCATCGTGCGCGGGCACACCCTGCTCGCGGACGCCGTCGCCAGCAGCGTCGACGAGCACGCCCGGTTCGGCGGCGTCGTGCCGGAGGTCGCCTCGCGCGCGCACCTCGAGGCGATGGTGCCGACGATCGAGCGGGCGTGCGAGACCGCGGGCATCGACCTGCGGGACGTCGACGCGATCTCCGTGACCAACGGCCCGGGTCTGGCCGGTGCCCTGCTGGTGGGCGTCGCCGCCGCGAAGGCCCTGGCGCTCGGCCTGGGCAAGCCGCTGTACGGCGTGAACCACCTGGCCAGCCACGTCGCCGTCGACCAGCTCGAGCACGGCGCGCTGCCCGAGCCCTGCATCGCCATGCTCGTCTCCGGCGGCCACTCCAGCCTGCTCCGGGTCACCGACGTGACCGGCGTGGGCGACGGGACGCCCGAGGGCGCCGGCGTGGTCCCGATGGGGGCCACCATCGACGACGCGGCCGGCGAGGCGTTCGACAAGGTCGCCCGGGTGCTGGGCCTGCCGTTCCCCGGCGGCCCGCACATCGACCGCGCCGCCCGCGAGGGCGACCAGGTCGCCATCGACTTCCCCCGCGGCCTCACCTCGCGCCGCGACCTCGAGCGGCACCGCTTCGACTACTCCTTCTCCGGGCTCAAGACCGCCGTCGCGCGGTGGGTCGAGGCCCGCGAGCGCAGCGGCGAGCCGGTCCCGGTCGCGGACGTCGCCGCGTCCTTCCAGGAGGCCGTCTGCGACGTGCTCGTGCGCAAGGCGCTGGACGCGGCGTCCTCGGAGGGCATCGAGGACCTGCTCATCGGCGGCGGCGTGGCGGCCAACTCCCGGCTGCGGTTCCTGGCCGAGGAGCGCGCCGCGAAGCTGGGCATCCGCGTCCGTGTCCCGCGGCCCGGCCTGTGCACCGACAACGGCGCGATGGTGGCCGCGCTCGGCGCCGAGATGGTGGCCCGCGGCCGGACGCCGTCCTCGCTGGACCTGCCGGCCGACTCCAGCCTGCCTGTCACCGACGTCCTCGCCGGCTGAGAACCCCGGCAGCCGGCGCCGTCCACCGGCGGTGGCTCGGGTCTCACCGGGTTCACCACTCTGCGGACGGTGCCTTCCGTCCGGCGCGCTGATCCGCTTGGCTGGAGGCGATACCCCGCCAGCATCAGGAGGAACCAGCACATGCAGCAGGTGAAGGCCGTCATCGCACGGAGCAAGGGCGCCCCCGTCGAGGTCGTGACCATCAACGTCCCGGCCCCCGGCCCGGGCGAGGCGGTCGTGAAGGTGGAGACCTGCGGGGTCTGCCACACCGACCTGCACTACCGCGAGGGCGGCATCAACGACGAGTTCCCCTTCCTCCTCGGGCACGAGGCCGCGGGCGTCGTCGAGGCCGTCGGCGAGGGCGTCACGGAGGTCGCCGTCGGCGACTCCGTGGTGCTGAACTGGCGCGCCGTGTGCGGCGAGTGCCGCGCCTGCAAGCGCGGCGACCTGCAGTACTGCTTCGCCACCCACAACGCGAAGCAGAAGATGACCCTCGAGGACGGCACGGAGCTCAGCCCCGCGCTGGGCATCGGCGCGTTCGCCGAGAAGACCCTCGTCGCCGCAGGCCAGTGCACCAAGGTCGACCCCGAGGCCCGCAAGGCCGCCGTCGGCCTGCTCGGCTGCGGCGTCATGGCCGGCATCGGCGCGGCGATCAACACCGGCGGCGCGACCCGCGGCCGCTCCACCGCCGTCATCGGCTGCGGTGGCGTCGGCGTCGCTGCCATCGCCGGCGCCGCGCTCGCGGGCTCCAGCCCGGTGATCGCCGTCGACATCGACGAGAAGAAGCTGGCCAAGGCCAAGGAGCTGGGCGCCACGCACACGGTGAACTCCAAGGAGGTCGACCCGGTCGAGGCGATCAAGGAGATCTGCGCCGGCTACTACGACGGTGCCGAGGGCGCGGACCTGGTCGTCGAGGCCGTCGGCCGCCCCGAGACCTGGAAGCAGGGCTTCTACGCCCGCGACCTCGCCGGCGTGCTCGTCCTGGTCGGCGTGCCCACGCCGGACATGAAGGTCCCCGACATGCCCCTCATCGACGTCTTCGGCCGCGGTGGCGCGCTCAAGTCGTCCTGGTACGGCGACTGCCTGCCCAGCCGCGACTTCCCGATGCTGGTCGACCTCTACACGCAGGGCCGCCTCGACCTCGACGCGTTCGTGACCGAGGAGATCGGCATCGACGACGTCGAGGCCGCGTTCGAGAAGATGCACGGTGGCAACGTGCTGCGGTCCGTGGTGGTCCTCTGATGCCGGTGCGCGTGGACCACGCCGTCGTCTCCGGCACCTTCAGCCTCGACGGGCAGACCTACGACGTCGACAACAACGTCTGGGTCGTCGGCGACGACGTCGAGTGCATCGTGCTCGACGCCCCGCACGACGTCAGCGCCATCCTGGACGTCGTGGGGGAGCGGACGCTCAAGGCGATCGTCCTCACGCACGCCCACGACGACCACAGCCGGATGGCGCCGGCGCTGCGCGAGGCCGCCAACGGCGGCTCCGGCGCGCCGATCCTGCTGCACCCCGACGACAAGCCGCTGTGGGACCTCGTCCACACCGACCACCTGTGGGACGTGGACGTGGCCGACGGGATGACCCTCACCGTCGGGGACACCACGCTCACCGCGCTGCACACACCGGGGCACGCCCCGGGGGCGGTCTGCTGGTACGCGCCGACGCTGGGCTGCGTCTTCAGCGGGGACACCCTCTTCCACGGCGGGCCGGGTGCGACCGGTCGCTCCTTCAGCGACCACCCGACCATCGTCCGCTCCATCGCCGAGAAGCTCCTGGCGCTGCCGGACGAGACGGTGGTCCACACCGGTCACGGCGACGACACGACGATCGGCGCCGAGCGGGCCGGGATCGAGGCGGCGCTCTGAGGCAGGCACCTGTGGGGTGCGTCACGAGGGCCGCCGGCGCGGCTCCCCGGGCCTCTCCCGACAGGGTGTCGACACTGCGCTGACCTGCACGTACGTGTCAGGCGACAGTGCGAGGACCTGGGTCTGAGACCCCGTGGACGCGGGGGTGGGACCCAGGTCCTTTCACTTTCACCCATCCGACCCTGAAAGCGTCCTGAGACCCCTCCCTAACGTGACACGTGAAGGGCAGGGACGACGGAGTCCACGCCCACAGGGAGAGGGAGATTCCAATGCGCGCCACGCTCGACAAGTTCGCCTCCACCGTAGGCATCGCGCTCGTCGCGGTCCTGCTCGTCGCGGGCGGCCTGCTCACCTGGGCCAGCGGGTTCATCGGTGACCAGGTGTACAGCCAGCTGTCGGCCCAGAACATCACGATGCCCACCGAGGAGGCCTACGCGGACTTCCCGCAGGCCGACCAGGACGCCCTGGCGCCCTACGCCGGCGAGGCGCTCACCACCGGCGCCCAGGCCCGGGCCTACGCCGACCACTACATCGCCGTCCACATGGACGAGATGGCTGACGGCCAGACCTACAGCGAGATCAGCGGCCAGTACCTGGCCATGACCGACAAGCAGAAGGCCAGCGACGAGGGCGTCGCGCTCGGCCAGCTCCGCCAGACGCTGTTCATGGGCAACACCCTGCGCGGCCTGCTGCTCTACGGCTTCGCCTTCGCCACCATCGGCACCGTCGCCGGCTACGCCGCCGTCGCCAGCTTCGTCGGTGCGGGCATCATGCTGGTCCTCGTCGTCGCCGGCCTGCGGCACGCTCGCAAGGCCCAGGTCGAGGCCCCGGCCCAGACCCCCGCGGCCGCGGCGGTCTGACCCTCCGGCGACAGCCGGCAGCACTCAGCAGCACTCAGCAGCACTCAGTAGAACCCAGCACCACCGGGTGGGGCGTCCTCACACCACACCCGTCACCCAGCGCCGGTCCGGTTCCTCCGGGCCGGCGCTGCCGTGCGTCCGGCCCGGTCCAGGAGTCCGGGTCAGCGGGCCGGGACGTGCGTCTTGAGGAAGGTCTCGCGGACCAGGCCGCTGGAGCCCACCACGGTGACGACGACCCGCGCGGGCCCGGCGAGGACGTCGCGGGGGACGGGGACACGGACCTGCCGGCGCCCCGCGCCGACGTCGGTCGTCCGCTCGATGAGGAGCTGACCCCAGCGCTCGAGCCGGACGGTGACCCGGGCGCGGTCCGGCAGGACCAGGTCGGTGAGGACGCGGCGGCGTCCGTGGTGACGGCCGACCAGGGCCGCCAGCAGCGTCGGTGCCGGCTCGTCGGCGGCCGTCGTGCAGCCGACCGGGGCGAGCGGGGCCACCGCGGTGGAGGCGCACGCACGACTCTGTCGGTTCATGGCTGGCCTCCTCGTCGTCGGGGGCCCGGCGGGCCACCCTGTCTGAGAGGAGTCTCAGCGCCCGTGCTGTGGCGGTGCTGTGGTCGTACTGTCGTGCATGGGAGAACACTCCCGCGCGCCGTGTCAGCGCAGCGGTCGGACCAGCAGCGCGGTGCCCTCGCCCGCCACCCGCGTGAGCACGAGCGTCCCCTCCGTGTCCCCGCTGAGCGCGAGCCGCTTGCGCAGCTGCTCGGGCACGACGTCGACGCCCCGCTTCTTGATCTCAAGCCGGCCGATGCCCCGCTCGCGCAGGGCGGCGCGCAGGGGCTTCTCGCGGTAGGGCAGCTCCTCGAGCACCTCGTAGCCGCGGGCGAACGGGGTGGCCGGCGCCTCGTCGGAGGTGGTGTACGCGAGGTGCGGGTCCAGCAGCCCTCCGCCGGTGGCGGCGGCGACGGCGGTCACCAGCCCGGCCCGGATGACGGCGCCGTCCGGCTCGTGCAGGTAGCGGCCGACCGGGCGGACGCCCACGGCCGCGGCGCCCGGGTCGTCCTCCTCGGTGAGGGTCGCGAGCCCGCCGTCCCCGAGGACCGTGGCCCGGCGGCGGACGGTGGCGAGCCGACCCGACCACAGGGCCGCCTCCTTGACCTCGCCGTGGTCGGAGACCCACTCGGCCTCGACGTCGTCCGGCACGAGCTCGTGCGGGATGCCGGGGGCGACCTTGACGCACGCGTCGCGGCGCAGGAGGCCCTCCACGAACCGCCAGGGCGGCGTCCAGTCGTCCACCGAGAAGGACCGTCCCCGGGCCGAGCGTCGCGCGGGGTCGGCGAAGGCGACGTCGAAGGGGGAGGTGTCCACGGTGGTGGCGTCGGCGACCTGGACGGCGCCGGGCAGCCCCAGCGCGTCCAGGTTGGCCCGTGCCAGTGCGACCCGCACCGGGTCGAGGTCCACCCCGGCGACCAGCGCGCCGGTCTCGGCGGCGGCGACGAGGTCGCCGCCGATGCCGCAGCCCAGGTCGATGACCGTGCCGGCCTCGAACGCCCGCAGGCGGGCGGCGCGGTGCCGGGCGACGGAGAGCCGGGTCGCCTGCTCCAGGGCGTCCGGGGTGAAGTACATCCGGGCGGCCAGGGCACCCAGCTTCGCCTCGGCCCGCCGGCGCAGCCCGGCCTGGCTCAGGGCCAGCGACGTACGGTCGGGAGTGGCGCCGGGCACGGTGGTCCGCCGCAGGGCCGTCTGGGCCCGCAGCGGGTCGGGCTCGGCGTCGACGAGGGCGGTCGCCTCCGCGAGCAGCAGCTGCCCGTCGTCCGAGAGGAGCCAGGCGAGGTCGTCGAGATCCACCCGCAGATCCTGGCACCCGGGCCCCGAGGGCCGCGAGGCCGGTGCGCGGGACGGCGAGTGTCTGGCACTCACTGGGGGTGAGTGCTAGTTTCTCCTCTGGCACTCTCATGCCGAGTGTGCCAATGCTTGCGACTCGGTGCGACCCCCGCGACGGCGCGCCGAAGGGCTCGCAGGCACCTGACGTGAACAACTCACATCCGTGTGCAAGAAAGTGGAGGTCGACACCGTGTCGGTCAACATCAAGCCCCTCGAGGACCGCATCGTCGTCAAGCCGCTCGACGCCGAGCAGACCACCGCCTCCGGCCTGGTCATTCCGGACACCGCCAAGGAGAAGCCCCAGGAGGGCGAGGTCCTGGCCATCGGTCCGGGTCGCATCGACGACAACGGCAACCGCGTCCCGCTCGACGTGACGGTCGGCGACAAGGTCATCTACAGCAAGTACGGCGGCACCGAGGTCAAGTACGCCGGCGCCGAGTACCTGATCCTGTCCGCCCGCGACGTCCTCGCGGTCGTCGGCTGACGCACCTGGCACCCGCCCGGCGGCACTGCCGCCGGGCGCCAGGCACGTCAACCACGACACCACCGAGTGACTAGGAGGCACTGAGATGCCCAAGATCCTGGAGTTCGACGAGGACGCCCGCCGCGCGCTCGAGCGCGGCGTCGACGCCCTCGCCAACGCCGTCAAGGTGACGCTCGGCCCCAAGGGCCGCTACGTCGTCCTGGACAAGAAGTGGGGCGCCCCCACCATCACGAACGACGGCGTGACCGTCGCCCGTGAGATCGAGCTGGACGACCCGTTCGAGAACCTCGGCGCCCAGCTGACGAAGGAGGTCGCCACCAAGACCAACGACGTCGCGGGTGACGGCACCACCACCGCCACCGTGCTGGCCCAGGCGATGGTCCACGAGGGCCTGCGCGCCGTGGCCGCCGGTGCGAACCCGATGGCGCTCAAGCGCGGCATGGACGCGGCGGCCCAGGCCGTCGGCGAGGCCCTGCGCGCCTCGGCCCGCGAGGTCGAGTCGGTGGAGGACATGGCCTCCGTGGCCACCATCTCCAGCCGCGACACCCACATCGGTGACCTGCTCAGCCAGGCCTTCGACAAGGTCGGCAAGGACGGCGTGATCACCGTCGAGGAGTCCTCCTCGATGGGTACCGAGCTCGAGTTCACCGAGGGCATGCAGTTCGACAAGGGCTACCTGTCGCAGTACTTCGTGACCGACCCGGAGCGCATGGAGGCCGTCCTCGACGACCCCTACATCCTCCTCCACCAGGGCAAGATCAGCTCGGTCGCCGAGATGCTCCCCCTGCTCGAGAAGGTCATGGGCACCGGCAAGCCGCTGTTCATCCTCGCCGAGGACGTCGAGGGCGAGGCGCTCTCGACCCTGGTCGTGAACAAGATCCGCGGCACGTTCAACGCCGTCGCGGTGAAGTCCCCGGCCTTCGGTGACCGCCGCAAGGCGATGATGCAGGACATCGCGACCCTGACCGGCGGTCAGGTCGTCGCCCCCGAGGTCGGCCTCAAGCTCGACCAGGTGGGCCTCGAGGTCCTGGGCACCGCGCGCCGCGTGGTCGTCACCAAGGACAACACCACCATCGTCGACGGTGCCGGCGACGCCGCTGCCGTCGAGGGCCGCGTCGCGCAGATCAAGGCCGAGATCGAGAACACCGACTCCGACTGGGACCGCGAGAAGCTCTCCGAGCGCCTCGCGAAGCTGGCCGGCGGCGTGTGCGTGATCAAGGTCGGCGCCGCCACCGAGGTGGAGCTGAAGGAGAAGAAGCACCGCATCGAGGACGCGGTCTCCGCGACCCGCGCCGCCATCGAGGAGGGCATCGTCCCCGGCGGTGGCTCCGCGATCATCCACGCGGTCTCCGCGCTGGACGGCGAGCTCGGCCTCACCGGTGACGAGGCCGTCGGCGTGAAGGTGGTCCGCAAGGCCGTCGACGAGCCGCTGCGCTGGATCGCCGAGAACGGTGGCGAGAACGGCTACGTCGTCGTCACCAAGGTGCGCGAGCTCGGCGTGGGCAACGGCTACAACGCCGCCACCGGCGAGTACGGCGACCTGGTCGCCCAGGGCGTCCTGGACCCGGTCAAGGTCACCCGCTCCGCCCTCGTCAACGCGACCTCCATCGCCGCGATGCTGCTGACGACCGAGACCCTCGTCGTCGACAAGCCCGAGGACGAGGACGCCGCGCCGGCTGCTGCCGGCCACGGCCACGGCCACTGAGCCACCCTCCGCCGGCACCCGCTGCCGGCCCTCACGACGGCCCGTCCCGGCTCCTGCCGGGGCGGGCCGTCGCGCGTCGGGAGGCGACCGGTGACAGGGCCTCCCAGGGCCGTGTCGGCCCTCCGTCGCACGTCACACGGGGTGCGGCGAGGCCTGCCGGCGCGCGTGGGGGAGAATGAGCCGTCCCTCGAGCCAGGAGTTCCCCCATGACGCTGCTGTGGCGAGTCCGTGCCAGCCTGCCCGACCGCCCGGGCGCCCTCGCCGCGCTCGCCCAGCGCTGCGCCGAGGCCGGCGTCGACATCCGCCGGGTCCAGGTGTTCCCCGGCAACGACGAGGTGACCGACGAGCTCGTCCTCGCCACCGACGACACCTGGTCGGAGACCGGGGTGGCGGACCTCGTGACCTCCTCCGGCTGGCACCACCTCACGACCCAGTCGGTGACCGAGGCGGCCCTCACCGACCAGCCGACCCGCTTCGTGCAGGCCGCGCGCAGCATCCTGGCCCGGCCCAACAGCTTCCCCGAGGTCGTCGCGCAGCTCTTCGACGCCGAGACCGAGCCGCGCGACGACGACGGCCCGCCGCTGGACAGCATGGAGATGACCGTGGGCGACGTGCAGGTGCAGGTGCGCCGGCCCGTCCCGTTCACCGACATCGAGCGCGCCCGCGGCCTGGCGATGGCCGACCTCGTCAGCGACGTGCTCCAGCGCAGCAAGGAGAGCGCGGCCATCGCGGCGTCCTCCTCCCACCGCCGCCTCGGCAGCGGTGCCACCCCGAGCTTCCTGCCCGACGGCGACTCCGTCTCCGCCGTCGTGGACGGCGCCGTCGTCGGCCTGGCCACGGTGCAGGACCCCCTGGCCGAGGAGGACGACGTCCGGCCGGTCGCCCTGCGCGTCGACGCGGGCTGGCAGCGCCGCGGCATCGGCACCCGCCTGCTCGTCGACGCCGGCCGCATCGCCCGAGGCCTGGGCGCCAACGAGATCGTGCTGACGACCCGCTCCGACAACCAGGCCGTGCTGCCGATGGTGCTCGCGGCGGGGCTGCGCGGGCGCATCCGGATGGCCGGCGACGTGCTCACCGTCCGCGTCCCGGTGCGCGACCTCAAGCCCCTGGTCTGACCCCGGCCGGGTCAGGGGCCCGGCTCAGTGGGCCCGGGTCAGGGGCAGTGCGGCTGGAGCGCCGGTCGCTGCACGTCGTCCCGCACGTAGACGGCGACGTCGTCGCAGCCCGCGCCGGCGGGGGAGTAGCGGCGGTCGAGCACCGTCTGGACGCGCGCCCCCGGGCCGGGCGTCCAGGCGTCCAGCGGGACCTCGAGGACGACCCACGTCGGCCGGTCCGGGCCGGTCAGGAGCCGCCGCAGCTGCCCCAGGTCGGGGTCGAGCACCCGCATGGGGAGCGACCACAGGTAGGGGTAGGGGGCGTCGAGCCCGCTCGCCAGGACGACGTCCGCCCGACCGCCGTACACCGTGATCGTGTCGCCCGGCTGGGCCGCGGCGCCGACGGCCTCGCCGGTGGCCCACTCCTGCGTGGTGCCGCGCGCGGCGACGGCGCGGGCGCCCCACACGCCCAGCGAGACGACGCAGGAGAGCGCGGCGACCACCGCGGTGACCCGGACGTACCGGCCGCGCCGGGAGGTCCGACGCGCCAGCAGGCCGGTCGCCAGCGCGGCGCCCGGCACGAGCGGGAAGAGGTAGTCGCGCCAGTAGGAGCCGCCGAGGACGAGGGAGACCGCGTCCCAGGCCAGCAGGGCGGCGATCGCGCTGGTCACCACCGGGTCACGGGCCCACTCGCCGCGCGCGTTCGCCACGAACCCGCCGACGACGAGCCCCAGCCCGGCGAGCAGCCCCGCCAGCACGAGGATGCCCGCCCTGGTCAGCGGCGCGTCGGAGGGCTGCGCCGCGAGGACGGTCGCCGCCTCGCCACGGAAGCCGTAGACGGTCTCCCACAGGGTCCCCGGCCGCACGCCGGAGCCCAGCGCCCAGGCCACCTGGGCACCGATCGGCAGCGCGGCTCCGGCCAGCGCCGCGAGGGCCGCGACCACGAAGCGGCGCACCGACATCCGCCGGGACACCACCGCGGCCACCCCCAGGGCGGCCAGCAGCACCAGCCCGCCCGCCAGGTTCTGCTTCAGGCCGAGTGGAACACCAGCGCAGAAGCCCGCGACGAGGGAGAGCGCGGCCGTGACCGGGCGGCTCGGGGGGTGCGGGCCCACGCCCACCACCAGCAGGCCCAGCACCGCGGCCGCGAGCAGGAAGGGGACGGCGAGCACCTCGCCCTTCGTGGAGGCCACGTCGAGCAGCGGCGTGCTCAGGGCGGCGGCCGTGACGAGCGCGGACCAGCCGCCGGCGGTCCGGGTCGGGCGGTCGTCGGCCCAGGACCCGCCCGAGCCGGCTCCCGCGACCAGGCGGCCTGCGGGTGCGGCGAGCAGCACCGCGAGCCCGGACGTCACGGCGCCCAGCGCGCGGACCGCGTGCGTGCCGGCGAGGGCGTCGCCCGCACCGAAGAGCGCGATGACCAGCGGCGGGCGGTCGACGAAGTAGGGCCCGTAGAGGCTGTCCGGCTGCGGGTCCCACGAGCGCGCGACCAGCGTGAAGCCGGCCTCGTCCGCCTGGAGGACCAGCGCGAGGGAGAGCAGCCGCACGGCCACCACCCACGCGGCGAGCACCCAGGGGGCGGCGGGATGGGAGACCGCGCCGACGACGCGGGCCCACAGCGCGCGGGCCCGGGCGTGGTGAGGGGGAGTGGTCACGGGCGGCTCACGGGCCGATGGTGGCACGACGGGGCTGCGGAGCCCGGATCGAGCGGCCCGGGGCGCCCACGGCCACCCGCGGGGATCACGAGCGGATCAGGGCCGGTCCGGGCCGTCCACCAGGTGCAGGCCCGAGGTCATCCGGGCGATGGAGAGGCCGATGGACGAGGGGCTGGCGGTGCGCACGACGTCCTCCTCCTCCGTGGAGATGGCCGCGAGCGACTCGGCGCTGCGTCGGCCCAGGCCGCAGGTGAGGATGCGGATGCCCGCGTCGGTGAGGCGGGCGGCCGCCTGCTGCGCCGGTTCGAGGGGGCCGAGGTCCCCGTCGCAGAAGATCGCCAGGACGCGGTCCCGGGCCGGGGCGGCCGCCAGCAGCGCGTGCGCCCGCTCGAGGCAGGGGACGACGTCGGTCATCCCGCCCGCCGTCGCGGTGGCCAGCAGTCGGAGGGCCGGGTCGGGCTCCGCGGCGGGGGCGCTCTCGCCCTCGACGTCCCCGGACCACAGCAGCAGCCCCGCGAGGTAGCCGCCCTCGGTGGCCTCGCGCAGGAACCGCTCGCTCCCGTGCTGGGCCTGGCGCAGGAGGTGGCCGTGCATGGAGCCGCTCACGTCGAGGGCGAGGACGACGGCGCCCGCGGCCGTCCGCCCGCGCGCCCTGTCGGGCATCCAGCCCGTGGCGGGCGCGCCCGCGTCGGCGCGCAGCGAGCCTCGAGGCGCTGCGTGGTCCACGTGCTGTCTCCTCGTCGGGGCCGGGAGCTGTCGTACCGGGCCAGTATGACAGGGAAACCCCGACGCGGCCGGTGATCGTGCGTGCGGGCCCGCCGGGGTGAACAGACCGTGACGTCGCGTCCTCCCGGTCGTGGGGGCGGCGCGAGCGATGCGGGGATGGGCCGGGTGCGCGGGTAGCCTTGCCCGCGTGGAGCTCGGTGAGAAGTTCGCGACCCTCGGCCTGACCTACGACGACGTCCTGCTGCTGCCCGGCTACTCGGACCTGGCGCCCTCGGACATCGACACGACCTCGCGCCTGACGCGCGAGATCAGCCTCAAGGTCCCCCTGCTCTCGGCGGCGATGGACACCGTCACCGAGTCCCGCATGGCCATCGCCATGGCGCGCCAGGGCGGCATCGGCGTCCTGCACCGCAACCTGTCCATCGAGGACCAGGCGTACCAGGTGGACATGGTGAAGCGGACCCAGACGGGGATCATCTCCAACCCCGTGACCATCGGCCCGGACGCCACGCTCGAGGACCTCGACAAGCTCTGCGGCCAGTACCGCGTCTCGGGCCTGCCGGTCGTCGACGCGGCCAACACGCTCATCGGCATCATCACCAACCGCGACCTGCGCTTCACCCCGGTCGCGGAGTGGGCCACGACCAAGGTCTCCGAGGTCATGACGGCCCAGCCGCTGTTCACCGGCCCCGCCGACATCAGCAAGGAGGAGGCCACCGCGCTGCTGCGTCAGCACAAGCGCGAGCGCCTCCCGCTGGTCGACGCCGAGGGCAAGCTCGCCGGGCTCATCACGGTCAAGGACTTCGTCAAGGGCGAGCAGTTCCCCAAGGCGTCCTACGACGCCAGCGGTCGCCTGCTCGTCGGCGCGGCCATCGGCTACTTCGGGGACGCCTGGGAGCGCGCGACCACGCTCATCGACGCGGGCGTGGACGTCCTCGTCGCCGACACCGCCCACGGCCACGTCCGCATGCTGCTGGACATGGTGCGGCGCCTGAAGTCGGACCCGGCCACCAAGCACGTCCAGGTGATCGGCGGCAACGTCGCCACCCGCGACGGCGCCCAGGCGTTCGTCGACGCCGGGGTGGACGCCGTCAAGGTCGGCGTCGGCCCGGGCTCGATCTGCACCACCCGCGTCGTCACCGGCGTGGGCGTCCCGCAGGTCACCGCCGTGCACGAGGCCTCGCTCGCGGCGACGCCGGCCGGCATCCCGGTGATCGCCGACGGCGGCATGAAGCACTCCGGTGAGATCGCCAAGGCTCTCGTCGCGGGCGCCAGCACCGTCATGCTCGGCTCGCTGCTGGCCGGCTGCGAGGAGTCCCCGGGCGACCTCGTCTTCGTCAACGGCAAGCAGTTCAAGGCCTACCGCGGCATGGGCTCGCTGGGCGCGATGAGCAGCCGGGGCAAGAAGTCCTACTCCAAGGACCGCTACTTCCAGGCCGAGGTCACCAGCGACGACCAGATCGTGCCCGAGGGCGTCGAGGGTCAGGTCGCCTACCGCGGTCCGCTGGCCGCCGTGGCGCACCAGCTCATCGGCGGCCTGAACCAGTCGATGTTCTACGTCGGCGCGCGGACGGTCCCCGAGCTCCAGGAGAAGGGCAAGTTCGTCCGGATCACCCAGGCCTCGCTCACCGAGTCGCACCCGCACGGCGTGCAGATGACGGTCGAGGCGCCGAACTACACGGGCCGCTGAGCCCGCACACGCCGTGACGGACCCGCGCGTCGAGGAGTACCTGGCCGGACTGGCCGACCTCGACGCGCGGGTCCTGCCGCGCGTGCAGGAGGTGCGGTCGATCGTCGCCGAGCTCGCCCCGGAGGCCGTGGAGTCGTTCTCCTACGGCCTCGTGGGGTGGAAGCTGCGGCGCAAGCCGCTGCTCTACGTCGGTGGCTTCGCCCGGCACGTGGGCCTCTACGCCACGCCCTCGGGGCACGAGGCGTTCGCCGCGGAGCTCAGCCAGTACAAGCAGGGCAAGGGCTCCGTGCAGCTCCCGCTGGACCGCGACCTCCCGACCGACCTGGTCCGCCGGATCGTGGCGTTCCGGGTGGAGCAGGTGGCCGGAGGCTGACGGAACGGTGGGCCGGGCTCAGAGCTCGCCGGTCAGGAACTGGGCGCGGCCGTGGCCGAAGCTGCAGTCCTCGCGACCGTTGAGGGAGACGGCGACGACCAGGTCCTGCGGGCGGACGCCGGCCTTCTCCTCCAGCCGCTGCGCCAGCGCCGTGTAGAGGCTGGTCTTCTGCTCGGCGTCCCGCCCCTGCTGGAGGACCTGGACCAGCACCACCCCGTCGGGGTCGCGGTCGATCCCCAGGCCGCTGTCGCCGAGGATCATCCGCCCCGGCGGGTGCTCGGTGATCACCTGGTAGCGGTCGCCGTCGGGGGCGGCGAAGACGTCCTCCATGACTTCCTGGACGGCGTCCGCGAGCGCGCGGACCTCTCCGTCGGTACGACCCTGGACGAGCTCGATGCGTACGAGTGGCATGCCTCCACGTTTCCCCGCGGGGGCCGCAGTCGTGCCGCCCACCCGGGTGTGACCGTGGCCGCACCGCGGGGCAGCCCACCCCAGCAGTCGGGACCAGCAGTCGGGAGCAGCCGCCGGGAGCCCCTGGCAGGAGTGGCCGCCGCTTCCGGTCGGACGGCCCGGCGCGGGTAGGCTGCCAGCCGTGACCGAGATCCAGATCGGGCAGGCCAAGCGCGCCCGCCGCGCGTACTCCTTCGACGACGTCGCCATCGTGCCCTCGCGGCGCACGCGCGACCCCGAGGAGGTCAGCACCCACTGGCAGATCGACGCCTACCGGTTCGACATCCCCGTCCTCGCGGCGCCGATGGACTCCGTCATGTCGCCGGCCACCGCGATCGCCATGGGCAAGTTCGGCGGCCTCGGCGTCCTCAACCTCGAGGGCCTGTGGACCCGGTACGAGGACCCGACCGACCTGCTGGCCGAGGTGGCCGGGCTCGAGGGCCGCGAGGCCACCCGCCGCATGCAGGAGATCTACAGCGAGTCGGTGAAGCCCGAGCTCATCACCGAGCGGCTGCGCGAGATGCGCGCCGCCGGGGTGACGGTCGCGGGCTCCCTCTCGCCGCAGCGCACCAAGGAGTTCGCCAAGACGGTCGTGGACGCCGGCGTGGACATGTTCGTCATCCGCGGCACCACGGTGTCCGCCGAGCACGTCTCCAGCCAGGCCGAGCCGCTGAACCTCAAGGAGTTCATCTACGAGCTCGACGTGCCGGTCATCGTCGGCGGCTGCGCCACCCACCAGGCGGCGCTGCACCTGATGCGCACCGGCGCGGCCGGCGTCCTCGTGGGCTTCGGCGGCGGCGCCGCGCACACCTCCCGCACCGTCCTGGGCATCGCCGTCCCCATGGCCTCGGCCGTCGCGGACGTGGCCGCGGCCCGCCGCGACTACCTGGACGAGTCCGGCGGCCGCTACGTGCACGTCATCGCCGACGGGTCGATCGGTCGCTCCGGCGACATCGCCAAGGCGATCGCCTGCGGCGCGGACGCGGTGATGGTCGGCTCGCCGTTCGCGCGGGCCACCGACGCCCCGGGCCACGGCTTCCACTGGGGCACCGAGGCGCACCACTCCGAGCTGCCCCGCGGCGAGCGCGTCCAGTTCGAGGCGGTCGGGACGATGGAGGAGATCCTCTTCGGCCCCAGCCACGTCGCCGACGGCACGATGAACCTCATCGGCGCGCTCAAGCGCTCGATGGCGACCACGGGGTACACCGACCCCAAGGAGTTCCAGCGCGTGGGCGTCGTCCTCGACGCCTGAGGCCTCGCGGCCCGTGGGCCGGCCCTGCGGGGCCGGTCCGTCGTCCCCGGAAGTCGGTATCCGGACCGCCGTGTCCGTGATTGTGGTCACGTTCGTTCGCAGGACGTCTCTCAGGATGGTCCAGCCCGCCCGTGACTGGCAGGCTTGCGGCCCGTGACGAGACTGGTGGTGGCGGCGGGCCAAGCGGTGCCCGTGCCGGGGGACGTCGCGGCCAACGTGGCCCGCGCGGCGGACCTCGCGCGCCAGGCCGCTGCGCGCGGCGCCCGCCTGCTCGTCCTGCCCGAGGCGTTCCTCACCGGCTACGACCCGGCCGCCTTCGCCCCGGACGCGCTGGCCGCCGCCCCGCACGAGGGCGACCTCGCAGGGGCCTGGGCCGAGCCCCTGCGCACGGCCGCCGGGGAGACCGGCGTGAGCGTCCTCGTCTGCACCCCGCTGCGGCGTGCGGAGGGCACGACCCTCACGCTCCTGCTCGTCTCGCCCGACGGCAGCGTCGAGGCGGTGTACGACAAGCAGCACGTCGACCGCTCCGAGGCCGAGTGGTTCCGCGCGGGCGGCCCCGGCACCGCCGTGCTGGAGGTCGACGGGGTCCGGCTCGGCCTGGCCGTCTGCTACGACTCCCGCTTCCCGGAGCACGCCGCGGCCGCCGCAGCCGCGGGGGCCGACGCCTACGTCGTCTCCGCCGCCTACCTGGAGGGCTCGACCCTCGGCCGGGACGTCGCGCTGCCCGCCCGAGCCCTCGACAACGGCGTCTACGTGGTCGTGGCCGGCGCGCTGGGCGCGTGCGGCGGCGTGCCGCTCACGGGTGGCAGCGCCGTGCTCGACCCCGAGGGCCGACGGATCGCCGGGGTCGCCGACGACGACGGCGCCATGGCGCTGGCCGTGCTCGACACCGAGGTGCTCGCCGAGGTCCGCGCCCGGCAGACGATGGCGGCCGACCGGTTGCTCCCCGCGTCCGGCGACGGTGCGGCGTGAGCGGCGAGGTCAGCGGCACGGCACCGGCCAGGGGAGTGCCGGCCAGGGCGGTGCCGGCCAGGGCGGTGCCGCCCGAGGTGTCCGCGTACCTCGACCTGGTGCTCCGCTCCGACGCCGACGTGCACGAGCACGGCCCCTTCACGCTCTTCGCCGGCCGGGGTGCCTGGCAGTACTACGCCCGACCCCGTCGCCTCGCCGCCGGCGAGCCCACCACCTTCACGGCCGCCGACGTGCGCTCGCTGGGGTGGCTGCAGGACTCACTGGGCCTGCCCGCCTGCCTGGAGTGGCTCGAGGACGAGGCGCCGACCCTGGCCGGGGCCGCCCGCGAGGCCGGCCTCCAGGTGACCTCCCACCCGCTGCTCGTGCTCGCGCCGGGCGTCGAGCCAGTGAGCCCGCCGTGCGACCTGGTCGTGCGACTGCTGGACGCCGACGACCCCGACCTCCCCGCGGTGCACGCCGCCGTCGCGGCCGGGTTCGCCGGCACCGACGACGTCGCGGAGCGGGCGGCCGCGTCGGCGGAGACGGAGGACCCGTCCCTGGAGCAGGTGCGCCGGATGCTGCGCGCGGGCACCCGCGTCCAGGCCGGTGCCTTCGACGCGCAGGGGCGTGCGGTCGCGGGCGCGGCCCACCAGCCGCTCGGACCCGACGGGGGAGCCGCGGCCGGGGTGAGCGCCACCGAGGTCGTGGGCGTCGCGACCGTGCCGACGCACCGCGGCCAGGGTGCGGCGGCTGCGCTCACGGCCCTGCTGGCGCACGACGCCCGCTCGCGGGGGATCGGGACGGTCTTCTGCTCGGCCACGGACGAGGCCGTGGCGCGCGTCTACGCCCGGGTGGGCTTCGTGCGGGTCGGGACGGCGTGGGCCGCCGAGCCCTGCGAAGATCCCTCCTCGTGACCCGGACGGACGAGAACAGCCCCACCCAGCCGCACCCCGAAGACGTCGTCACCGTCCACACCGACGGCTCCTGCGCGCCCAACCCCGGACCCGGCGGCTGGGGTGCCCTGCTCCGCCAGGGCAGCCACGAGAAGGAGCTGTGGGGCGGCGAGGCGAGCACGACCACCAACAACCGGATGGAGCTCACCGCGCCGATCATGGCGCTGCGCGCCCTCAAGCGTCCCTGTCGCGTGGACGTCTACACGGACTCCTCCTACGTCCGCGGCGGGATCACGTCGTGGCTGCGCTCGTGGAAGCGCAACGGCTGGCAGACCTCGGCCAAGCAGCCCGTGAAGAACGAGGACCTGTGGCGGGCCCTGGACGAGGAGTGCGCGCGGCACGAGGTCCAGTGGCACTGGGTCAAGGGGCACGCGGGCGACGAGGGCAACGAGCGTGCGGACCGGCTGGCGAACCGGGGCCGCGAGGAGGCCGTGGCCGGCGGGTGAGAGGGCTCCGCGCCCTCGGCGGGGCGTCCCGTTGCTGAACGGATGTCAACAAGGGTCTCGTCAGGGAGACGGGCGTCACCTACGCTGCCAGGCATGACCGCCCCCCGCCCCGGTGACCCGCTGCTCGACGGTCCGCACGACCCCGAGCACGACCCCCGCGCCTCCTACGTCCTCGAGCCCAGCCACGTGGCCAGCCTGACCGGCCGCATCGTGGCCACCACGGGTCGCACCGCCGAGGTCCGCAGCCCCGTCAACGACGCGCCCCTCGCGCACGTCCCGCAGTCCTCGCCCGAGGACGTGGCGGAGGCCTTCGCACGCGCCCGCACGGCCCAGCAGGTGTGGGCCGGGACGCCGGCCGAGGCCCGCGCCGAGGTGCTGCTGCGCTTCCACGACCTGGTCCTGGAGCGGGCCGAGGAGGTCATGGACCTCATCTGCTGGGAGTCCGGCAAGGCGCGCACCCACGCCTTCGACGAGATCGGCCACGTGGCCCTCACGGCCCGCTACTACGCGCGGACCGGCGCCGGCACGCTCGCCCGGCGCCGGGTGCCCGGCGTGGTCCCCGGCCTGACGCGGGTCGAGGTGAACCGGGTCGCCAAGGGCGTCGTCGGCGTGATCAGCCCCTGGAACTACCCGTTCACGATGGCCCTGTGCGACGGCGTCGCCGCCGTCATGGCCGGCAACGCCGTGGTGCTCAAGCCCGACGCCCAGACGATGCTCACCGCCCTCCTCGGCGTGGAGCTCCTCGAGCTGGCCGGGGCCCCGCGCGGGCTGTGGCAGGTCGTGGCCGGGCCGGGCCCGGAGATCGGTGGCGCCGTCGTCGCGCACGCCGACTACGTCTGTTTCACGGGCTCGACGGCCACCGGTCGACGGATCGCCGCCGGCTGCGCCGAGCGGCTGATCGGCTGCTCGCTCGAGCTCGGCGGCAAGAACCCGATGCTGGTGCTGGCGGACGCCGACGTGGAGCGCGCCGCCGAGGGCGCCGTCCGCGCCTCCTTCTCCAACGCCGGCCAGCTGTGCGTCTCCACCGAGCGGATCTTCGTGGCCGACGCCGTCTACGAGGCCTTCGTCGACCGGTTCGTCGCGCGCACCCAGGCACTCTCGCTGGGAGCGGGCACCGGCTGGGGGATCGACGTGGGCTCGCTGGTCTCCGCGGCGCAGCTGGAGAAGGTGACCGCGCACGTGGACGACGCCGTCGCCCACGGCGCCGCCGTCCTCACCGGCGGACGCCACCGCCCCGACCTCGGGCCGTACGTCTTCGAACCGACCATCCTCGAGGGCGTGAACCCGTCGATGGCCTGCTTCGCCGAGGAGACCTTCGGGCCCGTGGTGGCCCTGCACCGGTTCACCGACGAGGCCGACGCCGTGGCCCGCGCCAACGAGGGCGACTTCGGGCTCAACGCCGCCGTCTTCGGCCGGGACGCCGCGCACGCCCGCCGGGTGGCACGCGCCCTGCACTGCGGCACCGTCAACGTGAACGAGGGCTTCGCGGCCACCTTCGGCTCCATCGCGGCGCCGATGGGCGGCATGCGCTCCTCCGGGCTGGGCCGCCGCCAGGGGGCCGAGGGCCTCCTGCGGTTCACCGAGTCCCAGTCGGTGGCGACGCAGCGCCTGCTGCCGCTCGCGCCCTCCCTCGGCCTGGACGACCGTCGCTACGCCGTCGCGCTCACCGCCGCCCTGCGCGCGATGAAGCGGCTGGGCCGCGCGTGAGCGGGGCGGACGGACAGGGGGGTCGGAACAGGCAGGACGACGGGCGGGACGCTCCCGTCGACGGGCTGGACTGCGACGTCCTGGTCGTCGGCTCGGGCTTCGGCGGCTCGGTCGCGGCCCTGCGGCTGGTCGAGAAGGGCTACCGCGTCGTGGTCGTCGAGGCCGGCCCGCGCTTCGAGGACTCCGACTTCTCCTCGGGCACGTTCGACCTCACGCGCTACCTGTGGGCGCCTCGTCTGGGCTGCTACGGCATCCAGCGGGTGGAGGCGCTCAAGGACACGCTGATCCTCGCCGGGGCCGGCGTGGGCGGCGGCTCGCTCGTCTACGCCAACACGCTCTACGAGCCCCCGCAGCCCTTCTACGACGACCCGCAGTGGCGCGACATCACCGACTGGCGCGCCGAGCTGGCCCCGTACTACGACCAGGCCAAGCGGATGCTCGGCGTGGTGCAGAACCCCGAGACCACGCCGGCCGACGAGGTGATGCGCGCGGTGGCCGAGGACATGGGCGTGGGGGAGACGTTCCACCCCACCCCGGTCGGGGTCTTCTTCGGCGGCCCGGGGCAGGACCCCGACACCGCGGTGCCCGACCCGTTCTTCGGCGGGGAGGGCCCGGACCGGAACCCCTGTCGCAGCTGCGGGGAGTGCATGAGCGGCTGCCGGCACAACGCGAAGAACACCCTGGTGAAGAATTACCTGCACCTGGCCGAGAAGAAGGGCGCCCGCGTCCTGCCGCTCACCACGGTCACCCGCGTGCGGCCGCGTGCCGGTGGCGGCTACGAGGTGAGCCTGCGCTGGACGAAGGCCCGGCGCGCCACCCGGCGCAGCACCCGGGTGGTCACGGCCGGGCAGGTCGTCCTGGCCGCGGCCGCGCTGGGCACGCAGAAGCTGCTGCACCGGATGAAGGACGAGGGCCACCTGCCGGGCCTCTCCGACCGGCTCGGGTACCTCTCCCGCACCAACTCGGAGTCGATCCTCGGGGCGATCGGGCCGGCCGGCTCCGACGTCGACTTCAGCCGGGGTGTGGCCATCACGTCGTCCTGGCACCCGGACGCCGACACCCACATCGAGCCCTGCCGCTACGGCCACGGCTACAACGCGATGTCGCTGCTCCAGACCGTCCTCACCGACGGTGACGGCCCCCGGCCGCGCTGGCAGACGTGGCTCCAGGAGCTCTGGCGGCAGCGCCGGAGCGTGGCGGACCTCTACGACCTGCGGCACTGGTCGGAGCGGTCGGTCATCGCGCTGGTGATGCAGAGCCTGGACAACTCGATCACCACCTACGGCACGCGCGGTCCGCTCGGCTGGCGGCTCACCTCGAAGCAGGGGCACGGCGCCCCCAACCCCACCTGGATCCCGGTCGCCAACGAGGCGGTGCGCCGCATCGCCGAGAAGATCGGGGGCACCCCGGGAGGCACGGTGGGGGAGCCGTTCAACCGGCCGCTCACCGCGCACTTCATCGGCGGCTGCGCGATCGGCAGCACGCCGGAGCAGGGCGTCGTCGACCCTTACCAGCGGGTCTTCGGGCATCCCGGGCTGCACGTCGTCGACGGCTCGGCGATCAGCGCGAACCTCGGCGTGAACCCCTCGCTCACCATCACGGCGCAGGCCGAGCGGGCGATGGCCCTGTGGCCCAACAGGGGGGACGCCGACCCGCGACCGTCCCTGGGCGAGGAGTACCGGCCCGTGGCGCCGGTGGCCCCGCGCTCGCCGGCGGTGCCGCCCTCGGCACCGGCCGCCCTGCGGCTGCCGATCGTCGACGTGAGCTGAGCCGTCGCGCGGCGGCTCCGGGGCACGCCCGTCCACTGGTCTGGACCGGTCCGGAGCCGCCCGTGACCCCTGCCCGGCGGCCTCGTTGACCCGTGCAGACCCGGCCACGCTCCCTCCCACCCAACCAGGCCGGGTCCGTCCCTCGTCCAGGCACCGTCCCCAGCACGGTGCGTGGACGCGACAGGGCCCGGCCACCTCCCTCCCCGGCCGGGCCCTGGTGCATTTCGCTCCGGGGGCGTGGGGACCGGGCCTGGTTAGGGGCAGGCCCGGCACCCACGTCCTCGGAAACCCTGCCCCGCCCACGCGCCTGCCCCGCCCACGCGCCTGCCCCGCCCACGCGCCCGGCCCGTCCACGCCGTCCAGCCTGTGCAGCCCGTCCAGCGGCGGCCGCCGGTGCGGCTCCCGGGAGGGTCCGCGGCTAGGCTTCCGCCATGAGCGAGGCCCCCACGGTGACCCCGGAGCAGAGCGCCCGCGACGAGCACGACCTCGTCCTCGTCGTCGACTTCGGCGCCCAGTACGCCCAGCTGATCGCCCGCCGGGTCCGCGAGGCCCGCGTCTACTCCGAGATCGTGCCCCACACGATGCCGGTCGAGGAGATGCTGGCGCGCCGGCCGGCCGCGATCATCCTCTCCGGTGGGCCGAGCTCGGTCTACGCCGAGGGCGCCCCCGGCATCGACGCCGCCGTCTTCACGTCGGGCGTCCCCGTGTTCGGCATGTGCTACGGCTTCCAGCTCATGGCCCGGGGCCTGGGCGGCGAGGTCGCCGCCACCGGCGCCCGCGAGTACGGCCGCACCCCGGTCTCGGTCTCGGAGTCGGGCACGCTGCTCGCCGGCGTCCCCGCCGAGCACCGGGTCTGGATGAGCCACGGCGACTCCGTCACCGGCGCCCCCGAGGGGTTCTCGGTCCTCGCCTCCACCACCGTCACCCCGGTCGCCGCCTTCGAGGACGTCTCGCGCCGGCTGGCCGGCGTCCAGTGGCACCCCGAGGTGCTGCACTCCGAGCACGGTCAGACGGTGCTCGAGCAGTTCCTCGTCGACATCGCCGGCTGCCGCCAGACCTGGACGATCGGCAACATCGCCGAGGAGCAGATCGCCCGCGTGCGCGAGCAGATCGGCGAGCGCGGCCACGCGATCTGCGGCCTGTCCGGCGGCGTCGACTCCGCCGTGGCGGCAGCCATCGTGCAGCGCGCCATCGGCGACCGGCTCACGTGCGTCTACGTCGACCACGGCCTCATGCGGGCCGGCGAGACCGAGCAGATCGAGCGCGACTTCGTGGCCGCCACCGGTGCCCAGCTGGTCGTCGTCGACGCGGAGAAGCAGTTCCTGGACGCCCTCGCCGGCGTCACCGAGCCCGAGGCCAAGCGCAAGATCATCGGCCGCGAGTTCATCCGGACCTTCGAGGCGGCCCAGGCCGACATCCTCGGCGCGGACCCCGACGCCACCGAGGGCCCCGACAAGATCGCCTTCCTCGTGCAGGGCACGCTCTACCCGGACGTCGTGGAGTCCGGCGGCGGCGCGGGCACCTCGAACATCAAGAGCCACCACAACGTCGGCGGGCTGCCGGACGACCTCGAGTTCGAGCTCGTCGAGCCGCTGCGCGAGCTGTTCAAGGACGAGGTGCGCGCCGTCGGTGCCCAGCTCGGCCTGCCGGACGTCATCGTGCAGCGCCAGCCGTTCCCCGGGCCGGGCCTCGGCATCCGGATCATCGGCGAGGTCAACCGGCACAACCTGGACATCCTGCGCGCGGCCGACGCCATCGCCCGCGAGGAGATGACCCGCGCCGGCCTCGACCGCGACATCTGGCAGATGCCGGTCGTCCTGCTCGCGGACGTCCGCTCCGTCGGCGTCCAGGGTGACGGCCGCACCTACGGCCACCCGGTGGTGCTGCGGCCCGTCACGTCCGAGGACGCGATGACCGCCGACTGGGCCCGACTGCCGTACGAGGTGCTCGAGACCATCTCGACCCGGATCACCAACGAGGTGCCCGAGGTCAACCGCGTCACCGTCGACATCACCTCGAAGCCGCCGGGCACCATCGAGTGGGAGTGACCCCCGCCGCCTGACCGGCTCCGGCCGGTCGTCGGCGCGTGCGAACGGGGAGGTTGCCCGGGACGTGGTCCCGGGCAACCTCCCCGTTCGTGCGTCAGCGCGCCTCGCTCGGAGGGAGCCGGCTCAGCGTCCGGCGGCCTTCGCGGCCTTCCGGCGCTGCTTCTCCACCTTCTTGGCCCGGCGCCGCAGCTGCATGATCCGCAGCGAGCCGCCCAGGGCGGTGAACAGGATGCCGGCAGCGAAGGCCACGAGGATGACCACGGCGACCGGGAACTCCCCGGTCCAGGTGAGGAACGAGACGCTGGTCGAGGCCGTGTTCTGGGCGACGAAGACGACCACCAGGATCAGCACGAGGCCCAGGCCGACCGTGGCGGCGTAGAACGCGCCGGTGCGCGAGCCGCGCAGCGGGTCCTGCTCGGGGTGGGACGGCGCGGTGGGCGTGCTGGAGCGGGGCTCCTCCACGGTGCCGGTGCCGGTGGTCGGCTCGACGGACGCCTCGGGGGCGGTGGTCGGCTCGACGCCGGCGCCCTCGTCGAGGGTGAGGTGCTCGGGGTGGTTGCTGGTCATCGGTCTCTCCTTGCCGCGTGTGGGGCCCGCTGCTCAGGGACGCGCGTGCTCCGCAGGTCTCGTGCCCGGCCCCGCGGCCCCGGAAACCACCCTCGCGGTGGGGGCGGACGACGTCGTGCTGGTCTGGACCGCGACAGGAGATCCTGTCCCCGGCGCCGCGGTTGTTGTACCTTCTACTACGAACCGCTGGTGACCCGAGACGCCAGCGGTTCTCTACTTTTTCCAGGTCCCCCGCGGGTCTCCCGCACGGTGTCGGACCCGGCGGTCGTCAGGTCCTCAGGCGGGGTCTTTCGCCCCTCCGCCGTCTCGCCGGACGGGCGCACAGTGAAGTCATGCTGGTCCATGAGGTCATGACGTCCCGGCCGATCTCCATCGGCCCTCGCACCCGGGTGAAGGCCGCGATGCGGCTGCTGGCGACGAACAAGCTCACCAGTCTCCCGGTCGTCACCGCAGAGGGGGTGCTCGTCGGGATCGTCAGCGAGGCCGACCTCCTGCGCGACGCGCTCTCCCCGGACGTGCGGGCCCGCGTCTGGCCCACGCACGTCCCCGAGCCGACCCACGACCGGCCGGAGCACGTCGAGGACGTGATGAACCCGCACGTCGTGACCGTGCACCCGAGCACCGACCTCGCCGTGGCCGTCGAGCTGCTCACGAGCATGGGGGCCAAGTCCCTGCCGGTGCTCGACGCGGCCGGCCAGGTCGTCGGCGTGATCTCCCGCAGCGACGTGGTGCGGGTGCTGGCCCGCAGCGACGCCGACCTGGAGCGCGACCTCGACGCGGAGCTCGTGCAGCTGGGGCACCCGGACTGGCTGGTCGAGGTCCGCGACGGCGTCGCTCAGGTCGAGGGCCCCATGGGGCCGGGGGAGCGGGCGCTGGCCGAGCTGGCCGGCCACGACGTCCCCGGCGTCACCGAGGTGCACGTCCACTGAGTCAGGCGACGGGTCAGGCGACGGGTCAGGCGACGGGTCGGACGACGGGCCCGGGGACGACAAGAGCCCCGGACGCGTCGCGTCCGGGGCTCCGGCCCCGTTCCGGGCCCGGTGTCCGCGTGCGGTGCCCGCTGAGGGGGTGCCGCACCGGACGCCGGGTCCGGTTCACGAGCGCAGGGCTCGTGCGGGTGCTCACGTGAAGATCGAGACACCGCCCGGGCCCACCAGCAGCCCGACGACGATCAGGACGATCCCCCACAGGATCGCGCCCTTGAACAGGTTGAAGATGCCGCCGATGACGAGCACGACGGCGATGATCCACAGGATGAGGTCAAGCATCGTTCTTTCTTCCTCTCGTTGACCCGGGGGCTCCCTGTCCCCGGGGGTGCGGCGTCACGCGCCACGTGCCGACGGGCCCCTCAGCCCTCCGACACCACGTGCACCGCTGCCTCCTCGGCGGAGGCGGCTGCACCGTCGATCCCCACGTCCTCGCCCACCAGGTCCTTCTCGGTGTCCTCGGTGAGGCCCTCGTCGGGGGCGACCAGACGACCTGCGCGCTCGTCGCCGACCTCGCCGTCGTCGAGGGTCTCCGTCTCGGAGACCTCCGTCGTGACGTCGTAGGGGTCGGCCTCGGGTACCTCCTGGGCGATCCTCTGGTCGAGGGTCTCCCCGGTGGCCTCCTCGTACGGCGTGGTGCCGTGGTCCTGCGCGGTGGAGTACTTCTCGGGCGGCGAGTACCCCCGGTCGAGGGCGTCGACGACGTCGTCGTCGTCGAGCGTGTCCTCGGTCGGGAGCTGGTCGCTCTCGTCCACCGAGTACCCCTCGTAGGTGTCCTCGAGGTCGTGCGGTCCGGTGCTCATGTCTCCGACACTAGGGCGCGGACCGCGGCGGTCCACTCACCCGGCCGGGCTCACCCCCGGGGGTCGGGTTTGGGGTGGCCTCGGGCTCGTTTGTGCAGGTCAGAGAGCGCTCAGCGGTGCTGGTCGACCTCGGTGGAGGCGCCCTGGCGGCCGGGGCTGCCCAGCCCGTCCGTGGGCGAGGTGAGCATCACGCGCTGCGTCGGCAGGCCCTCGGGGTCGTGCTCGCGCACCCACTGGACCAGCCGCTCGCGCACGTGGCACCGCAGGTCGAAGAGCGTGGGGGCGTCGACGGCGGTGACGAGCACGCGCACGTGGACGTAGCCGCCGACCGCGTCGGTGACCTGGAAGTGCGCCACGCGGCCGTCCCACATGGCTCCGGCCTCCTCCATGATCGGGCCCAGGGCCGCGCGCATGCCGGCGGTGTCGACCCGGAAGTCGAGGTCGAGCTCCACCGCGCCCATGAGCTCGGAGGTCTTGCGGGTCCAGTTCTGGAAGGGGGTGCTGGTGAAGTAGGTCGACGGCAGCACCATGCGTCGGTCGTCCCACAGGCGGACGACGACGTAGCTGAGCGTGATCTCCTCGATCCAGCCCCACTCGCTCTCGACGATCACGGCGTCGTCGACCTTGATGGCGTCGTTGAAGGCGATCTGGATGCCGGCGAAGACGTTCGCCAGCGTGGACTGTGCGGCGAGCGCGGCGACCACCGAGATGAGACCGGCGGAGGCGAGGACGGAGGCGCCGATGGCGCGGACGCCGGGGAAGCTGAGCAGGATCGCGCCGACGGCGATGATGACGACGATCGCCACGGTGAGCCGGCGGATGAGCAGGATCTGGGTCCGCACCCGGCGGGCCACCCGGTTGTCCTTCTCGTCGGTGCGCGCCCGCCCGAGGGTCAGGTCCTCCAGGTAGAGCAGCACGCAGGTGAGCAGCCACGCGCCCCCGGCGATCTCGGCGACCCGCAGGGCCAGCCCGATCGCGGTCCACCACCAGGCGTCGCTGTCGCGGGGCTGGATGCTCGAGACCCAGCCGCTCAGCGCGACGAGGACGACGAGGACGCGGAACGGCGTGCGGCAGGCGTCCGCCAACCAGGTCGCCGGCTTCCAGTGCTGACCGAGGATGCGCAGCAGCACGCGGGCGCCGATGATGACGGCGAGGGCGACCACGAGCGCCACCGCGGCGGCCAGGAGGGCGTTCTTCCAGTCTTCGGTGGACATGCGGCCCATGGTGTCCACGGCCCCGCCCGCGAACACCTCCGAGCGGGCGTGAGGTGCCTGTGCGCCTGCCCGGACGATGCCCGCTGAGCGGGGGCCGGAGCGCCCGAGTGGGCGAGGTCACGCCGGACGGTTGACTTTAGTTCGGGTCTCGCACTTAATGGGGGTGTGACGATCGTCATGGGAGTCGACACCTCCACCCAGTCGACCAAGAGCCTGCTCGTGGACGCCGAGACCGGTGAGGTCCTCGAGTCCGCCGCCGCCCCGCACCCCGTCGGCACGGAGGTGGACCCCCGCGCCTGGACGGCCGCCTTCGACTCCTCGGGTGCGGCCCTGCTGCCGCGCGCCGAGGCGGTCTCCGTGGCCGGCCAGCAGCACGGCATGGTCGCCCTGGACTCGGCTGGTGAGCCGGTGCGCGACGCGCTGCTGTGGAACGACACCCGCTCGGCCCAGGCGGCGCTGGACCTGATCGAGGAGATGGGCGGCCCCGCCGCCTGCGCGGAGGTGACGGGCTCCGTCATGGTCGCCTCCATCACGGCGTCCAAGCTGCGCTGGATGCGCGACCACGAGCCGGAGAACGCCGCCCGCACGGCGTCCGTCCTGCTCCCGCACGACTACCTCTCGGCCCACCTCGCGGCCCCGGGCACGGAGCCCTTCACCGACGCCGGCGACGCCTCGGGCACCGGGTACTTCGCCACGGCGCTGGGCGAGTGGCGCCCCGACCTCGCGGCCAACGCCCTGGGCCACGAGGTGGCGCTGCCGCGGATCGCCGGCCCCGGTGCGGTCGCGGCCCGCACCGCCGCGGGGCAGGTGGTCGGCGCCGGCACGGGCGACAACGCGGGCGCCGCGCTCGGCCTCGCGCTGCGTCCGGGCGACGTCCTGCTCTCGGTGGGCACCTCCGGGGTCGCCTCGACCGTGAGCGCCGCCCCCCTTGCGGACCCCACCGGCACGGTGACGGGCTTCGCCGACGCCCAGGGCGGTTTCCTGCCCATGGTCACCACCATCAACGCCGCCCGCATCCTCGACCTCCAGGCCGCGTGGCTCGGGGTCGACGTGCACGGGCTGGCCGATCTCGCCCTGTCCTCCGCGCCCGGGGCCGGGGGAGTGACGCTCTCGCCCTACTACGGCGGGGAACGGTCCCCGAACCGTCCTGACGCCGTGGGCACCTGGACCGGGCTCCGCTCCACCACCACGCGGGCCGACCTCGCCCGGGCCGCCTTCGAGGCCCTCGCCTGCAGCCTGGCCGACGCCGCCGAGCAGCTCCAGGCGCTCACCGGTCAGGAGGCCGGACGAGTCCTGCTCGTCGGCGGCGCCACGCGCAGCCCGGCGCTCCAGCAGATCCTGCCCGCCGTCCTGGGCCGCCCCGTCGAGCTGCCCCCGCCCGGCGAGTACGTCGCCCGCGGTGCCGCCCGGCAGGCCGCCTGGGCGCTGTCGGGCGCCGCGACGCCGCCCGACTGGCCCATGCCCGGGCTGAAGGTCCTCGACGCCGCGCCGACGCCCGGCGTCCGAGAGGCCTACCTGGAGCTCAAGGAGGCGACCGCCACCTGGGCCTGACCAGCCCGGCACCCCTGCCCTGCAGCACCCGGCCACGCGCCACCCGCTCGACACACCTGCTCCACCAGACCGCTCCCACCCCGCGCAGCCGGCGCCGCGTCCTCGCGCCGCCTGTCTGTCGCGCCCTCTCGAGAGGACTCGTCATGCCCCTTCCCACGCCCACCCCCGAGGACAGGTTCTCCTTCGGCCTGTGGACCATCGGCTACGACGGCAAGGACCCGTTCGGCGCCCCGACCCGGCCCGCCATGGACCCGGTGCACATGCTGGAGAAGCTCGCCGAGCTGGGCGCCTACGGCGTCAACTTCCACGACGACGACCTCGTGCCGTTCGGCTCCGACGACGCCACACGGGACGCGATCCTCGACCGCTTCCGCAAGGGGCTGGCCGACACCGGCCTCGTGGTCACCACCGCGACCACCAACCTCTTCAGCCACCCGGTCTTCAAGGACGGGGCGTTCACCTCCAACAACCGCGAGGTCCGCCGGTTCGCGCTGCGCAAGACCATGCGGAACATCGACCTGGCCGCCGAGCTGGGCGCGAAGGTGTACGTGGCCTGGGGCGGGCGCGAGGGCTCCGAGCACGGCGCCAGCAAGGACGTCGCCGACGCGCTCGACCGCTACAAGGAGGCCTTCGACGTGCTCGGCGAGTACGTCACCGACCAGGGCTACGACCTGCGGTTCGCCATCGAGCCCAAGCCGAACGAGCCCCGCGGCGACATCCTCCTGCCGACCGTCGGCCACGCCCTCGCGTTCATCGAGACCCTCGAGCGCCCCGAGCTGGTCGGCGTGAACCCCGAGATCGGGCACGAGGAGATGGCCGGCGTGAACGCCGCGCAGGGCTACGCGCAGGCGCTGTGGCAGGGCAAGCTCTTCCACATCGACCTCAACGGCCAGAACGGCCCGCGCTTCGACCAGGACCTCCGGTTCGGCGCCGGCAACGTCCGCGGCTCCTTCTGGGTCGTGGACACCCTGCTCGCCGGTGGCTACGACGGGCCCGTGCACTTCGACTACAAGCCCTCGCGCACCGAGGACGAGCACGGCGTGTGGTCCACCGCGCGCGCCTGCATGACCAACTACCTCGTGCTGCGCGAGAAGGCGCGGGCGTTCCGGGCCGACCCCGAGGTGCAGGAGGCGCTGGCGGCGGCCGGGCTGCCGGAGCTGGCCGTGCCGACCCTCGCCGAGGGCGAGACCTGGCGCTCCCTGGCCGACGACCCCACGCCGGACGTCGAGGCCCTGGGGGCCCGCGACGCCGGGCTGGAGCACCTCGACCAGCTGGCGCTCGAGCACCTGTACGGCGTGCGCTGAGGCGGACGGCGTGAGCACCGGGCCGCTGCCGGCGGTGACGGCGGGCACGGCGGGCACGGCGGCGACCGCGGGCACGGACGCGCTGCGGCGGGCCAGCACCGCCGCGGTGCTGCGCGCCCTGCGGGCCGAGGGGCCGGGCAGCCGCGCCGAGCTCGCCCGCCGCACGGGCCTGGCCAAGGCCACGGTGGGTGCCGTGGTCGCGGACCTGGTGCAGGGCGAGGTGGTCGTCGAGGCGGCCGCGCCCGCCTCGGGCCGCGGCCGGCCCAGCGTGACGGTCTCCCCGGGTCCGCGCGGGCCCGTGGGGCTCGGGCTGGAGCTCAACGTCGACTACGTCGCGGCGGTGGTCGTCGACCTGGCCGGCCGGGTGACGCACGCGGAGACCCGGCCGGTCGACACGGCCCCGGCGGGCGCGGACGGCCTGGAGACCCTGCTCGACCTCGTCGGAGTCGTCGGTGCCGACCTGGCCGCCCGCGGCGTGCCGGTCGTCGGCGCCGTGCTCGCCCTGCCAGGGCTGGTGGCCGCCGACGGCCGCACGCCGACGTGGGTGCCGCACGTCCCGGTGCCCGCCGAGGGCCCGGCGGACGCGGTGGAGGCGCGGCTCGCCGCCCTGCTCGGACCGTGCCGGGTGGTGCTGGAGAACGACGCCAACTGCGCGGCCTGGGCCGAGTACCGGCACGGCGCGGCACGGGGCTCCCGCGACGTCCTCTACCTCACGGGCACCGTGGGGATCGGGGCCGGGCTGCTCGCCGACGGGCGGCTGCTGCGCGGCGGCCACGGGCTGGCCGGGGAGGCCGGCCACGTGCCGCTGGGGGTGCCGGGGGAGCGGTGCCGGTGCGGGCAGACGGGCTGCTGGGAGACGGGCATCGGGCTGCGGGCGATGCTCGCGGCGGTGGGGGTCGAGGCCACCACGGGCGCCACGCCCGTCGAGGTCGCGGCCGCGGTCGTGCGCCGGGCGGAGACGGACGCCACCGTGGTCGAGGGGCTCCGCGTCGTGGGGCACCGGCTCGGCACCGGCCTGGCGGCGCTCACCTCGCTGCTCGACCCCTCGCTCGTCGTCCTCGGGGGCTACTTCGGGGTACTGGGCGAGCTGCTGCTCGGCCCGGCGCGGGAGGCGCTCGAGGCCGGGATGCCCGGGGCGGGCTCCTCCGGCGACGCGGTCCCGGTGGTCCTGCCCCGACCGCGCCTGGTGCCCGGCGAGCTCGGGATCACCGGCGCGGCGACGGGGGCCGCCGAGCGGGCGCTGGACGGGGTGCTCTCGGGGGCCGAGGGCCTGGACGCCGTCCTGGGCCGGCGCGCCGGGGCCTGAGCCGGCCGCGGCCAGTCGTCAGGGGCCAGTCGCCCGGGATCAGCGGTCCTGGGTCGGTCGTGCGCGGTCAGTCGTCCGGGTCGGTCCCGCTGGTCTCCTCGGCGAGGTCGACCTCGTCTGCGGCGACGAGCAGCGCCCCGAGGAGGCTGGCCCGGTTGCCCAGCTCGGAGACGACCACCGGGGTCAGCGCGACCGAGTCCAGCGCGTGCCGCCGCAGGCCGATGCGGGCGCTCTCCAGGACCAGGTCGCCCGCCAGCGCCATGGTCCCGCCGATGACGACGACGCCCGGGTTGAGCAGGTTCACGATGCTCGCCAGCGCCCAGCCCAGGTGCAGGCCGGCGTCCTCGATGGCGCGGCGCGCGGCGACGGAGCCGGCGTGCGCGGCGTCCACGATCTCCCCGAACTGTGCCTCGGGCAGCTGCCCGGACATCATCTGCTGGACCGTCTCGATGGAGGCGTAGGCCTCGAGGCACCCCCGGCTGCCGCAGCGGCACAGCGGCCCCTGCTCGTCCAGGGTGAGGTGGCCGATCTCCCCGGCGCTGCCCGTGGCGCCGCGGAACAGGCGGTCGTGGATGATCATCCCGCCGCCGACGCCGTGGCTGATCTTGACGAAGAACGAGCTCTCCCGCAGGCGGGCGACGCCGAGGCGGTGCTCCGCGACCGCGCCGAGGTTGGCGTCGTTCTCGACCGTGACGGGCGCGCCGAGCGCGTCCTCCGCGGCGGTGCCGGTGTCGACGCCCTCCCAGCCGGGGAAGATGCTGGCCGAGCCGACCGCGGACCCCTGGATCGGGGCGGGCAGCCCCATGGCGACCCGCCGCAGCGGCGCGATGGGCAGGCCCGCGAGCAGCTCGTCGAGCATGAGGCGCGCCGTGGCCAGGGCCCGGGCGTGGTCGGGCTCGGGGGCCAGGGCCCGCCGGTCCTCCGCGAGCAGCCGGCCGGCGAGGTCGCCGACGGCGACGCCGACGTGGCTGTGCCCGAAGTCGAGCCCGGCGACGTAGCCGGCGGTGTCGGAGAGCCGGACGACGGAGCCCCGCCGGCCCCCGCCGGGGACGGTCTCGAGGACGCCGGCGCGGGTGAGGTCCCGGACGATGTTCGACACCGTGGCGGGCGCCAGACCCGTCTCGCGAGCCAGCCTGGCCTGGGAGAAGTCGTCGTGCTCGTCGCCGTCGAGGGGGTCGCTGACGGCGGCGCGACGCAGCGCGTCGAGCACGCGCCTCCGGTTCGCCGTCCGGAGCGACGACGGTGATCCGGGGGCGCTGACCATGGGCGAACTGTGACGGTCGTCTCAGGTTTCCGTCAACCCTTGTCGTCAACCAATGAAGGTTCTGGTGGGGCGTTACCGGATCGTTATCGGTACTTACCTTCAAGACTTGACGTAAAGCCTGTGACTGAGAACACTCAGTCCCAGTCACCCGGGCAGTGGTGCCCGTCACATGGAGGAGTTCTCGCCTTGTCCACTCGTCTCTCTCGCTTCGCCCTCATCGGGGCGACCGTGGCCCTCACCGCCACCACCTTCGCCGCCTGCGGCGCCAACGACGCCGAGTCCGGCTCCGGCGACTCCGCCAGCGGGGGCGCCACGATCGCCCTGCTGCTGCCCGAGTCCAAGACCACCCGGTACGAGGCCTTCGACAAGCCCCTCTTCGAGGAGGCCGTCAGCAAGCTCTGCTCCGACTGCACCGTCGACTACTACAACGCCGACCAGGACGAGTCGAAGCAGCAGCAGCAGCTCACCACCGCGCTGAACGCCGGCGCCTCCGTGGTCGTCCTCGACCCGGTGAACGGCGACGGTGCCACCGGCATGGTCCAGGAGGCCCAGGGCCAGGACGTCCCGGTCATCGCCTACGACCGCTTCATCGACGGCGCTGACTACTACATGTCGTTCGACAACGAGACCGTCGGCAAGATGCAGGCCGAGGCCCTCGTGGACGCCATGGGCGGCTCCGGCGACATCCTCATGCTCAACGGTGCTCCCTCCGACCCGAACGCCGCCCAGTTCAAGGCCGGCGCCCACTCGGTGCTCGACTCCACCTCCGGCGTCAAGATCCTGGAGGAGTACGACAACCCGGACTGGAGCCCGGAGAACGCCCAGCAGTGGACCACTGACCAGCTGAGCAAGTACGACCCGACCAAGATCGACGGCGTCTACGCCGCCAACGACGGCCAGGCCGGCGGCGTCGTCGCCGCGTTCACCGGTGCGGGCGTCGCCCTCACCGACCTGCCCCCGATCACGGGTCAGGACGCCGAGGTCGCCGCGATCCAGCGCATCCTCGCCGGCGAGCAGGCCATGACCATCTACAAGCCGATCCCGATCGAGGCCCAGACCGCGGCCGAGGTCGCCGTCGACCTCGCCAACGGCGACGACGTGCCGGCCACCACCGACACCGGTGTCGACCAGACCACGTACAACGACGTCGCGTCGTTCATCTTCACCCCGATCGCCGTCACCAAGGACAACGTGGCCGACACGGTCATCGCCGACGGGTTCTACTCCGCCAGCGACATCTGCACCGGCGACTACGTCGACGCCTGCAAGGAGGCTGGCATCTCCTGATGAGTGCCGCAGCTGCGCCGGTCAGGGAGAGCGTCCTCTCCCTGACCGGCATCAACAAGAGGTTCGGCGCCGTCCAGGCGCTGACCGACGTGACCATGGAGGTGGGCGCCGGTGAGGTCGTCGCGCTCGTCGGCGACAACGGCGCCGGCAAGTCGACCCTCGTCAAGGTCATCTCCGGGGTGTACCAGCCCGACGAGGGTGACATCACCTTCGCCGGCCGCAAGGTGCACGTGAGCGGACCGAGCGAGGCCCAGGCCCTGGGCATCGCCACGGTCTTCCAGGACCTCGCCCTGTGCGACAACCTGGACGTCGTCGCCAACCTGTTCCTCGGGCAGGAGAAGCGCCGCGGCGGGCTGATCGACGAGGTCGAGATGGAGAAGGAGTCGTGGCGCCTGCTGCGGACCCTCTCCGCCAAGATCCCGTCGGTGCGGATCCCGATCGCCGGTCTCTCCGGCGGCCAGCGGCAGACGGTGGCGATCGCACGTTCGCTCATCGGCAACCCGAAGGTCGTCATGCTCGACGAGCCGACGGCCGCGCTGGGCGTCGCCCAGACCGCGGAGGTGCTGAACCTCGTCGAGCGGCTGCGCGAGAACGGTCTCGGGGTCATCCTGATCAGCCACAACATGGCTGACGTCCAGGCTGTCTCCGACCGCATCGTCGTGCTGCGCCTCGGGCGCAACGCGGCGGAGTTCGTCACCAAGGAGACCTCGACGTCGGAGCTCGTCGCGGCCATCACCGGCGCGTCCGACAACGTGGTCACCGCACGCGCGGCCCGCACGCAGTCCAAGGGGGAGCAGGCATGAGCGAGGTCAAGACCGACGGGACCGCCTCGGCGATCGCGGCGGACGCCTCGGACGAGCGGCTGATCCGTTCCCAGGGGCTCGCCGGCGCCGTGTCGGCGTTCCTCAACCGGGTCCGCGGCGGCGAGCTGGGCATGATCCCGGTCATCGTCGGCCTCGTCGTCATCGCGATCGTGTTCCAGCTCAACGAGCCGACGTTCCTGTCGTCCCGCAACCTGGTCTCGATCATGCAGTTCGCGGCGCCCGTCGGGGTCATCTCCCTCGGCATCGTGCTGGTCCTGCTGCTCGGCGAGATCGACCTGTCGGTCGGCTCGGTATCGGGCTTCTCCGCGGCGTCCATGGCGGTGCTCATGGACTCCCACGGCTGGAGCCTGATCCCGGCGCTGATCGTCGGCATGCTCGTCGGCACCGCCATCGGCTGCCTGTACTCGGTGCTGTTCGTCTGGGTCGGCGTCCCGAGCTTCGTGTTCTCGCTGGCGGGCCTCCTGGCCTTCCAGGGCGCGCTGCTCTACGTCCTCGGCGACAAGGGCACCGTGGTGCTGCCGCAGGACTCGGGGCTGCGCAGCTTCGCGCGGGACAAGTTCCTCTCCGACGGGCAGGCCTACGTCCTGCTGGTGATCATCGTCGCGGCCTACCTGGCCGTGAACCTGATGACCATCCGCCGGCGCAAGGCGGCGGGGCTGACCCCGCCGTCCCTGGTCGCGGTGCTGATCAAGGCCGGCCTGCTGCTGGTGGGCCTGGGCTTCCTCACCTACTACCTCGGCATCGACCGGGGCTGGAGCTACCTGCCGGTGCTCTTCGCCCTGCTGGTCTTCCTCATGGACCTCGCGCTGCGGCGCACCACGTGGGGCCGGCACGTCTTCGCCGTCGGTGGCAACGAGGAGGCGGCGCGTCGCTCCGGCATCAAGGTGCCGGCGATCTACGCCTCGGTCTTCGCGCTCTGCTCCACGTTCGCGGCCCTGGGCGGCATCCTGATCGCCGGCCAGCTCACGAGCGTCTCGCAGAGCTCGGGCACCACGGACACGAACCTGACCGCGATCGCCGCGGCCGTCATCGGTGGCACCAGCCTCTTCGGTGGTCGCGGCTCGGCGTGGTCGGCGATGCTCGGCATCATCGTGCTCCAGGCGATCCAGTCGGGCCTCAACCTGATGAACGTCGACTCCTCGATCCGGTTCATCGTCACCGGCGCGGTGCTCCTCTTGGCCGTCGCCATCGACTCGGTCTCGCGCAAGGCGCGGACGAGCTCCGGACGCGGCTAGCGCGTCCGGTCGGCACGGAAGGGCGGTCACCCCCCACAGGGGTGGCCGCCCTTCTGCGTCCCTGCTGGCGCTACTGCTCCGTGCCTCTGCCTGTGTCCGTGCCCGTTCCCGCAGCCACGGCGTGCCGGGCGGGCCACCAGATCCGCTCGCCCAGGTCGAGCGTGAGGGCGGTGACCAGCACGGAGCGCACCACGAGCGTGTCCAGCAGGACGCCCAGGGCCACCGCGACCCCCAGCTCAACCAGGAACACGAACGGGATGGACGCCAGCGTGAGGAACGTGGCGGCCAGGACGATGCCGGCGGACGTGATGACGCCGCCGGTGGAGGCGAGGCCGACCAGGGCCCCCTCGCGCGTGCCCCGGACCAGCGACTCCTCCCGCACCCGGGTCATCAGGAAGATGTTGTAGTCGATGCCCAGGGCGACCAGGAAGACGAACGCGAAGAGCGGGAACCCGGGGTCGGACCCGGCGAAGCCGAAGACGTGCTCGAAGAGCCAGGCCGAGACGCCGAGCGCCGCGCCGAAGGACAGCACCACGGTGCCGATGAGCAGCACGGGGGCCAGCAGCGAGCGCAGCAGCAGCACCAGGATGAGCAGGACGACGGCCAGCACGACCGGGATGATGACGGCGGTGTCCCGGTTCGACGCCTCCTTGGTGTCGGCGTACACCGCGGCCCACCCGCCGACCAGGGCGTCGGCGTCCACCGCGTGCGCCGCGTCGCGCGCGGCGGAGACCGTCTCGAAGGTGGAGGCGGCCGCGGGGTCGCCGGCCAGCGGCAGCTCGACGAAGGACGTCGCGTCGTCGACCGGCAGCACCTCGCCCGGCTCGCCCATGCCGTCGACCTGCGAGACGGCCGCAGCCACCTCGTCCACGGAGTCGGAGGGCGCGACGACCTGGAGGGTGTTGGAGGTGTCGACGAGCCCGTGCTCGACGAGGACCCGCTGGCCGAGGATGGAGTCGAAGTCCTTGGTGTAGGTGTCCTCGGTGGAGAGCCCCGCGGTGTTGAGCGAGAACAGGCCGAGGCACGCCACGGCGAGGACGGCGGTGGTGCCGATCCACACCCGACGCGGGTGCGGGGCGATGGCGCCACCGACCCGAGCCCAGATGCCCGACTCGTGCGGCTCGGCGGAGCCCAGGACCGGCCGGGACGGCCAGAAGACCCAGCGGCCGCAGATCACCAGCAGCGCCGGCAGGAGCGTCAGCATCACCAGCAGGGTGACGCCGACGCCGACGGCCAGCACGGGGCCCAGCCCGGCCGTGGAGTTCATCTCCGCGAGGAGCAGGCACAGCATCCCCACGATGACGGTGGAGGCCGACGCGACGAGGGCGGGCGCGGCGCGGTGGAGGCCGAAGGCCATGGCCTCGTGCCGGTCGCCGTGGCGGCGCAGCTCCTCGCGGTACCGGGCGACCAGCAGCAGCGCGTAGTCGGTGCCGGCGCCGATCACCAGGATGCCGAGGATCGCCTGGCTCTGGCCGTTGACGGTCACCCCCGCGTACCGGGCCAGCAGGTAGACCACGCCGCCGGAGACGGTGTAGGCCACCACCACCGAGATGATCGGCAGCAGCCACAGGACGGGGCTGCGGTAGGTGATCAGCAGGATCAGGACGACCACGCCGAGGGTGATGAGGATGAGCGTGGAGTCGATCCCCTCGAACGCCTCCGCCGAGTCGGCCGCCTGGCCGCCGGCTCCCGCCAGGTGCGTGGTGACGCCGTCGATCGCGGCGATCTCGCGCAGCTCGGCCGCCGCGTCCGGCATGGCGGACCAGCCGTCCGCGCCGAAGTCGAAGGTGACGAGGGTGAAGGCGGCCTCCCCGTCCTCGGCGTAGCCGCCCAGCCCGGCGGCGGCCGCCTGACCGGCGCTGACGACGCCGCCCTCGACGACGCCGTCCAGCTCCGCCATGGCGGCGGCCTGCTCCTCGATGGCGGCCTTCGCCGCGTCGTCCAGCGTGCCGGAGTCCGCCTCGTAGACCACGAGGGTGGGGATCTGGTTCGGGTCCGTGACGGGCGCGAGCGCCTCGACCACCTTCGTCGACTCCGCGGACGCGGGGAGCCAGGAGGAGGCCTGGTTGTCCTGGACGTCGACCAGCTTGCTGGAGAGCCCGCCCAGCGCGCCGGCGGCGACCAGCCACGCGACGAGGACGAGCCACTTGGTCACGGGGCCGGTCAGCGATCCGGCGAGCTGTCGGTTCATGAGGTCACTCCACCAAGGTCGGGCCCCGCCGCGCATCGGGGTTTCCCCTGGTTCGACCGCTCCGGCACGGGCTACTCATCGGTGCCCGGCCGGGTGGGTGGGTCAGGCCACCCACTCCTTGAGCCGGGCGATGGTGGCCGCCGGGTCCTCGGTGGCCGGGATGACCTGCAGGTTGGTGACGCCCGCGGCGCGGAAGGCCTCGATCCGGTCCTTCACGTAGCCCTCGCTGCCCACGAGGTTGCCGGCCTGCAGCCAGGCCAGGGGCACGGCGGCCTCGGCGTCCTTCTTGTGGCCGGCCAGGTAGAGCTCCTGGATCTTCGTGGCCTCCTCCTCGTAGCCGTAGGAGCAGGCGAGATCGAAGTAGAAGTTCTTGCCCTTCGCGCCCATGCCGCCCACGTAGAGGGCGTACATGGGGCGGGCGAAGTCGAGCATCCCCTCGACGTCGTCGCCGATGCAGACCATGCCGCCGGTGCTGATCTCGAGCGGCGCGAGGGAGGGGTCCCGCTTGGCCGCGCCCCGGGCGAGGGCGGCGCCCCACACCTCGTCGGCCTTCTCCGGGAGGAACAGGAAGGGCAGCCAGCCGTCCGCCACCTCGGCGGTCATGGCGACGTTCTTCTCGCCGAGCGCCGCGACGTAGATCGGCACCGACGCGCGCTCGGGGTGGGTGAGGATCTTGAGCGGCTTGCCGAGGCCGAGGCCCTGGTCGGCCGGCAGCGGGAGGGAGAAGATCCCGGACGCCGAGAGCGGCTCGCGCCGCAGGCCCGACCGGACCAGCCGGATCACCTCGCGGGTGCGACCGAGCGGCCGGTCGTAGGGCATCCCGTGGAAGCCCTCGATCACCTGGGGCCCGCTGGCGCCCAGGCCCAGCACCGCGCGGCCGCCGGAGACGTTGTCGAGGCCGGCCACCGTCTGGAGGATCGCGCCCGGGGTGCGCGAGTAGACGTTGAGGATGCCCGAGGCGATCTCGATGGTCTCGGTCTTGGCGGCCAGGTAGCCCATGAGCGTGGGGGAGTCGAAGCCGTAGGCCTCCGCGACCCAGACGGTGTCGAGGCCGGCCTTCTCCAGGGCGGCGACCTGGTCGGCCGCCTCCCGGGGGTTGCCGGCGTACATGAGGGGCATCGAGAGCTTCACGGGCTCGCCTTCCTGCGGGCGGTGGCGGGGAGCGGAGGTGTCTCAGGTCACTCCGCGACCGTGACAGTAGCACTGTCACGGTCAGGTGTCAGGGGCGTGGGCGGCTGCTCCGCGTCCTGCTGCGTCCTCCTCGCGGGGTCGCGGAGCGGCCCGCCACCTCTCATGCGACGTTCACCTGGCTGTCGCCGCGCCGTCAGCGTCGCGGCGCACCGTGTGGGTCGTGACCCAGCAGCGCCTGCACCACCCCCGACCGCACACCCCGCTCCTGGTCCGTCGCACCGCCTCCCTCGTCGTGACCCCGGCCGTTGTCGGGCACCGCGGGGCCAGCGGCTACCGACCGGAGCACACGCTGGAGTCCTACCGGCTCGCCATCGCCCAGGGTGCCGACGACATCGAGCTCGACCTGGTGGTCAGCGCCGACGGTGTCCTCCTCGCCCGGCACGAGCCGGACCTGACCTTCTCCACCGACGTGGCCACCCGTGAGGACCTCGCGCACCGGCGCACGGTCCGTACGGTGGACGGCCACCGGGTGGAGAGCTGGTTCGCCGACGACCTCACGCTCGAGGAGCTGCGGAGCCTGAGGGCCACCGAGCGCTTCCCCGACGTCCGCCCCGGCTCCGCCTCCTTCGACGGGTGCTTCGCCGTGCCCACGCTGGACGAGGTGCTGTCGCTGGTGGCCGAGGAGCAGATGGCGCGCGGACGCAGCATCGGCGTGCGCCTGGAGATCAAGGACGCCGCGTTCCTGGCCGCCAAGGGCCTGCCGATCGAGGAGCCGCTGCTGGCGTCCCTGCGCCGGCACGGCCTCGACCACGCCCGCTCGCGGGTGAGCGTCATGTCCTTCGAGCCCACCGTGCTCCAGCGGCTCGCGCCGCTGACCCGAGTGCCGCTCGTGCAGCTGCTCGACGAGCCGCACCTGCGCCCCGCCGACCTCGCCGCCGCCGGTGACCCGCGCACCTTCGCCGACCTCGGCACCCCTGCCGGGCTGGCGGAGATCGAGCGCTACGCCGACGGCGTCGGGCCGCGGCACACCTGGCTGACGCGGCAGGTCACCACGGACGCCGGCCCGGCGCTGGTGCCGACCACGTTCGTGCGCGACGCCCACCGCGAGTGGCTGACGGTGCACACCTGGACCCTGCGGGCGGAGAACCGCTTCCTCCCGGCGCCCTACCGGCTGGCCGACGCGGACGCCGACGTGGCCGGCCACGGTGACCTGGCCGGCTACGCGGCGCTGCTGCTGGGGCTGGGCGTCGACGCGCTGATCAGCGACGCGCCCGACGTCTGCCTCGCCGCGCGGGACGGCGACGCGGCCGTGCCTGCCGGCGACTAGTCCTGCTCGGCCGCCAGTCACCGGCCGCCCCCCGGCCGCGCCGGCTTCGGTCCTCGTGGCCACGAGGACCGAACGCACCCAGTCGCCACCGGCCTGCCCCCGCACCGTCCCCGTGAGGACCGAACGTCCGACTCCTGTCCATCTGGCCAGGTCGCGGGCCGCCGTGGAGGCGTTCGGTCCTCGTCCACACGAGGACCGAACGCGGCCACCCGGCTGCCGCCGGCTGGGTCCTCGTCGCCACGAGGACCGAACACCACCCAGCCACCCGCAGCACCTGCCCGACGTCTAGTCCTGCTCGGCCTCCAGCCACCGGCGGTACTCCTCGCGGCGCGCGGCCTCGGCCCGCTCCTGGCGGCGACGGCCGCCCAGGACAGCGACGAGCAGACCGGCCGAGCCGGCCACCACCCACGGCAGGGGCAGCAGCCAGCGCAGGTCGCCGCCGTGGACGAGGTCGGCCTGGACCAGGGCCCACACCGCCGCCAGCCCGGCGAGGACCAGCCCCATGACCAGGTGCGCGACGTGGACGGGGTGCCGGCCGCCGGTGCTCGCGGGAGCCGGGTCGTCCGGGGACGTGGTCTCCCAGGGGTACCCGGTGATGTTCTCGTGGGCGTCCTTGTGGGCGTCCTCGTGGCTGTGGTCGGTGGTGCTCATCGGGTCGTCACCTCGATCCGGCCCAGGCCGACGCTCGCGTCGATCGTCAGCAGCGGGGCCTCGGTGGTGGGCAGGGAGGCCGCCGGGGAACGGTTGCCGACGAGGTCGCCGGTGCCGTCGCCCTGCGGGTCGTAGACGCGGCGGGTGACCGCGCCGTCGGTGGAGACGCCGTCGTAGTGGTAGCCGAGGAGGTCCAGGTTGCCGGCCCCCTCGACCGAGCCGGTCACGTCGACCGCCAGGCCGTCGGGGACGACCACCACGAGCTCGCCGACGTCGACGGAGAGGTCCAGGGTCCGACCGTCCAGGGCGTCGACCTGGGTGGGGGAGAGGTCGCCCAGGTCGATCTCCAGCCGGCCGATGCCGCGGGTGTAGTCGTTGCCGAGCGCCGCTGCCGTGGTGGGGGCGACGAGCTCGCGCGGGGCGTCGACGTGCTCGCCGGCCGTGCTCACGGCGGTGGCCAGGGCCAGCACGAGACCCAGGGCGATCACCCCGCCAGGGCGGCCCCAGACGGAGCCGACGAGCAGGACCACGGCCGTCACCGCCAGACCGAGGGCCGGGTAGGCGGAGGCGGGCACGTCGACGCCCGCGACGTCCACCATCCCCAGGACGCCCCAGGCGAGCAGCAGCAGAGCGAGGGTGGGCCCGAAGAGCAGCGGGCCGCGCTTGCGGGGGTCGGGGCGGGGCACCGGCGGGGGAGCCAGCGGGGCGAGGGGTGCGGACGGCGCCGGCCCTGCCTGGGTGAGCGGCGGCGGGACCGGGGCCGACGTCGACCACGCGGTGCCGGCCTCTGCTGCCGGGGCAGCGCCCGCTGCTGCGGCCGGGGTCTGGTAGCTCGGGGTCTGGTAGGTCGGCGGCACGGGCTCCCAGGAGCCGCGGGGACGACCGGCGGGGTCCTGCTTGCGCGTCACCAGCCACACGACCACCGCGGCCACCACCAGGAGGCCCCACGGGATGTTGAACACCCCGAAGCTGGAGTCGACGAGGTCGGCCACCAGGGCCAGAGCCGCGACCAGGCCGGCGAGGGCGAGGGCCAGCGCCCTGCTGCGGTCGTCGAGCCGGAGCGTGGCCGGCCGGCCGTCGTCGGTGGGGACGAGCAGCCAGGCGGCCACGTACAGGAGGAGGCCGCTGCCGCCGAAGAACGCCAGGACCGCGAAGGCGACCCGCAGGAGGGTGGGGTCGACGTCCAGGTGACGGGCCAGGCCGCCGGCGACGCCGGCGATGGTCTTGTCGGTGGTCGAGCGGCGGAGCCGGCGCAGGTCGCGGGCCTCGGCCGCGGTGACGCGGGGGCCGCTCTCGCTGCTGCCGCCGTGGGCGCTGCCGGGGTGGGCGCTCCCGGGCTGGGGGCCGCCGGGCTGGGGCTCGTTCGGGTGCTCGGCCCCGGCGTCGTCGCCGGTGCCGTCGGTGCGGGTGGTGTCCATGGCTCCAGCCTGGTGCGGGGCCGGCGCCGGCACCATCAGGGACGTCCCTGGTCCTGCGCGCCTGGACCCCGGGATCGGGCCCGGGACGTCTCCTGGGGGTCGGGGATGACCCTGAGGAGCGGCGACAGGGACCGGGGGCGTCACGGGTCCCGCCCGGCGTCCCGCAGTGGGAGCATGAGGCTGTCATGACCAGCACCGAGCCACGTCCCCCCGCGACCGCGGCCCCCGGCGTCCCGCCCCGCGCCCAGGCCCCCGGGCCCCGGCGCGCCTACCGGGACACCTCGGCCCCGGTGCTCGGCGGCGTCGCGGGCGGCCTGGCCGAGCACCTCGGCGTCGGGGTGCTCGCCGTGCGCGTGGCCTTCCTCGTGACCGCGGTGCTCGGCGGCCTCGGCGTGATGCTCTACGCGGCCCTGTGGATCTTCCTGCCGCCCGCGCGTGAGCAGGTGCTCTCGCCCGGCCTGGCCAGCCACGAGCGGGGCGGGCGACGACAGGCCGGCGGACGCCGCCTGCAGGACGTCGGGCCGCTGGTCGCCCTGGCCGCGCTCGGCGTGGGGGTGCTGCTCCTGCTGGAGTCGGTGCTCGGCCGGGCGGCCGTGTTCTGGCCGCTGGCCGTGGCGGTCGTCGGCGTCGCGCTGCTGTGGCGGCAGGCGGACGAGGCCCAGCGCGCTCGCTGGCTCGACCCCCGCTCCGGGCTCGACCCGGTGCGGATGGTCTTCGGCACCGGCGGCTGGGCCGCGTACGCACGGGTGGCGGCGGGGCTGGCGCTCGTCCTGGCCGCGCTTCTCTGGTTCGTCCTGGGTGACGGGTCCCTGGCCGGCGTCGGGGACCTGGCCCTGGCCGTGGGCCTGGGCTTCGCCGGGATCGCCGTCGTGCTCGGCCCCTGGACCTACCGGCTGGCCACCGACCTCGGTGCCGAGCGCGAGGAGCGGGTGCGCAGCCAGGAGCGGGCCGACATGGCCGCGCACCTGCACGACTCGGTGCTCCAGACGCTGGCCCTCATCCAGCGCTCCGCCGACGACCCCGCGGCCGTCGCCCGGCTCGCGCGGGCCCAGGAGCGCGACCTGCGGGCGTGGCTGTACGCCGACGAGGTGGCGGGGGCCGAGACGCTCGCCGGGGCCCTGCGGGCGCTCGCGGCCGACACCGAGGAGCGGTTCCCGGTGACGGTGGAGGTCGTGGCCGTCGGCGACGCGCCGTTCTCCGAGGCGCTGCGGCCACTGGTCGCGGCCGCGGGGGAGGCGGTGGTCAACGCCGCCAAGCACGCGGACGTCGACCGGGTCGACGTGTACGCGGAGGTCGGCGCGCGGGAGGCCGAGGTGAACGTCCGCGACCGCGGGGTCGGGTTCGACCCGGACCGGGTGGCCGAGGACCGGCTGGGGCTGCGGCGCTCGATCCACGAGCGGATGACGAGGCACGGCGGGCGGGCCGTCGTCCGCACCGCGCCCGGGGAGGGCACCGAGGTCCGGCTGCACCTGCCCCTTCCCCAGCCCGCCGAGCGGGACGACGACCGAGGAGGAGCACGATGAGCAGCGGTAGCGGCAGCGGTGGCAGCGGGGCCGGCGGGGCCGGCGGGGCCGGCGGGGCCGGCGGGGCCGTCAGGGTGGTCGTGGTCGACGACCACGCGATGTTCCGGGCGGGGGTCCGCGCCGAGCTGGGCTCGGCCGGCGCCGGCCGGGTCGAGGTGGTGGCCGAGGCCGCCGACGTGGACGAGGCGGTGGCCGCCGTCGAGGCGCAGCAGCCGGACGTCGTCCTGCTCGACGTGCACCTGCCCGGGGGCGGCGGGGCCGAGGTGATGCGCCGCGCGCGGACGGAGGCCCGGTTCCTGGCGCTGTCGGTCTCGGACGCGGCGGAGGACGTGATCGGGACGATCCGGGGCGGGGCCCGCGGGTACGTCACCAAGACGATCACGGGGGCCGAGCTGGTGGACGCGATCCGCCGGGTCAGCGACGGTGACGCGGTGTTCTCCCCGCGCCTGGCCGGCTTCGTGCTGGACGCGTTCGCGGGCACCTTCGAGGTGGCCCAGATCGACTCCGACCTCGACCGGCTCACCGAGCGCGAGCGGGAGGTCATGCGGCTGATCGCGCGGGGGTACGCGTACAAGGAGGTCGCCGCCGAGCTGTTCATCTCCGTCAAGACCGTGGAGACCCACATGTCGAGCGTGCTGCGCAAGCTGCAGCTCTCCTCGCGCCACGAGCTGACCCGGTGGGCGAGCGACCGGCGGCTGCTCTGATTCGTGCGCGTGCGCGGTGGCGGCTGGTGGCCGCTGGCCGCTGGTGGTGGATGCGGGGTGACGCTGGACCGCTGGGCCGGCGGCGTCCGGCCGGCGCCCGTGACCCCGGAGGGGGTCCGATGGGCCTGACGGTGTCGCCCCCACCTACGCTGACGGGCATGGAGATCCTGCGGCACGCCCTGCTCGTCGTTCACATCCTCGGCTTCGCCGCGCTCTTCGGCGGTCTGTTCGTGCAGCTGCGCGAGCCCACCAAGGTCGTCAACCCCGCGATGCGCGACGGCATCGGCACGGCCTTCGTGGCCGGCCTGGCCCTGGTCGGCGTCCTGGAGGCCACCGACCCCGACCACGTCAACCACGCCAAGATCGGCGTGAAGCTGCTCGTGGCCCTCGTGATCCTCGTCCTCGTGATGATGAACGTGCGCAAGCCGTCCATCTCGCAGGGCCTGTGGGGCGCCATCCTCGGCCTCACGCTGCTCAACATCTGCGTCGCCGTCTTCTGGTGAGCTGACCCCGCCACACCCGCTCGGCTGCCACCGGTGCTCGGTGCGCCTGCGGGTGGCTGCGCCTGCGCGCTGCACCTGCGCTTGCGGGCGGCTCGGTAGCGTTCGGTCCTCGTGGCCACGAGGACCGAACCCGGTGGGCGGGCTGACCCCAGTTCGCTGACCTGCGCCGATGCGGGTCTGGGCTGCTGGGTCCGGCGTTCGGTCCTTCTGGGTGCGGTTCCTGCGAGGAGCGGTGCCACCCCGGTCGGGTGTCTGCGGACGGCGGGGCTGCGGGCGGCTGGTGAGCGTTCGGTCCTCGTGGCCACGAGGACCGAACACAACGGTCGGCCAGGCACCAGGTCGCTGACCTGCGCCGATGCATGGGACGGGTCGGCGTGTCGGGCGTTGGGTCCTGCTGGCCACGGCCCCTGTGGAGAACGAGCGCGTGGCAGGTGCGATCTCCGCCAGCCTGAGGGCATGTCGACCGAGCCCTCCCCGCCGTCCTACGGACCCCTTCCTCCGGTGCCGCTGACGCCCGCCGCGGCCCTGACCCGCGCCGGGGGCGTGGCCACGAGGGCCGAGCTGGTCGCGCTGTGCGGACGGCAGAGGTTCGAGCGGGCCGTCGTCGACGGGGACCTGGTGCGGCTGGTCCGCGACCGGTACGTCGCCCGCGAGCTGTGCCTCGCGACGTCGCGCGCCGTGGAGCTGGGCGGACTGGTCTCGCACCGCAGCGCCGCGCTGCTGCACGGCTGGAAGGTGCTGACGGAGCCGGAGCTCCCCGACGTCCTGCTGCCCAAGGGGAGGACGCCGAGCGAGGAGCAGCGCGGCCGGGTGAGCCTGCACCGCACCGACCTGCGCCCCGGGCAGGCGGCCCGCTGGATCACCACCCCGGAGCGCACGCTGCTCGACTGCCTGCGTCTGCGGCCGTTCGGTGAGGCGCTCGCCGTGGCGGACTCGGCGCTCCGGGCGGGCGTGCGACCCGGTCGGCTGAGGCTGTGGGCAGCCACGCTCCGCGGGCCGTGGAGCGCCCACGCCCGGGTGGTCGCCGACCACGCCAGCCCACTGGCGGCCAACCCGTTCGAGTCGGCTCTGCGGGCGCTGTGCCTGCAGGTGCCGGGGCTGTCGGTGCGGCCGCAGGTCAGGATCATGGACGGGGACGTTCGGATCGGTCGGGTCGACCTGGCCGACGTCCGGCTGAGGATGGTCCTCGAGGCGGACTCGTTCAGTTGGCACGGCGACCGGGCGGCACTCGACCGTGACGCGGTGCGCTACAACGCCCTCGTGGCCGCCGGCTGGCTGCCCCTGCGGTTCAGCTGGGAGAGCGTCGTCATCCGCCCGGAGCAGGCGCTCGCCCAGATCGCCGGCGCCGTCGCGAGGCGGACGGAGGAGCTCGGCGTCCGGCACTCGGCAGCCTGAGGGATCTACTGCCTGCTGCCACCGCCGCGCCTCTGCTCGTGCCGCGCCCGGTCGTGCCCGGCCGCGCACCCTCGCCGCGCTCGGTCCGCGAGGGCTCAGGTGTCTGTCGCGCTAGCTGCCCCGCCCTCCCGGCCGCGCCGGCTTCGGTCCTCGTGGCTACGAGGACCGAACGCACGCGGCCGCCACGGGCCGACCCTCGCACCGTCCCCATGAGGACCCAACGCCCGCCCACCTCGCATCTGTCCAGGTCGCTGGCCGCAGTGGAGGCGTTCGGTCCTCGTGCACACGAGGACCGAACGCAGGCACCCGGCTGCCGCCGGCTCGGTCCTCGTCGCCACGAGGACCGAACACCACCCAGCCACCCGCAGCACCTGTGGAGACGACTCGGCCTGCGTCGGCGCCCCGCCGTAGGCTGGCTGCAGCATGAGCGACACGAACACCAGCACCGACCTGGGCGGCGTCCTGCCCGGTCTCGCGCACCTGACCCCGGAGCCGGCTCGCACGGAGCGGCGCGGCCCCACCCGCGAGCAGCTGCTCGCGGGGCTCAACGAGCCGCAGGCGGCCGCGGTCGTGCACGAGGGGGCGCCGCTGCTGGTCGTGGCGGGTGCGGGCTCGGGCAAGACGCGTGTGCTGACCCGACGCATCGCCTGGCTCATCAGCGAGCGGAAGGCCCACCCGGGCTCGATCCTCGCGATCACGTTCACCAACAAGGCCGCGGCCGAGATGAAGGAGCGCGTCGAGGAGCTGGTGGGCAAGCGGGCCCGGATCATGTGGGTCTCCACCTTCCACTCCGCCTGCGTACGCATCCTGCGCAAGGAGGTCGAGCGAACCGGGCTGAAGTCGAACTTCTCCATCTACGACGCCCAGGACCAGAAGCGCCTCATGACGCTCGTCTGCTCCGACCTGGACCTCGACCCCAAGAAGTTCCAGCCCAACGCCCTGCTCAACTGGGTCAGCGACCACAAGAACGAGCTCAAGGACGCCGAGACGGCCACCGCGGAGGCGAGCAACAAGCTCGAGGAGACCTACGCGGCGGCCTACACGCTCTACCAGCGCCGCCTGCGCGAGGCGAACGCCCTCGACTTCGACGACCTCATCATGACGACGGTGCACCTCCTCCAGGAGAACCCCGAGGTGCGCGAGACCTACCGGCGCCGGTTCCGGCACGTGCTCGTCGACGAGTACCAGGACACCAACCACGCGCAGTACGCGCTGGTCCACCAGCTCTGCGCGGACGCCCGGGAGGACACGCTGGCGGGCGGGGACGCCGGGGTGGACGCCGGGTCCGAGCGGGTGCCGCCCGCCGAGCTCATGGTGGTGGGTGACGCCGACCAGTCGATCTACGCCTTCCGCGGGGCGAACATCCGCAACATCCTGGACTTCGAGCAGGACTTCCCGAACGCGACCTCGATCCTGCTGGAGCAGAACTACCGCTCGACGCAGACGATCCTCACCGCCGCCAACGCGGTCATCGGTCACAACAAGGGCCGCAAGGAGAAGCGCCTGTGGTCCGACGCGGGCGCGGGGGAGAAGATCGTCGGCTACGTGGCCGACGACGAGCACGACGAGGCGCGCTTCGTCTCCTCCGAGATCGACAGCCTCACGGACGCCGGGGGCCGACCGGGCGACGTCGCTGTCTTCTACCGCACGAACGCGCAGTCCCGGGTGTTCGAGGAGGTGTTCATCCGCACCGGCCAGCCGTACAAGGTCGTGGGCGGCGTGCGCTTCTACGAGCGCCGGGAGGTGCGCGACGCGCTGGCGTACCTGCGGGTGCTGGCGAACCCGGAGGACCAGGTCTCGCTGCGCCGCATCCTCAACACCCCCAAGCGCGGGATCGGCGACCGGGCCGTGGCCTGCGTCAACGCCTACGCCGAGCGGGAGCGGATCACCTTCTGGGCGGCGCTCCAGCAGGCCGAGAACGCGCCGGGCCTGGCGACCCGCTCCCTCTCGTGCATCCGCACCTTCACCGACCTGCTGCTGGAGCTCGGCCAGATGGTCGCGGCCGGGGAGCGCGCGGACGTCGTCCTCGAGACGACCCTGGATCGCTCCGGCTACCTCGCGTGGCTCGAGGAGTCCGACGACCCGCAGGACGCCACCCGGGTGGAGAACCTGGCCGAGCTCGTCGCGGTGGCCCGGGAGTTCTCCGACGACCCGCAGGCCGGCCCGTCGGCCGACCCCGCGGACGTCGACGCCGGCACGGTCGCCCCCGGCCTCGGCGACTTCCTCGAGCGCGTCGCCCTCGTGGCCGACGCCGACCAGATCCCCGACGACGAGGAGAACGGGGACGGCGTCGTCACGCTCATGACGCTGCACACCGCCAAGGGCCTGGAGTTCCCGGTCGTCTTCCTCACCGGCATGGAGGACGGGGTCTTCCCGCACTCGCGGGCGCTCGGCGACCAGCCGGAGCTCGAGGAGGAGCGGCGCCTGGCCTACGTGGGCATCACCCGCGCGCGGCAGCGGCTCTTCCTCTCCCGCGCCATGGTGCGCTCCGCCTGGGGCGCCCCCTCCCACAACCCCGCCTCCCGGTTCCTCGACGAGCTCCCCGTCGACCTCGTCGACTGGCGGCGCACCGAGGCCGCCCAGGCCAGCTGGTCGCGCCCGGACCTGTCCGGCTCGTGGGGCGGCGGCCAGGGCTACGGCTCGCGCCAGGGCGGGTACCAGGGCGGCTCCGGGGAGCGCAGCGGCTCCTTCGGCTCCCCGACGGCGGCCGGGCGACGCAACTTCTCGGCCGCCGCGGCCCGCGCCGACGCCGCGTCCAAGTCGCGCGCGTCGAAGGTCGTCCCGAACCTGGACCCGGGCGACCGGGTCACCCACGACTCCTTCGGCCTGGGCACCGTCGTCTCGGTGGAGGGCCAGGCGGAGAAGACCGTGGCGTCCATCGACTTCGGCACCAACGGCGTGAAGCGGCTGCTGCTGCGCTACGCCCCCGTGCAGAAGCTCTGAGGCAGCAGCCCCGAGTCACAAGCACCGCGGCCGAAGTCCTGACTCAACAGCCCTGGGGCCGGCCGCACCGCGGCAGGGCGCGGGGCCGGGAAAGTTCCGCGCCACGGTGTCGACCGTGGCGCGGGCGGGTCACGGGTTCAGGCCGTGGTTGACGAGCCAGGCGTACGGGTCGACCGGGTCGCCGCCGCCGGGGCGGACCTCGAGGTGGAGGTGCGGTCCGGTCACGTTGCCGGTGGCGCCCACGAGGCCGATGGTCTCGCCCGCGGTGACGGTGTCGCCGACGCTGACGTACTGGGCGCTCTGGTGGCAGTACCAGAGCTCCGTGCCGTCCTCGAGCGTGACGACGGTCTTGTAGCCGTAGCTGCCGTCGTAGCCGGCGAAGGTCACGGTGCCGGCGGCGACGGCGTGGATCGCGGTGCCGGTCGGGGCGGCGAAGTCGAGGCCGGTGTGGACCGTCGACCACAGGCTGCTCGTCTCGCCGAAGCGGGCGGTGAGCGTGTAGCTGTCGACGGGGATGACGTAGGCGTCCGCGAGGTCCTTCGAGCGCTTGCTCGCCTGGTCGTCGATCGTCTCCAGGGCCGCGTTCCGCTTGGCGGCCGCCTTGGTCACCGCGGCGGCGTCCTGGTCGTTCTCGCTGCTCGTGCTGGAGGAGTCGGTGTCCGTGCTCGAGACCCGGTCGGTGCTGCGGGAGACGACCTGGCGGTTCTCGCCGACCACCGTGGCGGTGTTGCCGGACAGGGCGCTGATCGAGTCGGTCGTGCTCGCGACGGTGACGGCCTCGTGCTGGGAGGTCCAGGCGACGCCGCCGACGGTGACCGCGAGCGTCGCCAGGCCGGCGACGAGCGGGGCCGAGGGCAGGCGCAGCCGGTTCGTCCGAGCGCTGCGACGGGTCGCGGCGCGGCGACGGCCGGGCTCGGCGGCCAGCAGCGGCAGCACCTCGGTGTCCTCCGAGGCGAAGGACGTCGACTGGTCGCGCGGCTCGAGCTCGGCGAGCACCGCGCGGATCACGCCGGTGTCGACGGTCGCGGGGCTGCTGGGGGCCGTGGTGGAGACGATGACGTCGTCGTGCAGCGGCGCGGCGGTGACCTCGAGCGTCCCCTCGACCAGCGCCGTGAGCTCCTGGGTCGTCGGGGTGGCGAGCTCGCTCACCAGCAGCGGCGCCACGGTCGGCATCGGCTCGGAGGCGAGCGCGGGGGCCGGGGAAGGCGCCGGCTCCGCGGCGCGCCGGCGACCGACGTACTGCGTGGTGGCGACCGGCGCGGACACGGGGGTCACGGCGGGGCTCGCAGCGGCGGCCTCGGCCGGGACGGCGCGGCGACGGCCCACGTAGGCCGACGGGGCCGCGGGGGCGACCGGCGCGGCTGCGGCAGTCGCGGCGGGCGCGGCCTCGACCGGGGCGGCGGCACGCCGGCGTCCGACGTAGGGAGCAGGGGTCGCAACCACCTCGGGCGTCGCGGCTCCGCTGCTGCCGGAGCCTTCCGCTCGGTGCTGACCCATCTGCTACGTGCTCCCCGTTGGTGGTGCGGTCGGCTGTCGATGCTGACCCGGGGAGCGGTGGCTCCCGGTGGGTCCTGCCGCCGGTCTCGACCAGCGGCCTCGGTGACCATAACGGATCAACCCCGGGGAACCTGCACCGTGGGGACAAGTCTTTACCCGCTCCACACGGGTTCCATGCGCATTTCTTCACATGGCCCTCGCGGCATCCCCAGGAGACGGGAAGTACCGCGTGACCTGAGTCACGTAGGTGGGAGCGGCCTCGTCCCTGCGTGTCGCCCCGGACTATGGTGCGCCGCAGACGACTTCGCCCGTCCCTGGCCCGGTCTCGCCCCTTTCGGGTCGCCCCGCCAGGACTCGGGTCGCGACGTCAACGACGACGACGGCGTCAGCCATCAAGGTGCTGAGCGCCACGACGAGAAACTGGTGGATCAGTGGATCTGATGGAGTACCAGGCGAAGGAGCTCTTCGCCAAGCACGGTGTTGCGACGACCCTCGGCACGGTCGTCGAGACCGCGGAGGCCGCCAAGGCCGCCGCCGAGGCGATCGGTGGCGTGACCGTCATCAAGGCTCAGGTCAAGGCCGGCGGCCGTGGCAAGGCCGGTGGCGTGAAGCTGGCGAAGACGGCCGACGAGGCCTTCGAGCACGCCTCCAACATCCTGGGCATGGAGATCAAGGGCCTGACGGTCAACCGCGTCCTGGTCACCCCGGCGACCCCGCCGCAGGAGGAGTACTACTTCTCCTTCCTGCTGGACCGTGCGAACCGCCAGTACCTGTGCATCGCCTCGGTCGAGGGCGGCGTGGAGATCGAGGAGGTCGCCAAGACCAACCCCGACGCCGTCAAGCAGATCGCGGTGGACCCGGGCGCCGGTGTCGACGAGGCCAAGGCGCGCGAGATCGCCACCGAGGCCAAGTTCCCCGAGCCCGTCTTCGAGCAGGCCGTGGAGATGATCCAGGCGCTGTACAAGACCTTCGTCGAGGAGGACGCCACCCTCGTCGAGGTCAACCCGCTCGCGCGTCTCGAGGGCGACAAGCTCGAGGCCCTCGACGGCAAGGTCTCGCTGGACGACAACGCCTCCGAGGTGCGTCACCCGCACCACGAGGAGTTCGTCATCCGCGAGGAGGCCGACCCGCTCGAGGCGAAGGCCAAGGACCTCGGCCTCAACTACGTCAAGCTCGACGGCCAGGTCGGCATCATCGGCAACGGCGCGGGCCTCGTGATGAGCACCCTGGACGTCGTCGCCTACGCCGGCGAGAACCACGGTGGGGTCAAGCCCGCCAACTTCCTCGACATCGGTGGCGGCGCGAACGCCCAGGTGATGGCGAACGGTCTGGACGTCATCCTCAACGACCCCCAGGTCAAGAGCGTGTTCGTGAACGTCTTCGGCGGCATCACCGCCTGCGACGAGGTCGCCAACGGCATCAAGGGTGCCCTGGAGATCCTCGGCGACGCGGCGACCAAGCCCCTCGTCGTCCGCCTCGACGGCAACAACGTCGAGAAGGGTCGCGAGATCCTGGCCGAGCTCGCCCACCCGCTGGTCACCGTCGTCGGCACCATGGACGGTGCCGCCGACAAGGCCGCCGAGCTGGCGAACGCCTGAGCCCTGAGACGAGCGAGAAGAGAGATCTAGAACCATGTCGATCTACCTGAACAAGGACTCCAAGATCATCGTCCAGGGCATCACCGGTGGGATGGGCTCCAAGCACACCACCCTGATGCTCCAGGCCGGCTCCAACATCGTGGGCGGCGTGAACGCCCGCAAGGCCGGCACCACCGTCGAGCTCAACGGCACCGAGCAGCCCGTGTTCGGCACCGTCGCCGAGGCCATGAAGGAGACGGGCGCCGACGTGTCCGTCGTCTTCGTGCCGCCGGCCTTCACCAAGGCCGCCTGCATCGAGGCCATCGACGCCGGCATCGGCCTGCTCGTCGTCATCACCGAGGGCGTCCCGGTGCAGGACACCGCCGAGGTCTGGAGCTACCTCCAGTCCGAGGCGAACCACGCCGGCACCCGGATGATCGGCCCGAACTGCCCCGGCATCATCACGCCGGAGGAGTCGCTGGCCGGCATCACCCCGCACACCATCGCCGGCAAGGGCCCGATCGGCCTCGTGTCGAAGTCGGGCACCCTGACGTACCAGATGATGTACGAGCTGAAGGACTTCGGCTTCTCCACCGCCATCGGCATCGGCGGCGACCCGATCATCGGCACCACGCACATCGACGCGCTCGCCGCGTTCGAGGCCGACCCGGAGACCAAGGCCATCGTGATGATCGGTGAGATCGGTGGCGACGCCGAGGAGCGCGCCGCCGCGTTCATCAAGGACAACGTCACCAAGCCGGTCGTCGGCTACGTCGCGGGCTTCACCGCCCCCGAGGGCAAGACGATGGGCCACGCCGGCGCGATCGTGTCCGGCTCCGCCGGCACCGCCCAGGCGAAGAAGGAGGCCCTCGAGGCCGTCGGCGTGAAGGTCGGCAAGACGCCGTCCGAGACCGCCGAGCTCATGCGCGAGGTGATGAAGGCTCTCTGAGCCCTCACCCCGATCCCGGGGCGACCCGGGTCGACGCTCGTCGCAGCACCCACCGCACCCCCCGGAGCCACGGCTCCGGGGGGTGCGGTGCGTCCGGAGGGAAGAGGGGCGGGGGTCAGCCGCCGTACTCGGCCACCGAGGCGTCGATCGTCGCGATCGCGTCGGCGAGCATCGACAGGGCCAGGTCCTGCGCGACCTGCGGGTCGCCCAGCCCCATGGAGTAGGCGGACAGGACGAGGAGGGCCCGCCCGGTCCGGACGACGACCACCACGTAGCCCTCGCCGCCGTCGAGCACCTGGCTCACGGCCGTGACGGAGTCCGTCCCCGCGTAGCCGTCGCCGAGCCGCAGCAGCGCCTCGTCGGCGGGCACGCCCGCGCGGGCCGTGGCGAGCCCGTCGGCGCAGCCGAGCAGCCGGTCCGTCTCGGCGTCGACAGCGTGGGCGGCGTCCAGGTCGCCCGCGTACACGGCCAGCAGCCGCTGCTCCCCGCCCTCGCTGGGGTCGGTCCAGGTGGCCAGCCGGCTGGCGACCGCCGAGTCGAGCAGGCCCGAGGGCTCGCAGGCGTCGACCGCGAAGTCCAGGGCGTCGGCCGAGCCGGTCGTGGTCCGCAGCGTGCCCCCGGCGGCCGCGTCCGGCATCCCCGTGGTGAGCGGGAAGTCCTCGGGCACGGTCGTGGGCAGGGTGTCGGGATCGGTGCTGGGGCCGGTGCTGGGGTCGCCGCTGGGCGTGGCGGACGACGAGACGGCCACCGGGGGCTCCTGGCCGCCGCGACCCGAGGCACCGGCGACGGCTACGGGCACGCCGACGGCGAGGACGACGGCCGCGACCGCCCCGGTCACCGCCGCGGCGGTGCGGCGGCGCCGCAGGGCGTCCCCTCGGCGCCGGACGTCGGCGGCCGACGGCCGGGGACCCGTGGAAGGGGAGCCGCCGGCGTGGGGATCGTCGCGGAGCACGGCGAACAGGTCCTGGTCGGGGTCAGGCACGGGAGGCTCCTTCGGTCAGGCCGCCGTCGCCCACCTCGGCGAGCAGGGCGGCCAGCGCGGTGCGGCCGCGGCTGAGCCGGGCCTTGACGGTGCCCTCGGGGGCACCGACCTCGCGGGCGACCTCGGCGACCGGCAGGTCGGCGAGGTGGTGCAGGACGAGCGCGCGACGCTGGTCCTCGGGCAGACGCGCCAGCGCGGTCATCAGGGCGACCCGCCGCTCGTCGGGGGCCGGTGCGGTCACGGGTGCCGCCAGGGCCCGGTCGGCGGGCCGGCGTCCACGCACCACCCGGCGCCAGCGGCTCACCGCGAGCCGGTAGGCGGTGGTCCGCACCCAGGCCTCCGGGTGCTCGGCGCTCTGGAGCTTCCGCCGGTGCGCCCAGGCCCGGGCGAAGGCCTCCTGCACGCACTCCTCCGCCTCGTCGCGGCTGCCGATCATGGCGTGGACCTGGCTGACGACACGGGCGTAGGAGGCGGCGTAGAAGTCGTCGAACTCGACCTCGTCCATCTCACGTCCTCTGCTGGGGAGACCTCCGAGCGAGGATCTCAGCAGTGGTACGCCCCGGCGAGCGCTGAGGTTGCACCGCTCCTCGGGAATTTCTCAGCCGGCCTCGACGCCCGCCCGCAGGCGGGCCAGCGCCCGCTCGGCGAGGGCGGTGAAGGCGCCGTCCGCGAACGTGCGCCGGCCGGCCGGCACGAACCCGACCTGCGCGAGGGCGCCGCCGTGCCGCACCAGCGCCATGTCGTAGACGACGCTCTTCCTCGCCGTCACCTCGACCGTCACCCGCCACACCGACACCTGGTCGGCGCCGTCGGTGCGGGTGCGCACGACGCGCACCTTCGTGCCGGGGTCGCGGTCGGAGCAGGAGGACATCCGCGCGGCCACGTGCGTCACCAGCGCCTTGGCCCGGGCCACCGGCAGCGCCCCGACCGTCTCGGTCAGGCCGAACTCCACCGGCAGCTTCGTGGCGTCGGGGATGAGGAAGGTGCGGGTGGCGGTGTCGGTGAACCGCACCCCGCGGTAGCGCCCGGAGAAGGACGTCTCGTCGCACCGGGTCGCGGCCGGGTTGGTGGCCACCTTCGTGTCGGTCTCGGAGCCGGCCCAGTCCGCGGAGACGCCCGTGACGGGCGGCAGGTCGGCGTCCACCAGCATGGTGGGCACCTCGGCGACCGGCACGGGGTCGGTCTCGGTGAGCGTGGGCGAGCCTCCGCAGGCGCCCGCGCCGACGAGCCCGCACAGGCCCGAGACGGCGCTGGAGAGGGTCCGGGCGGCGGCGGGCAGGCTGCCGGTCGCGGTGCCACGGCGCTCCAGCGCCACGACGGTGAGGTAGCGCCCGGTGCGCGCCACCTGGACGACCTCGGTGGTGGTGGGGGAGGACCAGTCGCGCAGGACGACCTGGAACGCCTGGTCGCCGACCCCGGCGACGTCGCGCACGGCGAGGAGCTGGGTGCGGGTGTCGGTGCAGCCCGACACCCACTGCGACCACAGCGTGTACGAGGCCCGGGCGGCCAGCGCGTCGGCGGACTCCTCGGTCATCTGCGTCGCGGTGAGCCGCTCGGCGCCGCTGCCGGCAGAGCGCAGCGTGCGCACGAGGGCGTCCTGGACGTCCTCGTCGGCGTAGCGGGTCTGCTGGCAGGGCAGCACGAGGCCGTCCCCGTCGACGTTGTGGTCGGTCTCGAGGACCTTCCACCCCTTGCCCGCGACGACCCCCTCGAGGTCGTCGGCGGCCAGCATGTCGTCGTCCACGAGGGCCACGGCGTCGGCCGCGGACGTCGAGGAGCCGTCCGCCGAGCCCTCCACCCCGGCACCCGCGCCGGCGGTCGAGACCCCGGTGAGCGCCCGGTCGAGCCGGGGGCGGGCACCGTCGGGGTCGTCCACGACGACGCCGGACACCACGACCGCCGCCGCCACCAGCCCGACCCCCACCACGACGGCGGTGCGGCGCCGGGTGGTCCCGGCACGGCGCAGGCGGGCGGCGCGGCTCCAGCGGACGCCCTCGAGCGCCGGCTCGAGGCCGCGGAGCATGATCGGGACGTGGCTGCTCGGCACCTCGGCGGCCAGGGCCACGGCGGCGGTCGAGCGCTGGAGCTCGGAGGTGAACGCGTCGACGGTCAGGCCGAGCTCGCGGGCGGCGTCCGGCAGCGAGACGGCGGCCAGGTGCACGAGCACCAGCACCCGGCGCTGGGTCCAGGAGAGCGAGGACAGCGCCTCGAGCGTGCGGCGCACGCCGGGGTCCAGGGACTTCTCGCGGTGCCAGACGTGGGTGGTGTGGCGCCGGTGGGCGAGCGCCCAGGCCCGCGGGCGGACCCAGGCCTCGGGGTCGCTCCCGCGGGTGGCCTGGCGCCAGTGCTGCCAGGCGGAGACGAAGGTCTCCCGCACGGCGCCGCGCGAGGCGCGCAGGTCGCCCGTCAGCGCGTAGGCCTGCAGGAGGAGGCGCTCACGGGCCTCGGCGTAGAGGTCGTCGAAGTCCTGCTGCTCGGTCATGGCCCGCCCAGGGTACGGGCGCCACGGCCGGGGTCGGGAACCGGCGAGGCGATGTGACGCGACCGGGGTGACGCGGCGCCCGCGCCCGGCGTGCCTGCCGCGCCGAGGGGGTGTCCCCGGGTGACCATGGACGGGCCATGACGCCTCCCGAGACCTCCACCCTGGACCGCTCCGGCCCCCGCCCGCACGGCCGGCCGGCATCGCGGTCGCCGCGCGCCGGGCGCACTGGCCGCCCTGGGCGCACGCCTCGACGCCCGCGGTCCCTCGCCCTCGTCTCGGTCTGGGGCGGCGTCGTCGCCGCCCTCGGCCCGCTCGTCGGCTGCGCCGTCCTCGGGCTGCTCGGCTGGTTCCTCGCGGACGCCGGCACCCACGGCGCGCCCCGCGACGGGCTGCGCGTGGGGGCGCTCGCCTGGCTGATGGGCCACGGCTCGGGCGTGGTCGTGGACGACGTCCCGGTCACCCTCCTGCCGCTCGGCGTGACGCTGCTGGTCGTGTGGTCGACCTGGCGGCGGTCCCTGCGCACCGGGGTGGCCCTCGCCGGGCACGGCCCGGACGCCGACCGCCTCGCGGACGGCGAGCGGGACTGGACGGTCCCGCTCGCCACCGGCTTCTTCGCGCTCGGCTACCTCGTCGTCGTCCTGCTCACCGAGCTGGCGGCCTGGCCGCTGGCCCCCGTGGCGAACACGTTCCGCCTCGTCCTGCTCACGCTGCTGCTGGCGGCCGGCCTGGGCGGCGCCGGGATCGCCGTCGGCACCGGCCGGGCGGCCGCGCTGGCGGACCGGCTCCCCACCGCGGTGCGCGGTGCCACGGCGGTGGCCCGGCGCGTCCTGCTCGTGTGGCTGGTGACCTGCCTCGGCGTGGTGCTGCTCAGCCTGGCGCTGGACGCCAGCACCTTCGCCAACATCCTCTCGCAGCTGCACGTGGACGCCGGCGACGCGACCGCCTACGTGCTCGTCTGCCTTCTGGTGCTGCCGAACGCCGCCGTGTGGGGCGGCGCCTACCTGCTCGGCCCCGGCTTCGCCGTGGGCACGGGCACCCTCGTGAGCCCCTCGGGCGTCGTGCTGGGGGCGCTGCCGATGTTCCCCCTGCTCGCGGCGCTCCCGGACGCCGGCACCCCCGGTGCGTGGCAGGTCCTGCTCCTCGGCGTCGCACCGCTCTCGGCGGCGGTGGGCTCGGCGCTGACGCAGCGCCGGCACCCGGTGCCCGGACTGGTCGACCCCGCCCTGCGCGGTGCCCTCGGCTCGCTGCTCGCCGGCGTGGTCGTCGGGCTGCTCGCGGCGCTGTCGGGCGGCGCCGTCGGCCCGGACCGGATGGCCGACCTCGGCCCGGCTGCCCTCGACGTCCTGGCCCACGCGGTGCCGGCCTTCGCGCTCGGCGGTGCCGTCGGCGGTCTCCTCACGGCGCTGTTCCAGCGGCACGGGGACCGGCGGCACCGGGACCAGCGGCACGAAGACCGGCGACTACAGTCTCGCCCGTGACCGACCCCGCACGTCCCCGCCTCGTCGTCCTCGTCTCCGGCTCGGGGACGAACCTCCAGGCGCTGCTGGACGCGGCCGCCGACCCGGCCTACGGCGCCGACGTCGTGGCCGTCGGCGCCGACCGCGCGGGCATCGAGGGCCTGGCGCGGGCCGAGCGTGCCGGTGTCCCCACCTTCGTCGAGCGGGTCGGCGACCACGCCTCGCGCGCGGACTGGGACGCCGCGCTCACCGCCGCGGTGGCCGCCCACCAGCCGGACCTCGTCGTGCTCGCCGGCTTCATGAAGCTCGTGGGCCCCGCGTTCCTGGCGGCCTTCGGCGGGCGCACGCTCAACACCCACCCCGCCCTCTCGCCGTCCTTCCCGGGGATGCACGGCCCCGCCGACGCGCTGGCCTACGGCGTGAAGGTCACCGGCTGCACGCTGTTCGTCGTCGACGAGGGCGTGGACACCGGCGTGATCGTGGAGCAGGCCGTGGTCCGGGTCGAGGACGACGACGACGTCGAGAGCCTCCACGAGCGGATCAAGACCGCCGAGCGCTCGATGCTCGTGGAGCAGGTCGGTCGGCTGGCGCGGGAGGGCTTCCGCGTCGAGGGCCGTCGGCTCCTCGTCGGCTGAGCCTCCTCGGTCGAGCCGGGGCGGCTGAGCGGCCCGGACCTCCTCGGCTCGGGTCGGACCGGGGGGATCGCCTAGGCTGGGCCGCGACACGACTGGCGCAGGTGGGCAACCACCAGGGAGTGACGTCGGGAGCATCGAACGCCTGGGTGCTCCTCCTCGCAGCCGACGCAGGAGATGACGCATGTCTGACCCGACCACCGTTCCGACCATCGACCCCACCGCCGGCGACGGCCGCGTGCCGCTGCGGCGGGCGCTCGTCTCGGTCTTCGACAAGACCGGCCTGGAGGACCTCGTCCGCGGCCTCGTGGACGCCGGCGTCGCCCTGGTCTCCACCGGCGGCTCCGCCAAGCTCATCGAGTCGCTGGGCCTCCCGGTGACCAAGGTCGAGGACCTCACCGGCTTCCCGGAGTGCCTCGACGGGCGGGTCAAGACGCTGCACCCGCGCGTGCACGCCGGCGTGCTGGCCGACCGCCGCCTCGAGTCCCACGCGGCCCAGCTCGGCGAGCTCGGCGTCGAGCCGTTCGACCTCGTGGTCGTCAACCTCTACCCGTTCACCCAGACCGTGGCCAGCGGCGCCGGCCCGGACGAGTGCGTGGAGCAGATCGACATCGGCGGGCCGTCCATGGTCCGCGCCGCGGCGAAGAACCACCCGAGCGTCGGCATCGTGACGAGCCCCGAGCGCTACGCCGACGTGCTGGCCGCCGCGGCCGCCGGTGGCTTCACCTACGCCCAGCGCAAGCAGCTGGCCGCCGAGGCCTTCGCCCACACCGCCGCCTACGACGTGGCCGTGGCCTCGTGGATGGGCAACGTGCTCACCGACACCTCCGAGGGCACGGGGTTCCCGGCCTTCGTCGGCGCCACGTGGAGCAAGGCCTCCACCCTGCGTTACGGCGAGAACCCGCACCAGGCCGCCGCGCTGTACACCTCCGCGTGGGAGACCGGCCTGGCCCAGGCCGAGCAGCTGCACGGCAAGGAGATGTCCTACAACAACTACGTCGACGCCGACGCCGCCCGTCGGGCCGCCGGTGACTTCGACGAGCCGGCCGTGGCGATCATCAAGCACGCCAACCCCTGCGGCATCGCGGTGGGCGGCGACATCGCCCAGGCGCACGCCCGCGCCCACGCCTGCGACCCGCTGTCGGCCTTCGGCGGCGTCATCGCCGCGAACCGTCCGGTCTCCGTCGCGATGGCCGAGCAGGTCGCCGACGTCTTCACCGAGGTCATCGTGGCCCCCGGCTACGAGGACGGCGCCGTCGAGGTGCTGGCCCGGAAGAAGAACATCCGCATCCTGGTCTGCCCCCTGCCGGGCAAGGGCGAGGTCGAGATGCGGCCCGTCTCCGGTGGCCTGCTCATGCAGCAGCGCGACCACGTGGACGCGGTGGTCGAGGGCGGCGGGGACGACCCGTCGGCCTGGACGCTGGCCGCCGGCGAGCCCGCCTCGGCCGAGGTCCTCGCGGACCTCGCGTTCGCGTGGAAGGCCTGCCGGGCCGCGAAGTCCAACGCGATCCTGCTCGCCAAGGACGGCGCCTCGGTCGGCGTCGGCATGGGCCAGGTCAACCGCGTCGACTCCTGCAAGCTCGCGGTCGAGCGGGCGAACACACTGGCCGAGGGCGAGGAGCGGGCCCGCGGCTCGGTCGCCGCCTCGGACGCGTTCTTCCCCTTCGAGGACGGCCCGCAGATCCTCATCGACGCCGGCGTCACCGCCATCGTGCAGCCGGGCGGCTCGGTCCGCGACGGGCTCACCGTCGAGGCCGCCCAGGCCGCCGGCGTGACGATGTACTTCACCGGCACCCGGCACTTCTTCCACTGATCGTCCACGGCTCGCCCCGCTCCGGCGGGGCGAGCAGGAACCAGGAGACAGGCACAGCATGACCGCGCAGAAGCTGGACGGCTCGGGGACCCTCAAGGCCATCAAGGCCGAGCTGAAGGAGCGCGTCGCCGCGCTCAGGGCCGCGGGGGTCACCCCGGGTCTCGGCACCATCCTGGTCGGCGACGACCCGGGCTCGCACTGGTACGTGGGCGCCAAGCACAAGGACTGCGCCGAGATCGGCGTGCAGTCGATCCGCGTCGACCTGCCCGCCACGGCCACCCAGGCCGAGGTCGAGGCCGAGGTCGACCGGCTCAACGCCGACCCGTCCTGCACGGGCTTCCTCATCCAGCAGCCCACCGGCCTGGACGAGTACGCCCTGCTCAGCCGTGTCGACCCCGACAAGGACGTCGACGGCCTGCACCCGGTCTCGCTGGGTCGCCTCGCGCTCAACGTGCCGGGCTCGCTGCCCTGCACCCCCGTCGGCTGCCTCGAGCTGCTGCGCCGTCACGGCATCGAGCTGGCCGGTGCCGAGGTCGTGGTCGTGGGCCGCGGCCTCACCGTGGGCCGCCCCATGGGCCTCCTGCTCACCCGCCGCAGCGAGAACGCGACGGCCACGCTGTGCCACACCGGCACCCGCGACCTGGCCAAGCACGTGCGCGAGGCGGACGTCGTGGTGGCGGCCGCGGGCGTGCCCGGGATCATCACCGGCGACATGGTCAAGCCGGGCGCCGCGGTCCTGGACGTCGGGGTCAGCCGGGTCGACGGCAAGATCGCCGGCGACGTGGCGGCCGACGTCTGGGACGTCGCGGGGTGGGTCTCCCCGAACCCCGGCGGCGTGGGCCCGATGACCCGCGCCATGCTGCTGTCGAACGTGGTGGAGATGGCCGAGCGCCAGGCCGGCGTCGCGGGCGCGTGAGCACGCCCGTGGACGCCGTCGGCTCGCCCGAGGACGGCTCGCCCGCCGAGCCCGGGGAGATCGTCGAGACCGGGGAGACCCCCGGCGCCGGGGGCACCGCCGGCGGCGCCGCCGCGGAGGCGGTGCCGAGCACGCACGAGATCGCGGAGGAGATCGCCGAGGTCGAGCCGCGGCGCAAGCCGTCGACCATCGGCGGCGCCTTCTACATCGTCGTGCTGGTGGTGGCCGCGGTCGGGCTCGGCTGGGCCGCCCTGGGCAGCTGGCGCAGCGGCATCACCCTCTTCGCCGGGACGCTGCTGGCGGCGGCCGTGCTGCGGCTGGTCCTCCCGGAGGCGGACGCCGGCATGCTCGCCGTCCGCAAGCGCTGGATCGACGTGCTGCTGCTGGGCGGGGCCGGCGCCGCCGTCCTCGTGCTCGTGCACGCCGTCCCGGGGCGCGTCGGCTTCTGACGCGGTCCCTCGCGTGCCGACGGGCGCGTCGGCACGCGAGGACCTTCCGGCGTGGTGGTGTCGCTGCTGCGGCTCAGATGAGCCCGAGGCCGGTGACGGCCTCCTTCTCCTCGACGAGCTCCGCGGCGGAGGCGTCGATGCGGCCGCGGGAGAAGTCGTCGATCTCGAGGCCCTCGACGATGCTCCAGTCGCCGTCCTTCGTGGTGACGGGGAAGGAGGAGATGATCCCCTCCGGCACGCCGTACTCGCCGCGGGAGACCACGGCCATGGAGACCCAGTCGCCCTCGGCGGAGCCGTAGAGCCAGTCGCGGGCGGCGTCGATGGTGGCGGAGGCGGCCGAGGCGGCCGAGGAGGAGCCCCGGGCCTCGATGATCGCGGCGCCGCGCTTGGCGACGGTCGGGATGAAGGTGCCCTCGAGCCAGGCCTGGTCGCCGACGACCTCGGCGGCGTTGCGGCCGGCGACCTCGGCGTGGAACAGGTCCGGGTACTGGCTGGCCGAGTGGTTGCCCCAGATCGTCATCTTCGTGATGTCGGTGACCGGGGCGCCGGTCTTCGCGGCCAGCTGGCTGATGGCGCGGTTGTGGTCGAGCCGGGTCAGCGCGGAGAAGCGCTCGGCCGGGATGTCCGGGGCGTTGCTCATCGCGATCAGGGCGTTGGTGTTGGCCGGGTTGCCGGTCACGCCGATGCGGACGTCGGGGGCGGCCACCTTGTTGAGTGCCTTGCCCTGCGCGGTGAAGATCGCGCCGTTGGCCTCCAGGAGGTCGCTGCGCTCCATCCCCGGGCCGCGCGGTCGCGCGCCGACGAGGAGCGCGAGGTTGACGCCGTCGAAGACGGTCTCCGCGTCGTCCCCGATCTGCACGCCGGCGAGGCCGGGGAACGCGCAGTCGTCGAGCTCCATGACGACGCCCTCGAGCGCCTTGAGGGCGGGGGTGATCTCCAGCAGCCGCAGCTCGATCGGGCGACCGCCGGTGAGGGCGCCGCTCGCGAGGCGGAACAGGAGGCTGTAGCCGATCTGGCCGGCGGCGCCGGTGACGGCGACCTTCAACGGGGTGGTGCTCACGTCGTCTCCTCGTAGGTATGACGGGCTGTCGGCCCGGCCGAGCCGGGCTCCACTCGCGAACCTAGCAGCGTGTGATGCGCCTCGCGCAGGGACTCTCGTCGCCTTCCCGACCCGTGAACGTCGGGGTCTCCACCCGGACGCGGGCAGGCCCTGCGACCATGGCCGCGTGCGTCCGTCCCCGTCCCGCCGTCCTGCCGTGGCGGCGACGCTCGCGGCCCTGGTCCTGGCCGCCCCCGGGCTGGCGGGCTGCGCAGCCATGGAGCCGCCCCAGGTGTCCGCGACGGGCGTCGACACGCTGGTCTCCCCGCTGACGACCCTGGACGCCCGGGACTGGTCGACCACGCTCGACCACCCCGACCTCGCGCTGGACGCCGTGCGCTCCTTCGACGACGGCTCGACCCTCCAGGTCGCGGCCGGCTCGGTGCAGGTGGGCGGGGTGGCGACCACCGCGCTGGTGGACACCGCCGCCGACGGGAGCACCACGACGCGGCTCGTGGCGCAGGACGTCGAGGGCAACGTGTGGTGGCTGGGGCTGGAGTCCTCGGCCGACCCCGCCTCCGACTGGCTGGCGGGGGAGGACGGCGCCCAGGCCGGCCTGCTGCTGCCCGCCTCACCGCGTCGGGGCGACGGCTGGGCCACGGCCGGCGCCGGCCAGGCGGGGGAGTCGGTGTCCACGGTCATCGCCACCGACGCCCAGCTCACGCTGCTCGACGGTGCGTACTCCGGCGTCCTCGTGATCGAGACCGTGGACGCGGACGGCGACACCGAGCGGCAGTACTACGAGCCCTCCCTCGGCCTGCTCGCCTTCACCGACGGCGGCGTCGTGGTCGGCGCGGTCGACGTGCTCGGCGCGGCCACGGGGTGACGTGGTCCTGTCCGCCTGTCAGGCTGGCGGGGGTCAGGCCCCCGACGCCGTCGGGTATCTTGACGTCAAGAAAGTTTCGCCCTCGATCGCTCCAGGAGCTGCCCGCACCATGGCCAAGATCATCTACACCCACACGGACGAGGCGCCGCTGCTCGCGACGTACTCCTTCCTGCCGATCATCCAGGCCTACGCCGCCAAGGCAGGCGTGGAGGTGGAGACCCGTGACATCTCGCTGGCCGGCCGCATCCTGGCCCAGTTCCCGGAGCACCTGACCGAGGAGCAGCGCATCGGCGACGCCCTCGCCGAGCTCGGCGAGCTGGCCACCAAGCCCGAGGCCAACATCATCAAGCTGCCGAACATCTCGGCGTCGGTCCCGCAGCTCAAGGCGGCCGTCAAGGAGCTCCAGGCCAAGGGCTACGCGATCCCGGACTACCCCGAGAACCCCGTCTCCGACGAGGAGAAGGCCGTCCGCGCCGCCTACGACAAGGTCAAGGGCTCCGCCGTGAACCCGGTCCTGCGCGAGGGCAACTCCGACCGCCGCGCCCCCGGCGCGGTCAAGGCCTACGCCCGCAAGTACCCCCACCGCATGGGCGCCTGGTCCGCCGACTCCAAGACGGACGTCGCGACCATGGGCGAGCGGGACTTCTTCTCCAACGAGAAGTCGGTCGTGCTCGAGGCCGCCGACACCCTCACCGTCTCCCACACCGCCGCCGACGGCACCGTCACGGTGCTCAAGGAGTCCATCCCGGTGGAGGCCGGCGAGGTCGTGGACGCCACCTTCCTGGACGTCGCGGCGCTGCGGACCTTCCTGGCCGCCCAGATCGCCCGCGCCAAGGACGAGGGCGTCCTGTTCTCCGTGCACCTCAAGGCCACGATGATGAAGGTCTCCGACCCGATCATCTTCGGCCACGTGGTGGAGTCCTTCTTCCCGGCGCTGTTCGCCGAGTTCGGCGAGACCCTGGCCGCCGCCGGCATCTCCGCCAACGACGGCCTCGGCGGCCTGCTGTCCGCCTCCGCCTCGCTGCCCGAGGGCGAGGCCATCAAGGCCGCCGTCGCCCAGGGCCTGGCCGACGGCCCGGCGATGGCGATGGTCGACGACCGCAAGGGCATCACCAACCTGCACGTCCCCTCCGACGTCATCATCGACGCCTCCATGCCCGCGATGATCCGCATCGGCGGCCACATGTGGGGCCCCGACGGCAAGGAGGCCGACACCCTCGCCGTCATCCCGGACTCCTCCTACGCGGGCGTCTACTCGGCCGTCATCGACGACTGCAAGGCCCACGGCGCGCTCGACCCGGCCACCATGGGCTCGGTGCCGAACGTCGGCCTCATGGCCAAGAAGGCCGAGGAGTACGGCTCGCACGACAAGACCTTCGAGATGACGGCCGCGGGCACCGTGACCGTCACCAACGCCGCGGGCGAGGTCCTCCTCTCCCACGACGTCCAGGCCGGCGACATCTGGCGCGCCTGCCAGACCAAGGACGCCCCGATCCGCGACTGGGTCAAGCTCGCCGTCACCCGCGCCCGCGCCACCGGCGACCCGGCCGTGTTCTGGCTCGACGAGAACCGGGCGCACGACGCCAACCTCATCGCGAAGGTGAAGGAGTACCTGCCCGAGCACGACACGGACGGCCTCACCATCGAGATCATGGCGCCGGCCGCGGCCTGCACCTACTCCCTCGAGCGCATCCGCAAGGGCCAGGACACCATCTCGGTGACCGGCAACGTCCTGCGCGACTACAACACCGACCTGTTCCCGATCCTCGAGGTCGGCACGTCGGCGAAGATGCTCTCGATCGTCCCGCTGATGAACGGCGGCGGCCTCTTCGAGACCGGCGCGGGCGGCTCGGCCCCCAAGCACGTCCAGCAGCTCCTCGAGGAGAACTACCTGCGGTGGGACAGCCTGGGTGAGTTCTTCGCCCTCGCCGCCTCCCTGGAGCACCTCGCCGGCTACGCGGACAACCCGGGCGCCAAGGTCCTCGCGGACACCCTCGACGCCGCCACCGCGACGTTCCTGGAGAACGACAAGTCCCCGACGCGCAAGCTCGGCGGCATCGACAACCGCGGCTCGCACTTCTACCTGGCCCTGTACTGGGCCCAGGAGATGGCGAAGCAGACCGCGGACGCCGCGCTGGCCGCCGCCTTCGCCCCGCTGGCCGAGAAGCTGGCCGCCGAGGAGGAGACCATCGTGGCCGAGCTGGTCGGTGTCCAGGGCAAGCCCGCCGACGTGGGTGGCTACTACCAGCCCGTCGACGCCAAGGCCGACGACGTGATGCGCCCCTCCGCGACGCTCAACGCCGCCATCGCGGCCCTGTGAGCCCCGCGGACGACGACGCCCGCACCGGCTCCGCCGACCCCGCCCCGGGGTCGGCGGAGGCCGGGGGGCTGCCCGAGGGCGTCCCGGCGGACTGGGACGGTCACGCGCTGAGCAAGCGCGGCTACGTCCTCATGGCCGTCATCCCGTTCCTCGGCGCCGCGCTGCTCTTCGGCCTCGTCACGCTCAACTACGAGCGGGTCGGCACCGACACCGCGACGTCGGTGCGGCTGCCCACGAACAGCTGGCTGCCGGGCCAGGCCGAGGGCACCTCGGCCGTCGAGGGCGAGCTCACCGCCGGCGACGGCGGCTGCGTCTACCTGGCGGCCTCCGACGGCACCACCGTCTGGCCCGTGTGGCCGGCCGGCTGGACCGCCAAGGAGAGCTCGAGCGGCGTCATCAGCATCTACGACGACAGCTCGGACCTCATCGCCCGGACCGGCACGTCGATCGTGGCCACCGGGACCCCGACGACGTCGACCGACTTCACCGCCTCCTCCTGCGCCGCGGACGCCGACTCGTCGGTGCTGATCCAGTCCGAGGTCGCGCGCGAGGGCTGAGGCCCCGCGCTCAGCGCAGCAGCCCCCGCGCGGCGTCCTGGACCTCGTCCAGGACCCGCTCGGGGGTCTGCAGCACGCTCACGATGGCGGGCTCGCCGGGTGCGCTGCCCACCGCCGGCGTGCGCTGCAGGCCGTCGGCCGCGGTGAGCCCGACGTGCAGCACGATCCCGCCGACGAGCAGCGGGAGGCCGAGCCGGTAGGTCAGCAGGACCAGGGGAGCGACGAGGGCCATCGGTGCGTCCTTGCGTGAGCGGGGGCGGCCGCGGGCTCTCGGGCCAGCGGGGACCGCGTCCTCCGCGGTGCCTTCCCTGCCATCGGCGTCGGCGGGCCGACGCCGAGCAAACGGTTGCGAAGATGGCGTGAAGCGTCGTGGAGGAAGCGTGAGGACGCCCCGTCGCGGCGGGGTTCCGGAAGGGACGCGGCGGCGGGGTTCCGTCAGGTGTGGTGCAACACACCGCACCCAGGAATAGCGGTAAACCTCCGGGCCGTTGGACGATGAACACCCCCGAGGCCCGCCCCTGCGACCAGGAAGCTCCCCGCCATGTCGCTCATCGACGTCCGCCCGACCGACGACCCCACCCCCACCGGGGCCGTGCCCGTCGTGCTCGACGACCGACCGGGCCTGCGCTTCTGGGTCGCCGTGGTCGCGCTCGCGACCGGCGGCTTCGCGATCGGCACCACCGAGTTCGTCGCGATGGGCCTGCTCCCGGAGATCTCCGCCGGGATGGGTGTCTCCATCTCCCAGGGCGGTCACCTGATCTCGCTCTACGCGCTCGGCGTCGTCGTCGGCGCCCCGCTGATCGCCGCGCTGGGCGCCCGGTTGCCGCGGCGCGGGCTCCTCGTGGGGCTCATCGCCGCGTACGGCGTCCTGAACCTGGCGTCGGCGGGGGCGACGAGCTTCCACCTGCTCGGGCTGCTGCGGTTCCTCGACGGGCTGCCGCACGGCGCCTACTTCGGGCTCTCGGCGCTGGTCGCCGCGTCGATGGTCCCGCCGCACCGCCGCGGGTTCGCCCTGGCGATGGTGATGATGGGCATCCCGCTGGCGAACGTCGCCGGGGTCCCGCTCGTGACCCTCGTCGGGCAGCACGCCGGCTGGCGCTGGGCCTACGTGGCCGTGGGCGCCCTCTCGCTGGTGACGGTCGTGCTCGTGCTGCTGGCCGTCCCCGCGACGCCGGGGGACCGGACCGCGACCGGCCGCCGCGAGCTGTCCGGGCTCCGCTCGCCGCAGCTGTGGCTCGCGGTGGTGGCGGCCGGTGGCGGGTTCGGCGGCATGTTCGCCCTCGTCACCTACGTCTCGCCGCTCACGCAGGACGTCGGCGGGCTCTCCGAGAGCGCCGTGGCCGTGTTCCTGTTCGCCCTGGGCCTCGGCATGATCGTCGGCAACACCGTGGCCGGACGCCTGTGCGACTGGTCGGTGGAGAACAGCCTGCGCCTGGGCTCGGTGGGCCTGGCCCTCTCGCTGGTGGCCTACTTCGTGCTCGCCCCCACCGGCTGGTGGGCGCTGCTCGCCGCCTTCGCGGTGACGCTGACCGGCTCCGTGCTCGCCCTCGGCTTCCAGATGAGGCTCATCGACGCGGCGGGGGAGTCCCAGACCCTCGGGGCCGCCCTCAGCCACTCGGCCCTCAACATCGGCAACGGCCTCGGTGCCTGGCTCGGCGGCGTCGTGATCGCCATGGGCTACGGGCTGCGTGCGCCCCTCGTGGTCGGCGCCGTCCTGGCGGTCCTGGGCCTCGGGGTCATCGTGCTGGCGCGGGTCGCCGCCCGGCGCGCCGGGGACCACGCCGTCCTCTGACGGCCCGCGGGCGGTGGCCCCGCTCGGGTCGTCCGTCCGTGCCGTGCCCTCGCCCGGGGCCAGGGGGGCGAAGGGTAGGGCTGTGCCCTCAAGGCGCCCGTCTTGTTTCCCTCAAGACGCCCTCCCGCGCCATTCCCGGACAGGGGTGGGCGCGGCTCGTTGAGCGGCAACTGTCGTGCGGGTACTTGAGGTGGGGGCCGAACCTCAAGATCAGCCAAAGATCTACCCAATTTGAGGGTGGTTCGACGCCGAATTGAGGTTCCGGGCGCCTGCGCGGGCGCCCGGGGCGCGTGTCCGGACCCGGGGTGGCTCCGAAGGCGCAGGAGGCCGCCTCCGGGCGTCGTGCCCGGTGCCGGGTCCCGGCCTGCCGGCGTCTCCGTCACCCGCGGGACGATCAGGCTCGACCGCGCCCGGGCCGCTTCGGGCACGCGCTCGGACCGTCCCGCCGAACCCGGTCGGAGACACGTCCGGTCCCGGGCCGCTCCGTCCCGGGCCGTTCCGTCCCGTCCCGCCTGGCTCGTCCCGGCTGGCTGGTTGTCGGCGTCCGGGCCCAGGAGCTCCCTCGCGGCCGCGACCCGCGTCGGCCGGGCGGGCTGGACCAGCGGGTCCTGCTCTGGACCGGAACGGGGTCGGACCTCTGTCTCCGCAGGTGGGCGGGGGTGTGGGCGGAGGCGCTGCCGCCGAGCGACAGCAGGTCTGGACCACCACTGGTCCAGACCGGACAGGTCCAGACCAGTGGTGCGAGTCCAGAGGCCCCAGTGCACCCCTGTCGGTCCCTCGTCCGACCCTTCCGTGCGCGCCCTGCGACCGCCCTGCGACCGCCCCGCGCCCGCCCCGCGCCCGCCTGTGGACCCGCGGGACGACTCGGGCGGCTCATCAGCGAGAATGGGCGCATGGCGACGACGCAGCCCCAGGTCGAGGTCCCTGCTGCCACCGGAGGCGCGCGACCCAGGGTCCTCTCCGGCATCCAGCCGACCGCCGACTCGTTCCACTTCGGCAACTACCTGGGCGCGCTGCGCCAGTGGGTGGACCTCCAGCGCGACCACCAGCCGTTCTTCTTCATCGCCGACCTGCACGCCATCACGGTGGAGCAGGACCCGAAGGTGCTCCGCGAGCGCGCGCTGCGCTCGGCGGCCCAGCTGCTCGCGATGGGCATCGACCCCGAGCGGTCGGCGATCTTCATCCAGTCGCACGTCCCCGAGCACGCCCAGCTCGGCTGGGTGCTCCAGTGCCTCACGGGCTTCGGCGAGGCGCGCCGGATGACCCAGTTCAAGGACAAGTCCGCCAAGCAGGGGGAGGGGGCCGCGAGCGTCGGCCTCTTCACCTACCCCGTGCTCCAGGCGGCCGACATCCTGCTCTACCGCCCGCACTACGTGCCGGTGGGCGAGGACCAGCGCCAGCACCTCGAGCTCACCCGCGACCTCGCCCAGCGGTTCAACAGCCGCTACAAGAAGACGTTCCGGCTCCCGGAGCCCTACATCCTCAAGGCCACGGCGAAGATCACGGACCTGCAGGAGCCCACGGCGAAGATGTCGAAGTCGGCGTCCTCGCCGGCCGGGATCATCGAGATGCTGGACGACCCGGCGCGCTCGGCCAAGAAGATCCGCTCCGCGGTGACCGACTCCGAGGCCGAGATTCGCTTCGACCCGGAGAACAAGCCGGGGGTCTCCAACCTGCTGACCATCTACTCGGCGCTCACCGCCCGCAGCGTCACCGACCTGGTCGAGGAGTACGGCGGGAAGGGCTACGGGGACCTGAAGAAGGACCTGGCGGAGGTCGTGGTCGGGTTCGTGACCCCGTTCCGCGACCGGACGCTCGAGCTCCTCGACGACCAGGCCTACCTCACCGAGGTCCTGCGCAAGGGCGCCGAGCAGGCGCGCGAGGTCGCGGCGGGCACGCTCAAGGACGTCTACTCCCGGGTGGGTTTCGTCGCCCCGCCGGCGTAGAACAGTAGGGACGTGCCCATGCCCACCATCGGCGTCGCCATCGCCGTCCCCGAGCCCTGGGCGAGCGAGCTCCAGGGGTTCCGGGAGGACAACGGCGACGCGAGCGCGTCCCTCATCCCCACCCACATCACCCTCGTCCCGCCGCTCGACGTCGACGACGACGTGCTGGCGGGCGTCGAGGAGCACCTCGGGGCCGCGGCGTCCCGGGTCGAGTCGTTCCACGTCCGCCTCAGCGGCACGGGCACCTTCCGCCCGGTCTCCCCGGTCGTCTTCGTGGCGCTCGCCGAGGGCGAGGGCGGTTGCCGGCAGCTCGAGCACGAGGTCCGCTCCGGCCCGCTGGCCGTCGAGGCCACCTACCCGTACCACCCGCACGTCACGGTGGCCCACCACGTGCCCGAGGAGGCCCTCCAGGCGGCCGAGGAGGAACTCGCCGGGTTCGAGTGCGACTTCGACGTCGCCGACCTCTCCCTGTGGCTCCTGGACGACGAGCGCGGCTGGCAGGTCGCCCGGCGGTTCCCCCTCGCGGCGGCCGGGGGTGCGTCCGCATGAGCCTGTCCGTCTCCACGGTGAAGGACCGTGCCACCGACGGCGTGAGCGAGGTGCGGGAACGTGCCCCCTGGCTCGACCACCTCATCCGCATGCAGCAGCACTACGGCTCCAGCTTCGCCGCGCAGCAGGCCGGCGCCGTCACGTACTTCGCGTTCCTCTCCTTCTTCCCGGTGCTGGCCATCGCCTTCTTCGTCGTGGGCGTCATCTCGAACGTGTGGCCGGACGCCAACGACGCGCTGCGCCAGGCCATCAGCGCCCTGTTCCCCGGCATCATCGGCACCGGCTCGAACCAGCTGGCCCTCAGCGACTTCCGCACCTTCAGCGGCTGGGCCGGCCTCATCGGCTTCGTGGCGGTCCTCTACTCGGGACTCGGCTGGGTCTCGGCCCTGCGCCGCGCCCTGGGCGCGGTGTTCGAGCAGCCGGAGGACGAGCGGCTCGGCTTCGTCCCGGGCAAGCTGCGCGACCTCGTGGCGCTGGCGCTGCTGGGCACGACCCTGCTGGTCTCGGTCGGCGTCTCCGGCATGATCAGCCGCTTCGCCCCGGGCATCCTGTCGTTCTTCGAGCTCGACACGGCGCTGGGCTGGCTCGTCTCGGGCCTGACCTACCTCATCGGCATCGCCGCCAACGTCCTGCTCTTCTACTGGATGTTCCGGCTGCTCGGGGGCCAGGACGTGCCCCAGCGCTCGCTCGTCGGCGGTGCCGTGCTGGGCGCCCTGCTCTTCGAGGTGCTCAAGCAGCTGGCGTCGACCCTGCTGGCCGCGGTCAGCACCCAGGCGGCCGGTCAGGCGTTCGGCATCGCGCTCGTCGTCCTCGTCTGGATCAACTACTTCAGCCGGCTCGTGCTCTACGCCGCCTGCTGGGCGTTCACGACCACCGCCGCGCAGGACGCGCGCGCCCGGCGCCTGCGGCTGGCCGACGGCACCCCCGTGCAGGGCCCGCCCCTGCCGAGTGGGGACGGGACGTCCGTGCTGCCGGTCGAGGAACAGGGACGCGGCTGGCAGGCCCCGTTCGCGGCGGGCTCCGCCACCGCCCTGGCGGTCGTGGCGCTCGTCCGCCGTCTGCGCACCCGCTGACAGGCCCCGGCCCGAGCGGCCCCGGCTCCGCTGAGGCGCCCACCCGCGCCTCCCACGACGACCAAGGCCCCCTCCCGGGACGGGAGGGGGCCTTCGCGCTGAGCGTGTCGGATCAGTGACCGTGCTTGAGCGCGGTGCGCAGGTCCTTGTTGAGCTGCGAGATCACGTCGAGCGGGATCTCCTTGGGGCAGGCGCCCGCGCACTCACCGATGTTGGTGCAGCCGCCGAAGCCCTCGGCGTCGTGCTGGCCCACCATGGAGACCACGCGGTCCCAGCGCTCCGGCTGGCCCTGCGGGAGCTCGCCCAGGTGCGTGATCTTCGCACCGAGGAAGAGCGAGGCCGAGCCGTTGGGGCAGGCGGCGACGCACGCGCCGCAGCCGATGCAGGTCGCCACGTTGAAGGCGCGCATGGCCTTGTCGCGGGGCGCCGGCACCGAGTTCGCCTCGGGCGCGGAGCCCGTGTTGGCGCTGATGAAGCCGCCGCTGGCGATGATGCGGTCGAAAGCGGAGCGGTCGACGATCAGGTCCTTGACGATCGGGAAGGCCCCGGCGCGCCACGGCTCGATCGTGATGGTGTCGCCGTCGTTGAACGAGCGCATGTGCAGCTGGCAGGTCGTGGTGACCTCCGGGCCGTGCGCCTCGCCGTTGATCATCAGCGAGCACATGCCGCAGATGCCCTCGCGGCAGTCGTGGTCGAACGCGACCGGGTCCTCGCCCTCGGTGTTGAGCTTCTCGTTGAGGACGTCGAGCATCTCCAGGAAGGACATGTCCTCGGAGACGCCGTCGAGCTCGTAGGTCTTGAGGGACCCGTCCGCGGTCGCGTTGGCCTGCCGCCAGATCTTGAGGGTGAGTCTCACTTGTAGCTCCGCTGCTTCATCTCGATGGCGGTGTAGATCAGGTCTTCCTTGTGCAGCACCGGCTGGCCGCCGTCGCCGCCGAACTCCCAGGCCGCGACGTAGGAGAACTCGTCGTCGTGACGCAGGGCCTCGCCGTCCTCGGTCTGCGACTCGGCGCGGAAGTGGCCGCCGCAGGACTCGCGGCGGTTGAGGGCGTCGATGCACATGAGCTCGCCGAGCTCGAGGAAGTCGGCCACGCGGCCGGCCTTCTCCAGGCTCTGGTTGAGGCTGTCGTTGGTGCCGAGCACCTTCAGGTTCGACCAGAAGTCGGCCCGCAGCTCGCGGATCTGGTCGATCGCCTTGCGCAGGCCCTCCTCCGTGCGCTCCATGCCGCAGTACTCCCACATGATGTTGCCCAGCTCCTTGTGGTAGCTGTCCACGCTGCGGGTGCCGTTGATCGACAGGAAGGTGTTGATCCGCTGCTCGACGGACTCACGGGCCTCGACCACGGCCGCGTCGGTCTCGTCGACGGCCGGGAAGGGCGCGTCGGCGAGGTACTCGCGGATCGTGTTCGGGAGGACGAAGTAGCCGTCCGCCAGGCCCTGCATGAGCGCGGAGGCGCCCAGGCGGTTGGCGCCGTGGTCGGAGAAGTTCGCCTCGCCGGCCACGAACAGGCCGGGGATGTTCGACTGCAGGTCGTAGTCGACCCAGAGGCCGCCCATGACGTAGTGCACGGCGGGGTAGATGCGCATCGGCGTCTCGTAGGGGTTCTCGCCCGTGATCCGCGCGTACATGTCGAAGAGGTTGTCGTACTTCTCGCGGACCGCGTCCTCGCCGAGGCGCTTGATCGCGTCGGCGAAGTCCAGGTACACACCGCGGCGGAAGTCGCCGACCATCGGGCCGACGCCGCGACCCTCGTCGCAGACGTTCTTGGCCTGGCGGGAGGCGATGTCGCGGGGGACCAGGTTGCCGAAGGAGGGGTAGATCCGCTCCAGGTAGTAGTCGCGGTCCTCCTCCGGGATGTCGCGCGGGTCCTTGGTGCAGTCCTCGCGGTTCTTCGGCACCCAGATGCGGCCGTCGTTGCGCAGCGACTCGCTCATCAGGGTCAGCTTCGACTGGTGGTCGCCGGAGACCGGGATGCAGGTCGGGTGGATCTGCGTGTAGCAGGGGTTCGCCATGTAGGCGCCCTTGCGGTGGGCCCGCCACGACGCGGTGACGTTGCTGCCCATCGCGTTGGTGGAGAGGAAGAAGACGTTGCCGTAGCCGCCCGAGGCGAGGACGACGGCGTCGGCCATGTGGGTCTCGATCTCGCCGGTGACGAGGTCGCGGGCGATGATGCCGCGCGCCCGACCGTCCACGACGATGAGCTCGAGCATCTCGTGGCGCTTGAACTCCTCGACGGTGCCGGCGGCGACCTGGCGCTCCATGGCCTGGTAGGCGCCGATGAGGAGCTGCTGACCCGTCTGGCCGCGGGCGTAGAACGTGCGGGAGACCTGCACGCCGCCGAACGAGCGGTTGTCCAGCAGGCCGCCGTAGTCGCGGGCGAACGGGACGCCCTGCGCGACGCACTGGTCGATGATGTTCGCGCTGACCTCGGCCAGCCGGTACACGTTCGACTCGCGGGCGCGGTAGTCGCCGCCCTTCACGGTGTCGTAGAAGAGGCGGTACGTGGAGTCGCCGTCCTCCTTGTAGTTCTTCGCGGCGTTGATGCCGCCCTGCGCGGCGATCGAGTGCGCCCGGCGCGGGGAGTCCTGGTAGCAGAAGGACTTCACGTGGTAGCCGGCCTCGCCCAGGGTGGCGGCGGCGGCACCACCGGCGAGGCCGGTGCCCACGATGATGACGCTCATCTTGCGTCGGTTGGCCGGGTTGACCAGCCGGTTGTCCATCTTGTGCTTGGTCCAGCGCTCCGCGATGAGGCCCTTGGGCGCCTTCGTGTCGGCGATCTTCTCGCCGAGCGTGTAGTAGCCGCGGGCGTCGTCGGAGTTCTGCTCCGAGGGGGAGTTCAGCTGGGTGAGACCGCTGACGTCGGCAGTGGAAGCCATGGAGGTGTCCTCTCTCAGCGGGGGGTCAGTAGGTGATCACGCCGAAGAGCGTGAAGAGCGGCACGAGCGAGAAGCCGCCGGCGATCACGACCGCCACGACCCAGCCGGCGATCTTCGCGCGGCGGCGGGCCATCGGCGAGCCGGTGAAGCCGAGCGTCTGCATCGCGCTCCAGGTGCCGTGGTGCAGGTGGAGGCCGAGGGCGACCATCGCCACGAGGTAGATGATCGTCAGCCACCACACCTGGAACGAGTCCACGAGGAGCTCGTAGGGGTTGTTGGTGGCGCCACCGGCGACGTTGACCTTGCCGATGGTGAACTCCAGCAGGTGCCAGATCAGGAACAGCAGGATCGTGACGCCGCCCCAGCGCATCGTCCGGGAGGACAGCGAGGAGTGGACGTTCTTCTTCACCGCGTACCTGGTCCGGCGGGCCTCGTTGGAGCGGCGCCAGAGCTGCGAGGCGCTCCAGACGTGGGCCACCAGCGAGACGATGAGGACGATGCGGATGATCCACAGCACGCCGCCGTAGGGAACCATCGGCTCCCCGATCGTGCGCAGGTGCTCCGCGTACTCGTTGAAGTTCTCCTCGCCGGCGAAGGCGTGGAGGTTGCCGTACATGTGCAGGAGGACGAAAGCGATGAAGACCAGGCCGGTGGAGGCCATCAGGATCTTGAGAGCGATCGTCGAGCGCGACGCACGCGCTCCTCGGACGAGAGTCGGTGTTGCCACGGCGAGTACCGTACCCCTCCCTCCGGGTGGGCTTTGCCCGGGGGCCTGTGACATACGCCTCGGGCACGGTGCGGGGCGAGGGGTTGACGGTCCGGCCCCGGCCCGCTCAACGGTAGGGGTGCCTCGCCGCCCAGGTCAGGCCCAGGTCAGGCCCAGGTCAGGCCCAGGTCAGGCCCAGGTCAGGCCCAGGTCAGGCCCAGGTCAGGATGCCGGACGACGCAGGCGCAGCTCGACGAGGACCGGGCCGCGGCGGGCCGCGGACGGGCCGGCGCTGCCACAGCCGGCGCCGCCGTCCGGGTTCCCGCTGGCGCAGGAGCCGCAGCCGCTGGACGGGCACCCGGCGGTGAGCTCGCGGGCCTCGAGGCGGCCCAGCGAGACGAGCCGGTCGAGCGCGGCGTCCACGGCGTCGGGTCGCAGACCGGTGGTCGCGGCGATGCCGGCGCGGGAGGTCGTCCCGCCCTCGACGGCGGCGAGGACGTCGCGCAGCGGTGAGGCGCTCACGCGATCACGCTGCCCACGGTGAAGACGAGCAGGCCGAGGAGCCAGGCGACGCCGAGCTGGACGGCCATGCCGAAGGCGGTCCAGCGCAGCCCCACCTCGCGGTACTGGGCGGCGACGGTCGCCACGCAGGGCGTGTAGGCGAGGAGGAAGACGAGGAACGCGAGGACTGCCGCGGTGGTGTGGCCTCCGGAGGAGACTGCGAAGGCGTTGACCAGGTCGTGCGAGAGGCCGGCCGAGGAGCCGCCGGCGGTCGGGTCGGCCGCCGCGTAGGTCTGGGCCCACGAGGAGAGCACGCCCTCCTTGGCGACGAAGCCGACCACGAGTGCGCCGACGGTGTGCCAGTCGGCGAAGCCCAGCGGGGCGAAGATCGGCGCGATGAAGCCGGAGACGGCGGCGAAGACGCTGTCGGACGGATCGATCTGGCCGAACCCGCCCAGGCCGGTGCCCGTCGGCAGGGCCTGGAGCAGCCACACGACCGTGACGGTGACGACGATGATGCCGCCCGCGGTGCGCAGGAACCCCTGGAGCCGGAGCCACGTGAGGGACAGGGTGAGCCGGAGGGTGGGGCGCTGGTAGGCGGGCAGGTCGAGCACGAGCGGCTCGGAGCCCATGGTGCGCCACAGCGTCCGGCGCATGACGAGGCCGACGCCGATGACGAGCGCGATCGAGAGGACGTAGAGGCCGAACACGACGGTGCCGGCGTGGGCGGGGAAGAACGTCGCCGCGAGCATCACGTACACGGTGAGGCGGGCGCTGCACGAGGTGAACGGCACCAGCAGCGTCACGAGGATGCGCTGGCGGGCGTCGCCGAGGATGCGGGTGGCGGAGATGGCGGGGACGTTGCAGCCGAAGCCGACGACCAGCGGGAGGAAGGCCTTGCCGGGCAGGCCGAGCCGGCGCATCGTCCGGTCGGTGACGACGGCGGCGCGGGCCAGGTAGCCCGAGTCCTCCAGCAGCGCGAGGCAGGCGAACATGATCGCCATCAGCGGGGCGAAGGTGAGGACGGTGCCGACGCCGGCGATCAGCCCGTCGACCACGAACCCGTTCACCCAGGTGTCCCCGAGGCCCACGAGGGAGAGGGCACCGTGCGCCAGCGAGCTCACCGGGCCGGAGATCAGGCGGTCGAGCAGGTCCTGGAGGGGCACCGCGACGGTCGTGGTGGCCTGGAAGACCAGCCACATGACGCCGAGGAAGAAGAGGGGGCCGACGACGGGGGCGGTGAGCCAGCGGTCGACGCGCTCGCCGAGCGGTGGCCGGGCCGAGGAGGACAGCGTCACAGCGTCGGCGCAGGCGGCCTCCACCCACGCGAAGCGCTCGTCGGCGAGGTCGAGCTCGTCGGGGTCCTCGGGCAGCTCGCCGAAGGAGCGTGCGGCCAGCGGGGCGGCGGACAGGGCCGCGCGGGCGGCCTCGCCGAGCAGGTCCCCGCCGGAGCGGCGGCGCGGGTCCAGCGCGACGACGGGGGCGCCGATGCCGGTGGCCAGCGCGGCGGGGTCGACCGAGAGGCCGCGGCGTGCGGCCACGTCCATCATGGTGAGCGCGACGAGCAGGCGACGGCCCTCCTCGCGGAGCTCGGCGACCAGGTGCAGGCCGCGGGCCGGCGCGAGGGCGTTGACCACGACGACCGTGAGGTCGGGCGGGTCCGCCGAGACCAGCAGCTCGCGGGTGAGCGCCTCGTCGGGGGAGGCGGGGGTGAGGCTGTAGGCGCCGGGGAGGTCCAGGAGCTCGGCGGTGAGCGGGGCGTCGCCGGGGCAGCCGCAGGTGCAGCCGGGCGTGCACGTGGTCGCGCAGCCGCAGGCGCCGACCGGCAGGTCCCAGGCGGCGCGGCCGACCTCGACCGTCGTGCCCGGCCAGTTGCCCACCGTCCGGTGGCCGCCGGTGAGGGCGTTGAAGAGCGTGGACTTGCCGGAGTTGGGCGCGCCGACGAGGGCCAGGACGGGGGAGCCCGCCGGGGCCGCACGGCCGCCGGTGTCGCTGTGGCAGGAGGCCGTCGGCGTGACGGTCAGCGCGGAGACGTCGGGGTCGAGGTCGGCGGCGTCGGGGCGGGGAGCGGGGGTGTGCTGCGTGGCCACGGGGCGGCTCAGAGCGCGTGCACGAGCAGCGCACCGGCGGTGCCGGCGTCGAGCGCGGCGTGCCGCGTCCCCGCGTGGTCGAGCGCGACGAGACGTCCGCCGCCGCTGGTGCGGGAGACGACCCGGAGCTCGCTGCCCTGGCGGATGCCGAGCTCGGCGAGGCGGCGCCGGGCGGCCCCGGCGAGGCCGATGCCGGCGAGGCGGACGGTGCTGCCCGGGCGGAACCCGGCGAGGGGAGCCGGCGTCGCCGCGTCCCGCGCGGACCCCTGGGGGGCGCGGACGACGGCGGTCGGGTGCGGTGCCACGATGCTCACGGGATCCAGGTTAGCCCCACCTTCCTAAGGGTTGCCTAGCCTCCGTCCGTACTTCTCAGAAGGGACTCAGGTCCCTGGTCGCCTTCACAGGCGTGGGGCCGGGCCCTCGACCGTCTTGTTCGCGCGCGCGGGCGCGAGGCCTTCGGTCCTCGCCGGGCGGGACGAACGGCGAGGTCGGCGGGGCGTGTTTCCCTCGTGTTGCGCGGCAGGCGTCGAGCAGGTCACAACCTGTGGCGGGCGCCACTTGACGGCCCTAGGGTCCGAGGCATGAGCGAACCCGAGGTTCCCGCCACGCAGGCACCGGACGAGGGCCCCCTCGCCCTCGCCGGCCCGGGCGACGACCGACCCGTCGAGGCCTGGGAGTCGGCGGCCGCCGCCGTGCTCCGCAAGGCCCGCCGGCTCGGCGAGGACGACCCCGACTCCGCGGTGTGGCAGAAGCTGACCCGCCGCACCCTCGACGGCATCGACGTGACCCCGCTGGGCACGGCCGCCGGCGTCGAGGACCTGTGGACGTCGGGTCGACCGGTGCGCCACGGCGCCTGGGACGTCCGCGCGCTGATCGAGCCGCAGGCGCCGGCGCTCGCCCGCGACGCGGCGCTGGAGGACCTGGACGGCGGGGTCACCTCGCTCTGGCTCCAGCTCGACGAGGAGACCGCGACCGGCGAGGGCCTCGCCGAGGCGCTCCTCGCCCGGCTCGACGGCGTGCTGCTCGACCTCGCCCCGGTCGTCCTGGACGCCCCGGCGGCCCCGCTCGCGGTGGCCGACGCCTTCCTCGCCCTGCTGGGGGAGACGCAGGCGGCCCCCGGCACGAACCTCGGCATCCCCGCGGACGCCGCGCCCGAGGCCCTCGTGGCCGGCGCCCGGCTCGCCGCGCAGGCGGACGTGCTCGGCGTCGTGGTCGACGGCACCCGCGTGCACGACGCCGGTGCCTCCGACGCCACCGAGCTCGGCTACGTCCTGGCCGCCGGCGCGCGGGTCCTGCGGGTCCTCGAGGCCGCGGGCATCGCCCCGGCCGAAGCGGCCGGGCTGGTCGAGCTCCGCGTCGCGGTGACCGATGAGCAGCTCGTCTCGCTCGCGAAGGTGCGCGCGGTGCGCCGCCTGTGGTCGCGGGTGCTCGAGCTGAGCAGCGGCGGGGGAGCACTGGGCCCCACCCGCGTCCACGCCGTCACCAGCCGGCCGATGATGACGCGCTACGACGCCCACACGAACATGCTCCGCACCACCGTCGCGGCCTTCGCCGCCGGCGTCGGCGGGGCGGACGCGGTGACGGTGCTGCCCTTCGACGCCCCGCTCGGCCGCTCGGAGTCGTTCGGCCGCCGGATCGCCCGGAACACCTCCCACCTCCTGGTCGAGGAGTCGCACGTCGCCCGCGTGAGCGACCCGGCCGGCGGCTCCTACGCGATCGAGCGACTCACCGACGACCTCGCGGTCGCGGCGTGGGAGGTGCTGGGCGAGCTGGACACCCTGCACGGGCCCAACGCCGCCGTCCTCGCCGAGAAGGTCGCGGCGACGGTGGCAGAGCGCGACCGCCTGGTGGCCACCCGCAAGCGCCCGGTCACGGGCGTCTCGGAGTTCCCCAACCTCGCCGAGGGGCTGCTCGTCCGCGAGCCCTCGGACGCCTTCGCCGACGTCGTCGGGTGGGCCCGCGAGTTCGAGGCGCTGCGCGACGAGCCGGCGATCGGGCACGCCTTCCTGGCCACGCTGGGCACGGTCGCGGCGCACACGGCTCGGGCCACCTTCGCCACCAACCTGCTGGCCGCCGGCGGGGTCGGCGTCGACGTCGCCGGCGCCACCACCGGTCCCGACGACCTGGTGGCCGCGTACGCCGGTCAGCCGGTCGTCGTCCTCGCCGGCACCGACCCGGCCTACGCCGAGTGGGGCGCGGAGGCCGCAGCCGCCCTGCGGGCCGCCGGTGCCACCCGCGTCGTGGTCGCGGGCAAGCCCGCCGACTTCGCCGACGACTCCTGCGCCCTGGGCGTCGACGCCCTGGCCTTCCTCACCCGCACGCGCGACGCGCTCGCCGGAAAGGACCTGTCATGACCGTCCCCTCCTCCTTCGCGGGCAAGCCCCTGTCGGAGCACCGCGGCGCCCGGTGGGACATGGGCTGGGGCGACGGCGAGCCGTGGACCAGCCCCGAGGGCATCCCCGTCAAGCCGCTCTACGTCTCCTCCGACCTGGACGGGCTCGACGCGCTCGACACGCTGCCGGGCCTGAGCCCCTTCCTGCGCGGGCCCTACCCGACCATGTACACGACCCAGCCGTGGACCATCCGGCAGTACGCCGGCTTCTCCACCGCCGAGGAGTCGAACGCGTTCTACCGGCGCAACCTCGCGGCCGGCCAGAAGGGCCTGTCGGTCGCCTTCGACCTGGCGACCCACCGCGGGTACGACTCCGACCACCCGCGCGTGCGCGGCGACGTCGGCATGGCCGGGGTGGCCATCGACTCCATCTACGACGCGCGGACGCTGTTCGAGGGCATCCCGCTGGACCAGATGTCGGTGTCGATGACGATGAACGGCGCCGTCCTGCCCGTGCTCGCCCTCTACATCGCGGCGGCCGAGGAGCAGGGGGTGAGGCCGGAGCAGCTGAGCGGGACCATCCAGAACGACATCCTCAAGGAGTTCATGGTCCGCAACACCTACATCTACCCGCCGGCCCCGAGCATGCGGATCATCTCCGACATCTTCGCGTTCACGGCCGCCCGGATGCCGCGGTTCAACTCGATCTCCATCTCCGGCTACCACATGCAGGAGGCGGGGGCCACCAACGACCTCGAGCTCGCCTACACGCTCGCGGACGGCGTGGAGTACATCCGCGCCGGCCTCGCGGCGGGCCTCGACATCGACGCGTTCGCCCCGCGGCTGTCCTTCTTCTGGGCCATCGGGATGAACTTCTTCTCCGAGGTCGCCAAGATGCGCGCCGCCCGGGCCCTGTGGGCGCGGCTGGTGCGCGAGTTCGACCCGAAGAACCCCAAGTCGCTCTCGCTGCGCACGCACAGCCAGACCTCGGGCTGGTCGCTCACCGCGCAGGACGTCTTCAACAACGTCGGCCGCACGTGCATCGAGGCGATGGCGGCGACCCAGGGGCACACCCAGTCGCTGCACACCAACGCCCTCGACGAGGCGATCGCGCTGCCGACCGACTTCTCGGCCCGCATCGCGCGCAACACCCAGCTGCTGCTCCAGCAGGAGTCGGGCACCACCGGGACGATCGACCCCTGGGCCGGCTCGTACTACGTCGAGAAGCTCACCCACGACCTCGCCGAGAAGGCCTGGGCGCACATCATGGAGGCCGAGGCCGCCGGCGGCATGGCCTCCGCGATCGAGCAGGGCATCCCGAAGATGCGCATCGAGGAGGCGGCCGCCCGCACCCAGGCGCGGATCGACTCCGGGGCCCAGAAGGTCATCGGCGTCAACACCTACCGTCCGGCCGCCGAGGACCACCTCGACGTCCTGCGCGTCGACAACGACGAGGTCTACCGGGCCCAGATCGCCAAGCTCGAGCGCCTGCGCGCCGAGCGCGACGCCGAGGCCGTCTCGGTCGCCCTGGAGCGGCTCACCAACGCCGCGGAGCAGGGCGCCGGCTCCGGCCTGGAGGGCAACCTCCTCGGGCTGGCCGTGGAGGCCGCGCGCGCCAAGGCCACCGTCGGGGAGATCTCCGACGCGCTGGAGAAGGTCTACGGCCGCCACCAGGCCGTCATCCGTACGATCTCCGGCGTGTACCGCGACACCGCCGCCGAGGGCGAGGGCGGCTCCGCCGTCGCCCAGGTCCTGGCCGAGACCGAGGAGTTCGCCGAGGCCGAGGGCCGTCGGCCGCGCATCCTCGTGGCCAAGATGGGCCAGGACGGTCACGACCGCGGCCAGAAGGTGATCGTCTCCGCGTTCGCCGACATGGGCTTCGACGTCGACGTCGGGCCGCTGTTCTCCACGCCCGAGGAGGTCGCGCAGCAGGCGGTCGACAACGACGTCCACATCGTCGGGGTCAGCTCGCTCGCCGCCGGTCACCTCACCCTGCTCCCGGCGCTGCGCGCAGCGCTGGCCGAGCAGGGACGCGGGGACATCATGGTGGTCATCGGCGGCGTCATCCCGCCGGACGACGTCCCCACCCTCAAGGAGATGGGGGCCGCCGAGGTGTTCCTGCCGGGCACGGTGATCGCCGAGTCCGCGCTCCGGCTGCTCGCGGACCTGCGCGCGCAGCTCGGCCACTGATGACGGGCCGTTGATGTCGGGGCAGCCCCTCGACGACCGCTCCGCCGCCCGCGTGGCCGCCCTCGTCGAGGGCGTCCGCGCGGGGCGGCGCGCCCAGGTCGCCCAGGCCATCACGCTGGTGGAGTCCACCCGTCCGCTGCACCGGGCCATGGCCCGGGCGCTGCTCACGGGCATCGCCGACCTCGCCGCCGGCCCGGACGTCGTCCGGGTGGGCATCTCCGGCGTCCCCGGCGTCGGGAAGTCCACGTTCATCGAGGGCCTGGGCGTGCGCCTGGTCGAGGAGGGTCACCGCGTGGGCGTCCTCGCCGTCGACCCCTCGTCGGTGCGCACGGGCGGGTCCGTCCTCGGTGACAAGACGCGGATGGGCCGCCTGGCGTCGGAGCCGGGCGCCTTCATCCGGCCCTCGCCGTCCGCCGGGACGCTGGGCGGGGTCGCCCGCGCCACGGTGCAGGCCATGACGGTGCTCGAGGCCGCGGGCTTCGACGTCGTCCTCGTCGAGACCGTCGGCGTGGGGCAGAGCGAGGTCACCGTCGCCGGGATGGTCGACACCTTCCTCTTCCTCACACTGGCGCGCACGGGGGACCAGCTCCAGGGCATCAAGAAGGGCATCCTCGAGATCGCGGACGTCATCGCCGTCAACAAGGCGGACGGCGACCGGGCGGTCGAGGCCCGGGCGGCGGCCCGCGACCTCGCCGGCGCGCTGCGGATGGTGCGGGGCCACGACGAGTGGGCGCCCCCGGTCGTCACCTGCTCCGGCCTGCTCGGCGACGGGGTCGAGGACCTGTGGTCCCGGGTCGGCGCGCACCGCGACCACCTGGGCACCGAGGGCCTGGCCGCCCGGCGCGCGGCCCAGCAGCTCGACTTCACGTGGGCGCTGGTACGGGACGAGCTGGACCAGCGGCTGCGGCTCTCGCCCGGCGTCCGGGAGGTCAGGGACGACGTCCGGGCCGCCGTGCTCGCCGGCACCCTGCCCGCCACGGTCGCCGCGGACCGGCTGCTGGAGGCCTTCGACGGGGACCGTCCGGCCGTCGGCGGGGCCGACGGGCCGGTCTCGTCCGCGCCCTAGACTGGCAGCCGCCATGTCGACTCCCCCCGCCCTGACCCCGCCCGCCCTCACGCCCGCCGTCGCCGACCTCGTCGCCGGCACCGTGGCCGAGCGGGAGCGGGACCTGGTGGCGCTGCGCCGCGAGCTGCACGCCCACCCCGAGCTGTCCTGGGCCGAGGAGCAGACCACCGAGCGGCTGCTCGCGGCCGTCGGGTCGCTGGGCTGGCGCACCCGCCTGCTGCCCCGGTCGGGCTTCGTCGCCGACCTGGGGGAGGAGGGGCCCCTGGTCGCGCTGCGCACCGACCTGGACGCGTTGCCCGTGCAGGAGGTCTCCTCGGAGCCCTTCGCCTCCACCGTCCCCGGTGTCGCCCACGCCTGCGGCCACGACGTGCACATGACCAGCGTCGTGGGCGCCGCGGCGGCCCTCTCCGCGGTGCACGCGGCCGGGCTGCTGCCGGGACGCGTGCGGCTGCTCTTCCAGCCCGCCGAGGAGGTCATGCCCGGCGGTGCGCTGGCCATGGTCGAGGAGGGCCACCTCGACCGGGTCGAGCGGATCTTCGCCCTGCACTGCGACCCGGCGGTCGAGGTCGGGCGGGTGGCGCTGACGCCCGGCCCGCTCACCAGCGCCGCCGACATGGTCGAGATCCGGCTCGAGGGGGTCGGCGGCCACACGTCCCGACCCCACCTCACCGGCGACCTCACCTTCGCCCTCGCCAAGGTCACGACCGAGCTACCGGCGATCCTGTCGCGCCGGCTCGACCCCCGGGCCGGGGTCTCGGTCGTGTGGGGCGTCCTGCGCGCCGGCGCCGCACCCAACGTGATCCCGCGCGACGGGCTCCTGGCCGGCACGGTCCGCGTGCTCGACCGGGACGCCTGGGCGGAGTGCGAGGACTTCGTCCGCCGGCTCGTCCCGGAGATCGTCCGGCCCTACGGCGTGACCGCCCACCTGGAGTACCACCGCGGTGTGCCGCCGGTGGTCAACGACCCCGCCGCCCACGCGGCGCTTGTCGCGGCCGCCACCGCACTGCTCGGCCCTGGCCATGCCGACAAGGCGAGCCAGAGCCTCGGCGGCGAGGACTTCGGCTGGTACACCGACCGCGTGCCGGGCGCGATGTTCCGCCTCGGCACCCGCGCGCCCGGGGGGCGGGTCTACGACCTCCACCAGGGCGACCTGCACGTGGACGAGGGCGCCATCACCGTCGGCGCCCGGATGCTCGCGGGCGCGGCGGTGGCCGGCCTGGCCTCGCTCGGCGGCTGAGGCGACCCTCCGGCCGACAGGGGACTCCGGACGTTCCCGGAGGCTCGACGGTCCACGCATCACTCGTTGGTAACAACTGCGCAACCATCGCCCTGCTGGCGGAGACCGTCCTGTGGTGGCCACTAAGGTGACGCACAGTCTGCGCGCGGGACCAGATGCGCCGCAGTATGTCCTTCGAGGAGGGATCGTGCGTCGCACGACCAAGATCGCCGCTGTCGCCGTGGTGACGGCCATCGCCCTGACCGGGTGCAGCAAGAAGTCCGACACGTCGGCCACCGACGCCAGCTCGTCGGCGTCCGACGACATCTGCAAGACCGCTGACGGGGACGGGCCGATGATCGGCCTGGCCTACGACGTCGGCGGCCGTGGCGACCAGTCGTTCAACGACAGCGCCTACGCGGGCGTCTCCAAGGCCGTCGAGGAGTTCGACGGCTCCTGCGTCGAGGGCGAGGCCGAGGACGGCGAGGCGGAGTCCGCCCGCGAGGACCGCCTGCGCCAGATGGCCGACGCCGGCGCCACCGCCATCATCGGCGTGGGCTTCGCCTACAGCGACTCGGTGAACGCGGTCGCCCCGGACTACCCGGACGTGAACTTCGCGGTCGTCGACGGCTACGACCCCGACTCGAAGGCCAACGACAACGTGGCCTACTTCTCCTTCGCGGCGAACGAGTCCTCCTACCTGGTGGGCGTCGCTGCCGCGCTGACCACCCAGACCGACGAGGTCGGCTTCGTGGGCGGCGTCCACAACGACCTGATCAAGGCCTTCGAGGCCGGGTACACCGCCGGCGTCCACGCCGTGAACCCCGACATCCAGGTCGACGTGGCCTACATCGAGGAGAGCGACCTCTCGGGCTTCTCCGACCCGGCCGGTGGTAAGACCGCCGCCGCCGGTGAGTTCGACAAGGGTGCCGACGTGGTCTACCACGCCGCCGGCGCCTCGGGCTCGGGCGTCTTCGACGCCGCGGTCGAGGCCGGCGACGGCATGTGGGCGATCGGTGTCGACTCCGACCAGTACCTCACCGCGACCTCCACGCAGCAGCCGCACATCCTCACCTCGGCGCTCAAGCGCGTCGACGTGGCCTCCTACGACTTCATCAAGTCCGTCAACGAGGGCACGCCCGACACCAGCTACGTGACCTACGACCTGACCAACGACGGCGTCGGCTACTCCACCTCCGGTGGGTTCCTCGACGACGTCTCGGACCAGATCGACGAGTACGCGTCGAAGATCAAGTCCGGCGACATCACGGTGCCCACCGCCCCGTGACGAGAGGGCGGTCGCGTGACCGCCCCTCCGCGCTGAAGTAGCGTGCGGGCCCGGGGAGCCACGGCTCCCCGGGCCCGTTCGCCGTGCCCGTCCCTTCCCGGCCCTCCCGGCCGGTCCCGTCCCGCAGGAGGTCCGTTGAGCCCGCAGCAGACCGTCGCCGAGGCCGCGCCCGAGGTGCGGCTCTCCGGCATCGGCAAGCGGTTCCCGGGCGTCGTGGCCAACCACGACGTCGACGTGCTGATCCGCCCCGGCACCGTGCACGCCCTCGTCGGCGAGAACGGCGCCGGCAAGTCGACGCTGATGAAGATCCTCTACGGGGTCCAGAAGCCGGACGACGGCACGATCGAGATCGGCGGCGAGGCCCGCCGGTTCTCGAGCCCGTCGGACGCGATCTCCGTGGGCATCGGGATGGTGTTCCAGCACTTCATGCTGGCCGACAACCTGACCGCGCTGGAGAACGTCGTCCTCGGCGCCGAGAAGCTGCACGGCATCCGCGGCGCCGCCCGCCGCGAGTTCGAGGCGATCTCGGAGCGCTACGGCTTCGGCCTGCGCCCCGACGTCCTCGTCGAGAAGCTGGGCGTCGCCGACCGCCAGCGCCTGGAGATCCTCAAGGTCCTCTACCGGGGCGCGAAGGTGATCATCCTCGACGAGCCCACCGCGGTGCTGGTCCCGCAGGAGGTCGAGGCGCTCTTCCGCAACCTCTCCGACCTGCGCGCGCACGGCCACTCGCTGCTCTTCATCTCGCACAAGCTCGACGAGGTCCTCGCGATCGCCGACGACATCACGATCATGCGGCGCGGCACCACGGTCGGCACCGCGGTGCCCGCCGAGACCACCAAGCGTGAGCTCGCCGAGCTCATGGTCGGCTCGGAGCTGCCGTCCCCGGGCACGGGGGAGTCCACCGTCACCGACGTGGTCCAGCTGCGCCTCGAGGGCCTCGGGCTGGAGGAGGACGGCCGCGCCGTCCTGTCCGGCATCGACCTGACCATCCACCGCGGCGAGGTCCTCGGCCTCGCCGGCGTCGAGGGCAACGGCCAGGCCGAGCTCGTCGAGACCATCATGGGCATGCGCAAGGCCACGGCCGGCCGGATCGTCCTGGGCACCGAGGACATCACCGGCTGGACGACGCGCGAGCGCCGCGAGTCCGGCATCGGCTACATCCCCGAGGACCGCCACCGCCACGGCCTGCTCCTGGACTCCCCGCTGTGGGAGAACCGCATCCTGGGCCACCAGGGGGAGCGGCCGAACTCGCGCGGCCCCTGGATCGACCGCGAGGGCGCGCGTTCCGACACCCGCGCCATCGTCGAGGAGTTCGACGTCCGGACGCCCGGCATCGACACCGCCGCCCGCGCGCTGTCCGGCGGCAACCAGCAGAAGCTGATCATCGGCCGGGAGCTGCGCGGCGAGCCCGTGCTGCTCATCGCCGCCCACCCGACCCGCGGCGTGGACGTCGGCGCGCAGGCGGCGATCTGGGGGCACCTCAGCGCCGCCCGGGCGGCCGGCCTCGCCGTCCTGCTCATCTCGGCCGACCTCGACGAGCTCATCGGCCTCTCGGACCGCATCGACGTCATCCTGCGCGGACGCCTGGTCGGCGAGTTCGACCCCTCCGAGGTCACGCCCCGCGACCTCGGCGCCGCCATGACCGGAGGAGACCAGTGAACGCCCTCAGGAGCCTGTTCTTCGGGCTGCTCGCGCCGGTGATCGCCGTGGCGATCGCCGTCGTGGCGACCAGCGTCGTCATCATCGCCTCGGGCAGCGACTCGGGCGTCGGGAGCTTCTGGTCGATCATGCTGGCGGTCCCGCAGGACCGCATCCTGGTCAACATCGTCAACCAGTCGTCGATGATCTACCTCTCGGCGGTCGCCGTGGCGATCGGCTTCCGGATGAACCTGTTCAACATCGGCGTCGAGGGCCAGTACCTGGTGGCCTCCTACGCCGCCGCGACCTTCGTCGGTGCCGCTCTGCTGCCCGGGTTCGTCAACATCGTGCTCGGCCTCGTCATCGCGATCGCGGTCGGCGCGGCCTGGGCCGGTATCGCCGGCCTGCTGAAGACCTACCGCGGCGTCAGCGAGGTCATCTCGACGATCATGCTCAACGCGATCGCGGGCATCGTCGTCAGCTACTTCCTCGACAAGTACGGCGTGCACGGCGGCAACCAGGTGAACACCGCGACGGCGCCCGAGTCCTCCTGGGTGCCCGGCTGGACGCCCTTCACCTCGGCCGACGGCGCGATCTGGTCGCTGGACCTGCTGGCCGTCCTCGTCGGCGTCGGCTTCTGGGTGCTCCTCTCGCGCACCCGCCTCGGCTTCGACCTGCGCGCCACCGGCGCCTCCACGACCGCGGCCGTCGCCTCGGGCGTGAGCGTGGAGCGGATGACCCTCGTCGCGATGCTGCTCTCCGGCGGCGTCGCCGGCCTCATCTGGATGCCGGCCTACTTCGGCTCCGCGCACGTCTACGGGACGACGTTCCAGGCCGGCCTCGGGTTCACCGGCATCGCCGTGGCGCTGCTGGGCCGCAACCAGCCGCTGGGCATGGTGTTCGGCGCCCTGCTGTTCGCCTTCCTCTCGGCGCAGTCGAACTCGCTGACGCTCCAGACCGACATCTCCTCCAGCGTCGTCCAGATCACCCAGGGCGTCGCGGTGCTCGCGGTCGTCGTGGCCTACGAGCTCGTGCGACGCTCCCGCAGCCGTGTCGAGCAGCGTGCCGTGGCCCGGGCCACCGCGCCCGTCAACCAGGAGGTGGCGGCGTGAGCGCCCCCGCACCGTCCACGACGACCCCGACCGGCGGCCCGTCGCCGCTCGCCCAGCGCTACGCCCGGGCCCGCACCAAGGGCTGGCTGCTCGTCCTGGGCGTGCTCGCGGTGGTCTCGCTCGTGCGGATCGTCAGCGGCACCGACGACATCACCTCCGAGGCGACGCTGCGCGCGGCCATCCTCGCGGCCTGCCCGATCCTGCTCGCCGGCCTCGGCGGTCTGTGGTCCGAGCGCGCCGGCGTCGTCAACATCGGCCTCGAGGGCCAGATGCTGCTCGGCACCTGGGGCGCGGCCTACTTCACCTACTGGTACGGGCCCTGGCACGGGCTCCTGGGGGCGGCCCTGCTCGGCGCCATCGGCGGGCTGCTGCACGCGGTCGCCACGGTCACCTTCGGCGTCGACCACGTCGTCTCCGGCGTCGCGATCAACATCATCGGCCTGGGCGCGACCACGTTCATGGCGGAGGCGTTCTTCTCCGACCTGCAGTACGGCGGACCCCGCCAGCTCACCGGCCTCGACCCGCTGCCCTACGTGACGGTCCCGGGGTTCTCGGACGCCATGGTCTGGCTCAACGACCAGGGCTGGTTCCTCGTCTCGGACGTCGCGGGCTTCCTCGCCGCCCTCTCCACCAAGCTGTCCGTCTTCACGATCCTCATCGTGCTGCTCGTGCTGCTCACCTCGTGGGTGCTGTGGCGCACGCCGTTCGGCCTGCGGCTGCGCGCCTGCGGCGAGAGCCCGTCGGCGGCCGAGTCGCTCGGCGTCAACGTCTACCTCTACAAGTATGTCGCCGTGCTGGTCAGCGGCGCGTTCGCGGGCCTGGGCGGCGCCTTCCTGGCGCTGGTCTCGGCGAGCGGCTTCGTCACGAACCAGTCCGGCGGACGCGGCTACATCGGCCTCGCGGCGATGATCTTCGGCAACTGGACGCCCTGGGGCACCGTCGGCGCCTCGGCGATGTTCGGCTACACCGACGCTCTCCGGCTGCGCAGCCCCGAGGCGGTGCACGCGCTGCTCCTGCTGGTCGCCCTGGGCCTGCTGGCGATGGCCGCGCTGCGCGGCTGGCGCAAGCAGTGGGTCGGCGCCGGCCTCTTCGGGGTCTTCGGCCTCGCCTTCCTGCTCTGGTACCTGCTCACCGACACGGTGCCGCGCGAGTTCACCGGCCTCACCCCGTACCTGGCGACCCTGCTGGTCCTCAGCCTCGCCTCGCAGCGGCTCCGGCCGCCCGCGGCCGACGGCCTCGTCTACCGCAAGGGCAGCGTCGGCTAGTGGACGTCGACTGGGACGGCCTCACCGCGCTCGCGCGGGAGGCCATGGGGCACGCCTACGCCCCCTACTCGGGCTTCACCGTGGGCGCGGCCGCCCGCGTCGACGACGGGCGCCTGGTCTCCGGCTGCAACGTCGAGAACGCCGCCTACGGGGTGGCGCTCTGCGCGGAGTGCGGGCTGGTCAGCGAGCTGCACCGCTCCGGCGGCGGTCGGCTCACCCACTTCGTCTGCGTCGGCGGGGACGGGCGGCTGATCATGCCGTGCGGCCGCTGCCGCCAGCTGCTGTGGGAGAACGGCGGCGCGGCCCTGGAGCTGCTCACCGCCTCCGGCGTCCGGACCATGGAGGAGGTGCTGCCCGATGCCTTCGGCCCCGACGACCTCGATCGACCTCGCTGACCCGGCCTTCGTCGCCGACCCCTACCCCGTCTTCGCGGCGGAGCGGGCCCTGCACCCGGTGGCCTGGCACGAGGCGTCCGGCTCCTGGCTGACGTTCGCGCACGCCACCGTGGGGCAGGTCCAGCGGGACCGCCGGCTCGGCCGGATCTGGCAGGACAAGCAGCCCGCGGACCGGCTCGAGCCGTTCAACCTGCTGCACCGCAACCAGATGATGGAGAACGAGCCGCCGGCGCACACCCGGCTGCGGCGTCCGGTGGCCTCCGCGTTCGCCCGCGGGCACGTGGAGCGGCTGCGCCCGCGCGTGCGCGAGCTCGCCGCCGAGCTCCTGGACGCCGTCGACCCGGCGGGCTTCGACGTGATCGCCGAGTACGCCGAGCCGCTGCCGGTGCTCGTCATCGCCGAGCTGCTCGGCGTCCCGGCCTCGCACGCCGCCGACCTGCGCCACTGGTCGCAGGCGATCGTCCGGATGTACGAGGTCTCCCCGAGCGAGCAGGTCGTGGACGAGGCCGTCCGCGCGGCCACCGACTTCGCCGCGCTGGCCCGCGACCTGGCGGCCACGCGCCGGCGGCTGCCCGCCGACGACCTGATCAGCGACCTGGTGGCCACCGAGCTCACCGACGACGAGGTCGTCGCGGCCATCGTGCTGCTCCTCAACGCCGGGCACGAGGCGTCCGTCAACGTCTTCGGCAACGGCCTCGCGGCCATGCTCGCCCGCGGGCTGCGCCCCACCTCGACCGACGCGGCCGAGCTCGCGCCGGCCGTCGAGGAGATGCTCCGGTTCGACTCCGCGCTCCAGCTCTTCGAGCGCACCGCCACCGAGCCCGTCGAGGTGGGCACGGGGGACGCCGCGGTGGTCGTCGAGCCCGGCCAGAAGATCTGCGCGCTGCTGGGGGCGGCCAACCGCGACCCGGCCGTCTTCGAGGAGCCGGACGAGATGCGGCTGGACAGGGCCGTCAACCCGCACCTCGCGTTCGGTGTCGGCGTCCACTTCTGCCTGGGGGCGCCGCTGGCCCGGATGGAGCTCGCGGAGTCGCTCGGCGCCCTGCTCAGCCGCCACGAGACGCTGCGCCTCGACGGCGACCCCGTGCCCCGTGGCACCTTCGTCCTGCGGGGGCACACGTCCCTGCGGGTGCGGGCGTGAGGCTCCCCAGAACCGGGCCACGCCCACCCCACGCCCACCCCACGACCAACCCCGATCCCGCCCCACCTTCTGCGAGGAACTGACGTGCACGACGCGGTGGAGGTGATCGTCGCCAAGCGCGACGGCGCCGCACTCTCCGACAGCCAGATCGACTGGGTCATCGACGCCTACACGCGCGGCGAGGTCGCCCACGAGCAGATGTCGGCCCTGGCCATGGCGATCCTCCTCAACGGGATGGACCGCCGCGAGATCGCGCGCTGGACGGCCGCGATGATCGCCTCGGGGGAGCGGATGGACTTCTCCGCGCTCTCCCGGCCCACCGCCGACAAGCACTCCACCGGCGGGGTCGGCGACAAGATCACCCTCCCGCTCGCGCCGCTGGTCGCCGCCTGCGGCGTGGCCGTGCCGCAGCTGTCCGGGCGCGGCCTCGGCCACACCGGCGGCACCCTGGACAAGCTGGAGTCGGTCGCCGGCTGGCGCGCGGGGCTCTCCAACGCGGCCATGCTCGCCCAGCTCGAGGACGTCGGTGCGGTCGTGTGCGCCGCCGGCTCCGGCCTCGCCCCGGCCGACAAGAAGCTCTACGCGCTGCGCGACGTCACCGGCACCGTCGAGGCCATCCCGCTCATCGCCTCCTCGATCATGAGCAAGAAGATCGCCGAGGGCACCGGCACCCTCGTCCTCGACGTGAAGGTCGGCTCCGGCGCCTTCATGAAGGACCTGGAGAAGGCCCGCGAGCTGGCGAGGACGATGGTCGAGCTCGGCACCGACGCTGGCGTGCGCACCACCGCGCTGCTCACCGACATGTCCGTGCCGCTGGGCCTCACCGCCGGCAACGCCATCGAGGTCGAGGAGTCGGTCGAGGTCCTCGCCGGCGGCGGCCCCGCGGACGTGGTGGAGCTGACCCTCGCCCTGGCCCGGGAGATGCTCGCCGGCGCCGGGGTCACCGACGTCGACCCCGCCGAGAAGCTCGCCGACGGCTCCGCCATGGACGCCTGGCGCCGGATGATCTCCGCGCAGGGCGGCGACCCGGACGCCCCGCTACCGGTCGCGGCCGAGTCGCACGTGGTCACGGCGCCGACGGACGGCGTCCTCTCCCGCCTCGACGCGATGAGCGTGGGCCTGGCCGCGTGGCGCCTCGGCGCCGGCCGCGCCCGGCAGGAGGACCCCGTGCAGGCCGGGGCCGGCGTCCGCTGGCACGCCCGACCCGGGGACGTCGTGACGGCCGGGCAACCGCTGTTCACGCTGCTCACCGACACCCCGGAGCGCTTCGAGCGGGCCCTGGCCTCGCTCGACGGCGGCTGGGAGATCGCCGCCCCGGGGACCGTCGTCACGCCCGGCCCGCTCGTCATCGACCGGATCGCCTGAGGCAGGCCCCGGCGGGGCTCAGGACGGCTGGGCCACCAGCAGCACCAGCGTCTCGGCGACGCACGCGGGGCGGGGGTGGTCCTCGATCTCCACGGTGTGGACCAGCCGCGCCCGCACGCCCGCGCCGGTCTCCTCGGCGGCGTCGAGCCGCACGTGGCTGCGCACCCGGCGGCCGACCGGCAGGGGGGCGGGGAACCGCACCTTGTCCAGGCCGTAGTTGAGGACGGCGCCGCCGGTGTCGAAGCGGAACACGTCCGCCCCGAGCCGCGGCAGCAGCGAGAGCGTGAGGAAGCCGTGGGCGATGGTGCCGCCGAACGTGGAGGCGGCCGCGCGCTCGGGGTCGACGTGGATCCACTGGTGGTCGCCGGTGGCGTCGGCGAAGGCGTCCACCCGCGCCTGGTCCACCTCGAGCCAGGCGGAGACGCCCAGGTCGGTGCCGGCGGTGGCGATGACGTCCTCGAGGCTGCTGAACACGATCACGGTGAGGTCCCTCCCGGGAGGAGTGCGCGGGTCGGTGACAGGTCGTCGCGGCGGCCCGCGCGTGTGGGGGAGCGGGGCGCCCAGGTGGTTGGATGACGCCATGAGCGTCACCCCCGCGCAACCTACCCCCACCCTCGACCAGGTGCGCCGCGCCCCGAAGGTCCTCCTCCACGACCACCTCGACGGTGGCCTGCGGCCGCGCACGGTGCTCGAGCTGGCCGGCGAGATCGGCCACCCGCTGCCCGCCGACGACGCCGAGGGGCTGGCGACCTGGTTCGCCGAGGCGGCGGACTCCGGCTCGCTGGAGCGGTACCTGGAGACGTTCGTGCACACCGTCGCGGTGATGCAGACGGCGCCGGCGCTCACCCGGGTCGCGCGCGAGTGCGTCGAGGACCTGGCCGCCGACGGCGTCGTCTACGCCGAGCTGCGCTGGGCGCCCGAGCAGCACACCGAGAGCGGGCTGAGCCTGGACGAGGCCGTCGAGGCCGTCCAGCAGGGCCTGGACGAGGGTGCCGCCGAGCAGGGCGGCCGGATCGTCGTCCGCCAGCTGCTCACGGCGATGCGGCACGCCGCCCGCTCCAGCGAGATCGCCGAGCTCGCCAACGCCTGGCGCGGCCGCGGCGTGGCCGGCTTCGACATCGCCGGGGCCGAGGCCGGCTTCCCTCCCACCCGGCACCTGGACGCGTTCGAGAAGGTGAAGCGGGCCAACGGGCACATCACCATCCACGCCGGCGAGGCGTTCGGCCTGCCCTCGATCTGGGAGGCGATCCAGTGGTGCGGGGCCGACCGGCTCGGTCACGGCGTGCGGATCGTCGACGACATCACGGTGGGTGAGGACGGCACGGTCACGCTGGGTCCGCTCGCCTCCTACGTCCGGGACAAGCGCATCCCGCTCGAGCTCGCACCGGCCTCCAACGTGCAGACGGGCGCCGCGCCCTCGATCGCGGAGCACCCGATCGGGCTGCTCACCGACCTGCGGTTCCGGGTCACCGTCAACACCGACAACCGGCTCATGAGCCGCACGTCGATGACCGCGGAGATGGCGGCGCTCGTCGAGGCCTTCGGGTTCGACCTCGACCGGCTCGAGTGGTTCACGATCAACGCGATGAAGTCGGCGTTCCTGCCCTTCGACGAGCGGCTCGCGCTCATCGAGGACGTCATCAAGCCCGCCTACGCGGCGCTGCGGGCCGAGGCCTGAGCGTCATGGGTCCCGTGGACGTCCTGCTCGCGGTCGTGACCGTGCTGCTCCTGGCCGCCGCGGGCTGGCTCGCCCTGCGGGGCGGGCGTCAGCGCGCGGAGGCCCGGGAGTTCGACACCCGTGCCGTCGAGGTCGAGGGGGAGGTCCTGGAGACCAGGGCCAAGGACGTCGCGGTGGCCGGCGAGCCGCGCACCATCTACTTCCACCTGGTGTCGTGGGCCCTGCCCGACGGGCGCACCGTGCGCGCCGAGACGATGACGGGCATCGAGCCGCCGGTGCCGCGCGTGGGCGACACCGTCACGCTGCGCTACGACCGCAGCCACACCGACCGGGTCGTCCTCGCCCGCGCCGACCACGTGACCGGGGCCGGAGCCACGTCCTTCGCCCTCGCGCGGGTGCTGCTCGGGGTCGGCCTGGCCGTCCCGGTGGCGTGGGTGCTCGTGTCGGTCCTCGTGCTCACGCTCTGAGCCCGTCCCGTGGCATGGCCGGTCCCTGCGGCAGCACCGGGAACCACACGCGCGTCCAGCGGCCCAGCGGCAGGTTCCGCTGCTCGACCTGCGCGCGCGTGAGCGCGCCCAGCTCGCCACGGGCGGGGTCGTAGACGGCCCAGTCGTCGCCGGGCGTGCCCACGACCAGCACGACGTGCCGGGGCGTGCGGCGGTCGCCGATGAAGACGGGCACCGGGACGCCGGCACCCGCAGCACGCAGGACGTCGTCGTGCACGCTGCCCCGCCGCACCGCCCGCACCCCGCGCCACCACGACCAGGCGCCGCCAGGCTCCCGGGCCAGCGCCCGGGCGACCGCCCACGGGGGCATGCCGAGCCAGCGGGGCCACCAGCCGCGCTCGCGCCGGTGGACCGTGAGCACCCGGCCGGCGAAGCCGTCCTCGGGGGAGGGCGTGGCGGGGTCGCGGCGTGCGGCCAGCACCCAGCGGGCGAGCACCACCGACGACGGGCCGCACGTGAACGGGTCCGGCTGGCGCAGCCGGGACCAGTCGGGCCAGCGGGGCTCGGCGGCGGTCACCGGCTCAGGCCCGGGTCACGCGGGTCGCGAGCAGGGCCGCGACCTCGGCGCGCACCTCGTCGGGGCTGCGCGGCACGCAGCCACGCTCGACGGCGGCCGCCACCACGCCGCGCTGGGCGCGGGCCAGGGCCAGGCCGCGGCGCACCAGCACCAGCGGCGGCTTGCGGCGCTCCCGGAGGTCGCGGGTGAGGCGGAACCAGAAGGTCCGCACGACGCTGCGCCGCACGCAGTAGGCGGCGGCCAGCAGGCCCTCGGCCGCGGCGGGCCCCACGACGTCCGCGGCGAAGATGCCCTCGGCGACGAAGAGGGGTGCCCCTCCCAGGTCGACCGGGCGGGTGCCGGTGCGCCCGTTGGCCGCGATCTCGTAGACGGGCACGTCGGCGCGGCCCTCGGCGCACAGCCGGCGCAGCGCGTCCAGCGCGTCGTCCAGCAGCCAGGAGTCGAGGCGGTCCCAGTCCACGAGGCCGGCGTTGGCGCCGGTCGCGATGAGCGGGAGTGTCGGGTCGTCGCCGTCCTTGTAGAAGTCGTCGAGCCGCAGCACCGGGAGCCCGAGCCGCTCCGCGAGCCGGGACTTGCCGGACCCCGACGGCCCGGCGAGGACGATCACCTGCGCGCGCACGCGCTCAGTAGCCGGAGGCGGCCTCGCCGGCCGCGTCGGCGAGGAGCGCGCGGCTGCCGGACACGCCGAGACGGGTGGCGCCGGCGGCCATCATGGCCCGCGCCTGGGCAAGGGTGCGGACGCCGCCGGAGGCCTTGACCTCGAGGGCGTCGCCGACGGTCTGCTTCATGAGCCGCACGGCGTGCTCGGTGGCGCCGCCGGCCGGGTGGAAGCCGGTCGAGGTCTTCACGAAGTCGGCACCGGCGGCGGCGGAGGCACGGCACACGCCCACGACCTGCTCGTCGTCCAGGGCCGCGGACTCGATGATCACCTTGAGGACGGTCGGGGCGGGTGCCGCGGCGCGCACCGCGGCCACGTCGGCCTGCACGTCGTCGTAGCGGCCCTCGCGGGCGGCCCCGACGTCGATGACCATGTCGATCTCGTCGGCGCCCAGGCGCACCGACTCGGCCGCCTCGGCCGCCTTGACCGCGGAGGTGTGCTTCCCGCTCGGGAAGCCGCAGACCACGGCCACCTTGAGGCCCTCGGGCACGTCGAGGGGGAGCATGGACGGCGAGACGCACACCGAGTAGGTGCCGAGCTCGGCCGCCTCGGCGACGAGGGCCGCGACGTCCGCGCGGGTCGCCTCGGGCTTGAGCAGCGTGTGGTCGATCGCGCGGGCCACCGCGGCGGGCGTCGGAACGGTGCTGTCCGTGGTGTCAGGGCTGTCGGTGCTCACGACGGGCCAGCATAGGTCCCGGCTGTGCGCAGCGCCCGTCGGCGCGGGGCCTGCGTGATCCTGCGTGGTGGCGGGCGCAGGGCCAGCGCAGGGCCAGCGCAGGGCCAGGGACGGGCGCGCGGGGCGCCCACCCGTAGCCTGGCGCCATGACCGACCCGCGGACCCCGGCCGACCCCACGCAGGTCGAGCGCTTCCACCCCACCTCGGGGCGGCTGCTCGGCTCGATCGGCCTGGCCATCTGCGTCCTGCTGGTCCTGCTCGCGGTGCTCGACGCCGGCGTGACCCCCGAGGTGGCGGCCGTCGCGGCCCTCATCGGCGTCCTCGCCTGGGCCACGATGCTCAAGCCGCGCCTGCGCATCGAGGGCCCCACGCTGGTGCTCGTCAACGCCTTCGACACCGTGCGGGTCCCGCTCGCCGGCATCCGCTCCGCGCTCGTGCAGCAGGTCCTGATCGTCGTCGTGGGGGAGCGCAAGGTCGTCTCGCCCGCCGTCGGCCGGTCCTGGCGCCAGGCCGCCCGCAAGCCCCGCCGGTCCCGCGAGCTGGCGATGAGCACCGTGCCGGGCGAGGGCCTGCCCGGGGACCAGAAGGTCGCCTACGCGGACTTCGTCGAGCAGAGGATCGCCGACCGCGCCCGCGAGGAGCAGGCCGCCCGCGGCGTCACCCCGCGCACGGCGGAGCAGGACGCGCTGGAGTCCGAGGTCGAGCGGACGCCGGCGTGGCTGGAGATCGGCCTGCTGGTCGTCGCCGTCGTCGTCCTCGTGGTGACGCTGCTCGTCTGAGCCGGCTGACAGGCTGGTCGGTTGGTCGGGTGGCTCAGCGCCCGATCAGCACCTGCTCGGCGAGCACCCGGTAGGACTGCGTGTTGCCGGCGGCCCTGTCCTCGGCGTGGACGATCCGCAGCGAGGACGTCCCGAGGTTCTGGGCCGGGAGCAGGAAGCCGCGGACGAAGACGGCCCCGGTCTCGGCGTCCGAGGGCGCCCGCACGGGCAGCACCCCCTTCTCCGCCCATGCCTGGCCGGGCCGGTACGTCCGGGCGGTGCCCTCGGTCTCGATGACGAGGCTGCCCGACTCGACCACCCGGAGGCCGGGCCCCTGGTGCAGGTGGGTGTGGGCCACGCCGCCGGGCGGGAACGTCACCGTGTCGCAGCGCAGGAGCCAGCTGAACCGCTCGTCGAGGTCGACCAGCGTGCCGAGCAGGAGCTCGCTGCGGCACTGAGGCGCGGAGCGGAGGAGGTGGCGGGCCGGGTCCACCTCGGGTGAGGTGCCGTCCTGGACGGGCGCGTCGACCTCCCACCGCCACAGCCGCGCGTCGGCGTCCGCGCTGAGCGTGACCTCCCCGTCGCCCACCCAGCCCGTGCCGGCGGGCAGCCAGCGCGAGCCTGCGGCGTCGGCGACCCGCACGCTGCCGGAGGCGACGTAGAGGGCTCGCACTGCGGCGGGCAGGAACACGGCGGGCGCGCCGGCGGGCAGGTGGTCCTCGCAGAGCGCCATCGGTCTGGTCGTCACGGTCGCATCACACTGCCTGGGCCCGCGCTGGCCCAGCGATGCTTCTCATGAGACGAGAAGACTGTGTGTCCTGCGTCTCTCAGGGACCCCTCCCTCAGAGACACCTCCCTCAGAGGCCCAGGGCCAGCGAGAGGTCGCCGCGGATCGCGTCGAGCCGGGTGGCCGCGGCGACCCGGGCGGCCTCCACGGCGTCCTCGTCGTCGCCACCGACGTCCCCGAGGTCGGTCACCGGCACCACGACCTCGAGGTAGGCCTTGAGCTTGGGCTCGGTGCCGCTGGGGCGCACGACCACGCGCGCGCCGTCGGCCAGCCAGTAGCGCAGGCCCTCCGTAGGCGGGAGGTCCGCCGAGCCCTCCGCCAGGTCGTCGGCCCGTTCGACGGCGAGCCCGCCGAGGTCGGTGGGGGGCGTGGCCCGGAGCCGGGCCATCGCGTCGGAGATGAGGGAGAGGTCGGCGACGCGCACGGAGAGCTGGTCGGTGGCGTGCAGGCCGTGGGTGCGCGCGAGGTCGTCGAGGACGTCGAGCAGCGTGCGTCCCTCGGCCTTCAGCGCCGCGGCGAGCTCGCACAGCAGGAGGAGGGCGGAGACGCCGTCCTTGTCCTTCACGGACTCCGGGTCGCAGCAGTAGCCGAGGGCCTCCTCGTAGCCGAACGCGAGCCCCTCGACCCGGCCGATCCACTTGAACCCGGTGAGGGTGTCGGCGAAGGGCATCCCAGCGGCCGCGGCCATCCGGCCCAGGAGCTGGGAGGAGACGATGGACGTCGCGAGCGTGCCGCTCGCGCCCCGGGAGAGCAGGTGGTGGGCCAGCAGGGCGCCGACCTCGTCGCCGCGCAGCATCCGCCAGCCGGCGTCGGTGGGGACGGCGGCGGCGCACCGGTCGGCGTCGGGGTCGTTGGCGACCACGAGGTCCGCGTCGGTGCGCGCGGCGAGCGCGAGGGCCAGGTCCATCGCCCCGGGCTCCTCCGGGTTGGGGAAGGCGACCGTGGGGAACGCCGGGTCCGGCTCCTCCTGCTCGGGCACCACCTGGGCGGCCGCGAAGCCCGCCTGCTCGAGCACCTGGGCGACCGGCGCGGCGCCGACGCCGTGCAGGGGGGTGTAGACGACGGAGAGGTCGCGGGGGCCGTCCCCGACCAGCTCGGCGACGCGGTCGAGGTAGCGGTCGACCACCGCCTCGTCCAGGGTGCGCCAGCCGTCGCTGCGGGGGACGCCGGCGAGGTCGCCGACCTCCGCGATCCGGGCGGCGATCCCGGCGTCCGCCGGCGGCACGATCTGGGAGCCGTCGCCGAGGTAGACCTTGTAGCCGTTGTCCTGCGGCGGGTTGTGGCTGGCGGTGACCATCACGCCGGCGACGCAGCCGAGGTCGCGGATCGCGAACGGCACCAGCGGCGTCGGCAGCGGACGCGGCAGGAGCAGGGCCCGCAGGCCGGCGGCCTCGACGATCTCGCAGGTGTCGCGGGCGAAGACGTCGGAGTTGCGGCGGGCGTCGTAGCCGACCACGACGCTCGACCGCGGGCCGGCGCCCTCCGCGAGCAGGTAGGCGGCGAGGCCGGCGGCGGCCCGCCCGACGACGACCCGGTTCATCCGGTTCGGCCCGGCCCCGAGCGCCCCTCGGAGCCCGGCCGTGCCGAACTCGAGCGTCCCGTCGAAGCGGTCGGCGAGGTCGGCGACGGCCGCCTCGTCCTGCCGGCCTTCCACCGTGGCCACCAGCGCCTCGAGCTCGGCCCGGGTCTCCGGGTCCGGGTCCCCGGCGGCCCAGGCGCGGGCCTGCTCCAGGAGGGCGGTGAGGTCGACGTCCGCGGCGGTGCTCATGACACGCACGCTAGTGCGCTCCGGGCTGTCGTGCTGAAGCCGCGGCTCGTGGTGGTGTGCCGGCCGGTGGTGGGTGGGCGGTGCGGGCGGTGTGTGAGCAACCGGGCGGCGGGTCGGCGGGGTTGCTCAGCCACCGCTGGTTGGCGGCGGGGCGGTGGGCGGTGTGCGAGCAACCGGGCGGCGGGTCGGCGGGGTTGCTCAGCCACCGCTGGTGTGGTGTGGCTGGCGTGGGCGGTGTGTCAGCAACCGATCGAGTCGTTGGGAGGGTTGGTGGGCCACCGCCGGTCAGCTGTGGGGTGGTGGGGCGGTGCGTGAGCAACCGGGCGGCGGGTCGGCGGGGTTGCTCAGCCACCGCTGGTCGGCGGGCAGCCGGGACGTCATGCGTCGGGGCGTGATGCACGGACGGTTCGTATGACGTCCGGGGCCGGCGGTGGGGGAGCAACCTGCCGGCAGGCGCACTTGGTTGCTGGGGCACCGCTGGTCCGGTGTGGCCGGGGTGGGCGGTGTGTCAGCAACCGATCGAGTCGCTGGGAGGGTTGGTGGGGCAGCGCCGGTCAGTGGCCCCCGGGGACGTCATACATCCGGGCGTGCCGTAGGGCCGGTCTGCATGACGTCCCGGGTGAAAGAGCTGGGACGTCATACGGCCGGGCGTGATCCACGGACAGTTCGTATGACGTCGCGGGGCCGGCGGTGGCGGAGCAACCTGGCGGCAGGCGCACCGGGTTGCTGGGACACCGCTGGTCAGCTGCGGGGCGGTGGCGAGGTGTGTGAGCAACCGGGTGAGTCGGAAGGGTTGCTGGGGCACCGCTGGTCGGCGAACACCCACCCGAAGACCCACCGACCACCGCCGCCTCACGCGTCGATGGTGCTCAGGTCCCCGTACCGGTCCCCGGCGACGGCGCCGCGCGGCACGGCCTGCTCGATGTCGGCGAGGTCCTCGGCGTCCAGACGGACGACGACGTCGACCGCGCCGACGTTCTCCTCCAGGTACCGCACCCGCTTGGTGCCGGGGATGGGCACGACGTCGTCGCCCTGGGCGAGGACCCACGCGAGGGCCAGCTGGCCGGTGGTGCAGCCGTGGCGGTCGGCCACGGCGGTGAGGGCGTCCACGAGGCGCTGGTTGGCGGTGAGGTTCTCCCCGTTGAGCCGGGGGAAGTACGCGCTGGAGCGGGAGTCGCCCTCGGCGGGGGTCCACGCGCCGGTGAGGATGCCGCGGCCGAGCGGGGAGTAGGGGACCAGCCCGATGCCGAGCTCGCGGAGCACGGGGAGGATCTCGTCCTCGAGGTGCCGGGTGAAGAGCGAGTACTCGGTCTGGAGCGCCGTGATCGGGTGGACGGCGTGGGCCCGGCGGATGGTCGCGGCCGACGCCTCCGAGAGCCCGAGGTGACGCACCTTGCCGGCCTGTACGAGCTCCGCCATGGCGCCGACGGTCTCCTCGATCGGCACGGAGAAGTCCACCCGGTGCTGGTAGTAGAGGTCGAGGTGGTCCACCCCGAGCCGCGCCAGCGAGGCGTCGCAGGCGGCGCGGACGTACTCGGGGCGACCGTTGACGCCCAGGCGGGTGCCGTCCTCGGCCCGCTCGTTGCCGAACTTGGTGGCGAGCTGGACCTCGTCGCGTCGGCCGGCGATCGCCCGGCCTACGAGCCGCTCGTTGGTGAACGGGCCGTACATGTCCGCGGTGTCGAGGAAGGTGACGCCCAGGTCGAGTGCCCGCCGGACGGTCGCCAGGCCGCCGGCCTCGTCCGGCGTCCCGTAGAACTCGCTCATCCCCATGCAGCCGAGGCCGAGGGTGGAGACGGTGAGCGGGGAGGCGGTGCCCAGGGTGCGGGTGGTGGTGATCGCGTCGGTCATAGACCCACCGAACCCCCTGGAGCGCGCTCCAGGTCAACCCCGGGCGGGTGAGGAAACGGGTGCGGAAACGGGGGAGGGAGAGGACGAGGGAGGGGCCGAGGACGCGGCACCGACCCGCTCCTCGTAGACCCCGATCTTGGCGTCGATGGCGCCCAGGTGCTCGGTGACCTCGGCCAGCTGCGCGAGCACGTGCCGGCGGTGCTCGCGCAGCAGCTCGAGCCGCTCGGCCTCGTTGCCCTCGCCGGCCCGCACGAGCTCCGCGTAGCGGCGGACGTCGCGGATGGGCAGGCCGGTCGCCCGCAGCCGGGTGACGAGCAGGACCCAGCGCAGGTCGGCGTCCTCGTAGCGCCGCTGGCCCCCGCCCGAGCGGGGGACCGGTCGCAGCATGAGCCCGTCGCGCTCGTAGTAGCGCAGCGTGTCGATGCTCAGCCCGACCGCCTGCGCGGCGTCCGCGATCGACAGCCCGGCGGTGGCGTGCGGGGGCGGGGAGGTCCGGTCGACGGTGCTCACCGGCTCATCCTCGTCCCTGGAGCACGCTCCAGGTCAAGCGCCGGCCAGGGTCACCACGCCGGATCAGGACGGGCTCAGCGCGGGGGATCAGGACGGCCTCACGCTCGGCTCAGCCCGAGCTCGGCGTCCAGCTCGAGGAAGAGCGCCTGGTTCAGTCGGAAGGCCTCCTGCACCTCCGCGACCACGCGGGCGACCTCCTCCTCGGAGAGGTCGAGGGCGTCCAGGCGCGAGCGGTAGCCGTCCTTGTAGGGCTTCGGCTTGGGCACGGCGGGGAACTCGTAGAACGCCACGCCGGCGCCGTCGAGGTCGTAGTGGCGCTCCAGGACGCGGCCGATGGCCTGGCCGCCGGACAGGTCGCCCAGGTAGCGCGTGTAGTGGTGGGCGACGTAGGCGCCGCCCCAGGCGCCGGCGGCCTCGATCCGGGCGACGTAGGCGTCGACGGCGGGGGAGTCGACCGGCTCGTCGAGGTCCGTCGCGCCCGGGCCGGCCGCCCAGTGCTCGAGGTCGGTGTCGATGGCCCCGAGCCGCTCGATCGCGGGGTCGTGGACCGCGGCCACCAGCGGGTCCGCGGCGCACGCGCGGCCGACGCGCTCGAGGGCCTCGTAGACGCGGCGCAGGCGGCGCAGGTAGGCGGCGTAGCCGGACGGCTCGATGCCGCCGTCCAGCAGCGTCGCCATGAAGGCGGAGGACTCGGCGGCCTCGTGCTCGGCGCGGGAGCCGTCGCGCATCGCCACCGACAGGGGTGCGGTGGTGGGGAGCGGGATGGCGGGGGCAGGGGTGCTCATGGGTGCCTCTCGTCTGCCGGGTCGGGCCCGGTGGTGCGGTCACTGTAGTCGGTGAACAGGTTAGGTGAGGGTTGCCTTATTTATGTTAGCCTCACCTAACCCCGATGGGACAGGTGTCGAAAACCTGTCTCGACCAGCGGAACGAGGTCCCCGATGCCCCGCCCGACCAGGCTCCTGACCGGCAGGAGGCGCGCCTGCGTGGCGTCCCTGCTCCTGCTCGTCCCCGTGCTGCTCGCGGGCTGCACCGGGCCCGGCGCCACCAGCGCCACCGACGCAGCCGGCAGCAGCGGGTCCGGCGACGCGGGCGCCGCCACCCCCGCCCTCGCCGACGTCGGGGACGACCTCCTGGACGACGTGCGGGACTGGACCGGGGCGGTCACCGCCACCGTTGCGGACGACTCCCTCGACCCGGTCCGGGCGCAGACCCCGCAGCTGCCCGCCACCGTCACCGACGTGCAGGGCACCGAGGTCACGGTCACCGACGACAGCCGCGTCCTCGCCCTCGACGTCTACGGCACCCTCGCGCGCACCGTCGCGGAGCTCGGGATGCTCGACAGCCTGGTCGGCCGCGACGTGTCGACGACCTTCGACGAGGCCGCCGACCTGCCCCTGGTCACCACCAACGGCCACCAGCTCTCGGCCGAGGCGATCCTGGCGCTGGACCCGACGCTCATCATCACCGACACCTCGCTGGGCCCGTGGGACGTCGTGCTCCAGCTCCGCGACGCGGGCGTGCCCGTCGTGGTCGTGGACTCCGACCGCAGCCTCGACAACGTCGGCGAGCTGACCCAGCAGGTGGCGGCCGCGCTCGGCGTCCCGGCGGCCGGCCGACGCCTGGCCCGGCGTACCCAGGCGCAGGTCGCCGAGGCCACGGCCGAGATCGACGCGATCGCGCCCACGGACGAGAGCGACGAGCTGCGGATCGTCTTCCTGTACGTCCGCGGCCAGGCGAACGTCTACTACCTCTTCGGGGAGGGCTCCGGGGCGGACTCGCTCATCGACGCGCTCGGCGGCTACGACGTCGCCGAGGAGATCGGCTGGAAGGGCATGCGCTCGGTGACCTCCGAGGCCCTCGCCGCCGCCCAGCCCGACCTCGTGCTCATGATGACCGACGGGCTGGAGTCGGCCGGCGGGGTCGACGGGCTGCTCGAGCGGCTGCCCGCGCTCGCCGCGACCCCCGCGGGGGAGAACCAGCGGATCGTCACCATGGACGACTCCGAGATCCTCGGCTACGGCCCGCTCACCGCGCAGGTGCTGGAGGCGCTGGCCGTCGCCGTCTACGCGCCCGCCGCGGCGGCGGGGGCCGACTCGTGACCGCGGTGGAGCCGCGGCCGGCGGCGCTCGACCGACCCGCCTCGGCGGGGCAGGTGGCGGCGCACCCCGCAGCCGGACGCCGGCGGGGCGCCCGTGGCCTCGCGCTCGTCGGCCTCGCGCTGGCGCTGCTGGCCGCCGTCGTGCTGGCGGCCGGGACCGGTCAGCTCGAGGTCCCGCCCAGCGAGGTGCTGGGCAGCCTGCTGCACCGGGTGGGGATCGACGTCCTCCCGCTGCCGACGCACCCGCTGGGCGACGTCACCCTCTGGACCGTCCGCTTCCCGCGGGTCGCGATGGCGGTCGTGGCCGGGGCGGCGCTGGCCTCGGCCGGCGCGCTCATGCAGGGGGTGTTCGGCAACCCGCTGGCCGAGCCCGCCGTCGTCGGCGTCTCGGCCGGCGCGGCCGTGGCCGCGGCGACGGTCATCTCCCTCGGCCTCACCTTCGCCGGCTCCTGGAGCGTCCCGCTGGCCGCGTTCGCCGGGGGCCTGGCCACCACGCTGCTGGTCTACCTGCTCTCCCGCGACCACGGCCGCACCGAGGTGGTCACCCTCGTGCTCACCGGCATCGCGGTGAACGCCGTCGCCAACGCCGGGCTGGCCTTCCTGCTCTTCTGGAGCGACACCTCGGCCCGCGAGGAGATCACCTTCTGGACCCTCGGCAGCCTCAACGGCGCCCGCTGGGCCCAGGTGGCCGTCGTCGCGCCCATGGTGGGCGCCGGGCTGCTCGCCGCGCTCGCCCTCGCGCGGCCCCTCGACCTGCTGGCCCTGGGTGACCGGGCGGCCCGCCACGTCGGCGTGGACGTCGAGCGGCTGCGGCTGGTCGCGGTCGTGGTCGTCGCCGTCCTCACCGCGGGGGCGGTCGCGTTCTGCGGCGTCGTCTCCTTCGTCGGCCTCGTGGTGCCGCACCTGGTCCGGCTCGTCGCGGGGCCGGGGCACCGGTTCCTGCTGCCGGCCAGCGCCCTGGGCGGCGCGCTGCTGCTCGTGCTCGCCGACCTCGGGGCCCGCACCCTCATCAGCTACGCCGACCTGCCCCTGGGCATGCTCACCAGCCTCGTCGGCGGGCCGTTCTTCTTCTGGCTGCTGCGCCGGGCGCGCGCCGGGGCGGGGGGCTGGTCGTGAGGCCCTCGATCCTGTCGCGCGGCGGCACGGACGCCCCCGGTGCCACCGGCGACCACCTGGAGGCCCGCGGCGTCCACGTGCGCCTCGGCGGGCGCCCCGTGCTCCGCGACGTCGACCTCGCGGTGGGGCCCGGCGAGCTCGTCGCGCTCGTCGGCCCCAACGGCGCAGGCAAGTCGACGCTGCTCTCGGTCCTGGCCGGGGACCTCACGCCGGACGCCGGCCAGGTGCTCCTCGGCGGCGAGCCGCTGCACCGGCTCCCGGCCCGGAGGCTGGCGCGCCGCCGGTCCGTGCTGCCGCAGAGCCAGCGCCTGGCCTTCTCGTTCCCCGCCGAGGAGGTCGTCCGGATGGGCCGCTCCCCGTGGTGGCGCACCCCGCACGAGCAGGACGACGACCGGGCGGTCGCGGTCGCGCTGGCCGCCGCCGACGTCCGGCACCTGGCCGTGCGCGCCTACCCGCGGCTCTCCGGCGGCGAGCGGGCGCGCACCGACCTGGCCCGCGTGCTGGCCCAGGACACCGGGGTCGTCCTGCTCGACGAGCCCACGGCCGCCCTGGACCTGCGCCACCAGCAGTCCGTCCTCGCCACCGCCCGTCGGCTGGCCGACGCCGGCGGCGTCGTCGTGGTCGTGCTGCACGACCTCGGCCTGGCCGGGGCGTGGGCCGACCGGGTGGTCGTGCTCCGCGACGGGGAGGTCCGCGCCGACGGCGCCCCGAGCGACGTCCTCGTCCCCGCCCTGGTCGAGGAGGTCTACGGCCTGCCCGTGGCCGTCGTCGAGGTGGGCGGCCGCCCGGTCGTCGTCCCCGTCCGTCGTCAGTCCGAGGAGCGCGCATGACCAGCCCCACCCACCCTGCCGCCCGGCGCCGGGCCGTCGCGCTCGCCGGCCTCGTCGCGCTGCTCGGGCTCGTCCTCGTGCCGCTCGGCGCCTCGCCGGCGTCGGCCGCCTCCCGGGTGAGCGTCACGTCCGCCTCGGGCGGCACCGCGACGGTCGCCGCGGACGGCTCGACGACCCTGCACGTGTCCGGCACCGGCTTCCAGGCGGTGACCGGCGGCTTCGGTGGCGTCTACGTCTTCTTCGGCACCGTCGACGGCACCTGGCGGCCCAGCCAGGGCGGGACGACGGGCGAGGACTACCTCTACGTCGCCGACTCCGAGACCGCCGACAACGCCGGCCACCAGGCGTTCGTCGCGTTCCCCGGGTCGGAGACCGCCTCGTCGGCCACGACGACGATGACGAGGTCGGGCAGCTGGAGCGTGGACATCGTCGTGCCCGGGGCCACGTTCGACGCCACCGACCGGGACGGGAACGACACCACCGTCGACTGCACCGAGGTCACCTGCGGGATCATCACGCTCGGCGCCCACGGCGTCGTGAGCGCGGCCAACGAGACGTTCACCGCTGTCACCGTGAGCACCACGACCTCCGGCTCCGGGGACGCCTCGGGCGGCTCCGCCTCGGGCGCGTCCGGCTCCTCGGGCTCCTCCGGCTCGACGTCCACCTCGAGCGCCGGCTCGGCCGGGGCCGACGGCTCGGACAGCGGCTCGGACAGCGGCTCGGACAGCGGCTCGGACAGCGGCTCCAGCACGGGTGCGGCCACCGAGGAGACGTCGGCGGACGTCACGGGCAAGGGCGCCACCCTGGACGTCGACCGGGCGACCGCGGTGGCCGGGCGCGTCCTGGCGTTCTCGGCCACCGGGCTGACGCCGGGCCGCCAGGTCAGCGTGGTCCTCGACGACGGGGTCGCCGCCGCCGGGCCGTTCGCCGCGGGCAGCGACGGGACGCTCACCGGCGTCCTCACGCTGCCGCTCGAGGTGGCGGCCGGGACCCACGAGCTGCGGCTCTACGCGTCCGGGATGACGAAGGCGCCGACCGCCTCGTTCGCGATCGCCGCGGCCGACGACCTGTCGGCCGGGGCCACCGCGGACGCCGAGGCCTCCGAGTCCTCGGCCGGCAGCCTGGCCGCCCTCGGGGACGGCCGCGCCGCCACCTGGCTGGTCGGCCTCGCCGCGGCCGCCGTGGTGCTCGCCGCGCTGCGGCTCGTCGGGCCCGGGCGGCTCGTGCGGGCCTCGCGGCGGGCGACCGCCCTCGTGGTCACGCGCTTCGGGCGCCGCCGGGCGGAGGCCGGGCGATGAGCGCACCGGCCCGCCGGGGCGGGGGAGCGGCGCTCGCCTGCCTCGGGCTCGCCCTCCTCGTGCTCGGTGTCGCCGGGCTCGTCGGCGTCGGCCCCGCCGGGGCGGCGACCGGCGGCGCCACGGCCACGGCCTCGACCTCGGCCTCCGCCACGGCCACGGCCACGGCCACCGCCACCGCCTCGGCATCGGCCACCACGTCGGCCACGGCGTCGGCGTCGGCCAGCACCTCGGCGTCCGCCAGCGCCTCGGCGTCGGCGTCAGGGGAGTCGTCGGCCACGGACACGACCGCCGGTGCCACGACGACGGTCACGGTGACCGCCGACCCCACCTCGGACGTCCTGGACCTCTCGGGGCTCACGCTGCGCTGGGGGATGAGCCAGGAGGCCTCGAGCGCCTCGTGGCTCGCGGGCGCCTACAACTTCTTCTCCGCGGGCGTCCTCGCGGACCCGGGCAGCGGGGGCGTGCAGATGGACCGCACCGACTGGCACGCCCGTGCGGGCCACGTCCGGGTGGAGAAGTGGGACGGCAGCGCCTGGCACCTCGCGACCTGGGCGGGCCTGGCCACCGACAGCGCCGGGGAGGCGCTGGGCAGCCCGAGCACCGGCTCGACCTCGAACCTCTCCTTCGTCTTCTCGCAGGGCAGCGGCACGATCGACGCCGCAGCCGGCACCGCGGAGCTCTCGTGGACCGGTGACGTGACCGTCGCCTTCTACTCCGGGATGAGCTACTTCGTCCTCTCCGACCCCGTGCTCGAGGTCGCCGACGGCGAAGGGACGCTCACCGCCACGCTGTCCGGCTACGCGTCCTCGCAGAGCGACACCTCGGTGTGGGAGGCGGTCGCCCCGGCCACCGTCACCGTCGCCGACCTGCCGGACGTCGACCTCACCGCCGGGGACACCGCCGACGAGGCCGCGGGCGCAGTCACCGCCGCCCTGGCCGGCGGGCTCGTCCTCGACCCGGCCTACGCCGGCGTCCTCGTGGACGGCGTCGCCCAGGTGACGGACGGCGACGACGTCGGGTCCTTCCCGCAGTCGTTCGTCGACTTCCTCGACGGACTCGGCTCCGCGGCGTTCTGGTACTCCTCCGGCTCCTCGACCGACGCCTGGAAGGCGGCGCTGCCGATCACCGTCGGGCAGGGCGAGGTCGCCGGCGCCACGCCGTCGAGCAGCGCGAGCACCTCCTCGGCCGACGACGACGAGGACTCCGGGGACGACGAGGACGCCGACGACGCGACGGACGACCCGACCGGCACCGCGACCGCCGGCTCGAGCAGCCGCCGAGGCTCCGCGGGCGCAGGCGCAGGCGCCGGCAGCGGCGCGGCCGCCACCTCGACGTCCTCCTCGGGCGTCACCACCGACTCCGGGCCGGCGCTCGCCGCCGTCTCCGGCACGCGGCTGGTCTCCACGACCAGCCCCGTCGTGACGAGCACCGACCCGCGCTGGTGGGTCGGGGGAGGACTGCTGGCGCTCGCCGCTGCCCTCCTGCTCGTGCCGACGCCCCGCGGCCGATGAGCCGCACCCGTTCCACCGACCGATGAACCACCCGCTGCACCGCAGCAGCACCCGACACCGAGAAGAGGACCCACGCATGTCCGTTCCCAGCCCGACCCCCCGCCGCCTCGCGGCGCTGACCGCCACGGCGGCCACCGGCCTCGCCGGCCTCGGCCTGGCCGCGGTCGTCTCCGCTCCCTCGGCCGGTGCCGACGAGGCGACGGTCCCGACGCTGACCTGGGGGCTCTCCAGCTACTTCACCACCAGCCACCTCACCGCCACCGCGAGCGGGGACGCCACCGTCACGGACGGGATCGCGACCTTCCCCGACGGCGAGGGCACCGTGGACCCGGAGACGGGCGAGGCCGAGGTGACCTACGCGGGCACCGTGACCGGCGCCTTCGCCTACGCGGGCAACACCGTCTACAGCGTCACCTTCGCCGACCCCACGCTCGTGGTCGAGGCGGACGGCTCGGGCGAGGTCACCGCCGACGTCTCCTGGTACGTCCAGGGCACGACCGGCGACACCGCCCGGGTCACCCTCACCACGTTCTCGGGCGCGGCCTGGACCGACGAGGACGAGGACGGCGTCGACGAGCTCACGGTCACCCCCGACTGGGAGGGCGTGCTGGAGCCGGGCAGCGACGAGGCCACCGCGCTGGGCCTGACCACGAACAGCAGCGGCACGCCCGTCCCCGTCGACGGCAAGTCCTGGTCGCCCGAGCTCCTGGCCCAGCTCAGCTCGTCCGTCCGCGCGCTCTTCTACGCCTCGGGCAGCAGCAACGACGCCCTCAAGCAGCCGCAGGCGATCACCGCGACGGCCGAGGAGGCCGAGACGGCGGAGGCGGCGACCCCGAGCGTCACCGCCGAGGTCACGACCCAGAACCACGGCACGGTGAAGGTCTCGGTCACCGGCACCGGCTTCACCGCGGGCGAGAACGCCGGCGACGACGGCGTCTACGTCGGCCTGGCCCCGTCCGGCGGCCTGCCCGACACGTCCTCGCAGGAGTCGGCCTCCGCGTTCGCGGCATCGGCCTGGATCGCCGGCTCCGCGCTGGACGACGACGGCGGCTTCACCACCACCCTCACGGCCGACCCGGCCGACCTCGACGCCTCCACCGGCTGGAGCGTCTACACCTGGCGCGCCCACGGCCACTCCGACGACTCGATGGACACCGTCACCGAGGTGTCCCTCGACTGGAAGGCCCTGGGGCTGAAGAAGGCCGCGAGCACCACCACCGCCGCCTGGAAGCGGACCCCCGCCGTCGGCCGGGCCGGCCGACTGCGTGCCGTCGTGAAGGGGGCCTACACCCGGCCCACGGGCACCGTGCGCGTCCGCGTGGTCAAGGCCGACGGGTCGCGGACCGTGGTGCGGAAGGTGTCGGTGAAGAAGGTCGCCGCCCGTCGGGCGGCCGGCGTGGTGACGCTGCCGAAGCTGGGCAAGGGTCGCTGGACGGTGGCCGTGCGCTACCTCGGCTCGGACTACTACCGGGCCTCGACGGTGTCGCTCACGCGCGCGGTGCGCTGAGCGGCGCGGCGGCGGTGCCCCGGCTCGGGCCGGCGGCACCCGCCGCCATCGCCGCCTCGTTCGCCGGGTCGTCCGGGCACGGGAGGCCCAGCCCCCGGAGCAGGAAGCGCTCGAGGACGTCGGCCGGCACGCCCCGCCCGGCCAGGCACGAGCGCACCAGGACGGCGGCCGAGTCGACGTCCAGCGCCAGGTGCCCGGTCGTCGAGACGTCCAGCAGGACGCCGCGCAGGGCCGCGTCCTCGGCTGCCAGCTCGCTCAGGATCTCCTCGCGGGCGCCCGGAGGCAGGACGTCGACGACGCTGCGCCCGAGGATCCACGCGTCGCGGTCGACCAGGTGCAGCGCCAGGTAGCCGCGCAACCGGGCGACGGCGTCGTCGCAGCTGGCCAGCTCCTCCTCGAGGGCGGCCAGGTAGCGCGCGGTCTCGCCCTGCACGTAGGCGACCGCGACCGACGCCTTGTCGGTGTAGTGGTGGTAGATCGCCGTGCGACCGATGCCGGCCCGCGAGGCGATGTGGGCCATCGTCAGCGACTCGTAGGTGCGCTCGCCGAGCAGCAGCGCGAAGGCGTCCAGCACCCGGGCCTGCAAGCGGGCGCTGTGCTCGGCCATGCTGAGGCCGGGCGTCCGCAGGGGCATACGACCACCATAGTGACCGCTGACGGCCTGTCGATGCCGCCCGCGGTACAGGTCACACCGGTACGGACGTCGCGGGAGAACCCTCAGGTCCGGCCCAGGGCTGCCGGTTCAGGGCTGCCGGTTCAGGGCTGCCGGCTCAGGGCTGCCGGCACCGGCGCGGTCAGCATCGCCACCGACATGGCCACGAGGTTCGCCACGAAGTCGTCCTCGTCCAGCTGCTGGCGGTGGTGCGGCCCCGCGACGCCGCGCTCGGCCCGCTCCAGGGCCCGCGCGCGGTCGCTCACGGCCCGCAGCGCGAAGCCGGAGTAGACGTTGAGCCGCTCGCGCAGCAGCGCCTCCGGCATGGCGGGCATGCGCGAGGCGATGAGCTCGAAGACCTGGTACCCGCCGGTGCGCTCGAGCGCCGCGCGGACGTCGGGGTCGTCGTCGACGACCTCGTCCGCGACGAGCTCGGCGAGGATCACCGGGTAGCAGCGCCCGCGCCAGCCGGTGCCCGCGAGCTCCACCATGGGGCGGATCGAGGGCTCCAGCGCGGACGCGAGGTCGTCGTCGGGGCGGCTGCGGGCCACCTGGAGCAGGCGGAGCTCGCGCTCGGCGAGGAACTCCGCGTGCTGGTCAAGGACGGCGGCGAGCAGCTTCTCCCGCGAGCCGAAGTGGTAGTGGACGGCGCCGCGGTTGCGCTGGCCCGCCTGGCGCGTGATGTCGAGCAGCGAGGCGTTCGCGGCACCGTGCTCGGCGAACGCGCGGGTGGCCGCCTCGACTAGCTTGGCCCGGGTGGTGCGACCGAGCTCGCGGGCGTCCTGGGGCCGGGTGGCCTCGTCGGTCCCGGTCCCGGTCCCGGGCTGGCTGGGCTCTGTCACGGTCCTGGCCTCCGTCCTGCTCAGAGGGCCGGGACGACGCGGGCCAGCAGCCCGCCCATCCGCTCGGCCGCGGCCCGGCCGGCCTCGAGCACCTCGGCGTGGTCGAGGGGCTCGCCGGTGATCCCGGCCGCGAGGTTGGTGACGAGGCTGAGGCCGAGGACCTCCATGCCGGCCTCGCGGGCGGCGATCGCCTCGAGGGTCGTGCTCATCCCCACGAGGTGCCCGCCGATCGCCCGGACCATGCCGATCTCGGCGGGGGTCTCGTAGTGGGGGCCGGGGAACTGGACGTAGACGCCCTCGTCGAGGGTCGGGTCCAGCTCGCGGCACAGCGTCCGCAGACGCGAGGAGTAGAGGTCCGTCAGGTCGACGAAGCGCGCACCCGTCAGGGGCGAGCGGCCGGTGAGGTTGATGTGGTCGCTGATGAGCACCGGGGTGCCGGGGGACCAGGTCTCCTTGAGCCCGCCGCAGCCGTTGGTGAGCACGATGGTGCGGCAGCCCGCGGCCGCCGCCGTGCGGACGCCGTGGACGACCGCGTCCACGCCCCGGCCCTCGTAGTAGTGGGTGCGGGAGCCGAACAGCAGCAGGCGCTTGTCGCCGAGCGCGAGAGAGCGGACGGTGCCGCTGTGGCCCGCGACCGCCGCGGCGGAGAAGCCGGGGAGCTCGGTGACGTCGACGACGGCGTCGGGCTCACCGAGGCCCTCGGCGGCCGGCAACCAGCCGGAGCCCAGGACGAGCGCGACGTCGTGCCGCTCGACGCCCGTCAGCTCGGCCAGCCGGGCGGCGGCCTGGTCCGCGAGGGCGTACGGGTCGGTGGTCGCGTCGCTGGTCACCCGTGCACCCTACGCGGCCCGGTCTGGTCCGCTCGTGCCCGACAGGCGTCCTTCACTGCTCCTTCACGTGGGTCGCGCGCGCCGACCGACGCGCCGCCCCCGCCCACGCTCAGGCGGTGCCGGGGCTCAGAGGCCGGTGGAGCGGCAGTCGCGGTTGCGCACCGCGTGCACGTAGTCGGCCGGGGCGCCGGCGGCCTCGGCCGCGTCGGCCAGCACGCCGAGGTGCAGCGCCGAGGGCAGGCCGCCCTCGTAGGCGTCCAGCACGTAGGTCCACACGACCTGCTCGCCGCTCATCGTGCTGATCCGCACCTTGGTCTTGCGGTACAGGCCGGATTCGGCCATCTCCACCTGGTCGAGGACCGACTCGTCCTCGCGCGTCACGTCGTAGACCGCCACGAAGACCTGCTCGAAGGGGTCCTGGACGATGGTCGGCAGCGCGCCGTCCCAGCCGTGCTCCTCGCCGCCGAAGGTGAGCCGCCAGCCGGTCAGCCACCCCGTGGTCTCCAGCGGGGAGTGCGGGCAGCGCTCGCTCATGCGGGCCGGGTCGAGGTTGCTGCCGTAGGCGGCGTACAGCGTCACGGGACCGAAGGTTAACCCGTGGCCCGGGCGCCTCGGACGGAGCACTAGGCTGGGCGCCGTGACCCACTTCGATGTTCTGGTTCTTGGTGCCGGCCCCGGCGGTTACGTCGCGGCCATCCGTGCGGCTCAGCTCGGCAAGTCCGTCGCCGTGATCGAGGAGAAGTACTGGGGCGGTGTCTGCCTCAACGTCGGGTGCATCCCGTCCAAGGCGCTCCTGAAGAACGCCGAGCTCTCCCACGTGCTCACCCACGAGAAGGCCAAGTACGGCATCGAGGGCGACGCCTCGATGTCCTTCGGCCCGACGCACGCCCGCTCCCGCAAGGTGAGCGAGGGCATCGTCAAGGGTGTCCACTACCTGATGAAGAAGAACAAGATCACCGAGATCGACGGCTGGGGCACCCTCACGGGCCCCAAGAGCGTCGACGTCCGCGGCAAGGACGGCTCGGTGACCGCCTACACCTGCGACAACCTCATCATCGCCGCGGGCGCCCAGGTGCGGATGCTCCCCGGCATGACCAAGTCGGCCAACGTCGTGACCTACGAGGAGCAGATCCTCGACGCGAACCTGCCCGGCTCGATGATCATCGGCGGCTCCGGCGCGATCGGTGTCGAGTTCGCCTACGTGATGAAGAACTTCGGCGTCGACGTGACGATCGTGGAGTTCCTCGACCGCATGGTGCCCACCGAGGACGCGGACGTGTCCAAGGAGCTCCTCAAGCACTACAAGAAGCTCGGCATCAACGTGCTGCTCTCGACCAAGGTCGAGAACGTCGAGGACACCGGCTCCGGCGTCCGCGTCACCGTCAGCCCGGCGGCCGGCGGCGACTCCCAGGTCATCGAGGCCGACAAGATGCTCGCCGCCTTCGGCTTCGCGCCGCGGGTCGAGGGCTACGGCCTGGAGAACGCCGGCGTCGCCCTCACCGAGCGTGGCGCCATCGCGATCGACGAGTACGGCCGGACCAACGTCGAGGGCGTCTACGCCATCGGCGACGTGACCGGCAAGATGATGCTCGCCCACGTGGCCGAGGCCATGGGCATCGTCGCCGCCGAGGTCATCGCCGGCGAGGAGACCATGCCGGTCGAGTTCGACTTCATCCCGCGCGCCACCTACTGCCAGCCGCAGATCGGCTCGTTCGGCTACTCCGAGCAGCAGGCCCGCGACAAGGGTTACGACGTCAAGACCGCGACCTTCCCGTTCTCCGCGAACGGCAAGGCCCAGGGCCTGGGCGACGCCGTCGGCTTCGTCAAGGTCGTCGCGGACGCCGAGCACAACGAGATCCTCGGCGCCCACATGATCGGCCCGGACGTCACCGAGCAGCTGCCGGTGCTGACCCTGGCTCAGAAGTGGGACCTCACCGCCGACGAGGTGGCCCGCAACGTCTTCGCGCACCCGACCCTGTCGGAGGCCGTGAAGGAGGCCGTCCACGGCATCACGGGCCACATGATCAACCTGTGACGCACCGGGCCGGGCAGTGGGGAGACCCCCCGCTGCCCGGCCCGTGACACGTCCCCGGGCGTGTCCTGGGGCCGCCCCCGTCGGCCCCGCCCCTCCACCGACCACCCGCAGCACCGGCGCACCGGCCGGCAGCCACGAGCGAGGAGCACCGCATGAACCGGACCGACGAGCGCGTCGTCATCGTCGGAGGTGGCCCCGGCGGCTACGAGGCGGCCCACGTCGCCGCGCAGCTCGGCGCCCAGGTCACCGTCATCGACCGCGACGGTCTCGGCGGCTCCGCGGTGCTCACGGACTGCGTGCCGAGCAAGACGCTCATCGCCACCGCCGGCCTCATGACGGACGTCCGCGCCGCCGCCGAGCTGGGCATCACGCTCGGCTCGCCGGGCCACCGCTCCGGCGACGCCGCCGAGAACGACGGCGTGACCGTCGACCTCGCCAAGGTCAACGCCCGCGTGCTCGCGCTGGCCGCGGAGCAGTCCCGCGACATCGAGGCCCGGCTGCGCCGCGACGGCGTGCAGATCGTCGCCGGCACCGGCCGCCTCGACGGCCCCGGCCGGGTGATCGCCACCGCGGCGGACGGCACCGAGACCGTCCACGAGGCCGACGCGGTCCTGCTCGCCACCGGCGCGCACCCGCGCACGCTGCCCACGGCCCAGCCGGACGGCGAGCGCATCCTGACGTGGGAGCAGGTCTACGACCTGACCGAGCTGCCCGAGAAGCTGATCGTGGTCGGCTCCGGCGTCACGGGCGCCGAGTTCGCCAGCGCCTACCTCGCCCTCGGCGTCCCCGTCACCCTCGTCTCCTCGCGCGACCGCGTGCTGCCGGGCGAGGACGCGGACGCCTCCCGCGTGCTCGAGGAGGTCAGCCAGCGCCACGGCATGGAGGTCATGAGCCTCTCGCGGATGGCCTCGGTGACGCGCGACGGCGACGTCGTGACCGTCGAGCTCACGGACGGCCGCAGCGTCCAGGGCTCGCACTGCATCCTCGCCCTCGGCTCGATCCCGAACACCGCCGGGCTGGGCCTGGAGGAGGCCGGCGTCAGCCTCGACGCCGGTGGGTTCGTCCAGGTCGACCGCGTCTCGCGGACCACCGCCCGCGGCGTCTACGCGGCCGGCGACTGCACCGGCGTGTTCATGCTCGCCTCGGTGGCCGCCATGCAGGGCCGCATCGCGATGTACCACGTCCTCGGCGACGCGGTGCACCCGCTGGACCTCAAGACGGTCTCCTCGAACGTGTTCACCGCCCCCGAGATCGCCACCGTCGGGTGCTCCCAGAACGCCGTCGACACCGGCGAGATCCAGGCCGAGACGGTCATGCTGCCGCTCTCGGGCAACCCCCGCGCCAAGATGCAGGGCGTGCACGACGGCTTCGTGAAGCTGTTCTGCCGCCCCGGCAGCCGCGTCGTGGTCGGTGGCGTCGTGGTGGGCCCGCGCGCCTCCGAGCTCATCCACCCGGTGGCCCTGGCGGTGGCCGAGTCGATCACCGCCGACCAGCTCGCCCAGGCCTTCACCGTCTACCCCTCGCTGTCCGGCTCGGTGGCCGAGGCGGCGCGGCGGCTGCACACCGCCTGAGCCCCGCTCACCCCCCCGTCCGGCCACCTGTCTGGCCCCTGTCCGGCGGGCCCGCGGAACGGACCGAAACGGTCCGTTCCCCGGCGCGGGTTGGACCGACCGGGCATGCTCGATGTCTCATCGTCACCGACCCGCTCGCGTGCGCGAGCACCGTCGAGCAGTGGAGCAGCATGTCTCGGAAGCGCCAGTCCACCCGTCCCACCCAGGCCACCCGCCGGTCCCGCCGCGGCCTCGCCGGCGCCCTGCTGGCGGCCGCGCTGCTGCCCGGCGTCCTGGCCCCGGGGGCCGCCTCCGCCGCGACGGCCGAGGCCACGACGGGCACCACCACCGCCGGGTCCGCCGCCCGGTCCGGCAGCGTCCTGACCCTCCAGGGTCGGGGGTACGGCCACGGCAAGGGCCTGTCCCAGTGGGGCGCCGAGGGCGCGGCGCGGCAGGGCGTGGGGTGGAAGCGGATCGTGCGGTTCTACTACCCGCACACGCGCATCGGGAAGGTGGGCGGCTCGATCCGGGTGCTCGTCACCGCCGACACCGACCGTGACACCCGCGTCGTGGCCACCAGCGGCCTCGTGGTGAAGTCCCTCGGGTCCGGGGCGGTGGTCGACGTGGCGGCCAAGCACCCGCGCGCGGTGCAGTGGCGGCTGCGTCCGGCCTCGAAGAAGCGGACGCTGGTGCAGTACAAGCTCGCCGGCAAGCGCTGGACGTCCCTGCGCACCGTGCCGGGCGAGGCGCAGTTCCAGGCCGACGGCCCGCTCACCCTCGTGACCCCCAGCGGGCGCACCTCCTACCGCGGCGCGCTGCGCAGCAGCGCCGCCGTGACCGGGGGCCGCGACCGGCACACGGTCAACGTGCTGCCGCTCGAGCAGTACCTGCGCGGGGTCGTGCCGCTCGAGGCCTATCCGTCGTGGCACGCCGCGGCGCTGCGCTCCCAGGCGGTGGCGGCCCGCACCTACGCCGCGTTCGAGCGCGCCGAGTACCGCAGCCGGTACTACCAGATCTGCGACACCACCTCCTGCCAGGTCTACGGGGGCGCGGACGCCGAGTACGGCACCACGGACGCCGCGATCCGCGCGACGCGCAAGGCCGCGATGACCCGGAGCGGCAAGCCGATCTTCGCGCAGTTCTCGGCCAGCGACGGTGGCTGGACGCAGGGCAGCAGCCTCGCCTACCAGATCGACCAGAGGGACCCGTGGGACCGCTGGTCGGGCAACCCGTACCGCTCCTGGACGGTGTCCTTCACGGCGGCGCAGCTGCGTGCCGCGTTCCCCGGCGTGGGGGCCTTCCGGCGGGTGAAGGTGCTCGCGCGCGACGGCAACGGCGCCTGGGGCGGCCGCGTCACCTCGATCCGGGTCGTCGGCGCGCAGGGCTCGGTGACGGTCACCGGGGACGCCTTCCGCTCGGCGCTCGGGATGTACTCCACCTGGTTCCGCAAGGCCTGACGGGGCGCGCCGGGGAGCCTGAAGGTTCGGCAAAGGTCTGACCGGTTCGGCTGCCCGCGGCGCCGGGCGCGTGTTCCCATGAGTCCCGTGAACCCCCCTCGCCCCTCCCGCCACGCCCGCCTGCTCGCCGGACTGCTGGTCTCGGGGCTGGCGGCCTCGGCGGGCTCGCTGGGCCTCCTCGCCACGGCGGGGCCGGCCTCCGCGGCGACGGGCAAGCACACCTGGGACGTCTCGGGGACGACGACCCTGCGGCTGCCCGGTCGCGGGTACGGCCACGGCCACGGGATGAGTCAGTACGGCGCGGAGGGCGCGGCGCGCGAGGGGCTCGACGTCGACGACATCCTCGCCTTCTACTACCCGGGCACCACGCAGACGCAGGTCGGCGGGCGACTGCGCGTGCTGATCAGCGACGACACCGACAACCGGCTCGTGGTGCTCCCGGTGGCGCGGCTGGCGGTGCGCGACCTGAGCACGGGGGAGCGGACCCCGCTCCTCGCGCTCGGGGCCGGGCTCGGCAGCCGGGGGCAGGACGCCGACCGCTACCGGCTGCGGCCCCTGGCCGACGGCGGCACCGAGGTGGCCGCCCACGTGACCGGAGAGGGCTGGAGCGTCCTGCTGCGCACCGCGGGCGACGCCCAGCTCGGCGCCGCCGACCACCCGATCACCCTGGTGACGGACGACGGTCAGGCCACGTACCGGGGCAAGCTGCGCTCCGCCACGGTGACCGCGGGCGAGCGCACCCGGGACACCGTCAACGTGGTGAAGGTCGACGACTACCTGCGGGGCGTGGTGCCGCGCGAGATCCCGGCCTCGTGGAGCGCGGCGGCGGTGCAGGCCCAGGCGGTCGCCGCCCGCACCTACGCCGTCTACGAGCGCGAGCACCCCCGCTCGTCCGCCTACGACCTCTGCGACACCACCTCGTGCCAGGTCTACGGGGGCTACGACGCGGAGGTGGCCGCCTCCGACACGGCGGTGGCCGAGACGGCCGGGACGATCCTCACCTACGACGGGGCGGCGGCGTTCACGCAGTTCGCCTCGAGCAACGGCGGCTGGTCCTCGGCGGGCTCCGCGCCCTACCTGGTGGCCGAGAAGGACCCGTACGACGGGTGGTCGGGCAACCCCGTGCACACCTGGGAGACGACCGTGAGCGTGGCGAGCCTGGAGGCCCGCTGGCCCGCGGTGGGGGACCTGGAGAAGGTCGTGGTGCTGGACCGGGACGGCCACGGACGCTGGAAGGGCCGGGTGCTCTCGATCCGACTGGTCGGCAGCGGCGGCTCGGTGACGATGAGCGGCGACACCTTCCGCTCCGCGCTCGGGCTGCGCTCGACCTGGTTCACGGTGCGGCTGGGCTGACCCGGGTCAGCACGGCCCGGACCACGAGGCCCGCGACCAGCGCCCAGAAGCCGGCGCCCACGCCGCCCACGACGACGCCGGAGGCCGCGACGACGAGGCACACCGCCGCGGGCAGGTGGTCCTCCTTCGACTCCAGCGCGCCTGAGAGGGCTGACGCGAGGGTGCCGAGCAGCGCCAGCCCGGAGGCGGCCTGCACCACGCCGTCGGGGGCGGAGGCGACGAGCGCCGTGAGCGCGGCGCAGCCGACGGCGAGCACGAGGTAGCTGACCGCCGCCGAGATCGAGGCGATCCAGCGCTTGTCGTGCCGCGGCCCCGCCTCCGGGCCGGCGCTGAGCGCGGCGGTGATCGCGGCCAGGTTCACCGCGTGGCCGCCGAAGGGGGCGGCGAGGACGGTGCCGAGCCCGGTCACCGTCATCGACTCCCGCCACGGGACCCGGTAGCCGAAGCCGCCCATGACGGCGACGCCGGGGACGTTCTGGCTGGCCATCGTCACCACGTAGAGCGGCAGGGCGACACCCACCAGCGCCGAGACGGACCAGGCGGGCAGCGTGACGGACAGCGACGGCGCGAGGTCGGCGGCCGCCACGCCGTCACCGGCCACCACGACGACGCCGAAGGCGACGAGCAGCGCCGCGGGCACCGCCCAGCGCGGCGTCAGCCGGACCAGGACCAGCCAGGTGAGCACCACCGGCCCCACCAGCAGGGGGGAGCGGACGAGTGCGATGGCGGGTTCCGCGCACAGCGGCAGCAGGACGCCGGCGAGCATGGCGCGCGCCAGCGAGGGCGGGATGCGCCCGACCAGGTTGCCCAGGGCCGGCACCAGGCCGGTGAGGACGACGAGGACGCCGGTCACCACGAAGGCGCCGACCGCGGCCGGCCAGCCGCCGGCGACGGCACCGGTGGACGCGAGCAGCGCGGCCCCCGGCGTGGACCAGGCCAGCGAGACCGGGACGCGGTGGCGCAGCGCCAGCCAGAGCATGCCCAGCGCCTGCGCCACGCACAGGGCGAGCACGCCGCTGGCGGCCTGGGCCGGGGTGGCGCCGACGGCGGTCAGGCCCGCCAGCACCACGACGAAGGAGCTGGAGAACCCGACGACCGCCGTGACGACGCCCGCCGCGACCGGCTGGGCGACGCGGTAGGTCTCGCCGCTCGGGGCGGCCGCGCTCACGCCAGGACGAGGACCAGGTCCCCGCCCTCCACGGCCTGGGTCCCGGAGAGCGCGACCCGGGTGACGGTGCCCGCGACGGGGGCGGTGATGGCCGCCTCCATCTTCATCGCCTCGATGGTCGCGACGGTCTCGCCGGCCTCGACCTTCTGGCCCTCCTCGACGCCGACCGTGACGACGCCCTGGAAGGGTGCCGCGACGTGGCCGGGCCGGGCCGGGTCGGCCTTCTCCGCGGTCGCGACCTTGGCCGAGACCGAGGTGTCGCGCACCTCGATCGGGCGCAGGTGGCCGTTGATGAGGGTCATGACGGTGCGGTAGCCGCGCTCGTCGGGCTCGCTGATCGACTGCAGGCCGAGCAGCAGCGTCTTGCCCTCGCCCAGGCTCACCGTGTGCTCGACGCCCTTGCGCAGGCCGTAGAGGTAGTCCAGCGAGGACAGCTGCGAGAGGTCGCCGTAGGTCTCGACCGTCTCGGTGAAGATCTTCGTCGGGCCGGGGAACAGCAGCTGGTTGAGGGTGGCCCGGCGCTGGGAGACGAGGCCGGCCTCCTGCTCCGGGGTCAGGTCCTCGTTGGGCGGGGTGTAGGCCCGGCCCTCGAGGGCCTTGGTGCGGAAGGGCTCCGGCCAGCCGCCGGGCGGGTCGCCCAGGTCGCCGTGGAGGAAGCCGATGACCGAGTCGGGGATGTCGAACTTGCCGGGGTCCTCGGCGAACGCGGCCGGGTCGGCCCCGGCGCCCACGAGGGCCAGGGCGAGGTCGCCCACCACCTTCGAGGACGGCGTCACCTTCACCAGGTGGCCGAGGATGCGGTCGGCCGCGGCGTACATGTCCTCGACCTGCTCGAACTTCTCGCCCAGGCCGAGCGCCTTCGCCTGGGTGCGCAGGTTGGAGAGCTGGCCGCCCGGGATCTCGTGGGTGTAGACGCGACCGGTGGGGGCGTTGAGGCCCGACTCGAACGGCGCGTAGACCCGGCGGGTCGCCTCCCAGTACGGCTCGAGCGCGTTGACGGCGTCCAGGGAGAGGCCGGTCTCGCGCGGGGAGTGGTCGGTGGCCGAGACCAGCGCGGAGAGCGGCGGCTGGCTGGTGGTGCCGGCCATCGAGGCGCAGGCGGCGTCCACGGCGTCCACGCCCGCGTCGATCGCCGCGGTGAGGGTGGCCAGCTGGCCACCGGCGGTGTCGTGGGTGTGCAGGTGCACCGGCAGGTCGAAGTTCTCGCGCAGGGCGGTGACCAGGCGGCGGGCGGCGGGGGCCCGCAGCAGGCCGGCCATGTCCTTGATGGCGAGGACGTGGGCGCCGGCGTCGACGATGCGCTCGGCCAGGCGCAGGTAGTAGTCGAGGGTGTACAGGTCCTCGCGCGGGTCCGAGAGGTCGCCGGCGTAGCAGAGCGCCACCTCGGCCACCGTGCTGCCGGTGGCGCGCACGGCCTCGATCGCGGGCCGCATCTGGTCGACGTCGTTGAGGGCGTCGAAGACGCGGAAGACGTCGATGCCGGTGGCGGCCGCCTCCTCGACGAACGCGTCGGTCACCTTGGTCGGGTACGGGGTGTACCCGACGGTGTTGCGACCGCGCAGCAGCATCTGGAGGGCGATGTTGGGGACGGCCTCCCGCAGGCGGGCCAGCCGCTCCCACGGGTCCTCGCCCAGGAAGCGCAGGGCCACGTCGTAGGTGGCGCCGCCCCAGCACTCCAGGGACCAGAGCTCGGGGGTCGTGCGGGCCACGTACGGGGCGACCGCGGTGAGGTCGCGGGTGCGGACGCGGGTCGCGAGCAGCGACTGGTGGGCGTCGCGGAACGTGGTGTCGGTGACGGCCACGTCCGTCCGGGCGCGCAGCGCCGCCGAGAAGGCCTCCGGGCCCAGCTCGAGCAGCTGCTGGCGGGTGCCGGCGGGCGGGGCCACCGAGAGGTCGACGGCCGGCAGCTTGGCCCGCGGGTCCAGCGAGAGCAGGGCGGGGCCGTGGGGCTGGTTGACCGTGACGTCCGCGAGGTAGGTGGCCAGCTTGGTGGCGCGGTCGCCCGAGCCGCGCGCGTGCAGGAGCTCGGGGTGGGTCTCGATGAACGAGGTGGTGACGTGCCCCGAGGAGAAGTCGGGGTCGGCCAGGAGGGCCTGCAGGAACGGGATGTTGGTCGCGACGCCGCGGATGCGGAACTCGGCGACGGCCCGGCGGGCCTTCTCGACGGCCTTCTCGAAGGTGCGGCCGCGGCAGGTGAGCTTGGCCAGCATGGAGTCGAAGTGGGCCGAGACCTCGGCGCCGGTGTAGACGGTGCCGCCGTCCAGGCGGATGCCGCCGCCGCCCGGCGAGCGGTAGGTGGTGATACGCCCGGTGTCGGGGCGGAAGTTGTTGGCCGGGTCCTCCGTGGTGATGCGGCACTGGAGGGCCGCGCCGCGCAGCTGGACGGTCTCCTGGGAGAGCCCGAGGTCGGCCAGCGTGGCCCCGGAGGCGATCCGCAGCTGGGCCTGCACCAGGTCGACGTCCGTGACCTCCTCGGTCACGGTGTGCTCGACCTGGATGCGCGGGTTCATCTCGATGAAGACGTAGTTGCCGGCCGGGTCCAGCAGGAACTCGACGGTGCCGGCGCAGGAGTAGCCGATCTCGCGGGCGAAGCGCACCGCGTCGGCGCACATCCGCTCGCGCAGCTCCGGGTCCAGGTTGGGGGCGGGGGCGATCTCCACGACCTTCTGGTGGCGGCGCTGCACCGAGCAGTCGCGCTCGAAGAGGTGGATGACGTTGCCCTCGGCGTCCGCGAGGATCTGGACCTCGATGTGGCGCGGGTCGACGACCGCCTGCTCGATGAAGACGGTCGGGTCGCCGAAGGCGCCGTCCGCCTCGCGCATGCAGGTCTCCACGGCCTCGCGCAGCTGCGCCGGGTCGTCCACGCGGCGCATGCCTCGACCGCCGCCGCCGGCGACCGCCTTGACGAACAGGGGGTAGGGGATGCCCTCGCGCTCGACCTCGGCCAGGAGCAGGTCGACGTCCGTGGACGGCTCGACCGAGCGCAGGGTCGGGACGCCGGCGGCCTTGGCGGCCGCGATGGCGCGGGCCTTGTTGCCGGTCAGCTCGAGCACGCGGGAGGAGGGGCCGACGAAGGTGATCCCGGCGCCCGCGCAGGCCTCGGCCAGCGCGGGGTTCTCCGACAGGAAGCCGTAGCCCGGGTAGATCGCGTCGGCGCCGGCGCGGACCGCGACCTCCACGATGCCCTCGGGGTCGAGGTAGGCCTTGACCGGGTGGCCGAGCTCGCCGATCTCGTAGGCCTCGTCGGCCTTCAGGCGGTGCTCGGACCAGCGGTCCTCGTGCGGGAAGACGGCGACCGTGCGGGCGCCCAGCTCGTAGGAGGCGCGGAGGGCCCGGATCGCGATCTCACCGCGGTTGGCCACGAGAACCTTGGAGAACATGGGGCACACGCTATCCACAGCGGGCCCTGTGACCCGCCTCGTCTCGGGGTGCGGCTCCCACCTGGCGGGAGGCTCCGGCTCAGCGGACGGGGGCGTTCGCTCCCCGGCCCTCCTCGGGCCCGGTCACCTGGGTGAACGGCTCCAGCAGGCCCGGCTGCGCGCGCAGGGCGAGCGCCACCGCGACGTCCTCGGGCACGTCGAGCACGGTGACGCGCTGCGGGCCGCCGGCGGTGGTGGCGTCGAGGCTGACGAGGCCCGCCCGGCGCTGGAACCAGGAGTCCCGCCACGTCCAGCCGATCACGTGGTCGAGGTCGAGGACGTGGGTGCGCTGCACCAGCGACCCCTGGCGCGCGACGAGGTGGCGCTCGGTGAGCGCGTGGCCCAGAGCCCGCGCCCGGGACCGGGCCAGCCACGCCGCCGGGAGCAGCAGGACGGCGCAGGCCACCGGCACCCCGAGGCGCAGCCCGTCGAGCAGCACGCCCGGGGTGGCGTGGGGGAGCAGCAGCGGGACGACGAGGGCGACCGGGGCCACGACCAGCAGCGGCGTGAGCGTCCGCCGCCACCGCCGGCGGGTTGCGGCGGCGCCGTGCCGCGCGAGACCGGCGTCCAGCCGGTCCAGGGGATCGGGGTCGTCGAGCACGGCCGCTCCCGTCGTGCGCAGCACCGCCGCCGGGGCCGGCGGGACGAGCTCGAGGGTGCCCCGGTCCTCGCGGTCGAGGCCGGTGGTCATCGCCTCGAGGCGGCCGGCGCCGACCGCGCGCAGGCCCACCGGGGCGCTGAGCACCACGCCGGAGACGCGGGCGGCGTCGAGGGTCGTCTCGCGGGTGGTGAGCAGGCCCCGGCGCAGCCGCCACACGTCCCCGCGGGGCCCGGCCTCGCGGGTGAGCACGAGACCCCACGAGGTGGCGAGGTAGCCGAGGGCGGCGAGCACCGGGACCGCCACCAGCACCACGAGGAGCAGGAGCACGGTGAGCGCCACGGCGCCCGACCAGGTGTGCGGCAGCCACTCGGGCCGGGGGTTGATGCCCAGTGCCTGGAGCACGGGCACCACCACCTGGCTGCCACCGCCGACCACCACGCCGGACAGGGCCAGGCCCGCCATCGACAGCGGGGCGTAGCGGGCCCAGCGCGGGTCCAGTCGGAGCACCGTGGTCGGGGGCCGGTCGGCGGGGAGGGCGGGGCTGGGCTCGGTGGAGAGGTCGGCTTGCAGGTCGGCGGTGGGCTCGGCGTCCCCGTTGTCGGGCCCGTCCGCCTCCGCGCGCGCCAAGGCCGCCCGCTCCAGCAGGCTGCGGCGCAGCGCCTCCGCCCGGGCGGTGCGCAGGCCGTCCAGCTCGAGGCCGCTGCCGTCGGCGCTGGTGCCGGTGCCGATGCGCACGCTCGCGAGCCCGAGGAGCCGGTGGACGAGGGTGGAGGACAGGTCGACGGTGCGCACCCGGTCCAGCGGGGCGGTGAGCACCCGGCGGGCCAGCAGCCCGCGGCGCAGCTCCACGCGCTCGGGACCGAGGCGGTACTCGGTGGTGAGGTAGCTCCACACGCCCGTCCCGGCGACGACGAGCAGGCCGAGCAGCTCCCAGGGGGCGTTGAAGGGCCCCGAGAGCGCGCGGCCGGCGACCACCACCGGGACGAGCAGCGGCAGCAGCGGCCCGAGCTGCCGGAACGGGTGGACCAGCAGCATCCGCGGGTCCAGCCGCTCCCAGGGCTGCTCGGCGTCCTCCGGCGTCGGCTCCGGCGTCGGCTCCTGCGTCACGTCCCGTCGCCCCCGCTCGCCCGGGCTGCGCGGGTGAGCTCGGCGGCGAGCTGCTCGGCGGCCGGCAGCGCCAGGTAGGGGATGCGCAGGGCGCCAGCGGCGCTGGCGGTGGTCACCCGGACCTCGGCCAGGCCCAGCGCCCGGTCGAGCACGCCCTGGTCGACGTCCACCGTCTGCACCCGCGAGAGCGGGGCGAGCCGCCGCTCGCGGGTCCACCAGCCGGTCTGCGTGTAGACCGCCTCGTCGGTGACCTCCCAGCGGTGCACGCGGTAGCGCCACGGCGGCACCACGAGGGCCTGGACGACGTCCAGCCCGATCAGCAGCCAGGGCAGCCAGGGCGGGACGAACCGGTCGGGCACGAGCCAGACGGCGATCAGCACGATCGCCACGCCGAGGACGACGATCCCGGCCTCGCCGACGTACCAGCGCAGCAGTGCCCGCCGGTCCAGGCGGTGCGCCGGTGGGCGCAGCCGCACGGGGCCGGCGGGCACGGGGCTCAGCCCTTGAGCTCGCAGATGACCTGGCCCTGGGTGACGGTCTCGCCGACCGCCGCCGACAGGCCGGTGACGGTGCCGGCCTTGTGCGCCTTGAGCGGCTGCTCCATCTTCATCGCCTCGATGACCACGACGCTGTCGCCCTCGGCGACCTCCGCGCCGTCCTCGACGAGGACCTTGACGACGGTGCCCTGCATCGGGCTGGTCACCGCGTCGCCGGAGGCCGCGGAGCCGGCCTTCTTGGCGGCACGCTTGGGCTTCTTGGCGGCGGAGGCGGCCGGCGCGGCCCCCACGGAGCCGAGGCCGCCGGGGAGGCTGACCTCGAGGCGCTTGCCACCGACCTCGACGACGACGGTCTGGCGCTCGGCCTCCTCGTCGGCCTCGCCGAAGGCGCCGCTGTAGGGCTCGATCTGGTTGTCGAACTCGGTCTCGATCCAGGTCGTGTAGACGCTGAAGTGACCGGTGTGGTCGTCGCCGGTGCCGATGAACGCCGGGTCGTCGATGACGGCCCGGTGGAACGGGATGACGGTCGGCATGCCGTCGACGACGAACTCGGCGAGGGCGCGGCGCGAGCGCTCGAGCGCGTGCTGGCGGTCGCGGCCGGTGACGACGAGCTTGGCGATGAGGGAGTCGAAGGAGCCGGGGATGGTCTGGCCGGCCTCGTAGCCGCCGTCGACGCGGACGCCCGGGCCCTGCGGCGGCGCCCACGCGGTGAGGGTGCCCGGCGCCGGCATGAAGTTGCGGCCGCCGTCCTCGGCGTTGATCCGGTACTCGATGGAGTGGCCGCGGATCTCGGGGTCGTCGTAGCCGAGCTCCTCGCCGGCGGCGATGCGGAACATCTCGCGGACGAGGTCGATGCCGGTGACCTCCTCGGAGACGCAGTGCTCCACCTGGAGGCGGGTGTTGACCTCGAGGAAGGAGATGGTGCCGTCCTTGGCGACGAGGAACTCGCACGTGCCGGCACCGACGTAGCCGGCCTCCTTGAGGATCGCCTTGGAGGAGGAGTAGAGGCGCTCGAGCTGCTCGGGGGTGAGGTAGGGGGCCGGGGCCTCCTCGACGAGCTTCTGGTTGCGGCGCTGGAGCGAGCAGTCGCGGGTCGAGACGACCACGACGTTGCCGTGGGTGTCGGCGAGGCACTGGGTCTCGACGTGGCGGGGCTGGTCGAGGAACTTCTCCACCAGGCACTCGCCCCGGCCGAAGGCGGTGACGGCCTCGCGGACGGCGGACTCGTAGAGGTCCGGGATCTCCTCGATCGTGCGGGCGACCTTGAGGCCGCGGCCGCCGCCGCCGAAGACGGCCTTGATGGCGACCGGCAGGCCGTTCGCCTCGGCGAAGGCCACGACCTCGTCGGCGCCGGAGACCGGGTCCTTGGTGCCGGGGGCCAGCGGGGCGCCGGCGCGCTCGGCGATGTGCTTGGCCTTGGCCTTGTCGCCGAGCGCGTCGATCGCGGCGGGGGAGGGGCCGATCCAGGTCAGCCCCGCGTCGATGACGGCCTGGGCGAACTCGGCGTTCTCGGCGAGGAAGCCGTAGCCGGGGTGCACGGAGTCGGCGCCGGAGCGCTTCGCCACGTCGATGATCTTGGCGATGTCGAGGTACGTCTCGGCCGGGGTCGCCCCGCCCAGGGCGTAGGCCTCGTCGGCGAGCCGGACGAAGATCGCGTCCCGGTCCGGGTCGGCGTAGACGGCGACGCTGCCGATGCCCGCGTCCTTGCAGGCCCGGACGACCCGGACTGCGATCTCGCCTCGGTTGGCGATGAGGACCTTCTCAAGGGGCTTGGTGGTGGGCACGTGCGCTCCTGCCTGGTGTGCTTCTTCGTCTGTGCATCTCGCTGTATGTCCCGCCCGGTGCTTCTCGCCCGGAGTCCTGCGGGCGGTCCCACGGCTCCGGCGAGCGGCCCGCGGGCGCGGATCCGCGGTCACAGTACCGCCGCGCGCTCCCGGCCGGTGTGGCACATCTGTCTCGGAACTACTTGCGCTCGGGGGCCGGAGCCCTCTCGTCACGGGACGCCGTCCGGCGGGACCGCACCGCCGGACCTCTCAGGTCGGGGGCCGAGGCGCCGATCCCGGCCTCAGCCGGGCCCGTCGAGTGGGTCGAGCAGGGGCCCGCGCCGAGAAGGAGGACGACGTTGTCCGCACCAGTCCTGGAACGCTCCCGTGCCTGGGGACCGCCGACCCCGGTGGACCCCGCCGGCGCGCACGACGCCACGGCGGGGCCCGCGACGCCCGCCCCACGGCGCCGCACCTCGCTGCGTGACCTCCCGGTCGCGGTGCGGGTGCTCGCGTGCGCCGTGGTCGGGCTGGTCGCGGCCGGGGTCGTGGGGGCCGTGGGCCTCGTCGAGCTGGCCGCCCTGGGGGAGGACGTCGACGCCCTCTACGAGCGCAACGTCCGGGCCGGGCTGCTGACGGCCGATCTCGTCGCCGACGTCGACGAGATCGGCATCGCGGTCCGCGAGGGGGCCCTGGAGCCGGACGCCGCGGACACCCGCGACGTCCTCGCCGACGTCCCCGTGCTGGCCGCGGCGGCCGACGAGGACGTCGCCGCCCTCGAGACGCTGGGGCTGGGGCCGGAGGCCGAGGACCTGCTCGCGGAGGCCGGCAGGGAGCTGGACGCCGGCGTGGCGTACGCCGAGGACGTGCTCGCGCCGCTCGCGATCGCGGGGGACGACGCGGCCTGGCTGGCCGCGTCCCGGGCGGACGAGGGCCAGCACCTGGTGACCGCGCGGAGCCTGCTGCACGAGGTCGCCGACCTCGAGTCCGCCGAGGCCGCCGCCACCGTCGCCGCGAGCGACGACGACTACGCCCGGGCCCGGCTCGTCGTGCTCGGCACCCTGGGGCTCGGCGTGCTCGCCGCCGCGGCCGTGGGGCTGCTGGTCTCGCGGCGGATCGGCACGGACCTCGCCGCGGTCGGCGGCGTGGCGGACGCGCTGGCCGCGGGCGACCTCACCGCCTCCTCCGGCGTCGACTCGCGCGACGAGCTCGGCCGGATGGCCGCCAGCCTCGACCGCGCCGCCGACGTGGTGCGCGGGCTGATGCGCACCGTCCACGACTCCTCCGACGCCCTCGCGGCGGCCTCCGAGGAGCTCTCGGCGTCCGCCACCCAGATCGCCGCCGGCGCGGAGGAGACGGCGGTCCAGGCGGTGGTCGTCTCGGACGCGGCGGAGGAGGTCTCCCTGCACGTGCGCACCGTCGCGGCGGGCTCGGAGGAGATGGGCGCCTCGATCCGCGAGATCTCGCAGTCCGCCGGCTCGGCGGCCCACGTCGCGGACGACGCGGTCCGCCTGATGGAGCAGGCCACCGACGGGGTGGCGCGCCTGGGCGACTCCAGCCGGGAGATCGGCGAGGTCGTCCGTGCCATCACCGACATCGCCGAGCAGACGAACCTGCTCGCGCTCAACGCGACGATCGAGGCGGCCCGGGCGGGGGAGTCCGGCAAGGGCTTCGCCGTGGTCGCCAGCGAGGTCAAGGACCTCGCCCAGGAGACCGCGCGTGCCACGGAGGACATCTCCTCCCGGGTCGCCGCGATCCAGGCGGACGCGGCGCTCGCCGTCGACGCGATCGGCGCGATCAGCGGGGTGGTGCACGAGATCAGCGACCACCAGACCTCGATCGCCTCGGCGGTGGAGGAGCAGACCGCGACGACGGCCGAGATGACCCGCACCATCGCGGAGGCCGCGGCCGGCTCGGACCAGATCGCCGGGAACATCTCGGGGGTCTCGGACGCCGCGGGCTCGACGACGCAGGCGCTGGCGCAGACCCGCCTGGCCGTCGACGAGGTGGCGCGGATGGCTGCGGAGCTCCGGGTCGCGGTGACGCGGTTCCGGGTCTGAGCGGAGCCCGCCCCGGCCGGCTTCACGCGCCTGGTTAACAAACGCTAACCGGACACGTAGCCTGCCCCCATGCACGCCTTCGAGCTCTCCCGCGACCACCAGGAGTTCAGGGCGAGCGTGGCCGCCTTCGCCCGCGAGCGGGTGGCCCCGTTCGCGCACGAGTGGGACCGCGCGCACGCCTTCCCCCTGGACGCCGTGCGGGAGATGGGTGAGCTGGGGCTGTTCGGGCTCACCACGCCCGAGCACCTGGGCGGCTCCGGTGGGGACCTCACCAGCCTCTGCGTGGCGATCGAGGAGATCGGCCGGGTCGACCAGTCGCTCGGGATCACGCTGGAGGCGGCCGTCGGCCTCGGCATCGCGCCCCTCCTGCGCTACGGCACCGCCGAGCAGCAGGAGCGGTGGGTCCCCGACCTGGCCGCCGGCCGCGCGCTCGCGGCGTTCGGCCTCACCGAGCCGGGGGCGGGCTCGGACGCCGGGGCGACGCGGACCCGGGCCGTCCTCGACGGCGGCGAGTGGGTGCTCGACGGGGCCAAGCAGTTCATCACCAACTCGGGCACCGCGATCACCTCGCTGGTCACCGTCACTACGCGGACGGGCGAGCGCCCCGACGGGAGCCCCGAGATCTCGGCCGTCCTGGTTCCTGCGGGGACGCCGGGCCTCACCGTGGGGCCGGCCTACGACAAGCTCGGCTGGCACGCCTCGGACACCCACCCGCTGACCCTCGAGGCGTGCCGGGTGCCGGAGGAGAACCTGCTGGGCGTGCGCGGCCGCGGCTACGCCCAGTTCCTCGCCACCCTGGACGAGGGACGCGTCGCGATCGCCGCGCTCGCGGTCGGCTGCCTCCAGGCCTGCCTCGACGCCGCCCTCGTCCAGGCCCGCGAGCGCGAGGTCGGCGGTGCGCCGATCGGACGGCGGCAGGCGGTCGCCTTCCAAGTGGCCGACCTCGAGGCGTGGACGACGACCGCGCGGGTGCTCACCCACCGCGCCGCCGCGATGGTGGACGCCGGGCGGCCGGCCGCCGAGGTGAAGCAGGCCGCGGCCACGGCCAAGCTGGTCGCCACCGAGCACGCCGTCGCGGCCACGCGCGTGGCGACCCAGCTCCTGGGCGGCTACGGGTTCATGGAGGAGCACCCGGTGGCCCGGTTCTACCGGGACGCGAAGGTGCTCGAGGTGGGGGAGGGCACCTCCGAGGTGCAGCGGCTGGTGCTCGCCCGCGGGCTCGGCCTGCCCGTGGACTGGTAGGCGGCCGGCGGCGGCGTGACGTCGGGCACGACGGCGCGCTCGACGTCCCCGTCACCCCCGTGCACTCCCGTACCCTGGTGCGTCATGGGCAACCGATGGCGTCGACTCGTCGCCGAGGCCACCCGGTTCCTGGCCGTCGGCGGCCTGGCGACCATCGTGGCCGCGGTGCTCTTCAACGTGCTCGCGCACGGGGTCGGCCTCATGGACCACGCGCTGCTGGAGGGGCACCCGATCTGGGCCTACGTCGTCGCCAACGTGGTCGGCATGGGGATCAGCTACCGGGGCACGCGGTCGTGGGCGTTCCGGCACCGGCCGACGACCCACGCCGACGGCGGTCGCACGGCCTTCGTGATCATCAACGTGCTCACCATGACGCTGCCGATCGGCTGCCTGTGGACCACCCGGCACCTGCTCGGGCTGGCCGACCCGATCAGCGACAACGTCTCGGCCAACGTGGTGGGCCTGGCGCTCGGCGTCGGCGCCCGGTTCTGGCTCTTCCGCACGTTCGTCTTCACCCACCCCGACCGGGCGGCCGGCAGCGGCGAGCCGCTGCTCAGCGAGGCGCCCACAGGCTCGGCCAGGCATGTCCCAGCCGTCGCACCAGCTGTCGGAGCAGCGGAAGGCTGACGCCGACGACGTTGTGGGGGTCGCCCTCGATACCCGTGACGAACGCGCCGCCGAACCCGTCGAGGGTGAAGGCGCCTGCGACCTGGAGCGGCTCCCCGGTCGCCACGTAGGCGGCGATCTCGCCGTCGTCGAGGTCGGCGAACGTCACGCTCGTGGACCCGCAGCCGCGCGCGGTCTCGCCCGTGGCGACGTCCAGGAGGCTGTGCCCGGTGTGCAGGACGCCGGTGCGACCGCGCATCGCCTGCCACCGGCGCGTGGCGACCTCGGGGGTCCCGGGCTTGCCGAGGGCCTCCCCGTCGAGCTCCAGCACGGAGTCGCAGCCGAGCACCAGCGCGTCGGCCGGCACCTCCGGCCGCCGGGCGACCGCCGCGCACTTGAGGTCGGCCAGGCCCTGGGCCAGGTCGGCGGGGGCCAGGGCGTCGAGCTGGGACTCGTCGACCCCGGAGACGAGGACGAGCGGGTCGAGGCCGGCGGTGCGCAGGGTGGCGAGGCGGGCGGGCGAGGCGGAGCCCAGGACGAGGGTGGTCACGACCCCGACGCTAGCGCCTCGGTGGCGGGCGTCAGGAGCTCGCCAAAGGTGCAGCGGGTGAGGTCGGCGACGGGGGAGTCCTCGCCCCCGAGCGTGGCCGCCGGCGCCCCCATCGAGCCGAGGATCGTGAGCAGCATCCCGTGGGCCAGGAAGTCCCGGGCCGCGTCCGGGGTGCAGCCCGTGCGCTGGACCGTGGCGAAGATCCGCCCCATGGCGCGGCGGCCGACGGCGCCGATCTCGGGCACGGCCCCGGCGGCGAAGCCGTGGAGCAGGACGGGCAGCAGCATCGGGTCGTCGGCGAGCATCGCCTTGTAGGCGTGGCCGAGCCGGCCCCAGTCGTCCTCGTCGTCGGGGTCGAAGGGGCGCTCGTCGACGACCGCGGCGAAGGTGGCGTCCACCCGCTCGCCGACGGAGGCGAAGACCTCGAGGAAGAGGGCGAGCTTCCCGCCGAACATCCGCACGACGTACGGCTGGGAGATCCCGGCCTCGCGCGCGACGGCGTCGGTGCTCGTGCCGTGGTAGCCGTGCGCGGCGAAGGCGCGGGTGGCGGCGGCGAGGATCTCCTCGCGCCGCTCGTCGGAGGACATCCGGGGCGACATGGTTGACAGGTTATCAGTCCATTACTTACCGTCCTTCTCGTTAGTAATCAGTCGATGCCAACCACCATCCGCAGAACGTTCCGGAGGAGAGCACATGACCGCCACCGTCTCGCCGGAGGCCGCGCCGCCCGCCGGCAACGCTCGTCGCCGGCCCCGGCCCGTGTGGGTCGCCGTGCTCGCGGCGTCCCTGCCGATGTTCATGGCGACCCTCGACAACCTGGTGATGACCACGGCGCTGCCCGTCCTGCGCGTCGACCTCGGCGCCTCGGTGGGGGACCTGTCCTGGTTCCTCAACGCCTACACGCTCGCCTTCGCCTCGCTCATGCTGCCCGCCGCGGCGCTGGGGGACCGGCTCGGCCGGCGCCGGATGATGGTCGCGGGCCTCGTCCTGTTCACGCTGGGCTCGCTCGCCGCCGGGTTCTCGAGCACCTCGGGCCAGCTCATCGCCGCGCGGGCCCTGCAAGGCGTCGGCGGCGCCGCGATCATGCCGCTCTCCCTGGCCCTGCTGGCCGACTCGGTGCCGCCCCGCCTGCGCGCGGCCGCGATCGGCATCTGGGGCGGCGTCTCGGGCCTGGGCGTGGCGCTGGGGCCCGTGGTCGGTGGGGCCGTCGTCGAGGGCCTGCGGTGGGAGGCCATCTTCTGGCTCAACGTGCCGGTCGCGCTGGTCGCCCTCCCGCTCCTGCTGCTCGGCGTGCGGGAGTCGCGGGGCGGGCGCACGCACGTGGACGTCGTGGGCACCGTCCTCCTCGGCGGCGCGGTGCTGAGCGGCATCTGGGGCGTCGTCCACGGCAACGACGACGGCTGGTCCGACCCGGTGGTCGTGACGAGCCTGGCGCTCGGCGTCCTGCTGCTGCCCGTCTACGTCCTGCACGCGCGCCGCGCGGGCGACCGCGCCGTCCTGCCGCTGCGGCTCTTCGGCCACCGCGGCTTCGCCTCGGCCAACGTGATCGGGCTCTTCTTCTCCCTCGGCATGTTCGGCGCGGTCTTCCTCCTCTCGCAGTACCTCCAGGTCGTGCAGGGCTACTCGCCGTTCGAGGCGGGCCTGCGGACGCTGCCCTGGACCGCCGCGCCGATGCTCGTCGCCCCCGTCGCCGGGGCGGTGGCGCCGCGGGTCGGCGTCCGCGCCCTCCTCGTGGCCGGTCTGGCGATGCAGACGGCGTCGCTGGTCTGGTTCGCCTGGCTCACCGAGGCGGGCTCGACGTACGGCGCCTTCCTGCCCGCCCTCGTGCTCGCCGGCGTCGGCATGGGGCTCACGTTCGCGCCGAGCGCCACCGCGGTGCTCGACGGGCTGCCGGACACGGACTTCGCGGTCGCGAGCTCGGCGAACTCGACGCTGCGCGAGTTCGGCGTGGCCCTGGGGGTCGCGGTCCTCACCGCCGTCTTCCTGGGCGCCGGCGGGGACGTGACGCCCACCGGGTACGACGGCGCCATCGGCCCGGCCCTGCTGGTGGGGGCCGCGGCGGTCGCGGTCGGCCTCGTCGCCGCCCTCGCGGCGCCCGGCAGGCCGTCCCGGGGCGGTCCGGTCCGTGCGTGACCCCGGGCCGGGCTGCGGCACAATGTGCCCATGCCCGACCCGCGGCCGCGCCGCCTCCCCGTCCGGGGGCTCGTCGTCCTCGCCGTGGTCGTGGCCCTCGTCGCCGTGGCCGGCACCGCCTACGCCTGGCGGGCGGGCCTGGGTCCGTTCGGCGGCGGGGCGCAGGAGCGCAACCGGTTCGCCGAGCAGGGCCTCTACGTCGACCCCGACTCCAAGACGGCCGCCGGCGTGGCGGACGCCGAGCAGGCCGGCCTGACCGAGCAGGCGACGATCCTCGGCGAGCTCGCCGACGTCTCGGCCGGCATCTGGGTCACGCCCGAGGAGCACCCCGTCGGCGAGGTCGGCTCCTACGTCTCAGGGGTCGTGGAGGACGCGGCCGACGACGACCAGGTGGCCGTCCTCGTCATCTACGGCATCCCGAACCGCGACTGCACGGGCGGCTACTCCTCCGGCGGGACCGAGGCGGGGGAGTACGCCGACTGGGTCGGTGAGATCGCGGACGCCATGGCCGGCTCCACCGCCGTGGCGATCCTCGAGCCCGACGCGCTGGCCGGCAGCCTCGCCTGCGGCCTGCGCACCTCCCGCGTCACCCACCTCGCCGACGCGGTCGACGTCCTCGTCGCCGACGACGTGACCACCTACGTCGACGCCGGTCACTCCGACTGGGTGGCCCCCGCCCGCATGGCGCGGCTGTTGCGCGCGGTGGGCGTGGGGAAGGTGCGCGGTTTCGCCACGAACGTGGCCAACTACCAGACCGACGACGACGAGCTCGCCTACGCCGAGAAGCTCTCCTCCCTCCTGGGCGGCAGCCACTGGGTGACCGACCGCGGCCGCAACGGGAACGGCGCGACCCGCGTGTGGTGCAACCCGCGGGGGCGGGCCCTGGGGCTCAAGCCGGGCTACGTCGAGGACGACACCGGGCTCGACGCCTACTTGTGGATCAAGCCGCCGGGCGAGAGCGACGGGACGTGCCGGGGCGGCCCGGCCGCGGGCGAGCTCTGGGCGGCCCGCGCGGTGGCCCTGGCGCAGGCCGCGGGCTGGAGCTGAACCCGCTGCTCCGGGCTTGCCGGGTCGGCGCAGGTGAGCGGTGAGGCTGCTATAGGCTCTGCGCCATGGCAGACGGTCAGGACTGGACCGCGGTGATCATCGAGGACGACCCCGATGTGCGCGACCTCATCGACATCGTTCTCACGCAGTCCGGTTTCAGGACCGTCCTCGCTCGCGACGGGTTCGAGGGGGTCGAGGCCGTGCGGCAGCACAACCCCCTCATCACCACCCTCGACGTGAACATGCCGGGCATGGACGGCTTCGCCGTCGCCAAGCGCGTGCGCGAGTTCTCCAACACCTACCTGATCATGATCACGGCGCTGGCCGACGAGATCGACGTGGTGCAGGGCTTCGAGGCCGGCGCGGACGACTACCTGGTCAAGCCGTTCCGCCCCCGCGAGCTCCGGGCGCGCGCCGACTCGATGCTGCGCCGCCCCCGCTCGCGCCAGGACGTGGCGGAGGAGCCCAAGCAGGGCTCCACCTCCTGGGCCACCCAGGCCGCGCGGGACCTCCAGCAGAACCCGCTGCGCCCGACCCACCCGCCGGTCGCCCCGGCGCCGTCGCCGGTGGCCGACAGCGCGCCCGGCAGCACCCCCAGCAACACCCCCAGCAACGTGGCGCCCCTGCGCCCCGGGCAGCCGACCGAGGCACCCCGCCCCGTGCAGCCGCCCGCGCAGGCACCCGCCCAGCCGCCGACCCAGCCCCCCGCGCAGCCGGCCGCGCCGGCCCCCGGCCCCACCCCGGACCAGCCGGTCTACCTGCACGCCGTCCCGCACCAGCCGGTGCCGCCCCAGCCGGCCGGCAGCGCCGGCCCGGTGGCGGCCGAGGGTGGCTGGGTGCACTTCAACGGCCTCGCGCTCAACAGCGAGACGCGCACCGTGACGGTGGCGGGCAACGGGGTCGAGCTGACCCGCACCGAGTTCGACCTCATGGCCTCGCTGCTCAGCACCGGGCGCCGCGTCCGTTCCAAGGCCGACCTCGTCCTCACGATGCGCGGCCAGCAGTACGTCACGTCGTACTTCGTCAACGAGGCCGACAAGCGCTCCGTCGAGGTCCACATCGCCAACCTGCGCCGCAAGCTGGGTGACGACTCCACCAACCCGCGTTTCGTCGAGACCGTCCGCGGTGTCGGCTACCGGCTGGCCCAGGCGCTCTGAGCAGCGACTCCGAGCAGTCACTCCCGACGCATCACGAGGCCCGGCCCCCTCGGGGGCCGGGCCTCGTCGCGTCCGGGGCCGTGCCCGGGATTTCCCGGGCCGGGGGTCAGTTGGCGTCGACGGGGATGTCGGCGACGGCGGTCTTCTCCTCGCTGGCGAAGATCGTCATCGGCACCGTCTGGGTGACGGTGCGGGCCAGGTAGGTGGAGCTGCCGGCCTTCTTCTCGACGTGCACGGTGGCGGTGAACGTCAGCTTCACCGCGGTGGTGTCGAGGGAGGACGGCTTGATGCGCTGGTTGCGCAGCTCGAACGCGCCCTTGGGCGAGGTGATGAGCATGCCGTACTTCGTGGTCACGGGCTCGGGGTCGAGCGTGATCTTCTTGGCGACCGCGTTGAGCGTGTACGGGTGCTGCACCTTGCTGCCCGCGGTGACGGTGACCGAGGAGACCTTGATCCGGTCGAGGTAGACCATCCGCTTGGTGGCGAACGGGTCACGCAGCCCCTGCGCCAGGTCGTAGGCCTGGAAGGTGAAGGTGAAGTACTTCGAGCCCCGCGGGTACCACTCGTTGGTCCGCGGCGTGGCCTTGGTCGGGTAGACGGTGAAGACGAAGTCGACGTCCTTGGCGCCCGGCACCGAGAGGTGGGACTGGAACGTCCCGTCCCGCGTGAACTGGGTCTCCTTGGTCGTCTCGGTGTCGCTGGAGGCGCTCGCCGAGGTGGTCTCCGCCGGCTCGGGGTCGGCCGAGTTGGGGTCGAAGAAGCTGCACCCCGAGGAGAGCAGCAGGACGAGTGCGAGCAGGACGGACCCGGCGGCCGCACGGCCGCGCGGGTGGCGGCGGATCATGCCTTGTACCCCCGGTAGCGCTTCGACGCCTTGATGATCATCCAGGCGGTCTGCAGGACGGTGACGACGGCGAGCAGCCGCCAGCCGACGAAGAGGACGTCGGACTTGAGGTCGGGCGTGAGCGGCCCGTACTGCCACCCCGCCCAGGCCGCGGCCCAGACGACGGTGGCCAGCGCGAACGGGTACATCCACGCGACGCCCTTGCCGCGCTCGGCCTTCGCCTGCGCGGCCCAGTTGTCGGTCTGCGCCTTGGAGAAGAACTTCCACCAGGCGCGGACGAAGTGGCCCATCCGGATGAGCATGTAGAGCTCCGCGGGGAACACGAGGAGCACGAACAGGTAGTCCTTGATGTTGCGGAAGTGCATCGAGTGGGCGACCCGGAAGTTCAGCCAGACCGCGGCCACCGGCGGGACGAGCCACCAGGGCGTGAAGACGAAGGCGTGGAACGCCAGCGCCCAGGTGAGCATGACGACGAACATGAAGCGCGTCGTCATGTTGAGGACCATGGAGAGGTGCTCGAACCAGCGCAGGCGCAGGTTCGGGTGGAACGGTTGGCCGCGGGTGTCGCCGCGCTGGCCCGGCCACATCAGGTCGATGGCGCCGAAGTTCCACTTCACCTGCTGGGCGTCCAGGGAGCGCAGCGTGTCCATGCCGCCGACGTGCGCGCGGGCCCGGGCCGAGATCTTGGTGAGGTAGCCGGCCGACTTGATCTGCAGGGAGAGCAGCGAGTCCTCGACCTCGGAGTCGTTGACCCAGGGCGTGCGCTGGTGGCTGTCGCGCAGGACGTCGCGCAGCGCCTGGGTGGAGAAGATGGAGAACTGGCCGCCGAGGACCGCCATGTTCCGGCCCTTCAGCAGGTTCTGCATGTTGAAGGCCGAGAACTGGGCCCGCTGGCCGGCGATGAGGAACTTGGCCACGAGCCCGTCGATGGCGGAGTCGTCGATCGAGTAGATCGCCGAGATGCCGCCGATCCGGTTGTCCGAGCTGATCTCGGCCACGAGGTGCTCGATCGCGTCGGGCTCCGGCGTGGTGTCGCCGTCAACGCCGAGCAGGTAGTCCATGTGCTCGACCAGGGAGTAGCCGTAGTTGAGCGCCCCGACCTTCTTGTCGGGGTTCTTGCCGATGTCGTGGACGTACACGACCGTGCTCTGCTCGCCGGTCGGCGTCATCCGGGTGTGGGGGCCGGCGTAGTGGCTGGCGATCTCCACGGAGTCGTCCGAGGTGTTGTTCACGACGAGGTGGATCACGTCGGGGAGCCGGGTCTGCATGAGCAGGGAGTCGAGGACGCCGGCGATCGTCTCGGCCTCGTTGTAGGCGGGGATGATGCAGCCGACGGTGGGGCGGACGGGCATCGAGTCCAGGCCGTCCATGAACGTCTCCGCGTAGGCCTGCATCCCCGGGTCGGACTGGCGGACGAAGCCGTCGGGTGCGCCGGCCTCGGGGGCGCCGAGCCCCGTCGCCTGGGTGGGGGAGTACCCGTTGTCGTCGTTCACACTCGTGCTCTCTGCTCGGGGGGCCGCACCGGGAGGTGCCGTGTGACAAGCCTGTCCGTCCATGCTCAAGGTGAACGGCCGTGTGCACTCAAGATTCTTGCGGGGCTTGCTCAAGAATTGCCAGAGCGACGGCCGTCGCAGCGTGCGGACGTGGGCCAGGTCACAGACCGGAGCGGTCCACCCTCAGCGGGGCAGGCCGCTCGCCCGCCACGCGCCGCGACCGTGGCTGACCGGGGTGCGCAGGAGGAGCGCCGGGTGGTTCCACGCGCGGCGGCGGGGCCGGGCGGCCGCCGGGGCGGTCGCCGCCGCCACGGCGGAGACCACGGCGACGACGGCCGCGATCTCCTCCGGCGTGGCGTGCGGGGTGAGGACGCGCAGGACCGGCCGCTCGTCCTTCTGCTCGTCCTTCTGCACGGTCGGCTCGCCGCTCACAGCGGGATGTTCCCGTGCTTCTTGGCGGGCAGGGTCGCCCGCTTGCTGCGCAGCAGGCGGAGCGCCTTGACCACCTGGGCGCGGGTCTCGCGCGGGGCGATGACGGCGTCGACGTAGCCGCGCTCGGCCGCGATGTACGGGTTGGCCAGCGTCCGCTCGTACTCGTCGATGAGCTCGGCGCGCTTGGCCTCCACGTCGCCCCCGGCGTCCGCGACCTTCTTGAGCGTCTTGCGGTGCAGGATGTTGGCGGCGCCCTGGGCACCCATGACCGCGATCTGGGCGGTGGGCCAGGCGAGGTTCACGTCGGCACCGAGGTGCTTGGAACCCATCACGTCGTACGCGCCGCCGTAGGCCTTGCGGGTGATGATCGTGACGAGCGGGACGGTGGCCTCGGCGTAGGCGTAGATGAGCTTGGCGCCGCGGCGGATGATGCCGTCCCACTCCTGGTCGGTGCCCGGGAGGAAGCCCGGGACGTCGACGAAGGTCAGCACGGGGATGTTGAAGGCGTCGCAGAAGCGGACGAACCGGGCGGCCTTCTCGGAGGCGGCGATGTCGAGCGTCCCGGCGAACTGCATCGGCTGGTTGGCGACGACGCCGACCGGCGAGCCCTCGACGCGGCCGAAGCCGACGACGATGTTGGGCGCGAAGAGCTCCTGGACCTCGAGGAACTCGCCGTCGTCGACGACGGCCCCGATGACCTCGTGGATGTCGTAGGGCTGGTTCGGCGAGTCCGGGATGATCGTGTCGAGCGCCAGGTCGGTGTCGCTCGGCTCGAGGTCGGCGACCTCGTCGAAGACGGGGAGCTCGTCGAGGTTGTTCTGCGGCAGGTAGGAGATGAGCGCCTTGACGTACTCGAGCGCGTCGGTCTCGTCCGAGGCCATGTAGTGGGCGTTGCCCGACTTGGTGTTGTGGGTCCGGGCGCCGCCCAGCTCCTCCATCGACACGTCCTCGCCGGTGACCGTCTTGATGACGTCCGGGCCGGTGATGAACATGGCGGAGGTCTGGTCGACCATCACGGTGAAGTCGGTGACGGCGGGGGAGTAGACGTGGCCGCCGGCGCAGTTGCCCATGATGAGGCTGATCTGCGGGATCACGCCGGAGGCGTGGACGTTGCGCTTGAAGATCTCGCCGTAGAGGCCGAGGGAGACCACGCCCTCCTGGATGCGGGCGCCGGCACCCTCGTTGATGCCGATGATGGGGCTGCCGGTGCGGATGGCGAGGTCCATCACCTTGGTGATCTTCTCGCCGTACACCTCGCCCAGCGACCCGCCGAAGACCGTGAAGTCCTGGGAGAAGACGCAGACCTGGCGGCCCTCGATGGTGCCGTAGCCGGTGATGACGCCGTCGCCGTAGGGCCGGTTCTTCTCCAGGCCGAAGGCGGTCGAGCGGTGGCGCGCCAGCTCGTCGAGCTCCACGAAGGAGCCCTCGTCGAAGAGCTGCTCGATGCGCTCGCGGGCCGTCTGACGGCCCTTGGCGTGCTGCTTCTCGACGGCCTTGGCCGAGCCCGCGTGCACGGCCTCGTCGATGCGGCGCTCGTAGTCCGCCAGCTTGCCCGCCGTCGTGTTCAGGTCCGGGGCGTCCGCCCCGGTGGGGACCTCGGTGCCCTCGCCCGGCATCGCGCTCACTTCGTCTCGACCTCCTGGTGCCTCGGCCGCCCGGCGCAGGTGCTCCCTGCGAGACCTGGTGCGGCCGTGCGTCAATGTAGTCCCCGTGCCACACGATCCTGAGCGACTCCCGTCATTGCCCCACGGCGCGCCGTTCGCTAGCGCGCGTGCGCGCGCGTGCGCGCCCGTGGACCCCGACGCCCTGGCGTCCCTCCTGCCGCTCGGTGTCCGGGCCGAGGTCCTGCCCACGAGCCCGTCGACGAACGCCGAGGCGGCCGCCCGCGCCCGGGCCGGGGAGCCGGGGCCGCTCGTGCTCGTGGCCGAGCACCAGACGGCTGGCCGGGGGCGGCTGGACCGCGCCTGGACGACGCCGGCCGGCACCGCCCTCACCTTCTCCCTGCTCGTGCGCCTCGCCGTGCCGGTGCAGCACTGGCCGTGGCTGCCGCTGCTTGTCGGCACGGCCGTCTCGGACGCCCTCGCCGGCCTGGGTCACCCGGCGCGGCTGAAGTGGCCCAACGACGTCCTGCTCCCGGTGGAGGGGGAGACCCGCAAGGTCGCCGGCATCCTCGCGGAGCGGGTGGACGCCCCCGTGGGCGCGCCGGCGGCCGCGGTCCTGGGCGTCGGGCTCAACGTCGGCCTGGCTCCCGACGAGCTCCCGGTGCCGACCGCCACGTCCCTGCTCGTGGAGGCCTCGGCCCGGGCGGGGGAGGGGGAGGAGCCGGACGTCGTGGACCGCACGCACGTCCTCGGCGCGCTCGTGCCCGCGCTCACCGCCGCCCTCGCCTCCTGGGAGGCCGCCGGCGGGGACGACCCGGGCCTGCGCGAGCGCTACGCGGCCCGGTGCTCGACGCTCGGCCAGGACGTCCGGGTCTCCCTGCCCGACGGCTCGGCCCTGCTGGGCCAGGCGGTGGGCATCGACGAGCACGGCCGGCTCCTGGTGTCCGGCTCGGACGGCGTCGTGCCGGTGGGCGCCGGGGACGTCGTGCACGTGCGCCCGGCCTGAGCCGCAGCGGGGCCGCGACGTCCCGGGTGAGAGACTGGGCGCTCCGAGACGGTCGAGAGCAGGGACGGAGGCGCGGGTGGCGCGCGAAGAGGAGCACATCCCCAGCCCGCTGGAGCAGGCGATCCTCGGAGACCTCCCGGTGCTGACCTCCCCGGAGGTGGCCGAGTGGGCGGGCGTCCCGCCCGAGCAGGCGCGCCGGCTGTGGCGTGCGCTGGGCTTCCCGGAGTACGGCGAGGACGTCGCCGCCTTCCTGCCGTCGGACGCGGAGGCGGTCCGGACGCTGGGCGAGGTCACCCGGTCCGGGCTGCTGAGCTTCGACCTGGCCGTGAACCTGACGCGGGCGCTCGGCCAGACGATGTCGCGGCTGGCCGACTGGGAGGTCTCGGCCATGGTGCAGCGGGTCGAGGAGATGCAGGCCTCGGCGCCCGACCAGCGCAGCCGCGTCGACGCCGCCATCGAGCTGGTCTCCGGCTTCTCCAAGCCGTTCGAGGACCTGCTGATCTACGCGTGGCGCCGGCACCTGGCGGCGGCCGCGGGGCGGATCGAGGCGCTCGGCTCGGAGGACTCCGACCTGCACTCGGTCACGCAGTCGGTGGGGTTCGCCGACATCGTCGGGTTCACCGCGCTCTCGAACACGCTCACGCAGGAGAAGATCGGCGACCTGGTCGAGCTCTTCGAGGTGCGCTGCGCCGACGTGGTGGCCGCGCAGCGCGGGCGCGTCATCAAGTCCATCGGCGACTCGGTGCTCTTCGTCAACGACGACCCGGAGCGGGCCTACGACACCGCCGAGGGGATCATCAACGTCATCGGCCGCGACCCGCGGATGCCGGACGTCCGCGTGGGGCTGGCCACCGGCCTCGTCGTCATGCGGATGGGCGACGTCTTCGGGCCCCCGGTCAACATGGCGGCCCGGCTCACGAACGTCGCGCGGCGCAACCGGATCATCGTGGACGCCACCACGGCCGACCACCTCCCGCCCGACCGGTTCGAGACCCGGCGCATGGCGGCGCGGCCCGTCCGCGGGTTCGGGATCGTCGAGCCGTTGGCCGTTCGTCGTCGCTGACCGACCGCTCGTCGTGCGAGCCCGACCGGCGTGCGGTCGGCAGCGGTCCGATTGTGAGGTGGACGACTGTGCACCTTTCCCGCGACAGCGTGTCGGACGAAAACGGTGACGTGACGTCCGTCGCGTACATCTGTCAGGCTTGACCTGCGTTCTGACCTGCAATGATGCGTTCACGTTGCAGATGGCCTGACGATCTGGCCTTTACCTGCCGTCTTCACGTTGCGTGAACAGTTGTCGCGCGGACGTGGCCTCAAGATGACACTGCCGGATCAGGACAACATCTAGGAGCCGCCCGGGTTCTTTGCCTACCCTGAGCGGGTGATCAAGGTTCAGAACATCTCCCTCGACCCCGACACGCGTCGCGCGTGGAAGGGGCAGGACGAGGTCGCGCTCTCCCGCAAGGAGTTCGACCTGGTCCACGCGCTCATCACTCGCGCAGGCGACATCGTCACTCGTGACGAGCTCATGCGCGACGTCTGGCACACCAGCTTCTGGACGTCGTCGAAGACCATCGACGTCCACCTCGGCTGGGTCCGCCGCAAGCTGGGTGACGACTCGCGTCGTCCCCATCTCATCACCACGATCCGGGGCAAGGGCCTGCGGTTCGAGAAGTCCGAGCCGGCCGCCTGAGCCTGCGCACGACGAGGCCGGCTGACCTCTCGGGGGTCGGCCCGCCTACGCTGAGCCCGTGTCAGACGCGTCCCCCGACAGCATCCCCACGCCCCCTGCCCCGAGGCCTGCTGCCTCGCCGCTGGCCCCCACGCTGGCGGTGATCGGCGGCGGTCAGCTCGCCCGCATGATGGCGCAGCCGGCGATCGCGCTCGGCCTGCCCCTGCGGCTGCTGGCCGAGGCCCCGGGCGTGTCCGCGGCCCAAGTGGTCGTCGACCACACGGTGGGCGACTACCGCGACCTGCCGACCCTGCGTGCCGTCACGGCCGGCTGCGACGTGGTCACCTTCGACCACGAGCACGTCCCCACCGAGCACCTGCGCGCGCTGGAGGCCGACGGCGTCGCCGTCCGCCCCGGCCCGGACGCGCTCGTGCACGCCCAGGACAAGGCCGTGATGCGCGAGCGCCTGGCCGCGCTCGGCGCGCCCTGCCCGCGCAACGCCGTGGTGGCGGACGCCGACGAGGTGGCCGCCTTCGGCTTCCCCTGCGTCCTCAAGACCACGCGCGGCGGCTACGACGGCAAGGGCGTGTGGGTCGTGCGCTCCGCCGAGGACTGCGCCGAGCCGTTCGCCGCGGCCGAGGCCTCGGGCGTCCGCATCCTCGCCGAGGAGCTCGTCGACTTCACCCGCGAGCTCAGCGCGCTGGTCGCCCGCGCGCCCTCGGGGCAGGCGGCCGCGTACCCGGTCGTGCAGACCACGCAGCTCGACGGCATCTGCCACGAGGTGGTCGCGCCCGCCCCGGACCTCTCCGAGGAGCTGGCCGGTGAGGCCCAGGCCCTCGCGCTGCGGATCGCCGGCGAGCTCGGCGTCACCGGCATCCTTGCCGTGGAGCTGTTCGAGACCTCGGACGGGCGCATCCTGGTCAACGAGCTCGCGATGCGTCCGCACAACACCGGTCACTGGACCCAGGACGGTGCAGTCACGTCCCAGTTCGAGAACCACCTGCGCGCCGTCATGGACCTCCCGCTCGGCTCCCCGGCCCCGCGGGAGCGCTGGTCGGTGATGGTCAACATCCTCGGCGGCCCCGACCCGGAGGCCGGCGGCGAGGGCGTCGGCCGGCTCTACGACGGCTACCCCCACGCCCTGGCCCGGGACCCGCGACTGCGGGTGCACCTGTACGGCAAGGAGTCCCGGCCCGGCCGCAAGGTCGGCCACGTCAACACCTACGGCGACGACCTCGAGGACTGCCTCGAGCGCGCCCGGCACGCCGCGGCCTGGTTCCGCGGCGACCTGGGCAACGAGAGCGAGTGAGCATGAGCGAGACCACCCCGACCCCGCGCGTCGGCATCGTCATGGGGTCCGACTCGGACTGGCCCGTGATGGAGGCCGCCGCGAAGGCGTGCGAGGAGTTCGGCGTGGCCTACGAGGCCGACGTCGTCTCCGCCCACCGGATGCCGACCGAGATGCTCGACTACGGACGCGAGGCCGCCGGCCGCGGCCTGCAGGTGATCATCGCCGGCGCCGGGGGAGCGGCCCACCTGCCGGGCATGCTCGCGGCCCTGACCCCGCTGCCCGTCATCGGCGTGCCCGTGCCGCTGAAGTACCTCGACGGCATGGACTCGCTGCTCTCCATCGTGCAGATGCCCGCGGGCGTCCCCGTGGCCACGGTCGCGATCGGCAACGCCCGCAACGCCGGCCTCCTCGCCGTCCGCGTGCTCGCCGCCTCCGACGCGGGGCTGCGGGAGAAGATGGAGGCCTTCCAGGCCGAGCTGCACGCCACCGCCACCGCCAAGGGCGAGGCCGTGCGGCGCGCGTCCGCGCCGTCCACCCGCCTGGGCTTCTGAGGGCCTGAGGGCGCGGGTCCGGCTCCGGGACGGGGACGCTGCCGTGGCCTCCGCCCCGCGCCTGCTCGGCGTCGACGCCGCCCGGCTGGTGGCGCTGCTGGCCATGATGGCCACCCACCTGGTCGGCGTCCGCGCCGACGACGGGACGCTCACGGACGTCGGCTGGTGGTGCGCCGGACGTGCCTCGGCGCTGTTCGCGGTGCTGGCCGGCGTGAGCCTGGCGCTGGTCTCCGGCCGCGACCGGCCGCCCCACGGCCGCGCGTGGGCGGCGAGCGCGGCGGGCGTGGTCGCCCGCTGCGTCCTGCTCGCGTTCGTGGGGCTGCTGCTGGGCGCGCTGGACTCCGGGATCGCGGTCATCCTGGTCGACTACGCGCTGCTGCTCTCGCTGGGGGCGCTGCTGCTGCCCCTGCGCGCCAGGACGCTCGGCCTGCTCGCCGCCGCCTGGGTGCTGGTCGGGCCGGTGCTGCTCCAGCTGCTGCGGCCGCACCTGCCCGCGAGGGGGTGGAGCAGCCCCGAGCCGGGGATGCTCGCGACGCCGGGCAGGCTCGTCTCGGAGCTGCTCGTGACCGGCTACTACCCGGTCCTGGCGTGGCTGGCCTACCTGCTCCTCGGCATGGCGCTGGGCCGCTGCGACCTGGCCCGGGTCCGCACCCGCGTGCTCGCGGCCTGGGCGATCGGCGGCGTGCTCGTCGCCTGGCTGGTCACCGCGGTGGCGCACCGGGTGATGGCGCTGCCGTCCGTGCTGAACGCGCTCGCCGCCGACGCGCCGCTGGGCCAGGGCGACCCGGCGCAGGTGCTGCGGCTGCTCGTCGACCCCGGCCTGGCCGGCCAGACGCCGGCCGACGGCTCGTGGGCCTGGCTCCTCGTGCTCGCCCCGCACGCGAGCACGCCCCCCGACCTGCTGGCCACGATGGCGAGCTCGGTGGCGGTGCTCGCCGGCTGCCTCCTCGCCGAGCGCGGGCTGCTCCGGCTGGGCCCCGGCTGGCACCGGGCCGCGGGCGTGGTGTGCGGGGCGGGCGCGGCGACGCTGAGCGGGTACACGCTGCACGTGGTGCTCACCGACGTGGTCGGCGTGGGCGCCGGGGTCCGGGCCTGGCTCGACCAGGCCCTGCTCCTGCTGGTCCTGGGGGCGTTCCTGGCGCTGAGCGGCCGCCGGGGGCCGTTGGAGGCGGTCGGCGCCCGGCTGGCCGACGCCGCCCGCACCCTCGTCCTGGGCGGCCGGTCGGTCTAGACCGCTCCCGGCGGCGGCGCATGTCGCCGACGTCGTCGGGTACGGCCCCCTCGACCGGTTCCCCTCGTCCCCCACCCCAGTCCCGGGTGGCCGGTCGTCCCTCCGCCCCGGGCGGCGCCCTGCCCCCTCCCCCCTCGGGCCGGCGCCGCCCGGGCGGATCAGCTCCTCGTCCCCATCCCCTCGTCCCCAGCGCCGTTCACCCGGCCGGGTGGGATCACCGCCGCGCCGACGGGGCACTGGAGAGACATGGCTACCGCACTCCACTACACCGCACCCGGCCTCGACCCGGCGGACGCCGAGCGCGTCGTCGAGCTGCTCCAGGGTCGGCTCCACGCCTGCAACGACCTCCACCTCACGCTCAAGCACATCCACTGGAACGTGGTGGGGCCCCACTTCATCGCCGTCCACGAGATGATCGACCCGCAGGTCGAGGCCGTCCGCGGCTTCGCCGACGACCTGGCCGAGCGCATCGCGACCCTCGGCGGCTCGCCGCAGGGCACCCCCGGCTCGATCGTCGGGGCCCGCGACTGGGACGACTACTCCCTGGGCCGCGCCGGCACGCAGGAGCACCTCGCCGCGCTGGACCTCGTCTACCAGGGCGTCATCACCAGCTACCGCGCCGGGCTCAAGGAGCTCGACGACCTCGACCTGGTCACCCAGGACATGTTCATCGCCCAGACCGAGCAGCTCGAGCTGTTCCACTGGTTCGTGCGCGCGCACCTGGAGGACAAGGGCGGTCGTCTGGCCACCGAGGACGCGACCTCCGAGAAGGACGCCGCGGCCTCCGTCTGAGCCACCCGGACGAGCCGGCTCGACCGAGCCGGCTCGACCGATCCCGCTCGACCGATCCAGCTCGACCGATCCGGCACCGCGACGGCGGTCGGCCCCGTGAGGGGGCCGGCCGCCGTTCTCGTGCCGTGGGGCGCCGCATCTGCCGCATCTGGGGGATGACGTAATTCATCCCCGTCGTCCGCCAATCGTCGAAGACTGCTGCGGGGGAGTCCGCTCTTCTGCCACGATCGACGCGAGATGGACCGCGCCGTGGTCGGCGTCGTCCCTGTCGACGCGTCGGAAGCGGTGGTCGGTGTGGCAGGCGGAGACGCCCGCGTGCGCGCCTCGGCTGCCGCGCGCCGCCAGTTGCGCACGGCCCGGCTCCTGCTCCGCGCACGGGCCGTCGCGCCGGAGGACCGCGAGACCTACGAGAAGGCCGTGGTCGAGCTGCACCTGCCGCTCGCGGGCGAGCTCGCCCGGCGCTACCGCGGCCGCGGCATCGCCGACGAGGACCTGCAGCAGGTGGCCTACCTCGGCCTGGTCAAGGCCGTCCATGGCTACGACCCCACGCGCGGCCACGACTTCGTCGGCTACGCCGTGCCCACCATCCTCGGCGAGCTGCGCCGCGGCTTCCGCGACACCGGCTGGACCGTGCGGCCCCCGCGCTCGCTCCAGGAGCTGGTCGTGCGACTTCCCGCGGCCGAGGCCGAGCTGCTCCAGCGGCTGGGCCGCACGCCCTCCGAAGCGGAGGTCGCGGAGCTCCTCGGCGTCGCAGCGGACGACGTGCGCGCGGCCCGTGGCGTGGCCGGCTGCTTCCGCACCGACTCCCTGGACGAGCCGCTCGGCGACGGGGACGACAGCCCGGCGTCCAGCACCCTCGGCGAGCCCGACCCCGGCTTCGACCACGCGGACGCCCGCATGGCCCTGGCGGCCGCGATCGGCGTGCTCGACCCGCGCGAGCGGGCCATCGTGAGCATGCGGTTCTTCGAGGGCCGCACCCAGGCCGACATCGGTGCGGTGCTCGGCGTCAGCCAGGAGCAGGTCTCCCGGCTGCTCTCGGGCATCCTGCGGCGGCTGCGCGCCGAGATGGACCGCACGGGCGCCGCCTGAGCGGCGCCTGCGTTTCCTCCCCGGCGCGCTGGCCGCGCCGGTTCCGGCTCAGTTGCCGTCGTTGCCCTCGAGGCCGCTCGCGGTGCACAGGTCGTCGCCGATCGACTCGGTGTCGTCGTCGATGATCGCCTGGAACATCTCGGTGCTGCGCTCGGGGTCCCAGTGCACGGCGAGGTCGGAGATCGGGACGCCGCAGGTGAGGCCGTCGTCCCCGTTCACGCTCGTCATCGCCATGGCCCACAGGCCGGCGTTCCACCAGTGCATGCCGTCGCCGAACGTGAAGGTCTGGGTGACCGCCATGTTGAGCTTCCAGTAGCGCACCGGGTTGATGAAGGTCCACGGCGAGAGCACCTTCGCGCCGACCGCGGAGACGACCTCGCGCTGGTGCTTGGCGCGGTCGATGTCGCCGAGGCCGGAGACGTGCCGCGAGCGGGCGTAGGCCAGCGCGGTGGTGCCGTCGACCTCCTGGCAGCCCTTCTTGATGTCCAGGTTGGCGAGCTTGTCGACCATGTTCTGCTCGGGGCAGATCTCGATGCCGCCGACGGCGTCGACGACGTTGACGAGCCCGCCGAGGCCGATCTCCACGTACTGGTCGATCTTGATGCCGGTGTTCTGCTGGATCGTCTTGACCAGCAGCTTCGCGCCGCCGTAGGCGTAGGCCGCGTTGATCTTGGTCGTGCCGTAGCCGGGCACGTCGACCAGCGAGTCGCGGGGGATCGACATGAGCAGGTTCGGCCCCGAGCCGGTGTGCAGCAGCATGATCGTGTCGGTGCGCTGGCCGGAGGCGTTGCCGGTGCCGTACTCCTTGCGCTGCTCGGCCGTGAGGCCGGCGCGCGAGTCGCTGCCGACGAGCAGGTAGGTGGTGCCGGGCTGGTCGTCGAGCTTGGAGGCGGTGGGGGAGAAGGCCACCTCGTCCGCCTTGGTCCACGCGTAGATCGGGGTGCCGACCAGGAACGCCAGCCAGAGCACCAGCGGGATCAGCAGGTACCGGGGGCGGAAGCGGCGGCGGCCGTGCACGGTGCCGCGGGACCCACCCGAGCCGCCGGCGCCGCCGGAGCGGCGGGGCTCGCGCGGCGTCGGGGCGAGGCGGACGGGCGGCTCGTCCTGCGGCCGGGGTGCCTGCGCGGCGGGGTTGTGCGCGGCGGGGTTCTGGGCGCCGGGGTCCTGGGCGGCCGGGCGCGGCGCCGGGTCCCGCGGCTGGACGTTCATCACGCGGGTCTCGTCGGGGTCGCCGGGGGCGCCGTCGCGGCCGTAGAGCCAGTCGAAGCCGAGGGGGTCCTCGCCGTCGGAGGAGTCGGAGCCACCACCGGTGGGACGCTGAGCCATGACAGGGAAGTTACCGTGCGCCCATGCCTGACGAGCCACTCCGCCCCGACACCCCGGCCGCAGAGGGGCAGGGCCGCCCGCCGTCCTACGGCAGCGTCTCGCTGGCGGTGCTGATGTCGACGGCGCAGGCCAACCTGCTGGGCAACATCCACGGCGGCGAGGTCGTGAAGCTCGCCGACTCGACCGCCGGGGCCGCGGCCCAGCGGCACTCGGGCGGGCCGTCGGTGACGGCCGCCCTGGACGAGATGGTGTTCCTGGAGCCGGTGCACGTGGGCGACATCGTGCGGACCACGGCCTCGGTGAACTGGGCCGGCCGCTCCTCGATGGAGATCGGGGTGCGGGTCGAGGCGGCGCCCTGGAACGACCCGCAGGCGCCGGCTCTGCACGTGGCGTCCGCGTACTTCGTGTTCGTGGCGGTGGACGCCGAGGGGGCCCCGCGCCCCGTGCCTCCCCTCGTGCCCGAGACCGACGAGGAGCGACGGCGGTACCGGGAGGCCGAGATCCGCCGGGCCCACCGGCTGGCGCGCAAGCGCGAGATCGAGGCCGGCCGGGCCTGAGGCCCCACCCCCGGGGGTGAGCTGGCTCGCCCTGCCGGGCGGGAGCGGGGCATCGGGGCGCGACACCCCGGCGCGCCTGCACCTGTGTGACTGCTGGGACTGGTGATACTTCCGTCCATGCCACCCGTTCCTTCCCCCGGGTCGGTCGAGACGTTCCGTCGCAGCGCAGCAGAACGCGCGGCGCGGGTCCGGTTCCGGCGCGCCCTCTCGCTCATGGCGATGACCCTCGTCGTCCCCGGCTCCGCCCAGCTGGTCGCGGGCGACCGACGCGTCGGCCGGGTCGCGATCGGCGCCTGGGCAGCCCTGTGGTCGCTGGTGCTGGTGGCGGGGGTCGCGGCGCTCGTCCACCCCGCGTTCGTCCTCGACTGGGTGACCAGCCCGACGGTGCTGCTCCTCGCCCGGGTCGTGCTCCTCGCCGGGGCCATCGGGTGGTTCGGCCTCATGGTCGACGCCTGGCGCCTCGGCCAGCCGCTGACGCTGGGGCTCGCCCACCGCCGCGCGGTGATCGGCGTGAACGGCGTCCTCTGCTTCTCCCTGGCCGGGGCCCTGCTGTTCGGTGCGCACCTCGCGGGGGTCCAGCGGAACCTGATGATCACGATGTTCGGTTCCTCGGACGTCTCGGGGGCCCACGACGGGCGCTTCAACGTCCTGCTGCTGGGTGGCGACTCCGGTGCCGGGCGCTGGGGCATGCGCCCCGACTCCATGACGGTGGCGTCCATCGACGCCGTCACCGGGCGCACCGTGCTCATCTCGCTGCCCCGGAACATGGAGAACTTCCCGTTCGTGGCCGGCTCGGTGATGGCCGAGCAGTTCCCCGACGGCTTCGACGCCGACTACCTCAACGGCGTCTCCACCTGGGCGGAGGACCACGCCGACCTGTTCGGCGACAGCGACACCCCCGGCCTCGACGCCACGATCATGGCCGTCGAGGGGATCACGGGCCTGCAGATCAACTACTGGGCGATGGTGAACCTGCACGGGTTCACCTCGCTCGTGGACGCCGTGGGCGGGATCGACATCGACGTCCGCCAGGCCATCCCGATCGGCGGCCTCGGCTCGGACGTCTACGACTACATCGAGCCCGGCGAGCAGCACCTCGACGGCTTCCAGACGCTCTGGTACGCCCGGGCCCGCGACGACTCCGACGACTACTCGCGGATGGCGCGGCAGAAGTGCGTGATGAACGCGCTGCTCCAGCAGGTCAGCCCGGAGACGATGCTCACCAACTTCACCGAGATCGCCTCGGCTTCCTCGCAGCTGGTCTCCACCGACGTCCCGGCCTCCGAGCTGAGCACCTTCGTGCAGCTCGCGGTGGAGGCGCGCACGCAGAAGGTCTCCACGCTCTCCCTGGTGCCGCCGATGATCAACACCGCCGACCCGGACATCGACCTGGTGCACGAGAAGGTGGCCGCCGCCATCGACAAGGCCGAGGGCACCGCCTCCGCCCCGCGCGGCAGCGCCTCGCGCAAGAACTCCTCGGGCACCGTCACCGGCGGCTCCCTCGGCTCGCTCTCCACCGGCTACGCCGCCAACTCCGCCGGGGACCTGTCAGCCGCCTGCTGACCTCGTGCCCTGCGGGGTGCGCAGGTACGTCCGCCCGTGCGGGCTGGTCCACAGCCAGTCGGGCCGGCCCTGCTCGGCCGGCCCCTCGGGGGCGCGGTGGTAGGCCCAGCCGAGGTGGGTCTTGGCGCGGTGGTGGGTGCGGCACAGCGGCGCTGCGTTGTCCGTCGACGTCGGGCCCCCGCGGGCGTGCGGGACGACGTGGTCGGTGTCGCAGCGCCGGGCCGCGCGCCGGCAGTGGGGGAAGACGCAGGTGGCCTCGCGGAGGCGGACCTGCTCGGCCAGCCGGTCAGGGAACTCGTACGCCTCGGTGTGGCGCTCGACCCGCTGGTCGATCACGGGTCTGACCGTGATCCGGGTGTCGGCCACCGACTCGGTGACCCAGCGGGCCAGCACCTCCAGCGTCGTGAACCCGCCGCCGAGGCTGGTCAGCGTGCCCGGGGTGGACTCCACGCGGACGAGCGGGTTCTCCGTCGGCTCGCCGACGGGGTGGTCCGACACGTCGGTGGTCGGGTCGGTGGTCGGGTCGGCGGCCGCCCGGACGGCGTCCTCGGAGACGTGGACGTACACCGTGAGGTCGCGGCGGGTCCTGGGCTCGCCGGCGCCCTGGAGCTGGCGGCGGGCGATCTCGCCCAGGGCGGCGGCACGCCGGGCGGGCAGGGACTCCCGGGAGCCGAGCGCGGCGAGCTCGGCGGCCACGGTGCTGACCGCCGCCTCGAGGTCGGCCGCGTCGGTCGCGTCGAGCACGGCCTCGACCACGGCGGTGCCGGTGTGGTCGACCATCCGGAGCCCGGCCCCGCTCTGGGCGCCGATGGTGACGTGCCTGTCCTCGGCGGCGGCCAGCGCCTGCTCCTCCGCGGTCTCCGGGTCGAAGCGGACCAGTGCCTCGGCCACGAGCCGGTCCAGCTGCGCGGGGCCGACGCGGCCCCCGACGGCGGCGACCTGCGCGTCCACGAACGCCGCGCCCGCCAGCGGGAGGTGCTTGGTGGCCTGCGCCAGCCGCCGGACCTTCCACCACGGCACCGCGGTGTCACCCTGCTCGGGGTCAGCGGCCTGGGTGAGGGCGGCCCAGGCGCGGGGGAGCCGGTGGTGGGTCTCGAGGACGTCACCGACGAACCGGCGGCCGGCCTCGGTGGTCGTGCCCAGCGCGGCGGCCCACTCGACGACGGCGGCCTCGGTGACGGCGGGGCAGCCCGGCCCACCGAGCTCGAGGGCCCGGTCGCCGTGGAGGTACGCGGGCGAGTCCGCGGCGTAGCCGGCCGAGGGCCCCGACGTGCCGGAGACCGCCGCGTGGCGGGGGTCGCCCAGCGACTCCTCGGGGTGGGCGTGGGCCCACTCGAGCGTGGCGAGGACGATCTCGACCTCGGCCACCGCGGCCGCTCGCCGGGCGTCGTCGAGGCGCGCCAGCAGCCCGGTGGTGGGGTGCCGGCGCGTCGTCTGCATGGGTCGAGGGTATCCGTACGTAGAAGCGAAAAACATCATTCTGACTGGGTAGATGATGCGGCGGATTCCGCTATGCGGAGTGTGGGTGGCGGTGTGTTCGGGGGCCGCTGGCCGACGAGCGGCGGCCCGTCCCCGAACCAGGGACTGCGGGTCCCTGGATGACTGCTGCCTTCCTCGACCCGGCCCGGCCCGCGACGGTGGAGCCATGACCGAGAACACCTCCCCGACCACCACCCCCCAGACCACCACCCCCCAGACCGTCACCACCCAGGCCGTCGGAGCCGCCCGCGTCGCCCTCGTCACCGGCGGCAACCGCGGACTGGGCTGCAGCGAGGCGCTGCACCTGGCGCGCGGCGGGGCGGACGTCGTCCTGACCTACCGCGCCAACGAGGCGGAGGCGCTCGACGTGGTGCGCAGCATCGAGAAGGAGGGGCGCCGCGCGGCGGCGCTGCGGCTCGACGTGACGGCGCCGGAGACCTTCGAGGCCTTCGCCGCCACCCTCCGCGCGACGCTGGCCGACACCTTCGACGCCGACGGGCTGGACGTGCTCGTCAACAACGCCGGCAACGCGGGGTGGACGCCGCTGGGCGAGACCGACGTGGCCGAGGTCCGCCGTCTGCTGGACACGCACGTCACCGGCCCGGTGATGCTGACGCAGGCCCTGGCCCCGTTGCTGCGCGACGGCGGGAGGATCGTGAACACCTCGACCGGCCTGGCCCGCTTCACGGGGGCGGACGGGTACTCCGTCTACGCGGCGGCCAAGGGCGCCGTCGAGGTCTGGACCCGGTACCTCGCCAAGACCCTTGCGCCGCGCGGGATCACGGTGAACACCGTGGCGCCCGGCGCCACCGGCACCGACTTCGGCGGGGGCTCCATGCGCGACGACGAGGACGTCCGCGGTCACCTGTCGTCGGTGATCGCCATGGGACGCGTGGGGGAGCCCGACGACATCGGTGCCACGGTGGCCGCGATCGCCTCGCCGGCCTTTGCATGGGTCACCGGCCAGCGGATCGAGGCGTCCGGCGGGATGAACCTGTGAGCGAGGGCTCCGGGAGAGGATGACGTGGTGGACCGCGCCCAGCTCGCCGACTTCCTCCGCACGCGCCGCGAGGCGCTCCAGCCGGAGGACGTGGGCCTGCCCCGCGGTCCGCGTCGGCGCACGAGCGGGCTGCGTCGCGAGGAGGTCGCCGCGCTCTGTGGCATGTCGACCGACTACTACAGCCGGCTGGAGCAGCAGCGTGGCCCGCAGCCCAGCGAGCCGATGCTCGGGGCGATCGCGCGCGGCCTGCGGCTCTCGCTGGCCGAGCGCGACCACCTCTTCCGGCTCGCCGGGCACGGCACCCCGACGCGCGTGCGCCGCAGCGACCACGTGGACGCGGGCGTCATGCGCGTCCTCGACCGGCTGGTCGACACCCCGGCCCTCGTCCTCGGGCCCACCGGCGAGACCCTCGTGCAGAACGACCTGGCGCTGGCGCTCCTCGGCGACGAGACGTCCCTGCCCGGCGACGCCCGCTTCATGGCGTACCGGTGGTTCACCGACCCCACGAGCCGGGCGGTCTACCCGCCCGAGGACCACGACCTGCGCGGCCGGCAGTTCGCCGCCGATCTCCGGGAGGCCTACGCCCGGGACGGTCGCGGCTCCGTGGCCGAGCGGCTCGTCGAGGCGCTGCTCGGCGCGAGCGCGGAGTTCGCGGCGGTCTGGGCCGAGCACGAGGTCGGTCACGTCCGGACGCAGGTCAAGCGGTTCGCCCACCCCGAGGTGGGCCCCCTGGAGCTGTACTGCCAGAGCCTCCTCGACACCGAGCAGCACCACGTCCTGCTCGTCTTCACCGCCGAGCCAGGAAGTGCCTCGGCCGAGAAGCTCGAGCTGCTCCGCGTCCTCGGGCCGGAGGCCCGCCGGGGCTGAGCGGCCCCGCCCACGGTTCCCTCCTGCGTGCCCTCAGCGGGGGTCGGTGCGCCGCAGCAGCACCCGCGCGAGGCCGAGGAGCGCACCGACCAGGCCGACGACGCTGAGGCCGAGGGCGACGGCGAGGATGCCGAAGACGCCCGGGTTCGGCCAGTCCAGCGCGTAGTAGCAGAACCACAGGAGCAGCAGGACGACGAGCGCGCCCGGCGCCACGAACGCGACCCGGCTCCCGCGGCGCAACGCCGGCACGGCCAGCAGCGTCGGCAGCACGAGCAGCAGCACCAGCACGGGGGCGTGCTGGGCGTCGTAGACCATCGCGTCGATCGGGCTCACGTGCCCACCCTGGCAGAGTCGGCAGCAGCGGGGGCCATCCCTGAAATCGGGTACCCCGCGCCGTCGCCCGGGCGCCGGGGGTCCCGGGGTGTCAACGTTCTCCTGGCGACCGCAGAGGGCGCCTGCGCCGCCGCGTCCCAGGAGGAGCCGTGCCCCGCACCGCGCCCGACGTCCCGCCCACCCGGCGTGGTACGGCCGCCCTGCTCGCCCTGCTCCTCGCCGTGCTCCTGGCGGCGTGGGCGCCCGGGCTCCTCGCCGGTACGGCCGGGGCGGCGTCCACCCCGGCGGCCGCGGCCGCGGGGGGCGCGGCCGCCCCGCTGCGCATCACCTCGGTGGAGCCCGACTGCGACTGCGTGGGCTTCGAGTACCACCAGCTCAGGGGCGCTGTCACCGTGAGCGTCACGGGGCTGCGCCCGGGCCGCCGCTACTGGGCGAGGACGATCGGGGTGCGCGGGGCGGCCGCCAAGGTCGACCGTGCCTCCGGGGAGGCGACCCTCTCCGTCTGGAACAACTTCAGCCCCACGGCACCTTCCAGGTCGTGGTCAAGGAGGTCGACAAGCGGACCGGGAGCGTCGTGCGGCGGTCTCCCGCCGTGGACGTCACGTACGCCCGGGCCGTGCGGCACCCGTCGACCATGACGGTGGACGTCGACACGATCGACGGCGAGCGCGTGCTCGTGGCCGGTCACACCTACCCGGTGACCTTCTCGGGGGCGTGGGGCGGCCACGTCGTGTTCGCGAGCGGCATCGACTGGTACGTCGGCGCGGACGGCTACTACGACGGGATCGGCGTGCACGACGACGACCCGGAGACCTACCCGATGCCGTGGTCGACCGGGACCGCGAGCTGGATGGCCGAGCTCGCGCCCGACCAGGAGCAGGTCGGCCAGACGTGGCACTTCCAGGTCGTCGGGTACCGGCCCGACGAGGACGGCGCGCCGGTCTTCGGCAGCCGGATCGGCTTCGTTCTCCAGCGCCTCCTGCCCGTGGTCTCCGAGGACGAGCTGGCCGCGGCGCAGGACGCCGGCACCGCGGGCACGGAGACCGTGGAGAGCTACCGGTACCGCTGAGGTCAGTGCACCGGAGGCGCGGGCCTCGGCGGTGCCGGGCTGGGCGGCGCGCTCACCTAGGGTGGTCGTCGTGGAGCAGGACGGGCAGCCTCAGGACGTGGAGCACCGTGACGGGGGCGACGCGCCGGCGCGCACGGTCACGGCCGTCGTCGTCACGTTCAACCGGATCGGCCTCCTGACGACCCTGCTGACCCGGCTGGGCGAGGTGGTGGCCTCCGAGCCGGCGCTGCGCGAGGTCGTGGTCGTCGACAACGCCTCCACCGACGGCACGCCCGCGCTGCTGGCCGAGCAGGCCGCCGCCCACCCCTGGCTGCGCGCCGTCACCCTGCCCGACAACCGCGGGGGAGCGGGCGGCTTCCACGAGGGCATGCGGGTCGCCGTGGAGGAGACCGACGCCGACCTGGTCTGGCTCATGGACGACGACGGCCTGCCCGACGCGTCCTGCCTGACCCGCCTGCTCGCCGAGGACGACCTCGACTTCTGGGGCCCGCTCACCGTCGACGAGGCGGACGGCGGCCGCCTCGTCTTCCCGATCCGCCTGCCCGGTGGCACCCGCGTGGTGCACGCGCTGGCCGACGTCGAGCGGGCAGCGGGGGAGCGGCACCGCCTCGCCGACATCGTCATCCCGTTCAACGGGGTGCTCGTCACCCGGGCGCTGGCCGAGGAGATCGGCTACCCGCGCGCGGAGTTCTTCATCTGGGGCGACGACCACGAGTACCGGCTGCGCGCCGAGCGGGCCGGGGCCCGCATCGCCACGGTCACGGACGCGGTGGTCCGCCACCCGTCCGTCGGGCAGCTCGGCACGCCGATGATGGGCGGCCGCACCACGTACAACCACAGCCCCAGCGACCTCAAGGGCTACTGCATGGCCCGCAACAACACCGTCAACCTGCGCACCTACCGGGGGTGGGCCCACGTCGGCGCCTTCTGGGCCAAGACGCTGTGGTTCTACACGCTCACCCACCGCGACCTGGGCCGGCTCGTGCTGAGCGCGCGCGGCGCGCTCGCCGGCCTGCGCGGCGACTTCACCGGCCACGAGAGGTTCCTGCGATGACCAGCCCCGTCGACACGCCCCCCACGCCCGAGACCGTCGGGATCGTGGTCGTCACCTACAACCGCGCCGACCTGCTCGCCCGGATGCTCGAGGGGCTGGAGGGCCTGGAGCACGCTCCCGACCTCGTCCTCGTCGTCGACAACGCCTCCACCGACCACACCGCCGAGGTGCTCGCCCGGCCCTGGCGGCTCGCGCTCGAGGTCGTGACCAGCGAGGAGAACGTCGGCGGCGCCGGCGGCTTCCACTGCGGCGTCCGGGAGGCGCTGGCGCGGGGGGTGGACCGCGTGTGGCTCATGGACGACGACGTCGTCCCGGCCCCCGACTGCCTCTCCGTGCTCATGGGGTTCGACGAGGACGCCCTCTTCTCGGTGCGCGAGGACCTGACCGGCGCGCTGTGCGAGAAGGCGGCGGTCCGCTTCGACCTGACCCACCCCTGGGTGCTCAAGCCCAAGACCGCCTCGGTGGAGACCGCCTACGGCACCCGGCACGCGATGCCCGCCACGGTGGAGCTGGAGAACGTGGCCTTCGAGGGGCTCATGCTCCGCCGCCGCGTCCTGGAGACGATCGGGCTGCCCGACCCGTCCTTCTTCATCTTCTACGACGACGTGGACCTGGCGATCCGCGCCCGGCGCGCGGGCTTCCGCATCCTCGCCGTGCGTGACGCGGTGCTGGTGCGCCAGCTCGTCTTCGACCAGCAGCACGACCTGGCGGGCTGGAAGGGCTTCTACATGTACCGCAACCTCTTCGCGGTGCACTTCCGCTACGGGGAGAATGCCGCCGTGCGGGCCAAGCCCTACCTCCTCGCCCTGCTCGTGGTGCTGCTGAGCCCCCTGCGCGGCGGTCGGGGTGAGGCGCGCAACGTGATCTCCGCGCTCCGCTCCGCGCGCGGGATGCGGGCTCTGCCCGCCGCATCCGTAGACTGACCGACCGTGCAGCAGAACTCGCTTCCTGACCTCGTCGTCGTCGGCTCCGGCTTCTTCGGCCTGACCATCGCCGAGCGGTGCGCCTCGCAGCTGGGCCTCAAGGTCCTCGTGCTCGAGCGGCGCCCGCACCTCGGCGGCAACGCCTACTCCGAGTTCGACGAGGAGACGGGCATCGAGGTGCACAAGTACGGCACCCACCTGTTCCACACCTCGAACGAGCGCGTGTGGGAGTACGTCAACCAGTTCACGGACTTCACGAACTACCAGCACCGGGTGTTCGCGAAGTACCAGGGGCAGGTCTACTCCTTCCCGATGAACCTGGGCCTGATCAACCAGTTCTTCGGCAAGTCCCACACCCCGGACGAGGCCCGCGCGCTCATCGCCGAGCAGGCCAGCGAGATCGCCACCGAGGACGCCACGAACCTCGAGGAGAAGGCGATCTCCCTCATCGGCCGCCCGCTGTACGAGGCGTTCGTCAAGGGCTACACCGCCAAGCAGTGGCAGACCGACCCGAAGGAGCTGCCGGCGGCGACCATCACCCGCCTGCCCGTGCGCTACACCTTCGACAACCGCTACTTCAACGACACCTACGAGGGCCTGCCGGTCGACGGCTACACCGCGTGGCTGGAGCGGATGGCGGAGCACGAGAACATCGAGGTCCGCCTCGAGACCGACTTCTTCTCCGTCGCGGAGGACTTCAAGGGCAAGGTCCCGATCGTCTACACCGGGCCCGTCGACGAGTACTTCGACTACTCCGCCGGCCGCCTGACCTGGCGCACCATCGACCTCGAGCGCGAGACCGTCGACGTCGACGACTACCAGGGCACCGGCGTGGTCAACGCCAACGACCCCGAGCTGCCCTACACCCGCACGCTCGAGTTCAAGCACCTGCACCCCGAGCGCACCTACCTGCCGGGCAAGTCGATCGTCGTGCACGAGTACAGCCGCTTCGCCGAGGAGGGCGACGAGCCGTACTACCCGATCAACACGGCCGAGAACCGCGAGAAGCTGCTCGCGTACCGCGACCTCGCCAAGGCCGAGCCGAACGTCCTGTTCGGCGGTCGCCTGGGTACCTACAAGTACCTCGACATGCACATGGCCATCGGCTCCGCCCTGACCATGTTCGAGAACAAGCTGCGCCCCCACTTCGCCGAGGGCGCCGACCTCACCAGCGGAGGAGTCGACGCATGAGCGCCCCGACCACCACCAGCCCCGAGCAGGCCGCCGCCGAGGAGCCCGTCACCGCCACGCGGCTCCTCCAGCGCCAGGTCCTGCCCAGCGCCGACGACTTCGACGTCATCGCGCTCTACGTCGACAACACGGCGCACTCGCTCGACCTCGGCTCCCAGAGCAGCAAGGACGGCGGCCCGGGCGTCTCGCTCGCCTTCGGCGGCCGCGAGCTCCACCCCGACCAGCTGCTCTCGCGCACCGGCTTCCGGGTCCGCTCGGGCGAGCGGATGAGCTTCGGCACCTACTTCAACGCGTTCCCCGCCAGCTACTGGCGCCGGTGGACCATCGTGAAGGAGGTCGAGCTGACCGTCCGCGTCACCGGCGTGGGCGCGAGCGTCGTGGTCTACAAGTCCATGGCCCGCGGCTCCAGCCAGCGCGTGGCGTCCGCCTCCACGGGCACCGAGGAGCGCGGCTCCTTCTCCTTCGACCTCACCCTCAAGCCGTTCGCGGACGGCGGTTGGTACTGGTACGACGTCATCGCCGGCGAGGCGGACGTCGTGGTCGAGTCGGCCGAGTGGACCACCCAGGTCCCCGAGGACAAGGCCCAGCACGGGACGCTCGACCTGGCCATCACCACGATGAACCGCCCGGAGTTCTGCTCCGAGCTCCTCGCCCAGCTCGGCAACGACGAGGCGCTCCAGCCGTACCTCGACACCGTCTTCGTGATGGAGCAGGGCAAGCAGAAGGTCGTGGACGCCGAGGCGTACCCGGCGGCGAAGGAGGCGCTCGGCGACACGCTGCGCGTCCTCGAGCAGGGCAATCTCGGCGGGTCGGGCGGCTACGCCCGCGGCCAGATGGAGTCCCTCGCCAAGGGCACCGCCGACTACGCGATGATGATGGACGACGACGTCGTCTGCGAGCCCGAGGGCATCATCCGCGCGGTCACGTTCGCCGACCTCGCCCGCCGCCCCACGATCGTGGGCGGCCACATGTTCAACCTCTACGCCCGGGCCCGGATGCACAGCTTCGGCGAGGTCGTCCAGCCGTGGCGCTTCTGGTGGCAGTCCGCCCCCGGCGTCCAGTCCGACTGGGACTTCGCCGCGCACAACCTGCGCGCCTCGAAGTGGCTCCACCAGCGCGTGGACGTCGACTTCAACGGCTGGTTCATGTGCCTGATCCCGCGCGTGGTGATGGAGGACGTGGGCCTCTCGCTGCCCGTCTTCATCAAGTGGGACGACTCCGAGTACGGCCTGCGGGCCAAGGAGGCCGGCTACCCGACCGTCACGTTCCCGGGTGCGGCCGTCTGGCACGTGCCGTGGACGGACAAGAACGACGCCCTCGACTGGCAGGCCTACTTCCACGTGCGCAACCGGTTCATCGCCGCGCTGCTGCACTCGAAGTACGACAAGGGCGGCCGGCTCATCGCCGAGTCCCGCAACCACCAGATCGCGCACCTGGTCTCGATGCAGTACTCGACGGCGGAGCTGCGCCACCAGGCGCTCCTCGACGTCCTCGAGGGGCCGGAGGCGCTGCACGCGCAGCTGGCGACGAAGCTCCCCGAGATCAACGCGATGCGCAAGAAGCACAGCGACGCGCAGCTCGAGTCCGACCCCGACGCCTTCCCGTCGGTCAAGCGGACCAAGATGCCGCGCAAGGGGCGCGAGGACTTCGGCCCGCCGTCGCCCCGGACGGCCTTCGTCGTCGCGGCCACCCAGCCGCTGCGCCAGCTCAAGCCCGTCCGTGAGCTGTCCCGGACGCACCCCGAGACCGAGGTGCGCGCGCAGGACGCGAAGTGGTGGCGCCTGGGCAAGTTCGACTCCGCCGTGGTGTCGATGAACGACGGCTCGTCCGCGGCGCTCTACCGCCGCGACCCGGCCCAGTTCCGCGACATGATGAGCAAGACCATGGCGATCCACGCCCGGCTGCGCCGCGAGTGGCCGCGCCTGGCGCAGCAGTACCAGGACGCGCTCGGCGACATCACCTCGCCCGAGACCTGGGCGGAGACGTTCAAGCCGTGGACCGAGCCCGCAGCCGACGGTGCCGATGACTGAGACCGGTGAGAGCACGGCGGCGGGCACCGAGCCCGCCGCCGGCTCCGGCGGCGGCCGCCGGCGCGGCGGCCGCGGCAACAAGGTGCCGCTGGGACCCGAGGGCACCGCCGGCGCCGGGCGTGAGGCCGCCTACGAGGTGGACGCGCCGCTGGCCCCGCCGTCCCCGGCGCCCGGGATCTTCGAGGTCTTCCGGCACCGCTACCTGCTCAAGCTGCTGGTGCGCCGGGAGATCCAGTCCCGGTACTCGGGCTCGGCCCTGGGCCTGCTGTGGTCCTACATCAACCCGCTGAGCCAGTTCGCGATCTACTACGTCGTCTTCGGCCTCCTCATGGGCCGCGACAGCGTGGAGAACTACGCCGTGCACGTGTTCTGCGGCCTGATCGTCGTCCACTTCTTCATCGAGACCTTCAACGCCGGCACGCGCTCGATCGTCAAGAACAAGTCCCTGGTGCGGAAGATGGCCGTGCCACGGGAGATGTTCCCGGTCTCGAGCATGCTCGTCTCGCTCTACCACGTGGGCCCGCAGGTCGTGATCCTCGTGGTGGTCTGCGGGATCTACGGGTGGACGCCCGACCCGCTGGTGCCCGTCGCGGTGCTGCTGGCGCTGGCCATCATCATGTGCCTGGCCACCGCCCTGGCCATCGTGTTCAGCGCGGCCAACGTGTTCTTCCGGGACTTCTCCTCGGTGGTCAGCATCCTCACCAACCTGGTGCGGTTCAGCGTGCCGATGATCTACCCGTTCCGGCTCGTGGCCGACAAGCTCGGCGACACCATCGCGCACTACTACCTGCTCAACCCGATCGCGGACGCGGTGCTGCTCGTGCAGCGGGCGTTCTGGGTGGGCACCACCAGCGACCCGGCGGCCACCGCGCGCACGGAGCTCCCCTCGGACCTGTGGACCTACGGCGTGGCGATGCTCCTCGTCTCGGTCGTCTGCCTCGTCCTGGCCCAGGTGATCTTCCGCAAGCTGGAGAACAAGATCCCGGAGCGTCTGACGTGAGCTACCCGAAGTCGACGTCCATCGTGGTCGAGAACGTGTCGAAGGAGTTCACGCTCCGCTACCAGCGCACCTTCAAGCAGGTCAGCGTCGCCAAGATGCGCGGCGAGGCCACGAAGAGCACCTTCAAGGCCCTCGACGACGTGTCCTTCACCGTCGAGCAGGGCGAGTCGATCGGCCTCATGGGCCTCAACGGCTCGGGCAAGTCGACCCTGCTCACGCTCATCAACGGCGTCATGCGGCCGGACGAGGGTCGCGTGCTGACCCGCGGCCGGATCGCCGGCCTCATCGCCACCGGCGCGGGCTTCCACCCGCAGCTGACCGGCCGCGAGAACATCTACCTCAACGCGGCCGTCTGCGGCATGACCGAGAAGGAGACCGACGCGAAGTTCGACGAGATCGTCGAGTTCGCCTCGATCGGCAAGCACCTGGACTCGCAGGTGGGCAACTACTCCTCGGGCATGTACGCGCGGCTCGGCTTCGCCGTCGCCGTCAACGTCGACTGCGACATCTTCCTGGCCGACGAGGCCCTCGCGGTCGGCGACAAGCCCTTCAAGCGCAAGTGCCTCGACAAGATGCAGGAGATCCGCGACTCCGGTCGCACGATCTTCTACGTCTCGCACGCGGCCGGCTCGGTGCGCAAGATGTGCGACCGGGTCCTGGTGCTGGAGAACGGTCGCCTGGGCTTCGACGGTCCCGTCGACGAGGGCATCCGTTACGTCAAGTACGACAGCGACGAGGACGGGTTCGACGAGAACGCGGACGACGAGGAGCTCGGCGCCGACATCTGAGTCGGCCTGGCCGTCGCCGGCTCGGCCCGCCGCCGCCCGGGTGCCGCTGCCCCCGGCCGGCGACGGGCCGCCTGTCCCTCGGCGCGCGCCGCCGACCGGGGCGGGGGAGGGCGCGGTGCGCCCTCCCTGTCCGTCATCCTCGGTAGGCGGACCCGCGCGGACCACGGACTCCTTGGTCGCGACAGCGTTGTCGCGACAGGCCTGTCGGGGCCGGTTGCGGCGAGGCGTCGGCCAGGGCTGTCCGGAACCGCGCGTCGGGGCTACCCTGACCCGGCCGGGACCGGGGGGTGCCCGAGCGAGGGGGCACCATGTCGGTCGACCAGCGCGTCCCGGGGCAGGGCCCCGAGGACGAGGACCTCACCGAGGTGGTCCGGCACCTGGGCCAGACGTTCGGCCGCGACGGTCGGCCGCGGCCCCGCTCCGCGAACGAGCCCGAGGTGCGATGGTGCCTCGAGGCCGGGGTGCGCGCGCTGCACGAGGAGTTCTGCCGCTTCGAGCAGGGTGAGCACCAGGCGGTCCTGCCTGCCAACGAGCTCGTGGGGGCGGTCTCGCTGAGGCGGGTGATGGACGCCTACGCCGAGCTCCTGGTCGAGCACGGTCGCGACCCCGGCCATGCCAGCAGGGACCGGGTGCTGCGCCGCTGGGGGAGCACGACGGCCTTCCAGCGGGACGTCCTGCGCTACGTCTTCCGCCCCGGCCGCGAGGAGGCGCGGCTCGCGGCGCGCGCGGCGCAGCTGCCGGCGCTGATGGAGCTGACGCTGGGGGAGCTCGTCGAGCTCCTGGCGGCCGAGGAGTCGGCCATCCAGTCCGCGGACCCGGTCATCCAGCTCCAGGACGCGCTCCAGTCCGCGTTCCCCGCCGACGCGCGCCTCCAGGAGCTGGCGCGACTGAACCTCGAGCGGCGCACCGCGGCGTGGGCGGACCTGTACCGGGTGCTGGGCGAGGCGTACGCGATCCGTCTCCTGCGGCCGGGCTGGGAGTGGACGGACCTGGCGGCCGTGCTCGGCACGCTGGTCGAGGGGGCCCACCGGCGGTCGGTGGCCTTCCGTGAGGTCCCGGTCCTCACCACCGGGGCACCGCTGGCCCGCGAGATGGTCGTGCTCGTCCTGGAGGCGCTGGACGGGCGGCCGTGGGCCGAGCTGGCGGGGTTGCGGGCGGACCCTGCACGGCGTCCTCACGTCACGTCGTGACGGCCCTGGCGCCGCGGTGGCCTGGTCACGGCGTCTTCACGCCCATGGGCCCTTGGACTGCTGCGTTCAACCCCGATATGGGGGAGGTTCGGCGCAGAATATGTCTAGATCGGTCGAAGTTTTTGACCGATGGACGGCGTGGCGACTGGAAATTACAGCCGTGTAGTTGGTGACCCCGACTTCCGTGACTGTTGTGACTCATGTGAAAGTTGCGCCACGTGTGAACCGCCCCCCGCGCACTGAAGGACTCGCATGCCGCTCAGCAGGACCCGTCTCGTCGCCGCCTGTCAGGCGGTGCTCGCCCTGGGAGTCGTCTCCGCCGCGTTGATCCCCGCGACCGGCGTGATCTCCCTGGACCTGGTGCCCACCCCCACCGACGCCGGCACGACGTCCAGCACCTCCACCGGCACCTCCAGCGCCTACACGGGCGCCCTGGCCGCCTACGTCAAGGAGTCCACCCAGACCTCGACGCTCCCCGCCTCGACCACGGACGCGGTGGTCGACGAGGTCCAGCTGACGCCCGCCGGCGGCACCGGCGTCTCCGCCCGCACGACGCTCCGGTCGACCGCGCAGTCGACCACCAGCACGGACACCTCGGACGGCACGGCCACGGTGGTGAGCGACCCGCAGGACGTCGACAGCAGCGGCGGCCTGGTCGGCGTGACGTGGGCCCAGGGGACCGGCGCCACCGACGAGGACCTCTCCTTCGAGATCCGCACCCGCACCGACGGGGAGTGGACGGACTGGACCGAGCTGGCCTACGACGACGACCACGCCCCCGACCCGGGCACGGCGGAGGCGAAGGCGGCCCGGCCCGGCACGGACGCCGTGTGGGTCGGGGAGTCCGACGACGTCCAGGTGCGCGCCACCGACACGGACGGGGCACTGCCCGCCGACATGCAGCTGGCCGTGATCGCGCCGGGCACGCCCGAGGCCACGGTCCAGGAGCGGGCCGCCATCGACACCGCCACCATGGACGGCGGGGACGGCACGGACTCGCTCTACGTCGAGACCGGCACGGAGTCCGCGGCCGAGAGCGCCGCCACCACGGCGGCAGCGACGTCCGCGGCCGAGGCCACCGCCGAGGCGGCCGGCGCGGCGGAGCCCGCCGCGACCAGCACGGCCACCAGCACCGCGACCAGCACGGCGACCAGCACGGCGACCAGCACGGCGACCAGCACCGCCACGGCGACGAGCACCGCGACCGACAGCACCGACACGGACACCGACACCGACGGTGACGCGACGCTCCAGGCCGCCACGCTGAGCACGCCGAAGCCGGTGATCTACTCCCGTGCGCAGTGGGGCGCCGACGAGTCCATGCGCACGAAGAGCTCGCTGAGCTACTACGAGGTGCACGCGGCGTTCGTCCACCACACCGTGAACGCGAACAACTACACGCGGGCCCAGGTGCCGGGCATCATCCGGTCGATCTACGCCTACCACACGCAGTCCCTGGGCTGGTCCGACATCGGCTACAACTTCCTGGTCGACCGCTTCGGCCGCGTGTGGGAGGGCCGCTACGGCGGCGTCGACCGCCCGGTGGTGGGCGCGCACACCTACGGCTACAACGACTACTCCTTCGCGATGTCCGCGATCGGCAACTACGAGACCGGGCAGCCGTCCAAGGCGATGATCCAGGCCTACGGCGCCCTGTTCGCCTGGAAGCTCTCGCTGCACGGCGTGAACGCGGCGTCCACGAAGCAGGTGGTGGGGTCCGGCACCTTCGAGGCCATCAACGGCCACCGCGACGCCGGCCAGACCGCGTGTCCGGGCCAGTACCTCTACAACAAGATCCCACGCATCCGGAAGCTCGCCGCCGCGGCGCAGGCCGGGTGGTCCGGGCGCAACCTGGTCAGCGACCTGGTCGGCTCGTCCTACCCCGACCTCGTGGTCAGGCGCGCCTCCGACGGCCGGGTGTTCATCGTGCCGACCGAGGGCACGAGCCGCATCCGCAAGGAGGTGACGCTCTCCACGGACGTCTCCGCCTACGGACGGCTCGTCCTCACGGCCGACATCACCGGCGACGGCATCGCCGACCTGCTCGGCACCAACGACGACGGCAGCCTGGACGTGATGCCGGGGCTCGCGTCGGGTGGGTTCGGCGCGGTGACGCGGACGATCGGCGCCACGGCGGGCTACGACCTCGTCACCGCCCTGGGCGACTTCAACGGGGACGGGAAGAACGACCTCGTCGCCCGCGACCCGGCCACGGGCAACCTCGTCCTGCTGCTGCGGACCAAGCCCGCGCGGTTCAAGACGCGGGCGCTGCCCGTCGACTACTCGCGGTTCAAGCAGCTCGTCGGTGTCGGGGACGTCGACGAGGACGGTCACGTCGACCTGGTCGCGCGGACCAAGACCAACGCGCTGCTGCTGCTCACCGGCCGCGCCCGCAGCTTCGACGAGCCGGTGACCCTCGGCGAGGACGTGTCCTGGTCCGGGATCGTGGCCGCGGGCGACTGGAACGACGACGGTCACCTCGACCTCCTGGCCCGGCGCTCCTCGGGCGTCGGCACCGTCCTCCTCGGCCATGGCGACGGCACCTTCGGCAGCGGCGTCGGCTCGATCTCCGGTCTCTCCGGCGGCACCGTCGTCGCGGGCGGTCTCGACCTCGGCGGCAGCGCCGCGCCCGACCTGCTGCTGCGGCAGAGCGGCAGCCTCGTCCTCGCGGTGAACAACGGCACCTACGAGACCGGCGCGCGGGTGCGGACCAACCTCAAGCTGGCGAACGCGGACGCGGTCCTCAACGCGGGGGACTGGGACGGCGACGGCTACGGCGACCTCATCGTGCGCTCGGACGGCGTGCTGCGACTGCGGCGGGGCGACGGCACCGGCCAGTTCGGGGCCGGCATCGTCCTGGCCCGGAACATGGGCTCGGTCAAGGAGCTCGCGGTCGTCGGGGACCTGACCGGCGACGGCTGGCCGGATCTCCTGGGCCAGCCGAAGGGCGGCTCCATGCGGATCTACCCGGGCCGGGGGGCGCGGACGCTGCGCAAGAGCTACGTCGCCCACAGCGCCATCACCGGGACCCGGCAGATCGGCATCGGCCGCTGGAACGCCGACGGCTCGCCCGACACCCTCGTGCGGCGCGGCGCCTCCCTCGTGCTCTACCCGGGCAACGGTCCGGGCGGGCTCGAGGACGGTCGGACGCTCGGCATCTCGGTCAAGCGCTACGACCGGCTGGCGGGCATCGCGTCCGCCACCGGGTCGGGGCGCTACGCGGACCTCGTCGCCCGGGCGTCGGCCAGCGGGACCCTCTACCTGGTGCCGGTGACCTCGTCGGGCTTCGGCTCGCGCACGCCGCTGCTCGAGGGAGCGGGGGTGTACGACCTGGTCGGCTAGGGACGGAGCCGACCGTCCTGGTCGGCGCCGCGGGGACCCTCAGGCCCCGCGGACCGACGCGGGGTGCCAGGCGTCGACGCGCTCCTCGCCCGCGAGGGCGGCGAGACGCTCCGCCGTGGCACCGCTGACCAGGACCACCGAGCCGCCGCGTGCGAGCGGCTCGGTGAACGAGCCGAGACCCGGTGGGGAAGCCGGGCTCAGCTCCGCGAGGAGGCGGCCGCCGTCGGTGAGGAGACTCCCGCCGGCGGCCGCCCCCCACAGCTCGCCCTGGGTGAGCGGCGGGTCCACGACGGCGTCGTCCGCGTCCGTCGGCGGCTGCCAGGGCGTGAAGGCGTCGGGCTGGGACCACACCGCCACGCCCAGGTCCACGACGCCGGCCGGCACCTGCTCGCGGAAGCGCACCCCCAGCGGCAGCAGCGCCGAGGCCAGGACGGGGACCCGGTCGGCCAGCGGTGACCACGCCCCGAGGGTGGGCGCCCCGCACACGACGGCGTCCGGCTCCACGTCGGCCGCGGCGTCCGGCCCCTCGCCGCCCGCGAGGACGACGCGCAGGCCGATCGTCCAGGCGGCGCCGAGCACGACCGGGGCCAGCCAGTGCGTCGGCAGGTCGACCACCAGGGTGTCGCCGGCCTCGAGGTCGTGCTCCTCGGCCAGCAGCGAGGCGGTCTTCGCGACCCAGTTGGCGTAAGTCGTCACGGAGAGCTCGGTCCGCTCGCCGCTGTCCTCGTCGTAGAACGTCACCAGCGGGCGGCCCGGGCCACGGCCCAGCTCGCGGGCCAGCAGGTCTGAGAAAGTGGTCACGAGTCCGACCATAGGACCAGCACGGTCCGGCGCCGGACCCTACGCTCGGCGCATGACCCTCGACGACAAGGGCGCCTCCAGCCCCCTCGACAGCTTCTACGCCGTGGTCCCCGCCGGTGGCGCGGGCACCCGGCTGTGGCCGCTCTCGCGTGCACGCTCGCCGAAGTTCCTCCGCGACCTGCGTGGCAGCGGACGATCCCTCCTCCAGGAGACCTTCGACCGGCTCTCGCCCCTGTGCGAGGACCGCTTCCTGGTCGTGACCGGCACGGCGCACGCCGAGGCGGTCGCCGGCCAGCTCGACAAGGTGCCCGCCGACGCCATCCTCACCGAGCCCGCCGCGCGCGACTCGATGGCCGCGATCGGCTTCGCCGCCGCCGTCCTCGAGCGCAAGGACCCGGACGCCGTGATGGGCTCCTTCGCCGCCGACCACGTCATCACCGACGAGGCCGCGTTCGCGCAGGCCGTCTCGACCGCGGTGGCCGTGGCCCGCGAGGGCTGGCTGGTGACGCTCGGCATCGAGCCGACCTTCCCCTCCTCCGCCTTCGGGTACATCCACGCCGGCGCGGCCCTCGAGGGCCACCCGGGCGTGAACGTGGTCGCCGAGTTCGTCGAGAAGCCCTCGACCGAGACGGCCACCGAGTACCTCGCCACCGGTGAGTTCCGCTGGAACGCCGGCATGTTCGTCGCCCGCCCCTCGACCATCCTGGACCTGCTCCACACCTGGCACCCCGAGTTCGCCGACCGCCTGCGCGAGCTCGCCGCTGACCCCTCGCTCGTCGAGGCCGCCTGGGCCGACCTGCCCAAGATCGCCCTCGACCACGCGATCGCGGAGCCCGCCGCCGCGGCGGGCAAGGTCGCCACCGTCCCGGCCGCCTTCGGCTGGGACGACATCGGCGACTTCGACTCCCTGGCCACCCTCCTGGGCGGCGAGGAGTCGACCAGCACGGTCGTGCTCGGCGAGCCCGAGCTCGTCCAGGCGATCGACACCACGGGCCTCGTGGTGCCGCACGAGAAGCTCATCGCGGTCGTCGGCCTCGACGACGTGGTCGTCGTCGACACCCCCGACGCCCTGCTCGTCACCACGCGCGCCCGCGCGCAGGACGTGAAGAAGCTCGTCAACGCCCTCAAGGACGGCGGTCTCGGCGACCTGACCTGACGCCCCTCCCACCACGCACGACGGCCCGTCCCCTGCTGGGGGCGGGCCGTCGCGCCGTGCCGGGGTCAGGCGGGGTCAGGCGGGGTCAGGCGGGGTCAGACGAGGGGGACGAGGTGGCGCAGGCCGTCCCCGTCCGGCGCCAGGGCGCGCCACCCGTGGGCCAGCAGCAGGACGTCGAGCAGCGGCCCGGCCGCCGGGTCGACCGGCGCCACGGCCGGCGGCTCCGCGACCAGGCGCGCCGCCGGGCCCAGCGCCCGTGCGAGGACGTCGAGCAGCTCCTCGACCGGCAGGGGCGAGCCGAACGCGGCCTGGTCGCCCGGGAGGGCGGCGGGGGAGCCGAGCACGCCCGCGACCGCGCGCACGACCGCCTCGCGGGCGCCCCAGCCGAACAGGTCGGCGCCCTCGGCGCGCACCAGCGAGCGGGCGCCGGCGCCCGGCTCGTCGAGGACGAGGTCGGGCCGACCCCGCAGCACGGCGAACGGTCGGGCGCCGAGCTTGCCCTGTGCCAGCTCGGCGGCGCCGGCGAGCTCGTCGGCGACCGCGGGCAGGGTGACGACGAGCGGGTTGCCGTGGCCGTCCACGCGGCCGGCGAAGCTCTCGGCCACCCGCAGCCCGGCGGCGCCGATCGCGACGTCGGTCTGCCCGTCGCGCCAGGCCCGGCCCATCGTGTCGGTGACGAGCACCGCGACCCGCACGCCGGTCCGCTCGCGCAGCGCCCTCCGCAGCCGCTCGGCGGAGGCGTCCGGGTCGACGGGGAGCAGGAGCGCCGTGCCGGGCGCGGTGTTGGAGGCGTCCACGCCGGCGGCGGCCATGGTGAGGCCCAGGCGGTTGCGGACGATGCGGGTGACGCCGCGGCGGGCCACGAGCCGCGCCCCGGGCGCGCGGAGCTCCTCGTCGACGGCCGCGTCGCGGCCCTCGTGCCGCACCTGGCCCTCGGCCTTGCTCACGACCTTGCTCGTGACCGCGACGACGTCGCCGTCGGCGAGCGCCGGGCCCTCCACGGCCAGGGCGTCGAGCAGCAGCGCGGCGAGGTCGTCGCCCTCGGCCACCTCGCCGACGCCGTCCGGGGCCCACACCCGCAGCCCGGGCAGCGGCGTCCACCGGTCGTCGACGCCGTCGGCGTCGTCGGCGCCGGTCACGAGACCAGGTCGATCGCCGCGGCGGCCATGGCGGCGGTGGCCGCGTCGTCGGTCATCATCAGCGGCACGGCGGCGGCCCGCAGCCCGGCGGCGGTGAGCCCGGGCAGCGCGGCGGCGTCCCGGCTGTCCACCAGCCAGCCGTCCAGCACCCCGCCCTCGCTGCGGGCGCCGTAGTGGCGGCCCACGGCCTCGGCGCTCGCCTCGACGCCGATCGCCGCGAGCACCTGCTCGGCCATCCCGCGGACGTGCCGGCCGCCGACGATGGGGGAGAGCCCCACGACCGGGGCCGAGGTCGCCCGGACGGCCTCGCGCAGGCCCGGGACGCCCAGGATGGTGCCGACGGAGACGACCGGGTTCGACGGCGGCACGATCACGAGGTCCGCCTCGGCGAGGGCCTCGAGCACGCCGGGGCCCGGCGTCGCGTCGCCCTGGCCGACCACCACGACCTGCTCCGCGGGGACGGAGGCGTGCAGCCGCACCCAGTACTCCTGGAAGTGCACGGCCCGGCGTCCGCTGGGCTCGGCGTCGTCCGCGATCACCACGTGCGTCTCGACGCGGTCGTCGGTCATGGGCAGGAGCCGGACGGAGGTCCCGTGCCGCGGGGCGAGCCAGCGCTCGCACAGCGCGTCGGTCACGGCCGAGAGCGGGTAGCCGGCCTCGAGCATCTGGGTCCGGACCAGGTGGGTGGCCACGTCCCGGTCCCCGAGCCCGAACCACGTGGGCTCCACGCCGTACGCCTCGAGCTCCGCCTTGACGCTCCAGGTCTCGTCGCGCAGGCCCCAGCCCCGCTCGCGGTCGTTGCCGTCGCCCAGGGTGTACATGACGGTGTCGAGGTCGGGGCAGATCTTGAGGCCGTGCATCCACACGTCGTCGGCGGTGTTCGCCACGACCGTGACGACCGCGTCGGGCTCGACGCCGGGCAGGGTGCCCCCGCGGATGCCGGCCAGCAGGCCCTCGAGGAACCTCGCGCCGCCGGTGCCGCCGGAGAGGACGGTGATCGCCTTCATGGGGGGTACTGTGCCGCAGCCGCGGTGATCGCGAGCCACCCGGCCCCTGGCGCCACCCCTGGCCTTCCCCTGGCCTCCCCCTGGCCCGTCCGCTGGTACGGATGACCCGTACGGGTGGTGGCGCGCAGTGTACGAAATGTGACCGTCACCGCACGGCAACGCGCCGGACGCCACATCCGTCACAGATTCTCGCCCGGTTGGGCGTATACCACCGGACGGCTTGACTCCTGCGGCACGACAGGCTTGTAATTCCATCAGTGTCAGCAGCGGGGGTGGGCGCAGGCCACCAGATGTGGCCCGGCGTTGCGAAGCACGAGACGGACGGGTCGAAAGGGCGGATTCGTGAGAGAACTGTTTCTCCTCGAGACGGACGCCGACGAGGGCGGTTGGCAGGAGCGCGCACTGTGCGCTCAGACCGACCCCGAGGCGTTCTTCCCCGAGAAGGGCGGATCCACCAGGGAGGCCAAGAAGGTCTGCCTCACGTGTGAGGTCCGCTCCGAGTGCCTGGAGTCGGCACTCGAGAACGACGAGCGCTTCGGGATCTGGGGCGGTCTCTCCGAGAGAGAACGTCGCAAGCTGAAGAAGCGAGCAGTCTGAGCCACGCGCCCCGGTCCACCCCTAGCGGACCGGGGCGCGCTGCTTCTCCCCGGCGGGTGCCCGCCGGCGGATGGGTCATGACGGCCCGGACGGTTACTGTTGCCGATCGTGTCAGCAGAGGGGGAGAACACGGACGTGGGCGCGGTCGCAGCCCTGGTGGTCAGCCACGACGGGATGCGGTGGCTGCCCGTGGTGGTCGACGGGCTGCAGGGCCAGTCCCGGCCGCCCGAGCACGTCCTGTGCGTCGACACCGGGAGCCGTGACGGCTCCGCGGAGCTCCTCGAGGAGACGTTCGGGCCCGTGGCCCGGATGCCGCGGGAGACCAGCTACCCCGAGGCCGTGCGCCGTGGGCTGTCGATGCTCGCCGACGACGTGGAGTGGGTCTGGCTCCTCCACGACGACTCCGCACCGGCCCCCGACGCGCTGCTCGCCCTCACGCTGGGCACCCAGGAGTTCCCCGACGCCGACCTGCTCGGCTGCAAGCACCGCGAGTTCCCCTCGCTGCGCCGCCTGCTCGAGGTGGGCGTCACGCTCTCCGGCACCGGCCGGCGCGAGACCGGCCTCGAGCGCGGCGAGTACGACCAGGGCCAGCACGACGACCCCCGCCGCGTCCTCGCCGTCAACACCGCGGGTCTGCTCGTGCGCCGCTCGGCCCTGGAGGAGCTCGGCGGGCTGGACGCGCGGCTGCCCGTCTTCGGCTCCGACCTCGACCTGGGCTGGCGCGCCGCCGCCAACGGGCGCACCACGGTCGTCGTGCCGCAGGCGGTCGTCTTCCACGCCGAGGCCGCCCACCGCGGCCTGCGCCGCACCCCGCTCACCGGCCGGCACACCCACTTCGCCGAGCGCCGGGCCGCGCTGTTCGTCCTGCTCGCCAACTCGCCGGGCGGGTGGCGGCTCCCGCTCCAGCTCGTCCGCCTCACGCTGGGCACCCTGCTGCGGGTCCTCGGGTTCCTCCTCGTGCGCTCGCCCGGCGAGGCCCTGGACGAGCTCGCCGCGCTGCTCGCGACCGTCGCCCAGCCCCGCTCGATGCGGGCCGCGCGCCGCGAGCGCAAGCCGCTGGCCACCGCGCCCGTCGCGGAGGTCCGCGCGCTGCTGCCACCGCCCTGGCTGCCCTACCGCCACGGCCTCGACGTCGTGGGCGACCTGGTCGCCGCGCTGTTCCGCAGCGCCGCGGACGTCGCCGAGCGCCGCCGCGAGGCCGCCGCGCTGGCCGACCCGTCGTCCTTCGCCGCCCGTCGGCTGGCCGCCGAGCGCGCCGAGGAGGACGAGGACGTCGTGGGCGCCGACTCCGGACTCGTCGCCCGGTTCCTCGCCAACCCCGTGGCGGTCCTGCTGGGCCTGCTCGTCCTCGCGCTCGTCGCCGCGGCCCACCAGGCCTTCGGCACGCTCACCGGTGGCGGGCTCGCGCCGGCCCCCGAGACCTGGCACGAGTGGTGGGTGCTGTGGACCCGGGCCGAGCACGACCTCGGCACCGGCACGTCCGTCCCCGCGCCCGCCCTCGTCGGGCCCCTGCTGTGGTTCGCGGCCGTGCTCGGCGGCTCCCCGGCCGTGGCCGTCTCCGTCGTCCTCGTCCTGGCCGCTCCCGTGGGCCTGTGGGGGGCGTGGCGGTTCCTCCGCGTCACCGGCCGCCTCGTGCGGCCCCAGGGCCTGCCCCGGTGGATGCTCCTCGTCGGCTCCTCGGCCTGGGCGCTCGTGCCCGCGGCCTCGGGGGCCTGGTCGGACGGGCGGCTCGGCGCCGTCCTCGCCGGCGCACTCCTGCCGTGGCTCGCCCACGCCGCCCTCGGCTTCGCCGACCCCGAGGCCGACCGCCGCCGCCGGGCCGCCTGGCGCACCGGTCTGCTGCTCGCGGCGGTCACCGCCGCGGCGCCGCTCATCTGGGCCGTCGCCGCCGTCCTGGTCCTCGCGCTGACGCTGGCCGGGCTGCGGCTCGCGCCGAGCCTCGTGCGCACCCGTTCGGTGTGGGGCCCGGTCGCGACCGCGCTCGGCGTGCCGCTCCTCGTCCTGCTGCCCTGGTGGCTGCCGACGCTGGTCTCCCTCGGACCGGCCGCCCTGCTGATGGACCCGGGCGTGCAGCCGTCGCCCGCTCCGACGGGGCTCGACCTGCTGCTGGGGCGCCTCACCGACACGGCGTGGCCGGTCGCGGCCGGCGTCGTGCTGCCCGTGCTCGCGGTCGTGGCCCTGCTGCCCTCGCGCACCCGCGCCGCCGTCGCGGCCTGCTGGGCCGTGGCCGCCGCGGCCGTGCTGGTGGCCCTCGCCGCCTCGCCCGTGAGCATCGCGCTCGCGGGCGGCTCGACCCCGGCCGGACTCTCCGGCCCGCTGCTGGTCGTGCAGGCCTCGCTCGTGGTGGCCGCCTGCCTGGGCGGCCTGGGCGCGCTCCTGCACCAGGAGGACGAGCACGACCACGGCCTGGTCGGCTCCGGCCGGGTCGGCACGATCGGCATCGCGGTGGTCGGCGTCCTCGCCGCCCTCGTGCCCGTCACGGGCCTCGCGTGGTTCCTCACCGGCTCCGACGAGCTCGGCGACGAGAGCTCCTCCGTGGTCCCCGCCTACATGGTGGTGCCGGACGCCGACGGCGAGGTGCCGGCGGTGCTGCTGCTCCAGGGCAGCGTCGCCGAGGGGCTCTCCTACGAGGTGCGACGCGGTGGCACGGCCACCATCGGCACCTCCGAGGTCCTGGCGCTGACCCCCAGCGACCCGGCGACCACCCGGCTCGTGCGCGACCTCGTCTCCCGCCCCACCGAGGCCGACGTCGCCGAGCTGGGCGACCTGGGCATCACCTACGTCGTGCTCTCCGCCGCCGACGAGACCGGCACCCGGGCCGACCGCCGGGTCGCCTCCGTCCTCGACGCCGCGGCCGGGCTCAGCCAGGCCAGCAGCGACGGCCGCACCACCCGCGCGTGGAAGGTGGACGACGTGAGCGGCGACGACGCGGCCGTCGACGCCACCTCCGCCGGACGCTGGACGCTGGTCGTCCTCGGCGTCCTCGGCGTCCTGGCGGCGCTGCTCGGGGCGCTGCCCAGCAGGCCCGGCGGTCCGCGCGGCCGGCGTGGGCCGGTCGACGGCGAGGACCTCGACGGTGCCGCCGGGCGTGCCGCACCGCGACGCAGCCTCAGCAGACGGAGCAGACGACGGGCCCAGGCCACCGACGGCACGCGAGGGAGCGCGGCATGACCTCCGACGACCAGACCCCCGAGCAGACCCCCGACCAGGCCCCCGAGCCGACTCCCGAGCCCACTCCCGAGCAGGTCTCTGACTCGACGCCCGAGCCGGCGCCGGGCGAGACGCCGGACGAGACGGGCAGCGGGCGACGCCGCGCGGCGCCGGTGGCCCACGGCCCCTCCCTGACCGGTCTCGTCGTGGCGGCGGTCCTCGTCGTCGTGACCGTCGTGCTGGCGCTGCTCGTCCACCCCGCCGACGGCGGCGCCGACGCCGGGGCGGCGCCCGACCAGGCCGCCGTCACGAGCACCGACCTCACCTGCCCCGAGGCGACCGACGACGGGGGAGTCACGATCGTCTCCGCGCCGTCCCTCGCGCTCGCCGGAACCTCCGGCACGACGGACGACGCGCAGGACGGCTCCAGTGACGGCTCCGTGACGGCCGGCGGGCGCGACGTCGACCTGGCCACCTCGGCCAAGGCCTCCGCCTCGGTCGGCTCCTCGTCCGGCTCGGCCGAGACCGAGGTCGCCGGGGTCGACGGCCTCGCGCCGGGTCTCTCGGCCACCCGGACCTCGACCGGGAGCGAGGGGCTGGCGGCGACCGTCTGCCCCTCGCCGACCACCGACCAGTGGTTCACCGGCCTGGGCGCGAGCCCGGCCCACTCCTCGGTCATCGTGCTGCACAACCCCGACGCCGGCACGGCCACCGCCGACCTGGTGGTGCACAGCGCCGACGGCGACATCACCGACGACAGCCTCCGCGGCGTCTCCGTGCCCGCGGGCGGCACGGTGCGCCTGCGCCTGGCCAAGCTGGTCGCCGTCACCGGCGACCTGGCCGTCGAGGTCAGCGTCGACCGGGGTCGGCTGGCCGTCAGCGCCGTCGACACCGTGGACCGGCTCGCGGAGCCGACCACCAGCGAGTACCTGTCAGGCCAGTCCTCCTCGTCGACCCGGCTCGTGCTGGCCGGCGTCGCGGGGCTCGGGTCCGACCTGGACTCGGCCACCCTCGTCGTCCACGACGCGGGCACGGACTCCACCCAGGTCAGCGTGCAGCTCGTCTCCGACGACGCGACGTTCGACGCCTCCGGCACGCCGACGCTCCGGCTCTCCCCGGACGAGGTGGGCACCATCGACCTCACCAAGGTCCTCTCGTCGGCCGCCGCGAAGGACGCCGTGGCGGTCGTCGTGACCGCGGACCAGCCGCTGACCGGCACCCTGCGCCTCGTGGAGAGCAACGACCTCGTGGAGGTCACGCCCGCGACCACCTTGAGCTCGAACGGGGGCTCCACCACCACCGGGGCCGCGACGGCCGTCGCGCTGTCGGGGACGTCCTCGACGCTCGTCCTCACCGCGGACGGCTCCGGCGACGACTCGGACGAGGTGTCGGCGCGGGTGACGCTGCTGGCCGACGACGGCTCGGTGCTGTCGCGCCGCACCGTGAAGCTGGCCGCGAGCACGGGGACGTCCGTGGCCGTGCCGGCGAAGGCGGCCGCTGCCCTCGTCGAGCCGCTCGCGGGGACGCTGCGCGGGGCCGTCGTGGTGGGCGGCTCCCAGGGCGACGGGGCCGCGGTGCTGGGCCTCTCGACACTGCCGTCGACCTCGGCGGTGCCCCACGTCCAGCCGGGCGACGTCACGGCGGGCGAGGGCGACTGACCCGCAGCACGGCCACCCGAGGCGGTGGTGCGGGTCAGGCCGTGGGGTCGCAGCCGGGGGACGGCTCAGTCGTCCCCGGGGTCGTAGTCGGGGTCGACGTCCTCGGGCGGGAGCTCGAGGTAGCGCGCGACCTCCTCGACCACCGCGGTGTGCACGAGCGAGGCGAGCTCCTCGCGGTGGGTGGCCCGCAGCTCCAGCGGCCGCCGGAACACGACGAGCCGCGGGGCGGACGCCGGCGCCCGCAGCAGCCGGGCCAGCGGCACCGGGTCGTCCCAGGCGGCCTCGGGCGGCACGACCGGCACGTCCTCGACCGCCCACTCCAGCTCCGCGAGCTTGTCGCCCCACCGCGCCTCGAGCAGGTCCGCCACGTCCAGGACGAGGTCGTCGAACCGCTCCGCCGACGTCCGGTGGGGGCCCCGGCCCAGCGGCAGCGGGGCCGGCAGCGGGCCGGGGGAGACGACGGGGCCGCGGCGGCCACGCCCGTGGCGGTCGCGGCGTCGGGGGGACTGGCTGGGCACGGGGCGAGCCTACGAGCCGCCGGTCGGCGGCTGCCACCGCGCGCCTGACCGCGACCGTCGGCGGGCGCGGGTACCGTCTGTTCCCGTGAGTCCCACCCGCCGCTGCTCCCGCACCGCCTGCGGTCGGGCGGCGGTCATGACGCTCACCTACGTCTACGCCGACCAGATCGCCGTGCTGGGCCCCCTGGCCACCTACGCGGAGCCCCACGCCTACGACCTGTGCGAGGCCCACAGCGAGCGACTCTCCGCCCCGCGGGGCTGGGAGGTGCTGCGTCTCGCGGCGCCCCAGCCCTCCGGGCCGTCGGACGACGACCTCCTGGCACTGGCCGACGCCGTGCGCGAGGCGGGCCGCCCGCGTCCTGTGACGAGAACCACGCCGCCCGACGGGCCGGAGGTGCCGGGCGTTCGTCGAGGTCACCTGCGGGTCCTCGGGCCGGACGCCTAGGCTGACGCCCATGACCGAGAGCGTCCCCGCCACCTTGTCCGCCGAGAACGTCAACGCGATCTTCAAGGCCTACGACGTGCGCGGCACCGTCCCCGACCAGCTCGACGAGACCCTCGCCCACGCCACCGGCCGCGCCTTCGTGCGCGTCGTGGGTGCGAGCACGGTCGTCGTCGGCCACGACATGCGCCCCAGCTCGCCCGGCATGGCCGCGGCGTTCGCCAAGGGTGCCAGCGAGGCGGGGGCCGACGTGGTCCTCATCGGCCTCTGCTCGACCGACGGCCTCTACTTCGCCTCCGGCCACCTGGGCCAGCCGGGCGCCATGTTCACGGCCAGCCACAACCCCGCCCAGTACAACGGCATCAAGATGTGCAGGGCCTTCGCCCAGCCGGTCGGCATGGAGACCGGGCTGCGGGAGATCCGCGACCTGGTGACCTCCGGTGACGTCGCCGACGGCGCCTTCGTGCCGGCCGCGACGCCGGGCACGATCACCGAGCAGGACCTCCTCGAGGCCTACGTCGACCACCTGCTCGGCCTCGCGCCGGTCAGCGGTCGTCGCCTCAAGGTCGTCGCGGACGCCGGCAACGGCATGGCCGGCTTCACCGCCCCCGCGGTCTTCGCCAAGCTCGCCGAGGTCGTCGACCTGGTGCCGATGTACTTCGAGCTCGACGGCACGTTCCCGAACCACGAGGCGAACCCGCTGGACGAGTCCACGCTGACCGACCTCAAGAAGCGCGTCCTCGAGGAGGGCGCCGACGTCGGTCTCGCCTTCGACGGCGACGCCGACCGCTGCTTCCTCGTCGACGAGCTCGGCAACGCCGTGGACCCCTCGGCGATCACCGCCCTCATCGCCTCCCGCGAGCTCGCCAAGGAGCCGGGCTCCTCGATCATCTACAACCTGATCAGCTCGCGCGCCGTCCCCGAGATCGTCACCGAGCTGGGGGGCACCCCGGTCCGCACCCGCGTGGGTCACTCGTTCATCAAGGCCAAGATGGCCGAGACCGAGGCGATCTTCGGCGGCGAGCACTCGGGCCACTTCTACTTCCGGGACTTCTGGCGTGCCGACTCCGGCATGCTGGCCGCCCTGCACGCCCTCGGTGCCCTCGCCGGCACCGAGCAGCCGCTCTCCGAGCTGCTGGGCGCCTTCTCCCGCTACCCGCGCTCCGGCGAGATCAACTCCGAGGTGGCCGACCAGGCCGCCGTCATGGACGCGATCGAGGCCGAGTACGGCGCCCGCGAGGGCGTCACCACCGACCGTCTGGACGGCCTCACGGTCGCCCACGCGGACTGGACGTTCAACGTCCGTCCGTCCAACACCGAGCCGCTGCTGCGCCTCAACGCCGAGGGCAAGGACGAGGCCACCATGGCCACCCTCCGCGACGAGGTGCTCAGCACGATCCGTGGAGGTACCGCGTGACCGCGCTGGACCCCGGCCTGCTGGCCATCGTCGTCTGCCCCGCGTGCCACGGCACGCTCGACCTGGTCGAGGGCGCCCCGGGCGCTCCCGACGGGGTCGAGGTGGAGCTGACCTGCACGGGGGAGTGCGGCCGGGCCTACCCGGTCCGCGACGACATCCCCGTGCTCCTGGTCGACGAGGCCCGACAGCCCTGAGGCGACCCCCGCCGAGCACCACCTGGAGCACCTGCACCACCCCTGCACCACCCGCGGCGCAGCGAGGCGCCCGCGGCGCGAGGAACGAAGGACGAAACGCGTGAGCTGGTTCGACGAGTCGCGACTGGACGACGAGACGGCGCTGGGCGCCGCGGACGCGAGGCTCCGGTTCCTCGCCGAGTCGGGCGCCCGGGTGCGCCGCGAGGTCGGGGAGGCCGCCGAGGCCCTGGCCGAGGCCGTCTCCCGGGCCAAGGACAACGACCGGCCGCGCGCCGTCGTGGCCGCCGGCCCCGACAGCCGCCTGCTGCGCGCGGTGCTCGAGCCGTGGTGCCCCGTCCCGTTCGTCGCCTGGCCCGGGCCCCAGCTGCCCGGCTGGGCCGGCAGCCTCGACCTCGTCGTGGTGCTCGCCCCCGACGGTGCCGACCACGGCACCGCCTCCGCCGTCGCCGAGGCCTGCCGTCGTGGCTGCCAGGTCGTGGTCTCGGCCCCCGCCGGGTCCCTCGTCGCCGACCACGCGACCGGGCGCGACGCCACGGTCCTGCCCTCGGTGACCCGCGACCAGCTCGCCACCGCCGTCACCATGCTGTCGTTCCTGCACGACGTGCAGCTCGGGCCCGACTGCGACCCCGAGGCCGTGGCCACCGCCCTGGACCAGGTGGCCATCGACGCCGGCCCGCGCAAGGACATCGCCGTCAACCCGGCCAAGATGCTGGCGATGGCGCTCGCCGAGGAGACCCCCGTCGTCTGGGGTGGCACCGTGCTGGCCGCCCGCGCGGCGCGCCGTGTCGCCGAGGGCCTGCGCCGCTCCAGCGGCCGCACGGCCCTGGCCGGGGACGTCGAGCAGGTGCTCCCGGTCATCGAGCGCGCCCGTCCCCGCGACGTCTTCGACGACCCGTTCGCCGACGGTGACGAGCGCACCCCGCGCCCGGTCCTCGTCGTCCTGGACGACGGGTCGGAGGAGCCGATCGTCCGCGAGCAGCGCAGCCGCCTGCTCGCCGCGGCCGCCGAGCGCGGCGTCCGCGTGGAGACGGTGACGGCCGAGTCTGGCTCCGAGGTCGCCCGCTACGCCGAGCTCATGCTCTCGGGCACGTACGCGGCGACCTACCTGGGCCTCGCGCTGACCGAGGACTGACCGGGGGACCGCCACCCGGTCGTCAGGTTTGACCGGCCGGGGCCCCGGGGTAGGCACCGGGTCATGGGAGCGCGCGATCCGTGGTTCGACAACGCCAAGATGGTCCTGGTGACGCTGGTGGTCATCGGGCACTCGTGGGTGATGCTGCCCGACTCGGCCCTGCGTGACCACGCGTACGCCTGGCTCTACGCCTGGCACATGCCCGCCTTCGTGCTGGTGACGGGCTACCTGTCGCGGTCCTTCGAGTGGACGCGGCCCCGCACGTGGGCGCTGGTGCGCACGGTCGCCGTGCCGTACGTCCTCTTCGAGGCGGCGCTCGCCCTGTTCCGCACCCGCGTGGGCGGCGAGCAGCTCGACGAGCTGTGGGCGGACCCGCACTGGCCGCTCTGGTTCCTCGTGGCTCTCTTCTGCTGGCGCCTGGCCACGCCGGTGTTCAAGCGCCTGCCGGCACCGGTCGCCGTCGCGGTGGCGGTCGTCGTCTCGCTCAGCGGTGGGCTGTGGGCGGGCTCGCTGCTCGACCTCGCGCGGGTCTGCGGCTTCCTACCCTTCTTCGTGCTGGGGCTGCACCTGCGCTCCGGGGCCTGGGACCGCCTGCGGGTGCCCGGCTCCCGCGCGCTCGGCGTCGTGGCGCTGCTCGCCGTCGGCGCCGTCACCACGCTCACCCACCTGGTCCCGGTCTCCGACTGGTTCTACTACAACGACACCTACTCCTCCCTCGGCGTGAGCCCGCTGCACGGCGTCGCGCTGCGGTCGGCCTGCCTCGTCCTCGGTCTGGTGGGGGCGGCGGGGGTCTTCGCGCTGCTGCCCCGCGGCGCGGGCTGGTGGACCGCGATGGGCTCGGCCTCGCTCGTCGTCTACCTCTTCCACGGCTTCTTCGTGAAGGGCGCCGAGTACGCCGGCTGGGCCGGGGTCGGGTCCCTCGGTGCGGTGCCGGCGTTCGCGCTCACCACCGTCGCCGCGGCCTCGGTCGCGATGCTGCTGGCGTGGCCGCCGGTGGCACGGGTCCTCGGGCGGGTCGCCGACCCGCTGGGCTGGGCCTCGCACGAGGTCGGTGCCGCGCACCAGGTCGCCGTGGCGCACGAGGCGTTCGAGGTCTCCGAGGTGAACCTGGACGGCGGGGTCGGCTCGGGCCAGGGCGTCCTGGTGGGGGCGGAGCAGGTCCGCCGCTAGGCTCACCCGCGTGAGCGCCGGTCTCTTCGCCCTCCTCGACGACGTCGCGACCCTGGCGCGCATGGCTGCCGCGTCCCTGGACGACGTCGGTGCGGCCGCCGGCCGCGCGAGCGCCAAGGCTGCCGGGGTGGTCATCGACGACACCGCGGTGACCCCGCAGTACGTGCACGGCGTGGCTGCCGAGCGCGAGGTCCCGATCATCAAGAAGATCGCGATCGGCTCGCTGCGCAACAAGCTGCTCATCATCCTGCCGGTCGCCCTGGTCCTGGCCCAGTGGCTGCCGTGGCTGCTCACCCCGATCCTCATGGTGGGCGGCACCTACCTCGCCTTCGAGGGGGCGGAGAAGGTCTGGGAGAAGATCGGCCCGGGTCACGGGGCGGGTCACGGGGCGGGCCACGGGGCGGGCCACGGCGAGGCGGACGCCGGGACGGCCGCACCGGCCGAGCCGGTCGACCCCGCGCAGACCGAGGACAAGCTGGTCGCGGGCGCCATCCGTACGGACCTCATCCTCTCGGCCGAGATCATGGTCATCGCGCTCGACACCGTCACCGCGGAGACGTTCCTGACCCGCCTGGTCACGATGGTGATCGTTGCGTTCCTCATCACCGCCCTCGTCTACGGCGTGGTCGCCGCCATCGTGAAGATGGACGACGCGGGGCTCGCCCTCGCGGAGCGGGACTCGCCCCGGGTGCAGGCGTTCGGGCGCGGGCTCGTGCGCGCGATGCCGCGCCTGCTCACCGGCATCGGGGTCGTCGGCACCGTGGCCATGCTGTGGGTCGGTGGCCACATCCTGCTCGTCGGCACCGACGAGCTGGGCTGGCACGGCCCCTACTCGCTCGTCCACCACCTCGAGGAGGGCGTCCACCACGCGCTGGAGGGCGCGGGCGTGCTCGCCCCGGTCGCCGCGTGGCTCGTGGCCACCGCCGGCTCGGCCGTGTTCGGCGCGATCATCGGCGCCGTCGTGGTGGTGGTCGTGACCGTCGTGGGTCGGCTGCGCGCCCGCTGAGACGCCTGCGTTCGTCGCCGGCCCTGCCGATGGGTGAGGGGAAAGAGCCACCGAACGGGGATTGAGGAACCACCCCCTCGTCCGCCTACGCTGGTCAGCGTTCTGCGGGGGAGATCCCCAGGACGCGCAGATGCGCGGCGCAGATCTGGCTCCATCCGTACACGAGGAGACACACCCCATGGACTTCAAGGTCGCCGACCTGTCCCTGGCCGACTTCGGCCGCACCGAGATCCGCCTGGCCGAGCACGAGATGCCGGGCCTCATGGCGATGCGCGAGCGCTTCGGCGACTCCAAGCCCCTCGCCGGAGCTCGGATCGCGGGCTCGCTGCACATGACGATCCAGACCGCCGTCCTCATCGAGACGCTGGTCGCGCTCGGCGCCGAGGTGCGCTGGGCCTCCTGCAACATCTTCTCCACCCAGGACCACGCGGCCGCCGCCATCGCGGTCGGCCCGACCGGCACCCCCGAGGCGCCCGCCGGCGTCCCGGTCTTCGCCTGGAAGGGCGAGACCCTGGAGGAGTACTGGTGGTGCACCCAGCAGATCCTCGACTGGGGCACCGACGCGGAGGGCAACCGCGTCCACGCCAACATGATCCTCGACGACGGCGGCGACGCGACCCTGCTCGTCCACCTCGGCGTCGAGGCGGAGAAGAAGGGCGAGGCGCCGGACCCGGCCACCGCCACCAGCGCCGAGCAGAAGATCATCTTCGGCGTCCTGGTCGACTCGCTCGCCGAGTCCTCCGACCGCTGGACCCAGGTCGCCGCCGAGATCAAGGGCGTCACCGAGGAGACCACCACCGGCGTGCACCGTCTCTACGAGATGATGCGCGACGGCGCGCTGCTCTTCCCGGGCATCAACGTCAACGACTCGGTCACCAAGTCGAAGTTCGACAACAAGTACGGCTGCCGGCACAGCCTCGTCGACGGCATCAACCGCGCCACCGACGTCCTCATCGGCGGCAAGGTCGCCGTGGTCTGCGGCTACGGCGACGTCGGCAAGGGCTGCGCCGAGTCGCTGCGCGGCCAGGGCGCCCGCGTCATCGTCACCGAGATCGACCCCATCTGCGCCCTTCAGGCCGCGATGGACGGCTACCAGGTGACCACGCTGGACGAGGCCCTGCCGATCGCCGACCTGATCATCACCGCCACCGGCAACCGGGACGTCGTCACGGTCGAGCAGATGTCGCGGATGAAGCACCAGGCGATCGTGGGCAACATCGGCCACTTCGACAACGAGATCGACATGGCCGGGCTCGAGTCCTTCCCGGGCGTGGAGCGCACCACCGTCAAGCCGCAGGTCGACGTGTGGACGTTCCCGGCCGACGGCGAGCGGTCCGCACACTCCATCATCGTGCTCTCCGAGGGCCGCCTGATGAACCTGGGCAACGCCACCGGCCACCCCTCGTTCGTCATGAGCAACTCGTTCACCAACCAGGTCCTGGCGCAGATCGAGCTGTTCACCAAGACCGAGCAGTACCCGGTCGGCGTCTACGTGCTGCCCAAGCACCTCGACGAGGAGGTCGCCCGGCTCCACCTGGAGTCCCTGGGCGTCAAGCTCACCACCCTCTCCGCCACCCAGGCGTCCTACCTGGGCGTGCCGGTCGAGGGCCCGTACAAGAGCGAGCAGTACCGCTACTGACGCACCTGGTCCGGTCGGGAGGGGCGACCCTTCCCGACCGGACCAGTCTGTTGTTCGCCCCCGGTGTGGTCCGCACCCACGGGGAGCGGGGGTACGCTGTGGCGCTGTACCCGGGGGTAGGAGTGGGCCTGCCGGGCGGACGAGGGAGATCATGACCGAGGCATTCACCGGCTCGAACGACCTGGCCACCAAGGGCCGGGTCCTCGTCGTCGACGACGACGCCTCGCTGGCGGAGATGCTCACCATCGTCCTGCGCCAGGAGGGCTTCGAGAGCCACATGTGCACGCGCGGGGACGAGGCCCTCGAGGCCTTCCGCGAGCACCGGCCCGACGTCGTCCTGCTCGACCTCATGCTCCCCGGCAAGGACGGCATCGACGTCTGCAAGGAGATCCGGGCCGAGTCCGGCGTCCCCATCGTCATGCTCACCGCCAAGGGCGACACCGTCGACGTGGTGGTCGGCCTGGAGTCCGGTGCCGACGACTACGTCGTCAAGCCCTTCAAGCCCAAGGAGCTCGTGGCCCGCATCCGGGCGCGCGTGCGCCGCTTCGACGCCACCACCCAGGCCGAGAACCTCGTCGTGGGCGACCTCGTCATCGACGTCGCCGGTCACCGGGTCAGCCGGGCGGGGGAGCAGATCAGCCTCACCCCGCTCGAGTTCGACCTGCTCGTCTGCCTCGCGCGCAAGCCGTGGCAGGTCTTCAGCCGCGAGGTCCTGCTCGAGCAGGTCTGGGGCTACCGGCACTCCGCCGACACGCGGCTGGTCAACGTGCACGTCCAGCGACTGCGCTCCAAGGTCGAGCACGACCCGGAGAACCCGGAGATCATCGTGACCGTGCGCGGGGTCGGCTACAAGGCCGGCAACCTCTAGCCCGTGGAGGCCGCCGCCCCCGTCCCGCTCAGGCACCGGCTGCGGCGGGTGCTCACGTTCTGGCGCCGGTCCATCTCGGCGCGCGTGGTCGGCGGGACGGTGGTGCTCACCGTCGTGGTCGTGGGCGTCGTCGGCTGGTTCCTGCTCCAGCAGACGCGCGAGGGCCTGCTCGAGCACCGGATCGACGCGGTGGTCGTCGAGGCCGCCGACGAGGCCGACGACGCCCGCAACCGGCTCGACTCGGCCTCGCTGTCCGAGATCGACGCGGCCCAGCAGCAGCGGGAGCTGGTGGAGCCGATCATCCAGCGGGGCCTCGCCCGCGACTTCTACGTCGTGCTCGCCGCCTCCGACGACGCCAGCGGCTCGGACCCCTCCGGCGGCGCGGCCTACACGCTCGGGCTCGACCGCGACTCCGTCCCCTCCTCGCTCGTGGCGCACTTCGCCCAGTCCGCCGAGCCCGCGTGGACCTACACCACGATCCGCACCGAGGCCGCCGACGGCACCGTGACCAGCGAGCCGGGCATCGTCGTCGGCAACCAGCTCACGCTCCCGGCGGACGGCCGCAGCTACACGCTCTACCTGCTCTTCCCGACCAGCGAGGACGCCGAGACGCTGGCGCTGGTCTCCCGCGCGCTGCTCACGGCCTCGATCCTCCTCGTCGTCCTCGTCGCGGGCGTGACCTGGCTGGTGACGCGGCAGGTGGTGACCCCGGTCCGCCTGGCCCGCCAGGTCGCCGAGCGGCTGGCCGCCGGCCGGCTCCAGGAGCGGCTCGTGGTCTCCGGCGAGGACGACCTGGCCCGCCTGGCGGGGTCGTTCAACCAGATGGCCGCGAGCCTCCAGCGGCAGATCCGCCAGCTGGAGGAGCTGAGCCGGGTGCAGCGCCGGTTCGTCTCGGACGTCTCCCACGAGCTGCGCACCCCGCTCACCACCGTCCGCATGGCCGGCGACGTCCTCCACGACGCCCGGGACTCCTTCGACCCGGTCACCGCCCGCTCCGCGGAGCTGCTGCAGACCGAGCTCGACCGCTTCGAGTCCCTGCTCGCCGACCTGCTGGAGATCAGCCGCTTCGACGCCGGGGCCGCGGTCCTGGACCTCGACGAGGTCGACCTGGCCGACGTGTGCCACCGGGTCGTCGGGTCGACGCGGGCGCTGGCCGAGCAGCGCAGCGTGCAGGTCGTCGTCCGGCCGATGGGCGGATCCGGGCTGGTGGAGGCGGACGTGCGGCGCGTCGAGCGGGTCGTGCGCAACCTCGTCAGCAACGCCATCGACCACGCCGGGCCGCGCTCGGCCGGCGGGCCGGTGGTCGTCGAGCTCCGGGTCGCCGGGGACGAGCACGCCGGCGCCATCGCCGTCCGCGACTACGGCGTCGGGCTGGCCCCGGGGGAGTCCGCCCGGGTCTTCGACCGCTTCTGGCGGGCCGACCCCGCCCGGGCGCGCACGTCCGGCGGCACCGGCCTCGGCCTGGCCATCTCGCTGGAGGACGCCCACCTGCACGGCGGGTGGCTCCAGGCGTGGGGCCGCCCCGGCCAGGGGGCGCAGTTCCGCCTGACGCTGCCCCGACGCACCGGCGAGCCGCTGCGGCGCAGCCCGCTCCCGCTCGTGCCCGACGACGCCCTGGAGCGCGCATGAGTGGCCCGGGGGGAGTCCCGCTGCACCGCCGCACCGCCCTCGCGGCCGTGCTGGGCGGGCTGGGCCTGGCCGCCAGCGGTTGCCTGAGCATGCCCGAGTCGGGTCCGGTGGTGGAGGCGGACGGGGGCTCGACGAGCGAGGCCGACCCCGGCACGGTGGCCGCCATCGACGCCCGCGGCCCGGAGGACGGGCAGAGCCCGTCGGAGGTCGTCCAGGGCTTCCTCGACGCCATGCAGGCCTTCCCGAGCGAGCTGGCGACCGCCAAGCTCTTCCTCGACCCCGACGTCCGCTCCACCTGGAACCCGGAGCGGACGATCGTCTACGCCGAGGCCTCGCCCCCGGCCGGCGGCACCTACCACCAGCGGGTCGTGCTCACCGGGGCCGAGGAGCTCGACGCCCGCGGGGCGTGGCAGGGCCGGCTCACCGGGACGGACGCCGTCCTGGACCTCGACCTGCGGGAGGTCGACGGGCAGTACCGCATCGTCGACCCGCCCGACGCGCTCGTGGTGCCGGAGGAGTGGTTCTCCCAGCGGTACGAGCAGGTCTCGCTGTACTTCCTCGACAGCACCGGCACGGACCTGGTGCCGGAGCCGGTCTACGTGAGCACGGACGAGAAGCTGGCGACCGCGCTCGTCTCCGGCCTCCTGGCGGGGCCCGGCAAGGCCCTGACCGGGGTGGTCCAGTCGATGTTCCCGGAGGGCCTGCGGGTCGACCTGTCGGTGCCGGTCAGCGACGGCGTCGCCGCCGTCTCGCTCGTCGGTGACCCGTTGGCCCTCGGGGACGAGGACGTGCAGCGGCTGCTCTCGCAGCTGTCCTGGACGCTCGGGCAGGGCAGCAGCATCCAGGCGTTCACGCTCACCGTGGGCGGGGTCGCGGTGCGCAGCGTCGGTGGGGCGGAGCAGATCCCGGTCAGCTCCCCGCAGGCCGACGACCCGGGCTACGAGCGCACCGGGAGCACCCTGTTCGGGCTGCGCGACGGCCTCGTGGTGGCCGGCTCGCCCGGTGACCTGGGGGCGGTCGACGGACCTTGGGGGGCGACCCCCGCCGACGTCCGCGAGATCGCGGTCAGCCTGGACGGGCTGACGGTCGCCGGGGTCTCCTCGGGCGGCACGGCGCTGCGCAGCGCCCCGCTCCAGCAGGCCGGCGTCACGCGGACGCTGCTCACGGGCACCGACCTGCACGACCCGCACTGGGACCGGCTGGGTCGCCTGTGGGTCGTCGACTCCACCACCGCGGGCGCCGTCGTGCGGTGGCACCGTTCCGGCGTCACCGGCACCCTCGAGGTGCCAGGCGTGAGCGGGCAGGACGTCGGTGGGCTGCTGGTCTCGCGCGACGGGACGCGGCTGCTGGCCGTCGTCCACGGTTCCCGCCGGGACCGGCTGGTGCTCGCGCGGGTCCGCAGCAGCGCCGGCGGGCGGCCGCGCGCGGCGGTCGCGGTGAGCGACCTCCAGGGCGACCCGGGGGACCTGCCCTCGCGCCTGCGGGACGTGGCCTGGACCTCCGAGACGTCCCTGACCGTCCTCGGGCGTCCCGTCGCCGGCTCGTCGTCCCTGGTCTCGCTCGGGGTGGACGGCTCGCCGGTCTCGGTGTCGGGGGTGACGACCGCGATCTCGGGCTCCCGCTCGTTGCTCGGCTCGTCCGTCGACGGTGCCGGGGTCTACGCGGTGACCCGGACCGGCCTCGCCGACCTGTCGGTGCCGGCCCGCTCGCCGCGCACCAGCCTCGACGGCGCGACCGCCCTCACCTACGCCGGCTGAGCCGGCTGGCGTCCACAGGGGGTTCCTGCGGCGCGGGTCTCCCCAGGCCCGCGTCTCCCGCGCCGGGGCGTCGTCGACCGCGGCCAGGGTGGGCGCATGAGCGTGGGTGCAGGCGTGGGTGCAGGCGTGGGTGCAGGCGTGGGTGCAGGCGGGTGGTTCGCCGAGGCGGGGGCGGACCTGCTGCGCGGGGGGCGCTGCCTCGGCTGCGAGCGGCCGGGGCTCGTGTGGTGCCGGGGTTGCGACGCAGCGCTGCTGGCCTCCGGGCACGGCCCCCCGCTCCTGCCCGGGTGCCGGGTGCCGGCCACGGCCCATCCCGTGGCCGGCCTGCGCGCCGGGGCCGCCTACGCCGCCCCGGTCTCCGCGCTCGTCGTGGGCCACAAGGAGCGGGGCCTCGCGGGCGCGCTGCCGCCGTTGGCGACGCTGCTGGCCGCGGCGGTGCTCGCGGTGCCCGGTGTGGGACACGCCGGCCGGCCGGGGGAGAGGCGGCTGCCGCTGCTGCTGGTGCCGGTGCCCTCGCGTCCGGACGCCGTCCGGGCGCGGGGCCGGGACGCGGGGCGGGCGCTGGCCCGCGCGGCGGCCGCCCTGCTGCGCGCGGCCGGCACCCCGGCGTCCGTGGTGCCCCTGCTGGCGACCCGGCCGGGCCTGCGGGACCAGGGCGGCCTGGACGCGGCGGCGCGGGCCGTGAACCTCGCCGGCGGGCTGCGGTGCCCCAGCCACCGGCTGCGGGCGGCCGCGGTACGCCGTCCCCGGGTGGCGGGCGTGGTGGTGGTCGACGACGTGGTGACGACGGGTGCCACCCTCGTGGAGGCGACGCGCGTGCTCGCGGCGTCCGGACTCCCCGGCCTGGGCTGCGCGACTGCGGCGGCCACGCTCAGGACGGCCGTCCTCCGGGCCTCCACGGACGAGCCTGCCCGGTGAGCCCCGGGCGTTCCTCGGGTCCCGGGCCGTCTCGCCGCTCGGACCAGGGACCTTGTGTCCCTTCCGTGGGCAGGGCTGGGGACCTATCGTCTTGTCATGGAGTCCGCCCGGGTCCGTGGTTGCGCCACCGAGGTGCGCCGGCAAGCCCGGGCACCACGGCAGCAAGCCGATGCCAGTCGCAGGCGAAACGGCCCACGTAACCGCCGAGAGGCGGGATCACGGTGCGGCTTAGACGTAAGCCCTGCCCCGGTCCGGGCGTCAGATGCGCCCTCCGCCGGGAGAAGGTCAGTAGTGGCAGAGAAGCTGCGAGAGCCTCAGCAGGCGACTGTGGGGACGAAGACCAGGTCGGCCGGGCGGACTCCCCTGAGCCCCCGTACCTCCGAGCCGGGGCCCGGTGCCTCGTGCCGGGCGGACGGGTCCGTGGCACAGGGCGCACCACGCGCCCAGGAGGTGCCGCGGGACACCTGAGGAAACCAACGGCGCACCCATCCCCGCGGGTGCGCGCTGAGGAGGTTCACCATGGAAATCGTCGTCACCGGTCGACACTGCGAGGTCAAGGAGGCGTTCCGCACGCACGTGGCCGAGAAGCTGGCCAAGCTCGAGAAGCACGACCATCGCATCATCCGCGTGCACGTCGAGGTCGACTGCGAGCCCAACCCGCGCCAGATCGACCGCGCCGTCCACGTCGAGCTCACCGCGTTCTCCAAGGGGCCGGTCATCCGGGCCGAGGCCGCGGCCGACGACAAGATGGGAGCCCTGGACCTCGCCATCGACAAGATGGCCGCCCAGATGCGCCGCGCCTCCGACCGTCGCCGCGTCCACCGCGGCCGCCGCGCCCCCGTCTCCGTGGGTCAGGCCACCGCCGGCCTGCCGACCGGCCTGCCCGAGGGCCTGCTCGACGGCTCGCTCGCCGTCGACGAGACCGAGGAGACCCGGAACGTGGGTCCGATCGAGGTCACCGGCGACGGTCCGCTCGTCGTCCGCGAGAAGTCGCACCCGGCCAGCCCGATGACGCTGGACCAGGCGCTGTACGAGATGGAGCTCGTCGGGCACGACTTCTTCCTCTTCGTGGACAAGGAGTCCGAGCGGCCCAGCGTGGTCTACCGCCGTAAGGGCTACGACTACGGCGTGATCTCCCTCGACCTCGGCGAGGAGTGAGAGCAGGGCGACCCCGTCGACGAGCCGGGGTCGCCCGTCCCCCCAGGCGCTCTGAGACAGACACCATCAGCACCACCCGTCCCGCCCGTCGCGGGACGCCAGGAGGGGGCTGGCCCGACCGGGCCAGCCCCCTCCGCACGTTCGGACCAGCCATTTCGGGGCGCCACCTCCCCCGGAAGAGGGCCGTGGGAGGGCCCGTTCGTGCCATGATGCGCCCGTGAGCCAGGCACTCGACGCCCCCGAGACCGAACCGGTGCGCGTGCTGGTCGTGGACGACCAGGAGCTGTTCCGGCGCGGCCTCACGATGCTGCTCGGCGTCGAGGACGGCATCGAGGTCGTCGGCGAGGCAGGCGACGGTGTGGAGGGCACCACCCTCGCCGCGTCCACCGCCCCCGACGTCGTGCTGCTCGACATCCGGATGCCGCGACGCACCGGCATCGAGGCCTGCGTCGCCATCAAGGAGGCGGTCCCCACCGCCCGGATCGTCATGCTCACCGTCTCCGACGAGGAGGCCGACCTCTACGAGGCGGTCAAGAGCGGCGCCTCCGGCTACCTGCTCAAGGACTCCTCCATCGAGGAGGTCGCCCAGGCCGTCCGCGTCGTCGCCGACGGCCAGTCCCTCATCAGCCCCTCCATGGCCGTCAAGCTCATCGACGAGTTCAAGCAGATGAGCAAGCCCGAGCGCGAGCACGTGCCCGGCCTCCGGCTCACCGAGCGCGAGCTCGAGGTCCTCCGGCTCGTCGCCACCGGCAAGAACAACCGCGAGATCGCCAAGGACCTGTTCATCTCCGAGAACACCGTCAAGAACCACGTCCGCAACATCCTCGAGAAGCTCCAGCTGCACTCGCGGATGGAGGCCGTGATGTACGCGGTGCGGGAGAAGCTGCTCGACCTGCCGTGACACCGGCGCCCTCCCCTTGATGGCGCCCTCCGGGCGCGTGTTCTCGGGCTCGTACCCCCTGCTCTTCGCTCCTCGGCTCGGCACCGACGCTCGCAGGCTCGCGGTCGGCACCTCGCCTCCTTCGCTGCAGAGCAGGGGCGCCCTCGAACGAGGGACGTGGCCTCAAGACACGCGCTTCCTGGCCGGCACGAGCGTCCGCAGGCTCGCGGTCGGCACCTCGCCTCGTTCGCTGCAGAGCAGGGGCGCGCGCGGACGTCTCGGACCGACTGCCCTGGTGGGCGGGGTGGTGGCTGTCGGCGGGGGTGGGCATGATCCGTCCGTGCCCACCACCCAGTCACTGAGCCGAGCCCAGGCGCGGCGGGTCGCGCTCGCGGCGCAGGGGTTCTGCGACGCCCCGCACGCCACGCCGACGATGAGGACGCTCGTGCGGACCGTCGAGCACACCGGGGTCCTGCAGGTGGACTCGGTCAACGTCCTCCAGCGGGCGCACTACCTGCCGCTCTACTCCCGGATGGGCTCCTACGACCCGGCGCTGCTGGTGCGGGCGTCCTCGCAACGCCCGCGGCGGCTGGTGGAGTACTGGGCGCACGTCCAGGCGCTCATGCCGGTCGAGCTGTGGCCCGTGATGGCCCACCGGATGGCGCAGTACCGCGCCTCCCGGGGCAAGTGGTGGCGCGACGTCCCGGACGAGCTGGTCGACCGGGTGCGGGCCGAGGTCGCGGCGTCCGGCCGACCGGTGACGGCGCGGGCGCTCGAGCCGCGGATGGGCGGGGGAGCCCGCAACCGCGACCACTGGGGCTGGAACTGGTCCGAGGCGCGCAAGGCGCTCGACTACCTCTACATGGGCGGCGAGCTGGCCATCGCCGGCCGCACCGCCCAGTTCGAGGTCCTCTACGACCTGCCCGAGCGCGTCCTGCCCGCCCACGTCCTGGCCCTGCCGGTGCCGACGCCCGCGGAGGCGGCGCGCGAGCTCGTGCTGCGCGCGGCCCGCTCCCACGGGGTCGCGACGGTCTCCGACCTGGCCGACTACTACCGGATGCGCTCCACCCGCGGGGGAGTGGAGGCCGCCGAGGGGCCCGGGGCGATGCCGCCCGCGACGGACGTCGTGGCCGGCCTGGTCGCCGAGGGCGAGCTGGAGGAGGTGACGGTCGAGGGCTGGACGCGCCCCGGCTACCGCTGGGCCGGCGCCCGCCTGCCCCGGCGGGTGCGGGCCGCGACCCTGCTCAGCCCGTTCGACCCGGTCGTGTGGGAGCGGGACCGGGCCCTGCGGCTCTTCGACTTCCACTACCGCATCGAGATCTACACGCCGGCCGACAAGCGCGTGCACGGCTACTACGTGTTGCCGTTCCTCCTCGACGACGAGCTGGTCGCGCGCGTCGACCTCAAGGCCGACCGTCGCGCGGAGGGCGGGCTGCTGCTCGTCCGCTCCGCGTGGGCCGAGGACGGCGCCCCCGCGGCCACCGCCCCGGCACTGGCCGCCGAGCTGCGACGCGTGGCCGACTGGCTCGGCCTCGCCGACGTCCTCGTCGAGCCGCGCGGCGACCTCGCCCCGGCCCTCTCCGCCGTGCTGTCCGCCGGTGCCTGCTGAGGCGGCGGACGCGAGGACCTGAGCGGCCTCCTGAGGCCCCGTCAGGAACTCGTGACGTCGGATCGGGCCCGCCGTCTGGGGCGGGCTCACCCGGCTGGGTAGCATGGCCGACGCCGTCCTGCGCCCCCGCCCGGGGGAGGCGGGTCGCGCCGCCGCCGGGGTGCCCGCCCCGGTCGACACCAGCTGAGGAGTTACGACCGCCGTGCCGATTCTCGACAAGATCCTGCGGATGGGCGAGGGCAAGATCCTGCGCCGCCTCGAGGCCGTGGCGAAGGGCGTCAACGCCATCGAGGACGACTTCGTCGCGATGAGCGACGAGGAGCTCCAGGGCATGACCGAGGAGTTCAAGAAGCGGCTCGCGGACGGCGAGACGCTCGACTCCCTCATGCCCGAGGCCTTCGCGGTGGTCCGCGAGGCGGCCAAGCGCGTCCTGGGCATGCGCCCCTTCGACGTCCAGCTCATGGGCGGCGCCGCCCTGCACCTCGGCAACATCGCCGAGATGAAGACCGGTGAGGGCAAGACGCTCGTCGCGACGCTGCCGGCCTACCTCAACGCGCTCACGGGCAAGGGCGTCCACGTCGTCACGGTCAACGACTACCTGGCCAAGTACCAGTCCGAGCAGATGGGCCGTGTGCACACGTTCCTCGGCCTCACCGTCGGCGTGATCCTCCCGTCGATGACGCCGGCCCAGCGCCGCGAGGCCTACGCCTGCGACATCACCTACGCCACCAACAACGAGCTCGGCTTCGACTACCTGCGCGACAACATGGCCACCACGCTGGCCGACTGCGTCCAGCGCGGCCACTACTTCGCCGTCGTCGACGAGGTCGACTCGATCCTCATCGACGAGGCCCGCACGCCGCTCATCATCTCCGGCCCCACCCAGGACGAGGTGAAGTGGTACGGGGAGTTCGCCAAGATCGTGCGCCGCCTCGTCATCGACGAGGACTACGAGGTCGACGAGAAGAAGCGCACCATCTCCGTCCTCGAGCCGGGCATCACGAAGGTCGAGGACCACCTCGGCATCGAGAACCTCTACGAGGCCGCGAACACCCCCTTGATCTCGTTCCTCAACAACGCGATCAAGGCCAAGGAGCTGTTCCGCAACGACAAGGAGTACGTCGTCATGGACGGCGAGGTGCTCATCGTCGACGAGCACACCGGCCGCATCCTCGCCGGCCGCCGCTACAACGAGGGCCTGCACCAGGCCATCGAGGCCAAGGAGGGCGTGACCGTCCGCGAGGAGTACCAGACCCTCGCGACGGTGACGCTGCAGAACTTCTTCCGCCTCTACGAGAAGCTCTCCGGCATGACCGGCACGGCCATGACCGAGGCCTCCGAGTTCGACAAGATCTACGGCCTCGGCGTCGTCCCGATCCCGACGAACCGGCCCATGCAGCGCATCGACCAGCCCGACCTCGTCTACCGCACGGAGGAGGCGAAGTACGAGGCGGTCGCCGAGGACATCGCCGAGCGCCACGAGCACGGCCAGCCCGTGCTCGTCGGCACCGTGAGCGTCGAGAAGTCGGTGCTCCTGTCCGACCTGCTCAAGCGCAAGGGCGTGAAGCACAACGTCCTCAACGCCAAGATGCACGCCGACGAGGCGAAGATCGTCGCGCTCGCCGGCCACCGGGGCGCCGTCACCGTGGCCACCAACATGGCCGGTCGCGGCACCGACATCATGCTCGGTGGCTCCGTGGACTTCCTCGCGGACGCCGACCTGCGCAAGCGTGGCCTCGAGCCGCTCGGCGAGACCGCGGAGGAGTACCAGGCCGCCTGGCCGGACACGGTCGAGAAGATCAAGAAGCAGGTCGCCGAGGAGCACGACGAGGTCAAGGAGCTCGGCGGCCTCTACGTCGTCGGCACCGAGCGTCACGAGTCGCGCCGCATCGACAACCAGCTGCGCGGTCGTTCCGGCCGCCAGGGCGACCCGGGCGAGTCCCGCTTCTACCTGTCGCTGCAGGACGAGTTGATGCGCCTGTTCAAGTCCGACTGGGTCGACCGCGTCCTGACCGCGCTCAAGATCCCGGACGACGTCCCGATCGAGAACAAGCGCGTCACCAGCGCCATCGCCAACGCGCAGGGACAGGTCGAGGGCCAGAACTTCGAGTCCCGCAAGAACGTCCTCAAGTACGACGACGTGATGGACCGCCAGCGCAAGGTCATCTACGCCGAGCGTCGCGAGGTGCTCGAGGGCGCCGACCTGCGCGAGCAGGTGCGCAACTTCATCGACGACGTCGTCGCCGGCTACGTGAAGGGTCACGGCGGCGAGTTCGCCGAGGAGTGGGACCTGCCGCGGCTCACCGAGGAGCTGCGGGGCGTGTACCCGATCGAGGTCGACCTCGAGGCGCTCGCCGAGGAGAAGGGTGGCCAGGCCAACCTCGACCCCGACGAGGTCATCGAGGTCCTGCGCAAGGACGCCCACATCGCCTACGACGAGCGCGAGGCGGAGATCGGCGAGGACGTCGCGCGCGAGCTCGAGCGCCAGGTGCTGCTCTCCGTGCTCGACCGCAAGTGGCGCGAGCACCTCTACGAGATGGACTACCTGCGCGAGGGCATCTACCTGCGCGCGTACTCGCAGCGCGACCCGCTGGTGGAGTACCAGCGCGAGGGCTTCGACATGTTCGGCGCCATGATGGACGGGATCAAGGAGGAGGCCGTCGGCCTGCTCTTCACCCTCGAGGTAGAGGTCTCCGAGGACGAGGAGGAGGCGGCCGAGGAGGACGTGCTCGTCATCGACCCGAGCCTGCGCTCGCCCGTCAAGCCCCACCTCGACGTCAAGGGCCTGGTCAAGCCGTCCGAGCCCACGAACCTCACCTACTCCGCGCCCGACGAGGCCGGCGAGGCCGAGGTCGTCCGGGAGGCGCAGGCCGAGGACCCCTACGCCGGCACCGGGCGCAACGCCAAGTGCCCCTGCGGCTCGGGCAAGAAGTTCAAGCAGTGCCACGGGTCCGCGGGCGGGCCCACGGGCCTCACGACGCGCGCGGGCGGCTGAGCCGCGAGGCGGCGGCCGGGTAGCCGGCCGCCCACAGCGTGGCCAGCGCGGCGGCGGCGAAGTCGGCCGCCGTCTGGAGGACGCGCGTGACGAGGGCGATCGCGGTCGCGTGCCCGACCCCCACCGCAGGGGCGAGCAGCGCGACGAGCGCGAGCTCGCGCGCGCCCACGCCGGCGGGAGCCACCACCACCAGGACGCCGACCACGTAGGCGGCGGCGAAGGCCGCGGTCGCGAGGCCGAGCAGGGCCCAGCCCGGTTCCGGTGCGAGGACCACCACGGACCCCGCGTAGCAGAGCCACGTCCCGGACATCCGGGCGACGAGGAGCAGGGCCCCGACCCAGGTGAGTCGCAGCGCGTCGTCGCCGTGGGCGAGGCGGGTGCCCAGGGCGCCCACCACCGGCGGGCTGAGCACGAGCAGGCAGCCGACGGCGCCGAGGGCACCCAGCGGGCCCGGCACCGGCAGGTCCGCCGCACCGGTGGCCAGGAGGGCGCCCGCCAGCAGCCCGGCCGTCGCCAGGTTGACGACGAGGAACAGCAGCCCGGTGGCGACGGTCGTGCGCACCGGCACCCGGTGCGGTCGGGTGAGCTCGGCGTGCGCGCCCAGCGACCACACCGAGCCGGGGAGGTACTTCCCGAGCTGGCCGACGAAGAAGATGCGGCTGCCCTCGCGGGTCGTCAACCGGTGCCCGTAGGCAGCCAGGAGGCGCAGCCACGTGCCGGCGGTGAGCCAGAGGCCGCCCGCCACGAGCAGGCCGGCCAGCAGCAGGTCGCCCGTCGAGACGCCGAGCACCGCCGACGCGACCTCGTGCAGGCGTCCGCGCATGCCCACCACGGCGCACACGAGCACGGCGGCGAGGAAGAGGGCTCGGACGGCCCACCGCGCCGTCGGCCCCAGGGAGCGGCTCACGCCTCGCGGTCCGCGACGGCCCCCGCCAGGGGACGCACCGGGGTGCGGAGGCCCGGGTCGCGGGGTGCGGCGGGGCGTGGGGAGGCCCCGCGGCGGCTCGCGCTCGAGGACGACCGGGCGGCCGTGCGTCCTTCCAGGTCGCGCGCGTGCACGACGAGCTCGGCCAGCACCCCGAAGAGCGCCAGCTGCACCCCCACGACCAGGAGCAGCCCCGCGAGCAGGAGCCCGCGGTCCTCGCCGGGGGCGTCCGCCCCCAGCCCCAGGTGCAGGACGCCGAGCAGCCCGACGAGACCGCACCCGGCACCGAGCGCGCCGGCCAGGTGGGCGGGGCGGTGCTCGAGACCCAGCAGGAACCGGGTGGTCACCAGGTCGGGGACCCCGCGCCACGCCCCGGTCCAGGGGTGGCTGTTGCGGCCGTGCAGTCGGGGCCGGTGATCGATGGGGACGCGCGCGACGCGCTGCCCCAGACCGTGCGCGAGCACGCCGAGGTAGCGGTGCCGTTCCCCGGCCAGGAGCGGTGCCAGCGCGGCGGCCGCGCGGTCCGTCATCGCGGTGAACGCCGATCCGGCGTCCGCGTCGGGCACCCCCGAGACGAGGGCGGCCGCGCGCGCCTGCCACCGCACGACCCGGCGTCGCACGGGGCCGTCCGAGGTGCCCCGACGGACGCCCGTGACGACGTCGGCACCGTGCTCGAGGGCAGCCAGGAGCAGCTCGAGGTCGGCCGGGTCGTCCTGGCCGTCGGCGTCCATCGTGACCACCGTCGTGGCGCCGAGCGCCAACGCGTGGGCCAGGCCCTCGCGCAGCGCCACGGCCTTGCCGCTGTGCAGCCCGAGGGTCCGTAGCTCGACGCAGGGGAGGTCCATCATCAGCTCGCCGACCGTCGCTGAGGTGCGGTCGGAGGACCCGTCGTCCACGACCAGCACGCGTCCGTCGGGATCGAGGCTGGTGACCTCGCCGACGAGCGGCGGCAGGAGCTCGCGCAGGTTCTCGGCCTCGTTGAGGGCCGGCACGACGACCCAGAGCACGGCGTCTCCTTCCGGTCGGGACACAGGGGGTCACCGCGGATCGTGGGGCGTGGACCTGAACCCCGCGTGACCTGGCAGTGGCCGGGCAGCGAGGATCTCGCGTCCGGTGGCACGGCGGGCCTCACGCGAAGTCCAGCGCCGTGAGCAGCCACCGGTCCGGCGGGAGGGAGACGCGGCGCTCGAACCGGGCGGCGACGGCCCGGGAGCGGTGGCCGTGCCGGACCCGCACGGCCAGCTCCAGCACGCCGGGCGTCGGGTAGCCGCCACGGGCGCTGAGCACCTGCGGGCGCGGCGTGAGGGCGCGGGCGTGGTCCCGGTCCAGCTGTGCCCCGACCAGCTGGGCGCGACGTACCAGGTCCGCGTGCACCTGGGCGGTGGACCACCGCAGCAGCTGGGCGGCCGGGCGGCTGCCGTGGACGATCTCGACCGCCGCCTGCACCACGCGGCGGCCCCAGTCCTCGCAGCCGGCGACGCCCTCGGGGAACGGCAGCACGGCGGCCTCCCCGGAGACGGTGTCGGTCCGTGCGGTGGCCCGCAGCGGGGGCGGCGGCTCGTGCCGGGCCACCTCGTCGGGCTCGTAGCCGGCTGCCGGCACCGGGGGCCGGGAGCCGAGGTCGAGGGAGAGGACGCCCTGCGCCGCGCCGTCGCTGCCCTGGTCCCCGTAGCCCTGGTCCCCGTAGCCCGCGCGCCAGCGGGCGTGCTCGACGGCGGCCCGGGCCTCGCGACGGACCCTGGCCCGGTGCAGGACCGCCTCCTGGGCCCGCTGCTCGTCGCGGGCCAGCGAGGCCAGCAGGAACGCCTCGAGCGGCCCGGGGACGTAGCCGTCCTCCGGTTCGTGCGCCGCACGGCGGGAGCGGCGACCCGGGGGCGACACCGGTGCGGGGCCGACGTCGGCCTGGTGGCGGTAGGCGTGATCGGGGCGTGCGTGGTCGAGGGCGTGCGGCAGTGCGGTCATGTCGACTCCGAGAAGGTCGTGACGGTCGAGGGCCGGGGAGCAGGGAGCAGGGAGCAGAGAGCGGGGGCGGGGAGGTGCGGCGGGGGAGGACCGTGGAGCCGTCGGCTCAGCGGGGGAGCACCAGCACCTGGCCGGGGAGCACCAGGTCGGGGTCGTCCCCGACCACGGCGCGGTTGGCCGCGTGCAGTCGCCGGACGTAGGCGGCGACGTCGGCGTCGTCGGGGCGGGCCCCGTCCGTGGCCCGCAGGTGGCGCTCGGCCACGTCCCACAGGCACTCGCCGGGCCGGACGCGGTGCACGCCCTGCCGGGCACGGGCTGCCGGCGCCGTGGAGTCCTCGTCGGCGTGCGCTCGCCGCCGGTGCACAGCGCTCGTGGGTCGCTCGGGCAGCGGGAGCCCGGCGAGATCCGCGGCGCGGCCACCCGCGGTGTCGGCCGCGCCCCGCTGCGACCCGTCCACCGTGCCGACACCGTGAGCGGCCCAGACGGCGGTCACCGCGGTCGTGGCCTGCCGGTCCAGCCCCTCGGCCCCCGCGGGGCCACCCAGGACGGTGAGGCCCAGGGCGCCCGCGACCGCGAGGCCACAGGCGCGCAGGACCAGCCTCTGGAGCCCCGCCGGCGCGGTGCGCCGCAGGGGACCCGGGGCTTCCGCGCTCGCGCGGCCCCGGACGGCGTCGAGCACGACCGCGACGGTGACGGCCCAGGCCCACACGGCGCACCCGAGGAGCGCGAGCGTGCAGCCCTGGACGAGGAGACCGGCGAAACCCGGTTCGGGCGGCGTCAGCGCACCCGGGCCGAGCAGCCGGACCAACCCGGTGGTGAGGGCGGTGGCGCCGACGAGCACCGCCAGGCAGCGGGGCAGCGGCGCGCGGTCGTGAGGCATCCCGAGACCCCGATCCTTGCGTTTGCGTGCGTTTGCCTCATGAAACGTCGATGTGCGGACGCATGCAACCGACAATCCACAGGAACGTGGGCTCAGGAACGGATCTGGACCTGAATGAGTGTCAGAACAAGCAAACGAACGCAAACAAGGTCAAACGAAACACCTGAGGCGTGTGGGACGACCGCGAGCGCGCGGTGGGCGGGGTGTGCCACAGTGGCCGCATGTCCTGGGAGGAGCAGCTGTTCTCGCTGCTGGACGACCTGGAGTCCCAGGCCGAGGCCGCCTGGGCGGCCGAGCGGGGCGCCGAGCTCGAGGACCGGGCGCGCGCCGAGTACGCCACCGTCAGCCTCGCCGCGCGGCTCATGGCCAGCGTCGGGCAGGAGGTGTCACTGCGAGTGAGCGGCGTGGGGCGACTGCGTGGCCGCCTCGACCGGGTCGCCGACGGCTGGCTGGTCCTCGCCGGGGCCGCGCAGGACTGGGTCGTCCGCACCGACGCCCTGCTCGGGGTCGACGGCGCGTCCGCCCGGGCCGTGCCCGCGGTGGCGTGGCCGGCCGTGGCCCGGCTGGGCCTGGGATCGGCCCTGCGTCGACTCGCCGACGCGCGAGAGCAGTGCGTGCTGCACCTGGTCGACGGCTCACGTCACGAGGGCGTGGTGCTCCGTGTCGGGGGTGACTTCGTCGAGCTCGCCGAGGGCGAGCCCCCGCGCGGGCTGCTGGTGCCGTGGGCGGCGCTGGCAGCCCTCAGCTCGCGCGAGGTCTGAGCAGGCCCAGAGCACGCCCCGAGCAGGCCTCGAGCAAGCTCCGGGCAGGCCGGTGCGGGCGCCCGCAGGATCAGGTCGCCTCGTCGTCGAACGGCGGGACCTCGCCGTCCTCGAGAACGTCCGGCTCGTCGTCCTCGTCCTCGTCCTCGTCGTCGTCCTCGAGCGCCTCGAGGATGTGCTTGCGGACGATCTGCCGGGGGTCGAGGTCCTTGAGCTCGAGGTCGGCGTACTCCGGCCCGAGCTCGTCGCGGAGCTCGTCGCGGGCCTGGTTGGCGAAGCGGCGGGCGATCTTCACCCACTGCGCCGCCTGGCGCGCCAGCTCGGGGAGCTTGTCGGGGCCGAAGACCAGGATCGCGACGACGGCGATGACCGCCATCTCGGGCAGACCGATGTCGAGGATCATCGGGACGGGGGACCAGCCGGGCACGAGGGCAGCCTAGGGCTCGGTACCTAGAACTTGTTCTGGGGTGTCAGCCCCAGCTGCATGCCCGCGAGACCTCGGCCACGTCCGGCGAGGCGCGCGGCCACGTCGGTGAGCACCCGCGCACCCGGGGCGGACGGGTCCGCCTCGACCACCGGGGTGCCCTCGTCGCCGCCCGTGCGGAGCACGGTGTCGAGCGGGATCTCGCCCAGGACGGGGACGTCGTAGCCGAACCGCTCCGAGAGCGTGGCCGCCACCCGGGTGCCGCCGCCGGTGCCGAAGACGTCCAGGCGGTGGTCCTTGCCCTCCGCGGCGCAGTGCGGGCACGGGAACCAGCTCATGTTCTCCACGACGCCCACGACGCGCTGGTGCATCATCGAGGCCATCGTGCCGGCGCGCTCGGCGACCTCGGCGGCGGCCTCCTGCGGCGTGGTGACGACGACGACCTCGGCACCGGGCAGGTGCTGCCCGAGCGAGATGGCGATGTCGCCGGTGCCGGGCGGGAGGTCGAGCAGCAGCACGTCCAGGTCGCCCCAGTAGACGTCGGCGAGCATCTGCACGAGCGCGCGGTCGAGCATGGGGCCGCGCCAGGCGACCACCTGGTCACGGCGCGGCTTGAGCATGCCGATGGAGATGACCGAGACGCCCGAGGAGGTCGGGACGGGCATGATCAGGTCGTCCACCTGGGTGGGCCGGTGGTCGGCCACGCCCAGCATCGCCGGCACGGAGTGGCCGTAGATGTCGGCGTCCACGAGCCCGACCTTGAGGCCCTGGCGGGCCATGGCGACGGCCAGGTTGACCGTGACCGTGGACTTGCCGACGCCGCCCTTGCCGGAGGCGATCGCGAAGACCTTGGTGAGGTTTCCCGGCTGCGCGAAGGGGATCTCGCGGGCGGCGGTGCCGTCGCTGAGCACCTCCTTGAGGGCCGCGCGGTCCTCGTCGGTCATGACCCCGAGGGTGAGGTCGATGCCGCTCACCCCGGCCACGCCGCTCACGGCAGCCTTGACGTCGCGGTCGATCGTGTCCTTCAGCGGACACCCGGCCACCGTCAGCAGGACGGTCAGCGAGACCGCCCCGTCCTCGGTCACCGTGACGTCGCGCACCATGCCCAGCTCGGTGATGGGGCGCTTGATCTCGGGGTCGTTCACCCGGGCCAGCGCGGCCTGGACCTGCTCCAGCGAGACACTCACGGTCAGTGAGTCTAGGAGCGCCGTCCGCGGACGCCGCATCGGGGCGTGCCCCGCGGACGGTGGCCGCTCGCGGGGGCCCTGGCTCAGGGACGCCGGCGGGGCGCCGGGGCCTTGGGCGGACGGACCGGCCGGGACCGGTCGCCGTCGGCCTCGCCGTCCGGCTCGTCGTCCTCGTCCCGCTCGGCCCACTGCTCCTCGAGCTCGGCGAGCAGCGCGCGCAGCTCGGAGCGGACGAAGTCACGGGTGGCGACCTCGCCCAGACCCATGCGCAGGCTCGCGACCTCGCGGGAGAGGAACTCCATGTCGGCGTGGGCTCGCGCGTCGGCCTGCCGGTCCTGCTCGGCGACCACCCGGTCCCGGGCCTCCTGGCGGTTCTGCGCGAGCAGGATCAGGGGCGCGGCGTAGGAGGCCTGGAGGCTGAGCATGAGGGTGAGGAAGATGAACGGGTAGCCGTCGAAGTGCCAGCCGGTCGGGGTGAGCGCGTTCCACACGACCCAGATGACGACGAAGCCGGTCATCCACAGCAGGAACTGCGCGGTGCCCATGAAACGGGCGAACTGCTCGGCGAACGTCCCGAACGTGTCGGAGTCGTAGGCGGGGCGCCGCACGAGGTGGCGGCGGGTGTCGCGCGGGGTGTCCAGGCGAGGGGAGTCGGCCCGGTCGGGGCGGGTGTCGCGGCGCACCGGGGGCCGCGCGTCGCGCTCGCGGGTCTCCCGGGCCTCGACGCGGCGGGCGAGCCGCTCGCGCATCGTCTCGCGGGGTCGCTCGTCAGCCACGGGCCGCACCTCCCCGCGGGGTGGGCGCCTGCGGCACGACGGAGCGGCGCGGGGCCGCGTCGCGCCAGCCCTCGGGCAGCAGGTGGTCGAGCAGGTCGTCGACGGTGACCGCGCCGAGCAGGTGGCCGCTCTCGTCCACCACGGCGGCGGCCACGAGGTTGTAGGTGGCCAGGTACGCGGCGACCTCGTCCTTGGACGCCTCGGGACGCAGCGGCTCCATGGTGTCGTCCAGGGCGCCCGCCACCAGGGTGGAGGGGGGCTCGCGCAGCAGCCGCTGGATGTGGGCGACGCCCAGGAACCGCCCGGTGGGGGTCTCCAGCGGCTGGCGGCACACGTAGACCTGGGAGGCCAGGGACGGGGTGAGGTCCGGGCGACGCACGTGCGCCAGCGCCTCGGCGATCGTGGCGTCCGGCGGCAGGATGACCGGCTCCGGCGTCATCATCGCGCCGGCGGTGTCCTCCACGTAGGACATCAGCCGCTTGACGTCCTCGGCCTCCTCCGGCTCCATGAGGTCCAGCAGGGCGGCCGCGGTGTCCGGCGGGAGCTCGGCGATGAGGTCGGCGGCGTCGTCCGGGCTCATCTCCTCCAGGACGTCGGCGGCCCGCTCCTCCTCGAGGGCGGAGAGGATCTCGACCTGGTCGTCCTCGGACAGCTCCTCCAGGACGTCGGCGAGCCGCTCGTCGTCCAGGGCGCTCACGACGGCGGTGCGCCGCTCGGCCGGGAGCTCGTGGATCATCGTGGCCGCGTCGGCCGGGCGCATCTCGTTGAGCGCGTGCAGGAGGTGCGTGGCGCCCTGCGCGGCCTCGCGCCGGCTGAGCCCCTCGACGTCGCGCCACTCCACGACGTGCGTCTGCCCCCGGCGGCGCAGGCCCTTGCCCGGCTCCTGGAGGGCGATGCGGGAGACGACCCAGTCGCGGTTGCGGGCCTGCTCCATGCCCACGTCGTAGACGACGCCCGAGATCCCGTTCTCCTTGATGGTGACGGTCCGGTCGAGCATCTGGCCGATGACGAGCGTCTCGGTGGAGCGCTGCTCGAAGCGGCGCATGTTGAGCAGGCCCGTGGTGTACACCTGGCCCGCGTCGATGTTCGTCACCCGGGTCATGGGCACGAAGATCCGGCGCCTCCCGAAGACCTCGAGCACGAGGCCCAGGACGCGGGGCTGGTGGTCCTCCGAGCGCACGGCCGCGACGAGGTCGCGGACCTTGCCGACCTGCTCGCCCTGCGGGTCGAAGACCGGCAGACCCACGAGCCTGGCGACGAAGACTCGGGACGGGGAGGAGCTCACAGGGTCACGCTAGCGCCCGCGTCCCCCACCCGTTCGTCGTGCCCGCCCGTCATGGGCCCCTCGTGTGCGCCGCGTGCGGTGATCGCCTCCCCACCCGCGACCCGCGTGACCTGCGTCACCGCGAGGCCGGTACCCGGCGTAACGCGCCGGTAATACTGTCGGGCTCCGACCGACGTTCCGCCGTCGGCGCACGCGTCCACCCAGGAGCAGGCAGACCACGCCGGGCACCGGGGGGCGACGGACGCCGCCGCACACCGTGGAGGATGAGCCATGCGTCTCTGCTCGACCGAGGGCCTCACCGAGGACCAGACCGAGATCCTGAAGGCCGTGCGGGCCTTCGTGGAGAAGGAGATCATCCCGGTCGCCAACGACCTGGAGCACGCCGACGAGTACCCCGCCGAGATCGTCGAGGGCCTCAAGGAGCTCGGGGTCTTCGGGCTGATGATCCCCGAGGAGTACGGCGGGCTCGGGGAGTCGCTCCTCACCTACGCGCTGTGCGTGGAGGAGATCGCGCGCGGCTGGATGAGCGTCTCCGGCGTCATCAACACCCACTTCATCGTGGCCTACATGCTGATGCAGCACGGCACCGAGGAGCAGAAGCAGAAGTACCTGCCCCGGATGGCCACCGGCGAGGTGCGCGGCGCCTTCTCGATGTCCGAGCCGGGCCTCGGGTCCGACGTCTCGGCCATCTCCACCAAGGCCACGAAGCTGGACGACGGGTCCTACTCGATCACCGGCCAGAAGATGTGGCTCACCAACGGCGGCACGTCCACCCTCATCGCGGTGCTCACCAAGACCGACGAGGGCGCCGACTCGGTGTACCGCAACATGACGACCTTCCTGGTGGAGAAGGAGCCCGGCTTCGGCGAGACCGCCCCCGGCCTCACCATCCCCGGCAAGATCGACAAGATGGGCTACAAGGGCGTCGACACCACCGAGGCGGTCTTCAACGACCACCGCATCGGCGCCGGTCAGATCCTCGGCGGCGAGCCCGGCAAGGGCTTCTACCAGATGATGGACGGCGTGGAGGTGGGCCGCGTCAACGTGGCCGCCCGGGCCTGCGGCATCGCGTGGCGCGCGTTCGAGCTCGCCATCGCCTACGCCCAGCAGCGCGAGACCTTCGGCAAGCCGATCGCCCAGCACCAGGCCATCCAGTTCCGCCTCGCGGAGATGGCGACGAAGGTCGAGGCGGCGCACTCGATGATGGTGCGCGCCGGGCGACTCAAGGACACCGGCAAGCGCATGGACGTCGAGGCCGGCATGGCCAAGATGCTCGCCAGCGAGTACTGCAACGAGGTGGTGGAGGCGTCCTTCCGCATCCACGGCGGCTACGGCTACTCCAAGGAGTACGAGATCGAGCGGCTCTACCGCGAGAGCGCGTTCATGCTGATCGGCGAGGGCACCAGCGACATCCAGAAGATGATCATCGGCCGGGCGCTGCTCAAGGACTACGCGCAGCCGCGCTGACGTCGCCCGACAGCACGCAGGAACGGCACGCAGGAACGACACAGCCCCCGCCCGGTCCCGGGCGGGGGCTGTGGTGCTCGGTGGGGCCTCTCGAGGCGGCCCGTCAGTCGTCGGAGGCGTCCTCGGAGCCCGCCTGGGCGCCCTGGCCGCGGCGGCCCCGGCCACCACCCTGGCCGCCACCCTGACCACCGCCCTGGCCGCGGCCCATGCCGCCACCCTTGCCGACCCGCTTCTTCCCGGGCTCCCATGGGTGGGTGCCGCCGTCGCCGGTGCGTCGCGCCTCCGGCAGGTAGGCGTCCTCGCCCTCGCGCAGCAGGACGTCGAGCGCGTGCACCGCGGCGTCGAGGACGGCGGCGTCGGAGACGGCCGAGGGCTCGATGCCGTCGGTGTCGACCGGGGTCAGCTCGGCCAGGTCGCCGACGACGCGGACGCCCGACTTCCGCACGAGCTCGATCTCCTTCTCGGTGCGGCGGCGCAGCCACGCCGGCACGGCGAAGCCGAGCTTGGCCTCCTCGCGGGCGTGCGCCCCGAGGGTGTGCTTCGAAAGCGCCTTGTACCGGTGGCGGTACTGGTCGCGGGTGAGGTCCTCGGTGCGCTCGTTGAGCAGCCGCATGAGCAGCGTGGAGTGCAGGCCGAGCGAGGTGTTGCTCCGCGCCGGCGGCGCGAAGTCGCCCGGGGCGATGCCGGCGACCTCGCTGAAGCGGTCCCACAGCACGGTCTGCGGGGCGCCCGGCTGGGGGATCGTGATGACGGTGACGTTCGCGGCGCCCAGGCCCTCGGCCCAGCGGGCCACCGCGCGGCCGAAGCCCTGCTGGCGCCAGAACTGCGCGCCGGCCTCCGTCGGCTTCGGGCCCCGGGCGGAGATCGCCTCCAGGTACTCGGTCCAGCCCCAGGAGCGGCGGTTCTTGATGGTCTCCTGCCACATGGCGGGGATGCCGCGGCCCAGGTCGCGGATGGTGATGACGGCCTGGACGTCGCAGCCGGGGAGCTCGTCGCGCAGGCGGCGGATGAGCTCGACCTTGGCCGGGCCGAGGTACTCCATCGAGACGACGCTGGTGCCGTCGTGCTCGAGGATGCGGTCCCGCAGCTTCTCCCAGGCGCCCGGGAAGCGCTGGAGGGGCAGCTCGAGGAACTCCGAGACTCCGCGGGTCTGCACCGCCCACGGGGTGGGGAACAGGACGCCCTGCTCGAGCAGCAGCTCGTGGTTGGCCTCCATCAGCGACTGGAGGTACGTCGTCCCCGACTTCATCAGGCCGACGTGCAGGACCACCCGCTTGCCCATGGACTTCCCTTCGTACGAGGCCGGACCAGGCGCCCGGCTCGGGGCGCATTCTGGCACACGGCCAGGCCGTCAGGGTTGCCGCGGATACAGGTCGTCTCGCAGCTCCGGCCAGGCGTGGACGCCCTCCTCGCCGGTCCGCTCCGAGGGCGGCCGCAGGGCGTCGTCCCCCTCGCGCAGCAGCTGCTCCAGGGCGCGGAGGGCGGCGTCGAAGAGGTCCTCCGTCGGCAGCGTCTCCGGGTCGCTGCCGACGGTGTCGACCGGGGTGAGCTCGTCGAGGTCGCCGACCAGGCGGACGCCGGACCCGGCGAGCGCGGAGACCTCGGCGCGCGAGCGCTCGGCGAGCCAGTCGGGGACGACGAACCCGATCCGGGGCTCGCTGTCGCGGTCCGCGCCCAGCGTGTACTTGGCCAGCGCCTTGAACCGGTGCAGGTACTGCTCGCTGCCGAGGTCGCCGGACCGCTCGTTGAGCAGCCGCATGAGGCGGGCCGAGGCGCCACCGAGGGACTCGTTCGCGCGCGGGGGCCGGCGCCACGGGGCGTCCGCCAGGCCCACGGCCTCGCGGAACCTGGCCCAGAGGAGGTCCGGGTCGGCGCCGGGCGGTGGCACGGTGACGACGGTGACGCGGTCGCCTCCCAGCACCTGGGCCCAGCGCGCCGCGATGGTCGCGAAGGAGCAGCGACGCCAGAAGTGGCGACCCGGGCCCGGCCCGTCGTCACCCCGCCGGACCCCCTCGACGTACTCGGACCACGTCCAGGTGCGCCGGTTCTTGCAGGTCTCCTGCCACAGGGCCGGGACGCTGCGGCCGAGGTCGCGGACCGTGAGGACGGCCTCGGTCCGTGCGCCGCCCAGGTCGGCGACGAGCCGCCGGACGCGGGCCGGCCCCAGGTTGGCGAGGAACTCCATGGACAGCAGCACCGTGCCCGGGTGCGCCCGCACGTCGGCGCAGAGCGCCTCCCAGTCGCCCGGGCGGGAGTGGGGCAGCCCGAGGAAGTCGTTCACCGCCCGCAGCTGCGCGTCCCACGTCGGCCCGGGGAAGAGCACGCCCTGGTCGGCCAGCAGGTCGCTGCTGGCCTCCATCAGCCCCTGGAGGTAGGTCGTGCCGGACTTCATCAGCCCGACGTGGAGCACGATGCGCTCGGCCACGGTCGGCTCGTCTCTCCCGCGGTGGGGCTCAGCCCCGGCGCAGCCGGCGGCCGACGGCGCTGCGCAGCCGACGGTGCAGCGGCCGGCGCTGCGCGGGGGCGGAGGCCTGCGCCAGCTGACGCTCGAGCGCCTCGACGCGGCCGCGCAGCCGCGCCCGCTGCGCGAGCAGGGTCGCGATCTCGTCCCGCTGGTGCCGGTCGTGGACGACCATCCTCGCGAGCCCGCCGACGGCCACGGAGGCCACCTCGTCCTCGGTGACGTCGTCCGCGGTGCGCCCGGCCGGAGGTGTCGGGTCGACGAGGAGGTCGTCCAGGTCGCCGACGACGTCGTAGCCGCGGGACCGGAGCTCCTCGGTCATCTCCGCCGCCCGCCGGACGAGGAAGGCGTGGGCGTCGGGCCCGATGACGAAGGGGGTCCGGCTCCCGGCTGGGCCGAGGACGTCGCGGGTCAGGAAGCCCTTGGTGAGCCGGCGCATCGTCAGCCCGTGCTCATCGGCCGGGATCGCGAGCTGCACCCGGCGCATCACCTCGGCGCCGCCCATGTCGAGGGAGGTGTTCGGGTTGTCCGAGACGTGGTCGAGGCCCTCGCTGCTCACGCCCATGAGGCCCAGGAACTCGCGCCACAGCCAGTCCGAGGGAGCCTTCTTGGGGACGACGACCACGTGCACCCGCTCCGCGGGCAGGCCCTGCGTCCACCGCGCGAGGAGGCGGGGGGCGTCGTGGAAGGTCCAGAACTTCTCGTCCGGGTCGGCCTCGATGGCCGCGGCGTACTCCGCGAGCGTGGCCGTGGTGCCGGACTTCACCACCTCCTGCCAGTGCGAGGGGAGCTGCCGTCCGAGGTCGCGCATGGTGAGCACGACGTGCACCTCGTCGGCGACCTTCTCGAGGTCCGCGAGGGCGCCGGCGGCCTGCTCCGGGGTCGCGGGCGAGAACAGCTCGTGGCCGATGAAGCCGTCGCCGTCGAACTCGCGCACCTGCTCGAGGAGCCGCTCCCACGTGCCGAGCTCGGCCGGGGTGAGCTCGTCGATGACCTCCTGGCGCCCGCAGACCAGCGCCGAGGAGTGGAAGTGGCGCAGGAGCCGCTCGCCGGGCAGCAGCAGGCCACGCTCCAGCAGCGCCGCGCGGTGCTTCCACATGAGGGACTGGAGGAACGTCGTCCCCGACTTCATCGTCCCCACGTGCAGGAACACCCGCTTGGCCACGTCGCCGCCTCCGCCTGGCCCGCCCGGCATCGTCATCAGCGCCCACGCGCGTCGGGCGGACGCCGGCGCGGGCGTCGAGCATTCTTGCACCCGGGTGCGGATGCTCCCGATCCGTGGCGTCCGACCCGAGTGGCGGCGGTGGCCGCCCTAGCCCGGCCCGGGCGGCTCAGCCGGTGACCACGACGTCCCGGACGGTGTAGGCGACCTCCTCGTCGACCGCGCGGGAGTCCGGGTCGACCGCCACCGAGGACGGGTGGTCCTGGCCGTCCGGCCACACCACGTCGACGCGGTCGGCGTCCGTGTCGTTGGCCGCGTCGATGACGTCGTCCAGCGTGAGCCGGCGGTAGTCCGGGGCATCGTCGCCCTTCTGGACGCCGCCGCGACCGCCGCCGCGCAGGTAGACCGCGGAGACGACCTCGCCGTCCTCGACCGTGACGCGGACGGGCACGCCGCCGTCGACGCAGAAGCAGCTCACGACCAGCGTGTACGCGTACGTCTTCGGGCCGAAGGCGGGGTAGGTGCCGACGGTGGGGGACGCGCTGGCCGAGGGGCTGGTCGAGGGGCTGGTCGAGGGGCTGGCTGACGCGCTGGAGGCCTCGAGCGGGAGGTCGGTCGCGGGGTCCGTGGCGGCGGGGTCGGTGGCGGCCGGGTCGGTGGCGGTCGTGGTGCCGCCGGAGCAGCCGGTGAGCGCCGCGCAGGCCACGAGCGCGCCGGCCGCGGCGAGCAGGGGGAGTCGCGGTGCGCGGCCGCGGGTGGGGGTCGTGGTCCTCATGGTCGTGGGACGCCCTCGCCGGCGGATCGGTTCCCTCACCCGGCGTCCGGTACCTCCCCGTGCGTGCGACGGCGCGGAGGACGGGCGCTGAGAGGGGGAGGGGACGGGCGGAAGCGGCGCCCGCGTGAACCACGCCACGCCGGGCGGGGGTGCCCCCACGGCCCGGACTGGCCAGGATGAGACGTCACCCACACACCGGTACCGGACGTCACGCCCCACGCGCGTCGTCCGGGCCCCTCGACGAGGAGGAACCGTGCAGTTCGGACGCAGCTACGAGGAGTTCGAGGTCGGCGCGACCTACAAGCACTGGCCGGGCAAGACGGTCACCGAGTACGACGACCACCTCTTCTGCCTGCTCACGATGAACCACCACCCGCTGCACCTGGACTCCCACTACGCCGAGGAGACCACGCAGTTCGGGAAGAACGTCGTGGTGGGCAACTACGTCTACTCGATCCTGCTCGGCATGTCGGTGCCGGACATCTCCGGCAAGGCGATCGCCAACCTCGAGATCGAGTCGCTGCGCCACGTCGCCCCGACGTTCCACGGCGACACCCTCTACGGCGAGACCACCGTGCTCGACAAGTGGGAGTCGACGAGCAAGGACGACCGGGGCGTCGTCCACGTCGAGACCATCGGCTACAACCAGGACGGCAAGATCGTCTGCGTCTTCCGCCGCAAGGTGATGGTGCCCAAGGAGAGCTACCTCGAGGCGCGGGGCGGCGAGCAGCCCGGGCGGCCCGTGCCGCAGCCGGACAAGAACTGGCCCGGCCCGCAGGCCTGAGGCCCCGCCGGAGGCTGCCGGAACCCGCCGGAACCCGCCGGACGTCGCGGGGCGCGCCGTGCGCGCGCCCCGCAGCCCGGCTTGCCAGGATGGTCGTGTGCACCCGCGGAGACCGACCAGCCCGACGATGCCCACGCTGCCGCGCGACTCCTGGCCGGTGACGGCCTGGGAGCGCTGGTCCCAGTGGCCGCTGGTGGCGTTCTCGCTGCTGTTCCTGGCCGCCTACGCGTGGCCGATCCTCGACCCGAGCCTGCCCGCGAGCACCACCCGCGCCTGCTCGGTGGTCATCGTGGTCACCTGGGTGCTCTTCGCGGTCGACTTCGTCCTGCGGCTCGCCGCGGCCGAGCACCGCGGCCGCTGGCTGCTGCGGCACGTCCTGGACGTGGCGGTGCTGGTGCTGCCGCTGCTGCGTCCCCTCGCGCTCCTGCGGCTCCTCCTGCTGGTGCGGGTGCTCAACCGCACGGCCGCGGGCACGCTGCGCGGCCGCGTCGGCCTGTACGTCGGTCTGGGCTCGCTGCTGCTGGCGATGACGGCGGCCCTCGCCGTGCTCGACGCGGAGCGGGACGCCCCCGGCGCGAACATCACCACGTTCGGCGACGCGCTGTGGTGGGCGCTCACGACGATGACCACGGTGGGCTACGGCGACACCTTCCCGATCACCGACGCCGGGCGCTGGGTCGGCGCCGGCCTCATGGTCATGGGCGTCGCCCTGCTCGGCACCGTGACCGGGTCGATGGCCTCGTGGCTGGTGGAGAAGGTCGCCGAGGGCAAGGAGGCGCGCGCCGCGGAGCGGGCCGCCGCCGCTCACGGGGCCGGTACTCAGGAGGCCGGTCCTCAGGAGAGTGGGGCCCAGGCGGGCGGGCACCCGGTGCCGCGCGCGTCCGGTGCCGCGTCCTCCGAGGACGTCGTGGAGGCGCTCCGGGCCGAGCTGGCGCCCCTGCGCGGGGAGCTGGCGGAGCTGCGGGGGGAGCTCGCGGCCCTGCGCGCCGAGGTCGCCCGCCCGGGTGGTCCCGACGCCGCAGCGGGTGGCGGCGCACGCGCCGACTCGCCCCCGAGCCCCGGGCCGGGTGAGAATCCCGCCTCGTGACCACCTCCCACCACGCCCCGTTCGCCGCCCCGCTGCCGCACCGGGTCGACCCGGAGCTGCCCGAGATGTGGGTGGTGCGCCACGGCGCGACCGAGTGGAGCCGCAACGGCAGGCACACCTCGACCACCGACCTGCCCCTGCTGCCCGAGGGTGAGGAGGGCGCGATCGCCCTGCGCGAGCGGCTGGCGGAGGTCGAGTTCGCCGAGGTGTGGGCGAGCCCGCGGCAGCGCGCCCGCCGCACGGCTGCTCTCGCGGGTTTCGAGTCCCCGGAGATCGTCGAGGACCTGGCCGAGTGGGACTACGGCGACTACGAGGGCATGACGCGCGCGCAGGTGCACGAGGAGAAGGACCCCACCTGGGCGGTCTGGACCCACGGTTGCCCCGGCGGGGAGTCGCCCCGCCAGGTCGCGGCTCGGCTGGACCGGGTCGTGGAGCGGGCGCGCGCCGCGTCCGGCCCCGTCCTGGCGTTCGCGCACGGGCACTCGCTGCGGGTGCTCGCGGTCCGATGGCTCGACCTCCCCGTCGCCGAGGGCCGGCACTTCCACCTCGACACCACCACCATCTCCGTGCTGGGCACCGACCGGGGCCTGCGCGAGGTCCGGCGCTGGAACGCCTGAGCACCGGACCAGCCACCGGCGACTGTTGACGCCGGGGCCCGTGACGCCGCACCGTGTCCCGGTGAGCGACGCGACGTGCCCACGCTGCCCGGCCCCGGTCGGGCTCGTGGACCTGGAAGGGACGCCGGTGCACACGTGCCCGACGCACGGTGAGGTGGCGCCGCTGTGGCGCCCGGACGAGCTGGACTACGCCGCCCTGGTGGGCCAGGTCGAGCGGTCCGGCACGCTGGCCAGCCTGACGCCGTGGCCCCTCGGGCCCGACTGGGCGGTCACGGCCCTCGCCACGGCCGGCAGCCCTGGCACCGAGGCGACCCTCGTCGGGGTCTCGGGCACCACCACGCTGGACGGCCCGGTCGACGTCCTCGTCGTCCACGAGCGGCCGGGCACCGGCCTCGGCCCGCGCTGTGCAGGGCTGGGCGCCGAGCCCGCGCCGACCACCTTCGACGGGCCGCCGCTCGTGCGCCTGCGGGCCGAGCAGCGTCAGGTCAGCCTCTGGCCGGTGTCCTCGGGCCCCGCCGAGGACGACGCGCTCCTCGACCTCCCGGGCGCGGAGGACGACGAGGACGGGCACGACCGCAGCGTCCTCGTGGGCGAGGTCGACGGCCAGTGGCTCTGGCTGGTCGTCCGGCCGGCGTCCGCCGTCCTGCTGCTGCGCGAGGGCTGGCACCTGCGGGACCTCACGACCCTGGGGCCGGCCCTGGTCGAGATCGGCTTCGGGGAGACCGCGCAGCCCTGGTGACCCGGCTCGGCGTCGGTGGGACGGGCGCGGCCCGGCCACTAGGGTGAGGGCGTGCGCATCGACCTCCACACGCATACGCGGGCCAGTGACGGCACGCAGTCGCCGACGGAGCTCGTGCACGCCGCGCGGGCGGCGGGCCTGGACGTCCTCGGCCTGACCGACCACGACACCGCCGACGGGTGGGACGAGGCCGCGAGGGCCGCCGCGCAGGTGGGTCTCACGCTCGTGCGCGGGATGGAGATCAGCACCCGGCTCGACCGCTGGAACGTCCACCTCCTGGCCTACCTCCCGGACCCGACCGAGCCCGCGCTGGCGGGGCACCTGACCCGCATCCTCGAGGGCCGCTCGGGCCGCACGCCGGCGATCGTCGAGCGGCTCGTCGCGCTCGGCATCGACCTCACCGTGGAGGACGTCGCGGCGGTCTCCGGCGACAGCGCCGCCTCCGGCCGCCCCCACGTCGCCGACGCGCTCGTCGCCAAGGGCGTGGTCGCCAGCCGCGACGAGGCCTTCGCGCGCTACCTCAACCCGGGCAGGCCGGGGCACGTCGACCGGTACGCGGCGCCGCTGCGCCAGGTGCTCGCGGAGGTGACCGCCGCCGGCGGCGTGAGCGTGATCGCCCACGTCTGGGGTCGGCGCTCGGTGCAGGAGCCCGGCCCGGAGACCCTCGCGGAGCTGGCCGGGCTGGGGCTCGCCGGCCTCGAGGTGGACCACCAGGACCACCCCCCGGCGGTGCGGGAGACGCTGCGCGGGATCGCGCGCGACCTCGACCTCGTCGTCACCGGGTCCAGCGACCACCACGGCACCGGGAAGATCGACCACGACCTGGGCTGCCACACCACGGCTCCCGAGGAGTACGAGCGGCTGCTCGAGCGGGCGGCGCGGGCTGCGGCGGCCTCCGGGCGGTCGACGCCCGGCGTCCTGGGCTGACGGGACGCAGGCCCTGGCGACGCGGGCTGACCCCGCGACGAGGGCGACGGGCCTCAGCCCAGGCTCTTCTGCGGGTCCCTCAGGAAGTGCGTGAGCAGGTCGACCCACGTGCCCGGCGCGTCCAGGTGGACGTCGTGGCCGGCTCCGGCCACCGTCACCACCTGGGTGTCGGGGCGCAGGGCGCACATGCTCTCGACCTGGCGGCGCGGCACCGAGGAGTGCTGGCCGAGGACCATGAGGGTGGGGGCGGTGACCTCGCCCCACTCCTCGAGGTGCTCCCGGGCGTGGACGCCGGCGAGGGCCCGGGTGAGCGTCGCGGCGTCCCACGTCGGGCGGAGGCCGTCCTCGCGCTCCTCGAGCCCGGCCGCCCAGACGGCGGCCGTGTGCTCCGAGCCCCCGAAGAACCGGACGAACTCGCGGTGGTCGGCGAACGGGACCGGCCACGACGAGAGCCACTCGCCGATGGCGCGGGTGGCGGCGGGGTCGTCCCCGCCGAGCCCGGCCTCGACCAGGACGAGGCTGGAGACGCGCTCCGGCGCGCGGGCCGCCACGAGCATGGCGGTGTGCCCGCCCATGGACTGCCCGACGAGGGCGACGTCGTCGCGCCCGAGGTCGTCGAGCACGGCGAGGACGTCGTCCACGTAGGCGTCGCGGGAGACGTCGGTCGGACACCGGGTGCTGCTGCCGTGGCCGCGCTGCTCGACCGCGACCGCCGACCACTCCGGGCTGAGAGCGTCCATGGTGGCGCTCCACTCGCGGGCGTAGCCGGCGAGGCCGTGGAGGAGGACGACGGGCGGGGCGTCCTCGGCCCGGTCGAGGAACCAGACCTCGGCGTCCGGGCGCTCCACGCGCCCCCAGAGGTCGGGCATGCCCCGAGTCTGTCCCCTCGTCAGCGTCTACCCAAGCCCTGCAGCCGCAGGAGCACCCGGTCCGGGACGACCCGCGAGAGCGCCACGAGGGCGCGGTAGCGGCGGGAGGGGATGGAGAAGGCGCGGCCGTCGGCCAGGTCGTCGAGGGCCTGCGCGACCAGGTCGTCGGCGTCGAGCCACAGCCACGACGGCGCCGACCCGCGGCCGACCCCCATCCGGGCGTGGAACTCGGTGCGCACGAACCCCGGGCACAGCGTCGTGACGGTGACCCCGCGCGGGCGGTACTCGGCCGAGGCCCACGCGCCGAACCGGTTCACCCACGCCTTGGCGGCGGAGTAGGTGCCGCGGGGCAGGAAGGCCGCGACCGAGGAGACGTTGAGGACGGCCCCGTGCCCGCGGGCGGACATGGCCCCCAGCGCCGCGTGCGAGAGCCGGAGCACCGCCACGACGAGGACCTCGAGCATCGCGGTCTCGGCGTCCACGTCGTTGTCGGCGAAGCGCCCCTTGAGACCGAAGCCTGCGTTGTTGACCAGCAGGTCGACCGGGCGCTCGGCGTCGGCCAGGCGCGCCTCGACCGTCGCCAGCTGCGTCCGGTCGGTGAGGTCGGCCGGGAGCACCTCGACGTCGGTGCCGAAGCGGTCGGCCAGCTCGCCGGCCAGCCGCTCGAGCCGGGGCGCGTCACGGGCCACCAGCACCAGGTCGTGCCCGCGGGAGGCGAGCTGGACGGCGAAGGAGCGGCCGATGCCGGCCGTCGCCCCCGTGACGAGGGCCCGGGAGCGGGCGGGGGACGGGGAGGGGGGAGTGGACGCGGGGCTCACCGGATCAGTCAACCACCGGCGTCCTGACCTGCCCATCGGGCCGCCGCACCGTGCGGGTGCGCCGAACGGGACGCCCACTCGGGCATAGTGGCTGCCGATGACCACCACACTCGCCGTCGCGAACCAGAAGGGCGGCGTCGCCAAGACCACCTCGGTCGCCTCCGTGGGAGCCGCGCTCGCCGAGCTGGGTCACCGTGTGCTCCTCGTCGACCTGGACCCGCAGGCGTGCCTCACGTTCTCGCTGGGCATCGACCCGGAGAACGTCGAGACGTCGATCTACCACGTGCTCACGCAGGGTGCGGACGCCGCGGAGACGGTCATCGCCACCGAGGACGGCGTGGACCTGCTGCCCGCTACCATCGAGCTGGCCCGGGCCGAGGCCGACCTCCTCACCCGCACCGGTCGCGAGCACGTCGTCAAGATGGTGGTCGAGGAGCTCGAGGACGACTACGACTGGGTGCTGCTGGACTGCCCGCCCTCGCTGGGGGTGCTCACCGTGGCCGCGCTGACCGCCGCCACCGGCGTCCTCGTGCCGCTGCAGTGCGAGACGCTCTCGCACCGGGGCGTCGGGCAGCTGCTCGACACGGTGCACGACGTGCGGCGGTTCACCAACAGGAAGCTGGAGGTCTGGGGCGTGCTCCCGACCCTGTTCGACGGTCGCACGACCCACGCCCGCACGGTGCTCGAGACGATCTCGGAGACCTACTCGCTCGAGGTGATCGAGCCGCCCATCCCCAAGACGATCAAGTTCGCCGAGGCCCCCGCCGCGGGCCGTTCGATCCTGGCCACCAGCCGCACCAGCAAGGGCGCGCAGGCCTACCGCGAGGTCGCGGCCAACCTCGTCGCCCGCGCCGCTCGGCCCCGCGGCCGCGCCCGCCGGGCGAAGGCGTGAGGCCGGTGGGGGAGAGCGACCGGCGCAGGGCCACCGCCGTCGGTCGGCGGCGCGCCCCGCGTTCCGCGGGCAGCCACGCCGCCGTCCGGCCCCGCTGGGGGCGGATCGCCGCGGCCTCCGGCTCCCTGGTGCTCACGGCGGTCGCCGTGGTCGGTGGCCTCGGCGCCTTCGGGGGGACGACGTCCTCGACCGTCGCGCTCGAGGCGGCCACCTCCACCTCCACGTCCGCCTCCGCCAGCGCCTCCGCCTCAGCCACTGCTTCCGCGAGTGCCTCCGCCTCAGCCAGTGCCTCCGCCACTGCCTCGGCCTCCGCCAGTGCTTCCGCCAGCACCGCCGCGTACCCCGACCCGCCGGCGGACTCCGGCTCGGGGCGCCGCGCCGTCTTCGACCAGTCCTCGCAGCGCGTGTGGATCATCGGCGCGAAGGACCAGGTCCTCGCGAGCTACCTGGTCTCGGGCAGCAGGATCGACAACCTGGACCCCGGCACCTACGAGGTCTACTCGCGCAGCCGGCACGCCTACGGCATCGACGGCTCGACCATGAACCTGTTCGTCCGGTTCACCCAGGGGACGAGCGGCGCCGCGATCGGCTTCCACGACCTGCCGGTGAAGAACGGCGAGCACGAGCAGACGGTCGCCCAGCTCGGGACCCCGCGGTCGCACGGCTGCATCCGGCAGAAGCACTCCGACGCGCTGCTCATGTGGAAGTTCGCGCAGCTCGGCACCACGGTCGTCGTCACGGCCTGAGCGGCCCCGGCCTACGCAGGCGCCCCGGCCTACGCAGGCGCCCCGGACGCAGCACGGCCCGGCACCGCCGAGGCGGTACCGGGCCGGTCGAGCGTGGAGCCCTGCTGCGTGGGCTCAGGCCTCCGAGGCGGCGGGGGCGCTGTCGCCGGACTGGTCACCCGACTGGGCACCGCCGCGGCCACGACCGCCGCGTCCGCGGGAGCGACGACGGCGACGCGGCGCGGACTCGCCGTCCGCCGCGGCGGGGCCGCCCTCGGCGGGGGCGCCGGTGGTGTCGTCGCCCTCGGACGAGGCCGGGGCGGACTCGTCGGAGACGACCTCGCCGCCGCGCGAGCGGGTCCGGGTGCGGTTGCGGTTCCGGCTGCGGGCCGGGCGCTCGCCGCGCTCGCGGTCGCCACCCTCGCGCTTCTCGCGGGGCGCGGCCGGCTCGGGCGCCTTGATCCGGCCCTTGGTGCCGGGCTCGATGTCGAGCTCGGTGTAGAGGTGCTCGGAGGTCGAGTAGGTCTCGGCCGGGGCGTCGAAGGGCAGGTCCAGCGCCTTGTTGATGAGCTTCCAGCGGTGCAGGTCCGCCCAGTCGACGAGCGTGATCGCCGTGCCGGAGGCACCCGCGCGGCCGGTGCGGCCGATGCGGTGGACGTACGTCTTGTCGTCCTCCGGGCAGGAGTAGTTGATGACGTGGCTGACGCCGCGGACGTCGATGCCGCGGGCGGCGACGTCGGTGCAGACGAGCACCTGGAGCTTGTCGTCGCGGAAGCGGGTCAGCGCCTTCTCGCGCGCCACCTGGGCCATGTCGCCGTGCAGCGGGCTGGCCTTGAAGCCACGCTCGACGAGGTCGTCGGCGAGGCGCTGGGCGGCGCGCTTGGTGCGGGTGAAGACGATGACCTTCTCGACGTCCTTGGACTGCAGGACCCGGCCGACGATCTCCGGCTTGTCGAGGTCGTGGGCCTGGAACACGTGCTGGGACGTGGCGGGCACCGTGGCGTTCTCGTAGGACGCCTCGGCGCGGATGTTCATCGGCGAGCGCATGTGCGTGCGGGCCAGGGCCACGATCGCGGAGGGCATGGTCGCGCTGAACAGCATGGTCTGCCGGGTCGAGGGCGTGAGCTTGAGCAGCTTCTCGACGTCGGGCAGGAAGCCGAGGTCCAGCATCTCGTCGGCCTCGTCGAGCACGAGGGCGCGGACGTGGCCGAGGTCGAGGACCTTGCGGTTGGCCAGGTCGATGAGACGACCCGGGGTGCCGACGACGATGTCGACGCCGGTCTCGAGGGCCTCGATCTGGGGCTCGTAGCCCACGCCGCCGTAGACGGTGAGGACGCGCAGGCCGCGGTCGGCGCTGGCGAGGGTGAGGTCGGAGGAGACCTGGAGGGCCAGCTCGCGGGTGGGGGCCACGACGAGCGCCTGCGGCTTGCCCTGGGGGAGGGCCGCGTAGCCCTCGTCGCCCGGCGCGGTGCTCGACTGGATCACGGGGATGCCGAAGGCGAGGGTCTTGCCGGTGCCCGTGCGGGCCTGGCCGATGAGGTCGGTGCCGGCCAGGGCGACCGAGAGGGTCATCTCCTGGATGGCGAACGGGGTGGTGATGCCGGCGCGCTCGAGCGCGTCGCAGATCTCGGGCATGACCCCGAGGTCTCGGAAGGTCGTCAAAGGATGTCTGCTTTCGTGCGGCGGCCCGTCCGGGGAGCAGGACCGCGAGTCTCGGATGCGGCCGACCCGGCGGCTCCGGTGGGAGTCCCCTGCACGTCTGCCGCGCACATACCTGCGGCCCTCCGGCTCGCGGCGGCCGTCCTCGGTGGCGTCCGGTGGACGTCGGGGGATCTTGGTCGGAGTGCCGTCGCGCGGCTCGGGGCCGCCGCGGTGCCGGGGTGGCCGACGACCGCCGTGGGCGTCGGCGCGCGGCACACGCGCACCTTCACCATACCGATACGCTGCGAGCATGACTGAATCCGAGGTCACACCCGGCGCGTCCGCGACCGACCTGGCGGCGGACGCCGTCGTCGACGAGGAGCCGCTGGCCTTCGAGGACCCGGAGTACCGGCAGGCGGTCGTCGACCTGCTCGCCGTGATCGGCTACGGGCTCATCACCGCGTTCAGCCGCCTCGGCGAGGACGCGGCCCTGGCGCCGCGCCTGGAGGACAAGGTGCAGCTCGGGCGGATGGCCGCCGGCGAGCTGAACAAGCTGGGTCGCATCGAGGCCCGGCTGACCGAGCTCGGGAGCGACCCCTACACGGCGATGGAGCCCTTCCGCCGTGCCGTCGACGCGTTCCACGAGAACACCGCGTCCTCCGACTGGTACGAGGGCCTGGTGAAGGCCTACGTCGGGGACGGCCTCGCCAACGACTTCTACCGGGAGATCGCCGCGTTCCTCGACGGGGGCACGCGCGCCCTCGTCGTCGGCACGCTCGAGGACGGCGGGTACGCCGAGTTCGCCGTGACCCAGGTCCGGGCCGCCATCGCCGCCGACCCCCGCCTGGGCGGCCGGCTCGCCCTGTGGGGCCGCCGCCTCATGGGCGAGGCGCTCATTCAGGCCCAGCGGGTCGCGGCCGAGCGGGAGGGCCTGTCCTCGCTGCTGGCCGGCGGCATCGACCGTCCGGGGCTCGACCTGGCCGCGCTCGGCCGGATGTTCACCCGGCTCACCGAGCGGCACACCGACCGGATGAGCGAGCTGGGCCTCGACTCCTGAGCCGCCTCGGCATCCCCCCCCCTGCGCGACCCTGCACGCGCGAGCGCCCCGGACCGAGTGGGTCCGGGGCGCTCGCGGCGTGCGGGGTCGTGCGGGTGGGGCTGCCTCAGCTGCGGAAGCCGACGGTGCCCACCTGGGCCGTGCCGATCTCGACGTAGGCGATCTTCGCGCCGGGCACGGCGATGGTGCGGCCCTTGGTGTCGGTGAGCACGAGCAGGTTGCCGGTGCTCACGGCGTCCGAGACGAGCTGCTGGACGGACTCGGGCGTCCCGTCGACGTCCACCGCCATCTCGCGCGGGGCCTGCTGGATACCGATCTTGACCTCCACGGGTCCTCCTTCGTCGCCGGTCGTACCTTCGTCCGCGAGCCTAGTCCCTGACGCCACCCGGGCGGGTGCGACCCGCGACCGGGGTGGCCGGCGGGGCCGTCGCCCGGGTCAGGCTTCGGGCGCCTCGTCGGTGCGCGGGTAGCCGCCGATGCCGCGCCACGCGAGCCCGGAGACGAGGGCGGTGGCCTGCTCGCGGGTGAGGCCCCCGCCGTCGACGAGCCAGTAGCGGGCGCTCACCTGGGCCATGCCCACCAGCGAGACGGCGAGGAGCATGGAGGCCTCGTCGTCCAGGCCGGTGTCGTCGTGGATGACCTCGGCGATGGCGGTGGCGCAGCCGGTGGTCACGCGGTCGACCTGGGCGCGGACGGCGGGCTCGTTGGTGAGGTCGGACTCGAAGACGAGCCGGAAGGCACCGGAGCGCTCGGCCACGTAGCCGTAGAAGACGTCCATGGCCGCCGCGACGCGGAGCTTGTTGTCCTCGGTGGAGGCGAGGGCGCGGCGACAGTTCTTGATGATCTGGTCGGCCGCGGTCTCCAGCAGCGCCTGGTACAGGTCGAGCTTGCCCGGGAAGTGCTGGTAGAGCACCGGCTTGGAGACGCCGGCGCGGTCGGCGATGTCGTCCATCGCGGCCGCGTGGTAACCCTGGGCGACGAACACCTCGAGCGCGGACTCGAGCAGCTGGGCGCGACGCTCCTTGCGGGGCATGCGGCCCCCGCGCGGGCGGACCCCGGTGGAGGTGCCGGCCGCGGGCTCGGTGGCCTCGTACTGGTCAGCGGACAACGCAGGTGCTCCTCGGGGTGCTCGATCCGGAAGGTCCGGTCGGGCGATGTTACCTGCCCGTCACCTCGCCGGGCCGCGACGGTGATCCGCCGCGGCCCGGTGAGGCTGCCGGTGAGCGTGCCGGCGCCGGGCCTCAGGAGGCCGGGTCGACCACGTGGACGGTGAGCACGTCGCCGTCCTGACCGGTGACGGTGGCCGTGACGCCGAGGCCGGCGACCCGCACGGAGCCCTGCGGGTTGGTGGCGTCGTAGTAGGCGTCGGGATCGCTGTCGTCGAACGTGGCGATGCCGGGACCCGCCGGGGAGCACGCGGCCACGCTCTGGCCGGCGGAGGTCTCCTTGTGCAGGCAGGTCTGCGGCACCGGCGTCAGGCCGAACGCCGCGTCGAGCGGCTGCCGACGGTTCGAGGGCTTCGAGCCGTCCGGGAAGGTGAACGGCGCGGGCCGCGCGTCCACCGGCAGCGCGTAGCCGGAGCCCGGGTGGGCGCTGGTGTTGTTGTCCGCCTGCGACAGGTCGACGTACCAGACCAGCAGGCCCGGCTGGTAGGCGAAGTGCTCGACCCAGTTCGGCCGGGAGTAGAGCTCGCTGAAGTTGTACGGGCCCTGCTCCAGGGTGGCGTCGTAGCCGACGTACTGCCGGTTCTCCATCAGGTAGTACCGCGGGGTCTGCACCGTCTCGCTGCCGGTGCTGATCGTCCAGCCCTTGGCGACCCACTCGCCGGTGCCGTTCTCGGCCCCGTCGCTGACGACGACGGTGCTGCCGGCGGAGATGGTGATGTCGTCGAGGAACGCGCCGGCCTCGTTGACGCCGCCGTCGGTGGCGTAGCGGAAGCGGAAGAGGGACGCCTGGCCCTGGGGGCGGTAGGCCCAGCGCTGGGTGCTCCACCGCGAGGAGTCACCGTCGATCCCGGAGCCGATCCGGGTCCACGTCGCGCCGCCGTCCAGCGAGTACTCGCCGTAGAGGTAGTCGTACCCCGCCTCGATGGCGTGCCACAGGGAGGCCTTCACCGTCACCCTGGAGGCGGCCGGGACCGCATGGGCGAGGGTGTTGCTCAGGTTGTCCCCGCGTCCGGACCACCACTCGTGGGTGCCGGAGGGCGGGGTCACGTACTGCGTGGTGGTGGACTTGTCGGGGAGGTCGACCTTCACGGCCTGGTCGAGGCCGTCGTAGGTGTGCTGGGACGGGCCCAGGTCGACGGTGACGCTCTCGCCGGGCGAGACCTCGGTGTGGTCGAGCCAGCCCAGGAAGTACTTCTCCTGCGGGCCCATCAGGCCGGGGGTCGTGCCGATGCCCTCGTCGGCGCCGCCGTGGCCCAGCCACGAGCCGGAGGACATGAGCGTCCAGAACCCGGTGCTGTTGTCGCCGCCGGCGGTGTCGTAGTAGTCGGGCAGGCCGAGGTCGTGCCCGTACTCGTGGGCGAACACGCCGAGGCCGCCGTTCTCCGGCTCGACGGTGTAGTCACCGATGTAGACCCCGCTGTCGCCGATCTCGGTGCCGCCCAGGAGGTTCGGGGTGCCGTCGACCGTCGGGCCGGTCGTGCCGACGTCCGTGGCGTTGACGTACCAGCGGTGGGACCAGATGGCGTCGGGGTCGGCGCCGGCCTCCTCGCCCTCGCCGGCGTGGACCGCCTGGAAGTGGTCGATGTAGCCGTCGGGCTCGTTGAAGTCGCCGTCGCCGTCGTAGTCGTAGCGGTCCCACTGGTCCAGGGACGCGAGGTGGGCCGCGATGGCGGCGTCCGTGACCCCGTCGGCCTTCTGCTGGGCGTACCAGGCGTCCACGGTGTCGGCGATGAACTGCCAGGCGCCGCCGTCGTCCTCCACGGCGTTGTCGCCGTAGGTGGAGGCGTTGCCGGGCACCTGCACCCAGTCCTCCACGACGCTGTCGGTGCTGTAGCGCCCGCTGGAGAGCTGCTCGTAGTAGTTCTTGAACGACTCCCCGCTGCCGTTGAACAGGTCGTCGTAGTAGGCCAGGTCGAAGTCCGCTCGCCAGGCCGTGGAGTTGTCGGTGCTGCGGTCGGGCTCTGGGATCTCGTTGTGCAGCGGCCCCGGGGTCCGGCCCAGCCTGCCGGACCCGGAGTCGCCGAACTCGGAGAGGATCGTCCACACGGTGTCGGTCTTCTCGACCGGGAACTCGACGTAGTCGCCGGCCGCGAGCTGCACCGTCGCGCCCCCGTCCGACTGCGCGCGCAGGCGGGCGCTGCCGTTGGCGAGCATCTCCAGCGCCTTCGCCCGCTTGCGTTGCTGCTCCTTGGCCAGCGGGCCCGGGCGGTCGTCCGGCCGGTGCGCGGCCCCCGCACCCTCCGAGGGCGGGGCCCCGGTCGCGGTGGGGGCGGCCTGGGCCGGCAGCGAGCCGAGGGTCAAGGGCAGGGTGACGGCGAGCGCGGCGACGCCCGCTCCCAGCACGCTGCGTGGGGTGGTTCTCACGGGTGGTTCCCTCCGGTGGCAGACGGTCCCGGCGGGCCGGGCAGGCCGGGGCCCCGCTCCCGAGGTCCGCCAGCACCATCCGTACCCGTCCGGGTGGCTTCGACTGGGGGAGATCCGACCGTGCGGGAGCCCCTCCGGTCCAGACCTTCCTGTTCTTTGCCTGTGAGCCCGGAGAAAGGCTTGCCTGACGCGCGAGGCGTGGGCCAGACTCTCGCGTTTCCGCCGCCCCACGGGTCCGCATGGCGGGACGTGGCGCGCCGTCGCGCCCGGGCCCGGGACCATGGGACATCACGACAGGGAACATCTCGCACCGCACCCGGTGTTGACCGCCCTGTCAGAAGTGCACCCGATCGAGGAGCGAGCAGTGTCCATCCCAGCACTCGTGGAGCCGGCCGACGAGCTGACCATCGACGAGGTCCGTCGTTACAGCCGTCACCTGATCATCCCGGACGTCGGCATGACCGGGCAGAAGCGGCTGAAGAACGCCAAGGTGCTGGTCATCGGCGCCGGCGGCCTCGGCAGCCCGGCCCTGCTCTACCTGGCCGCGGCCGGCGTCGGCACCCTCGGCATCGCCGAGTTCGACGAGGTCGACGAGTCCAACCTGCAGCGCCAGATCATCCACGGGCAGTCCGACGTGGGGAAGTCGAAGGCGGTCTCGGCCAAGGAGTCGATCCTCGAGGCCAACCCCTACGTGAACGTCGTCCTGCACGACGAGCGGCTCGACAACGACAACGTCTTCCGCGTCTTCGAGGGCTACGACCTCATCGTCGACGGCACCGACAACTTCGCCACCCGCTACATGGTGAACGACGCGGCCTACCTGCTCGGCATCCCGTACGTGTGGGGCTCCATCTACCGCTTCGACGGCCAGGCCTCGGTGTTCGCGCCGAAGCAGGTCGAGGGTGCGCCCTGCTACCGCTGCCTCTACCCCGAGCCCCCGCCGCCGGGCATGGTCCCCTCCTGCGCCGAGGGCGGCGTCCTGGGCGTGCTGTGCGCGTCCATCGGCTCCATCCAGGTCAACGAGGCGATCAAGCTCATCACCGGCATCGGCGACCCCGCCGTCGGCGAGCTCGTCATCTACGACGCCCTCGAGCTGAGCTGGCGCAAGCTCAAGGTCCGCAAGGACCCCAACTGCGCCCTGTGCGGCGAGAACCCCACCGTCGACGCGCTCATCGACTACGAGACCTTCTGCGGTGCGATCTCGGACGAGGCGGCGGACGCCGCCGCCGGCTCGACCATCTCCGTCACGACCCTCGAGCACATGCTCAAGGAGCGCGAGGAGGGCAGCCGGGACTTCGTCCTGGTCGACGTCCGGGAGCCCAACGAGTACGAGATCAACCAGATCCCGGGCTCGGTGCTGATCCCCAAGGGCGAGTTCCTCAACGGCAACGCGCTCTCGCAGCTGCCGTCGGTCGACTCGGGCACCCAGGTCGTCCTGCACTGCAAGTCGGGCGTCCGCTCCGCCGAGGCCCTCGCGGTCATCAAGGGCGCGGGCTACGACGACGCCGTCCACGTCGGTGGCGGCGTGGTCGCGTGGGTGAACCAGATCGACCCCTCGCAGCCGTCCTACTGAGGCATCCCTCGCGCGGTCCCGCCGGCTCCCGCCCGGCGCGACCCCGCGTCCACCGCCCCGCTCGAGCACTGCTCGGGCGGGGCGGTGTCGTCTCGCCGCGGACCGGCTCCTGACCATGGGCCGTCGGGGCGGCCGGCGTGACCTGGACCAGACCACCTCGTTGAGCCCTGGGACGAGGGGCTGCCGACTCGGCGCGGCCCCGCGACCGAGGGAGTCCTCGATGAGCAGCACCACGCGACGCAGCACCGATGAAGGCACCGGAGCGGTGAGGGTCGCCTGCGTGGGTCGGGACCGTCGGACCCCGGTGGCGCTGGGCGCCGTGGCGATCCTGGCGACGGCGGCGGCCGTCATCGGCGGGGTGTCGTCCGCGGCCCGCGCCGACGCGGCACCCGACGCGGCACCCGCCGCGGCACCCACCTGGGCGGACGCCGACTCGGCGACGATCACGCCCGGCGTCCAGATGTACACCGAGGGCGCCCAGTGCACCGCCAACTTCGTCTACACCGACGCCGCCGGCGACGTCTACGTCGGCTACGCCGCGCACTGCGCCGGCACCGGCTCCTCCACGGACACCGACGGGTGCTCGACCGCGTCGCTGCCGCTGGGCACGCCGGTCGAGTTCGTCTCCGGCGGCTCGCTGGTGACCTCCGGCGAGACGCTCGGCACCGGGACGCTCGCCTACTCCTCGTGGCTCGCCATGGCCGACGCGGGGGAGGACGACCCGGAGACCTGCGCCTACAACGACCTCGCGCTCGTGCGGGTGGACCCGGCCTCGGTGGCCGACGTGAACCCGAGCGTGCCGTTCTTCGGCGGCCCCACGGCCCTGGCCTCGGGCGGCGCGGACGCCGGCGAGCAGGTGTCCAGCTACGGCAACAGCTCGCTGCGCGCGGGGGCCTCCGCCCTCTCGCCCAAGGTGGGCACCGTGCTGGCCTCCACCGACGGCGGCTGGTCGCACACCGTCTACACCGTCACCCCCGGCATCCCGGGGGACTCCGGGTCCGGCTTCCTCGACGCCGACGGCGCCGCGCTGGGCACGCTGTCCACGGTGGCGCTCGCGCCCCTGGCCGGCTCCAACGGCATCGGTAACCTCTCCCACGAGCTGGCCTACGCCCGGCAGCACGCGGGGATCGCCGGTCTCGCCCTGGTCCCCGGCACCGAGCCGTTCACACCCGTGCTCTGAGGCATCCCGTTCCGCAGCGGGACCGGGAGCCGTAGCCCGGGGCGCCGCGGGGTCGTTGAGCGGGCATGTCCCCACGCCCGCTCCGCCGCCCCGCGTCCGCCTCGACAGCCCTCGTGGCTCCCGGTGTCCTGCTGCTCGTCGTGGCCCTGCTGGCCCTGGCCGGCAGCCCCGCGCGGGCGTCGGGCTCGGTGGCGCAGCGGACCACCGAGCACCGGCGGGTCACCACCTGGGCACCGGTGGCCGACGCGACCATCACCCCCGGCGTCCAGCTGTACACGCGCGGCGCCCAGTGCACGGCGTCCTTCGTGCTCACGGATGCCGCCGGCCACGTGTACCTCGGCTACGCCGCGCACTGCGCCGCCGGCGGGGAGAGCACCGACACCGACGGCTGCACGGTGCGGACCTACCGCTACGGGACGCGTGTGCGCGTCGCCTCCGGCGGCTCGCTGCTCACCGGGGGGACGACGCTGGCCCGCGGACGCCTGGCGTGGTCGTCCTGGCGGGCGATGCAGGCGTCCGGTGGGGACGACGCGGCCGCCTGCGCCGGCAACGACCTCGCCCTCGTGCGCCTGCCCACCGCCGCGGTGGCCCACGTGAACCCCTCCGTGCCCGTGTGGGGCGGGCCGACCGGCCTGGGCGCGGCCCCGGCCGAGGGCGACGCCGTCTTCTCCTACGGGGCCTCGTCGCTGCGGGCCGGGCAGAACCCGCTCTCCCCGCGCACCGGGCAGGTCCTCGCGCCCGACCCGAGCACCCGGGGCTGGACCCTCGAGGTGATGACCGCGACCCCCGGCGTCCCCGGCGACTCCGGCTCCGGGTTCCTCGACGCCGAGGGCCGGGCCGTCGGCACCCTCTCCACGCTCGCGGTGCTGCCCGTGCCGGGCAGCAACGGGGTCTCCGCCCTGGCCCGGGCGCTCGACTGGGCCGCCGCCCACGGCGCGCCCGCCGGTCTCCGGCTCGTGCCCGGCACCGAGCCCTTCACGGGCGTGGCGCCGGCCGCCGCGGCCGGTCTGCTCGGCGCGACCGGCTAGCGTCGGGAGGGACACGCAGGCAGAGCGGAGGACACCGGTGCAGCACCCCGAGGACTACGTCGAGCAGGTGCTGCTCGCCGCCGAGTCGGTGCCGCCCGGCCACGTGACCACCTACGGCGCGATCGCCGAGGCGGTGGGCCGCTTCGGGCCCCGCCGCGTGGGCGCGGTCATGGCCGAGCACGGTGGCGGTGTGCCGTGGTGGCGGGTGGTGAGGTCGGACGGCAGCCTCCCGCCGAGCCACGGCGAGCGCGCCCGCCGGGCCTACGGCGACGAGGGCACCCCGCTGCGCGCCGGTGGCCGCGTCGACATGGCCGCGGCCTTCGTCGAGCCCGTGCTGCCCGTGCTGCCCGTACTGCCCGTGCTGCCGGTGGGGGCCGTGCTCCCGGCCACGCCCGCCGCGCCGGCACCGGGGGCTGCCGGGTGAGGCTGCCCGAACCCGCCACGCGAGGCGGCGGCACGGGCGAGGATGGTGCGGTGACCAGCGCCCGGACCCGCCTCGAGCGGATCGTCGACCACGCCGGCCCGGTCCTGGGGCCCGCCTACGCGGCCGTCGACTGGGAGTCGACGACCCTGGGCTCCCCGGAGACCTGGCCGCCGGAGCTGGACCACGCCCTGGACCTCGTGCTGGGCACGCGCTTCCCGGCGTCCCTGTGCTGGGGGCCCGACCTCGTCCTGCTCTACAACGAGGCCTACTCGCGGGTGGTGGGCTCGGCCCACCCGGCGGCCCTCGGGCGTCCGTACCCCCTCACCTTCACCGAGGCGTGGGACGACGTGGGCCCGCACATCGAGCACGCCTTCGCGGGCCTGGGCGCCACCTGGGCCGAGGACGCGCTCGTGCCGCTGGAGCGCAGCGGCTACGTGGAGCAGTGCTGGTTCACCTTCTCCTGCTCCCCGGTGCGCGGCCCGGGGGACGCCGTCTCCGGGGTCCTCGTGGTCGCCAGCGAGACCACGGCGACGGTGCTCCGCCGACGCCGGACGCTGGCCCTCACCGCGCTCCAGCGCGACCTGGCCGACGCCACCAGCGAGCGGTCGCTCCTGCGCCGCGCCGTCGCCGGCCTCGCCGCCACGGCGCCGGACGACCTCGCCGAGGTCTCGATCACCGAGGGCGCGGTCGGGGAGATCGGGCTGGTGGTCGAGCCCGCCCCGCCGGGCCGGGGCCGGCGCGCGAGCATCGACGTGCCGACCCAGCACCCTCGCGCGACGCCGCGGCGGCTCGTCGTCCGGCTCGACCCGCGCCTGCCCGTCGACGACGACTACCGGATGTTCGTCAGCTCCGTGGCCACCACCCTGGGCACGGCCTTGGACGCGGTGCTCGTGCGGGACTCCGAGCGGCGCATCTCCGAGGCGCTCCAGCGCAGCCTGCTGACCAAGCCGCAGGTCACCCAGGAGGTGGAGGTCGCCGTGCGCTACGAGCCCGCCAGCGTGGAGTCCGCGGTGGGCGGCGACTGGTACGACGCCTTCGGTCTGCCCGACGGCGCGGTCGCGCTGGTGGTCGGGGACGTGGCCGGCCACGACCAGCACGCGGCGGCGGTGATGGGGCAGCTGCGCAACCTCGTCCGCGGCGTGGCCTACGCGGGCGACGCCTGGCTGCCCTCGCAGGTGCTGGGCGACCTCGACCGGGCCATGGACGGCCTCGGGGTGCCTGTGGTCGCCACGAGCGTGGTCGGGGTCCTGGAGGAGCAGGGCCCGGACGGCTACCTCCTGCACTGGTGCAACGCCGGGCACCCGCCGCCGCTGGTGCTCCGCGCCGACGGGGCGGTGGAGGTGCTGGACGCGCCGGGTGACGTCCTCCTGGGCGTCGAGCCCTCCGCGGTGCGCTCCGACCACCGCGTCGAGCTGGCGCCGGGGGACACGGTGCTGCTCTACAGCGACGGCCTGGTGGAGCGCCGGGACCGGCAGATCGACGCGGGCGTCCAGTGGCTCGCCGGGGCGCTCGCGCGGTACGCGGGCGACGGCCCGGAGGCCGTGTGCACCGCGCTCCTCGAGCAGGTCGCCGGGCACGAGGACGACGTGGTGCTGCTCGCGGTGCGGCCGCGACCCCTCTCCGGCTGACCGGGCGTGTGCACAACCTGTGGAAGAACCTGTGCACGAGCCTGTGTGTAACCGCCTCGGGGTGTGGAGGGACGGGCCCGTCCTGTGCAGGAGGCTGGACCGGTTCTCCACGACCGACGGGTAACCACCAGACTGGCCCCGTGAGCGAGGACCAGGGGACCCAGGGAACGGACTCCGACCGCCTGTACCGGAGCCTGCACGCCGTCGTGCCGCCGCTGGCGCGGGCCGTGTGGCGCCCGACGGTCGAGGGCCTGGAGAACGTGCCGACCAGCGGTCCGGTCGTGCTCGCGAGCAACCACCTCAGCTTCGTCGACTCGGTCGTCATCCCGTGCGTGGTGCCCAGGAAGGTCGTCTTCCTCGCCAAGTCGGACTACTTCACGGGCTCCGGGGTCAAGGGCGCGCTGAGCCGCGCGTGGTTCGCCGGCCTCGGCATGCTGCCGGTCGACCGCGACGACCCGCGCGCCGCGCTGACCAGCCTCGACACCGCGCTGGAGGTGCTGCAGCGGGGCGAGGCGTTCGGGCTGTACCCCGAGGGCACCCGCTCGCGCGACGGCCGCCTGTACCGCGGTCGCACCGGTGTCGCCCACCTGGCGCTGACGGCCGGCGCGCCCGTCGTCCCCGTCGGGCTGATCGGCACGGAGAAGCTCCAGCCCGTCGGCTCGACCCTGCCGCGGCTGGTGCACGTGACCGTCCGGTTCGGCGCGCCGATCGTCCCGGGGGACCGGTTCGAGGGCGTGCCGCTGGGCAAGGCCCGCCGCGTCCTCACCGACGAGGTGATGGACGCGATCGCCGGGCTCTCCGGCCAGGAGCGCGCGGGCGTCTACAACGAGCGTCCGGCGGTCTGAGCGCCCGGCGCCGACCGCTCAGCCGTTGTTCGACGGCTGCGGCAGCTGCGGGATGAGCCAGGACAGGAACGCGTCCTGGCTGCGCGTCTGGAGGTAGAGCCGACCAGGGCCGACGAAGTCGGTCACCAGGCCCTCGCCGCTGAAGAGGGTCGACTTCCAGCCGCCCACCTTGCGCACGCCGTACTGCATCCCCTCGCTCCAGGCGACGAGGTGGCCGGTGTCCACGGTGAAGGTGCGGCCCGGCTCGATGTCGACGGCGTGGATCGCGCCGTAGGAGCTGAGCACCACGTCGCCCGGGCCGGTGATGCGCAGGAGGAAGAAGCCCTCGCGGGAGAAGAAGGTCTTCGCGCCGCCCCACGAGGTGTCGACCTCGACGCCCGCCGAGGAGGCCACGTAGCAGCCGGAGGTGACGAGCAGCGGGTGGTCCACCTGCCACGACACCATGTCGCCGGGAAGCGCCGGGGCGACGTAGAGCTCGGCCCCGTCGTGCTGGGCGGTGAAGGTGTTCATGAAGAAGGACTCTCCGCCCAGGACCGCGCGGCGCAGGCCCTTGAGCAGCCCGCCCTGGGTGGAGGTCTGGATCTCCACGCCGGACATGGCGAGCATGGCGCCGGCCTCCGCGCGGACGGTCTCGCCGGCCGCGAGCTGGAGTCGAGCGGCGGCGTAAGCGGGTCGGTACATGATCTCGGTCTGCACGCTCGCATCATGAACCGGTGGACGCCTCGACGCACCCCCTGGTCCGGACACTTGCCCTCGCCGGGCACCCGGAGGGCGGCTGGTACCGCCAGACGTGGCGCAGCCCGGTGGAGGTGACGCTCCCGGACGGACGCGTGCGCCCCACGGCCACGCTCATCTGGTTCCTCCTCCAGGCAGGGGAGGCCTCCGCCTGGCACCGGGTGAGCAGCGACGAGACCTGGCTCGCGCACACCGGCACGGTCGCTCTCCAGCGGGGCGGCACGGGGGAGCGGCCGGACGAGGCCGGCCCGGTCGTCCTCGTCGGCACCCACGTCGCGGCCGGCGAGGAGGGGCAGGTGCTCGTCCCGGCCGACGAGTGGCAGCGGACGGTGCCGTCGGACGCCGACGCGCTCGTCTCCTGCCTGGTCTCGCCCGGCTTCGACTTCGACGACTTCGAGCTCGCCTGAGCACCCGCCCGCGCGCCGAGACGGACCCGGGGGAGATGGGTGCGGAGCTCGGTCTGGGCGGCCGACTGCCCTCGCGCCGCCGAGGCAGGGCCACCTCCCGCGCACTCGGCAGTGGGGCCCACCCGGGCCCGACTACCGTGTGGGGCCGAGCAGGTTCGCTGCCGTCGGTAGTGGGGCCCGCCCGGGGCCCACTGCCGAGTGCTCAGAGGTGAGTGCCTCGAGGGCGATGTCGGTGCGGTGCCGCCGGGCCCAGGACCGCGAGTCGCCTCAGGAGCCCCAGCCCCACTCCATCTCGTCGACCACGGCGTCGCGCAGGGCCCGACCGCTGAGCTCCTCGACCACGTGCAGGGCCAGGTCGATCCCGGCTGAGATGCCGCCGGAGGTCCACGTCCGCTCGCTCGTGCGGACGAACCGCCGCCCCTCGACGACCTCCACCTCCGGCTCGAGCGCAGCCAGCTCGGCCGAGGCCAGGTGGTGGGTGACCGCGCGGCGGCCGGCGAGGAGCCCCGCGGAGGCGAGCAGGAGCGCGCCGGTGCAGACGCCCAGCAGCCCCTCGACCTGCCCCGCGCGCTCGCGCAGGAAGGCCGCCAGCGTGTCGTCGCCCAGCAGGGCCCGCGTCCCCGCGCCTCCCGGCACCACGAGGAGGTCGACGGCCGGTGCGTCGGCGAGCGTGTGGTCGGGCAGGACGGTGAAGCCACCGCGTCCGGTCACGCGACCCTCGGGGGTGCCGGCGCCGGTGGTGACACCGATCGACACGACCCGGTAGGCGCGCACCCCGCCCGCCTCCTCGGCGAGGTCCCCGGCGACGTTGAAGACCTCGTAGGGGCCTGCGTGGTCGAGGACCTCCATCTCGTCGAAGGCGAGGATGCCGACGGTGCGGGTGGCGGGTGTGGTGGTGGTCATGGGCCGATCCTCGGACGTCGCGCGGCGCCGCGGCCCGCCCCGCGGTGAGCCCGGCAGCATCTCGCCCACATCGGGCGGGATGTCGTTCCCCGCCGGTGCCTCAGGCCTCCTGGAGGGCCTGTCGGTGGCCGGTGGTCGAATACGCGCATGACCACCTCGGGCACCGTCTACCGCCTCGCGCGTCCCAGCGCCCCCGGCGCGCCGCCGACGCTGGACGCCGACCAGCAGCGCGTGGTGGACCACCCGGGCGGTCCGCTGCTCGTCCTCGCCGGCCCCGGCACGGGCAAGACGACGACCCTCGTGGAGGCCATCGCCCGCCGGATCGAGGACGGCGCCCGCCCCGAACAGGTGCTGGCACTGACCTTCTCCCGCAAGGCGGCCGAGCAGCTGCGCGACCGGGTGACCGCGCGCCTCGGGCGGACCATGGCCACGCCGCTGTCGATGACGTTCCACTCGTTCGCCTACGGGCTCATCCGCGAGCTCTCCCCGAGCGACCTGTACGAGGCGCCCCTGCGGCTGCTCTCGGCGCCGGAGTCCGACGTCGTGCTGCGCGAGCTCCTCACCGACGCCCCCGAGTCGGTCAGCTGGCCCGGCCCGCTCGAGCGGGCCCTCGGCACGCGGGGGTTCGCCAAGGAGGTGCACGCCGTGCTCTCCCGGGCGCGCGAGAAGGGTCTGGAGGGGGCGGAGCTCGCGGCGCTCGGGCGGCGGGAGGGGCAGCCCGAGCTGGTGGCGGCGGGACTCTTCCTGGACCAGTACCTCACGATCCTGGACGCCCAGGGCGCCACCGACTACCCGGACCTCATCCGCCGGGCCACGCTGGAGGCCGAGGCGAACCGGGAGCTGCTCCGGGCACGCCTGCGGCACGTCTTCGTGGACGAGTACCAGGACACCGACCCCGGGCAGGTCGCCCTGCTCCGCGCGCTGGCCGGCGACGGCCGCGACCTGGTGGTCGTGGGGGACCCGCACCAGTCGATCTACGCGTTCCGTGGTGCCGAGGTGCGCGGCATCCTCGAGTTCCCCACGGCCTTCCCCCAGCGCGACGGCTCCCCGGCGGACGTGGTGGCGCTGCGCACGACGCGGCGGTTCGGGCCTCGGCTGCTCACCGCCTCGCAGCGCGTGGCCGGGAGGCTGGGGCTGCCCGGCACCATCGACGAGCGTGCCCGGGAGGCCTTCCTGGCGCCGCGTGCCCTCACCGCCGCCGAGGGTGGCGCCCGCTCGGAGGGGCGGGTGGAGGTGCGGACCTTCGACACCGAGCGGGCGGAGGCCGAGCACCTGGCCGACCAGCTACGCCGGGCCCACCTCGAGCACGGGGTCGGCTGGGACGACATGGCCGTGCTCGTCCGCTCGGGCCGCTCGACGATCCCCCCGCTGCGGCGGGCGCTCGCGGCCGCGGGCGTGCCCGTCGAGGTCGGCAGCGACGAGGTGCCGCTGGTGCGCGACCCCGCCGTGCTGCCGCTGCTCGACGCGCTCCGCGCGGTCGTCCACCTCGACGTGCCGGCCGCGCCCCCGGGGGAGCCCGAGGACCTGGACCACGTCGGGCCCGCGCGCGCCGAGGCGCTGCTCACCGGCCCCCTCGGCGGCCTGGACGCCGGGGAGGTCCGCCGGCTCGCCCGCCGGCTGCGGGCCCGGGAGAAGGAGCTCGCCCACGAGGAGGAGCGGACGCCGCGGCCCTCGCGCGACCTGGTCCGCGAGCTGGTGGTGGACGCCGGCTTCGCCGAGCGCCACCTGGGGGTCGTGCCGCCCGCGGGGGAGGCCCCCGAGCTCGCCCGCGCCCTGGCGGTGACGCGCCTGCTCGCCGCCGCCCGGGCCGGCCTCGAGGACGGCGCGGGCGCCGAGGAGCTGCTCTGGCAGCTGTGGTCCGGCACCGCCTGGCCCGCCCGCCTGCGCCGCTCGGTCGAGGCCGGCGGGGCGGCGGCGCGCCGCGCACACCGTGACCTCGACTCCGTGTGCGCGCTGTTCGAGGTCGCCGCCCGGGTGGAGGAGCAGCGCGACCACCTCGGCGTGGCCCCGTTCCTGGCCACCCTGGTGGCCCAGCAGATCCCCGGCGACACGCTCGCGGAGCGCGGCACCCGTGGTGCCGCCGTCCGGCTGCTCACCGCGCACCGCTCGAAGGGCCTGGAGTGGGATCTCGTGGTCGTCGCGCACGTCCAGTCCGAGGGGTGGCCCGACCTGCGCCGCCGCTCCACGCTGCTGCAGGCCGACCGGATCGGCGAGGGCGAGCTGGTGCCCCCGACCTCCCCGCGCGAGCTCCTGGCCGAGGAGCGGCGGCTCTTCTACGTCGCGTGCACCCGGGCCCGGAGCCGGCTGCTCGTCACCGCCGTCGCCAGCCCCGAGGACGAGGGGGAGCAGCCGTCCCGGTTCCTCGACGAGCTGGGCGTCGGCGTGACGCACGTCGTCGGTCGCCCGTCCCGACCGCTGTCCATGGACGGCCTGGTCGCCGAGCTGCGCCGCACGGTGGCGGACCCCGCCGAGCCCGAGCCCCTGCGCCGGGCGGCCGCCCGGCGGCTGGCGCGCCTGGCCGGGGAGCTGCACGCCGTCCCGACCGGCGACGACGAGGGCGCAGCCGCGACGCGGCGCCTCGTCCCCCAGGCGCACCCCTCGTCGTGGTGGGGCACCCGCGCCCCGAGCCGGGCGCCCGAGCCGGTGCGGCCCGCCGACCAGCCGGTCCCGCTGTCGGCCTCCGTGCTCGAGGCGCTGGGGGTCTGCCCGATGCAGTGGTTCCTCGCCCGCGAGGCCGGTGGCGTCGTCCACGCCCACCAGTCCGCCAACCTCGGCCAGATCGTCCACGCCCTGGCGGAGAAGGTCTCCACGGGGGAGATCCAGGCCGGGCCGGACGACGTGGACGTGCTCATGGCCCACGTCGACGAGGTGTGGGGACGGCTGGAGTTCCGCACTCCCTGGTCGGGGCAGCGCGAGCACCGTCGCATCCGGGCGGCCTGCGCCAAGTTCCTGGCCTGGCACCACGGCAACCGCCGTCGGCTCGTCGAGACCGAGGCAGGCTTCACCGCCGAGCTCGACCTGGAGGACGGCGAGCGCGTCCGCCTGCACGGCTACGCCGACCGGGTGGAGCTGGACGAGGAGGGACGCGTGGTCGTGGTCGACCTCAAGACGGGACGCTCCAAGCCGACCGGCCCCGCCGTCGAGCAGCACCTCCAGCTCGGCGTCTACCAGCTGGCCGTGGACCGCGGTGCCGTGGACGAGCTGGTCGGGCAGCGCCCGGCGCGCGCCGGCGGTGCCGAGCTGGTGCAGCTCGGCCTCGAGGACGCCGACACGGCCGTCGTCCAGGCCCAACCGGCGCCCGATCCCGAGGGGCCCTTCCGCGCCGAGCTGGGGGCGCGCATCCGCCGAGCCGCCGTGATGCTGCGGCAGGAGTCGTTCCCCGCGCTCGCCGGCGCCCAGTGCCGGGACTGCCCCTTCGTCCCGCTGTGCCCCCTCAAGTCCGCCGGGGCGGTGATCGCCCAGTGAGCGACGACGTGCTCTTCGACCTGGGCGAGCAGGCGCCGCCGCCGGCGCCGCGCGTCGGGCTGCGGATCGAGACCCCCGAGGACCTGCAACGCCTCATGGGGACGAAGTTCGCGCCCAGCCCCGAGCAGTGGGCCGCCATCTCCGCGCCGCTCGAGCCCGCGGTCGTCATCGCGGGCGCCGGCTCCGGCAAGACCACGCTCATGGCGGCCCGCGTCGTCTACCTCGTGGCGACCGGGCAGGTGCGGCCAGAGCAGGTCCTCGGTCTCACCTTCACCACGAAGGCGGCCAGCGAGCTGCGGCAGCGCGTGCGCACCGCGCTGACCGAGGCGGGGCTCCTCGAGGACGCGCCCCGCGCCGTGGGCGAGGACGCCGAGGAGGTCCTCGAACCGACGGTGCTGACCTACCACGCCTACGCGGCCAACCTGCTCACCGAGCACGGGCTGCGGATCGGCCACGAGCCCGACACCCGGGTGATCACCGACGCGGCGCGCTACCAGCTGGGCGCCCGCGCGGTCGCGGGGTGGACCGGCGAGGTGTCGCGGCTCTCCGACCACCCCCCGACGGTCATCCAGGGCCTGCTCGCTCTGGACGGCGCGATGAGCGAGCACCTCGTCGGCCCCGACGAGGTGCTGGCCGAGGACGAGCGGGCGCGGGCGGGGTTCACCGCCGCGGTGGCCGAGGAGCAGGCGGGCAAGAACCGGAAGACGTACGTGAAGTCGCCGGCCGACTGCCTCGACGTCCTCGACCGGCGCCGTGAGCTCCTCGGCCTGGTCGGCGCCTACCGGCGGCTCAAGCGCGAGCTGGGGCTGATGGACTTCTCCGACCAGATCGAGCTGGCGGCCCGGCTCGCCGACCAGCAGCCGGCCGTGGGCGAGGCCCAGCGGGAGGCCTTCCGCGTCGTCCTGCTCGACGAGTACCAGGACACCTCCGTCGCGCAGGCGCTCTTCCTCGCACGGCTCTTCTCCGGCCCGGACGACGCGCGCGGCCGCGGCCACGCCGTCACCGCCGTCGGCGACCCCAACCAGGCGATCTACGGCTGGCGGGGCGCCTCGGTCTCCAACATCCTCGGGTTCGCCGAGAGCTTCCCGGCCCGGTCCGGTGAGGACGTCGGGCTGTACCACCTCACGGTCAACCGCCGCTCCGACGCCGGCATCCTCGAGGTGGCCAACACGCTGGCCGGCCCGCTGCTGGAGGCCTACGCCGACGTGCAGCCGCTGCGGGCACCCGAGGGCGCCAAGCGGGGTGAGGTGCGGGTGGCGGTCCACGAGACGCACGCCGACGAGCTGACGGCGCTGGTCGCGGACGTCCTGGCCGCGCACGAGGCGGGCACCGGCTGGTCCGGCGTCGGGGTGCTGGTGCGCGACAACGCGCACGCCGCCGACGTGTTCGACGCGCTCACCGGCGCGGGCGTGCCGGTCGAGATCGTCGGTCTCTCCGGCCTGCTCCGGCTGCCGGAGGTCGCCGAGGTGGTCGCCGTCCTGCACCTGCTCGACGACGTGACGGCCAACGACGCCCTCGTCACCCTGCTCTCCGGGGTGCGCTGGGCGGTCGGCCCGCGCGACCTGCGGCTCCTCTTCCAGCGGGCCCAGCAGATCGCGGGCACCCAGCAGCGGGTGGCGCACGCGGACGTGCGGGACGCGCTCGTGGCGATCGCCGACGGGGTCGACCCGGCCGAGGTGCCCAGCCTCGACGACGCCCTGGCCGACCCCGGCGACCTCGACTACTCGCCCGAGGCGCGCGAGCGGTTCGCGCTCCTCGCCGGCGAGCTGCGCTACCTGCGCACGCTGGTGGGGGAGCCGCTGCTCGACGTCGTCCGGCGGATCATCGACCAGACCGGGGCCGACGTGGAGCTGGCCTCGGCGGTCAGCCCGGCGGCCGAGGCACGACGCGACAACCTTGACCTCTTCGTCAAGGCGGTCGCGGACTTCCAGGCGGTCGACGGGGCCGTCACGCTCCCCGCGCTCCTGGCCTACCTGACGGCCGAGGACGACCAGGGCAACGGCCTGGACGTCGCGACGCCGACCGAGGCCGACTCGGTCAAGCTGCTCACGGTCCACCGCTCGAAGGGGCTGGAGTGGGACGCCGTCTTCCTGGTCGGCGTCTGCGACACCCGGTTCCCCACGAACCGCTCCCGCACGCTGTGGACGTCCTCGCCGTCGGTGCTCCCCGCCGCGCTGCGCGGCGACGCCGCCGACCTGCCGCAGCTGGCCGGGTGGGACCGGCCGGCCCTGGAGGCCTACCGGGCCGCCACCCGGGCCCACGACGCCGAGGAGGAGCTGCGGCTGGGCTACGTGGCCCTCACCCGCGCGGCGCACCTGCTGTCGGTGACCTCCTACTGCTGGACCGAGCGCAAGACGCCGTTCGGTCCGTCGTCCTACCAGGAGACGATCCGGGACGTCCTGCGCTCCTGGGGCCAGGAGCCCGCGTGGCGGGACAAGCCGGCGAAGGACGACCCGAACCCGTACGCCGCCGTCGACCCGTCCCGGCCCTGGCCGGCGACCGAGGCGGGGCGCGAGAGCCTCCTGCGCAGGGAGGCGGCCAGGCGGGTCCTCGAGGCCGTCCCCGGCGAGCCCGACGAGGGGCTGGACATGCTCGAGGCGGCCCGGGTGGCGGAGTGGGACGAAGAGCTGGACCGGCTGCTCGCCGAGGCCCGACGCGACCGGTCCGGCGTCGTGGAGGTGCCGCGCCCCTCCAGCCTGTCGGCCACGTCCCTGGCCCGGCTGCGCGACGACCCCGGCGCGTTCGCCCGGGAGCTCGCCCGTCCGATGCCGAGGCCGCCGGCCCCCGCCGCACGGTTCGGCACCCGCTTCCACGCCTGGGTCGAGGCCCGCTTCGGCCAGCAGGGGCTGTTCGACGACGAGGACCTGCCGGGGCAGGGCGACGCCGGGATCGAGAGCGACGCCGACCTGGCGGAGCTCACCGCCGCGTTCGAGGAGGGCCCGTTCGGCAGCCGGGTGCCGTACCGGGTCGAGGCCCCGTTCGCGCTCGTCCTGGAGCACCAGGTGGTGCGCGGTCGGATCGACGCCGTCTACCGCGACCCCGACGGCACCTTCCTGGTCGTGGACTGGAAGACGGGCCGGCGGACGGACTCCGACCCGCTCCAGCTCGCGCTGTACCGGCTCGCCTGGGCAGAGCTCGAGGGGCTCGACCCCGCGGACGTGCGGTGCGCGTTCTTCTACGTGCGCAGCGGGACGCTGGTGGAGCCGGACGGGCTGCCGGACCGGGAGGAGCTGGGGCTGCTGCTGGGCTCTTGACCCGGCTCCTGACCCGCCTCCTGACCCGCGAGCAGCGCCCGCCGGACGCCCAGCGCGGCCGCGCGCCCCGCCCGGCTGGCCCCGACGGTGCTGGCCGACGGCCCGTAGCCCACGAGCTGCACGCGGGGGTCCGCCACCGCGGTCGTGCCGAGCCGGTCGAGCTGGATGCCGCCCGCCGCCGAGCGGAGGTGGAGGGGCGCCAGGTGCGCGACGGCGGGGCGGAAGCCGGTTGCCCACAGCACCGCCTGCGCGGGCTCGAAGGTCCCGTCCGCGAAGCGCACCCCGTCCGGCTCCAGGCGCGTGAAGACCGGCCTGGGGTCGGCGTACGCCCCGAGCGCCTCCGCGGCCCGTTCCTGGGGACGCAGCACCAGCCCGGTCACGCTCACCACGCTGGCGGGCGGCAGCCCGGCGCGGACCCGCTCCTCCACCAGGGCCACCGCCTCGCGGCCGGCCTCCGGGGTGAAGTCGTCGGTGCGCCAGACCGGCGGTCGGCGGGTCACCCACAGCGTGTCCGTCACGAGCGCGAGCTCGCCGAGCAGCTGCACCGCGCTCGCGCCGGCACCCACGACGACGGTCCGCAGGCCGCGGAAGGCCTCGGCGCCCGGGTAGTCGTGGGTGTGCACCTGCAGGCCGCGGAAGTCGCGGGCGCCGGGGTAGTGCGGCACGAACGGTCGGGTCCAGGTGCCGGTGGCGTTCACCAGCGTCCGGCCCCACCACGATCCGCCGGCGTCGTCGGTGACCCGGAACAGCCCGGCCCGCTCGGCGTCCTGCTCCTCCTCGACGCGCACGACCCGCACGGGCCGCACCACGGGCAGGTCGTGGCGGCGCTCGTAGTCGGCGAACCGGGCGGGCACCAGCGTGTTGGCGCGCGCGGTCGGGTCTGGCTCGGGCGCGTGGTCGTCGGGGAGGTCGGCGACGCCGTGGACGTCGGCCATGCTCAGGGAGTCCCATCGGTGCCGCCACGCACCGCCGGGGGCGGCGTCGGCGTCGAGGACGACGTGCTCGACCCCGAGCCGAAGCAGGTGGTAGGACGCGGCCAGCCCGGCCTGGCCCGCGCCGACGACGACGGCGTCCCAGGTCCGACCCGCCTCGGACAGCGGCGTCCCGGGAGGGGGTGCCGACCCGTCCGTGCTGCTCACGCCCGGCACAACCGCCGACCACCCTGCGGTGTTCCGACACCTGTGGCCGGCCGGTAGCGTCGAGAGTCGTGACGCACCCCCACGAGCAGCTGTCCGCCGGCGCCCACGACCGGCTCGCCGAGCACCGCGACGACCAGGCCTGGTTGGACGACCGCTGGGACGACCCCTCGACCGGGGTGATCGTCCTCGCGGGCGCGCGCCTCGACCGGCGTCCCGAGGGCGGCGTCCGCTGGACGACGTCCGCGGCCGCGCCCGAGGGCGAGCGCGTGCTGCTCGGTCAGGCGGCCGGTCGGACCTGGTTCGCGGTGCTCACCGCGACCGACACCGAGGGGCAGCAGGACGCCGACTGGCGCAGCCTGCGCGACCTGCTCTCCGACGTCGTGTCGGGGGCGGCTGACGGGACGGTTGGCGTGGTGGATGACGGGGCGGCCGGCGGGGCGGCCGACGTCGCCGAGCCCGTCCCCACGCCGGTGCTGCTGCACGCGGTCGCGGTCGCCGAGTGGCGGCGGGCCGCCCGCTTCTGCCCGCGCTGCGGGTCGCCGCTGCTGATGCGTCGGGCGGGCCACGAGCTGCGGTGCGAGGCGAACGACCACCCGCAGTTCCCCCGGCTCGACCCCGCGGTGATCATGCTCGTGGCCCACGGCGAGCCCGGCGCAGAGGACGAGCGCTGCCTGCTGGGTCGCCAGCGGGTGTGGCCCGAGGGCCGCTACTCGACCCTGGCCGGCTTCTGCGAGCCCGGCGAGCCGCTGGAGGACGCGGTGCGGCGCGAGGTGCACGAGGAGGCCGGCGTCCGCGTGGGGGAGGTGGCCTACTTCGGCAACCAGCCCTGGCCGCTGCCGCAGAGCCTCATGCTCGGCTTCAGGGCCCGCGCGGTGACCACGGACATCGCCCTCCTGGACGACGAGCTCGTGGACGCGCGCTGGTTCACCCGCGCCGAGCTCGCCGAGCACGCGGCACTGGGCACGATCGTCCTGCCCCGCGGCGTCTCCATCAGCCGCTCGCTCATCGAGGACTGGTACGGCGGGGCGCTCCCCGGCTCCTGGTGACGTGCGCCCCCGGACGCACGACGGCCCGGCCCCCGGGGAGCAGGGGCCGGGCCGGACGGGGGCTCGGGTGGGTCAGGCCAAGGATCTGGCCGGAGATCAGGCCAGCGCGGCCAGCTTCTCCTTGACCTGCGCGAGGGACGGGTTCGTCACCGCGGACCCGTCGGCGAACACGAGGGTCGGCACGGTCTGGTTGCCGCCGTTGTGCTTCTCCACGAGGTCGGCGGCCTCGGGGACCTGCTCGATGTCGACCACGTCGTAGGCGATGCCCTCGCGGTCGAGCTGGCTCTTGAGGCGGTGGCAGTAGCCGCACCACGGGGTCGTGTACATCGTGAAGCCGGCGGTCATCAGCGCTGTCCCCTCCGGGATCTAGGGTGTGGGTCGCTGCTTGAACCGTCGACCACCCGGAGTTGTTCCCGCTGATGTCCACCCGCCCCACCCCCGGCGCCGGAGCCGGCGCGCGCTCCGGTCCGGAAGCCCTGCTCGACGCGCTCGACCCCGAGCAGCGGCAGGTGGCCGAGACGCTGCGCGGGCCGGTCCGGGTGCTGGCCGGCGCGGGCACCGGCAAGACCCGGGCGATCACCCACCGGATCGCCTACGGCGTGGCCACGGGGCTCTACGTGCCCACGGAGGTCCTGGCGGTCACGTTCACCACCCGCGCGGCGGGGGAGATGCGTCAGCGGTTGCGGACGCTAGGCGCCGGCGGCGTCCAGGCCCGCACCTTCCACTCGGCGGCGCTGCGGCAGCTGCGCTACTTCTGGCCGCACGTCCACGGGACCGGCCTGCCCGAGCTCACCGAGTCCAAGATCGGGCTGCTCGCCGGGGCCGCCCGACGACTGCGGCTGCGGCTGGACCAGGCGACGCTGCGCGACCTCGCCGGCGAGATCGAGTGGGCCAAGGTCAGCAACGTCGAGCCCGAGTCCTACCCGCGGCTCGCCGCGGCGCGCGGACGCTCGGTCAACGGCCTCGAGGCCGAGACGGTGGCCCGGGTCCTCGGCGTGTACGAGGAGGTCAAGCGCGCCGAGGGTCGGATGGACATGGAGGACGCGCTGCTCCTCACCGCCGGCCTCCTGGCCGACGAGGAGCGGGTGGCCGCCCAGGTCCGGCGCCAGTACAAGTGGTTCGTCGTCGACGAGTTCCAGGACGTCTCGCCGCTCCAGTCCGCCCTGCTCGACCTCTGGCTCGGCGGGCGCGACGAGCTGTGCGTGGTCGGCGACCCGGCGCAGACCATCTACTCCTTCGCCGGCGCCGACGCGGACTACCTGCGGGACTTCCCCCGCAAGTACCCCGGGACGACCTCGGTCGAGCTGGTGCGCAGCTACCGCTCGACCCCGCAGGTGGTCGGGCTGGCCAACGACCTCCTCGCCGGCAGCCCCAGCCAGGGCGTGTCCCTCCGGGCCCAGCGCGAGGGCGGTCCCGCCGTGGCCTTCCGGCCCTCCTCCGACGAGGTCGCCGAGGCCGAGGAGGTCGCCGCACGCGTCCTCGCGCTGAAGCAGGAGGGGCGCTCGCTGGGGGAGGTCGCGGTGCTGTTCCGGATCAACGCCCAGTCGGAGAAGTTCGAGGAGGCGCTCGCGGCCCGCGCCCTGCCCTACGTGGTGCGTGGCGCCGGACGCTTCTTCGACCGCCCCGAGGTTCGCGAGGCCGTCACCCGCATCCGCGGCGCCGCCCGCTCCCAGCAGGGCGACGACGAGCCGCTGGACGTCGTCCACGCCACCCTGTCCGCGATGGGCTGGACGACGCAGGCGCCCACCTCGCGCGGCCAGACCCGGGACCGCTGGGAGTCCTGGCAGGCCCTGGCCGACCAGGCGGAGGAGTTCCTCGCCGCCGCGGCCGCGGACGGCGTGGAGGACCCGCTGGGCGCCCTCGTCGACGACCTCGACCGGCGTGCGGCCGAGCAGTACGCGCCCGTGGCCGACGGCGTCACGCTCTCGACCTTCCACGCGGCCAAGGGCCTGGAGTGGGACGTCGTGTTCTGCGTCGGCCTCCAGGACGGCACGCTCCCCATCACCTACGCGGAGAGCCCTGCCCAGGTCGAGGAGGAGCGCCGGCTGCTCTACGTCGGCGTGACCCGCGCCCGCGAGCGGCTGGAGCTCTCGTGGTCGGCGTCCCGCAACCCCGGGGGTCGGGCCAGCCGCAAGCCCTCGCGCTTCCTGGACCCGGTGCTGCCCGCGTCCGCCCGCCCTGACCCGGACGCCGGGCGCCGGCGCAGCGGACGAGCGATGACCTGCCGCGAGTGCGGCAAGCCCCTGGGTGGCCCGGCGGAGAAGAAGCGCGGACGCTGCTCCGACTGCCCGGCGTCCTACGACGAGGCGCTGTACGAGCGGCTGCGCGAGTGGCGCAAGGAGCGTGCGGACGCGGACAAGGTGCCGGCCTACGTGGTCTTCACCGACGCGACCCTCCAGCTCGTGGCCGAGCTGCGCCCCACCGACGAGCAGGCGCTGCTGCGCATCGCCGGCATCGGCCGGTCGAAGGTGGAGAAGTACGGCGAGGACGTCCTCGCGCTGCTCGCCTGAGGGCGGTGGCTGAGCAACCTGGTGGGGTGCTGGGTCGGTTGCTGGCGCACCGCTGGTCGGCGGGTGGTGGGGGAGCGGTGGCTGGGCAACCTGGTGGGGTGCTGGGTCGGTTGCTGGCGCACCGCTGGTCGGCGGGTGGTGGGGGAGCGGTGGCTGGGCAACCTGGTGGTGTGCTGGGTCGGTTGCTGGCGCACCGCCACCCATCGGGCCGCGGCGCCGGCGGTGGCTGGGCAACCCACGCGGGGCTCGTCGGGTCGCCCGAACGGGTGGGTCCCCGGCTCGACCAGATGTTTTTTCATCATCAGCAAGAAAATAGTTTGCCCCTTACACAGCGCCGCGGATAACGTGCTGCCCACGTAGTCCCCGCGCACCCGGCCCTGGCACGGCCCGCGCCCGATGACACCGAAGGAGGTGGAGCTCATGTTCACGACGATCACTCTGATCGGCAGCACGGCGGAGAAGTCCGTCCTGCGCGCCTCCGTGTCCGGCTCCGCCCTCCTGTCCGGCGGCGTCCACTGCGGTGGCTCCCGTGTCCGTGGCACCCGTGCGTCCTTCGCCGGCCTGGCCCCGATCGCGGGCATGACCACCGGCGTGCGTGGCACCGAGGCCGTCCCGGCCCAGGGCTGGGCCGCGCAGGCGGATGCCCCGCAGGCCTACGGCACCGCCGTCGCCGCGCACACCGTGAAGCCGATCTTTGCCCGCACCCAGGGTGCCGGAGCCTGGAGTCCGCCTGTCTGAGCCTCGTCTCAGCAGCAGCCTCCAGGCCGCGGAACCCGACAGGGCTCCGCGGCCTTCGTGTTTCTCCGGGGGAGATCCCCCGGGAGGACACGTCGGTCGCCGGGTCCCTCGCACGCCAGCAACCCGACCAGGTCACCGAGAGGAGGTGAGACGAAGACATGACCGCCTACGTTCTGGACCGCGTGGCCGAGCCGACCCTCGGCCAGCTCCACGACGTGGGGACCGACGCAGACGAGGCCATGCCGTGCCGGGTCGAGAACCCCGAGCTCTGGTTCGCCGAGTCGCCCGCCGACGTCGAGGCAGCCAAGGCCCTGTGCCTGAGCTGCCCCGTGCGCGAGCTCTGCCTGGACGGCGCCCTGGAGCGCCGCGAGCCGTGGGGTGTGTGGGGTGGCCAGCTGTTCCTGTCGGGAGTCGTGGTGCCGCGCAAGCGGCCCCGCGGACGTCCCCGCAAGAGCGAGAGCGCCGTCTGACCCGCCCTCCGTCCCGTCCCCGTGACACCCACCGCCCAGATCCTTCCGACCACCAGCAACCGACCACCGCTTCCCTGATGGAGAAACCCATGAACGCCGACTTCCTCGCCCGCCAGCAGATTGCGGCACGCGTGGACGACGCCGCCCGCCGGCGCCGCGCCCACGACCTCGGACGCGCCGGACGCCTCGCCCGCAAGGCCGAGCGCTTCGCCGCCTCCGCCCGTGCCGACCTCTCCCGGGCCCTCTGACCCGGCCGCTCCGCCCGCACACCGCCGGCACCGCAGCCGACCAGAGCAGCACCTCACCGAAGGAGAACCAGACATGAGCACCGTGACGCAGGAGCGCACCCGCGCCGCCGAGACCAGCGCACTGACCAGCCCGCTCCAGGGCGACCACGCCGGGGACTCCCCGGCCCCCCGCTCGCCGCAGTCGGCGAGCACCGACACCCAGCGACACCACACCGGGAGCACCGACATGCACCTCATGCCAGAAGAACTGGCCCGCGCACAGAGAGAGGCACGCCTCTCCGAGACGCTGCAGCGCCGACGGGGTCACCACCTCGCCCGCGCCCAGCGCCTCTCCCGCCGGGCGGAGAGGGCCGCGCTGCGCGCCCGCCTCGCGCTCGCGCGGGCCCTGTGACGGGTCCTGTGACGGGTCCTGTGACGGGCCCAATGACGGGTCCTGTGACGAGCGGGGCGCCCCCGGGCGTACCGCAGCTCACCACCACCCACTGCACCACCGCACCACGGCCCGGCCGGGCCTCGCCCCGGCCGGGCCGCCGTGCGTCCGGGCCCGTCCGTTCGATCAGCCGTCCGTTCGATCAGCCGGCCGTTCGAGCGTCCGGGCGGCGGCACGCGCCTACGCTGGACGCATGGCGACCTGCGACTTCTGCGGGGTGGTCGAGGACGACCCCGCTGGTGCCCTGACCTGGGCGACGTCCGTGGAGAAGGGCGTGCGCCGCTCGTACTGCACCGACTGCTCGCGCGAGCACCTGCGCTCGCTGGAGGCGAAGCTCGACTCCGAGTGGTGGTGACGGGGCGGAAGGTTCAATCGCTCCCGGTGCCTCGCCCACCGAGGACCGTCCGCCCGCCCCAGGTGCAGGGGCACTGGGGGTGTCGGCCCCACTCCTGGGAGGCCGCGGTCCGCGCCACTTCGATGGTCGTCGACCACGTCGTCGGATGGTCGCCGTCGACGTGGGCCAGTGCTTCGTGGGCGGCCCAGCCGGCGGCCAGGGCCAGCAGCACCGGCTCGACCGCGGGGGCGGGGCAGGGCTGGGCGAGCAGCAACGGGTGCCGTGGGTCGAGGTCCGTGCGGTGGGCGTCGACGCACCGCAGGCAGGCCGTCAGCCCCGGCACGGTGAGCGGGCCCAGCCGGACCCTCCCCGCGAGGAGCGCGACGGGCAGGTGAGGCACACCGGCGGCGACCCGGCGGTCGATCGCGTCGCGGTCGGGCTCGCCCTGGCTCACCAGGACCTCGAGGATCGCCCCCGAGTCGACGGCCCCCGCGACGTCCGCGCCCCTGCCGTGCACGCCCGAGGCGTCCATCAGCGAGGCGACGCCGGCCGCCAGGGACGAGGACACGGCAGCCTCGTCGCAGACCACGACCTCCACGCGCGCGGCCGCTCGGCGACCGTGCCGACGGTGCGCCGAGGCGGCATCGGCGTCCAGGAGTCCCGCCGGCAGCTCCGGGCCCGCGGACCCGACCAGTCGCGCGCGGCGCAACCGGGCGAGCGCGCCCGCTTCGCGCGCCGTGAGCGGGGCACCCTCCGGCAGCCCCCGCCGCAGGTCCTCCAGGAGACGTCGGACGTCCGGGTGCTCCGGCAGGAGGCACACCGTCCCGGGCCACCGGCCCACCTGGAGGTGGTCGAGGTCGCGACGGAGCACGCCCGCCCCGGGCGCCAGGCGCAGGCTCGGGACGCTGCCCGGCACAGCTTCACGGGCTGCGTCCCGGGCTGCGGAACCGGACGGCGTGGGACGGGTCGGCGTGGGGCGGGTCGGCATGCCGCCGTCCTTCCCCGCGCGCTGGGGCGGACGCCTCCGTCCACAGGAAAAATGGCACGGCGGCGGCCCCGCGTCGCGGGAGCCACCGCCGTTGCGTCCGGGCCTGCGCCCGAGGGCGCGGCCGGATCAGCAGGGTCTGGTGCTCAGGCCTTGCCGAGGATGCGGTTGAGGTTGGTGCTGCAGACCGGGCACTGGGCCTTGGCCATGCGGGTGCCCTTGTCGTTGACCTTGACCTCGCCGGTCGCCTCGCGCTTCTCCTTGCACTTGACGCAGTAGAACTCGCCGCTCCAGGTCTCCGCCATGACGGCCTCCTTGATGTCTGTGGGGTGTACGTGGTGCTCTGCGGGAGCGCTGGGGCGCCCGCCGCGGCCCGGCGCTGGGCGGCCGGGCTGCGGATGACACTACGGCACGCCGTCCGCGGTGCGACGGCGGCGCACCGCCCGCGTGGCGTCAAGGCCGGGTGGGCGGGGAACCCGGCGGGCGGGGCGATCAAGCGGGCAGGGCCTCTGGAACCGGCCGCCGGGCACCCCCGGGGAGGTTGTCCCAAGGTGTGGAGAAGGGTGTGGAAAACTGTGGAGAACATGGTGACGACGGTGTCGACGTCCGTCGGTTCGTGCATCGTCACCTGCGAAGAGGTCTTTCCACCGTGTGTGGACGAGGGGCGGGGGAGTATCCGTGGATGACGGCTCGGCCGGGGCGCCGCCGCGGGCGGGCGACCCGTGGGACGCGGGGCCCGTGGCCGCGCTGCGGCGGATCGCCTTCCTGCTGGAGCGTGCGCGGGAGGACACCTACAAGGTGAAGGCGTTCCGGCGCGCCGCGGCCACGTTGCTCCCGCTGGGCGCCGACGAGGTCGCCCGCGCGGTGCAGGACGGGACGCTCGCGCAGCTGCCGGGGATCGGGCGCTCCACGGCCGAGGTGGTGGAGGCCGCCGTCCGCGGAGAGGTGTCCGCCCGGCTCGCCCGGGTGGAGGCCGAGCACGGCGGGCCGCTGACCGCCGGTGGGCACGACCTGCGGGCCCGGCTGCGGGGGGACCTGCACTCGCACTCGGACTGGTCCGACGGGGGCTCGCCCCTGGAGGAGATGGCCTTCACCGCGCTCGAGCTCGGCCACGACTACCAGGTCCTCACCGACCACAGCCCGCGGCTGAAGGTGGCTCACGGGCTGTCGGCGGCGAGGCTGGCCAAGCAGCTGGACGTCGTCGACGCCGTCAACGACCACCTCTCCGCCTCGGGGGAGACCTTCCGTCTGCTCAAGGGGATCGAGGTGGACATCCTGGACGACGGGTCGCTCGACCAGACCGAGGAGCTGCTCGCCCGCCTCGACGTGCGCGTGGCGAGCGTGCACTCCAAGCTGGCGATGGACCCCGAGCCGATGACGCGCCGGATGGTGGCCGCCGTCCGGCACCCGCTGGTCGACGTCCTCGGGCACTGCACCGGCCGGTTGGTCACGGGGAGCCGCGGCACGAGGGCGGAGTCCCGGTTCGACGCGCGGGCCGTGTTCGAGGCCTGCGCGGAGGCCGGGACGGCGGTGGAGATCAACGCCCGGCCCGAGCGCCGGGACCCGCCGACCCGGCTGCTGGAGCTGGCCCGCGACGTCGGCTGCCTGTTCTCGATCGACTCCGACGCGCACGCCCCGGGCCAGCTGGACCTGCTCGTCCACGGCTGCGAACGGGCCGAGGAAGCGGGCATCGACCCGGACAGGATCGTCAACACGTGGTCGAAGGAGCGCCTGCTGGCGTGGGCCGGTGGGTAATGTCCTCCCCATGCCCCCCACCCGCGCGGCAGGTCGCGAGCGGGTTCGTGCTGCCCACGACCGGTCGGGGCGGGTCTCCAGCGGCGCCGACGAGGCGCCCGCCGTGCCGTCCACGGAGGAGGACGTCCCGCTCGAGGACGCCACCGCCGTCGAGGTCGAGGTGCGGCGCTCCGCGCGCCGCCGTCAGACCGTCTCCGCGTACCGCGAGGGGGACCGGGTCGTCGTCCTGCTGCCCGACGCGCTGAGCGAGGAGGAGGAGCACGCCTGGGTCGGCACCATGGTGGCCCGCGTGGAGGCGGAGGAGCGCAGCCGACGCAGCGACTCCGCGCTCCTGAGCCGCGCCCAGCAGCTCAGCGACACCTACCTCGGCGGGCTGGCCGATCCGACGTCCGTGCGCTGGGTGGCCAACCAGACCAGCCGCTGGGGCTCGTGCACGCCGGCGGACCGGACGATCCGGCTCTCCGAGCGGCTCCAGCCGATGCCGTCGTGGGTCGTGGACTACGTCCTGGTCCACGAGCTGGCCCACCTGCTGGAGCCGAACCACGACGAGCAGTTCTGGGCCTGGGTCAACGGCTACCCGCACACCGAGCGGGCGAAGGGCTACCTGCTCGGCTGGGCGGACGCCGGCGAGCTCGGTGCCGCGTCCACGGGCGTCGACCAGGACGTCTGAGCCCGGCGGGCCGGCGACGCACTGTCCGCCCGGTCGCTCAGGCCAGCAGCCGGGCCCGTGCCAGGTCGACGAGCTCGACCATGTCGGGCTGCGGGTCCGGGAGGGCGTCCGAGGGCCACCAGCGGACGTCGAGGGACTCCTCGCTCACGACGGCGTCGGCGTCGGCCCGGACGACGGCCAGGAACCGGACGTCCAGGTGGTGCACCTGGCGGTCACCGGGTGCCGTCGGCGCACCGCAGAACGGCACGGCGTGCTCGGAGAGCTGCACGGGCACCGGGTCGAGCTCGAGGTCGACCAGTCCCGACTCCTCCGTGGCCTCGCGCAGGGCGGCTGCGGCGAGCGTCGCGTCCCCCTCCTCGCAGTGGCCGCCGAGCTGGAACCACTGCTGGGCCTTGGCGTGCAGCGTCAGCAGGACGTGCCCGCCGGCGGGGGAGAGCACCAGCGTGCTCGCGGTCAGGTGGTCGGGCCGGCAGGCGCGCTGGCACGCGTCGGGGTGCGCGCGCAGGTGCGCGAGGTAGCGGTCCCTCAGCCGGGCCTGCTCCGGGGTCGGAGCGGTCCAGGCGTCCAGGCGGGCGACGGCGTCGGCGTGCAGGGTCACGGGTCCAGCGAAGCAGGCGTGGAAGCGGGCCCCGTTCAGGGGGTCGCGACCGGGCCCTCGCCGCTGTCGTCGCCCGTGTCGCCGTCCTCGTCCACCACGTCCTCGGGTGCGGAGCCGCTGAGCCCGCCGTCGAGCAGCGCGGCCAGCTCGGCGTCGAACTCGGCGTCCGTGAGCGCCTCGGGCTGCGAGGCCGCCTCGCGGAAGGTCAGCGGGTCGTCCAGGTCCGCGGCGGTGGGGAGCAGGTCGGGGTGCGTCCACACGCCGTCGCGGCCCTCGGTGCCCTGGCGGGTGCGCAGCGAGCCCCACAGGGTGCTGGCGTCGCGCAGTCGTCGGGGACGCAGCTCGAGGCCGACGAGGGTCGCGAAGGTCTCCTCGGCGGGGCCGCCGCTGGCGCGGCGCCGGCGCATCGTCTCGCGGAGCTTCGCGGCGGCGGGCATCCGGCCCTCGGTGGCCTGGCCGACGACCTCGTCGACCCAGCCCTCGACGAGGGCGAGAGCGGTCTCGAGCCGGGCGAGCGCGGCCTCCTGGCCGGGGGAGCGCGGCGGCTCGAACATGCCCTCCTCCATCAGGCGCTGCAGGGCGGCCGGGTCCGACATGTCGGCGCCCCGCATCTGCTCCTCCATCCGCTCCTGGATCGCGGCGGTGTTGATGGAGATCCCGCGGGCGTAGTCGGTGACGGCGGCCAGCACGTGCTCGCGCAGCCACGGCACGTTGGCGAAGAGCCGCTCGTGGGCGGCCTCGCGGAGCGCGACGTAGAGGAGGACGTCGTCGTAGGAGACGTCCAGGCCCTCGGCGAAGGCCTCGACGTTGGCGACCACGATGGCGGCGCGGCCCGGCTCGGTGAGCGGGATGCCGATGTCCGACGCGCTCAGCACCTCGCCGGCCAGGGTGCCCAGGCCGGACCCGGTCTGCTGGGCGAGCATCGCGCCCATCGCCTTGCCGATCATCCCGATGAACGGCCCCGACATGGCGCGGGCCTCCTCGGGCAGGGCGTTGCCGACCGAGCCGACGGAGGACTCGGCGACCGGCAGCACGAGGGTGTGCCACACGTCGGCCGTGCCCACGACCCACTCCGCGCGGCTCCAGGCGGCCGTGGCGGTGATGGCGGACGGCATGTCGGTGGCCGAGTCGAGCCAGTGGTCGGCCAGGCGCAGCGTGTCGGCGACCGCGTCCCGCTGGCGCGAGCCGGGGGAGGGGTCCGGCGACTGCGCGACCGTCTTGCGGGCGGTGTCGACCGCCAGCTCCCAGTTCAGGGGCCCGTCGAACGGCTGCATCATGGACTGGATCTGCCCCAGCACCTGCGACAGGTCGAAGCCCTCGCCGCCGGCGGCGCCGAACATCTGGGACAGGTCGAAGCCCTGGCCGCCCCCGGCGCCGAAACCGGCTCCGAAGAGGTGCTCGAAGGGCGTCCCCTTGAAGGGGTTGGGGGTCTCGTCGTCGCCCGGGCGCTCGCTCATGCCTCCACGGTACCCAGGTGGCTGCCGTGGGCCACGCCCGTTCGCGCCCCGCGAACTGGACAGGCACCGCGCGCCCCGCGAACTGGACCGGCACCGCGGGGCCCGCGCACCGGACCGGCCGGGGTCCGCCCGCGACGTCCACCTAGGCTGGCGCGGTGACCAGCCCCGAGCCGCCCGTGCCCGACGCGACGCCCGGCGACGCGCCGGTGGGATCGGGGGAGCCGGTGGTCCGGCTGGTCGACGTGCGCGACGTCCCGCTGGACGTCGCCGAGGTCGTCGAGGTCTGCGACGACGAGCACGCCGGCGGCCTGACCCTCTTCGTGGGCCGCGTGCGCGACCACGACCACGGCCGCGGCGTGGACGGCCTGGACTACACGGGCCACCCGACGGCCCTGGCCCGCCTCCGCGAGGTCTGCGAGGCGGTGGCGGCGCGGCACCCGGCGGTGCGCGCCCTCGCTGCGGTGCACCGGGTGGGCACGCTCGGGATCGGGGACGTGGCGGTGGTGGTGGGTGCGGCCGCGCCGCACCGCGACGTGGCCTTCGAGGCGTCCCGCGACCTCATCGACTCCCTCAAGCAGCAGGTACCCATCTGGAAGCACCAGCGCTTCTCCGACGGCGGCGAGGAGTGGGTGGGCACGCCCTGAGCCCCGTCCCGCCTCGTCCCGGCCCGGCCCGCCCCGCGCGCCGCGCCCACGACCGGGCGGCACGCGCCTACCGTGACCGCGTGGAGATCCTGCTCTGGCTCGCCCCGGCGGCCGTCGTCACCGTGCTCGCCATGCTCTGGGTGGGCTGGGCCGGGCGGACGCGGCGCGAGCCGGACCGCGACGTCCTGCTCGAGCGCCTCGGCAAGGGCCTGGAGCGACCGACGGCCCTGCGGTACGCGGCACCCCGCCGTGAGCCCGACCGCGGCACCGGCCTCGCCGTCCGGCGCTCCCGGACGCCGGGCAGCTGAGCGGCCGGTCCCGCCACCCGCCCGGCGGCCGGGCTTGGGTCGCATGGGACCATCTCGACCATGACGCAGCGCACCCTGGCCGCCGTCCTGGCCGTGCCGGTCGTCGTGGCGCTGCTCGTCGTGACCATGTTCGTCGGACTCCCGTACGCCACCTACGCGCCGGGGCCCACCATCAACGTGCTGGGGACCTCGGGCGAGGCCGTGGGTGGCAGCGGCGACGCGGAGATCATCACGGTCGACGGCGCGAAGGCGTACCACGACGACGACGGCCAGCTGCGGATGGTGACCGTCAGCGTCTCCGCCAGCGACCGCAAGGTGTCGCTCCCCGAGCTCCTCTACGCGTGGTTCGACCCGAGCCAGGCCGTCTACCCCTACGACTACGTGCACCCCTCCACCACCAGCGCCGAGGAGGAGGAGCAGGAGGGCAGCGTCCAGATGGTCACGTCGCAGGACGTGGCGGTCGCGGTGGCGCTCAAGGAGCTCGGCTACACCGTGCCGTCCGCCCTGCAGGTCGCCTACGTCGAGAAGGGCACCCCGGCCGCGGGGAAGCTCAAGGCGCACGACGTGCTGCTGCGCATCGACGGGGAGAAGATCACCGGCGCCAAGATGCTGGTCAAGCGCATCCGGGCCACCGACGAGGGGGACTCCGTCACCCTGCTCGTCGAGCGTGACGGCGTGCGCAAGTCGGTCACGGTGACGCCCGAGGAGAACGACGGCGTCCAGTACGTCGGCTTCGTCCCGGCCGTCGGCTACGTCTTCCCGGTGCAGGTCTCGATCGACATCGACTCCTCGATCGGCGGCCCGAGCGCCGGGCTCATGTTCTCCCTCGGCGTCTACGACACGCTCACCAAGGAGAGCCTGACCGGCGGCCACACCATCGCCGGCACGGGCACCATCAGCGCGGACGGCACCGTCGGCCAGATCGGCGGCATCCAGCAGAAGATCGCCGGTGCCGAGCGCGACGGCGCCGAGCTGTTCCTGGTGCCGGCCGACAACTGCGCCGAGGCGCTCGAGGTCGACGACGGCTCGCCCGAGCTCGTCCGCGTGGACGACTTCGCCTCCGCGCTGAAGTCGGTGAAGGAGTGGGTCGCCGACCCCGACCGCACCGACCTCCCCTCCTGCTCCGACGCCTCGGCGTCCTAGCCCCGCACCCCGCGACGGCGCCCCCGCACCCCCCGCACGCCCCGCCCCGCAGCACCCGCACTCCCCGCTCACCAGGACCACCAGCAGACCAGGAGCGCCGACCGTGACCGACGAGACGCCCGACGGGCCCGACGAGGCAGCCGCGGGCTCCGCGATGCCTGCCGACCCCTTCCCCGAGACCGCGGACGCCGTGCGCGCCGACCTTGACGCCGACCCCGCCCTGGCGAGCGCCGTGCTCGAGGTCGAGAAGCACGTCGCCGAGCAGGGCTGGGACCAGCCGGCCCGGCTGTTCGCCCTCGTCGACACCGCCGCCCTGGTGGCCCAGGAGCCCGCGCTCGCGGCCGCGATGGGTCTGGACCAGCCGTCCGAGGACGGCTCGTTCACCCCGGTCGAGCAGGACCAGCTCGACCCGGCCACGGCGATCGAGGAGGTCCTGCCCGGCATCGTCTGGCCGGACGCCGTCGCCGGCTGCGCCGCGGTGGTCGAGCGCGTCGTCCTGCCGCCCGACGCGGACGCCGAGATCCCCGAGGACCCCGACGAGGCCGCCGCGTTCGCCGCGACCCACCCGGATCGGCAGGAGATGCGGCTGGTTGCCGGGACGACACGGTCCGGTTCGACGTACTGTGCGATGCGCTTCCGCAGTCACGACGAGGACCACCTCGTCGTGGGGGGAACGGACCTCGTGCCCTCCCTGCTGGAGCTGCTGGCCGCCACGCTGGTCGAGGACTGACCCGCACCGCGGCCGGCACGGCCGTACCGGGCCCCTGACGGGCCCAGGATCCCCCACACGCGGCACCGCAGGGTGGCGCACCTGATCCGAGGAGACCAGGAGAGTCGTGAGCGACACCTTCGAGCAGCCCGCCGGGGCGGCACCGGGGCCGGAGGGCCTCAGCGGTCGCACCCGTGCCCTGATCATCGCCGCCGTCGCCCTGGTGGTGTTCTTCTTCGGCCTCACCACGTTCGCCGGGGTCTACACGGACCGCACCTGGTTCTCCGCGGGCGGGTTCGTCTCGGTCTGGGACCGGATGCTCCTCGTGCGGGCCGGCCTCTTCATCGGGTTCGGGCTGGTCATGGCGGTCGTGGCCGCGGTGAACGTGCTCATCGCCTACCGCCTGCGTCCGCTGTTCGTGGGCATGCCGGACGCCGGCGGGGTCCGCCGCTACCGCGACGCCGTCACGCCCGTGCGGCGCTGGGTGCTGCTCGCCGTCGCCGGGGTCTTCTTCCTCTTCGGCGGGGCCTCGGCGGCCGGCACGTGGCGGGAGTTCCTGCTGTGGCGGAACGGCGTCGACTTCGGGCAGACGGACGACTACTTCGGCCGCGACATCGGCTTCTTCCTCTTCGACCTGCCCTGGTACCACTTCGTCACCGACTTCGTGATGGCCACGCTGGTCGTGACGGCGCTCGTCACCGCGCTCACGCACTACCTGTACGGCGGGATCAACCTCCAGGCGCCGGGGGAGCGGTTCACCGGTGCCGCGCAGGCCCAGCTCTCCCTGCTCGTCGGCCTGCTCGTGCTCACCAAGGCCCTCGACTACTGGCTCGACCGGTTCGACCTGGCCAGCCAGAACGGCTCGCTCATCACCGGCCTCACCTACACCGACGAGAACGCGGTCCTGCCGGCCAAGAACATCCTCCTCGGCATCGCCGTCATCTGCGCGGTGCTCTTCCTGGTCAACGTCTGGCGCCGGACGTGGATGCTGCCCAGCGTCGGCGTGGCGCTGCTCGCGCTCTCGGCTGTCATCCTCGGCCTCATCTGGCCGGGCGTCGTCCAGCAGTTCCAGGTCAAGCCGTCGGAGGCCGACAAGGAGCAGGACTACATCGCCACCAACATCTCGGCGACCCGCGACGCCTACGGCATCGACGACGTCGAGGTGACGGACTTCAACCCGGAGAACACCCTCGGGGTCTCGCTGGCCGCGCTGGACGGGCAGACCAAGTCGATCCCGCTGGTCGACCCGCAGCTCGTCTCCGACGCCTTCGAGCAGGACCAGCAGGTCCGCGACTACTACACCACCGCCGACGTCCTGGACGTCGACCGCTACGACGTCGACGGCACCGAGCGCGCGCTCGTGCTCGGCGTCCGCGAGCTCAACTCCGCCGGCGTGCCCGAGCAGAACTGGTCGAACCTCCACACCGTCTACACCCACGGCAACGGCATCATCGCCGCCTACGCCAACCAGCGCGGTCGCGAGGACGGCGCCGAGCTCGAGGTCGAGAGCGACGACTCGTCCACCTCGACGAGCGGGAGCGACTCCGCCGCCGGCCTGGAGTGGGCGCAGGGCACCGCCTCGAACGAGGACGACCTGCAGGACGTGACCGGCGGCTACCAGGACCAGATCTACTACGGCGAGGACTCCACGGAGTACTCGATCGTGGGCAAGGCCAGCGACGACGCCGCCGACATCGAGCTCGACCTCCAGGGCGACTCCACCTCGACGACGACGTTCACCGGCCCCGGCGACGGCAACGTGGGCAACACGTTCCAGAAGCTCATGTACGCGATCCGCTTCGGCGACCCCAACTTCCTGCTGTCGGGTCGCGTCAACGCGAACTCGAAGGTGCTCTACGACCGCACCCCGCTCGAGCGGGTCACGAAGGTCGCCCCCTGGCTGACGCTGGACAGCGACCCCTACCCGGCGGTCGTCAACGGCAGCATCGTCTGGATCATCGACGGCTACACGACCTCCGACCAGTACCCCGGCTCCCAGAAGGAGTCGTACTCGGAGATGATCGACGACTCGCGGGCCGACGACACGGGTCTCGCCACCGTCCCCACCGACGAGGTCAACTACATGCGGGACGCCGTGAAGGCGACCGTCGACGCCTACACGGGCGAGGTGACCCTCTACGAGTGGGACACCACCGACCCGATGCTGCAGACCTGGATGAAGGCGTTCCCGGGCACGGTGCAGCCGAAGTCGGCCATCTCCGACGAGCTCATGTCCCACCTGCGCTACCCCGAGGACCTGTTCAAGGTGCAGCGCTACCAGCTCGCCAGGTACCACGTCACCGACGCCGACGACTGGTACCAGGGCAACGACCGCTGGGAGGTCCCCGCGGACCCGACCACCAGCGGCACGTCCTACCAGCCGCCCTACCGGCTCTTCGTCGGGGACGACTACGTGGGCACCGCCGCGGACGCGTCGGGCTCGTCGGATTCGTCGGGCTCCTCGGGCTCGTCGGGCAAGAGCTCCTCGGGCTCCTCGTCCGCCTCCGACGGGTCGGGGACGACCTCGGACGGCCAGACCTGGTCGCTCACGTCCGTGTTCGTGCCGATCGGGCGAGCCGTCCTGGCGTCCTACATCTCGGTGGACTCCGACGCCACCAGCGACGACTACGGCACGATCCGCGTGCTGCAGCTGCCGAACGAGAACACCCCCGGCCCGGAGCAGGTGGCGAACACGTTCACCTCCGACGAGGACATCGCGGACGCCCTGGCGCAGTACAACCGCACCGACGGCACCGTCATCCGCGGCAACCTGCTCACGGTGCCGCTCGACGACGGGTTCCTCTACGTCCAGCCGATCTACGTGCGGCGCCAGGCGTCCGAGGCGTCCTACCCGGTGCTGCGGTTCGTCACGACCGCCTACGGCAACAACGTGGGCATCGGCTCGACGCTGCGGGAGTCGCTCAACGACCTGCTCTCGAACGTCGGCTCGGACACCTCCGGCTCGGACACCTCCGGATCGGGATCGGGCTCCGGGTCCGGCTCGGGCGGCTCGAAGCTGACCGGCACGACGCAGGAGAAGATCAACGAGCTGCTCCAGCGCGCCGAGACGGCGTTCAACAAGGCCGACAAGGCCTACGCGGACGGCGACCTCGGCGAGTACCAGGACCAGGTGGAGAAGGCGCAGGGCTACATCAGCCGGGCGCTGACCCTGGCTGACGGGGGCTCCTCGTCGGGGGCGTCGGCCAGCTCGTCGGCCAGTGCCTCGGCCAGCTCGTCGGCCAGTGACTCCGCCTCGGCGAGTGCGTCCGGCTCCAGCACGGCCTCGGGGGAGTAACCCTCACCACATCGGCCCTCCCGCCGAAGCGTTCCGACCCCATCTCGACCGCTCCCGGCCGCTCCCGTGCCCCGGGCCACCCGACGGGTTCGGTCCTCGTCCACACGAGGACCGAACCCGTCGGTGCGTGTGAGGGCAGTGCGCTGACCTGCGGTTTCTCGGTGACGAGCGGGGCAGAGGGCGCGTTCGGTCCTCGTGGGCGACGGTCGGAGCACCCCCGATTTGGCACGTCCCCACCATCCGTGTAACGTTCTATTCACCGACGCGGGGTGGAGCAGCTCGGTAGCTCGCTGGGCTCATAACCCAGAGGTCACAGGTTCAAATCCTGTCCCCGCTACAAGTAAGAGAACCCGCCAGGCACAGCCTGGCGGGTTCTCTGTTTTTCACCGCTCGTCACGCCTCAGCCGCCGGCTCCGGCGAGCAGCTCGGTCAGCTCCCGGGTGGTGGGCACCCGTCCGGAGACGAGCACGCGGCCGTCTACGACGAGTCCGGGGGTGGACATGACCCCGTAGCCCGCGATCGCGGCGTAGTCGGTCACCTCCTCGACGTCCGCGGCGAGGCCGAGGCCGTCGAGAGCGGCCCGGGTGGCCTTCTCGAGGGCGCGGCAGTTGCGGCAGCCGGGCCCGAGGATCTTCACGTCCATGGCAGGACTCCTTCGGTGCGTGGGGACGAGGCACGGGCTCAGGTGAGCACCGCGTTGAACAGGTAGCCGACCCCGACGATGGAGGCGGCGACGACGCCGACGAAGACCGCCAGCAGCGGGGGCTTCAGGACGCGGCGGAGCAGGACGAGCTCGGGCAGCGAGAGGCCCACGACCGCCATCATGAACGCCAGCAGCGTCCCCATCGGCAGCCCTTGGCCGTACAGCGCCTCGACCAGCGGGAGGATGCCGGCCGCGTTGGAGTAGAGCGGCACACCCAGCAGGACGGCCACGAGGACCCCGGTGGCGGACCCGGAGCCGGCGTAGCGGACGAACAGGTCGGCCGGGGCCCAGCCGTGGATGAGCGCCCCGAGCCCGATGCCGACGAGCAGGTAGGGCCAGATCCGTCGCAGGATGCTGCGCACCTCCTGTGCGCCCATCGCGATCCGCTGCTCGATCGTGAGGCCGGCGCCGGGGTCCACCGGCTCGCCGTCCAGCCGCGTCTCCAGCACGAACGGCTCGACCCACCGCTCCAGCCGCAGCCGCCCCAGGACGAACCCCGCGACCACGGCGACGGTCAGCCCCGCGCCGACGTAGAGCAGCGTGACGCGCCAGCCGAACAGGCTCAGCAGCAGGCCGATCGCCACCTCGTTGACCAGCGGGCTGGCGATGAGGAAGCTCAGCGTCACGCCGAGCGGCACCCCGGCCGCCACGAAGCCGATGAACGCGGGCACGGCGCTGCACGAGCAGAACGGTGTGACGACGCCGAGCCCCGCGGCGAGCACGTTGCCGGCGCCCTCCCTCCGGCCGCCGAGCAGCGCGCGGGTGCGCTCCAGGCTCATGAACGAGCGCAGCACCGTGACCACGAAGACGATGAGGGCGAGCAGCAGGACGATCTTCACGGTGTCGTAGCAGAAGAACCGGACCGTCTCGTAGGTCCGGGACGCCGGGTCGAGACCCAGGACGTGGGTGAGCAACGGTTCCCAGACGAGGCCGTTGACCCGGTACGCGGCCACCCAGGCCGCACCCGCCCCGACGCCGGCGGCCACCAGGCCCCACCGGTGCCGTCCAGGGGAGCGGACGAGCGTCTCGGTCACGCCTCCAGACTCCTCCGCAGCGGTCCGGGAGGGCCGTGCCGGAGGACCCCCGGCGGGGATGCGTTCGTCAGGCGGGCGTGGCGCCCGGGTCCGCGGGCCGCGCCCAGGTCGCGAGAGCGTCGGCCGAGGTCACCGGGACGGGACCGGTCGGTCTCCTCGGCCGGCTGCGGGAGAAGCGAGGGGCGGGCGCGGCCTGCGGGTGACCGTCCACCTCGACGAAGGCGCCGCGTGCGACGGCGTGGGGGTGGGTGAGCGCCTCCTGGTGGTCCAGGACGGGTGCGAGGCACGCGTCCGACCCGTCGAAGACCCGCGCCCACTCGTCGCGGGTGCGGGTGACGAAGCGGCCGGCCAGGAGTGCCCGCTGCCGCGGCCAGTCCGCGGCCTCCCACCGTGCCCCGAGCAGGTCGGGGTCCAGCTCCAGCCCGGCGAGCAGGGCGAGCCAGAACGGGTCCTCCAGCGCCGCCACGGCGACGAAGCGTCCGTCGGCGCAGGCGTAGGTGGCGTAGCAGGGGGCGCTGCCGTTGAGCAGGTCGCTCGACCGGTCGCCCGTGCTGCGGCCGGCCGCCAGCCACGAGAGCTGGAGCTGGCCGAGCAGGTTCGCGCCATCCACCATGGCGGCGTCCACGACCTGTCCGCGGCCTGAGGTGACCCGCTCCAGCAGGGCGGCGAGGACGCCCGTGACGAGCAGCATGGAGCCGCCGCCGAAGTCGGCGACCAGGCTCAGCGGTGGCACGGGCGGGCCGTCGGACGGGCCCATGAGCCCGAGCAGCCCGGTGGTCGCCAGGTACGTGAGGTCGTGGCCGGCGGTCCGGGCCAGCGGTCCGGTCTGTCCCCACCCGGTCATCCGGGCGTAGACCAGCCCCGGGTTGCGGGCCAGGCACTCCTCGGGCCCCAGCCCGAGCCGCTCCGCGGTGCCGGGCCGGTACCCCTCGACGAGCACGTCGGCAGCGTCCACGAGGCGTTGCACCACCGCCAGATCGGCTGGTTCCTTGAGGTCGGCCTCCAGCACCCGGCGCCCGCGCCACAGCGCGGCGTCGGCGTCGGGCACCCCGTCGGGAGCGGCCCGCGAGGCGCGCCGGACCTGGAGGACGTCCGCGCCCAGGTCGGCGAGCACCATCCCGGCGTGGGGGACCGGCCCCAGCCCGGCCAGCTCGACCACCCGGACGCCCGCGAGGGGTGCGCTCACGTGGCCGGCTCGGCGGCCGACGCGGGGCCGGGGGCCGAGCGGCGACCGAGCACCCCGTCGACCGCGAAGGTCACGTAGGCGTCCGCGAGGGCCTCGAGGTCGTGGTCGTCGCGCAGCCACCACACGATGCCGTTCAGCATGTCGAGCACGGCGATGGCGGCCCGCGAGGCGTCCTCGACGGTGAACACGCCCGCGCGCACGCCCGCGGCGATGACGTCGCGGACGCGCCGCTGGTAGTAGCGCCGGTAGTCGACGACCTGCGCACGGTGCTCGGGGGTGAGGGCGGAGAGCTCGCGCAGGCTCACCAGGTGCTCCACGCGGTGCTCGGCGAGGCTGAGGACGTGGGCCCGGACGAGGGCGGCCAGCCGCTCGTCGGGCGGCCCACCGGTCTCGAGCACCGGCAGGTGCTGCTCGTCCCAGTCCCGCGTCATCCGCAGGGCGATGGCGTGGAGGATCTCCTCCTTGGAGCCGAAGTGGTTGTACAGGCTCGCCCCGCGGATACCCACCGCCTCCGCGATCTCCCGCATGCCCACCGCGTGGTACCCCTGCTCGGCGAAGCAGGCGGCCGCCGCCACGAGGATCTCCTCCCGCCGGCGCAGGGTCGCGGGTCGGGCGCCGCGACCGGGGGCGGACGTGGCGGGGGCGGACGTGGCGGGGGAGGGGTCCTCGTGGGCCGGTGCGTCCAGGACTACTGCGCCCCTCTCCCGTGCTCGCGCCGCAGCTCCCGCTTGAGCAGCTTGCCCTGCGGGTCCGTCGGCAGGGCGTCCAGCAGGTGCACCGCCTTGGGCACCTTGTAGGAGGCCATCTCACCACGGCAGTGCTCGCGCAGCTCCTCGCCGGTGGCGCTCGCCCCGGCCCGCAGGACGACGAAGGCCGTGACGACCTCGGACCAGTAGTCGTCGGGCAGCCCGACCACGGCGGCCCGCTCGACGTCGGGGTGGGCCTGCAGGGCCCGCTCCACCTCCTGCGAGGAGACGTTGAGGCCGCCGGACTTGATCATGTCCTTGCTGCGGTCGAGGAAGAACAGGTTCCCGTCGGCGTCCTGCCGGACGATGTCGCCGGTGTGCACCCAGCCGTCGGCCAGCACGGCCGCCGTGCGCTCGGGGTCACGGAAGTAGCCGGACATCACCGACGGCGTGCGGCACCAGAGCTCGCCGCTCTCCGCGTCCTGCCCCAGCGGGTCGACGACCCGCACCTCGAGGTGTCCGACGGGCTTGCCGATCCAGGTCGGGTCGTGGTCGGGGATGTCTTCCAGGCGCTTGAACCAGCCGACACAGCCGAGCTGGGTGAGCTCGGACTGCCCCCAGTAGGTGCCCCAGACCGCGGCCGGCGCGGCGGCCGCCCAGGCGTCCAGCGCGTGCGGGGAGACCTGGCCGCCGTAGGTGAGGCAGCGTTCCATCGTCCCCACCGTGTCCGGCCCGAAGTCCGGGTGGTTGGCCAAGGCGATGAAGAAGGTCGGGGTCTGGGCGATGACGGAGATGCCCTCGGTCCGGATGAGGCGCAGCGAGGCCCCGGCCTCGACGCTCGCGGGCAGCACGAGGGTCGCGCCGAGCGTGAGCAACGAGGTGGCCGAGCCGATGCCGGCGATGGTGTGGAAGGGCATCACGTAGAGCCAGACGTCGTCCGGCAGGCAGCGCAGCCCCCACGTGTAGGCGGGTGTGGTCGAGACGAGGTAGTTGCGGTGGGTGATCATCACGCCCTTGGGCGCCGCCTCCGTGCCGCTGGTGTAGATGACCTGGGCGAGGTCGAGCTCGTCGACCTCGCAGTCGGGCTCGGTGTCCGGCGCGTCCGCGCACAGGGCGTCGAACGAGTGCCAACCGGGCGCCTCGGCCCCCATCACCACCCGGGAGACCCCGCTGCCGTCCGCCAGGGCCTCCTCGACCACGCCGACGTGCTCGGCCGCGACGACGACGACGGCCGGCTCGAGGTTGCCGAGCTGCTGCCCCACCTCGCGGGGGCCGAACAGGGCGCTGATCCCGGAGTAGGCGGCCCCGACCTTGAGCGCACCGTAGTAGGCGACCAGGGTCTCGACCCGGTTGCGGGCCATGACCGCGATCCGGTCACCCCTGCCGACACCCAGCCTGAGCAGGGCGTGGGCGAAGCGGTTGGACCACGCGTCCAGCTCCGCGTAGCTCGTGGCGACGCGCGTGCCGTCGGGGTGGTGCGCCACGACGGCGGCCTTGCCGCGCAGGGTGCGCGCCTGTCGTCGCAGCTGGTCGCCGAGGGTCGCACGGCCCAGGGGGCTGCGCTGGAGCGGGGACAGCCCGCGCTCCCCGTCGACGGAGCCGCTCGCGGCGGGGGAGAGGGGAGGAGCGTCGGTCAGCTCGGTCATCGCAGGCGTCCTCAGGCGTACATCGGGGTCGCGAAGTCGTCGCGGAAGACGATCTCCTCGACGGGGCTACGGGTGAGCTTGCGAGGGAAGCCCTTGGCCGGGTAGCCGACGGCGAGCAGCGCCGCGGTGATGAAGCCGTCGGGGATGGACAGCATCTCGCGGACCGCCGGCTCCTCCGCGCACAGCAGCGTGGTGAGCGCGGAGGCCACCCCCTGCTGGCGCAGCGCGAGGGTCAGGTTCTGGACGGTGGGGTAGATCGACGCGCCGCCGACCACGCTCAGCCGACCGAGCTCGTGGTCGGTCGGGTGGATGCCGTCCATCTCCGCGCACACGACGATGAGCGTGGGGACCTCGGCGAGGTGGTGCGCGAAGTGGTTGGCGCTCTCCACGGTCGCGGGCACGGCACCGACGGCCTTGGTGCCCTCCACGACCATCGCGTAGTAGCCCTCCCAGTAGGGCAGGTAGAGCTCCGCGAGACGCTTCTTCTTCTCGGCGTCCTGGACGACGATCCAACGCACCGGCTGGCGGTTGCCACCCTGCGGCCCGAAGCGGGCGTCGTCGAACGCGGCGCGCAGGACGTCGTCCGGCACCTGCTCGTCGGTGTAGTAGCGGCAGGTCCCGGTGGACCGCATCGCCTCGCTCAGCTCCATTGCTCTCTCCCTGACACTGACGGTAGTTAGTGTGACCTACGTCGCAGAGCGTCGGGGATGTGGCCTGAACGCGTCAAGCATCGGAGCGAAATTGTTCCCGTGGTGCCGAGGTCGATCGACCCTGGTTGGCAAGAGGACTGACAGCGGTTAGTTTGCGGCCATGACTCAGGAGCTCGTCGACGCACCTGCGGCCCCCCTCGACGCCTCACGGCTGGACGAGGCCCTGCGCGCCGCCAACGTCCCCACCCTGCTCGCCGTGCTGGTGCAGCTCACGGGGGACCGCTCCTGGCTGGCTCCCCGCTACCGCCCCACCCGCCCGCGTGGCATGGACGACAACCGCACCGGGGGCCTGCCCGAGGTGGTGCAGGACGACGTGCGCGCGGCCGTGGCCGCGGCGCTGCGCGCGCACTGGGCGGGGCGGCCGGTCGCGCTGCCGGACCCGAGCGACGAGCAGGTGATGGAGCTCCTGGACTTCACGGCCGGTGAGGAGGTGCCCGCCGAGTTCGCGCCGATGATGGCGGAGATCGTGCGGGGCACGCCCCGGCCCGCCGTCGACCCGCTGCCGCCCGGGCACGGCCTGCGGGCCATCGTCGTGGGCGCCGGCATCGGTGGGATGCTGGCGTCGGTGCGGCTCGCGGAGGCGGGGGTCGAGCACGTCGTCCTGGAGAAGAACGACGGCGTGGGCGGCTCCTGGTACGAGAACCGCTACCCGGGCGCGGGCGTGGACACCCCCAGCTACCTGTACTCGTACTCGTTCTTCGACCACGACTGGTCGACTCACTTCGGCAAGCGCGACGAGGTGCAGTCCTACCTGGACTCCTTCGCCGACGCCCACGGCCTGCGCGAGAGGGTGCGGTTCGGCGTGGAGGTCGAGGCCGCCGACTGGGACGAGGAGGCTCACGGCTGGCGCGTCACGGCCCGCGCTGCCGACGGCACCCGGGAGGTGCTCGAGGCGCCGGTGCTGATCAGTGCGGTCGGCCTGCTCAACCGGCCCAAGGTGCCGGCGCTGCCCGGGCTGGAGTCGTTCCGTGGGCCGATCTTCCACACGGCGCGGTGGCCGGAGGACCTCTCCGTCGCCGACCTGGCCGGCAAGCGCGTCGCGATCGTGGGCACGGGTGCGAGCGCGATGCAGGTCGGCCCGGCGATCGTGGACACGGTCGGCTCCCTGACGGTGTTCCAGCGCTCGCCGCAGTGGGTGGCGCCCAACGACGTCTACTTCGAGCCGGTGGGGGACGACGTCCACTGGCTCAACACCCACGTCCCCGGTTACCGCCACTGGTACCGCGCGCGTCTGTCCTGGATCTTCAACGACAAGGTGCACCCGACCCTCCAGGTCGACCCCGACTGGCCGGAGGAGCGCGCCTCGATCAACGCCGCCAACCACGGCCACCGCCGGTTCTACGAGCGCTACCTGCGCGACCAGCTGGGCGACCGCGAGGACCTCGTGGCCAAGGCGCTGCCCGACTACCCGCCCTTCGGCAAGCGGATGCTGCTCGACAACGGCTGGTTCGCGATGCTGCGGCGCGAGCACGTCGACCTCGTCACGGAGCGGGTCGAGGCCGTCACTCAGACCGGCCTCGTGGACGGCGCGGGCGTGGAGCGCGAGTTCGACGTCGTCGTCCTGGCCACCGGCTTCCACGCCGACCGCCTCCTGCACCCGATGCAGGTGCGAGGCCGCTCGGGCGCCAGCACCGTGGAGACGTGGGGCGAGCACGACGCGCGCGCCTACCTGGGGATCACCGTTCCCGACTTCCCGAACCTGTTCGTCATGACCGGGCCGAACACGGCGCTGGGTCACGGGGGGAGCTTCATCACGATGCTCGAGTGCCAGGTCCGCTACGTGCTCTCGGCGCTGGCCGCGATGGTGGAGCAGGACGCTGCGGCGCTCGAGTGCCGCCAGGACGTCTGCGACGAGTACAACCGGCGCGTGGACGAGGCCCACGCGCAGATGGTGTGGACCCACCCCGCGATGGACAACTGGTACCGCAACGCCGACGGCCGGGTGGTCTCCGTGCTGCCCTGGCGGATCATCGACTACTGGACGCTGACCCGGCAGATCGACCTGGCCGACTACCTCCTCGACCCCCGTGATCGTGGGGCGGGCCCGGCCTGAGCCGCGCTCAGCCGTCGCGACGTCCCTGGCAGGAGGCACCGTCTCACCCGCTGCGTGTGAGGCGGGCCGGACCTGTGCCTCGCCAGTGTGAACGGGTGAGCCGCTGCTGAGGGGTGGCGGTCCGATGACGAGGAGTGAGTGGCATGGCTGAGGCTGTGAAGAGCCGGACCGGGTGGGACCTGCTGCTCGGCGGACTGATGGTCCTGGGCGGCGTGATCGTGCTGTCCTACGCGACGGTGGCGACGGTGGTCTCCGTGCTGTTCACGGGGTGGACCACGCTGATCCTGGGTGTCGTGGGGCTCGTGATCGCCCTGACCCGCATCGGCAAGGAGGGCTTCTGGACGGGCCTGCTGGGCAGCGGGCTCTTCACCGTCCTGGGCCTGGTCATGGTCCGCAACCCCGCGGTCGCGGCCGTCTCGCTGACCCTGGTGGCGGGCGCCATGTTCCTCACCACCGGCATCGCCCGCCTGGCGGCTGCGGTGCAGATCAAGGAGGCCCGCGTGCCCCTGATCATCAGCGGCGGCATGTCGACCCTGCTGGGCCTGGTCATCCTGTTCAACCTGTTCGCGGCCTCGTTCACGTTGCTCGGCGTCCTGCTCGGGATCGAGATGCTCTTCGAGGGCTTCGCGGTGATGATCGCCGGTCGCTCGAACCTCACCAGCGCGCGGGTGGCCGGGCTGACCACGCCTTCGGACTCCGAGCCGACGCACGCCTGAGGACCGACGGGATCGACGGGATCGACGGGAGCCGGGCGTGGACGGTCGCGTGCAGGTCGCCTCGCCGGACGGTCGCTCGTTCGCGGGCGGCGGGCTGACCCCGGGCGACCTCCTGGTCGCCCCGACCCAGGCCGGCGACGTCCTGCTCCAGGCCCAGCGCCCTGACGGCGGCGCCGTCCTGGGTCTGAGCCGCAAGGGCGCCGCCGGCGGTTCCTCGTGGACGGCGGAGGTCGCCCCGTTCGAGGCCGCGGCCTCGCTGGCGGGGCCCGACGAGGTCGCCGCGCTCCAGGCCGCCGGTGGCGCGGGCCTGCGGATCGGCCGGTGGCAGACCGGTGGGGCCTCCGCGGACGCGCTGCTGCGAGCGTCCGGCTTCAACCGGCACACGTTCCTCTGCGGGCAGTCCGGCTCGGGCAAGACCTACGCCCTGGGGGTGCTGCTCGAGCAGCTGCTCCTCGGCACCGGACTGCCGCTCGTCGTCCTGGACCCCAACGCGGACTTCTCCCAGCTCGGGCGGGCCCGCGCGGAGGTCGCGCCCGACCTGGCCGCCCGGATCGCCGACCTCGGCGTGCGCGTGCTGGGCACCAGGGCACCGACCGAGCCGCTGCGGCTGCGCTTCGCGACGATGCCGCGCGCCGCCCAGGCGGCCGTCCTGCGCCTGGACCCGCTGGCCGACCGCGACGAGTACAACCTGTTCGTCCACTCCTTCGGCGGCAGGAACGAGCCGGGCACCCCGGTGCTGGACCCGCCCCGCACGCTCGACGGATTTCTCGACACCCTCCTGCGCGGGGGCTCGGACGAGCGGGCGCTGGCGCAGCGGGTGCAGAACCTCGGCCTGGACGCCTGGGAGGTCTGGGCAGGGGAGCAGCCGTCGGCGGCCGAGGTCGTCGAGCAGGGCGGTCGGGCGACCGTCCTCGACCTGGCCGGCTTCGCCGACCCCCGGGAGTCGGCGGCGGTGTGCCTCGACCTGGTCGAGCGACTGTGGGCGCGCCGCCACGAGCGCCGCCCCGTGCTCATCGTCATCGACGAGGCCCACCACGTCTGCCCGGCCGAGCCCCAGGGCCAGGTGCAGAAGCTCCTCGTGGAGCGCCTGATCCAGGTGGCCGCGGAGGGGCGCAAGTACGGGCTCTGGCTGCTGCTCTCGACCCAGCGGCCGTCCAAGGTGCACGAGCAGGTCGTCTCCCAGTGCGACAACCTCGTGATGATGCGGATGAACAGCCCCGCCGACGTGGAGGACGTCTCGCGACTCTTCGGCTACCTGCCGCCCGCGATGGCGGCCGCAGCCCCCACCTTCCGGCAGGGCGAGGCGGTGATGGCCGGACGCTTCGCGCCCTGCCCGATGCGGGTGCGGATGGGCGACCGGCTCACGGTGGAGGGCGGCGCGGACGTCGCGGTGCCGATGGCCTGAGGGCCGACGCACCGACACGCCGACGCACGGACACGCCGGCGAGGACCCCACGCGCCCCATGTCCCGCGCCTGGGGCCTCCGCCGTCGGGAGGACCGCTCCGCACGCTGTCCCCGTCCGGAGCGGCCTCCTCGCCCGAGGCCGCGAGCGGCACCGGGTGAGGTGAAATTACGGACCCGTGCGCAGGGTGGCCGTGGTGTTCCAGGAAGCGGCCTCGACGGAACCGGGCCAGGGGGAGGGGGACGACGAGGGTGCCGCGTCGTCGAGCCGGCCACCCTCCGCGAGCCACCAGTCGGCGGCGGACGCGTGGGGGCCGCCGCCGGCGCGCACCGTCTCCAGCGGAGCAATCTGCTCGGCCATGCCCCACGCATTGACCAGGTGGCCGGCGAGCGCCGGGTCGAGGGCGTCGAGCCGGTCGGGCGCCGCCCATCCCTCGGTGGGGACCGCCTCGCCCGCCAGCGCCCGCAGTCGGACGCCGAAGCCCGCCAGGTGCGGGTCGGGGCTGGTCAGCCAGACGTCGAGGCCCGGGACGGGTGCCCCGTGCCGCGCGCCGACGAGCTGCCGGGCCGCGCGCCTGGCCAGGGCGGGCTCCTGCTCCCCCCGGGCCTGCTCGAACAGCGCCGCGTCGGTGAGGGCGGACAGCTCGGGGTGGGCGCCGAGCAGCATGTAGCTGGTGACCGCCCGGTCGTCCTGGACGGCGGTGCCCATGTCGTAGAGCAGGCGGGCGAGGACCGGCTGCTCCTCCAGGTCCAGCGCGTCTGTGACCGAGAGCGCCGCGCGTCGGCACTCCCGCTCCCGCTCGGCCCGCAGCGCCTCACCGGGCTCGAAGTCGATGAGCGGGGCCGGGGCCAGGCGCTTGCGGACGAACGGCCGGGCCTTCTCCGCGAGCCTGCCCGGCAGCGACCGGAGGGCGTGGGAGAGCCAGTCGTGGCGAGGAGTGCCCGGCTCGACGTCCGCGTAGGCCTCGAGGAGCTGCGGGAGGGCCGCCTCCCAGACCCGCTCGGCGTCGCCGATGGCGGCCAGGTTGAAGAGGGCCAGGACGCCGGCCTGGGAGACCCGGTCCCGTCGGTCGAGCAGCAGGTGGGCGCTGAACGCGGTGGCCGCCTCGTCCTCGAGCTCACCGACGGCGCTCATGAGGTCGGCCAGCGCCTGGATGCCCGGGTGGTCCACGCGGTGCCGGGCGACCTCCACGACGAGGTGCCCGTAGGGGCCGCTGCGCATCCGGGAGAGCGCCTCGTAGCGGGTGGTGTAGCCGGGGCCGACGCTGCGGCCGAGCTCGGCGGCCAGCCGGTCCAGCAGCTCCAGGGCCATCGTCTCGGGCAGGCCGACGGCCTCAGGGCGACCGAGGGCAGAGGCCCAGTCGAGCCACAGCCCGGCCGGGGCGAGCGGCGTGCGGCGCGGCTGCTCGAGGCCGGCCAGCAGCTGCTCGGTGAGGGCGGAGACCCGGCGCACGTCGCCGGGCCCGAGGTCCGGCCGCCGGTCGGCGACCACGTCCTGGGGGAAGGTGCGCGCGGTGGCACCGATGGCGCCGCGCAGGGCGCCGGGCTGGAGGGCGAAGAGCTCCTCGTAGCCGCGCAGCAGGCCCGCGTCCCGCAGCTCGCCGATCTCCAGCCGGTGCAGGGTGCTCGTGCCGACGCCGAGGGTGGCGGCCATCCGCCGCAGCTGCGGGGCGCCGTGCAGGAGGCGCGCCATCCGGGTCAGCCAGCCCAGCCGGACGTTGACGTCGATGCGGGGGCCGGCCAGCGGGGTCTCGTCGCGCAGCGTCACGTGCCGGGACGGCGCGCGACGCGGGGCGGGGGTCACCGGTGGGACGTTAGTCCTTTCCGGCATCCGTCGGGAGGGGTTCACCGGGGACGGGCCGTGGTGCGGGCCGGAGGCGGGTCGGAGGCCGGTCACACCCGCTGTTCACCCGGGTGCGCCAGGATGCCTCCGGGCCGCGAGGGGCGCGGCCCAGGAGAGGGGAGACGTGCCGCAGGACGAGCCGCAGCACCGCACCGAGGGGCGCCCCGCGCCCGGGGCGGCGCCCGACCCGTTGCGACGGGGCCACCTCGCGCCCGCGCCGCGGACCCTCGTCGACGTCCTGGAGGCGACGGCCGCGGGTGCGCCGGACGCCGTGGCCCTCGACTCCGGCACCGAGCGGCTCACCTACGCCGAGATGCTCGAGGCCGGCCACGAGCTGGCCGACGAGCTCGCTGCCCTGGGCATCGGGCCCGGCGACAAGGTCGGGGTCCGCGTGCCCAGCGGCACCACGGACCTCTACCTCGCGATCGTCGGCACCCTGCTGGTCGGCGCGGCCTACGTCCCGGTGGACGTCGACGACCCCGACGAGCGGGCGCGGCTGGTGTTCGGGGAGGCCGATGTGGCCGCCGTCATCGGCGCGGACCTGGTGGTGGAGCCCCGCGTCCCGGCCCCAGGCCCCGAGCGCACCGAGCGGACCGAGCAGAGCACCGGTCGTCGCGAGCCCCGGGAGCGCACCGACCCCACCCCGGACGACGACGCCTGGGTCATCTTCACCTCCGGCTCGACGGGCACGCCGAAGGGCGTCGCGGTGCGGCACCGCAACGCCGCCGCGTTCGTGGACGCCGAGGCGGCCCTCTTCCTCCAGGAGCGACCGCTGGGCCCGGGCGACCGGGTGATGGCCGGGCTCTCGGTGGCCTTCGACGCGTCCTGCGAGGAGATGTGGCTCGCCTGGCGGCACGGCGCGACGCTCGTGCCCGCGCCGCGCGCCCTGGTGCGGTCGGGCATGGACGTGGGGCCCTGGCTGGTCGCCAACGACGTCACCGTGGTCTCGACCGTGCCGACTCTCGTGAGCCTGTGGCCCGACGAGTCGCTCGACCGCGTCCGCCTGCTCATCCTGGGCGGCGAGGCGTTCCCCGCCCAGCTCGCGCCGCGCCTGGTGCGCCCGGGCCGCGAGGTGTGGAACACCTACGGGCCGACCGAGGCGACGGTGGTGGCCTGCGGGGCGCTGGTGGACGCCGAGGGGCCGATCCGGATCGGCCTCCCGCTCGACGGCTGGGACCTTGCGGTCGTCGACGGCGAGGGCCGCGAGGTGGCCGAGGGCGAGACCGGCGAGCTGATCATCGGCGGCGCGGGCCTGGCCCGCTACCTCGACCCGGCCAAGGACGCCGAGAAGTACGCGCCCATGCCGACGCTCGGCTGGGAGCGCGCCTACCGCTCGGGGGACCTGGTGGTGCGCGACCCCGCGGGCCTGCTCTTCGGTGGCCGGGCCGACGACCAGGTCAAGCTCGGCGGGCGGCGCATCGAGCTGGGCGAGGTGGACGCGGCGCTGCTGGCCCAGGACGGCGTGCTCGGCGCGGCCGCCGCCGTCCGCCGCTCCCGCGCGGGCAACCAGCTCCTGGTCGGCTACGTGGTGGTCGACGAGCGGTTCGAGCAGGGGCGGGCGCTGGAGCGGCTGCGCGCCGAGCTGCCCGCCGCCCTGGTGCCCCGTCTGGCGCTGGTGGACGACCTGCCCACGCGGACCTCCGGGAAGGTCGACCGGGACGCCCTGCCGTGGCCGCTCACGCCGTCCGCCGGTGGTGGCGCGGGTGGGGCCGAGGGTCCCGGCCGGGCCGCGGGGGACCTGCACGGCACCGCGGCCCGGGTGGCCGAGGTGTTCGCCGACGTCCTGGGTGCCGGGCCGCAGACGGCCGCCGACGACTTCTTCGACCTGGGCGGCGGGAGCCTGGCCGCGGCCCAGGTGATCGGCCTGCTGCGGCGCGAGCACCCCGAGATCACCGTCGGCGACCTCTACGACCACCCGACGGTCGCGGGCCTGGCCGGCTACCTCGACTCCCTGGCCGGGCCCGGCAACCTGGCCGATCGCGACGTCCCGCCGATCCCGCCCAAGACCCAGGCGGGGCAGGTGGCCGCCCTCGTCGGGCTACGGGCCCTGGCGGCGCCGCGCTACCTCACGTGGACGCTGCTGGCCTCCGCGGCCGGGCACCTGCTCGGAGTGACGGCGCTGCCGCTGGCGCCCTGGTGGCTGCTGCTCGCCGCGGCCGTCGTCCTCCTCACCCCGCCGGGCCGGATGCTGCTCGGCGCCGGGCTGGCGCGACTCCTCCTGCGTGGGGTCGAGCCCGGCACCTACCCGCGGGGCGGGCAGGTCCACCTGCGGCTGTGGGTGGCCGAGCGGGCGGTCGACCAGGTCGGTGCCACGTCCCTCACCTCGGCGCCCTTCATGACCTGGTACGCCCGCCTCCTCGGCGCCCGGGTCGGCAAGGACGTCGACCTGCACGCCGTCCCGCCGGTCACCGGGTTCCTCGAGCTCGGTCGGGGTGCCTCGATCGAGCCGGAGGTCGACCTCACCGGCTCCTGGATCGACGGCGACCGCCTGCACCTCGGCCGGGTGCGCGTCGGCAAGCGCGCTCGGGTCGGGACCCGCTCGAGCCTGCTCCCGGGCGCCGACGTGGGGGAGGGCGCCGAGGTCGCCCCCGGCTCCGCGGTCTTCGGGCAGGTGCCCGCCGGCGAGTACTGGTCGGGTGCCCCGGCCGCGAAGGCGCGGGGCCGTGCCCGCGGTCCGTGGGACGAGCGCCCCGCGAGCAGCCGCGCGTGGGTCGGTGCCTACGCGGCGACCGGGCTGGGCGTCGGCCTGCTGCCGGCGCTGGCCGTGGCGGTCGCCGGCCTGGCCGTGCTGCCGCTGAGCGGGGCGGACCGGGCGGCCACGACGGGTGCGGCGCTCGGCCGCCTGCTCGCCTGGCTGGTGCCCGGTGCGGTGCTCGGCTGGGTGCTGCTCGCCGTCCTCGTGCTCGCGCTGGTGCGGGTGTGCGGCGCCGGCCTGACGCCGGGCGCCTACCCCGTGCGCAGCGGCCGGGCGCTGCGGGTGTGGGCCACCGTCCGGGTGCTCGACGAGGCCCGCACGTGGCTGTTCCCGCTCTACTCCAGCCAGCTCACGCCCGTGTGGCTGCGCCTCCTGGGCGCCCGCGTCGGGGAGGACGTGGAGGCCTCGACGGTGCTCATGGTGCCCGCGATGGCCAGCGTCGGCGACGGTGCCTTCCTCGCCGACGACACCCTCATCGGCGGCTACGAGCTCGGCGGCGGGTGGCTGCGCGTCGAGCGGGTCAAGGTCGGCAAGCGCGGGTTCGTCGGCAACTCCGGCATGGCCGCGCCGGGGCGCAAGGTGCCCAAGCACAGCCTCGTGGCGGTGCTCTCGGCCGCGCCGCGGCGCAAGACCGCGAAGAAGGGGGAGTCGTGGGTCGGCAGCCCGCCGGCGCCCCTGCGCCGCGCAGCGGAGGAGGGCGACGACGCCCGCACGTACGCGCCGTCGCGCTCCCTCAAGATCGCCCGCGGCTGCTGGGAGGCCGCGCGGGCCGTGCCGGTGCTCCTCGGGGTGCTGCTGCACGCGCTCGTCGCCTCGGCCGGGCTGCTCGCCTGGCAGGCGGCGGGCCCGGGGACGGGGCCGGCGGCCCTGGCCGGGCTCGGCGCGGTGGTGGCCGGGCTGGTCCTGGCCGGGCTGGTGGCCGCGGCGTCCGCCACCCTCGCGAAGTGGCTGCTGGTCGGGCGGCACCGCGTGGGCACCCACCCGCTGTGGTCCTCGTTCGTGTGGCGCAACGAGCTGGCCGACACGTTCGTGGAGTCGGTGGCCGCGCCGTGGTTCGCGCGGCTGGTCACCGGCAGCCCCTTGCTGACGTGGTGGTTCCGCTCGATGGGCACGCGGGTGGGGCGCGGCGTGTGGTGCGAGACCTACTGGCTGCCGGAGACCGACCTGGTGACCCTGGGCGACGGGGCGGTGGTCAACGCCGGCTCCGTCGTGCAGACGCACCTCTTCCACGACCGGGTGCTGGCGTGCGACACCGTGACCCTCGCGGCGGGCGCCACGCTCGGCCCGAACTCCGTCATCCTGCCCGCGGCCGGTATCGGACGGCACGCTACGGTCGGCCCCGTGTCGTTGGTGATGAGGGGCGAGAGCCTGCCGGACAAGACGGTCTGGATCGGTAACCCGATCGGGCCGTGGACCGTCTCGTGACCGGGGCCGAGCGCTGATGGGGCTGCCCACCGCCGACGACTACCTGCCCGGGCACGGCGACCGCAGCTTCGCCGTCCGGCACTACGACCTGGAGCTCGACTACGCGGTCGAGGGCAACCGGCTCGACGGCCGCGCCGTCCTCGACGTCGAGGTCCTCGAGGCCACCGACCGGCTGGTGCTCGACCTCGCGCACCTCTCGGTGGGCAAGGTTCGGGTGGCCTCGGGCTGGTCCCGCGACCAGGCGGCCCGCAGCACCCGCAAGGCCGCGCGCTCCAAGCCCGCCGCCCGCGACGGCGCGCCCGGGCTGAAGAAGTTCACGACCCGGTCGCACCGCGTCGTCCTCACCCTCGACGGGGAGGCGGAGGCGGGCACCCGCCTCACCGTGACCGTGGGCTACTCCGGCCACCCCAAGCCGCTGGTGACCCGCCACCTCGGCGACGCCGGGTGGGAGGAGCTCACCGACGGCGTCATCGTCGCGGCCCAGCCCCACGGCTCGCCCACGTGGTTCCCGTGCAACGACCGGCCCGACGACAAGGCCACCTACCGCCTCGCGCTCACCGTCACCGCGGGCTACCGCGTCGAGGCCAACGGCACGCTGGTGCGCCACACGCGCCGCGGCTCGGCGGAGGTCTGGGTGTGGGAGCAGGCCCAGCCGATGGCCACCTACCTCGCCACGGTGCAGATCGGCCGGTACCGGGAGTGGCCGCTGCCCGCCCGGCCAGCCTCCGGGCTGCCCGTCGCCGTCGTCGCCGGGGACCTCGACCGCACCGCCTTCGCCGACGCCTTCGGCCGCCAGCACGAGATGGTGGACGTCTTCGAGGAGCACTTCGGGCCGTACCCGTTCGACTCCTACCGCGTCGTGGTCACCGACGACGACCTGGAGATCCCGCTGGAGAGCCAGACCCTCTCCACCTTCGGCCGCAACCTCGTGCGCGGCGACTGGGACGCCACGCGGCTCATCGCCCACGAGCTCGCGCACCAGTGGTTCGGCAACGCCGTGACGCTGCGCGACTGGAAGGACATCTGGCTGCACGAGGGCTTCGCCTGCTACTCGGAGTGGGTCTGGTCGGAGGCCTCCGGCGGCCCGACCGCCGCGCAGCAGGCCGCGCACCACCACGCGGGCCTCGAGGCGAAGGACACCGACCTGCTGCTGGCCGACCCCGGCCCCGACCTCATGTTCGACGACCGCGTCTACAAGCGCGGCGCCCTCACCCTCCACCAGCTGCGCTGCGAGGTCGGCGACGCGGCGTTCTTCTCGCTGCTGCGCTCGTGGGTGGCCGACTTCGCCGGCGGCTCGGTGACCACCGAGGACTTCCTCGCGCACGCCAGCAAGGAGACCGGCGTCAACGTCGCCACCCTGCTGCGGCCGTGGCTGCACGAGACCTCGCTGCCGCCGCTGCCCACCGCCGGGCGGTAGGCGTGGGCCCGGGCGGTGGCGGCGCGTCGGGCGGCGCGTCGGGCGGCTCGTCGGGCGGCTCGTCGGGCATCCAGGGGGCCGAGGTGGGCGTGCGGGTACGGGTCCTCGCGGTGCCGGGCGGCTCACGTGCGGACGCCCGGTCGGCGGCCGCGCGCGCCTGGCCGGACCTGCGCAGGCTCTGCCCGTCCTGCGGGTCGGGCGCCCACGGCCGGCCGCGGCACGCCGACGGGCGCGCCTGCTCGCTCGCCTACGCGCCGGGGGTGGCGCTGCTGGCCACGGCGGACGACGGGCGGGGCGTCGGCGTCGACGTCGAGCGGGACGACGAGCGCGTGCCCGACCTGCCGGGGGTCCTGATCCTCGCGGACTGGGTGCGCCTCGAGGCCGTCGCGAAGGCCACCGGCGCCGGGCTGCGGGGTACCGACCCCTCCCGGTTGCCCCCGCACCGGGCCGTCGCGGTGCCGCTGGCCGGCCTCGTCGCGAGCGTCGCGCTGCTGGGGTCGGACGCGGTGCCGGTGCTGCGGGTCGAGCGCGTCCCCTCGCCGCCGGGTGGGACGTCATACGTCTGAGGGGGTGTGCGTCCGCTCTGTCTGACGTCCCGGTGGGGCTGGGTGGGACGTCATACGTCTGAGGGGGTGTGCGTCCGCTCCGTATGACGTCCCGGAGGAGCCAGGGCCCAGCTCCCAGAGGCCCAGCACAGGGGGCCCGGGACTGAGACCGGACCCCCTGGCTCCCCGTGACGTCGGGCAACACACGAGGTGAGCACGCCCGCGGTGCGCGCCCGGTCCGACGAGCGGACCGCGTCCGAGGCTAGGGCGGTGTCAGGGGTGCCGTGTCGGCTTCGGGGTGAGCCCGTAGGCGCACGGCCCGCGGCTACCCGGATCGGGGTAGGCGGGCAGGCCGGTGAGCGCGCGTACCCCGTACGGCCCCCGTGACGGACCCCGTGTGACGGACCCCGTGTGTGATGGACCCGGTGTGGCGGAGCGCGCCGACCCCGGGGGAGGATCGCCGCCGTGGAGGAGTCCCTGGCGGAGAGCACCGAGGCACTGCGGGCCCGGGTCCAGCGGCGGACGCTGCGGGTGGTGGTCGCCGGGCAGGTGCTGGGCGGCGCCGGGCTGGCGGCCGGCGTCACCGTGGGTGCGCTCCTGGCCCAGCAGCTGCTCGGGAGCGAGGGGCTGGCCGGCGTCCCCACCGCCCTGTTCACGCTCGGCAGCGCGGGAGCGGCCTACGGCATCGGCCGGCTCAGCCAGCGCCACGGCCGCAGGATCGGCCTGGGGCTCGGCTTCGGGCTGGGCGGGCTCGGCGCGGTCGGCGTCGTGGTGGCCGCGGCCACCGGGTGGGTGCCGCTGCTGCTGGTCTCCCTGCTCGTCTACGGCGCGGGCACAGCGACCAACCTCCAGGCCCGCTACGCCGGCACCGACCTGGCCCCCGCGACGGCGCGCGGCCGGGCGATCAGCGTCGCGCTGGTGGCCACGACGCTCGGCGCCGTGGCGGGCCCCAACCTGGTCGAGCCGCTGGGGCGCCTGGCTGTCGGTCTCGGACTGCCCGCGCTGGCCGGTCCGTTCCTGCTCGCCGCCGTCGCCTACTCCGCGGCCGGCCTCGTCCTCGTGACCCTCCTGAGCCCCGACCCGCTGCTGCTGGCGCGCGAGCTGGAGGAGTCCACGAGCGCCGCAGCGGCGGCACCCACCCCGACCGTCCCCACCCCGGCCGCGCGCACCCCGGCCGCGCTCACCCGGGACGACGCCGACCCCGCCCCGTCCCGATCCGCCCCGTCTCGCGCCGGCTCCGGCGCCTGGGTCGGGGCCACGATCATGGTCGTCACCCAGATGGCGATGGTCGCGGTGATGACGATGACGCCGGTCCACATGCGCGCCCACCACCACGACCTCGGCGACATCGGGCTCGTGATCGGCCTGCACATCGCCGCGATGTACCTGCCGTCCCTGCTCACGGGCGCGCTGGTGGACCGGGTCGGGCGGGTGCCGATGGCCGTCGCCGCGGGCCTGGTGCTGCTCGCGGCCGGGCTCACGGCCGCGCTCGCCCCGGGCGACTCGATGCCCCTGCTCGTCCTCGCCCTTGTGCTGCTCGGCCTCGGCTGGAACCTCGGCCTCATCTCCGGCACGGCCCTCGTCGTCGACGCGACCACCCCGGCCGCCCGCCCCCGCGTGCAGGGCAGCGTCGACGTCCTGGTGGCGCTCTCGGGCGCCGGCGGCGGGGTGCTCTCCGGGCTGGTCGTGGGTGCCAGCAGCTACGCGGTGCTCGGCCTCGGTGCCGGGCTGCTCTCGCTCGCGCTGGTGCCGGTGCTGGCGCTCACGGCGCGGCGGGTCTGAACGCCCCCGGGGCGTAGGCGGCCATCACCTCGCGGAGCCGCCGGGCGGGGAGCGCGTGCACGGTGCGGCCGCGGTGGCCCGTGGTCGTCGTCGCCGCGAGCAGGGCGTTGAGGACGGCCTCCTCGGTGGCCTCCGCCGCCGCCTCCAGCAGCGGGTCGAGCCGCTGATGGGGCACGGTGGAGACCTTGACGGTGGTCGCTGCCGTGGCCAGGTAGGTCTCGGGCGGCAGCGTGCGGTTTCCGGTGGCGAAGGCGAGGAAGATGTCGCCGCTGCCGTCCTGCGTGCCCCCGCCCAGCCGGGCCAGGCCGGTGCCGGCGCGGCGCGCGAGCCGCTGGCACTGGTCGGGCAGCAGCGGCGCGTCGGTGGCGAGGACGACGATGATCGAGCCGGACCCGGGCGGCAGCGCGCTCGGCGCGGCCTGGGCGCCGGGTGCGGGCACCTCGTCGAACCCGATCAGCCGCCCGACGGGGACCCCGTCGACGCGCAGCGCGTGCCGCTCGCCGTAGTTGCTCTGCACCAGCGCGCCGACGGTCCAGCCGCCGTCGGCCTCGCCGAGTCGGCGCGAGGCCGTGCCGATGCCGCCCTTGAAGCCGTGGCAGACCATCCCGGTGCCGCCGCCCACGCAGCCCTCGGCGACCGGCCCGCCGGAGGCGTCCGCGAGCGCGTCGCGGACGTGCTGGGCGGTCACGTGCTGGCCGTGCAGGTCGTTGAGCAGCCCGTCCCAGGTCTCGGCGACGACGGGCATCGACCAGAACTCCTCCGAGAGGGCGGTCGCGCTGTCGTCGGCGACGAGCGCGTCGCGCACGACCCCCACGCTGTGGGTGTTGGTGATCGCGACGGCGGTGGTGAGCAGCCCGCTCTCGCGGACCCACTCCAGGCCGGTCATCTCGCCGTTGCCGTTGAGCGTGGCCGAGCCGGCGTAGCAGGGCTGGGACCGGGCCGGGCCGGGCCGGGGCTGCACCACCGTCACGCCGGTGCGCACCGCGACCGGGCGTCCCGCGGCGTCCGTGCGGTCCTCGACCACCGTGCGGTGCCCGACCCGGACGCCCTCGACGTCCGTGATCGCGTTGAGCGGGCCGGGGGTGAGCCGACCGACGGAGAGGCCGAGGTGGCGGAGGCGGGGCATGGGCTCACGCTGCCACGCCGGCTCGGCGCCGCGCAGCCGGGCGCGCGCGTGGGGTGCGCCACGCGGCGGTGGGCCCGAGCCGATCAGCCCGAGTGCGATCAGTCCGGGGGCGATCAGCCCGGCGCCGACCCGTCGAGCCGGGCCACGAGGGCGGCCGCGAGGTCACGGGCGGGTCGGCCGACCCCCACGAGGGTCGCGGACGCCGGCCCGCACCAGTCGCCGAGGCCGAGGAACCACAGGCGTGCGTCGTCGGCGGAGGCGACGGCGAACGGGGAGCCCGGGGGAGCGGTGGTGGCGGGGTGGGAGCCGGACCAGGTCAGCGGCATCCCCCGCAGGTGGTGCAGGGCCGGGCGGAAGCCGGTCGCGAGGACGACGGCGTCCAGCTGTTCCTCGCGGCCGTCCGCCCACCGGGCGCCGGCCGGGGTGAAGGTGGCCGGCAGCGGTGCGGCGACCAGCCCGCCTGCGTCCCGCGCCGCCCGCACCGGCGGGGTGACGACGACGTCCCCGAGCGAGCCGACCGTGGTGGTGGGCGTGCGCCCGGCCGCCCGGTCGGCGACGGCCTGCGAGGCGACCTCGAAGAGCACGCGCCCGTCCACGTCGTCCGGCAGGAACCGGACGGGCTCGCGGGTGACCCAGTGGACCCTGGCCGCGGTGCCGAGCAGGTCCGCGGCGATCTGCGCGCCAGAGTTGCCGCCCCCGACGACGAGCACCGCCCGCCCCGCGAACGGCTCGGGGCCGCGGTATTCGTGCGTGTGCAGGCGTGTGCCGCCGAACGAGCCCAGCCCGGGCAGGGCCGGGACGAACGGCTGGTCCCAGGTGCCCGTGGCGCTCACGACCGAGCGGGCGGTGAGGTCGCCGGCGTCCGTGCGCAGGCGCAGCCTGCCTGCGTCCCCCTCCTCCACGCGCAAGACCGTGACCGGGCGGCGCACCGCGAGCCCGTAGCGGCGCTCGTAGTCGGCGAGGTAGTCGGCCACGTGGGCGGCGTCGGGCGAGGCCTCGCCGGGCTGGGCGGGCATGAGCCGCCCGGGCAGCGAGCTGTGGTCCGCCGGGGAGAACAGGCGCAGGTGCGGCCACGCGTCGAGCCAGGCGCCACCGGGGGCCTCCCGTCGGTCGAGCAGGACGACGCGCAGCGGCCTGAGCCCTGCGCGCGACCGGTCCCGCTCCAGGCGCCGCAGGTGGTAGCCGAGGGCGAGGGCCGACTGGCCACCGCCCACGACGGCCACGTCGACCTCCTCGGGGAGCTCGTCAGGGCGCGGGTGCACCGGGCCACCGTAGGCGTGCCCGGTCGCGGTGGTGTCGGCGGGACGGGCTAGGTTGCCGCGCATGACGGCCCGCCGCGTCCTGCGCCCGCACCGGCCCGCGCGGCCTTCGGCCCGTGGGGCGGCGGCAGTGCTGGGCCTCGGCCTCCTGGTGACGCTCCTGTCCGGCTGCGCCGGCGACCAGCCCGGCGCCGACGCCGACCTCGTCACCGACGGGGACGCGGCCGTCGCGGTCACGGTGTCCGACGGCGAGGTGCTGGTGCAGCGGCGCGACGACGGGGACTGGGACGAGCCGTCCTCGGTGCTCGACCTGCCGGACGGTGAGGAGTTCACCTCGGCCACGCTGAGCGCGGCCGGTGGCACCTACGCGGTCGTGGTGGTCACGCAGGCCTCGGACACGACCGCCGCCCTGGCGGACGGCACGGACGCCGACGACCTCGAGTCGGGCCTCCTGGCGATCTCGACCGGCCCCGGGGAGGCCTGGCAGACCCATGCAGCGGACCCGTCCACCGAGGCGTTCGTGAGCAGCGACGGCTCGGCGGCGTTCCAGGGCTACTCCGAGAGCGGCGACAGCGGTGCGGGTTCCGGGACCGGGCGCAGGGTGCTCGTGTGGCGCGACGGGGACTTCTCCGTGGAGGCCTACGCGAAGGTGCGCGCCGAGGTCGAGGCCCTGCTCGCGGGCTGAGCCCCGCTGCCCCGGCGGGCGACGAACGGCTCCCGGGCGAGGGGCGTGCGGCACGGCCGTCCGGTGCCGGGCGGGCCTAGCGTCGAGGGGTGGGCACCACGCCTGATCCACGCCCGTCCCCGACGCAGCCCCTCGTGCGGCGTCGGTCGCTGCTCGTGGGCGGTGCGGTCGGGGTCGGGGTGGCTGCGGCCGTGGGCGGCGGCTGGTGGTGGCTCGCTCGCGAGGACGCGCCCGGCGCCTCCGGGCTCGCGCTGAGCGAGCCGGCGGTGCACCGGTCGGTGGACGGCGTCCTGGACGTCGAGCTCGTGGCCTCCGAGCGCACGCGCACCCTGGCCGGTGCGCTGGTGACCTGCTTCGGCTACGGCGACGGCGTGCCGGGGCCGACCCTGGTGGTCTCCCCGGGCGACACGCTCCGGGTGCTCCTGGTCAACGACCTGGACGAGCCGACGAACCTGCACGTCCACGGCCTGCACGTCTCGCCGACCGGACGCGGGGACGACGTGTTCGTCAGCGTCGCGCCGGGGGCGAGCCACCAGTACGTGTACGAGATCGGTACCGAGCACCCCACGGGCACGTACTGGTACCACGCGCACCACCACGGGCGGGTGGCGGACCAGGTCTGGCGCGGCCTGTTCGGCGGCCTGCTCGTCGTGCCCGCCGACGGTACGGGCACGTCGAGCTCGCCCGAGGTCGCGCGCGAGCGGCTGCTCGTCGTGAGTGACGTGACCCTGTCCGCCGACGGCACGGCGGTGGCCGGCGTCGGCCGGATGGCGCAGATGAACGGACGAGAGGGGGAGCTGGTGCTGGTGGACGGCCAGTCGGCCCCGCGGTTGGTCGGCACGTCCGGCACGCGGGAGCGGTGGCGTGTCGTCAACGCCTGCACGTCGCGGTACCTCTCGCTCGCGCTCGACGGGCACGCCGCCGTCGTCGTCGCCCGGGACGGTGCGGACCTCGCGTCCCCGTCGGACCTCGCGGACGTCGTGCTGGCGCCGGGCAACCGCGCCGACCTCGTCGTCTCGCTGACCTCGGGGGAGGGGAGCCTGCGGGCCCTGCCCGTGGACCGCGGCGCCATGACCGGCTCGGGCGGGATGATGGGCTCGGGCGGGATGATGGGCTCGGGTGGGACGGGCCCGGGCGTAACGGGCTCGGGCGCTGCCGGCACGAGCGAGGACGTCGTCCTCCTGACCGCGCTCGGCCGCGGCAGCGCCGCGGCGCCGGCGGTGGTGACGGCGGGCGCCGACGTGGTCGACCTCGGCGCCCTCACCCCCACCCGCACCCGGACGCTCACCCTGGCGGGCGGGATGTCCGCCGGCATGGCCGGCATGGGCATGGCCTTCACCATCGACGGGCACGAGTTCTCGATGGACCGCGTCGACCAGCGCGTCCGGCTCGGCGAGGTGGAGGACTGGGTGCTCGTCAACGACACGACGATGCACCACCCGTTCCACCTGCACGTCTGGCCGATGCAGGTGCTGGAGACGGACGGGGTCGCCCCGTCCCGGGTGACCCGGCTCGACGTGGTGGACGTGCCCGCCGGGGCGCGGGTGCGCGTGCGGGTGTCGTTCACCGACTTCCCCGGCCGGACCGTCTACCACTGCCACGTCCTCGACCACGAGGACCTGGGGATGATGGGGACGGTGCAGGTCACGACCTCCTGACCAGGGCGTCCATCGGCCCGTGCACCGGCCATGATCCTGTCCTAGCCTGCGTCCCATGGCCTCCCTCGTGCTCACCGTGCTCGGCGACGACCGCGCCGGTCTCGTCTCCGCCGTCTCGACCGCCGTGTCCGACCACGGCGGCTCCTGGCAGCGATCCGAGATGGCCCGCCTCGCGGGGAAGTTCGCCGGCATCGTCCTCGTGGACGTGCCGGACGACCGGGTCGCCGCCCTCGAGGCGTCCCTGTCGGCGCTGGCGGAGGCCGGTCTCACCGTGTCGGCCAGCCCCGCCGAGGCCGAGCCGGAGCGCGCCGTCGCCCACTGGGGGCTGCACCTCGTCGGCCAGGACCGGCCGGGCATCCTGGCCGAGGTCTCGGCCGCGCTGGCGGGCCACGGCGTCGGCATCGAGGAGCTCACCACGAGCGTCACCGAGGCGCCGATGGCCGGCGGCCTGCTGTTCGAGGTCGAGGCCCGGATCGCGGTGCCCGCGGACCTCGCGGCGGCCGACGTCTCGGGCCCGCTGGAGGCCCTCGCCGACGAGCTCATGGTGGACCTCACGCTCACGGAGGGCTGAGACCCGCCCCTCGCCCCACCCCCAAGATGTGCCTACTTGCAGCGATGTGATTCCCAGATATAGTCACGACCGCAGCTGGTTCGGCGGCCCAACCCAGGGTCGTCGTCGCAAGAGGGAACCCGGTGAGACTCCGGGACTGCCCCGCAGCGGTGAGTGGGAACGAAACCCGTCAGGAGCACTGGGCGCGAGCCTGGGAAGCGACGGGAAGTAGGAGCGAGCAGGACGCCCACGAGTCCGAAGACCTGCCAGTGCCCCACCGCCACCGGTGGGGGTCCGCGACCGCGAGGGACGGTCAGGGGACCGGCAGAGGACTCGTGATCGCGGCGCCCGGCGTCGTCCACCTGGACCCGGCAGGCACCCACCCCACCCCCTCGACCCGCGGGCAGCGCCCACGACGAGTCCACGAGGGGTGGATGAGATGGCCCAGCGCACGCACGGCGCCAGCAGCACCGAGACCGACCACGAGACCAGCTCCCGGGCGGGTCACGAGCCCGGCACGATCACCGTCGTCAAGCGCGACGGCAGCCGGGCGCCCTACGACGGGCACGAGGTGGCCCGCTCGATCGAGGAGGCCGCGGCCGGCCTCGAGGACGAGGTCACCCGCGCCACCCAGCTCCGCGCGGAGCTGGAGATCACGCTGTTCGACGGCATCACCAGCGAGCAGCTCGACGAGGCGGTCGTCCAGGTCGCCCTCCAGAACGTCAAGGACGACCCGGCCTTCGACACCATCGCCTCCCGGCTGCTGGTGAAGAGCCTCTACAAGGCCATCCTCGGCGAGGGCGTGACGCTCGACGAGGTGCGCTCCTTCCAGGCCGGCGCGTTCGTCGACTTCGTCGTCCGCGGCGTCGAGCTCGGTGTGCTCGACCCCCGCCTGGGCGAGCTCTTCGACCTGGAGCGGCTGGGCGCGGCGCTCGACCCGACGCGGGACGACCTGCTGCGCTACACCGGCCTGCAGACCATGCGCACGCGCTACATGCTCACCGGACCCGACGCCCGGCCGCTGGAGCTGCCGCAGTTCTTCTGGATGCGGGTGGCCATGGGGCTCTCGCTGAACGAGGAGCGGCCGGACGAGGCGGCGCTGGCCTTCTACGACAAGATGTCGCGGCTGGAGTACCTGGCCGCGGGCTCCACCCTCGTCAACGCCGGGACCGCCTACCCGCAGCTCTCCAACTGCTTCGTCATGCAGATGGAGGACGAGATCGAGCACATCGCGGGCTCGGTGCGCGACGTCATGTGGCTGACGAAGGGGACCGGCGGCATCGGCCTGTCCGTGACCAAGCTCCGCGCGGAGGGCTCCCCGATCCGCTCCAACCACACGGTCTCCACGGGCCCGATCCCGTTCATGCACACGATCGACTCGACGCTGCGCGCGGTCAGCCGCGGCGGCAAGAAGTTCGGTGCCCTCTGCTTCTACATGGAGAACTGGCACCTGGACTTCCCGGCGTTCCTCGACCTGCGCCAGAACTCCGGCGACCCCTACCGGCGCACCCGCACCGCCAACACCGCGGTGTGGATCAGCGACGAGTTCATGAAGCGCGTCGAGGCCGACGACGAGTGGTACCTCTTCGACCCCGCCGAGGTGCCCGACCTCGTCGAGCTCACCGGCGCGGCGTTCTCCGCCCGCTACGCCCACTACGTCGAGCAGGCCCGCGCGGGCGCGCTGCGGCACCGCCGGATCGGCGCGCGCGAGCAGATGCGGGCCATCCTCACCACCCTGCAGTCCACGTCGCACCCGTGGCTGACCTGGAAGGACACCATCAACACCCGGGCCCTCAACGACAACACCGGGACGATCCACCTCTCCAACCTGTGCACCGAGATCACGCTGCCGCAGGACCGCGGGAACACCGCCGTGTGCAACCTCGCCTCGGTCAACCTCTCGCGCCACCTCACGGGTCGCCGGCAGCACGCCCGCGTGGACTGGGACCGGCTGGCCGCTTCCGTCCGCCTGGCCGTGCGCCAGCTCGACAACCTCATCGACATCACCGTCTCCTCGGTGCCGGAGGCGGAGAACAGCTCCCGCCTCAACCGTGCCCTCGGGCTCGGCCTGATGGGTTTCACGGACGTGGTGGAGCGCTGCGGCCTGCGCTACGACTCGCCCGAGGCGCTGGACCTGATCGACCGGGTCGTCGAGTTCATCAGCTGGCACGCCATCGACGCCTCGGCCGACCTCGCCCGCGAGCGGGGCTCCTACCCGACCTTCCCTGGCTCCGGCTGGAGCCGCGGCCTGGTGCCGATCGACACCCTCGACCGCCTCGCCGCCGACCGCGGCACGCCGGTGGAGGTCGACCGCACCGTGCGTCTGGACTGGGACGCCCTGCGGCTGAAGGTGGCCGGCGGCATCCGCAACTCCACCCTGCTGGCCATCGCCCCGACCGCGTCCATCGGCCTCGTGGCCGGCACGACCCCGGGCCTGGACCCGCAGTTCAGCCAGATCTTCAGCCGCGCCACCAGCTCCGGGAAGTTCCTCGAGGTCAACCGCAACCTGGTGGAGGACCTGCGCGAGCTCGGGCTGTGGGAGACGGTGCGCGAGGACCTGCTGCGCCACCAGGGGGACCTCGCCGCGGTCGCGGAGACCCACCCGGTGCCGGCCGAGCTGGTCGAGACCTACGCGACCTCGTTCCAGCTGCCCGGCCGCGCCTACCTCGAGGTCGCCGCCCGGGCCCAGAAGTGGATCGACCAGGCCATCAGCCGCAACATCTACCTCGCTGACCGGGACGTCTCCTCGATGGTCGAGCTCTACACCGCCGCGTGGCGGATGGGGGTGAAGACCACCTACTACCTGCACATGCGGCCGCGGCACACCGCCGAGCAGTCGACCGTCGCCGTGAACAAGGCGGCCGCGCTCGGCTCCGCGACCGGTGGCGCGCGGCGGGGGTTCGGGGCGCGCGGTGCCGCGCCCGGCGTCCCTGCTCCCGCTGGTGCGCCCGTCGTCGTCGCTGCGCCCGCTGGTGCGCCCGCTGGGGTGGCGGCGCCCGCCGAGGCGAGCGTGCTGCCGGTGGTGGAGGCGGAGGTCGACGCGTGCCCGGTGGACCCGATGGAACGACTCCAGTGCGAGTCCTGCCAGTGAGCCCCGGCCTGCCCTGCTCGGCCGGCCTGGCGCGCGGTCCGTTCCGCAGCCCGACCGGCCCCACCCCGTCCACCCGATCCCCCCAGCCCGCCCAGGAGACCCGCATGACCACCGACCAGCGACCCACCGCCGACCCCGCCACCGACCCCGCCACCCGCCCCTCGACGCGCACGGGCATCCTCGGCACCGGCATCGAGGAGGGCCTTCTGCTCAAGCCCGTGACCTACCCGTGGGCGATGGACCTGTACGACCAGGCCGTCGCCAACACCTGGTTCCCGAACGAGGTGCAGCTGGGGGAGGACCTCGCCGACTTCGAGCGGATGAGCGAGGACGAGCGGGCCGCACTCACGTTCCTGATGAGCTACTTCAACCCCAACGAGCTGCTGGTGAACAAGGCGCTGGCCTTCGGCGTCTACCCCTACGTCAACGCGGCGGAGTGCCACCTCTACCTCGCCAAGCAGATGTGGGAGGAGGCCAACCACTGCATGAGCTTCGAGTACGTGCTGGAGACGTTCCCGATCGACCGGGAGTCGGCGTACGCCAGCCACGTGAGCGTGCCGTCGATGGCGGCGAAGGAGGAGTTCGAGGTCCGCTACATCAAGCGGATGACGGAGCAGACGCTCGACATCACCACGACGGCCGGCAAGCAGGACTTCGTCCGCAACCTGGTGGCCTACAACGTCATCCTCGAGGGGATCTGGTTCTACTCCGGCTTCATGGTGGCGCTGAGCTTCCGCCAGCGGAACCTGCTGCGGAACTTCGGCTCGCTCATCGACTGGATCGTGCGCGACGAGTCGCTGCACCTGAAGTTCGGGATCAACCTGGTGCTGACGGTGCTGGAGGAGAACCCCGAGATCGCCACCGACGAGTTCGCCGCGGAGATCCGGCAGATGATCCTCGACGCGGTCGCGATGGAGGAGGCCTACAACCGGGACCTGCTGCCCCGCGGCATCCTCGGGCTCAACGCGGACTACATCAACACCTACGTCCGCTACCTGGCCGACCGGCGTCTCGAGGAGCTGGGCTTCGAGCCGGAGTACCGCGTCGCCAACCCCGCCAAGTGGATGGCCACCGCCAACGACACGCTCCAGCTGGTGAACTTCTTCGAGTCCATCAACACGTCCTACGAGGTGAACGCGAAGCAGTCCTGACTGCGTCCGTCCCTGCTGCCCTGCCTTTCGCCGGCTGTCCCGGGCCGGCTGGGGGCGTTCGGTCCTCGTGTCGACGAGGACCGAACGCGGCACGGTGGGTGGGGCCGCCTGTGGGCGGGGCGCTGACCTGCGGTGATGTGGCGGGGCGCAGTGGGGCTGCGGCGGGGAGTGTGTTCGGTCCTCGTGGGTGACGGGGTGGCCGGCGAGTGAGTTCGATCGGCGGTCCCGGCTGACCGTGGTGCTGCCCCGGGCCGGCTGCGGGCGTTCGGTCCTCGTGTCGACGAGGACCGAACGCGGCACGGTGGGTGGGGCCGCCTGTGGGCGGGGCGCTGACCTGCGGTGATGTGGCGGGGCGCAGTGGGGCTGCGGCGGGGAGTGTGTTCGGTCCTCGTGGGTGACGGGGTGGCCGGCGAGTGAGTTCGATCGGCGGTCCCGGCTGACCGTGGTGCTGCCCCGGGCCGGCTGCTGGCGTTCGGTCCTCGTGTCGACGAGGACCGAACGCGGCACGGTGGGTGGGGCCGCCTGTGGGCGGGGCGCTGACCTGCGGTGATGTGGCGGGGGCGCAGTGGGGCTGCGGCGGGGAGTGTGTTCGATCCTCGTGGGTGACGGGGCGGCCGGCGAGTGAGTTCGATCCGCGGTCCCGGCTGCCCGTGGCGCCGCCAGGGCCGGCTGGGGGCGTTCGGTCCTCGCCCCCACGAGGACCAAACACGTCGGTCCTCGCCCCCACGAGGACCGAACGCCACACAGCCGGCGGGGGCAGCCGGCGGACACACCGCTGACCTGCGGCGATGCAGTGGAGGAAGGTGCGGGGTCGGGGTGGGGGACCAGTTCGGTCCTCCCAGACGCCGCGAAGGCCGACGAGCGAGTCGGAGCGCCGTTGCCGACTGCCCACGCGCACGGCCCGGCGTTCCTAGGATGGCGGCGTGAGCGACGACGTGCGGGGGCGTGCTGCCGTCCGGCGCGCCCGCGACGCGAGCGACCGGGCGCGAGGTGAGGCCCGCACCCGCTGGAACACCCTGGAGACCTGGGGCCTCGGCCTCGTGGACGGGCTGCGCGCGGGGCTGCCCCCGCGGGTGCGGACACTCTGGGACCTGGTGGACGACACGGTCCGGGAGACCTTCGACGACCGGGTCCCCGGCCTGGCGGCGGAGACCGCGCTGTTCGCCCTGATGTCGCTGCCCGCGCTGGTCCTCATGCTGCTGGGCTCGCTCGGCTACGTGGCCGACTCGCTCGGCTCCGACGGCACCGCCCAGCTCCACCACCTCGTCTACGAGGTGCCGCAGCCGCTGCTCTCGCAGAGCACGTACGACGTGTACGTCGGGGTCGCCGACGCCGTCCTCGCACAGGGGCGGGCGGACGTGGCGGGCATCGGCCTCGTGCTGGCGCTGTGGACCGGCTCGCGGGCGGTCAACCGCTCGCTGGAGACGATCGTCATCGCCTACGACTCCGAGCGCCGGGCCCGCCGGGGCTGGCGCCGACGGGTCGTCGCGCTGCTGCTCACCGTCGCGGGGCTCGTGGCCGCCGCCGCGCTCATCCCGCTGCTGGTCATCGGGCCGCGGCTCGTGCACCTGCTGGCCCCCGAGGGGGTCGCCACGACCGTCCTGCAGGCGCTCGGCTGGGTCTACTACCCGGTCCTGGGGGCGCTCGTCGTGGCCTCGGTGACCACGCTCTACCACGTCGGGGTCCCGTGGCGGACGCCCTGGCGGCGCGACCTGCCCGGCGCCCTGCTGGCCATGGGCCTGTGGATGGTCTGCGCCGCCGGCCTGCGCGCCTACCTCTTCGTCGCCTCCACCGGGGACGTCAGCTACCGCCACATGGGCACGCCGATCGCGGTCGTGCTGTGGCTGTGGATCTCCTGCATCTCGCTGCTGCTGGGCGCCGAGCTCAACGCGGAGATCGAGCGGACGTGGCCCACCACCGACGAGGGGCGCCGCCGCGCCGCCGCGCGCCCGCCCCGGCAGCCGTACACCGTCTACACCACCGCGGCCCGCCGCGCCCGCCGCGAGGCGGACGCCCGGGAGGACGCAGCGGCGGGCAGCCCGCCCTAGCCGGCCCTGGCGAGAGGTCAGCCCTGGCCCGGGGCCCCAGTCCGCGCGGGCGCGTGCCCGACCCGCTCGACGAGCGCCTCGCCCTCGATGTCCAGGTTCGGCAGGACGCGGGCCAGCGGCCGCGGCAGCCACCAGATCCGCTCGCCGACGATCGCCATGACGGCGGGGACGATCATCATCCGGACCAGGAACGCGTCCGCGGCCACGCCCACGGCCAGCGCGAAGCCGATGGACTTGATGATGACGTCCTGCGACAGCGCGAACCCCGCGAAGACGCCGATCATGATGAGCGCGGCGGCCACGACGACCTTGGAGCTGTGCCCGAAGCCGTCCACGACGGCGGTGCGGGCCTCCGCCCCGTGCACCCAGGCCTCGCGCATCCGGGTCACGAGGAAGACCTCGTAGTCCATCGCGAGGCCGAACAGGATGCCGGTGAGCAGGATCGGCAGGAGGAACATCACCGGCGCGGTGCCGTCGAGGCCGATGAGCCCGCCGAGCCAGCCCCACTGGAAGACGGCCACGGTCGCGCCGAGCGAGATGCCCACCGAGAGCAGGAACCCGAGAGCCGCCTTCAGCGGCACGAGCAGCGAGCGGAAGACGAGCACCAGGAGCAGGAACGCGAGGCCGACCACGATGACGAGGTAGAGCGGGAAGACGGCGGCGATCTCGTCGGAGATGTCGACGCCCACGGCGGTCTGCCCCGTCACGAGCGCCCGCGCCCCGGTCTGGGCGGGGAGGTCGGAGACGGCCGCGCGCAGGGCCGCGACCAGGTCCTTGGTCGCCTCGTCCGAGGGCCCGGAGGACGGGATGACCGTGATGGTGCCGAACTGGACGGCCTGGAGCTGTGCGGCGAAGGCCGCCTGGGCCTGGGCGCTGTCGCTGGTGACGGCCGGGACCACGGCGGCCACGTCGTCGGTCACCGAGGAGACCTCGGCGACCGCCTGCTGGTAGGCGGCGGCGGGGTCGTCGGCGCCGGCGGTGTCGACGACCACGACGAGGGGGCCGTTGAAGCCCGGTCCGAAGGAGTCGCTGATGAGGTCGTAGGCGACGCGGGCGTCGCTGCCAGCGGCGGCCGAGCCGTTGTCGGGCAGGGCCAGCTCCATGGACGCCACGGGCACGGAGACCACGGCGGCCAGCGCCACGCCGGCGACGAGGGCGGGCCAGCGGAAGCGGCTCACCAGCCGGGCCCAGCGGTGGCCGCTGTGCTCCAGCACGGGGGTGCCGGCGGCCTCGAGCCGCTCCTCCGCGGCCAGGCGCCGGGCGGCGCGGCCGATGACCCGGCGTCCGCCGAACCCGAGGATCGCGGGGAGCAGGGTGAGCGAGAGGAGCACCGCCACGGCGACCATGCCGGCCGCGGCCAGGCCCATCTGCGTCAGGAAGCCCATCCCGCAGACGGTCAGCCCGACCAGCGCGATGATGACGGTGAGGCCGGCGAAGATGACCGCCGAGCCCGCCGTCCCCACCGCGACGCCGGCGGCCTCGTCGGGCTCCCGCCCCTGCGCCACCTCGTGCTGGTAGCGGGACATGATGAACAGCGCGTAGTCGATGCCAACGGCCAGGCCGAGCATCGAGCCGAGGGCCGGCGTGGTGGAGGAGAGGTCGACGAAGCCGGTGAGCACGGTGATGCCCAGGTAGCCGATGCCGACGCCGATGAGGGCGGTGAGCAGGGGCATGCCGGCGGCGACGAGGCTGCCGAACGTGAGGGTGAGGACGACGAGCGCCACGACCACGCCGATGGCCTCACCGATCGGGGCCTCGGTCTCGGCGGAGAGCGCGTCGCCGCCGATGGCGACCACGAGCCCGGCGTCCTCGCCGTCCGCCTTGACGGTGGCGAGCGCGTCCTTGTCGGCCTCGTCCAGCTCGACCGCCTGCACCGAGTAGGAGACGGTCGCGTAGGCGACGGTGCCGTCGGGGGAGACCGTGCCGGTGGTGAACGGGTCGGCGACCGAGACGACGTGCGTGCTGTCCTTCGTGAGGCCGGCCAGCGCGTCCTCCACGGCCTGGGTGTTCGCCGCGTCCGTGAGCGTCTCGCCGTCGGGGGCGGAGAAGACGACCTGGGCCGTGGCTCCGTCGATGCCCGAGTCCGGGGAGCGCTCGTCGATGAGGGCGAAGGCCTCGGTCGACTCGATGCCGTCGAGGGTGAAGTCGTCGGAGGTCTCGCCGCCCAGGGTGGAGGCGCCGACGCCGACGGCCACGAGGATCACCACCCAGGCCGCGGCCACGAGCCGGCGGTGCCGGAAGGCCCCGCGTCCGAGCCGGAACAGGTGCCATGCCATCGGGCGTCCTCCAGGGGGTCGGGGGTGCCGCCGTGGGGCGGCCGGGCACGCTCGTCGTCCGATCTCACCATCGGACGGCGTGCGGGTCGAGTGTAGAGAAACTGGGAGTGACTCCCAACATGGGGGTTGTTGTACGTTTCGCCCGTGGGACTGCGTGAGGAGAACGCCGCGCGGACGCGCCGGGCCATCACCGAGGCGGCGCTCGACCTGTTCGTCGGGCGCGGCTACGACGCCACGACGATGGAGGAGGTCGCCACCGCGGCCGGCGTCGGCACCTCCACCCTCTACCGGTACTTCCCGAGCAAGGACCTGCTCCTGCTCGGGCCGCTCAAGGTGGCCGGCCACCTGGCCGACGCGCTGCGCTCCCGCCCCGCCGACGAGCCGCACGACGTCGCGCTGGGCGAGGCGCTCCTCGACGTCCTCGCGGCCCCGCGCGAGCACGCGCAGGTGACCCGCGTGCACCAGGTGCTGGCGGCCACCCCCGGCGTGCGCGCGGCGGCGCTGGAGGTGCTGCTCGAGGAGCGGCGCGACCTCGAGTCCGCGCTGCTGGAGCGCATGGGACGGGAGCCGGGCGACCTGCACGGGCTCATGTCGGCAAGGGTGGCCGTGCTCGTCCTCGAGTGGTACCAGGACCTCGCGGAGCGGCTGGACGCCGAGGGCACCTGGAGCGCGGAGACGGCCGTGAACCGGGAGGACGTCGAGGCGCACCTGCGCGAGACGCTCGCCGCGCTGGCCGCCGAGCCGCCGCTGCTGCCGCGCCTGCGGTGAGCCTCTCCCCATGAGCGCCGCCCCGTGAGCGTCTCCCCGTGAGCGTCGCCAGGGCGGGCGGGCCGGTCACCGGCGGGGGAGCGGGCCCACCAGTAGGGTCGGGGGTGCCCGGGGACGCCGGGCGCCGACCGCCGAGATCCCTGGAGGGGCCGTGGCCTCGTTCACCCTGACCCGCACGCTCGACCGCCCGTGGGCCGAGACCGTCGAGGCCGCCCGCGCGGCGCTGGCCGAGCAGGGCTTCGGCGTCCTCACCGAGATCGACCTGCAGGCGACGCTCAAGGCCAAGATCGACGTCGACATCGAGCCGCAGATCATCCTCGGCGCGTGCCGGCCGCCGCTGGCCTACGCCGCGATCACCGCGGAGCCCTCGATCGCCGCGGTGCTGCCGTGCAACGTCGTGGTGCGCGCCACCGACGCCGGCACCGTCGTGGAGGTCTTCGACCCCCTGGCCATGGTGGGCCTGGCCGGTGTCGACTCCGACGCCCCGCTGTGTGGCGTCGCCGACGACGCGCGCACCCGCCTCGAGGCCGCGCTCGCGGCCCTCTGACCCCACCGCCCGGGACGAGGAGCGGGGGAGGCGTGCGCGAGAGCACGCAGCAGGACGCGCGGCAGGGGCAGGACGCCCCGGCGAGGCCGGGCCCGCACCTGCTCCAGATCGGTGAGGTCGCCCGCCGCGTCGGCCTGAGCCTGCGCAGCATCCGCTACTACGAGGAGCGCGACCTGCTCGTGCCGGCGGCGCGCACCCAGGGCGGCTTCCGGCTCTACGCCGACGCGGACGTCGACCGGCTCCTGCTGATCAAGCGGATGAAGCCGCTGGGCTTCCCGCTCGAGGCCATGCGCGAGGTCCTGGACGTCGTGGACCGCCTGGACGCCGGAGCGAGCGGGGCCGAGCGCGAGCAGCTGGTGGCGCGCCTGAGCGGAGCCCACGCGCAGGCGCAGGAGCGCGCGGAGACGGCGCGGCGCGAGCTCGACATGGCCGAGGAGTTCGCGGCCGGGCTGGGGGCGAGGCTCCGCGAGCTGGGCGGAGGCGCCTGAGGCGCTCGTCTCACCGACGCCAACTCTCACGTTGCGTCACAGTAGGGTGGGCGCTCGCCCGACCCCGACCCGACCGCGCCAGGAGCATCCGTGTCGCTCGCCGTGAGCCCGCCCGAGACCCACGACCCCGACGGCCACCTCGTCCGCACCGTCCTGCGCCGCCCGCGGCTGCTGCGCCGCGAGCTGGTGGCGGGCCTCGTCGTCGCCCTCGCGCTCATCCCCGAGGCGATCTCGTTCTCGATCATCGCCGGCGTCGACCCCCGGCTGGGCCTGTTCGCCTCCTTCACCATGGCGGTGACCATCTCGATCGTGGGCGGGCGGCCCGCCATGATCTCGGCGGCGACCGGCGCGGTCGCGCTGGTGGTCGCACCGCTGGCCCGCACCTACGGCGTCGACTACCTCATCGCCACCGTGCTGCTCGCGGGCGTCCTCCAGATCGTCCTCGGCCTGCTGGGCGTCGCCCGCCTCATGCGGTTCGTGCCCCGCTCGGTGATGGTCGGCTTCGTCAACGCGCTGGCCATCCTCATCTTCGTCGCGCAGCTCCCGCACCTCACGGGCGTCCCGTGGACCGTCTACCCGATGGTGCTGCTCGGGATCGCGATCATCGTCGGCGTGCCGCGGCTCACCCAGGCCGTGCCCGGCCCCCTGGTCGCCATCGTCGTCATCACCGCCGTCGTGCTCGCCGGCGGGCTCGACCTGCCGAACGTCGGTGACGAGGGCGCGCTGCCGCACTCGCTGCCCAGCCTCGTCGTGCCCGACGTCCCCTACACCTGGGAGACGCTGCGGCTGCTGGCGCCCTACGCCCTCGGCATGGCCCTGGTCGGGCTCATGGAGTCGCTCATGACGGCCAAGCTGGTCGACGACCTCACCGACACCCGCTCCTCGAAGACCCGCGAGGCCTGGGGCCAGGGCGTCGCCAACATCGTCACCGGCGCGTTCGGCGGCATGGGCGGCTGCGCGATGATCGGGCAGACGATGATCAACGTCCGGATCTCCGGCGCCCGCACCCGGCTCTCCACGTTCACCGCGGGCGTCATGCTGCTGGTGCTCGTCGTCGGGTTCGGCGACGCCGTCGCCCGCATCCCGATGGCCGCGCTGGTCGCCGTCATGGTGATGGTCTCCGTCGGCACCTTCGACTGGCACAGCCTGCGGACGCTGCACTCGATGCCGCGCAGCGAGACCGTCGTGATGCTCGCCACCGTCGCGGTCACCGTGGCCACCAGCAACCTCGCCATCGGCGTGGTGGTCGGCGTCGTCGTGGCCTCGGTGCTCTTCGCCCGTCGGGTGGCCCACCTCGTCGGGGTGGACCGCGAGGTCGTCGAGGACGCCGAGGGGCGGCCCGCGCAGGTCCGCTACCGCGTCTACGGCGAGCTGTTCTTCGCCTCCAGCAACGACCTCTACACGCAGTTCCGCTACGCCGAGGACCCGGGCCACGTCGTCATCGACCTCTCCGACTCCCACGTGTGGGACGCCTCGTCGGTGGCCGCGCTCGACGCGATCACCACGAAGTACGGACGCCGGGGCGCGACCGTGGAGATCCACGGGCTGAACGAGGACTCCGGCGCCCGCCACGAGCGGCTCTCGGGCAACCTGGGGGCTGCCGGCTGACACGAGCACGGCCGCGGTCGCGCCGGTGAAGGGATTTGCCCCGCGACCCGGGCCCCGCCACCCTGTGCGCGTGCCCGAGACCGAGCCCGCAGCCCCGACGCCCAGCCCGGCCCACGACCCCGCCCGCAACGCGACCAGTCCCGTGGCCGGTGCCGCGACCAGTCCCGTGGCCGCTCCGGCGGTGGTGCCGCACTCGCGCCTCGAGGACGTGCTCGGCGTGCTCACCGGCACCTGGACGGTCTCCTTCGGGGTCTCGCTGCTCACCCACGTCGGCGCCGTCACGGGCGGGACGGCCGGCCTCGCGCTGGTGGTGGCCTACGCGTTCGGGCTGCCGTTCGGCGTCACGTTCGTCTGCGTGAACCTGCCGTTCTTCGCCGTGGCCGCCTTCACCAAGGGGTGGCGCTTCACGCTGCGCAGCCTGGCGTCGGTGCTCCTGGTGTCGGTGTTCTCGGCGCTGCACGCCCAGTTCGCCTCGCTGGGCACCCTGGCCCTGCCGTACGCGGTGCTCACCGGCAACCTGCTGGTCGGCATCGGCCTGCTCATCGTGTTCCGGCACGGCTCCAGCCTGGGCGGCTTCAACATCGTCGCCCTGCTCGCCCAGGAGCGCCTGGGCTGGCGGGCCGGCTACGTCCAGATGGTGCTCGACGTGCTCGTCGTGCTCGCCGGCCTCCTGGTCGCGGCGCCGCTGCTCGTGCTCGTCTCCGCGCTGGGCGCGGCCCTGCTCAACTTCGTCCTGGCGCTCAACCACCGCCCCGGCCGCTACCTGGGGGCCTGAGCCCCGCAGGCAGCGGCCGGGTGCGCGGGGTCAGGAGCCCTTGGGCGACCCGATCAGCGCGGTGGGGTCGGCCGGTCGCGCGTGCCGGGCCAGGAGGTCCACCGCCGCGTCGGTGAGCCCGAACTCGTTCCAGCACAGGACGCCGACCACCTCGTCGTCGTCGAGGTAGTAGACGATCCGGCCGTCCTCGGTGGTCTCCGTGACGGTCTCGAGGGAGGCGTCGAGCGTGCCGACGGCCTCGTAGCCGACGTCGAAGAGGTCGGAGTAGAACATCGGCGTGTGCCGGTACTCCTCCCCGGCGCCGGCCAGGTTGCGTCCGGCCACCGCGCCCATCGAGGTGGCGTTGTCGACGTGCTCGACCCGGCGCTCGCCCAGGACTGCGTCGGGGTAGGTCACCACGTCGCCGCAGGCCCACACGTCGGGCGCGGAGGTGCGCAGCTGCGCGTCCACGAGGATGCTCCCGTCGTCCGCGAGCTTCACGGACCCCGAGAGGAAGGACGTGGCGGGCTCGATGCCCAGGCCCACGACGGCGGCGTCGGCCTCGAGCACGGCGCCGTCGGAGAGGGTGAGCCGGACGCCGTCCGCCTCGGCGTCGCCGGAGGTCACCCTGGCACCGGCGTGGACGTCGACACCGTGCTCGCGGAACATCGCGTCGTAGGCGGCGGCGAGGTCGGCGGGGTACTTCTTCTCGCCGAGCACGTCGTCGGGGTGCACCAGGGTGACCCGGCAGCCCTCACCGACCAGCGCGGCGGCGATCTCGCTGCCGATGTACCCGCCGCCGACCACCGCGACGTGCGGACGGACGCCGGCGTCATCGCCGTCGACCAGCGCCCGCAGCCGCCGGTAGTCGGCGAGGGAGCGGTAGTAGAGCACCCGGTCGCCCTCGGGCAGTCCCTCGACGGTCCGCGGGTGCCCGCCGGTGGCGACCAGGAGGCGGCCGTAGGAGAAGGTCTGCCCGTCCGCGCAGACCACGGTGCGGGCGTCGGTGTCGACCCCGACCACGCGGTGGGAGAGCAGCACGTCGGCCCGGGCCGCGTCGGCGGTGCCGAGCCACGCCCCGTCCTCGGTGAAGTCGGGGTCGGTCCAGAGCTTCTTGCTCAGCGCCGGGCGGGGGAACGGCTCGGTGGCCTCCTCGGAGAGGAGCCCGATCGTGCCGTCGGGGTCCTGCTCGCGCAGGGCCTGGGCGGCCGCGTCCGCGGCCATGCCCCCGCCGAGCACGAGGTAGTCGTAGCGGGTCCTGCTGTCGTGGCTGCGGTCGCCGTGGGGCGTGCTGTCCAGCGTCATCGCTCGGGCCTCCTCAGATGGTGGCGACGGAGCCGGCGTCGACGCGGTAGTTGGAGCCGTTGACGAAGCTGGCGGCCTCGGAGCAGAGGAAGACGATCACGTTGGCGACCTCCTCCGGCTCGCCGCGGCGGCCGAGCTCCATGTGCGGTCGCTCGTCGGAGAGGAAGGTCTCGACGGCCTCGTCGAAGGCCATGTCCTCCTCCTCCGAGCGCTTCTCCATCATCGCGTCGGTCATCGGCGTGTGGATGAAGGCGGGGGAGACGCAGTTGACCAGCAGTCCCTCGCGCGCGTAGGTCTGCGACAGGCCCTTGGCGAAGGCCAGGACGCCGGCCTTGGCCGCGCAGTACGGGATCTCGTCGCCGTAGGGCTGCACGGCGTCCTCCGAGGCGAGGAAGACGGCGCGGCCCCAGCCGCCCCTGCGCAGCGCGGGCAGGACGGCGCGGGTGACCCGGACGGGCGCGAGCAGGTCGGTGGTGAGGGTGGTGACCCAGCCCTCGTCGTCGATCTCGTGGAAGGCACCCTGCGCTCCGGTGATCCCCGCCGCGTGCACGAGGACGTCGAGCGGGCGGCCCTCCAGGATCTCCTCCACCCGACGGCTCAGCGACTCGGCCGCGGCGTCGGTGGAGAGGTCGGCGGTGACCGTGGTCAACCGCCCCTCCGGGGCGTCGAGCTTCGCGGCGGCCTCCGCGAGGGACTGCTCGTCGAGGTCGGAGAGGATGACGCTCGCGCCCTCCTCGAGCAGCAGACGGGCGGTGTGCCAGCCGATGCCGGAGTCCCCGCCGGTGACGAGAGCGGTGCGGCCGGTGAGTCCGAGATCCATGGGCGGTGCCTTCTTCCGGGTCGGGCCCGCGCGGCGGGCCGGTGTCGAGGTCTCCCCTCCTCGATAGCCCGTGGGTCCGCCGCCACACTCACCCGGCCGGGCACCACCCGGCCGGGTGCGGCGTCCCGCGGCCGGCGTCCGGCGTCCGGCGTCAGGTCACCGCGGGCGTCGCGGTGAGCACCACCTGCTGGGTGAGGCCGTCGTCGCGCGGCGAGCCGTCGCAGGAGTAGCTCGCGCCGGTCTCGCAGCGGTACCGGGTCGAGCCGTTGACGAGCGTGACGGACACCTTGCTCACCTCGGCGGAGTCGAAGGGCACCGTGAGGGTGGCCAGGCCGTCGGCGTCCGCCGTGACGACGTGCGAGGCCATCGTGCCGTCGGTGCGCCGCACGACCACCACGTAGGCGGCCTTGGCGGCGCGGGCGCGCTGGGCGGTGACCTGCACGGTCAGCCGGTAGCCCTCGCCGACGGCCGCGGAGGGCCGCACGACGAGCGAACGGCTGGTGAGGTGGTCGAGGGTCCGCGACGTCCGCCAGGTCGGGTCGGCCACCGTGAGGGTGCGGTTCGACGAGGGGGCGGTGGGCCAGTGACCGCCCTCGGCGTAGGAGCGTCCGGGGGTCAGGTTGGCGGCCGAGAACCGGGCGTAGGCCTTGACCAGCCCGCCGCGCGAGGCCAGCACCCGTGCGAGCGCCTTCGTCGAGTAGGTCTGCCCGGCCCCGCTGTAGGCGCCGGCCTGCCGCCAGGCCTTGAGGACGATGCCGCGCCCCTTCTCCTGCGTCAGGTGCTGCCAGAACGCCCAGTTGCCGTAGACGCCGAGCCAGCTGCTGCTGGACAGGTCGAGGGCGACGCTCGGCCGGCGGACCTGGCCGAAGCGGAGGTACTGGCGGTTGTCGTCGACGGCGTCCGCGACGACCTCCTCCATCCACGTCGCCGTGGACTCCATGAACCAGGTGTCCTCGGTGTAGTCGTAGGCGAACTGGATGGCGTGGAAGAACTCGTGCGCGGCGGTCACCCGCAGCGTGGGACCGGAGGCGCTTCCGTAGTCGCTCACGGCGTAGTCGTTGTCCAGGACGCAGTAGCCGCCGCCCACCTTCGGGTGCGAGACCAGGTGGAAGTCGGGGGCGCAGTAGCCGTAGACGCCCTCGTCGCCCAGGTCGGTGAGGTAGACGTCGAACTTGCCGTTGCCGCCGTTGTAGGCGGAGCCGAGGCTGCCGTCGCTCAGCGGTCGCCGGTACCCGAGGTCGTCCACCTCCTTCGTCCAGGTCGCCTCCATCACCCGCAGCGTCTTCATGACCCACGCGTGGGTGGCCGCGTCGGCGCCGCTGCTCACCCAGTGCACGCAGACGTGGGTGCCGCAGGTCATCTGCGAGGCGCGGTCGTAGGCGTCGGCGTCGGAGGAGTCGGTGGGACGCGCCAGGAGGCTGTCGGCGGTCTCCTGGTCGGTCGGGGAGAGCTCGGAGCGCAGGACGTACAGGTCGCGCAGGGCGAGGGTGACGTCGGTGCCCGTGCCGGAGGACGCCGCCGACGAGCCGGTCGTGGCGCGGGCGGACGCGCCGCTCGAGGACGCCGTGCCCGCGAGCGCGGCCGCCGCGCGGGCCAGCGCCCGGGCGGCCGCGGGGGTGCTCGTGTCCTGCTCGGTGGCCTGGGCCGGGGTCAGCGCCGAGGCGCCCAGCACGAGCGCGAGCGCGGCGGCTCCGCAGACGGCCAGGGACGTCGCCAGGGAGGCACCCCGGGACGTGCGGGCGGGGCGCCCGGCGGACGGGCCGGCGGAAGGACGGGCGGGGCGGGCCAAGAGGGACCTCCGAGGTGGGGACGGGCGTACCCGGACGTGCAGGTCTCACGCGGCTGGGGGCGTGGAGGGCGGTCGCGGGGACGCGGTGCCACGACGGTACCTGCCGACGCGCGCGGGACGGAGCCGACGCAAGGCGCACGAGGGGCCGCGGGTGGCTCACGAGGGGTCCACGGGGACGGGTGCGGCGGACGCCGTGAGGGTCGCTCGGGCATGATCGGGGCGATGACGCGACCACCGACCGTCCCCGAGGCCGTGGGCCTGCTGGCCGGGGACCCCGCCGCCGACGCCCGCCGCGCCGCCGACCTGCGCCGCATGCGGCTGGTGGCCCTGGGACTGCTGCTCCTCGCGGCCGTCGTCTACGTGGCCACGCTCGGCCGCGACGGGGTCTGGGGGTTCGTCAACGCCGGCGCCGAGGCGTCCATGGTGGGCGCGATCGCCGACTGGTTCGCCGTCACCGCCCTGTTCCGGCACCCGCTCGGCCTGCCCGTGCCGCACACGGCGCTCATCCCGCGCCGCAAGGACGAGCTGGGGCGCGGGCTGTCGGACTTCGTGGCCGAGAACTTCCTCGCCGAGCCCGTCGTGCGCGAGCGGCTGGCCGCGGCCCGGGTGAGCGAGCGGGTGGCCGCCTGGCTCGCCCGCCCGGCGGCCCGGCAGCGGCTGGTCGACGAGGGCTCGGAGCTCGTCGCCGCCGCCCTGGGGCGGGTGACCGACGAGCACGTGCGGCTGCTCGTGGCCGACGGGCTCCTCCCGCGGCTCTCGCAGGAGCGGCTGGCGCCGCTGCTGGGCTCGCTGCTCACCGAGGCGATGCGCGACGACCTGCACCACGGGGTCGTCGACCTCGTCCTGGACGAGCTGCGCGAGTGGCTGGTCGACAACGCCGAGACCGTCACCGAGGTGCTGGGGGAGCGGGCTCCCTGGTGGACGCCGCAGGTGCTCAACGAGCGGGTCACGGGCCGGCTGCACCTCGAGCTCGTGCGCTTCGTGACCGACATCCGCGACACCCCCGACCACCGGGCGCGCCTGGCCTTCGACGCGTGGCTGACCACGCTGGCGACGGACCTGGGCGCCGACACCGAGACCGCGGCCGCCACGGAGCGGCTCAAGGAGCGGCTGCTCGACCAGCCGCAGGTCGTCGCCACCGCCGTCTCCGTGTGGGACGCCCTGCGCCGGGCGCTGGTCGGCTCGCTCCAGGACCCCCAGGGCCTGGTGCGGGCACGCGTGCTCGAGGAGGTCCGCGTCCTCGCCGAGCGCCTCGGCTCGGACGCCGAGCTGCGGGCCCACCTGGACCGGCTGGCCGCGGACGCGGCCGTCTTCGTCGTGCAGCGGTACGGCACGGAGGCGGTCGGCGTCATCAGCGCCACGATCGAGCGCTGGGACGGGCAGGAGGCCGCGTCCCGGATCGAGCTCCACGTCGGCCGCGACCTGCAGTTCATCCGGGTCAACGGCACCGTCGTGGGCGGTCTGGTGGGCGTCCTCATCCACGCCGCGACGCTGCTCGTCGGCGGCTGAGCGCGCCCGGGGACGGCCGAGGCCGGGCGGGTGCGCGAGGATGGGCCCGTGGTCCAGCCCTTCGACGTCCCCATCCGTGACGAGGCGATCCGCCTCGGCCAGTTCCTCAAGCTCGCCTCGCTCATCGAGTCCGGCTCAGAGGCCAAGCAGGTGATCGCCGCCGGGATGGTGCGCGTCAACGGCGAGGTGGAGGAGCGGCGCGGGCGCCAGCTCGTCGTGGGGGACGTCGTCCAGGTGGGCGGCCAGGCGGCGCGGGTGTCCGACGAGACCGCCGAGGACGACCTGCCCTGGTGAGGCGCCCGTCCCGCTGGGACGAGGTCCCGCTGAGACGAGCGAAGGGCCGCCCCGGAGCAGGTGCTCCGGGGCGGCCCTTCGCGGGTCGTGCGGTGGTGCGGGTGGCGCCTCGGGTCAGGAGACGGCCAGCAGGTCCACGACGAAGATGAGCGTCTCGCCCGGCTTGATGACGCCGCCGGCGCCACGGTCGCCGTAGCCCAGGTGCGGCGGGATGACGAGCTTGCGGCGGCCGCCGACCTTCATCCCCTGCACGCCGGTGTCCCAGCCGGAGATGACCTGGCCGATGCCGAGGCGGAAGTTGAGCGGCTGGCCGCGGTTCCAGGAGGCGTCGAACTCCTCGCCGGTGGAGAGGGCCACGCCGACGTAGTGCACGGAGACGGTCTGGCCGGCGGTGGCCTCGGCGCCGTCGCCCTCGGTGAGGTCCTCGATCACCAGGTCGGCGGGCGCGTCGAAGTCGGGAAAGTCGATCTCGGGCTTGTCCATGGGCGCGAGCCTACGGGGCCCGGGGCCCCGAACGCCCGTCGAGACCGCGCCCCGGCCCCCGGGTCAGCCCGGGTCAGCCCTGGCTGACGTAGGAGTCGAGCTGGTCGCGCTCGAACTGGAGGGCGTCGATCTTGTGCTTGACGAGGTCCCCGATCGAGACGATCCCCACGAGCGTCCCGTCGCCGAGGACGGGCAGGTGCCGCACCCGGAGCTCGGTCATCCGGCTCATCACCTCGTCCAGGTCGTCGTCGGGCGCGCAGGTGTGGACGTCGCCGCCCGTCATGATCGCGCCGACGTTGTTGTGGACGACGGTCCCGTCGTGGTGGAGGTGGCGCACGACGTCCCGCTCGCTCACGATGCCGAGGAGGGTCTGCCCGTCCACGCTCACGACGAGGGCGCCCACGTTGTGCTCCGCGAGGGCGGCGAGCAGCTCGCGGACGCCGGCCTCCGGACCGATGGTGACGACGCCCGCCTGCGGCTTGGACGCCAGGATCTCTCCGATGCGCATGACGGGACGCTAGCGAGCGGTCGTCCCGGTGACCAGGGTCACACCGGCGGCCGTCCGGGTGCTGGTGACGGCCTTGCGCGGCAGCGCCGTCGACACCTCGGATCGGGGCCGGAGGAAGGTAAGGTCTGCGACGCCGCGGCGACGCGGCTGTCCTGGGTTGACCCGATGCGAAGCGAGGCGATGTGGCCGACGAGAACGGCGTGCCCCCGACGGGTGGCGAGGCCGTCGCCGAGAAGAAGCGGATGCCGATCTGGCAGGAGTCGATCCTCCTGCTGGTCCTGGCGGTCATCCTGGCGGTGCTGGTCAAGACGTTCCTGGTGCAGGCCTTCTACATCCCGTCGAAGTCGATGGAGCCCGGCCTCGAGGTCAACGACCGCATCCTGGTCGAGAAGATGTCCTACTGGGGGTCCGGCACGCCCCAGCGCGGTGACGTCATCGTCTTCGCGGACCCGGGCGGCTGGCTCGACGCCAACGAGTCGGTGACCGCGACCAACCCGGTCACCGAGGCCCTGAGCCGGATCGGTCTGTACCCCACCGGCGGGCACCTGGTGAAGCGCGTCATCGGCGTCGCCGGCGACACCATCACCTGCTGCGACACCCGGGGCAGGCTGCACGTCGACGGGGTGCCGCTGGAGTCGTCCGACACCTGGATCCTCAACAACAGCAGCTGTGACGGCCCGATGGTGGCCGACTGCTCCTGGTCCGTGGGCCCGATCCCGGAGGGCGAGCTGTTCGTGATGGGCGACCATCGCGACAACTCGGCCGACTCCAGCTACCACCTCCGATGTACGAGCAGGGACGGACCCTGCGACGCGTCCGACGCCTACGTCGACACCGACCTGGTGGTCGGCAAGGTCTTCGCGCGCGTGTGGCCCGCCGACCGGATCGCCCTCGTGAAGCGGCCGGAGGCCTTCGCCACCCTCGACGAGAAGATCGCGGCGCGCGAGGAGGACGGCTCCTACGACCCGTCGGCCTCCGCGTCGGCGACCGCCACGTCCTCGGCGTCCTGACCGCGCCTGCCGGCTCGGTCAGCGCCCGCGCAGCGGGCTGACCGAGCCGGGGCCGGTGCGCGGCCAGTCGGGGTCGTCGTCGTCGGAGTCGGGCAGCGAGCCCAGGTAGGCGAGCGCGGCCTCGTGCAGGTGGCCGTTCGTGGCCACGGCGTTGCCGCCCCAGGGGCCGGGGCTGCCGTCGAGGCTGGAGAACCGGCCGCCGGCCTCGCGGACGATGACGTCGAGCGCGGCCATGTCGTAGAGGCCCAGCTCGGGCTCGGCAGCGATCTCCACCGCGCCCTCGGCGACGAGCATGTAGGACCAGAAGTCCCCGTACGCCCGGGTGCGCCACACGCGGCGCATCAGCGCGAGCACCTCGTCGAGCCGGTCGCGCTCCTCCCAGCCGGAGAGGGAGGAGTAGGAGAACGAGGCGTCCTCGAGGCGCCGGACGTCGGAGACGTGGATCTGGCTGGCCTTCATCAGCGACTTGCCGGTCCAGGCGCCGCCGCCCGCGTGCGCCCACCAGCGCCGCTGGAGCTGGGGCGCGGAGACGACGCTGCACACGACCTCGTCGTCGACCGCGAGCGCGATGAGCGTGGCCCACACGGGGACGCCGCGCACGAAGTTCTTGGTGCCGTCGATCGGGTCGACGATCCAGCGGCGGTTCGAGGAACCGGTCGTGCCCATCTCCTCGCCGGTGACCGCGTCGCGCGAGCGCACCCGCGAGAGGGTGCGGCGGATCGCCTCCTCGACGCCGCGGTCGGCGTCGGTGACGGGCGTGAGGTCCGGCTTGCTCACCACGTGCAGGTCGAGCGCCTTGAACCTGGACGTCGTCAGGGAGTCGGCGTCGTCGGCCAGCAGGTGGGCCAGCCGCAGGTCGTCGGTGTAGTCGGTCCTCGGCTCAGCCACTCCCGAAGGCTACCGCCCGGCGCGGCGGGCACCCCGAGGGGTCGGCCCGGTGGTCGGCCCGGTGGTCGTCGCGGTGTCGAGCCCGGTGTTCAGCCCGGTGGTCGGCCGGCCGCTCAGTAGGCCGGGAGCGACCGGGCGGCGAGCAGGCGCCGGAAGGACTCCACGCGGTCGGGGTCGACGGTCCCGTCCTCGACCGCCTCGTCGAGCCCGCACTCGGGCTCCTCCCCGCCGTGGGTGCAGCCGCGCGGGCAGTCCTCGGTGGCCTCGTCGAGGTCCGGGAAGGCCTCGATGAGGTGCTCGGGCTCCACATGCGCGAGGCCGAAGGAGCGGATGCCGGGGGTGTCGATGATCCAGCCCTCGCCGCCGTCGGGGCCGGTGCCCCACTCCTGCGGGAGCGCGAGGAGGTACGCGGACGTCGAGGTGTGCCGGCCGCGCCCGGTCACGGCGTTCACGTGGCCGGTCTCCCGGCCGGCGTCCGGCACGAGGGCGTTGACGAGCGTGGACTTGCCGACGCCGGAGTGGCCCACGAGCACCGAGGTGCGCCCCGACAGCAGCCGCCGGACCTCCTCCAGGTCGCCGCCGCGCTGGGTGACGACCCACGGGACGCCGAGCGAGCGGTAGGTGGCGAGGAAGTCCTCGGGATCGGCCAGGTCGGCCTTGGTGAGGCAGAGGACGGGCTTCATGCCGGAGACGAACGCGGCGACGAGCGCGCGGTCCACCAGGCCGGTGCGCGGCTCGGGGTCGGCCAGGGCGGTGACGATGACGAGCTGCTCGGCGTTGGCGACGATCACCCGCTCCACCGGGTCGTCGTCGTCGGCCGTGCGGCGCAGCGTGGTCGTGCGCTTCTCCACCTCGACGATGCGCGCCAGCGTCCCGTCGTCACCGGAGACGTCCCCGACGACCTTCACCCGGTCGCCGACCACCACGCCCTTGCGGCCGAGGGGGCGGGCCTTCATGGCCATCACCGTGCGGCCCTCGAGCAGCAGGGTGAAGCGCCCGCGGTCCACGGTCACGACCCGGCCGAGGACGGCGTCGTCGTAGGTCGGACGGTCCTTGGTGCGGGGGCGGGTCCGGCGCCGGGGTCGGTCGTAGTGCTCGACGTCCTCGCGCCCGTACCGGCTCCGCGCCATGCGACCCCTCCCTCGGCCTCAGGCCCGGCCGGAGGGGGCCGGGAGGAGACCGGACCAGAAGCCCGCGAAGTCGGGGAAGGTCTTGGACGTGGTGCCCACGTTCTCCACCTGGACGCCGGGCACGGCCGCCCCGGCGATGACCGCCGCGTGGGCCATCCGGTGGTCGGCGTAGGTGTGGAAGACGCCGCCGCGCAGCGGGGCGGGGGAGAAGGAGAGCCCGTCGGGGTGCTCGGTGACGTCGGCGCCCAGGCCGCGCAGCTCGGTGGCCAGCGCGGCCAGCCGGTCGGTCTCGTGGAACCGGATGTGCTCGACGCCCCGCAGGTGGCTCGGCCCGTCGGCCAGGGCCGCCAGCGCGGCGACGGCGGGGGTGAGCTCGCCGACGTCGTGCAGGTCGACGTCGAGGCCGGTGAGCCGCTCGGGCCCGACGACCTGGAGGCCCGTGCCGGTGCTCGCGCCGGCCACGCCGTCGACGAAGGACACCTCGCAGCCCATCTGGGCCAGCAGGTCGCGCAGGACGTCGCCGGGCTGGGTGGTCTCGCGGGGCCAGTCGCGCACCACGACGCGGCCGCCGGAGACCGCGGCCAGCGCCAGGAACGGCGCCGCGTTCGACAGGTCGGGCTCGATGACGTGGTCGACGGCCTTCACCGGGCCGGGTGCCACGGCCCAGCGGTTGGCGTCCTCGGCGTCCACCTCGACGCCGTGCGCGCGCAGGATCTGCACCGTCATCTCGATGTGCGGCAGCGAGGGCACGGGCTTGCCGACGTGCCGGATGTCGACGCCCTGCTCGTAGCGGGCGCCGGCCAGCAGGAGGGCGGAGATGAACTGCGAGGACGAGGAGGCGTCCAGCGTCACGACGCCGCCGCGCACCGAGCCGGAGCCGCGGACGGTGAAGGGCAGGCCGCCCCGCCCGCCGTCCTCGATCTCGACACCGAGGCCGCGCAGGGCGGTGAGCACCTCGCCCACGGGGCGGTTGCGCATGTGGGGGTCGCCGTCGAAGGAGATCGAGCCGGCCGAGAGCGCGGCGACGGGCGGGACGAAGCGCATGACGGTGCCGGCCAGGCCGCAGTCGACCTCGGCGTCGGCGGTGAACGCGCCGGGGGTGACCAGCCAGTCGTCGCCCGAGGTGTCCACGCTCGAGCCCAGCGCGGTGAGGGCGGCGGCCATGAGGGAGGTGTCGCGACTGCGCAGCGCGCGCTTGACGACGGACGGGCCGTCGGCGACCGCGGCGAGCAGCAGCGCGCGGTTGGTGAGCGACTTGCTGCCCGGCAGCGACACCACGAGGTCGACGGGCTCGTCGGCGACGGGGGCGGCGTAGAGGTCGGTGCTGCTCGCTGTGCTGCTCACCGGCCGAAGAGTAGTCGCTGGACGCGACGACGCCGGCCTCCGCGGCCCCGGCCGAGACCCAGCGGCGCCCGGTCGGGGCTGCTGGTCGGGGTGGGGCTGCGGAGGCCGGCGTCGGCTGCTGCGTCCTGGGCGCGGGGGCCCGGAGGGTCAGGCGGGCCCGGCGGGTCAGGCGCCGGGGAGGCTCTTGGCGGCGAGCTTGGCCTCGCGCTTCGCGGAGCGCTGGGCACGGGCGACCTCGCGCTTGGCCTTCTTCTTCGCCTTGCGGGCGGCCTTCTTCAGGTCCTTCTTCGCGTCCTTGGCGGCGGCCTTGGCGCTCTGGGTGGTGTCCGAGGCGGCCTTCTTGGTGCGCCACGCGACGCCGGGGGCACCGTCGGTGTCGCCCGCGGCGATGATGAGGCCGCCGGTCACGGCGACGTTCTTGACGAAGCCGAGCTGGTCGGCCTTCTTCTGGGCCGGGGTCTCGGCCTTCCAGAACGGGTAGCCGGCCCACGTGGTCGGCACCATCGTCGCGGCCAGCACGGCGGCGGAGGTGCGGGGGGCCTTGCCGGTGGCCAGCGTCAGCGCGGCCGCGAGCTGCACGCCGGCGTTGACGCGCACGAGCGTGGTGGGGTCGGACGGGAACTGCGGGACGGCCTTCTGCACGACCGGGACGAGCCGACCGGTGACCGGCGCGGCCTTCTCGGCGAGCGCGGCGCCGTTCTTGAGGGCGTTGGCGGCGCCGACGACGAAGACCGAGGCGAGCATCGGGCGGGCGATGAGGCGGCTGAGCGACATGCGTCCTTCCTACTACACGCGGCCGCGTGCACGGACCGCCTTGCCGGGTGGCGCGGCGGCCGGGGGAGCGAGGTCCCCCGCTCCGACGACCCAGGAGGGCGAGATCGGGGTGGATGCGGTGCACCCGAGGCACCGCATCCACCCCGTTCGTGCTCCGGCCCCGCCGGTCGCGTCGGATGCGCCGACGGCGGGGGTGCGCCGCACTAGGCTGACCGGCATGTGCGGCAGGTACGCCTCCAGCCGGGACGCGGCCGACCTCGTCGAGGAGTTCGAGGTCGACACCCCGATGATCGCCGCGCCCCTGGCCGCCGACTTCAACGTGGCGCCCACCAAGGAGGTCTACGCCGTCCTCGAGCGCCCGCCCAAGGGCGAGGAGAGGCCCGAGGCCGAGCGGCAGCTGCGGGTGCTCACGTGGGGCCTGGTGCCCTCCTGGGCGAAGGACCCGGCGATCGGCAACCGGATGATCAACGCGCGGGTCGAGACCGTCGCGGAGAAGCCGGCCTACCGCCGCGCGTTCGCCGCCCGCCGCTGCCTCCTGCCCGCCGACGGCTACTTCGAGTGGTACGCGACGAGCGAGCTGACCAAGGCCGGGAAGCCGCGCAAGCAGCCGTTCTTCATCCGCCCGGCCGACGGCGGGACGCTCGCGATGGCCGGCCTCTACGAGATCTGGCGCGACCCGACCCGCGAGGAGGACGACCCCGCCCGGTTCCGCTGGACCTGCACGGTGATCACCACCCAGGCCGAGGACTCGCTGGGCCGCATCCACGACCGGATGCCGATGATGCTCGACCGCGAGCGCTGGTCGGCCTGGCTCGACCCCACCGTCGCCCGCGGCGACGTCCTCGACCTGCTCGTCCCCGCCGCGCCCGGCCGCCTCGAGGCCTTCCCGGTCTCGGCGGCCGTCTCGAACGTCCGCAACAACGGCCCGGAGCTGGTGGCGCCGCTGCCGCTCGAGGGCCTGCCCGACGACGTCACCGAGCAGGTGGCGCACCCCCAGCACCAGGACCAGCACCCGGACCAGCCCCACGACCAGGAGCAGCCATGACCGACGAGACCGGCCTCCCGGGCGTGCCCGGCGTCGAGGTGAGCACGCCGCACGGCCCCGGGCTGGTGCAGGTGGTGGAGGCGGACGAGCCCCAGGCCGTCGTCCTGCTCTCCCACGGCGCGGGTGCGGGGGTCGACACGCGCGACCTGGCCGCCCTGGCCGAGATGCTCCCGCCGCAGGGCTTCTCGGTCGCGCTGCTCACCCAGCCGTGGCGGGTGGCCGGGCGCAAGGTCGCCACACCCCCGGCCACGCTGGACGACGGCCTGCGCGCCGCGGCCGCGGTGGTGGGCGAGCGGTACCCGGGTGTGCCGTTGGTCGTGGGCGGTCGGTCGGCAGGGGCCCGGTCGGCGTGCCGCACGGCGGCCGAGCTCGGGGCGGTGGGGGCGCTGGCCCTCTCGTTCCCGCTGCACCCGCCGGGCAAGCCGGAGCGCAGTCGCCTGGCGGAGCTGTCGGAGGTCGGCGTCCCCACCCTCGTCGTGCAGGGGGAGCGGGACTCGATGGGCCGACCCGACGAGTACCCGGACCCGCTGCCCGACGACGTCGAGATGGGCGTGCTGCCCGGCGCGGACCACGGGCTGAAGGTGGGCAAGCGGGCGGAGCCGGGGCAGGACGACGTGCTGGCGATGCTCGTGGAGACGGTGCTGGAGTGGCTCGTGCGTGAGGTCGTCGGCGGCAGCGTCTGAGCCGCCGGAAGGGAAGACCGGACAGGACGTCGGGAATGTCCGGTCGCCGTGACGGTGTTGCACCACCCGTGATGGCACTGCTGGAACCGACCGAGCCGCGGCTAGGCTCTGCAGGGATGACTGAGCTCTCCCCCCGCGCCGCCCGCGACGGCGGCCCCGCCGAGCCGAGCACGGACGCGTTCGACGACGTCGACGCCACCGACCCGGCCGCGACCGCCGACCCGTCCGACATCGACCCGGCCACCGAGTCCGAGGCCGACCGCAACGCGCGCTTCGAGCGCGACGCGCTGCCGTTCCTGGACCAGCTCTACTCGGCCGCGATGCGGATGACCCGCAACCCGGCCGACGCCGAGGACCTCGTGCAGGAGACGTTCGCCAAGGCGTACAGCTCCTTCCACCAGTTCCGTCCGGGGACCAACCTCAAGGCGTGGCTGTACCGCATCCTCACCAACACCTTCATCAACTCCTACCGCAAGAAGCAGCGCCAGCCGCAGCAGTCGATGTCCGAGGACGTCGAGGACTGGCAGCTCGCGCGGGAGGCCTCGCACTCCTCCAGCGGGCTGAAGTCCGCGGAGAACGAGGCGCTGGAGCACCTGCCCGACAGCCAGGTGAAGGACGCGCTCCAGCGGCTGCCCGAGGAGTTCCGCCTCGCGGTCTACCTCGCGGACGTCGAGGGGTTCGCCTACAAGGAGATCGCCGAGATCATGGGCACGCCCATCGGCACGGTGATGTCGCGGCTGCACCGCGGCCGCCGCCAGCTGCGCGACATGCTGACCGACTACGTGCGGGACAACTCTCTGCTGCCCGCCTCCAGCCTGCCGGGGGAGAAGTGATGAGCGACCACGAGCACGCGCACGGTGAGGCCGGCGCCCCCGCCTCCGAGGCGGAGTGTGCCGACTTCCTCGAGCGGATCGTCTACTTCCTCGACAACGAGCTCGACGAGGCCGACTGCGCCGACGTGCGCGTCCACCTCGACACCTGCAACCCCTGCCTGGAGAAGTACGACCTCCAGCGCACCGTGAAGCAGGTCGTCGCCCGCTCCTGCGCCGAGGCGGCCCCGGCCGACCTCCGGGCCCGCGTGCTCATGCGGGTGCGCGAGGTGCAGGTGCGCATCTCGGAGGGCTGAGCCCCCCGCGCTTCCACCCGCTCTGGGTGAACCAGTGTCGACCCGGCAGGTGCTCCTGCCGGGTCGACTCGCGCTCGGGGTCGGGCGTCCGTGGGGAAGTCCCTCACCTGGGGCTGGCCGCTCCGGACCGCTTGCGCTACTGGTCCCACTAGATCCGTGTCGTCACCGCGAGATCCCATTACCTTCCCTGTTCGCAAAGCCCTGCTGGTCTAGACTCGTTGGATCAGGCGTTCACTCAATTTGAGGTAAGCCTTCCGGGGGATTCCTCCGCGTTCCTGTGGATCGTCCGACTCTCGGCGACAGGAGGTTCCCGACGTCTCGGGGCCTCCGTCATGGGACTGGACGGGACGACAGGGAGGCCTGGCATGGCCATGCGCTGGAACGGGTCGGCACGCGGGGAGCGGGGTGCCTCGGCGGTCGAATTCGCCCTGGTGGTGCTGCCGCTGCTGGTGCTGGTCTTCGGCATCCTCCAGTTCAGCTTCTACTTCTGGGCCTGGCAGTCGGCCGGCAACGCCGCCCGCTCCGCCGCCCGGGTCGGGGCGGTGGACCCGTGCGACACCGCGGCCATCCGCACCGCCGCCACCCACGCCCTCGACGGCACGCCGACGGACAGCACGCCCACCGTGGCGGTCACGACCGCGAGCCCGGTGGAGGTCGGTGACGACCTCACCGTGAGCATCTCCTTCGAGACCGTCGACCTGGGCTTCTTCCCCTTCTTCGACCCGACCATCGACACCTCCGTGAGCTCGCGGATCGAGAACCTGCCGGCCGGGGGCTGCTGACGTGGGCCGGGCACCGATCGCCGAGCGCGACAGGGGCGAGCGCGGGGCGACCGCGATCCTCGTGGCGCTGCTCGCGGTCGTCCTCCTGGGGGCGGGCGCGTTCGCCGTCGACCTCGGCCAGGCGTACGCGAAGAAGTCGCTGCTGCAGAAGGACGTGGACGTCGCGGTGATGGCGGCCGCGGCCGAGCTCACGCAGGAGGACGGCTGCAATCCCGCGGTCGTCTCGACCGCGACCGACTACCTCACCCGCGCCGGCAACGCCGTGCCCGGCCAGTACGCGATCGACCTCGACGGCACCCCGGGCGACGCCGACGGCTACATCTCGTGCTCGGACTGGACGGTGCACCTGTGGGCGCCGCGCTCGAAGGTCGAGCTCGGCCTCGGGTCCGTGCTCACCGACGAGGACTCCTTCGACGTCGCCTCCTACGCCGCCGCGGCCGTCCGGTCGCCCGGCGGCACCGGCACCCTGCCGTTCTACGGCGTGCAGGGCTGCGACACCGGCGCCCAGACGATCCGCGACGACTCGGGCTCCTCCACGACCACGACCGCCACCCCGCCGTCCACGTTCAACCCGACGTCGGCGACCACGGGCAAGGCGACCATCAGCGCGATCACGCCGACCAGCACGCCCGAGGACACGCTCTCGCTGACGATCACCGTCACCGGCAACCAGCTGACGAACCTCAAGGGCGTGGGCTTCACCAGCGCCGCCGGCAGCCCCGAGCACTACGTGGTGACGGTGACCCCGCCGACCAGCAACAGCACCAAGACGATCACGGTCCTCGTGCCGAGCCAGGTGCTCGACGCGGTGGGCACCTGGTGGGTACGCCTGGAGGACACGTCGGGCAACTGGTCCTCCGCCGCTTCCGCGCAGGCACTCCAGGTCGGCGAGGACCGGCTCTACTGCGACGACTCCAACGAGGGCAACTTCGGGACCATCGACATCCCTCGCACCGACGGCAACGCCTCGACGTGGCTGCCGCTCAACATGATCTACGGAGTCCAGCCGACGCTCGCCATCCACCCGGCACCGAACGGCGAGTGCGGCGGCGACCCGAGCCCCACGGTGGAGTCGACGAAGGCGCCGCCGGTCGACGGCACCAACTGCCTGGCCAGCGAGCCCGGCCTCAAGATCGACGCCACCAACTCGGGCATGGTGACCGGCGTCGGCAGCGCCAAGGGGCGGCTCGACGCCGACTCCACGGCCGACTACAGCCGCAACGGCTCCAGCAGCCGCACGCCCGGCACGGTCAAGGACACGAACCTCAACGACGACCTGCTCACCTGCTTCATCACCAACGGCGCGAGCATCAACGACCTGGTGTCGGGCACCGGGACGGGGGCCCACGCCCTCTCTGCGGACATCTTCGCCTCGCCGCGGTTCTTCTGGATCCCGATCGTCGAGAGCGACCCGTCCAACGGCAAGAAGTCGTGGCCGATCATCGCCTTCCGACCCGGCTTCCTCACCGACCAGTCGCTCAGCGCCACCAACGCCGCTCCCGGCACGATCTCCCCGCTCGACGGGATCGACGCCGACTCCTCGGGGATCAGGGCGCTGCACGTCGTCCTCTTCTCCGAGGACGCCCTGCCGGAGACGGCCGCGGCCACCGGCGACGAGATCGACTACCGCGGCTCCGGCACCCGGGTCATCGCCCTCGTCGGCTGACCGGCCGCCCGCACCCACCTCCCCGATCGCCCCGATCACCCCCTGACCGCCCCGGCCCCGGCCGGACCGAGAGAAGGACTTCCCATGGCACGACGCAGCATCCTCCTGGGCGTGGCGTTCCTCATCGCCGCGTTCGGCACGACCCTCGTCGTGCTCTACGTGCAGGGCATCGAGGCCCGCGCCACCGCCGGCCAGGACCTCGTGGAGGTCCTCGTCGCCACCGACACGATCGACGTGGGCGAGAGCGTCTCGGACGCGCAGGACGCCGGCAAGCTCGAGAAGACGCAGGTGCTGCGCGACGACCTCGTCGACGGCGCCCTGGTCTCCACGGCCAGCATCGAGGGCGAGGTGGCGCTCGGCACCGTCTACCCGGGCCAGCAGATCCTCGCGGCGCAGTTCGGCGACGTCGCGGACGCCTCCACGCTGGAGATCCCCGAGGGCACGATGGCGATCTCGGTGGAGCTGAGCGACCCGGCCCGCGTGGCGGGCTTCGTCGAGCCGGGCTCCGACGTCGTCATCTTCGCCTCGGCCGACCCCGAGATCTACAAGCGGGACGGCACCACCCGGAAGCTCTCGCCCTACACCGGCCTGCTCCTGCCGAAGGTCGAGGTGATCGGCGTCGGCACGACGTCGGTGACCTCCCGGACGACCACCGACGAGGACGGCCAGCAGACCACCGAGGAGGTGCCGCGGACCATCCTCACCATCGCGGTCACCCAGGAGCAGGCGGAGAAGGTCATCTACGCGGCCCGCAACGGGGACCTCTCCTTCGCGCTGCGCACCGACGACACCGACGCCACCGAGGACGACGGCGTCACCGCCACCGACGTCCTCCCGGGCGCGTTCGGGGCGCGGTCATGACGCTGCTGGTGGAGGACGACGAGGCGCTGGCCGCGCGGCTGGCCTCGACGCTGGCCGGCTGCTCGGTGGTGGCGGACGTCGACCAGGTGCCCGCCCACCTCGCCGCGCACGGCTGGGAGACGGTGGTCGTGATCGGCCCGTCGGTGGCGCTGCTCGAGGCGACCGCCCTGGCGGAGGCGCAGCGCGTCGAGCGGCCGTGGGTCGGGGCGGTGCTGCTCCGGGAGTCGGTCGACACCCACGTCCTGGCGCGGGCGCTCGACGCCGGCGTCCGCTCCGTCGTGGACGTCGCGGACGAGCCCGCGCTGGTCACCGCTGTCGAGCGGGCCCGCACCCTGGGCACGGCCCTCGCCCCGCCGGTGGAGAAGGCCGGCCGCGGCGGCCACGTCGTCACGGTCTTCTCGCTCAAGGGCGGGGTCGGCAAGAGCCTGGTCGCCACCAACGTGGCCAGCGCGCTCGCCGACCGCGGGCGCCGCGTGTGCCTCGTCGACCTCGACGTGACCTGCGGGGACGTCGCGCTCATGCTGCGCCTGACCCCGACGGCGACGCTGGCCGACCTGCCGCGGCTCGGCGTGATCGACCTGCCGGGCGTGCAGTCGCTGCTCACCCGCTGCGAGGAGCGGCTCAGCGTGCTGGCCGCCCCGCTGCGGCCCGGCGAGACCGTGCCGGCCGACCAGCTGGGCGAGGTGCTCGACCTGCTCACCTCGGAGTTCGACGTCGTGGTGGTCGACACCGCGGGCACGTTCGACGACCACACGCTGGCCGCCCTCGACCACGCCGACCAGCTGCTGCTCGTCGGCACCGCCGACATCCCGTCGCTGAAGTCGCTCAAGGTCGCGCTGAGCACGCTCGACCTGCTCGACCTGACCCGGCAGCGCCGCAGCCTCGTGCTCAACCGCATCGAGCCGCGGGTGGCCCTGGGCACCTCCGAGATCGAGGAGACGCTCGGGATGCCCGTGACGGTCTCGCTGCCCGCCGACCGCGAGGTCGTGGCGACGCTGAACCGCACCGAGACGCTGGTCCGCACCCGCCCGGGCAACCCGGTGACCAAGGGGCTGACCCGCCTGGCCGCGCTCGTGGACGACGCGCTGGCCGCCGCCGGGGGCGCCACCCCGGCCAGCAGGACCGAGCACCGCGGTGGGCGGCGCCGGATGCGCAGGAAGGTGAGCTGACATGTCCCTGGCAGACCGACTCCAGGCGGCCCGCGGTGCCCGCGAGGCCCAGACGTCCGCCGGCACGCCCGGCACGCCCGGCCTCACGACCCCGGGCCACTCCGCTCCCGGCTCCTCCGACGCCTCGGCGGGCGACCTGCACGCCGCCGCCGCGCCCGGCCACCCCTCGAGCCACTCCTCCGCGCCCACCGCCACCGGCCGCGCCGGTGCGGTGGCCGGCACGGCGACGAGTCCGCGCACCGCGCGGCTCGCGGCCGGGCCCGACCCGGTGGCCGAGCTCAAGCGCCAGGTCCACTCCCAGCTCGTGGCCTCGCTCGGCCCGAAGCTCTACGACGCGGCGCTGAGCGCCGAGGACCTCGAGGCCCAGGTGCGCTCGGCCCTCTCGGCGGCCGTCGACGCCGCGGACCGGCCCATGTCGGGCCGCGAGCGCAGCCGCATCACCCAGGAGATCGCGGACGACATCCTCGGCTACGGCCCGCTCCAGCCGCTGCTCGACGACCCCGACCTCACCGAGGTCATGGTCAACTCCGCCCAGGACATCTGGGTCGAGCGCGACGGCCGGCTCCAGCGGGTCGACGCGACCTTCACCGACGAGGCGCACCTGCGCCGCACGATCGACAAGATCGTGGCGCGCGTGGGCCGCCGCGTCGACGAGTCCAGCCCGATGGTCGACGCCCGCCTGCCCGACGGCAGCCGCGTCAACGCCGTCATCCCGCCGCTGGTGCTCGACGGCTCGACGCTCACCATCCGCAAGTTCGCCCCGGACCCGTACACCGCCGACGACCTGGTCGGCTTCGGCACCCTCACGACCGAGGGCGCCGAGCTGCTCGGCGCCTGCGTCCGGGGGCGGCTGAACATCCTCGTCTCCGGCGGCACGGGCGCGGGCAAGACGACCACCCTCAACGTCCTCTCCTCCTACCTGCCGGACGACGAGCGGATCGTCACGATCGAGGACGCCGCCGAGCTCCGGCTCATGCAGGAGCACGTCATCCGGATGGAGGCCCGCCCGGCCAACATCGAGGGCCGGGGCGCGGTGACGATCCGCGACCTGGTCCGCAACGCCCTGCGCATGCGGCCCGACCGCATCGTCGTCGGCGAGATCCGCGACGCCGCCGCGCTCGACATGCTCCAGGCGATGAACACCGGCCACGACGGCTCGCTCTCGACCGTCCACGCCAACAGCCCGCGCGACGCGCTCGCCCGCGTCGAGACGATGGTGATGATGGCGGGCCTGGACCTGCCGGTCCGCGCCATCCGCGAGCAGGTGGCCAGCGCCATCGACGTCATCGTCCAGCAGCGCCGGCTCAAGGACGGCAGCCGCCGGATCACCTCCATCACCGAGGTGGTCGGCATGGAGGGCGACGTCGTCACGCTCCAGGAGGTCTTCGCCTTCGACCACTCCGCCGGCTTCGACGAGCACGGTCGCTCGCGCGGCCGGCTGCGCGCCACCGGCCTGCGGCCGCGGTTCCTCGAGACGCTGTCGGACTCCGGCGTCCGCGTGGACCCGGCGCTGTTCCTCACCCGGGGTGGGGCGTGAGCGGCCACCCGTCGCGCCGCTCCGCGCGCGCCGGCGTCGCCCTCGGTGCCGTCGCGCTCGGGCTCGTGGCGCTCGCCGTCGTGGTGGGGCCGCTGGCCTCCGCCGCGCAGGGCGACGACGCCACGGACGGTGCGGGCACCGCGCTCGACATCTCCTACGTGCAGACCGCGGCCGACGGCCGTGTCTCGGTGCTGCTCGACCTCGGCGCCGAGCAGGCGGGTCCGCTGGACGACGTGGAGGTGACGGTCGACGGCGAGCCCGTCGACGCCGACGTCAGCCAGGTGAGCGGCGGGGTGGACCGGACGATCGTCCTGGCCCTCGACACGAGCCGCAGCATGGCCGGCGCCCGGATCGCCGCGGCCCGCGAGGCCGTCGGCGCGTTCCTCGACACCGTCCCGGACGACGTGGCGGTCGGCCTGGTCTCGTTCGCCGGCAGCGTGGAGGAGACGGTGGCCCCGACGACGGACCGCGACGTCGTGCGCGACGCCGTCGACGGCCTCACGCTCTCGACCGGCACCCGCCTCTACGACGGGGTCGTGGCCGCCGCGGACGCGGCCGGCACCGACGGCGCCCGCTCGGTGCTCCTGCTCTCCGACGGCCGGGACACCGGCGCGCGGACGGGCGGCGAGCACGACCTCACCGGGGCCGTCGCCGCGGTGCAGGACGCCGGCGTCGGGCTCGACGCGGTGGCGCTCGACCAGTCCCCGGCCGACCTCGCGAAGGTATCGGCCCTCGTGGACGCCGCCTCCGGCACCCTCGTCGACGCGGACGGCACCCAGGCGCTCGCCGACGCCTTCGAGGCGCGGGCCGACGCGCTGGGCCGCCAGCTGCTCGTCACGTTCGCCCGCCCGGACGACCTGAGCGACCTCTCGCAGGTGCAGCTCACCGTGAGCGCGACCGCCGGCGACCTCGCGGTCGGCGACGGAGCCCTCGTGGACCTGCGCGCCGCGGACGACGGCCTGGCCGGCGCCGTGCTTCCCGCCGGCCGCTCGTTGGTCACGGGGGTGGGCTTCGCGCTCGGCGCGGGCGCCCTCCTGCTCGGCCTGTTCCTCCTGCTGGTCCTCGTGCTCGGCCGCAGCCGCGGCCCGAGCGCGGCGCAGCGCACGGTCGCCCGGTACCTGGGCGAGACGCCGCTGACCGCGGAGCGCCCGGACCTGCGGGGCTCGGCAGTGGCGGTCGCCGACCGCTTCGTCCAGAAGGACGCCGGGGTCCGGCTCGGTCAGCGGCTCTCGGGCGCGGGCATCGCGATGACGCCGGGGGAGTGGCTGCTGCTGTATGCCGGCATCGCCGTCGGCGCCGGCTTCCTGGGTCTCGTCCTCGGCGGGCTGCCGATGATGCTCCTCCTGCTCCTGCTCGGCGCCGCCGCGCCCTACCTCTTCCTGCGGCTCCGGCACGGACGCCGGCTGGCGGCGTTCGGGGCGCAGCTGCCCGAGACGCTCACCATGATCGCGGGCGGCCTCTCCGCCGGGCTCTCGGTGCCGCAGGCGATCGACACGGTGGTCCGCGAGGGCGCCGATCCCATGGCCGGCGAGCTGCGCCGGGCCCTGGCCGAGCACCGGCTCGGCATCCCGGTCGAGGACGCCCTCGAGGACGTCGGCGAGCGGATGGCGAGCGAGGACTTCGCCTGGGTCGTCATGGCGATCCGCATCCAGCGGGAGGTCGGCGGCAACCTCGCCGAGCTGCTCGACACCGTCGCCGGCACCCTGCGCGAGCGGGAGTACCTGCGCCGCCAGGTGCGGACGCTCAGCGCCGAGGGCCGGCTCTCCGCATGGATCCTCAGTGTCTTGCCGGTGCTGATGCTCGCCTACCTGATGATCACCAATCGCGAGTACGCGTCGTTCTTCTACACGTCGATGTGGGGTGTCGCGACGTTGGCGCTCTCCGCAGCCCTGCTGGCGCTGGGCGTCCTCGTCATGTCCCGACTGGTCAAGGTGGAGGTCTGAGATGGACGGCTCCCTGCTCCTGCTCCTCGGTGCCGGAGCTCTGCTCCTCGCCGGCACCCTCGCGCTCGGCGTGCTGGCGGTCGCCGGCCAGCAGCGCGCGGCCCTCGGCCGCTCGCTCGCCGCGGTCCGCGCCTTCGACGCGGCCCCCGCGGCCGTCCGGGCCGAGGTCGAGCAGCCGTTCTCCGAGCGGGTGCTGGCCCCGCTCGCCGGGCGGCTGGTCGGCATCGGCCGACGGCTCGTGCGCGCGGACGCCGCCGAGCGCCTCCAGCGGCGTCTCGACATCGCCGGCAACCCCGAGGGCTGGGACGTGCCCCGGGTCCTCGGCTCCAAGGTCCTGGCGATGGGCGTGCTCGGCGCGCTCACGCTCGTCTGGTGCCTGGCCGCGGGCCAGTCGCCGCTCGTGCTCCTCGGTGCCACGGCCGCGCTCGCCGGCTTCGGCTGGGTGCTGCCCGACCTCCTGCTCTACAACGCCGGCCTCAAGCGCGAGGAGACCATGCAGCGGGCGCTGCCGGACGCGGTCGACCTCCTCACCATCTCTGTGGAGGCGGGCCTCGGCTTCGACGCGGCGATGCAGCGGGTGGCGGAGAAGACGCGCGGGCCGCTCGCGGGCGAGCTCACCCGGTTCCTCCAGGAGAGCCAGCTCGGCCTCGGCCGCACCGAGGCGATCCGGGCGATGGCGGAGCGCACGACGCTCGCCGACCTGCGCTCGTTCTGCCTCGCGATGGTGCAGGCCGACGAGCTCGGCGTGCCGCTCGGCAAGGTCCTGCGGGTCCAGAGCACCGAGATGCGGACGCGGCGGCGGCAGCGGGCGGAGGAGAAGGCGCAGAAGGTGCCGGTGAAGATCATGATCCCGCTGGTGCTCATGATCCTCCCGAGCCTCTTCGTCATCGTGATGGGCCCCGCCGTCTTCCGGATCGTCGGGATCTTCTCGTGAGGCGGCCGCTGTCGGCCCCGGTCGACGCCGAGACCCGGGCGTGGCGCACGACCACCGCCGTCCGGGTGTTCGTCCTGGCGCTGGCCACTGGGCAGGTGCTCGCGTCCGCCCGGCCGGCGGGCGACGCCCTGGGGCTGCTGTCGATGGCGCTGCTCGTGGGGGCGGCCTGCGTGGCGGACCTTCCGTCGGCCCGGCTCAAGGCCCCCTGGCCGGCCCCGCTCGAGGGGCTGGCCGTCGCCCTCACCGTGGGGCTGGCCGCCGCAGCGCCGCTCGCGGTTCTGTTGGCGCTGCCCGGCACGGTGGCCGGAGTGAGGCGCGGTTCGCGTGCCGCTGTGTTGGCCTCGGCGGGCGCCGTCCTCGGTGCGTTGTTGGGCGGCTTGGCAACGGGCACGCCGGCGTGGGACGCCGGCGCGGTCTGGCTCGTCGTGGGTCTCGGGGCCGGGCTCCTCGGGGCGGCGCTGGCCGCGGGGCAGCGGACGGCGGCCGAGGACGCGCAGCCGCACCTCGCGGCCCGGCACCTGCTCGGCCAGCTCCGCGAGCTCGTGGAGCACGACCGGGTCGACCTCGACGTCGAGCGCCGGGCCGAGGCGATCCTGGCACTGGCCTCGTCGCTCCTGGGCGTCGACCGCGGCGCCGTGCTCGTTGCCCGCGATGGCGCGCTTCAGACGCGCGCCGAGCGGGGGGCGCCCCTGCGCGGCGCCGCGGCCCTGGCGGGCGCTGCGGTGGCCGGTGCCGCGGCCGTCGCCGCACCGGACGCCGTGGCGCTGCCGCTGCTCGCGGGGGACGGCGCGTACGGCGCGGTCGTCCTGCCCGTGTCGCGGGCGGTCCCCGCACGGGACCTCGCGGCGCTCACGGAGGCGCTGGCCCTGCCGGCACTCCGGCTGGACACCGCGCTGCTCGTCGACCGGGCCCGCAGCGGCGCGAGCGGCGCCGAACGGCGCCGGCTGGCGCGCGACCTGCACGACGGGCTGGCCCAGCGCGTGGTGGCTCTGGGCTACCTCGCCGACGAGCTCGTGGAGGACGGCGAGGGGCCCGCTCGGGAGACCGCGGTGCTGCTGCGCGACGAGGTCGACGGGCTCGTGCTCGAGCTGCGGCGGGCGGTGCACGACCTGCGGGGCGAGGAGACGGGTGGGCTGGGGCCGGCGCTCGAGTCCCGGCTGGCGGAGACCCTGGCCGGGCCCGGCTCGCCCCGGCTCGACCTGCGGCTGACGGAGTCGGGCCCGCGGCTCGACCCGGCGGAGGAGGACGACGTGCTCAGGGTGGCCGTCGAGGCGGTGGGCAACGCCCGTCGGCACGCCCGCGCCGGCGTCGTGCGGGTGCGGTTGGAGCGCACCGGGCGCGACCTCCTGGTGGAGATCGCCGACGACGGGGACGGCGGCGCCCGGCCGCGCGGCGGTCACTACGGGCTGCACACGATGCGCGAGCGGGCCGAGCGGTTGGGAGGGAGTCTGACCGTCGACAGCCCGGCGGGCGGCGGCACGCGGGTGATGCTGACACGCCGTGCCGCCGACCCGGACCGGGCCGTCCCGGGGAACGCCAGGGAGGTGGCGGCGCGATGAGCCTGCGCGTCCTGCTCGTGGACGACCACGAGCTCATCCGGTCCGGCCTCACCCGCGCCTTCGAGCGCGCCGGCGGCTGGGAGGTGGTGGGTGAGGCGTCCTCGGTCGCCGAGGGGCTCCACGCCGCGGCGGCGCTGCGGCCCGACGTGGTGGTCACCGACCTCCAGCTGCCCGACGGCACCGGGATCGACGTGGTGCGTGCGCTGCGGGCCGGGAGCGAGGAGGTGGGGCTCGTCGTGCTCACGATGCACGTCGCGGACGCCCAGGTGCTCGCGGCGATGGAGGCCGGGGCCTCGGCCTTCCTGGGCAAGGAGACCCGCGGCGGCGACGTCGTGGCCGCCGCGGCCCAGGCCGCGCGTGACCCCGAGGGGTTCGTCTCGCCGCGCCTGGCGGGCGCGGTGCGGCGGCGGGCGGCCACGGGCGCCACGCGGCTCACCGACCGCGAGACCGACGTGCTGCGCTGCGTCGCGGAGGGGCTCGGCACCGCGGACATCGCGGCGCGGCTCTACCTGGGGGAGTCGACGGTGAAGACGCACCTCAACCGGATCTTCCGCAAGCTCGAGGTCCGCAACCGCACGCAGGCGCTGGCCGCCGCCCACCGGGCCGGCCTGCTGCTCGACGGGGTGGCGCCCTAGGGGCTGTCTCGTGCGCCACCACTGGCGATCCCTACGACGGGGCCGTCCTCCACCGGAGGGCGGCCCCGTCGTCGTTCTTGACTGTCGGTGGGCTCGCGGTCACGTGGGACTAGTCCGTTCGGGCTACACCGCGGGGTGGACCCGGACGTGCCCCCGAGGTGGACGCCGGAGGGGTGCTGCGGGCAGGAGGCTTGTCCTACAACGACGGGCCCACGGGGGGCTCGGGGCCGGCGCCCGGCGCGGCCCGCAGACGAAAGGGACCACCATGATCGAGAAGCTCCAGTTCATGTTCTTCATGCTCACCGGCGACCTGCGCGACGCCGCCGAGCGCCGCTCCGACCGCGGCGCCACCGCTGTCGAGTACGGCCTGCTCGTGGCCTTCATCGCGCTCATCGTCGTTGGTGGCGTGACGCTCTTCGGCCAGGCCCTCAGCGGGTTCTTCTCGGACCTCGCGACGGCTATCGGCGGTTGGTGAAAGCCCCCGGTGACAGGACGAACCCCCCGGGCCGCTGGCTCGGGGGGTTCGTCGCGTCTGAGACGTCGTCGCTCAGGAGTTGGGGCGCTTGCCGTGGTTCGCGCCCTTCTTCCGGCGAGCGCGGCGCTTGCGGCCGGTCTTGCCCATGGTTACCTCCGGGGTGTGCTTCGGTGCGGCCCCTCCCGGGGACCAACGAACACGTGAGTTTCCCATCCCCGCCCCGCCCGGGGCAAAACGACCCCCGGCAGCGCCGATCAGCCAGGCCGTGAACGAGCCGACGAGAGCCGACCAAGGCAGGTCAGAGCCGACCGAGGAACCGCTCGGCGTCGACGACGACCCGGGTCACCTCGCCGGTCGCGAGCACGGCACCGGGCTTGCCGACGGGGGAGTCGGCGGCGTGCCGCGCCTGGACGGCGAACCGCAGCAGCCGCCCGTCGCGGTGGGTCAGCGTCGCGGTCACCTCGACGGCCGCCCCCACCGGGCTGGCGGCCCGGTGCTCGAGCTCGACGCGGGTGCCGACCGTCGTCCGCCCCTCCTCCAGCAGGGGCGCCGCGGCGGCGCACGTCGCGGCCTCGCACCACGCGAGCACCACGGGCGTCCCGAGCACGGGAAGCGAGCCCGACCCGACGGCGGCCGCGGTGTCGGCCTCGGTCACGCTCCGCACGAGCGTCGCGGAGGGAGGCGAGGAGGAGGGGGTGGAGGTCGGACCGGTGCTCACAGAGCCCTCCTGAAGACGACGAGCGGGACGGCGGGCAGGGGAGCCCAGTCCCGCTCCGGGACCCGGACGAAGCCGTGCCGGGCGTAGAGCCGGTGGGCGGTGTGCATGCTCGGCAGGGAGGACAGCACGACGGCCTCGTCGCCCGCCTCGCGGCTGCGCTCGAGGACCTTCTCCACCAGCGCCGAGCCCACGCCCTGCCCCTGGACGCCCGGCGCGACGGCCAGCATCCGGAACTCGCCCTCGCCGTCTCGGGCGATCTCGCGCCAGGGCGAGCCGGGCGGGCACACCGTGACGCTCCCGACGACCTCGCCGGTGCCGTCCCCCTGGCCCTCGGTCGCAGCCACGTCCAGCGTCGCCACCCACAGCTCCGCGTCGCGGGCCCGGGCGGCGGTGTCCCGCAGCTTCGCCACGTAGGGGTCGGCCGGGCCGAGCGTGAAGGGCCGGTAGGCGGCCTCGGTCACGTCGGCGACGTCGACCAGGTCGTCGTCGCCCGCCAGCCTGACCTGCACGTGCTCCTCCTCGTGTCGCGTGGGCGGCCGCACCGCTCTCGCACCGCAGCCGCACCGGGTGGCGCACGGTCGCGGCACGCCACGCGGCGATCCTGGCAGACCGGTCAACCCGCGCCGGGCCACCCGGCCCCGTCATACCCCGTACGTGGCCCGCGGGTAGGCGGCGTTCACGTCGGTGACGACGTTGACCAGGTACGGCACCCCGGAGGCGAACGCCCGGTCCAGCGCCGCGCCGATCTCGCCCGGCTGTGTCACCGTCTCCCCGCCGCCGCCCAGCGCCCGCACGACGCCGTCGTAGGAGGTGTGCGGCGAGAGGTCCGCGACCACGTCGTAGCCGTAGATCATCTGCATCGGCCCCTTCTCCAGGCCCCACGCGGCGTTGTTGCCCATCACCATCACCACCGGCAGCCCGTGGCGCACCATCGTGTCGACGTCCATGAGCGAGAAGCCGGCCGCGCCGTCGCCCAGCAGCAGCACGACCTGAGACGACGGCCGCGCGATCCGCGCCGCGATGGCGGCACCCGGCCCCGCGCCCAGGCACCCGTACGGGCCCGGGTCGAGCCAGCAGCCGGGCCGCTTCGGCTCCACGAGCTTGCCGGCGAACGAGACGAAGTCGCCGCCGTCGCCGATCACCACCGCGTCGTCGTCGAGCCGGCGGTTGAGCTCGCCGTAGATGCGACCAGGGTGCACCGGAGCCGCGTCCGAGTCGAGGATGGTCCGGTCGGACTCCACCACGGCCGCCACCCCGGCGGCGAGCTCGGCGGCCCAGTCGGCCCACCGGCGTCCCTCGCCCACCAGCGGCTGCGCGGAGGCCAGGACGCCGTCCAGGCACGCCGTGAGGTCGCCGGCCAGCGAGGCCGCGAGCTCCGCGTGCCCGGCGACCTGCCCGGGCGAGTCGGCCACGTGCACGACGCGGGCGGGCGTCGTGGGGTTGCCCTCGGCGTCCGGCTTGCCGCCGAACGTGCCGTAGCCGAGCCGGAAGTCGAGCGGGGTGCCCACCACGACGACGAGGTCGGCCCGGGCCAGCGCCCGGCTGCGGGCCTTGGTGACCAGGAGCGGGTGCCCGCCGGGCACCACCCCGCGGGCCATGCCGTTGGTGATGGTCGGCAGCCCCATCGAGGTGACCAGCCGCAGCGCGGCCTCCTCGGCGCGGTCGGCCCACACGTCCGTGCCGAGCACGAGCACGGGCCGCTCCGCCCCGGCCAGGAGCCGCGCGACCCGCCCCACGGCCTCGGGGTCCGGGTCCTCCCCGCGCGGGCGCACGGGCGTGGGCACGGGGCCGGCGGCCGGGGCGTAGAGCTCGTCCATGGGGACGTCGACGAAGACCGGCCCGCGGTGCGGCGAGGCGGCGGTGGTGAAGGCGGCGTCCACGCCGCCGAGCACGTCGTCGCGGCCGTGCAGCGTGCGGGCGTCCTTCGTGACCGAGGCGAGCACGGGCGGGTGGTCGAGCTCCTGGAGCGAGCCGGTGCCCCACCGGGAGGCCGGCGCGCGGCCGCCGAGGACGACCATGGGGGAGCCGGCGAAGTGCGCCTGCGCCAGCGTCGAGACGGCGTTGGTGACGCCGGGCCCGGCGGTGAGCACCGCGAAGCCGGGGGTGCGGGTGAGCTTGCCGGTGGCCTCGGCGGCGAACGCGGCCGTCTGCTCGTGCCGGACGTCGAGGAGCCGCATCGGCGGGTCCGCGGTGACCGCGGCGTCGTAGAGCGGGAACACGTGCGCCCCCGACAGCGTGAACAGCGTCTCCACCCCGTGGGCCCGGGCCGCGGCCAGGGCGGCGGTGCCCGCGTGGCCGTCGACGGTCCCGGACGGGGCGGCGGCTGTGTCCTGCGTCTCAGTCATGCCGGGCACCCTACTCACGAGTAGCCAGCAGGGCGAGGGTCTGCGACGCCCGGTCGTGCGCCGGTCGCAGGCTCACCCGCGCCGGGCGAGGGCGGGGCGCTGCTGGGCCAGGGCCCGGGTGGGGGAAGGCGCCGGTGGCTCAGTGGTGGCCGGCGGGCGCGAGCGAGAAGTTGGTGCGGCGCAGGGCGTCGACGAGGACCAGCAGGAGGTCCGAGCGGGTCTGCGGCGGCCGGGGGCCGACGGCGAGCAGCAGGTACAGCGACCGGAGGAACGCCTGGGCGTTGCCGGTGACGAGGTAGGGGTCGTCGGCGGTCGAGCGCTCGGAGTCGGCGTGCGCGGCGAGCCGGTTCACCCAGGGCTCGAGGACGCCGACGGGCACGAGCTCGCGGCGCAGCACCGAGACGACGGACATCGCGAGGCGGTCGGTCTCGCCGTGCACCCAGAGGTGGTCGACGGGCGCGAGGACGCGGTCGGCGACGACGTCCAGGAGCACCGTGAGCTCCGGCGCGCTCAGGTGCGGCGAGCGGGCGAGGGTGCCGATGGCGTCCGCGCCGTGGGCCACCGCGTGCGCCCAGCCCTTGCCCGGTACGAGACCCCGGGTGTCGCGCTCGCGCAGGAGCCAGGTGGCGATCCGGTCGCCCCACTCCAGCACCTTGCCGCCGAGCACGAGCGGGCGCCGGTTGTCGCGGGCGATGCACGCGCCCAGCACGAGCGCGGAGAAAGAGCGGCGGAAGACGGTGTCGGTGCCGTTCTCGCCGAGGCCGATCGTCAGGCCGGCGGCCATGCCGTCGCCGAGGCCGGGGAGGAGGTCGTCGTAGACGCCCCGCTGCACCCAGGTGCCGAGCGTGGGCAGGGCGAGTCCGTCGCGTCGAGCGGGGTCGGCGTCCCCCAGCATGCGTGTGAGCTCTGCGGTGAGATCGGCGAGCGGACGGTCCGTGGGGACCGCCAGGTCGTCGGCCAGCACCTGCTCCCAGTAGGACCCCGACATGGGCGCCATCCTGACAGACGCGGGCCTCCCGATCACCCCGTGGGGTGGGTACGTCGGGGGCCTCCAGCCGCGTCCGCGGAGAACCCACAGGCCAGGGCCGGGGTGGGTCGCGCAACCGGCGCGCAAACGGCCCGCAACGGGTGCAGAACGGGCACGCGACCGGCCCGCGACCGGCGCCCCCGGGCCGGGATGCCGGGCCGACGGCCAGGGCGGCCACGGCCGGGCCTACGCTGCCTCCGTGCCCTCCCTGAGCGAGCTGGTCCGCAGCCACACCGACCTGACCGCGGACGACCAGGCCTGGCTCCAGCTGCTCATGGCGGACTGGCAGATCATCGCCGACCTCTCCTTCGCCGACCTCGTGCTGTGGCTGCCCGACCGCGAGGGGCGCGGCTTCTGGGCGGCCGGGCAGATGCGCCCGACGACCGCCCCCACCGCCTACGTGGACGACATCGTGGGGACGTTCGTGCCCGCCGGTCGGCGTCCGCTGCTCGACGCCGCCTGGCACCAGCAGCGGCTCGTCCGCGAGGGCGACCCCGAGTGGCGCGACGACGTGCCGGTCCGGGTCGAGACCATCCCGGTGCGCCACGACGGCCGCGTCATCGCCGTCGTCGCTCGCAGCACCAACCTGCTCGGCGTCCGCACGCCCTCACGGCTGGAGCTCTCCTACCTCCAGAGCGCCGCCGACCTCACGCAGATGATCGCGTTGGGCCACTTCCCGGCGCCGGGCCAGCGCAGCGACCACGCCGACACCCCACGGGTGGGGGACGGGTTCGTGCGCGTCGACCGCGAGGGTCACGTCGTCTACGCCAGCCCCAACGCGCAGTCGGTCTTCACCCGGCTCGGCTTCTCCGCGGACCTGTCGGACACGCGCCTGGTCGACGTGACCCGGGAGCTGGTGCCGCCGCGCCGGCGCCCCGACGAGGAGACGTTCTCCGCCGTCCTCGGTGGGCGCGTCCACCGCGACCTGGAGTTCGCCACCGAGGGGGTGGCGATCATCGCCCGCTGCATCCCCCTGCGTCCCTCGGGGGAGCGCATCGGGGCCCTCGTGCTGGTCCGCGACGTCACCGACCTGCGCCGCCGCGACCGCGAGCTCATCACCAAGGACGCCACCATCCGGGAGATCCACCACCGGGTGAAGAACAACCTCCAGACCGTGGCCGCGCTGCTGCGGCTCCAGGCCCGCCGCATCGACAACGCCGAGGCGAAGGGCGCGCTGGAGGAGGCCGTCCGTCGGGTCGGCTCGATCGCGATCGTCCACGAGACGCTCAGCCAGGCCGTCGAGGAGGACGTCGAGTTCGACGAGATCGCCGACCGGCTCTGCCAGATGGTCACCGAGGTGTCCGCGACGGCCGGCCCGGTGCGCGTGCGCCGCACGGGGTCCTTCGGTCGGCTCCCGTCCGAGACCGCCACCGCCCTGGCGATGGTGATCACCGAGATCCTGCAGAACGCCGTGGAGCACGGCTACCCGCAGGTGGAGGCCGACGGCGGGGCCACGGAGGACTCGCCGGCACCCGTCGTGGACGGGCACATCTCCCTCACGGTGCGCCCGCTGGGCGGGCGACTGCGCGTCACGATCGACGACGACGGACGCGGCCTGCCGGAAGGGTTCGACCTCGACGGCTCGACGAACCTCGGCCTGTCGATCGTGCGGACGCTGGTGGAGTCGGAGCTGGGCGGCGCGCTCGAGATGGGGCGCCGCCCCGACGGGGACGGCCCGGGGACCCGGGTCGTCGTGGACGTGCCGGTCGACTGAGCGCCCGGCCCCGCGTCAGGCGGTGCGGCGGCCCCGGGCGTTGCGCCGCTTCAGCGCGCGGCGCTCGTCCTCGGAGAGGCCACCCCAGACACCGTGGTCCTGGCCGGCGTCGAGCGCCCACTGGAGGCACTGCTCGCGGACGTCGCACCGGCGGCAGACCTGCTTGGCCTCCTCGACCTGGAGGACGGCCGGACCGGTGTTGCCGATGGGGAAGAAGAGCTCGGGGTCCTCGTCCAGGCATGCGGAGCGACTGCGCCAGTCCATGGCAGGGCTTTCCCTCTTTCTGATGATCGTGCAGGCCAGGGGCGACAGGGCCTGCGAGGCTCGAGCGGTGGGCACAGCAACGTGTGCGCGTCGGCAGCGAGCGCAGCGTTTAGATTGACAATGATCCGGCCGTGACACAAGTCCCTTGCCGTCCAAGGTTTCGTCGGTTGCGTCACAGCGATGTCACGCGGGTGTCACACGCAGGCCACGACGGCCGGTGTTCCCTGACGGTCCGGATGAGGCCCGTTCGGGCAGGTCAGCAACCCCGTAGGGGGTGTTCCGGGCAGGAGGGCCGTGACCTTGCGGTGACCTTTCGCCGGTGCGGCGCGGGTCACGTCGGGCGGGCGGGACGGGGAGCCTAGGGTGAGCACGTGAACGACCGTCCCACGCCCGACCCCGCCCGGTCCGCCACCCGCAGGGGTGGCTGGCTCTACCTGGCCGCCCTCGCCGGCGCCGTCGAAGGGGTGGTGCTCCTGGTCCTCGGTGTGCTGGAGGCGCTCAGCACCAGCGGGGACCGGTTGGAGCTCGGCGTGAGCACCACGGTCTTCTTCGTGGGCGCGGGCCTCGTCGTGCTCGCCTGCACGGCCGCGCTGCTGCGGGGCCGCGCGTGGGGGCGCAACCCGCTCGTCTTCGTCCAGGCGCTGACGCTGCTGATGGCCTGGAGCCTGCGCGACGTGGAGGCGGTCGCCGCCGCGCTCGTGGTGCTCGGCGCCGCCGGGCTCGCCGGCCTGTTGCACCCCTCGACGCGTGCCTACCTGGGCGTGCGCTCGAGCGGCGCGGGGGAGGCCGGGGAGGGCTGAGGCGCCCTCCCGGCCGCCGGTCAGACCGCGTCGTCGGCCAGCGACTCCCGCAGGTGCGTGAGCGTGCGGTTGAGCAGGCGCGAGACGTGCATCTGGGAGACGCCGATCTCGGCGGCGATCTGCGACTGCGTCATGTTCCGGAAGAACCGCAGGAGCAGGATCTTCTTCTCCCGCGGGTCCAGCTGGTCCAGGAGCGGCTTCAGGGACTCGCGCACCTCGACCTGGGCGATGTTGACGTCCTCCTCGCCCAGGGCGTCCAGCATGCTGGGGGCGCCGTCCTCGGTGTCGTCCCCGGCGTCCAGCGAGAGCGTGGAGTAGGCGTTCGAGGACTCGATGCCCTCGACGATCTCCTCGACCGAGCAGTCGAGGTGGGTGGCGAGCTCCGAGGCCGTGGGGGAGCGGCCGAGGTCCTGCGTGAGCTCGGCGGTCGCCGTCCCGATCTGCATGCGCAGCTCCTGGAGCCGGCGCGGGACGCGGATGGCCCAGCCCTTGTCGCGGAAGTAGCGCTTGATCTCGCCGATGATGGTCGGCGTCGCGTACGTGGAGAACTCCACGCCGCGGTCGGTGTCGAAGCGGTCCACCGACTTGATGAGGCCGATGGTGCCGACCTGCACGAGGTCCTCGAACGGCTCGCCGCGGTTGCGGAAGCGTCGGGCGCAGTGCTCGACGAGGGGCAGGTGCAGCTGCACGAGCTCGTCGCGGACGGTGTCGCGCTCGGCCTGCGAGGCGTCGGGGTCGAGCAGGCGGGCGAAGAGCGCGGCGCTGCGCCGACGTGTGGCCTCGATGCCCGCGCGGCGCTCGTCCGTCTCCCCGGTGGCGTCGACGGCGTCACCGAGGCTGTCGTGCCCGGCCGTGGCCACCACGGCTCAGCTCCCGCCCAGCGGCGTCGAGGTCGACACCAGGGTGACGACGAAGCGTCCGTCCTGCGTGGCGACCGTCGCGTCCGCCAGGGTGGTGAGGACCTGCCAGGCGAAGGAGTCGTAGTCGGGGGGAGCCGGCTGGGTCGCGTCCACGCCGATCTGGACGACCAGGCGGCCGGGGGCCAGCCGGAAGCTGCCGGTCATGTCGGAGACCTCGTCGGCCTCCGGGAGCACCATCGCGCAGGCCTCGCCGACGGCGATCCGCAGGTCCTCGATGTCCTCGATGGTGAAGTCCAGCCGCGCGGCCAGGCCGGCCGTCAGCGTGCGGAGGACGGCGACGTACGCCCCGTCGGCGGGGACGCGGATGTCCACGTCCGCCGGGTTCTCCTGGCCGGTGGGGTGACCGGGCAGCGACATGGGCATCGTCCTTCTCTCTGCGGCGCTCCGGGGGGAGGGCCGTCTCGTGGCGTCGACCCTAGATCGGTCAGGGGTCATCGGTCGTGCTCGGGGCCCTGGTCGGGGCGGCCCCGCAGGCCGGGTCGGCGTCGCGTGGGTGCCGGTACCCCGTCGGCGGTCGACTCAAACAGCGGGCCGGGACCGGTCCGGACCGGTGCGGCGTCCCTCCGGCAGGAACGACGACGCCGCCCGCGGGGCGAGCCCCGGGGCGGCGTGCGGTGCCCGTCCGGCGTCCACCGGGCGGGCGAGGTGCGGGAGGAGGCCTCAGGCCTTCTTGGTCTCCATGTAATCCCGCCTTGTCAGGTCTTGTCAGTGGATGCCACTGCAGACGCCTGAACTGGGTCTTTTCCGCGCTGGGCGACCGGATGTTGTCAGTAAGCGCCGGTAGTTCTGCGGACTCTGTGCGGACTCGAGGACCCCCGCCCGCCCCGCTTTGCGACCTCACCCAGCTCCTGCGACAAGACCAGAAGGAGGTGTCCGCCTAGACGCCGCGCAACAGGTACCAGGGCCGGCCTGCCGAAGCCGGTCCCGTTCGACCCCGACGTCCGCCTCAGACGGGCTGACGCCGGCGACGCAGCAGAGTGCAACTGTCGCGTCCTCGTTCGAAACGAATCGGCCCCGCAGGAGCTGCAACTCCCCGGGGCCCCGTTCCCTCGAAAGGGAAAGCAATGTCTGAGTCAGAACGTACTACCCCTGCGCCCAAGAGCGCCAGCACCATCCCGCAGATCCTTTGCCCGTCGTGGTGCGAGCGCACCCAACTCGAGCACGCTGTCGAGCTCCTGCGCGGCGACTGGGACGGCCGCGTCATCCACCAGAGCCGCACCGTCGGCGACGGCTGGATGCTGTCTTCGGTGACGTGGCCCGACGGCACTCCGGACCCGGACGACGACCTCGACGACGTGGTGGTCATGTGCCCCGACTCGTCGACCGTCCCGGTCGTCGAGCTCGCCGAGATCGCCTGGTCGCTGCTCGCTCTCACGATGGAGGCGGGCGCATGAGCCGGCTGCTGAACCGTGAGGACGCCGCGGGCTACGTGGACCTCACCACCGTCGAGTTCGACCACCTCGTCTCCGCCGGCCTGCTGCGCCCGATCCCGATCACGGACGGACACTGCCTCTTCGACCTCCGGGACCTGAACGCTGTTGACCGCGAGCAGGCGCAGCGGCTCGCCCGAGCGGCCGTCGCCGGTGGGCAGGTCGATGCCGGCGACCTGGACGCGCTCGACGGGAAGGGCATGCAGATCCTGCAGACCCCTGACCCCGAGGGTGTTCGTCCGACGGACACCCTCGTGGCTGCGGTGGCGTCGGCCGAGGAGCAGGCGCGGCAGGCGCACGAGTCAGGTCGCTGCTCGGAGGGCGAGTGGTCCTGCTCGCACTGCGAGGCCGCGGCGAGCAGGTCGGATGATGGTCCCGGCATGGCCGGGCCGTCGTCGGAGGTCACGGCAGCGAGTACGGACGCCGCAGGACCGACGCGCGGGGGTACGCAGATTGTGAGTACCCCCGACGAGCCGCGGGGTCCCCAGACTGTGGGGGCCCCTGGCGAAGGGAGTGTCCACAGTGTCGAGGTGCAGGGCCACACCAGCGAAGCCGACGGCCCGGCCGGGACGTACCGGAGAGAGGTGGTGACGTGGTCGACCGGCCTGGACGGGGAGAGCACGCCGTCGGCCGCGGCCGAGGTCGCCCGGGCCCTCGAGGCGGCCGTCGAGTACGCCGCAGCGCACAAGAGGTTCGACGGGCCCACCGGCGCCCGAGGTGTTACCCGGGGTAACACCTCGGGCGAGGACCTGTCGACCAGCTCAGGTGTCAAGAGCTTTACAACTGCGCCCGACGCGGGACATGCACCCGAGGACCGCTTCCTCAGCGTCATGGACGCAGCCGACTGGGTCGGCCTCGACACCGCGAGACTTCGCCAGATGATCTCCACCGGCGCCGTGCAGACGAGGAAGGTCGGTGACCGGTTGCTGGTCGACCTCGGGACCATGCCGCAGCACCTGCACGGGACGGTGCCGGCCGGCTTCGCCTGCCCGTCGTGGTGTTCGCAGGGCGTGCAGGGGCACCAGCAGGCCCTGGACGAAGGAAACCCGTGGGAGGACGCGCGCGAGCACTCCTCCACCGACTACGGCGCTCTGATCGACGACGGCAGCGGATCGGGTGAGGGTGGCTTGTACCGGCTGCAGGTCCACGGCACCCCGGTCGCCGACCACGGCGGAGTCCGCGACCCCCGCATCGAGGTCGAGGTCGGCACCCTGATCGGGCAGGGGCTGGGCACGCGGAGCATGGACCTGTGGCTCACGACCGGGCAGGCGCGGGTGCTGGCTGCTCAGCTGCTGCGGCTGGCTGACAGCGTGGACCTGGGGTGACCCCGCAGCCGAGGCAGACTGAGCGCGTGGAGTCCAAAATGACCGTCGCGGTCCATGAGATCGGCCACGCATGGGCCTACACGAGTGCTGGCCTGCGCCTGAGGTACGCGACCATTCGGCCGCGCGATGCGCGACTGACCGGGGTCTGCCGCCCGTGGAAGCCGAGGGAGGTTGCCTGGGACACTTACGCATGGATCGGGGCTGCTGGGCCGATTGCGGAGGCGGTGTACACCTTCAACAGTGAGCCCGACGAGTTCGACTTCGAGGATCATCTGACCGCGGCCGTACTCACTGGGGGGTGCGACGATTACGAGGTAGCGGGTCACATGTTGGACGCTGCAGACGTGATCGAGGCGCTGCGGGATCAGCTGACGCAATCCTGGTCGGCGATTCTCTCGACAGCCGAGCGGCTCCTGGAGGTTGGCACCCTGACGGGGGTCGAGCTGTGGACCGGCCTCACGCCGGCCGCCGGCCGGGGCAACGTTGCTTACGTTAAGGGGCGACGGCCGGCCCAGTAGGCCGCGCTACGCGATGTCTGGCCTGGCATGCCTGACGGTGGTTCCCCACCGCGGGCGTGCCGGGCCAGGATCACTTCGACGTCATGCTCGGTGTATCGGACGACGCGTCCGAACGCGCGGTGAGGCCAGTCGTAGCGGCGGCGCCACAGCGTCACCTGCTCGACGGTCACGCTGAGGACGCTCGCTAGGTCATCGTCGGTCAGCAGCGGCTCCATGGACTCTGAGTCTCCGGGGTGGGGTACGCGAGGCGTACCCCACCCTTCCGATCGTCGTCGACGACGGGGTGCGCCAGGCGCACCCCATGTCGTGCTCGCTCAACGTCGAGGGGTGTCCACAGTGTGGAGACCCCTAAGCGGTGCTGACCGCATCTGTGGGGTGCGTCTGGCTGAGCGGCGCAGACCCAGGTAGAGCCCCTTGGGACCGCGCCCGGGCCCGAGTGCACGGGGGATGAGAGCACTCGGGCGGCCGGGGCGGCCTCTCGAGAACATGGGGTACCCGAGGGCAGGGATCCTAGCGGCTGGCACCACTCCGCCGCAGGAGGTGCGGTTGATCCTTGGGCGATCCTCAGAAACTGGGTGCCCGGTCGCCGGCGTTGGGGGGCGTCGACGGCCGGGCCGTGCTTCGCGGGTACAGGGGGACGCCCGCGAAACTTCGGTGACGCTAGACCTAGCCGTGGCTCTGGCGGCCGAGATCGGCTGACCCTTCACAACTCCCACACGCCGGGGGCTGGAAGGGGCGGCCCTGTGAGCCTGGGCAAGGTGCCAGACCCACAGGACGCCCCCCTTAGATGCGGCTCGCGCTGCGTCAAGGTCTCGGGTCCTGCCGCAGCGCGAGCCGCAGAACACGACTGTACGGGCTTGTCAGGTCGGGAGGGGCAGAAATTGATCATCATCCGTGGTGGGTGGGGCGGTTGGTGACGGCTGTCCACTGATGGGCAGGATGGGGTGCGTCCGCGGTCCGACCGTCTCCGTCACCGGCGGCGACAGATGTTCACGGCAGCGGGGTGCAGCGTCGACGGCAGCGGGGGGCAGCGTCGACCGAGTGTCGGTAGCACGTGATCGAGCGGCGGCTGGACTGGTCCTGGACCGCCCCCCGGACGTTGCCCGCCGGTACACCTCCGAGGACGTCTACCAGCGGCCGCGGGCATCATGGTCTGGACGGCCCCCGGTCGAGCCATGGAGGCGTGCTGGCACACAACATCGGCCGCGACGAAGACGAGCCCGTCGTCGACACCGACAGGTTCACCGTCTCCCCGGCCGGCGGCGACACGGCTCAGGTCGAGAGGCGTCCGCGGGCCCAGTAGATCCCGCTGGCCCACAGCCTCCAGCCCAGTGCTCCCCTAGCAGTGGTGGGGTGTCCCAATCGGGACACCCCACCACTCCCTCACACGAGAGCGAATGGACGGGAACCGCTGGTCACGCGGTTACTCGTCCCGTCCGTACCGGTCGTCAGGCTCAGGAACCGGGTGGGCGACGGGCGGACCAGGCGCAGAAAGTCGATGACCTTGCTGTGGACGTGGAACCTGTCGACAAGCTCGGTGAAGGGGATCTCGACTGCGCCGTCCAGGACCTCAATGCCGACGGCCACGCCGTACTCATCGAGGTCAACCAGGATGTTGACGTTCACCTCGACGGTCCGAGAAACAGGCTCGTCGGAGAGGTGGATGTAGCCAGCGTCGACAGCAGTGTCCCACTCGATCTTGATGCTCATGTGATCAGTCCTTCCAAGCTGCTGACTTGATGATGACCCTACCGGAGGGGTCTTCGACGCCCGGAGGAACGGTCCAAACCTTGAGGTCCTGACCGTTCAGCCCGGGGCCGATGTAGGTAACGCTGGGCTTGCTCGGATCAGTCCACGTAGTGTGGCTGTTCGCCAATGCGTTCTCGATATCGGCGCGAGTGATGCCGCGTTGAGCCATCCTCTGAAGAGGATGCCCGCGAAGCACTAGGTTCATGCGGGAGGGAGGCGCGCCTCGAAGGCCAGGCGTCGGTGCTCGTCGTGCTCGGGCAGGTCAACAAAGATCTCGTAGAGCCCTTCCTCGAGGAGCGGCACGGTGAGCTCCAGGGCGAACAAGTACCCCACGGCGTTGTCAGGTCCGTAGGGCGCAGCCGCATCCGTCGACACGAGGGTTGCCCCACCTTCGATCCTGAAGCTGTCGTTCGGGCCCTGGACGGCTATGAGCAACTCCACCGCCCCCTCCGAGAGGGCAGCTCGCACTCGGCCCGCTACTGCCATCCGATGCGCGCTGGGGAACTCGGTTGCGGTGACGAACGTCCACGACGCGCCGACAACCGTCAGGGTTCCCGATGGCTCGACCTTGGCGAAGTCCGCGACGAAGGCGTAGTCGATTCGAGCCATGCGGGACAACGTAGCTGCATCTGGCTGAGGAACGGGTCAAATCGATGTCCTGAGTCGCGGCGAGGGTCACCAGGAACGGAGCGTCCCACTGTCGGTCCTGCTAGCTACGTTGTCGCCATGGACCTGACGACTGATGACTGGGCTGCAATCCACCTCGCCGACGACGCAACCTCGGAACAGCCTTCCGAAGAGCTGTACGCGGCAGTGCTGTGGTTCCTGGGCCGCGAGCGGGCCGTCTGCTCGACAACCACACGTACGGACGGCGATGACGGGGTCCAGTGGACCAGCTGGGTCCTGACCGACACCCGCCTGCTGCGAGCAGCGATGACGGTCGTCGACGACTTCGGCCGTGACGTGATCGGTGAAGTGTCCGTCATGGCGTGGCCGCTGCGAGACGTCGTGCTCACTCTGGACGCGGTCCTCAACGCCACGAGGAGACACCAGGAAGGGACAACCTTCTACTTCGACTTCACGGTCCGCGCTGGCGAGCACGAGCTGGTTCTCCGTGGACGACAGGCCGGGCGTTCGGCGCGCGAGGTGCGGGAGAACTTCGCGCGCGAACTCCGGGACCGGCTGCACCCTTCTCTGCAGTGAGGTCCGGCTCAAGCACGCCCACCGGTCAGTCCAGTGGCCTCTGCCGCGCACCGGAGGCGCGACCCCGGCCCTTCGGGACGTGAACAGCCGGGTCGCGCCGGCACGCCCGGGTGTGGGGACAGGTCGGGCGCGCAAACAGCCCGTGGGGTGACGGGTCTCGGGTCCTGTCACCCCACGGACTGTGGGTCCAGTCTAGACGCCCTCGGCCGCTTCTGCTGGCCTTCCGGCTCCATGGTGGCGACGGCGGCGGTACGCGCGCATCCGGCATGCCTCGCTGCACCACCTGCGAGGCATCCCCTGGTACTTCTGGTCGGGTAGCGGGCCGTCGCAGTGCCGGCACGTGCGACGCAGGTCGAGACGGGGCGCCGGTGCGGTCGCCGGGGGGTTCGGCGCGACTCGGGAGGCCGCTGCCGCCCGGTTGAGCCGCTCGACGAGCAGCCGGCGGGCCTCACGCTGCTCCGGTGTCATCACGCGGTTCAGGACCTTCACGACGAGCTCCAACGACGTCGACGGGATGAGGCAGTGGGGGCCGCTGAGGCGGCCGTGGGGCCCGTGGGCCCGTGCGGGTCTGAAAGTGGGGGAAACGTAGGGACCCCGGTTTGCAGTGCGTATCGGCAGCCAGGGGGTCGCCCCCCGGGGGAGGGGGTGGACCTGGGGGTCAGCGGCGGCCGGCATCCGGCTGGGCCGGTGTTCAGGGGGTGGGCATCGCGAGCATCCGGGGTCCGTTGGTCCGGCAGGTGCGGTTGGTGCAGACCCGGATGGTGAGGGTGTCGGCGGTCGCTTCTCCGAGGGCTCGCGGCAAGGTACTGGTCCGCAGTACCACTCGGGACCCGCAGTGCTGGCAGGGTGCCGTGTCGGTGGTGTGGTCGGTGTTCTTCTGAGGTGTCGCCATGTCGTTGACGCTCCCAGAAGTGGTGGGGGCGTGCGGGGGACACGCCGTGTTGGTACGGAGCCGATCTTGACGGGGCCGGTTGGCACCGGGTCGCGTGGAGCTCCGCCGGGCGCCGCATCAGCCGCCGACGCGGGCAACGTGGTCGGCCTGGGCGGCGACCGCGTTCTCCGCGGCGTCGACCGCGATGCCCTCGATCTCCACCAGGCCCTTCTCCCGGTCGATGACCTTGCGCCGACCGTTGAGCTCGAGCGGTTTCCCGGGTGTCTTGGCGGTGACGCGTCGCAGGGCCTGCATCCCGCCCTCAGGCGTCGCGTGTGACGTGCCTTCGCTCATCGACTCCACCTGCGCCGTAGGTTCGCCGTGACGTCCCGGGCTGCTGCCTCGAAGTCGGCTTCGGTCTGCTCGTCGCCTTCGGTGGTTCGGCAGGGCGGGCAGGTCTGGTACCAGACGATGACGGGGCCGATGAGGCTGATCGTGTGGCCACAGGTCTCGGGAAGGTCGAGGCCGCAGCCGGCGCAGGTCGTGGGGCTGTCGGCTCGGTGGGTGAGGTTGCAGGTGGCGCATCCGATGTCGGGTTGGCCCGGTGTCCAGGACAGCACGGTCGGTCCGCTGCTGGTGTGGGTGCACAGGTCCGGGTTCGCGGCGGCGAGCTGCCGGGCGACCTGGACTTCGGTGGGGTCGGGGTGTGGCTCGAGGGTGCCGTCGAGTGCGGCGGTGGTGTTGGCGACCGTCAACAGTGCTTCCTGGGCTGCGGCGGTGCACTGGTCGTCGAGGGCGGTGGAGTTCATCGGTCGGTCCTTCGGGTCGGGTGCCGCTGGAGCGGGTGTGGTCGGAGGGTGGTGGGGCCGGGTGACCCATGCCGGAAGTCCCGGCCCCACCGGCTGGTGCCCTGCTGCCCGGCCCGACCTCATCCACCGGGCAGCAGGGGGCTTGGGCGGCTCAGCCGACGGTGAGGACGGCGAGCTTGCGCGCGTTGTGGAGGACGGGCTGGGCCACGGCGTCGACGAAGACGTGCTGGCGGAACGGCGGTCCCTGCTTGAGGACCACGCCGACGATGCCCGCGGCGTCCTCGAAGCCCATGTCGACGGCTCCGGACTGCAGGAGCTCCAGGGCGGTGGCCGAGACGCCGTAGACGGTGGCGCCGAGCTCTCCGAGGTCGGTGGGGAGGAACACCACGGTGTGCTCGGGGATGGTCCGCACGTCGGTGCCGTCGACGTTGACCTTGGTGTCGTAGGTCGGGTCGATGGCGGGCAGGCCCTCGCCGTCGAGGAGTTCGCTGAGCTCGGTGAGGGTGACGCGCGTGTGGCCGGCGGTGGAGCCGTGCACGGCGTCGATGACTTCCTTGGACCGCAGCAGGGAGCGCCGGTCGGTCAGGGACATCTTCATCCGGCCGGGCGGGGTCCCGTTGGTAGCAGTCCAGACGTCGACCATGGCCTGGATACCCGTCAGGGGCGTCCCGTTGGTGCTGTCGGACCAGGCGGTGGCGGCGATGACCTTGTGCTCGGCAGGCATGCCGAAGTCGGCTTGCGTGTTGAGCTCGGGCACGTCCATGACGCCGTCGGTGAGCGCGTCGCCCCACGCGACCTCGAGTCGGCTCTGGACCTCGCGGGTCAGCTGCTCGGCGTCGTTGTAGGTCGCGGTGATGAGCATGTCGGGGTTGCCGCCGCGGTTGCGGTGGAACTCCAGCTGGAGCCGCTCGAGCTCACCGGTGGGCAGGCTGGTGGACAGCGGGAGCAGCGGCACGCTGGAGCTGGCGCCGGAGTCTCGCTCGGAGACGTGGATGCGGCCGTCGAAGCTGCGGTACTTCGCGGCGCGGTTGACGCGGGTGATCTCGGACCAGTCGAACCGGTTGGTGTCGCTGGTGTCCGTGGGGAAGTCGCTGAGCAGCTGGAGGGTGTCGTTGCTCGGGACTCGACGGATGAAGGTGGTGACGTCAGCGGGGCTGGGGTAGCGGGAGTCGTCGTAGATGATCTCGGTGGTCACAGCAGGTGGTCCTCTCAGGACGGGGAGTGGGCGAAGGTGCGGTCTCTCCCTCGGCCGTGGTTGCACCGCAGCAGGGCAGCTGCTCGGATGCTGTGCGCGGACGCGGACCCGTGACGGGTGCTGGTCAAGACGCGCTGTTCGGCTGAGGGTTCTGTGCCCGTGACGGGCTCGTGTGCCCGTGTCGGGCGAGGCCGTTCCCCTTCGCGTTCCCCGTCGGGCCGCTGGCATGTCGCTCTGGGGCCGTTTGGGTTCTGCTGTTGGAACTGACCTGACTGTATCGGTTGTGCCGGGTCCGCGGACGCGACACGCGCACGGCGGGGTCAGGTGCGCCTGGGGTGGTGGTCGCAGCCGTGGCAGCAGGGCCCGCGGCTGATGTCGTCCAGGGCTAGGCAAGACCGCCATGGCGCCTGGCAGGTCCAGCAGGGGACGTGGAACAGGTGCGGTCGGCAGCGGGGACAGGGACGAGGCCGGCCCTCGTCGTCTTCTCCCAGCCACCCGCCGCGGCAGGTGTTGGTGTGCACCAGGTCGTTCGCCTGTTCCTCTGCCAGGCGCTCGGCTTCGGCTTCGCGTTGCTCGCGTGCGTCGGTGGAGTCGGTGGGGATCAAGGCTCGATGCCTGCCTCTCGTGCGGTCTGGATGCAGGCAGCGATGAGCTCGCGGCTGCGGCGCAGCGTGAAGTCGAGCTGGTCCGCGGGGACCAGGAGTTGGCCGGCTCCGATGGCGGCCAAGTCGTCGAGCACCCGGATCGCGTCGGTGAGGGCGGCGGTGAACGAGGGGTAGTCGAGGCGTGTGAAGTGGCTCCGGTCGATCTGGTCGTGGTGGTTCATCGGGCTTGTCCTCGGTGCTCGGTGTGGCGGGAGGGGGCGGCTGAGAGCGAGACGCGGACACCGGGGCGGGCGTCGTGTCGGACGAGCGCAGAGGGTTTGGACCCCGGATCGAATCCTTTTCGCATCGCATCCGGGGACCTCGCGGCAGGAGGGTCGAGAGCTTCGCGCGCACGTCCTGTAGTTGAGGCAGTCGGGATGCATGCGCCTGGAAGACCGACAGACGGAGTACCGACAGACGTAAGAACCGTGCCAACTTCGCGCTCAGCGATGTCACACGATTCGTCCAAAACTGTCACACGATTCGACCCAAAACTGTCACACGATTCCGGGGCTGCCACGGGATCGTGTGACAAGTCCTCGGCGGCCGCTGTCACACGACTTTCCGTCGCATCGTGTGACAGATCCAGGCGGGGGAGTGTCAGGCGATAGCGAGCCCGTCGGCCCGAGTCCTGCGCCGTTCCGCGGGTCGGCTTCTCGGTCTGCTCGAACCAGCCCTGGTCCCGCAGGGCACTGAAGTGCCGCCAGACCTGACGCTCACTGATGTCGAGCTCGACCGCGAGGCGAGCAGTGTCGACGACCGCGCGCGTGCCCGTGGTGCCGCTGCTCGTCAGCGCCACGAACAGCGCCACCGCGCCCTGCTGACGCGTCACCTTGTTCCGCGCCAGGGCAAGCGCGAGCACCTGCTGCCACTCGAACAGGAAGTGGGGTGCGGGCGGGGGCGTGACGTCCCATGGATCGGCCTGGCTCATCGAGGTCCCACCGCCTCGTGCATGAGACGCGCGATGGCAGTCCTGGCCGTCGGGTCGAACCCTCGGTAGGCGCCGCTCGGCAGCTCGCGGCCCGCGGCTTGCTCGGCGAGCAGGGTCTGGGCGCGGAACCAGATGTCGAACGGCATCCCGGTGTGCGTGACGGTCCGCTGATAGCGGCGGACGAGCTTCGACACCCTGCTCGGGGCCATGTGGCTTCCGACCAGGTCCAACTGGTGGTGAGCGGCTCGGATGAGCTGCTCGGTGGAGCGGTTCTTGTGGTTCAACCGCAACTGGGGAGAGGACTGGCTAGTCATCCTGCTCCGGGGTGAGGCAGACGCCTCAGCCCTCAGCCGGCCTGCTCGAACTGGGCATCGATCCAGGCCCGGACATCGGACTCGCGGTAGACCACTCGCCTGCCGAGCTTTGCCGAGCGCGGTCCGAGCCCGTTGAGGCGCCAGTGGCGCCATGTCCGCTCCGGGATGCCGGTGGCGTCGGCCACCTGCTTGATGGTTAGAAGGTTCTCCGTAATGGCCACTTCGTCCGTCTCCCAACGCTTCGGTTGCAGCATGTAACTGCCGAATATGCAGAACTGTGGCAGTTGCGTCTTGCTGCGGCAAGTGCAGACGCAGTAGTCTGCGGAATATGCAGCCGGACTTTGAGAAACTGATGGGCGAGTACGTGCAGTTTCATCGTCGGGAACTGGGGCTGACCCAAGAGCAGTTGGCGGCTCGGCTCGCCGAGTTGGGCGAGCCGATGCACGCGACCGCTGTCACGCGCTTGGAGCGAGGGGGGCGATCCCTTCGGTTCAACGAGTGGGTGGCGCTCATGCAGGCTCTGGATCGGCCGCTCCCGGACTTCTTCGCCTACGTCTCGACGGTCGCGGACTTCGGGGAGCGTCTGAGCCTTGAAATGCAAGAGAGTGAGCCACTCTCGCTCATCGAAACCGCGGAGCAGGTCAACACCATCGTGGCGCTTGCCTCGACGCTGATGAGTGACGCCTTGGACCGGGTGCGAGATCGCGAGAACCCCTGATGGCTAGCATTGCTCGATACACGCCGACGCGGACTGACGGAACCAAGGGCAGACCGATCTGGCGCGCGCGTTACCGCGATGCTGACGGCAAGGAGCATGCCCGCCACTTCGCGACGAAAAGGGCCGGGCAGGAGTGGCTGAACGAGGTCACGACTGCAGTGACGTCCGGGACCTACGTCGATCCTCGGCTGGGGAAGACGCCGTTCCGCGCCTTCGCAGAGGAGTGGGAGCGTGTCCAAGTGTCGAGCGAGGGAACGGCCCGCATCGTCGACAATGCGCTGAGGCTGCACTTGGTGCCGGCGCTGGGGGAGACGCCGATTGTGGCCGTGCGTCGAACACGCGTCCAGGGCCTCGTGAAGGAGCTCGAGCAGAAGGGGCTCGCGCCCGGAACGGTGCGCAATGTCTACGAGGTGCTGGCGAAGGTGTTCGCCGCGGCCGTCGACGATCGGCTCATCCCCTCGAGCCCGTGCGCCCGCATCCGTCTGCCTCGCGACGACCGGCCGGAGGTGCAGCCCCCGACGGTCGAGGAGGTCGAGCGAGTCGCCGGCGCGATCGGCGATCGGTGGCGTGCCCTGGTCATCCTGCTCGCCGGCAGCGGACTGCGCATCGGCGAGGCCCGCGGACTGATGGTCGGCGACGTCGACTTCCTGCGACGAACCATCAGGGTCGAGCGGCAGCGGATGCAGAGCGGGCAACTGCAGCCACTGAAGTCTAAGGCGTCCCGGCGAACCCTGCCGGCTGGGACTGTGCTGCTCGACGAGCTCGCGGCGCACCTCGCGACGTTCGGGCCCGCAGACCTCGCGGCGCCGCTGTTCGTCGACGAGTTCGGAGACCCGCTCAGCTACACGCGCTGGAAGCGACTCCTTGCCAGCGCCTGCCGAGAGGCGGACGTCGACGTCACGGCCCATGGCTTCCGCCACTTCTACGCCTCGGCGCTCATCGCCGGCGGGGCATCGGTGAAGCAGGTCCAGGTCGCGCTCGGGCACGCGTCCGCGACGATCACGCTGCGGACCTATGCCCACCTGTTTCCGGGCGACGAGGACCGGACCCGCAACGTCATGGACGCCGCGCTCGGCCCGCTGGCCCGTGCTGCGGACCGTGTGCGGACTGAGGCGGCGTCCAGTGACTAACGCTGCAGGTCAGAGACCTACGAGAGGCGTCACGCCTTCTTGGTCTCCCAGAAGATCTCGGCGATCTCGTCGATCTTCGCGAGCAGCTTGTCGGCGGCCTCGGCGTCCATGGTGCCCTTGGTGCCGGTGGCGCCGGCCAGCTTGGTGGCCTCGTTGAAGAGGGTGTGCAGCTGGGGGTACTTCTCGAAGTGCGGGGCCTTGAAGTAGTCGGTCCACAGCACCCAGAGGTGGTGCTTGACGAGCTCCGAGCGCTGCTCCTTGATGAGGACGGCGCGCGTGCGGAAGTCGGGGTCGGAGGAGTCGTTCGCCTTGGCGATGACGGCCTTGACCGACTCGGCCTCGATGCGGGCCTGGGCCGGGTCGTACACGCCGCACGGCAGGTCGCAGTGGGCGGAGACGGTGATCGTGCGGGCCGACACGGCGGCCAGCAGGGAGCGCAGCATGGTGTGCCTCTCGGGAGGGAACAGGACGTGGTGGACACTACCCTCGTGCCCTCGCCGCGACGACGCCTCCCACCTGTGGGCGAGACGGATCCGGACGTGGCGTTCCCGACACCTGTCGATGGAATACCGGCGGGCGCTCGCGGCGGGCGCGCGCGGAGCGGCCCCCGGTGGGGGATGGCGCTCGTGCGCGGCGAGTCGATGACGCCGACGCTGCGCCCCGGGGACCGACTGCTCGTCGGCTACCGCCGGCGCCCCGTCGTCGGCGACGTCGTGGTCGCCCGGCTCGCCGACGGCACCGTCGCGGTCAAGCGGGCGGTGGAGCGGAGGACGACGGTCGGCGGCCGCCCCGGGTGGTGGCTGCTGAGCGACGCCCCCGCGCTGGGCGTGGACAGCCGGCACCGCGGGCCCGTCCCCGACGAGGACGTCCTCGCCGTCGTCCTGGCCCGGCTGTGGCCGCGCCCGACCCGTCGGCTCCCCGCGCCACTCGGCCCGACCGCCGCCTCCTCGCCCTCCGCCGACGGTTCCTGAGGGCCGCTCGCAGGCGGCCGATCTGTCGCGGTGAACGGACGGGTGCGTTCGTTCACCGGTGCAGTCGTGTGACCCAGGGCACCTTCCACGCGGGGCCCCTGTGCCAGACTGCGGGTCCGGCCACCGCCGACCGCGTACTGCGACCTCACCCGTGTCGCTCTCGCCCGCACGACCATCGCACCGCGGTCCTGTCGCGTCCCGCCGCGGTCGCACCCCGAGGAGAAGGCACTTCCATGACCGACGCCATCGTCGAGACCGACCCCCGACCCGCCGAGCCCGCTGCCGCGGCCCCCGGTGCGGTGGGCCCCGTCCTGCCCGGACCCGGCGAGCACCCCCGCTCCGGCGAGCCCGCCTTCGACCTGCACGTGGGCGGCAAGATGCAGATCGCGGCGACCGCGCCGCTGCGCGACGCCGGCGACCTCTCCCTCGCCTACACCCCCGGGGTGGCGCTGGTGTGCGAGGCGATCGCGGAGGACCCCGAGCTGGTGCGGACCTACACCTGGGTGCCCAACACGGTCGCGGTCGTCACCGACGGCACCGCCGTGCTCGGCCTCGGCGACATCGGGCCCTCGGCCGCGATGCCGGTCATGGAGGGCAAGGCCGTCCTCTTCAAGCAGTTCGGCGGGGTCGACGCGATCCCGATCTGCCTGGACACCACGGACACCGAAGAGATCATCGAGACGGTCGCCCGGCTCGCGCCCAGCTTCGGCGGGGTCAACCTCGAGGACATCTCGGCGCCCCGCTGCTTCGAGATCGAGGACCGGCTCAAGGAGATGCTCGACATCCCGGTCTTCCACGACGACCAGCACGGCACCGCCGTGGTCGCCCTCGCGGCGCTCACCAACGCGCTGCGGCTCACCGGCCGGGCGCCCGGCGAGGCCCGCGTGGTCATCTCGGGCGCGGGCGCCGCGGGCGTCGCGGTCGCGAAGATCCTCCTCGCCGCCGGCATCACCGACCTCGCCGTTACCGACCGCAAGGGCGTCCTGCACTCCTCGCGCGGCGACCTGACGCCGGTCAAGCGGGCCCTCGCCGAGGTCACCGCCGACGTCACCGGGCGCACCGGCAGCCTCGCGGAGGCGCTCGACGGCGCCGACGTCTACATCGGCGTCTCCGGCGGCACCGTGCCCGAGGAGGACGTGGCGCGGATGGCCGACGACGCGATCGTGTTCGCGCTGGCGAACCCGACGCCCGAGGTGCACCCGGAGGTGGCGCACCGGCACGCCCGCGTCGTGGCCACCGGTCGCTCCGACTTCCCCAACCAGATCAACAACGTCCTGGCGTTCCCCGGCATCTTCCGCGGCGCCATCGACGTCCAGGCCCGCTCCATCACCGAGCCGATGAAGGTGGCCGCGGCCACCGCCCTGGCCGACCTGGTCGGCGACGACCTGAGCGAGGACTACGTGATCCCGCACCCGTTCGACGCGCGGGTGCCGGGCGCGGTCTCCCGCGCCGTCGCCGAGGCCGCCCGGCGCGACGGGGTCGCCCGCCGCTGAGCCGCCCCACGAGCCCCTGGACGGGTGGGGCGCGCGTCGTGTGACGCGGGCCCCACCCGGGTGGCGGTCGGATGGGTAACGTCACCGTCATGTTCGCCGTCTACACCGACACCAGCGCCCCCGACGACCCGCTCTCCGCGCTGCGGCTGGGGGAGCGACCCGACCCCGAGGTCCCGGACGGCTGGACGACCGTCACCGTCAAGGCGGCCTCCCTCAACCACCACGACGTGTGGTCTCTGCGGGGCGTGGGGCTCAAGGCCGACGCGCTGCCGATGATCCTCGGCTGCGACGCCGCCGGGCTCGACGAGGACGGCAACGAGGTCGTCGTCCACGCCGTGGTCAACGACCCGGGCTGGGTCGGCGACGACACCATCGACCCGCGTCGCTCGCTGCTCTCCGAGCGCTTCCAGGGCACGTTCGCCGAGAAGGTCGCGGTGCCGCGTCGCAACGTGGTGCCCAAGCCCGCCTCCCTCTCCTTCGAGGAGGCAGCCTGCCTGCCGACCGCGTGGCTCACCGCCTACCGGATGCTCTTCACCCGCGGCGGCCTGCGCCCCGGCGACACCGTGCTCGTGCAGGGCGCCGGCGGCGGCGTCGCCACGGCCTGCATCATCCTCGCCCGCGCGGCCGGCCTGCGGGTCCTGGTGACCAGCCGCGACGAGGCCAAGCGGGCCCGGGCCCTCGAGATCGGGGCGCACGAGGCCTTCGGGTCCGGCGAGCGCCTGCCGGTCAAGGTGGACGCCGTGATGGAGACCGTCGGGCGGGCCACGTGGTCGCACTCCATCCGCTCGCTGCGTCCGGGCGGCACGCTCGTCGTCTCGGGCACCACCTCGGGGCCGAAGCTGGACGACGCCGAGCTCACCCGGATCTTCTTCCTGCAGCTCTCGGTCGTCGGCTCCACCATGGGCACCTCGGCCGAGCTCGCCAGCCTGGTGGGCTTCCTGGACGCCACGGGCACCCGCCCGCTCGTCGACCGCACCGTCCCGATGACCGAGGCGACCTCGGCGTTCGAGGCCATGGTCGCGGGCGACGTCTTCGGCAAGATCGTCCTCACCCGGTGACGCGGACGCACCTGGTCACCGGGGCCGGCTCCGGCATCGGCGAGGCGCTGGCCGAGCGGCTGCACGCCCGCGGCGACGACCTGCTGCTCGTGGCCCGCTCGCAGGAGCGGGCGCAGGAGCTCGCGCGGCGCTGGCCGGGCAGCCGGACGCTGGTGGCCGACCTGGCCGCGCCCGGCGACCTGGCTGGGGTGGCGGGCGACCTCCCGGACCGGCTGGACTCCGTCGTCCACTCCGCCGGCGTCGTGGCCCTCGGCACGGTCGCGGAGAGCGACCAGGCCGACTGGGAGCGGCAGTTGACGGTCAACCTCCTCGCCCCGGTGGCGCTCACCCGGCTGTGCCTGCCGGCGCTGCGGGCCGCGCGGGGCACGGTGGTCCTCGTGAGCTCCGGTCAGGGGCTGGCCGCGAGCGCCTCGTGGGGCGGCTACGCAGCCTCCAAGCACGCGCTGCGGGCCTTCGCCGACAGCCTGCGGGCCGAGGAGGCCCCCGCGGGGGTGCGGGTGACCTCCGTGTACCCCGGTCGCACCGCGACCCCCATGCAGGAGGCCGTGCACGCCCACGAGGGACGCGACTACGACGCCGACCGGTGGATCCGGCCGGGCACGGTGGCCGACGCCGTCCTGCACGTGCTGGACCTGCCCGGGGACGCCACCGTCCCCGACCTGCCGGTGCGCCCCCGCGGCTGAGGACGCACCGGCGGCCGGGCCGGTGCCCGACCCGCTCGCGCGGGGCTCAGGCCCGCGTGTCGACCTGGAGGCCGGTCGTGGCCCCCGACCACGAGCTCTGCAGGGCGCTGGTGACGTCGTCCATCGTCACGCCCTTGGCGCTGAGCAGGTCGGCCAGGCTGGTGCCGCTGGTCAGCTGGGAGAGCAGGCTGTCGCTGTCCTCCTCCAGCAGCGCGGCCAGCGTCTCCAGGGTCGAGGACGTCGAGTCGTCTGTGTCCGAGGAGGGCGGCGGGCCCGGGGGCGGCCCGTCGGGGCGCGGGCCGCGGGGTCCGTGCGGCCCCTGCGGCCCCCGCACGGCGTCCGCGCCGGTGGCCGAGGCGATCTGCTGCACGGCGTCCTCGAGGCCGTCCGAGCCCTTGAGCCCGGCGGGTGCCCCGTCCCGGAGGGCCTGGAGCAGGTCGTCGGAGGAGACGCCCTTCTCGGAGGCGATGTCGAGCAGGCTCGTCCCGTCGGCGACGCGCTGGCGGAGCTCGTCGGCGGAGGTGCCCAGGAGGCTGGAGACGGACTCGAAGGGGTCGGGCGGACGCTGGCGCGCCGTCGACGTGGCGGTGAGGCTGCTGAGGCTCGCGGAGGAGCCGAGGGCGGAGAGTGTGGTCATGCCCGTCCCAGCGGCCGTCGCGGGGCCCGGCTGAGCCGACCCTCCTCGATCCACAGGTGGCGCCCGTCAATCACAGGTTCCTGCCAGCCCGGCGCCAGGAGCGCACAGGTGGCCCGCGCGCGTCCGTGGCCGCGTCGACGGGGCCCCCGAGACGGCACGAGGCCCCACGGCGGCTGCCGTGGGGCCTCGTGACCTGCGAAGAGGTGGGGTGCCGTGTCGCGGGGCAGGCTCAGACCCGCTCGGAGTCCCAGTGGAAGGCGCCGACGAGGATCATCCGCAGCTGGGCGCGGGCGGTCTGCACCACCGCGGCCCGGGCCTGGGGGCGACCCTCGGCGCGCAGCAGGGTCTCGGCGGTGTCGACCATGACGGTGACGAAGAGGTCGGCGAGGATGCGCAGGTCCTCGCCGGACCACTGCGAGGTGCCGGTGACGCGGGCGAGGTCGGTGGCGAGCTCCCGGGCGCAGAGGTCGAGCTCGTGGCGGATGGCCTCGCGCACGGCCGGCGGGCCGGCGGCGCGCTCGCGCGCGATGAACGCGAAGTGCGGCTGGTGGGCCTCCACGTGGGTCACCAGGATGTCGACGGACGCGTCGACGAGGTCCCCGGTGCGTGGACGCACGGCACTGCGCTCGGCGTCCGCCTCGACCTGCCGGACGTCGCGGAGCAGCGCCCGCAGCGAGGTGAACGACTCGTCCACCAGGGCCAGCCCCAGCTCCTCGACCGAGGAGAAGTGCCGGTAGAAGCCGGTGGGGACGATGCCCACCTGCTTGGCGACCTGCCGCAGCGAGACCGACCCGAGACTGCTATCTCCCGAGAGGTCCAGTGCGGCGGACAGCAGCGCTCTGCGCGTCTGCTCCTTGCGTTCCGCTCTCACCTGTCCCATGCAGGCAGGGTAAAGCACCCCAGGTCATACCCGTAGGGTATGTCGCCACCGGATCTGACCTGGAAAAACACCCCAGGTGGAGGAAACGTTGCGGCCACGTTCTGACACGGTACGCGCGTTCGCTGAAACGCGCTGGTCAGCACGGTCGTCCACCGCCCGGAACCCGTACCCAGGATGCGGTACGGCCGCCGGATCGGGTGCCCGGACGGGCACTCAGTCCTCCGGGTCGTCCAGACGGGCCAGCCAGGTGGCGAGCCGCTCGACGGCCGCCTCGTGCTCCGGATGCACGTCCGTGAACGTGCGGAGCTGGTCCGCCAGCCAGGCCAGCGAGACCTCCTCCTCGCCCCGCCTGCGCTCGAGCTCCTCGATGCCACGGTCGGTGAAGTACATGCGTTCTCCTCACGGTGTCGGGGACGGCCGCGGGCCGGGTCGACCAGGTCGACCCGGCCCGCGGAACCGGTCTTGACGCTGCGGCGGCTGCTGGGTGTGCCAGAGCGTGTGGCCGCGCCGGCAGCGGTGGCGCCGCCGGCGCCGGGGTGGTGCGTGGGTCAGGCGAACGCCCGGCCGAGGAGCTCCTTCTGCTCGGCCTGGTGCCGCTTGATCGTGCCGACCGACGGCGAGGACGACTCCGGCCGCGTGACGGGCACGACCGTGGCGTCGACGTTCGGCCAGACGTTGAGCGCGTAGTGCGGCCACGGGCCGTTGTTGAGCGGCTCGTCCTGCACCCAGCGGACCTCCTTGAGGTTCGGGTACTTCGCGATCTCGGCCTGGATGTCGGCGAGCGGGCGCGGGTAGAGCTGCTCCACGCGGCCGATGGCGAAGCGCGAGGCGTTCTCCCGCTTGGCGCGCTCGACCATGAGGTCCCACGTGACCCGGCCCGAGCAGAGCAGCAGCGTGTCGACCGTGCTCGGGTCGGCGTCCGCGTCCCCGATGAACGGGCGGAAGGTGCCCTGCGTGAAGTCGGTCGGCACGGAGGCCGCCTCCTTGCGCTTGAGCATCGACTTGGGCGTGAACACCACCAGCGGGCGGTGGACCTCGCCGAGCGCGTGCTTGCGCAGCAGGTGGAAGTAGGACGCCGGGGTCGAGGGCTGCGCCACCACGATCGCCTCGTCGGCGGCCATGGTGAGGAACCGCTCGATGCGGGCCGAGGAGTGGTCCGGGCCCTGGCCCTCGTAGCCGTGGGGGAGGAGCAGGACGACGCCGGAGCGCTGGCCCCACTTGGTCTCGCCCGCGCTGATGTACTCGTCGATGACGGACTGGGCGCCGTTGACGAAGTCGCCGAACTGGGCCTCCCACAGGACGAGCGCCTCGGGGCGGGCCACGGAGTAGCCGTACTCGAAGCCGAGGGCGGCGTACTCGCTGAGCAGCGAGTCGTAGATGTAGAAGCGCGCCTGGTCCTCGGTGAGGTGGGCCAGCGGCGTCCACTCGTCGGCGTTGGTCCGGTCGATGATCGTGCCGAAGCGCGAGACGAACGTGCCGCGGCGGGAGTCCTGGCCGGCCAGGCGCACGGGGCGCCCGTCCATGAGCAGCGCACCGAACGCGAGGATCTCGCCGGTGCCCCAGTCGATCGGGCCCTCGAGGATGCCCTTGGCGCGGCGCTGCAGCTGCGGCATCACCTTCGGGTGGACGGTGAAGCCGTCGGGCGGCGTCGTGTAGGCCTCGGCGATGCGCGCCATGGTGGCGTCGTCGATCGCGGTGACCGTGTCGCCGGCGGGCTTGTCCGGGTAGTCCGGCACCGTCGTCCAGTCGGTCGGCGGCTCGGTGCTGGCCTCGCGGACCTCGGTGAAGACGCGCTCCAGCTGCTGCTGGTAGTCGCGCAGCACCTGCTCCGCCTCCTCGATCGTGATGTCGCCACGGCCGATGAGGGACTCGGTGTAGAGCTTGCGCACCGAGCGCTTCTGCTCGATGAGGTCGTACATGAGCGGCTGGGTGTAGCTCGGGTCGTCGCCCTCGTTGTGACCGCGGCGGCGGTAGCAGACGAGGTCGATGACGACGTCCTTGTGGAACGCCTGGCGGTACTCGAACGCGAGCCGGGCCGCGTGGATGCACGCCTCCGGGTCGTCGCCGTTCACGTGCAGGATCGGCGCCTGGACCATCCGCGCGACGTCGGTGCAGTACAGCGACGAGCGCGAGGAGCCGGGGGAGGTGGTGAAGCCGACCTGGTTGTTGATGATCAGGTGGATCGTGCCGCCGGTGCGGTAGCCGCGCAGCTGGGAGAGGTTGAGCGTCTCCGCCACCACACCCTGGCCGGCGAAGGCCGCGTCGCCGTGGACGAGCAGCGGCATGACCGGGAACTCCTCGCCCCGGTCCAGCACGTCCTGCTTGGCCCGGGCGATGCCCTCGAGCACCGGGTCGACCGTCTCGAGGTGCGAGGGGTTCGCGGCGACGGAGACCTTGATGGTCTCGCCGCCCTCGGCGGAGAACTCGCCCTCGGCGCCCAGGTGGTACTTCACGTCGCCGGAGCCCTGGACCGTGCGCGGGTCGATGTTGCCCTCGAACTCGCGGAAGATCTGGGAGTACTTCTTGCCGACGATGTTCGCCAGGACGTTGAGGCGACCGCGGTGGGCCATGCCGATCGCGACCTCGTCGAGGCCGGCCTCGGCGGCCGCCTCGCAGATCTCGTCGACGACCGGGATCGCGGTCTCGCCGCCCTCGAGGCTGAAGCGCTTCTGCCCGACGAACTTCGTCTGGAGGAAGGTCTCGAACGCCTCGGCCTGGTTGAGCTTGAGCAGGATGCGCAGCTGCTCCTCGCGCGGCGGCTTGGTGTGGGGCACCTCGACGCGCTCCTGGAGCCAGCGGCGCTGGGCCGGGTCCATGATGTGCATGTACTCGATGCCCGTGGTGCGGCAGTAGGAGTCGCGCAGGATGCCGAGGATGTCGCGCAGCTTCATGAACGGCCGGCCCGAGGGGCCGAACGAGCCGGTGGCGAACTCCCGGTCCAGGTCCCACAGCGTCAGGCCGTGGCTCTCCACCTCGAGGTCGGGGTGCGTGCGCTGGCGGTACTCCAGCGGGTCCGTGTCGGCCATGAGGTGGCCGCGGACGCGGTAGGCGTGGATCAGCTCGAGGATGCGCGCCTGCTTGGAGATCTCGTCGTCGTGCGACGTCGCGATGTCCCCGGCCCAGCGGATCGGCTGGTAGGGGATGCGCAGCGAGCGGAAGATCTCGTCGTAGAAGCCGTCGCCGCCCAGGAGCAGCGAGTGCACGCGCTTGAGGAACTCGCCCGACTGCGCGCCCTGGATGACGCGGTGGTCGTAGGTCGAGGTGATCGTCATGACCTTGCTGATCGCGTTGCGCGCGATCGCGTCGGCCGAGGCGCCCTGCCACTCCGGCGGGTAGTCCATGGCGCCGACGCCGATGATGGCGGCCTGGCCGCCCATGAGGCGCGGCACCGAGTGGTTGGTGCCGAGACCGCCCACGTTGGTGAGGCTCAGGGTGGTGCCCTGGAAGTCGGCGACGGTCAGCTTGCCCTCGCGGGCCTTGACCACGACGTCCTCGTAGGCCGTCCAGAAGCCCGCGAAGTCCATCGTCTCGCAGCCCTTGATCGACGGCACGAGGAGCTGGCGGGTGGCGCCCTTCTTGATGTCGATCGCCAGGCCCAGGTTGATGTGGGCCGGCGTGACCAGGTTGGGCTTGCCGTCGACCTCGGCGTAGGCGTTGTTCATCTCCGGCATCGACTTCAGCGCCTTGACCAGGGCGTAGCCGATGAGGTGGGTGAACGACACCTTGCCGCCGCGGGCGCGGGCGAGGTGGTTGTTGATGACGGTGCGGTTGTCCCACAGGAGCTTGACCGGCACCGAGCGGACGGACGTCGCGGTCGGGACCGTGAGCGAGGCGTCCATGTTCTGCGCGGTCCGCGCGGGGGCGCCGCGGAGCACCGTGTAGGTGGGCTCGTCGCTGGCGCTGTTCTTGGCGGCCGGAGCCGACTCCTTCGGCATGGGCGAGCTGGTGCCGCGGCCGGGCTCGGCGGCCTTGCCCGACTGGCGCGGGGTTGCGACCGGGGCGGGGCGCGCGGCGGCGGGCTTGGCGGGCGCCGGGGCGGCGGCAGGAGCCGCGGCGGGGGCCGGGGCCTGCGCGGGGGCCTTGGCGGGGGCCTTGGCGGGCGCGCTCCCGTTGCTGGTGCTGCTCGTGCCGTTCGACGTGGCCTTCGCGGTGCCGTTGGCCCCGTTCTGCGGGGTGTGGTTCGCGAAGTACGCCGCCCACGTCGGGTCGACGCTCGCGGGGTCCTTGCTGAACTGCTCGTACATCTCCTCGACGAGCCACTCGTTGGCACCGAAGTCGTCGGAGACCTCGGTCGTCGTGGCGGAGGTGGAGCTGCCTGTGGACTGCGGCACGGCTTGGTTCGCCTCTTCCGGTTTTTCGCTGCGCTGTGCTGGGTGCGGGCGGGGGTGTGGTGCGGGGGGTGAGGGCGTGACGCACAGGGCGTCGGCCCCCAAGGCTAGACCCCGGCGCACACCCGGACCCAGGACGGGTCGCGGGACGTGGGACCGGCCTTGCGACCGGGCGCCGGGACGGGCTCGTGGGAGCGTCCTGTGAGCCCATTCTGACCCCTCGGGGGTCGTCGTGGGGTGAGAGGGCGCACGTCGTGCAGGTCGGCCGGGGCCGGGCATTCCTGCGCGGACCTCTCTGGATCGCTCCAATGCGCTCACCATCGGTCTGGACCGATCTCCCTGACGCGCGAGTGTGACCCTGGTCGCACCGTCTCACGTCGGCGCGTACCGTGTGCGGCTGTCATGGACGCCACGGCGGCCGGGGCACCGCTCGCGGGGCCGACGCCGCCGCTCTCGGGAGGCACTCGTGCACGACGACAGGACCGTTCACGCCACCGGCGGGAGCCGGCTCGGCCGGGGCGCGCCCGGAGCGGGCGCCCTGCTGCTCGCGGTCGCGCTGACCCTCGGCCTCGGCGGCTGCACCGACTCCGACGGCGGGCAGCCGACCTCGGACGGGGCCACCGCCTCGGTGGCGCCCGGGCGGCTGCTCGAGCGCCGACCTGCCCCGACCGTCGTCCTCGTCGGGGAGGTGGCGGGTGCGCTGCCGCGGGAGCGCACCCGCCAGGTCGCCGCGGCGGTCGCCGACGTGGCCGACACCTGGATGGACGGCGGCTTCACCTCCGGCGACTACCCGCGGCCCGGCACCCGTCGCGCCTTCTCCCGGGCGTTCTCCGGCTTCACCGGCTCCACGGCGCACCAGGCGGCGGCCGACCGCAGGCGCACCACGGCGGCCGCGATCAGCAGCCGGATCGAGGGGCTGGTGGCGGTGCGCCGGGTGGTCCACGTCGACGTCCTGGCCGTGGGGGCCCACGCCCGGGCGGCCACCGCCCGCGTCCGCCTCGTCTACGACACCGAGGGACGCCTGACGGGACGCTTCGCGGTCGCCGCGCGGCTCGCCATGACCCGGGTCGGGCGGCACTGGCGGGTCCTGGCCTACGACGTGACCCAGACCCGCGTGCGGGGGGTGTGAGCATGCGTGCCCTCCTTCCCGCCCGGCTGCCCACCCGGCTGCCCGCCCTGGCGCGCCTCCTCGCGCTGGGGCTCCTGCTGGCCGTGGTCACCGTCGTCGTCCCCGACAGCGCCACCCCGCCCGACGACGTCACCGTCGTCGCCATGCCCCACGCCCGGGGCCTCGACGGCAGCGACCGGACCGTCTGGATCCTCGCGGTCGGCTCGGACGCCCGTCCCGGGCAGGACATGACCCGCTCGCGCGGCGACGCCCTCCAGCTGGTCGGGCTCGACACCCGGACGGGCGCCGCCGCGTCCATCGGCATCCCGCGGGACATGTGGGTGCCCATCCCGGGGCACGGCAGCAACCGCGTCAACGCCGCCCTCTACTTCGGGGGGCCACGGCTGCTCGGTCGTACCGTCGCGGCGTACGTGGGCATCCGGCCCGACTACGTGATGGTCACCCGCTTCACCTACTTCGAGCAGATGATCCGCGACATCGGTGGGATCACCGTCCACAACCCGCGCGCCTTCGCAGACGAGTTCCTCAAGCCGAAGGGCTTCCCGGCCGGGACGATCCGCCTCGGCGGCTACGACGCGATGGCCTTCTCGCGCATCCGCCACTCGCTGCCGGGCGGGGACTACGACCGCTCCGCCAACCAGCAGCGCGTGCTGCGGGGCATCGCCGCCCGGGTCCGGCAGCGCGCGGACCAGCCGGGGTTCCTCGAGCGGGGTGCCCTCAGCGTCCTGCGCCACACGCACGCCGACGCCAGCCCGGCGGAGCTGTTCACGCTGGCCCAGGCCGTCGCGCAGGTGCAGCCCTCGCGCATCACCACCTGCGTGCTGCGCGGCTCGTTCGCCACCATCGGGGGCGCCAGCGTCATCCGTCCGGACGTCGCCTACGCCCGCCGCCTCGCGCGCGCCGCCCGACGCGACGCGACGCTGCCGCGGCACTGCTGAGCCCCGTGCTTCGGGTCGGGGCTCGGGTCGGGGCTCAGCCCTCGGGCTCGTCGTGCAGCCGCGGGCCCAGCCGCGGCGGGCGCGGCGGAGGGGTGAGCATGGCGGTGAGGGCCTCCTCGGAGATCGCCTCCACCCCGCCGAGCGCCGACTTCGAGGCGGCGGGGGTCCAGCCGTCGGTGTAGGGCAGCCACGGACGCTCCTGCGCGCCGTCGGAGAGGTCGGGGTAGCCGGGGGAGAGGTCGGCGGCGAGCCCGTCGCGCCCCTCGACGACGAAGCGGCCCAGGCCCGCGCAGAAGGTCCGGAGCCGGACGAAGCGGTGCTGCTCCCAGTCGCGGCCGCCGGGCACGGCCCCGGGCTCGCCCCCGGGAGCGGCGCCGGTGTCGCGCCGGATCGAGGCGAGCTCGCGGCCCGCGGCCCGGCCGACCTCGGCCAGCCGCAGGATGGTCGCGGGCGGCATGTCGAGGTGCAGCCCGCCCTGGCGCTCGCTGAGCCGCACCCGGCAGATGCGCTCGCGGTAGCCGGTCGTCCTGGCCAGGGCGTTGTCGGTCCAGGACTGCATCGTCGCGAGCACCGCCCCGAGCAGGCCGCCGAGGCCGGCCACCTCCCGGTGCGGGGTGGGCGCCGCCTCGGCCGTGGCGGTCGGCCGCCAGACGTTGGCCTCGGCCGGCAGGTCGTCGCGCCCGCCGTCCGCGAGGTTGATGGCGTAGGTGGGCCGGCCGGGCACGGGCCGGTCGAAGAGGTGCACGGGCAGGTTGGAGGTGATGCCGCCGTCGGAGCACCAGGCGCTGAGGTACCGGCCGGTCGCGGGGTCGAGGCGGTGCAGCGGGACGGCCGAGACCAGCCCCGGGAACGAGAGGCTGATGCGGGCGCCCAGCAGGATCGGCAGGTCGGCGGGGGCGGGCAGCGACACCAGCCCGGCGGGAAGGGGCGCTCCCCTCGCGACCAGGTGGTCCAGGACGTCGCGGGGGAGGAGCCTGGCGAGCTGCGCCGGCTCGAACGCCCACCCGTCCCCGACGAACGGGAAGACCCGGTCGGTGCCGGCCGAGAGGTCGGTGGTCGTGGTGACCAGGCGGACGCCGGCCTCGGCGAGGTCCCCGTAGGTCACCGGCGCCGCGCCCGGCCCGCGGCCCGCGAGCTCCTGGAGCCGGGCGTGCAACCAGGTCGTGAGCGCCACCCCGTCCTCCTGCGCCGGGAGCCCCGACACCAGGCCGAGCAGGTTCTCCTCGAGCCGGTCCGGGGCCTCGCGCAGCACGGCTCGACCGCGGGCGATCAGCACGCCGGCCGGCGCCAGGACCGCGACGAGCACCAGGAGGAGGCCCGCGGCCAGGACGCCGGCGGGCCCGGACGGCCCGGCCAGCGTGGCGACGAGCACGGCCAGGGCCCCGACGACGGCCAGCGCGCCCACCGCGCTGGCCACGGGCGTCCGGGCCGCGTTCCACAGCGTGGCCACGAGGTGGCGGACGTGCGGGCCGCGCGGGCCGGGCGCACTGGCGAGCTGGAGCCCCGTCCACGCCAGCTCGAACAGCGTGGCTGTCCCGGGGTCGGGGGTGAAGAGGCGCTGCAGGACGGTGCGGCCACCGGGTGAGGAGCCGACGGCGTCCGTGACCGCCAGGTCCTCCGGCAGCCGCGCCAGCCGCTCGAACCCGCCACCCGGCCGGCCCCGCCCGAGCTCGGCGGCGGCCGCGGCGGCCGCGGCGATGGCCCCGGCCGAGGAGCCCCCGACCGAGCGCAGCCGGTGGTCCCGGGCGATCTCGGCGATCGCGGCCGGGTAGACGACCCCGCTCGTGAGCCCGCCCTTGAGCACGAGGTCGCACTGGAACGGCAGGGCTTCCCGGTCGGGCCCGGGCGTTCGGGCCTCGTCGACGGCCTCGCTGGTGACGCCGGCACTGGTCACGAGGGACCTCCCCCCACGGTGGTCGACGGGCGGTCCCGGGGACCGTCCTCGTCGCAGGCTGCGCCGCCCGGGGGCGTTGCCGCCAGACCTGTGCCAGGTGGGGGACTTCCTGGGGCCCCGGGTGGCTGGTGGGCGGTGGCTGAGCAACGTGTCTGCGGGGTGGATCGGTTGCTGGGGCACCGCTGCCCCGGGGGTGGCTGGTGCGCGGTCGACTGGCGGTGGCTGAGCAACGTGTCTGTGGGGCAGATCGGTTGCTGACGCACCGCTGCCCCGGGGACGGCTGGTGCGCGGACGACTGGCGGTGGCTGGGCAACGTGTCGCCGGGGCAAATCGGTTGCTGACGCACCGCTGCCCTGCGGGGCAGTCGACTGGCGGTGGCTGAGCAACCGTTCGGGTCGGCGGTGGGGTTGCTGGGACACCGCTGCCCCCGGGGGCAGCTGACTGGCGGTGGCTGAGCAACGTGTCGGCGGGGGCAGTCGGTTGCTGGCGCACCGCCCACCCGCACACCCGCCCACCAGGCCCGGCCCACGAGACGTCCGCGGAAAACGAACGAACCCGGCGGACCAGTCGGTCCGCCGGGTTCCCGATCTCCTCAGAGATCACCGTGCGCCTCCGGCAGGATTCGAACCTGCGACACCCGGTACCGGAAACCGGTGCTCTATCCCCTGAGCTACGGAGGCACGTCGTCGGCGCTGCCGAGCGACGGCGACAACATACAGGTCGGGCCGGTGCGGGGGTGAATCGCCTCCCCCGACTGGCCGGGGCCGGAGCGCGGGGGAGCACGGTCGGGCGCACGGGTGTCCGCGGGGCGCTTATCGGTTCGGCCCTGGGGTGGGCCGCCGATAGGCTTGCCGGGTGACTCCCGAGCAGCTCTCCACCGCGATCGTCGACGTGCTGACGACCCTGACCTCGAGCGGTGACCTCACCGTCGAGGGCGGCGTCCCGACCTCCGTGACGGTGGAGCGACCCCGGCAGAAGGGTCACGGCGACTACGCCACCAACGTGGCCTTGCAGCTGGCGAAGAAGGCCGGGACCAACCCGCGCGCCCTGGCGGAGCAGCTCAAGGCCGGCCTCGAGGCGATCGACGGCGTGGCCGAGGTCGAGATCGCCGGCCCGGGCTTCCTCAACATCACGGTGTCCGCCGGTGCACAGGGCGAGGTCGCCGCGCAGGTGGTCGCCGCCGGCGCCGCCTACGGACGCAGCGAGGTGCTGGCCGGCCACCGGATCAACGTCGAGTTCATCTCCGCCAACCCGACCGGGCCGCTGCACCTGGGCCACACCCGGTGGGCGGTCCTGGGCGACGCCATCGGCCGCGTCCTGGCGGCCGCGGGCGCCGACGTGACCCGCGAGTTCTACATCAACGACCGCGGCGTCCAGATGAACCACTTCGCCGACTCGATCACCGCGGCCGCCACCGGGCAGCCGACGCCGGAGGACGGCTACGCCGGCGCCTACATCGCCGACCTGGCGAAGGCCGTCGAGGCCGAGCAGCCGGGCATCTTCGAGCTGCCCGAGCCCGAGCGCCGCGCCGCCGTGCGGGCCGTGGGCTACCGCCTCCAGCTGCGCGAGCAGCAGGAGCAGCTCGAGCACTTCCAGACCCACTTCGACGTGTGGTCCTCCGAGCTCGCGCTCCACGAGTCCGGCTCGGTGCCCGACACCCTGGCCCGGCTCAAGGAGCTCGGCCACGTCTACGAGGAGGACGGCGCGCTCTGGATGCGCACCACCGACTTCGGCGACGACAAGGACCGCGTCCTCATCAAGTCCGACGGCGAGCTCACCTACTTCGCCTCCGACACCGCCTACTACCTGGACAAGCGCGAGCGCGGCTTCGACCGCTGCCTCTACCTGCTGGGTGCCGACCACCACGGCTACGTCGGGCGCCTCAAGGCGATGGCGGCCTGCGTGGGCGACGACCCGGCGCAGACGCTGGACGTGATGATCGGCCAGCTGGTGAAGATCCTCCGGGACGGCCAGGAGCTGCGCCTGTCCAAGCGCGCCGGCACGATCGTCACGCTCCAGGAGCTCACGGACGAGATCGGCGTGGACGCCCTGCGGTACTCGCTGGCGCGCTACCCGGCCGACTCGCCGCTGACCCTCGACGTCGCCGAGATCACCAAGGCCTCGAACGACAACCCGGTGCACTACGTCCAGTACGTCCACGCCCGGACGTGCCGGATGATCGCCAACGCCGAGGCGCTGGGGATGGGGCTCGACGCCGCGCTGGCCGACTTCGACCCCGCCCTGCTCGACCACGAGCGCGACGGCGAGCTCCTGCGCGCGCTGGCCGCATTCCCGGGCGTGGTGGCCTCGGCCGCCGACCTGCGCGAGCCGCACCGCGTGGCGCGCTACCTGGAGGACACCGCGTCGGTGTTCAACAAGTGGTACGACACCAAGGAGTGCCGCATGCTGCCGCAGGGCGACGAGCCGGTGTCCCCGGCGAACCTCGCTCGCCTCGTGCTCGCCCACGCGTCCCGCACCGTGGTGGCCAACGGCCTCGACCTGCTCGGCGTCTCCGCGCCCGAGCGGATGTGAGGGCCCGACCATGAGCCACACCCACGAGGCCGGCTGGGCGCACGCCCCCGGCGCCCTGCGCGGACCGTCCTGGCTGCGCGAGCCCACCGACGTCGACGCCCTCGTCCCGCAGCTGTGGTCCGCCACGGCGGCCAAGGACGCCGACGGCGTGCTCAGCGTCGGCGGCGTCTCCCTGCCCGACCTGGTGGCCGAGCACGGCTCGCCCGCCTACGTCCTGGACGAGGCGGACTTCCGGGCCCGGGCCGGCGCCTTCCGGGACGCCTTCGCCGACTACGCCGTCTACTACGCGGGCAAGGCTTTCCTCTGCACCGCGGTCGCCCGCTGGATCGACCAGGAGGGGCTCTGCCTCGACGTCTGCTCCGGCGGTGAGCTCGCGGTCGCCGAGCGCGCCGGGTTCCCGATGGAGCGCGTCGGCTTCCACGGCAACAACAAGTCGCGCGCCGAGCTCGAGGCCGCCCTGCGGCTCGGGGTGGGGCGGATCATCGTCGACTCCCTCGACGAGGTCGAGCGCCTCTCCGCGCTGGCCACGGCGGCGGGGACGACGGCCCGCGTGATGATCCGCGTGACGGCCGGCGTCGAGGCGCACACCCACGAGTACATCGCCACCGCGCACGAGGACCAGAAGTTCGGGCTCTCCATCTCCTCGGGCGCCGCGCTCGAGGCCGTCCGCCGCGTGCTCGCCGCTCCCGGCCTGGAGCTGCGGGGTCTGCACAGCCACATCGGCAGCCAGATCTTCGCCTCCGCCGGCTTCGAGGTGGCCGCCCGCCGGGTGCTCCGCCTGCACGCCCAGGTCGCCGACGAGCTCGGCACCGTCATGCCCGAGATGGACCTCGGCGGCGGCTTCGGCATCGCCTACACCACGCAGGACGACCCGGCGACGCCGGCGACGCTGGCGGCCGAGCTGACCGCGATCGTGGACGGCGAGTGCGCCGCCCTCGGCGTGGCTCGCCCGCACCTGTCGATCGAGCCCGGCCGCGCCATCGTCGGGCCGTCCATGTGCACCGTCTACGAGGTGGGCACCGTGAAGCCGGTGGCCCTCGACGGCGGCGCCGTGCGCACCTACGTGTCCGTGGACGGCGGGATGAGCGACAACGTGCGCACCGCCCTCTACGACGCCGACTACTCCTGCACCCTCGCCGGGCGCAGCTCGCAGGCCGCCCCGGTGCTCGCCCGCGTGGTCGGCAAGCACTGCGAGGCCGGCGACATCGTGGTGAAGGACGAGTTCCTGCCGGGCGACGTCGTCGCGGGCGATCTCCTCGCGGTGCCGGCCACGGGCGCCTACTGTCGCTCCCTGGCCTCGAACTACAACCACGCGCTGCGGCCCCCCGTGGTCGCGGTGCGGGACGGGGTCGCGCGTACGCTCCTGCGGCGCGAGACTTATGCAGATCTTCTGTCGACCGACGTGGGTGATCAGTGATGGACGGCGTGAAGCCGCTCAAGGTGGCCGTGCTCGGCTGTGGCTCGGTGGGCTCCCAGGTGGTGCGCCTGCTCGGGGAGCAGGCCGGTGACCTGGCCGCCCGCGTGGGCGCGCCCGTGGAGCTCGTGGGGGTGGCCGTGCGCCGCCTGGACGCGAGCCGGGACGTCGAGGTCCCCGAGCACCTGCTCACCACGGACGCGCTGGGCCTGGTGACCCGCGACGACGTCGACCTGGTGGTCGAGGTCATCGGCGGCATCGAGCCGGCGCGTGGGCTCATCCTGGCCGCGCTGGAGAACGGCGCCTCCGTCGTCACCGCCAACAAGGCGCTGCTGGCCGAGGACGGTCCGACGCTCTTCGAGGCCGCCGAGAAGGCGGGCCGCGACCTCTACTACGAGGCCGCCGTCGCCGGCGCGATCCCGATCCTGCGGCCGCTGCGCGAGTCGCTGGCCGGCGACAAGGTCACCCGCGTCCTCGGCATCGTCAACGGCACCACGAACTTCATCCTCGACAAGATGGACACCTCGGGCGCCGGGTTCTCCGAGGCCCTCACCGAGGCCCAGGACCTGGGCTACGCCGAGGCGGACCCGACCGCGGACGTCGAGGGCTTCGACGCGGCGGCCAAGGCCGCGATCCTCGCGTCGCTGGCCTTCCACACCCGGGTCACCGCCGCGGACGTCCACCGCGAGGGCATCACCGAGGTCTCCGCCGCGGACGTCGCCTCGGCCGCCGACATGGGTTGCGTCGTCAAGCTGCTGGCGATCTGCGAGCTGCGGACCCTGCCCGGTGGCGAGGAGGCGGTCTCCGCCCGCGTCCACCCGGCGATGATCCCGGCCAGCCACCCCCTGGCGAGCGTCCGCGAGGCCTACAACGCGGTCTTCGTGGAGTCCGAGGCCGCCGGCCAGCTGATGTTCTACGGCCCCGGTGCGGGCGGGTCGCCCACGGCGTCCGCCGTGCTCGGTGACCTCGTCACCGTGGCCCGCCACCGCCTCGCCGGCACCCGCGGCGCGGGGGAGTCCGCCTACACCCAGCGCGCGGTGCTGCCGATGGGGGAGACCCTCACCCGCTACCACGTGGCCGCCGCGGTCGACGACCGCGCGGGCGTGCTCGCCGCGGTGGCGCTCGCCTTCGCCGAGCACGGCGTCTCGATCCAGACGGTGCGACAGGAGGGGCGCGGCGACGACGCCACCCTGGTGGTCGTCTCCCACGAGGCCAGCGACGCCCAGCTGGCCGCCACGGTCGCCCACCTGCAGGGCATGGACATCGTCCGCGAGGTCACCTCGGTGATGCGCGTCGAAGGAGGACACGAGTGAGCACCCAGGCGCCGGCAGCCCCCCGCACCCGCCAGTGGCGAGGGGTCATCGAGGAGTACCGGGAGCTGCTGGAGATCCCCGAGGGGACGCCGGCGGTCACCCTGCGCGAGGGCGGCACGCCGCTCGTGCACTCCGAGTGGCTCTCCGGCCTCACCGGTGCCGAGGTGTTCATCAAGGTCGAGGGCTCGAACCCGACCGGCTCCTTCAAGGACCGCGGCATGACCGCGGCCATGTCCGTGGCCAAGTTCCAGGGCGCCCAGGCCTGTGTGTGCGCCTCCACCGGCAACACCTCCGCCTCCATGGCGGCCTATGCCGCCAAGGCCGGGATGAAGCCGCTGGTGCTCGTGCCCGAGGGCAAGATTGCCGCCGGCAAGATGGCCCAGGCCATCGTCCACGGCGCCCAGGTCATCATGGTCCGCGGCAACTTCGACGACTGCCTGACCATGGCGCGGGGGCTCTCCGAGAAGTACCCGGTGGCCCTGGTCAACTCGGTCAACCCGGTGCGCCTGGAGGGGCAGAAGACCGCCGCCTTCGAGATCGCCGACTTCCTCGGCGACGCCCCCGACCACCACGTCCTGCCCGTCGGCAACGCCGGCAACATCTCCGCCTACTGGCTGGGCTACCGGCAGTACCGCGACCTCGGCCAGACCACGCGCCTGCCCGTCATGCACGGCTTCCAGGCCGCCGGCGCGGCCCCGCTGGTCCTCGGCGAGCCCGTCCCCAACCCGGAGACCAAGGCCACCGCCATCCGCATCGGCAACCCGGCGTCGTGGAACCTCGCCATCGCGGCCCGCGACGAGTCCGGCGGCAGCATCGCCTCGGTCACCGACGAGCAGATCCTCGCCGCGCAGCAGGACCTCGCGCAGCGTGACGGCGTGTTCGTGGAGCCCGGCTCCGCGGCCAGCGTCGCCGGCCTGCTCCAGGAGGTCGCGGCCGGCGTCGAGTACCGGGGCAGCACCGTCGTCGTGACGGTCACGGGCCACGGCCTCAAGGACACTGCCACCGCGCTCGAGGGCTTCTCCGCGGGCGGGCGCAGCGTCGTCGACACGGTCGTGGACGCCGACGTGGACGCCGCCGCCGCGGCGGCCGGTCTCGCCTGAGCCGCCCGGTGGTCAGCTTCGCCGCCGGCGTCGTCCGGGTGACGGTCCCCGCCACGTCCGCCAACCTGGGCCCGGGCTTCGACTCCCTCGGCCTGGCCCTGGGTCTGCGCGACACCCTCGAGGCCGAGGTGCTCGACTCCGGCCTCGTCGTCGAGGTGAGCGGTGCGGGGTCGCAGGACGTGCCCCGCGACGAGTCCCACCTGGTCGTCCGCGCCATGCGGGCGCTCTTCGACCTGGTCGGCGAGCAGCCCCCGGGGCTGCGGCTGGCCTGCGAGAACGTCATCCCGCACGCGCGCGGGCTCGGGTCCTCCTCGGCCGCCATCGTGGCCGGCCTGGTGCTGGCCCGCGGCCTCGTCGCCGGGGGAGCGCTGCTCGTCGACGACGACGCGGTGCTCGACCTCGCGGCGCGCATCGAGGGGCACCCCGACAACGTGGCCCCCGCCTTCCTGGGCGGTTTCGTGGTGTCGGGCCAGGACGAGGACGGCGCCTTCTACGCCGTCCCCGCGCCCGTCGACCCCCGGGTCGGTGCGGTCGTGCTCGTGCCGCCGACCCCGGTCTCCACCGAGGCCGCTCGCGGTCTCCTGCCGGCGAGCGTCCCGCACGCCGACGCGGCCGCGGACGCCGGCCGGGCCGCCCTGCTCGTCGCCGCCCTGGGTGGGCGCCCCGAGCACCTGCTGCGCGCGACGCGCGACTACCTGCACCAGTCGTACCGACGTCCAGCGATGCCCGAGTCCCTCGACCTCGTCGACGCCCTGCGCGCCGACGGCGTCCCGGCCGTCGTCTCCGGTGCGGGCCCGACGGTCCTGGCGTTCACCGACGGCCCGGAGGGCCCGCTGACCGAGGCCGTGCTGGCCCGCTGCCCCGAGGGCTGGTGGGCCTCGTACCTGCCCGTGGAGACCTCGGGCGCCGTGCTCGTCTGACCGCCCTGCGGCCCTGTCTCGTCCGGTGCACGGGCCGTTCCCGGGTCCGCGGGTCGGGGCCGGCGCGGACTGGTAGCCTCACGGATGTCGCCGGCGGGGGGCCGGTTCTCTCCTCTCGCGTGCGACGCCGCGCCCCGCGTGGCACCGCCGCCGCCGCTCGTCGGCCGGGTGGCCCTGTCGCCGGGCGCCGGCGCTCGATCGAGCTCCCCTGAGAACGTCTTCGATCAACCTCACCGATCAGCCGCGCGGCGTCGTCCGGCGGCACCCCCGTCGTGGGAAAGGACCGTTAGTGACCGAGAGCCCCGAGACCGCTGCCGAGGTCAAGGCGCGGAAGAAGCCGACCAGCCTGAACGGCATGCTGGTGGCCGACCTCAAGGCCATGGCCGGCGCGCTGGGCATCGCCGGCGCCGAGCAGATGCGCAAGCCCGCCCTCGTGGAGGCCATCAAGTCGCTCCAGGACGGAGCGGCTGCCGACAAGGCGTCCTCCGCCCGGGCGAGCAAGCCTGCCCAGAAGCCCGCCCAGAAGCCCGCCCAGAAGCCCGCCCAGGAGCCGGCCGAGAAGCCGGCCCAGGAGCCCGCGGCCGAGTCCGCCGCCCCGGCGGCCGCCGGCGAGCAGGCTGCGGGTGAGGACGCACCGGAGCGCCCCAGCCGGCGCTCGCGCCGCTCCCGCGGGGGCGACAAGCAGGTCGAGCAGCCCGACCAGGCCGGGCAGGACAAGCAGGACAACCAGCCCAAGCAGGCCTCGCAGGGCGGGGACCAGTCCGGCAAGCAGCAGCCCGCGAACCAGCAGGGCAAGCAGGGCGGCCAGCAGGACAAGCAGGCGCGCCAGGCCAACCAGTCCAAGCAGGGCAACCAGCAGGGCAACCAGCAGGGCAACCAGCAGGGCAACCAGCAGGGCAAGGGTCAGCAGGGCGGCCAGCAGAACAACCAGGGCAAGGGCAACCAGCAGGCCAATCAGCCCGGGAACCAGCAGGGCAACCAGCAGGGCAACCAGCAGGGGACCCAGCCGGGGGGCCAGCAGGGCGCGCTCGACCCCTACGACGACGAGGACGACGAGCTCGGCGGGCGCCGCAACCGTCGTCGCCGCGCCCGCGAGCGCGAGCGTGGCCGCACCCGCGGCGAGATCGACACGACGATCCTCGAGGACGACGTCCTGGTGCCGGCCGCCGGCATCCTCGACGTCCTGGAGAACTACGCGTTCGTGCGCACGAGCGGCTACCTGCCCGGCCCCGACGACGTGTACGTCTCGCTGTCGATGGTCCGCAAGCACCACCTGCGCCGCGGTGACGCCATCACCGGTCAGGTGCGCCACCCGCGCGACGGGGAGCGCAAGGAGAAGTTCAACCCGCTGGTGCGGATCGACACGGTCAACGGCCTGGACCCGGAGGAGGCCCGCACGCGGCCCGACTTCGCCGACCTCGTGCCGCTGTTCCCGACGGAGCGGCTCACGCTGGAGACCGGGCCGGACGAGCTGGTCGGCCGCGTCCTCGACCTCGCCGCGCCGCTCGGCAAGGGCCAGCGCGCGCTCCTGGTCTCGCCGCCGCAGGCGGGCAAGACGATGGTGCTCCAGGCCGTCGCCGAGGCGGTCACCCGCAACGACCCCGACACCCACGTGATGGTCCTGCTCGTGGACGAGCGGCCCGAGGAGGTCACCGACTTCACCCGCACCGTGCGGGGCGAGGTCATCGCCTCCACGTTCGACCGACAGCCGGTCGACCACACGGTGGTCGCGGAGCTCGCCGTCGAGCGGGCCAAGCGGCTCGTCGAGCTCGGCATGGACGTCGTCCTGCTGGTGGACGGGCTCACGCGGCTGGCGCGGGCGTACAACCTCTCCGCCACCGGAGGCGGGCGCCTGCTCGCGGGCGGGGTCGACTCCTCGGCCCTGCACCCGACCAAGCGGTTCTTCGGTGCCGCTCGCAACATCGAGGACGGCGGTTCGCTGACCATCCTGGCGACGGCGCTGGCCGACACCGGCTCGGCCACCGACGAGGTCATCCTCGAGGAGCTGGAGGGCACCGCGAACGCCGAGATCCGGCTGCGGCGCGAGCTCGCCGAGAAGCGGGTCTTCCCGGCGGTCGAGCTGCCCGCCTCGGGCACCCGGCGGGCCGAGCAGCTCGTCGGTGCCACCGAGCACGCGGCGTCCCTGGCGCTCAAGGACGCCCTCGCCGCCCGCGACCTCGTCGAGGGCGGGCAGCGGCTGGTCGAGCGGCTGCGGGCCACCGCGTCGAACGCCGACCTCGGGGGCAAGGACCCGCTCGGCTGACCGGTCCCGACCGCTCGCCGACCCCGCCACTCCGGTCCGGCCGACCGTCCGACACCTCCGTGTCGGCGGTCGGCCGCCGTCGTTCCGGGTGGGTCGCCTGTCGACGGCGCACGGCTGTGGCAGTCTGACCCCGTGGCACGCATCCTGGTCGCGGACGACGACGTGGACATCCGAGAGCTCGTCGAGTTCAAGCTCTCGACGCTGGGGCACGAGATCACGACGGTCTCGGACGGCGCACAGGCCGTGGCGGCCGCGAAGGCAGACCGGCCGGACCTCGCCGTCCTCGACGTGATGATGCCCGTGACCTCGGGCCTCGAGGCGATCCGCCAGATGCGGGCCGACCCCGACCTCGCCGACCTCCCGGTCATCCTGCTCACCGCCCGGGCCCAGGAGTCCGACGTGGAGAGCGGCTTCGACTCGGGCGCCGACGACTACATCACCAAGCCCTTCAGCCCGCGCGAGCTCGCCGCCCGCGTCGAGGCGCTGCTCGAGCGCTCGCGCTGACCTCCGCACCGCCGCACGCCTGACCGGTCTCGTCGAGCGACGACCTGCGGGCCGACCTGCAGGTACCCTCGTCGGACACGCGCCGGGACGGGGCTCGTGGGGACCGACGCATCGGGGGAGACCACGGTGGAGCAGACGAACGGCAACCGCACGGTCGCGGGCACGGTCAACCCTGCCCTCAACCGGATGCTGGCGCTCGTCGTCGTCCTGGTCGTCATCGGCGTGACGACGGTCGTCCTCTCGGCCCGCGACCTCGACGACCTGAGCGGCCGGTTCCAGCCGGGGGTCGCGGCGAACGACGCGGTCCTCGCGGACGTGCGCGCGATGGACGGCGCGGTGAGCGCGTGGCTGACCACGGGCCGTGAGTCGGCGCGCACCGAGTTCGAGCAGCTCGAGACCAGCCTCGGCGGGCACCTGCGCGAGGTCCGGGCGCTCGTCGCGGACGACCCCGACCTGGCGGTCCTCGTGCAGGCGCAGCAGGAGGCGGCGTCCGCCTGGCTCACGCAGTACGCCCGGCCGCGGCTGGCCGCCGACGGCGGGCCCGGCACCTACCGCCCGGCCCGGTTCGCCCGCGGCCAGGAGCTGCTGGCCGCCTTCGAGCGCAGCCACGAGGCCGCCACCAGCGCGCTGGGCACGAGCCTCCAGGAGGCCGAGGCGGCCGCCACGTGGCGCCTGCGGCTGGCCGTCGGCGGCGTCCTGCTCGTCGCCGTGCTCGCGGTCGTGGTGGTCGTGGCCGCTCGTCGCTCGCTCCTCACGCGCCTCTCCGCGCCGCTGCTGGAGCTCGAGTCGACCCTGCAGACGATGGCGACCGAGCCCACCGTGCGCGCCAGGCTCGCGGGCCCGCGCGAGGTCCGCAGCATCGCCCGCGCGGTGAACGAGCTGGCCGAGGCGCAGACCCGGGCCCGGGCCGTGGAGTCGAAGATCCAGTCCTCGCTGCACACGCTCGACTCGGCCCGCGACGACTTCGTCTCCAACGTCTCCCACGAGCTGCGCACGCCGCTCACCACCATCTCGGGGTACCTCGAGATGGTGGAGGAGGAGTTCGAGGGGCGCATGGCGCCGCGGCACGAGCGGATGCTGGACGCCACCCACCGCAACGTCAACCGCCTCAAGCAGCTCATCGACGACCTGCTCACGCTCTCCAAGGCCGAGACGGTCCGCTCCGAGCGTGAGCCCAGCGACCTGGCCGCCCTGGTGCGCGACGCCGTCACCGACGTCCGGATCACGGCCGCGGGACGCGACATCCGGATCAGCCTGGACGAGCCGGGGCACCCCGTCCCCGTCCTGGCCGACCGCGCGCTGCTGGGCCGGGCCCTGCTCAACCTCGTCACCAACGCCGTGAAGTTCTCCCACCCCGCGTCCTCCGTCGAGGTCGCGGTCGCCGCGGTCGTGGACGACGGGTGGGCTGCCGTGACCGTGGTCGACCGGGGCATCGGCATCCCCGAGGACGAGATCGAGCGCCTGGGCACCCGGTTCTTCCGTGCCCGCAACGCGGTCGAGAACGAGATCGCCGGCACGGGCCTCGGCCTGCGCATCGTCCAGACGATCATCGACCGCCACGACGGCGACCTGCGTCTCTCGAGCGTCGAGGGCGAGGGGACGACGGTCGTGCTGCGCGTCCCGCTGCTGCCCGGCGCCGTGCTGCCGGACTCCGCCCAGCCCGCCGCGGTCGACGAGGCGCCGCCGAGCGAGGAGACCGCCGAGGCCGAGATCGAGACCGCCGGGATCGAGGCCGCCGAGGCCACGGAGATCGAGGCCGCCGAGATCCAGGACGTCTCTCACGAGGTCGAGGACGCCGAGGGCGAGCCGGACGTCGAGCCGGTGCTGCCCGGGACGCTGGACCTCGGTCCGGGCGGGCTGCTGCACGCGTCCAGCCTGGTCCCGGCCGACGACCCCGCCCACCCGCGGACCTGAGCCCGCGCCGGCAACCTCCCGGCCGGCGCCGACGGGAATTTTCGCCGTCGGCACCCCGTCGGTCACAATGGCTGCTCCGGTCCCGGTTCACGTCCCCCGCTCCGTCCTGAGCGAGCGCGACGACCCGGGGCGCACCGCCGAGAAGGGAACACTCCCATGAAGAAGGACATCCACCCGGAGTACGTGGAGACCGAGGTCATCTGCACCTGCGGCTCGACGTTCACCACCCGCAGCACCGTGACCAGCGGCCAGATCCGCTCGGACGTGTGCTCCCAGTGCCACCCGTTCTACACGGGCAAGCAGAAGATCCTCGACACCGGCGGTCGCGTCGCCCGCTTCGAGGCCCGCTACGGCAAGAAGAAGTAGCTCCCTCCACCGAGCGCCGGTCACCGTCCCACCGCGGACGGGGCCGGCGCTCGTGGTGTGTTCGAAGGACGGACGAGACCGGCGTCGGGCCGGGTGAGGGGACGAGGCGGCGTGTTCGAGGCCGTGGAGCACATGCTCGAGGAGCACAGCGAGCTCGAGGGGCGGCTGGCGCTGCCGGAGACGCACGCCGACGCCCGCCTGGCCAAGCAGCTGAACCGGCGCTACGCCGAGCTGTCGTCGATCATCACCGCCTGGCGCACCTGGCAGGGCCTCGGCGACGACGTCGAGGCGGCGCGCGAGCTGGCGGGGGAGGACCCGACGTTCGCGGAGGAGGCCGACCGCCTCGAGGTCGCGCGCGCCGAGAGCGAGGAGCGGCTGCGCCGGCTCCTCGTGCCCCGCGACCCGGGCGAGGACAAGGACGCCATCCTCGAGATCAAGTCCGGCGAGGGCGGTGAGGAGTCCGCCCTGTTCGCCGGCGACCTGCTGCGGATGTACTCGCGGTTCGCCGAGCGCGCGGGGTGGGCCGTCGAGGTGATCGACTCCGCGGACTCCGACCTGGGCGGCTACAAGTCCGTCACCGTGGCCGTGAAGGCCCGGGGCAACCCCGAGCCGGGCCAGGCGCCGTTCGCGCGGCTGCGCTTCGAGGGCGGCGTGCACCGCGTGCAGCGGGTGCCGGTCACCGAGTCCCAGGGCCGGGTCCACACGAGCGCCGCGGGCGTCCTCGTGCTGGCCGAGGCCGAGCAGGTCGACGTGACGGTGGACGAGAACGACCTGCGCATCGACGTCTTCCGCTCCTCCGGCCCCGGTGGGCAGAGCGTCAACACCACCGACTCCGCGGTGCGCATCACCCACCTGCCCTCGGGGATCGTGGTCTCCTGCCAGAACGAGAAGTCGCAGCTGCAGAACAAGGAGCAGGCGCTCCGCATCCTGCGCTCGCGCCTGCTGGCGGCAGCCCAGGAGGAGGCGGACGCCGCCGCCGGCGAGGCCCGGCGCAGCCAGGTGCGGACGGTCGACCGCTCGGAGCGCATCCGGACCTACAACTACCCGGAGAACCGCATCTCCGACCACCGCACCGGCTACAAGGCCTACAACCTCGACCAGGTGCTCGACGGCGACCTCGGTCCGGTCCTGGACTCCTGCGCGGAGACGGACATGGCGGCCCGGCTCGCCGCGCTGGAGGCCTGAGGTGGCCTCCGTGCGCGAGGCGCTGGCCGCGGCGAGCGGTCGGCTCGCCGAGGCGGGCGTCGCCAGCCCCGGGCACGACGCGGCCGTCCTGCTCGCCCACGTGCTCGACGTCCCGCGCTCGCGGCTGCCGCTCGTCGAGGGCCCGGACGCCGACCAGGAGGTCGCGTTCGCCGCGCTCGTGGCGCGGCGCTCCGCCCGCGAGCCGCTGCAGCACCTCACCGGCACGGCGGCGTTCCGGCACGTCGAGCTGGCCGTGGGCCCCGGCGTCTTCGTCCCGCGGCCGGAGACCGAGCTGCTCGCCGGCTGGGCGGTTGAGGCGGCCCTCGCCGCCCAGGCCGGCGGCGTGGCCGAGCCGGTCGTCGTCGACCTGTGCACCGGGTCGGGGGCCATCGCCGCCAGCATCGCCCACGAGGTGCCCGGTGCCCGCGTGCACGCCGTCGAGCTCTCGCCCGACGCGCTGGCGTGGGCCGCCCGCAACCTCTCCGGCACGGGCGTGGACCTGCGCGAGGGTGACCTGGCGGAGGCGTTCGACGACCTGGCCGGCACCGTCGACGTGGTGGTCTGCAACCCGCCGTACGTGCCGCTGGAGGCCTGGGAGTCGGTGGCCGTCGAGGCCCGCGACCACGACCCGCACCTGGCGCTCTTCAGCGGCCAGGACGGCCTCGACGCGGTGCGCGTCCTGGCCCGCCGCGCGCAGGTCCTGCTGCGCCCCGGCGGGGTGCTCGGCTTCGAGCACGCGGACGTCCAGGGGGCCGCTGCGCCCGACGTCCTGCTGGCCGTCGGGGGGTGGGCCGACGTGAGGGACCACACGGACCTGGCCGGGCGACCGCGCTACTGCACCGCACGGCTGGCACGATGAGCACCATGGAGCGCTTTGCCACCGGTACCGAGGAGGAGCGCGAGAGCGCCATCGCGGCTGCGAGCCGGGCCCTGCAGCGCGGCGGCCTCGCCGTCCTGCCCACGGACACGGTCTACGGGATCGCCGCGGACGCCTTCGACGCGGACGCCGTCGCCGACCTGCTCGCGGCCAAGGGCCGCGGCCGGGACATGCCGCCGCCCGTCCTCGTCTCCGCCCGCACGACCCTCGACGCCCTCGCCACCCGCGTGCCCGAGTACGCGCGTGCGCTCGTGGAGGAGTTCTGGCCCGGTCCGCTCACCATCGTGTGCCACCAGCAGACCTCCCTGCGCTGGGACCTGGGGGAGACCCGGGGCACGGTGGCGGTGCGCATGCCCGACCACGAGCTCATGCGCGAGGTGCTCGAGCGCACCGGCCCGCTCGCGGTCTCCTCGGCCAACCTCTCCGGTCGCCCCGCCGCGCTCGACGCGGACGCCGCCGAGGAGATGCTCGGTGACGCCGTGGACGTGATCGTCGACGACGGGACGTCGCCGGGCGGCGAGGCCTCGACCATCGTCGACGCGACGGGGGAGAACGGCCGCATCCTGCGGCTCGGTGCCCTCAGCCTCGAGCAGCTCAACGCGGTGCTGGAGCCGCTGGGCGCGACGCTGACCCACGACACCGAGAGCTAGCCGGTGCGCGAGTACCTCCTCGTCCTGCTGGTCGCCGCGTCCGTCACCTACCTGCTCACGGTGATCGCGCGGGAGATCGCGCTGCGCACCGGTGCCGTGGCCCGCGTGCGCGACCGGGACGTCCACGACGAGCCGACGCCCTACATGGGTGGCCTGGCCATGCTGGGGGGCCTCGTCGCCGCCTACCTCGTGGCCCGGCAGCTGCCGTTCCTCTCGCAGCAGTCGCCCTCGTTCGTGTGGCACGACGCCGGGGTGGTGCTCGTGGCCGGCGCGCTGGTCTGCCTCCTCGGCGTATTGGACGACATCTTCGAGCTGGACGCGCTCACGAAGCTCGGCGGGCAGCTCCTGGCCGTGGGCGTGCTCATCGGCTTCGGCGTGCAGTTCTGGTTCGTGACCCTGCTCGACGGCACGGTGTTCTCCCTCGACGTCCGCCAGGGCGCTCTGCTCACGGGCTTCCTGGTGGTCGCCACCATCAACGCCGTGAACTTCGTGGACGGGCTCGACGGACTGGCCACGGGAGTGGTCGGCATCGGGGCGCTCGCGTTCTTCGTGTTCTGCTACCAGCTCACGAGCATCAACAACACCTCGCGCGCCTCCACCGCGGCGCTGCTCAGCATCGCGCTCGCGGGGGTCTGCCTGGGCTTCCTGCCGCACAACTTCAACCCCGCGCGGCTGTTCATGGGGGACTCCGGCTCGATGCTGATCGGCCTCGTGCTCTCCGCGAGCGCCGTGACGCTCAGCGGGCAGTTCTCGGCCGCTGAGCTGAGCGTCGACGGCTCCGGCTCGCCCGCCAGCCTCGCGCCCACGCTGCTGCCGATCGTCCTGCCCATCTCGATCCTGCTGGTGCCCCTGCTCGACCTGGTGCTGGCCGTCGTGCGGCGCACGTGGGCCGGACGCTCCCCGTTCGCGCCCGACAAGCAGCACCTCCACCACCGGCTGCTGGAGATCGGGCACTCCCAGCGCCGTGCCGTCTTCATCATGTGGCTGTGGGCCGCGTTGGTGGCCTTCGGGACGGTCGTGGCCAGCCTCTACTCCGGGCCCCTCGTGGTGGGGGCCCTGGGCCTGGGGGTGCTGGTCACCATCGGCCTGACCTTCCTGCTGCCCAAGCTCGGACCGAACCGTCTCGCGGCCGCCCAGGCAGGTGCCGGCGACCCGGAGTGACGGGGTGCGGGATCAGGGGGAACGGGGGCGCGACTGAGGGGACCCTGAGCGCTTGTGATAACTTTCACGAGCGTTGCGGCTACCGTGTCGTGACCATCGCAGCACAGACCTCGCGCCAGCTCCGCCGCTCTCGGCGGGCCGCCGGCACGGGGCCTGACCCGGGGGAGGAGTGGGGCCGTTGAGTCGTCGTCCCGACCCGCGTGGTCCCCGCTCCGGCGGCCGTCGACCGCACCCGCTCGTGCTCGCGCCCGCGGCCGGCCTGGTGACGACCGGAGCGGCCACGCTGCTCGCGGCCGTGGTCCCTGGTGCCGCTGACGGTGCCGTGCCCGGCGCCGTCGTGGGCGGCCTGGTGGGCGTGGGCGTCCTGGCCCTCGGGGCCGGTGCCGTCGCCGCCGTCTCGCGGGTCCTGCCCGCGGCCTCGCTCATCGTCGCGCTGCTGACCTACTCGCTGCAGCTGGTGCTGCTGGTGGCCGTCCTCTCCGCTCTCGGTGACACCGCCCTGGCGGCGGATCCCGGCGCCCGGCGCTGGCTGGCGGGGACGCTGGTCGCGGTCGTCCTGACGTGGTCGCTGGCCCACCTCGTGGCCGCGACGCGGCAGCGCATCCCCACGTTCGACCTCTCCGGTCCGGAAAGTGCCCCGGGGTCCGCGACCCCGGGTGGCCCCGCCGGTTCCGGCGGGAGTCCCACGGAGTCGGAGGCGGCTGCGCGATGAACGCCACAGCCTGCTATCGTCCGTGGCGCAATGGCTCCGGAACGCACCCCTGCGCGACGACCCGACTCCCCTGGGGGGAGCGGCTCGGGTGGGGACCCGTGGTCGGCGTTCGGGTACCTCGTGGCCGGCGTGCTGCTCTACGGCGGCATCGGCTGGGGGCTCGACCACTGGCTGGGCACCCGCTGGCTGGTGGCGGTGGGAGTGATCGCCGGCGCAGCGCTGGGCACCTACCAGACCTGGGCTCGCTTCCGACTACCGGAGGAGACGCCCACGCAGCAGGACCCGGGGAGCACCGCCCCGGAGCAGAGCACCACCGGGGACGCGCAGGCGAGCAGCCCGCACCCCACCGACGACCAGACGCAGTGATCACACAGGAGTCACGTTGAGCAGCCTGATCATCCTCGCCGAGGAGTTCGTCCCGCCGGGTCCGCAGGACTTCGAGCTGCCGGCGATCGCCCTCGGCGTCACGAAGCCGATGGTCCAGCTGGTGCTGGCCGCGATCATCGTGTTCGCCGTCTTCTACCTCGCGGCGCGCAAGCGTGCGGTCGTCCCCGGCCGCCTCCAGTTCGCCGGCGAGCAGGGCTACAACTTCGTCCGGAACTCGATGAGCCGCGACATCATCGGCGCGCACGACTTCATGAAGTTCACGCCGTACCTGTTCGCGCTCTTCTTCTTCATCCTCGTGAACAACGTCTTCGCGACGATCCCGTTCTTCGAGTTCCCCACCTTCAGCCGCGCCGGCATGGTCTACGGCCTCGCCGCGATGAGCTGGGTCATCTACAACGCGGTCGGCATCAAGAAGCACGGCTTCCTGGGCTACCTCAAGCTCCAGTCCGTGCCGTCCGGCGTCAAGGGCCCGATCCTCGCGCTGCTGATCCCGCTGGAGTTCCTCTCCAACATCCTCGTGCGGCCGGTCACGCTGGCCCTGCGACTCTTCGCGAACATGCTGGCGGGCCACCTCCTGCTGATCCTGTTCGCGCTGGGTGGCGAGTACCTGATCGTCGAGATGGGCGGGGCCTACGCCGCCGTCGGCATCCTCTCGTGGGTCATGTTCATCGCCATCGCCTTCCTGGAGCTGCTGGTCCAGTTCCTCCAGGCCTACGTCTTCGTCCTCCTCAACGCCATGTACATCCAGGGCGCCCTGGCGGACGAGCACTGAGCTCCACCCCCGCAGGCCCCCGGGCCTGACGCAGCACCACCCGCAGTACTTCCTGTAGTTCCAACCGAAAGGAAATCGCCGTGGACGGCAACCTCAACATGATCGGTTACGGCCTGGCTGCCATCGGCCCCGGTGTCGGTATCGGTCTGATCTTCGCCGCCTACATCGCCGGCGTCGCCCGTCAGCCGGAGGCCCAGGGCCGCCTGCAGTCGATCGCCATCCTGGGCTTCGCGCTCGCCGAGGCGCTCGCCATCATCGGCATCGCGCTCGCCTTCGTCCTCTGACCGGGCCCCGGCCCACCCACTGACGTAGCAGCCCGGAAGGACCTGCCATGCACACGTTGACGACGGCACTCGTCGTTCAGGCCGAGGAGGAGACGCTGAATCCCCTCGTCCCGCACACGGTGGAGATCGTTCTCTCCCTGATCGTCTTCGGCATCCTCTTCTTCGCCGTGAGGAAGTTCGTCGTTCCTGCCTTCGAGCAGGCCTACGCCGAGCGCACCGCGGCGATCGAGGGCGGCATCGCCGCCGCCGAGTCGAAGCAGGCCGAGGCCGACGCCCGCCTCGCCGAGCTCGAGGCCCAGCTGGCCGACGCCCGGCACGAGGCTGCTCGCATCCGCGAGGAGGCTCGCGAGCAGGGTGCCGCGATCATCGCGGAGATGCGGGAGCAGGCCCAGACCGAGGCCACGCGCATCGTCGAGAACGGCAAGACGCAGATCGAGGCGGAGCGCCAGCAGGCCGTCACCTCGCTGCGTGCCGAGGTCGGCGCGCTCGCGACCGGCCTCGCCGGCCGCATCGTGGGCGAGAGCCTGGAGGACGAGGCTCGCCAGAGCCGCGTCGTCGAGCGCTTCCTCGCCGACCTCGAGACCGGGACCCCGGGGGTCAACTGAGATGACCTCGGACTTCCGCGGCGCGTCCGCCGACGCCGTCGCCGTCCTCCTCGGTGAGCTGGAGAGCGCGCTCTCCAGCTCGCCGGAGGCGGCTGCGACCGTGGCGGAGAACCTGTTCGGCGTCGCCCAGACGCTGCGCGGGGAGGCCGCCCTGCGCCGGTTCGCCACCGACGTGTCCGTCCCCGTCGAGGCCCGCTCGGGCCTCGTCGCGGAGGTGCTCGGCGGCAAGGTGGACGAGACCAGCCTCGCGCTGTCCCGCTCCGCCGTGAGCCGTCGCTGGACCGGTACCCGGGACCTGGCCGACGCCCTCGAGCACCTCTCGGTGGTGGCGCGGGTGCACTCCGCCCGCTCCGACGCCGGTCGTCTCGCGGACGAGCTCTTCTCCTTCTCCCAGGTGGTGAAGGAGAACCCCGCCCTGCGGGACGCCCTGTCCGACCCGGCTCGTTCGGTCGCGGACAAGAGCCGGCTGGTCGACTCGCTCCTGGAGGGCAAGGCGCTGCCTGCCACCCGGGCGCTGGCCGCCCAGGCGCTCGCCGGCACCTACCGCACCGTCGGTGTCGCCCTGAACGAGTACCAGAAGGTCGCCGCCGCCGTGCACGGCCAGGACGTCGCCACGGTTCGCGTGGCGCAGCCCCTGTCCGCTGCCGACAGCGAGCGTCTCGCCCAGGCCCTGACCCGTCAGTACGGGCGGCCGGTCCACCTCAACCTGGTCGTCGACCCCGCCCTCCTGGGCGGCATGCGCGTCGAGATCGGTGACGACGTCATCGACGGGACGGTCTCCGGCCGCCTCGAGGACGCTCGCCGCTCGCTCGCCGGCTGACCGGCCCCCACCACCCTGACTCCCGCACGACACAGAGAGAAGGAACGACGATGACGGAGCTCTCGATCCGTCCGGACGAGATCCGCGACGCGCTGCAGAAGTACGTGGCCGAGTACCACCCCGAGGCCGCCAGCCGCGAGGAGGTCGGCACGGTCGCCCAGGCCGCCGACGGCATCGCGCGCGTCTCGGGCCTCCCGTCCGCGATGGCCAACGAGCTCCTCGAGTTCGAGGACGGCACGCTGGGCATCGCCCTGAACCTCGACACCCGCGAGATCGGTGTCGTCGTCCTGGGTGACTTCGACAAGATCGAGGAGGGCCAGACGGTCCGCCGGACCGGCGAGATCCTCTCGGTCCCGGTCGGCGACGGCTTCATGGGCCGTGTCGTGGACCCGCTGGGCAACCCGATCGACGGCCTCGGCGAGATCGAGTCGGTCGGCCGCCGCGCCCTCGAGCTCCAGGCTCCCACCGTCGTGCAGCGCAAGTCGGTGCACGAGCCCCTCGCCACCGGCATCAAGGCCATCGACGCCATGACGCCGATCGGCCGTGGCCAGCGCCAGCTCATCATCGGTGACCGTGCGACCGGCAAGACGACGATCGCCATCGACACGATCATCAACCAGAAGCAGAACTGGGAGACCGGCGACCCGACGAAGCAGGTCCGCTGCATCTACGTCGCCATCGGCCAGAAGGGCTCGACCATCGCCTCCGTGCGTGGCGCCCTCGAGGAGGCCGGCGCGCTGGAGTACACCACCATCGTCGCCGCCCCGGCGTCCGACTCCGCCGGCTTCAAGTACCTCGCGCCGTACACCGGCTCGGCCATCGGCCAGCACTGGATGTACGACGGCAAGCACGTCCTCATCGTGTTCGACGACCTGACCAAGCAGGCCGAGGCCTACCGCGCCGTGTCGCTGCTGCTGCGTCGTCCGCCGGGCCGCGAGGCCTACCCGGGTGACGTCTTCTACCTGCACAGCCGTCTCCTCGAGCGCTGCGCGAAGCTGTCCGACGACCTGGGCGCCGGCTCGATGACGGGTCTGCCGATCATCGAGACCAAGGCCAACGACGTCTCGGCGTTCATCCCGACCAACGTCATCTCGATCACCGACGGCCAGATCTTCCTGCAGTCGGACCTGTTCGCCGCGAACCAGCGTCCGGCCATCGACGTCGGTGTGTCCGTCTCCCGCGTGGGTGGCGCCGCGATGACCAAGGCGATGAAGGCCGTCACCGGCTCGCTCAAGGTCGACCTGGCCCAGTACCGCGCCATGGAGGCGTTCGCGATGTTCGCGAGCGACCTGGACGCCGCGTCGCGCCAGCAGCTGGACCGCGGTCAGCGCCTCATGGCCCTGCTCAAGCAGCCGGCCTACTCGCCGTACCCGGTCGAGGAGATGACGGTCTCGCTGTGGCTGGGCACCACCGGTCGCCTGGACCGCATCCCCACCGTGGACGTCATCCGCTTCGAGCAGGAGTTCCTCGACTACCTGCGCCTCTCGCACGACGGCATCCTGTCCTCGATCCGCGAGAGCCTGAAGTTCGAGGTCGAGGAGGGCCTGAGCGCCGCCTACGACTCGTTCCTCACGCAGTTCGAGAGCTCGGACGACGCCGGCGCGGAGCGGGGCTGACCCGTGACCGACCCGACGAAGACGAGCAAGGAGGTGAGTGCACATGGCGGTCTCGCTGCGTGAGTACCGAGCGCGCATCAAGTCGACCCAGTCGATGAAGAAGATCACCCGTGCCATGGAGCTCATCGCTGCCTCGCGCATCATCAAGGCGCAGCAGCGGGCCCAGGCGGCCGCTCCCTACGCCCGTGAGCTGACCCGCGCGGTGTCGGCCGTGGCGACGTACTCGAACGTCGACCACGTGCTGACCACCGAGCCGGAGAGCCCGCAGCGCGCGGCCGTCCTGGTCGTGACCAGCGACCGTGGCCTCGCCGGTGCCTACTCCTCGAGCGTGATCAAGGAGGCCGAGCGCCTCGTCGAGAAGCTCAAGGGCGAGGGCAAGGAGGTCGACCTCTACCTGGCCGGCCGCAAGGGCGAGGCGTACTACCGCTTCCGCGGTCGTGCGGTCGCCCAGGCGTGGACCGGCTTCTCCGACAGCCCGTCCTACGACGTGGCCGCGGAGATCGGCGCGACGCTGATCGAGGCGTTCCTCAACGGCGCCGGCGGCGCCGAGCCCGCCGAGGGCAGCACGGTGGCCGGCGTGGACGAGGTGCACGTGGTCTTCACGCGCTTCGTGTCCATGCTGACCCAGGAGCCCAACGCCATCCGGCTGCTCCCGCTGGAGCTGGCCGAGGGCGCCGAGCCCGGGTCGACGGACCTGCTGCCGCTGTACGAGTTCGAGCCCTCCCCGGAGGAGGTCCTCGACGCGCTGCTGCCGCAGTACGTCGTGAGCCGGATCTTCTACTGCCTCCTGCAGGCCGCCGCTTCCGAGCTGGCCGCCCGTCAGAAGGCGATGAAGTCCGCGACCGACAACGCGGAGGAGCTCATCAAGAAGTACACCCGCATCGCCAACCAGGCCCGCCAGGCCGGCATTACCCAGGAGATCAGCGAGATCGTCGGTGGCGTCAACGCCCTCGCCGACGCGAACGCTGGGTCCGACTGACCACGGAGTGAGTGAGAGACATGACTGCAACTCTTGAAGAGACCAGCCAGGCGGGCGGCGCGAGCGTCGGTCGGATCGCCCGTGTGATCGGTCCGGTCGTCGACGTGGAGTTCCCCGTCGACGCGATGCCGGACATCTACAACAAGCTCGAGGTCCAGGTGACCCTGGGCGGCGAGACCGCGACGCTGCCCCTCGAGGTGGCCCAGCACATCGGTGACGGCATGGTCCGCGCCATCTCGCTGAAGCCGACCGACGGCCTCGTCCGCGGCGGCCAGGTGACCGACACCGGCAACCCGATCATGGTGCCCGTCGGCGACGCCACCCTCGGCAAGGTCTTCAACGCCACCGGTGACGTGCTGAACCTGCCCGAGGGCGAGACCTTCGAGGTCAACGAGCGCTGGGGCATCCACCGCAAGGCCCCGGCCTTCGACCAGCTCGAGTCCAAGACCCAGATGTTCGAGACCGGCATCAAGGTCATCGACCTGCTGACCCCGTACGTCCAGGGCGGCAAGATCGGCCTGTTCGGCGGCGCCGGCGTGGGCAAGACGGTGCTCATCCAGGAGATGATCGCCCGTGTGGCCCGCGACCACGGTGGTGTGTCGGTGTTCGCCGGTGTCGGCGAGCGCACCCGTGAGGGCAACGACCTCATGGTCGAGATGGAGGAGGCGGGCGTCCTCGGTCAGACCGCGCTCGTCTTCGGCCAGATGGACGAGCCGCCGGGCACGCGCCTGCGCGTCGCGCTCTCCGCGCTGACGATGGCGGAGTACTTCCGTGACGTCCAGAACCAGGACGTGCTGCTCTTCATCGACAACATCTTCCGGTTCACCCAGGCCGGTTCCGAGGTCTCCACGCTGCTCGGCCGCATGCCGTCCGCCGTGGGCTACCAGCCGAACCTGGCCGACGAGATGGGCGTCCTGCAGGAGCGCATCACCTCGACCCGCGGTCACTCGATCACCTCGATGCAGGCGATCTACGTGCCGGCGGACGACTACACCGACCCGGCCCCGGCGACCACGTTCGCCCACCTGGACGCCACGACCGAGCTCTCCCGTGAGATCGCGTCGCTCGGCATCTACCCGGCCGTGGACCCGCTGACGTCGACGTCGCGCATCCTCGACCCGCAGTACATCGGTCGTGAGCACTACGACTGCGCGATCCGCGTGAAGCAGATCCTCCAGCGCAACAAGGAGCTGCAGGACATCATCGCGATCCTGGGTGTCGACGAGCTGTCCGAGGAGGACAAGATCATCGTCTCCCGCGCCCGTCGTATCCAGCGCTTCCTGTCGCAGAACACCTACGTGGCGAAGCAGTTCACGGGCATCGAGGGCTCGACCGTCCCGGTCAAGGACACCATCGAGGCGTTCAACAAGATCGCTGACGGCGAGTACGACCACGTGGCCGAGCAGGCCTTCTTCATGTGCGGCGGTCTGGACGACGTCGAGCAGAAGTGGGCCGAGATCCAGAAGTCGCTCTGATGGCGGTCGACGTGGGGACCGGTCTCCAGGTCGAGATGGTCGCGGCCGACCGCGTCGTGTGGTCGGGGGAGGCCTCCATGGTGCTCGCTCGTACCGTCGAGGGCGACGTCGGCATCCTGCGCGGCCACGCGCCGCTGCTGTCGCTCCTCACGGACGCGGCCGTCGAGATCACCTCGCCGGACGGCATCGTCCACGCGGTGGTCGACGGCGGCTTCGTGTCCGTCGCGGACGACCGGGTCTCGATCCTCACCCAGCGGGCCCTGCTCGCCGAGGAGATCAAGATCGACGAGGTGCACGCGGAGCTCGAGGCCGCTGAGCACCTCCCCACCGGTGACGAGCGCGAGGAGCGGATCCGCCGCGCCGAGGCTCGTCTCCGTGCCTACGAGGCATCCAGGGGCTGAGGCCCCGCCCCCTCCGTCCGCGTCGCGCGGCGCCCGCTAGGATCATCCAGCGAGCGCAGCGCGGCGCGGAGGAGGTGCGGATGGCGATCTGGGAGTGGCTGCTCGACGTGGTCGGGGTGCTCCTCGCCGTCCTTCTCCTCACGGTGCTCGCCCTTGTCGTGCGGCGGCGCGTGATCGGCCGCTCCGGCGGCACCTTCGAGATGGCGCACCGTCTGGACGCCACGCAGCCCGGTCGCGGCTGGGCCCTCGGCGTCGGGCGCTACGAGGACGAGCACCTGCAGTGGTTCCGGGTGTTCTCCCTGTCCCCGCGGCCGAAGCGCACGTGGGACCGGGTCGAGCTCGAGTACCACGGCCGTCGCTCGCCCGACGCCGACGAGCAGCTGGCCCTGTACCCGGGCCACGTGGTCGTCACCTGCACGGGCCCGCGGGGTGCCGTGGAGCTGGCGATGGGCTCGGCCACCCTGACCGGCTTCCAGGCCTGGCTGGAGGCTCGGCCCCCCGGCGCGGAGATGCCGGGTCCCGTCCGCCGCTGACAGTTTCGCGGTCTCGGGTGGACCGGTAAACCTTCGAGGTGTCACAGTGGTCCTGTGACCGTCTCAGCTCCCCCCTCGCGTCCGGCGTCGCAGCCCCCCGGGCTGCTGCGCACGCGGAACTGCGTCGCCCTCGCCTTCGCCCTCAACGGCATCGTCTTCGCGACCTTCGTGTCCCGCCTGCCCGACGTCCGGGAGAGCCTGGGCCTGACCAACGGAGACCTGGGGCTCCTCCTGCTGGCCACCTCGACGGGCTCGATCCTCGCCCTGCCGGCGACCGGGTGGCTCGTGGGCCGGCTGGGGGCGGCCACCACGGTCCGCCTCGGCGCCGTCCTGGCCACGTCCGGCCTCGTGGTGGCGGCGCTGGGCGCCGTCCTCGGCACCGTGCCCCTCACGGGGATCGGGCTCTTCGTCCTGGGCATGGGACACGGCACCTGGGACGTGTCGATGAACGTCGAGGCGGCCGAGGTCGAGCGGCGGCTGCGCTACACGATCATGCCGCGGTTCCACGCCGGCTGGAGCCTCGGCTCGTTCACCGGGAGCGGCGTGGCCATCGTCCTGCTGGCCCTGCACGTGCCCCTGATGGTGCACGTCCTCGTCGTCGTGGCCGTCTGCCTGGTCGCGGTCCAGGTCGTCACCCGGCGGTTCCTGGACGCCGAGGTGGCCGGCGAGCACGCCCCGGTCACGCGTGACTCGCGCTCCGCGTGGGGCGAGCCCCGGGTCCTGGCGATCGGCGTCATGGTGCTGGCCTTCGCCCTGACCGAGGGCACCGCGAACGACTGGCTCTCGCTGGCGCTCATCGACGGCTACGACCTGCCCCACTGGGGCGGGGTCGCGGGCTTCACGATCTTCGTCGTCGCCATGACGACGGGCCGTCTCGTCGGCACCACGCTGCTCGACCGGTTCGGCCGTGTCGTCGTGCTCCTCGTGAGCGCGGCCCTGGCCTTCGTGGGCGTCCTGCTGACGGTGTTCGGCGGCCACCTCGCCCTCGTGGCGGTCGGTGTCGTGCTGTGGGGCCTGGGCGCGGCCCTGGGCTTCCCGGTGGGCATGTCGGCGGCCGCGGACGACCCGGTGCGCGCCGCCGCGCGGGTGTCGGTCGTCTCCACGATCGGCTACGGCGCCTTCCTCGCCGGTCCGCCCCTGCTCGGGTGGCTGGCCGACCACGTGGGCACGCTGCACATGCTGCTCGTGCTCGCGGTCCTGCTCGTGCCGTCCGCCGTGGCGGTCTCCGCCGCGCGGGAGCAGCGCGACGACGTCGCCTGACCCGGGCGTGGGGGCGCTCGGGCGCCCACCGTCAGCCAATCGTCAGGTCCGGCGGGCAAACTGGGCCGGTGCCCGGACCGACGCCCGCCCGACCCTCCCCGGCCGGGGACACCCCGCCGGTCCCGGCGGCCGACGTGCTCGTGGTCGAGGACGAGCCCTCGCTGCGCACGGTCCTGGCCCGCACCCTCGGCTTCGCCGGGCACCGCGTGCGCAGCGCCGGGGGAGTGGCCGAGGCGAGGGCGGCCGTCGAGGACGCCGTCCCCGACCTCGTCGTGCTGGACGTGATGCTGCCCGACGGGTCCGGCCTCGACCTGTGCGCGCACCTGCGCACGCACCACCAGTCCGTGGCCGTCGTCTTCCTGACCGCCCGCGACGACGTGGACGACCGGCTCACCGGGTTCGCGCTCGGCGGCGACGACTACCTCACCAAGCCGTTCTCGGTCGCCGAGCTCGTGGCGCGGGTGGCCGCGGTCCTCAGGCGCTCGTTGCCCAGCGCGCCGGTGTCGCTGGGTGGCGCACACCCGGACGCGCTGGTGGTCGGTGACCTCTCGCTCAGCGAGGGCGCGCACGAGGTCACCCGGGGTGGTGACCACCTCGAGCTCTCGCCCACCGAGTTCCGCCTGCTCGCCCTCCTGGCGCTCAACGCCGGGCGCGTCCTGAGCAAGCAGCAGATCCTGGAGCAGGTCTGGGGCTACGACTTCGGCGGGGACGGCGGCGTGGTGGAGAAGTTCGTCAGCCAGCTGCGGCGCAAGGTGGACGACGGTCGGGTGCCCCTGCTGCACACCGTCCGCGGCTTCGGCTACGTCCTGCGCGAGCCGCGGTGAGGGGGCGCGCCCGCTCCCGGCCTCGCTCCCGCGCCCGGCTGGGGTGGGCGGCGGGGCTGCTGGGCAGCGTCCGCGCACGACTGGTGCTGGGGACGGTCGCGGTGCTCCTGGTCGGACTCCTCGCGGTCGACGTGACCGCGTGGGTGGCGCTCGAGCGGCACCTGGCCGCCCGCACCGACGAGGCCCTGGAGGCGACCGCCGACCGGCTGGGCGCGCTCGAGCCGGGGCGGCAGGTGGTCGTGGGGGCCGACCGGGTGGCCGCCCTGGTGCCCGGTGACGCGCTGGTCGTCGCCGTCACCGAGGACGACGGGCAGGTGGTGCTCCGGTCCCCGGCGGGGCAGCCGGCCGCGGCCGCCGAGAGCGCGGTGGCCGCCGCCCTGGCGGCACCGGCGGGGGAGCCGGTGACCACGGGGGAGGGCGACGCCGCGGCCCGGGTGCTGCGCGTCGTCCTGGCCGACGACGCGCTGGAGGTGCGCGACGAGGACGGCCGCGTCGAGCAGGTGTCCCAGGTCGTGGTCGGCACGACCACCTCCGCCGACGCCGCAGCCCTGCACACGCTCGCCGTGGTCGAGGTCCTGGCGGGCCTCCTCGTGCTGCTGGCCGGGCTGCTGCTGAGCAGCGGCGTGGTCGTCCTCGGCCTGCGCCCGTTGCGGGTGCTCGCCCGCGCGGCCCGGGGGGTGGCCGAGGCCGGGGGACGGGGCGAGGAGCAGCCCCTGCCCGTGGGGCGACCCGGGACGGAGACGCACGAGGTGGCGAGCACGCTCAACCAGGCGCTGGCCGCCCGGGCGCGGTCGGAGGCCACGGTCCGGCGGCTCGTCGCCGACGCCTCGCACGAGCTGCGCACGCCCGTGGCGGCGCTGGTCGCGTGGGGCGACCTCTTCGAGGCGGGGGCGCTGCCGGACGCGGCGGCCAAGGACGAGGCGCTCGCGTCGGTGGCCCTCGAGTCGGCCCGGCTGCGCCACCTCGTCGAGGAGCTCCTGGTGCTCGCCAGGATGGACGCCGGCGCCCCGGCCCGGGTGGAGCCTGTCGACCTGGTCTCGCTCGCCCGGGAGTCCTGCGCCGCCCTCGGGGTGCTCGCCGGCGACGACGAGCGGGGCGCCCCCCGGCTCACCGGCCCGGCCCCCGAGGAGCCTCCCGTCCTGGTCCGCGGCGACGCGGCGGCCCTGCGCCGCCTGGTCGACAACCTCGTCGTGAACGCGATCAGGCACGGCCTGGGCGCCGCGTCGTCGCCGGCGACGCGGGTCCGGGTCCGGGTCGCGGCCGGCGCCGTCCTCGAGGTCAGCGACGACGGCCCCGGCCTCGCCCCCGACCAGCTCGCGGTCGCGACCGAGCGGTTCTGGCGGGCCTCGCCCGGACGGGAGCACGCGTCGTCGGCCTCGGCCGGCTCCAGCGGGTCGGGCCTGGGCCTGGCCATCGCCGCGGGCACGGCGCGGGCGCACGGCGGCTCCCTCGCGCTGCTCGCCGGTCGTCCGACCGGCCTCGTCGCCCGCCTCGTCCTCCCCGGCGACGACGGCGTCGTCAGCGAATCGTCAGGGACCCGGCAGCCCGCCGTCGGCTCCTCGTCGGGGCCGGGCAGGGGAGACGGAGGTGGACTGGGGAGCGTGAGCACCGAGCAGTCGACCCCCCGGACCGAGCAAGCGCCGGAGCGAGCCCCCGAGCACGCGCGCGGCGGGCGTGCGCTGGCGCGGCTCGCCGACCTGCCGGTCACCCGGCCGCGCGGCGTGCTGGCCGCGTGGTCGGTGGCCGTCGTCCTGCTGGTGGCGGCCCTGACCGCCTGGGGCGGCACCTACACCGACGACATCGACATCCCGGGCAGCCAGGCGGTCGAGGCCAGCTCCCTGCTGGCCGAGCACCGGACCGGCGGCGGCGGGTTCAGCTCGACCGTCGTCCTCCACGACGACCAGGGGCTGGCGGGGCAGGAGCGTGCGCTCGACGCGTTCGCCGCCGACCTCGCGGACGTGGACGGGGTGACGGCGGTCAGCGCGCCGCTGGCCGACGGCTCGGTGAGCGCGGACGGGACGACCGCCACGCTCACGCTCCAGACCCGGGTGAACCCCCGCAGCCTCGACGACGCCTCGCTGGACGGGCTCCGGGCCGCCGCCGACGACCTGGTGTCGGACGCGCCGGCGGTGGAGGTGTCCTGGGCGGACGTGCTCGGCGAGGCGATCGACGACGGGTCCGGTGGGCACCTGGCGGAGGGGATCGGGATCGCCGTCGCGCTGCTCGTCCTGCTGCTCACGTTCGGCTCCGTGCTGGCCGCCGTGCTGCCCGTGGCCACCGCCGTCGTGGGCGGGGTGGCCGGCGTGGCCCTGCTGGGGCTGCTGGCCTCCCAGGTCACCCTCGGCACCTCCGCGCCCACCCTGGCGCTCATGATCGGCCTGGGGTGCGGCATCGACTACGGGCTGTTCCTGCTGACCCGGGCGCGGCAGCGGCTCCTGGAGGGGGCCGAGCCGCGCGCGGCGGTCCGTGCGGCGCTGCGCAGCTCCGGCCACTCCGTCGTGGTGGCCGCGGCGACGGTGGCCGTCGCGCTCCTGGGCCTCTACGCCAGCGGCATCTCGTTCGTGGGCCGGCTCGGGCTGGCCGCGGTGGTCACGCTGGCCACGGCGGCGCTCGCCGCGCTCACGGTGGTGCCGGCGGTGACGGTCCTGCTGGGACGACGCCTCGACCGGGTCCGCGTGCGCACCCCCGTCGCCGAGGAGCCGGTCGGCCCCGCTGAGGCCGCCGGGGCCGCCGGCGCCACGCTCGCCGCCAGCCGCTGGGCGCGCTTCGCCCGTGGGGTCGCCCGGCACCCGGTGGCGGTGGTCGTGCTCGCCGTCCTGCTCCTGGGGACGCTCGCGCTGCCCGTGGCGTCCCTCCGCCTGGGCCACGTGGACGCCGGCGCCGACCCCGTCGGCACGACCACCCGCACCGCCTACGACCGGCTGGTCGAGGGCTTCGGCGAGGGTGCCCCCGCCTCGATCAGCGTGGTGCTCGACCTCCCGACGACCGGCAGCGGCTCGGGGGACGTGGACGACGACCTCGAGGCGGCTCGTCGGCTGGTCGCGGGCACCGAGGGGGTCGCCTCGGTCAGCGCCTTCACCGTCACCGAGGACGGCGCGGTGGCGACGGCACGGGTGGTGCCCACGACGGAGCCGCAGGACGCGGCGACGACGGCCACGGTGCACCGCCTCATGGACTCCACCGAGCAGCAGGTCGCCGACGCGACGGGGGCGAGGATGCTCCTCACCGGCTCGACGGTGGGCCAGGTCGAGCTCGCCGACACGCTCACCGCGCGCCTCCCGCTCATCGTGGCGCTGGTGGTGGGGGCCGCCTTCGTCCTGCTCACGCTCACGTTCCGCAGCCCCGTGATCGCGCTCAAGGCGGCGGTGATGAACCTGGTCTCGATCGGGGCGTCCTACGGCGTCGTCGTCGCCGTCTTCCAGTGGCAGTGGGGCTCCGGGCTGCTGGGCCTCGACGAGGCCGTTCCGGTGGAGAGCTTCGTGCCGATGATGATGTTCGCCATCGTCTTCGGCCTCTCGATGGACTACGAGGTCTTCCTGCTCTCCCGCGTCCGCGAGGAGCACCTCGCGGGGCGTGCCACCACCGAGGCGGTGGCCGTGGGTCTGGCCGCGACCGCTCGGGTCATCACCGCCGCGGCGCTCATCATGGTCAGCGTGTTCACGGCGTTCGCGTTCACCGGCGACGTGGTGATCACCATGCTGGCCGTCGGCCTGGCGGTCTCGGTGCTGATCGACGCGACCGTGGTGCGGCTCCTGCTGGTGCCGGCCACCATGGTCCTGCTGCGCGAGGCGAACTGGTGGCTGCCGCGGTGGCTGGACCGGCTGCTGCCGGGAGGGGCGGCTCAGGCCTCCGCGGCCGCGCCGCCCGAGAGCTCGCGGGCCAGGCCCTCGAGCCCGGTGAGCAGCCAGTCGTAGACCTCCACGCGGTTGATCGCCTCGAGCAGCATCGCCGGCGGCACGACGAGGACGACGTGCTCGGGCTCCTCCACGCTGGGCCACAGGGTCGGGGTCGGCTCCTCGAAGCCCTCCAGCACGGCCAGGTGCAGGCGGGGGGAGCCGGCCGGCCACTCCTGGTGGCGCGCGAGCGCGCGGTCGAACGCGGGGTCGGACGCGGGCACGGGCCCGAACGCCGGGTCCGGTCCGATGCCGAGGGCGCCGGTCACCTCCGCCACGTTCTCGTCGTAGGCGGTCTCCACGTCCTCGGGCGAGGTCAGGTGCAGCCACTGGAAGGTCACAGCCGGCTCGCCGGCGAGGTCGAACGCCTCGTCCTCACCCTCGACCGGGGCGACCACCAGCAGCGCCTCCGCCTCGTCCCAGGCCCAGCGGTCCGGGTCCAGCGGGGCCCCCGCCGCGAGCGTGGCCTCGTAGGTCTCCCGGCCCGCGGCGACGACCGCGGCCGCCAGCCACTCGGCGGTGTCGCCGGTGTGGCTGCTCGGCACGTCGCACGCCCGCAGCAGCTCCTCGACCAGCGACTCGACCCGCTCCGCGAACGCCTCGGCCTCCTCGGCGGTGAGCCGCTCGACCAGGGCCTCGACGCTCGCGTCGTCCGCCACGCCACCGAGACCGGCGACGTGGGACCAGAACTCCTCGGGGGTCATCGGCCCGCGTCCTCGCCCGCGCCCTTGCCCGCGTCCCCGCGCTCCCCGCCGGGCACCCACAGGACGTCGCCCTGAGCCCGGTTCGCGTGCCGCGCGAGGATGAAGAGCAGGTCGGAGAGCCGGTTGAGGTAGGTGACGGCCAGGACGTTCATCGTCTCGCCGTGGGTGTCCACGGCCGCCCACGCGGAGCGCTCGGCCCGTCGGGCGACCGTGCGCGCGACGTGCAGGTGCGCGGCGCCCGGGGTGCCCCCGGAGAGGATGAAGGAGCGCAGCGGCACGAGGTCGGCGTTGTAGGCGTCGCACCAGGACTCGAGCCGGTCGACGTAGCCCTGCTCCACCCGCAGCGGGGGGAAGTCCGGGTCCGGGACCACCGGCGTGCACAGGTCGGCGCCCACGTCGAAGAGGTCGTTCTGGACGTGGGTGAGGACCGCGACGACCTCCTCGTCGAGGCCACCGCAGGCCACCGCGACGCCGATGCTCGCGTTCGTCTCGTCCACGTCGGCGTAGGCGTGCAGCCGGGGGTCGTTCTTGGTGGTCTCGCTCATGTCGCCGAGCCGGGTGCGCCCGGCGTCGCCCGTGCGCGTGTAGATCCTGGTGAGGTTGACCATGGCCCGAAGCGTAGTCGGGCGGGCGCGACCGGCCGGACGGCACAGGTCCACGACAGGTGTGAGCGAGGTGGTCCGCAGCGACACACGAGAAATTCCTCCCGACGATGCAACCCGAGGCGCCTGGGAGGCGTCACAGTGGGTAAAGGACGGGCAGGAGCACCGTCCACGGGAGGTCGAGATGCAGATCGAGAGCCACGGCAGCACGCTGCTGCTGCACGGCGACTGCGTCGGGCACGTCACCGCCCAGGTGCGTGAGGCCCTGGCGGAGCACCTCGAGTCCCACCCGCGGGCGACCGTCGACCTCTCCGACGTCGAGGTCGTGGACCTCACCAGCCTGCGGATGCTGGCGGCCGCGAGCCGGAGGGCCCACCTGGAGGGACGTCACCTGGCGCTGCGCGGCTGCCGTCCGTCGGTCCGGCGCCTGCTCGCGGTCTCGCGGCTCAACCGCATGGTCGAGGTCGAGCGCGCGGCCGTGGGGGTCTGAGGAGGGCTCCCGGGCCGTCGCGGAGACCGGGTTCCGTCCGGTCAGCGACCGGGAACGTCCGCTCGTCAAGACGCGCGGCGAGTGTGACGGGCCACACGGAAGCGGGTTACCCCGGGGTACGGGGCGTCCTACCCTCGCGGCATGAGCGACGAGCAGCAGCGCCCCGAGCGGGACAAGCCCTGGGTCATGCGGACCTACGCCGGCCACTCCACGGCGGCCGCCTCCAACGAGCTGTTCCGCACGAACCTGGCCAAGGGGCAGACGGGTCTCTCGGTCGCCTTCGACCTCCCCACGCAGACCGGCTACGACCCCGACTCGGCCCTCGCCCGCGGCGAGGTGGGCAAGGTGGGCGTCCCGGTGCCCCACCTGGGCGAGATGCGTCGGCTGTTCGACGGCATCCCCCTGGCGGAGATGAACACGTCCATGACGATCAACGCCACCGCCATGTGGCTGCTCGCGCTCTACCAGGTGGTCGCGGAGGAGCAGGCCGGCGTCCCGGAGGGCCTGGCCGACCCCGCCGAGGTCGCCGCGCAGCTGTCCGGCACCACGCAGAACGACATCATCAAGGAGTACCTCTCCCGGGGGACCTACGTGTTCGGGCCCGAGGCGTCGCTGCGGCTCACGGCGGACGTCATCGCCTACACCGTCAACACGGTGCCGCGGTGGAACCCGATCAACATCTGCAGCTACCACCTCCAGGAGGCGGGCGCGACGCCCACCCAGGAGCTCGCCTACGCGCTGTGCACCGCCGTGGCGGTGCTGGACCGCGTCCGCGACTCGGGCCAGGTGAGTCCCGAGGACTTCGGTCGGGTCGTCGGTCGGATCTCCTTCTTCGTCAACGCGGGCGTCCGCTTCGTCGAGGAGATGTGCAAGATGCGGGCCTTCGTCCAGCTGTGGGACGAGATCACCCGTGACCGGTACGGGGTCACGGACGAGAAGATGCGCCGCTTCCGCTACGGGGTCCAGGTGAACTCGCTCGGCCTCACGGAGGCGCAGCCGGAGAACAACGTCCAGCGGATCGTGCTGGAGATGCTCGGGGTGACCCTGAGCAGGGACGCGCGGGCGCGGGCCGTCCAGCTGCCCGCCTGGAACGAGGCGCTCGGGCTGCCGCGGCCGTGGGACCAGCAGTGGTCGCTGCGGCTCCAGCAGGTGCTCGCCTACGAGTCGGACCTGCTCGAGCACGCGGACCTCTTCGCCGGCAGCCACGTGGTGGAGGCCAAGGTGGCGGAGCTCGTCGCCGGCGCGCGGGCGGAGATGGACCGGGTGCAGGCGATGGGCGGGGCCATCGCGGCGGTCGAGTCCGGCTACATGAAGTCGGAGCTCGTCTCCGCCCACGCGGCCCGACGTGCGCGCATCGAGTCGGGGGAGGAGGTCGTGGTGGGCGTCAACAAGTTCACCACCACGGAGCCGTCCCCGCTCACCGCGGACCTGGACTCGGCGATCCAGACCGCCGACCCGGCGGCCGAGGCGGCAGCGCTGGAGTCGCTGCGGGCCTGGAAGGAGCAGCGGGACGAGGCGGAGGTCGCCGACGCGCTGGCCGCGCTGGCCGCCGCCGCGAAGACGGACGAGAACCTGATGACCGCCACCCTCGCGGCGGCGCGCGCCGGCGCGACGACCGGCGAGTGGGCCCAGGCGCTGCGCGAGGTCTTCGGGGAGTTCAGGGCCCCGACGGGCGTGGCCGGCGCGGTCGGTGCGGCCGCGGCGGGCGCTGAGTTGTCGCAGGTCCGCGAGCGGGTGCACGCCACCGGCGAGGAGGTCGGCGGCCCGGGCGCGCGACTGCGTCTCCTCGTGGGCAAGCCGGGGCTCGACGGGCACTCCAACGGGGCCGAGCAGGTCGCCGTGCGGGCCCGGGACGCGGGGTTCGAGGTCATCTACCAGGGCATCCGCCTCACGCCCGAGCAGATCGTGTCGGCCGCCGTGGCGGAGGACGTCCACTGCGTGGGCCTGTCGATCCTGTCGGGGTCGCACATGGAGCTGGTCCCGGCCGTGCTCGACGGGCTGGCTGCCGCCGGCGCCGACGACGTGCCCGTGGTGGTCGGCGGGATCATCCCCGACTCCGACGCCCGGGCGCTGAAGGAGCGCGGGGTCGCGGCCGTCTACACGCCCAAGGACTTCGGCCTCACCGAGATCATGGACGGGATCGTGGACGTCGTGCGGCGGGCGCAGGGACTCGACCCGGCGACGTGAGGATCACGTGAGGGATCACCCGCTCAGGTAAGGCTTGCCTTCCTTCGCCTGCTACCGTGCAGGCGTGGGCAAGGACAAGAAGGGCAAGAAGGGGAAGAAGGCCGTCAAGGCCCGGGTCCCCAAGGTGAAGTGCTGCGAGTCGCGCTCCAAGTGCGGCCGCTGCCCCCTGCGCATGCTCAAGGAGGGCACGCTGCCCGACGGGTACACCGTCAAGCGGCGCAAGCTCGTCCGCGTCGACGGCCGGACCTTCTCCAAGAAGGACCTCTCGCGCGCCGCGTGACGACTCGCCCGGGCTAGCCTTGGCCCACCTGCGCGGGCGGTTCGTCCGCGCTGCCACGACGACGAAGGAGCCACCGTGGTCGCCGCCCGGTTCGCCGAAGCCCTCAACGCCCAGATCGGCCACGAGCTGGCCGCGCACAGCCAGTACCTGGCCTGCGCGATCCACTACGAGGGTCAGACCATGCCGCGCATGGCCGCCTTCTTCTACTCCCAGGCGCTCGAGGAGCGCGAGCACGCCATGATGATGGTCCAGTACCTGCTCGACACCGATGCGGAGGTCGTCATCCCGGCCGTGCCCGCGCCGGTCAACGGCTTCGAGGACGTCGTCGCCCCGGTGCGGCTCGCCCTGGCGCAGGAGAAGACCGTCACCGCCCAGATCAACGACCTCATGCGGATCGCGCGCGAGGAGCTCGACTTCGCCAGCGACCAGTTCATGCAGTGGTTCGTCAAGGAGCAGGTCGAGGAGGTCTCGACGATGTCGGACCTGCTGGCCGTCGCGACGCGCAACGCCGACGACGTCGACGAGATTGAGGAGTGGGTCGCCCGCGAGACCGGCGGCGAGTCCGGCGACGCCACGGCTCCGCCGGTCGCCGGCGCCTGACGCGCCGCACCGACCGTCCGCACGCCGGCCTCCAGCGCCTGACGGACCCCCGGGGCCCCGCCCCGGGGGTTCGCCGCGCCTGCTTGGATGGCGTGCATGGGTCGAGTGCTGATCGTCGGGGCCGGGGTCGTCGGCCTGAGTGCGGGTGTCCGGCTCCTCGAGGCGGGGCACCGCGTCGACGTGCTGGCGCGGGACCTGCCGGCCGAGACCACGTCGGCGGTGGCCGCCGCGATCTGGTACCCGTACCTGGCGGACCCGCCGGAGCGCGTCGGCGCGTGGGCGGCCCGGACCCGCACCGTCCTGGAGTCCCTGGCCGGTGCCGAGGGCGAGGACGCCGGCGTGCGGCTCGTCGCCGGGCGGGAGCTGCGTCGCGTGGCCGGGGAGGTGCCGTGGTGGCGGGACGCCGTCGCGGACCTCGGTCGCACCGACGACGTCCCACGGGGCTACGCCGAGGCCTGGACGACGACGGTCCCGGTGGCCGACATGAGCCTGTACCTGGCCTGGCTGCGCCGCCGGTTCGAGTCCCTCGGTGGCACCCTCACCCGTGCGGCACTGCCCTCGCTGCCCCCGGCGCCGGCCGGCGGCGTCGTCGTCAACGCCTCGGGCATGGGGGCGCGGCTGCTGGCCGACGACCCGTCGGTGGGGCCCGTGCGGGGCCAGGTCTTCCGCGTGCTGGCGCCCGACGTCACCGGCTGGACCCTCGACGGCGAAGGCCCCACCTACGTCGTCCCGCGTGTCCACGACGTCGTGGTCGGCGGCACGGAGGACGCCGGTGACTGGAGCCGCGACGTCCGCGAGGACACGGCCTCGGACATCTGGCGGCGCGCCCTGGCCGTCGAGCCGCGGCTCGCCGGGGCCCGTGTCCTGGCGCGGCGGGTGGGGCTGCGTCCCCGACGTCCCGAGGTCCGGCTGGAGCGGGAGGGCGACGTGGTCCACTGCTACGGTCACGGCGGAGCCGGCGTGACCCTCTCGTGGGGCTGTGCCGAGGAGGTCGTGGCCCTGGTCGAGGCCGGGCCGGGCGGGGCCTGACGCCTTCCTCGCGAGATGACCTGGGGCACCTCGGGGGAGCCGTGTGGCCCGGAGGAGGCGCCGTTATACCCCACCCGGTATAACGGCAGGGTGAGCTCGGGTCCTGACGCAGGTCTCGGGTCGCCGGCGTCCGACGGTGGTCGGCCGGGGCAGCCCGAGGGCGCTGCGCCCTGCCCCGACGGGTGCTCGGAGGAGGAGCTCCTCTTCTGGGCCTCCCTGGCCGCCTCCTCCCCGTGGCCGGCGGTCGTCCTCGATCCCGACGGGGTGGTGCTGGCCCACAACGGTGAGGCGGGCACGCTCCTCGCCCTCGACCGGCCGGTGCTCGGCAGCCGCCTGTGCGACCTGGTCCGGCCACTGCGGGGCGACGCCGCGGAGGTTCCCGGGTGGTGCGAGGACGGGCGGCCCCGGCCGGGCGTGCACGACCTGCTCCTCCCCGGTGGCGAGTCGGCGGCGGCGTCCTCGCCGGGGGCGGCGGGAGGCCTGGCCGCGTCGTCGGCCGGCGCGGGAGGGAGCGAGCAGGAGCGCGCGCTCCGCGTGATCGTCTCGCCGGTGCCGGAGAGCGTGGGGAGGGTCGTGCTCGTCGGCCTGCGCGACATCAGCGAGGAGCGGGTGCAGGCGCAGCGCGCCGACCGGATGCGGGACGAGCTGCTGGCGACGGTCTCCCACGAGCTGCGGACGCCCCTCACCTCTATCCTGGGCTACGCCGAGCTGCTGAGCGACGTGGAGTCGGGCCGGCTCGGTCCGCGCTCGGCGTCCATGCTGGACGTGATCACGCGCAACGCCCGGCGGGAGCTGCGACTGGTCAACGACCTGCTGGACGTGACCGCGCTGGAGGGGGCCGTGCCGGTCGGGACGGCCCGGGCGGTGGACGTCCGCGCCCTCCTGGCCCGGTGCGCGGAGCAGCTCCGTCTCGCCGCCAGGGAGCGCGGGATGGGCCTGCACGTGGACGTCTCGGGGGAGCCGGTGACCACGGGCGACGCCCAGCGGCTCGAGCAGCTGGTGGAGAACCTCGTCGTCAACGGCCTCAAGTTCTCCCGACCCGGCGCCGTCGTCCGGCTCAGCGCGCACGAGCGGGGGAGCGAGTGCCTGCTCCTGGTGGAGGACGACGGGGAGGGGATCGATCCCGCGGACCTGCCTCACGTCTTCGAGCGGCTCTACCGCGGTCGCAACGCCCTGCGCTCCGCCGCGCAGGGGGCGGGGCTGGGCCTCGCGATCGCGCGCGCCATCGCCGCGACCCACGGCGGGAGCATCGCGATCGAGAGCCGGCCGGGTCGGGGCACCCTGGTCACGGTGCGTCTGCCCGGGTACGCGGCCGCACGGGACTGACCGCGGCTGCCTGCCCTGCCTGCCACCTGACTCTGATCACCGGGGCAGCGGTCGTACCTCCAGGACGGCCCCGACCGGCACGGTGCCGTACAGGTGCGGGAAGCGTTCGCCCCCGCTCGTTGCGGCCTCCTCCCGCACCGGGCAATCCAGCAGTCCGGTGTCGATCACGAGCAGCACCAGCGGTTCGCGAGCGTCGGCGTAGTAGCGCTCCAGCACGCCGGCCACCTGGTGCGGGTGCGCCGCGTGGACGAAGCCGGTCTCGACGACGGAGCTGCCACGCGTCGAGGTGCCGTAGGAGCCGGTGGCCACGGCCGCCTGCCAGTCGGCCGCGGACGCGACGTGGTGGACGATCACGCGGACCCGCCTGAGGGCTCCGGCAGGCGCCGCAGGATCTCGTGCAGCAGGCCGGTCTGGGTGTCCAGGGTGCGGCCGTGGTCGGCGAGGGTCTCGGTGTGCTGGTCGAGGACTCCGCGCTGCTCGGCGAGGGTGGCGGTGTGCTGTTCGAGGGTGCGGCCGTGGTCGGCGAGGGTGGCGGTGTGCTGGTCGAGGACTCCGCGCTGCTCGGCGAGGGTGGCGGTGTGCTGCTCGAGGGTGCGGCCGTGGTCGGCGAGGGTGGCGGTGTGCTGGTCGAGGACTCCGCGCTGCTCGGCGAGGGTGGCGGTGTGCTGCTCGAGGGTGCGGCCGTGGTCGGCGAGGGTGGCGGTGTGCTGGTCGAGGACTCCGCGCTGCTCGGCGAGGGTGGCGGTGTGCTGCTCGAGGGTGCGGCCGTGGTCGGCGAGGGTGGCGGTGTGCTGGTCGAGGACTCCGCGCTGCTCGGCGAGGGTGGCGGTGTGCTGCTCGAGGGTGCGGCCGTGGTCGGCGAGGGTGGCGGTGTGCTGGTCGAGGACTCCGCGCTGCTCGGCGAGGGTGGCGGTGTGCTGGTCGAGGACTCCGCCCTGCTCGGCGAAGGTGGCGGTGTGCTGCTCGAGGGTGCGGCCGTGGTCGGCGAGGGTGGCCGTGAGCTGCTCGAGGACTCCGCCCTGCTCGCCCTGGACCCTGCGGACGTCGTCGAGCAGGCCGTAGAGGGCCAGGACGTCCTGGCCCTGCTGCCGGACACGGCGCTCGAGGTCGGGCTGGCTGCTCATGCCCCCACGGTAGGCCGGGCTCGGCGGTCCCGCCAGGTGGCCACGACCGCCTGTGGAGGACGCGCGGGCACGCTCAGAACAGCCGGCTCTCGGGGTCGTCCAGGCCGCGCAGCGCGTCGTAGTCGACGAGGGCACAGGTGATACCGCGGTCCTCGGCCAGGACGCGGGCCTGGGGCTTGATCAGCTGGGCGGCGAACATCCCCTGGACCGGCCCCTTGGCGGTGAGCAGCGGGTCGCGGTTGAGCAGCTCCAGGTACCGGGTGAGCTGCTCGACGCCGTCGATCTCGCCGCGGCGCTTGATCTCGACGGCCACGGTGAGCCCCTCGGCGTCCCGGCAGAGGAGGTCGACCGGGCCGATGGCCGTCGGGAACTCGCGCCGCACGAGGGTGAGCCCGGGCGCCAGGGTGGCGGGGTGGTCGGCGAGCAGCTCCTGCAGGTGCTTCTCGACGCCGTCCTTCTGCAGCCCGGGGTCCACGCCGAGGTCGTGCTCGGAGTCGTGGAGCACGTCGGCGAGCAGGATGCGGAGGGTGTCGTCGGTCTTGGTGCTGGTGACGACCCACTCGGGCACGCCGTCGTCCGTCGTGCCCTCCACCACGGTGCAGGGCGGGCTCATCCAGTTCAGCGGCTTGTAGCTGCCCCCGTCGGAGTGGACGAGCACCGACCCGTCCGCCTTGATCATCAGGACCCGGGTGGCCAGGGGGAGGTGGGCGGTCAGGCGGCCGGCGTAGTCGACCTGGCAACGAGCGACGACGAGTCTCACGCCGGGTGAATCTACGCGTCCCGTCCACCGACCCGGCCCGGAGGGGTGAAGCGTCCCGGGCCCGCCTCGGGTTGTCTCGATGCGCATGACACCCGAGGTGATCGTGCCGCTGGCCGCAGACCCCGGCGTGGTGGGCCGCCTCGAGGACGGGATCAACACCGTCTTCGAGCCCGTCGCCACCGCCGCCACGTCCGTCGTGTTCTGGGAGGTCCCGCTCGGGGACTACTCCTTCCCCCTCATCGTCCTGTGGCTGGTGGTGGCGGCGGCGGTCTTCACCGTCTACTTCCGCGGCATCCAGTTCCGCTCCTGGCGGACGTCGTGGGCCCTGGTGCGCGGCCGGTACTCGCGTGCCTCGGACCCGGGGGAGGTCACGCACTTCCAGGCCCTCGCCTCCGCCGTCTCCGGCACCGTGGGCCTGGGCAACATCGCGGGTGTCGCCGTCGCCGTCACCGTCGGCGGCCCCGGGGCGACCTTCTGGATGATCCTCGCCGGGCTGCTGGGCATGTGCACCAAGTTCGTCGAGTGCACCCTCGGCGTGAAGTACCGCGAGGTGCACGAGGACGGCACCGTCAGCGGCGGACCGTTCCGCTACCTGCCGGTGGCGTTCGAGAGGTTCGGCGCGACCGCCTCCCGGATCGGGGTCGGGATCTTCGCCGTGGCCCTCATCCTGTTCGGGGCCCTCGGTGGTAACGCCTTCCAGGCGAACCAGACCTTCGCGCAGGCCCGCGAGATCACCGGCGGCGAGGACGGCCTGCTCGGCTCGTCCCTGGCGGCGCTCCTGTTCGGCCTGCTGCTCGCCGCGGGGGTCGGTGTCGTCATCCTCGGGGGCGTCACCTCGATCGCCCGGGTGACCTCGAAGCTGGTGCCGTTCATGGCGGGCCTCTACGTGCTGGCCTGCCTCGCGGTGATCATCGGGAACCTCGGCCAGGTGCCCGGTGCGTTCGCCACGATCCTCTCCTCGGCCTTCAGTCCCGACGGGATCGCGGGTGGTGCGATCGGCGTCCTCATCGTCGGGTTCCAGCGTGCGGCGTTCTCGAACGAGGCGGGGGTCGGCTCCGCGCCGATCGTCCACTCGGCGGTGAAGACCCGCCACCCCGTCACCGAGGGCTTCGTGGCGCTGCTGGAGCCCTTCATCGACACGGTGGTCATCTGCACGATGACCGCCCTGACCATCGTCATCGCCGACACCGACCTCTACGGCTCCCTGCTCGACGACGCGGCGGCCGGGAAGTCGATCACCAACGACGCCGGGGTCGTGCTCACCTCTCGCTCGTTCGACTCGATCCTGCCCGGCTTCGACGCGGTGCTGACCGTCGCGGTCGCGCTCTTCGCCTTCTCCACGCTCCTGACCTGGAGCTACTACACGCTCAAGGCCTGGACGACGCTGGTGGGCCGCAGCCCGGTCAAGGAGAACGCCTTCAAGGCGATCTTCTGCGTGTTCACCGTGCTCGGTGCCGTGGTCGACCTCGGGCAGGTGCTGAACTTCGCGGACGCGATGCTCTTCGTCTGCGCCGTGGTGAACCTGATCGCCTGCTACCTGCTCCTGCCGGTGGTCAAGCGTGAGGTGATCGCCTTCGTGGGTGGCCTGCGGTCCGGCGAGATCGCCGAGGTGCCCCAGGCCGAGCGCGCGACCACCTGAGCCCGTTCTGGCAGGCTGGGCGGATGAGCCAGCACCCGCCCGACCAGCCGGCCGGGCCCGCCCGGCCGGTCCGGGTCCGGCCCGCGCGCCCGTCCGACCTGCGCCACCTGGCGGCGGTCGAGGACAGCGGCGCCGAGCCGTTCCGCGCTCTGCTGGGCGCCGCGGCGCCGCCGGCGCTGCTGGCCGCGGCCCCGTCGGGGCTCGAGCGGGACGCGGCGCCCGGCCGCCTGCTCGTGGCCGCCGAGCGCGATGGCTCGGACAGCGCCGTCGTCGGCTTCGCACACGTCCTGCACGTGCCGGGGGAGGCCACGCCCGACGGGTTCGCCCGGGCGCACCTTGAGCAGGTCTCGGTGCTCCTGCCGACGCACGGGCGGCGCGGGATCGGCACGGCCCTCGTCCGTGCGGCCCTCGAGGACGCCCGCTGGGACGGTTTCGAGCGGCTGAGCCTGTGCACGTACGCCGAGATCCCGTGGAACGGGCCGTTCTACCGGCGGCTCGGCTTCGAGGAGGTGGCCGAGCCCGAGCCGTGGCAGGCGCGTATCCGCGCCCACGAGCGGTCGCTGGGCCTGGACGGGGCGGGGCGGCGGGTCGTGATGGAGCGTCCCACCCGCTGAGGGCGCGCTGGTGCAGACCGGCGGCCGGGCCCACCAAGAATCTTGGGCGACCGCCCCGCGCCATGTCCGCTGGTAGGACGCCCATTTCCGGTAGTCGGACGTTCCGGCTGACCTCGCTGGGTGACACAGGTCACGCGCCTGCAACGTCGGCGCTGTCATCATCCCCGCCATGAGCAGCGCAGGCAGCAGCCCCACCCCGTCCTCCACCGCCCCGTCCTCCACCGCCGAGGACGCCCCCGGCCGGACCGTCGAGACGATCGGCGTGGTCGGCCTCGGGACGATGGGGGCCGGCATCGCCGAGGTCTTCGCCCGGCACGGCTTCGCCGTCGTCGGTGTCGAGGTCGACGAGGCGGCCGTGGCGCGCGGTCGGGGCCACCTCGAGCACTCCACCGCCCGCGCGGTCGAGCGGGGCAAGCTGAGCGAGCAGGAGCGGGACGAGCTCCTGGGCCGGCTCACCTACTCCACCAGCCTCAAGGACCTCACCCACGCCGACCTGGTGGTCGAGGCGGCGGTGGAGTCGATGGGCACCAAGAAGGAGATCTTCTCCGCGCTCGACGAGATCGTCTCGCCCGACGCCGTCCTCGCGACCAACACCTCCTCGCTCTCGGTCACGGAGCTCTCCAGCGCGACCCGCCACCCCGGGCGCGTCGTGGGCGTGCACTTCTTCAACCCGGCGCCGGTGCAGCGGCTCGTCGAGGTGGTCCGCACCGTCGTCACCGAGCCGCGGGTGCTCGACGACGTCGCGAGCGTGCTCGACCGGCTCGGCAAGAGCCCGGTGGTGTGCGGGGACAAGGCGGGCTTCATCGCGAACGCACTTCTCTTCGGCTACCTCAACCACGCCGTGGCGATGTTCGAGCAGCGCTACGCCTCGCGCGAGGACATCGACGCCGCCATGCGCTTCGGCTGCGGCTACCCCATGGGGCCGCTGGCGCTGCTGGACCTCATCGGCCTCGACACGGCCTACGAGATCCTCGACACGATGTACAAGCAGGGTCGCGACCGGCTGCACGCGCCGGCGCCGATCCTCAAGCAGATGGTCACGGCCGGCCTGCTCGGCCGCAAGAGCGGCCGCGGCTTCTACTCCTACGAGCGGCCGGACAGCCCGGTCGTCGTGGCGGACGCCGCCACCCCCAGCGCGGACGACGCTCCCCGGCTGCGCCACGACATCCGCACGGTCGGCGTCGTGGGCACGGGCACGATGGCGGCGGGGATCGTGGAGGTCTTCGCCAAGGCCGGCTACGAGGTCACCTACGTCGGTCGCAGCGAGGAGAAGAACGCGGGCGTGGTCGCCCAGATCTCCAAGAACTTCGACCGGCTCATCGCCAAGGGTCGCGCGACCGAGGAGAAGAAGGCCGAGACGCTCGCCCGGCTCACCGGGGCCACCGAGCGCGAGGCGCTGGCCGAGGTCGACCTGGTGGTGGAGGCCATCGCCGAGGACCTCGAGGTGAAGACGGCCCTGTTCGCGGACCTGGACCGCATCTGCAAGCCCGGCGCGGTGCTGGCCACCACCACGTCCTCGCTGCCGATCATCGCGTGCGCGCGGGCCACGAGCCGCCCGCAGGACGTCGTCGGCATGCACTTCTTCAACCCGGCGCCCATCATGAAGCTCGTCGAGGTGGTCTCGACGGTGGCCACCTCCGAGGAGGTCACGGAGACGACCCGCGCTCTGTGCGCCCGGCTCGGCAAGGTCGCGGTCTCCTGCGGTGACCGGGCCGGCTTCATCGTCAACGCGCTGCTGTTCCCCTACCTCAACGACGCGGTCAAGATGCTCGAGGCGCACTACGCCGACGCCGACGACATCGACCTGGCGATGAAGGCCGGCTGCGCCCTGCCCATGGGGCCGTTCGAGCTCCTGGACGTGGTGGGCAACGACGTCTCGCTGGCGATCCAGAAAGAGCTCTACCTGGAGTTCCGCGAGCCCGGCTTCGCCCCGGCGCCGCTGCTGGAGCACCTCGTCACCGCGGGCTACCTGGGTCGCAAGACGGGCCGCGGCTTCCGCGACCACACCCGCCGCTGACGCCCCGGCGCCGCCTCAGTCGAGGCAGAACTCGTTGCCCTCGGGGTCGGCCATGACGATCCAGCCGTGGTCGCGGGCGCTGGGCTCGTGCCGCTCGAGGCGGGACGCGCCCAGCGCCACCAGTCGCGCGCACTCCTCCTCCAGGGCCGCCATCCGCTCCTCGCCCCGCAGCCCGGGGGCCACGCGGACGTCGAGGTGCATGCGGTTCTTGCCCGCGCGCTCCTCGGGGACCTGCTGGAGGAAGAGCCTCGGCCCGGCACCGGTCGGGTCGACCAGGGCGAAGGCGCTGTCGTGGAGCGCCGCGGGCACGCCCTGGGCGGAGAGGAACCCGAGCCAGGCGTCGGCGGTCTCGACGACCCGGTCGGGGTCCGGTGCCGCCTCCGACCCGGGCACGGGCTCGGCGGCGTAGCCCAGGACCTGGGCCCAGAACAGCCCGAGCGTGCGTGGGGAGCGGGCGTCGAGGGTCACCTGGACCGTGCGCAGGATGGTGGGCATGCGCCCCACCCTGCCTCCCAGCGACCCGCCGGTCCACCCGTCCGCGCCGCGCCTGTGGTCGAACGGGGCCTCGCCCGGCCGACGGACGGGCGGGGCCCCGCGCTGTGGGGGAGTCGTGCCGCGCGACGCCGCTGTGCCGGGCCCTCGCCCGCAGACGCCGCAGCGGATCCGTGCAGGTGCCGTGCGCACGGGTTCGCCCTTCCAGGGAAGCACGCGGGAGGGGCGAAGGACAGACCCCGGGCGGGGGATGTTCGGGTTTCTTCGTTGTCCCAGGCAACTTCTGGGCTGGGGGGTGAGGATCGGGACGCGGGGCCGGGGGTACCCCGGAGGCATGAGCGTTCAGACAGGCAGGATCACCACCGACGTCCCGGCCCGGCTCGACCGGCTGCCGTGGTCGCGGTGGCACTGGATGGTGGTCCTGGGGCTCGGCACCGTCTGGGTGCTCGACGGGCTCGAGGTCACCATCGTCGGGTCGATGTCGTCGGCCCTCCAGGAGCCCGGCACGGGCCTGGGCATGAGCAGCTTCCAGATCGGCCTCGCGGGCGCCGTCTACGTGGCGGGCTCCTGCCTCGGCGCGCTGTTCTTCGGCCAGCTGACCGATCGGCTGGGGCGCAAGAAGCTCTTCATGGCCACCCTCGGCGTCTACACGGTGGCGACGGTGCTCACCGCGTTCGCCCCCGCCCCCTGGTGGTACTTCCTGGCCCGCTTCCTGACCGGCACCGGCATCGGCGGCGAGTACGCGGCGATCAACTCGGCGGTGGACGAGCTCATCCCCTCGGCCTACCGGGGCCGGATCGACGTCACCATCAACGGGTCCTACTGGATCGGCGCCGCGGCCGGCTCCCTGCTCACCATCCCCCTGCTCGACCCGACCCTCGTCGACCCCGCGTGGGGCTGGCGGATCGCGTTCGGCCTGGGGGCGGTCCTCGCGGTCGGCATCCTCTGGGTGCGCCGCCAGGTGCCCGAGAGCCCGCGCTGGCTCTTCATCCACGGCCGCGAGGACGAGGCGGACGCGATCGTGGCCGACATCGAGGGCAGGGTCCAGGAGGAGACCGGTGAGGACCTGCCGGCCGCCGAGGGGACCCTCACCGTCCGGCAGCGCCGGTCCGTCGGGGTCGGCCTGATCGCCCGCTCCGTGGTCAGCCTCTACCCGCGTCGGACCGTGCTCTGCCTGGCGCTGTTCGTCGGGCAGGCGTTCCTCTACAACGCGTTCTTCTTCACCTACTCCGACACCCTCACGACGTTCCTGGGGGTGAACCAGACCGGCTGGTACCTGGCGGCGTTCGCGGCCTGCAACTTCGTCGGGGCGCTGGTCCTCGGGCCGCTCTTCGACTCGCTCGGCCGGCGCCGGATGATCACCGGCACCTACGTCCTCTCCGGGCTGCTGCTGGTCGCGGCGTCGTTCTTCCTCGGCTCCCTCGACGCGATCACCCTCACGGTCGTCGGGGGCCTGGTCTTCTTCATCGCCTCCCCGGGCGCGAGCTCGGCGTACCTCACGGTGAGCGAGGTCTTCCCGCTCGAGACCCGCGCGCTGTGCATCGCGTTCTTCTACGCGGTCGGCACAGCCGTCGGCGGCATCAGCGGACCGCTGCTCTTCGGCTGGCTCATCGACCGGGCCTCGGCCACTGGTGACATCTCGGGGATCTCGATCGGCTACGTGATCGGCGGTGTCCTCATGATCGGCGGCGGCATCGTCGAGGCCTTCCTGGGCATCGACGCGGAGGGTCGCTCGCTGGAGTCGATCGCCGCCCCGCTCACCGTCGACGACGGCTCGGCCGGGGACGACGAGCCCGCGACCGCGTCCGCCTGACGCTGCTGTCCACGCGGCTGGGCGCGACGCGGCCGGCGGACGGGTGGGCGGACGGGCCTCAGCCGGCGTCGGGTCCCACGGGGCCGGCGGCCGACGACGGCAGCTGGCTGGAGGCCCGCTCCAGTGCCGCGGCCAGCGAGTCGATGGTCATCGGCTTGGAGACGTAGTCGTCCATGCCGGCCGCCATGAACCGCTCGCGGTCGCCCGAGAGCGCGTTGGCGGTGAGTGCGACCACCCACGGGCGGGGCGTGGGGTCGAGGTCGCGGACGAGACGCACCGCGCGCACGCCGTCCATCACCGGCATCTGCACGTCCATGAGGATGATGTCGAAGGCGTTCTCGGCGACGGCGTCGACCGCCTCCTGGCCGTTGGCCACGATGGTGGGGCTGACGCCGAGGCGCTGGAGCATCCGGTGCACGACCTTCTGGTTGACCAGGTCGTCCTCCGCCACGAGCACCCGCAGGCCGCCGTGGTGCGGCAGGGCGTCGGGGGACCGGACGGCGGCCGTCTGCTCCTCCTCCACGACGGCGAGGTCGAGGGTGATGCGGACGGTCGTGCCGTGCCCGAGCTCGGAGTCGAGCTCGATCGTGCCCCCCATCGCCTCGGCGAGCGTGCGGGAGATGGCCAGGCCCAGCCCGCTGCCGCCGTAGGTGCGGGTGGAGGAGACGTCACCGCGCGCGAACGAGCGGAAGAGCTGCGGGATGCGCCACTTGGGCACGCCGATGCCGGTGTCCTCGACGACGATCTCGAGCTGGCTGCGGCCCTGTTCCGCGCCGGTGAGCCGAGGGCTGATGCGGACGCTGCCGTGCTCGGTGAACTTCAGGGCGTTGCCGACCACGTTGACGAGGATCTGGCGCACGCGGACCGCGTCGCCGCGCAGGAGCGGCGGGATGCCCGGGTCGGGGTCGAGCCGGAGGTCCAGCCCCTTGCGCTCGGCCTGGGCCAGGAACATCGTCGTCGTCTCGTCCAGCACCTCCCACAGCGAGAACGGGTCGTCGTGGTACTCCATCCGGCCCGCCTCGAGCGCGGAGATGTCGAGGATGTCGTTGACCAGCGCGAGCAGGTGCTGCCCGGACTGCTGGGCGGTCTCCACGTAGTCCTTCTGCTCGGCGTTGAGGGGCGTGAGCAGGAGCAGGTCGGTGAGGCCGAGGACGGCGTTGAGGGGCGTGCGGATCTCGTGGCTCATGGTGGCCAGGAACGCGGCCTTCGCGCGGGCGGACGCCTCGGCGTCCAGCCGTGCCTGCTTGAGCAGCAGCTCGGCCTCGTGCCGCTCGGAGATGTCCGACTGGATCGCGCAGAAGCCGGTGACCTCGCCGTCCTCGTCCAGGACGGGGGAGACGTCCACGGCCATCCAGATCTCCTGGCCGTCCGCGGTGTAGTTGGCCAGCTCGCAGCGGAACTGCTCGCCCTCGTGGATGCGCTCCTGGAGCGCGCGCACGGTCTCGAGGTCCGTCGCCGGGCCGTGGAGCAGCTCGGGGGGACGCTTGCCGGTCACGTCCGCGTAGGAGTAGCCCATCGTGCGCTCGAACGCCTCGTTGACCCAGGTGAACCGGCCCTCGGTGTCGATGGTGAAGAGGATCGAGTCGGTCGCCTGGACGATGCGGGCGTACCACATCAGGTCCTCGTTGAGCTGGCTCAGCCGCTCGTGCGCGGCGCTGCGCTGCTGGTGCAGGCGGAACATGAGAGCGCCGCCGGCGGCGAGCAGCACGGCAGCCGTGGCGAACGTCCCCGTCAGCCACATGAACAGGTCCTGGGTCGACTCCACGAGCTCCTCGTTGTCCGCGTTGGCCTTGGCGGCCTGCTCCCGACGGTAGATCTCCCCCAGGCTGACGAGGTCGAAGTACGACTTCTCCAGCTCGTCCAAGTCTGCCATCAGTGCACGGACGCTGTCAGGGTTCCGGGCAGCCGGGGCGAGGGCGGCCAGCGTCCGGACCCGGGGGAGCAGGCCGGTGCGCCACTGCCTCGCGTCGGTGCGGGCGACGGCCACCAGGTCGTCGGCGCCCAGGGTGGCCTGGTGGGAGTCGAGGGCGCTCTCCTGCGTGCGCTGGGTGACGTAGGCGGCCTGCCGACGCAGCTCGGCACCGGTCGCGTTCGTCGCCAGGAGCACCTGGAGTCGCAGGACCTCGCGCTGGGTCTGCCCGAGCGTCCGGACGTTCGCGAGGACGAGGTCCTCGGTGGTGTCCACGCCGTCGACGAGCTGCCGCGACTGCTGGGTCACCTGCAGACCCACCAGCGTCGCCATCGCCAGCACGAGCAGCCCGAGCGTCACGAGCAGCCAGGCGGCCGGACGCCGACCGCGCAGGAACGAGCCCAGCGCGCTCGTCCCCGTCCCCCCTCCCGCGCTCACCCGCGCGTCACTCGACGTCGATGGACGCCAGCTGCCAGATCCACCGGGGGTTGTAGGTCGCCGTGTCCAGGTCGAAGCCCTCGGTGGGGTAGACGAACCGGGTCGGGCCGTAGCGGGCCACCGTCATCGGCTCCCCGTCCATGAGGGTCGCCAGGATCAGCGGGAGCTCCTCGGCGTCCGAGACCGGCACGTCGACCGAGTAGTCGTTGAGCGCGACGGTGTGCATCGTCTCGGCGTCGTCGGGCACGCCCGCCACGGCCAGCACGTCGCTGACCAGGGGGCCGGAGAACGTGGCCACCTCGCCGGTCGCCTGGTCGTCGTCCACCTCGTAGGAGACGGTGCCCAGCGCGTCCAGCAGGTCCCGGTCCAGCTGGAGCTCGTCGCCGACGTTGGTGACGGTGCCGCCGGTGACGGTGAGCAGCACCTTCCCGGTGGGGGCCGGCACCTCGTCGCCGGGGTGCAGGGTGGCGCCGGTCGGCGCGTAGGGGTCGGCCTCGCTGGTCGCGTCCTCCTGCGTCCCGCAGGCCGTGAGGCTGCCCGCCAGGGCGATCGAGGCCAGGGCCGTGATGACGGTCGCCAGCAACCGGGCCGCCCGGCGCAGGACGCGGTGGGGGAGGACGGTCGCCCGGGAGCGGGCGCGGGTCGCGCCGGCGTGCGGGCGCGAGGACAGGAGGACGTGTGCCACGACCCCAGGGTCCGCGCGCCCCAGGAAGCGCTCCGCAAGGCAGCGGCAAGATTGCGACAAGACGACCCGCGGGGGTTGCTCAGGTGGCCCCGCACCGTGCCGACTTCTCCTCGTGGAAGACGTCCTGCGGTGGCAAGATGCCCTGACAGGCCCCCTCCCGTCCCCCCAGGAGCACCCATGACCGCGATCCCCGGTGGCACCTCCGCCGTCGACACGGCCGTCCTCGACGACCTCGGGCGGCAGCTCGGGGCGCGCGAGGAGGCCGAGGAGATCCTCCAGATGCTGCTGGACTCCCTCGAGGAGCGACTGCGCGCGCTGCTGCAGGCGGAGCGCGACGGCGACGCCGAGGTGCTGCGCCGGGTCGCGCACAGCCTGCGCTCGACGTCCTACCAGATGGGATCGGTGGTGCTCGCCGGCGCCGCCGGCAGGGTGGAGCAGGGGCAGGCGGACGCCGAGAGCGTGCTGCCCGTGGCCCGCGCCGCCGAGGCCGAGTGGCGGGCCTGGCTCGCGGGCTGACGCCCGTCCCCGGTCCCCGTTGCTGCCCCGTTCCTGCCCCGTCCCTCGCCGTGTTGCGATCCTCGGACCCGGTCTTCGTGCCGACTCCTGCTCGCCCTCGGGAGAAACTGGTGCGCTTCTGTGCGCAGCCTTGTCCTTTCCTTGATGAGGGCGGTCCAGGCTGCTGCCATGACCACCACCCAGGAGCACCCGGTCCTCGTCGGGCTCGACCGCCTCGAGGCCGTCGAGCCGGTCGCCGCCACGCCGCTCACCGGCGGTCGGCAGGCCGTCTACGCCCGTGCGGCGATGGTCACCGACCTCGACGCGGTGCGGCGTCGTCGCGCTGCCGAGCGGGCGCTCGCTGAGAGCGCGGGCAGCGTGATGGACCAGAGCGTCTCCGGTGCCCCGCGCCGTCCGGCCGCCGGCACCGCCGAGCCCGAGGTGCTGGTCGCGGACCTGCTCGGTGAGGACGGGCTGCTGTCCGTGCCCGGTGTGACCCGGGACGACGTCGTCTCGGCCGCGACCGACCTGGTGGCCCAGCTCCTCGGCGTCGAGGACTGCTGGCTCCAGCCCCCGGGCGTCTTCGCCGACTCCCTGGCCCAGCGCCTCGACCGCGACCAGAGCATCCGCCTGTGCAACGTCGGTGCGCACGACGCCGGCTGGGGCCCGCTCTCCTCGCACGCCACGCGGGGCGCGGCCATCGGCATCGCCGAGGTGTGGGTCGACGGCGAACGGCACCTGCTCGTCGTGTGGGGCCGCGGGCCCCGCGCCTGGACCCCGCGCGACCACCGCCTGCTGGCCACCTCCGCGGACGCCCTGGCGACCGCGCTGGAGCGGATGGCCGCAGCCCACCGCTCGCCGGCCCAGCGCGCCCGCGCCCAGTTCGACGAGATGCGCCGCGAGCTGCTCACCACCGTCAACCACGAGCTGCGGACGCCCCTGAGCGTCATCCGCGGCGGCGTGGAGCTCCTCGCCGAGGCCGCGGAGGAGCACCTGTCCGACCCCGAGCAGCGGCTCCTCGCCCGGGTGGAGACCTCGGTCGCCCGGCTCCTCGACATCGCGCAGAACGCGTCCCTCATGGCGCGGGGCACTCCCGACCCGCTGCTCGCCGACCAGGCCAGCGCCTCCGTGGACGAGGTCGTCGCCGACGTCCTCTCCCGGGCGGTGCCGCTGCACCGGTCGCTCGGGGTCCAGCAGGTGCCCTCGCAGGGCACCAGCGTCCGGATCGTCGTGGACGACCTGCGGGAGATCCTGGACCGGCTGGTCGACAACGCCGTCACCTTCACCCCGGACGGCGGCACGGTCTCCGTCCGGGTCGAGCAGGCCGAGGACGGTCAGGTCGACATCGTCGTGCGCGACACCGGGGTCGGCATCCCCGAGGACGAGCAGCACCACGTCGGCGAGCCGTTCTTCCGCTCGCGGACCTCCCAGCAGCTCGAGCACCAGGGAGCCGGGCTCTCGCTCGCGGCCGCGATGGCGATGGCCGCGTCGTGGCAGGGCTCGATCGTGCTCGACAGCGCGCCCGGCGGCGGGACCGAGGCGCGGCTGCGCCTCCCGTCGGCGGCGGCGGGGCTGCAGCACCGCACCGCGCTCTGACCCGCGGCGCGACCGCGCGGCCGGCGCCTCAGAGCGCGGCGGGGTCGAACTTGTAGCCCACGCCCCGCACGGTGCGGATGAGGTCCACGTCGTCGCCGTGGGTGCGCAGCTTGCGGCGCATGTTGCCCATGTGGACGTTGACGACGTGGTCGTCCCCGTCGGCGTAGCCCCACACCGTCTCCAGGAGCTGGGCGCGGGTGAAGACCCGCTTGGGGGCCGAGCTGAGCACGGCCAGCAGGTCGAACTCGATGCGGGTCAGCTCGACGAGGTCGCCGTCGACGCGGACCTCGCGGCCGTCCGCGTCCAGCGCCAGCCGACCGAACGTCCGCACCTGGCTCTCGGCCTGCGGGGCGGCCCGCGGGCGGCGCCGCATCGCGAGGATGCGCGCGGACAGCTCCAGCGGCGAGTACGGCTTGGTCACGTAGTCGTCGGCGCCCATCCGGAACCCGACGACCTTCTCGGCGTCCGCGTCCCGGCCGGTCACCATGATGACGTAGGCGTCGCTGGTCTCGCGGAGCCGGCGGCAGAACTCGAAGCCGTCGATCCCGGGGAGGGTGACGTCGACGAGGTACAGCTCGAACGAGCTGCCGGGCACCAGGCCCAGCGCGTCCTCGGCGGAGACGGCGTGGGTGACGTCGAAGCCCTCCATCTCGAGCACCCGACGGCCCATGCGCGCGAACTCCTCGGTGTCCTCGACGATGAGGGCCTGGGGGCGTGCCATGGGTGAAGACTGCCACGACCACCGGTGTCCGCGCAGCGACCCCACGGCATCCGATCTGGTCTTTTCCAACGTCCGTCGAGATCCGCACGGCCCTCCGACCGCGCGCCGGGTACCGCCCGGTCGGTACCGTGGGGCCATGGGTCTCCTCGTGGTCCTCCTGCTCGTCGTCGGCGGCTCCGTGGCGCTCGCCGTCCTCGTGTCCCGCAGCTCTCGGCGTCGTGAGGCCGAGCGCCTCGAGGCCGAGCTCGCGCCCGTCCGGCGGCTCGCCGAGGAGGACGTCACGGCGCTGGGCACCGAGCTCCAGACGCTGGACGCCGACCTCGCCGGCGCGCCGCTCGACGAGGGCGCTCGGGCCGACTACCAGCGTGCGCTGGACGCCTACGAGGCCGCGAAGTCCTCGGCGGCCGCGCTGCAGCGCCCGGAGGACGTCCGGCACGTCACGGAGATCCTCGAGGACGGTCGCTACGCGATGGCCTGCGTGCGGGCGCGGGTCGACGGGCTGCCGCTGCCCGCCCGACGTCCGCCCTGCTTCTTCGACCCCCGTCACGGGCTGTCGGTCGTCGACGTGCCGTGGACTCCTCCCGGTGGCTCCCCGCGCGACGTGCCGGCGTGCGCGCTGGACGCCGAGCGGGTCCGGGCCGGCGCGGAGCCGGACTCGCGCAAGGTGATGGTCGGCTCCCAGCGGGTGCCCTACTACCAGGCCGGCGGCGCCTACCGGCCGTACGCGGCCGGCTACTTCGGGGCGTTCACCCCGATGGACTGGATGTTCGCGGGGCTGCTCTTCGGTGGGATGGGCGGCTTCGACGCCCTGGGTGCCGTCGGCGAGGGCCTGGGCGAGGGCCTGGCCGGCCTCGGCGAGGGCCTGGGCGACGGCATCGCCGGCCTCGGTGAGGGCATCGGCGACTTCTTCGACGGGTTCGACTTCTAGACGCGCCCGCGCGCCCGGGTGCCCGGCTGGTGGTGTCGCGCCGCCCCGGCGCTGCCGGGCGAACCAGGGCGGCGCGAGTCCGTGGGGGGAGGACTCGCGGTGTGTGGAACGAGGTCGTGGGTGGCGGCGGGGCCGTCGACGGCTCCGGCTACCGAGGACTCAGGCCACCGAGGAGTCGGCGACCGAGGCCACCGCACTGAGCAGCGTGGCGGAGTCGAAGGGCTTGCGGATCACCGTGTCGATGCCGGCGGCCAGCGCCGGCTCGTGGTCGGGCATGGCCGTCACCATGACCAGCGGCAGGTGGGCCAGGCGCTCGTCCTCGCGGATGCGCGCGCAGAGCCCGAGCCCGTCGAGGCGCGGCATGGACCAGTCGAGCACGACCGCGTCGACGGGCTCCTCCGCGAGCACGGTCAGCGCCTCGAGCCCGTCACCCGCGGTGACCACCTCGTGGCCGCCCTGCCTGCGCAGGAACAGGGACATGAGGAGCACGAGGTCGGGGTCGTCGTCGACGACGAGAACACGCACGGGACCTCCAGTGGGGGGAGAGGGGAGGGTGGAGCGGGGGAGCGTTGCGTCGGCCGGGGCCGTCGCCAGGGTCCCACACGTGGTACCGCTGTGCACCCTTCCCACCCCTTTCATCGTCAGCCGGCCCCGGTTCGTGAGAGGGACGCCGTGATCGGCTCGTCGAGGCACTTCGTCGGGACCAACGAGGACGGTCGCCTCCGGTCACGCCTGTGGTGACGGGCTGTCAGGAGCGACCCGGTCCGGGTACCGTCCCGGGATGGCCCGCCCCCACCGACCCCTCGGCCTCCTGGCGCTTCTGCTCGCCTGGCTGGCCCCGCTGCTCAGCGCCTGCGGACAGGCTCCGGGGACGGGCGGCGACGCCGTCGCGGCCGCCCCGGCGCGTGCCACGTCCAGCGCGACGCCCCTGGCCGACCCGCTGCCCGCCGAGGAAGACGTCGACTACCAGCTCGGCGGGGCGTCGGAGCCCGACGCCGGCGTCGGCATCGTCGCGCGCGACCGCACCGAGGACCCGGCGGGCCTCTACGACGTCTGCTACGTCAACGGCTTCCAGACCCAGGCCGTCGAGAAGCGCTTCTGGCGGCGCCACTGGTCGCTGGTGCTGAAGAAGGACGGCCGCCCGGTCACCGACTCCGCCTGGGGGGAGTGGCTCCTGGACATCCGCACGGCCGCGAGGCGGAAGGACCTGGCGCGGATCGTGCGGCGCTGGACCAGGGGGTGCGCGGACGACGGGTACGAGGCCGTCGAGTACGACAACCTCGACTCCTTCACCCGCAGCCGGCACCTGCTCACGGCCTCGGACGCCACGGCCTACGCCCGGCTCCTCGTCCGGGGCGCCCACGCGGTCGGTCTGCGCGCCGGGCAGAAGAACCGAGCGGGCTGGGACGGCACGGACGTCGGGTACGACTTCGCTGTCGCCGAGGAGTGCGGCCGCTACCGGGAGTGCGGGTCCTACCGGCGCCACTACGGCGACCAGGTGCTGATGGTCGAGTACCGGCGGCGGGACTTCCGGCGCACCTGCCGGACCCAGGGCGACGACGTGCCCGTCGTCCTGCGCGACCGTGCCCTGCGCCCCGACGGCGTGCACCGCTACTGCTGAGCCTGCCGCCGGGTCCTGCCGTGCGGCGGGGAGGACGCGGGCTCAGTCGGCCGACTGGCGCGCGCGGTAGGCGGCCACGGCGTTGCGGTTGCCGCAGGTGGTGGAGCAGAAACGCTTCGAGCGGTTGCGCGAGAGGTCGAGGACGAGCGCCTCGCACTCGTCGTCGGCGCAGGTGCTCAGCCGCGACATCTCGTCGGTGCGGATGACGTCGATCATCGCCATCGCCGCCTCGACCTCGATGCGCACGGCGAGCTGGGCGTCCGGCGCCACGGCGTGGACGTGCCAGTCGTAGGGGTCGTGGCGGACCAGCTGGGGCGTGGCCTCGGCCTCGCGCAGCATCGCGTTGACGATCTCGACCGCCTCGTCGCGCTCGGCCAGCAGGAGCGACCGGAGGCGCGGCCGCAGGGCCCGGACCTCCTCGAGCTCGGCGACCGTCCGCTCGTGCCGGCCCGTCCACTCCCACACGGTGAAGAAGGCGTCCAGCGCCGCCACCGAGGTGAGGCCGTCCGGCTCCTCCTCGGCGGTGTTCACGAGCCAGACGGTGGACTGGAGGGCCACCTCGGTGTCATGGGCGAATACCACTTTGACAACTTACCGCACTCTGCCTACTGTCATGTCTCATGACGACAATGACTCATGACAGCGCAACGGTGCGCCGTCCCGCCTCGCAGGTCCGCTCCGGCCTCGTGCTCGCCCTGGTCTCCTCCGCCGCCTTCGGCCTGTCCGGCGCGCTCGCGCGCGGGCTGCTGGACGCCGGCTGGACGCCCGGCGCGGCCGTGCTCGCCCGGATCGCGATCGCGGCCGTCGTCGTCACCCCCCTCGGGCTGCGCGCGCTGGCGGGCCGCTGGCACCTGCTGCTGCGCAACAGCGGTGTCGTGGTGGTCTACGGGCTGCTCGCCGTGGCCGGTGCCCAGTTCTGCTATTTCTCCGCCGTCCAGCACATGCAGGTCGGGCCGGCGCTGCTGATCGAGTACACGGCCCCCGCGGTGGTCGTGCTGTACCTCTGGCTGCGCCAGGGCCAGCGCCCCGGCCGCGTGACGGTGCTCGGCGCCGTCCTGGCCTCGGCCGGCCTGGTGCTGGTGCTGGACCTGTTCTCCGGCGCCTCGGTCAGCGTGGTCGGTGTCGCCTGGGCGCTGTGCGCGATGATCGGCGCGGCCACCTACTTCGTCCTCAACGCGGACGAGAGCAACGGCCTCCCGCCGCTCACCCTCGCCGCCGGCGGCCTGGTGGTCGCCAGCCTGGTGCTGGGCGTGCTCGGCGCCGCGGGCGTCCTGCCGATGGCGGGCTCGCTGGCGCCGGTGGCCTACGACACCGCCGTCGGCTCCGTGGCCGTGCCCTGGTGGCTGCCGCTGCTGCTCCTCGGGGTCGTCACGGCCGGTCTCGCCTACACCACCGGCATCGCCGCGGGCCGTCGCCTCGGCTCGCGCCTGGCCTCGTTCGTCTCGCTCATCGAGGTGCTCTTCGCGGTCGCCTTCGCCTGGCTGCTGCTCGCCGAGCTGCCGGGCCTGGTGCAGATCCTCGGCGGCGTCCTCGTGCTGGCGGGTGTCGTCGCGGTGAAGCTCGGCGAGGACGCCTCGGTCACCTCGGCGACGGAGCGACCCGAGCCCGTCCCGGCCTGACGCCGGGCCGGCCCTCCCCGCCTGCTCGACGGAGACCCGTCCCGGCGGGGACGCGTCGCCGCGACCCACCCCCGGGGTGAGGCTGCTCGCCTAGGGTCGGGGTGTGCCCGTCGACGTCCGCCCCTACGAGGAGTCCTCGTGCGCGGACGCCGAGGGGATCGCCGCCCTCAGCCGCGTGGTGCGGTGGCCGTCGCTGGTCGACCCGGCGGTCGTGCACGCGGTGTGCACCGCCCCCGGGTCGACGGCCTACGTCGCGGTCGACGGCGCCGCCGTGGTCGGCTGGGCGCAGGCCCTCGGTGACGGGGTCCTCCAGAGCCACCTGTCGTTCGTGGCCGTCCACCCCGACCACCGTCGCCGCGGTGTGGGCCGCCTGCTGGTGATGGCCACCTTCCAGGGGACGGGCACCAAGCGGATGGACCTCATCACCGACGGCGGGGAGCGGTTCTACGAGACCTTCGGGCACAAGGTGATGAGCGGGTACCGGCTCTACCCCGGTGCCTGAGCGCGTGCTCGAGCGGGTGCGGAGCGGGAGCTAGCGGGCGTCCTGCCGCGGGAGGAGCACCTCGCGCGTGAGCATGAGCAGGGCGGAGGCGGTCGGGATCGCCAGGAGCGCACCCACGACGCCCAGCAGCGCCCCGCCGACGAGCGCGGCGATGACGGTGACGACGCCGGGGACGTCCACCGACCGCGACATCACGCGCGGGTAGATGAAGTAGTTCTCCACCTGCTGGTAGACGAGGTAGAAGATCAGGCAGGCGATGCCGATCGAGGGGTCGACCGCGAAGCCGATGAGGGTCACCACGACCGCCCCGAGCGTCGCGCCGACCATCGGGATGACGTCCAGCAGCGCCACGACGAAGGCGAGCGCCACGGCGTAGTCGGAGAGCCCCACCACGAAGAAGAAGATCAGCGAGCTGAGTCCGGCGCACAGCGCCACCACGAACGCGCCGGCGACGTAGCCGCCGACGCTGGCCAGCACCCGGTCGCCGAGACGGCTCACCCGGTCGCGGCGGGAGGCGGGCGCCAGCTGGTAGAGCGCCTGCTTGGTGGCCTTCATGCTGGCGAGGAAGTAGAGCGTCAGCACCACCACGAAGAAGACGTTGGCCAGCGCGCCCACGATCGCGATGCCGACGCCGAGGACGCCGCCGAAGATCGAGGAGAGGAACGACCCGCCGGTCACGAAGTCCTGGACCTTCGTGAGGATGTCGTACTCGTCGTTGAGGTCCCGGATCTGCTGGTTCGACTCCAGCTGGTCGATCCAGCCGGGCACGTTCTGGCCGATCGCGGTCACCTGGTCGGTGATGACCGGCACGAGCGCGAAGACGAAGGCGGCGAACGCGGCGAGCACGGCGACGATGACGAGGAGCACGGCCAGGCCGCGCCGCAGCCCGCGCCGCTCCAGCAGCTCGACCGCCGGGTTGAGGCCCGCGGCCAGGAACATGGCCACCACCAGCAGCACCAGGGTGCTGCCGAGGGAGACGACCAGGCCCGCCAGCCACCAGGCCGCGAACGCGCCGAGGGCGCCGAAGAACCCGATGAGGAACGGGCCACGGCGCAGCGGCGGTCCGGGCACGCCGAGCTCGGGCACGTCCCCGCTGCCGGGGGGCCCGGACGCGTCGTCGGACCCGTCGCCGGACCCATCGCCGGACCGGGCGCCGGGCTGGTCGCCGGGGGAGTCCTCGGGCTCCTCGAGGAGGGTGCCGACCTCGACGAGCGGGTCCGTCGACGCGGCGTCCGGGTCCTGGGTCACCCTCGTCAGCCGTGCTGCTCGTCGGACGACGGCTCGTCCTCGTCGCCCGTGAACTTGCCGACCAGCTCGGCCAGCGAGGCGAGCTGCGCGGTGATGCCGTCGCGACGCTTCCGGAGCCGGTCGACCTCGGCGCGCACGACCGCGCGCTCGCGCTCCGCCTCGGCGAGGCCGCTGGAGGAGATCGACTCGGCCTGCGTACGGGCCGAGGTGACGATCTGCTCGGCCTCGCGACGGGCGCGCGAGAGCAGGGCGTCGGCCTCGGTCTGGGCCTGCTCGCGGTACGAGGTGGCCTGCTCGGTCGCCTGGCGGGCGCGCTCCTCGGCGGAGGAGGCACGCTGCTCGGCCTCCACGACGAGGCGCTTGGTCTCGGCCATGGTCGACTCGTGGTGGTCCGTGGCCTCGCGGGCGAGGCGCTCCTTCTCCACGGCCAGGGCCCGGCGGGCCTCGGTGACCTCGCGGTCGGCGGCCGCACGTGCCTGCTCGACGTGGCGCTGGGCCGAGGAGCGCATCTCCGTGGACTCCTGCTCGGCCGCCAGGCGCAGCTGGTCGGCGTCCCGCTGGGCGGAGGCGCGTAGGTCGGCGGCCTCGGCACGGGCCAGGGAGCGCTCCTGCTCGGTGTCGGCGGTGGTCCGGGCGCGCGCCTCGTCGAGCTCCTTGAGCTGGACGGTGCGCATGTCCTCGGCCTCGCGGGCGGCGTCGGCGCGGATCGCGTCGGCGTCGCGCTGGGCCTGGGTGCGGATCTCGTCCGCCTCGCGCTCGGCGGTCTCGCGGACCTCGGCGGCCTCCTCCTCGGCCAGCCGCAGCATGGCGGAGGCGCGGCCGCCCAGGCCGGCGTAGGAGGGGCTGTCGCGCTCGGCGAGCTCCTGCTTGACCTTGGTGAGCTCCGGCTCGAGGGCGCCGACGCGCTGCTGGGCCGCGGTGAGGTCGGCGGCCAGGGCGTCGCGCTCCTCCAGGAGCTGGCGGACCCGGGCGTCGACCACGGCGGTGTCGTACCCGCCGCGGCGCACGGTCGGGAAGGACGGGGCGGCACCTGTGGCCGGCGCGGACGCCGGGCGGTGCGCGGGAGCGGGGCGGGTGCCGGTGCGCGGCGCGGTGGCCGCGGCCGGCGCTGTCGGCTGCGGCGCGGTGGTCTGCGCGGCCTGCTCGTCGGAGACGGTCGGGATGACCTGGGTGCGGTCCTCGGAGGACGCACCCCGCCCCGGCTCGTCCTGGAAGATCGACAGACCCTGGTCGCTCATGGGTGGTGACTACCGTCCTTGTCCGGTCTCGTCCGTTGGTGGCGCCCTCGGCGGGGCGCAGGTGCCCATCCTGTCGGAAGGCCGGGGCAAACCGAACCCCGCCAGGCGAATGTGGCCCAATCGGTGGACGGTGGGCCGCCCGACACGCCCGAACGGGTGCTGTGGATCGGCCGTGGGCACGGAACGGGGGACGAGCGGGGAGGCGCTCACGGCGGGGCGTGCCGCCCGGGCCGGACCCGGGCGGCACACCAGTCGTGGGGCGGGTCAGACCCCGCGGAACCGGTTGATGGCGGGCAGGTGCGCCTCGCGCAGGTCCTGGTCGCGGACGCCGAGGCCCTCCTCGGGCGCGAGGCACAGGACTCCGACCTTGCCCTGGTGCTTGTTGTGGTGGACGTCGAGGGCCGCCTGCCCGACGTCCTCGAGGGTGTAGGTGCGCGAGAGGGTCGGGTGGATCTTGCCCTTGGCCACGAGGCGGTTGGCCTCCCACGACTCGCGGTAGTTGGCGAAGTGGCTGGAGATGATCTTCTTGAGGTTCATCCACAGGTAGCGGTTGTCGTACTCGTGCATGTAGCCGCTGGTCGAGGCGCAGGTGGTGATGGTGCCGCCCTTGCGGGTGACGAACACGGACGCGCCGAAGGTCTCCCGGCCGGGGTGCTCGAAGACGATGTCGATGTCCTCCCCGCCGGTGAGCTCGCGGATCTTGGCGCCGAAGCGCTTCCACTCCCGGGGGTCCTGGGTGTGCTCGTCCTTCCAGAAGCGGTACCCCTCCTCCGCGCGGTTGATGACGAGCTCGGCGCCCATGGAGCGCGCGATCTTCTCCTTCTCCGCGTTGGAGACCACGCAGACGGGCGTGGCGCCGCCGTTGAGCGCGTACTGGGTGGCGAAGCCGCCGAGGCCGCCCGAGGCGCCCCAGATCAGGACGTTGTCGCCCTGCTTCATGTTGCCGCCGTTCTTGGAGACGAGCTGGCGGTAGGCGGTGCAGTTGACCAGGCCGGGGGAGGCGGCCTCCTCCCAGGTCAGGTGGTCCGGCTTGGGCATGAGCTGGTTGGCCTTCACCAGCGCCACGTCGGCCAGGCCGCCGAAGTTCGTCTCGAAGCCCCAGATCCGCTGCTGCGGGTCGAGCATCGTGTCGTCGTGCCCGTCGGGGTCCTCGAGCTCGACCGAGAGGCAGTGGGCGACGACCTCCTGGCCCGGCTTCCAGCGGGTGACGCCGGGGCCGGTGCGCAGCACGACGCCGGCCAGGTCGGAGCCCACGACGTGGTAGGGCAGGTCGTGCCGCTTGGTGAGCTCGGACTGGCGGCCGTAGCGCTCCAGGAAGCCGAAGGTGGAGACCGGCTCGAAGATCGACGTCCACACGGTGTTGTAGTTGATGGCGGAGGCCATGACCGCCACGAGCGCCTCGCCCGGGCCGAGCTCCGGCATCGCCACCTCGTCCACGTGGAGCGACTTCCGCGGGTCCTTCTCCTTGGAGGCCACCCCCTCGAACATGTCGACCTCGTCCTTCTTCACGAAGGCGGCTCGGTAGGACTCGGGCAGGGGCAGGTTCGCGAAGTCCTCGCCTGCTGTGTCGCCGGCCTTGATGGCGTCGAGGATGTGCTGCACGGTGCTCTCCTTCGGGCTGTGCCGCGGGTGGGGTGGCGTGCACGGTAGCCGGACGCGGACGTCCGCTCCTGTGACGCGAGTCTCACGCTAGTGCCACGACGTCGCGAGCGCGTCGCGCGTCCCGGAGCGCCGTGCGCCACCGGCCGCGCGCCCAGTGTTACGCCCCTCCCCGAGCACGCTCGTGGGCGCCGGCCGCGCACCCCTGACATCCGTCACGGGGACGTCGTGACAGCACCCAGGTCCGCCCGAGCCCTGCCGCGACGAGGGTGGAGCCATGACCGCATCCCTCTCCCGCACCGGGGCCGTGCCGGCCCTCGAGCTGCGCGACCTGCGTCGCTCGTTCCGCACCCGCGACGGTGACGTCGTGGCCGTCGACGGCGTCGACCTGGTGGTCCAGCCCGGCGAGGTCGTGGCGCTCCTCGGCCCCAACGGCGCCGGGAAGACGACCACCCTGGACGTCGTCCTCGGGCTCACGTCGCCCACCTCCGGCACGGCCCGCGTGCTGGGCCGCAGCCCGCGGGGGGCGGTCCGCGCCGGACTCGTCGGGGCCGTGCTGCAGACCGGCGGGCTCCTGCCCTCGCTCACCGTGCGCGAGACGCTGCTGTACCTGGCCGCCTGTCACCCGGGGCTCTCCGGCGGCCGGGGCGAGGCCGCCGACGACGCGCTGCACCGCACCGGCATCGCTCACCTGGCCGGCCGACGGGTCTCCCGGTGCTCGGGCGGCGAGCAGCAGCGGGTCCGGTTCGCGGCCGCCCTCCTGGCCGACCCGGCCCTCGTCGTCCTCGACGAGCCGACGGCCGGGATGGACGTCCACGCGCGGCGCGAGTTCTGGGACGTCATGCACGCCGAGGCCGCCGCGGGGCGGACCGTCGTCTTCGCCACCCACTACCTCGAGGAGGCCGAGGCGTTCGCCGACCGCACGGTGCTCATGGCCGGCGGTCGGGTCGTCGCCGACGGGCCGACCCACGAGGTCCGTGCCCGCGCGCTCGGGCGCACCGTCGCGGTGAGCGTCCCCGACCCGGACGCCGCGCTGGCCGTCGTGGCCGCGGCGGTCGCCGAGGCCGGGGGAGCGGTCCTGCACGCCCGCACCGACGCCGGCCGCCTGGAGGTGCGGGTCAGCGACTCCGACGCGGCCGCCCGCGCCGTCCTGGCGCTGCCGGGGGCCCACGACCTCGAGGTCCGCGCCGGCTCGCTGGAGGACGCGTTCGTGCTGCTCACCGGGCGTGCGGAGCCCGGCCCCGAGGCGCCCGGCACCGCCCGCCCGCTCCCTGCCTCGACCACCGCACCGACCACTGCTCCCACCGCTGCTCCGACCATGGAGGTCTCCCGATGAGCACCGTGCTCCCGTCCGCCCCGACCGCGGACCGGCGTCCCGCCCGCCCCCGGCCGCTCGACCCGACGCTGCTGCGCCTCGAGCTTCGACGCCTGCTCCGCGACCCCACGGTGTGGGTCTTCTCGGTGGGCCTGCCCGGCTTCCTCTACGTCATGCTCGGGACCTCGCAGGAGTACGCGGACACCAGCGTCGGCGACGGCAACCTCGCGATGTGGGTGATGGTCGCGATGGCCGCCTACGGCGGGGTCACCGCGACGGTGGGCGTCGGCGGCCGGGCCGCGCTGGAGCGCACCCAGGGCTGGGGCCGCCAGCTCGGTCTCACCCCGCTCGCCGACCTCACGTGGGTCGGCACCAAGGCGGCGCTCGCCTGCGTGCTGGCGGCGCTGCCGGTGCTCCTCGTCTACGGGCTCGGCCTCGCGCTGGGCGCGGAGGGGACGACCGCGGCCTGGCTGGGCAGCCTCGCGCTGGTGCTCGCGGGCTCCTGGCTGTTCGCCCTGCTCGGGCTGGCCGTCGGGCTGGCCTTCTCCAGCGACCAGGCGGTCGGCGTCGCCAGCGGTGCCGTCGTGGTGCTCGGGTTCCTCGGCAACGTCTTCTACCCGCTGTCCGGCGTCCTCCTCGACCTCGCGCGCTTCACGCCCATGTACGGCTACGTCGGCCTCGCGCGGTACCCCCTCACCCAGGGGTGGACCAGCGCCGGCGCGGGCCCCGCCTACCACGACGCGTGGTGGCTGCTCGTCGCTAACGTGGCCACGTGGACGATCCTCTTCGCCGTGGCCTCGGTGCTGCTCGTGCGCCGCGGACGCGGCCGGCAGTGAGCGACCCGCTCGGGGCGCGAGGCGGCGCCCGGTGACCACGCGCCACGGCTGGGCCCTGTGGTCGGTCTGGCTGCTCTTCCTCGTCTTCCCGGTCATGGACGCGTGGGGCAGCGGGTCGCCGCTGACCCGCGTGGTGGGGCTGGCCGACGTCCTCGCCTTCGCCGCCCTCTACCTGTGGGGCGTGCGCTCCTTCGGCCTGGGGTCGCGCGACCGTGGCTCGGGCGCGGTGCTGGCCGGGCTGGTGGTGCTCGCCGCGGTCGCGGTCTGGCCGCTGGGCCTCGGCTACGTCTCCTACCTGCCCTACCTGGTGGCCCTGGGCGTCTTCACGCTGCCGCGCCCGTGGTGCTTCCGCTGGCCGTTCCTGGTCGGCCTCGGGCTCGTCGCCCCGTGGGTGCTGGACCCCGACGAGGGATGGCTGGTGGTCTCGTTCATCGTCGTCGCGACGGGGGCCGGGACGTCGGCCGGCCGGCTCGCCGGGGACACGGCTGCGCACGCGCGCGACCTCTCCCAGCAGCTCGCGCTCACCGCCGAGCGCGAGCGGGTGGCCCGCGACGTCCACGACGTCCTCGGTCACAGCCTCACGGTCGTGGTGCTCAAGGCGGAGCTGGCGGAGCGGCTCGTGGACGCCGACCCGGACCGGGCCAGGGCGGAGCTCGCCGAGCTCCGCGACCTGGCTCGCGAGGCGCTGGCCGAGGTGCGCAGCACCGTGACCGGGCTGCGCGCCGCGGACCTGGACCAGGAGCTGGCCGCGGCCCGGACGGCCCTCGAGGCGGCCGGCGTCCGGGCGGACGTGCCGGCGGACGGCTCGGCGCTCGACCCGCGCCGGCGCCCGGCCGCGGCCTGGGCGGTGCGGGAGGCGGTGACCAACGTCGTGCGGCACGCCGAGGCGCGCGCGTGCGCGGTGGAGCTGCACCCCTCCGGGCTGCGGGTGGCGGACGACGGCGTCGGGCTGGCCGGCAGCGCGCCCGGCAACGGGCTGCGGGGCCTGCGCGAGCGGGTGGCGGCCACGGGCGGCCTGCTGGAGGTCGCCGACGCCCCCGGTGGGGGCACCGTGCTGGAGGTGTCGTGGTGAGCGACGTGATCAGGCTGCTGCTGGCCGACGACCAGGCCCTGGTGCGCGGCGCGCTGGCCACGCTGCTCGGTCTGGAGGGCGACCTCGAGGTCGTGGCCCAGGTGGGCCGCGGCGACGAGGTGGCCGCGGCCGTCGAGGCGCACGCCCCCGACGTGTGCCTCCTTGACATCGAGATGCCCGGGCTCGACGGCATCGAGGCGTGCCGGCTGGTGGCCCGCGGACCGGCGCGGCCGACCGGCCCCCGGGTGCTGGTGGTGACGACGTTCGGGCGGCCGGGCTACCTGCGACGCGCGCTCGAGGCCGGGGCGAGCGGGTTCGTCGTGAAGGACACCCCCGCCGGCGAGCTGGCCGACGCGGTGCGCCGGGTGCACGCCGGGCTGCGGGTGGTCGACCCGGACCTGGCGACGGCCTCCCTGCTGGACGGGCCGAGCCCGCTGACCGAGCGGGAGGCCGACGTCCTGCGGCTCGCGCTGGACGGGGCGCCGGTGGCGAGCATCGCGGCGGCCCTGCACCTCTCGGGCGGGACCGTGCGCAACCACCTCTCGGCCGCGATCGGCAAGACGTCCACCACGACGCGGGTGGAGGCCGCCCGGGTAGCGCGCGACCGCGGCTGGATCTGAGCGGGGGCGGACCTCAGCGGGGGCGGATCTGAGCGGGAGCGGGCAAGCGCGACAACGGGGTGGATGCGGTGCACCGGGTGCACCGCATCCACCCCGAACGTGGCTTCCGGGCGGGCTGTCGGGCCCGACGGGGGAGCGCGTCAGTGCGCGGCGGCGGGCTCCACGAGCTCGACGAGGATGCCGCCGGCGTCCTTGGGGTGCACGAAGTTGATCCGGGAGTCGCTCGTGCCGCGGCGCGGGGCGTCGTAGAGCAGCCGCATCCCGCGCGCCCGCAGCTCGGCGGAGACCGCCTCGACGTCGGTGACGCGGTAGGCGATCTGCTGGCAGCCGACGCCGTTGCGGTCGATGAACTTGGCGATGGTGGAGGACTCGTTCAGCGGGGCGAGCAGCTGCACGCAGGAACCGGAGTCGCCGACGGCCATCATGGCCTCGCGGACGCCCTGCTCCTCGTTGGTCTCCTCGTGCTTGAGCTCCATGCCGTAGACGTCGCGGTAGAAGGCGATGGCGGCGTCGAGGTCCGGCACGGCCATGCCGACGTGGTCGATGGCGGTGAAGAGCGAGCCGGTGAGGATGGAGCCGGGGGTCAGGTCGGTGGCGCTGTCGGTCATGGCCCCGATGCTCGTCGCGCCGCAACCCGCTGGCAACGGTCCTTGGTCAGTCTGTGACGTGTGCCACGCCGAGGTCGGTGGTGGCCCGTGCGCCCGCGCGAGAGCGTGGGTAGCCTCGCGAAGGGGTCGGCCGCGCCCGGTCGACGCCCCCGTCCTGCAGCAGGAGGAACCATGTCCGCATCCGTCATCGTCGCCGGTGCCCGCACCCCGATCGGCCGCCTCCTCGGCGGCCTCTCGTCCCTCACGGCCGCCGACCTGGGCGGCGTGGCGATCGCCGGCGCCCTGGAGAAGGCGGGCGTCTCCGGCGACCAGGTCGACTACCTCGTCATGGGCCAGGTCATCCAGGCCGGCGCCGGCCAGAACCCGGCCCGCAGCGCGGGCCTCGCCGGGGGGCTGCCCCCGGCGGTCCCGTCGATCACCATCAACAAGGTGTGCCTGTCCGGCATCAACGCCATCGCGTTCGCCGACCAGCTGGTGCGTGCCGGCGGGGCCGAGATCGTGGTGGCCGGCGGCATGGAGTCGATGACCCTCGCCCCGCACCTGCTGCCGAAGTCCCGCTCCGGCTTCAAGTACGGCGACACCACGCTGGTCGACTCGATGGCCTACGACGCGCTCTACGACCAGCTCACCCAGCAGGCGATGGGCGGCCTCACCGAGGCGGTCAACGCCGAGGGCGTCCAGCTGACCCGCGAGGAGCAGGACGCGTTCGCCGCGGAGAGCCACCAGAAGGCGGCGGCGGCGCAGAAGAACGGCCTGTTCGACGACGAGATCGTCCCGGTGTCCATCCCGCAGCGCAAGGGCGACCCGGTGGTCGTCTCCGTCGACGAGGGCGTCCGCGGCGACACCACCGCGGAGTCCCTGGGCCGCCTGCGCCCGGCGTTCTCCCGCGAGGGCACGATCACGGCGGGCTCGGCCTCGCAGATCTCCGACGGGGCCTGCGCCGTCGTGGTGATGAGCAAGGACAAGGCGGAGGAGCTGGGCCTGGAGTGGCTCTGCGAGATCGGTGCCCACGGCATGGTCGCCGGCCCCGACTCCAGCCTCCAGATGCAGCCCGCCAACGCCACCGCCAAGGCCTGCGCCAAGGAGGGCATCGAGCCCACCGACCTCGACCTGGTCGAGTTCAACGAGGCCTTCGCGGCCGTCGGCCTGGAGTCCACCCGCGCGCTCGGCCTGGACCCGGCGAAGGTCAACGTCAACGGCGGCGCCATCGCCCTCGGCCACCCCGTCGGCATGTCGGGTGCCCGGATCGTGCTGCACCTCGCCCTGGAGCTCAAGCGTCGCGGCGGCGGCGTCGGCGCGGCCGCGCTCTGCGGCGGCGGCGGCCAGGGCGACGCCCTGATCGTGCGTGTCCCGCAGGCCTGAGGCCGGGCGCCGGGACGTCGACGTCGCGGACCTGGTCGAGCGCGCCCGCGCCGGCCAGGTCCGCGCCGTGGCGCGCCTGCTCTCCCTCGTGGAGTCCGACTCCGCGCACCTGCGCGGGGCGATGACGCTCCTGGCTCCGCACACCGGTCACGCCCAGGTCGTCGGGCTCACCGGCGCCCCCGGCGTCGGCAAGTCGACCAGCACGAACGCGCTCATCACGGCCCTGCGCGCCCGGGGCCGCACCGTCGGCGTCCTCGCCGTCGACCCCAGCTCCCCGTTCTCCGGGGGCGCGCTGCTCGGCGACCGCATCCGGATGGAGCACCACGCCGGCGACCCCGGGGTGCTCATCCGGTCCATGGCCTCCCGGGGGCACCTCGGCGGGCTCTCCGCCGCGACGCCCCAGGCGGTCCGGGTCCTCGACGCGGCCGGCTTCGACGTCGTCCTCGTCGAGACCGTCGGGGTCGGTCAGAGCGAGGTCGAGGTCGCGGGGCTCGCCGACACGACCGTGGTGCTGCTCGCGCCCGGCATGGGTGACGGCATCCAGGCGGCCAAGGCCGGCATCCTCGAGGTCGGGGACGTCTACGTCGTCAACAAGGCGGACGCCGAGGGCGCCGGTCGGCTGCGGCGGGAGCTGCGCGGCGCGCTGTCGATGGCCGAGCGCGGCGCGGGCGAGTGGGAGCCGCCGGTCGTGAGCACGGTCGCCTCCCGGGCCGAGGGGGTGGACGACGTCCTGGACGCCCTGGCCGCGCACCGGGAGTGGTCGGTGGCGACCGGCGCGCTGGGCCGCCGCCGGTTGGCCCGGGCGCGGGCCGAGGTGGAGGCGGTCGCCGTGGCCGAGCTGCGCCGCCGCTGGGCGGACCTGGGCGGCAGCGACCGCCTGGACGCGCTGGCCCGGGAGGTCGCGGCCGGCCGGCTCGGCGTCCACACGGCGGCGGACGCGCTGGTGCAGGGGCGTCCCCAGGACGGGTGAGCGCGGGAGGCAGCCTGCCGCTCGCGCGGCGCGCCTCGGACCGGCGTGCGGCGCGGACTGGTACAGATAACCCGTTCCCTGTTCGAGAACGCTGAGGACTGATTGCCGTGAAGAAGCTGCTGCCCTGGGTGGTGGTCCTGTTCCTCGTCTTCTGGGTCGTCACCAGCCCCGAGACGTTCGCCAGCTCCGTCCACGCCGTCGTCGGGATGGTCGGGTCGTTCTTCGCGTCCCTGGTCACCGTCATCAACGGCTTCGCGAGCTGATCCGGCCCGCCCGAACCGAGGAGCGGCCGTGGGGCTCCTGAGCTCGCTCTCCGACCCGCGCATCTCGCGCCACCTCCTGCGTGAGGAGGGCGAGGTGATCGTGGACGAGGTCGGCAAGCACTGGGCCGCCCTCACCCGTCCCTTCCTCGAGGGTGCCGCGGGCGTCGCGCTGCTCTGCGTCACCCCCTTCCTCCCGGTCGACATCGCCTGGCTGCCCCTCCTCGTGGTGCTCGTGCTCGCCGTGCGCGTCACGTGGGGCGTGATGTCGGTGCGCGTGGACCGCTTCGTCATCACGAACATGAGGGTGTTCCGGGTGCACGGGGTGGTCAACCGCAAGCTCTCCACCATGCCGCTGACCCGCATCCTCGACATCTCCGTCACCAAGCCGCTGCTGGGTCGGCTGCTGGGCTACGGCCACTTCGTCTTCGAGTCCGCCGCCCAGGAGCAGGGGCTGCGGGACGTGCGCTTCGTCGGCCGCCCCGACGAGCGCGACCTGGTCATCCAGGGCGTCGTCCAGCGCGCCGGCCTGCGCGGGCCGCGGGTCGGCTGACCGGCGTCGGTCCGGCGCCCGTCCGGCGTCCGTCCACTCCGGGTCGGGCCCCTCGACCTCTCGGTCGGGACCTCCGTCCTCCCTGGTCAGAGGCCTAGGTGCCGCTCTTGGGCCCGCCTGCGGGCGACGAGACGCGGATCTCACGGGACAGGGACTGAGGTCCCCTGGCGGGGGGTGATCCGGCGGGTGTCCAATCATGGACGTGGACCTGACGACACTGCTGTCCGACCTTCCGAAGAACCCCCGCGTGGTGGTCACCGGTAACCACGCCACGCCCTGGTACGCGCTGGGCCTGCTGGACGAGGCGATGACCTCCGCGGGTCGCCCGTACAAGCTCTGGGCCCTCAACGGCCAGAAGGGCCTGCCCGACCACGAGGGGGTGATCCTGGAGAGCTGCTTCGTGGGCGCCGGCCAGCGCAAGAGCCCGCGGCTGCGCTACGTGCCGGCCCGGCTGTCGCTGGTGCCGCTGGTGCTCAAGACGACCCTGGTGCCCGACCTGGTGCTGCTGCACACCACCAAGCCGCGCAACGGGCAGGTCTCGCTCGGCGTCGAGGTCAACGTCCTGCCGGCCGCCATCGAGGCCTGCAAGGCCCGCGGCGGCAAGGTGGTCGTCCAGGCCAACGACAACGTCCCGTGGACGACGGGCGACGCCCTGCTCGACCTCGACCAGGTCGACCTCGTGATCGAGGCGGACGACGCGGTGCCGCTGGCCCCCGAGATCCCGCTCGACGACGAGTCCCGCCTCATCGGCGGCCTGGTCGCCGCCCGCGTCACCGACGGCTCGACGCTCCAGGCCGGCATCGGCGCCGTGCCCGACGCCGCGCTGCGGGGCCTGGCCGACCGGCGCGGGCTGCGCGTGTGGACCGAGATGTTCTCCGACTCCGTGCTGGCCCTGGAGAAGGCCGGCGCGCTCGACCCCGACGTCCCCGTGCAGGCGTCCTTCCTCTTCGGTTCCGCCGAGCTGCTCGACTGGGTCGACGACAACCCGCGGGTGCACATGATCCGCACCGAGACGTCCAACGACCCGGGCCTGATCTCGAAGAACCCGAAGATGGTCAGCGTCAACACCGCGCTGCAGGTGGACCTCTTCGGCCAGGCCAACGCCTCGCGCCTGAGCACCCGCATCCACTCGGGGTTCGGCGGCCAGACCGACTTCATCGTCGGCGCGCTCCACAGCCCGGGTGGGCAGGCGCTGCTCGCCCTGAAGTCGTGGCACCCCAAGGCGCACGTCTCCACGATCGTCCCGCTGGTCGACGAGCCGGTGACCTCCTTCCAGGTCAGCGCCGTCATCACCGAGAACGGGGTGGCGGAGGTCTTCGGCCGCTCGCAGAACCAGCAGGCGTGGAACCTCATCGCCCACGCCGCGCACCCCAAGGTGCGCGAGGAGCTCACCGAGGAGGCCATCGCGCTGGGGCTGCTGCCGGCCGACTCGCCGGTGCCGAACTGACCCTGCGCAGCCGACGGCCGCCCGCGGGCGGCCCGGAACGAGGCGCCGCGCCCCGTCCCTCCCCTGACCGGGGCGTGGCGGGGCGCCGCGCCGTCCCTAGGATGGCGCCATGACGCAGCAGCCGTTCTCCCGTCCCGGTGCCATCGACCTGTCCGCGCTGAAGGCGCCGGCTCCGTCGGCCCCCGCCGGTGGTGCGCCCGCGTCCTCCGGGTCGGGGCACTCCTACGCGATCGAGGTCGACGAGGCCAACGTCCAGCAGGTCGTCGAGGCGTCGATGACGGCGCCCGTGCTGCTCGCCTTCCACTCGCCCTCGCGGATGCCGGAGTCGAGCCAGCTCGCCGCGGACCTCGCCGTCGTCGGTGACGAGCTCGAGGGCCGGGTGCTCGTCGGCCTCGTCGACGTCGACGCCGCCCCGCAGATCGCGCAGATGGTGCAGGTGCCGTCGATCCCGTTCGTGGTGGCGATCATCGACGGGCGCCCGCAGCCGCTGCTCCAGGACGCGGTGCCGATCGACTCGCTGCGCCAGATGCTCCAGCAGGTCGTCCAGCAGCTCACCGCTGCCGGCATGACCGGGCGACACCAGCCGCGGCACCCGCAGGCCGCCGACGGCGAGGAGGAGGTCGTGGACCCGCGGTACGCCGCCGCCCAGGACGCCCTCGGCTCCGGGGACGTGGACGCGGCCGTCGCCGAGTACGAGAAGCTCGTCGCCGCCAACCCGGCCGACACCGAGGCCGCCGCCGGACTCGCCATGGCGAAGGTGCTCCAGCGCACCCGGGGGGTCGACCTCCACGCGGCCCGCGCCGCTGCCGCCGCCGACCCGGCCGACGTCGACGCCCAGACCCTCTGCGCCGACCTCGACATGCTCGGCGGGCACGTCGAGGACGCCTTCAACCGGCTCGTCGACGTCGTCCGCCGCACCGCCGGCGACGACCGCACCAAGGCCCGCGAGCACCTGCTGGCGCTCTTCGCCGCCGTCGGCAACGACGACCCGCGGGTGCTGCGAGGTCGCCAGAACCTCGCCTCCGCGCTGTTCTGAGCGTCTGGACGTGGCGGGCGGAGCGGTGCCCGGGCCGGGTGCTGGGCTTCCTGGGCCGGGGGCGGGGCGTGGCTCCGGGCCGGTTGTCGGGGTGGGCCCCGCGCTCGGCTCCGCCGTCGGCTCCACCGTGGGCTTCGCGGACGGCGTGGGGCACCTGCTCCGCGGGTTCGCGATGTGGCGGCGCCGACCCGGTCTGATGCTGCGGGGGATGCTCCCGGCGCTGCTGGTCCTGCTGCTCCTGGTCGGGTTGTTCACCGGGCTGGTGCTCGAGGTCGGCGACCTCGTGGCCTGGGCGACCCCCTTCGCCGACGGCTGGGCCGCCGGGCTGCGCAGCGCGCTGCGGGTCGGGTTGGCGCTCGTCGTCCTGGCTGCGACGGTGATTCTGTTCAGCGTCACCTTCACCGCGCTCACCCTGACGCTGGGCGACCCGTTCTACGAGCGCGTGTGGCGGGCGACCGAGGAGCTGCTGGGCGACCCGCCCGAGGGCGACGGCCTCGGCTTCTGGGCCTCGGCACGGGACGCGCTCGTGCTCCTGGGGCTCGGCCTGGCCGTCGGGGTCGGGCTGTTCGTGCTCGGGTTCGTGCCGGTGGTCGGTGGGGTCGGCGGGACGGTGCTGGGGGTCGTCGTCGCCGGCTGGCTGCTGGGCTCGGAGCTCCTGAACCGTCCGCTCGAGGCGCGCGGCATCGACCGCGCCGGTCGCCGGGCCCTGCTGCGCGGGCACCGCTCCGCCGTCCTCGGCTACGGGGTCGCCACGCAGGTCTGCTTCCTCGTGCCCCTCGGCGGTGTGGCTGTGATGCCGGCTGCCGTCGTGGGCGCCACCACCCTCGCCCGGGATCTCCTGTCCACCCCCGCGCCCTCCGCGCCCCCTGCGCCGCCCGCCTGATCGCGTCCTGTCTGCCGGTGCTCCGGGGCGCGCTGCGCCGTGGCTGAGCCAGGCCGTCCGGTGCCCTGCTGCGGCCTCCCGTGCTGCTGCCGCGCCGGGCCCGGGCTTCGGTCCTCGTGGGTACGAGGACCGAACGGGCGCCCCGGGGCCGGTGCCTCTGCGTTGTCGCAGGTCAGCGGACTGTGACTGTGCCGACCCGGGGCTTGGGTCCTCGTGGGCACGAGGACCGAACGCATCAGGCCGCCGCGGGGCGGTGATTCAGTGTGCCGCTCCTCAGCACCCGGCGGGTGCGCCGCTGCGGGGCTTGGTCCTCGTGCGGACGAGGACCGAACGCGGGGCAGTGGGCAGCGGGCCCCGCGTTGTCGCAGGTCAGCGGGTTGCGGCTGCGTCGGCCCGGGGGTTGGGTCCTCGTCGGCACGAGGACCGAACGGATTCAGTGGGCTGGGGGCACGGCAGCTGGGAGCGGGGCAGGGGGGAGCGGGGCGACGGGGAACGGGGCGACGGGGAGCGGGGCAGGGGGGAGCGGGGCAGAGGGGGAGGAGGCAGGTCAGGGGGTGCCGAGGGCGCGCGCGAGGGCGGCGAGGGCGGGGGACGGCGCCATGCTGCGCCGGTGGACGAGGCTCACGACGCGGGTCGGCACCGGGTCGGTGACCTCGACGGCCACGAGCGGTCCGCCGGGCACCGTGGCGAGGTCGGAGCGGCCGAGCCGGGGCACGAGCGCGACCCCCAGCCCGGCGGCCACGAGGGCGAGGTGGGAGTCGAACTCGGCCGCGACGTGCTCGACGCGCGGGCGCGCCCCGGTGCCGTCGTACATGCGGCTCAGCCACTGGCGGCAGATCGAGCCCTCCGGGGTGGCCACCCAGCTGACGCCGACCAGGTCGTGCGGGGACACGCGGGCGCGGGCCGCCAGCGCGTGGTCGGGCCGGACGACGAGGTCGGCGACGTCCCGCGCGACGACCCCGACCTCCAGGTGCTCGGGGATGTCGAGCGCGACGTCGCCCCACGAGTGCACGACGGCCGCGTCCTGCCGGCCCGCCGCCACCAGCGCGACCGCCTCCCACGGCTCGGCCTCGCTCAGCGTCACGCGCAGGAGCGGCTCGGTGCGTGCCAGCCCGGCCAGCGCCGGCGCCACCAGCCCGCGCGTCGCGGTCGAGAAGGTGGCCAGGCGCAGGTGCCCGGCGGCGGTCGAGGCCTGCCGGTGCAGGTCGCTCTCGAGCAGCTCCAGGTCGGTGAGCAGCCGGGCGCCGTCCTCGACCAGCTGCGCGCCGGCGCGGGTCAGCACCACCCCGCGTCCGACCCGCTCCAGCATGGCCAGGCCCGTGTCCCGCTCCAGCCGCTTGACCTGCTGGGAGACCGCGGACGGGGTGAACCCGAGGGCCGCGGCGGCCGCGACCACCGAGCCCTCCTCCGCCACGGCTCGCAGGCTGCGCAGCGCCTCCAGGTCGATCATGCAGCGATGCTACCGAGTGAGGCGTAGATCCATTCGCTGGTGCTGCATGGTCGCCTCCGGGGATGATCGGCCTCGTGAACCGCCGAGACACCTCCCTCATGCTCGTCGTGGCCCTCGTCTGGGGGCTCAACTTCCTGGCCATCGACCTCGGCCGGGGCGACGTGCCGCCGCTGCTCTTCCTGGCGGTGCGGTTCGTGCTCGTCGTCTTCCCGGCGGTGCTGGTCGTGCCGAGGCCCGACGTGCCGTGGCGGACGCTGGCCCTGGTCGGCACGTTCATGTCGATCGGCCAGTTCGGCTTCCTCTACCTCTCGATGTCCCTGGGGCTGCCCCCGGGCCTGGCGGCGCTCGTGCTGCAGGCGCAGGTGATGTTCACCGTCGTCATCGCAGCCGTCGCGCTGCGGGAGCGGCCCACGCCCCTCCAGGTGGGCGGCGTGGTGCTCGGCGGCGTCGGTCTCGTGGTGGTCGGGGTGGGGCGCGGCGGCGACGTCCCGCTGGTCGCGCTGCTGCTCTGCCTGCTCGGCGCCCTCTCCTGGGGCATCGGCAACGTGGTCTCCCGGGCCGCGAAGGTGCCCGGCGGCCTCGGTCTGACCGTCTGGTCGGGCGTGGTCGTCCCCGTGCCGCTGCTCGCCCTCTCCCTGCTGCTCGACGGCCCGTCGGGGGTGGCCGACGGCCTCGCCGCCTTCGGCTGGGAGGCCTGGGTCTCGACCCTGTACACCGCGGCGCTGGCCTCCCTGGTCGGCTACGGCATCTTCAACTCGCTGCTGGCGCGCAACCCCGCGGCCGCGGTGGTCCCGTGGGTGCTCCTCGTCCCGCCGATCGCCGTCACCGCGTCCTGGCTGCTCCTGGGCGACGTCCCCACGCCTGGGGAGGCCGTCGGCGGGCTCGTGGTGGTGCTCGGCGCGCTCGTGGCGATGAAGGGCGGTCGCCCGCGCGTCCCCGAGAGCGTGGACGCCGGGGAGGAGACCGCGTCGCCGGTCGGCGAGGAGTGTGCGGCCGGCCGCGAGGGCTGAGGCCCGAGGCCCAGCGCGCGCCCGGCCTCAGACAGCCCGGCCTCAGACAGCCCGGCCTCTGGCAGCCCGGCCTCAGACCGCCCGGCCGGACTCCGTGTAGCGCACCGACCCGTCCTCGAGGCCGGCGAGCGCCGCCTCGACCCGGCGGGCGGTGAAGTCGGTGGCCCGCTCGCGGACCTCCTCGAGGGTGCAGAACGCCACCGAGCGGATCTCGCGGGTCTGGAGGATCGCCCCGTCGAGGTCGGAGGGACGCAGCACGCCGCCGTCGAAGACCAGGCAGAGAGCGTCGTCCCAGCCGGCCCACGGCGGCAGCCAGTCGGTGAGCAGCAGGCGGCCGGCGTCCAGGGTGATCGCGAGCTCCTCCTCGACCTCGCGCGCCACCGCGACCCGGGGCGACTCGTTGACCTCGACGACACCACCGGGCAGGTCCCAGTCCTGCTTGTAGGTCAGCTGGCACAGCAGGACCCGGCCGTCGGGGTCGCGCACCAGCATCTGGCCGATGGCGCGCTTGCGGGGGAGGAAGGAGTTGAGCAGCGTGCGGAACGCGCCCGGCTCGGTGAGCGGCGGGTCGGTGGCCAGCCGGGCCATGACGACGTGGGCCTCGACCGCCTCGCCGGGGCCGCGGACGCGGCGGCGGACGCCCTCGCGGCGCATGCCCACCCGGGTGGAGACCCGCAGGGCGGCCTCGTCCTGCTCGGGGATCCACGACTCGACCCGCTGGAGCCCCAGGCCGTCGGTGCGGGTGCCCGCGAGGGCCCAGTCGACGAGCATCCGCAGGGCCCGCACGGCGTAGCCGCGCCCGCGGGCCCGCTCAGAGATCTCCACGGCCACGGCACCCGTGCCGGGGTCGGTCATGACGACGGTGGCGGTGCCGATCGTGCGGTCGTCGGTCACCACGTAGAACGCGAGCCGGGACGGATCGGGGCTGCGGGCCGGCCGGAGGGTGACCGTGCCGTCGTCGAGGGTCGGCTGCGAGGTCACCCCCGCAGCCTACCGAGACCGGCGGGCCCGCTCGGGCCCGTTCACGAGGGGATCCGGCGGAACCACACCGTCGCCAGCGGGGGCACGACGACGTCCGCGTGCGCGGGCTGGCCGGACCACTCGCCGCGGTGCCCGGTGATCTGCCCGAGGTTGCCCACGCCGGAACCGGTGTAGCCCGTGGCGTCCGTGTTGAGGATCTCCTCCCACGTGCCCTCGGCCGGCAGCCCGAGCCGCAGGTCGTGCGGGACGGCGGCGAAGTTGCTCACGCACACCACCTCCGGCTCCCCGGGGGAGCGGCGGATGAAGGAGAAGACGTTGCGGTCGGCGTCCCCGCCGTCGACCCAGGTGAACCCCGACGGGTCGTGGTCGCGCCCCCAGAGGGCCCCGGAGGAGGTGTAGGCGTGGTTCAGGTCGCGCACGAGGTCGCGGACGCCGGCGTGCTCGGCGTGCTCGAGGAGCCACCAGTCGAGCTCGCGGGACTCGGCCCACTCCGACTCCTGGCCGAACTCGGAGCCCATGAAGAGCAGCTGCTTGCCGGGGTGCGCCCACATGAAGGCCAGGTAGGCGCGCAGGTTGGCCAGCTGCTGCCAGCGGTCGCCGGGCATCTTGCGCAGGAGCGAGCCCTTGCCGTGCACGACCTCGTCGTGGCTGATGGGCAGCACGTAGTTCTCGCTGAACGCGTAGACGAGGGAGAACGTCATCTCGCCGTGGTGGTAGCGGCGGTAGATCGGGTCCTTGGAGACGTAGTCCAGGGAGTCGTGCATCCAGCCCATGTTCCACTTGAAGCCGAAGCCGAGCCCGTCGTGCTCGGTGGCGCGGGTGACGCCCGGCCAGGCCGTGGACTCCTCCGCGATGGTCACGATCCCCGGCACCCGGCGGTAGACGGTCGCGTTCATCTCCTGGAGGAACTGGACGGCCTCGAGGTTCTCGCGCCCGCCGTACTTGTTGGGGCTCCACTCGCCGTGCTCGCGGGAGTAGTCCAGGTAGAGCATCGAGGCCACGCCGTCGACGCGCAGGCCGTCGGCGTGGAACTCCTCCAGCCAGTAGACGGCGTTGGAGTAGAGGAAGTTGCGCACCTCGTGGCGGCCGAAGTTGAAGATGTGGCTGCCCCACTCCTTGTGCCAGCCGCGCTGGGGGTTGGGGTCCTCGTAGAGCGGAGTGCCGTCGAAGCGGGCCAGCGCCCACTCGTCGGTGGCGAAGTGGCCGGGCACCCAGTCGAGGATGACGCCGACGCCGTTCTGGTGCAGGCGGTCGACGAGCCGGCGGAAGCCGTCCGGGTCGCCGAAGCGGCTGTCGGGGGCGAAGTAGGAGGTCACGTGGTAGCCCCACGAGCCGCCGAAGGGGTGCTGCATGACGGGCATGAGCTCGACGTGGGTGAACCCCAGGTCGGCGACGTAGGCGGACAGGTCGTCGGCCAGCTGCTCCCACGTCCACAGGGAGCCGTCGTAGTTCTTCTTCCAGGAGGCCAGGTGCACCTCGTAGATGCTCATCGCGGACTCGATCGCCTGGGTCGCGCCGCGGGCCTCCATCCAGGCCTGGTCGCCCCACTCGTAGGAGGTCTCGAAGACCCGCGAGGCCGTCTGCGGGGGCTTCTCCGCCCAGCCGGCCATCGGGTCGGCCTTCTCCAGCCAGCGGCCGTCCTGGGTGAGCAGGGCGTACTTGTAGGTCGCGCCCGAGCCGACGCCCGGCACGAACAGCTCCCACACGCCCGAGGTGCCGAGCTGGCGCATCGGGTGCTCGCGGCCGTCCCAGGAGTTGAAGTCCGCCTTGAGCCGGACGCCGCGGGCGTGCGGCGCCCACACGGCGAACGAGGTGCCGGTGACGCTGCCGGCCGGGGTGTCGTAGCTGCGCACGTGCGCGCCCAGGACGTCCCAGAGCTGCTCGTGCCGGCCCTCGTTGAACAGGTGGAGGTCCATCTCGCCCACGGTGGGCAGCCACCGGTAGGGGTCGTCGTGGACGGCGGGCTCCCCGCCGTAGGAGACGCTCACCCGGTAGTCGGGCACCGAGGCGAGCGGCAGGACGCCGACCCACACGCCCTCGTGCTCGTGGGTGAGCGGGGTGCTGCCCCACTCGCCGCTGACGGCGACCGACGTCGCCAGCGGACGCAGGACGCGGACCGTCACCGCACCGCCGTGCTCGTGGGCTCCGAGGACGCCGTGCGGGTCGCCGTGCTCGCCGCGCACCAGCTGCTCGAGCACCTCGGTCGGGACGGGCTGCGGGGTGGGGGTGGGGGTGCTCATGCTGCTCCGATCTCGGCGACGGCCTGGAGCGGGATGTCCACCCAGGTCGGCCTGTTGCGCGTCTCGTAGACGGTCTCGTACACGGCCTTGTCGGCGACGTAGGCGTCGAGCAGCGTGCGCTGCTCGGGCGTCACCTCGCCGCCGGTGTAGGCGACCAGGAAGTGGTTCTTCGCGCGGTTGGCCCACTCCTGGGCGCGCGCGGTGCGGGCCTGCGAGCCCTCGGGGTCGTCCTCGGCGAAGGCGCGCTCGACCACGCGCGGGGCGTAGTCGAAGGAGCGCAGCATGCCCGCGACGTCCCGCCAGGGGGAGTCGGGGAGCACCCGCTCGGCCAGCGTCTTGGCGGGCTCGCCCTCGAAGTCGACGATCTTCCAGCCCAGGGAGGTACGCAGCGTCTGGCCCAGGTGGAGGTCGCCGTGGACGCGCTGAGTGGTGAGCAGGCCCTGGTCGGCCACCGAGCCGAACACCCGCTGGAGGCCCTCCAGGTACGGCTCGAGGGAGGGGACGACCGCGGAGGCCGCCGCGAGCCGCCGGCCCATGACGGCGGCCAGGGCCCCGGCGTCCGCCTGGCTCGTCCCGAAGTGCGCGGCGAGGGTCTCGTGGACGTCGCGCAGCGCCTCGCCGAGCCGCGTGGCCTCGCCGGCGAAGTCGCCGCCGGAGGCCGACGCGCGGGTCTCGGGGTCGGAGAAGAGGGTGCGCACGGAGGCCAGGGCGAGCTCCCAGCCGTCCGAGGCGGTGCGCAGGAACTGCTGCAGCATCGAGAGCTGCCAGATCTCGCCGGTGCGCGGGTGGGTCCAGTCGATCCAGCCGTAGAGGGCAGCGACGTTCGGGCAGCCGGCCCGGGTGAGGACCTCGTGGATCTCGATGTCGGGGTTGCGGCCCGGCGTCAGCTTCCGGAACACCTTGAGGATGGCGTCCTCGCCGAACATCACCGTCGAGTTCGACTGCTCGCCGGAGAAGAGCGACGCCCGCGCCTCGGGGTCCAGCTCGTAGCCCGGCAGGCGGCGGAAGGTGAGGCCGGAGGCCTCGTCGCGGGCCTCGCCGGTGTCGTAGGCGTCGAAGAAGGAGCGCTGCCAGGCCGCCATCGCCTCGCGGTCGTGCACGGCGTCGTAGACGTGCACCCAGCCGAGGCCCGGCTCCTCCCACCACCCGAGGAAGGCGTGGTCGAGGCGCTGCACGGGGTCGGTGTAGAAGGCCAGCGGCACCTGGTAGACCTCGACGGCCTGCTCCCCATCGGCACCGGCGGCACCGTCGGCGCCGGCCGCGACATCGGCGTAGGTGAGCTCGACCAGGTGGTTGAGCACGGCCAGCGGGCCGCCCTCGGCGATCCCGGGCACGTGCCCGATCCGGTAGACCTGGCTGACCGTGAACGGGCGGCCCTTGCCGCCGAACCAGCGGGTGCGGCCGAGGTACTCGGCGAGGACGGCCGGGTCGACGTGGTCGACCGGGCCGGTGGTGGGGACGGGTGCGTCGGTCACAGGAGGGGTCCCTCCTCCGGGGTCGGTGCGGTGGGCAGCCGGAACCAGTAGAAGCCGTAGCCGGCCAGCGTGAGGAGGTAGGGCAGCTCGCCGATGACGGGGAACGGGACGTTGCCGATCAGCTCGACGGGGCGCCGTCCCTGGAACCGGCGCAGGTCCAGCTCGACCGGTTGCGGCCAGCGCGAGAGGTTGTTGACGCAGAGGATCACGTCCTCCGCCCCGGTCTCCGGGTCGGTGTACTCGCGGACGTAGGAGAGGACGGTGGCGTTGGAGCCGCCCAGGTCGTGGAACTCGCCGAGGCCGAACGCCAGGTGGTGGCGGCGGGCGTGGATCATCCGGCGGGTCCAGTGCAGCAGGGAGGAGGGGTTCTCCATCTGCGCCTCGACGTTGACCGACTCGTAGCCGTAGATCGCGTCCTGGACGACCGGCAGGTCCAGCCGGCCGGGGTTGGCCGAGGAGAACCCGGCGTTGCGGTCGCTGGTCCACTGCATCGGCGTGCGGACGCCGTCGCGGTCGCCCAGCCAGATGTTGTCGCCCATCCCGATCTCGTCGCCGTAGTAGAGGACGGGGCTGCCGGGCAGGGAGAGCAGCAGCGCGTTGAAGAGCTCGATCTGGTTGGTGTCGTTCTCCAGGAGCGGGGCCAGCCGTCGGCGGATGCCGATGTTGGCCTTCATCCGCGGGTCCTTGGCGTACTCCTGCCACATGTAGTCGCGGTCCTCGTCGGTGACCATCTCGAGGGTCAGCTCGTCGTGGTTGCGCAGGAAGATGCCCCACTGGCAGTTGTGGGGGATCGCGGGCGTCTGCTCGAGGATCTCCGAGATCGGGTAGCGCGACTCGCGGCGCACCGCCATGAAGATGCGCGGCATCACCGGGAAGTGGAACGCCATGTGGCACTCGTCGCCGCCGGCGGCGAAGTCCCCGAAGTACTCCACGACGTCCTGCGGCCACTGGTTGGCCTCGCAGAGCAGGACGCGGCCGGGGTACTCGTCGTCGACGACCTTGCGGATCTTCTTGAGGAAGTCGTGGGTCTCGGGGAGGTTCTCGCCGTTGCTGCCCGGGCGCTCGTAGAGGTAGGGCACGGCGTCGAGGCGGAACCCGTCCAGGCCCATGTCGAACCAGAACCGCAGCGCGTCGATGATCGCCTCGTGCACGGCCGGGTTGTCGAAGTTGAGGTCCGGCTGGTGGGAGAAGAAGCGGTGCCAGAAGTACTGCTGGCGCACCGGGTCCCACGTCCAGTTGGACGGCTCGGTGTCGACGAAGATGATCCGCGCCTCGGAGTAGAGGTCGTCGGTGTCGGACCACACGTAGAAGTCGCCGTACGGACCCTCGGGGTCGGAGCGGCTGGCCTGGAACCACGGGTGCGCGTCGCTCGTGTGGTTCATGACGAAGTCGATGATCACGCGGATGCCGCGGCTGTGCGCCTCGTCGAGGAACGTGTGGAAGTCGTCGATGGAGCCGATGGCCGGCAGGACCCCGGTGTAGTCCGCGACGTCGTAGCCGCCGTCGCGCAGCGGGGAGGGGAAGAACGGCGGGATCCAGAGGCAGTCGACACCGAGCCACTGCAGGTAGTCGAGCTTCTCCACCAGGCCGCGGAAGTCGCCCGTGCCGTCGCCGTTGGAGTCGCGGAAGGAGCGGACGAGCACCTCGTAGAAGACGGCCGTCTTGAACCAGTCCGGCTGGGGGCGCCCGGCCGACTCCGCGTCCACGCCGGAGTCCGTCGTCCCGTCGACCACCGGGTCGCGGGTCAGCTCCTGCTCCTCGGCGGCCACCGGCTCGCCGGCGGGGCCCGTGCCCTGCTCGCCGGCGCTCATCGGGCCGCCCGCACGGTGAGGACGTGGGCGGGCTCGTGGAACGGGTCGAGCCGCACGTAGTTGTGCTGGCCCCACGTCCAGTCCGCGCCGGTGATCTCGTCGTGGACGGCGAACGACTCGCCCAGGCCGAGGGCGTCGACGTCCAGGTGCACGGTGGTCTCGTGGACGCCGTGCGGGTCGAGGTTGATCACCACGATCACGGTGTCGGCCGAGGCGTCGCCCGGGACGGCCTGCTTGGCGAGGACGAGCACCTGGTCGTCGTCGCTGTAGTGGATGGTCGTGTTGCGCAGCTGCTGGAGCGCCGGGTGCGCCCGCCGGACCTCGTTGAGGCGGCGGACGTAGCCGATGAGCGAGCGGCCGCTCGCCTCGGCGGCCTCCCAGTCGCGCACCCGCACCTGGTACTTCTCGGAGTCCAGGTACTCCTCGCTGCCGGGCTTCACCGCGACGTGCTCGCACAGCTCGTAGCCCGAGTACATGCCCCACGAGGGGCTGCCGGTCGCGGCCAGGGCGGCCCGGAGCTTGAAGGCCGCCGGGCCCCCGTACTGGAGGAACCCGTGGAGGATGTCCGGGGTGTTGACCCAGAAGTTCGGGCGCATGAGGTGGTCGGACTCCCGCGCCACCTCGAGCAGGTACTCCTCGATCTCGGCCTTGCCGGTGCGCCAGGTGAAGTACGTGTAGGACTGGTGGAAGCCCACCGCGCCGAGACCGTGCATCATCGCCGGGCGGGTGAAGGCCTCGGACAGGAACAGGACGTCGGGGTCGGTGCGGCGGACCTCGCCGAGCAGCCACTCCCAGAACGCCACCGGCTTGGTGTGCGGGTTGTCGACGCGGAAGACGCGGACGCCGCGGCTCATCCAGTAGCGCACCACGCGGAGCACCTCCGCGCAGATGCCGCGGGGGTCGTTGTCGAAGTTGACCGGGTAGATGTCCTGGTACTTCTTCGGCGGGTTCTCCGCGTAGGCGATCGTGCCGTCCGCGCGGGTGGTGAAGAACTCGGGGTGCTCGGTGGCCCAGGGGTGGTCCGGGGCGGCCTGGAGCGCCAGGTCGAGGGCGATCTCCAGGCCCAGCTCGCGGGCCCGGGCGACGAAGGCGTCGAAGTCCTCCACGGTGCCCAGGTCGGGGTGGATCGCGTCGTGCCCGCCGGCCTTCGAGCCGATGGCCCAGGGCGAGCCCGGGTCGTCCGGTCCGGGGGTCAGGGTGTTGTTGGGCCCCTTGCGGTTGACCTCGCCGATCGGGTGGATCGGCGGCAGGTAGACGATGTCGAAGCCCATGGACGCCGCGCGCTCCAGGCCGGAAACCGCGGTGCGGAAGGTGCCGCTGACGACCTTGCCGGTGGCCTCGTCGACGTACGCGCCCTCGCTGCGGGGGAAGAACTCGTACCAGCTGCCGAACAGGGCCCGCGGCCGGTCGGCGAAGAGCGGGAACGGGCCCTCGACCGTGACGAGCTCGCGCAGCGGGTGAGCGCGCAGCACCTGGGCGAGCTCGGGGTCCTGGAGGGCGGCCAGCCGCGCCTCGGCGGGGCGTCCGGTGTCGGTGGCGGCCAGCACCGCGCCGTCCAGGACGTCGGCGGCGAAGGTCTCCTCGGGGAGGAGACCCGCGCGCACCCGCTCGAAGAGCAGGCGCCCCTCGGTGAACATCAGCTCGACGTCGACGCCGGCGGGCACCTTGACGCCCGCGTTGTGCTCCCACGTGGCCAGCGGGTCCGACCACGCGTGGACCTCGAAGCTCCAGGCGCCGCCCACGTCCGGGGTCACCCAGGCGCTCCACCGGTCCGGCACAGCGGCGTCCTTCGTCATGCGGACGGGGGCGCGGCGGCTGCCGTCCGGCGCCACCAGCACGACCTCGGCGGCCAGCTTGTCGTGTCCCTCGCGGAACACGGTGGCCGTCACCGGCAGGGGCTCGCCCACGGTCGCCTTGGCGGGTTGCCGCCCGAGATCGACCAGGGGCATCACGTTCATCACGGGGATGCGTCCGACCATGTGACCCACCCAACCGGCTCCGCCCCTGCCCTGCAAGCCACCCCACAGGAGACCCGGCGTGGCCTGCGCGACTTCCCCGCCGCCGGGAGCGCGGGACGGGACGAACCAGGACGCACCGGGGGGAGCCGCGCGGCCGCGCGGCTCCCCCCGGTCGTGGGCGGCGAGGGTCAGCGCGCGTAGACCTGCAGCTCCGCGGCGTGGACGATCGTGCCGCGGTCGGACGCCGTGGAGCAGTCCGTGTCGTTGAGCGGGTCGGCGTCGATCTCCCCGGCGTAGCCGGCGAACCCGGTGCACTGGTTCTCCAGTGCCACGAGCCGGACGGCGGCGGCCCGGACGCGACGGGGGAGGACGAACTCCCGCAGCGTCTGGTCCGGGGCGACCGGGCGGGGCCGGACGGCGGGGAAGGCGTTCGCGTCGGAGGTGTAGACGCGACGCCAGGTGCCCGAGCCCGCGCAGCCGGTCGTGCAGACCTCGATCGCGAACCGGCGCAGCGCGGTGAACCGCGAGCCCGAGTCCTGGTCGACGTCGGTGTCGGAGTCGACCGGGTTGAGCAGCGCGCTCACCTGGACCCGCTTCACCCGGCGGACGCCGCCGGCCAGGTCCACCGAGACCGACGGGTTCGAGACGTCCACGTTCTCGGCCGTGACACCCGCCCAGCTCGTGTCCTCCGTGCCGTCGATGAGCGAGTCGGCGTTCAGCGAGCCCTCGGTGGCGGCCAGGACGGAGGCGCCGTTGGCGGCCGCCGCGAGGTTGCGACGGCTCGGCAGGGGGACGACGGTGCGCTCCCCGGCCACCACGGTGGCGCTCAGCCGGGTGAACCCGCCGCGCGGGGAGACGAACACCAGGTCGTAGGTGCCGGGCGTCATGGACTGCACCGAGCCGAGGTCCGTGCCGGGGAGGGTGTCCGCGAACGGCGTGGCGCGAGCCTCGTAGGTGCCGACGTACACCGAGCCCGGGACGTCGCCCTGCTCGAAGGCGATGGTCCCGTTGCCGGACGGCGCGGCGAACCCGCCGGTGACGCTGGTGGCGTCCCCACCGTCGGTGGCGGCGTCCACGCCCATGCCGCGTCGGGCGAAGGCGGCCCACATGACGTCGACGTCACGGCCCCCGAACCGCATGCGGTCGGCCGCGATCATCGCGTCCCGGGCGTCGAGCATCGACGTGGCGCCCTGCTGGAGCAGGAAGGAGTCGAAGACCAGCTGCACCCAGCGGCGGTTGCCGGGGCAGTACTGCGGGGGCAGCGGCGACGCGGTCGCCGACCCCTGGGCGCAGGCCAGCTGGAGCTCGGCGTCGTCGTAGGGGAACTTCTCGTCGTAGCGCTTCACCAGGGCCTGGCGGACCTCCCACTGCGTGCCGTTCCAGATCTCGCCGTCGGCGTGCACCTCGGCGCCGGTGGTGTCGAACCCGTAGTCGGAGTAGTTCAGCGGGTTGTGGTTGATCGCGTAGTCGCGGATCGCCACGCTGCGGTTCCCGGTGGCGTAGACGCCGACGGCCCAGATGTTGCCGCCGTTGTCGTAGCCGTGGCTGAACTGGTACTCGGCGGCCACCAGGTCGCTCCACGACTCACCCATCGCGCCGCCCTGCTCGGAGGTCAGCCCCTCGTCGGGGCCGGCGACCATGCGGTTGGAGATGGCGTGCGTGTACTCGTGGCCGACGATGCCCATGTCGAGCCCGCCGTCGGTGCAGGGGGCGTAGAAGGAGCCCGCGATCGGCTGGAACAGGTACTGGTTGGTGATGCCGGGGATGCCGTCCTGGAGGGCGATCTGGTTGGCGTTGTCGCGGCCGAGGAGCAGCGGCTGCCCGCCGGTGAGCGCGCCCGCCTGGGCGTTGCCGACCTCGGCGTCCCCGCCGACGCCGCCGCGGCCGAAGTTGTCGGCCTGCATGTTGTAGTTCTTCTCGGTGAAGCCCAGGTAGTAGCTGTAGTCGTGCATCCGGTTGTGCGAGACGAACAGGTTGGTCACCGAGGCGTCGATGTCGTTGCCGCCGGGCACGAGGTTGGTCGGGTCGCACTGCGACTCGTTCCAGGCGTCGGTGAACTCCGGGGTGTAGGTGCGCGTGGGCGAGACGGGCGCCTGGAGCAGGCCACCGGGGGTCAGGGGGCTCACCCAGGCCTCGTGCGTGGTCGCGTTGTTGCCGACCGTGGTCGTGGTGGACGTGGCGCCGGCGTTGACGGTGTCCCAGCCGACGGGGGAGGCGAGGTTCTCGAACGGGCCGGTGGGGGAGGTGCACAGGTCGGTGGCCACCCAGCAGCCGACCACCTCGTCGTCCGGGGTGACGCCGACCTCGGTGGAGTCCATCGACGGGTTCGCCGTCCAGTACGCCCAGGTCGGGTCGAAGCCGAGGCCGTCGGCGGACGGCTGCTCGGCGTCGGAGGTCGCCACCAGCATCGAGTAGGTGCCGACGACCGCGGAGGCGCTGTCGTAGGGGCAGACCTGGGCGGCGTAGACCCCGGCCGGGAGGTCGTCGGAGGCGTAGGTGGCGACCTCGGGGCTGGTCCCGAGGTCGCCGGTGTAGAGGAGGGCGCCGTCGGGGCCGAAGAACTTCACGACCACGTCGTCGACCGGGGCGGCCAGCGCCACCGCGTTGATCGAGCGCGTGGCGTCGTCGGTGAGCTCGAACTCGTGCCGCGGACCGCACTCGGTGCTGCTGTAGGTGCCGGAGTAGACGTCGGAGACGGAGTCGTTCTCGGCCTGGTCCTGACGGAACCAGACGGTGCCGTCCACGGCGTCCACGAAGACGGTGTAGGCGAGGGTGGCGCCGCCCTCGACGTCCACGACGTTGGCGACGTAGACCGGTCGGACGGTGCCGTCGGCCAGGGCCAGGGAGCGCAGGCGCACCTGCTGCTCCTGGGCGAAGCCGGGCACGGTGAGCCGCGTCCAGCTCAGGGGGCCGCCGTCGGCGGTGCCGGCGATCTTCGAGACCTGGGCGGTGCCGAGCGGGCGACCGACGTTCGCGGCGGCGGCCAGCCAGCCCTCGAGGGGGGTGAGGACGGCGGCCTCGGGCGTGGCGTCGGTGCGCACCAGCGAGGACGAGACGTAGACGATCGAGCCGCGCGAGACGCCCACCGTGACGAGGCTGCCACCGGCGGCCGGGAGCCCGCCGAAGCGCTGCCGGAAGAGGACGGCATGGCCGGCGTTCGCGCCTGGATCGCCGTCCGCGTCCGGGTACGAGGCGAGCTCGGCGTCGTTGACCAGTGCGAGCCCGTCCATCTGGGCCGCGGTCATGCCGAACAGGTCGGCGTGCCGGCGCAGCCAGGTGCGGGCGGCCCGGACGGGGTCGGCGGAGGTGGCCAGGGCGAGCACGCCGTCCTCGGCGAGGACCGAGGCCGGCGTCCCGTAGTCGTTCCAGCGCAGGGAGACACCGCCGAGGTCGGCGTCCAGGGCCCGGGCGGCGCGCCGCTGGAGCGCGGAGGGCACGGCCGTGCCCCGGGCGTCGAGGTCGTCCAGTCCGGCGGTGGGGTCGGCGAGGGTGCCGAGCCCGTCCGTGGTGGTGCTGCCGAGCGAGGAGCCGAGCGCGGAGGCGCCCGACGCGGTGGCGGGGAGTGCGTCCGCCGCGAGGGCCGGGAGCTGGGTGAGCCCCGGGGCGAGTGCGGCGGTGAGCAGGGCCAACGCGGCCGTGGTCCGGCGCGCGCGGCGCTGGTGAGGGGTGGTCATGGCCCGACAACGGCCACCGGAAGCCCCGGGTTACGCGCCGGTAGGTCCAACGGCCCTGACGTCACGCACTGTGAACAGAGACCAACGCCGGTCCCCGGCGGCCTGCACGAGGGCTACGGTCGTCCCGTGCGCGCGATCCGACGACTGACCGTCCGCCCGGCGCTGCCGGGGCCGCTCGAGGGGCTGGGGGAGCTCGCGGGGAACCTCCGCTGGGCCTGGCACCCGCCCACCCAGGACCTGTTCGCCGAGCTGGACGCCGGCGCGTGGGCCGACAGCGGGCACGACCCGCTCAAGACGCTGAGCCTGGTGCCGCGCGCCCGGCTGGAGGCAGCGGCCGCCGACGAGGCCTTCGTGGCGGCGGTGGAGGCGGGGGTGGCCGACCTGCGCCGCTACCTCACCACGGACCGCTGGTACCAGCGCTCCGCGGCCCGCGCCGAGGGCCCGGAGGCCGCCGCCTGGCCGCGCGCCATCGGCTACCTCTCGGCCGAGTTCGGCATCTCCGCGGCGCTCCCGGTGTACTCCGGCGGCCTGGGCATCCTGGCCGGCGACCACCTCAAGGCCGCCAGCGACCTCGGCGTGCCGATCGTCGGCATCGGCCTGCTCTACCGGCACGGCTACTTCCGCCAGTCGCTGGACCGCCACGGCTGGCAGCAGGAGAGCTACCCGCTGCTCGACCCGGCGGCCCTGCCCGTCCAGCTCCTGCGCGAGGCCGACGGCACCCCCGCCACCATCTCGCTGGCGATGCCCGGCGGCCCGGACATGGTGGCCCGCATCTGGGTCGCGAGCGTGGGCCGCGTGCCGCTGGTGATGATGGACACCGACGTCAAGGAGAACCCCCAGCACTACGCGGACGTCACCGACCGGCTGTACGGCGGGAACGCCGAGCACCGGCTGCGCCAGGAGCTGCTCCTCGGTGTGGGCGGCCTCCGGGCCCTGCGCGTCTTCTGCCGGCTCACGGGTCACCCCGAGCCGGAGGTCTTCCACCTCAACGAGGGCCACGCCGGCTTCCTCGGCATCGAGCGCCTGCGCGAGCTGAGCGTGGCCGAGGACGGTCCGCAGCTCGACCTCGCGACGGCGCTGGAGGTGGGGCGCGCCGGCACGGTGTTCACCACGCACACGCCCGTCCCCGCGGGCATCGACCGCTTCCCCCGGACCCTGGTGGAGCAGTACTTCGCGACCGCCGGCGGCGTGACGCCCGGGGTGCCGACCGAGCACGTGCTGGGCCTGGGCGCCGAGGACTACGTCGGCGGCGACGCGGGCGTGTTCAACATGGCCGTCATGGGCTTCCGGCTCGCCCAGCGCGCCAACGGCGTCTCCCAGCTGCACGGGCACGTCTCGCGGGAGATGTTCAACGGCCTGTGGAGCTCCTTCGACGAGGACGAGGTGCCCATCACGTCCATCACCAACGGCGTCCACGCGCCGACCTGGGTGGCGCGCGAGGTGCTCGAGCTCGCGGTGGCCCGCGGCGCCGACCCCGAGGGCGACGACACCGAGGCGTTCTGGCGCGCCGTCCAGGAGGTCCCGGACGCCGAGCTGTGGGCCGTCAAGCGGCGGCAGCGCGAGCGCCTGGCCGGCGAGGCGCGCCGCCGCCTGCGGGCGTCCTGGCTCCAGCGCGGCGCCACCGAGGCGGAGCTGGCCTGGACGGACTCGGTGCTGGACCCCGACGTCCTCACCATCGGCTTCGCCCGCCGGGCCGCGTCCTACAAGCGGCTCACGCTGATGATGCGCGACCCGGCCCGGCTCAAGGCGCTGCTGCTCGACCCGCAGCGGCCGGTGCAGCTGGTCATCGCGGGCAAGGCCCACCCGGCCGACGACGGCGGGAAGAAGCTGATCCAGGACATCGTGCGGCTCTCCGACGACCCGGAGGTCCGGCACCGCATCGTCTTCCTGCCCGACTACGACATCGCCATGGCGCAGCCGCTGTACCCGGGCTGCGACGTCTGGCTGAACAACCCGCTGCGGCCCTACGAGGCGTGCGGCACCTCGGGCATGAAGGCTGCGCTCAACGGCGGCCTCAACCTCTCGGTGCTCGACGGCTGGTGGGACGAGTGGTTCGACGGCGAGAACGGCTGGGCCATCCCGTCCGCCGACGGCCTGGACGACCCCGAGCGCCGCGACGACCTCGAGGCCGCGGCGCTCTACGAGCTGATCGAGAACGAGGTCGCCCCGCGCTTCTACGACGCGGACGCCTCGGGCGTGCCGACCCGCTGGACCGACATGCTGCGCCACACCCTGCTCTCGCTGGGGCCGAAGGTGCTGGCCAGCCGCATGGTGCGCGACTACGTCCGGCTGCTCTACTCGCCCGCCGCCGGCTCGTCGCGGGCCCTGGGGGAGGACCACGCCGGCGCCCGCTCGCTGGCCCTGTGGAAGCGGGGCGTGCGCGAGGGCTGGGGCGCGGTGCGCGTCGAGCACGTCGAGGGCTCGTGGGTCGGGCCGGTCGAGCACGAGGTCCCCGAGGTGGGCGACCGGCTCTCGGTCCGCGCGTTCGTGGCGCTGGGCCAGCTGGACCCGCAGGACGTGGCGGTGCAGCTGGTCGAGGGCACGGCGGTGGACTCCGACGAGCTGGTGGACGTCACCACCACCGACCTGGCCCGGGCCGAGTCCCTCGGCTCCGGCCGCTACCGGTTCGACACCGAGATCGAGCTCGCGCACGCGGGCCCGTTCGGCTACACGGTGCGGGTCGTGCCGAGGCACGCGGCGCTGGCGACGCCGGCCGAGCTCGGCCTGGTCACCTACCCGCGCTGACGCCGCCACGGGCGCCGGCACCTAAGCCGGCGCCCGACGGCCGGGCGGCCCCTGGGGGCGGCCCGGTCAGCGCATCTCGCGCAGCACGACCAGCGTCCGCCTGCCCAGGACGAGGTGCTCGCCCGCGCGCACGACCTCGCCCACGGGGTGCTCGGCGTCGGTGGAGATGACGACCTCGCCCTTCTGCACCCAGTCGTTCTCCGGCAGCAGCACCCGCTGCCGGGCGCGGCCGGGGTTGAACCACACGACGAACGAGGAGTCGAGCTGCTGCTCACCCCGCGGGCCGGGGGAGCGCAGGGGGCCGCCCGAGAGGAACATGCCGAACGCGGAGACCTGCGGGTCGTGCCAGTCTGCGTCGGTCATCTCGCGGCCCGAGGGGTGCAGCCAGGCCATGTCCTTCGGGCCGCCGACGATGGTGGGCCGCCCCTCGAACCAGTGGCGCTGGCGCAGCGCGGGGTGGTCGCGCCGCAGCTGGAGGGCCGCCTTCGTCGTCTCGTAGACGTCGAGCCAGGCGTCGTCGGCGCGCCAGTCGATCCACGAGGTCTCGTTGTCCTGGCAGTAGGCGTTGTTGTTGCCGCGCTGGGTGCGGCCCCGCTCGTCGCCGGCCGTGATCATGGGGACGCCGTTGGCCAGGCAGAGGGTCACCATGAGGTTGGCGGCCTGGCGGCGGCGCAGGCCCTGGAGTGCCGGGTCGTCGGTCTCGCCCTCGACGCCGTGGTTCCAGGAGCGGTTGTTGTCCGTGCCGTCCCGGTTCTCCTCGCCGTTGGCCTCGTTGTGCTTGCCGTTGTAGCTGACGAGGTCGCGCACGGTGAACCCGTCGTGGGCGGTGACGAAGTTGATCGAGTTGTAGGCCGTGCGGCCGTCGTCGGAGTACAGGTCGGAGGAGCCGGCCAGGCGCGTGGCGATCGCGTGCACGCCCCAGGTCTGGTTGCGCCAGAAGTCGCGCAGGGTGTCGCGGAACTGGTCGTTCCACTCGGTCCAGGGCGCGGGCATGCCGCCGACCAGGTAGCCGTCCATCGAGGCGTCCCAGGGCTCGGCGATGAGCTTGACGTGGCGCAGCACCGGGTCCTGCCCGATGGCGACCAGGAGGTCGGCGCCCATGTCGACGTTCGTTCCGGTGCGGGTGAGCGCGGACATCAGGTCGAAGCGGAAGCCGTCGACGTGCATCTCGGTGACCCAGTAGCGCAGCGAGTCGAGGATCATCCGCAGGCCGAAGGGGTTCTCGGTGTTGACGGTGTTGCCGCAGCCCGTGACGTCCCAGTAGGTGTCGTCGAAGCCCTCGGTGCTCGGCACCCGGCGGTAGAAGCCGCGGTCGTCGAGGCCGCGGAAGCTGAGGGTCGGGCCCAGCGGGCCGGCCTCGGCGGTGTGGTTGTAGACGACGTCCAGGATGACCTCGAGCCCGGCGCGGTGCAGCGACTTCACCATCTGCTTGAACTCGTTCACCTGGCCGCCCGCGTCACCGACGGAGGAGTAGGCGCCGTGCGGAGCGAAGTAGCCCAGCGAGTTGTAGCCCCAGTAGTTCACCGCGTCGCGGGCGGTGAGGCCCGGCTCGGAGACGAACTGGTGGACCGGCAGGAGCTCGACGGCGGTGATCCCGAGGTCGCGCAGGTAGTCGGTCACCGCGGGGTGGCCCATGCCGGCGTAGGTGCCGCGGAGCTCCTCGGGGACGCGGTCGTGGAGCTTCGTCATGCCCTTGACGTGGCACTCGTAGATGACGGTGTCGCGCCAGCGGCGCTGCATGGGCTCGTCGCCCTCCCAGTCGAAGGAGGGGTCCACGACCACGCTGCGGGGCACGAACGGCGCCGAGTCGGAGCGGGAGCGGCGGTGCGGCTGGCCGAAGACGTAGCCGAACGCGGCCTCGTCGGGCACGAACTCGCCGCTCACGGCCTGGGCGTAGGGGTCGAGCAGCAGCTTGTCGCGGTTGAAGCGCAGGCCCTGGGACGGGTCCCACGGGCCGTCCACGCGGAAGCCGTAGGGGGTGCCCGGCGCGATGCCCGGGAGCGCGCCGTGCCAGATGCCCAGGGAGTGCTCGGTGAGCTCGTGACGGGTCTCGACCTCGCCGCCCGCCTCGTCGGTGCTGAACACGCAGACCCACACCTGGGTCGCCCCCGGGGCGCTGACCGCGAAGTTGGTCGACTCGGGCGTCCAGGTGGCGCCGAGGGGCCAGTTGCGGCCGGGCCAGACCTTGGCGGTCTGACCGAGGTGCTTCCAGGTGACGGGTGGCATGCGGGGATTGTCCCAGCCTTCCGCCCGACGCGGTGGGTGCGGGCGGAGTGACGCGTCTGACAGAGTTGCCGGTGTCCCGCGCGGTCCCGGTCCGCCAGATTGAGCCCCGCGGGTGGACGGGCACCTCCCGTCGCCCCCCGCATCCCCAGCACGGGGGACCTCACGCACATCCCCGAAGGAGCCACCCATGGCCGAGTTCGTCCGCCTCGAGGTCGACGAGGGCGTCGCCACGATCAGGCTGGACCGCCCCAAGATGAACGCGATCAGCCTGGCCGTGCAGGCCGAGCTGCGGGAGGCGGCCGAGGAGGTCTCCGACCGCGAGGACGTCGCGGCGGTGGTCCTCACCGGTGGGGAGCGGGTCTTCGCCGCGGGCAACGACGTCAAGGAGATGGCCGACATGTCCTACGCGGACATGCTGGCCGTCGCCGGGCCGCTCCAGGCCGCCGTGACCGCGGTGGCGGAGATCCCCAAGCCGGTCGTCGCGGCGGTCAACGGCTACGCGCTGGGCGGCGGCTGCGAGCTGGCGCTGGCCGCGGACGTCCGGTTCGCCGCCACCGATGCGGTGCTCGGCCAGCCCGAGGTGCTGCTCGGGATCATCCCGGGCGCCGGCGGCACGCAGCGCCTGGCGCGGCTCGTCGGCCCCTCGCGCGCCAAGGACCTCATCTTCACCGGCCGGTTCGTCCGCGCCGACGAGGCGCTGGAGATCGGTCTGGTCGACCGGCTCGTCGCGCCGGCCGACGTCTACGCCGAGGCGGTGGAGTGGGCCCGGCAGTTCGTCGGCGCGGCCTCCCTGGCCCTGCGGGCGGCCAAGCAGGCGGTGGACGGCGGGCTGGCCACCGACCTCACCACCGGGCTCGCCCTCGAGCGGGCGGCCTTCGCCGGCCTGTTCGGCACCGAGGACCGCGAGGCGGGCATGCGCTCCTTCATCGAGAACGGACCGGGCCAGGCCCGGTTCGAGGGGCGGTGAGCCGCGTGGCACGGATCGCGCGGGGTCGCGCGCTGCTCGCCCAGCTGGTGTGGACAGCGGTCGTCGTGGTGGCTGCGGTGCTCGCCCTGGGCGCCCTGCTCGTCGCGATCGGGGCCAACCCGGACAACACGCTCGTGCGCCTGGTCTTGGACCTCGCCAACGCCGCGGACCTCGGAGTCTTCAGTCGCACCAATGGCATCCGCCAGTTCGGCGGCGAGAATGCGGACGTGAAGAACGCGCTGTTCAACTGGGGCCTCGGAGCGATCGCCTACCTGGTGGTCGGCCGGGTGCTGGCCCGGTTGATCAGCCCGGGCAAGAGCTGAGTGTGACCCAGCCCACCGCCGGGGTGGGCACCCAAATGTGACCGGCGGGTAACATCGCCGGAGTCGAGAGCCCAGGAGTGGCCCCGCGGGGCCGGAGGACCAGATGAACATTGTCGTGTGCGTGAAGTACGTGCCGGACGCGACCGCGAACCGGCAGTTCGAGGCTGACAACACCGTCGACCGCGTCGGCGTCGACGGTCTGCTCTCCGAGCTGGACGAGTACGCCGTCGAGCAGGCGCTCCAGCTCAAGGAGAAGGCCGAGGACCCGAGTGCGGTCACGGTGACCGCCCTCTGCGTCGGCCCGGAGCAGGCCACCGACGCGGTGCGCAAGGCGCTCCAGATGGGCGCCGACGCCGGCGTCCTCGTGACCGACGAGGCCGTCGCCGGCTCGGACGCCCCCGCGACGTCCCTGGTGCTGGCGAAGGCCGTGGAGAAGCTGGCCGCGGAGAACGGGCAGGCCGAGATCGTCATGTGCGGCATGGCCTCCACCGACGCCGGCATGAGCGTGGTGCCGGCGATGCTGGCGGAGCGGCTCGGGCTGCCGCAGGTCACCTTCGCCTCCCGCGTGGAGACCCAGGGCGACCAGGTGCGGATCAAGCGGGACACCGACACCGCCACCGAGATCGTGGGCGGGCGCATGCCGCTGCTGCTCAGCGTCACCGACCAGACCGGCGAGGCCCGCTACCCCTCCTTCAAGGGGATCATGGCCGCGAAGAAGAAGCCCATGACCACATGGTCGCTGGGCGACCTCGGCGTGGACGCCGGCTCCGTCGGCGCCTCCGTGGCGTGGACCGTCGTCGAGCAGACCACCGCCCGCCCGCCGCGCGAGGCCGGCGAGATCGTCACCGACGAGGACGGGTCGGGCGCCGTGGCGCTGGCCGGCTTCCTCGCCGACAAGAAGTTCATCTGAGCGCGGCTGAGCGAAGAGAGAGGACGCAGAACATGAGCGAGGTCCTGGTCGTCGTCGACCACGTCGACGGCGCGATCCGCAAGCCCACCCTCGAGCTGCTCACGCTGGCCCGCCGCCTGGGCACGGCCTCGGCGGTCTTCATCGGCCCGGCCGACGCCGCGGCCGCCGCGGCCGAGAAGCTGGCCGCCCACGGCGCCGAGAAGGTCTACACCGTGGACGACGCCGCCCTGCGCGGCTACCTCGTCGTCCCCAAGGTCGAGGTCCTCCAGCAGCTGGTCGAGAAGACCTCCCCGGCCGCGGTGCTGCTGGTCTCCGGCGCCGAGGGCAAGGAGATCGCGGCGCGGCTCTCGATCCGCACCGGCTCCGGCCTGATCACCGACGCCGTGGACGTGGCCGCCGACGGCACCACCACGCAGTCGGTCTTCGCCGGCTCGTACACGGTGCAGGCGAAGGTCACCACCGGCACGCCGATCATCACGGTCAAGCCCAACGCCGCCCCGGTGGAGGACGTCGCCGGGGCCGGCACCGTCGAGCCGTTCGCGGCCACGGTGAGCGAGGCTGCCCGTTCGGCGATGGTCGTGGCCTCGCAGCCGCGCAAGGCGTCGGGACGCCCCGAGCTGACCGAGGCCGCGATCGTGGTCTCGGGCGGCCGTGGCACCGGCGGCGACTTCGCCCCCGTGGAGGGCCTGGCCGACGCGCTGGGCGCGGCGGTGGGCGCCTCGCGCGCCGCCGTCGACTCGGGCTGGATGCCCCACAGCTTCCAGGTGGGCCAGACCGGCAAGACGGTCTCGCCGCAGCTCTACGTCGCCAACGGCATCTCGGGCGCCATCCAGCACCGGGCCGGCATGCAGACCTCGAAGACGATCGTGGCGGTCAACAAGGACCCGGAGGCGCCGATCTTCGAGCTCGTCGACTTCGGCGTCGTCGGTGACCTGCACACCGTGCTCCCCGCGCTGACCGAGCAGGTCACGCAGCGCAAGGGCTGAGTCCGGCACGGCGGAGGAACGCCGGGTCCCTGTTCCGACGTTCCTCCGCCGCCCGGACAGTGTGCTCCCGCCCACCCCTTCTGCGCGAGGGGTGGGCGGAGTCGTCTGCGCCGGTTCCTCACCGGTGCCCGCGGATTCTCCCGGGGCCACCCGGCGCCGCGGGACGGGCCGCAGACCGCGCCGGTCCGCAGTAGGTTGCCTGGCCATGGCTTCCCTGCCCCCGGCTGCTCACGGGTCCGGCGTCCTGCGGACGACGTGGCTCGCGCTCGTCCTGGGGTCCGTCGTGGGCGCCCTCGCCGCGGTCTACCTGCTCCTCGTCCGCCTGCTGGTCGGGCTGGTGTGGGACGGGGCCGACCCGCGGCTACCCGGCGAGGGCCGCTGGCAGGTCGTGCTCGTCTGCGTGGTGGGCGGCCTGCTGGTGGGTCTCCTGCGCCGGCGGCACGACCGGGACACCCCGCACGACCTCGAGGACGTCCTGACCCTGCTCGACGGCCTCACCGGGGCGGACGCCGAGCAGCAGCCCCTGCCGAGGGCGACGTGGCTCCTGCGCGCCGGCGCGCTGGGCGTGGTCTCGCTCGCGGCGGGCGCCTCGCTCGGCCCGGAGGCGCCGCTGCTCCTGATGGCCAGCGGCCTGGGCCAGCGCGCCGCCCGCATCCTGCGGGTGACCCGGCACGAGGCCGCTTACCTCTCCTCGGTGGGCGCGGTGAGCGGGCTCTTCGGCGGCCCGCTGGGCGCCGTGGTGCTGCCGGTCGAGGGCAGCCGGCGACCGGAGGTGCCGTCCCGGTTGGTCGGGGCCGGGGTGGTGGCGGCCGTGAGCGGGCTCCTCACGCTCCTGGTGCTGCTCCCCGGCGAGGGGCTGCACCGCTACGTGCTGCCGGACCCGGGCAGCCTGGAGGGCCTCGACCTGCTGGTGGACCTCGGCTGGGTCGCCGTCGCGGCCGTGCCCGCGGCGCTGGTGGGTCTCGCGCTGCAGCTCTCGCTCGAGCCGACCCGGCGCGCGGCCGAGCGGCTCGTGCCGTCCGCCGTGCCCCGCGCGGCCCTGGGCGGCGCGGTCCTGGGCCTGTGCGGGGCCGTGGAGCCGCTCGCCCTGTTCTCCGGCGAGCACGACGGGCAGCACCTGCTCGACGCCGCCGCGACCACCGGGGCGGGCGCGCTGCTCGCCGTGGCCGTGCTCAAGCTCGTCGCGACGCTCGCCTGCCTGTCCACCGGGTGGTTCGGCGGACAGATCTTCCCCGTGGTGCTCTCGGGCATGGCGGTGGGGCTGGCCGTCGCGACCCTCGCCGGGGCGGCCCACTGGTGGGGCGTCGTCCCGCCGCTGGGTGCCCTCGCCGCCGCCGGCGCGGCGTCGGCCTGCGTCGTCCTGCTCCGCCGGCCCCTGGCCGTGGTGGCGCTGCTGCTCTTCTTCTTCCCCCTCGAGGCGTCGCCGGGTCTGCTCGCGGGTGCCGCGATCGGGATGCTGGTGCTCTCCGCGCTGGGGGACCGCGTCCCGCAACCGGCGCACCACTGAGCCGGCGCACCCCCAGGACGCCGGCGCACCCCCGAGGAGGGAGTGGCTCAGGACGAGGCGGTGACCAGCGGCGGCAGCAGCACGTCGTAGGCACGCTCGGTCAGGTGCAGCCCGTCGTCCTCGAACGCGTCGTCGCCGAGGTCCTCCAGCAGGTCCCGCGTGTCCACGACGGCGCCACGGCGCGCCACGAACACCTGCTCGGCGGTCTGGCTGTACCAGCTGATGGCGGCGTTGGTGCGGCCCTGGGCGCCGGGGGCGCCGGGCACGACGCCCGGGGGAGCCAGGTAGACCCAGCGGCGGGCGCGCACCAGGTCGACGACCGCGGCCAGGTGCGTGCGGAACGCCTCGCGCGGGGTGGCCGCGGCCGGGGCGGCGTCGTTGGTGCCGACCGAGACCACCACCACGTCGTCCGGGGTGATCGACTGGCTGCGCACCTGCGCGGCCAGGTCGGCCGCGAGGGCCCCGCCGCGCGCCGCGTTCACGACGAGCGCGCCGGCGGCCACGCCGACCTGCTCGCCCTTGACCCCGAGCCGCTCCAGGTGGCTGTCACCCACGAGCACGATCCTCATCCTGCGAACCCCATCTCCGGCCCCCTCGCGGGGTGCCCTCGGCGCGCACCCTCGTCCTGCGCGCTCTTTACCCACGAACCTAGCGGCGCCCGCATGCCGAAGCGCGTCGGGGAGAGGGTTCTCACGCGCCTAGTCTGGGCACCGTGACGACCACCGCCAGTGCGCCCAGCCAGACCCCCGCACCCTCCGCGGTCGCGGAGCCGTCCCTCACCAGCGAGGACGCCGTGCGCGCCCTCGCCCGCCGGGCCCGGACCGCCTCCCACGAGCTGGCCGTCGCCACCCGGGCGGTCAAGGACGCGGCCCTGCACGCGATGGCCGACGCCCTGCTGGCCGCCGAGGCCGACGTGCTGGCGGCGAACGAGGAGGACTGCGCCCGCGCGGAGGCCGGTGGCACCCCGCCGAACGTGGTGGACCGGCTCCGGCTCACCCCCGACCGGCTCGCCGGCATGGCCCAGGGCCTGCGGGACGTCGCGGGCCTGCCGGACCCCGTCGGCGAGGTCGTCCGTGGCTCGACGCTGGCCAACGGCCTGGAGCTGCGCCAGCTGCGGGTGCCGTTCGGCGTGGTCGGGATGATCTACGAGGCCCGCCCCAACGTCACCGTCGACGCCGCCGGCATCTGCCTGAAGTCCGGCAACGCGGTGCTGCTGCGCGGCTCCTCCAGCGCGGCCTCCAGCAACGCCGCGCTCGTCGCGGTCCTCCGCGCGGCGGCCGCCGAGGCCGGGCTGCCCGCGGACGTCGTCCAGCTCGTGCCGGCGGACTCGCGCGAGACGGTCACCCACCTCATGCGGGCCCGGGGCGACGTCGACGTCCTCATCCCGCGCGGTGGCGCGGGCCTCATCGCGGCCGTGGTCGAGGGCTCGACCGTGCCGGTCATCGAGACCGGCGTGGGCAACTGCCACGTCTACGTGGACGCCGCGGCGGACCTCGACATGGCGCTCGAGATCGTCCTCAACTCCAAGACCCAGCGCACCAGCGTGTGCAACAGCGCGGAGTCGCTGCTCGTGCACGAGGCGGTGGCCGAGGCCTTCCTGCCCCGCGTCGCGGCGGCGCTGCGCGAGCGCGGGGTGACCATCCACGGGGACGAGGCGTTCGCCGCGCTGGAGGGCGTCGTGCCCGCCACGGAGGAGGACTGGGGCACCGAGTACCTGGCGCTGGAGATCTCGGCGGCCGTCGTCGAGGACCTCGAGGCGGCGGTGGCGCACATCCGCCGGTGGTCGTCCGGCCACACCGAGGCGATCGTCACCTCGGACGTGCGCGCGGCCCGCCGGTTCACGGCGGCCGTGGACTCCGCCGCCGTCATGGTCAACGCCTCGACCCGCTTCACCGACGGGGGCGAGCTCGGGTTCGGTGCCGAGATCGGGATCAGCACCCAGAAGCTGCACGCGCGGGGCCCGATGGGCCTGCCGGAGATGACCTCGACCAAGTTCGTGGTCACCGGTGACGGGCACGTGCGCTGACCGGCCGACCCACCGTCTAGGATGTCGCCCATGCTGCAGCTGATCGCCCTCGCCGCCGAGTCCGAGTCCGAGGTCAACCACGCCCTGAGCTGGGGCATCGGCGCCCTCGCCCTCGTCGTCCTGCTGGGCCTCATGGTCGCCCTGCTGACGTTCGCCGGTGGCCGCGAGCACAGCTGACGCCCTGATGGGCGGGCCGAGCGCCGCGCCGACCCCCGGCCGTCGCCGGGTGGGGGTCATGGGCGGCACGTTCGACCCGATCCACCACGGCCACCTGGTCGCGGCCTCCGAGGTCCAGTCCTGGTTCGACCTGGACGAGGTCCTCTTCGTCCCCACCGGTGACCCCTGGCAGAAGTCCGGCCGGGCCGTCACGGAGGCGGAGCACCGCTACCTCATGACGGTCATCGCGACCGCCGCGAACCCCCGGTTCAACGTGAGCCGGGTGGACATCGACCGGGCGGGTCCGACGTACACGATCGACACGCTGCGCGACCTGCGCGACAGCCTGCCGGACACGGACCTGTTCTTCATCACGGGCATCGACGCGCTCGCGGAGATCTTCACCTGGCGCGACGCGGGGGAGCTCTTCGAGCTCGCTCAATTCGTCGGGTGCACCCGTCCCGGGTACACCATGGACGAGCAGACGCTGGGAGCGATCCCGGCCGACCGGGTCACCCTCGTCGAGATCCCCGCCCTGGCGATCTCCTCGACCGACATCCGCCGCCGCAAGGAACGGGCGGAGCCGGTCTGGTACCTGGTGCCCGACGGCGTCGTGCAGTACATCGCCAAGCACGACCTCTACCCGGCCACCGGCGAGCAGCCGCGCGGCCACCTCCGAGGAGACTGACGTTCCACCCATGACCGCCACCGACCACGCCCGCGACCTCGTCGTCGCCGCTGCCCGCGCCGGGAGCGACAAGCTCGGCACCGACATCATCGCCTTCGACGTCTCCGAGCAGCTCGCCATCACCGACGCCTTCGTGCTCATCTCCGCCTCCAACGACCGCCAGGTCCGCGCCATCGTCGAGGAGGTGGAGGACCAGCTCCGCGAGATCGGCGCCAAGCCGCTCCGCCGCGAGGGCGAGCGGGACGGCCGCTGGGTCCTCATCGACTACGGCGACGTCGTCGTCCACGTCCAGCACGAGGAGGAGCGGCAGTTCTACGCCCTCGAGCGGCTGTGGCGCGACTGCCCCGTCATCGGCCTGCCCGAGGACGTCACGCGTGGCTGACGTCGTCGACGCCCCCGGGGGTCGACGACTCCTGCTGCTGCGGCACGGCCGCACGCCCTACAACCACGCCCGCGTGGTGCAGGGGCACATCGACTCCAGCCTCGACGACACCGGGCTGCACCAGGCCGCGGCCGTGGCGCCGCGCATCGCCGCGCTCGACCCGCAGCACGTCTGGTGCTCCGACCTCACCCGCGCCCGCCAGACGGCCGAGCCGCTGCTCGCGGCCACGGGCCTCGAGGCCACGTACGACGCGCGCCTGCGGGAGTTCAACCTCGGCACCCGCGAGGGCCTGTCGCACCCGGAGTACGAGGCCGCCGCGCCGGAGGAGTACGCCACCTTCGTCACCGGTGACTTCGACGTCGTGGACGGCGGGGAGGCGACCGCCGCGGTCGCCCAGCGGATGACCTCGGCGCTCGACGAGCTGCTCGCGGCGACCGACCCCGGCCGGGTGTCCGTGGCCGTCTCGCACGGCGCGGCGATCCGGGTCGCCGCCGTGGCGATGCTCGGCTGGCCGCTCGAGGTCTCGCGCAGCCTGCGCGGGCTCGCGAACTGCGGGTGGGTCGAGCTGGTCGAGTACCACGACACCGCCCGCGGGCTGCGCCTCGCGGCCTACAACCGGGTCGTGGGTCCCGACGTCGCCCCCGTGGCCCCCGCGACGGTCTGACCCCGGCGACCCCGGGAGGCCGGCAGGGTCCTCCCGGGAGCGCACCGGTTCACCCGGATTTCGCATTCGCGAAGGCGTTGGTCTACTGTTCTCGACGTCGCAAGGCGCGCCGGAAGGCGGGCGGAGCGGCTACCCACCTCGGGGGTGTGGCGCAGCTGGTAGCGCACCTGCATGGCATGCAGGGGGTCAGGGGTTCGAGTCCCCTCACCTCCACCGGAGGTCAGTCCGCGGGAGACAGGCGAGAGCCTGTCGCCCGCGGACTTTCTCGTTTTCCGCCCCCGGCCGCTCACGCCTCCGAGGGGTCCGGGATCTCCTCCGGCCGGTAGCGGGGGAGCCGCGAGGCCGGGAGGATCGCGATCGCGCTGAGCCCGGCGAGGACCAGCAACCCGATCCGGAGCGCGTCGAGGCGGGCCGTCGTGGTGGCCTCGACGAGGGCGTCGGCGTCCGTGCCCTCCACGCCGCTGTCGGCCAGCGCGTCGCGCAGGTGGTCGTTGCTGATGAAGCCGACCGAGTCGAGCTCGGCCTGGGCGGCGAGCTCGGGGGAGACCTCGGGGTGGTCGAGGGTCGCCTGGGCGATGCTGAGCGAGAGGAACGAGACCAGCATGACCCCGGCGAGGGCGGTGCCGACGGCGGAGGCGAGGTTCTGCGTCGTGCCGCGGATCGAGCCGACGTCGCCGGCCAACGTCGTGGGCGCCGAGGTCACCAGCACGTTGAACACCAGGGTCACGAGGGCGCCCTGCCCGACGCCGAAGACCACGAGCCCGAGGATCGTCGGCACCGTCTCCCAGTTGTTGGTGACCACGAACGCCAGCCACGCCAGCCCGGCGGTGGTGAGGCAGAAGGAGAAGACCGCGATCGTGCGGGGCGGGAAGCGACGGTAGGTGCGGATCACCAGGGTCGCGGTCACGAACACCGTGAGGTTGAACGGCATCATCGCCAGGGACGTCGAGAAGGCGCTGCGGCCCTGCACGATCTGGATGTAGAGCGGCACCGTGAAGTTCAGCGCCGACTCCAGCAGGACCACGACGAACATGGCGTAGACCGCGGCCCGCTCGGTGGGCTCGCCGAGGACGCTCAGCGCGATCAGCGGCGTGCGGCCGTCGCGGGTGCGCCGCCGCGTCCAGAGGAAGAACCCCTGGCCCAGCACGATGCCGAGCACGACCATGGCGGGCGCGGGGGAGACCCCGGCCAGGTCGAACGGGGCGTCCGGCGTGGCCAGCAGCGGGCCCCAGGTGTTGAGGTTGTTGAAGCCGAGGGTCAGCGAGATGACGCCCAGACCGATGAGGGCGGCGCCGACGACGTCGATCTGGACCGACGCGTCCCCCTTGTCCCCGCGCAGGGTGAGGCTCAGGGCCAGGACGGCCACGGCCAGGGCCAGCACGATGAGGAAGGACGGACGCCAGCCCACCAGCGTGCTCAGGGCGCCGCCGATCAGGAACGCGCTGACGCCCGACAGGGCGCGGGCCGAGCCGAGCGAGCCGATCGCGGTGGCCTGCTGGTCGCCCCGGTAGTTCTCGGCGATGAGGGCGACCAGGGACGGGACGATGATCGCTGCGGAGGCTCCGGCCAGGGCCTGGGCCGCGATCACCCACCCGACGGAGGGTGCCAGCACCATCATCGTCGCGGAGACGGCGAAGACCGCCACGACGACCCGGAAGACGATGACCCAGCCGACCCGCTGGCCGAGCTTGGCGCCGACCATGACGAGCGCGGCGACCGCGATGCCGTAGGTGACGATCGCGGTGCTGACGCTCGTGGCCGGTACGTCGAAGTCCTCGACCATGCCGCCCAGGGAGACCGGCAGCGAGGCCACGTTGAAGGACATGAGGACCTGCGCGAGGAAGAGGCCGACCAGCGGCAGCCAGGAGGCCTTCTCGACGTCGGCGGGCGGTGCGGTGGTGCTCGTGCTCATCGGTGGGACCCTCTCGTCGGGACGTGGGCGTCGGAGGCGAAGATGTTGAGGCCGAGCGCGCGGGAGAGGTACGCGGTGGCGCGCTGCCCGCGGACGCTGTTGCCGGCGGGGTCCAGGCGCGGCGAGTAGACGCCGATGCCCGCCTTGCCCGGGGCGATGGTCACGATGCCGCCCGAGACGCCGGACTTGCCGGGCAGGCCGATCTCGAGGAGCCACTCGCCGGAGCGCTCGTAGAGGCCGTTGGTGGCCATCACCGCGAGGGTGTCGCGGCAGACGTCGGCGGCCACGACCTGCTCGCCCGTCACCGGGTTGACGCCGCCGTCGGCCAGCGTCGCGCCCATCACCGCGAGGTCGTGTGCGGTGACGCTGAGGGCGCACTGGCGGGTGTACACGTCCACGACCGCCAGCGGGTCGAGCTCGACCCGCCCGTAGCTCTCCAGCAGGCGGGCGATCGCCCGGTTCCGCTGGTTCGTGGCGGCCTCGGAGCGGTAGACCTCGTCGTCCACCTCCAGCGGGCGCCCGGCGAAGGCGGAGAGCCCCGCCTGGATCGTCGCCCACTGCTCGTCGGCGGACGCGCCGGGCACGAGCGCCGTGGTGGCCAGGGCGCCCGCGTTGACCATCGGGTTGAGCGGGTGGCCGCCGTTGAGCTCGAGCGCCATCACCGAGTTGAAGGGCAGGCCGGTGTTGTTCACGCCGACGCGGTCGGCGACCACGTCGTGGCCGAGGTGCTCGCGCACGAGGGCGTAGACGAAGGCCTTGGAGATCGACTGGACGGAGAAGGCGGCCTGCGTGTCCCCGACGGCGTGCGCATGACCGTCCACGTCGACCACGCAGACCCCGAACAGCGCCGGGTCGGCGCGGGCCAGGACCGGGATGTAGTCGGCGACCGCGCCCTCCCCGTGCGGCGTCGCGTGCGTGAGCGCGCGCGCCACGAGGTCGTCGATCTCCTCCTGGGCCGGGAGCGGCCCCGTCGCCACCCGCTGCTCCACGTGCTCGACCCCGAGGTCCATGCCTCGCCTCCCCCCGCTCCGGGCGGTCGGCACCTGCCGGCCGCGAAACGGCTCGAAAGTAAAGGACCAAGGTGGTCCGCGCCAGGGGGTCTGCACCCGTGTCAGGGGCCTCCGACGTGCGGTCCGGGAGGGCGACGGGAGGGGTCGGGGAGAGGGGCCGGGGGCGGGTTGGGGGCTCGGACCCGGGTGGGCTACTGTTCCGTCCGCCGGTCCAGCGGGCCGGCGACGACGGGCTGTGGTCCGTCGCCCGGGGGTGTGGCGCAGCTGGTAGCGCACCTGCATGGCATGCAGGGGGTCAGGGGTTCGAGTCCCCTCACCTCCACCGGCGACACGACGAGGGGCGGTCTCCCGCAAGGGGCCGCCCCTCGTCGCGTCCAGGGCCGTGCCCCGGGCGCGTCCAGACCGTGTCCCGGGGCCGCCGCACGAAGGTGCGAGGGGGGATCGGGGGCCCGCCCTGAGTGGGATGGACGGGCCCCGTGCGAGTGGGTGACAGCGGAGGGTCGTCACACTCGCACTCGGCCTCGGGCGAGCCTCCCCCCGGAGATCGCCGCGCCGACAGCGACATCGTAGGGCCTGGGTGCACGGCTGGGGTCGCGCGGGGCCCGGAAGGGCCTGTCGGCCGCCCGCGATGACCCGGACGGGCCGCGACGCCTGGCCCATCAGGGCCATCGGGGCCTCGGGTGTGGCGCGCGCCACGTTCCCTGCGGTCCGGACGACCCCTGCCCGCGCGCGAGGGCGGTGCCAGGATCGAGGCGGTCCGTCGCCCGGGCCGCCTCCGGCCGGAGCCGGGGTGCGAGGGCCCGGCCGCCGAGCCGTCCAGGAGGCGCCGACATGAGCACCAGCGACACGAGCAAGGGCACGGGCACCGGCACGGGCACCACCACGGATGCGGGCACGGACGCGGGGGCGGGTGCCCCACCTGGCGTCCTGGTCGTCGCGGTGGCGGCCGTCCTCTTCCTCAGCTACCTCCTCTTCGCGGTGGCCTGGAACTGGGGCGACCTCTACATCCGCAGCCTCGGCTTCTCGGCGTCCCGGACGGCGCTGATGACCAACGCGGTCACCCTCGCCCAGGTGACCGGGAGCCTGGTCGCCGCGGACGTGCTGCTCCGGCTGGGAGCCCGCCGTGCCTTCGCCCTCGGCTCGATGCTGATCGTGCTGGGTGGCGCCGCCGTGCTCACCCACGTGTTCCCCGTCATCTTCCTGATCCGGTTCGCGATGGGAGTGGGTGGCTCCATCGTCGTCGTGCTGATGTCGGGGATCGTCGCCCGGCTGATGAGCGGGCGGGCGCTCCAGGTCGCGAACGGGGTCAACTCGGTCGCGTTCAACACCGGGCTGGCGGTGGCGCTCACGTTCGGCAGCCGGATGGCGGGCACACCGACCCGGGCCGTCCTGCTCGCCGCGGGCCTCTCGGTGCTCGTCCTGCTGGCCTGGCTGGTCCTGTCGCCGCGGGTCCTGCCCCCGGAGGAGGCCGCCGCGGCGCGGGAGGACGACTACTCGATGGCCGACGGCTTCCGGGAGTGGTTCAACTGGGTCTTCTCGCTCGCCTACACCGGGCTGCTGTCCTACTACATCGTCGCCTTCACGTTCATGGACCCCGACACCATCCGGTGGGTCGTCTACGCCGGGGTGGTCGGCGCGCTGTCGGGCACGGTGGTCTCCGCACGGGTGAGCGACCGGACCAAGCCTCTCGTCGTCGTGGTGTGCGGCGCCGCGCAGCTGGTCGCCGCGGCCGCGGTGCTGGGGTTCGCCGAGCACCGGTACGCGCCGTTCGTCGGCGTCCTGCTGGGGCTGGTGATCTTCTTCCCCATGCCGTTCTTCGTGCAGCTCGCCTTCCTGCGGCCGGGGGTCACCCCGCGGCACATCGCCGTCACGTTCTCGATCTTCTGGGCGGTCAGCTATGCAGGCTCGGTGGTCTTCATCCAGGTCTTCGCGTGGATCACGGACGCGACGGGCGGGCTCAGCGGCGGCGTCCCGGTCTCCCACGTCCCGCTGGTGTTCATCGTGCTCGTCGAGTCGACGTTCGTCATCGGGGCGGCCCTGCTCCTGCGGTGGTTCCGAGCCCAGCCGCCGGCCGCGACGCCCGACCACACGCCCGACCACACGCCCGCCCCGGAGGTGGCCTGAGTCATGACCCTGCACCCCGCGTTCCGCACCTACCTGGACGAGCTCGAGCCGCTGGTCGCGGCGGCCGCCGCGGCGGGCGTCGAGCCCACCCCGGAGTCGGCCCGCGCCGCCCTGGCCGGTCTCAACGCCTTCTCGGCCGCGCCTACACCCGTCGCGGTCGTCCGGGACAGCGAGGTGCCGGGCGTGCCCGGCGAGCAGGGACGCCCGGGCGTCGGCGTCCGCGTCTACGTGCCCCGGCCCGGGGTGCCGAGCGACGTGGTGCTCTTCGTCCACGGGGGCGGGCACATGGCGGGCGACCTCGACGTCTACGACTCCTCGGCCCGGCGCACGGCGGCGGCCACCGGCATGGTGGTGGTGTCCGTGGACTACCGCCGCTCGCCCGAGGCGCCCTACCCGCTCGGGCTGCTCGACGTCGAGCACGTCCTCGACCACCTGGACGAGGTGCTGCTCGACGACGCCACGACGGGCACCGTGCACGCGATGGCCGACTCGGGTGGCGGTGCCAAGCTCGCCTCGGTGGCGATGCGGGCGGCGGCGGGGGAGCGGACCTCGCCGATCGCCCGGCAGGTGCTGCTCTACCCGAGCCTCGACTACACGATGAGCGGGGACACGGTCGCGGAGCTCGGCACCGGGTACTTCCTCACCGCCGAGCGCGTCGCCTGGTACTTCGACCACTACTTCCCGTCGGGCGCGGACCGGGTGGCGGCCTCGCCGGTGACCGGGCCGTTCTCCGCGGACATGCCGGACACCCTGGTGGTCGCCGCCGAGTACGACCCGCTGCGCTCCGAGGCCGAGACGTACGTCCGCCGGGTGCGGGAGGCGGGTGGGTCGGCGCACCTGCTCGTCGCCCCCGGCATGATCCACGCCTTCGCGTTCTTCGAGACGCTCGTGCCCGACGAGGTGGGCCGGCTCTACGAGGTGGTCGGTGGCTTCCTGGCGGACGGCGCGGTGCCGGCGTCCTGGTGACGTGCCCACCGTCACCCCTGGGGACGGTCGCCCCCGGCCCCCACCCCTGTGGGAGGCTTCGAGAGCCGCGCCGCCCCGGCGGCGCACCCCGGCGCCGAGCGACGCCGAGCAGATGTCCGAGCCGCACCGAGCAGCTCCCCAACGAAGACAAGCGAGACGAGAAGTGAGCCTGTACGCGGTCACCGACCCCGCCACCGGTGAGGTCGTCGAGGAGTACCCCACCGCCACCGACGCCGACGTCGAGGCCGCCATCGCCGCGGCCACCGCCGCCGGCAACACGTGGTCCCGCAGCACCACGGTCGCCGAGCGTGCCGCGCTCGTGCGCCGTGTCGGTGAGCTGCACGAGGAGCGCAAGGACGAGCTCGGGCGGATCATCGCCCGCGAGATGGGCAAGTCCCTGGAGGACTCGATCGGCGAGGCCGAGTTCGCCGGCGCGATCTACACCTACTACGCGGACAACGCCGAGACCTTCCTGGCCGACGAGCCGATCGAGCTCCTGGACGGCGAGGGCTCCGCCTTCATCCGCCGCTCGCGCTTCGGCACGCTGCTCGGGATCATGCCGTGGAACTTCCCCTACTACCAGGTGGCCCGCTTCGCCGGCCCGAACCTGTGCCTGGGCAACACGATCGTCCTCAAGCACGCCCCCCAGTGCCCGGAGTCGGCCGCGGCGATCCAGCAGATCTTCCTGGACGCCGGCTTCCCGCCCGGCGCCTACGTCAACGTGTACGCGACCAACGAGCAGATGGCCACGGCCATCGCCGACCCGCGCATCCACGGCGTGTCGCTCACCGGCTCGGAGCGCGCCGGCGCGGCCGTCGCCGAGATCGCCGGCCGCAACCTGAAGAAGTGCGTGCTCGAGCTCGGCGGCTCCGACCCCTTCATCCTGCTCTCGACCGACGACCTCGACGCCACCGTCGAGGCCGCTGTGGCCGCCCGCCTCGACAACACCGGCCAGGCCTGCAACGCCGCGAAGCGCTTCGTCGTGGCGGCCGACCTCTACGACGCGTTCGTGGAGAAGTTCACCGCCGCGGTGAAGGCCGGCGCCGAGGGCATCACCCCGCTGTCGTCGGTGGCGGCCGCGGACCGGCTCCAGCAGCAGGTCGACGAGGCCGTGGCCCAGGGCGCGCACCTGGAGAGCGCGGGGGAGCGCGACGGCGCCTTCTTCCCCACGGGCGTGCTCACCGGCGTCACCACCGAGAACGACGTGTACTACCAGGAGCTGTTCGGCCCGGTGGCGATGGTCTTCAAGGCGGAGACCGAGTCGCAGGCCCTGGCCATCGCCAACGACACTCCGTTCGGCCTCGGCTCCTACCTCTTCACCACCGACCCCGAGCAGGCCGCCCGGGTCGCCGACGGCATCGAGGCCGGCATGGTCTTCGTCAACGGCGTCATGCTGGACGGGGTGGAGCTGCCGTTCGGCGGCATCAAGCGCTCCGGCTTCGGCCGGGAGCTCGGCCGGTACGGCATCGAGGAGTTCGTGAACAAGAAGATGATCCGCACGGTGCGCTGACCCGCAGCCGGATCCGGCACCGCCCGTCGCCCCACCGGGGGCGGCGGGCGGTCGTGCTTCAACGGTCCAGTCCACCGGTGCCGCGGCCGTGACCCGTCCGGGGCCGGCTTCGTTGGCCCGGGTGCCGGCGCTCCGCCGGCACGGCCGGGCGTGCCCCACGCCCGCTCCTCCGACGGAGGCGAGCCATGTTCGACCCCGACCTCGGCGCCGGCGGCCCCGAGACACTGCGCGAGCTCCACACGGTCGTCCCGGCGGCGCTCTACTACGACCTCGGCCGGGACCCGGCGGACGTCTCCGAGCGCACGACCACCCAGAGCCACCTGCTCGACTGGGCCTTCGGCGCCCAGGACGACCCCGTGCCGGCGGCCGAGAACCCTGTGGGGGACGCGGGCGAGGACGCGGGCGGAAGGCTGCCCCGCTCCGCCGTCGACCTCCCGGAGACCCCGGACGACGAGCGCGACCGGACCCTGCGGGCGCTCGGGATGCTGCGTGACCAGCTGCCCGAGCAGCCACCCACGGACGAGGCGGACGACGCCGCGGGGCCCGGGGGTCCCGAGGACCCCGACGGGGCCTGACGCCTCAGATCGTGAACATCCCGATGGCGGCCTCCAGGCGGCGCCCCATCTCGGCGAGGTCCGCGGAGACCTGACGGGCCTCCTCGACGTCCTGGCCCGCGCCCGCCATCGCCTGGCTGACCGACCCGATCGAGTCGCCGACGGTGGAGGCGCCCTGGGCCGCCTCGCCCACGGACTGGGAGACCAGCGCGGTCGTGGCCGACTGCTCCTCGGCCGCGCCCGCGATGGCCGCCTGGTACCCGTTCATCTCCTCGATGACGCTGGTGATGCGCCGCATCGCCTCGACGGCCTCGCCCGTCTGGGCCTGGATCTGCTCGATCCGGCTGCCGATGTCGGCGGTGGCCCGGCCGGTCTCCTGGCTGAGGGCCTTCACCTCCTGCGCCACGACGGCGAAGCCCTTGCCGGCCTCGCCGGCGCGGGCGGCCTCGATGGTGGCGTTGAGGGCGAGCAGGTTCGTCTGCTCGGCGATGGAGGTGATCATCCCGACCACCTCGCCGATCTCGGCGGAGGACTGGCCGAGGGCGGTCATGGTCGTCGAGGTCGCGGAGGCGAGGCCGACCGCGGTGTCCGCCACCCCGGCGGCCCGGGCCGCCGAGCTGGCGATCTCGCTGATGGAGGCGTTGAGCTCCTCGGCCGCCGTGGCCACGCTGGCCACCTGCTCGGTCATGTCGGTGGTGGCCACCGTCGCGGCGTCCACGCTCGCCGCGGTGGAGCGGGTCGCGGTGGCGATGCCGGCGGTGGTGACGGCGAGCTGGGTGGCGCCCGCCGAGGCCGAGATCGCCGCGTCGCGCACGTCGCCCATCGTCATCCGGACGTTGAGGAGGGCCGTGTTGACCGCCCGGCCGAGCTCGGCGAGCTCGTCCGTCCCGTCCGCGGGCAGCTCGACGGTGAGGTCACCCACGGCGAGCTGCTCCGCGGCCGCGATGCCCGCCCGGAGCGGGCGTCGCACGGCGCGGGCGAGCAGGACGAGCAGGCCGGTCATGGCCCCGACGACGAGGACCATGAGGGCGGCCCAGATCGTCAGGCTGCGGTTCGCGGAGGCCACCAGCGCCGAGGAGGCCTGCGAGAGCTGCTCGCCGCTGCTGGTCTCCAGGCCGCGCATGACCCCGAGGTAGTCGGTGGCGACCGCGAACCAGTCCTGCGGGTCCACCTTCAGCGCCGGGTCATCGGGTCCCGCCGCGGACAGGGCGGCGGAGGCGATCTGGTGCACCTGGACGGCGGAGGCGTTGGACGAGAGGGCCACGATCTGGTCGTGCAGCACCCCGTCGGTGACCTCGGCTGCTCCGAAGAGCAGGCCGTCGTGGGTGTTGAGCAGCGCGGAGACCGTCTCCTTCTGGCCGTCCGCGAACCCGTGGTTGGTGAGGACGTTCGAGAGCTGGGCGCGGAGCAGCCCGACGCGCTCCTTGGCGGTGACCACGAACAGGTTGGCCGCGGCCTCGCGTCCCAGGCCCACCGCGTCGGTGGCCGACGCGGACTCCGCCATCACCGCCAGCACGGAGGTGTCCACGGCGGTGTACCAGGCCACGGCGGCCGTGACCTCCGTCGAGAGGTCGTCGACCCCGGCACGGGTGGCGTCCAGCTCGCCCAGGGACGAGTCGATCCCGTCGAGCTCGTCGCGCAGGGTCTGCGGGATGTCGAGCCCCTCCAGGGCCGTGGACTCCACGAGGTAGGCGGCCAGGGCGGCGTCGGTCTCGTCGCGGAACCCGGCGAGCTCGGTGCCGAAGGTGGCGCCGCCGCTGCTGAGGAAGACGCTCGTGGCGCCCCGCTCGCGCTGGAGGCCGTGCAGCAGGGTGCCCGCGGCCACGGTGTAGTCGATCCACACCCCGGCATCGGCGGCGCGCTGTCGCGCCTGGAGGGCCTGGAACGACTGCAGGCCCAGCACCAGGGCGAGCGCGAACGTCGGCACCAGGGCGACGGTCACCATCCGGCGCACGAGGGTGCCGGTGACGAGGCCGCCGAGGCGCGAGAAGCCCGGGACCCTCCTGCGGGTGCGCGGCGCCCGCGGCGCGCCCGTGGGAGCGGCCGTGGGTGCGGCGGGGCCGACCGGTGCGCTCCGGGGGGAGCCTGACGAGACGGTCGGGGCGGGCAGGGTGCTGGTCATGGGGTCTCCGAGGGTCGAGGACGCACGCACGCGTCCGGGAGCCGGCACGGACGTCGGGGCGGGCGACGTCCATCCGTTCGGTCGTCCGTGACGTGCGCCACCTGAGGACGTTCCCGGACAAGGGGGACCTTGGTCCCTGGCGGATGGCAGGAAAGGGACAGCGGCCGGTCGGGACGGATCCCCCGTGAGGGCGCCGTGAAGATCTGTCCGCGGGGGCCTCGGGCGGTCGGGCAGCCGTCAGGTGGTCCCGGGCGGCGCCGATCTGTGCGGCACGTGGCGCGACCCCGTCCCACTCGTCCCGTCCGCCCGATCCGTCCCGCAGGAGCGTCCCCATGCCCCAGGCCACCCCTCCCACCCTCGCGGACCCGCGCCCGCGCCGCGCCGCGCCGACCGACGTGCTTCTCAGGCCGGTCGAGGCGCTCTCCGGGAGGCTCTCCTCGAGCTGGCGGCTGGCGCTCGTCGCCCTCCTGCTGCTCGTGCCCGCGGTCATCTCGACGGCGGGCTTCGTCCGGACCCAGCAGGCGACCATCGCGTTCGCCGGGACGGAGCTCGACGGCGTCGACGTCGTGGAGACCGCGGACCTGGCGCTCGCCGAGGTCGTCCAGGGCCTCGACCCCGACCTGACGGACCTCGAGGCGGCCGTCAGTGCGCACCCGGTCCTCGGGCTCGGGCCCGAGCTCGCGGACGTGCAGGCGGCCGTGGGGGACCGGGACGCCGCCGTCGCCGCGCTGCGCACCCTCATCGCGGCGGCGGGTGACCGATCGAACCTCATCCTGGACCCGGACCTCGACTCCTTCTACGTCATGGACGCCCTGGTCGTGCAGGTCCCCGCCGTCATGAGCGCCGGGCTCACCCTGCCCACGGGCATCCGTCCGGACATCACGCGCGAGCAGTCCGCGATCGTGCGGGCCGGGCAGGTGTCCGGATACGCGGACGCGGTGAAGCGCGACGTGGCCACGGCCCTCGAGCAGGACCCGGACCTGGAGCAGGCCCTGAACCGGCTCGTGGCGGCCGCCGACACGGCCCACGGCTACGCCAGCGGCCTGAGCACGCTGGACACCACCGTCAACGCGGGCCTGGTCAGCCGGCTGACGGCGGCCGCCGTGCCCGACGCCGCGGACGCGCTGCGCGGCCTGCTGCGCGCCCGCATCGCCGGGGTCGTGCTCGAGCGGAACGCCGTGCTCGGCGGCGCGCTGACGGCGTTGGGCGTCGCCGCCTGGGTCGGTCTGGGAGCCGGCCGTCGCACGCAGCGGGACACCGCGCTGGCCGTCGCCGCGATGGCCGCCATCGCCGAGGGCGACCTCGCGCCGCGGCCGCTGCCCCGTGGGCGCGACGAGCTGGGCGAGGTGGGCGCGCGCCTCGACGACACCCGGAAGCTGTTGGCCCACCAGCGTGACGAGCTCGCGGCGGCCGTGCGGCTGCGCGAGGAGGAGTCTGCCTCGGCGTTCGCCCGCGACACGGCGATGCGGGAGGAGTCGGCACTGGCCACCCGATTGATGGTGGAGGCGACCGCCGAGGGGGTCGGCCTCGAGCTGAAGGAGCTCGGCGGCCGGGTGCAGGGGGTGCGCGCCGCGGCCGACTCGATCGCGGACCGGGCCGCCTCCGCGGACGCCGTCACCCGTGCCGTCCTCGAGGAGGCGCGCGCCGCGGACGAGCACGCCACCAGCCTCGGCGAGCAGCTGCGCGGGGTCGCGGGCCTCGCGGCGCTCATCAACGGCGTGGCCGAGCAGACCAAGCTGCTGAGCCTCAACGCGTCGATCGAGGCCGCGCGGGCGGGGGAGGCCGGGAAGGGGTTCGCCGTCGTCGCCAACGAGGTGAAGTCGCTGGCCGCGACGACCGCGGACAACGCCCAGGGCATCACCGTCACCATCGACGAGCTGGTCGCGGCCGTGGGTGAGGTCGGCGCGGCGATCGCGGAGGTCACGCGTCGCATCGGCGACCTGGACCTCGCGAGCGCCGAGATGCGGGGCGTCGCGGCCGAGCAGCACGAGGTGGTCCGCTCCCTGGAGGAGATGCTCGCGCAGACGATCGACCGGATCGGGATGCTCGCGGAGATGGGCGAGGCGGCCTGAGCCCCGCCGGGCCCGACCCCCGGCCGAGCGGCGCGGGCGCCTCGCCCGAAGGAGCCCGCGCGCGGTAGGAAGGGGACGTGCGAGACGGCCGTCCTCCCCGGAGCCACCCCTCGACCCAGGCCCCGGAGAGCAGCCGCCCGGCCGTCGCGGTGGGGCTCGTCGCGCTCGCGACCCTGCTGGCGATGAGCGCCTGGTTCTCCGCGACCGCCGTCGTGCCGCAGCTGCGGGTGGAGTGGTCGCTGGGCCCCGGGCAGGCGGCGCTCCTCACGATCGCCGTCCAGGTCGGGTTCGTCTCCGGGGCCCTCGCCTCGGCCGTCACGGGGCTGGCCGACGCGGTGGCGCCGCGCCGCCTGGTGCTCGTGGGAGCCCTGGGCGCCGCCGGCTGCACCCTGGGGCTCCTCCTCTGCTCCTCGCTCGGACCGGCGCTCCCGCTGCGCCTGGGCACCGGCGCGGCGCTCGCGCTGGTCTACCCGCCCGCGGTGCGGGAGGTGGCGTCGTGGGTGACGCGCGGTCGCGGCCTGGCGCTGGGGGTGATGATCGGGGCGCTGACCGTCGGGTCCGCGGTGCCGCACCTGGTGACGGGCCTCGACGTGGGCGGGGGCTGGCGGCCGGTGGTCGCGGTGACGGCCGGGCTCACGGCGTCCGGCGGCCTCGTGGTGCTGGCCGTGCGCGGGCAGGGCCCCGGGCTCGTGCTCGGGGCGCGACGTCGTGTCAGCCTGCTCGCCGGGCTGGCCTCCCTGCGGCGCCCCCGGGTGCTCCTCGCCGACCTGGGCTACGTCGGCCACATGTGGGAGCTCTACGCGATGTGGGCGGGGGTGGCCGGGCTCCTCGCGTCGCTGCCCGCCCTCACCGGTCGAGCGGACGCCGAGCGCCTGGCCGCGCTCGGGGCGTTCTCGTGCATCGGGGTCGGCGCGGCGGGCTGCCTCGTCGGCGGGGTGCTCAGCGACAGGTGGGGTCGTGAGCGGGCGGCGGGCCTGGCCCTGGTCTGCTCCGGCTCGGCCGCCGTGCTCCTCGCCCTCGGCCACGACCGATGGCCGACGGGGTGGGTGCTGGTGCTGTGCGCGGCGTGGGGCTTCTGGGTCATCGCCGACTCGGCCCAGTTCTCCGCGCTCGTCACCGAGGCGGCCCCGCCCGAGGAGGTCGGCGCCGCCCTCGCCGTCCAGCTGGCCCTCGGGTACTCCACGACGGTGGTCTCGCTCTGGCTCGTCCCGCGCGTGGTCGCCGGCGCCGGGTGGAGCGCGGCGCTGGTCCTGCTCGCCGTGGGTCCGGTCGTCGGCGCCCTCGCCATGGTCCGGCTCGCCCGCACGGCAGAGCCCGCCTGAGCCCGCCTGAGCCCAGCCTGAATCAGCCTGAACCCGCCTGAACGCGGGGAGCCGACCCGACCGTGTACGGGTCCGCCGAACGTTCACCTCCCCGCCGCCCTGTCTCCATGCACAGGTCGGGCACAGCATCACGTCGTCTTCCTAGGTTCCTCGCGACCAGTGCCGGCGGCGGCGCCCCGCGTCCGCCCCGAGCGTCCAGGCCTTCACGGAGGAACCCTCCCCATGACCACCACTCCCCAGCGCCCGGCCACCGCGGGTCGCACCCTGCTGTCGCTCACCCCCGTCGGCGGCAAGCGCCACGGCTCGCGCGACCTCATGACCTGCAAGTACAAGTGCGGCAACGCGTGCGACGCCCCGCTCGCCAACGTCTCCGGGAACCCGCACATCGCGGCCGAGCTCACGAAGGTGGTGAAGCGTCGCTCGTTGCTCCGGGCCGGCGGTGCCGGGGCGCTGGTGCTCGGTGGCCTCGCCTCGGCCGCCACCGGTGGCGCCGCGGCCGCCGCCCCGGCGGTCGGAGCCGGTGCGGCGGGCGGCGCTGGTGCCGTGGGTCGCCCCGGGACCACGCTCGCCACGACCGGCTTCCGCTCGGTGGCCCCCAACCGCCGGGACGCCGTGACGACGGCCGACGGCTTCGACCACGACGTCCTCATCAGCTGGGGCGACAAGGTCGAGGCGGGCGCCCCCGCCTTCGACGTCCACCACCAGACCGTCGAGGCCGCCCGGCAGCAGTTCGGCTACAACAACGACTACGTCGGCGTCCTCCCGATCCCGGGGCGGAAGAAGCGCGCCCTGCTCGTGACGAACCACGAGTACACCGACGAGGAGCTGATGTACCCCACCGGTGCCTACACCGCCGAGGAGGTCCTCGCGCTGAACATGAGCTACCACGGCATGTCCGTCGTGGAGATCCGACAGGGCCTGGTCCCCGGGTCGTGGCTCCGGGTGGAGCAGCTCGGCAGGGCGCAGTACAACCGCCGGGTCCACATCGCCACCGAGTTCCGGTTCGACGGCGCGGCCGCCGGGTCCGAGCTGCTCCGCACGGCAGCCGACCCCACCGGCACCCGGGTCCTGGGCACCATCGCCAACTGCGCGGGCGGCACCACGCCCTGGGGCACGGTGCTCTCGGGCGAGGAGAACTTCAACAACTACTTCGACGCCAGCGGGGACCTGCCCGCCGAGTACGCCGAGCAGAACGCCCGCTACGGCATCACCGGCAGCGGGAGCAACGGCTGGTCGGCGGTCGACGAGCGCTTCGACGTCACCCTGCACCCGCATGAGCCCCACCGCTTCGGGTGGGTCGTCGAGCTGGACCCGTTCATGCCGGGCTCGCGGCCGGTCAAGCACACGATGCTCGGCCGCCTCAAGCACGAGGGCGCCAACGTCTCGCTCTCCAAGGACGGGCACGCCGTCGTCTACATGGGCGACGACGAGCGCGGCGACTACCTGTACAAGTTCGTCTCGCGGGACACGTTCGTGCCCGGGGAGGGGCGGCGTGCCCGTCGCCACAACAAGACCCTGCTCTCGGCCGGCACGCTCTACGTCGCGGTCCTCACCGGCGACGGCAGCGAGGACGGGCTCCACGACGGCACCGGCGTGTGGCTCCCGCTGACCTCGGACACCGAGTCGTACGTCGACGGCATGTCGGTCGAGGAGGTCCTGGTCTTCACCCGCCTGGCCGCGGACACGGTGGGTGCCACCGCGATGGACCGCCCGGAGGACGTCGAGCCCAACCCGGTCAACGGCAGGATCTACGCGGCCCTGACCAACAACTCCAAGCGGGGGACGACCTTCGCCGCCGACGAGGCGAACCCGCTGACCACCTCGATGGTGCGCTCCGCGCTCGGTGAGCCGCTGACCGAGGCCGCGGGCAACCGCAACGGCTACGTCCTCGAGATCACCCCGGACGGCAGGGGTCGGGGCGACCACGCGGCCACCACGTTCACGTGGGACCTCATGCTCATCTGCGGCGACCCCGAGGCCGAGGAGACCTGGTTCGCCGGGTACGACAAGTCCCTGGTCAGCCCGATCAGCTGCCCCGACAACGTCGCGTTCGACTCCGTCGGCAACCTGTGGATCGCCACCGACGGCAACGCGCTGGGCTCCAACGACGGCATCTTCCGCGTGCCCGTCGCCGGGGACGAGCGCGGCCACGTGAAGCAGTTCGTCACCATGCCCTACGGCTCGGAGGCCTGCGGGCCCCTGGTCGCCGACGACGACCGCTCGCTGTTCTTCGCTGTCCAGCACCCCGGCGAGGTCGACGGGTCCACCTTCGAGTCCCAGGCCTCCACCTGGCCGCACACCGACGACTTCCCGCGGCCGTCGGTCTGCGTGGCCTTCCGCCGCGCCTGAGGCGGCTCACCCGGTCGGGGCGTTCCCGGGGCGTCCCGACCGGGGACAGGGTGGGGGAGCAGGGGTGTCCGGGGCCGCGGGCACGGCCCGACCACAGTCTTTGGTGAGGCTCGCCTTTCTGGAACTGATCCAGAAAACGTGGTTGGGTTGACCGTGTCGTCCGGGGACGCCCCCGAGACCCACCACCTGGCTGAGGAGCTGTCACATGACCCAGACCCCCACTCGTTCCGCCCGCGTCTTCGTCGCCTCGGAGACCCTCGCCGCCGACCTCCAGCAGCTGCTGGTCGACCTCACCGACCTGCACCTCCAGGGCAAGCAGGCCCACTGGAACGTGGTCGGCAAGAACTTCCGTGACCTCCACCTCCAGCTCGACGAGCTGGTCGACGGCGCCCGCGAGTTCTCCGACACCGTCGCCGAGCGGATGCGCGCGCTCTACGCCGTGCCGGACGCCCGCGCCGTGACGGTCGCCAACACGTCCTCGCTGCCGCCGTTCCCGGCCGAGGAGGTCTCCACCAGCGAGACCGTCGACCTGATCGTCTCCTCGATCTACGCCACCACCGCGACCGGTCGCCGCATCCACGACGAGGTGGACGCCGAGGACCCGACCTCGGCCGACATCATCCACACCATCCTCGAGCGTCTCGAGCAGCTCGCCTGGATGATCGACGCCGAGAACCGGACCCCCGGCGAGGGCGTCCGCTCCATCCACGCCTGAGCCGTCGAGCGGCGCACTCCTGCGCCGCCCTCGGCCGGCCGGTCCCCCCGGCGGACGCAGCCCGCGTCCGCCGGGCGGCCGCGGCGCGGCGTCCCGGATGCTCCTCGCGCAGGCCAGGGGTTAGGATGCCTGCGTGGCACGGACCCTGCTCCTTCCCTAGCCGCGTCGAGCGACCAGCACGACGTGGCCACCCCTCCTGCGCGAGGGGTTTTTTTGTGCCCACGCCCCGGCCCCGGCCGGCGGCTCCCCACTGATCAGCGAGGACGAGGAACCCGAGAAGTCATGAGCGAGGAGACCAGCACCTACGACGTGCGCGCCGTGGAGGAGAAGTGGCTGCCGGTGTGGGACCGGCTCGACCCGTTCCGGGCCGACGACGCCGCTGCGCTCGCCGGCAAGCCGACGAAGTACGCGCTCACGATGTTCCCCTACCCCAGCGGTGACCTGCACATGGGTCACGCGGAGGTCTTCGCGCTGCACGACGTCATCGCGCGGTACTGGAAGTTCCGCGGCTTCGAGGTCCTCAACCCCATGGGCTGGGACTCCTTCGGCCTGCCCGCGGAGAACGCCGCGATCCGCAACGACACGCACCCGGCCACCTACACCTACGGCAACATCGAGACGCAGTACTCCTCGATGAAGCGCTACGGCGTGAGCTTCGACTGGTCGCGCCGCCTGCACACCTCGGACCCCGAGTACTACAAGTGGACGCAGTGGCTGTTCCTGCTGATGCTCGAGCGGGGCCTGGCGTACCGGAAGAAGTCGCCGGTCAACTGGTGCCCGCAGGACCAGACGGTGCTGGCCAACGAGCAGGTGCTGGCGGACGGCACCTGCGAGCGGTGCGGTGCGGTGGTCACCAAGCGTGAGCTGACCCAGTGGTACTTCAAGACCACCGAGTACGCCCAGGAGCTCTACGACTGCCTGGACGACCTGCAGTCCACCTGGATCGGCAAGGTCGTCAACGCCCAGCGGAACTGGATCGGCCGCTCCGAGGGCGCCCACGTCGACTTCGCGCTCAACCTGGCGGACGGCTCGACGAAGCCGGTCACCGTCTTCACCACGCGCCCGGACACCCTCTACGGCGCCACCTTCATGGTCGTGGCGGCCGACGCCGCGCTGGCCGCCGAGATCGTCGCGCCGGAGAAGGCCGCGGACCTGGCCGCCTACCTGGAGGAGGTCCGCAAGGCCTCCGACATCGACCGGCTGGCCACCGACCGACCCAAGACGGGGGTGGACCTGGGCATCACCGCGACCAACCCGGTCAACGGCGAGCAGGTGCCGGTGTGGGCGAGCGACTACGTGCTGGCCGACTACGGCACCGGCGCGATCATGGCCGTGCCCGCCCACGACCAGCGCGACCTGGACTTCGCGAAGGCGATGGGCCTGCCGGTGCGGATGGTCGTCGACGTGGAGGGCGAGGAGGACCCGGCCGTCTCGTTCACCGCGACCACCGGCGACGGCGCCTACGTCAACAGCGGCCCGCTGGACGGCCTCACCGACAAGGCCACGGCCATCTCGCAGATGATCTCCGTCCTCGAGGAGCGGGGCACCGGCACCGGCACCGTGAACTTCCGCCTGCGCGACTGGCTGCTCTCGCGCCAGCGCTACTGGGGCGCCCCCATCCCGGTCGTGCACTGCGAGAAGGACGGCGAGGTCCCGGTGCCCGTCGACCAGCTGCCCGTGGAGCTGCCCGAGCTGCGCGGCTCCGACCTGCGTCCGCAGGGCACCTCGCCGCTGGGCGCCGCGACCGAGTGGGTCGAGACGACCTGCCCGACTTGCGGCGGCCCGGCCCGGCGCGACACGGACACGATGGACACGTTCGTCGACTCGTCCTGGTACTTCCTGCGCTTCGTCTCCCCGAACCTGGAGACCGGTGCGTTCGACGAGGCGCTGGCCCAGGCGTGGGGCCCCATCGACCTCTACATCGGCGGCGACGAGCACGCGGTGCTTCACCTGCTGTACGCCCGCTTCTTCACCAAGGTGCTGCGCGACGCCGGCCTCATCACCTGGGACGAGCCGTTCTCCGCCTACCTCTCCCAGGGCAAGGTCATCAACAACGGCCGCAAGATGAGCAAGTCGCTCGGCAACGGCGTGAACGTGGCCGAGCAGCTGGAGAAGTTCGGCGTGGACGCCGTGCGCCTGACCCTCGTCTTCGCGAGCCCGCCCGAGGACAACATCGACTGGGCGGACGTCTCCCCGGCCGGCTCGAGCAAGTTCCTGGCCCGCGCCTGGCGCCTGGCCGGTGACGTCACCTCCGCGCCGGGCGCCGACCCGGCGACGGGCGACGTGGCGCTGCGTCGGATCACCCACAAGACCGTCGCGGACGCCGAGCAGCTCGTCGAGGGCTACCGGTTCAACGTGGTCGTCGCCCGCACCATGGAGCTCGTCAACGCCACCCGCAAGGCCATCGACTCGGGCTGCGGCGGCGCCGACCCGGCCGTGCGGGAGGCCGCCGAGGCCGTCGCGATCCTGCTCTCGCTCGTGGCGCCGTACACGGCCGAGGAGATGTGGGAGCGGCTCGGCCACGAGCCGTCCGTCGCCCAGGCGGCGTGGCCCGTGGTGGACCCGGCGCTCCTCGTCGAGGAGTCGGTGACCGCGGTCGTCCAGGTCAAGGGCAAGGTGAAGGGACGCCTCGAGGTGGCCCCCGACATCTCCGAGGCCGACCTGGAGGCGCTGGCGCTCGCCGACCCGGGCGTGCAGCGGGCCCTGGACGGTGCCACCGTCCGCAAGGTCATCGTCCGCGCGCCCAAGCTCGTCAACATCGTCGTCTGAGCGAGCCCTCGTCACCGTGGGCGTCGCCGTCGTCACCGACTCGACCGCCAGCCTCCCCGCGGGGCTGGCGGTCGAGCACGGCCTGACGGTCGTCGGCCTCGACGTCGTCCTCGGCGACGAGCGGCTGGAGGAGGGCCCCGACGGGGCCACGCCCGCGCGCCTGGTCGCCGCCCTCGAGGCGCGACGCCAGGTCTCGACGTCGCGCCCCTCCCCGGAGCGGCTGGTGGCCCTCTGGGAGGGGCTCGCGGCGGCCGGGGCGGACGCCGTGGTCGCGGTGCACCTCTCCGGGGAGGTGTCGGGGACCGTCGAGTCGGCCCGGCTCGCGGCCCGACGGCTGGACCTGCCCGTCGAGGTCGTCGACTCGCGGCAGGTCGGGCCCGCCACGGGCCTGGCCGCCCTGGCCGCCGCGGACGCGGCGGCGGGTGGCGCCGGCCTCCAGGACTGTGCGGAGGCGGCGCGGCGGTGCGCCGCCCGTGCCACCACGCTCTGCTACGTCGACACCCTGGAGCACCTGCGTCGAGGAGGCCGCATCGGCCCGGCCGCGGCGCTGCTGGGCGGCGCGCTGGCGGTGAAGCCGCTGCTCACGGTGACCGACGGCCGGGTGGCGCCGCTCGAGCGCGTGCGGACCGCCTCGCGCGCCCTGGCCCGGCTGGAGGAGCTCGCGGTCGAGGCGGCGCTGGGCGCCCGGGACACGGACGGGTCCGGGGAGCGGGTCCGGGTCGTGGTGGGCCACCTGGCCACGCCCGAGCGGGCCGTCGCCCTGCGCGACCGGCTGGACGAGCGACTCTCCGCGGCCCTGGGGGACGCCTGGGGCGGCGCCTGGGAGTCCGAGGTGACCGCGGCGCTGGGCGCGCACACCGGGCCCGGGATGCTCGCCGTCGGGGTCGCGCCGGCCTGAGGCCGACCGGTCCCACGTCCCCGCACGGGCGGCGGCCCGGGCGGGCAGCCACGAGGCGTGCACAGGCCGAGGCCGTCGCCGGGTCGTCCCCAGCGATCCGTCAGCCGGCCGCGGGAGGAGGTGCCGCTCCCTAGCGTCGCCGGCATGCGCACCCGACGACCCTCGCCCGAGCACGCCGAGGCCCTGGCCCGGCGGCTCGCCCACCTGGCCGGCGCCCCCGGTGAGCCCGGCGACCTCCCTGACCCCGCTGACCCCGCTGAGCCCGCTGGGACGGGGCACGGCCCCGGCCTGCCCCTGCCGGTGCCCGGGCGGCACCGTTCGGGCACCGGGCTCGCGGCGGCGCGCACCGAGGAGCTCCGCCGGGCCGCGGTGGAGCGCGTGCGGGAGCACCCCGCCGGCCGGCTCGCCTCCGGTCTCGTCGGCGGCGGCGCAGCGGTCGGCCACCGGCTCTGGTTCGGTGCCGCGCAGGTGGCGGTGCTGGCCGGGCTCGTGGCGGCGGCCCTCGTCGTGGCCACGTGGTGGGTCGTGCGGTCCGACCCCCGGCCGACGGTGCTCAGCCCCGCCGCGGCCACCCAGGGCGCCCTCGCCGTCGCGTCGTCGTCCGCGGAGCCGTCCTCCGCTGAGTCATCAGGGTCGCCCGCGGGCTCGGCCGCGCTGCTGGTGACGCCGGCCGAGGCCGCCGGCTCCACCGAGGCCGTCGGCGTCGCGGGCACTGCCACGGGCCCCGTGACCGACCCTGTCTCCGACGGGGCCACCGGTGAGGTGGTGGTGGACGTCGCGGGCCGGGTGCGCCGGCCGGGCATCGTCGTCCTGCCCGCCGGCTCCCGGGTCGCCGACGCGCTCGCGGAGGCGGGTGGCGCCCGCCCGCGGGTGGACCTGACCAGCCTCAACCTCGCCCGCGTCCTCGTGGACGGTGAGCAGGTGCTGGTCGGCGTGCAGCCGGCGGCGGGGGCGACGGTCGTTCCTGCGCCGGGAGCCTCGGTGGCCTCGGGGACGACGGGCACGGACAGCGCGGCCGGCGCCCTCGTGAACCTCAACACCGCGGACCAGGCGTTGCTGGAGACCCTGCCTCAGGTGGGCCCGGTCACCGCGGCGGCGATCCTCGCCTGGCGGGAGGAGAACGGGGCGTTCACCTCGGTCGACCAGCTGCTCGACGTGTCCGGGATCGGGGAGGCCACGCTCGCGACGGTCCGGCCGCACGTGACGGTCTGAGTGGCGCCGGGTGCCGGCATGAGCCGCGATGTGCCGGACCGGGGGACCGGGTCGCGTCACGACTGGCGGCTGCCTCTCGCCGGTCTCGCGGCCTGGTGCGGTGGGCTGCTCGCGGCCGCGGGCCCGGGCTGGTCCGTGGCCGTGGTGCCGGCGGCGCTGCTGGCGCTGGCGCTCGCGCTGGGAGGGGCTCGGCTGCTGCCCGCGCCCGCGGTCCTCACCGCGTCGGTGCTGGCGCTGGTGGCGCTCGCGGTCGGGGGCGCCGCCCTGGCGCGGGCCGAGCAGGTCCGCACGTCCCCGCTGCGGGCGATGGCCCAGGACCACGCGCTGGTGGAGGTGCGGCTGCTCGTCACAGGCGACCCGCGCGAGATCGCCGGTCGGTTCGCCGACGGCGTGCTGGTGCGCGCCCGGGTGCTGCGGGTGGAGGAGCCCGCGGCCGGAGGCTCCCGGAGCGGCAGCCCGGGAACCGGCTGGACGCTGGGCGCCCCCGTCCTCGTCCTCGCCGACACCTCCTGGGCCGACGTGCGGCTGGGCAGCACCGTCACCACCTCCGGGCGGCTGATGCCGCCGGAGGGGGAGGACCTGGCGGCCGTCCTCACGCCCGTGGGCGCGTGGCAGGAGACGCGGGCCCCCGACCTGTGGTGGCGGGCGAGCGCGAGGGTCCGGGCCGCCCTGCACGAGGCGGTGGCCGGGCGGCCTGAGCCGGTGAGCATCCTCGTGCCGGCGCTGGTCAACGGCGACGACAGCGGCCTGTCGCAGGACGTGCAGGCGGACTTCGCCGCCACCGGGCTCACGCACCTCCTGGCGGTGTCGGGCACCAACCTGACCCTCGTGGTGGGCCTGCTCGTCTGGGTGGCCCGGCTCCTCGGGGTGCGCGGGCGGTGGCTGGGCGTGGTCGGGGCGGCGGGCATCGTCGGGTTCGTCCTGTTGGCCCGCACCGAGCCGAGCGTCCTGCGTGCGGCGGCGATGGGCGCCGTCGGGCTGGTCGCCCTGGGGCCCGACGGGGGACGCCGCGCGGGTCGGGCCCTGGGTGCGGCCGTGCTGGTGCTCCTGCTCCTCGACCCGGGCCTGGCCACGAGCGCGGGGTTCGCGCTCTCCACCCTGGCGACCGGCGGGATCGTGTGGCTGGCGCCGGCCTGGCGCGACGCCCTGCGCGCCTGGCTGCCGGCCGGCGTGGCGGAGGCGGTGGCCGTGCCGACGGCCGCCCAGCTGGCGTGCACGCCCGTCGTGGCCGCGATCTCCGGCCAGGTGTCCCTGGTCGCGGTCGGGGCCAACCTCCTCGCGGAGCCGCTCGTCGCGCCGGCGACGGTGCTCGGCCTCCTCGGCGGGCTGCTGTGCCTCGTCCACCCGGCGCTGGGACGGCCCGTTGGCACCGTCGCCACGTGGTGCGTGGCGGTGGTCGTGCAGGTCGCCCACCGGGGAGCGGACCTCCCGCTGGCGGCCGTCGACTGGGGCACGAGCGGGGCCGCCCTGCTCCTGCTGACGGTGCTCACGGTCGCGGTGGCGCGCTGGGGTCCGGTGCTGGTCCGGCGGCCCGTGCCCGGGGCGTCCGCGGCCCTCGTCCTCGTGCTGGTGACCGTCGTCCCGCTGCCGCGTCCGGGCTGGCCGCCCGACGGGTGGCTGCTGGTGGCGTGCGACGTGGGTCAGGGCGACGCCCTCGTGCTCGCCTCGGGGGAGGGTGAGGCGGTGGTGGTGGACGCGGGGCCCGACCCCACGGCCGTCGACGACTGCCTCGACGACCTGGGGGTCGAGCGCGTGCCCCTGCTCGTCCTGACCCACTTCCACGCCGACCACGTGGACGGCGTCGCCGGCGTGCTCGACGGGCGGGAGGTGGGCCAGGTGGAGGTGACCTGGCTGCTGGACCCTCCGGGCGGGGTCGAGGAGGTGGCCGCCGCCGTGGCCGGGGTGCCCGTCCGCACGGCGGCCGCGGGCGAGGTGCAGCAGGTCGGGGACGTGCGCCTCCAGACGCTCTGGCCGCTGCCGGCCGACCCCGCGGCCGGCCCGGGCGACGGCTCCACCGCCAACGACGCCAGCGTCGTCCTCCTCGCCGAGACGCACGGCCTGCGGCTGCTGCTCACCGGGGACGTGGAGCCGCCCGGCCAGGAGGCGCTGGCCCGGGCCTACCCCGACCTCCGGGTGGACGTCCTCAAGGTCCCGCACCACGGCAGCAGCCACCAGGACCTGGAGCTCCTCACGGGGCTGGGGGCACGGATCGCGGTCGTCAGCGTGGGGGCGGACAACGACTACGGTCACCCCGCCGCGTCCGTCGTGGAGGCCCTCGACGCGGCCGGGGCCGCCGTGCTGCGTACCGACGAGGACGGCGACGTGGCGGTCGTCACGACGGGATCGGGACCGGCGGCCCGGACGAGCGGCGGGGACGGGTCCTAGGCTCGCGCCATGGCGAAGGCCCGCAAGCGCGTGGACAAGGTGACCTACGAGGCCGAGCTCTTCCGGCTCCAGGCCGAGCTCGTGAAGGTCCAGGAGTGGGTGCGCGCCACGGGCGCGCGCGTCGTCGTGGTCTTCGAGGGCCGCGACGCCGCCGGCAAGGGCGGGGCGATCAAGCGGATCACCCAGTACCTCAACCCCCGGGTGGCGCGCATCGCCGCCCTGCCCACGCCCAGCGAGCAGCAGAAGGGGCAGTGGTACTTCCAGCGCTACGTCGAGCACCTGCCCTCGCGCGGGGAGATCGTGCTGTTCGACCGCTCCTGGTACAACCGCGCCGGCGTCGAGCGCGTGCTCGGGTTCTGCACCCCGGAGGAGCACGCCCGCTTCCTGCACCAGTGCCCGATCTTCGAGCGGCTGCTCGTGGAGGACGGCATCCTGCTGCGCAAGTACTGGTTCTCGGTGAGCGACGAGGAGCAGCAGCGCCGCTTCCTCGGCCGGATCGACGACCCGATGCGGCGCTGGAAGCTGTCGACCACCGACCTCCAGTCGATCACGCACTGGGAGGACTACTCCCGGGCGAAGGACGACATGATGGTCCACACCGACATCCCCGAGGCGCCCTGGTACGTCGTGGAGGGCGACGTCAAGCGCGAGGCGCGGCTCAACATGATGGCCCACCTGCTCTCCACGATCCCCTACACGGAGATCGAGCAGCCCGACATCGTCGTGCCCGAGCGCCCCGCCTCCACCGGCTACCGGCGTCCGCCGCGGGAGCTGACCACGTACGTGCCGGACCACGTCGCGTCCCTGCTGGGAGACTGAGCGCCGGGGCTGTCGCCGGGGTGTGGGACGCTGTGCGGACCATGGCCCGATCCACCTCGCGCAGCAGCGCACGCCCCGCCTCCCGCCCGAGCGCCCGGCCCGCCGCACCGGCCCCGGGCGACGTCCTCGGCCACGTCACCCTCGTGACCGGCAAGGAGGAGTTCCTGGGCGAGCGGACGGTGTCCGCCGTCCGCGCGGCGGTGCGCGAGCACGACGCCGAGGCCGAGGTCTCGGAGGCGAACGCCCTCGACCTCACGCTGGCCACGCTGGGCGAGCTGGCGGCCCCGTCCCTCTTCTCCTCCACCCGCTGCATCGTGGTGCGCGGCCTGGAGAACCTCCCGGACGAGTCCTACGACGGGCTGCTCGACTACGCCGGCTCGCCCGTGGAGGACGTGGCGCTCGTGCTCGTCCACGGCGGCGGCCCCAAGGGCTCGGGACTGCTCACCAAGCTCCGCAAGCTGCCCGGCGTCACGGAGGTGAAGTCGGAGGAGCTGCGCGCCTCGGAGTACCCGGCGTTCGTCCAGGCGGAGGCCCGCCGGCTGGGAGCCCGGATCGAGCCGGACGCGGCCCAGGCGCTGATCAGCGCCGTCGGGCAGGACCTGCGGGCGCTCTCCTCGGCCACCGACCAGCTCGCCCACGACTTCCCGGGGGAGTCCCTCTCGGCCGAGCGAGTCGGGCAGTACTTCGGCGGTCGGGCCGAGGCCACGTCCTTCGCGGTGGCCGACGCGGCCTTCGCCGGGCGGCGGCTCACAGCGCTGGAGGAGCTGCGTTGGGCACTGGAGCGGGGCGTGGCCGGGGTGCTGGTCACCTCCGCGTTCGCCGGCTCGGCCCGCGGCCTGGCCCGGTTCAAGGGTCTGCGCGGCGGCGGCCGCGACAACGACCTGGCGCGTGAGCTCGGGGTCCCGCCGTGGAAGGTGCGCACGATCCGGGAGCAGTCGCGCGGCTGGACCGAGGACGGGCTGGCAGCCGCGGTGCGCGCCGTCGCCCAGGCGGACGCCGACATCAAGGGCGCCGCGACCGACGCGGCCTACACCCTCGAGCGGCTGGTCCTCACCATCACCGAGCTGCGCAGCGCCTCGCAGTCCTGAGCCTCTCCGCCCACGGCGCCGGGGCTGCGCCCACGGCGCCGGGGCTGCGGCCGGGCTGGGGGCCGCAAAAACGCCGACGACCCGCCCGGTGCTACCGGGCGGGTCGTGTCAGCGACGACGAGCGGGCTTCAGAGAGAAGCAGCCTTCTTGGCGATGGAGGACTTGCGGTTCGCAGCCTGGTTCTTGTGGATGACGCCCTTGGAGACGGCCTTGTCCAGCTTCTTGGTGGCGAAGCGGGCCTTCTCGACCGCGGCGGCGTTGTCGCCGGCCTCGACGGCCTCGTTGAAGCGGCGGATGGCGGTCTTGAGCTCGCTCTTGACGGCCTTGTTGCGCTCGTGGGCCTTGTTGTTCTGCTTGATCCGCTTGATCTGGGACTTGATGTTCGCCACTGGTGTGCCTAGCTCTCTGGGTCGGTCGTGCAGGTCTGTTGTCGCTGACGTGATGGGCCGATCGAGTCGGACCCGAGTCTGGGTGCGCAAGCGGGCAGAGGGTGCCTCACGAGCGACAAGCGAGATTAACAGCGTCGGGGAAGGCCGCCCAAATCCCGAGGCGGGGCGTCAGCACCCCGCGAACACGGGCCAGCGTACCCGGTCGCCGCCCGGGCCCCCACTCGTGGACGACGCGTCACCAGCCGCGGCGGGCGCACAGCCAGGCGAGGGCGGCCTCGCCCTGCTGCCGCTGGTGCCGCCGCAGGAACGGGCTGGTGGCCGGCGGGCGTCGCTCGGCGGTGGTCAGCAGGTAGCCGGCGGTGGCGGCGAGGAGGGCGTCGACGGCCTCGTCCGGGACACCGGCGGCCACCCGGTGGCCCCGCAGCAGCGGCTCGGGCTCCAGGTGGGCGTCGGTCGCGGCCGACACCAGGAGCCACACCAGGTCCGCCCAGCCCGCGCCGCGCGCGGCCCACGGCCAGTCGCACCACACGACGCGGCCGTCGTCGGTGAGCAGCAGGTTGTCGTCGCGCAGGTCCCCGTGGACCAGCGCCTCGCCGGCGACGGCCCCGGTCACCCCGGCCGCGGCGTCGGCCACCCGGTCCCAGGTCCGCTCGGGGGCGAGGTCGTCGCGCAGGCCCGAGAGCAGCGGCACCAGCAGCGGCCAGGACGCCAGGTCGTCCGCGAGGTCCGAGACCAGCCCGTCGGCGGTGAGGTCCGCGGCGGCGGAGGGGAGCGCGTCGGCCGCGGCGTCCAGCGAGGCGAGGGCGCGTCCGAGGTCCGGCGCCGACCAGGGGCGCGCGGGCAGGCGTCCGTCGACGTCCTCGAGGCACAGCACCACCCACTCGTCCACCTCCAGGCTCCACCGCAGCGCGGGAGCGGGGACGCCGGGGTGCGCGGCGAGTCGGGGGAGCACCGACGCCTCCGCGCGGTGGGCGGCGGCGAAGGCCGGCTGCGCCCGCAGGTTGGCTGCCTTGAGGAAGGCGGTGCTGCCGTCGGCGCACACGAGGGACGACGCGAGGCCGGCCGTCCAGCCCGCTGCGTTCGGGTGGCTCTCCACGACGCGCGACCCGAGGCGGGACTCGACGGCCTCACGCACCGGCCGGGGCAGGAAGCCCCACTCGACCCGTCGCACGGTCCGGCCGTGCGGCACGCCCTCGACGCTCCACGGGTCGAAGGGGTCGAACGCCTCGTCGTCGGCCGAGGAGTCGTCCAGCAGCGGGGAACGGGGTAGCACCGGGTCAGTCTGGCCCCGTCGGGCCCGGGGGAGCGGTTGCCGCGACCCGGTGTGTCGCACCCGGGGCCCACCGGCTCGGGCGCCTCGTGGGTCGTGGCGGCCACGGTAGGTAGGACGACCGACGGCGGCGTGGGAGACTGGCCGGACGGCTCCGGCCCGGCGCCCCGCGGCCCGGCGTCGGTGACGACCCGCTCCCGCCCGAGACGTCCCGGACGCACCCCGAGACACTCCCCGAGACTTTGAGGACCCCGTGCCTGCTGTTCCCCCGTCCGCCTGGCCGAAGCCCGGCCAGACCGACCCGGCGATCATCCGGAACTTCTGCATCATCGCCCACATCGACCACGGCAAGTCGACGCTGGCCGACCGGATGCTGCAGCTGACCGGAGTGGTCGACGAGCGGGCGGCGCGCGCGCAGTACCTCGACCGGATGGACATCGAGCGCGAGCGCGGCATCACGATCAAGTCGCAGGCCGTGCGCCTGCCGTGGGCCGTCGCCGAGGGCAACGAGGAGGGCGCCGAGCCCGGCACCTACGTCCTCAACATGATCGACACCCCCGGCCACGTCGACTTCACCTACGAGGTGAGCCGCTCGCTGGCCGCGTGCGAGGCCGCGATCCTGCTGGTGGACGCCGCGCAGGGCATCGAGGCCCAGACGCTGGCGAACCTCTACCTGGCGATGAGCGCGGACCTGCACATCATCCCGGTGCTCAACAAGATCGACCTGCCCAGCGCCGACCCGGACAAGTACGCCGAGGAGCTCGCCGGCCTCGTCGGCTGCGAGCCCGAGGACGTCCTGCGCGTCTCGGCCAAGACCGGCCTCGGCGTGGAGAAGGTGCTCAACGAGGTCGTCAAGCAGACCCCGGCCCCCGTGGGCGACCCCGACGCCCCGGCGCGCGCGCTCATCTTCGACAGCGTCTACGACACCTACCGCGGCGTCATCACCTACGTCCGCGTCATCGACGGCGAGCTCCGGCACCGCGACCGGATCAAGATGATGAGCACCAACGCCACCCACGAGATGCTCGAGATCGGCGTCATCAGCCCCGAGCAGGTGCCCGCCGGCGACATCGGCGTGGGCGAGGTCGGCTACCTCATCACGGGGGTGAAGGACGTCCGGCAGTCCCGCGTCGGCGACACGATCACCACCCAGCACCACGGCGCCACCGAGATGCTCGGCGGCTACTCCGACCCGAACCCGATGGTCTTCGCGGGCCTCTACCCGATCGACGGCGACCAGTTCGGCGACCTGCGCGAGGCCCTGGAGAAGCTCCAGCTCAACGACGCCTCGCTCACCTACGAGCCCGAGACCTCCGGCGCGCTGGGCTTCGGCTTCCGCTGCGGCTTCCTGGGCCTGCTGCACATGGAGATCACCCGGGACCGGCTCGAGCGCGAGTTCAACCTGGACCTCATCTCCACCGCGCCGTCGGTGAGCTACAAGGTGACGATGGAGGACGGCACCGAGCACGAGGTGACCAACCCGAGCGAGTTCCCCGAGGGCAAGATCCACGAGGTCCGCGAGCCGGTCGTCGACGCCACGGTGCTCGCGCCGAGCGACTACATCGGCACGATCATGGAGCTCTGCCAGACCAAGCGCGGCGACCTCCAGGGCATGGACTACCTGTCCCCGGACCGCGTCGAGATGCGCTACAAGCTGCCCCTGGCCGAGATCGTCTTCGACTTCTTCGACCAGCTGAAGTCGCGCACGAAGGGCTACGCGAGCCTCGACTACGACCCGACCGGCGAGCAGGCGGCAGACCTGGTGAAGGTCGACATCCTGCTGCAGGGCGAGCCCGTCGACGCCTTCAGCTCGATCGTGCACCGCGACAACGCCTACTCCTACGGCGTGATGATGGCCGGCAAGCTCAAGGACCTCATCCCGCGGCAGCAGTTCGAGGTGCCGATCCAGGCCGCCATCGGCGCCCGGGTCATCGCCCGCGAGAACATCCGCGCCATCCGCAAGGACGTCCTGGCCAAGTGCTACGGCGGCGACATCAGCCGCAAGCGCAAGCTGCTGGAGAAGCAGAAGGAGGGCAAGAAGCGGATGAAGATGGTCGGCCGCGTCGAGGTCCCCCAGGAGGCGTTCGTCGCCGCGCTCGCCACCGGCACCCCGAGCGGCAGCGACGGCGGCGGCAAGGGCAAGTGACCCCTCGCTCGAGCGCGGGGTGAGCGGCCTGCGGCTGCCCCCTGCCGTGGAGGCCATGGCCGGACGCGGCCCGGACTGGGCCGCGTGGGTCGGGCGCGTCCCGGCGACCGTGCGGGGGCTGCTCGAGGAGTGGACGCTGACGCCGGAGGCGCTCGAGGGACCCGCTGGAGCGCCGGGCGACGGCCCGGAGGTCTGGCACGGCCACGCCTCCGTCGTCCTGCCCGTGCGTGACGAGGACGGACGCGCGCGGGTGCTCAAGGTGGCGTTCCCCGACGTCGAGACCGAGCACGAGGCCCTCGCCCTGCGGACGTGGGGCGGCCGGGGCGCCGCCGAGCTGCTGCGCGCCGACCCGCACCGCCGGGCGGTCCTGCTGGAGCGGCTCGAGCGTCGTGACCTGGGCGAGGAGTGGGACGTCACGGCCTGCGAGACCGTCGCGGGCCTCTACGGGCAGCTGCACGTGCCGGCCCCGCCGCCCCTGCTCACGGTGCCCGCGTACGTCGGGCGGTACGTCGAGCCGCTGCGCGCGCTGCCGCGCAGCGCGCCCCTGCCCCGGCGGATGGTCGAGCAGGTCCTCGCCCTCGTCCGGGACCTGGGCTCGGACCCGCAGGCCGTCGGCACGCTGGTCCACGGCGACCTGCACTACGGCAACGTCCTGCACGACGTCACCGGCGAGGCCGTCGCCATCGACCCGCAGGCGATGAGCGGTGAGCCCGCCTGGGAGGTGGCGCCGCTGCTGTGGAACCGGTTCGAGGAGACGGCCGGGGACCGGCCCCGCGCGTTCCGCGCGCGCTTCGAGACGGTGGTCGACGCCGCCGGGCTCGACGAGGACCGGGCGCGCGGCTGGGCGCTGGTCCGGCTCGTCCTCAACGCCTTCTGGGCGCTGCGCGACGCCGAGGCCCGCCCCGGCGACGCCGCCCGGGACGCCGAGGTCCGCGACCACGTCACGCGGATGCTCACCGTCGCCAAGGCCGTCGGCGGCTGAGCGCCCCTTCAGCCTCCCGCGCCGGGACCTTCTGCCCTCTCCGTAACCCCCTGGGGGGAGGAGTGTGAGGGGTGGAACGACGACCGCGAGGAGGCGGACGATGCGAGCAAAGGTCCTGGTCCTGGGAGGCAACTTCGGTGGCCTCACCGCCGCGCTGGCGGTGAAGCACGAGCTGCACGGGGACGTCGACGTCACGGTGGTCAGCAAGGACGACCACTTCCTGTTCAACCCCAGCCTGATCTGGCTGCCCTTCGGCAAGCGGGAGCGGGAGGACCTCACCTTCCCCATCGGCCCCACGCTGGAGGAGCACGGTGTCGGGTTCGAGCACGTCGCGGCGACGGGGGTCGACGCCGACGCCAAGACGGTCACGCTGGCCGACGGCCGCGTCCTCGGCTACGACTACCTGGTCATCGCCACCGGCTACCGCAACAACGACGACGTCGTGCCCGGCTTCGCCGACAACGCCGTCACCATCACCACGCTGCCGCAGGCCGAGCGCGCCGGCGAGGCGTGGAAGAGGTTCCTGGACGACCCGGGCGACGTCGTCATCGGCGCGACCCAGGGCGCCGGCTGCTTCGGCGCCGCCTACGAGTTCCTCTTCAACATGAGCTACCAGCTGAAGAAGGCGGGGCTCAAGAAGCAGGTCAACCTCACCTACGTGACGAGCGAGCCGTTCCTCGGCCACTTCGGCATCGGCGGGCTGCCGCACGGCGAGCAGCTGCTGGGGATGTTCCTCAAGAAGGAGGGCATCGACGCCCGCATCGACGTCGGGATCGACCACGTGGAGTCCGACGCGGTCGTGCTCGGCAACGGGGAGACGCTGACGTCTCGCTACTCGATGATCGTGCCGCCGTTCCTGGGGCAGGACTTCCTGCTGGCCAGCGGCCTGGCCGACGACAAGGGCTACGTGAAGGTCCGCGACACCTACCAGACCGAGAAGTACGACGACGTCTACGCCGTCGGCATCGCGGCCGCGGTGGACGTCCCGTGGACCACGCCGACGCCGGTGGGCATCCCCAAGACGGGGTTCCCGACCGAGGCGATGGCGCACACAGCGGCGCGCAACATCGCCGCGCAGGTGAAGGGGGAGACCCCCAGCGAGGAGAAGGCCTTCGGCGACATCAAGGCCGTGTGCGTGATGGACGCCGGCAACAACGGCGTCATCATCCTCGCCGACAAGATGCTGCCTCCGCGCAAGCACGGGGTGCTGATCCCCGGCCCGCAGGCGCACCTGATGAAGCTCGGGTTCGAGAAGTACTTCCTCTGGAAGATGAAGGGCGGGCACGTGATGCTGCCCTGATCCTCGCCGGACCCCGGTCCGAGCGGCACAGGCAGCCTGGCAGGGCCTCCCGCCCACCTCTCCCGAGCGGGAGGCCCGTCCGGGGCGATCGGCGGTCGGGCCGACGTCCCGCAACCCCCGCGGCCCCTGCCCGTGCCCGGAGGGAGCCCCGCACCCGGTGGAGGCCGTCTCTCGTGGAGGCCGCCCCGGGTGCGGTGGCATGCTCGGGCCATGACGCCCCACGCCGCGGCTCCCGGCCCGTCCGTCCGGTCCGTCAACGTCGGCCACGCCCGCGAGGTCACCTTCGCCGGCGGCGGCCGCTCGGCCATCGACAAGTCCCCGGTCACCGGCCCGGTGCACCTGCACCGGCTCGGGCTGGAGGGCGACGAGGTCGTCAACACCACGCACCACGGGGGCCCGGACAAGGCGGTCTACGCGGTCTCGCGCGCCGAGCTCGACCACTGGTCCGGCGTCCTGGAGGCGGACCTGCCGGACGGTCAGCTGGGGGAGAACCTCACGATCGACGGCCTGGCCGTCGACGACGCCGAGCTGGGCGAGCGCTGGGGCATCGGGGACGCCGTGGTGGAGGTGCGCCTCCCGCGGACCCCGTGCTCGGTGTTCGCCGGCTGGGTCGGGCACTGCGGGCTGGACGCACGGGGCTGGGTGCGGCGCTACACCGAGCACGGCCGCCCGGGCGCCTACCTGCGGGTCCTCGCGGAAGGCCCGGTGCGGGCCGGCGACGAGGTGCGCGTCCTGCACCGGCCCGGGCACGGCGTGACGCTGGCGAGGGCGTTCCAGGCGGCCACGACCCGGCCCGAGTGGCTCGGTGAGCTGCTCGACGTCCCGGACCTCCACCCGGACCTGCGCCGCCGAGCGGTCGCTGCGCAGCGCTGAGCCGCCTCGAGCCCTGCCGCCTCCGGCCCCGCCTCCTCCAGACCTGGGAGGGGTGCCGACCCGCGGACGGCGGCACGGGGGAGGCGGACCTACCCATCAGTAGATAGAGTGATCTGCGCCACGTGGCCGCACACAGGGGTGCGGTCACGCTGGACCGACCCTGCGCCCCCGAGCCCGAGGAGCTCCCGCCATGCCGATCAACCCGGACACGGCCTTCGTCGACCACCTGCCCGCCAACGTCGCCGTGCAGTTCTGGGACCGCGTCAGCGCGACCCCGGACCGCGAGGCCTACCGGTTCCCCGTGGGGGAGGCCTGGGAGTCCGTGACCTGGAAGCAGGCCGGAGACCGGGTGGGCGCCCTCGCCGCCGGCCTCATGGCCCTCGGGGTCGAGCACGAGCAGCGGGTCGGCATCGCCTGCTCCACCCGCTACGAGTGGATCCTCGCCGACCTGGCGGTCATGTGCTCGGCCGCGGCGACCACCACCGTCTACCCCTCCACGAACAGCGAGGACACCGCCTTCATCGTCGGTGACTCCGCGTGCCAGGTCGTGTTCGCGGAGGACGAGGGCCAGGTGGCGAAGCTCCGCGAGCACCGCGCCGAGCTGCCGCAGCTGCGCGCGGTCGTGCTGATCGACGGCGCCGTCGCGGCCGGGGACGAGGGCTGGGTCCTCACGATGGACGAGCTCGCCGAGCGGGGCACCGCCTACCTGGCGGAGCACCCGGACGTCCTCGAGCAGACGGCGAAGACGATCACGCAGGACCAGCTGGCGACCCTCATCTACACCTCGGGCACCACCGGGCGGCCCAAGGGCGTCCGGCTGCTGCACAGGGCCTGGGTGTTCGAGGGCGAGTCGATCAAGGCGCAGGACATCCTGTCCCTCGACGACCTCCAGTTCCTCTGGCTCCCGATGGCGCACTCCTTCGGCAAGGTGCTGCTCTCGACGCAGCTCGCCATCGGCTTCCCCACCGCGGTGGACGGCCGGGTCGAGCGGATCATCGACAACCTCGCGGTCGTCCGCCCCACGTTCATGGGCGCGGCGCCGCGGATCTTCGAGAAGGCCTACGGGCGCATCCAGACCATGACCGCGAGCGAGGGCGGCGCGAAGAAGGCGCTCTTCGACCAGGCGTTCAAGGTCGGCCTCGAGGTCGACCGGCTGCGGGCCGCCGGGAAGTCGGTGCCGCTGCCGCTCAAGGTCCAGCACGCGCTGTTCGACAAGCTGGTGTTCAGCAAGGTGCGGGCCCGGTTCGGCGGACGCGTCCGGTTCTTCATCTCCGGCTCCGCCGCGCTCAACGCCGAGATCGGCACGTGGTTCCACGCCGCCGGCATCCTCATCCTCGAGGGCTACGGCATGACGGAGAACGCCGCCGGCGCCGCGGTGAACCACCCCGACCTCTACAAGATGGGCACGGTCGGCCCCGCCATGCCCGGCTCCCGCATCCGCATCGGGGAGGGCGACGAGGTCCAGCTCCAGGGCCCGCACGTCATGGCCGGATACCACAACCTGCCCGAGGAGACGGCCGCCGCCTTCACCGAGGACGGGTGGCTGCGCACCGGCGACAAGGGGAGCCTCGACGAGGACGGGTACCTGACGATCACCGGGCGCATCAAGGAGCTGTTCAAGACCTCCGGCGGGAAGTACATCGCGCCCGCCGCGATCGAGTCGAAGTTCAAGGCGGTCTGCCCGTACGCCAGCCAGTTCCTCGTCTTCGGCAACGAGCGCAACTACTGCGTCGCCCTCATCACCCTCGACCCGGACGCCATGGCGACCTGGGCCGAGGAGAACGGCATGGCGGGGCGGCCCTACGCCGAGGTGGTCGCGTCCGAGCCGGTGCGGGCGATGGTCGCCGGGTACGTCGAGGAGGTCAACGGCCGCCTCAACCGGTGGGAGACCATCAAGAAGTGGGAGATCCTGCCGGCAGACCTGTCCATCGAGTCCGGTGAGCTCACGCCGTCCATGAAGGTGAAGCGGGCGGTCGTGGAGGAGCACAACCACGAGCGGATCGACGCCTTCTACGCCTGAGCGCTCCCGGGCGCTGCTCGGCACGTCGGGTCTGGGCGAATCGGGTCTCGGCGAATCGGGCCCCGCCGTCGCGGGGAGGGAGGATGGGGACGTGCCCTCCTCCCTCCCCGACGGCGAGCCCGCCCCCGACGACGGCGCGCTCCCGGCCTCGGCCCTCGCCGGACTCGGCACGCGCCCGTTCGGGCTGTACGTCCACGTGCCGTTCTGCACGGTGCGCTGCGGCTACTGCGACTTCAACACCTACACCGCCACGGAGCTCGGCCCCCAGGGCGTGCCCGGCGCCTCGCGCGACACCTACGCGGCCGCCGCCGTCGCGGAGGTGCGGCGGGCGAGGCAGGTGCTCGGCGACGTGGACCTGCCCGTCGACACGATCTTCTTCGGCGGCGGCACGCCGACGCTGCTGAGCCCCGACGACCTGGGCTCCGTGATCGAGGCCGCGCGGCAGGAGTTCGGGCTCGCGCCGGACGCCGAGGTGACGACCGAGTCCAACCCCGACTCCGTCGACGCCGCCGCCCTGGCGCGGCTGGCCGAGGTGGGCGTCAACCGGATCAGCTTCGGCATGCAGAGCCAGGTCTCCCACGTCCTGGCCGTGCTCGACCGGACCCACGACCCCCGCCGCGTGCCCGACGTCGTCCGCTGGGCCCGCGAGGCCGGTCTCGGCCAGGTCAGCCTCGACCTCATCTACGGCACCCCGGGCGAGACGCTCGCGGACTGGGAGACCTCGGTCGACGCGGCGCTGGCCTGCGAGCCCGACCACGTCTCGGCCTACTCGCTCATCGTGGAGGACGGCACCGCCCTGGCCCGGCGCGTGCGCCGCGGCGAGCTGCCGATGCCGGACGAGGACGACCTCGCGGACAAGTACGCGGCGGCCGACTCCCGGCTCGTGGCCGCCGGGCTGCGCTGGTACGAGGTCAGCAACTGGTCACGCAGCGAGGAGACCCGCTGCCGCCACAACGTCCTGTACTGGACGGGCGCGGACTGGTGGGGCGTGGGCCCCGGCGCGCACAGCCACGTCGGCGGCACCCGCTGGTGGAACGTCAAGCACCCCGCCGCCTACGCGCAGCGGATCGCGTCCGGGGCCAGCCCGGCGCTGGCGCGGGAGGTGCTCTCGGCGGAGGACCGCCGCGTGGAGCGGGTGCTGCTGGAGCTGCGCCTGCGCGACGGGATGCCGCTCGACGTCCTGGACGAGGCGGGCCTGGCGGCCGTGCCCGGGCTGGAGGCCCGGGGCCTGGTGGAGCGGGCGGGCGACCGGCTGCGGATCACCGACGGCGCCCGCCTCGTGGCGGACGCCGTCGTGCGCGACCTGCTGCCCTGACCTGCAGGCGGGCCTACTGCTTGACCTGCTGCCCGGCCGGCCGGTGGCCGGCCACGCGGCGGTCCCTCAGCTGACCATCCGGATGGTGAGGGGGTAGCGGTAGAACTCGCCGTTCGCGGACTTCACGGTGCCCATGATCGTGAGCACGAGCCACGCGATCCCGACGACCGGCAGCAGGATGAAGCCGACGAGGACGAACATCAGCACGACCGAGACGATCCCGTAGATCAGCATCGACAGCTGGAAGTTGAGCGACTCCACGGCGTGGGCGCGGACCGTCGGCGACGCGTTGCCCTTGACGAGCAGCACGAGCAGCGGCCCGAGGAAGGCGAACCCGCCGATGACGGACCCGACCAGCGCGCTCCAGTGGGCGCCGCAGGCCCAGGTGGTCTCGTCGGCGGGGGACATCGGCGCCGGGCCGGGGGCCGCGTAGCCGTACGGGGGCTGCCCCGGGGGCGGCGGAGCGGGGGGCTGGTAGGAGGCCTGCCCCTGGTTGTCGTGCGGCTCCTGGGGGTGCTGCGGGTCCTGCGGGTCCTGCGGGTACTGCGTCATGACGGTTCGCTCCTGGCGGCGTGGTCCGGTGTCGTGCTGGCCCCGACACTAGTCATCCGCGCGGCCGGGCGCCTCCGGGATCGCCCTGGTCCCGCCCCTGGCCAGGGCGCGGGTCCGGGCGCGGGCCAAGGCGTGGCTCCGGGCGTGAGATCAGGGTGCCGTGACGAAGTCGATGAGCTCCTCGACGCGGCCGAGCAGGGCGGGGTCGAGGTCGCGGTAGTCGCGGACGCCGCCCAGGATGTGCTTCCACGCCCGGGCGATGTCCGCCTGCCCGCGGTGCGGCCAGCCGAGGCGCTGGCACGTCCCCTTCTTCCACTCCTCGCCGCGGGGGACGTCCGGCCAGGCACCGATCCCGAGCCGCTGCGGCTTCACCGCCTGCCAGATGTCGATGAAGGGGTGACCGACCACCAGCACGTGGGGGCCCATGGGCGAGCGCGCGACGGCGTCCGCGATCCGGGCCTCCTTCGAGCCGCGCACGAGGTGGTCCACGAGGACCCCGACCTTGCGCTCGGGTCCGGGCCGGACGTCGCGCAGGTGCTCCACGAGGTCGTCGACGCCGCCGAGGAACTCGACGACCACGCCCTCGATCCGCAGGTCGTCACCCCACACCTTCTCGACGAGCTCGGCGTCGTGCCGGCCCTCGACGAGGATGCGGCTGGCGCGCGCGACCCGGGCCTTGGCGCCGTGCACGGCCACCGACCCGGACGCGGTGCGGGTCTTCTTCTCCGGCCCGGGGCGGGTCACCGGGGGAGTGAGGACGACGGGCCGACCCTCGAGGAGGAAGCCCGCGCCCAGCGGGAACGTGCGCCGGGTGCCGCGCCGGTCCTCCAGCGTGAGCACGTGGAGGTCGCGGTCGATCTCCACGATCTCGCCGCAGAAGTCGGTGGTCACCTCCTCGACGACCTCGCCGAGGGCGGCCGGCGTCTCCGTCGCCCGTCCCCGCTTCGGGACGTTCCAGTCGCCCGCGAGGACGTCGGTGCCGTATCGATCAGCCACCGCAGCAGGCTAGGTGGACGGGCTCGGCGGCCCGTCGAGGCACGCCGAGGCGTCCTGCTCACAGCAGCGGCAGGCGCTTCTGGCTGCGGGGCAGCTGCTCGTAGATCCGGCGGATGGCGTCCCCCAGGTCCTCGGGCGCCCACGGCAGCTCGCTGCCGGCCCACCCCTCGTGCCGGACGGCGTCCTCCACGGAGACGCCGCGACCGGCCAGGTCGCGCACGGTCTCGGCCAGGATGCCCAGCTGGGCGCGCTGCTCCTCGACGAAGTCCCGCCCGACGGGGAGGCCGTGACCGGGGACCACGACCGTCCCGCGGCCGAGCAGGGGGAGGACGACGTCGAGCGTGAGCGGCCACTCGAGGGGGTGGCTGTCGGCACCGAGCGCGGGCGGGCCGGACTCCTCGACGAGGTCCCCGGCGACCACGACGTCCGCGTCCGCGACGACCGCGACGAGGTCGCCGCCGGTGTGGCCGCGCCCGGGGTGCAGCAGCTCGACGAGGCGGTCGCCCAGGTCGACGAAGCCCGCCGCCGAGAACGCGTGGTCGGGCAGGACGAGCGCGTCGACGTCGGCCTGCGTCGTCGTCCACCCCTGGGGGCTCGCCGCCTCAGGCGCGGGTCCCGGGTCGGAGGCCCAGGCGCGGAGCTCCTCCACACAGCCCTCGTGGGCGTGGACGGGCAGGTCGGCGCCCCACGCGTCGCGCAGCGCCGGGGTGCCGAGGACGTGGTCGAAGTGGGCGTGCGTCGCGACGACGGCGACCACGTCGCCGGTCCCGGTCGCTCGGGCGAGGTCGCGGACGTCGTCCACGAGGGCCCGGCCGGCGGCCACCGAGGCGTGCGTGTCGATCACCACGAGCCCGCGCTCCCCGGCCACCACGGTGACGTTGACGTCCCACCACGCCCGGCGCGAGACCCAGACACGATCGGCGACCTCGGTGAACGGGGCGGCGGCGGTGGCGGGGGTCACGGGCTCACCCTAGGACTCCGGCGCAGCAGCCGGGTGGGAGCCCGGGTGCGGTGGGGACGGGGGCCGTCAGTGCAGGGCCAGCCCCAGCGCGTCGCGGAGCAGGGGGCCGAGGTCCTCGGCCGACTCCGCGGGCAGGACGAAGGAGATCCGCCGCTGGTGCGCGCCGCCGTGGTCGATCCAGCCCAGGGTGACGCCCTCGCCGTCCAGGTCGGTGAGCCGGGCGGCGATGATCCGTGCCAGCGGCCGGCCGGCCGCGCGCGCGGCCACGGGACGCAGGACGTCCCCGTGCGCCTCGTTCACGTGCTGGCACCAGCGGCGCAGCAGCGCCGGGTCCAGGCCGAGGTCGGGCGCGGCGAAGGTCGCGAGGTCGAGGCTCGTGGTCCCGGAATCGCGGTGGAGCAGGGCCTGCTCGAGCGTCAGCCGCAGGCTGACCAGCGAGCCCAGGTCCGAGCCGGCGGTCAGGGTGCCCAGCAGGTCCAGGCGCGGGGCGGAGCCGGGCCCGGCACTGTCGCCGGCACCGTCGCCGGGCTCCGCGCCGGCGAGCCACAGGCGGACGGGGACGCCGGCGGCCGCGGCCTCGGCGAGCGGGTGGTCGGCGGGGCAGACCAGGGAGGGGCGGCCCGCGTCGTCGACGAGGGAGACCCCGGCGAGGTCGACCGGCCGACCGGCGCTCTCCGGGACGGTGGCCTGGACCCGGAGGGCGGCGCTCGCGGGAGCGGCGAGGACGGCACGCGCGGCACGGGCGTCGGCGCGGTCGGTGCTGCGGGCCTCGGTCATGGGGACCTCCGGGGTCGTGGCCCCGACGGTGCGGCCGGGACGGCGCTGTCGGGGGGACGACCTGGGTCGTCCAATGGGTAGGCTTGCCTAACTTAGTGCAGCCTAACCGACGGTGTGGCGGTCTTCCAGGGACGTCCGTCACGCGCGCTCCGGCACCCCGGCCCGTCCAGGTGCTCGCCCACCCCGCCCGCGCGGGCGAGGAGCGCGCCCGTGCCCCGGCTAGTAGTCTTGGCACTCGACGTTCGGGAGTGCCAGGCGAGGAGAGGGAGGCACGGGTGATCCAGGAGGAGCGACGGCTCGCCGTGCTGCGCGCCATCGTCGAGGACTACGTCGCCACCGAGGAGCCGGTCGGCTCCAAGGCGCTCGTCGAGCGGCACGGGCTCGGGGTCTCCCCGGCCACCGTCCGCAACGACATGGCCGCGCTCGAGGACGAGGGCTACATCGCCCAGCCCCACACGAGCGCCGGCCGCATCCCCACCGACAAGGGCTACCGGCTCTTCGTCGACCGGCTCACCACCGTCAAGCCGCTCAGCTCGGCCGAGCGGCGGGCGATCACCACCTTCCTCGACGGGGCGGTGGACATCGACGACGTCGTGCAGCGCTCCGTGCGGCTGCTCTCCCAGCTGACCCGGCAGGTGGCCGTCGTCCAGTACCCCACGCTCTCGGGGTCGACCGTCCGCCACGTCGAGCTCGTCGTCCTCGGGCCCGAGCGCATGCTCGCGGTCCTCATCCTCTCCTCCGGACGGGTCGAGCAGCGGATCGTCGAGGTCCCCGTGCCGCTCGGCGACGACGCGCTCGCCGCCCTGCGCAGCCGGGTGCTGCTCGCCGCCGTCGGGCAGCGGATCGCCGAGGCGATGGCGGCGCTCGGCGAGCTCGCCCCCGACCCCGAGGAGCTGCCCCCGGGCGCCCCCTCGGTCGTCCCGGGAGCGGACCCGCGCACCGTGGCGGCCGTCGTCGACGTCCTGCTGGAGGCGATGAGCGACGAGCGCTCCGACCAGCGGGTGGCCGTGGGCGGCGCGGCGAACCTGGCCCGCTTCGGGGACAGCTTCGACACCGCCGTCCGCCCGCTCCTGGAGGCGCTCGAGGAGCACGTCGTCCTCCTCAAGCTCATCGGCGAGGCCGGCTCGGGCGGTCTGGTGACCGTGCGCATCGGCGCCGAGGGCCCCTACGAGCAGCTCGCCTCCACCAGCGTCGTGTCCACCGGCTACGGCCCCGGCGGCGGGGCGCTGGCCTCGCTCGGCATCGTGGGGCCGACCCGGATGGACTACCCGAGCACCATGGCCGCCGTCCGGGCCGTCGCGGGCTACGTCTCGCGCATCCTCGACGAGAGCTGACCCCCCCGCCCCGGCAGCCGGGGCACCACCGCACCACTGCACTGCACGCACACCCAGCGAAGGAACACGAAGGAACACCGTGGCCCAGGACCTGTACGAGACCCTCGGGGTCTCCCGCGACGCCGACTCGGACGCCATCAAGAAGGCGTACCGGCGGATGGCGCGCAAGTACCACCCGGACGTGAACCCCGACCCGGAGGCCAAGGAGAAGTTCGGCGAGGTCAGCCGGGCCTACGAGGTCCTCTCCGACCCGGACAAGCGCGCCCACTACGACCGCGGTGGGGACCCGTTCTCCTCCGGCGGTGGCTTCGGCGGCGCCGGGGCCCAGGGGTTCTCCTTCACTGACATCATGGACGCCTTCTTCGGCGGCGCCGGGCAGGCCCAGGGTCGCGGCCCGCGCCCGCGCATGCGCCGCGGGCAGGACGCGCTCATCCGGCTCGAGGCCAGCCTCGCCGAGGCGGCCTTCGGCACCCGCCGCGAGATCACGGTCGACACCGCCGTCCTCTGCGGCACCTGCTCCGGCGAGGGCGCGGCCCCGGGCACGCACCCGGTGCCCTGCGAGACCTGCCGCGGGGCCGGCGAGGTCGCGCACGTGCAGCGCTCGTTCCTCGGCGAGGTCCGCACCCTGCGCCCCTGCGCGGCCTGCCGCGGCTTCGGCACGATCATCGCCGATCCCTGCCGCGAGTGCGCCGGCGACGGGCGCGTGCGCTCGCGTCGCACGCTCACGATCAAGATCCCCGCCGGTGTCGACACCGGGACGCGGGTCCAGCTCAGCGAGCAGGGCGAGGTCGGCCCGGGCGGCGGCCCGGCGGGCGACCTGTACGTGGAGATCCACGTCGCCGCGCACCCCACGTTCACCCGCGAGGGCACGGACCTGCACTGCACGGTGAGCCTCCCGATGACGGCGGCCGCGCTGGGCACCGCGATCACGCTGCCGACGCTCGAGGCGGACGTGGTCCCGGACGACCGCGAGCCGGTCACCGACCTGGAGACCGAGGTCGAGATCGACGTGCGGCCGGGCACCCAGTCCGGCACCCAGCAGGTGCTGCGCGGGCGCGGCGTCCCGGGCCTGCGCGGCGGCCGCGGCGACCTCGTCGTGACCATCGCGGTGGACACGCCGACCAAGCTCGACGCCAGGCAGGAGGAGCTCCTCCGCGAGCTCGCCGCCCTGCGCGGCGAGGAGGCGCCGTCCGGCACCGTGAAGCCCGGCGCGAAGGGGTCCGTGTTCGGGCGCCTGCGCGACGCGTTCAACAGCCACTGAGCCCCCTGCACCGCCCACCCGAGACCGAGCGAGGACGACCGTGAGCCTGCCCGTGCACCTGGTCCCGAGCCTCGCCGACGAGGGCGTCGGCTCCGTCGTCGCGGTCGAGGGGGACGAGGCGCACCACGCCGTCGCCGTGCGCCGCCTGGCCGTGGGCGAGCGCGTCGTGCTCACCGACGGGCGTGGCCGCACGGCGACCGGGCCGGTCGCCAGCACGGGCAAGCGCGCCTTCAGCGTGACGGTGGAGGAGCTGCGCGACCACCCGGAGCCGAGCCCCTCGCTCACCGTCGTCCAGGCCCTGCCCAAGGGCGACCGCGGGGAGCTCGCCGTCGAGGTGCTCACCGAGGTCGGGGTCGCCCGGGTCGTGCCCTGGGCGGCCGAGCGCTGCGTGGCGGTGTGGAAGGGGGAGCGGGCGGTCAAGTCGCACGCCAAGTGGGCGGCGACCGCCCGCGAGGCGGCCAAGCAGGCGCGCCGGCCCTGGCACCCGGTGGTCGACACCCTGGCGAGCACCGCCGACGTCCTCGCCCTCGTGGCGGAGCACGACCTGGTGCTGGTGCTGCACGAGGAGGCCACGCAGCCGCTCGCATCCGTGCCTGTGCCGGAGTCGGGCAGCATCGCCGTCGTCGTGGGCCCGGAGGGGGGCCTCACCGCCTCCGAGGTCGCTGCGCTCGAGGCCGCGGGCGCCCGCGCCGTCCTGCTGGGCAGCGAGGTGCTCCGGACGTCGACCGCGGGCCTGGCCGCCTGCGCGGCGCTCCTCGCGCGCACCGCGCGCTGGGGCGGCTGACCGGCCCGGCGCGCGCGGGTGTCGTGCGTCAGCCGATCGTGAAGGTCCGGGTGTCGGTGGTCGGGGCCGTCTCGCCCTCGCCGCCGTTGCTGGCGACCTCGACCGTGTAGGTCCCGGCCGGCAGCGAGGAGACGTCCAGGTCCTTGCTGAACGGGTAGAGCTTGTCGCCCCAGCCGTCGGCGGTGACGAAGCCGTCGAGCACGGTGTCCCCGTCCGCGTCGGTGATCGCCCACGGGACCGTGGCCTCGTAGGCGTTGGCCACGCCGGTGAGCGAGAGGGTGGTGCCGCTCAGGGTGGCCCCCTCGCTGGGCGTGGTGAGGTTGACCAGCGCCAGCGTGCTCGCCTGGGCGCCCTCGCTCACGCCGCCCGCGGTGTCGACCCCGTAGAGCGTGGTCGCGCCCGAGCCGTCCTGCACGACCACCGGGAGCCGCTCCTGGAGAGCCCCCTGCACGGTGTAGACGACAGCCTGGACGGCGAGCCTCGCCGCCTTCGCCGACGTGCCGGACGGGCGGGCCGACAGCGCGTCGTCTGCCAGGGTCACCGTGATGGTGGAGCCGTCGTCGCTGACGCCGGAGACCGTGCCGGCGTCGAAGGGGGAGCGGTAGTCCGGGTCGGCCGGGGTGCCGGTCAGCAGCTCCTGGACGGCCGCGGCCGCCGGCTCTCCGGTCACGGACTCGAACTCGCGGTAGAGCCGGTCGCCCTGCGGGGTGGAGCCCACCCAGTAGACGGCGGCGGCGCTGGTCTCCCCGGCCGCGCTGTCGGAGGCCTTGCTCGCCTCAGCGGCGGCCGTGGTCGACCCGGTGGTCGGGGTCGCGGAGGCGCTCCCGCTCGTGGCCGCGTCCGCGGACGTGGTGGCGGCGGCCGCGGTGGTGGCGGTGTCGGTGGCGGTGGTCGAGGAGTCGTCCACGCAGGCGGCGAAGCCCGACACGGCGAGGCCGCCGAGCGCGAGGACGGCGAGGCCGCGCCGGACGCCGCGGGGGCGCTCGTCGGGGCGGTGCCCGCGGGGGGACTCGTCGCTGCTCGTCATGGGGGTGCCTCCGTCTGTGCTCACCGGTCAAGACTCCCCGCAGCCGGACCGCCGCACGGGCAGGACGCGCCGGGGGAGTGCAGGTGGGACGCGCGTCGGCCGGGATCGGTTGCGTGCCGGGTGCACGGCGTCGCTCACCGGTGGCGCTCCACGGCGGGGCCCCGCGTCCTCGCCGTGCCAGGATGGGCGGGTGGACTGCCTCTTCTGCGCGATCGTGGCCGGCGACGTCCCGGCGACGACGCTGCACGTCACCGAGCACACCGTCGCCTTCAGCGACATCAGCCCCCAGGCCCCGCTGCACGCGCTCGTGGTGCCCCGCACGCACTTCGCTAATGCGGCCGAGCTCGCTGCGGGCGAGCCCGCGACGCTGGCCGAGCTCGTGAGCACGGCCGCCGCCGTGGCGACCGCTGCCGGGTACCCCGACGACTACCGGCTGGTCTTCAACACGGGCGCCGGGGCGGGGCAGACCGTCTTCCACACGCACCTGCACGTGCTGGCCGGTCGCGACCTCGGCTGGCCGCCCGGCTGAGCCGCGGCGCGGGCCCTGCGCCCGGACGCGGCGTGCATGGTCGGCGTGAGGGGCTCAGCGGTACGGGAAGGCGAGCGCGGCCACGACGCGGACCAGCGAGACGAGCACCGGGAAGCAGAACACCGCGAGCAGCACCCACGCCACGGCCCGGTGGAACGGCTTGGCCGGGTCCAACCGCCCCGCGAAGTCCAGGAGGGCGCCCTCCTGCGTGTGGTGCGTCAGGCCCTGCTGCCGGGCGTGCTCGGGCAGGCCGTGGCCGGGGAACCAGGACGGCTCGGTGTCGTCGTCGTCCGGGTCCTCCTCGAGCCAGTCGCGCACGTCGCTCCCGGGAGGCATGGGCCCACGGTAGGGCGCCGACGTTGCATCCGCGTGCCGCGCCCGCGTCCCGCCCGCGTCCCGCCCGCGTCCCCCCCCCACCGGCAGCCGTGCCCCCGCCCTGACCTCGTCCTGACCCCCCAGGGGTGGAAACCGCTGTGCCCGGCCGTGACCCGTCGCCGTAGCATGGAAGGCATCGCGGCCCCGGTGCGTTGCACCCGGGGCCAGACCCGCACACCAGACGAAAGGCGCCCCGACGCGGGGCATCCATGACTCCTCCCGAGACCCGCACCGACGCCCCCGGCAGTGACGCCCGCAGCGACGCCCGCAGCGAGCGCGCGGGCACCACGACCCGGCACACCGTCACCGTCCCGAACAGCATCGACATGGTCAGCCTGCTGGGGCCCGGGGACGAGCACCTGGGCATCCTGGAGAAGTCGTTCGACGCCGACCTCCACGTGCGCGGCAACCGCATCACCCTCGAGGGCGAGCCGGGCGAGGTGGCACTGGCCGAGCGCCTGCTGGACGAGCTGGTGACGATCATCCGCACCGGCCAGGGAGTGACGGGCGAGACCGTCGAGCGGGCGGTCGCGATGCTGCGGGCCGAGACGACCGAGCGGCCCGCCGACGTCCTCAGCCTCAACATCCTCTCCAGCCGCGGTCGCTCGATCCGGCCGAAGACGCTGAACCAGAAGAAGTACGTCGACTCCATCGACACCCACACCATCACGTTCGGCATCGGCCCTGCGGGCACCGGCAAGACCTACCTGGCCATGGCCAAGGCCGTGCAGGCGCTGCACGCCAAGGAGGTCAACCGGATCATCCTCACGCGGCCCGCGGTGGAGGCGGGGGAGAAGCTGGGGTTCCTGCCCGGCACTCTGAGCGAGAAGATCGACCCCTACCTGCGTCCGCTCTACGACGCGCTGCACGACATGGTCGACCCCGAGTCCATCCCGAAGCTGCTGGCCGCCGGCACCATCGAGGTGGCGCCGCTGGCCTACATGCGCGGCCGCACGCTCAACGACTCCTTCATCATCCTCGACGAGGCGCAGAACACGACGCCGGAGCAGATGAAGATGTTCCTGACCCGGCTCGGGTTCGGCTCCAAGATCGTCGTCACCGGCGACGTCACCCAGACCGACCTGCCCGGCAGCCAGCGCTCCGGGCTCCGGGTGGTCGAGGACATCCTGGACGGCGTGGAGGACATCGGCTTCCACCGCCTCACCAGCCAGGACGTCGTCCGCCACCGGCTCGTGGGCAAGATCGTGGCCGCCTACGACGCCTTCGACGCGCGCGCCGAGCAGCGCCGCGAGGCCGCACACCGCCCCGAGCGCACCGGAGGGTCGCGATGAGCATCGAGGTCCTCGACGAGTCAGGCCAGGGCCTGGACGTCACCCACCTGGCCCGGCTGGCCCGCTTCGTCATGGACGCCATGCGCGTCCACCCGGAGGCGGAGCTCTGCATCCGCGCCGTGGACGAGCCGACCATCGCCGAGCTGAACGAGCAGTGGATGGAGAAGGAGGGGCCGACCGACGTCCTCGCCTTCCCCATGGACGAGCTGCGGCCCGGCCTGGCCGACGAGGAGCCCGAGGAGGGCGTGCTCGGCGACCTGGTGCTGTGCCCGGTCGTCGCCGAGCGCCAGGGCGAGACCGCCGGGCACGGGACGCTGGCCGAGATCGAGCTGCTCACGACCCACGGCATCCTCCACCTCCTCGGCTACGACCACGCGGAGCCCGAGGAGCACAAGGTGATGTTCGGGCTCCAGGACCAGCTGCTGGGCCGCTGGCGCACGCGGCCCCAGGAGGGGTGAACCCACCCCCATGAGCCACGTGTGGCTGCTGGTGACGGCGGCCGTGCTCGTCCTGCTCGCGGGCGTCTTCTCCGCCGCCGACGCCGCCCTCTCGTCGTTCAGCCGCGCCCGCGCGGAGGAGCTCGCCGACGAGGAGCGGGCCGGCGCCCGGCTGCTGGTGCGGATGCTCGACGACCCGGCCCGCTACCTCAACACCGCGCTCCTGCTGCGGATGCTGTGCGAGGTCTCGGCCATCGTGCTCGTCGCGCTCCAGGTGGACGCGCTGTACGCCGGGTCGTGGTGGGCCAGCGTGCTGACCGCGATCGGCATCATGGTCGTGGTCTCGTTCGTCTTCGTCGGGGTGGCCCCCCGCACGGTCGGACGCCAGCACTCCGAGACGGTCGCCCTGCTCTCGGCCGGCCCGGTCACCTTCCTCACCCGCGTGCTCGGGCCGCTCCCGGCCCTGCTGATCGCGGTCGGCAACGGCCTCACCCCGGGCCGGGGGTTCCGCCAGGGACCGTTCTCGACGGAGACCGAGCTGCGCGAGCTGGTCGACCTGGCGGAGGCGTCCTCGGTGATCGAGTCCGAGGAACGACGGATGATCCACTCCGTCTTCGAGCTGGGTGACACGATGGTGCGCGAGGTGATGGTGCCGCGCAACGACGTCGTCTACGTCGAGCGCTACAAGAACCTGCGCCAGACGCTGTCGCTCTGCCTGCGCAGCGGCTTCTCCCGGCTCCCGGTGATCGACGACAACCTCGACCACGTGGTCGGCGTCGCCTACCTCAAGGACGTCGTCCGCCGCGACTTCGAGGCCCCGGACGTCGAGCTGACGCAGCGGGTCGAGGAGGTCATGCGGGCCCCGTACTTCGTGCCGGACTCCAAGCCGGTCGACGACCTGCTCAAGGAGATGCAGGCGCGTCGCCAGCACGTGGCCGTGGTGGTCGACGAGTACGGCGGCACGGCGGGCCTGGTGACGATCGAGGACATCCTCGAGGAGATCGTCGGGGAGATCACCGACGAGTACGACGCCGAGGAGGAGGCCGTGCAGGCCCTCGGCGAGGGTGTCGTCCGGGTGCCGAGCCGGTACCCGGTCGACGACCTGGAGGAGCTGCTCGGCGTGCCCGTCGAGGAGGAGGACGTCGACTCTGTCGGCGGCCTCATGGCCAAGCACCTGGGCCTGGTGCCCATCCCCGGCTCCCACGTGCAGGCGCACGGGCTGCGCTTCCTCGCGGAGGAGACGGCGGGACGACGCAACAAGCTCGGGACGGTGCTCATCACCGTCCTCGGGCCCGACGACGAGGAGGACGACGAGGATGAGTGAGCGCACCCGGCAGGAGCCGCCGGCGACGCTGGAGGCCGAGGACAAGAAGCTGGTGACGCTGGCGCGCGCGACCCGCGCCCGGACGCAGGCCGCGCAGGGCGCGGCCGTCCGCGACTCCGACGGCCGCACCTACGCCGCCGCCACCGTCGCGCTGCCGTCCCTGGCGGTCTCGGCCGTCGGCGTCTGCGTCGCGATGGCCGTGGCGTCCGGCTCCGCCGGGCTCGAGGCCGTCGTCGTCCTCGGCGGCGAGGACGTCGCGGAGGCCGACCTGGCCGCGGTCGCGGAGTTCGCCGGCGCCGGCGTCCCCGTCCACCACGGCGACGCGCGCGGCACGCTGGGCGCCACCTTCCTCAGCTGAGCGCGCCTCCCCGGGTGCGGGTCCGACCGCGTGGCCCCTGCCACGCGGCCACGGTGATCCACACCACCGAAGGGGTGAGTTTCTCGGCAGTTGCGGGCGTCAACCATGCGGACATGGCCACAGACACCTCCCCCCGCGCCGCCACGCCGGCGCCGTCCGAGAACCCGGGCCTCAAGCGTCACGTCGGCGTGGTCGGCCTGCTGTTCGCCAGCGTGGGCTCGATCATCGGCTCCGGCTGGCTGTTCGGTGCCCTGAATGCCGCCCAGACCGCCGGCCCCGCCGCCATCGTCAGCTGGCTGCTCGGCGGTCTCCTCATCCTGCTGCTCGCCCTCGTCTACGCCGAGCTGGGCACGATGTACCCGCTCTCCGGCGGAGTGGTCCGCTTCCCACACATGAGCTTCGGCAACCTCGCCAGCTTCGCCTCCGGGTGGATCACGTGGGTGGCCGTCTCGACGACCGCACCCATCGAGGTCGCGGCGGCGCTCCAGTACGGCACCCGGTACGCCCCGTTCACCAGCGAGAACACCGTCAACGGCTCGACCGTCTACACGCTGACGGCCCTCGGCTACGCCGCCGCGGTGGTGCTGATGGGCGTGTTCGTGGTCGTCAACGCCGTCGGCGTGCGCTGGTTCGCCCGCATCAACAACGTGCTCGTCGGCTGGAAGCTCGTCGTCATCCTGCTGGTGATCGTGGCGTTCCTCGTCACCGCCTTCCACGGCGACAACTTCACCTCCCACGGGTTCAAGCCGAGCGGCTGGCACGGCGTGTTCACCGCGGTGGCCACCAGCGGCATCGTCTTCTCCTACCTCGGCTTCCGCCAGGGCATCGAGCTGGCCGGCGAGACCGACAACCCCCGGCGCAACGTGCCGCTCGCCGTCATCGGCTCGGTCCTCATCACCGCGGTCATCTACGTCGCCCTGCAGGTCGCGTTCATCGGTTCGCTCGACCCGAGCACGCTCGCGGACTCCGGCTCCTGGGCCAGCCTGTCCTTCGCCAACGACTTCGGCCCGCTCGCCGCGGTCGCGACCGCCCTCGGCCTCACCTGGCTGGCCGTCGTCCTGTACGCCGACGCGATCATCTCGCCCGGTGACACCGGCCTGATCTACACCACCGTCACCGCGCGCATCACCTACGCGATGGCCAAGAACGGCAACGCCCCGTCGGCCCTCGGCCGGACGAACTCCCGCGGCGTGCCGATGATCGGTCTGCTCATCGCCTTCGTCGTGGGCCTCGTCGCGCTGCTCCCGTTCCCGTCGTGGCAGCAGCTGGTCGGCTTCATCACCTCGGCGACCGTCCTGTCCTTCGCCTCGGGCCCGCTGGTGCTGGCGGCCCTGCGCAAGCAGGTGCCGGACGCCGAGCGCCCGTTCCGCCTGCCCGGCGGCCACGTCATCCCGTTCCTGGCCTTCTGGGGCTCCAACCTGATCGTCTACTGGAGCGGCTGGACGACGGTGTGGAAGCTGATGATCGCCGTGCTGATCGGCTTCGTCCTGCTCGCGGTCTTCGCGGCAGTCGGTCAGCTCAAGGGCAAGAACCTGGACGCGCGCAGCGGTCTCTGGGTCGTCCCGTGGCTGGTCGGGCTCACGGTGATCTCGTTCCTCGGCAGCTACCCCGAGCCCGCGACCGGCAACCTGATGAAGCTCGGCTTCGTCACGTCCTTCCTCCTCATCGGCGCGCTCTCCGCGGTCGTCTACGTGATGGCCTACCGGATGCGCCTGCCCGACGACCGGGCCCGGGCCTACGTCGAGGAGGTGCTCGCGGAGGCCGACGCCGAGGAGACGGAGGTCGGCGGTGCCGTGTGAGCCCGTGCGGGCCAGAAGAGACCACTCGTGCGCGGGGCGGGCGTCGGCCCGCCCCGCGCGGCGCGTGCCCGCGGGGCGCGGTGTGAGGCACGGAACTGGGTGCCACGTCACGTCCCGGGTGGGGGTCGACGGCGTGCGGCACCGGCGTAGGTTGGCCCGGTGAGCCTGCCGAGGGGATGGACCGAGCACCAGCACGCGGTGGAGAGGCTGCAGGCCTCCTACGCGGCGCTGCCTGCGGGCGCGCCGGTCCGGCTCGCCAAGCGCACCTCGAACCTCTTCCGCCCGCGCGCGGGGGTCACCGCCGGCCTGGACGTGACGGGCCTGGACGGCGTCATCGAGATCGACCCGGTCGCGGCGACGGCCGAGGTCCAGGGCATGTGCACCTACGAGCGGCTGGTCGAGGCGACCCTGCCGCACGGGCTCATCCCCACCGTCGTCCCCCAGCTGCGGACCATCACGCTCGGTGGCGCGGTCACGGGCCTCGGCATCGAGTCCACGAGCTTCCGCTCGGGCCTGCCGCACGAGGCCGTCCTGGAGATGGACGTGTTCACCGGCTCCGGCGCCGTCGTCACCTGCAAGCCCGGTGACGCCCTGTTCGACGCGTTCCCCAACTCATACGGGTCGCTCGGCTACGCGGTGCGCCTGCGCATCGAGCTCGAGCGCGTCCCCGGCTACGTCAGCCTGCGCCACGTGCCCTTCACCGACGCCGCCGCGCTCGCGGAGACGATCGCGGAGGTCGTGCGCACCGGCGAGCACGAGGGGATCAGCGTCGACGGCATGGACGGCGTCTCCTTCCGTCCCGGTGAGCACTACCTGACGCTGGCCACGTGGGCGGAGTACCCCGACGCCCCGCCGAGCGACTACACGGGCGAGAAGGTGTACTACCGCTCGCTCCAGGAGCGGGCCACCGACGTCCTCACCATGAACGACTACCTGTGGCGCTGGGACACCGACTGGTTCTGGTGCTCGGCGGCGTTCGGCGTCCAGAACCCGCTGGTGCGTCGGCTCTGGCCGCGCCGCTGGCGCCGCTCGGACGTCTACCACAAGCTGGTCGGGCTGGACGAGCGCTACCGGCTGGTCGAGCGGCTCGACGCGCGCGCCGGTCGGCCCCAGCGCGAGCGGGTGGTGCAGGACGTCGAGGTGCCGGTCGAGCGGCTCGCCGACTTCCTGTCCTGGTTCGACCGCGCGGTCGGGATGCGCCCGGTGTGGCTGTGTCCGCTCGTCGCGCGCGGGACCTCCTCGGGGGGCCGCTGGCCCACCTACCCGCTGGAGCCCGGCGAGACCTACGTGAACATCGGCTTCTGGGGCACCGTCCCCGTCGGCCCCGACGCCCCCCAGGGGCCCACGAACCGCGCGATCGAGGAGGAGGTGCACGAGCTGGGCGGCCACAAGTCGCTCTACTCCGAGGCCTTCTACGACCGCGAGACCTTCGACCGGCTCTACGACGGCCCCGGGCTCGCCCGGGTGAAGGCCGAGCACGACCCGGACGACCGACTGACCTCTCTCTACGACAAGGTGGTGCGACAGCAGTGACCGCGAGCTCCCAGCAGCAGGGCTTCACGATCGGCGGGGCGGTGGCGTCCCTCATGCGCGACGGCATGCCGGTGCGCCTGGAGGTCTTCGACGGCTCCTCGGCCGGCCCGGCCGACGCGCCCGTCACGCTGGAGCTGATGAGCGAGCGCGGCCTGGCCTACGTCGTGGGTGCGCCGGGGGACCTGGGCTTCGCCCGGGCCTACGTGTCGGGCGAGCTGAAGATCCATGGCGTCCACGAGGGCGACCCGTACGAGGCGCTCGCCCTGCTGATGAACCACACGAAGTTCCGCATCCCGTCCCCGTCCGACGCGATCGCCCTGGTGAAGGGCCTCGCCTCGACGGTCGGGCTCAAGGCGCTCACCCCGCCTCCGCCCCCGCCGCAGGAGGCGCTGCCGCGCTGGCGCCGGGTCGTGGAGGGCGTCCGCCACTCGCTCGGCCGTGACGCCGAGGCGATCCACCACCACTACGACGTGTCCAACACGTTCTACGAGCACGTCCTCGGGCCCTCGATGGCCTACACCTGCGCGGTCTACCCGGAGCTGGACTCCACGCTCGAGCAGGCCCAGGAGGAGAAGTTCGACCTGGTCTGCCGCAAGCTCGGTCTCCAGCCCGGTCAGCGGCTGCTGGACGTCGGGTGCGGCTGGGGCGGGATGGTCCGGCACGCCGCCAAGCACTACGGCGTGAAGGCGCTGGGCGTGACGCTCAGCCGCGAGCAGGCGTCCTGGGCCAAGGCCGCCATCGACGCCGAGGGCCTGGGCGACCTCGCCGAGGTGCGGCACAGCGACTACCGCGACGTCCTGGAGGACGGCTTCGACGCGGTGAGCTCGATCGGCCTGCTGGAGCACATCGGCGTGAAGCAGTACCCCGCCTACTTCTCGTTCCTGCGCTCCCGGCTGCGCCCGGGCGGTCGCCTGCTGAACCACCAGATCACCCGGCCGCACAACAAGCCCACGTCCACGGGCCAGTTCATCGACCGCTACGTCTTCCCGGACGGCGAGCTCACCGGCTCCGGCACGATCATCGCCGCCGCGCAGGACTGCGACCTCGAGGTCGTGCACGAGGAGAACCTGCGCAAGCACTACGCGATGACGCTGCGCGACTGGAACCGCAACCTCGTCGAGAACTGGGACGCCTGCGTGGCCGAGGTCGGCCTCGGCACCGCCCGCGTGTGGGGCCTGTACATGGCCGGCTCGCGGCTGGCCTTCGAGCGCAACGAGATCCAGCTGCACCAGGTCCTCGCGACGCGCACCACCGAGGACGGCGACGACGGGTTCGGGCTGCGTCCCACCTGGTGAGTCCACGGGTGGGCGCGGACGTGCGCGGCGAGGGGATTCGGGTCCCACCGCACGCGGTGAGTAGCCTCGTGCGGTGAGCACCCGGGCCCAGCAGCACACCGCGACCGTCCTGCGCCGCGAGCCGCTCTCCGCGCACCTCGTGCGGCTGGTGCTGGGCGGCGACGGACTGGCCGACCTGGTCTCGACGGGGGTCCCGGACGAGTGGCTCGGCCTCGTCGTGCCGGGCCAGTTCCAGAGCCGCTACTACACGGTCCGCTCGTGGTCCGACGGCGAGCTCGTGCTCGACGTCGTGGTCCACGACCACGGCCTGGTGACCGAGTGGTCCCAGCGCCCCGACGGGGTGGTGGGGGAGCAGGTGACGGTCACCGACCCCAAGGGCTCGGTGAGCATCCCGGACGACGCGGGCTGGGTCGTCCTCGTCGGCGACCTGACGGCTCTCCCGGCGATGGCACGGACGGCCGAGCACGCCCTCGCGCGGGGCCTGCCCGTCCAGGTGCACGCCGAGGTGCCCGAGCCGGTGCCCGGGTACCTGCCCGAGGGCGCTCCGGTGACGTGGCTGCCGCAGCCGGCCCCCGGCGCCTCGGCCCTGGCCGAGGTGGTCGAGGGCCTCACGTGGCCCGACGGCCCCGGGTACTTCTGGATGGCGGGGGAGTCGGCGCAGATGCGCGCGATCCGCAAGCACCTGATGCGGGACGTGAAGATGGCCTCCGACCACTACGACGTGATGGGCTACTGGCGCGGCGGGCAGGAACGTCAGCCGCGCGCCGTGGACCCCGGCCCCATCTGGCGCGCCGGCAAGGCCGCCGGCAAGAGCGACGAGGAGATCTGGGCGGACTACGACGCCGCCCGGGAGGAGACCAGATGACCAAGCTCCCGCCGCCGGCACCGCCGGTCTTCGGCTCCGGCGCCGTGATCCCCGAGGGCCACCGCAGCGGCTTCGCGTCGTTCGTCGGGCGCCCCAACGCGGGCAAGTCGACGCTCACCAACGCCCTGGTCGGCACCAAGGTCGCGATCACCAGCGACAAGCCGCAGACCACCCGCAGCGTCATCCGCGGCATCGTCCACCGCGAGGACGCCCAGCTCGTGCTGGTCGACACCCCCGGCGTCCACCGCCCCCGCACCCTGCTCGGCGAGCGCCTCAACGACCTCGTGCTCTCGACCTGGTCGGAGGTGGACGTCGTGGCGGTCTGCTTCCCCGCGAACGAGAAGATCGGCCCCGGCGACCGGTTCATCGTCAACGAGCTCACCAAGGTCAAGCGGACCCCCAAGATCGCGGTGGCCACGAAGACCGACCTCGCCTCGCCGGAGCGGATCGCCGAGCACCTGCTCGACATCTCCGCGCTGGGCCACGACACCGGCACCGACTGGCTGGAGATCGTCCCGGTCTCCGCGCAGGACGGCAGCCAGGTCGGCCTGCTGGCCGACCTGCTCGTCGGGCGGCTGCCCGAGGGGCCGCCGCTCTACCCCGAGGGCGAGCTCACCGACTCCCCCGAGGAGACCCTCGTGGCCGAGCTCATCCGCGAGGCGGCGCTCGACGGCGTCCGCGACGAGCTCCCGCACTCCATCGCGGTGGTGGTGGAGGAGATGACGCTGCGCGAGGACCGCCCGGCCGACAAGCCGCTCCTCGACGTCCACGCGAACCTCTACGTCGAGCGCGACTCCCAGAAGGGCATCGTGATCGGCCGCAAGGGCGCCCGGCTCAAGACCGTCGGCGCGGCCGCCCGCCAGCAGATCGAGGCGCTGCTCGGCACCCCGGTCTTCCTCGACCTCCAGGTGAAGATCGCCAAGGACTGGCAGCGCGACCCGCGCCAGCTGCGCAAGCTCGGCTTCTGAGCCGTTGCCGGGCCGGCGGCCGTTGAGGAGTGGCCGGTGAGGAGTGGCAGGTGAGGGGTGGCCCGCTCAGGCGGGCGCCCAGCAGTAGCCCCAGGTCTGCCCGGCCTGCCACTGCTCGCGGGTGGGCCACTCGTAGCCCCACTCGAAGTCCAGCGAGCCGCCCGCGGCGGCCTGGCCGGCGGACTCGCACGTCGACTGCCCGGCGGCCCGCGCCGCCTTGCGTCCGGGGTAGGCGCCGCCCGCCGTGCCGACGTCGACGCTGCTCAGGGCCTTCCACGTGTGGGTCTCGCCGCAGGGCACCCGGGAGAAGTCCGAGGCGCTGGGGCGTGCGGTCCCGCACATGCCGTACTCCTGGCGGCCGGCGGAGGTGGCGAGGACGCCGGCCAGGCCCGTGTCGAGCCGGGCCAGCCGCGTCCCCGAGCGCAGGACGACGTCGCAGCGCAGCCAGGTCGCGCCGGCGTCCGACTCCGCCAGCGACGGGGTGAACCAGACGCTGCGCAGCATCGACAGCCGCCAGCGCTCCTCGGAGCCGCCCAGGTAGTCGACCAGGGCGGCGGGGCACGTGGTGGCGCCCTGCGCGGACACGTAGGAGCTGTCGACCGCGAGGAGATGGCCGTCGACCACCGAGTCGAGCTCGGCGACGTCGAAGGTCTGGGTGGTGTGCCGGCTGCGGCAGGGCACCGCCTTCGCGGAGCTGGTGGGGGAGACCACGGCGTCGTAGCCCAGGCGGTAGCAGGCGCCCTGCGCGGGCCGGTCGACCGACGCGTCGGCCGAGGCCGTGTCGGACGCCTTCGCGGACGCCGTGCGCGACGGCGAGGTCGACCCCGAGCCCGTCGCGGAGCCGGAGCCGGAAGGAGTGGTGCCGGAAGGAGTGGCGCCGGAGGAGGCCCCGGAGGGGACCGCGGACGACGGCTCGGCGGCGACGTCGCTCCCCGACCTGGCGGCGCCGACGAGCCGGTAGGCCAGGAGGCCGAGCCCGACCACCAGCGCGAGAGCCACCACGCCGACCAGGGGCGCGAGCAGCCGGGCCCGCAGGCTCCGGCGTGCCCGGCGACGTCCGCTCACGTGCTCGTCTCCGCCCAGCAGACCGAACGCCGGTTGCCCTGCGCCCAGGCGTCCTGGCCGAACCAGGTGTAGGCGTAGTCGAAGTCGTCCGGATAGCCCAGCCAGGCGTCCACGGACTCCTCGCAGTAGTCCTTGGTCGTGGACTCCACCGTCGCGTCACCCGGGTACGGCGTGTCGGGGTAGGGCACGACCTTGATGGTCGTGACGGCGCGCCAGGTGTGCTCGCTGGAGCAGTCGACCTGCTGCCCGCTCTCGAGCGTCTCGCCGTCGACGCAGAGCATCCACACGTCGTCGGGCGTGGCCAGCAGTCCCTTGGTGCTCTCGGGCAGCGAGCGGTAGCCGTCGAGCTGGGGGCCGCCCCCGACCAGGTCGCAGCGGAACCACCGGGCTCCCGCCGCCCACTCCTCGTCGGTCGGGCGGAACCAGACCCAGGAGAGGATCGTGCGCATCGCGGTCGACTCGTCGGCGCCGAGGTGCTTCTCGAACCGGGTCGTGCACCGGGTGTGGACCCACAGGCTGACCTGCTCGGAGTCCGCGGCGTCGTCGGCGAGGCGCGCGGGGAGCTCGCCGCTGGCGAACGTCTCCGCCGTGTGCCGCGACGAGCAGTCGACCGTGGCGCTGCTGTTGGAGTCCGCGGCGATGTCCGCGGCCGTGAGCTGCCGGCAGGCGCCGACGGACGGCGCCTCCAGCTGGAGGGCGCCCGACGAGTCCCCGGCCCCCGCTCCGAGGCTGCAGGCGGTGAGCGGGAGGAGGAGCGCCGCCGCCGTCACCAGACCGAGCACTCGGCGGAGCGCAGGGCTCCGCAGACGCTGGCGGCACGGGGTGCGGGGCACGGTTCCTCCGGGAGTGGGCGGACGACGGGCCGGTGCGGTGACGCGCGGGGGAGCGCGGCGCGGGCGGCTCCCGTCGGCGCGGATCGTACCCGCCGGGCGCCTCCGACCCCGACCTCGCGGCGCCCGGGGCGACGCCATGTCAGGGAGATAGGTCACTGAATGGTCGGAACCGGTCACGTCAGGCCACAAGTGTTGCCAGAATGCGTCGAGTGCTCCCTGATGCCCGCCGTGCCCGCGCTGCCGTGGTGCTCCTGGCGACCCTGCTGTCGGTGGGTGCCTACCTGCTCTTCGCGGGCGACGGTGCGGTGCTCGGCTACAAGGACACCGTCTCGCACCTGCTGATCGGACGGCGCCTGGTCGTCGGCCAGGAGACGGGCCTCGCCCAGCTGGGCGGCATCTGGCTGCCGCTGCAGCACCTGTGCATCATGCTGCTGGCCTGGAACGACACGCTCTACCTGTCGGGCCTCGCGGGCAGCGTCTTCTCGATGGCGGCCTACGTCGGCACGGTCGTGGCGCTGTACGCCGTCGGCCGCCGGTCCACGGGCTCCCACGTCGCGGGGCTGGTGGCCGCCGGGGTCTTCGGTCTGAACGTCAACGTGCTGTTCCTGCAGGCGACCCCGATGACCGAGACGCTCATGTACTGCGGCGTCGCGGTGGCGGTGCTCGGGGTCGTCCGGTGGTGCCAGGACGAGTCGGTGCCCTGGCTGTTCCTCTCCGCCCTCACCTGCGGTCTCCTCGTCTTCGTCCGCTACGAGGCCTGGGTGTTCGACGCCGCCCTGTGGTGCGTCGTCGTCTACGCGTCGTGGCGCCGTGGTGACCGCTTCCTCCGCGGGGACGCCGAGGGGCAGGGTCTGGCCCTCTTCTTCGGCCTCTACATGGGGCTCGGGCTGGTCGCCTGGCTGGCGTACTGCCAGATCATCTTCGGCGACGCCCTGGTCTGGCTCCACGGTGACTACAGCAGCAAGGCGCAGGTGAGCGAGATCGGCGACCAGGTCGTCGGCGAGCTCTCCCGGACCGTGCGCACCTACGGCTACGCCGTGCTGCACACCATCCCGGTCGGGCTGCTCGTCACCGGTGGCGCGGGCCTGGTGGTGATGGCGGTGCGGGAGCGGTTCTCCGCGGTCTGGGCAGCGTTCCTCTCCACCACGGCGCCCGGGGCGTTCCTCGTCTACGGCCTCTACTCCGGCTCGCAGCCGATGAACGTGGTGGAGGTGGACGGGCTCCTCTACAACCTGCGCATGGCCGTCGTGTGGATCCTCCCGGTCGCCCTGTTCACGGGATACCTGGCCGCGACGGTGTCCCGCGCCCTGGTCGGGCTCGCGCGCCGGCGGGGCCTCGTGCGCCCGGCGCACCGGGGCGCCGTGCCGGTCGTGCTGGCCGCAGCGGCGACGCTGGTGTTCCTGGCCCCCGCGCTCGCGGCCTTCGGCGAGTCCTCCGTCGACCCCACGGACGGCGTCATCACCTACGAGGAGGCGCTGCAGGCGCGCGCCGACTACGCGCCCGACCGGGCGGCCGGCCTGACGGTGGCGAGCGAGACCGACGGGCTGGTGCTCGCGCAGGCCTTCTCCAACGAGTGGGTCGTCTTCCCGCTCCAGGAGCGACTCGTCTACGAGGGCACGTCGAGCGAGTGGGACGCCGCGCTGGCGGACCCGGCGGCGGCCGACATCGACGTGATCGTCATGCGGGTGACGCCCGGCTCGACCGACCTCGTGACCGAGCGGCTGCGCGGCAGTGACGCCGTGCGACGGGACTACCGGCTGCTCCTGAAGACCTACGACCTCCGGATCTACGTGCGCAGGGAGACCTCGTGAGCCTCACCCAGGAGACGGTGGTGCACCGCACCCCGCACAGGCGGACCGGTTCCACCGGGACGGCCGCCGCCGGCACCGCCCCCACCCGCACTGCTCCCACCAACACGGCACCCACCAGCACCGGGCGGACCGGCCCGCTGGGCACGCCGGGCGGCGCGGCGCCGCGCCCCGCGGCGTCCTCGACGGGCCGCACCGGGTGGCGGCGCGAGACCGCGGACGTGACCCTCACCCGCGCGCAGCGCGTGGTCGCCGTGACGGCCCTGCTCCTGCTGGCCGCCACCGCGCTGGTCAGCCCGCTGACGCCCGTGCGCCTCCTGCTCACGGGGACCACGCTGTTCCTCGTGGCCTACGTCGCGCTGCGGCTGTTCCTCGTCCTCGCCAGCGGCGGGCACCGGCACGTGCCGCGCGTGCACGTCGAGACCGAGGACCTCCCGCGCTACACGACGCTGCACCCGATGTACCACGAGGCCAACATGATCCCCCTCGTGGTCGCGTCGATGTCGGCGATGGACTACCCGAAGGACCGGCTCCAGTGCCTCCTCGTCCTGGAGGAGCGCGACACCGAGACGGTGGAGGCGGCCCTGGCCGCCGACCTGCCGCCGTGGGTCGAGATCGTCGTGACCCCGGCGGTTGCGCCGTACGGCAAGCCCAAGGCCTGCAACTACGCGCTCCAGTTCGCCACCGGCGAGTTCGTCGTCATCTACGACGCCGAGGACAAGCCCGAGCCGGGCCAGCTCCGACGGGCCGTCGAGACGTTCCGCGCCGCCGAGCTCGCGGGGGAGCGGCTCGGCTGCCTGCAGGCGCGCCTGGTGTTCGACAACGCCGTCCCGCTGCGGGACGAGAGCGGGCGGGTCCTGCGTGACGCCGAGGGGTTCGACGTGCGGCCCACCACCTGGACCACGCGGTTCCTCGGCAACGAGTACCTCCTGCACTTCGGCTTCGTCCTGGCCGGCCTCGACCGCTTCGCCCTGCCGGTGCCCCTGGGCGGCACCTCCAACCACTTCCCCCTGAGCGTGCTGCGGTCCGTCGCCCTCGAGCCCGACCAGATGCCCGTCATGCCGGACCCGCAGGACGCCTCCGTCGGCGCCTGGGACCCCTGGAACGTCACCGAGGACGCCGAGCTGGGCGGCACGATCGCGGCGCGCGGGCTGCGCACCGGCCTGCTCGACAGCTGGACCGACGAGGAGGCCGTCCTCACCGCCTCGGCCGCGATCAACCAGCGCAGCCGCTGGGTGAAGGGCTACGCCCAGACCTCGCTGGTGCTCCTGCGGCACCCGCTGCGCAACCTGCGCGCGCTCGGCCCCGTCGGCTACCCCGTGTTCCTGCTCCAGGTGGGCGGGACGTTCCTCTCCCTGCTGCTGGCCCCCCTGCTGTGGGTGCTCACCGCGGTGTACCTCGTCACCGGCTCCCCGCTCATCGAGTCGCTCTTCTGGCTGCCCGTCTACTACGCGGGGCTGGGCCTCCTGCTGGTCGGCAACCTGGGCCTGGCGTCGGTGTCGTTCTACGTGGCCGCACGCACCCGCCAGCTCGGCAGCATGCGGCACCTGGTGCTGCTCACGCCGGTGTGGTGGGCGCTGCTCTCGACCGCCACGGTGCTGGCGTTCCTCGAGCTCTGCTTCCCGTCGTGGCGGCCGGCCTGGAACAAGACCGCCCACGGCGTCCGGTACATGACGCGCCGGCGCCGTCTCGCACTGGCCATCGCGGCCCGCCTGCGCGGCCCGGTCGCCACGCCCGTGGCCGAGCCCGTGGCCGAGCCCGTGGCTGTGCCGGTGGCTCCTCCGGTGGCTGCTCCGGTCCTGGCCGTCAGCGCCGAGGCGGCGTTGGCGGAGGAGGCCGCCCTGGCGGCGGAGCGCGAGGCCGCCCGCCTGGTCACCGAGCGCGAGGAGCTCCGCGCCGCCGCCGAGCTGGAGGCCCTGCGGGTCCGCGCGCTGCGCGCGGAGGCCGAGTCCCGGGCCGCTGCGGCCCGCGAGGCCGTCGCAGCCCAGCAGGCGGCGGCCGCCCGGGAGGCTGCCGCCGCCCGCGAGGCCGTCGCTGCCCGTGACGCTGCCGCCGAGCCGGTCGCCCGCGGCACCGCGCCGGCAGGCGGCGGGCTGCGCCGCCTGGTCAGCGGCGGCCCGACCGCCGCCCCGGCCATGGCGCGCTCCGCCGTCCGGTCCCGGCAGGCCGCGGACGCCGGCCACGGCACCGCGCCCGAGACGGTGCCCAACACGGTGCCCGCCGCGGCCCAGGCCCGACGTCGGGCGGTTCAGCCGCCGAGCGACATGGGTGCCGCGCTGCGCCGCTCCGGCCGCCGTCCCGAGCCGATCGAGAAGCCCCGGCTGCGCTTCGTGGCCCCGGCCACCGGTGGGCCGGCGGGCCTCGCCGCGCCGACGGTCCCGAGCCGGTCGCGGCTCGCGTCCGCCGGGACGTCCGGCGCGCTGGTGCTCCTGGACCCGCCCGGGTCCGACCTGGCGCTCGGCCCCGCCGACGACGCGCGGGAGAAGGAGCTGGTCGGCGCCCGCTGACCCGGGTGCGGCCGGGGTGCTCCGGCGGTCAGGGGGCCCAGCCGTGCCGGTGCGCCCAGGCGACGGCCTGGGTCCGGCGGGCGGTGCCCGTGCGCTGGTAGATCTCGCGGATGTAGGTCTTCACCGAGTTGACGGACACCCCGAGGCTGGCGGCGATCTCGTCGTTGGACTGTCCGAGCCCGATGAGCACGAGCACCTCGGCCTGCCGGTCGGAGAGCCCGGGGAACATGGGGCCGGTGGGCGGCACGACCGAGCCACCCGTCGCCACCGTGCGCAGGGCCGCGAGCAGCTCGACGCCCCCGCAGGTCTTGGCCACCACGCCGCGGGCCCCCGCGGACAGGGTGCGGCGCACCAGCGCGGGGTGCAGCCGCCAGCCCCAGCCCAGCACCCGGGCCGGGGCGACGGCCTCGATCCAGGTGAGCCGCGCGGTGGTGTCGTGCCGGTCGAGCGGGTACGGGTCGAGGAGCACGACGTCGACCTCCCGCTGCGGCGTCGGGGCCGGGACGACGCGGAGGTCGACGTCCACCTCGCCGGCGGCAGCCAGCAGCGGCCCGAGGCCTCGGACGACGAGCTCGGGCTCGCCGAGCACGCCGACCCTCAGGGGTGAGATCGACATGGCCGGAAAACTAGTGCGGAATGATCCCAGCACGTTCCGATGATGCCTCATCCTTCGGGGTGAAATCTGCCCCCGATCTTCCCAGGCCGGCGCTCGTCCCACGGGGGACCGGACCGGCCGACCCCCGGGACTGGGGCGCCCGGGGATGCTGCGCTACTCTGGCTGGACCATGACGCGCCGCCTCCTCCTTGGTTGCCGCAGCGGGGTCTGAGCCAGCCGGACCTCCTCGCTGCGGGTGACTCGCGCGCGCCGGCCCCCTCTCGCGCCGGACCTCTGTGCCGGGCGCACACACCCCGAGGAAGCACTTCCATGAGCACGTCCAGGATCCACCTGAGCAACACCGCCAACACGCAGTCCGCCAGCGGGATGCCGGTCGAGCGGTACCGCCCGTTCGTCCCCGTCGACGTCCCCGACCGCACCTGGCCGACCAAGAAGATCGAGAAGGCCCCGCGCTGGCTCTCGACCGACCTGCGTGACGGCAACCAGGCGCTGATCGACCCGATGAGCCCTGCCCGCAAGATGAAGATGTTCGACCTGCTGGTGCGGATGGGCTACAAGGAGATCGAGGTCGGCTTCCCCAGCGCCAGCCAGACAGACTTCGACTTCGTCCGCCAGCTGGTGGAGGGCGACAAGATCCCGGACGACGTCCGCATCTCCGTGCTGACCCAGGCCCGCGAGGACCTGATCGAGCGCACCGTGCAGTCGATCGTCGGGGCGCCCAACGCCAGCGTCCACCTGTACAACGCCACCGCGCCGCTGTTCCAGCGCGTCGTCTTCAAGGTGACCCCCGAGGAGTGCGTGGGGATCGCGGTGCGCGGCACCGAGCTGGTGATGAAGTACGCCGAGCAGGCCCTGGGCTCCGACCTGGCGGGCTTCGGCTACCAGTACAGCCCCGAGATCTTCACCCAGTCCGACACCGACTTCGCCCTGCACGTCTGCGAGGCGGTCTCGGACGTGTGGCAGCCCGAGCCCGGGCGCGAGATCATCCTCAACCTGCCGGCGACCGTGGAGATGTCCACGCCCAACACCTACGCCGACCAGATCGAGTACTTCGGCCGCGGCCTGACCCGCCGCGACGTCTCGGCGATCTCGCTGCACCCGCACAACGACCGCGGCACGGCCGTCGCCGCCACCGAGCTCGCCCTGATGGCCGGTGCCGACCGCGTCGAGGGCTGCCTCTTCGGCCACGGGGAGCGCACCGGCAACGTCGACCTGGTGACGCTGGGCATGAACCTGTTCAGCCAGGGGATCGACCCGCAGATCGACTTCTCCGACATCGACGAGGTGCGTCGCACGGTCGAGTACTGCACCCAGCTGCCGGTGCACCCGCGCCACCCCTACGCGGGCGACCTCGTCTACACCGCCTTCTCCGGCTCCCACCAGGACGCCATCAAGAAGGGCCTGGAGGACCTGGAGACCCGGGCCGCCGAGGCGGGCGTGAGCGTCGACGAGATGCCCTGGGAGGCCCCGTACCTGCCGATCGACCCCAAGGACGTCGGCCGCACCTACGAGGCGGTCATCCGGGTCAACAGCCAGTCCGGCAAGGGCGGCGTCGCCTACGTCCTCAAGGCCGAGCACAAGCTGGACCTGCCGCGTCGGGCCCAGATCGAGTTCAGCCGCGTCATCCAGCAGCACACCGACGCCGAGGGCGGCGAGATCACCCCGGAGCAGATCTGGGACGTCTTCCGTGCCGAGTACCTGGACAAGCAGGCCCCGCTCAAGGTCAACTCCGTCTCCCGCTCCTCCACGGAGGGGGAGAAGGACCACATCGAGGCGGACGTCTACGTCGACGGCGAGAAGCAGCACCTCACCGGTGAGGGCAACGGCCCGCTCTCGGCGTTCGTGGCGGCCATCAACGGGCTGGCCGCCGACTTCGACGTCCGCGTCCTGGACTACTCCGAGCACGCGCTGTCCGCCGGTGGCGACGCGCTCGCCGCGGCCTACGTGGAGTGCTCGGTGCGCGACCAGATCTTCTGGGGCGTCGGGATCGACGCCAACATCGTCCGCGCGTCGATGAAGGCGGTCGTGAGCGCGGTCAACCGCTCCGCCTGACCGGCCAGGGACACGTCGACGGGCTGCCGCACCGGCCGTCACCCCTGGCCACCGCCGCGAGCCTGCAGGGCCCGGTCCTCGTCACCTCGAGGGCCGGGCCCTTCCGCTTGCGCGGAGGTGAGTGGGGGGTGGGTCGGGGGTGAGCCGGTGGCCGGCGCGCTCAGCCCTCGCCGACCGGCAGCGCCGTGTGCCGGCCCGGGCCGTGCCCGGGCTCGGGGGCGGCGCCGGGCAGGACGACGGTGAAGGTCGCCCCCTGGAGGTGCTCGGAGCGCACCGACACCGTCCCGGCGTGCGCGGCGACGACGGCCGCGACGATCGACAGGCCCAGGCCCGGGCCCTGCACGGCCCGGTCCACGGCGGTCGAGGAGCGGTAGAACCGCTGGAACAGCCCCTCCTGCTCCTCGGCCGGGATGCCGAGACCGGTGTCGCGGACCTCGAGCCGGACCTCGGCGGCCGTGCCCGTGACGGTGAGGTGGACCTCCCCGCCGGCCTCGGTGAACTTCACGGCGTTGCCGAGCAGGTTGTCGGTCATCCGCCGCAGCAGCACCTCGTCGCCGAGCACCTCGGCACCCCGCTCGGCGGTGCAGGACAGGGAGAGCCCCCGCAGGGCGGCCGCGTCCGCATGCCGCTCGCAGGCCTCCTCGGCCACCCGCGCCAGGTCGACGCGGTGCCGCTCGCGCCCCTCGACGATCCCGGCGTCCATCCGGGCGAGGAACAGCAGGTCCTCGTTCATCGCCGCCAGCCGCTTGGCGTTGCGCAGCACGGCGTCCACCATCTTCAGCTGCTCCGGTGCCAGCGGCTCGTCGGCGAGGAACTGGGCGTAGCCGAGGATCGAGGTGGTGGGGGTGCGCAGCTCGTGGGAGACGGTCATGACGAAGTCGGACTTGGCCCCGTCGAGGGCCTTCAGCTGCTCCACGACCTGTCGCTCCGCCGTGACGTCCCGGGCGACGAGGAGGTACCGCGAACGTGCGGCCGGCTCGTCCACCCTGCTCAGGGTCACCGACAGCGTGACGCTCCCGCCGCCGGGGAGCCGCACCCGCCAGTCGGTCGGCTCGGCGAGGTCACCGTCGGGGGCGGCGAGCGTGGTGAGGGCCTCGGCGTTCCGGTCGCCCGGCTCGGCCGGCGCCTCCCCGAGGGCGTCCACGCGCTCGAGCAGGTCCGCCACCGGCGTCCCGACGAGCGCGTCCACGGCCCGGCCGAGCAGGATCTCCGCGCCGGCGTTGGCGACGGTGACGACGCCGTGCTCGTCCAGGCCGAGGATGCCGGTGCCCACGGGAGCCCGGAGCAGGTGGTCGACGAGCGAGGACGCCGCGCGCTCCTGCGTGACGTCGATGCCGGTGAGGACGAGCAGGGCGGCCTGCCCGTCGGCGTCCCGCACGGCGTTGTCGCTCCAGCGCACCCGCAGCGTGTCACCCGCGGCGGTCCGCGCGTGGCGCTCGCGCACGACCGGCGCGCCGGAGCGGTTGGGCCAGGTCGCGAGCGTCTCGAGGTCGCCCCGGGCGCCGGGGACGAGCCCGGTCTCCCAGACGGGACGGCCCAGCAGGTCGGCGGCGGGCCAGCCCGTGACCCGGGTGGTGGCGTCGTTGACGAGCCGCACCCGGCCGTCGGGGTCGCACACGACGATCATCGCGGCGGTGGTCGCGAGGGTGGACTCGGTGAGCCGCTCGGCGTCCTCGGCCCGGCGCCGGGCGGCCTCCTGGTCGGTGAGGTCGAGCAGCTGCACCGACCAGGTCGCCGGTTGCTCCCCGGGCGCGGTGAGCGGGGTCAGACCGAGCTCGAGCCGGGCTCCCGGGCGCCCCGGCACCCCGGTCCGTCCGCGCCAGGTCTCGGCCCGCCCGGTGGCGTGGGCGAGGCGGGTCCGGGCGGACTCGTCCACGAGGGCCCCGAGGGGCTGGCCCAGGATGCTGGCGCGGCTGCGGCCCAGGGCCGCGAGGGCCGCGTCGTTGGCTCGGGTGACCCGGACGGTCCCTGCGTCGTCCTCCTCCGCCAGCAGGTTGCCGAACACGGAGTCGGTGAAGTGCCGGGTGAACAGCGCCTGCTCGCGCACCAGCGCGGAGCTCAGCCGTCGCCGCTGGTGGAGCAGCAGTGCCGGGGGCAGGGTCAGCAGGACCACGCACACGACGTAGGCCTGGACGAGGACGGAGAGCAGCACCGGGTCGCCGTCGGTGTCCGCGTAGGGACCCCAGCCCTGCTGGGTGGCCAGCGTGACCCCGATGCCGACGAGGAGCACCTCGAAGGCCGTCACCCGTGCGCCCAGGCGCAGGGCGGCCCAGGCCAGCAGGGGGAGCGGGGCGACGGCGAGGGCGAGCTGCTGCCCCGGGGAGAACGCGAAGCCGAAGGCCAGGCACGCCAGCACGACCTGCACCGCGGTCTCGCCGCCACGGGCACCCTCACCGGGCGCGGGCGAGGGGCTGCCGACGGCGGCGAGCGCCACCACGGAGGACGCGAGCCAGGCGATGACGGCCGCGCCGCCCAGGCGCAGCAGGCCGGCGGGGGTCGGGCCCTCCCCGGACGCGGAGAAGGCCAGCGTCAGCGCGGCGATGCCGCCGCCGAAGGCGAGCGAGCCGGCCAGGCAGGCCGCCAGCAGGCGGGCCAGGTCGCGCGTCCCGTCCAGGCCCCGCCAGGAGGTGCGGCGGCCGACGCCGCGCAGCGAGAGGGCGACGACGGTCGCCGCCACGGCGTCCGTCCCGCCCAGGACGACGGAGGCGACGAGGGGGGTGCCGGAGAGGGCGGCGTGGGCGATCCCGACGGCCAGGGCGAGGAGCACCGGCACGACGACCTGCGTCCACCCGGGACGCGCCCGCACGGTCAGCCACGCCGCGAGGCCGGCCGCGGGCCAGCCGACGGGCAGCGCGGAGCCCTCGGACTGCTCGCTCACGAGCAGGGTGCCGCCGGCGACGAGCGCCGCGAGCACGAGGAGGAGCGCGAGGGCCCCCGGCCCGAGCGGGGCGGGTGCCTGCCGGCCCGCGAGGGCGGGGTGGTCGATCGGCCGCGCGTCGCCGTGGGCGGCGGGGTGCGTGACCCGGTCGCCTGGGGTTACGGCGGCGGCGCTGGGGGCGCCTGCCGGGGTGGGGGGACCCACGGACATGAGCACAGTGTGGCGCACACGGCCCCGCAGCGTGCCGGAACCGCGGCCTGTCGGTGCGGCGCGGCACAATGGCCGGGTGCCCCTCTACCGCGACGAGGCGGTCGTCCTCCGCACCCACAAGCTGGGGGAGGCCGACCGCATCATCACGCTGCTGACGCGCCAGCACGGCCTGGTGCGCGGCGTCGCGCGCGGCGTGCGCCGGACGACGTCGCGGTGGGGCTCGCGGCTGGAGCCGTTCACCCACGTCGACGTGCAGCTGGCCGAGGGCCGCAGCCTCGACACGATCACGCAGGCCGAGACGGTCACGCCGTTCGGCCGCTGGGTGGGGGAGGACTACGACCGCTACACGGCCGGGACGGCGATGCTCGAGACCGCCGAGCGGCTCGTCGCGGAGGAGAAGGAGCCCGCCGTCCAGCAGTTCCTCCTGCTCGTCGGGGCGCTCTTCGCCCTGTGCGGGGACAAGGAGGGTCGCGAGCCGGCCCAGGTGCTCGACTCCTACCTGCTGCGCTCGCTGTCCGTGGCAGGCTGGGCCCCCTGCTTCGACGGGTGCGCCCGCTGCGGCCTCGAGGGGCCGCACCGGTGGTTCAACCCCGGCATGGGCGGCGTCCTGTGCGCCACGTGCCGGGTGCCCGGCTCGGCGAGCCCCGCGGTGGAGACGGTCACCCTGCTCTCGGCGCTGCTCACCGGGGACTGGCCGGTGGTCGCCGACGCGGACGCGAGGTCGCGCCGCGAGGCCAGCGGGCTGGTCTCGGCGTACGTGGCCTGGCACCTCGAGCGTGGCCTGCGCTCGCTGGCCTACGTCGAGCGCTGAGCCGGACCCGTCGGCCCGGAGGTCGGCCCCGAGGTCGGCCCGGGGATCGGCGCGGGCCGCGGCCCGTCGTAGGCTCACGGGTCGTGAAGCGTCCCGTCGCCCGCCCGACCCCGCACCCGTCGGGGGCCACGCCCCCGCCGATCCCCGCGGACCTCGTGCCCCGGCACGTCGCGGTGATCATGGACGGCAACGGCCGCTGGGCCAAGGAGCGCGGGCTGCCGCGGACCAAGGGCCACGAGGCCGGCGAGGCCGCGTTGTTCGACGTCGTCGAGGGGGCCATCGAGCTGGGCGTGAAGGCGGTCTCCGCCTACGCCTTCTCCACCGAGAACTGGTCCCGCTCGCCCGACGAGGTCCGCTTCCTCATGGGCTTCAACCGCGACGTCATCCGTCGGCGCCGCGACGAGATGCACGCCCTCGGCGTGCGGGTGCGCTGGGCCGGCCGCGCGCCACGGCTGTGGAAGTCCGTCGTCAAGGAGCTCCAGGTCGCCGAGGAGCTCACGAAGGACAACGACGTCTGCACGCTCACCATGTGCGTGAACTACGGCGGACGTGCGGAGCTGGCGGACGCGGCACGGGCCCTCGCCCGCGACGTGGCGGCGGGTCGGGTGAACCCCGACAAGGTGGACGAGAAGGTCTTCGCCCGGTACCTCTACGTCCCCGACCTGGCCGACGCCGACCTCGTGTGGCGGACGTCGGGAGAGCAGCGGCTCTCGAACTTCATGCTGTGGCAGGCCGCCTACGCCGAGATGGTCTTCACCGACATCCTCTGGCCGGACGTCGACCGGCGGGCGCTCTGGCGGGCCTGCGAGGCCTACGCCTCCCGGGACCGGAGGTATGGCGGCGCGCTGCCGAACCAGGTCGGCACCGGCACCGGCACGGGGGCCCCGGTCACGGGCGAGGCCTGACCGCCCGCTGCGCCACGAGCCGCACCGCCGCGTCCAGGACGGCGGGCGGGGGACCGGTCACGTCCAGCACCACCCCGTCCTCGTCGTCCTCCAGGGGCTCGAGCGTGGCGAGCTGGGAGTCCAGCAGCGAGGCCGGCATGAAGTGGTCGGGCCGGTGGGAGACCCGACGCCGCAGCTCGTCGACGGGCGCGGTGAGCAGCACCGGCAGCACGTCGGGGACGCCGTCGCGCAGCCGGTCCCGGTAGACCCGCCGCAGCGCCGAGCACGTCGCCACGCACCCGCGACCGGCCTCGGCGTGCTCCGCCAGCACCGCGTTGACCCGGTCGAGCCAGGGCCGGCGGTCCTCGTCGGTGAGCGGCGTGCCCGCGGCCATCTTCGCCACGTTCGCCGCCGGGTGCAGGTCGTCGCCCTCGACCAGCTCCCAGCCGAGTCGTCGCGAGAGGCCCTCGGCGACGGTCGACTTGCCGGTGCCGGAGACCCCCATGAGCACCACGCGCAGGGGTGGCAGCGCGACGTCTGGGCGACGGGGCTGGTGACGGAGGTCGTCAGGGCGGGAGGCGGGAGCGGTCACGGCGTCGACGCTACGCCGGGGCCACCTCTCCCTCCGGGGGGCGGCTCAGGCGCAGGCCGTGCAGGTCCCGAAGATCTCCAGGGTGTGGCTGACGTCGGTGAAGCCGTGCTGCTCGGCCACCCGGTGCGCCCAGTCCTCGACCTCGGGGCCCTCGATCTCGACGGTGGTGCCGCAGACCCGGCAGACCATGTGGTGGTGGTGGCTGGTCGAGCAGGACCGGTAGACGGCCTCGCCGCCCTCGGTGAGCACCCGGTCGACCTCCCCGGCGTCCGCGAGGCGCTGGAGCGTCCGGTAGACGGTGGCCAGCCCGACCGTGTCGCCGCGGCGGGTGAGCAGCTGGTGGATCTCCTGGGCCGATCGGAAGTCCGAGAACGTCTCCATCGCCGCGCTGACCGCCAGCCGCTGCCGGGTGGGCCGCAGGCCGGCCGCGCCCTTGGTGGCGCCTCCGTCGGTGCCGCCGTCGGTGCCTCCGTCGGTGCCGCCGTCGGTGCCTCCGTCGGTGCTGGTGTCGGTGCTGGTGTGGTCAGTGCTCGTCATAGTGCTCTCCGTGGACGGCGTGCCGGTGACCGTCGTGGACGTAGTCGACGTGGTCCCCGTGCGGCACGGCCTGGTGGCCGCACGCGGGCCCGTGGGCGTGGTCGTGGTGGCCGGCTACGTCGTGCTCGTCGGTGTCCTCGACAGCGTAGGGGTCGTCCGGGAACGGCGCCGCGAGACGCTGCCGGTGGCGCGACCAGGCGCCCACCGGCCAGGCCAGGGCGAAGAACGCCAGCGAGAGCAGGACGATGGTCGGGCCGGGCGCGACCCGGGCGGAGTAGGACGCGACGGCCGAGACCCACAGCCCGCCGACCGCGGAGACGAGCCCGACCAGGACGGCGCCCACGAGCGTCGCCCGGAAGGACCGGGCGAGCTGCTGGGAGGCCGCGACCGGGACGATCATCAGCGCGGAGACCAGCAGCAGCCCGACCGTGCGCATCGCGACGGTGACGGTGGCCGCGGCCACCACGGCGACGAGCACGTTGTAGAGCCGCACGCGCAGCCCGGCGACGCGGGCGAACTCGGGGTCCTGCGACACGGCGAACAGCTGCGGGGAGAGGCCGAGGCAGACCACGACCACGAAGGCGGCCAGCACCATCGTCCACACCACGTCGGCGACCGAGATCGTGGTGATGGAGCCGAAGAGGTAGGACTGGAGGTTCGCCGCGCTCTGACCGCCGATGCCGGTGAGCAGCACGCCGCCCGCCAGTCCGCCGTAGAACAGCAGCGCGAGGGCGACGTCGCCGCCGGCCCGCCCGCGCTCGCGGATGAGCTCGATGAGCAGCGCGCCCAGGACGGCGGTCACCACCGCCGTCCAGGTGGGGGAGGTGCCGGTGAGCAGGCCGATCGCGATACCGGTGACCGCGACGTGCCCGAGGCCGTCGCCCATGAGCGAGAGCCTGCGCTGCACCAGGAATATCCCGACCATGGGCGCGGCCAGTCCGGTCACCACGGCGGCGATGAGCGCGCGCTGCATGAAGGGGTAGTCGAGCAGCTCGAGGGCGGTCATCGCGGGTGCTCCGTGGCGTCGGGGGCGGGGCTGTCGAGGGGCCGGTCGAAGGGGGAGAGGACCGGGGGCGCGCCGTGGTCGACCGCGCCGTCCGGGGCGTGGCCGTGGCCGTGGCCGGTCCCACCGCCCAGCATCGTGTGCCAGGGCAGGTGGACCTCGGCGTCCGTGAGCGGCCCGCCGTCGCGGACGACGCGGCCGTCGCGCAGGACGACGCACCGGTCGACCAGCGGGGCCAGCGGCCCGAGCTCGTGGGCGACCAGGACGATGGTCGAGCCGCGGTCCTTGAGCACCCGCAGCGTGTCCGCGAGGGCCTCCTGGTGCGGCAGGTCGACGCCGGCGGTGGGCTCGTCGAGGAAGAACAGCTCCGGCTCGCCGGCCAGCGCCCGGGCGATGAGGACGCGCTGCTGCTGCCCGCCGGAGAGCTGCGCGACGTTGTCCCGCGCACGGTCCGCCATCCCGACGGTCCCCAGGGCGTCCGTGATGGCCGCACGGTCGGTGCGGGTGAGCGGGCGCAGCGGGCGTCGGCGGGTGAGGCGTCCGCTGGCCACGACCTCCCACACGGAGGCGGGGACGCCGGAGGCGGCGCTGCCCCGCTGGGGCACGTAGCCGACGCGGTGCCAGTCGCGGAACCGCCGGGCGTCGGTGCCGAACAGCTCCAGCCCGCCGCGGCCGAGCGGGAGCAGCCCGACGAGCGTCCGCACGAGCGTGGACTTGCCGGAGCCGTTGGCGCCCATGAGGGCCACGAAGTCACCGCCGGCGACCGTGAGGTCGATCCCGCGCAGGACGGGGCGGCCGCCGAGGGCGACCGCGCCACCCGTGAGGCGCACGGGCGGGGCCGCGGACTCGGCGGGTGCGCGGCCCTCCTGGCCGTGGGGGGCGGGGCGGGGCGTCAGCGGCATCCGTCGGCCTTCTCCAGGGCGGCGAGGTTCTCCTGCATCAGGGAAAGGTAGTCCTCGTCCGCGGTCTCGTCGGTGAGGCCCTCGATCGGGTCGAGGACGGCGGTGGTCACCCCCGCGTCGTCCGCGAGCGTCCGGCTCAGGGACGCCGGAGCCAGCCGCTCGCCGAAGACGGTCGTGATGCCGTCGGACTCGATGAGCGCGTGCAGCCGCGCCAGGTCGGCGGGCGTCGGCTCGGCGTCGGGGGAGAGCCCGGCGATGCCCTCGACGGTGAGGCCGTAGCGCTCGAGGTACCCGAAGGCGTCGTGGCTCACCACGATCGTCGACCGTGCGCACTGCGCCAGGCCCTGCGTGTAGGCCGCGTCGAGGTCGGCGAGGTCCGAGACGAGGTCGGCCGCGTTCGCGGCGTACTCCTCCGCGTGGTCGGGATCGGCCTCGGCGAGGGCGTCGGCGAGCGCGTCCGCCACCTGGGCGAGCCGCGTCGGGTCGAGCCAGAAGTGGGGGTCGATCTCGTTGCCCTCGGCGTCGGTGACGTGCTGCTCGGCCTCGCCGTCCAAGGACTCCTCGTCGTGCCCGCCCTCGTCGTCGAGGGTGAGGAGGTCGACCACGTCGCCCACGTCGATCGTGGCGCCGGTGGCGTTCTGCTCGACCGCGTCGGCGACCGTCGGCTGGAGCGCCGTCTCGTACAGGACGACGTCGGCGTCGGCGATCTGCTCGGTCTCGGCGACCGTGAGCTCGAGGTCGTGGGGCTCCTGCCCGGGCTGGGTGAGGTCGTCGACCTGCGCCAGGGCGCCGCCGCCGGTCACCCGGTCGGCGACGAACTCCAGCGCGTAGAAGGCGGTGGCGACGCGCACCGTGCCGTCCTGTGCGCTGCGGGGGCTGTCGGCGCCGTCGGAGAAGGCCGAGCAGCCCGACAGGGCGCCGGTGGCCGCGACGGCGAGCAGCCCCGCGGCGGCCAGCGCGACGGGGCGCCTCGCGCGCGAGGAGCGGACGGATCGAGGGAGCATGAGAATCAGTCTCATTGGTGCTGAGAATCGTTGTCAACTCGAGCCTGCCCCCGCGGCGGGGGTCGGCCCCCCTACGCTGGGGCGGTGCTGGTGGTGAACCGATTCCGGGTGGGCGGCGACGCCGAGGGGGAGCAGGACGCCGAGCGCGCGGCCGCGTTCGCCCGCGACGTCCTCGAGGCCCACGAGGTGCTGGCGGCCCGGCCCGGCTACGTGACCGGCCACGTCGGGCGCAACGTCGACGAGCCGGACCTGTGGACGCTGGTGACCCTCTGGGAGAGCGTGGGCACGTACCGCCGCGCGCTGTCCGCCACCGAGGTCAAGATGCGGGTGCACCCGCTGCTCTACCGGGCCCTGGACGAGCCCAGCGCCTACGAGCTCGTCGGGCCCGGGGCCGACCTCAACGTGCCCGAGCCCCGCTCGTTACCCTGACCTCTCACCTCTCCGCCGGCAGCCAGCCGGCGGTCTGCCCTGCTGGAAGGAACTCCCGTGGCCAAGCCGCCGCCGTCCGTCGTCGACACCGTCGTCTCGCTCGCCAAGCGTCGAGGTTTCGTGTACCCGTGCGGTGAGATCTACGGCGGTACGCGCTCCGCCTGGGACTACGGCCCGCTGGGCGTGGAGCTCAAGGAGAACATCAAGCGCCAGTGGTGGCGCTCCATGGTGCAGTCGCGCCAGGACGTCGTCGGCCTCGACTCCTCCGTCATCCTCCCGCGCCAGACCTGGGAGGCCTCCGGCCACGTCGCGACCTTCACGGACCCGCTGACCGAGTGCCAGTCCTGCCACAAGCGCTTCCGCGCCGACCACCTGCAGGAGGCCGTCGCCGAGAAGAAGGGCATCGACGACCCCGACTCGATCCCGATGTCGGAGATCGCCTGCAGCAATTGCGGCACCCGCGGCGCCTGGACCGAGCCCAAGCAGTTCTCCGGTCTGCTCAAGACCTACCTCGGCGTCGTCGAGGACGAGTCCGGCCTGCACTACCTGCGCCCCGAGACCGCGCAGGGCATCTTCCTCAACTTCGCCAACGTCGTGACCAGCCAGCGGATGAAGCCCCCGTTCGGCATCGCGCAGATCGGCAAGTCGTTCCGCAACGAGATCACGCCGGGCAACTTCATCTTCCGCACCCGCGAGTTCGAGCAGATGGAGATGGAGTTCTTCGTCAAGCCGGGTGAGGACGAGGAGTGGCACCAGTACTGGATCGACACGCGGACCGCCTGGTACACCGACCTCGGCATCAACCCCGACAACCTGCGGCACTTCGAGCACGCCAAGGAGAAGCTCTCCCACTACTCCAAGCGCACCGTCGACATCGAGTACCGGTTCCGCTTCGCGGGCTCCGAGTGGGGCGAGCTCGAGGGCATCGCCAACCGCACGGACTTCGACCTCTCGACGCACGCCGCCGCCTCGGGCAAGGACCTGTCGTACTTCGACCAGGCCAACAACGAGCGCTACACGCCGTACGTCATCGAGCCCGCAGCCGGCCTGTCCCGCTCCCTCATGACGTTCCTCGTCGACGCCTACCACGAGGACGAGGCGCCGAACACCAAGGGCGGCGTCGACAAGCGCGTCGTGCTGCGGCTCGACCCGCGCCTCGCGCCGGTCAAGATCGCGGTCCTTCCGCTCTCGCGCAACGCCGACCTCTCGCCCAAGGCCAAGGACCTCGCCGCTGAGCTGCGCAAGCACTGGAACGTCGACTTCGACGACGCCGGCGCCATCGGCAAGCGGTACCGCCGCCAGGACGAGATCGGCACGCCGTTCTGCGTCACGGTCGACTTCGACACCCTCGAGGACGGCGCGGTCACCATCCGCGAGCGCGACACCATGAGCCAGGAGCGGGTCTCCCTGGACCAGGTCGTCTCGTGGATGGCCGGGCGTCTCGTCGGCGCGTAGCCCTGCGGGCCGGGGTGCCGGTGTGGACAATGGCGCGGTGAGCAGCAACCGCACCGCCCGTCCCACCGGCCCCACCGCCCGCCCGCGCCGGGCCTCGGTGGCAGTCCCCGGACTGATCGCCGGGGCCCTCGTGCTGTCCGCGGCCCTCGCGGGCTGCTCCGGGGACGACTCCCCGGCGCCGGCGGACTCCACCACCTCGGCGTCCGCCACCTCGACGCTGGCGGTCCCCGCGGGCGTCACCCTCACCGAGGACGGCACCGCGCTCAAGGTCGGCCAGAAGGCCACCGTGGCCTACAAGGTCACGCAGAAGAAGGTCGGCGTCCTCACCATCACGGTCAAGAGCCTGCGCCGGACCACCTTCGCCCGGTCCTTCTCCGGGTGGCGGCTGCCCGCCTCGGTGAAGAAGTCGCGCCCGTACTTCGTGACCGCCACGTTCAAGAACCGCGGCACCACGAGCCTGGCCGGCGAGCGGCCGCCGCTCTACGTCACCGACGCCGACGGGGTGCTCGTCGAGTCCTCGCAGTTCGCGAGCTCGTTCACGCCCTGCCCCTCGACGTCCTTCCCCTCGACGTTCAAGCCGGGCGCCACCGTGACGACGTGCCTGGTCTACCTCGTGCCCGACGGCGGCACGCTGGAGAACGTGGCCTTCCGCCCGACGCAGGACGTCGCGGGCCTGACCTGGACCGGCAAGGTCGTGGCCGTCGGCGAGAAGAACAAGCTCAAGAAGAAGCAGAAGAAGGGCTGAGCCCGCCCGGGGCGCCACCGGCCCGCGAGCGGGCCTCGGCGACGAACGCCCGGGGCTCGTCCACCCAGGCCGCGACCGCGTGGGCGCGCACCACGCCCCCGCGGGTGTCGATGGTGCGCGGCTCAAGGAGCGCCAGCAGGACGTTGGTCCGACCGCTGACCGCCAGCGACAGCACCACCGACGTGCTCCCGTCGGCCCGCTCGACGGGCGCGCCCGCCTGCAGCGCCCACAGGGAGCTCTCCAGGTCCTCCTCGACGGCTCGGGCGTCGGCCACCTCCACCCAGGGGAGCCGCAGGACGTGGCCGCAGCCCTGGCGCAGGGTGATCGCCTCGTCGTCGACCAGGTGCGGGCGGGTCCGCAGGCCGCCCAGCATGCCCAGCATCCAGACGAGGCCCCAGACGCTCAGCACGAGAAGCGCGAGCCGGAGCGGCTCCCAGGGGACGATCAGGTGCATCGCCACCGTCTCAGCGGCGGACGCGCCGATCCACAGCCACGTCACCGGGCTGACCAGGCGCGCGTACCCCCAGGGCGTGCTGCCCGCCGGCACGTGCGGGCGGCGAGCCAGCCAGCGGGCCAGCGACACGTAGGCCCAGACCTCGGTCACGAGCGTGTGCACGACGAGGCCGCGCCAGGACGTCCAGGGCCTCATCGGCCCGGCCTCCGGCACCGTCGCCACGGCCGCTCAGCCCCGGTGGGCGACGAGGACGCGGCCCGTCCAGGTGCCGGGGGAGTACGGGCGCCCGGACGGCGAGCCGACCCGTCCGCCCGCCTCGGTGAGCAGCAGCGAGCCGGGGGCGTGGTCCCACGGCTTGGTCTTGGGGAAGACCCCCAGCCGGGCGGAGCCCTCGGCCAGCCTCGGGTAGTCGATCCCGCTGGCGGTGAGCGTGAGCAGGCGCCCCGGTCGGCTCGACGGCGGCGCGAGCCGGACCCCGTCCGCGTACGCGCCGGCGCCCCGCTCGGCGACGAAGGCGCGGCCGTGCTGCGGCTGCCAGATCCAGGAGCGGACGACCTCGCCCGCGCGCAGCTCCGCCAGCATGACGGCATGGTCCGGGCTGCCCGCGACGAAGTGCCGGGTGCCGTCGACCGGGTCGACGGTGAAGGCGTGCGGGGCGCCCACCCCGGCCAGGAGCCGGGGGTCGGCCGCCACGGACTCCTCGCCGACCACCACGGCGTCCGGGAAGAGGGAGCGCAGCCGGGCGGTGATCGCGACCTCGGCCTCGCGGTCGGCGACCGTGACGAGGTCGAAACGGTGGGCCTTGCTGGCGACGTCCTCGGGGTCGAGGTGCCCGAACCGGGGCGTGATCACCTCGGCGGCGACCTCCTGCAGCATCCCCAGCACGCCGTCGGTGTCCACGGGTCCACTCTAGGGAGGCTCCCCGCGCGATTCGCGCCCCGCCCGACCCGCGCGGATCATGGAGGTCATGTCCCCGACCGCCACCGCGCCCCACCCCGGCCTGACGCTGGGCAACCTGCACGTCGACGCCCCCGTGGTGCTGGCGCCGATGGCCGGCATCACCAACGCGGCCTACCGCCGGCTGTGCGCCGAGCAGGGCGCCGGCCTGTACGTGTGCGAGATGATCACCAGCCGCGGGCTGGTCGAGGGCGACCAGCACACCCAGGACATGCTCGTCTTCGACGAGCGGGAGACCACCCGCTCCGTCCAGCTCTACGGCACCGACCCGTACTACATCGGCCGCGCGGTGCAGATCCTCTGCGAGGAGCACGGCGTCGCCCACGTCGACCTCAACTTCGGGTGCCCGGTGCCCAAGGTGACCCGCAAGGGCGGGGGTGGCGCACTGCCGTGGAAGCGGGGCCTGCTGCGGGAGATCCTCGAGTCCGCCGTCGGCGCGGCCGAGCCGTTCGGGGTGCCCGTCACGATGAAGACCCGCAAGGGCCTGGACGACGACCACCTCACCTTCCTCGACGCCGGCCGGATCGCGGCCGAGACCGGCGCGGCCGCGATCGCGCTGCACGGCCGCACCGTCGCGCAGGCCTACTCCGGCCAGGCCGACTGGGACGCGATCGCCGAGCTCGTCGCCGCCGTCGACGTGCCCGTCCTGGGCAACGGCGACATCTGGGAGGCCGCCGACGCGCTGCGGATGGTGGAGCACACCGGCGTCGCCGGCGTCGTCGTCGGCCGGGGGTGCCTCGGGCGTCCGTGGCTCTTCCGCGACCTCGCCGCGGCGTTCGCGGGCGAGGAGGTCGCGACCCTGCCGACGCTCGGTGAGGTGGCCGCGATGATGCGTCGCCACGCCGAGCTGCTGTGCCAGCACATGGGCGAGGAGCGGGGCTGCAAGGAGTTCCGCAAGCACGTCTCCTGGTACCTGAAGGGCTTCGCCGCCGGCGGCGAGCTGCGCAAGGCCCTCGCGCTCGTGGTCACGCTGGACGACGTGGACCGGCTGCTCGCCGAGCTGGACCCGGCGGAGCCCTTCCCGGTCTCCGAGCTCGGCACCCCGCGGGGCCGCCAGGGCTCGCCGCGCTCGAAGGTCGCCCTGCCGGACGGCTGGCTCGACGACACCGACGGTGCCGGGTGCGGCGTGGCCGAGGAGTCGGGGCCGCCGAGCGGCGGCTGAGCCGGCTCCTCCCGGCTCCGGGCCCGGGGCGGGTCAACCCCCGGATGAGGGGTGCGTCGCGTCACGATGCCCCTCAGGATGGTGCAGGATTCACCCATCCGGGTCGCGGTGTGCTTTCCTGCTGGACCCGGAGACCGTGGCCGAGGCGCCCCGGTCGTCCCGTCCCTGACCCCGAGACGCACCCCGAGGCCCCACCGTGCCCCACCGTCGACGAGCCACCTGGCGTGACCGCGCGCGGGCCCGACGTCTCGGCCCGCAGGCGCTGCTGGCCGGGCCGGTCGCCCTCCTGGCGACCGCCGCCGCCGTGGGCGTGGGCGTCGCCGCGGGGGAGAGCGGGTCGGAGGACGAGCGGGACCGGCTGGTCGCGGCCTCGTCCCTCTCCCTCGGGCTGACCGGCCTCGACCTCCCCGGCCAGGACGACGAGGTGCTGACCCGCCCGTGGGTCGACCCCGTGGGGGCGGGCTCCCGCGACGTCCTCTCCCGCTCGCTGGACCGGGCGGCCACCGAGGCCGCAGGGACCGCCGCGACGGCGCAGGACGGCCCCGCCGGCCGGCTCGCCACCGTCCTCGACGCCGCTGCCACCCGCCGCGCGGTCGCCGCCGCGGACCAGCGCGTCTGGGCCACGGCGCCCCTCAACCTCTGGACCTCCCCGGCGTCCTCCGCGCGGCAGCGCGGCGTCCTCGACGAGGGCACCCGCGTGCTGCTCACGGGTCGCAGCCTCCGCGGCCGCGAGGAGGTCGTCATCGGCGGCCGCGCCTCGTGGGTGACGGTCGGCTACCTCACCGAGGACAAGCCGAGCACGGGGCCCGCCGCCGGCGTCGGCGGCGAGTGCACCAACGGCAGCAGCGTGCCGACGGGGGTCTCGGCCGGCGTGGTCGCCGTGCACCGGGCCGTCTGCGCCCGATGGCCCGAGATCACCTCCTACGGCACCTTCCGCGCCGACGGCGAGCACAGCCAGGGCCTGGCCATCGACGTGATGGTCTCCGGGGACCTGGGCTGGGAGGTCGCAGAGTACGTCCGGGCCAACTACGCCGCGCTCGACGTCGAGTACGTCATCTACGCCCAGCACATCTGGTCGGTCGACCGCGCGAGCGAGGGTTGGCGGGCCATGGAGGACCGCGGCTCGGCCACGGCCAACCACTACGACCACGTGCACGTGACGACGTACTGAGGACGGCGAGCCCGCGGCTCCTCCCGTCGGCCCCCGCCTCTACAGTGCCCAGCGATGGATCCCCACGACCTCTACTCCGCCGCCGACGCCGAGCGGCTCGTGCCCGAGCCGCCCAAGCGCGTCGACGCGCCCGTCCGCACGCCGTTCGAGCGGGACCGGGCCCGGGTCGTGCACGCGGCCTCCTCGCGCCGGCTGGCGGCCAAGACCCAGGTCGTCGGGCCCGCGAGCGACGACTTCGTCCGCAACCGGCTCACCCACTCCCTCGAGGTGGCGCAGGTGGCGCGCGACCTGTCCCGCGCGCTCGGGTCCCAGCCCGACATCGCCGAGACGGCCGCGCTGGCTCACGACCTCGGTCACCCGCCCTTCGGGCACAACGGTGAGCAGCTGCTCGCCTCGGTGAGCGAGCCCTGCGGCGGCTTCGAGGGCAACGCCCAGACCCTGCGCCTGCTCACCCGGCTCGAGGCGAAGACCGTCGACGCCGAGGGCCGCTCCGTGGGCCTCAACCTCACCCGGGCCACCCTCGACGCCTGCACGAAGTACCCGTGGGAGCGCGCGGACGCGGAGCCGGCGGGCGGCGTGCACGCGGACGGGACGCCCCGGGGCGGCGTGAAGTTCGGCGTCTACCCCGACGACGTGCCGGTCTTCGCCTGGTTCCGCACCGGCTCACCCGCGGGCCCGGACGGCGGCCCTGGGCGGCGACGGTGCCTCGAGGCGCAGGTGATGGACCTCGCCGACGACGTCGCCTACTCGGTGCACGACGTCGAGGACGGCGTGGTCGCGGGCAAGATCGACCTCACGCGGCTCGACCTGGCTGCGGTGGGGGAGTCCGTGCGCGCCTGGTACGTCCCGGACGCCGACGACGACACCCTCGCCGAGGTCCTGGCCGGCCTGCGGGCGGTGGGCTCGTGGCCGACCCGCGCGCACGACGGCAGCCGGGCCGGCCTCGCGGCGCTGAAGAACCTGACCAGCGACCTCATCGGGCGCTTCTGCGGCGACGTGCAGGCGGCGACGTTCGCCGGCGCGCAGGGCCCGTTCGTGCGGTACGCCGCCGACCTCGTCGTCCCGCGGACGACGCTGCTGGAGATCAGCCTGCTCAAGGGGGTCGCGGCCCACTACGTCATGCAGACCGACGAGCGCCTCAGCCTGATGGAGCGGCAGCGCGACCTGCTCGCCGGGCTGGTCGACGTCCTGCTCGCCCGTGGGCCGGAGGTGCTGGACCGGCCCTTCGCCGACGACTGGCGCGAGGCGGCGGACGACGCGGGCCGGCTGCGGGTGGTCGTCGACCAGGTCGCGAGCCTCACCGACGCCTCGGCAGTCGCCTGGCACGCCCGGCTGTGCGCCGGCGCACACCCGGACCTCCCGGCCGGGTGAGGACGCCGACGGGTGTCGCACTAGCGTCGGAGGCATGAGCGACCCCCTCGTCTGGCTGCCCTTCGACCCCGCCGAGCTCGGCGCAGGCCTCCCGACCACCCTGCGCTACGAGCAGGTGGACCCCCGGGAGCACGTCCCCGACTCGGTCGAGGACGTCGCGTTCTTCGTCGCCCCCTACGGGATGGACCCGAACGTGGCGGACGCCGTCCCGCGGATGCGCAGCCTGCAGGTCCTCCAGGTGCTGTCCGCCGGTGTGGACAACGTCCGGGGGATCGTCCCCGAGGGCGTGACGCTCTGCAACGGCCGCGGCATCCACGACACCTCGACCGCGGAGCTCGCGCTCACCCTCACGCTGGCCGGGATGAACGACGTCCCCGGCATGGTGCGCGACCAGCAGCGCCACCACTGGGGGACGCGCTGGCGCACGGCCCTCGCGGACCGCCGCGTCGTCCTCGTCGGCTACGGCTCCATCGGCGGGGCCATCGAGGCCCGGCTCGCCCCCTTCGAGGTCGAGGTCGTCCGGGTCGCGAGGACGGCCCGGGACACCGAGGCGGGCCACGTGCACGCCTTCACCGAGCTGCCGGGGCTCGTCGCGGACGCCGACGTGGTGATCCTCATCTGCCCGCTCACCGACGAGACCCGCGGGCTGGTCGACGCCGACCTCCTGGCCCGGATGCCGGACGGCGCCCTGCTGGTGAACATGGCACGCGGCCCGGTGGTGGACACCGACGCGCTCGTCGCCGAGCTGCGCGCCGGGCGGCTGCGGGCCGCCGTGGACGTGCTCCCCACGGAGCCGCTGCCCGCGGACTCCGAGCTGTGGGACCTGGAGAACCTGCTGATCTCCCCGCACGTCGGTGGGGCGAGCACCGCCATGTGGCCGCGTGCCTACCGGCTCGTCCGGGCCCAGCTCGAGCGGTTCGCCGCGGGGGAGCCCCTCGCGGGCGTCATGGACGGTGCGTACTGAGCCGCCGGCCCGGCACGACGGCTCCTCCACAGGCCGGCGGTGCCGCCCGTCCGCTCCGTCCGGCGCGCCCGTAGGATCGCGGCGTGGCAGGCCGGATCCGTGAGGCGAGCATCGCCGAGGTGCGCGAACGGGCGCGCATCGACGACGTGGTCAGCCAGTACGTCACCCTCAAGCGCGCCGGTGGCGGCTCGCTGAAGGGCCTGTGCCCGTTCCACGACGAGAAGTCGCCGTCCTTCAACGTCAACCCGGGCCGAGGGTTCTTCCACTGCTTCGGCTGCGGTGAGGGCGGGGACGTCATCTCGTTCCTGATGAAGATCGACGGGCTGTCCTTCGCGGAGTCCGTCGAGCGGCTGGCGGAGAAGTCCGGGATCACCCTCGAGCGGGAGGACGGCGACGGCGAGCCCGAGCGCCCTCGCGGCCCCCAGCGCGGCCGCCTCGTGGAGGCCCACCGCGTCGCCCAGGAGTGGTACGCCGACCAGCTCTCCGGCGCCGAGGGCGTCGTGGGGCGGCGCTTCCTCGCCGAGCGCGGGTTCGACCAGGACGCCGCGGCCCGCTTCGGCCTCGGCTACGCCCCGCGCGAGGGGGAGGCGCTCTACCGCCACCTCAAGCAGAAGGGCTTCAGCATCGAGGAGATGACCGTCGGCGGCCTCGTCGCGGTCGGTCGCTCCCCGTACGACAAGTTCCGCGGGCGCCTGCTCTGGCCGATCCGGGAGCCGGGCGGCGAGACCATCGGGTTCGGCGCCCGACGCCTGCACGACGACGACCGGATCGAGGCCAAGTACCTCAACACGGCCGAGACCCCGCTCTACAAGAAGTCCCAGGTGCTCTACGGCATCGACCTGGCGCGGCGCGAGATCGGCAAGGCCAGCCAGGCGGTCATCGTCGAGGGCTACACCGACGTGATGGCCTGCCACCTGGCCGGCGTCCCCACGGCCGTGGCCACCTGCGGCACCGCCTTCGGCGACGACCACGCCCGGGTGCTGCGTCGGTTCATGGCGGACCACGAGGAGTTCCGCGGCGAGGTCATCTTCACCTTCGACGGCGACGCGGCCGGGCAGAAGGCCGCGCTGCGCGCGTTCGAGGGCGACCAGAACTTCGTCTCCCAGACCTACGTCGCCGTCGAGCCCACCGGCAAGGACCCGTGCGACCTGCGGATGGCGGAGGGCGACGAGGCCGTCCGCGAGCTCGTCGCCAAGCGCGTCCCCCTCTACCGGTTCGTGCTGGGCAACGTCGTGTCCAAGTACGACCTGGACCGGGCGGACGGTCGCGTGGACGCTCTGCGGGAGGCCGCACGCCTGGTCTCGAGCGTGCGCGACAAGTCGAAGGTCGAGGGGTTCGCCCGCGAGCTCGCCCAGATGGTCGGCGTCGACCCCGAGGACGCCCGCGCGGAGGTCCGCCGCGCCGGTGCCCGCGGGGCGGCGCGCGGCGGTCAGGGCGCAGGGCGCGACGCGCGTCGGCACGGACGCGGGGAGGAGCCGCCCGCCCGGCCCGAGCGTCCGCAGGGCCCGGACCCGCGCGACCCGCGCTTCGCCCTCGAGCGAGAGACCCTCAAGCTGTTCGTCCAGCACCCGATGGTGGTCGGCAGGCTGACCTCCGAGGTCGACGGGCAGGACTTCCTCCACCCCGCCTACCGGGCCGTCTGGGACGCGATCGCCTCCCTCGGGGGCCCCGGCGCCGGGGTCGGCGACGCCGGCTGGGTCGCCCGCATCCGGGACGCGGTGGCCGAGCCCGAGCTCGGGGCGCTGGTCTCCGCGCTCGCCGTCGAGCCGCTGCCGATCATGCGGGAGCCGGACGCCCCGTACGTCGCCCAGCACGTGCTGCGGCTGCTGGAGCTGACGGCGACCCGCGACGTGGCCGACGTGAAGTCCCGGCTCCAGCGCACCAACCCGGTCGACGACCCCGACAGCTACAACCGGATGTTCGGCGAGCTCGCCGCCCTCGAGCAGCACCGGCGCGCCCTGCGCGACCGGCTGACGGCGACGCTGTGAGCGTCCTGGGCCGCCGCGCCCCGCGGCTCGTCCTGCCGCGAGGGGAGCGCCTGCTGGCCGTCGCCCGCACCGAGGACGGGCTGCTCGTCGGAGGCAGCCGGAACGCCCTGCACGCGGGGGCGCCCGGGGAGGCCCCCACCGCAAGCCTCGCCTGGGAGCGCGTCCAGGCGGCGGACTGGGACGCCGAGACCGGCGAGCTCGTCGTCGCCGAGGTCGGGACGTGGGGTGAGGAACGCGTCGTCCACCGCTGGCGCCCCGTGGACGCCGGGCGTCTGCTTCAGCTCGTGCGCGAGCGGGTGACCGCCTCGGTCGTGCTCCAGCGGCACCGCAAGGTCGTCGGGGAGCGAGGCGTGCGGGTGGTCGTCCGGCGGGCGCCGTCCGGGGCCGGGGAGCCCGAGTGGTTCGTCGAGTTCGACACCGGGCTGGACCCCGCCGACCCGGCGGTGCGTGCCGCCGCCCAGGACCTGCTGGCCGAGGCCCGCGGTCTCGTGGGCCGCTGACCGGCGCGAGGAGGGGGCTCGATTTCGGCTGTGTGACAGGCCGTTGCTAAGGTGTGCGAGCGCCGCAAGGCAGCGATCCCCTGTAGCTCAATTGGCAGAGCATTCGGCTGTTAACCGGAGGGTTGTTGGTTCGAGTCCAACCGGGGGAGCCACCGCAGAGCCGCCGACCACCAGGTCGGCGGCTCTGGTGCTTTCCGGGCGCGCGGAGACAGTCGGCCTGCCGGGTGCCCCACGCATGCCCCACGGACGCCCGATGGGCGCCCCGGGACGGTCGCCGGGTACGCTCCCGGGCGCGGTCGCGGGGCGTTAGCTCAGTCGGTCAGAGCAGAGGACTCATAATCCTTGGGTCGTGGGTTCGAGCCCCACACGCCCTACGGGGCCCGCCGCCCAGCGGCGGGCCCGCGACCGCTCCGCGAGCGGTCCGGCGAGAGGCCGGCGGCCTCAGAACCGGAAGCCGGCCACCAGCCCACGCAGCCGCTGCGAGGAGTCCGTGAGCCGGTCCGCGGAGGCGCGGGTGACCCCGGCGGCCTCGGTGGTGTCCGCGGCCAGGCGCGCCACCTGCTCGGCCGTGCCGGCGATCCGGCTGGAGCCGGACGCCGCCTCGCTGATGTAGCGGCTGATCTCGGTCGACGTCGCGCGCTGCATCTCCATCGCCGAGGCGATGGACTGCTGGGTGCCGCTGACCTCGCCGATGATCGACCCGATCCGGTCGATGGCGTCGACGGCCCCGCCGGTGTCCGCCTGGATCGCGGTGACCCGCTGCGCGATGTCGCCCGTCGCCGAGCTCGTCTGGTTCGCCAGGTCCTTGACCTCCCCGGCGACGACGGCGAAGCCCTTGCCGGCGTCGCCCGCGCGAGCCGCCTCGATGGTGGCGTTGAGCGCGAGCAGGTTGGTCTGGTCGGCGATGCCGGAGATGAGGTTGACGACGCCCTGGATCTCGGCCGACGACGTGCCCAGCCGGCTCACCATCGCGGTGGTCTCGCCGGCCACCCCGACGGCCTGCTCGGCGATGCTCACCGCCGAGGCGGTCTGCTGGGAGATGTCACCGATGCCCGACGTCATCTCCTCGGTGGCGGCTGAGGCGACCTCCATGTCCTGGGACATGCGGACGGCGGTGGAGGCGACCTCGCGGGCGCTCTCCTCCGAGCTCTGCGCCGAGGCGCTCATCTGCACGGAGACGGCGGTGAGGTCACCGGCGGCCGCGGAGAGGTCCTCGGCCGAGGACGCGAGGTCGGAGACGGTGGAGCGGAGCCTTGCCGTGGCGACGTCGAGCTGCGTGGCCATCCGGCCGATCTCGTCGCGCCGCGTGAGGCCGGCGGTGCGGGTGAGGTCGCCCTCGGCGAGCCCCTCGACGACGTGCAGCACGCCGGCCAGCGGGCCGGAGATCGAGCGGGCCAGGAGCAGGCCCAGCACCGTGACGAGGGCCAGGCCGAACGCCACGCCGCCCAGGACCTGCCAGCGCATGGCCTGCTCGGCCTCCACCTGGGCCGCGACGTCGTCCGCGTACGCCTGCACGGCGTCCGCGACGGCCGGCATCGCGGCCTCGAGCTCCTTGAAGCTGGTCATGAACCCCGGCCACGCGGTCGCCGCGCCGACGGGCGAGCGCTCCGCCGAGTCCATGAAGGTGGTGGCGGCCGCCAGGTAGCTCTCGGCGACGGGCCGCGTCTGCGCGACGGCCTGGTCGACGCCGGTCCCCAGCCCGAGGGCGACGACGGCGTCCAGCTGTGCGGTGAGCTCGGCGGAGTGCTCCTCCAGGTCGGCGGTGGCGGAGGCGAACACGCTCGCGTTGCCAGGGTTGGCCAGCACTTGCAGGACGTCGCCCCGGATCGAGTCGTGCATCATGTCGGCCACCAGCGCGGCGCGGGTCGCGGTGCTGGCGTCCTGGAGCGTCCGTGCCGATGCGGCCTCGACGCCGAGCGCTCGGAACGAGAACGCCCCGAGCGAGGCGACGACCAGCGCCACGACCGCCACGATCCCGAGGATGCGGGCGCGCACCGAGAGGTCCGCGACGACGGACGTGAGGCGGCCGGCGAGCCGGTGGGTCCCCTCGGTCGGGACGGCCGGGACGGTCGGGGTGGCCGTCGCGGCGTGCGGGGACGTGACGATCACGGACATGTGGGCTCCTGGTCAGGGGACGTTCGACTCCTTCATCGGCGCGGCCGGCTGCCGAATGAGCCCGCCGGGCCCCCGCGGGTCCGGAACCCGGGAGGTTTCACAGATTCCTCACGCCTCGCGGTCGGCCTGGCCCGGCCCCGCGACCGGCCGCCGGTCGCGGCCGCCCCGGGCGGTAGGGTGCGGGCGCCGCCAGGAGGCGCGACGAGGAGGTGGGCGTGGTGGGGGACGAGCACCCGCCCGGTCCGCGCACGGGCCCTCCCCGCGAGGTGCTCGCCACCGGTCTCGGGACGCTCCACCAGGGTGACTGCCTGGACTGGCTCCCCACGCTCGCCGACGACTCCGTCGACGCGGTGTTCGCCGACCCTCCGTTCAACCTGGCCAAGGACTACGGGACCCGCCCCGACGGCGCGGGCATCGACGACCTCCTGCCGGACGAGGCCTACCTGGAGTGGTGCCGAGCCTGGCTGGCCGAGTGCGTCCGGGTGCTGCGCCCGGGCGGTGCGCTGTGGGTGTTCCACGTGCCGCGGTGGAACATCGAGCTCGGCCACGTCCTGAACGGGGCCGGCCTGATGTTCCGGCACTGGGTCGCCGTCGACCTGAAGATGGGGCTGCCCATCCGGGGCCGGCTCTACCCGGCCCACTACAGCCTCCTCTACTACACGCTCGGCCGGCCGCGGACCTTCACCCGCCCCCGGGTCCCGGTGGCCGTGTGCCGCCACTGCGGCGGCGACCTCAAGGACTACGGCGGGCACCGAGCGAAGCTGCACCCCGACGGCCTGAACCTGTCCGACGTGTGGACGGACATCAGCCCGGTGCGGCACCGCAGCACCAAGCACCGGGGCCCCAACCAGCTCAGCGAGAAGCTGCTGGAGCGGGTGCTCACCATCAGCACCGAGCCCGGGGACCTGGTCGTGGACCCCTTCGCGGGCAGCGGGACGACCTGCGCCGTGGCCGAGCGGCTGCACCGCCACTGGCGCGCCGTCGAGCTCGGCGACGTCGACCCGGTCGTGCGACGGCTGCGCGGCGAGGAGTCCGGCTACACCCCGCCCGGCCGCGGGGACGCGGGCAAGGGCCCGGGCCCCGTCCTTCCCTGACGGTCGGTCTCCCGTCGCGCCTGCTCGGCGGGCGGTGTCGCGCACGTCACGGTTATCGACAGGTGTCGAAACGCGATTCGCGGGGCACAGTTGTCGACGGGTGTCGATAACTGCCAGGCCTACCCACCTGCACCCGGCACCCGTCAGACCCACGGCCGCTACCCGCGACCGCCGTACACCCTGGAAGGGGAACCCCCATGACCACCGCCAACGCTGCCGTGCTCACCGGTCAGGACGCCGACTTCGAGTTCAAGGAGATCGAGGTGCGTGACATCCGCGCCGACGAGATCCTGGTCAAGATCACCGCCACCGGCCTGTGCCACACCGACCTCGCCGTCCAGCACGGTCAGATCCCCTCGCCGTTCCCGATCGTCCTGGGCCACGAGGGCGCCGGCATCGTCGAGCAGGTCGGGTCCGGCGTCACCGGGTTCGAGGTGGGCGACCGCGTCGCCGCCTCCTTCACCTCCTGCGGCCACTGCCTCAACTGCGAGCAGGGCAAGCCCGCCTACTGCCTCAACTTCATGCCGCTCAACTTCGGCGGTGCCCGCGAGGACGGCTCGGTGACCCTCGGCGACGCCGACGGCAACGACGTGCACGGCAGCTTCTTCGGCCAGTCCTCGTTCGCGACCTACGCGATCATCTCGCCGCGCAACGCGGTCAAGGTCCCCGACGACGTGCCGCTGGAGATCGTCGGCCCGCTGGGCTGCGGCATCCAGACCGGCGCCGGCACCGTTCTCAACAGCCTCGGTGTCCGTGCCGGCGAGAGCATCGTCGTCTCCGGCACCGGCGCGGTCGGCCTCTCGGCCATCATGGCCGCGAAGGCCGCGGGTGCCACCACGATCATCGCTGTCGACGTCCTGGAGGAGCGCCTCCAGTTCGCCGCGAAGCTCGGCGCCACGCACACCATCAACGGCAAGGCGGACGACGTCGCCGACCAGATCAAGGCCGCGACCGGCGGCCTCGGCGCCAAGTACGGCCTCGACACCACCGGTGTCCCGGCCGTGATCCAGAACCTGATCGCCGGCACCCAGTTCGGTGCGCAGATCGCGGTCCTGGGCGCGACCCGCCCCGACTCGACGCTGCCGCTGAACCTGGTCTCCGCGGCCGGCAAGTCGCTGGTCGGCGCCATCGAGGGCGACGCCGTCCCGCAGACCTTCATCCCGCGCCTGCTCGACCTCTACCGCGCCGGTGACTTCCCGTTCGACCAGCTCATCACCACCTACCCGTTCTCCGACATGGAGAAGGCCATCGCCGACACCGCCTCCGGCGTGTCGGTCAAGGCCGTCCTGGTCATGTGAGCGACCCCCGGGAGAGGATGTCGCCCGTGACGTTCCGCGCCACGGGCGACCCCCGCAGCGCCCGCACCGTCGCCGCCCTGCGGCGAGGGCTGCGGGCGCTCCTGTCCGAGCGTCCGCTGGACGAGGTGACGGTGGCCGAGCTGTGCCGCGCGTCCGGCGTCCGGCGGACGACCTTCTACACCCACGTGAGCAGCCCGGCCGCGCTGCTGACCGACATGCTCGTGGGGGACGTGGACGCGCTGCTCGGGGTCGAGGACGCCGACGAGCTGGACCTGCCCGGCCTCGCGGCCCACCTCCAGCGCAACCTCGTGGACGCCTTCGAGCTGGTGGCCCGCGAGCGCGCGCTGTTCCGCGCGGGTCTGGACTCGGACTCCTCGGCACCCCTGCGCCGCGCGCTGCTGGCGATGTGGACGCTGCGGATGCAGTACGCCATGGGCCTCATGACCCGCCTCGGCCTGGACGCCGACGACCAGGCCTGGGCCGCCGTGCCGTTCTGCGCGGGCGGCTTCACCACGGCGCTCGAGGCCTGGGCGCTCTCCGACGACACGGACTCCGAGGCCTGGGGGAGGGCCGTGTACGCGCAGCTGCCCGCGTGGTGGCCACGGGCCTGAGGCCCGGCCACCACGCGAGCGGTCGTCAGGGGCCCGCGGTCGTCAGGGGCCCCCGGTCCTCAGCGGCTGCGGGCGACGGTGACGGCCTGCGCGAAGACCTCGACGCTGGCGCCGTTGTCCTGCTCGTCGTCCGGCGCGTCCAGCTGGAGGGTGTTGCCACCGGCCAGGTGGATCACCCAGGTCCCGCGCAGCGGGGCGGTCCCGTCGTCGCCGTCCTCGAGCTCGGGGAGGGTGAAGTGCACGGCGCGGATGGTGTCGATCGGGTGCCACGACGCGCGGACCCGCGCGCCGAACGGCACGCCGGAGGTGTCGAAGGACCAGGCCTCGCGGGCGTCGGCGTGCACCTCGACGAGGCCGCCGGCCACGAGGGCGGCCAGCAGCCACTCGCTGCCGTCGTCGTTGCGGACGGCGACCGCCTGCTGCGGGCGGTGCCCGAAGGCGAGCAGGGCCTGGATGGCCTGGCGAGGCGCGGTGGTGCCGCGGTCGACGAGCTGACGGGGGAGGTCACCGAAGTGCCCGCCCTCCTCACGGGTCGCGCCGAGGCGGGGGATGCGTTCGAGTCGGGGGCTCATGGCCACTCCTGTGGGGCGTCCGCGGTGCACGGTGCTGGGTGCGGGTGGTGGAGGTGGACGAACGGCTGGGCCGTTGTCCCCCTCTTCGGCCCGTGGGGCGCCGACCTGAGGAGGCGGGGGCGCCGGACGGGTGCGGTGCGGTGCCGGCCGCTGGTCCTACGGTGGCGTGGTGGTCTCCGCCCGACCGCGCGCCCGACGCGCCTACTTCTGGATCATGGGAACCTGCCTGACCCTGGTGGTCGTCGCGTGGACGCTCGTGCGGCTGGTCTCCCCGGCGACCGCGATCGCCATGAGCGCGGTGGCGGCGGTCCTGCCGCCGGTGGCGGTGATCGTCGGCAGCTGGGGGGCCTTCAGCGACCTCGAGGACGGCCCCGGCGAGGCGCCGCCGCAGCCGGCCAGGAGGCCGGTCCTGCCCCAGGACCACCCGGAGAACGGCCGGGAGAACGGGCCGGGCACCCGCGCCTGACTCCCCGCGGCGCACTCAGGGAGCGGTCGTCGTCCGGTACGTGTCCTGGTAGGCGGCGAGGGAGCGCCGGGCCTGCGCCAGGGCCTCCTCCGCGGGAGCGAGGAGCGCCAGCGCGCCCTCCACGGAGCCGGAGTCGGCCAGGATCTCGATCCGCTGCACCGACTCGCCCGCCCGGCGGACCCCGAGGTTGAGCGCCCCGCCGGCCAGCTTGTGGGCGTGGGCGCGCAGCGCGGACGCGTCGCCCGCCTCGATGTCGGCCCGGAGCTGGGGGAGGACCTCCTCGCTGTTGCGGGCGAAGTTCCCGATGGCCCGGTCGAGGTAGGCCGTCGAGCCCGGGTCGAGGTCGCGGAGCATCTCCAGGCGCGCGAGGTCGAGACCCTCGAGCTCCGGACGGTCGACCAGGTCGGACAGCGGGGGGCCGTTGAGCTCGTCGGCCGGCGGTTCGGTCGGCTGGGCTGCCATGGGTGGTTCCTCCTGGGGGAGAGGCTGTTGGGTCTGGGGGAGGGACTGCGAGGGGCCGGGGGGTGCGGCCGTGACGGGGCCGAGCCAGGACTCGAGGGAGCCCGCGAGCGCGGCGGGGTCGACGGGCTTGGTGAGGTAGTCGTCCATGCCCGCCTCGAGGCAGCGCTCGCGCTCGCCCTCGACCGCCGCGGCGGTCATGGCGATCACGGGCACGCGCGGACGGCCCGAGGACTCCTCGGCGGCGCGGATGCGTCGCGTGGCGCCGTAGCCGTCGAGCACGGGCATCTGGACGTCCATGAGGATCGCGTCCCAGGTCTCCGCGGCTGCGGCCTCGACGGCGGCCTCGCCGTCGTCCACGGTGCGGTGCGCGTACCCGAGGTGTTCCAGCAGCCCGGCCGCCACCATCTGGTTCACGGGGTTGTCCTCGACGACCAGGACGCGCCGTCCGGCCCCCGAGCGCTCGGCACGAGGGTGCTCCTGCTCGTGCTCGCGGTCACCGCCCAGGAGGTCCGTGAGCGTCGCACGCAGGACGCCGCCGAGCACCGGCTTGACGAGCAGGTCGTCGATGCCGGCGGCCGAGACCTGTGTCGAGGTCAGGTGCGTCACCGAGGTGAGCATGAGCAGGCGGACGCCGGCGTTGGCCGGGTCCTGCCTCAGCGACCGGGCCAGGGTCAGGCCGTCTCGACCGGGCATGGCCATGTCCAGCAGCACCGCGGCGTAGGGACGTCCCTCCGCGTGGGCCCGCTCGACGAGCGCCTCGGCCTCGTCCGCGTCGGCGGCGGCCTCGGCCTCGACCGACCACCAGCGCAGCTGCTCGCTCACGATGAGGCGGTTGTGGTCGTGGTCGTCCACGACGAGCATCCGCAGCCCGCCGAGGAGCCGTCGGGCGGCGTCGTCGGCGTCGGCGGGCAGGTCTCCCTGCGCCGGTCCGAGCAGGACGTCGAAGAAGAACTCCGAGCCGCCGCCGGGCCGGGGCCGGAACCCGATGGAGCCGCCGTGGGCGGCGGCGATCTCCCGGGAGATCGCCAGCCCGAGGCCCGTGCCTCCGAACGTCCGGGTGGTGGAGGCGTCGGCCTGGGTGAAGGGATCGAAGAGGGCCTCGGCCCGCGCCGGGTCGACCCCGACGCCCGTGTCGCTGACGCTCACGTGGAGCCGCGTCCCCCCGCCACCGCGCGGGTCGTCGCCGTCACCGCTCGGGGGGACGTCCTCGCTCGTCGCCCGCACGACCACCTCGCCCTCGGCCGTGAACTTCACGGCGTTGGAGACGAGGTTGGTCAGCACCTGCGCGATGCGGGTCGGGTCGCCCGCGACGACGCGCGGCACGTCGGGGGCGCACGAGAGGACGAGCTCGACGCCCTTGGAGCGCGCCGCCTCGCCGAGGACGCCGGCGACCTGGTCGAAGACCGGTCGGACCTCGAAGTCGATGCTCTCCAGCTCGAGCCGGCCCGCCTCGATCTTGGAGAAGTCCAGGATGTCGTTGATGACCCCGAGGAGCGCCCGGCTGGCGACCTGGACGCCGGTGGCCAGCCGCTGCTGGTCGGCGGTCAGGGCGGTGCGCAGCAGCAGGTCGTTGAGCCCGATGACGCCGTTGAGCGGCGTCCGGATCTCGTGGCTCATCGTCGCGAGGAAGTCCGACTTCATCCGGGACGCCTCCATCGCGGCGTCCCTGGCCTCGGCGAGCTCGGCGACCGTCCGCTCCCGCCACGCGACGCGCGAGAGCTGGTCGGCCACGTGGTCGACCAGGCCCTCGACCAGCCCGCGGTCGGTCACGGGCTCGGTGGCGCGCATGACGACCACCGCCCGCACGTCGTCGGCCTCGCCGACGGGGAAGGCCAGGGCGGTGCCGTCCTCGGCCCACGTGCGACGCTGGAGGACGAGCGTGCGCTGCGCCAGAGGTGCCAGCCGCTCGGCCTCGGGACCGGCGGCCCCGGTCGGGAGCGGGTGCACGGTGCCGTCCACGACCGCGTACGCGTGGGCACCGAGCCACGAGGGCGGCAGCGCGGTCACGGGGACGAGGTCGAGGAGGTCCGCGAGCGACTCGGCCTGGTTGGCGGCGCTGGAGACGATGTGCATGACGTCGTTGGTGGCCACCTGGGAGCGGAGGGCGCCCTGCGTCCGGACCACCTCGGTGACGTCCTGCAACGTGCCCCGGACGTGGGTGACCGCGCCCGCGTCGTCGCGCTCGGCCACGCCCCGCCCCCGGGTCCACTGCCAGGCACCCCGGACCTCCACCCGCGCGGTGACGTCCATCGCGACGCCCCGCTCCACCAGGTCCTCCAGCGCCAGCTGCACCGACTGGCGGTCGCGCGGGTGCACGATGCCCAGGAACCTGGCCGGGGTCCACGGGCCCTCGGAGGAGTCGAGGCCGTACATCGCGTCCAGCTGGTCGGAGCCCAGCATCGCGCCGGTGGCGAGGTCGAGCTCCCACGAGCCGACGCGCGCGATGCTCTGGGCCTCCGCCATCTCGCTCTGGGACGCCTCGAGCCTGGCGAGCACGGCCCGGCGCTCGGTGATGTCGGTGAAGGTCGAGATGACGCCGAGCACGGGCCCGTCGCCCTCGCGGTAGGGACGCTCCCGGACCAGGCACCACAGCTCCGTGCCGTCGGGCCGCTGGAGCCGCACCTCGACGGCCCCCGCCTCGAGCCCGTGCGACCGGCGCTGGGCCAGGTGGGACCGGTACTGCTCCTGACCCTCCGCGTCCAGGAAGTCCGCCACGGAGGCGCTCGTCAGGCGCTCCCGAGGAACCCCCGCCATCGCGGCCATCGCCGGGTTGGCGTAGAGGGTGCGGTCGTCGAGGTCGACCACCCAGATCCCGTTGGGCGATCCCTCGACCACGTCGCGGTACAGCCCCGCCAGCTCCATCGCGCACCTTCCTCCCGTGCCCGCGCAGACTACGAGGTGGCGGGGCCCTCCGGAAGGGAAAGTCACAGGCCGGAGGGGGTGGGCACCGGACGGGTGGGCCCGCGGGCGCCGGACACGCGGGCTCGCTTGCGGACCCGCGGCCCCCATGAGGCAGGCTTGGACGCGGCGCCGCACGGCGTCGCGCCCGCCGGGTCGCCCGCGACCCGAGTCGGCGGAACCACCTCCGGGCTGCGGTCCGGACCCGAGACGGAAGGGGCCGACGTGCCCATCGACCAGACCCTCCTCGACGACCTCGAGTGGCGCGGACTCATCGCGCACTCGACGGACATCGACGCGCTGCGCGAGGCGCTGTCGTCCGGGAGCGTCCGGTACTACGTGGGCTTCGACCCGACCGCGCCGAGCCTGCACATGGGGAACCTGCTCCAGATCGTGACGGCCATGCGCCTCCAGCGCGCGGGCCACACGCCGTTCGTCCTCGTCGGCGGCGCCACCGGCATGATCGGTGACCCGCGCGACTCCGGTGAGCGCACGCTCAACTCGAACGAGACGGTGCGCGAGTGGGAGGCCAAGGTCCGGGCCCAGATCGAGCCCTTCCTCTCCTTCGAGGGCGAGAACGCCGCGACGATGGTCAACAACCTCGACTGGACGCAGAACCTGTCGACCATCGACTTCCTGCGCGACATCGGCAAGCACTTCCCGGTCAACCGGATGCTCGCCCGGGAGACGGTGAAGCGCCGTCTCGAGGCCGGCGGGATCAGCTACACGGAGTTCTCCTACGTGCTGCTGCAGTCCATGGACTTCCTCAACCTCTTCCGCACCCACGGGGTCTCGCTCCAGTTCGGCGGCTCGGACCAGTGGGGCAACATCACCGGCGGCGCCGAGCTGATCCGGCGCGCCGAGGGCGGCGCGGCGCACGCGTTCGCGACCCCGCTCATCACCAAGGCGGACGGCACGAAGTACGGCAAGACCGAGGGCGGGGCCCTCTGGCTCGACCCGACGATGCTGTCGCCGTACGCGTTCTTCCAGTTCTGGCTCAACGCCGAGGACGAGAAGGTCGGGGAGCTCCTGCGCGTCTTCACGTTCCTGCCGCGGGAGGAGATCGAGGAGATCGAGGCGCTGACGGCCGAGAAGCCGTTCCTGCGCACCGGCCAGAAGAAGCTGGCCGAGGTCATGACCACCCTCGTCCACGGCGCCGACGAGACTGCACGCATCCAGGAGGCGTCGGCCGCCCTCTTCGGCGGCGGGGAGATGACCGGCCTCTCCGCCGACACGCTCGGCGCCGCGCTCCGGGAGGCGGGCAGCGTCCAGGTCCCGGCGGCCGAGCTGCCCGGGATCGTCGACCTCTTCGTCACCGCCGGCCTCGTGGCGAGCCGCAACGAGGCCCGCCGCGCGGTCAAGGAGGGCGGCGCGTACCTGAACAACGTGCGCGTGACGGACCCCGACGCCGTGCCGGGGGAGTCGGACCTCATCGGCGGGACGTGGCTCGTGCTGCGTCGCGGCAAGAAGAGCTTCAAGGGCGTGGAGGTCGTCTGAGGTGACCTGGCAGGAGCGCGTGGCCGAGCACGCCCGGGGGGCGATGACCCCCGAGGTGTGGGACTACGTCGCCCACGGCTCGGGCGGGGGAGCGACCCTCGCCGAGTCCGGCCCCGCCTGGGGCTCGCTCCGCCTGTGGCCCCGGGTCCTGCGTGAGGTCACACAGGTCTCGGTCTCCACGACGCTCCTCGGCACCGAGGCCCGGTGCTGGGGCGTGGCCCCCACCTCGCTCCAGGTCGCCGTCCACCCCGACGGCGACCTGGGGACCGCGCGGGCCTGTGCCGCGGCCGGGGCGGTCATGACCGTCTCCAGCAACACCGGCACGCTGTTCTCCGACATCGCAGCCACGGACGTGGCGTGGTGGCTCCAGGTCTACCTCCCGGCCGACCGCACCCTGGCCCTGCCGCTGCTGGAGTCGGCCGTCGCCCACGGGGCACGGGGCGTCGTCCTCACGGTCGACACTCCTGTGGTCGCCTCCTGGTCGCCGCGCGGTGCCTCGGTGTGGGACGTCGTGCCCCCCGGCTCCGCGCACGTGAACTTCGAGCCCGGCTTCGCCGACCAGCCCGGCGCCGAGAAGGCGCGCGACCTCGGGCCGGCGGACATCGACTGGCTCGCCCGGCGCACCGGGCTCCCCGTCGTGGTCAAGGGCGTCCTCCGCCCGGACGACGCGGTCCGGTGCGTCCACGCGGGGGCCTCCGCCGTGTGGGTGTCGACCCACGGGGGACGACAGCTCGACCGGGCCGTCAGCACCGCGACGGCTCTGCCCCTCGTCCGCGAGGCGGTGGGTGACGGGTGCGAGGTCTACGTGGACGGCGGCATCCGCTCCGGCCTCGACGTCGTGACCGCCCTGGCCGCCGGCGCCGACGCCGCCTTCCTGGGCCGGCTGCCTGTCCAGGCCCTGACGCAGGGGGAGGAGGGCGTGAGCCGCATGCACACCCACCTCGCTGCCGAGGTCGAGGAGGCGCTCCGACTGTGCGGCGCGCGCCTTCCGAGGGAGGCCCGCGGTCTCCTCGCGCCCTCCTGAGGTCGACCACCGCCCCGAGCCCAGGCCGTTGACCTGGGGTTTTGTGTGGGTGGTGGTGTGGATTTGTGTGGTGGTGGGGTGGGGTC
>NZ_STGL01000002.1 GCF_004919085.1 Nocardioides sp. GY 10127 | reverse complement strand
CGACCGGTACTAATAGGCCGAGGGCTTGTCACCACACTCCTACACTGCACACACAAACAAACACACGAGATGGTTTGTGGTTGAGCGTGTTCGCGTCCACTGATTGAACAACCAGACGACCACGAGGTCGCCGGCGGTTGGTGCGAGGATTCGTCTTCGTACGACCGACCGGGCTATGATCTCGGTCGAGATATGAATAGTGGCTTGGCCACGCAGGTCGAACTCCCGGAGCCTGCTCCGGTCGAGGCCGGCAGCGTGAGCCGCAAGAGTTACGGCGGCCATAGCGAGAGGGAAACACCCGGTCCCATCCCGAACCCGGAAGTTAAGCCTCTCAGCGCCGATGGTACTGCAACCGCGAGGCTGTGGGAGAGTAGGACGCCGCCGGACATTCTTTTGAGTAGGGGCCGCCCGGGATGGGGCGGCCCCTACTGCTTTTTGCACCACCATGAACACCTGCACCAGCACCAGCGGGCTCTGCCCGCACGTCACCGGGTAGCACCGGAGGAGGAGTCGCACCATGGCCGAGAACCGTCGACCCAGCAACGGGGACCGCAAGCCGAGCGGACGGGGCTACGGCTCGTCGTCGGGTCGTTCCGGCGGGAGCGGCCGGCCGTCGCGGGACTCCCGCGGTTCCTCCTCGGAGGGCCGTTCCTCCGGCGGTGGTCGAGGGGCGTCCTCGGACTACCGTGGCGGCAAGCCCGACTCGCGTGGCGGCAAGCCCGACTCGCGTGGCGGTAAGCCGGGGGGCCGCTCGTCCGGGTCGTTCGACGACCGGGGCAAGCGTGGTGGCGGGCGCCCGTTCCGGGAGGAGCGTGCGGGCGACGAGGACCGTCCGAAGCGGACCCCCGAGGAGCAGGCGCGGTACGACGGCCCTGAGTTCCCGGAGGGGATCACGGGCCGCGAGCTCGACCGTTCGGTCGCAGCGCAGCTGAAGGGCCTTCCGGAGAAGGTGTCGGCCCGCGTGGCCCGTCACCTGGCTGCGGCCGGGGCCCTCATCGAGTCCGATCCTGAGACGGCCTACGGGCACGCGGTGGCCGCGAAGCTCCGGGCCCCCCGGCTCGCGGTCGTGCGGGAGGCCGCCGGCGAGGCTGCCTACGCGGCCGGCCACTACGCCGAGGCCCTTGCGGACCTGCGGGCCGCCAAGCGGATGAACGGTGCGACGGACTACCTGCCGATCATGGCTGACTGCCACCGCGCTCTCGGGCAGGCCGACCAGGCGCTGAAGCTCGCCAAGAGCCCCTCCGTCGCGAACTTCGCGGCGCCGGCCAAGGCGGAGATGACCATCGTCGAGGCCGGTGCGCGCCGGGACCTCGGACAGATCGACGCCGCCCTGCGGACGCTGGAGCTCGCGCCGCTGCAGAGCAAGAGCCGGGAGGCCTGGGTGGTGCGGCTGCGCTACGCCTACGCCGACGCGCTGGTCGAGGCCGGCCGCCCCGCTGACGCCCTGGCCTGGTTCCACCGGACCTACGCCATCGACGCGGACCAGCTCACGGACGCAGCCGAGCGTGCGGCAGAGCTGGAGAAGAACGGCGCGAGCGACAGCCAGGGCTGATCTCCGCTGGGCCGGGCCTGGCGGCCGGCGGCGGAAGCCGTCGGCGGGCTCCCGGTCACAGCGGATGCCCAGTTCGGGCCCAGACCTGCTGGCTATCCTGGACACGTCCGAGACCCGTGAGGGTCGCCCGTGACGGGTCCGGGAGGTCGCATGTACCGCTTGCAGCGTCTCAGTGCGTCGAGCGTGGCCGGATGCGTCCGCCCGGAGAACGAGGACGCCGCGTTCGTGGGCCCGCACGTCGCCGTCGTCGCTGACGGGGTGGGCGGTTCCCCGGCCGGGGAGGTGGCCTCAGCGTCCACCGCGTATGTCTTCGCCTCGAGCTTCTTCCTGCCGCCGCGGCCCGGAACCGGTGCGTCGCGCCTCGAGAGGGCCTACGCGGACGCGCGGGCCCTCCTGGCGCGCGGGGAGGTGGACGTGCCGGCGCGGGCCGGGATGGCGACGACGATGTCCGCCGTGGTGCCGGACGAGCGGCGGGTCCTGGTCTGCCACGTGGGGGACACCCGGGTGCACCTCTGGCGCGACGGTTGCCTCTCGCGCTTGACCACCGATCACACGTGGGTCGAGCACATGCTGTCCCGGGGCGTGCTCCGCGCCGACCAGGCGGTCACGCACCCGTACCGCCACGTGGTCGTGCGGTCCCTGGCCGCGCAGGCCGACAGCGGCGAGCCCGACGTGCTCGCGATCGACGTCGAGCCTGGGGACAGGCTGTTGCTCACCACCGACGGGGTGCACGACGTGCTCGGGGAGGGTGCCCTGGCGGCCGCCGTGGCCGGGGGCGCCGAGGGCGCGGACCGGATCGTGGAGATGGCCCTCCGTGCCGGGTCGCGGGACAACGTCACCGCACTCCTGGTGGAGGTGCTGGACGACCCGCCGGTGGTGGGGGACGGGCTGGTGCTGGGCGCGCTGCGGGACCCGGCCCACGTCGTGGACCCCGCGCAGGGGTACGCGGTCGCCTGACGTTCCCGTGCACGGGCCGGCACCGGGAGCGCACGGCGTCCACGGCCCGGGCCGTTGCGGTGTTTCCACTGGTGCGTGAGCGACTCATGAGTCACAATGGGCGGCACAACCACATACCTGTCATTCGGACGATCCTGCGACGAGGGCACGAGACCGCTGGGGAAGGCGTAGCTCGCGCTGAACGAAGGAGAATCCGGTGAACCACTCTGCTGCCACCCGTGCCGTCACGAGGGGTGTGCTTTTCGTGCACTCCGCGCCGTCGGCGCTCTGCCCCCACCTCGAGTGGGCTGTGGGCGGTGTCCTCGGCGCGCCCGTGAGCCTGGACTGGACGCCCCAGCCGGCGCAGCAGGGGACTTTCCGGGCCGAGCTGTCCTGGACCGGGCACCTCGGTACGGCGGCCGCGGTCGTCTCCGGCCTCAAGGGCTGGGACAAGCTCCGCTTCGAGATCACGGAGGAGCCCACGCCGTCCTCGGAGGGTGCTCGGTACTCCTACACGCCCGAGCTCGGCGTCTTCCACGCCGTGACCGGCCTCCACGGCGACATCCTCATCCCCGAGGACCGGCTGCGTGCCGCCGTCGTGAAGGCGGCCATGGGGGAGACCACGGTCGAGCTCGAGGTGGACAAGCTCCTTGGCAAGCCCTGGGACGACGAGCTCGAGACCTTCCGGCACGCGGGTGAGGGCGCGCCTGTTCGCTGGCTCCACCAGGTCGTCTGAGCGCTCCGTCTGAGCGCTCCGTCGCAGCGGGCTCGTCCGAGCAGGCCCGCAGCGTCCGCACGCACGATCCGGCCCGCCCTCGCGCCGAGCTCCCGTGGCACTGCCACGGGGCGCGGGAGGCGGGCCTCGTCGCGCCTGCAGGTGCCGTGTGACCCGCGGTCTCAGGCCTTCGGCCGCCGCAGGCGGAAGTGGGTCGGGTCCACCCAGCCGGCGTGCTTCTCCCACCCGGTGTAATAGGTGAGCTTCGCGCGGATGGTGAAGCGGCCCGGGCTCGTGGTGCCGCGGCAGAAGCGGAACGTCCCCGTGCCCTTCTTGCGGTCCCCGCCGGAGAGGAACCCGCCGGAGGCGATCGTGTCGCCGTCGGGGTCGACCAGGAACGTCTCCAGGCCCCACGAGTCCGCGTCGGGAGGCGAGACCCGGTACCCGTAGGTGTAGTCGTGGCAGCCGCGGTGCAGGCGCCCGTCCTGCGCGCTGGTCGCGCCGTAGGCGGCCATCCGGTGGGCGCCGGCGGCACCTGCAGCACCGACCGTGCCGCAGAGCAGGGTGCCGACGGGGAGTGTCACGGCGAGGACGGCGGCGGCGAACCCGGCCGCCCGTGGGCGCGCGCGTCGACCGGACGAGGCCGGGGGGAGCGTCGGCATGGGTACCTCCAGGCGGACCCGAGTGTCCGCTGTGTGACGTGCGTCATGCGACGGTGCCACGAACCCGGCCACATGGCAACACTCGTGCTCCCGCCGGGCACGCGAAGAGGCCGCGCTCCCAGGGGAGCGCGGCCTCTCGACGCAGGGGGCGGCCCCGCCCGAGGGCGGGACCGGCCGGTCACAGCGGGATGTTGCCGTGGGCCCCGCGGTGGACGCCGTGCGTCTGGATGGCGTCCTCGATCGCCTGGGCCAGCGTGGAGCGCGTGGCGGTCGGCTCGACGACCTCGTCGACGACGCCGATCTCGATGGCCTTGTCCACGCCACCGGCGATCCGCTCGTGCTCGGCGGCCAGCTCGGCCTCGACCTGGGGACGGATCTCCGGGGCGACCTCCGCCAGCTTGCGCCGGTGGAGGATGCGGACGGCGGCCACGGCGCCCATGACGGCGACCTCCGCGCCCGGCCAGGCGAACACCTTGGTCGCGCCGAGCGAGCGGGCGTTCATGGCGATGTAGGCACCGCCGTAGGTCTTCCGGGTCACCAGGGTGACGCGCGGGACCACGCACTCGCCGAAGGCGTGCAGCAGCTTGGCGCCGCGGCGCACCACGCCGTCCCACTCCTGGCCGACACCGGGGAGGTAGCCCGGGACGTCCACGAGCACGATGAGCGGGACGCCGAACGCGTCGCACATCCGGACGAACCGGCTGGCCTTCTCGGCGCTCAGGGAGTCCAGGCAGCCACCGAGGCGCAGCGGGTTGTTCGCCACGACGCCGACGGTGCGACCGCCGAAGCGGCCGAGCGCGGTGACGATGTTCGGGGCCCAGCGGGCGTGCTGCTCGAGCATCGTGCCCTCGTCCAGGACGCCCTCGACGAGCGGGTGCACGTCGTAGGCGCGCTTCTTGGACTCGGGAAGGAAACCCGCCAGGTCGACGTCCTCGACGTCGGAGACCCGGAGGCTGCCCTGGGCGCCGAGCAGGTGCGCCGTGGTGCGGGCCCGCTCCAGCGCGTCCTCCTCGGAGTCGGCGACCTGGTGCACGACGCCGGAGCGGCGACCGTGGGGCTCGGGACCGCCCAGGCGGAGCATGTCGACGTCCTCGCCGGTCACGGAACGCACCACGTCCGGGCCGGTGACGAAGATGCGGCCCTCGGGGCCGAGGATGACGATGTCGGTGAGCGCCGGCCCGTAGGCGGCGCCACCGGCGGCGGGGCCGAGCACGACCGAGATCTGCGGCACGACGCCGGAGGCCTGGGTCATGATCTGGAAGATGCGGCCCACGGCGTGCAGGCTCAACACGCCCTCGGCGAGGCGGGCGCCGCCCGAGTGCCAGAGCCCGATGATCGGGATGCGGTCCGTGAGCGCCCGGTGGTAGGCGTCCACGACGACCTTGCAGCCGTCGTCACCCATGGCGCCGCCCATGACGGTGGCGTCGGAGCAGAAGGCGACCACGGGGGCGCCCTTGACGGTGCCGACGGCGGCGAGCATGCCCGAGTCGTCGTCGGGGGAGATCAGCTCGAGGCTGCCCTCGTCGAGCAGCGCGGTGAGGCGCTTGACCGGGTTGCGCGGGTCCTGGTCGCGGGGGATCTTGACCTTCTTCGCCGGCGCGGCCGGGGCGGGGGTGGTCTCAGCGGTGGTGGTCATCAGTTGCTCCCGAAGACGACAGCCACGTTGGCGCCGCCGAAGCCGAAGGAGTTGTTCAGGGCCACGATGTCGCCGACCGGCAGGTCGCGCGGCTTGGTGGCGATGTCGAGGTCGACGGCCGGGTCCTGGTCGTCGAGGTTGATCGTCGGCGGGCTGACCCGCTCGACGACGGCCTTGATCGTCGCCACGGCCTCGAGCGCCCCGGCGCCACCGAGCAGGTGGCCGGTCATCGACTTGGTGGAGGTGACGACGACCTGGCGGGCCCGCTCGGAGCCCAGGACGGCGTGCAGCATGAGGCCCTCGGCGATGTCGCCCTGCGGGGTCGAGGTCGCGTGCGCGTTGACGTGCACGACCGACGAGGGGTCGACGTCGCCCTCGGCCAGTGCCCGGCGGATCGCGCGGGTGCCACCGCGACCCTCGGGGTCGGGCTGCGCGATGTCGTGGGCGTCGGAGGTGATCGCCGCGCCGAGCACCGTCGCGTAGATGCGGGCCCCACGCGCCTTGGCGTGCTCCTCGCTCTCGATGACGATGCAGCCGGCGCCCTCGCCGAGGACGAAGCCGTCGCGGCCGGTGTCCCAGGGGCGGGAGACCGCGGTCGGGTCGGTGTCGTTCGCCGTGCCCGACTTCGACAGCGCCATCATGTTCGCGAAGGCCGAGATGTTCAGCGGGTGGATCGCGGCCTCGGTGCCGCCGCAGACCACGACGTCGGCGCGGCCGAGGCGGATCTGGTCCAGGCCGAGGGCGATGGCCTCGTTGCCGGAGGCGCACGCCGACACCGGGGTGCTCGCGAAGGCGCGGGCGCCGAGGTGGAGCGAGACGGTCGCGGCCGGGGCGTTCGGCATGAGCATCGGGACGGCCAGCGGCGAGACGCGGCGCGGGCCCTTCTCGAGCAGCTGGTCGTAGTTGCCGAGCAGGGTGGTCACGCCGCCGATGCCGGAGGCGAAGGCGACGCCCAGACGCTCGGGGTCGACCTCGACGCCGTCGAGGCCGGCGTCCGCCCAGGCCTCGGTGGCGGAGATCAGGGCGAACTGCGACGTCCGGTCGAGACGACGGGCCTTGACCCGGTCGAGGACCTCGCTGGGGTCGACCGCGGCGCGACCCGCGATCCTGACGGGCAGGTCGGCGGCCCAGTCCTCGGTCAGCGGGGCGATGCCGGACCGGCCGGCCAGCATGGCCTCCCAGGTGGAGGCGACGTCCCCGCCGAGGGGGTTGGTGGTGCCGAGTCCGGTGACGACGACTCGCTTCGACATGTGCACAGGTCCTTGGGGTAGGTCGGACGGGTGGAGCGGCCGCGGCGCCTCCTGCGGAGCGAGGTGCCGGGCGTCGCGGTGCGGACGCCCGGGTGCCGGTGGGCACCCGGGCGTCCGCGTCAGGCTCAGGCCTGGGCGCGCTCGATGTAGGCGACGGCGTCGCCCACGGTCTTGAGGTTCTTCACCTCGTCGTCGGGGATGGAGACGCTGAACTTCTCCTCGCAGGCCACGACGACCTCGACCATGGACAGGGAGTCGACCTCGAGGTCGTCCACGAAGGACTTGTCCAGCTGGACGTCGTCGACGTCGACACCGGCGACCTCGTTGACGATCTCGGCGAGGTCGGCGCGGATCTCTTCGGTGGTGGCCATGGGCTTCCTTTTCTCCTCGGGTGGCGTGCCGGTCGGCACGACCTGAATCGTGGTGGTGCGGGTGCTGCCCGCTCGTTGCGGGCGGCCGGGTGGTGCTGGGGTGCTGCTGGGGTGCTGCTGGTGCCGGGCGCGGGCCCGGGGAACGTGGACCTCGGAGGAGGTCAGGGGACGACGACGACCTGGGCCGCGTAGGCCAGGCCCGCGCCGAACGCGATGATGAGGGCGACGTCGCCGGACTTGGCCGTGCCCTCCTCGAGCATCCGGTGCATCGCCAGCGGGATCGACGCGGCCGAGGTGTTGCCCTGCTCGGCGATGTCGCGGGCGATCTGCACGTGCTCGGGCAGCTTCATGGCCCGGGCCATGGCGTCCGTGATGCGGTTGTTCGCCTGGTGCGGGACGAACACGTCGAGCTGGTCGGCGGTGATGCCGGCGCGCTCGAGGGCCTGGAGACCGACCTTCGCCATCGTGAACGAGGCCCACCGGAACACCGGGTTGCCCTGCATCACCAGGTGCGGGACGGTGCGCTCCTCGGACTCGAGGACCTCCAGCCAGGTCTGACGGTTCCGGATGAGCTCGAACTGCTCGCCGTCCGAGCCCCAGACCACGGGGCCGATGCCGGGCACGTCGCTCGGGCCGACCACGGCCGCGCCGGCACCGTCCGCGAAGATGAAGGCGGAGGAGCGGTCGTCGGGGTCGGTGATGTCGGAGAGCCGCTCGACGCCGATGACGAGGACGTGGCCGGCGGACCCGCCGCGGACCATGTCGTTGGCCAGGGCGACGCCGTGGCAGAAGCCGGCGCAGGCCGCCGAGATGTCGAACGCCGCGGCCTGGTCCGTGCCGAGCTCGTGGGCGACGAGGGTGGCCAGGCTCGGGGTCTGGAGGAAGTGCGTGACCGTCGCGACGACGACGGCGTCGATCTGCCGGGCGTCCACGCCGGAGGCCTCGAGGGCCTCCCGGGCCGCGCTGACCGCCATCAGCTGGACGGTCTCCTCCGGGGTCGCCCAGCGGCGCTGCTTGATGCCCGAGCGCGTCTGGATCCACTCGTCGGAGGAGTTGAGCCGCTCGACGATCTCGCTGTTGGGCACCACGCGCGAGGGGCGGTAGGCACCCACGCCCATGATCCGGGAGTAGGCCGCGCCGGTGGGGGAGAGGAGCGCCATCAGAGGGAACCCTCCGGGTGGAGACGGAGCAGGGGCTGGCCGGGCGAGACGAGGTCGCCGTCCTCGACGAGCCACTCGACGACCTGGCCGCCGTGCAGGGCCTTGACGCTCACCTCGTCGCGGCTGGAGGCCACGCGACCGATGCTCGCGCCCGGGGCGACGAGGTCGGTGTCGCCGATCTCCTCGCCCACGTGGAAGGTGCCCTTGGCCGGCGAGACCACGACGCGCCAGGTCGGCGTGAGGTCGAGCCCGGCGGGCTCGCCGTGCTTGTCGATGAAGGCGCGGGCCTCGTCGATCTGGTCGGGGCCGTTGAACGAGAAGGTCTCGACGCCCTTGAGCGCGCGCTTGGCGATGCCCGTGAGCGTGCCGGCCGGCGGCATCTCGAGGATGCCGGTGACGCCGAGGTCCGACATGGTCTCCATGCACAGGTCCCAGCGGACCGGGGAGGAGATCTGGCCGACGATCCGGCGCAGGACCTCGCGGCCCTCGTGGACGACGCGGCCGTCGCGGTTGGAGATGACCCGGGTGCGGGCGTCGTGCGTGGTGACGGCGGCGGCCAGATGCTCCAGGTGGCTCACGGCCGGGGCCATGTGCACGGTGTGGAACGCGCCGGCGACCGAGAGCGGACGCAGACGGGCCTTGGCGGGCGGGTTCTCGGCGAAGGCCGCGAGCTGCTCCATGGTGCCGGCCGCCACGACCTGGCCGGGGCCGTTGTCGTTGGCCGGGGTGAGCCCGGCGGCGGCGATCGAGGCGAGCACCTCGTCGCGGTCGCCACCGAGGACGGCGGTCATGCCGGTCGGCGTGACCGCGGCCGCCTGGGCCATGGCCTTGCCCCGCTCGCGGACGAGGACCATGGCCTGCTCCGCGGTGATGGCGCGGGCGCCGGCCGCGGCTGCGATCTCGCCGACGCTGTGGCCGGCCACGGCGCCGATGCGCTCGAAGGCGTCACCCGGGTGCGGGAAGAGGTGCAGCGCCGACACGAGGGCCGTGGCGACGAGGAGCGGCTGCGCGATCTGGGTGTCGCGGATCGTCTCTGCGTCGGCCTCCGTCCCGTAGTGCGCGAGGTCGAGCCCCGCCACGGTCGAGAGCCAGTGGAACCGCGCCGCGAAGGCGGGGTCCTCGAGCCAGGGCGTGAGGAAACCGGGGGTCTGGGCTCCCTGACCGGGAGCGACGATGACGAGCACGGGACCACTCTGCCGTTGTCGGACCCCACGACTCATCCCCGGCGCGCACGATTTTCTGGGGGGTCTCTTTGTGGGAACCCGACAAAACAGGCGCTGGTTGCACCGACGTTGCGCCGATGCGCGTCAGCTGTCGGGGGTCTCGGTCGCCCGGCCGGACTGGCGACCCAGCACCAGCGCCATGCTCAGCGTCAGCGCGTCACGGGGCTGGGTGGGCGACAGGCCGGTGACGTCGGCCACGGAACGGAGCCGGTAGCGGACCGTGTTGGCGTGCACGAAGAGGGCCCGCGCCGTCGCCTCGACGGACCCGCCCGCGGCCAGGTAGGCCGACAGCGTCGTCGTGAGCGCGCCGCGGGACTCCACGAGCGGAAGGTAGACGTCCTCGACGAGGTGGCGGCGCGCGTGGCCGTCGCCGGCCAGGGCCCGCTCCGGCATGAGGTCCTCGGCCGGGACCGGCCGCGGGGCGCCCGGCCAGCCCGCGGCGGCGCGCAGCCCGGACATGGCCGAGCGGGCGGAGAGGTGCGCCTCCGCCAGCCCGTCCGCCACCGGCCCCACCACCACGGGCCCGGGCCCGAACGCGGGGACGAGGCACGCGGCCGCCTTGCCCGGCTCCTCCGCCCCGCCGAGCACCACGACGAGCCGCTCGCCCTGGACGGCGCACATGGCGTCCATCCCGGCGCTGCGGGCGCGGCGACGCACCTCGGCGAACAGGTCCGTCTCGGTGCGTCGCTCCGGGACCTGGCCCAGCACCACGACCACGCCGTCGTGCGCCGTCCACCCCAGCGCGCTGGCCCGCGAGAGGATCGCCTCGTCGGTCTCGGAACGCAGGACGGCGTCCACCACGAGGGCCTCGAGCCGGGCGTCCCAGGCGCCGCGCGCCTCCGCGGCCCGGGCGTAGACCTCCGCGGCGGCGAACGCGACCTCGCGGGCGTAGCGGAGCACGGCGCCGTGCACGACCTGCGCCTCGTCGGGCGGCAGCAGCGAGTCGATGTCGGCCTCGATGGCGTCGATGGACAGGCGGACCAGGTCGACGGTCTGCTGGAGGCTGATGGCTCCGGCGAGCGCGCGGGGCGCGTTGCCGAACACGGACGCGGCGAGGGCCGTGCCGGAGCGGGCGGGGTCGTCCGCGCCGTCCTGCGCGTACCACTCGACGAAGCTGCGGACGCCGTTCTGGACGATCTGGCCGACCCAGGCGCGATCCTCGGCCCGCATCTCGCGGAACCAGGGGAGGGCCGAGTCCATCCGGGCGGTCGCCGCCGTGCTCAGGGTGCCGGTCGCGCGGAGGAGGGTGTCGGAGGAGGGCGGCGGGATCGCCGGTGCCGAGGTCTGCTCCTGCCCCTCGGCCGAGCGACCCGTCCTTCCTCCAGCCGTGCCGCTCGCCATGCCCGCAGGGTAGTGCAGGGACACGCCGCCCCGGGCGCGGGCGGCGTGGGCGGCACGGGCCGGGCGCGAGGCGCTGCAACGTCACCGCAACGCGCGTGTGATGCACTTCTCACGAACTCGCGTCGGGGGCCCTGTCCCGGGTTACCGTGGAGTACCTGCCCCGGGCGCGCGGCGCCCGGGTGGAGCAAGGAGGAGCCGTGCCGACCCTGACGCCACCGCGACGCCCCTTGCTCGCCCGCCGCGACGCGGCGCCGTCGCGGGGTGCGCACGAGGTCCGGTTCGTCACCATCCACGGGCACCGCCGCGCGTACGTGAAGGCCGGCAAGGGCCCGACCCTCCTGCTGCTGCACGGCCTCGGCTGCGACCACACGACCTGGTCCGGCGTCATCGACCGGTTCGCCGAGCACTTCACCGTCATCGCCCCCGACCTCCTGGGCCACGGTGCCTCCGACAAGCCGCGCGCGGACTACAGCGTCGGCGGGTACGCGAACGGGATGCGCGACCTGCTGACCGTGCTCGGCGTCGACAAGGCGACCGTCGTGGGCCACAGCTTCGGCGGCGGGGTGGCGATGCAGTTCGCCTACCAGTTCCCCGAGCGCACCGAGCGCCTCGTCCTGGTCGCCTCCGGCGGCCTGGGCCCCGAGGTCACCCCCGTGATCCGCGCCGTGACCACGCCGGGGTTCCACCGCGTGATGGGCGCGCTGACCCTGCCCGGCGTCCGCCACGTGGGGACCACCGCGATGACGGCGCTCTCGACGCTCCCGCTGCCGGCCACCCGCGACCTCGACGAGGTCGCCTCCATCTACGACTCCTTCAAGGACCCGGCCGCACGCGCCGCCATCGCCCACGTCGTGCGCGCCGTGGTCGACTGGCGCGGCCAGATCGTCACGATGGCCGACCGCGCCTACCTCACCGAGGCCATGCCCATGTGCGTGCTGTGGGGGACGGACGACCACGTCATCCCGGTGAGCCACGCGGCGAACGCGGCCGTGCTGGCGCCGAAGGCGCGGATCGAGATCCTCGACGGCAGCGGCCACTTCCCGCACAAGGACGAGCCGGGGCGGTTCGCCGACCTGGTGCTGGACTTCTGCGCGTCGACGACACCGGCGGTCTACTCCCGTGCCCGCTGGCGCGCCCTGCTGCGCACGGGCCGCGGCTCGGCCATCGCGAGCGTCCCCGACGACGCGGGGGCGACCGGCGCCTGAGCCGCGCGGCGGCGCGAGTCGGGCCCACGGACGACGACACCGCCGCCGGCACCCGGTCTCCCGGGGCCGACGGCGGTGCCGTCACAGGTGCGGTGGTGCCGCCCGTCCTCCTGGCGGAGGATCAGGCGTCACCGCCCTCCTGCATGACGCCGCGCGTCGCGGTGGCGTCGTCGATCTTGTACTGCGCGAAGGCCTTCTCCACCAGGCTCGGGTCGATGTCGCCGGCGTCCGCGAGGCCCTGGAGGGCACGGACGACGACCGACTCGGCGTCGATGTTGAAGAACCGGCGGGCGGCGGGGCGGGTGTCGGCGAAGCCGAAGCCGTCCGCGCCGAGCACGCAGTAGTCGCCGGGGACCCAGCGGGCGATCTGCATCGGCACCGCCGTCATGTAGTCCGAGACCGCCACGTACGGGCCGAGGCCACCGCCGAGCTGGGTGGTGACCCAGGGGGTGCGCGAGGGCTGACCCGGGTTCATGAGGTTGTGGTCCTCGGTGGCGACCGCCTCGCGGGCCAGCTCGTTCCACGAGGTCACCGACCACAGGTCGGCGTAGACGCCCCAGTCCGCGGCGAGCATCTCGGCGGCCTGCTTGATCCACGGGAACGCGACGCCCGAGGCCATGAGCTGGACGCGGGGGCCGTCGCCCTCCATCGAGCCGACCTTGTGGACGCCCTTGAGGATGCCCTCGAGGTCGACGTCCTCGGGCTCCTTGGGCTGGCTGACCGGCTCGTTGTAGACGGTCATGTAGTACACGACGTCCTCGCCGTTCGGGTGTTCCGGCGTCGAGCCGTACATCCGCTCGAGGCCGTTCTGCATCACGTGCGCGACCTCGTAGGCGAACGCCGGGTCGTAGTGCACGACGGCCGGGTTGGTCGTGGCGAGGAGCGGGGAGTGACCGTCCGCGTGCTGGAGGCCCTCACCGGTCAGCGTGGTGCGACCGGCGGTGGCGCCGATGAGGAAGCCGCGGCCCATCTGGTCGGTCATCGCCCAGATCGAGTCACCGGTCCGCTGGAAGCCGAACATCGAGTAGAAGATGTAGAACGGGATCATCGGCTCGCCGTGGGTGGCGTAGGCGGTGCCCGCAGCGGTGGCGGAGGCCATGGCGCCGGCCTCGGAGATGCCCTCGTGCAGCAGCTGGCCCGAGGTGGACTCGGTGTACTTCAGCAGCAGCTTGCGGTCGACGGACTCGTACTGCTGGCCGTGCGGGCTGTAGACCTTGGCGCTCGGGAACATGGCGTCCATGCCGAAGGTCCGGTACTCGTCCGGCGCGATCGGGACGATCCGCTTGCCGATCTCCTTGTCGCGCATCCAGTCCTTGAGCAGGCGGACGGCGGCCATGGTGGTGGCGATCTTGTTCTTGCCGGAGCCCTGCTTGAGCTCGGAGTAGATCTTGTCGCCCGGCAGGGTCAGCGGCTTGGCCTTCACCTGACGCTTGGGCAGCGAGCCGCCCAGGGCGCGGCGGCGCTCCATCATGTACTCGACCTCGGGGCTGTTCGCGCCGGGGTGGAAGAACGGGGCGGCACCGGTCTCGTCGTAGGAGCGCTCGAGCTCCGCGTCCGAGATCGGCAGGTAGAGCCGGTCACGGAACTTCTTGACGTCGTCCTTGGTCAGCTTCTTCATCTGGTGCGTGGCGTTCTTGCCCTCGAGGGCGTCGATCGTCCAGCCCTTGATGGTCTTCGCCAGGATGACGGTCGGCTGACCGGAGTGCTTGGCCGCCGCGTCGAACGCCGCGAACACCTTGCGGTAGTCGTGGCCGCCGCGCGGGAGCTTGCGGATCTGGTCGTCGTTCATGTGCTCGACCATCTTGCGCAGGCGCGGGTCGTCACCGAAGAAGTGGTCGCGGACGTAGCCGCCGGACTCCACCGAGTACGTCTGGAACGCACCGTCGGGGGTCGAGTTCATCTTGTTGACGAGGGCGCCGTCGACGTCGCGGGCGAGCAGGTCGTCCCACTCGCGGCCCCAGACGACCTTGATGACGTTCCAGCCGGCGCCGCGGAAGTTCGACTCCAGCTCCTGGATGATCTTGCCGTTGCCGGTGACCGGGCCGTCGAGCTGCTGGAGGTTGCAGTTGATGACCCAGGTGAGGTTGTCGAGCTCCTCGCGGGCCGCGACGCGGATCGCGCCCAGGCTCTCGGGCTCGGCCATCTCGCCGTCACCGAGGAACGCGTACACGCGCTGCTCGGAGGTGTCCTTGATGCCGCGGTTGTGCAGGTAGCGGTTGAACCGCGCCTGGTAGATCGAGTTGATGCCGGTGAGGCCCATGGAGACCGTGGGGAACTCCCAGAACTCCGGCATGAGCCGCGGGTGCGGGTAGGACGACAGGCCCTTGCCCGCGCCGTGCTGCACCTCCTGGCGGAAGCGGTAGAGCTGCTCCTCGGTGAGCCGGCCCTCGAGGAAGGCGCGGGAGTACATGCCCGGGGACGCGTGGCCCTGGATGTAGACCTGGTCGCCACCGCCCGGGTGGTCCTTGCCGCGGAAGAAGTGGTTGAAGCCCACCTCGTACAGCGAGGCCGAGGACTGGTAGGTGGCGATGTGGCCGCCGACCTCCAGGCCCTTGCGGTTCGCGCTGGAGACCATCATGGCGGCGTTCCAGCGGATGAACGCGCGGATGCGTCGCTCGATCGCCTCGTCGCCGGGGAACCAGGGCTCGCGCTCCGGCGGGATGGTGTTGATGTAGTCCGTGCTCCGCAGGGCCGGCACGCCGACCTGCTCCTCGCGGGCGCGCTCCAGCAGACGCAGCATCACGTAGCGGGCGCGGTCACGCCCCCGCTCGGACACCATCGCGTCGAACGAGTCGATCCAGTCCTGGGTCTCCTGGGGATCGATGTCGGGCAGCTGGGTCGGCAGGCCCTCGTGGATGACCGACGGGATGCCGCCGGTGCGGGTGCCGGATGAGTTCGAAGATGCCTCGGTCACCCCGTCATGTTCGCACGGGTTCCCACGGGGTGGAACGCCCCTGTCCGCGTTCCCGCACTGACGACGCTCGCGTCCGCTGAGCGGACGGAGTGTGGGGAGATTTTCCGCGTAACCCCAGGGCGGGGTGTGAGCGCCCAGGTCCGCCCCTGTCTGGACCACAGGTGACGGAGAGGCCCTGGTCCCGTGAGGTGAGAGCGCGGGAGAGGTGCCGCGGTGGCCGTCGGGGGTCCTCGGCGGCGGTCCCGGGGCTCCCCGCACGCCCGTCCGCCCGGCGCTGGGGAACGCGAAAACTGCTGGTCGAAGGGCACGAGTTGCGTGTCAGAGGTTGCGCCTGAGTGCCGGTTCCGATGGACTACGCCTCACAGCGTCCGCGACAGAGGGTCCGGACGCACCGCAGACGGAGGTCCACGTGAGCTCGACCGCGGGTGGCGGGTCCACCCAGACAGACACCGCGTCCGGCGCCGGCGCGCGCCTCGGCTTGGGCGCGGGCATGGTCGTGCAGGAGCTCGGTTGGGACAACGACACCGACGACGCCCTGCGGGTCGCCATCGAGGACACCATCGACGCCGACATGGTGGACGGTGACTACGGCAACGTGGTCGACGCCGTCCTGCTGTGGTGGCGGGCCGACGACGGAGACCTCGTCGACGGCCTCGTGGACGCGCTGACCGACCTGGTCGGCGGGGGCTCCATCTGGCTGCTCACCCCCAAGGTGGGTCGCCCGGGCGCCGTCGACCCCTCCGACATCGCGGAGGCCGCCCCCATCGCGGGCCTGGCCCAGACGACGACGGCGAACGTCTCCAAGGACTGGTCGGCCACCCGCCTGGTCGCCCCCAAGACGCCCGCCTGACGGATCAGGCCGACGGGCCCGGCTAGAGGCCTGATTCGGTGTCCACGCGTGCGCCGAACCTCGTCCGAGGGGTGTCCGGGAGCGCGTTCGACGCCTAAGGTCGGGCTCAGCCCGCAGCGCAGCGGGCGCAGACCTGCGGAGGTGTCCGTGCCGTCCAGCCCGTCCTCGTCGCCCGACCTCGTGGGCGCCCCGCCCGCCGTGCTCGGTCGCACCCCGTCGTCCACGCTGGCACGCCTCGCCTCGACCGCCGGGGCCTCCGCCCGGGTCCTGACCCGGGCCGGCGTGGTGCGGCCCTACTCGCCGCGCGTCCTGGCGCGGCTCGGGGCGACCCTGGCGCACTGGGGCACCGGAGCCGCCGGCGGCTTCGCCACGCTCGAGGCCCGCGCGCCGGACGCGGTCGGGTTGGTCGACGAGCTGGGCGAGCTGACCTGGGGGGAGCTGCTCGGGCGCTCCCGGGCGATCGCCCGGGGCCTGGCCTCGCTCGGCGTCGTCGAGGGCGACCGCGTCGGCCTCCTGTGCCGCAACCACCGAGGCTTCGTCGAGACCTCCATCGCCGTGTCGATGCTGGGCGCGGACGTCCTCTACCTCAACACCGCCTTCGCGGCTCCGCAGGTGCGCGACGTCCTGGCGCGGGACGCCCCGCGCGTCGTCGTCCACGACGAGGAGTTCACCCCCGTGCTCCCCGAGGGCCCGCGCCGGGTCGTGGCGTGGCGCGACTCGGACGAGCCGGGCACGGTGGGCCTGGACGACCTCGTGGCCGCGCACGACCACGGGCCGGTGCGGCCGCCCTCGCGCCACGGGCGGACGGTCATCCTCACGTCCGGCACCACCGGGACGCCCAAGGGGGCCCCGCGGGCCTCCGCCGGGATCGACGCCGGGGTCTCGCTCCTGTCGGCCCTCCCGCTGCGCGCCGGCTGGCGCACGCACGTGGCGGCGCCGCTGTTCCACACCTGGGGCTACGGGCACCTGGCGCTGTCGATGCTGCTCGGGTCGACCCTCGTGCTGACCCGCCGCTTCGACCCCGAGGACTGCCTGGCCCTGCTCGAGCGGGAGCGCTGCCAGTCCTTCGTCGTCGTCCCCGTCATGCTCCAGCGCATCCTCGCCCTGCCGGAGGAGCGGCTGGCCCGCGCGGACCTCAGCCGGGTGCGCGTCGTGGCCTCCTCGGGGTCGGCGCTGCCCGGGGACCTGGCCGTGCGGTGGATGGACCGCTTCGGCGACCACCTGTGGTCCACGTACGGCTCCACCGAGGTCGCCTACGCCTCGGTGGCCGGGCCGGCGGAGCTGCGTGCCGCGCCGGGGACGGCCGGGACGCCCCCGTGGAACACGCGGGTGGAGGTGCTGGGCGACGACCTGGCACCCGTCCCGCGAGGGTGCACGGGGCGGATCTTCGTCGGCAACGGGCTGCTCTTCGAGGGGTACACCGGCGGCGGCTCGAAGGAGGTGGTCGGCTCGATGATGGCCACCGGCGACGTCGGGCGGGTGGACGACGCGGGCCGGCTCTTCGTCGAGGGACGCGACGACGAGATGATCGTCTCGGGCGGGGAGAACGTCTTCCCGCAGGAGGTCGAGGACTGCATCGGCACCATGCCGGGCGTGGCCGAGGTGGCGGCGATCGGCGTGCCGGACGAGGACTTCGGCCAGCGGCTGCGGGCGTTCGTGGTCCGCACCGCGGCGGGGGAGGGGTCGGGCACCCCTACCGGCGAAGAGGTCCAGGAACGGGTCAGGGACAATCTGGCCAGGTACAAGGTTCCCCGGGAGGTCGTCTTCCTGGAGGCACTTCCCCGGAACGCGACCGGCAAGGTGCTCAAGCGGGAGCTCGACGCTCGGTAGTCGTGGTTGAGGAGTGACGTGATGGCAGAGGAGACGGTTGCGGCCGTCGCAGGCGCAGGGCTGACCCTCGGTGGGGCCGCCCCGGACTTCTGCCTGCGCGACCAGTTCGGCCAGGACGTCCGTCTCTCGGAGTTCCGCGGGCGCAAGGCCGTGGCGCTGCTGTTCTTCCCCTACGCGTTCTCGGGCGTCTGCACCGGTGAGCTCACGGGCGTGAAGCGGCGGCTCGACGAGTTCCTCACCTTCGACACCGAGGTCCTGGCCATCAGTTGCGACCCGGTCTACTCGCTGCGGGCCTTCGCCGACGGCGACGGGCTCAACTTCCCGCTGCTCTCGGACTTCTGGCCGCACGGCGAGGTCGCCCGTGCCTACGACGTCTTCGACGAGGAGCGCGGGTGTGCCCGCCGTTCCTCCTACGTCATCGACAAGGAGGGCCTGGTGAGGTGGTCTGTGCACAACGCGATGCCCGAGGGGCGGGACCTCGACGAGCACCTTCGTCAGCTGACGAGCGTCCTCTGAGCGGGCATCACTGCTCGCCTCTTCGACACGCGTAGGACATCGCGGGCACCGTGGGCTCCCGCCCGTCCTCACCCCGCCGAGGGCCCCGGGCGGGTACACTGACCACGTCGAACCGCCGGTGACCCGAGACGCCGGCGGTTCGACCTTGTCCGGGGCACTGCGACCCCGGGACACGGGCGTATAGCTCAGCGGTAGAGCTCCTCGCTTACAACGAGGCGGTCGGGGGTTCGATCCCCTCTGCGCCCACGGCTGCCGGCAGCGCGGCTGGTAGAAGTACCCGGTGACCACGCAGCACCGCGCCTGGCGCGCTCGCGCCTTCCTCGGCGCCAGCCTCGACGGCTACCTGGCCCGGACCGACGGCGAGCTGGACTGACTCACCGAGCTGGCCGACGACGTCGGCCACGCGGCCACGCGGGGCGAGCACCCGGCGCGGGAGTGGGACGACTTCCTGCCGTCGGTCGACACGCTGCTCATGGGCCGCGAGACCTACGAGACCGTCGCCGCGTTCCCCCAGTGGCCGTTCGCCGACCTGCGGGTGCTCGTGCTCAGCACGTCGTCGTCGGCGCCGCACGAGGACGCACGGGTGCGGGTCGTCGGGGGACTGGTGCAGGCGTGCGACCTGCTTGACGAGGTCGGCGCCCGCGAGGTCTACGTCGACGGCGGGCGCACCGTGCAGTCCTTCCTGGCCGCGGGGCTGCTCGACGAGATCACCGTCTCCGTGGCCCCGGTGCTGCTCGGCTCCGGGCGGCGCCTGTTCGGTGGCCTGGCCCGGGACGTCCCCCTGCGCGTCCTCGGCAGCCACGTGACGGCGGACGGCCTCGTGCGGACCACCTGGCAGGTCCGGCGCGACTGAGGTCACTGACCCGCGTGCACCGGGGGACGGGCAGAGTGGGGGCATGCCGATCCTCCACCGCGACATGACCCTGTGCATCTCCCTCTCGGGCCGGCCCTCGAACATCGGGACCCGATTCCACAACTACCTCTACGACGAGCTCGACCTGCCGTTCGTCTACAAGGCGTTCAGCACCGACGACCTCGAGGGCGCCATCCGTGGGGTGCGGGCGCTCGGGATCGGCGGGGTCTCGGTCTCGATGCCGTTCAAGACCGACGTCATGGCCTTCGTGGACGAGGTGGAGGAGTCGGCCGCGGCGATCGACGCGGTCAACACCGTGGTCAACACCGGCGGGCGGCTCGTCGCGTCGAACACGGACTACGAGGCCGTGCAGTCCCTCGTCGCCTCGCACGGCCTCGACACCTCCGCCCCCGTGCTGCTGCGCGGCTCGGGCGGGATGGCGAAGGCCGTGGCGGCGGCCCTCCAGGGCAGCGGGTACGAGGACGTCACGGTGGTCGCGCGCAACCGCGAGGCGGGCCCCGCCCTGGCCGAGCGCTACGGGTTCCGCTGGCTGCCCGACGTCCCGGAGAACCCGGTCGAGGGCGCCCTCCTGGTGAACGTCACCCCGCTCGGGATGGACGGGCCGCAGGCCGAGGAGCTCGCGTTCGACCACCGGCACCTCCACGTCGCGAGCGGCGTGATGGACGTCGTGGCGTTCCCCTCCGAGACGCCGCTCGTCCGGGCGGCACGGGACGCCGGCCTGCCGGTCGTGACCGGGGCCGAGGTCATCGCGCTGCAGGCGGCCCGGCAGTTCGCCCGGTACACCGGCGTGACCCCGACGGACGAGCAGGTCGCGCGGGCCTCCGCCTTCTCCCGGGAGTGAGCGGTCCAGGGGCCGGCCGCCCGGGGGGCGAGCAGTCTGTGAGCCGGGTGTGAGCATCGTCCCGGTGCGTCGTCCCCGGCCGGGCTGGTAGCGTGCGGCCCAGTTCGAGGGGGAGTAGTCCCCAACGCCTCGTGTCGACACACTGACCCAGCAGCACCGGGTCCGGTACGGGGGGCCGCCTGCGGCGGACGAGACCTTCGGCCGGCACTGCCACGCACCTGCGCGACCGCGCGGGTGGCACGACACGTGCCCGGCCGAGGCGCGTGTCCGTGGTGAGAACCGCAGAGCGAACCGGGTCGGGCCCGGAAAGGACCCCCTGATGGAAGCATTCCTGCTCTCGACCGCCGTGATCTTCGTGGCCGAGCTGGGCGACAAGTCCCAGCTCATGGCGATGACGTTCGCCGCGCGCTACCGAGCCCGCGACGTCCTGATCGGCATCACCGCGGCGACCGCGATCGTGCACCTGGCCTCGGTGGCGATCGGTTACTTCATCGGCTCCGCCTTCGAGTCCTACCAGGGCGTCATCGCGATCGTCGCGGGCCTGGCGTTCCTCGCCTTCGCCGTCTGGACGCTCAAGGGCGACGAGCTCACCGACGAGGAGGCCGAGAAGGCCCGCCGCAGCAAGGGCGCCGCGATCCTGGCGGTCGGCGTCGCGTTCTTCCTGGCCGAGCTCGGGGACAAGACCATGCTCGCGACGATCACCCTCGCCACCCAGGAGGGCTGGTTCGGCACCTGGGTGGGCTCGACCGTCGGCATGGTCGCCGCCGACGCGCTCGCGATCGTCGTGGGTGCCGTCCTGGGCCGCAAGCTGCCCGAGCGTGCCATCCAGATCGGTGCGGCCGTGCTCTTCGCGATCTTCGGCGTGCTGCTGATCCTCGAGGGCGCCGGCGTCCTGGGCTGAGCCGAGGTGCACGGACGGGTCCCGGCGGCCCGGGTGTGACACCCGTTACCTGACGGGTGGGCGGCCCGGGCGCCGTCGGGGGCTCGGGATACGGTGCGTCCGCGGGCGGTGAGGGTCGCCCGCGACGAGTGGGCGAGGAGGACGGATGGCGCAGGCAGACGGGGTGGCCGCACGGCTGGCCGGGACGCACGTGCTGCTCACGGGCGTGACGGGGTTCGTGGGCGAGGCGCTGCTGCACCTGCTCCTCACCGAGGTCCCCGGCGTCCGCGCGACCGTGCTCGTCCGGCCCAAGGGCGCCATCACCGGGGAGCAGCGCACCGCCAAGCTCCTCGGCAAGGAGATCTTCTCCGACGTCGTCGCCTCCGCCGGTGGCGTCGAGCCGCTCATGGCCGCCCGCGTGGGCGTCCTGGAGGGCGACCTGGCGGACGTCCCGGCGCTGCCCACGGACCTCGACGCGGTCGTGCACTGCGCGGGCGACGTCAGCTTCGACCCGCCGGTCCACGAGGCCTTCACCACCAACGTCGTCGGTACCCGGGACCTGCTGGCGCGGGTCGCGGAGGTCGAGACGGCGCAGGGCAGCCCGGTGCACTACGTCCACGTGTCGACCGCGTACGTGGCCGGCCGCCGCCGTGGTCACGTGCCCGAGGCGAGCGTCGAGCACGACGTCGACGTCGCCGCCGAGCTCGCCTGGGGCCTGGCGCAGAAGGACGAGGTGGAGCACCGCTCGCGCACCTCGGAGAAGCTGACCGAGCTGCGCGAGGCCGCCGAGCGCACCCACGGCCGGGCGGGCCTGCTGACGGCCTCCCGCGCGGCCGAGGAGGCCCGGCGGCAGTGGGTCAAGGACGAGCTGGTCCGGGTCGGCACCGAGCGGGCCCGCAGCCTGGGCTGGACCGACTGCTACACGTTCACCAAGGCGCTGGGCGAGCGGGTCGTGGAGGAGCACGCCGCCGCCGGGCGGGTCGTGTCCATCGTCCGCCCGAGCATCATCGAGTCGGCGCTCGAACGGCCCTACCCGGGCTGGATCGAGGGCTTCAAGATGGCCGAGCCCCTGATCCTGGCCTACGGGCGCGGGGAGCTGCCCGAGTTCCCGGCGGCCTCCGACACCACCATCGACATCGTGCCGGTCGACCACGTGGTCTCCGCGATCGTCGCGGTCCTGGCCCACCCGCCGGCCCCCGCCGAGGTCGGCTACTTCCACGTGTCCTCGGGCGACCGCAACCCGCTGACGTTCCGGGTGCTCTACGAGCAGGTCCGGGACTACTTCCTCGCCCACCCCTTCGCCGGCGGACCCCGCGGCACCGTGGCCCTGCCGACCTGGAAGTTCCCGGGCGCCGCGAGCGTCGAGCGACTGCTCGCCACCAGCGAGCGGGCGCTGAAGGTGGCCGACCGGCTCGTGGACCGGGCTCCCCGCTCCGCACGATCCCGGTCGATCGCGACCGGGATCGACAAGCAGAACGCGCGGGTGGAGTTCCTGCGCCGCTACCTCACGCTCTACCAGGAGTACGCGAAGGCCGACCTGCGCTACTCCGACCGCCGCACGCTGGCGCTCCAGCGGTCGCTGTCGGTGGAGGACCAGCAGGTCTTCCGCTTCGACACCGCCGTCGTGGACTGGCCGGTGTACCTGGGCGACATCCACTTCCCGTCCGTCACGAAGCCGGTGCGCCGGCTCGACGAGCTGCGGCTGCGCCGGGAGAAGGGGCGGACCGCCGGCGGCAGCGAGCTGCGCCGCGTCGTCGACGGTCCCGCGGCCGGCCCGACGCCCGAGCGGTCCGGCTCCGACGTGGTGGCGGTCTTCGACATGGACGGCACGCTGCTGTCCTCCAACGTGGTCGAGACCTACCTCTGGATGCGGCTGGCCGAGCTCGAGGGTGCGGGACGGCTCGCCGAGCTCGCCCGGACGGCCGCCCGGGTCCCCGGGCTGGTGCGCGCCGAGCGTCGCGACCGGGGCGCCCTGCTGCGCGCCGTCTACCGCGAGTACGCCGGGGCGGACCTGGCGGAGCTCGACGCGGTCGCCGACGAGCTGCTGACCAGCCACGTGCTGTCGCGCCTGGCACCGGAGGCGGTCCGACGCATCCGCGAGCACCGCCGGGCCGGGCACCGCACGGTGCTGGTCACCGGGGCGGTGCGTCCGCTGACCCGCCCGCTCGCGCCGCTCTTCGACCATGTGGAGGCGGTCGACCTCGTCGCCGACGAGCGGGGCCGCGCCACCGGGCACCTGGTGTCCTCACCGCTCGTGGGGGAGTCGCGGGCCGCGTTCCTCCAGGGGTACGCGTCCGAGCACGGACTCGACCTGTCGCAGTCCTACGCCTACGCCGACTCCCACTCCGACCTGCCGCTCCTGGCGGCCGTCGGCCATCCCGTGGCCGTGAGCCCCGACGTGGCGCTCATGCGTCACGCCCGCCGCCACCACTGGACGATCGTGGACTGGGCGAGCCCCGAGACCGGTCGTCGCACCCTCGACCCCGCCGGGAGCCTGCGATGACCGTCGCGCTGGAGATGTTCCGCTCCGTCCCCCGGACGCTGGCCGGCAAGGCCATGGGCAGCCGCATGCCCGGGTTGCTCTCGGGCTTCGCCGCGCCGCTGCGGGTCGCCTCTCCGGAGGCTCCGCGCGCGGCGGACAAGCCCGGCTGGGCGCGCCTGCGCACCCGGCTGGGCGGCATCTGCGGCTCCGACCTCGGCATGCTCTCGGGTCGGACCTCGCTCTACTTCTCCGCCGTCGTCTCCCTGCCGTTCACGCCGGGGCACGAGGTGGTTGCCGACCTCGTCGAGGACTGCGAGGACCTGCTCGCCGGCACCCGCGTGGTGATCGACCCGGTGCTGACCTGCGCGGCGCGGGGCGTCGAGGCCTGCGACGCCTGCGCCGTGGGTGCCACCAACCGCTGCTCGCGGATCACCGTCGGCCACCTCTCGCCCGGGCTCCAGACCGGGTTCTGCGGCGACACCGGCGGTGGCTGGGGCCAGCAGCTGGCGGCCCACCGCAGCCAGCTGCACGTCGTCCCCGACGACCTCACCGACGAGCAGGCGGTGCTGGTCGAGCCGGTGGCGTGCGCGGTCCACACGGCGCTGCGCGCCGGCGTCCGCCCCGGCGACCGCGTCCTGGTCTCCGGTGCCGGCGCGGTCGGCCTGCTGGCGACGCTCGCGCTGCGGCGCCTCACGCCCGCCGCGGAGATCCTCGTGGTGGCCAAGCACCCGCTCCAGAAGGAGCTGGCGCGGCTGGCCGGCGCCACCGACGTCGTCGCCCCGTCCGAGGTGCTGCGCCGCGTCCGCCGCTCCACCGGCGCGTTCCAGCTCCGCCCCGAGATGTCCCGCCCCTACCTGCTGGGCGGCGTGGACGTGGCGGTGGACGCCGTGGGCTCGGCGGCCAGCCTGGAGACCGCGCTGGGCGCGACGCGCGCCGGCGGCCGCGTCGTCGTCTCCGGGATGCCGGCGCCGGCCGACCTCTCGGCGCTGTGGTTCCGCGAGCTCGAGCTCGTCGGCACCTACGCCTCGGCGCGCACCGAGGCCTCCCTGACCGGCGAGGACGGCGAGGAGCGCGGCTCCTTCGACGTCGCCCTCGACCTGGCGCGCGACGAGACGGTGGCCGCCATGGCCGCGGCGGTCGCGCGCTACCCGCTGCACCGCTGGCGCGAGGCCATCGACCATGCCCACTCGGCCGGTCGTCTCGGCACCGTCAAGGTCGCCTTCGACCCGAGGGCACGGTGACCATGCTTCCCCCCACCCGCACGAGCACGAGGAACGAGCTGTGAGCAGACCCGGATTCGTCCTGGAGGTCGACGACCGCACCCCGCCGCTGGTCGTCCACGAGGGCCTCGGCTTCCGCATGGAGGAGTTCCCCCTCGGCACCAGGGTGGTCTACCCGCCCGAGGCGCTGCCGGCGATCAAGGACGTCGACGGCGCGATCCTGGACGCCCTGCTGCACCCGGTGGACTCCGAGCCGCTGCCCGAGCTGCTGTTCGCGGGCATGCGGCTGACGATCGCGTTCGACGACATCTCGCTGCCGCTGCCGACGATGGCGCGGCCCGACCACCGTCAGCGGGTGATCGAGGCCGTCCTCACCCTGGCCGCCGAGGCCGGGGTGGACGACGTCGAGATCATCGCCGCCAACGCCCTGCACCGCCGGATGACCGGCCCCGAGCTCGAGCACATCGTCGGGGAGCGCGTCTTCCGGTCGTTCCACCCCCAGGGCAAGCTCTACAACTTCGACGCGGAGGACCGCGACGCGCTCGTGCACCTCGGCACCACCGAGGAGGGCGAGGACGTCGAGATCAGCAAGCGCGCCGCGGAGTCGGACCTGCTGGTCTACGTCAACCTCAACCTCGTCGCGATGGACGGCGGGCACAAGTCCGTCGGCGTCGGGCTGTCGTCCTACACGTCGCTGCGCCACCACCACACGGCGAAGACGATGGTGCACAGCCGCTCGTTCATGGACCACAAGGCCTCGAAGATGCACCACTCCGCGTGGCGCATGGGTCGGCTCATCAGGGAGCACGTGAAGGTCTTCCAGATCGAGACGACGGTCAACAACGACGTCTTCCCCAAGCCGTTCGACTTCCTGATGAAGCGCGAGTGGGAGTGGAACGTCAAGGACCAGGCGTCCATGCTCGCCGCCCGCCGGGGGCTGGCGCTGGCGCCGCAGAAGCTGCGGCACAAGATCTTCCACGACATGCGCGCCCCCTACGGACTGACCGGCGTCAACGCGGGTGAGGTCGAGGCCGTGCACGAGCGGACCATCGAGAAGGTGCACGCGCAGCAGCTCGTCGAGGTCGACGGCTACTCCGACGTCCTGGTGCTGGGCGTGCCTTACCTGGGGCCCTACAACGTCAACAGCTCGATGAACCCGATCCTCGCGACCTGCATGGGGCTGGGCTACTACTTCAACTCCTACCGCGGCCACCCGATGGTCAAGCGCGGGGGAGCGGTGATCCTCTACCACCCGCTCGACGAGGGCTTCAACCAGCTGCACCACCCCTCCTACGTGGACTTCTACGAGGAGGTGCTGGCCGAGACGACGGACCCGCAGGTGATCGGCGAGAAGTACGAGAAGCAGTTCGCCGAGGACCCCTGGTACCGGCACCTGTACCGCACCAGCCACGCCTACCACGGCGTCCACCCGTTCTACATGTGGTACTGGGCGGCGCACGCCATGGACCACGTGGGGGACGTGGTGTGGGTCGGCGGGGACCGGAGGGTGGCCAAGCGGCTCGGCTTCCGCGCGGCCTCGTCGCTGGCGGACGCCCTGGAGATGGTCTCGGGGTCGGTGGGCACGAGCCCGTCGATCACCTACCTGCACAACCCCCCGCACATCCTCGCCGACGTGAAGGTCTGAGGCGTGGGCGTCGGGGAGTTCCTCAGCGGCGGCGTCGCGGACGTCCGCCGGACCGCGCGCGGGTTCCGGTGGGGTCGGCGGGCGCAGGTGCCGCGGTCGGCCGAGCCGTTCGTGCAGCCGCCCACCGGCACGGTCTTCGACACCGGCTGGGCGCGCCGTCCCTCCGTGGTGGCCGCCCGCGAGGTCGCGCAGCGGGTCGGCCTCGAGCCGCTGTTCCGCGCGCAGGTGCGCACCCGGGTCGAGGGCCTGGACGTGCTCGAGCGGCTCGACGGGCCGGTCATCTTCGTGGCCAACCACGCGAGCCACCTCGACACGCCCCTGCTCCTGCTGTCCCTGCCCGACTCCTGGCGGCGGCGCACCGCCGTGGCCGCGGCCGCCGACTACTTCTTCGACACGTGGTGGAAGGCCGTCGGCTCCTCGTTGGTCTTCAACACCTTCCCGATCGACCGTCGCGGCGGCTCGATGGCCGCCACGCCGGGCGAGGTCCTCGCGGACGGATGGTCCCTCGTCGTCTACCCCGAGGGGACCCGTTCCCGCGACGGCTGGCTCCAGGGGTTCCGGATGGGGGCGGCCTACCTCGCGCAGACCCACGGCGTGCCCGTGGTCCCGGTGGCCCATCGGGGGACCTTCGCCGCGATGCCCCGCGGTGCCGGGTGGCCGAGCCGGCACGAGGGCCGCCGCCGGGAGGTGACGGTGCGCTTCGGCGAGCCGCTGCGTGCCCGCGAGGGGGAGTCGGTGCGCGACTTCGCGCCCCGGATCAAGGACGCCGTCGCGGCGCTCCTCGACGAGGAGCGCACGTCCTGGTACGAGGCGCGGCTGCGCAGCGCGGCGGGCACGACGCCCGACCCGGCGGGCCCCGACGTCGCCACGTGGCGGCGGGTCTGGGCCCAGACGGAGCCCGTGGTCACCGAGCCGCACGCGGGTCGCCGGCCGGCTCCGTGGAGCCGGCTGCGGGCCGAGGTGGCCGGGCGGGCCCGGTCGGCGCTGGAGCGCTGAGCGGGCCTCGGGCCCTCGGACCGGGCGGCTGGGAGACCGCTGCCCTCCCCGTGCCCGACCGCCCTCCGACCCGGTTGACCGCTGAGCGTGCCGGTCCGTCCGCTCAGCGACGTGGGACCTCCGCCTCAGGGACCCCTCTCAGGGCCGCGCCCTAGAGTGGCCGCCGTCACACCGGCAGCCAGTCAGGCCGTGCCGCCCGGCGTCAGGAGGGCCCATGATCGTCCCGTTCAGCGTGAACGACTTCATCGACCGCGCACTCACCGTCTACGGCGAGCGCACCGGTGTCGTCGACGAGCCGGAGCAGCCGGCCGAGCCCCTCGGCGAGAAGGGCGCGCTCACCTACGCGCAGATGCACGCCCTGGCCCGGCGCCAGGCGGCCAAGCTCGACGAGCTCGGCCTCGAGGTGGGGGACCGGGTGGCGGTCGTGAGCCACAACTCCGCGCGGCTGCTCACGTCCTTCTACGGCGTGGCCGGCTTCGGGCGGGTGCTCGTCCCGGTGAACTTCCGGCTCCGGCCCGACGAGGTGCGCTACATCGTGGAGCACTCCGGTGCCCGGGTGCTCTACCTCGACCCCGAGCTGAAGGACACGCTGGGCGACCTGCCCGTGGAGCACACCTTCGTGCTCGGCGAGGACGACGACCTCTACGCGCCGGCCCCCGAGGACGGCGGCGCCGAGCCGCGGGCCTGGGAGCCGGACGAGAACGCCACGGCCTACATCAACTACACCTCCGGGACGACGGCGCGGCCCAAGGGCGTGCAGATCACCCACCGCAACGTGTGGACCAACGCCGTCACCTTCGCCATGCACGCCGGCCTCACCGACCGCGACGTCTACCTGCACACCTTGCCGATGTTCCACGCCAACGGCTGGGGCATGCCGTTCGCGACCACCGGCCTCGGCATCCCGCAGGTCGTGCTCCGCAAGGTGGACGGGGCCGAGATCCTGCGCCGCGTCGAGGAGCACGGCGTCACGTTCATGTGCGCCGCCCCCGCCGTGGCCAACGCGGTGCTCGAGGCAGCCAAGGACTGGGAGGGTCCGATCCCCGGGCGCGACAAGGTGCGGATCATCATGGCCGGCGCGCCGCCGCCCACGAAGACCGTCGTGCGCGTCGAGGAGGAGCTGGGCTGGGAGTTCATCCAGATCTACGGCCTGACCGAGACCAGCCCGCTGCTCACCTTCAACCGCGGCCGGGCCGAGTGGGACCACCTGCCCGCCGAGGAGCGCGCCGGGCTGCTCACCCGGGCCGGTGCCCCCGCCCTCGGGGTCCGGCTGTCCCTCTCCGAGGCCACCGAGCACAGCGAGGGCGGCGAGGTCCTGGCCCGCGCGAACCAGGTGCTCGAGGGCTACTGGGAGCAGCCGGAGGAGTCCGCCCGCTGCCTGGAGGGCGGCTGGTTCCACACCGGTGACGGCGGCACCATCGGCGCCGACGGGTACCTGACGATCAGCGACCGCAAGAAGGACGTGATCATCACCGGCGGAGAGAACGTCTCCTCGATCGAGGTCGAGGACGCGCTCTTCAGCCACCCGCAGGTCGCCGAGGTGGCCGTCATCGGCGTGCCGAGCGAGAAGTGGGGCGAGACGATCAAGGCCCTCGTCGTCCTCGCCGAGGGCGCGGAGGTGACCGAGGCCGACCTCATCGCCTGGTGCAAGGACCGGCTCGCCGGCTACAAGTCGCCGACCAGCATCGAGTTCCGCCCCGAGCTGGCGCGCACCGCCACCGGCAAGCTGCAGAAGTTCAAGCTGCGCGCGCCCTACTGGGAGGGCCGCACGCGCCAGGTCAACTGAAGTCGACCCGGGCCGACCCGGGCCAGGCCCGGGTCCCCGGTCAGGGTCGGACGTCGAGCACCACGTCGAACTCGAGGAGGTCCGCGCCGGTGGAGACCGGCCGGCGCGGTGCCTCGCCCGCGCCCTCGGGGGCGGCGTGAGCGGCCCGGGCGTCCCCGTCGCGCCAGGCGGCGAACGACTCCTCGTCGGCCCAGTGGGTCACCACGAAGTAGCGGGTCTCGCCGGCGGTGGGGCGCAGCAGCTGGAAGCCGAGGAAGCCGGGCGAGCCGTCGACGGTGTGGGCCCGGGCGGCGAACCGCTTCTCGAGCTCCTCGCCGGCGCCGGGCGGGACGGAGATGGCGTTGATCTTCACGACGGGCACGCCACCAGCCTAGGCGGGGCGATCACTAGGCTGGCCGGCATGCCCGCCGACGCACCGTCCCTGGCCGAGGTCCAGTCCCTGCTGGACGCCTGGTACCCGCCGGGCACCGCCGACTCCTGGGACCGGGTCGGCCGGGTGTGGGGCGCCGACGAGCACCCGGTGCGCCGGGTGCTGCTCGCGGTCGACCCCGCGCCGGTGGTCGCGGCCGAGGCCGAGGAGTGGGGCGCCGACCTGCTCGTCGTCCACCACCCCCTGTTCCTCAAGGGCGTGCACGGGTTCACGCCGGCCACGCCCAAGGGCCGCACGCTCACGACGCTGGTGCGCGCCGGATGCGCACTGGTCACCGCCCACACCAACGCCGACCTCGCCGAGGGCGGGGTCTCGGAGGCGATGGCCCTCGCCCTCGGGCTGGAGGACGTGGCACCGCTGGTGCCGGACGCCGCCCGGCCCGCCGGACCGGCGCTCGACAAGCTCGGGGTCTACGTCCCCGTCGGCGACGCGGAGGCCCTGCGCGCCGTCCTGGCGGCGGCCGGCGCGGGGCGGATCGGCGACTACGACCAGGCATCCTTCACGACCCGCGGCGAGGGTCGCTTCCGTCCGCTGGACGGCGCGAACCCGACCATCGGCACGGTCGGCGTCCCCGAGGTGGTCGACGAGGTGCGCATCGAGGTGGTGCTGCCGCGCGCGGCCCGCGCCGAGGTCGTGGCGGCGATGATCGCCGCCCACCCGTACGAGGAGCCCGCCTACGACGTCACCGAGCTCGCGGACCCCGCCGCCGGGGCGCCCGTGCGGACCGGGACGGGCCGGGTCGGGACGCTGCCGCAGCCCCTGACGCTGGCGGAGTTCGCCCGGCACGTCGGCGCGGCCCTCCCGAGCACCGCCGGGGGCGTGCGCGCCGGCGGCGACCCCGACCGGCTCGTGCGCAGGGTCGCCCTGTGCGGCGGTGCGGGCGACTTCCTCCTCGACACGGTGCGGGCGCGCGGCGCAGCGGACGCCGTGGACGTCTACGTCACCAGCGACCTGCGCCACCACCCCGCCTCGGAGTTCCTCGAGCACGGGGACGTCGCGCTCGTCGACGTGCCGCACTGGGCCGCGGAGTGGACCTGGCTGCCGCGGCTGGAGCAGCGGTTGGCGGCGGCTCTGCCGCAGCTGCCCGGGGGCGATACCGTGGAGCTCCGCGTCAGCACGACGTGCACCGACCCCTGGTCGCTGCGGGGCTGACGCCCACACCTGAACAACCCGATCCCGACGTCGCCGCGCGACGTCCCGCGTGAGGAGACGACGCTGAAAGCCGACCCCGCCGCCCAGACCCGGCTGCTGAAGGTGCAGGAGCTCGACTCGCGGGCCGACCGCCTCAGGCACCAGCGCCGCACCCTGCCCGAGATCGCCGACATCGCCGCGCTGGAGAAGCAGCGGTCGGGCCTGGTCGACCAGGTGCGCGACGCGCAGATCCTCGTCGACGACCTCACGCTGGAGCAGAAGAAGGTCGACGCCGACGTCGAGGCCGTGAAGACCCGGCGCACCCGCGACCGCGACCGGATGGACTCCGGCGCCATCAGCAACCCCAAGGACCTCGAGCGGATGAGCGGCGAGCTCGTCTCGCTCGAGCGCCGCATCGCCACGCTGGAGGACGAGGAGCTCGAGGTGATGGAGCGCCTGGAGGCCGCCCAGGCCATGCTCCAGGACCTCTCCGACCAGGTCGCGGTGATCGAGGAGAAGCGCGACGAGCTGGAGAGCACGCGCCGCGCCAAGGACGCCGGCCTGGCGACCGAGCTCGGCGAGGTGGAGTCCGCCCGCGGGCCGGCGGCCGAGGGCCTGCCGGAGCCGCTGGTGAAGCTCTACGACCGCCTGCGCGAGTCCAAGGGCGGCGTGGGCGCCGCGGCGCTGGTCCAGCGCCGTTGCACCGGCTGCCAGCTGGCGCTGGACCCGGGCGTGCTCGCGGAGTTCCGCGCGGCCACGACGGACGAGGTGCTGCGCTGCGAGGAGTGCGACCGGATCGTCGTGCGCACGGCCGAGTCGGGGCTGTGACGCAGCGGCGTCCCGAGCGGGTCGTCGTCGAGGCCGACGGCGGTTCCCGGGGCAACCCGGGCCCGGCGGCCTACGGGGCGCTCGTGCGCGACGCCGTCACCGGCGACGTCCTGGCCGAGGAGGGCACGACGATCGGCCGGGCCACGAACAACGTGGCGGAGTACTCCGGGCTGGTGGCCGGCCTCCGGCTGGCCGTCGAGGTCGCCCCGGGGGCGTCGGTCGAGGTCCGGATGGACTCCAAGCTCGTGGTCGAGCAGATGCGCGGTGCGTGGCGCGTCAAGCACCCGGACATGAAGCCGCTGCACGCCGAGGCGTCCGCCGTGGCTCCGGCGGGCACCACGTACACCTGGGTGCCCCGGGCCGAGAACGCGCACGCCGACCGCCTGGCCAACGAGGCGCTCGACGGCGTGCGGGACGGGGTGACCTACGCGGCCGCGGCCGAGGAGGCGCCCTCCGCTGCCCCGTCCCCGATCCAGCCCTCGGCCCCGGCCCAGCCCTCGATGCAGTCGGCGACCGCCGCGCCGGCGCGCGGCTGGGCGGCCCCGTCCGGGCCGCCGACGACGCTGGTGCTCGTGCGCCACGGGGTCACGCGGCACACGGCGGCGAAGAAGTTCTCCGGCGGCCTGGGCGGCGACAACCCGCCGCTGTCGGTGGAGGGCCTCGCGCAGGTGCGGGCCACCGCGGACTGGCTGGCGCCGCTCGCCGAGCGGGTCGGTGCTCTCGTCACGTCCCCGGTGCGCCGGACCGTCGAGACGGCCCAGGTGCTGGGCGACCGGCTGGGGCACGTCGCCGCGACCGAGCACGCGTTCGCCGAGATGGAGTTCGGCGAGTGGGAGGGCCTCACCTTCCCGGAGGTGCTCGAGCGGGACCCGGACGCCCTCACCCGCTGGATCGCCGACCCCACGGTGGCGCCGCCGGGTGGGGAGTCCTTCGGCTCTGTCCGCGACCGCGTCCACGACGGCCTGCGCCGCGTGGTCGCGGAGCACGCCGGCTCCACCGTGGTGGTGGCCTCCCACGTCACCCCGATCAAGACGCTGGTCGCCACCGCGCTCGGCGTCGACATCGCCGTCGTCCACCGGATGGAGCTCGCCCCGGCCTCGGTGACGGTCGTGTCGTTCTACCCCGACGACAGGGTCGAGGACGGCCCGCTGCCGGGCCACCGGGGCTCGATGCGGCTCTTCAACGCGCGCCCGCCCGGCGACGGCGGCGCCTTCGAGGCCGCCCACTGGTGAGGCCCCGCGCGTGGACGGGGCCGGGCCGGCTCAGAGCTCGGTGACCACGACGTCCAGGCGTGTGCCGGTGGCGGTCGGCTCGCCGACCTCCACCAGCCAGCCCAGGTCGCGCAGCGCGTCGGCGAGCGCGGCGGGCGTGCCGGGGTCGGCGCCGTCCTCGAGCAGGGCGCGGACGATCCGCCCCTTCGTGGCCTTGTTGAAGTGGCTCACGACCTTGCGGACGCCGCCCTGCTCGTGGAGCACGCGGACCGTCGCCACGCGGGTGCGCGGGTCGACGTCGCCGGCGTCCTTGCCGGGGCGCCAGAAGCCCGCGTAGACGCTCGAGCGCAGGTCGACGACGAGGCCGCGGCCCACCTGGGCGGCCACGGCCTCGCCGAGGACGGGCCGCCAGGCGGCTGCGACGGGCCCGAGGCCGGGCAGGGTCGTCTGGCCCGAGAGCCGGTAGGCGGGGATGCGGTCGCCCGGGCGGACGAGGCCGAAGACGGAGGAGACGACCGCCAGCCGCGACGAGGCGCGTCGCTTGGCGGCCGCGGTGAGGCTGCCGGCGTCCAGGTGGTCGTAGAGGACGCCGGTGTAGATCCGCTCCGCCCGGGCGGTCGGGGCCTCGCGCAGCCCGCGGTTGGCCTCGACGAGGTCGGTCTGCGTGGCGCCGACCTCGAGCACGCGGGCCGCCGCGGCCAGGTCGCCGGAGCTGAGCTCGACGAGGGCGTCCAGGACCCGCTCGCGGGTCTCGGTGAGCGCCGGGTGGGACAGGGTGGCGAGGTCGAGCGGCGCACCGCGTCGCGGCGCGGTCTTGCCCTCGCTGGGAGGCAGCAGGATCAACATGGTGGTGGCTATCGTGCCTTCCATGAGCTCCCACCCCGTGGTCCGGGTCCGCGCGTACGACGACGGGGTGTCCGCCAGGACGCTCGCGGCCGGCGTCCGGCAGGTCCAGGCGGACCTCGGGGTCACGCCCGACTTCCCGGCGGACGTCGAGGAGGCGGCCCGGGCCGCGGCGGCCTCGCCCCGGCTGCCGGACAACGACCGCACCGACGTCGAGCTGCTCACGATCGACCCGGCGGGCTCCGAGGACCTGGACCAGGCGATGCACCTGGCACGGACGCCGGACGGCGGCTTCCTCGTCCACTACGCCATCGCCGACGTGGCCGCCTTCGTCACGCCGGGCGACCCCGTGGACCGCGAGGCCCACCGGCGCGGCCAGACGCTGTACGGCGCGGAGGCCACCGTGCCGCTCTACCCGACGGTGCTCAGCGAGGGTGCGGCGTCGCTGCTGCCCGGCGTGGACCGTCCGGCGCTGCTGTGGACGATCCGCATGACCGCCGAGGGCGAGCGGGTCGACGCCGTGGTGGAGCGGGCGCGCGTGCGCTCGCGCCAGCGGCTGTCCTACGAGCGGGCCCAGGCGCTCGTCGAGGCCGGCGCGGGGCCGTCCACCCTGGCCGTCCTGGCCGACCTCGGGCCGCTGCGGATGGCCCGCGAGGCGGCCCGGGGCGGGATCTCGCTGCCGCTGCCCGAGCAGGACGTGGACGTCGTGGGGGACCGGTGGCGGCTGGAGCACCGCACCCGCCTGCCCGTGGAGGAGTGGAACGCCCAGGTCTCGCTGCTCACCGGCTTCGCCGCGGCGGCGATGATGATCTACGCCGGAGTCGGGCTGCTCCGGACCCTGCCGGACAGGGACGCGGGGGAGGTCCAGCGGCTCCACCGCGGTGCCCGGGCGCTCGGGCTCGACTGGCCGGCGGAGATGCTGTTCCCGGACTTCGTCCGGACTCTCGACCCGGCCCGCCCGCGGGACGTCGCGATGCTCATGGACCTCACCCGCGTCCTGCGGGGTGCCGGCTACGTCGCCTTCGACGGGGACGTGCCGGCGCAGGCCAGGCACGCCGGCCTGGCCACCGAGTACGCCCACGTCACCGCGCCGTTGCGCCGCCTCGGCGACCGGTACGCGGGCGAGGTCTGCCTGAGCCTCTGCGCGGACGAGCCCGTCCCGGCGTGGGTGCACGCGGCCCTGCCCGGGCTGCCGGGCACGCTGGCCGCCTCCGGGCGCCGGGCGGTCGCCTACGAGCGCGCGGTGCTGGACCTCGTCGAGGCGGGGGTGCTGGCGCGGTCGGTGGGCGAGACCTTCAGCGGGTTCGTCGTCGAGCGGGACGAGGAGCGACCCACCCGGGGGCACGTCGTGATCTCCGAGCCGGCGGTGCAGACGGCCGTGACCGCCGAGCACCCCCTGCCGCTGGGGGAGCGCGTGACGTTGCGTCTAGTGGAGGCGGACGTCGAGGCGCGCCGCGTCCGCTTCGAGCTCGCCTGAGCGCCGGGACGGCCCGGCTGCGGGACGTCAGGGAATTCCCGCGCCGATCCTGTTTGTGTGGCCCGGATCACGGGTAACACCTGTCTACCGGGCCTCTCGCGTACCCCCCTCGCGAGAGGCTCGGCCCATGTCGGGGCGATCGGTCCGCGCGCTGCGCGACCGATCGCGGGGCACCAGTGCAGAGGGGTGCAGAGGGGTGCGGCGCGGTGCGGGGGGAGTGGGAGCCCCGCCCGAGTGGGATGGGCGGGGCTCCCGTGCGAGAAGTGACCACTGAGGGACATCACTCCCGCACTCGGCAGGCGGCGAGCCTCCCCCCGGAGATCGCCGCGCCGACCTACCGATAGTAGGCCCCTGGGGACGAGGGCAGCGAGGCCGCGCCAGGGTCTTTTGTCCACAGAGTGTCAATCGCCCCTCACGTGTGATCCGGACCGCTGGTCCAGTCCTCGCTCGGAGCCGCAGCCGAGCATCGGCCGGAGCGTGACCGGAGCGCCGTCGTGGCGTGGCCCGGTCGTGGCGGGGGTGTGGGGGGCGCGTGGGGTAGAAAGAGCCCACGACGTCCGCCCGACCAGGAGGTGCCGTGACGACCTCGGAGGAACGCGCCGCCCACCCGGCGGACGCGCACGACACGATCCGGGTGGTCGGTGCGCGGGAGAACAACCTGCGCGACGTCGCCCTCGAGCTGCCCAAGCGGCGGCTCACGGTCTTCACGGGCGTGTCGGGATCGGGCAAGTCGTCCCTGGTCTTCGCCACGATCGCCGCGGAGTCGCAGCGGATGATCAACGAGACCTACTCGGCGTTCGTGCAGGGGTTCATGCCCTCGATGGCGCGGCCCGACGTGGACGTCCTCGAGGGCCTGACCACGGCGATCATCGTCGACCAGGAGCGGCTCGGCGCCGACCCCCGTTCGACGGTGGGGACGGCGACGGACGCCAACGCGCTGCTGCGCATCCTCTTCTCCCGCCTGGGCGACCCGCAGGTGGGCCCGCCGCAGGCCTACTCGTTCAACGTCGCGTCCGTCTCGGGCGCGGGAGCGGTGACGACCACGAGGGCGGGGCGCGAGGTCAAGGAGCGCCGCGCGTTCTCGGTCACCGGCGGGCAGTGCCCCCGCTGCGAGGGCCGCGGTGCGGTCTCCGACATCGACCTGACCGCGCTCTACGACGCCGACAAGTCGATCAACGAAGGTGCGCTCACCATCCCGGGCTACTCGATGGAGGGATGGCAGGGGCGCATCCTGCGCGGCTGCGGGTACTTCGACTGCGACACGCCGATCAAGGACTTCACGAAGCGCCAGCTGGACGACCTGCTCCACCGCGAGGCCACCAAGCTGAAGGTCGACGGGATCAACCTGACCTACTACGGGCTCCTGCCGGGCATCAGGAAGTCCTTCCTGTCCAAGGACCGGGAGACGATGCAGCCGCACGTCCGTGCGTTCGTCGACCGCGCCGTGGTGTTCGCGACCTGCCCGGAGTGCGAGGGGACCCGCCTGACGGAGGCCGCACGCTCGTCCCGGATCGACGGTGTCTCGATCGCCGACGCGTGCGCGATGCAGATCAGCGAGCTGGCCACCTGGGTCCGCGGGCTCCAGGCCCCCGGCGCGGCCCCTCTCCTGGCGTCCCTCTCGCACCTGCTCGACTCGTTCGTGGCGATCGGCCTCGGCTACCTCAGCCTCGAGCGACCGTCGGGCTCGCTGTCCGGCGGCGAGGCGCAGCGCACCAAGATGATCCGGCACCTCGGCAGCGCCCTCACCGACGTCACCTACGTCTTCGACGAGCCCAGCATCGGGCTGCACCCCCACGACATCGCCCGGATGAACGACCTGCTCCTGCGGCTGCGCGACCAGGGCAACACCGTCCTGGTCGTCGAGCACAAGCCCGAGGTGGTGGCGATCGCCGACCACGTCGTCGACCTCGGCCCGGGGGCCGGCACCGACGGCGGCGAGGTCGTCTTCGAGGGGACGGTCGAGGGGCTGCGCGGCAGCGGCACGCTCACCGGGCGGCACCTGGACGACCGTGCGAGCCTGAAGGCGTCCGTCCGGGAGCCCTCCGGCTGGATCGAGGTGCGCGGCGCCTCCCGCCACAACCTGCGCGACGTCGACGTGGACGTGCCGCTCGGCGTGCTCTGCGTCGTCACCGGGGTGGCCGGCTCCGGCAAGTCCTCCCTGGTGCACGACTCGCTGGTGCAGCGATCCTCGGCCGACGGCGAGGGGGTGGTCGTGGTCGACCAGTCGGCGATCAAGGGGTCGCGCCGCTCCAACCCGGCGACCTACACGGGCCTGCTGGAGCCCGTCCGCAAGGCGTTCGCCAAGGCCAACGGCGTGAAGCCGGCGCTGTTCAGCGCCAACTCCGAGGGGGCCTGCCCCACCTGCAACGGCGCGGGCGTCATCGACACCGGCCTGCCCCTGGCGGCGGCCGCCTCCGTGCCCTGCGACACCTGCGAGGGGCGCCGGTTCTCCGACGACGTCCTCCAGTACACGCTCGGCGGCCGCACGATCGTGGACGTCCTGGCCATGCCGGTGGGGGAGGCCCACGCCTTCTTCTCGGCACCCGACTCGAAGGTGCCGGCGGCGGAGAAGATCCTCGCCCGCCTCGTGGACGTCGGGCTGCCCTACGTGACGCTGGGCCAGCCGCTCTCGACGCTCTCGGGCGGGGAGCGGCAGCGGGTCAAGCTCGCCGTGCAGATGGCGGAGGCCGGCTCGGTCTACGTGCTGGACGAGCCGAGCACCGGCCTGCACCTGGCGGACGTCGAGAACCTGCTCGGCCTCCTCGACCGGCTGGTCGACGCGGGCCGCTCGGTCGTCGTGATCGAGCACCACCAGGCCGTGATGGCGCACGCGGACTGGATCATCGACCTCGGGCCGGGGGCCGGCCACGACGGCGGGACCGTGGTCTTCTCGGGGACGCCGGAGCGACTGGTCTCCGAGGCCTCGACGCTCACGGGACGGCACCTGGCCGCCTACGTGGGGCAGGCGGCCGACCCGGCCTGAGCCCGGTCCGTGGCGGCCACCACCCCTCCTGCAATTGGGTCGCAACAGCGACGGGCTAGCGTGTGGATGACGTCGGCAACCAGTGTCGACCCCGACGCTGGAGTCGCCCCGTGCCCACCCGGCCGCCCACCACGCAGCCCGCCCCGTCGCCCGCCCCGTCGCCCGCCCCGTCGCCCGCCCCGTCCCGCCGTGGTCGGCTGCGGAGGTTCGCCCAGGGCCTCAGCCCGGCCGACCGCCGCAGCCTGGCCGGCATGACGGCGGTCGTGGTCCTGCTCCACGCGGTCGGCTTCGGCGTCCTCGTCCTCCTGGTGGCGCCCGCGCACCTGAGCCTGGGCGGGGAGCACCCCGTCTACACGGTCGGGGTCGGGCTGCTGGCCTACACCTTCGGCCTGCGGCACGCCTTCGACGCCGACCACGTGGCGGCCATCGACAACACGACCCGCGTGCTCGTCGGGCGCCGCCAGGAGGACGCCGCGGCGGGCCGTGCCTCCCGGCCCGACGCGGAGCGCCAGCCGCTGTCGGTCGGCTTCTGGTTCTCGCTGGGCCACTCGACGATCGTGTTCGTGCTGGCCTTCCTGCTCACCCTCGGTCTGCGGGCCGTCGGGGCCGCGGTGGTCGACGACGGCTCCACCCTGCACACCGTCACCGGGCTCGTCGGCTCGCTGGTCTCCGGCTCGTTCCTCTGGCTGCTGGGCCTCGTCAACCTCGTGGCGCTGGTGGGCCTCTGGCGGGTGTTCACCGGCCTGCGTCACGGCCACTTCGACGAGGCGGAGCTCGAGCGGCGGCTCGAGCAGCGCGGCCTGATCAACCGGCTGGTCGGCGGGCTCACGCGGGGCGTGCGTCGGCCCTGGCACATCTACCCGGTCGGCGTCCTGTTCGGGCTCGGCTTCGACACCGCCAGCGAGGTCGGCCTGCTCGTCCTCGCCGGAGGTGCGGCGGCGTTCGCGCTGCCCTTCTGGGCGGTCCTCGTGCTGCCGGTGCTCTTCGCCGCGGGCATGTGCCTGGCCGACACCGTCGACGGCGTCCTCATGAACGCCGCCTACGGCTGGGCCTGGTCCCACCCGGTGCGCAAGGTCTTCTACAACCTCGCCGTCACCTCGCTGTCGGTGGCGGTCTCGCTGGTGGTGGGCACCGTCGAGCTCGCCGGCGCCCTCGACGACGCGGCCGGGATCACCTCGGGGCCGCTGGCGTGGCTGGGCGGGGTGCCGCTCGCGGACGCCGGCTACGCCGTGGTGGCGCTGTTCGGCGCCACCTGGCTGGCCGCGCTCGCCCTGTGGCGGTTCGGCCGGGTCGAGGAGCGGTGGACCGCCGGGCTCAGCCGGCCGTGAGCTCCACCGAGGCCCGGCCGAGCAGACGCTTGGCCTCGCGCAGCCCGGTCGCCATCGCGCCGTCGGCGTAGCCGGCCCGCTCGGCGTCCGTGGACTCCCCGGCGAAGCAGACCCGGCCGACGGGCTCGCCCAGGACGTCGAAGTCCGAGTCGTCCTGGCCGGGGCGGACGTGGCCGTAGGCGCCCCGGGCCAGCTCGTCGTGCGCCCAGTCGGTGCTCACCACGTCCGTCGGCTCGGCGGGCAGCGGCCCGCCGTAGACGGCCTCGAGCTGCTCGAGGGCGAACGCCCGCGGGTCCCGCTGGAGGCGCTCGACCGCGCTGGAGGCGACGAGGAACATCAGGGTCGGGCTCAGCCCGAAGTCCCACGTCCACGTGGCGGGCTCGTCCCGGTCGGCGGGGTAGATCACGGAGTGCTGGAGGCCGGTGTGCTTCTCCCGCCAGAACGGCTCCTCGAACGAGAGGAAGACCTTCTCCATGGTCCCGAACCCGGTCCGGTCGACCACGGCCTGCCGGGCTGCCGGGAGCGGCGGGTCGAAGGTGATCGACCCGGCCTTGAGGACGCCGAGCGGCACGGTGACCACCACGTGCGAGCCGGTCTCCGACCAGGCCTCGCCGTCGTCCGTGACGCCCTCGACGCGGACTCCCTCGTCGGTGGTGCGCACGTGCGTGACGAGCCGGCCCAGCAGCAGCCTGCCGGCCTGCCGCAGCGGGGCGGCCAGCGGCGCGAGCACGCTGCGGTAGCCGCCCACGGGGACGTTGTCCACGACGTCCCCGACCAGCATGCCGCCGGTGAGGGCCCAGCGGGCCGAGATCGCCTCGAGCGGGCCCGAGCCGTCCTGCTCCACCATGGCGGCCATGAGCTGGCGCAGGCGGTCGCGCTCGGGGCCGGGTGAGTGCGCGTCGGCCAGGTAGGCGTCGATGGCCGCGGCGGCCGAGACGTCCGGCTCCCCGGCCTCGAGCGCGGCGCGCAGGTGCGCGGCCACGGGCTCGAGGACGGCGTAGCCGGTGCCCTCGAGCTCGGCGGGGGTCAGGGTCCGCGCCTCGCCGAGGTCGGCGCCGGTGAAGCGCGTGCCGGTGGGGTCGACCACCCAGTCCACGCCGGCCAGGGCGAGCCAGTCCGTGAGCAGGTTCTCCTCGGGGTGGTGCACCCACGCGCCGCCCAGGTCCGCGGTGTGCCCGCCGACCTCGACGGTGCGCAGCCGTCCGCCCACGCCGTCGCGGGCCTCGACGAGCACCACGTCGGTGCCGGCGGTGGCCAGTGCGTTGGCGCACGCCAGGCCGGCGATGCCTGCGCCGACCACCACCACGCGGGTGACGGCACCGGGCACGGGGTCGGGGACGGCGTCCGACCCGTCGTCGAAGGTCCGGGTGCGCGGCTCGGCAGGCATGGGTCCACACTTGCACGTCGGGGGCACGCCCGGGCCACGGGTGTCGGCACGGGTGTCGGCTCGGGTGTCGGCGCGGGCGGCTACGGTGCCGTGGACGGGGCGGCGCGGGCCCCGCGCGGTCCTCGCCGGGCCGCCACGGCGGACCGACCAGGAGACGACGATGAAGATGCTGCTGACCTCGGGAGGCATTGCGAACGAGGCGATCGCCTCCGCCCTCGAGGAGCTGCTGGGCAAGCCGGTGGGGGAGGCGCGCGCGATCCTGGTTCCCACGGCCCTGCACGCCCTGTCGCAGGGCGTCGCCGAGACGGGGCGGGTGGTGCGCGGGCAGTCGGGCGCGCCGCTGGCCGAGGTCGGCTGGGCCGAGGTCGGCGTCCTGGAGCTCACCGCGCTGCCCCTCCTGGACGAGTCGGTGTGGCGTCCCGCGCTCGAGCAGGCCGACGCGCTGCTCGTCGCCGGTGGGGACCCGCTCTTCCTGCACCACGCGATGCTCGCCTCGGGCCTCGACGCGCTCCTGCCGTCGCTCGACCTGGTCTACGTCGGCCTCAGCGCAGGGTCGATGGTCGTGACGCCGAGCATCGGCGCCGACTTCGTGGGGTGGACGCCCCCGGGAGCGGAGGCCTCCACCCCGGGCGTCGACCGGACCCTCGGGCTCGTGGGGTTCTCACTCTTCCCCCACCTGGACAATCCCCACCTGCCGGAGAACACCCTCACGACGGCCGAGGCCTGGGCGGCCGGGCTCGGCCACCGGTCCTACCTGCTCGACGACGCCTCGGCGGTCGTCGTCGTGGACGGCGAGGAACGGGTGGTCTCGCGGGGGCAGTGGCACCGACGGGGCTGACACCCGTCCCGCATCGCCGCCGGAGTCGGCTCCGGTCCGGAGCGGCCCGGTAGGACGCCTGTTCAGGACTGCTCCGGCACGCGCTGCGACCTGCCACGTCCCCGGGGCGCACGGGTCGCGGCGGAGACATAGGTGCAGGTCGGCATACCTCCTACCGTGTCAGTGATCCCAGTCACATCTCGGTGCCCCGGGCGGCGGACGGGCCGTCCGGGGCGAAGGAAGGCCGCCATGCCCGCACCTGTTTCCGCCGCGCGCGCCGCGCACGGGGGGCTCGCTCCGAGGGGTCTCGAGGGGACCCCTTCCTCACGCAGCTTCGCCGGCCGCTTCGGTCGGATGTTCCGCGAGCTGCCCAGCCACGACGTGCCCGACGACGTCCTCGTCGCCCTGGCCGAGTCCATGATCCAGCCGGTCACCGGCGGCCACCTCGACCTGCCCATCGACAGCGACGACCGGGGCGAGAACACCGCGGTGCGCCACGGGGAGCTCCGCGCACCGGCGGCGTACACGTTCTTCGGCCAGTTCGTCGACCACGACATCACCTTCGACCCGGTCTCGAGCCTGACCCGCCAGAACGACCCCGAGGCGCTGGTCAACTTCCGCACCCCCCGCTTCGACCTGGACAACGTCTACGGCCGCGGGCCCGCCGACCAGCCGTACCTGTACGAGCCCGGCGGCCTGCACTTCACCCTCGGCGAGGAGGTCTCGGGGGACGCCCGGTACGCCGGCCCCGACCTGCCCCGCGTGGCCAGCGGCCGCGCGCTCATCGGGGACCCGCGCAACGACGAGAACCTCGTCATCGCCCAGCTCCAGTGCCTGGTGCTGCGCTTCCACAACGCCGTCGTCGACCAGGTGAGCGCGGAGCACCCGACCTGGTCCCGCGGGGACCGGTTCCGGCTCGCCCAGCAGGTCGTCCGGTGGCACTACCAGTGGGTGGTCGTCCGGGACTTCCTCCCGCGGCTGGTGGGCGACGACGTCGTCGACAGCCTGCTGGGGGAGTCGAGCTACCTGACCTCGCCCAGCGCGTCGGGCAGCACGGCGAGGCCCGACCTGCGGTTCTACCGGTGGCGGGAGAACCCGTACATGCCCGTGGAGTTCTCCGTGGCCGCCTACCGCTACGGGCACTCGACCGTGCGGCCCAGCTACGCCCTCAACGACGCCTCGGTGGTGGACCCGCCGATCCCCGGCGTCTCCCGCATCCCCACGTTCTCCGGGGAGGGCGGCCCGCACCAGTCGCTCAACGGGTTCCGGCCCCTGGAGAAGGAGTGGGGGCTGGACTGGCGGTTCTTCCTGCCCGGCATCCGCGGGGCCCAGGACACGAGCCTGCCGGCGGGGTTGCCCCAGCCGTCCTTCCGGATCGACACGCAGCTGGCGCACCCCCTTGGCCGGCTGCCCGAGTCCACCGCGGAGGCACAGGCCATCGTCTCCGGCTTCCCGCCCGACGTGGCGCGGTCGCTGGCGACGCTCAACCTCGTCCGAGGCAAGCGCATGGGGCTGCCGGCGGGGGAGGACGTCGCCCGCAGGATGGGGCTGGAGCCGCTGGGGCGTGAGCAGCTCTACGGCGACTCGACGCTCACGAGCGCCCAGGTCGACGCGCTCGTCGACCGCACGCCGCTGTGGTTCTACTGCCTGAAGGAGGCCGACGTCCTCACGGGCGGCACCCAGCTGGGCCCGGTGGGTGGGCGGATCGTCGCCGAGGTGCTCGTGGGGCTCCTCGCCGGTGACCCCACGTCGTACCTCAACGTGGAGCCCACGTGGACGCCGACGCTCCCGGGCCGGCGGTCGGGGCAGTTCACCCTGAGCGACCTGGCCAACGTCGTGCTGGACGCGGAGGGGATCGCCTAGCGGCCGGGCCAGTCGGCGGCCAGGAGGTCGGCGGCGCGCTCGGCGACGGTGAACACCGTGCCGACCGGGTTGACGGCCGTGAGCACGGGGAACACCGACGCGTCCGCCACCCTCAGGCCGTCCAGGCCGCGCACGCGCAGGGTGGGGTCGACGACTGCGGAGGGGTCGTCGACCGCACCCATCCGGCAGGTGCCGGACACGTGGTAGACGGTGTGGTGGGTCGCTCGGACGAGTGCGGAGAGCTCCTCGTCGTCCTGCACGTCCGGGCCGGGGAAGAGCTCGCGGCCCACCCACGAGGCGAACGGCTCGACCTGGGCGATCCGCCGAGCCATCCGCACCCCCTCGACCAGCACGCGCTCGTCGTGGCCGTCGGGGTCGGTGAAGGAGCGGTAGTCGATCCGGGGTGGACGCTCGGGGTCGGCCGAGTCGACCCAGACCCGGCCGCGGCTCCTGGCGCGCGCGACGTTGGGGGTGAGGGAGAGCGTCGGCTCCGGCACGTCGTGGCCGAGCGCGGTGGCGTGCTCGGCCCAGGTCAGCAGCGGCACGTGCACGAGCAGGTCGGGGCGCTGCTCCTGCGAGCCGGGCATCCGGGCCAGGACTGCGGCGTCCCAGTCGGCCGCGCGGACGTCCGGGAGCGCGCGTGCCGCCTCCCAGACGACGAGGCCCTCCGGGTGGTCCATCAGGTTCTCGCCGACGCCGGGCAGGTCCAGCAGGACGGGGACGCCGGCCGCCTCGAGGACCGCGCGAGGCCCGATGCCGGAGAGCTGGAGCAGTCGGGGCGTGTCGATCGCGCCCGCGGTGAGCACCACCTCGTGCCGGGCGGTGAGGACCCGCTCGCGTCCCTCCCCGTCGACCACGCGGACGCCGTGCGCGCGGGCGCCCGTGACCAGCACCTGCACCGCGCGGAGACCGAGCAGCACCCGCAGGCGGTCGGGCAGGTCCGCCAGGGGGTGCAGGTAGGAGACCGAGGCGGAGGACCGGACCCGGGTCTCGGGGTGGTAGCCGATGTCGAGGAACCCGGCGCCCTCCACCGGCTCGAAGCCGGTGTTCCAGTCGGGGACCAGGGGAACGCCCAGCGCGTCGGCGGCCGCCTGCGTGGCGTCGGCGAGGTAGGGGTTGCGGTGCTCGGGCGGGATGGGTCCGCTGCGGACGCGGCTGGTGACCCGTTCGTAGTAGGGCAGCACCACGTCGGGTCCCCAGCCCTCGGCGCCGAGCGCCTCCCACTCCTCCAGGTCGGCCGCCGGCGGCCGCCACATGATCATGGTGTTGTGGGTGCTGCACCCGCCGAGGATGCGGGCGCGCGACTGCCGGATCGCCGAGTTGCCGCGCTCCTGCGGCTCGCAGCGGTAGTCGAGGTCGTACTCGCCCTCCATCATCTCGGCGTGCCGCGTGATGTCGAGCGCGCGCGGCTCGTCCTCGTCGCTGGGGCCCCACTCGACCAGGGCGATCGTGGCGTCGGTGAGCTCGGCCAGGCGGCGGGCCACCACCGCCCCGGCGGTGCCACCACCCACGACCAGGTAGTCGAACGTGTCCTCGGTGGTGCTCATCGGGCGCTCACGGGCGGGGCCTCCTGGTGGGTGGGTTCCGGACGCTACCGGGTCCGTCCCCGGCGTCCTGCTGCTCCCCGCGCGTGGCGGACGTCGTTGCGCTGCCCCCGCAGCCCGGTCGCTCGGCGTAACGTGTCCGACTGCTGACGGTCACGTGGCCGGGGCAGGGTGTGGCCGGGCAAGGTGTGGCCGGGCAGCGTGTGCGGCGAGAGACAGGAGGGGCGTGGGGTGAGCACGGCGATCGCGTCATCGTTGGACAAGGCACTCTCGCTCCTGTTCGCCTTCGCGGATCCGGAGGAGGACCAGCGGGTCCTCACCGTGTCCGGCCTGGCGGAGCGCTCGGGCATGGACAAGGCGCAGGTCTCCCGCTCGTTGGCGACGTTCGCCAAGTACGGGCTGGTCGAGCGGCTCGGCCCGCGCCGGGGCTACCAGCTGGGCTGGGCCGTCGTGCACATGGCCTCCCGCGCGCTGCTCGCGCAGACGATCAGCTCCACGTACCCCCGCCTGGCCCAGCTCGCCGCGGAGATCGAGGAGACGGTCTACATCAGCGTCCGCGACGGCAGCCAGCAGCGCGCCCTCGCCGTCTTCGAGCCGGACCGGATGCTCTACGTGCAGATCCGCACCGGGCGCCCGGAGCCGCTCATCGGCACCGCCAGCGGCTACGGGCTGCTGGTGCGCTCCGACGAGCAGGAGGTCCGGGCGGTCTACGACTCGATCGCCCGCCGCGACAGGGCCCAGGTCGGCAGCTGGAGCACGGTGTGGCGCCAGCTGCGCGAGATCGCCGAGCAGGGCTACGCCGTCGTGACCGACCCCGGCGGCGAGCACGTGACCAGCGCGGCCGTCCCGATCTTCGACGTCGGCAACTACGCCGACCGCGTCTACGCGACGGTCGCCGTCTCCGCCCCGGAGGGCCGCTTCGAGGCGCAGCGCGAGCTCATCATCAAGGGCCTGCAGGGCATCGCCGGCCACGCCAACGACTTCCTTCAGGGCCAGCAGGACCCGCGCGGCTGAGGTCCCGCCGCACCGCCCGCCCCCGTCCTCACCGGGGGCCGTCGAGGGCCGTCGAGGATTAACACACTCGTTACGGCCTGCGCCGGAGCGCGCCCTGAATCCGGTGCTAACTTCGCAACGCAAGTTGATGGATGCTCAACAAAGTCGAGACGACGGAGGGTGTGCTGCATGCGTAGCGAGGCGGAGCTGCTGGAGCTCGTGGAGAGCTTCCGGGAGCCGTTCACGGCGACCGTGGCGAAGCACGACCGGGAGGAGTCCTTCCCGGCGGAGAACTTCGAGCTGCTGCGGCAGAACCACCTGCTGGCGCTCACCGCGCCGGTGGACCTCGGCGGCGAGGGCCTGTGGGCGGGGGACCGCTTCGGCACCTACTACCGCCTCCTGGCGACGATGGCCGCGTTCGACTGCAACACCAGCCAGCTGCTCCAGGTGCACTCGCACGCGCTCGGCATCCTCTGCGCGACGGCCACGCCCGCCCAGCACGACACCTACGTCAAGGACATCGTCGCCAACGGCAAGGTGCTCGCCTCCGTGGGCAGCGAGTCCTCGCCGGCGAAGACCTCCGACGGCCTCTACGTCCAGGAGCTGCAGCCGCAGGACGACGGCAGCTGGGTGCTGACCTGCGAGAAGCACTTCGCCTCGGTCGCCGCCGGCGCCGACTACCTGCTGATCTGGCTGGCCGTGCCGGGCGACGCGCCCTACGAGCAGCGCACCGTCTGCGTCCTCGTCCCCTCCGACGCCCCCGAGGTCGAGCTCGTCGACGAGTGGGACGTGATGGGCATGCGCGCGACCGTGAGCTGGGGCGTGAAGGTCACCGACCTGCACCTCCCCGCCGACGCCGTCTTCGGTGCCCCGGGCTACTGGGTCAAGGACGAGGTCCGCACGTTCTCGCTCGGCTTCGCCGCCAACCACGTCGGCCAGGCCCAGGGCATCCTCGACTTCTGCCTGGCGTGGGTGCGCAAGCGTCCCCACCTCCAGCACAGCGACCTGATGATGGTCCGGCTGGGCTCCTCCGCCTCCCAGCTCGCGATGCTCCGCGCCGGCCTGGACGTCGCGGCCGCCGAGTGGGAGCGCGGCGAGGACCCCGACCTGGCGGAGCTGAAGTCCCTCCAGGTGCTCCACGTGGCGAAGAAGGTGCTGCTGCACGTCTCGCAGGAGGCGTTCGACATCTGCGGCGCGCGGGCGGTCTTCCGCTCCCTCCCGCTGGAGCAGGCCTACCGCGACGCCCGCGTGTTCACGCTGCACACCCGGGACGAGCACCTCACCGCCAGCGTGGGCCGCGGCCTGCTCAACGGCGACTTCTCCGGCAAGGGCTACATCGACGGCGCCACGGTGCCGCGCGTGGGCAAGTGAGCGCCTCCGTGACGTCCACCGACGCCCTCGACCAGCGTGTCTTCCGTCGCGCCGTCGGGCGCTTCTCGACGGGGGTCACGGCGGTCACGGCGCTGACGGACGACGGTCAGGTCTCCGCCATGACGGCGAACTCCTTCACGTCCGTCTCGCTCGACCCGCCGCTCGTGCTCGTCTGCGTGCGGCACGAGGGCCAGATGGCACCGCTGCTCGTCGAGCCCGGGCGACCGTTCGCGATCAGCGTCCTCAGCGCCCACCAGGGCGAGGTGGCCACCGCGCTGGCCGGTCGAGGTCGGGACCTGGCGTCGATGGAGGTCTTCTGCACCGAGCCTGGTGAGGAGCTCGGCGGGCCGCTGGCCGGGGTCCCGGTCGTCGCCGGGGCGCGCGGGCACCTGGCCTGCGAGGTGCACGCCGTCTTCCCGGGCGGGGACCACCACATCGTCGTCGGGCGCGTGACCGGGGTGGCCGCCCACGAGGGGGAGCCGCTCATGTTCGTGGACGGCGAGCTCGTGGGCACCCACCGAGCCGCCTCCTGAGCGGCGACCGCGCGGGCACCCCCGCACAGCAGCCGCACAGCCAGGGGTGGCACGCTCGTCGCCGGCCCGGACCGTCCCGTCCACCCCACGACGACCAGGCAGGAGTCGCCCCGTGACCTTCTCGATCCTGGCCCGCGACCCCGCCACCGGCGCGATCGGGCTGGCGGCCACGACCGCCGACCTCGCCGTCGGGGCCCGGGTGGCCTTCGGTCGCGCGGGCGTGGGCGGCGTCCTCACCCAGCACACGACGGACCCCCGCCTGGGCCCGCGCGGGCTCGACCTGCTCGCCTCCGGCCTCGACGCGAGGGCCGCCCTGGCCGAGGTGCTCGCCGGCGCCACGCGCCCCGCCGCCCGCCAGCTCGCGGTCGTCGACGCCGGGGGCCGCACCGCCGTGTACTCGGGCAGGTTCGTCGACCCCCGGTGGTGCTACTCCGAGGCCTTCGACTCCTTCGCGGTCATCGGCAACGTGCTGGCCTCGCCCGCCGTGGGCCGGGCGGTCGCCGACCGCTACCGCGCCGGCGAGGGCGAGGACCTGGCCGCGCGGCTCGTGGCCGCGCTCCGGGCCGGCGAGGAGGCGGGCGGCGAGCAGTCGCCGCTGGTCTCGGCCGCGCTCCAGGTCCACCTCGAGCAGCCGTTCCCCTACGTCGACGTCCGCGTCGACTCCTCCCCGACCCCCCTGGTCGCCCTCGCCCACCTGGTCGAGGCGACCGCCACCAAGCGGGACGACTACGTCCGCCGCGCCCTGGACCCCGACGTCGGCTACGCGAGCGGGTACGCGGACACCGGCGTCGACCTCGAGACCGACCTCCACCTCACCAGCCACCCGAGCACCGACCCGCGCACCGACCCGCGCACCGACCCGAGCACCGACCCGGAAGGGGACCCCCGATGAGCACGCCCGACCTCCCGCCCACCCGCACGGTGGGGGTGGCCCTCGTGGAGCTGCTGGAGCAGCTCGGCGTCGAGGTCGTCTTCGGCATCCCCGGCTCGCACAACCTGCCGGTCTTCGACGGGCTGGCCCGCTCCTCGATCCGGCTCGTCAACCCGCGCCACGAGCAGGGCGCCGGGTTCGCGGCCGACGGCTACGCCCGCGCCACCGGACGGCCCGGCGTGCTCGTCACGACCACCGGCCCCGGCATCCTCAACGCGGCGACGGCGCTGGCCACCGCGTGGGCCGACTCCGTGCCGGTGCTGGCCATCTCGACCGGCGCCCGGATCGCCGACGAGGGCCACGAGGTCGGCTGGCTGCACGAGAGCAAGGACCAGCACGCCAGCCTCGCGGGGCTCGTCACGAGCCTGCGCCCCCGCTCCGAGGAGCGCCTCTACGGCGACGTGGTGGAGACCTTCGCCCGATGGCAGGTCGCCCGCACGCGCCCCGTGCACCTCGACGTCCCGATCGACCTGCTGGCGGCGCCGGCCACCGCGCCCCTGCCGGCGCTCCCGGTCCTGTCCCCGGGGGCCGCGCCCGCCGGGCTGGTCGCGGAGCTGGCCGCACGGCTGCGCTCGGCGCGGAGCCCGATGCTCGTGGTGGGCGGGGGAGCGGTGCGCGCCCGGGCCCAGGTCAACCGTCTCGCCGACCTGCTCGGCGCCCCGGTGGCCACCTCGCGGGCCGCGGCCGGCGTCCTGGACCAGGGGGCGGACGCGGTGCCCACCACCGTCCTGCCGTACGCGCCCGAGCGGCTGGCGGACGCCGATCTGCTGCTCGTCCTGGGCTCCGAGCTCTCCCAGCGCGACGTCCCGCCCGCGGTGGCGGCCTCGCTGCCGCCCGTGTGCCGGGTGGACGTCGAGCCGGGCCGCCTGGCGCACGGCCGCCCCGGTGACCTGCTGGTCGTGGCCGACGCGGCGGCCACGCTCGACGCGCTCCTGGCTGTGCTGGAGGCGGACCCGCCGACGCCGCTCGCTGACCGCTGGGAGCGCCAGCGCGGCCTGGCCGACGCCGTCCAGGCGAACTACGACGGCCCCCTGCGCGGGCTGCACGACCGCCTGGCCGCGGTGCTCCCGGACGACGTGGTGCTGACCGGCGACAGCTCGCAGGTCTCCTACCTCGGCACCGGGGTGCACTACCCGTTCGCGACCCCGCGCTCGTTCCTCTACCCCGACGGCTTCGCGCCGCTGGGCTACGCGCTGCCCGCCGCGATCGGGGCGTGCCTGGCCGCCCCCGAGCGGACCACCGTGGCGCTGGCCGGTGACGGCGCCTTCCTGTTCTCCCTGCCGGAGCTCTCGGTGGCCGTGGAGGAGCGCCTTCCGCTGCTCTACGTGGTGGTCGAGAACGGCGGCTACCAGGAGATCGAGGAGGAGATGGTCGCGGCGTCGATCGAGCCGGTCGGGGTCCGCTTCGGCTATCCGGACCCGGTCGGACTCGCGACCGCGTTCGGGGCCCGCGGGGTCCGCGCGAGGACGCTCGACGACCTCGTCGCGCTCGTGGCCTCCTTCGCCGGGGACCGGGCCGGGGCAGGGGTTCCTGGGCCTGTCGTGATCGCCGTCCACGAGGACGCTGTGGGGGATGTTGCGGGCCGGTAAAAGCGGCATGACGGCTGCTTCCCGCCCCCTGACCTGCGCTTTTGTTGCGCTATTGTCAACGAGAGTTGTGTTCGACCCGCTCCTGCCCGGAGCCCGACCGCGAGGACGTGGATGCTCGTAGATGACCGGCCCGACGCCGGCGCGACCCGCCCGCCGACCAGCCAGACGACCCCGCCCGCGAGGCGCAGCCCGGCGACCCGTGTCGGGTCCGCGCTGGGTGGCCTGCTGGCGATGGTGCCGACCTGGCTGCTCGTCGTCGTCCTGTTCCTGGTGCCGATCGTGTTCCTCGCGGTCGCCTCCCTGGCCACCTTCAACTGGGACACCGGCAAGCTGGACTGGGTCCTCACCTTCGAGAACTACACGGAGCTCTTCCGCTCCAGCACCTTCGTGGCGTTCAAGAACTCGATCTTCCTCTCGGTCGTCGCGACGATCGCGTGCGTGCTCATCGGCTACCCGATCGCCTACGCCATCTCGCTCACCTCCGGGCGCGCCCAGAAGCTGCTGCTGCTGGCGGTCATCACGCCGTTCTGGACGGCGTTCGTCGTCCGGGTCTACGCGTGGCTCACGCTGCTCGGCCCCGGCGACCTCGTCCCCTGGATGCTCAGCCTCACCGGGCTCACGTCCTCGGACCTGGACCTCACGTACACGAACACCGCCGTGCTCATCGGCATCGTCTACTGCTACCTGCCGCTGTCGATCCTGCCGGTCTACTCGGTGCTCGAGCAGATCGACCGCAACCTCGTGCTGGCCGCGTACGACCTCGGCTACTCCCCGGCGAAGGCCTGGTTCAAGGTGACGCTGCCGCTGTCCCTGCCGGGCGTGGCCGTGTCCGCGCTGCTGGTCGGCATCCCCTGCCTGGGGGAGTACACGATCCCGGCCGTCCTGGGCGGCGGGAAGACGCTGATGATCGGCAACCTGGTCACCAACGCCTTCACCGGCACGGGCAACTACGCCGCGGGCGCCGCGATCGCCATGCTGCTGCTCGCGGTCATCCTGGTGGCGAACTGGGGCCCGCGCGGGATCGCCGCCCTGGTCCGGCTCGCCACCCGCGTCCTCACCAGGAGCGCGGCATGACGAACCACAAGACCGTCACCGTCCTGGCCGTCCTCGGCCTGCTGTTCCTGTGGGTGCCGATCGTCGCGATCGCTGCCAACGCCTTCAACGGCGACAAGCTGCTGCTCGAGTGGGGCGGGTTCACGACCCGCTGGCTGCACCAGACGCTGCGGGACGCCGAGTTCCGCACCGACCTGCGCAACTCCTTCGTCTGCGCGGTGGTCGTCGCGGCCCTCTCCGTCGCGGTGGCCTTCACCGCGGCCGTGGGGCGACGCGGGCTGCGCTCGGGCCGGCTCGACCGAGCGGACGACTCCCTCGTCCTCCTGCGCATGGTGATGCCCGAGGTCGTGGTGGTGATGAGCATCTTCCTCATCACCCGCCTGCTGGAGATCGAGCTGGGCTGGGCGCTCGTGGTGGCCTCGCAGGTCGTCTACTGCTCGGCCTACGCCTTCCTCATCATCAACGCCCGGATGAGCCAGCTCAGCGACGTCTACGAGAACGCCGCCCGCGACCTGGGCGCGCGGCCGCACGTCGTGTTCGCCCGCGTCACGGTGCCGCTCATGGTGCCCAGCATCCTGGTGGCCTTCCTGATGACGTTCACGTTCTCCATGGACGACGTCGTCAGCCCCACGTTCCTCGGTGGCCCCGACGTCACCACCCTCCCCACGCTGATCATGGGGATGATCCGTCACGGTGTGACCGCCGACGTCAACGCGGTGGCGCTCCTGGCCATGGTGTTCTCGCTGGTCCCGCTGTTCGCTGCCCTGACCCTCACCGGGGTCCGGAACCTCGGTGCCGTCGGCACCGACAAGAGAGGCTGATCGTGACCACCTCCGAGCCGCTCCTCACCCTCGAGGGCGTCACCAAGCAGTACGCGTCGGCCTCGGCGCCGACCCTCGTCGACCTCGACCTCACCCTGGACCGGGGGGAGTTCTTCTCCCTCATCGGCTCCAGCGGCTGCGGCAAGACCACGACCCTCAAGCTGGTCTCGGGCCTCGAGCAGCCGACCTCCGGCCGGATCGTCCTCGACGGCGTCGACATCTCGCGGGTGCCCAGCCACAAGCGGCCCGTGCACACGGTCTTCCAGAACTACGCCCTCTTCCCGCACATGAGCGTCGCGGACAACATCGCCTTCGGCCTCAAGCAGGCGGACGTCCCGCGCCGCTCGATCCGCGGCAAGGTCGACGAGGCCGTCGAGATGGTCGGGCTCCAGGCCAGCACGCACGCCAAGCCCGGCGAGCTCTCGGGCGGCATGCAGCAGCGCGTGGCGCTGGCCCGCGCGCTCGTCCTGGAGCCCAAGATCCTGCTGCTCGACGAGCCGCTCGGTGCCCTCGACCTCCAGCTGCGCCACCAGATGCAGATGGCGCTCAAGGAGATCCAGCGGGCCACCGGCGTCACCTTCCTCTACGTCACCCACGACCAGGAGGAGGCGTTCACGATGTCGGACCGCATCGGCTTCATGCACGCCGGCGAGCTGGTGCAGGTGGCCCCGCCGACGCAGATGTACCACCAGCCCGGCAACGCCCGGGTCGCGGACTTCGTGGGCACGGCCAACACCTTCCCGGTGCTGAGCAAGGACGACGCCACGGTGGTCGCCGAGCACTTCAAGCTGCCCGCGGCCGAGGTCGCGCAGGTGCCGGACGCCGCGGGCACCGCCGCGCCCGACGGCTGGGTGGTCGTCGTCCGGCCCGAGAGCCTCCGCGTGCTCGGGCCCGCCTCGCCCCGCCCGTGCGTGTGCCTGGAGGGCACCGTCGCCGACCTCTCCTTCAAGGGCTCCTACACCTCGGTGAAGGTGACGCTGCCCTCCGGCGACCTCGTCGCCAACGCCGACCTGCGCACGGCCACCGGCCTGGCGTTGGGGGAGCCGGTCCGGCTCGGCTTCGACGCGCAGGACGCCTGGGTCTGCCCGGCCGTCCCGGCCGCCTGAGCGCACCGTGCCCGACCCCGTGACCGCCTTCCCCTGGGAGCTGCTCGGTCGGCTCGTCGACACGCCGGGCGGGTCGTTCGACGTCGACGCGATCAACCGGGTCGGCGACCTGCTGACCACGCACCTGGAGGCCCTCGGCTACGCGGTGGCCCGCCACCCGGTGACCGGCCACGGCGACGCCGTCGTCGCCGAGCTCACCGCCGGCGGGGACGGCCCGGCCCCGACGCTGGTGCTCGTCGGGCACAGCGACACCGTCTGGCCTGCGGACTACGACCCGTCGTGGCGCTTCACGCTCGGCGGGACCCGCGCGGAGGGACCCGGCGTCGGGGACATGAAGGCTGCGCTCCTGCTCGCCGCGGAGGCCGGGCGGCGGGCCGTGGACGCCCTGGCCGTGCGGGGGCTCGGCGCCCGCGTCGTCCTGCTGGTGATCCCGGACGAGGAGGTCGGCAGCGTGGCCTCGCGCCCGCTGGTCGACCGGTGGGTGGCGGAGGCGGACCTCTGCGTCGGCCTGGAGGCCGGCAAGCCGGGCGACGGGTACGTCACCTCCCGCGGCGCGGTGGGGGCGATGAAGGTCGAGGTCACCGGGCGCGCGGTCCACGTGACCGAGCCCGGTGGGGTCAACGCCCTGGACGCGCTCGTGCCGATCGCGACCGAGGTGGCCGCCCTGAGCGGCCCCGAGGTCCTCGTCTCCGTGTGCCACCTGGAGGCCGGGGCGTCGCGCCAGGTCGCCGCCGGCCGCGGCTTCCTCGAGGTCGACCTGCGGGCCGACGACGACGAGGTGCTCGAGGCGGCGGTCGACGGGGTGCGACGGATCGCCGCGCGGGTCGCGGACGGCTTCGCGGGCGAGGTCGTCGTGCACGGCGGACGCACCCGGCCCGGCCTGCCGGTCGAGCGCTCCGCCGAGCCGTGGCGGCTGCTGCTGGCGGTGCACGGGCCCGGGCAGGTGCCCTTCGGCGTCCACGAGCGCGGCGGGTCGGACGCGAGCACGTTCGCCGCTGCCGGCGTCCCCACCCTCGACGGCTTCGGGCCGGTCTGCTTCCACAACTGCGCCGAGGGCGAGTACGTGACCGTGGAGTCGGTCGAGCGACGCACCGCCCTGCTCGCCGACCTACTGGTCGCGTGGGTCGAGGAGGCGGGGCGATGACCGGGGCGACACCAGGCGAGGCGAGCGGCGAGGCGAGCGGCGGGCTGATGCCGGCCGTCTACGTGGAGCCCGACGGGGCGCTCTCCGTCCGGCGCCTGCCGGTGCCGGTCCCCGGGGAGGGCGAGGTGCTGCTGCGCACCCTCGCCTCGGCCCTGTGCGGCTCCGACCTCCACCGCTTCCGTGGCTCGCACTCCTACGGCGAGGACACCGACGTGTTCGGGCACGAGTCCTTCGGCGAGGTGCTCGCCTGTCCCTCCGGCGCGCTGGCGCCCGGCACCCGCGTCCTGCACCTGCCGTTCCCGGCCGAGGGTCGCGTGTGCGCGCCGTACCAGGCGGCGCGGGAGTCGCAGCTCCTCCCGATGCCTTCGCACCTGGACCCCGAGGTGGCGGTCTTCGCCCAGCAGCTCGGCACCGTGGTCCACGGCCTGCGCACCTTCCTCGGTGACGCGGTGCTGGAGGCGGGCGTCGTCCCCGCCGCTGTCCCCGCCGTTGTCCCCGCCGCGGCCTTCGTCTGCGGTGCCGGCCCCGCCGGGCTGCTGTTCGTCCAGCTGCTGCGCGCGCTGGGCTGCGCCGACGTCCAGGTGTCGGAACCGGTGCCGCACCGCCTCGCCCTCGCCCTCGCCCTGGGCGCCCGCGAGGCGCCGGCCGAGCGCGCGCAGGTGCCGTTCACCGTGGACGCCTCGGGGACCCCGGAGGGTCGCCGCGAGTGCTACGAGCGCACCGCGCGGGGCGGGACGATGGGGGTCTTCGGCCTCCCGGACGACGAGCCGGGCGACCTGGCCGTGAGCGTCCTCGACCTCCTGCACAAGGACCTGCGCCTGGTGGGGGCCCAGGGCGCGCAGAGCGAGCCAGGCCTGACCTCGTTCCGGCACGCCATCCGGCTGCTGGCCGAGGGCACCCTCGACCCCTCGCCGCTCGTCTCCCACGTGGTGGACGTCGAGGACGTCCCGGCCGCGGCCCACGCCGCCGCCCACGCCGCCGCGGGGACCGTCAAGGTCCTCGTCGTGCCCGGGTCGCCGCGGGTGGACCTGGGCTCGGGCGCCGGGGAGCGGCACCCCACACCCCAGCCGACAGATCAGCACGACGAGCAGGACGAGCAAGCACAGATGGAGGAGCAGGGATGAGCACGCCGGTGTGGTCCGAGGTCCGGGCGTCGATGACGCTGGAGCGGGACCTGTTCGTCGACGGGGCGTTCGTGCCCGCGGCGTCGGGGGAGCGGTTCGCGACGGTCGACCCGGCCACCGGGGACGTGCTCGCCGAGGTCGCGCGCGGGGCAGACGAGGACGTGGACCGCGCGGTCGCCGCCGCCCGCCGCTCGTTCGAGGCGGGACACTGGTCGCGCGCCGACCCGGCCGAGCGCAAGCGGGTGCTGCTCGCCGTCGCGGACCTGGTGGACGCGCACCGCGACGAGCTCGCGCTCATGGAGAGCCTCGACGGCGGCAAGCTCGTCCGCGACACCCATGCCTGGGACGTCCCGGGCACCGCCGCGATCCTGCGCTGGTACGCCGAGGCCGTCGACAAGGTGTACGGCGAGGTGGCGCCCACGGGTCGCTCCTCGCTGGCGCTGGTCACCCGGGAGCCGCTCGGCGTCGTCGGGGCTGTCGTGCCGTGGAACTACCCGCTCGAGATGGCGATGTGGAAGCTGGCCCCCGCGCTGGCGGCCGGCTGCTCGGTGGTGCTCAAGCCCGCCGAGCAGACGCCGCTCTCGGCGCTCGCGTTCGCCAGGCTGTGCGCCGAGGCGGGCCTGCCGGACGGCGTCCTCAACGTCGTGACGGGCTTCGGGGCCGAGGCCGGCCGCGCCATCGGCCTGCACGAGGACGTCGACGCGGTCGCCTTCACCGGCTCCACCGAGGTGGGCAAGCTCTTCCTCGGCTACTCCGCGCAGTCGAACCTCAAGCAGGTCTGGCCCGAGTGCGGCGGGAAGAGCGCCAACCTCGTCTTCGCCGACGCGGGCGACCTGGCGGCCGTGGCCGCCCGGGCCGCGGCGGGCGTCTTCTTCTGCACCGGCCAGGTGTGCTCGGCGAACTCCCGTCTGCTGGTCCAGCGGCCGGTCGTGGACGAGCTCCTCGACCTCGTCCGGCGCGAGGCCGAGGCCCTCCGCGTCGGCGACCCCCTCGACGAGCGCACCGACCTGGGCCCGCTCGTCTCGCTGGAGCAGCGCACCCGCGTGCTCGGGCACGTCGACGCGGCGCGGGCCACGAGCCGGCTCGTCACCGGCGGAGGTGTGCCGGCCGGCCTGCCCGAGCAGGGCGCCTACGTGCAGCCCACGATCTTCGCGGACGTCTCGCCGACCGACCCCCTGTGGGCCGAGGAGGTCTTCGGCCCGGTGCTGGCGGTGACGCCGTTCGACACCGAGGAGGAGGCCGTCGAGCTGGCGAACCGCTCCCGCTACGGCCTGGCCGCCTCGGTGTTCACCGACGACCTGCGCCGTGCGCACCGCGTGAGCGACGCGCTCGTCGCGGGCACCGTGACCGTCAACGGGGTCGACGCCATCGACGTCACGGTGCCGTTCGGCGGCTTCAAGCAGTCCGGCTACGGCCGGGACCTCTCGCTGCACGCCCTCGACAAGTACACCGGGCTCAAGACCCGGTGGTTCCACCTCTGAGCACCTCGGCGATGACGGCCACGGCCCGCTCGATCTCCTCGTCGGGCCGGGTCAGGCTGAGGCGCAGGTAGGAGGTGCCGTGACCGCTCAGCTCGCCGAACGCGGAGCCGGGGACGGCCACCACGCCGGCCTCGACGAGCGCCAGCGCCACGGCCATGTCGTCCGCGCCGTCCGGGAGCGCCACGAGCCGGTAGAAGGTGCCCGCGGCCGGCCAGGACGGCAGGCCGTGGGCCTCGAGCACCTTCGTGGCCAGCTCCTGGCGGGCGGCGTAGAAGGCGTGCATGGGGGCGGTGTCGGTGTCGAGCACGCGCAGGCCGGCCTCCTGGGCGATGGAGGAGACGCCGCCCATCATCAGCATCGTGTACTTCTCGCGCAGGGCCTCGGGCACGAGCGCGACCCCGAGCCGGTACCCGGTCATCGAGTAGGTCTTGGAGAAGGAGTAGACGCCGATGGTGCGGTCGGGCGCCAGCGCGTAGGCGTTGAGGACGTCGCCGCTGAACTGCATCGCGTGGTAGACCTCGTCGGCCACGACCCAGGCGTCGTGCGCGCGGGCCAGCTCGACGATGCGCAGGTGGTCCTCGCGGCTCACGACCGAGCCCGTCGGGTTGTTGGGGCTGTTGACCACCACGACGCGGGCGCCGTCGGCGAGGCCGGCCTCGATGGCAGCCAGGTCGGGCCGCCAGCCGTCCTCGGGGTCCAGGGCGTAGGTGCGTGTGTGGACCCCGAGGGTGCTCGTGAACATGCCGTAGCCCGGGTAGCCGGGGGAGGGCAGCAGCACGGTGTCGCCGGCGTCGCAGAACAGCGCGAAGGCGAGGGTGAGCGCCTCGGAGCCGCCGGCGGTCACGTGCACGGCGTCCGCGGTGAGGGGCGCCTCCAGGGAGTCGCCCAGGGACGCGGTGAGGTGCTCGGCGAGCCGCTCCCGGAACGCCGGGAGGCCGCGGGTGGGCAGGTAGCTGCTGCCCGCGCCGAGGATCTCGCCGCCGACCTCGGCGAGGACGGCCGGCTCGGGGAAGTCCGGCTCACCGATGTCGAGGCGGACCAGCGGGTGGGTGACCTGACCTGCGCGCTCGGCGATGGCGCGGATCGTCGAGGGGCGGAGCTGCTGGGCCCGTGAGCTGAGTCGCACTGGTCTTCCGTTCGTCGCGTCGATGGCAGCGGAGGCCGTAGGAAACGTGTGCAGTGAACAACTACTGTTGTCGTGGACGCAACTGAAGGAGTCCGATCCCACGTGGTGATGAACAACGACGGCGCCGTCGCCGCGACCCCCGTGCTCACCGACCTCCCATACGAGGTCGACCGCGAGGTCGTCGAGGTGCCGATGGCCGACGGAGTGCTGGTCTCGGTCAAGCTCTGGCGGCCCCGGCACGACCGGCCGACCGGCACGATCCTCGAGGCCATCCCGTACCGCAAGGACGACGTCTCGGTGCTCGACGACGAGACGCGGTTCGGCTACTTCGCCGGCCACGGGTACGTCTGCGCGCGGATGGACCTGCGCGGCTCGGGCAGCTCCGGCGGCGTCCTGCTCGACGAGTACTCGACCCAGGAGCAGCGCGACATCTGCGAGGTCGTCGCCTGGCTCGCGGCCCGGCCCTGGAGCAACGGCAACGTCGGGATGGTGGGCATCTCCTGGAGCGGCTTCAACTCCCTCCAGGTCGCGGCCCTCCGCCCGCCCGCGCTCAAGGCGGTCATCTCCGAGGCCTCCACCGACGACCGGTTCGCCACCGACGTCCACTACCTCGGCGGGTCGCCGCTCGGCTTCTACATGAACCTCTGGGGCAGCGAGCTCCACCTCTACAACATGCGGCCGCCGCGCTCGGACGTCGCCGCGTACGACGACTGGCGCTCGGAGTGGCGCACCCGCCTGCGCTCCAACGTCGACTACACGGCGCTGTGGCTCTCCCACGCCCGCAAGGACGCCTACTGGCAGCAGGGCTCGGTGCAGTTCACCGAGGGTGGCCTGGGGTGCCCGGCCCTCATGGTCGGGGGCTGGGCGGACGCCTACACGGACGCGGCCTTCCGCGTGCAGGCCCGGCAGCCCGACTCCACCCGGCTGCTGATCGGCGCGTGGGGCCACACCTGGCCCGAGCGGCCCGAGCCCGGGCCGGGCATCGACTTCCTGGCCTTCTCGCGCCGCTGGTGGGACCACTGGCTGCTGGGGGAGGAGAACGGGATCGAGGACGACCCCGCCCACACCTTCTACCTGCAGGAGTTCACGCCGAGCCGCGAGGACCTCGACCACCGGCCCGGCACCTGGCTGGCCGTCGACCGCCCCGAGGACGTCGCCCGGGCCGCGACGCCGCGGGTGCTGCACCCGACCGCCGACGGGCGGCTCGCCGCCGACCGCCCGGCCGCGGCCGCCGTCCGGCACGAGGGCTCGCTGCGGGTCGGTGCCCGCGCGCGGCACATGCTGCCGATGGGCGTGCCCACCGACCTGCCCGTCGTCCAGGACGAGGACGACGCGCGCTCGCTCTGCTTCGACCTGGAGGTCGGGGACGACGGGCTGGAGATCCTCGGCCAGGTCGAGCTGGCCCTCACGACCGTGGCCGCGACGGCCGATGCGAGCGTCTTCGTGCGGCTGTGCGACGTCGACCCCGACGGGCACTCGCACCTGGTCTCGTGGGGCAACCTCAACCTGGCGCACCGGGACGGGAGCCTGCCCGAGCAGGTCCGCCCGCTGCGCCCCGGCGAGCCGGAGGAGTGGCGGTTGCGCCTGAAGCACACCGCCTACCGGTTCGCGCCGGGCCACCGGCTGCGGCTGGCGGTCTCCACCGCCTACTGGCCGTGGATCTGGCCGCTGCCGGACCTGGTGGACCTCGACGTGCTGGTGGGGCCGAGCACCGTGGTGCTGCCCGTCCTCGACCGCTCGGTCGTGCGCCCCCTGGACGCCGCCGACCTCGGCACGCCCGTCATCGCGCCGGCGCCGGAGCTGGAGAAGGTCGACGAGTCCACGGCGTACTGGCGCTCGGAGGAGCCCCGACCCGGCCACCTGGTCACGGCGAAGGGCCACGCCGGGTACTCCTCGGTCGGCTCGCCGGCGGAGGGGTGGCGGCTCGGCGTCCTGGAGGACGACGCGGAGTGGGAGGTCGAGGACGGCGACCCGCTCAGCGCGGTGATGACCCGCCGGTGCGCCCAGGAGTTCGCGTGGGACGGGCACGAGGCGACCATCCGCCTCACGAGCCGGATGAGCTGCGACAGGGACACCTTCACGGTGGAGATCGCCGAGGAGGCGGTGCTCGACGGGGAGCTCTTCCACCGGGCGTCCAGCACCCACGTCGTCCCGCGTGACCATCACTGACCCCCGACTCCCTGCCCCCGCGAGGGCCGGATTTCAGGGCTGTGAAACGTGGGCGAAGTCCGTGTTTCCGGGCGCTGAGCGCAACATTCGTTGATCTATTGTCAATGACTGTTGAAGCCGGAGTGGTGACGAACGGAGAAGAAGTTGCTTAGTCGCAGGAGTGTGCTCGCCGGTGTCGGTGGGCTGTCGCTGACGGGCCTGCTGGCGGCCTGCTCGGGTTCGAGCTCGAGCTCGTCGTCGTCCTCGTCGTCGAGCGGCCTCGCGCTGACCGACGAGCAGACCCTCACGTTCCTCAACTACGACGGGTGGATCGGCAAGAAGACCGTCTCCGGGTTCACCTCGCAGTACCCGGCGATCACGGTGAAGCAGCCGAGCCTGCCCTCGGGCGGCTCGGGCGCGATCATCACGCTGATCCGGCAGAACCCCAAGGCCTACGACCTGGCCCTGCTCGGCAACGCGAGCGCCCAGGCCGCCCAGGTCGCCGGCATCCTCAACGACTTCGACTCCTCGCAGGTGCCGAACCTGTCGAACATCCCGGAGAAGTTCCGCACCGCGTACCCGTACGGGATGCCGCTGGAGCAGGGCAAGGTCGGGATCATGTACCGCAAGGACCTGCTCGACTCCCCGCCGACCTCCTGGGCCGACCTGTTCGACCAGATGGGCTCGACGCTCTCGGACCAGGTCGTCCTGCCGAACTACGACGTCGACGTGATGTCGATGGCGCTGCTCGCCCAGGGCTACGACATCAACACCGAGAGCGAGGACGAGCTGCAGTCCGCGGCCGACCTCGTCATCGACGCCAAGCCGAACATCAAGGCCTTCCTCGACAGCGGCCGCGTCGCGGCGCTCAAGAAGGGCAGCGCCACCGTGGCCGTCGGCTACGACTACGAGACCGCCGGCGTGCTCGGCGTCGACGACACCATCGGCTGGATCGCCCCCTCCGAGGGCATGCCCGCCTACCTCGACGGCTGGACGATCTTCGGTGAGTCCGAGCACCAGGCCGCCGCCTACGCGCTCATGGACTTCATCCTCGAGCCGAAGAACTACGCCGACTTCATCAACACCACCGGTGCCTCGTACCTGATGCCCGACGCGGCCGGCAAGATCGACGCCAGCATCACCGGCAACGACGCCCTGGCGCTCGACCTCGACCAGACCATCGTCTACGAGGGCTACGTCTCCGGCGAGCTGCAGAACTTCCGCAACACGCTCTGGTCGGACATCCAGGCCGCCTGACGCCTGTCCCCGGCTCTCTCCCGCACCCGTCGTCCTGCTGGGCGGCGGGTGGGGGCGTGCTGGGGTGTGTGGGGTGCTGCCTGGGCTCACCGGTGCTCGACGGCGACCACGTAGGCGTCGTGGTCGGAGAGCCTGCTGCCGTCGTGCTCGGCCACGTGCCGGGTCGCCTCCGCGGCCCAGCCCGAAGGCACGGCCACGTGGTCGATGCTGGCCAGGCCGTCGATCCGGTGTGGGGAGTCAGAGGTGGCCGCGCGCAGGCCGAGGTCGTCGAGCGCGGCGAGCAGGTGGGCGCGCCCGCCCATCGACCCCGCGTACTCACGTCCGTGGAGCGCATGGTTCCAGTCGCCGCCCCAGACCGTCGGCCGCGCCTGCGCGATCGCGTCGACGGCGTGGGCGGTCCGTTCCTTCGACGTCGTGCCCACCCAGGGCTGCGCGGAGCCGCACGACCGCCAGGGGAGGACGGAGGACGCCAGCACGACGCGCTCGTCCCCATCGTCCGCGGTGACCTCGGCGAGCGCGGTGGCTCCGTGGGGCTCGGGCAGCGGGCGCAGCGGACCGATGCTGAACACGCCGGCCCATCGTCGACGCGGCGCCATGACCCCCCGGGTGAGATGCCGGTGCATCCCCGGGACCTCGACGCGCTCCGAGACCTCCGTGAGCAGCAGGACGTCGCACGCCAGGCTCTCCAGCAGTCGGAGATGGGCGTCGCCCCAGCGGCCGGCGAGGTTCCACGTCCCGATGCGCACGGACGGATCATGGCGCTCGGTGCCCGGGTGCCGTGGCCGAACGTCTGATCCGGCAGGGGTGGGTCAGTCCTCGATGACGTCCCGGCCCTCGGCGCGCAGGCGCTCCAAGCCGGCGAGCATGCCGGCGACGGCCTCGGGGTCGTGGGCGGGCCAGTCGGCCACCTCGCCGACGACGCGCAGCGGGTGGCGGGTGCGGAACGATCGGGTGGGGTTGCCGGGGAACTTCTTGTCGGTGACGTTCGGGTCGTCCTCGAACGGCCCCGTCGGCTCGACCAGGTAGACGCGGCCCGGCCCCGCCTCGGTGAGCGCTGAGGCGAGCTCGGCACCCCACACCGCCGCCTCGACGTCCCCCGCGAAGTAGACGTGGTTCATCACCCGCTCGGCCTGGAAGTTCGAGCGGTGCCCCGCGACCAGTTCGTCGCCGACCCGGAGCGCGGCCGCCGTGCCGTGCCAGAACGGCCCCTCGACGGTGCCGCACGACTCCAGCGTGACGGGGACGCGGCTGCGCTCGGAGAAGTCCACGCCGCCATGGTGCCTGGCGGGCCGTGGGTGGTCGACGTTTGGTCACCAACGTGCGGTGGGCACGGCGTGTCGCGGCCGTCTCTGACCAATCGTGGCGGGGACGGGCGGCTTGCTGTGGTTGGTGGGGCGGGGGTGGTGGTTGGCGTTGGAGGGGCGGCGGTGGGGACGGCCTCGGCTCTGCGGGGCGACGTTTGGTCACCAACGTGCGGTGGGCACGGCGTGTCGCGGCGGTCTCTGACCAATCGTGGCCGCCAGCCGCCAGCCGCCAGCCGCCAGCCGCCAGCCGCCAGCCGCCAGCCGCCAGCCGCCAGCCGCCAGCCGCCAGCCGCCAGCCGCCGCCCAGCGCCGCCGAGTCGGGCCGCAGCGCGCCGTCCGCCTACGCTGACCCCACCGTCCCCGAGCCCGAGATGAGGTCCCGTGCCCGCCAGCCGTTCCGCCCGGCAGAGGAAGGCCGGCGTCGAGGCCGGCCCGCTGGCCGACGTCCGCATCGACCTGAGCCCGGACGACTCCTTCGCCTACAAGATCTCCTGCACGCAGTGCGAGGTCCCTCGGCCCGGCTCCGGCACCCGTGCGTGGAGCACCCGGCGCAAGGGCGAGGACAACGGCTACATAGCCGCCATGGACCGGTGGATCTTCCACCTCGTCGCGCAGCACCCCGACGCCGAGGCCCCGTGCCTGGCCTACCTCGACCAGGCGCAGGCCCGGCTCCAGGAACGGCGCGACGCTCGCGGCTGACCCGACGGCGGCAGCCGGGGGAGGACAGGAGCAGGGGCGCGGACGGGCTGGTCTGTAGGCCGGGTTCTGTCCCTGGTGACCAGGGGGCGACCATCCATCTACGAGTGCCGTTGCCGACACCCTCCAGCGGTCTACCCGCACACTCGGGCGGGCCGCCCTCGAACGTGTGCGCGCCACCGTGAGGTGGCTTCTTGACCTTGCTCCGGGTGGGGTTTGCCGAGCCGACCGAGTCACCTCGGCCGCTGGTGGTCTCTTGCACCACCGTTTCACCCTTACCTGACCCGTGAGGGCCCGGCGGTCTGTTCTCTGTGGCACTTTCCCGCGGGTTGCCCCGGGTGGCTGTTAGCCACCACCCTGCCCTTCGGAGCCCGGACCTTCCTCGGTGCCCCCGTGAGGGAGCAACGCGGTCGCCCGACCAGCCCGTCCGCAGTACGGCAGCGTAGCGTCTGCGACGTGTCCAGCAGTATCCGAGCCCACCTCCGCGCGAGCCTCGACCCCGAGGGCCGCGACGAGGCCCGCACCGACGGCCTGCCCGCCGGCTACCGGCTCCGGCGCCTGCGGATGGAGGACGCGGGGGCGGTGGCCGAGGCCCGGCTGCGCAACCGCGCCCACCTGGAGCCGTGGGAGCCGCAGGCGTCCGTGGACCTCACCAGCACCGTCGGCGTCCAGCGCCTCTTCGCGGCCGCCGAGGCCCGGGAGCGGGCCGGCGAGGAGGAGACCTGGTACCTGTGGTGCCACGAGGTCCAGCAGGACGGCGCGGAGCGGCCCACCGTCGTCGGCCACGTCTCGCTCGGGGCGATCACGCGCGGCGGCCTGCAGTCGGCCCGGCTCGGCTACTGGGTCGACGCCGCGCACACCCGCCGCGGGCTGGCCACCGCCATGGTCACCTTCGCCGGCACCCGCGCCCTCGAGCTCGGCCTGCACCGGATCGAGGCCGGCACGAGGACCGACAACGTCGCCTCTGCGGGCGTGCTGCAGCGCAGCGGTTTCGAGCGGGTCGGCGTGCTCCGGCAGATGCTCTTCATCCACGGCGCGTGGCGCGACCACGACCTGTGGCAGCGCGTCCTCGGCGACGCCCCGCCCGCCGGCGACTCCGAGCGGCCGGTCCAGCGGTGAGCCCGCGGGCCCAGGACCCCCTCGCGGCGCTCGACGGCCTCACCCTCCGGCCCCCGGAGGCCGACGACGCCGGTCGGCTCTGCGCGGCCTACCTGCACAACCGCGAGCATCTCGAGCCGTGGGACCCGCGGCGCGACGCCGCGTTCTACACCGAGGCGGGCCAGCGCCGCCTCCTGGAGCAGGACGCCGAGCGCACCCGGCTCGGCCTGGGAGACCGCTGGCTCCTCCTCGACGGTGACCGCGTCGTCGGCCGGATCAACCTCAACAACCTGGTCCGCGGGGTGTTCGCCTCCGCCAGCCTCGGCTACTGGGTCGACCGTGACCACCTCCACCGGGGCCTGGCCCGCGGGCTGGTCGAGCACGCGGTCGGCCGCGCGAGGGAGCTCGGCCTGCACCGGCTCGAGGCCGGGACCGTGGTGGCGAACACCGCCAGCCAGGCGGTGCTGCGCGCGGCCGGGTTCACCGAGTTCGGCTACGCCGAGAAGTACCTGTTCATCGCGGGCGCCTGGCAGGACCACCGGCTGTTCCAGCGCATCCTGCACGACGACGACCTGACCTGACCCGACCACCCGCGAAGGTGGCCGGGCCGGCGCGGGGTCAGTGCAGGTTCGGGGGACTGGCCAGGTCAGGAGAGCCGGGTGATCTGCACGTCCACGGTCATGGTGGACGAGCCGGAGCCCGAGTAGATGCCCGAGAGCGGCTTGACGTCGGAGTAGTCCCGGCCGACCGCGACGGTCACGTACCGGTCGTCCAGGCCGACCCCCGAGGTCGGGTCGATGGCGCGCCACGCGCCGTCCCACCACTCCACCCACGCGTGCGACTGGCCGGTGACCTGGAGGCCGACGATCGGGTCCGGGGCGGGGTGCAGGTAGCCGGAGACGTAGCGGGCCGGGATGCCCAGCGACCGGAGGCCGCCGATGACGAGGTGCGCCATGTCCTGGCAGACCCCGGCGCGCTGGCCCCAGGCGTCCGCGGCGAGCGAGTGCACGCCGGTGGCACCGGGCTGGTACTCCACCTCGGCGCGGACGAGCCCGGCCACGGCGGCCGCCGCGTCGGCCGGGGTCGCGGCGCCGGCCGCGACGTCCTTGACCCGCGAGGCGAAGTCCTCCGGCGGGGCCACGACGTCGGGGAGGATGAGGAACTCGGTCCAGCGGTCCGCGACCTCCCAGGCGCCCAGGTCGCCCCAGCCGAGGTGCTGCTCGCCGGGGTGGCGGGGCTCGGTCTGCACGGTCGACGTCGCCGTCACCGTGAGGTGGTCGTGCTCGTCCATGATCTCGAAGGCCGTGACGAGGTTGCCGTAGTAGTCGCGGTAGTCGTAGGTCCACGGCGTCGGGTGCACCTCGATGCGCGAGTGCACGAGGATCTGCTCCGGCGAGGTGACCGGCGTCAGTCGCGCCTGGTTGAGCGAGGCGCTGGCCTTCCCGTCGTAGGCGAAGGTGGTCGTGTGGACGATCCTCAGCTGCATCAGACGCTCACCCCGGTCCAGCTCGTCGCTTCCGCGCTCGCGAAGTAGCGGCGCGTCACTGCCTCGGTGGCGGCGGCGCAGGTGCGCTGGAGCCGCTCCATCTCCGTGGGCAGGTCGGTCATCAGCTCCGCGGGGGAGCGGTACTCCAGCTCGGCCCGCATCCGGCCGAGCAGGCGCTGGGCCTCGTTCTGGAACCCGGCGCGCGGGTCGGCGGCCTCGAGGTTCTCCAGGCACTGCTCGGCCCGCTGCAGCGAGTACACGACGGACCGGGGGAAGAGCCGGTCCAGCACCAGGAACTCGGCGGCGGCCCGCTCGGTCTCGACGCCGCGGTAGGTACGCAGGAAGGCGTCGTAGGAGCCGGACGCGCGCAGCGTGGTCGTCCACGCGGCCTCCCGGCCCGAGGCGAGCGACGCGCTGGCGACGAGGCGGCTGGTCATGTCCGCGCGCTCGACGCTGCGGCCGAGCACGAGGAACTGCCAGCTCTCGTCGCGGGTCATCGTGCCGTCCGCGATGCCGTTGACGAGCGAGACCCGGTCGCGCACCCAGGCGAACACCCCGGGCGGACGCATCCGCGAGAAGTGACCCGCCGGGATCGCGCGGTACGTGGTGTTGATGGCCTCCCAGATCGAGACCGAGAGGGTCTCGCGGGCCCGGCGGGCCGACTCGCGGGCCGCGCCGAGGCTGGCCGCGATGGAGCTGGGGTGCTCGGTGTCGTAGCAGAGGGTCTCGAGGACGTCGCCCAGGCCGAGCGGACCGGAGCCGGGCTCGATCTCCACGCCCATGATCGAGAGGAGGTCACGGCAGGTGACCGACTCGTCGAGGGTCGCGTCCTCCAGCAGGAGCTGGCTCTGCACGTCGAGCAGGTGGGCCGTGTCCTCGGCGCGCTCGACGTAGCGACCGATCCAGAACATCGACTCCGCGATGCGGCTGAGCATCAGGCCTCCCCGTCCTCGTCGCGGGCCGCGGGCTGCGCCTGCCGGCTCGCCTGCTGTCCCTGCTGCTGGTCCTGCTGGCGGGCGAGGGCCGCCTCGAGCTCGGGGGTGATGGCGGGCATCATCCCGGTCACGGGCGCGGGCGGCGAGGTCGGCTGCGTGTCGAGCTCGTCGGCCGGGTCGACCTCGTGCGTGAGGTCGAGGTCGTCGTCCTCGAGGTAGCCCTCCGGGGCGGTCGACGGCCCGGCCAGCACCCAGGTGTCCTTGGAGCCACCGCCGCGGGAGGAGTTCACGATGAGCTCGCCCTTGGCCAGCGCCACGCGGGTCAGACCGCCGGGGAGCACCCACACGCGGTTGCCGTCGTTGACCGCGAAGGGGCGCAGGTCGACGTGGCGCGGCCCGAGCTCGCCGTCCACGAAGGTCGGCACGGTGGAGAGCTGGACGACGGGCTGGGCGATCCAGTCCCGCGGGTGCTCGATCACCTTCTGCCGCAGCTCGTCGAGCTCGGCCTTGTCGGCGCGGGGGCCGATGACGATGCCCTTGCCGCCGGAGCCGTCCACGGGCTTGAGCACGAGCTCGTCGAGCCGGTCCAGGACCTCCTCGCGGGCGTCGGCGTCCCCGCACCGCCAGGTGTCGACGTTGCGCAGCACCGGCTCCTCGCCGAGGTAGTACCGGATGATGTCGGGCATGTAGGTGTAGACGAGCTTGTCGTCGGCGACGCCGTTGCCGACCGCGTTGGCCAGCGTCACGTTGCCGGCCCGCGAGGCGTCGATGATGCCGGGGGCACCGAGCACGGAGTCCTCGCGGAAGTGGGCCGGGTCGAGGAACTCGTCGTCGATGCGGCGGTAGATCACGTGCACCGGGGCCAGGCCCTTGGTGGTGCGCATGAAGACGCGGCCGCGCTGGCAGAGGAGGTCGCGGCCCTCCACGAGCTCCACGCCCATGGTCCGGGCGAGCAGCGCGTGCTCGAAGTAGGCGCCGTTGTAGACGCCGGGGGTGAGGACAACGACCGTCGGGTCGCTCACGCCGGCCGGCGCGGCCGCGCGCAGCGCGGCGAGCAGCCGCTGCGGGTAGCCGGCGACCGGACGGATGCGGTGCTGGGCGACGGTCTCCGGCAGCGCCGCGGTGATCGCCCGGCGGTTCGTCATCACGTAGGAGACGCCGGAGGGGACGCGGCAGTTGTCCTCGAGGACGCGGAACTCGCCCGCGTTGTCGCGGATGAGGTCGATGCCGGCCACGTGCACCCGCACGCCGTTCGGGGGCCGGACGCCGGCCGCCTCGCGGTGGAAGTGCGAGGAGGTCATGATGACCCGCCGCGGGATCACCTCGTCGCCGAAGATCTGACCGGCGTCGTAGACGTCCGCGAGGAACGCCTCGAGCGCCTTGACCCGCTGCTGGACGCCCTTCTCGATGGTCGTCCAGGTGTCCATCTCGATGACGCGGGGGAGGATGTCGAGCGGGAAGGCCCGCTCCTCGCCTCCGATGTCGAAGGTGACGCCCTGGTCCAGGTAGCTCGCCTGGAGGGCCTCGACCCTCTGCACGAGCTCCGGTGTGGTCAGGGCCCGCAACGAGTGGCGCAGGCGCCGGTACGGCGGGCGGAGTCGCTGCCCGTCGAACATCTCGTCGTAGGCCGGTCCGCTGGACCCGTAGCCCTCGAACATGGCCGTCATGAGGCGGACCCTACAAGGGCAAATGTTTCCTCGACGTAAGTTCGACGTGTGTCCGGTCACCGGACCGACGAACGCTCCCCGACACCCGTCCGGCGATGCCTGTCGGGGTGTCCCGTGGGTTCCTCGGATCAGGGTAGGTGGCGGCGTCCGACAGGTGGGACGTCCTCGGCCCGCGCCAGGGACTCCTCCGGGGCTGCCTCAGGCGTGGCTCACGGCTCGGTGAGGATCTCCGCGCCGTCGGCGGTCACCAGGAGCGTGTGCTCGAACTGCGCCGACGGGCGCTTGTCGAGGGTCGTGGCGGTCCACCCGTCGTCCCACATCTCCCACTCGTGGGTGCCGAGGTTGAGCATGGGCTCGATGGTGAACGTCATCCCGACCTCGATGAGGTCGTCGTGCTCGGGGTCGTCGTAGTGGGGGACGATCAGGCCCGAGTGGAACGCGGTGCCGATGCCGTGCCCGGTGAACTCCCGGACGACGCCGTAGCCGAACCGCGCGGCGTAGGCCTCGATGACCCGGCCCACGACGTTGATCCGACGACCCGGCTTCACCGCGCGGATGCCGCGCAGGGTCGCCTCGCGGGTGCGCTCGACCAGCAGACGCGTCTCCTCGTCGACGTCACCGACGAGGAAGGTGGCGTTCGTGTCGCCGTGGACGCCGTCCAGGTAGCCGGTGATGTCGATGTTGACGATGTCGCCGTCCTCGAGCGGCCGGGCGTCCGGGATGCCGTGGCAGACGACCTCGTTGACGCTGCTGCACAGCGACTTCGGGTACCCGCGGTAGCCCAGCGTCGAGGGGTAGGCGCCGTGGTCGCAGAGGAACTCGTGGCCGACGCGGTCCAGCTCGTCCGTCGTCACCCCGGGGGCGACGTGCCGGCCGACCTCCTCGCGGGCCTGCGCCGCCAGCCGGCAGGCGGCCCGCATCCGCTCGATGGTCTCGGCGTCCTTGACCTCGCTGCCGCGGAACGGCAGCGGGGCGGGCTGGCCGACGTACTCCGGCCGCTCGATGGAGGCGGGCACGGCGCGGCGGGGCGAGATCGGAGCAGGGCGCAGCGGTGCGCGGCGGGGGAGCGTCACGGGGCGAGGCTAGCCGCGGGTGGTGCCGCCTCCTCCATCGTGGCGCTAGCGTCGGGGGCATGGACGGAGGCAACCCCGACGAGTTCTGGTTCTGCGTGCGCCACCACCGCGTGGAGACGACCGAGAACCTGTGCCCGGCCAAGCACCGGCTCGGCCCCTACCCGAGCGAGGCCGAGGCGCGGCGCGCGCTGGAGAAGGCCGAGGAGCGCAACAGGGAGTGGGACGAGGACCCGGCCTGGGACGACGCGGCACGGAACGACGGGTGAGCCCGTTCACCCGTCCCGACCATCCGCTCCTGGAGAACCTGCGCCGCGGCAGTTTCTCGCCGTGGCCCTTCGTGGGTGCGGTCGCCCACGCGGCGATGCTCTTCCTCCTGCTGGGGAGCACCCCGTTCCTGTCCTGGTGGGCGCTCGTCCCGCTGCTCCTGCTCTGGCTCCTCGGCCTCGAGCGGGGCTACCGCTGGTGGACGTCGCACCCGCTGCGGGTGCTCGCCGTGCCGGGGGTCCTGGCGCTGCTGTGGGCCGGCGCGGTGGCGGTCGGCGCCTAGCCCCTCACTTCGCCCAGCCCCTCACCCAGCCCCTCACCCAGCCCCTCACCCAGCCCCTCACCGGTCCGGCTCGGCCGGGCGCAGACGCAGGCGGGTGAGGCGTCGCCCGTCGACGGCCGTGACCTCCAGGATCGCGACGGCCTCCGCGGGCGCCTCGGCCCCGTCCTGGACGACCTCGACGCGGTCGCCCACCTCGGCCAGCCGACCCAGCCGGTGCAGGACGTAGCCGGCGGCCGTCTCGTACGGGCCGTCGGGCAGGGGCACACCGGTGCGGGCCGCGAACTCCTCGATGCTCACGCCCGCCTCGAGGTCGTCGGTGGCCCCCGGGGTCGGCAGCGGGGCGTCGTGCTCGTCGACGATCTCGCCGACCAGCTCCTCGACCAGGTCCTCCAGCGTCACGATGCCGTCGGTGCCGCCGTACTCGTCGACGACCACCGCGATGTGCGGCCCGCTCTGCCGCATCCGCGCCAGCGTCGGCAGGACGCGGTTGGTGCCCGGCAGGAAGCCGATCTCGCGCAGCACGGCGCTCACGGGGGTCGAGGGCTCGACGCCCAGCAGGTCGCGGAGGTGGACGAAGCCGCGGACGTCGTCGGCGTTCTCGCCGTGCACCGGGTACCGCGACCAGGGGTGCTGCGCCGCGACGGCCAGGACCTCGCCGACGGTCGCGGCGACCGGGACCATCACGACGTCCCCGCGCGGCTGCATCACCTCGCGCAGCGACCGGTCGGCGGCGTCGAAGACGTCCACGAGGATGCGCCGCTCGCCGTCGTCCAGGCCCTCGTGCTCGGCGACCAGGTAGCGCAGCTCGGCGTCCGTCATCTCCTCTCCGCCGGCCTCGGGGTCGACGCCCAGGAGCCGGACCACGGCGTTGGTGGAGCGGGAGAGCAGCCAGACCACGGGGCGCACCGCGGTGGCGAAGCGGTCGAGCGGTGGGCCGACGACGAGCGCGACGCCGGCCGCCCGCTGGAGGGCGATGCGCTTGGGTGCCAGCTCGCCCAGCACGAGCGACAGGTAGGCGACGACCAGCGTGAGCAGGACCAGCGCCACCGTGTCGGCGGCGCCATCGGGCAGGCCCAGGCCCACGAGGAGCGGGGCGACGTCCGGCGCGAGCGTGGAGGCGCCGTAGGCCGCCGAGAAGAGCCCGGCCAGCGTCACGCCGATCTGCACGGCGGCGAGGAAGCGGTTGGGGTCGCGGGCCACCCGCGCGACACGGGCCCCGCGACCGCCCCGCTTCTCGAGGGCGTCCAGCTGCGACTCGCGCAGCGAGACGAGCGCGATCTCGGTCGCGGCGAACACGCCGCCGATGAGGACGAAGAGCAGGACGAGGAGGAAGTTGACGAGGATCTCGGTGTCCACGGGCTGCGGGGCTCCTGGCGGGTCGGTGGACGGACATCGTGCCGGACCGGACCAAGAGCCGTCGCCGGCCCCGGGTCCGCCCGGCCGGGCCCGGCGTCGGGCCCTGGGTAAGGCCCGGCGTCAGGCCCGGCGTCAGGCCGGCGTGATCCTCAGCAGCTTGTCGTTGCCGTCCCCGTTGCTGGTGAGCGCGACCAGGTCGCCACCCGGGAGCTGGACGACGGTCCGCAGCCGGCCGTAGTGGGTGAGCTGGGCGGGGCGGCGCGAGCGCACGAAGCGCCCGTCGGCGTCGAAGCGGAGGAAGAACATCTCGGAGTCCTTGAGGACGGCCATCGCCATCGTCCCGGCGAGCGGCCCCCACTCCTTGCCCTGCACGAACGTGCCACCGCTGGGCGCGACGGTGGGGTTGCCCGAGCGCCAGCGCGCGGAGCGCTGCCGGCCCGGCAGCGAGTGGTCGGTCATCGGGGCGGACTCGTCGTAGCCGGGGCCCGGGTCCCACCCGTAGTTGCCGCCCGCGCGCAGCAGGTTGACCTCGTCGTCGCGGTAGGTGCCGTGCTCGATCGACCACAGCGTCCCGTCGCGTCGCTGCATCACCCCCTGGACGTTGCGATGTCCGTACGTGAAGACGAGCCGCTTCTTGCGGTTGGCCGCGTGCCGCCACGGGTTGCTCGGCCAGGGCCGCCCGGTGAACCGGTTCAGCCTCAGGGTCTTCCCACCCAGGGACGTCTTGTCCTGCGGGTTGCTGCTGGTGGCCGCGTCACCGGTACCCACCAGCAGGGCGCCGGAGGCGAGGACGGTGAGGCGGCAGCCGCCGTGGCGGCCGGACGTCGCCGGGATGCCCGAGACCAGGACGTCGCGCTGGCGGGCGCGCCGATCGTCCTTGCTGAGGGTCCAGGCGACCACCCTCACCTCGTGCCCGCCGCCGGAGCGGGTGTGGCCCTGGCAGGTGTAGAAGCGGCGGTTGCGGGCGAAGCGCGGGTCGACCTCCAGCCCCATGAGCCCGGTCTCGCCGGAGACCCAGACCCGGCCGGAGGGGAACCGGACCTTGCGCACCCGACCGGCGTGGAACGTGTGCAGGGTGGCGGAGTCGCGCTGCGTGAACAGCAGGGTGCGGTGGCCGATCGAGCGGACGTCCCACGGCACGTCGAGGCCCGCCTTCATCACCCGGACGTCGACCAGCCGGGCCCGGCGCACGGCCGGGGCGGAGTCGGTCGTCGAGCCGCCGGTGGAGCGCGCGGTCACGTCCCCGTCCTCGGCGGCCAGCGCCGGGGCCGGCGCGGGGGCGCCGAGCAGGCCCGGTGCCAGCAGGAGCGCGGCGACGGCCGTGCCGAGCCGGCGAGGTGGCCGGCGAGACGTCGTGGCGGACGAGGGACGCAGGGGGCGGGATGTGGTGGGGGTCACGTCGTCAGCGTAGGCGTGACGACCGACCGCCGCGCCCCACCGCCGGGTGGGGCGCGGGGTGGGGCGTCGGGTGGGGCGTGGGGTGGGCTCAGCCCTCGAAGGTGTGCTCGGCTGCGGGGAAGGACCCGCTGCGGACCTCGTCGGCGTACGCACGGGCGCCGTCGAGGAGCACGCTGCGCACGTCCGCGAACTGCTTGACGAAGCGCGGCAGGCGCCCCTCGCGCAGGCCGAAGGCGTCCTGCCAGACCAGCACCTGGCCGTCGCAGCCGTTGCCGGCGCCGATGCCGATGGTCGGGATGGCGAGCTCCGCGGAGATCTTCGCGGCCAGCTCGCCGGGCACCATCTCCATCACGACGGCGAAGGCGCCGGCCTCCTGGACGGCCAGCGCGTCGCGGCGCAGCCGCTCCGCCGTCTCGCCGCGCCCCTGCACCCGGTACCCGCCGAGGGCGTGCTCGGACTGCGGGGTGAAGCCGATGTGGGCACACACGGGGATGCCGCCCTGGGTGAGCTTCTCGATGACGGGAGCCATCTCGGCGCCGCCCTCCAGCTTCACGCAGTGGGCGCCGGCCTCCTTCATGAACCGCACCGCGGTGAGGTACGCCTGCTCGGGCGAGGCCTGGTAGGAGCCGAAGGGCAGGTCGCCCACCACCATGGCGCGGCGGGCCGCCCGCGCGACGGCGCGGGTCAGCGGCAGCAGCTCGTCCACGGTGACCGGCAGCGAGGTCTCGTTGCCGAGCACGTTGTTGGAGGCGGAGTCGCCCACGAGCAGCATCTCGATGCCGGCCTGGTCGAAGACCTCCGCGGTGAACATGTCGTAGGCGGTGAGCATGGTGATCTTCTCGCCGCGCTGCTTCATCGCCTGGAGGTGGTGGGTGCGGATGCGGCGCACGGGCGCCGTGCTCGCGGTTCCTGCAGCCGGTCCTGTCGGCGTCGCAGCGGTCGCGCCGCCCGGGCCGCTGCCGTAGGGCGCGGTCTCCTCGTTGCTCATCGTCGAGCCTTCCTGGGTCATCTCGCGGCTCCCTGCTGGAGTCCACGGACGTGCGACCCAGGCTAGTGCGCCCGCGGGCGGGCTACACGACGGCTCCGGCGGCGTCCGCCGCGGCCTCCAGGTCCGCGACCACGATCCGGGACATGCCCAGCATCGCCTGCATCGCGGCGTTGCGCCGGGCCTCGTCCGGGTCGGTCAGCAGCTCGCCCAGCCGGCGCGGCACGACCTGCCACGACAGGCCGAAGCGGTCCTTGAGCCAGCCGCAGCGGGACTCGGTGCCGCCGTCGGCCAGCAGCGCCTCCCAGTACCGGTCGACCTCGTCCTGGTCCTCGCACGCCACCTCGAACGAGACGGCCTCGGTGAAGGAGAACATCGGGCCGCCGTTGATGCCGCGGAAGCGCAGGCCGTCCAGCACGAAGTCGCCGGTCATGACGGTGCCGGTCTCGCCGGGCGCTGACTCGGAGTGCTCCACGGTCCAGCCGACGGAGCTGTTCGGGAAGATCGAGCAGTAGAACGCGGCGGCCTCCTCGAGCTGGTCGTCGAACCACAGGCACGGGGTGATGATCGAGGGCACGGGCTTCCTCCAGGTGGTCGGCGGCGCGGGGACGGTGGGGAGACGGTGGGTCGGACGGTACGGACCGGCGCCGCGCCGCGAACTCATCGGCCCCGTCGCTCCTCGGCTAGCGTGACGCCCATGCGCGTCCTCGTCTCCGGCGGTGCCGGCTACATCGGGTCCCACACGGTCGTCTCCCTCGTGGAGGCCGGCCACGACGTCGTCGTGGTCGACGACTTCTCCAACTCCAAGCCCACGGTGGTGGGCCGGCTGGAGTCGCTCACGGGCACCCACGTCCCCGTCCACGCCTTCGACCTCAAGGACGCCGACAAGACCGCCCAGCTCTTCTCGATGGAGGAGATCGACGCCGTCATCCACTTCGCCGGGTTCAAGGCCGTGGGCGAGAGCGTCGAGAAGCCGCTGGAGTACTACCGCAACAACCTCGACTCGACCATGTCGCTGCTGGAGGCCATGCGCCGCCACGACGTGAAGAAGCTCGTCTTCTCCTCCTCGGCCACGGTCTACGGCGAGGAGGCGCCGGTGCCCTACGAGGAGGGCTGGCGCCACCTGGAGTCCACCAACCCCTACGGCCGCACCAAGGCGATGATCGAGACGATCCTCACCGACGTGGCGGCCGCGACCGACGGCATGAAGGTCGCGCTCCTGCGGTACTTCAACCCGGTCGGGGCGCACCCCTCGGGCACGATCGGCGAGGACCCCCAGGGCATCCCGAACAACCTCATGCCCTACATCGCGCAGGTGGCCGTGGGTCGTCGCAGCCACCTCAACGTCTTCGGCGACGACTACCCGACCGCCGACGGCACCGGGGAGCGCGACTACCTCCACGTGATGGACCTGGCCGAGGGTCACGTCGCCGCGCTCGAGCACCTCGACTCGATGGAGGGCGCCTGCCGCCCGTTCAACCTCGGCACCGGCACCGGGACCTCCGTGCTCCAGCTCCTCAAGGCCTTCGAGCAGGCCGTGGGCCGCGAGCTGCCCTACGAGATCGCCCCCCGCCGCGCCGGCGACCTCCCCGCCTTCTGGGCCGACCCGACGCGGGCGCAGGCCGAGCTCGGCTGGCGCGCCACGCGGACGATCGAGGACATGTGCGCCGACACCTGGCGCTGGCAGTCCGAGAACCCGCGCGGCTACCCGGACGGCTCCGACCCCGTCGCCTGAGCCGCTCGGCGAGACCGCCGTCGGAGCTGGGTCGGCCCACGTCCCTAGACTCGCGACGTGGACTTCTACAACGCCTACGACCAGGGCTTCGCCCGCGTCGCGGCGTGCACGGTGCCGGTGGTGCTCGCCGACCCGGCCGCCAACGCCGCCGCCGTCCTCGACCAGGCGCGCGCCTGTCACGAGGACGCCGTGGCCGTGGCGGTGTTCGGCGAGCTCTGCCTCTCCGGCTACTCGGTGGAGGACCTGTTCCTCTCCGACGTCCTGCTCGAGGCGGTGGACGCCGCGCTGGCGACCCTGCTCGAGGGCACGCGGGCGCTCACCCCGGTGCTCGTGGTGGGCGCGCCCCTGAGGGTCGGCCACCGCCTGCTCAACTGCGCGCTGGTGCTGCACCGGGGTCGGGTGCTCGGCGTCTCGCCGAAGTCGTACCTGCCGAACTACCGCGAGTTCTACGAGAAGCGGCACTTCGCCCCGGGCGACGACCGGCGCGGCGACGGCCCCGGCTCGACCGTCGTCGTCGCGGGCCAGGAGGCCCCGTTCGGCACGGACCTGCTCTTCGCAGCCGACGACGTGCCCGGCCTGGTGCTGCACGCCGAGGTGTGCGAGGACATGTGGGTCCCCGTCCCTCCCCACGCGGAGGCCGCGCTCGCCGGCGCCACCGTGCTCGCGAACCTGTCGGGCAGCCCCATCACGGTGGCGCGCGCCGAGGACCGGCGGCTCCTGGTCCGTTCCGCGAGCGCGCGGTGCCTGGCGGCGTCCGTGTACGCGGCGGCCGGGCCGGGGGAGTCGTCCACCGACCTGTCCTGGGACGGGCAGACGATGGTCTACGAGTGCGGGGACCTGCTGGCCGACGGCGAGCGCTTCCCGGACGCCGTGGTGCGGACCGTGGCCGACATCGACCTCGACCGGCTGCGCCAGGAGCGGCAACGCCAGGGCAGCTTCGACGACAACCGGCGCACGCTCGCCGACCGCGTCGAGGGCTGGCGCACCGTGCGCTTCGAGCTCGGTCCGCCGAGCGGAGACCTCGGGCTCCGGCGCACCGTCGAGCGCTTCCCGTTCGTCCCCGCCGACGCCGAGCGGCTGGCCCTCGACTGCTACGAGGCCTACAACATCCAGGTCTTCGGCCTGGAGCAGCGGATGGCCGCCATGAGCAGCGGCACGTGGCAGCCGACGGCCGTCATCGGCGTCTCGGGCGGCCTCGACTCCACCCACGCGCTCATCGTCGCCGCCCGCGCGATGGACCGCCTCGGGCGGCCGCGCAGCGACATCCTCGCGTTCACCATGCCGGGGTTCGCGACGGGGGAGACCTCCCGCTCGCTCGCCCACCGGCTCGGCGCGGCCCTCGGCGTCACGTTCTCCGAGCTGGACATCCGGCCGGCCGCGAAGCAGATGCTCGCCGACCTCGGGCACCCGTTCGCCGAGGGCGAGCCGACCTACGACGTCACCTTCGAGAACGTCCAGGCGGGGCTGCGCTACGACTACCTCTTCCGGCTCGCCAACCAGCGCGGCGGGCTCGTCGTCGGCACCGGCGACCTCTCCGAGCTCGCGCTCGGCTGGTGCACCTACGGCGTAGGCGACCAGATGTCGCACTACAACGTCAACGCGGGCGTCCCGAAGACCCTCATCCAGCACCTGATCCGGTGGGTCGCCGACTCCGGCCAGTTCGACGAGACCACGGGCGCGATCCTGCGCGAGATCCTCGCCCAGGAGATCAGCCCCGAGCTCGTCCCCGCCGACGCGGGCGGCCGCGTGCAGGCCACGGAGGACTTCGTGGGCCCCTACGCCCTCCAGGACTTCACGCTCCACCACGTCCTGCGCCTGGGCTACCGGCCGTCGAAGATCGCCTTCCTCGCGTGGCACGCCTGGCGGGACGTCGAGGAGGGGCCGTGGCCGCCGGGGTTCCCCGCCGACTCGCGTCGCGCCTACGACCTGGCCACGATCAGGCACTGGCTGACCGTCTTCCACCGCCGCTTCTTCACCAGCCAGTTCAAGCGCTCCGCGCTGCCCAACGGGCCCAAGGTCTCCGCCGGCGGGACGATGTCGCCGCGGGGCGACTGGCGGATGCCGTCCGACGCGGCGCCCACCGCCTGGCTCGCCGAGCTGGAGGCGCACGTCCCTGCCCAATGACCTGGCCCACTGAGCCGGTGCAGTGAGCGGGCCCAGTGATCCCGGACCCTCACCCGTCCGCGCAGGTGTGCGCGGCGGGGCTGCCGGGTAACCGTTCCGTCAGGAGCGCCCGGCGAGGTGGAGCGCTCAGGACCACGAGGAGCGCACGGTGGCAGGCAGGCACGCACGCGGGGACGCGAACGCTGGGCGTCCGTCGCGGCTGACGCGGGGCCTGGTGCTGCTCGCGGCCGGCGCCGCCGTGGCGGTGCTCGCCCTGGTGCTCCCCTCCGACGGGGCGAGCGCGGGCGACGGCACCGCCGCCGCGACGGGATCGACCGGGACGACCACGCTCACGCTGGTCACCGCCTGCTCCGGCTGCCGGTTCTCGCTCACCTCCTCCACCGACCGGGCCGACACGGTCTGGCACACGCGCTTCCGCCGCGCCACGGACGGCGAGGTGACCTTCACCGTGCCCACGTCCCGGACCGTCGGCCTCACCATCGCCGTGCGGGCCCCGTGGGTCACCCAGCAGCAGTTCGTCTCGCTGGTCGCCCTGCGCTACGCCGACGACGACGCCGGGGACGCCGTGCCGGCCTCGGCCGCGCGGGGCGGGAAGCGGGCGTTCGGCTGCTGGGCGGGGACCTCGTCGGACTCGGCCCGGCTGAGGGTCGCCGTGCGTCGTCGCACGGTCGCGACCCCGGACGGCGACGCGCTCGCCGTCCTCGCCTGGGCGAGGACCGCCCGCCCCACCCTCGCGCCCGGCTACCGGACGACGGACGGGGTGCTGGGCGCGCAGGGCACCACCACCTGCGAGGCACCGGTCGCCGCCTGACGCGGGCGCGCGGCGCGGGCCACGGACGCCCGTGCACGGAACCCAGCCGTCGCCCCACTAGGGTGGCGACATGGGCAAGCAGGAAGACTTCGTGCTCCGGGCGCTCGAGGAGCGCGACGTCCGCTTCGTGCGGTTGTGGTTCACCGACGTGCTCGGCTCCTTGAAGTCGGTCGCGGTCGCGCCGGCGGAGCTCGAGGGCGCCTTCGAGGAGGGCATCGGGTTCGACGGCTCGGCGATCGAGGGCTTCGCCCGCGTCTTCGAGTCCGACATGCTGCTGAAGCCGGACGCCTCGACGTTCCAGATCCTGCCGTGGCGCAGCGGGGACGGCCCCGCGACCGCGCGCATGTTCTGCGACATCGAGATGCCGGACGGCAGCCCGTCCTTCGCGGACCCCCGCCACGTCCTCAAGCGGACGCTCTCGCGGGCCGCCGAGAAGGGCTACACCTTCTACACGCACCCCGAGATCGAGTTCTACCTGTTCAAGGAGCTGCCGTCGGCGGGCCGCAAGCCGATCCCGGTCGACCGCAGCGGCTTCTTCGACCACACCGCGCAGTCCGAGGGCGCCGACTTCCGTCGCGAGGCCATCGGCATGCTCGAGGCGATGGGCATCTCGGTGGAGTTCAGCCACCACGAGGGCGGCCCCGGCCAGCAGGAGATCGACCTGCGCTACGCCGACGCCCTCTCGACGGCGGACAACATCATGACGTTCCGGACGGTCATCCGTGAGGTGGCCCTGAGCCAGGGCATCTGGGCCTCCTTCATGCCCAAGCCCTTCACCGAGCACCCGGGCTCCGGCATGCACACGCACGTGAGCCTCTTCGACGGCGACGACAACGCGTTCTTCGAGGCAGGCGCGGAGTACCAGCTCAGCCCCGCCGCCCGGCACTTCATCGCCGGCATCCTGGCGCACGCGCCGGAGATCTCCGTCGTCACCAACCAGTGGGTCAACTCCTACAAGCGGATGATGGTCGGCTCCGAGGCACCGAGCTACATCTGCTGGGGCCACAACAACCGCTCCGCGATGATCCGCGTGCCCATGTACAAGCCGAACAAGGGCCCGTCGACCCGCGTGGAGCTGCGCTCGCTCGACGCCGCCTGCAACCCCTACCTCGCCTACGCCGCGGTCCTCGCCGCCGGCCTCAAGGGCATCGAGGGGGAGTACCCGCTGCCGCGGGAGGCCGAGGACGACGTCTGGGCGCTCTCCGAGCGCGAGCGGACGGCCCTGGGCATCAAGCCGCTGCCGAAGAACCTCAACGACGCCATCGCCATCGCGGAGGAGTCCGAGCTGCTGGCCGAGACGCTCGGGGAGCAGGTCTTCGACTTCCTGCTGCGCAACAAGCGCGCCGAGTGGGACGAGTACCGCGGCCAGGTCTCCGCCTTCGAGCGCGACCGCATGCTGCCGGTGCTGTGAGGCGAGCCCGGCCGTGACCGCACCCACCGAGCAGCGCCCCGGGGGCACCCACGCCGGCGCCTCCCGGCCCGTCGTCCTCGTCGTCCGACCGGACGAGAACGACCCGCCGGGGATGCTCGGCCGGTGGCTCGTCGAGGCCGGCTGCGACCTCGTCGAGTGCCGCACCTACGCGGACGACGCGCTGCCCGCCGACCTCGAGGAGGTGGACGCCCTCGTCGTGCTCGGCGGCTCGATGGGCGCCGACGACGAGGACGAGCACCCCTGGCTGGTGCCGCTCAAGGCGCTCGTCCGGGAGGCCGCGGTGACCCACGTGCCGACCCTGGGCATCTGCCTGGGCCACCAGGTCATCGCCAGCGCGCTCGGTGGCCGGGTGGTGGTGAACCCGCAGGGCCGGACCATGGGCCTGACCCCGGTCGCCTGGACGCAGGAGGCGGAGTCGGACGCCCTCCTCGGTGGGCTCCTCGCCGACCGGGCGATGCACTGGAACAACGACGTCGTCGCCGAGCTGCCGGCGGGCGGGATCCGCCTGGCCAGCTCGCCGTTGGGCGACGTGCAGGCCGCACGCCACGCCCCCGGGGTCTGGGGCGTGCAGTGCCACCCCGAGGCCGACGCCGACATCGTGGCCGGCTGGCCGGAGACCGAGGCCGTCGTGCCGGTGGTGCGCGAGGCGCTGCCCGAGCTCGAGATCTCGTGGCGCCCGGCGGCGCGCCGCCTCGCCGACATGGCGGCGCAGCGCCACGCGGCCCGCGCCGGGTCGCCCGGGTCGGTGCCCGCGGAGGCCTGAGCGTGCCCGCCCGTCCGCTCACGACGCGCTCCGCGCTGGCCCGCCACGGCTTCGTCGACCTCGACGCGGCCGAGGAGAGGCTCCACGGGCTCGGTGAGGCCGCGGAGACGGTGCTGTGGTTCCTGGCCCGCACCGCCGACCCCGACCTGGCCCTCGACGGCCTCCTGCGCCTGCTCGAGGCGCTGGACGCTGCGGCGCGCCCGGGGGACCGGGAGGCGCTGCTCACCTGCCTGGCCGAGGACGACGGCACGGCCATGCGGCTGCTGTCGGTGCTCGGCGCCAGCAAGGCCCTCACGGACCACCTGGTCCGGCACCCCGAGACGTGGCGGGACCTGGACGACCCCCTGCTCGGCAGCACCCGACCCCCGGCGTTCCACCTGCGCGCCGAGCTGCTGCGGTCGGTGGGTGCCGACCCGGCCGACGCCGCTCCCGTCGCCACCGTCCCCGACGCCCAGGCCATGGTGGCGATGCGGGTGGCCTACCGGCGGCTGCTGGTCCGGCTGACCGCCCGCGACCTCGCCCACCACATGGGCGTCGACGACGTGGCCGCCGAGCTCTCCGACCTCGCGGCCGGGACGCTCGAGGCCGGCCTCGCGGTGGCGCGGCAACGCGTGGGGGCGGCCGCGTCCGACGTCCGCCTCGCCGTCATCGCCATGGGCAAGTGCGGGGGACGCGAGCTCAACTACGTCTCCGACGTCGACGTCGTCTTCGCCCACGAGCCGGCCCACCCCGACGACCCGGACCTGGACCCCGAGCGCGTCCGGCGCACGGCGACGCAGCTCGCCTCCCACCTCATCCGGGTCTGCTCCGACCCCACGCGGGAGGGCGAGATCTGGGAGGTGGACGCGGCCCTGCGACCCGAGGGCAAGGCGGGCCCGCTCACCCGGACCCTCGACTCCCACCTCGGCTACTACCAGCGCTGGGCCAGCACCTGGGAGTTCCAGGCGCTGCTCAAGCGGCGCGCGGTCGCGGGCGATCTCGGGGTCGGCCGCCAGTGGTGCGCCATGCTGGAGGACCTCGTGTGGACCGCGGCGGAGCGCGAGGGCTTCGTCGTGCAGACCCAGGCCATGCGCCGCCGCGTCCTCGAGCACCTCCCGAGCAAGGACGCCGACCGCCAGCTCAAGCTCGGCGTCGGCGGGCTGCGCGACGTGGAGTTCGCGGTCCAGCTCCTCCAGCTGGTGCACGGGCGGGCCGACACCAGCATCCGCGGCACCGCCACGCTCTCGGCGCTCTTCCAGCTCGCCCGCGGCGGGTACCTGGGGCGGGAGGACGGTGAGGCGCTCAGCCGCGCCTACGAGTTCCTGCGGCGGCTCGAGCACCGCATCCAGCTCTACCGGCTGCGTCGGACCCACGTCGTCCCGGACGACGAGCCGACGCTGCGGCGCCTGGGCCGCTCGATGGGGCTGATGAAGGACTCCGCGGCCCAGCTCGAGGCGGAGTGGGGGCGGGTGCGGCTCGAGGTCAGCCGCCTGCACCAGAAGGTCTTCTACCGGCCGCTGCTGGCGGCCGTGGCCCGCATCCCCGGGCCCGACGCGCGCCTGACGCCGGAGGCGGCCCGCGACCGCCTGGCCGCGCTCGGCTACCGCGACCCGACCGCCGCGCTGCGGCACCTCGAGGCACTCACCCAGGGCGTCGGCCGGGCCGCCGCCATCCAGCGCACCCTGCTGCCCGCCATGCTCCAGTGGTTCGCCGACGGCGGGGACCCCGACGCGGGGCTCTTCGGCTTCCGCCGGATCAGCGAGGCGATGGGGCAGACCCCCTGGTACCTGGCCCTCCTGCGGGACGAGGGCGAGGTCGCCGAGCGCCTCGCCCACGTCCTGGCGACCTCGCGCTACGCCACCGCCCTGCTCGAGCACGAGCCGCAGGGCCTGCGCGTGCTGGCCGAGGACACTCTCGGCCCGCGGACGATGGAGCCGATGCTCGAGGAGATGCAGGCCAACGCGGACCGCCGCGAGGGGCCGGAGGCGGCGGTCCGGGCGCTGCGGGCCGTGCGCCGCCGCGAGCTCTTCCGGATCGCGTCGGGGGACCTGCTGGGGCTGTGCGACGTCGAGACGGTCGGCGCGGGGCTCTCTCGGCTCACCGACGCCACGCTCGAGGTCGCGCTCTCGGTGGTGCAGCGCTCCGTGCTGGCCGCCCGCGGCCTGTCCGAGCCGCCCACGCGGTTCGCCGTCATCGCCATGGGCCGCTACGGCGGGTTCGAGCTCTCCTATGGCAGCGACGCCGACGTCCTCTTCGTCCACGACCCGTACCCCGGAGCCGAGCCGGAGGTCGCGGGCGCCTACGCCCAGGCGCTGGCGCACGAGCTGCGCCGGCTGCTCGCGCTCCCCGGTGGGGACCCGCCGCTGGTCGTCGACGCCGACCTGCGGCCCGAGGGGCGCAGCGGCCCGCTGGTGCGCACCCTCGACTCGTACGCGGCCTACTACGCGCGCTGGTCCCTGGTCTGGGAGGCGCAGGCGCTGCTGCGCGCCGACGCCGTCGTCGGCGACGCCGACCTGCGGGAGCGCTTCACCGCGCTCATCGACCCCCTGCGTTTCCCCGAGGGCGGCCTCACCGAGGACGACGTGCTCGAGGTGCGGCGGATCAAGGGCCGCGTGGACCGCGAGCGGCTGCCGCGGGGCGCGGACCCGGCCACCCACCTCAAGCTGGGGCGCGGGGGCCTCGCGGACGTCGAGTGGACCGTGCAGCTGCTCCAGATGCGCCACGGCCACGAGGTGCCGGGCCTGCGTCGCAGCCGCACCCTGCCGGCGCTGCGGGCGGCGGCCGAGGCGGGCCTCGTCAGCGCGAACGACGCCGAGGTGCTCGCCGAGACCTGGCGCTGGGTGAGCCGCGTGCGCAACGCGGTGACGCTGGTGCGGGGCACGCCGAGCGACCAGATCCCCCGCGAGGCGCAGGAGCGCTCGGGCGTGGCCGCCCTGCTGGGGCTCTCGGCGTCCGAGGACCTGGTGGAGGAGCACCTGCGCCGCACCCGCACCGCCCGCGCCGTCGTCGACCGGGTGTTCTGGGAGGACTGACCAGAAGGGCGCCCGCAGCGACGCCTCGCGCGGGCGAGCGCCCCGGGTGCTTGACTGCCGTCATGGACGACGAGGCGGACGGCCAGGAGACCACGAGCGGAGCGGTCGCCGTGCCGGCGGTGGAGTCGGCGGTGGAGTCGGCGGTGGAGTCGGCGGTGGAGTCGGCCATGGCCGGCGCCGCGGTGGTGGGCGGACGCCGGCGCGTGGCCCCGTCCGCCCACCTGGCCGCGCTGGCCACGGCCTGCGAGGAGCTGGGCGTCGACGAGTGGGACGTCTACGGGCGCGGGGGCGCCGTCGCCCGGCTCGAGGAGGAGCTCGCCGCGCTGCTCGGCACCGAGGCCGCCGTCCTCGTGCCCTCGGGGACCATGGCCCAGCAGGCCGTGCTGCGCGCCTGGTGCGACCGGTCCGGCTCGCGCCGGGTGGCGCTGCCGGACCTCTCCCACCTCGTCGTCCACGAGGACGACGCGGTGCGGGTGGTGCAGGGCCTCCAGGTGGAGCACCTCACGACGGGACGTCGCACCGCCGTGGCCGCGGACCTGCGGGGCCTGCACGATCCCGCCTCGCTCGGTGCTGCCCTGGTGGAGCTGCCCCTGCGCGACGCCGGCTGCCTGCTGCCCTCGTGGGAGGACCTGGTCGCCCTGTCCGAGGCGGCGCGCGAGCTCGGCGTCCCGCTGCACGGGGACGGGGCGCGGCTCTGGGAGAGCCTCCCGGCGCTGGGCCGACCGGCGCAGGACGTGGTCGGGCTGCTGGACTCGGTGTACGTCTCGTTCTACAAGGGCCTGGGCGCGAGCTCGGGCGCGGCGGTGGCCTGCAGCGAGGAGCTCGCCGAGGACGTGCGGCTGTGGCGGCACCGGCTCGGTGGCACGCTCTACCGGCTCACGCCCGTCGCCCTGGAGGCCCTCGTGGGGCTGCGCGACCGGATGCCGCTCGTGCCGCGGATGGTGGAGTGGGCCCGTGCCGTGGGCGACGGGCTCGAGGCGCGGGGGCTGCGGGTCCGGCCCGCCCCGGTCCAGACGACGACCTTCCAGGTGTTCGCCGACCACCCGCTGGCCGCGGCGCGTGCCGGGTGGGCGGAGGTGACGGCACGGGAGGGGGTGGCCCTGGCCTGGCCGTGGGGTCCCGCGGACGTACCGGGGCACGTCGTCACCGAGGTGACCGCGGGGGAGGGCGTCCTCGACCTCGCCCCGGACACCGCGGCCGGCTGGCTCGCGGAGACCGTCGGTCGCTGACGGGTCGTCCTCCTGGCCGGTGCGAGGGCCGGGGCGGCTGAGGGTTGGAGGGGTGGACGGGTGTGCCGTGCCTCTCACCGGGCCGTCGGAAGCCGTCCGGCACCGCGGCGAAACATTCCCGACACACGCCCCGTCTAGGTTTCCGGACGTCTGCAGCCGGGCCCCCGCTCGGCCGGACCGTCTTGTCGCGCGTCCTCGCGCACGGACCGCGCTCGCCGGCCAGGTCACGATCAGTGACCTGGCCGTTATCGTTTCGAGACCTTCGTGATCGTTCTGTGACTCTGCACCGATCCGCCACCAGAAGCACACAGGTTCGGCACAGGAGGTCGAGCGACCGTGCTCAGGCGAGACCAAGATGCTGACGACGTCCCCGAAGAAGGAGCACGCCGTGAACGACAAGTACGACCCCGACGAGACCGCGCCCCTGTCCAGCGGTTCCCGCTGGGAGCCGTCCTCGGCCCCCGCCGCCCCCGGGCAGCCCGCCGAGCCCGCCGGTGCCGCCGCCGAGCCGGCGGTCGACGCCCCGGTCAGCGAGCCCGACCAGCCGGTCGCCGACGTCCGCCCGCCCCAGGAGCCCGCACAGCCCGCCCAGCCGGTGCAGCCCGTGACCTGGTCCGGCCCCGTGGTCGGCGCAGGGAGTGAGGGGGGCGCTGCCGCCTACGCCGCCAGCCCGGGCACCTACGCCGAGGCCCCCCAGGGCTCCGAGGGGCCCGCCGCGGCCCGCGGCGTCCGCGGCCGCCTCGGCGCCGCCCGCGCCCGCCTCGGCTCCGGCTGGGCCTCCCGCTCGCGCGGCACCCGCCGCGCCGCGCTCGCCGGTGGCGCCGTCGCCGTCGTGCTGGTCAGCGGTGGCGTCGGGTTCGCGATCGGGCACGTGACGGCGGAGGACGGCGTCACCCCGACGTCCGGCTTCGACCAGCGCCCGACGGGCGACTACGGCAAGCCGGACTTCGACCACGGTGACGGCAGCTTCCCCGGTGGCGACTCGGGCACCATGCCCGACGCTCCCGGCTCGGACGGCTCCACCTCCGACGGCTCCACGACCGACGGGTCGGACACGTGAGCCTCGCCCCCGCCGTGCGGCGCGTCCAGCCCGACATCCTCCCCACCCACGTGCCCGGCAGCCGCGCCCGCTTCGACGAGGCGGTGCGGCTGGTCGGCATGGCCGCCCTGTGGCTCAGCCTGCTGCTCGTCACCTACTGGTGGGTCGCCGGCGGGGGCCTCTCCGAGCTGACGGACGCCGAGCAGGCGCTCACCTCGCTCGGCCGGGAGACCGGTCTGGTGGCGAGCGTCCTGCTCCTCGCCCAGGTCGTCCTCATGGCTCGTGTGCCGTGGCTGGAGCAGGCCTACGGCCAGGACCGCCTGGCCCGCATCCACCGCGTCGTCGGGTTCACCTCGTTCAACCTGATGATCGCCCACGTCGTCCTGATCACCTGGGGCTACGCGGCCGCCGACCTGCTCGCCACGCCCGGCATGTTCTGGTACCTCACCACGGACTACCCGGGCATCCTGCTGGCCGACGCAGGCACGCTGGCGCTGATCCTCGTCGTGGTGACGAGCATGAAGTTCGCCCGCCGGCGCACCCGCTACGAGACCTGGCACCTGCTGCACCTCTACGCCTACCTGGGCGCGGGCCTCGCGCTGCCGCACCAGCTGTGGACCGGTCAGGAGCTCCTGGCCTCGACCGCCCGCACCGTCTTCTGGTGGGGCTGGTGGATCGCCGGCGCCGCCGCGGTGCTCATCTGGCGCGTGGCCCTGCCCCTGTACCGGACGCTGCGCCACCGCATGGTGGTCACCTCGGTCGTGCGCGAGCCCGCGGGCCCGGGGGAGTGGCTCGTCTCGGTCTACCTCGCGGGACGCCACATGGACCGGATGCCCGTGCAGGCGGGCCAGTTCTTCTCCCTGCGCTTCCTGTCGGGCAAGGGCTGGTCCCGCGCCCACCCCTACTCGCTCTCCGCCGCCCCCGACGGCCACAGCCTGCGGTTCACCGTCAAGGTCGAGGGTGACGGTGGCCGGGCCATCGCTGCCCTGCGCCCCGGTACCAAGGTGTTGATCGAGGGCCCGTACGGCCGGCTCTCGGCGCGACCGCGCACGCAGCGCAAGGTCCTGCTCATGGGGGCCGGCGTGGGCATCACCCCGCTGCGGGCCCTCGCCGAGGGCCTGGCCTACGCCCCGGGCGAGGCGATCCTGGTGCAGCGCTGCACCCAGGCGCCCCTGTTCGCCCGCGAGCTCGAGGTGCTCTCCGCCGAGCGCGGCCTCCAGGTCCTCACGCTCACCGGCCGTCGCCGCGGCGACGACTCCTGGCTCCCCGCCGGTGTCGGCGCGGTGGACGACGTGAGCGCCCTCCTCGCCTGGGTGCCCGACCTGCCCGAGCGAGACCTGTACCTCTGCGGCCCCGACGCCTGGGTGGGCCGCGTCCGGGAGGTGGCCCTGCAGGCCGGCCTCCCGGAGTCCCAGATCCATCTCGAGACCTTCCGGTGGTGACACGATGCGCCGCATCGTCCTGACGTTCCTGTCCACGCTGACCGTGGTGGTGCTGCTGTTCGGCTACCACACCTCCACGGCCGGCTCCCTCACCGCGACCTCCGGCGACAGCGCCGTGATCAGCGGCTCCGACTCCTCCTCCGACGACCAGGCGTCCGGCGCCCCGCCGTCGAGCGACTCCAGCAGCGACTCCAGCAGCGACTCCAGCAGCGACGGGTCGAGCGCGAGCGCCGAGCCCAGCGACGGCTCCAGCTCCAGCTCGGACTCGGGTTCGAGCTCGGGCTCCAGCTCGGGCTCGTCGGCGGCCGACGGCACGTACACCGGCACCGCCGCCTCCACCGAGTGGGGCGACGTGCAGGTCGCGATCACCGTCTCCGACGGCCAGATCACGGACGTCGAGGTGCCGGTCTACCCGACCGAGAACCCCAAGGACCAGCAGATCAACGCCTACGCGCTGCCGATCCTCATCGACGAGACGATCGACGCGCAGAGCGCCGACATCGACATGGTCTCCGGTGCGACGGTGACGTCGAACGGCTACCTGACCTCGCTCCAGTCCGCGCTCGACCAGGCGGGCCTGTGAGCAGCTGGGGGCCGACGGCCCCGGCCCAGCCCCAGCAGCCGCAGCAGCCCCAGCAGCCGCCCGCGTTCCAGGTGCAGCAGGCCCAGCAGCCGGCCCCGCAGCACGCCCCGGCGACGCCGCCGACGTGGCGGGCCGCGGAGCAGGTCATGGGCATGCCGATCTCCCTCGCCCTGCGTGGCCGGGAGGCGGGGACGCACGCCGGCCAGCAGGCCTGGCACGAGGCCCTCGCCGAGCTGCGCTGGGTCGACCAGGTGTTCTCCACCTGGAAGCCGGAGTCCTGGATCAGCCGGCTGGACCGGCGCGAGGTGCGGGTGGAGGACTGCCCGCCCGAGGTCGCCGACGTGCTGGAGCTCGGCGAGCGCGCCCGGGTCTCGACCGAGGGCCGGTTCAACATCCACCTCGGCGGCCGGCTCGACCCCAGCGGGGTCGTCAAGGGCTGGGCCGTCGAGCGGGCCGTCCGTCCGCTCCTGGCCCTCGAGGACACCGACGTGTGCCTCTCGGCCGGTGGCGACATGGTGTGCCGCGTGCGTGACCCGCACCGTCCGGGCTGGCGCGTCGGCATCGAGGACCCGGCCGACCCCACGCGGGTCAAGGCCGTGATCACCCTGCGCGACGGGGCGCTCGCCACGTCCGGGCTCTCCCGGCGCGGTGCGCACCTGGTCGACCCGCGCACCGGTCTCGTGCCCGGCTCCCTGGGGTCCGTGACCGTGATCGCCGAGTCGCTCACCTGGGCCGACATCGACGCCACGGCGGGCTTCGTCGCGGACGCGCAGGCGCCGACGTGGCTCGCGCAGCGTGCCCGTAAGGGCATCGTCGTGTGGCGTGACGGGACCGTGGAGCCGTACGGGCTCTGAGCCCCGAGAGCTCCTCGGGCCGACCGGAGGTCCCGTCGCCCGCAAGGCGACGGGACCTTCGTCATTGCAGGTCAGAGCATCGGTCCCGAGTCCCGCCACAGTCCGGACACGGCTTCGGCGAGCGCCGCGACGGGGGCAGGATCGAGGCGTGCCGTCGAGGTGACGGCGGGCCGAGGGCCCCGAGCGACGAAGGGTTGACGATGAGCGAGAACCGGACCGCACTGCAGATCGAGGTCGAGGAGTGCTGGGACCTGCTGGCGTCGGCGACCGTCGCGCGGCTCGGCTGGAACGCGCCCGACGGGCCGGTGATCCTCCCGGTGAACATCGCGGTGGAGGGCCGCACCGTCACGCTGCGCACCTCCTCGGCCTCCGCCATGACCCGGCAGGTCGACGACAGCCCGGTGGCGCTCGAGGTCGACGACGTCGACGGCGAGACTCGGACGGGCTGGTCCGTCCTGGTCCGCGGCGTGGCGAGCACGACCTTCGAGGGCGTGGACGCCGGCTCGTCGGCGGAGCCGTGGCTCGACGGTGCCAAGCCGGTGACGATCACCATCCGCCCGCGCGAGGTGACCGGCCGCCGCGTCGTCGAGGCGTGAGCGGGATGGCCGCGCGCGAGCGTGCGCTGGTCGAGCTCGCCACCGACGCCTGCTGGGGCCTGCTCCAGGGCTCGCGGGTCGGCCTCCTGGCCTGGACCGCGCCGGACGGGCCCACCGTGCGGCCGGTGAACCTCGCGGTGGCGGGGCGCACGATCACGTTCCGCACGGCGGCGGGCTCGGCGATGACCCAGCAGGTCGACGACAGCCTCGTCGCCCTCCAGGTGGGTGCCACCGACGGTGTCGAGCGGACGGGCTGGAGCGTCCTCGTCCGCGGCACGGCGTCCGTGTCGTTCTCCTCGGAGGAGGCCTCCCCGGCCGAGCCCTGGCTGCGCGGCGCCCGGCCGGTCACGGTGACGGTGCACGCGCGCGAGGTCACGGGCAGGGTGCTCGTCGACGACGAGGGCCAGATCCCGCACGGCTGAGCCCCGCACCGCCGCGCGGCGGGCAGCGGGGACGCGAACGGGCCGGCAGCGAGAGGCTGCCGGCCCGTTCGTGCGTGCGCGTGACGCGCGGGGTCGATCAGAGCGGGACGTTGCGGTACGCGCCGTCCGAGGCCGCGGTGGCCATGGAGGCGTAGGCGCGCAGCGCGGCGGAGACGTGCCGCTGCCGGTCCACGGGGGTGTAGGGACGGTCGCGCTTCTCCTGCGCGATGCGCCGCTCGTCCAGCACCGCGTCGTCGACGGCGAGGTTGATCGACCGCTCGGGGATGTTGATCTCGATCGGGTCGCCGGTCTCGACGAGCGCGATGAGGCCGCCGCCGGCCGCCTCGGGGGAGACGTGGCCGATGGAGAGGCCGCTGGTGCCGCCCGAGAAGCGGCCGTCGGTGATCAGCGCGCACTTCTGCCCGAGCCCGCGGCCCTTGAGGAACGAGGTCGGGTAGAGCATCTCCTGCATGCCGGGGCCGCCCTTGGGGCCCTCGTAGCGGATGACGACGACGTCGCCCTCCACGACCTCCTTGGCGAGGATGCCCTGCACGGCGTCGTCCTGGGACTCGTAGACCCGGGCCGTGCCGTGGAAGACCAGGCAGTTGTCGGGGACGCCGGCGGTCTTGACGACGCAGCCGTCCACGGCGAGGTTCCCGTGCAGGATCGCGAGGCCGCCGTCGGCGGTGTAGGCGTGCTCCAGGTCGCGGATGCAGCCCTCAGCCGCGTCGGTGTCCAGCGTCGCCCAGACGTTCTCGGTCGAGAACGCCTCGGTGGTGCGGACGCCGCCGGGCGCCGCGTGGAACAGCGCCAGCGCCTTCTCGGAGGCCTTGCCGCCGCGGACGTCCCACTCGTCCAGCCACGACTGGAGGTCGGGGGAGTGCACCGAGCGGACGTCGGTGTGCAGCGCGCCGCCGCGGTTCAGCTCGCCGAGGAGCGCGGGGATGCCACCGGCGCGGTGGACGTCCTCCATGTGGTACTTCGGGCTGTTCGGCGCGACCTTGGCCAGGCACGGGACGCGGCGGGAGACGGCGTCGATGTCGGCGACGTTGAAGTCCAGCTCCGCCTCGCGGGCGGCGGCCAGCAGGTGCAGCACCGTGTTGGTGGAGCCGCCCATCGCGACGTCCAGGGCGACGGCGTTCTCGAAGGCAGGGCGCGTGGCGATCGCCCGCGGCAGGACGCTGTCGTCCTCGTCCTCGTAGTAGCTCTTCGCGAGGTCGACGATGAGCCTGCCGGCCTCGAGGAACAGGTCGCGGCGGGCCGCGTGCGTGGCCAGCGTGGAGCCGTTGCCCGGCAGGCTGAGGCCGATCGCCTCGGTGAGGCAGTTCATCGAGTTCGCGGTGAACATGCCGGAGCAGGAGCCGCAGGTGGGGCAGGCCGACCGCTCGATGGTGGAGAGCGTCGCGTCGTCGACGGAGTCGTTCGCCGAGGCGACCATCGCGTCGATGAGGTCGAGCTTCTCGTGGACGACGCCCTCGATGGCGGTGGTCTTGCCGGCCTCCATCGGGCCGCCGGAGACGAAGACGGTCGGGATGTTGAGGCGCAGCGCGGCCAGCAGCATGCCCGGGGTGATCTTGTCGCAGTTGGAGATGCAGACCAGGGCGTCGGCGCAGTGCGCCTCGACCATGTACTCCACGGCGTCCGCGATGAGCTCGCGGCTGGGGAGGCTGTAGAGCATGCCCCCGTGGCCCATGGCGATGCCGTCGTCCACCGCGATGGTGTTGAACTCCTTGGCGTTCGCGCCGGCGGCCTTCACCGAGTCGGCGACGAGCTTGCCCATGTCCCGCAGGTGCACGTGACCGGGCACGAACTCCGTGAAGGAGTTGGCAATGGCCACGATGGGCTTGCCGAAGTCGTCGTCGGTCATGCCGGTCGCGCGCCAGAGGGCGCGGGCGCCGGCCATGTTCCGGCCCTGGGTGGACGTCGCGGAGCGCAGGGGTCGAGCCATGCCTCCCAGTCTCCGCCCCCGAGTCAAGTACGCCCAGCCCGGGTCGCATGTCGGACACGTGTGGTGGTGCCGGTCACGTGCCCGTGAGGAAAGCGTGTGGACCTCCGCCACGGTTGCGCGGGAGGCGCAGACTGGGTCCGGTCGGGGGGATAGGTTTCTCGGGACGGCTCCTTCCGTCGCCCACACCTGCGTCCCCCCCACATCGAGCAGAGGTAACCATGCAGCTGGACCCCGCCGAGGTCGTTCCGGTCCTCAACCGCGTCAAGCGTGCCCACGGCCACCTGGCGAAGGTGATCAGCATGCTGGAGGAGGGCCGCGACTGCGAGGACGTCGTGACCCAGTACGCCGCCGTCCTCAAGGCGCTGGAGCGGGCCGGCTTCGCGCTCGTCGCCACCGGCATGCGGCAGTGCATGAAGGCGGAGGCGGACGGGCTGGAGCCGGAGATGGACGCCGCCAAGATGGAGAAGCTCTTCCTCTCGCTCACCTGAGCGAGGACCCGAGCACCCGACCCCCCCCAGGCACCCGGAGCAGGCCCGGGACGCGGACGGCCCCGCCGCACGAGCGGCCGGTCACGAGCGTCCCGTCCCGGCGCTCGTGACCGACCCCTGGCGCGGCGGGGCCGTCGGTGCTCCCGGGTCAGCCCGGGAGCCGCTGCTCACCTCAGCCGCAGCACGACCTTCGTGGTCGCGGAGCAGGTCCCGCCGTCGTCGCAGGCGCGGTAGGTGAAGGACGTGCGCCGCCCGGTGCGCCCGGCCGGGACCCGGATCACGAGGCCACCGTTGCTGCGCAGCGTCACCGAGCCCACCGAGGGTCGGCGCACGAGGCGCGCCGTCATGGCCTGCCCGTCCACCTCGTCGTCGTTGCGCAGGACGCCGGGCGAGGCCACACGCCGGACCGTCGCCGAGGCCCGCACCCGGTAGGTGTCGGCCTTCGTGACGGGTGCGTCGTCGACGCACGCCACCTCGAGCGTGACCCGGGCGTTGCGCGCGTCGTCGGCGCGGTAGCGGAACGTGTCCGTGCCGCACCAGTCCGCGTCGGGTCGGTAGCGGAAGGTGCCGTCACCGTCCAGCGTGAGCGTCCCGTGCGCCGGGCTGCTGTAGACCGCCGCGGAGGTCGCGCCGGTGTCGTTGGCGAGCACCGAGCGGGCGGGGTGGAGCAGCGTGTCCTCGGTCCCCTCGTAGGTGTCGTCCTCGGTGACGGGGACGACGCTGACCCGCGTCCTCGCCGTGGCGCTGCCCTTCTCGCTGGTGCCGGTCAGCCGGACGGTGTAGTCGCCCGCGGTGTCCCAGGTGTGCGTGACGTCGCCGTTCGGCTGGTCGAGCAGCGTCGTCCCGTCGCCGAAGGACCAGTCGTAGGTGGTGGCGCCGAGCGAGTCGGTCGAGGTGTTGTGCAGGGTCACCTCGGTGCCGGCGTCGACGACGGTGTCGTCGGTGTCGAGGGACACCACCGGGGGCCCGTCCGTGCGGAAGTACTTCGTGGACGACACGGGGACGGTGTTGCCGAAGACGTCCGTGCCCGTGACGGTCCAGTGGTAGCGCGTTCCCGGGTCGAGCCCGGTCACGTCCGCCGTCCAGGTGGGGGAGTCGTCGGTCGGGTCGGCGCTGTCCTGGGCGGCCCGGTAGGCGTCCAGGTCCGTCCAGCCGTCGGTGGTGCCCTCGGCGACGACCTCCTCGTCGTTGTCCAGGACCTGCCACTGCCAGTCCTGGGTGACGCCCTGGGACTGGGTCCACGACAGCGTCACGTCGTCGGCGTCCACGACGGTGCCGGCCACCGGCGCGCCGGGGGTCGCGGCGACGGCGTCGTCGATGCCGCCGCCCCCGTCGTAGTCGTGGACGAGCCACCCGAGCACCCAGGTGGTCACCGGCGTGCCGCTGACCTGCACGGTCTTCTGGCACATGACGGCCTGGTAGCTGAAGGTCTGGGCCAGGGTGTCGGCGGTGCGGTGCGCGAAGTTGGGCACCTCCCCGCCCACCTCGTTGCTGGTGGACATCTCCTGGCTGAGGCTCTCGCCCCACGAGGCGCCGCCGGTGAGGCCGACGGTCGCGTAGCCGGCCTTCGCCGTGACGCTCACGTCGACGGAGTTGGTGACCGAGCGGCTGTGGGCCTCGGCGGTGGTGATCGCGAGGGAGGACCCGTCGGAGGTGGCTCCGAAGGCGACGACCTGTTCGGAGCCGAGCAGGATGTCGGGGCCGTCGGGGAGGAGGTCGGCGCTCCAGTCGGAGGCGGACTGCGGCAGGAGGCTGCCCGTCCACAGGTCGATGTCGCGGTCCGCGGCCGAGGCCCCGGACTCCAGGGTCCCGTCGCAGTACTCGTTCACCTCCGCCTCGGAGGTGAAGTAGGTGCCGGGGTCCCCGATCGTCTCGGGGAAGACCTGGGCCGCGGCCTTGCCCCAGGCGCCGGTCGGGCCCCAGGTGGCGTCCGCGGCCGCCATGTCGGCCAGGTGCATGACCCCCGTGGCCATCGAGGAGCCCATCGGGACGTTGTAGGTCACGTCGTCGCCCAGGGCCAGCCCGGTGCTCGAGGCGTCCACCGTGCCCGTGTACTGCTTGTACTTCATGGTCCGGTACACGACGGTGTCGTCGGTGCCGTCGCCGGTCAGCGTCGTCCCCGTCGTGATGCTCTTGCTCACCGAGGTCTCCTCGCCCACGGCCTCGCCGACGGCGACCTCGACACCGGCGCCGACGGTGCCCGTCGGGTCCTCGAAGTCCACCCCGACGGACGCCCCGACGTGGACCTCGTCGGAGTAGGCGTCCGTGTCGGTCGTGTCCGTCTCGGTCGCGAAGTAGCTCGAGGCGTCCTCGGCCTGACCCGTGCCGGCGACCGTCGGCGGAGCCTGCAGGTACGCGACGGGGAGGGCCGGCACGCTCACGACGTGGCTGTAGCTCCCGTCGCTCAGCGTGACGGACACGTCCGTGGGCGGGAGGGCCGCCGCGTCGGCCGGGTGGGCGGTGTGGCGTCCGTCGGTGAGGAGCGCCTGGTCCCAGGCGACGACCTGGGTGCTGCCCGTGGAGGCGAGCTTCCAGCTGCCGACGTAGAGCCGGGGCTGCCACGAGCCGTCCGCGTCGGCGGTCACCGCCTCGGAGTAGGTGACCCGCGTGGTCGTCGCGCCGATCTCGTGGGCGCTCGCGGAGCAGACGGACGACGCGGTGGCGCCGTGGGCGTAGCCGGTCTGGTAGCCGACCCCGGCCTTCTGGCTCTGCAGCCACAGGCAGGGCATCTCGGTGCTGACCTGGACGCCCTGGACGTCGGTGCCGGCCGCCGTCACCGACTGCGTCCACCCGCGGGTGCGGGCCGCCTTGCCCGAGACCACCGACTGCCCGACGTCGAGGGTGCCGGCCGCCTTGCTGAAGGCCGCGCAGGAGACCACCCCCGCCATCTCGGCGGAGTCCGAGGGCGCCAGGTCGACGACGTCCACCGAGACCGCGGGCGTGCCGCTGCCCTGGCAGCTGGCGTCGAGGTCGGGGTACTGCGCCGCCGTGTCGGCCTCGGCCACCTTCACGTAGTTGGTGCCGCCGCCGCCCCGGGCGCCGACCACGAGCGTCTCCCCGTAGACCCCGAGGCGGTCGTAGGACAGGGACGCCCCGGACCAGCCCGCGGAGGACGAGGCGCTGTCGGAGGCCGCAGTCCAGGTGGTGCTCGCGGGCCCGGCGAACGACACGTGGCTCCAGGTGAGGGACGTGCCGCTCCAGGAGGCCCGCTCGCGCTCGACCAGCAGCGACTCGGCGTCCCCGAGCGCCACGACGAAGTCCATCGGGGTCGTGAGGTAGGTGGCGGTGTCGCTGTCGGCGGGGTAGTCGGCGAAGGAACGGTGGTAGGCGGCGAGGAGGGACGTGGAGGAGTCCGGCGTGTAGCTCCCGTTGGTCGGCGTCCAGAAGCCCGTCCTGCTGACGGCGACGGCCTGCACGTGGTCGGAGTAGCGCAGCAGCACCAGCGGGTCGTGGCTGCCGTCGCTCGCGTCGAGCCCGGTGAGGCCGGAGGCCGCGGTGCCGACGAAGCTGAGCGTGCTGACCACCGGGAAGCCCGCGGACTCCGGCCCGCGCAGCACCAGCCGCTTCGCGGACTGGTCGTAGGTCACCGCGTAGGTCTCGGCGCCGGTCGGGGCGAGGCGGGTCCCGTCGGTGGCCGTGCGCGCCCGCGTGACGACCACCGTCCAGAGCCCGTCGGCGGTGCCGTCCACGGCGGAGACGGTCGTCCCGGCGTCCTCGCCGTAGTCCTGGCTGCTCGTCCAGCGGTCCGTGTCCGAGGTGGCGTCGGTGAAGGTCTCACCGGTGGCGAGCCCGAAGTCCTCGGTGAGGACGCCCTCCTCCTTCATCGAGGTGTAGGCCAGGCCGCTGTCGGCGGTGACCAGCGAGGCCGCGTAGGAGGGCACGGTGATCACCGAGCCCGACTCGTCGGTCGCGGCGAGGCCCGGGTCCGGCGCGACGAGGACGGGGACCAGCAGCCCCGCGGCAGTGGCGGCCGCCAGCAGGAGGCGCGCGCGGGCGGGGCGGGACAGGACGGGCATGTGCACCTCGAGGAGCGGGAGGACCGAGACAGTCCGTCGGACGGACGCTGGATTCTCACGACTTCTGGGGATGCGACGCAGGGCAATTCTCAGGTGTCGGGGCGGTACCCGTGCGTGGGGGACGAGAACCCGTGCGTGGTCGTCCCCCGGCCCGTGCAGGGCGGAGCCGGACCCCGTGTGCGAGCCGCTCGCACCCCGTAGGCGCGGCGTCGCCGGGACGCACGACGGGGACGCACGACGGGGGCGCACCCGGGGAGGAGTCCGGTGTGCGCCCCCGTGCGGGCGGCCGTGGTTGCGGCGGGGTCAGACGGCCTGGAGCTCCTTGGCGTGCTCGGCGTCGACCGCCGCCTGGTCGGCCGGCAGGGGCGCGATCGGGGCGGCCTGGGCCAGGACCGGGGCGTCCTCGGTGGCACCGACGGCGGTGGCCTCGGGAGCCGGGGCGGCGGCGCGCGGGGTCTGGTTGCTGTACACCCGGGTCGCCATGACGAGGTAGAAGCCCATGAGCGCGAACACGGCGACGGCGACGATGCTGAGGTAGGCCACCCACCACATCGACGTGTGGGCGAAGGGGTGGTCGTACATGCCGAGGGCGCCGGCGCTCTCCATGGGGACTCCTTGGGTGCTCGTCCGCGGCGTGGTGGCTGCGGGGCGGTGGTCCACGTCGGCCGCGGGTGCGGGCCGTGCGGTGATGGGTCCGAGCGTCGCTGGCGCGCGGGGTCGCGGGTCAGGGGCCGCGGCCCCTGCTCGAGCGGCCTCACGGCCCCGGCTCCGGCGGTCTCCCGGCCTCTGCGACCGGGTCGCGCGGCCCTGGACCAACGTCAAGAACCCCCTCCGGGGTTATGGGGGTCCGGGTGGCCGGCTGGGCGTCCTGCGGGCCGGTTTCGTGGCTCGCCGGGTGCCTCTGGGATGCTGGGCCGCTGCGCCCGCCGCTCCCGCGGTGACGGCGCGCCACCAGGGGTGCCGGGAGGCGCTCGAGCGCGAGGGAGGGTCAGTGAGCGACGTCGCCGCCGAGCTGGCGCGCGTGCAGCACGCGTTCGCCCAGCCGACCCTCACGCTCCTGCACCAGCGGCAGGCCCCCGTGGTGATGACGCTGTTCCGCGAGGCGTTCGGGCGGCAGAACCGGCCGGTGGAGACCGCCCGCCTGCACACGCAGGTCGAGGAGCACCTGGCCGCCGTCCGCGGCGCGATCGGGGCCGAGCTCGCCGCGGAGCTGCTGCCGGTGGGCTCCGGGCGGGAGCTGTGCCAGCGCTGGATGCGCGGCCGCTGGCTCGTCCGGGCCCTCGACGAGCGCGGGCGCGAGGTCTACACGCTCACCTCGCACGCCCAGCAGGCCCTCGAGCTCGTCACCACCCTCACCCGCGACCGCGCGACCCTGAGCGAGCACCGGATCGCCACCATCCTCTCGACCACCCGTCGGTTCAACGCGGAGGCGAACCCCGACCGGGGCGCCCGCGTCAGCCTGCTCAACGAGGAGATCGCGCGCCTCGAGGCGGAGCGGGACAGGCTCGTGGACGGCGGGGAGCTCGGCGGGGCCGACACCGACTACATGTCCGAGGGCTTCACCGAGCTCCTCAGCCTGGTCTCGGCGCTGCCCTCCGACTTCGCCCGGGTCGAGGAGCGGTTCGCGACCATCCGCACGGAGATCCTGGCGGCGTTCCGCGCCGAGGAGCGGCCGGCCGGCGAGGTCATCGACGCCTACCTCGCCCGCGCGGACGCCCTCATGACCGCGACCCACGAGGGGCGTGCGTTCGAGGGGGCGTTCGCGCTCCTGCGCGACGACCAGACGGTCGGCCAGCTCCGGGAGGACCTGGCCGCCCTGCTCGAGCACCCGCTCTCGGACGGCATCCTCGGCGACGCCGAGCGGGCCGAGCTGCGGGGGACGGTGCGCCTGGTCCGCGACGGTCTCGACCGGGTGCTGGCCCAGCGCTCGCGGGTCACCGCGACGCTCAAGGAGTACATCGTCAGCCACGACGCCCAGCGCGACCGTGAGCTGGAGCAGACGCTGCGGCACCTCGAGGCCGAGCTCACCACGTGGATGGCCGCCACCGGCCCGCGCGCCACCCACGACGTCCCGCTGCTCCCGGCCCGGGTGGGCGTCGAGCACCTGCGCGAGCGCTTCTTCGACCCCGCCGACGACGTCGCCCCCGAGCGGCTGGTGGCGGAGGACGCGGACACCGAGCCCGTCACGATGTCGGAGCTCGTCGCCCAGGGCGGCCCCCGGATCGGCGGCCTGCGCGCCCGCCTGGACGAGGCGCTCACCTCGCTGGACCCCGCGGACTCCCTCGGCGAGGTCTTCTCGCGCCTGGAGGACGACCTCCGGCGACCGGTGGAGATCTTCGGCCTGCTCCACCTCGCCGCCGAGCGGGACTGGGCCGTGCCCGAGCCGGTCGGCCTGCCCGACCACGAGACGGACGCGCCGGGTGCGGTGCTGCCGGCCAGGCCGCTGGAGCGGTACGCCACGGTGCGACCGGACGGGTCGACCCGGGCCTTCGAGGTGCCACGCCTCGACCTGCCGGACCCCGACCTGCCCGCTGCCGACCAGCCCGCCTCCGACCAGCCCGAGACCCCGCACACCCACCACGCCGAGGAGGACCGCTCGTGAGCACCGATCTCGACCAGGCCGCGACGGCCGACGCGCTCGAGCCGACCGACCCGACCGACCCGACCGACGCGACCGAGCGGGCCGAGACCTGGGACGACGCCGCGCCCGAGGAGGAGCGCGAGGCCGCATCGGTCTCGCTGTGGGAGGGCGACGAGGGCGGGCTGGAGTACGCCCAGCGGCACTGCCTGGTGGCGCTGCTGAAGAACCGCTTCGTCTCCGCACGCACCCACGCGCGTGACTGGCCGGTCCTGGTGGAGAACGAGCGGGTGATCCGCGCCCGGCTCGCCGACCTCTTCCTCGAGCTGGCCATCGACCGCGAGCGGGAGGTGGCCTGGAAGCGCCAGGCGGTCTCCGAGACCGGCAGCCGCTTCCCCACGCTGCTGCACGACGCGGCCTGGACCCGCGAGGAGACGCTGGTCCTCGTGCACCTGCGCGACCGGCTGCGCACCGGGCTGGCCGGCGGCGAGGCGCGGGTCTACGTCGACCGTGAGGACCTGCTGCGCTACGTGGCCGGCTTCCGGCCCGTGCACGCCACCGACGTGGCCGGCGACGAGCGGCGGGCGCGCAACGCCGTGCTGGCCGTCGCGAAGGCGGGCCTCCTCGTGCCCACCGCGTCGGACGACCGCTTCGAGATCAGCGAGGCCGTCGAGCCGCTGCTGCCGCTGGACCTGCTGCGCGACCTGCTCGACGCGCTGCGCCAGGCCAACGGCACCCAGGTCGAGGTCGAGGACGACACCGCGCTCTTCGACGACGAGGCCGGGACCGTCCCCGCGGACGTGGCCGAGCAGCCCGCCGAGGCCGAGCAGCCCGCCGAGGCCGAGCAGGAGGAGCAGGCGTGAGCCGGGAGACCATCGAGGAGCGCACCGCCCCGGAGACGCTCGACGACACCGCGCCGGGCGCCGCACCCGCGGACCCGCCCCTGAGCCGGCCCGTCGACGACGGCGAGGGCGACCCGCCGCCCACCGACGGCCTGTTCGACCCCGAGGCCGTCCTCACGCCCTCCGACGACACCGCCCAGTGGCGCGCCGAGGAGATGCAGCTGGTCAACTGGGGCGGCTTCACCGGTCTCACCCGGGTGCCGCTGGGAGCGGCGGCGACGATGATCTCGGGCGCCTCCGGCGTCGGCAAGAGCACCGTGCTCGACGCGTACACCGCGCTGATGATGTCCTCGGACACCAAGTTCAACGGCGCCTCCAACGACGCCGTCTCGGGCCGCGCGCGGGGCGCCGGCCAGCGCAACCTCCTCTCCTACCTGCGCGGTGCGGTGGACGTCGTCGACGACCCGCGCACCGGCAAGCCGGTCGAGCGGCTGCTGCGCGGCAAGGGCGTGGACACCTGGGGCGCCGTGGCCATGACCTTCCGCAACGACTCCGGCGGCCGGTTCACCGTCGCGCGGACCTACTACGTCGGCCGCCGTGCCACCCGCTCCGCCGACGTCTCCATGCAGCTGCTCACGCTCGACGCCCCGCTGTCGCTGGCGATGCTCGAGCACGCGGTGCCGGACCGCTTCCACGCGCTCGCCCTGAAGAAGCTCTACCCGGGGGTCCGGGTGCACCGGACCTACGCCGAGTTCGCCGCCGTCCTGCACGCCCGGCTGGGGATCGGGGCCGGGGGCGACGGCAGCAAGGCGCTGCGGCTGCTGGCCCGCATCCAGGCGGGCAACCAGGTCCGCAGCGTCGACGAGCTCTACAAGGACATGGTCCTGGAGCGTCCGGCCACCTACGCGGCGGCCGACCGGGCGGTCGCCCACTTCGACGACCTGGACGCCGCCTACGACGCGATGCGCACCGAGGAGGCCAAGCTCGAGCTCCTCGGGCCGATCACCGCGCTGGAGTCGCGGCGCGTCGCGGCCACCCGGCGCCGGGCGGACCTCGACGCCTACGGCGTGACCGCGACCGGCGACAGCCCGCTGCGCCAGTGGCTCCTGCGCACCCACGCGCGACTGCTGGACGCCGCGGTCGAGGAGAACCGTGACGCCCGCGCACGGACCGCCGACGAGCTCGCCGCCGCCGGCTCCGCCGAGGCCACCCTGGCCGCGGACCTGGAGGTGGCCAAGGAGGCCCACGCCGGTGCCGGCGGCGGGACGCTCCAGCAGCTCGCGACCGCGCTGGAGCAGGAGCAGGCCGTGCTGGCCACCCGCGAGACCCGGCGGGACGCCCTGGCCGAGCGGCTGCGTCCCCTGGCCCTCCAGGCGAGCGAGACGGGGTCGGGGGAGGACCCCCTGTCCGCGCTCGACGACGCCGCGGCCTTCACCGCCCTGCAGGCCGACGCCCGCGCGCGGCTGGCCGTGGCCGAGGAGGAGTCCGAGCGGCTCCGTGCCGAGCGCGACTCCGTGCGCGACCGCCGCTACCCGATCCAGGCCCGGCAGTCCGAGCTGCGTGCCGAGCGCGCCTCCCTCGAGGTGCGGGGCGGACGGGTGCCCGCCCGCATGCACGAGCTGCGCGACGAGGTCGCCGCGGCCTGCGGGCTTCACCCGCGCGAGCTGCCCTATGTTGCCGAGCTGCTCGACGTGGCTCCCGAGCACGCCCGCTGGCGCACCGCGGTGGAGACGGTCCTGGGCGGCTCCGCCCGGATGATGCTGGTGCCGCTCCCCGAGCTGGCCCGCTTCTCCCGGGCCATCGACGGCCTGCGCCTGCGCGGGCGACTGGTGTTCGAGGGCGCCGAGCTCGACCTCCCGCTCCCCGGCTCGGCCGACCCCGACCGGGTCGCCGGCAAGGTGGTGCTCGCGGACTCGCCGTTCGCGGGCTGGGTCGCGGCCCACGTCCGCGAGCCGGGCCGGAACGCGCTGTGCGTGGAGTCGGCGGCCGGTCTCGAGGGCGACGGGCTCCGGGTGACCCTCGCCGGCCAGACCCGCAGCGGTCGTCGGGGCACCCACGGGCGCACCGACCCCCGCCCCATCATCGGCTTCTCCAACGCCGACGCGATCGGCGACCTGGACGAGGAGCTCGTCGGGCTCGAGGAGCAGCTGCGCGACCTCGACGCGGACGTCGAGCGGCTGGACCGCCGGGCCCTGGCGCTGGAGCAGCGGCGCGCGGCCTCCGAGGCGCTGGTCGCGGCGCGGTTCGACGACCTCGACGTCGCCGCGTCCGCCCGGCGGATCGCCGAGCTGGAGCGGCGCCGGGCGGAGATCCTGTCCTCCGACGACGGCCTCCAGGTCCGGCAGGCCCAGGTCGGCGAGCTCGAGGCCCGGCTCGACGAGGCGCGCGCCCACCGGTTCGGGCTGGAGCAGCGCCGGCGCACCCTCGCCGACGAGCACGCGGAGCTCGTCGACGCCCAGGACCTGGTCGCCGACCGTCTCGAGGCGAGCGAGCGCGCCGGGTCCGTGGCCCTCACCCCCGAGCAGGACGCCGCGCTGCGCGCCGAGCTGACGGCCGCCGTCGCCCCGGCGGACCCGGACGACCTCGCGCGCTTCACCGAGCACAGCCAGCGGCTCGCGGCGCGGCTGCGCGACGCGGTCGCCGAGGCCGAGGCGGAGATCGCCCGGGCCGAGGACGAGCTGGCGTCGGTGTTCCGCCTCTACCAGCTGCGCTGGCCGAGCCCGAACCTCGGCACCGGCGCCGCGTCCTACGCCGACTACGCGGCCGTGCTGGAGCAGGTCCGCGGCACGGGCCTGGCCGAGCGCCGGGCCGAGTGGCGGCGCCGGCTGACGGAGTGGTCGGGGCAGGACCTCGTGCCGCTCCTGGGGGCGATGTCCTCCTCCGTCGAGGAGATCGAGGACCGGCTGGAGCCCATCAACGCGATCCTGCGCCGCCTGGAGTTCGGCGCGGCCGGCGACCGGCTGCGCATCCGCCTGCGCCGTCTCTCGCCGGCCCACGTCGGCGCGTTCCTGCGCGACCTGCGGGCACTGGCCGCGGGCGACCCCGGCCACCTCGACGAGGAGGGCCTGGAGCGCCGGTTCACCGACCTCGCCCGCTTCATGACGCAGCTGCGGCCCTCGGCGGTGCCGGGGGAGACGAGCGACCGCGACCGGCTGCTCGACGTGCGGCGGCACGTGGAGATCTCCGCCGAGCGCTTCGACGCCGCCACCGGCGAGGTCCGCGCGACCTACCGGACGCTGGGGGAGAAGTCCGGCGGTGAGAGCCAGGAGCTCGTGGCGTTCATCGTGGGCTCGGCGCTCCGCTTCCGGCTGGGCGACGAGCTGCGCTCGCGCCCCCGGTTCGCGCCGGTCTTCCTGGACGAGGGCTTCGTCAAGGCAGACTCCGAGTTCGCCGGGCGCGCCGTGCGGGCCTGGCGCGGACTGGGCTTCCAGCTCGTCATCGGGGTCCCGCTCGACAAGGTGACGGGGCTGGAGCCGCACATGGACGAGCTGCTCGCGATCACGAAGAACCCCACCACCCACCGCAGCTGGATCACCCCCGTCAGCCCGACCGCGGGCTGAGGCCGGGACCGGTGGCCCCCCGGGAACACCCGTCGACGTCGGCGGGTTCTCCCGGGGACCCTGCCCGCCGAGACCACCCGAGGCCGACGTTGAGCCCGTTCCGCCGCCTGCGTGCCGCGCTGCCCGCGTCGACGCCGTCGAGCACGGCGCTCGAGGCAGCTGCGGGGGCGGCCGGGACCGGGGCCGCTGACGAGCCCGTGCCCGACTGCGTCGCGCTGGTGCTGGCCCACCGCGTCTGCGCCCAGCGGGCGCTGCAGGAGGCCACCGGCGGAGCGTCCCTGTGCTCGCTGGCCCGCTCGGGCCACCCCCTGCCCGCGGCGACGTTCCACGAGGGCGCCGTGGTCGCCCTCGGCCTCGTGCTGCGGGCGCAGCGCGCGGCCGGGCCCGGCTCCGCCTGCGACGGCCAGCTCCTCGAGGTGGTCACCCGCGTGCGTGACCAGTGGTGGGCGGAGCAGGCGCCGATGGCGGCGCGCGGGCCCGCCTGGGACGCGTACGCGACCGGGGGCGACGAGGCGTTGCGCGACCTCCTGGAGGAGCTCGGCGCCCGCACGGACCGCTGAACCACGCGTTGATCGGGCCGTCCCCCGGCCACGGACGGCTCCGTTCCGCGACGCTCCCGGCCGCGGGATAACTCCGGGATGCCCCAGAGGGTTCTTTACATTGAGGCTCGAGTGGGGTTCCCGGGGTGCGACATCCCCGGGTTCCTGCGTTCCGCCGACGAAGGGGGGTCGGGGTGGAGACGCAAGTGGCCCACCGCCCCCGCGGCGGGCCGGACCTGGCAGCCGTGGTCGTGCGGCCGCGGCTCGAGCACGCCGTCGACGCGTTGCTCGACGGCACCCCCGGGGGCCCCCGGGCGGCGCTGGTCAGCGCGCCTCCGGGCTTCGGCAAGACGACGCTGGCGAGCGCCTGGGCGCACCGCGCGGGCCAGCGCGGGTGGGACACCGCCACCTGCCGCCTCACGCGCTCGGACGTGAGCCCTCGGCTGTTCTGGCGCACCCTGCTCGACACGCTGCGCGCGGCGGGGCCGGAGACGGCCGCCGCGCTCGAGGGCCTCACCGCCCCGGACCGGGTCGGCGACGTCCACCACCTCCTCGACCTGCTCGACCGGCTGGCCGGGACGCCCCGCCCCCTGCTCCTCGTCCTGGACGACGTCCACCTCCTGCACGGGCGGAGCGTGGTCGACGACGTCGACGAGCTCGTCCGGCGTTCCCCCGCCTCGCTGCGGCTCGCCCTGGTCGGGCGACCGGTCGCGAGCCCCGACACGGCGCTGGACCTGCGCCTGTCCGGAGCCTTCCTCACGCTGGGCGCCGAGGACCTGGCGTTCACGGCGGCCGAGGCCCGTCGGGCCTGCCCCGACCTGGACCCGGCCGTCCTGTCCGCCGTCCTCGACCGCACCGAGGGGTGGCCGGCCCTCACGCGGCTGGTGGCCGCCGCCGTCGGTGAGGGCTCCGTGCTGGGCGGCACCTGGCCGCAGCAGCGGGCGCTGTTCGAGGAGGTCATGCTCGAGACGCTGCGCCGGCACCCGGACGAGGACCTGCCGGTCCTCTTCGCGGCCGCCTCCGCCGAGCAGGTCCCGCTGGAGCTCCTGGTGCACCTCACCGGTCGGGGCGACGCCGGCGAGGTGATGGAGCGGGCAGCGGCCACGACCGGCCTGGTCACCCGCGAGGGCAGCGACCCGCTGCCCAGCTACCGCCTGCACGCCGGGCTCCGCGCCTACCTCGAGGGCGAGCACGCCCGTCGCGACCTCCCCGGCGTCCGGGCCCTCGCGGCCGCGGCCGCGCGCTGGCACCTCGTGCGGAGCCAGGGGCTCGAGGCCGTGGCCCAGGCCGTCCGGTCGGCCTCGGAGCCCCTCCTCGCCGAGGTGCTCTCCCTCGTCGGCCCCCGCATCGTCAACGAGGGCGCCGCCGAGGAGCTGCTCGGCCTGCTGACGCCCGAGGACGCCCACCCCGGCGAGGGCGTGCACCTGCCCGGCTGCCCCGGTGACGGATCGGGCTGCGCGGCGGCCTGGATCGACGCGGTCGTCGCCCGCGCCCTGCTCGACACCGGGCGGGTGCAGGAGGCGAGGGCCGTGCTCCGACCCCTGCCGGCCGAGGCCGACGAGGACCTGCGCCTCGTCCGGGAGGCCGTCGACCTGGACCTGGCCCGGCTCCGCGGCCGTCGGGTCGAGGAGGCCCCCGAGGCGGCCGCCACCCTGGACCCGGACGTCGAGCTCCAGCACGCGCTCGCCCGGGGCGCCGTCCTGCTGCGCCAGGGCCGCCTCGAGGAGGGCGAGGCGGTGGTCGTCGAGGCGATGACCCTCGCCCAGGGCCTCCACCGCTGTGCCGCCGCGCTGGGGCTCATGACCATGCACGCCGTCGCCGGTGCCGCGCGCTCCGACGCCGCCCTCACCGCGCGCCGCGCCGCCGCGGGCCTCGAGGTGGCCCGCGCCCGCGGCTGGTCCGACAACGCGCGCGCCGGGCACCTCCACCTGCTGGCGGGCTGGGCCGCTCGGGTGCAGCTGCGCGACGTCGAGGCCCGGCACCACGCCCAGCTGGCCCTCCAGCTGGTCGGCCCGGCCGACGACCCGAGCGCCCGGGTGAGCACGTGGGCGCTGGCGGCCGCGACCCGGCTCGAGGGGCACGAGGGCACGGCGGAGGACGCCGACCGGCTGCACCGCGTGTGGGAGAGCATGGACGACCAGTCGGTCTCGGCCGAGGCGGTGGTCTACATCGCCATGGCCGACGTCCAGGTCTGCCTCGCCCAGCAGCGGCCGGAACGCCTGCGCGAGGTGCTGGACGTGATGCGCAGGCGCCTGGACGGCGCCCGCGGACCCGCCAGCGAGGTCGGTGACCTGGGGGAGGTGCTCGTCGCGACGGCCGCCCTGGAGCTGCTCCGATCGCGTCGGGCCGCCGCCGTCGAGCGGCTCTCCGCCGTCACGGACGGTCGGGCCCGGTGCGTCTCGCGCTCGACGCGGCTCGAGGCCGCCGTCCTGCTCGCCAGGCTCCACCTCCAGGCGGGCGACCGGTTCCGCGCGGTCTCGCGCTGCCGGGACGCCCTGGCGCTGGCCGAGGGCCTGTCGATGCCGCGTCCCCTGCTCGAGCTCGGCGGCCCGGACGTGGTCGGGCTGCTGCGCGAGGAGTCCGGGGCGTGGGGGCCGTGGCAGCCGTTCGTCGACGAGCTGCTCCCGCTGGCGGTCCGCGACGCCGGGCCGGCGGTGCCGCTGACGCACCGGGAGGTCGACGTCCTGCGTGAGCTGGCCACGCTGCGCACGGTGGAGGAGATGGGGGAGTCCCTCGTCCTCTCGGTCAACACGGTCAAGACGCACCTGCGGGGCGTGTACCGGAAGCTGGGCGTGACGTCGCGCCGTGACGCCATCGTCGAGGCCCGCCGTGCCGGGCTCCTGTGACGGGTCTCTCCCTCTTGCGCGCGGGCGCGCGAGCGTGCACCGCCACGACACCTGCAGGGTTCACCCGCGTCGGGTGAGTCGTGCCGCTCACCCGCCTCACGAAGGTGGGAGCCGCCGCGGCATCGCCGCTGCCGGCCGGCGGACCGTCCTCCGTCTCCTCACGGAAGTGGTGCTACATGTCGTTCCTCGACGTCCTCTGGGCGATGCTCGTCGGCTTCGCCCTCGTCGCCTACCTGATGATCATGTTCTCGGTCATCGTCGACCTGTTCCGGGACGACTCGACCAGCGGCTGGCTCAAGGCGGTCTGGGTCGTGTGCCTGATCCTCTTCCCCCTGCTCACCTCGCTCGTCTACCTCATCGCCCGGGGCAACGGCATGGCCGCCCGCTCGGCGGCGACCTCGAAGAAGGTCGAGGAGCAGACCGAGGAGTACATCCGCTCGGTCGCCGGCTCCGGCCCGGCGGCGGAGATCGCCCACGCCCACCGGCTCCTGGAGCAGGGCGCGATCAGCGAGTCCGAGTACGAGGCGCTCAAGGCCCGCGCGATCGCGGTCTGAGCCCCGTCACGGTCTGAGGGTCCGAGCCCCCCTTGGGCCCTCACCCCCCGAGGCGGAGCAGCACCACGCACAGGGTGCCGCACCCCTCCCGCCTCGGGGGAGCCCCGTCGACACCCTGTGCGGGGTGTCGCCGGGGCACCCCCCGCCGCTCAGTCGCGACGGCTGCGAGCCAGGGCGACCGCCTCGTCGACGGCCAGGACCTCCTCGCCCGCCGCGCTCACGTCCCGCACCTGGCCCACGGCGCCGGCCACGACGAGCCGGACGTCGCGCCGTGCCAGGTCGCGCTCCAGCCCGTCGAGGGCGGCCGCGCCGGTGACGTCGAGCGCGGGCATCGTCCTGGCGTCCAGGACGAGCGTGTGCGTGCCCGGCCCGGGCAGCGCCAGCAGCCGCTCCCGCACGTGGGCGGCGCCGGCGAAGAACAGCCCGCCCTCGACCCGGGCCACCACCACGTCGTCCTCGACGGCGAGGTCGGGGTGGCGCTCGGCGTCCACCCAGGAGCCCGCCGGGGCGTCCGGCACGCGCGCGAGCCGCGCCACGCGGGGCCGGGAGGCCCGCTGGAGCAGCAGGAGCAGCGAGACGCCGACGCCCACGAGGAGCCCCGGCAGGGTGTCGAGCAGGAGGACGCCCACGAGGGCCGCCAGGGCTCCCGCGAAGTCCGCTCGGGCCGCCGGCCGGGGCGTCACTGCGGACGAGCCCACGGCCCAGAGCCGCCGCATGCCCCGCACGTCCACCAGGTCGATCACGGCGGCCACGACCACCGCGGCCAGCACGGCCTCCGGGAGGTCGGCGAACAGCCCGGTGAGCAGCAGCAGCGTGAGCACCGTGAGCGCCGCGCACACGACGCCGGAGAGCTGGGTGCGCGCACCGGCCTGACCGTTGACCGCGGTCTTGGAGAGGCTGCCGTTCACCACCATGCCGCCGAGCAGCCCGGAGCCGGCGTTGGCGGCGCCGAGGGCGGTGAGCTCGCGGTCGGGGACGACCTCGTAGCCGTCCCGGGTCGCGTAGGCCGACCCCGCGGCGAGGCCCTCCACGAACCCCACGAGCAGGACGCCGGCCGCGGGACCCAGCAGCGAGAGGTACTGCCCGAGGTCGGAGCCCGGGAGCGCGGGACGCGGCAGGCCCGAGGGCACGTGCCCCACGACCTCGACCCCGTGGGCGTCCAGGTGCCCGACGGCGACCGCGAGCACCCCCAGCACGACCACCACCAGCGAGCCCGGCACGCGCGGCGCCCAGCGCCGCAGGCCGAGCACCACGGCCAGGGCCGAGACGCCGAGCACGGCCGTCGTCGGGTGGAGGTGCGGGAGCTCGCGCAGCAGCCCCCAGGAGCGGGCCAGGAACCCGCCGTCCGCCTTCTCCACCCCGATGAGCGCGGGCAGCTGACCCACCAGGATGGTGAGCGCGAGGCCCACGACGAAGCCGCGGAGCACAGGGGCGGAGACGAAGGCGGAGAGGAACCCCAGGCGGCACAGGCCGGCCAGGACCCCGAGGACCCCGGTGACGAGGGCGAGGCTGACGCCGACGCGCAGGACGTCCTCGGGCGTGCCGTCCGACCAGGTCAGCGCGATGGTGGCGCTCAGGGCCGCGGTGGCCGACATCGGCCCCAGGACGAGGTGCCTCGAGGTGCCGAGGAGGGCGTACAGGACCAGGGCCGGCACCGCGGCGTACAGACCGACCACCGGCGGCAGCCCCGCCACGGTCGCGTAGGCCAGCGACTCCGGGACGAGGACGGCCCACACGGTGAGCCCCGCGAGGACGTCCGGCCGCAGCCAGGCGCGGTCGTAGCCGCGGCGCCAGGGGGCGAGCGCGCCCGGTGTCGGGGTGCTCACCAGGACACGGCCACGGTGGTGAGGCCGTCCCCGACGAGCTTGGCCCCGAGCACGAGGAACAGGACGAGCATGACGGCCCAGCCGTGGGCGTCGAGCCAGCTGCGCACCCCGTCGAGCAGCGGGCGCGCCGCCTCCCCGGCCACCAGCAGGTAGCCCACGGGCGCGAGCACGCTGAGGGAGGCGACCAGCACGAAGACGACGACCACGACCGCGGTGCCCGCGCCCGTGAGGCCCCGGCCGGCCACCTCGACGCCTGCGGCGAGGGTGAGGCCCAGGTTCTTCGGGTTGACCGTCGCCAGGGCGGCCGCCGTGACGACGACGCGCCCCGGCGCCATGCCGGCCACGGCGGCGAGCAGGGCCGGCGGCTCGGCGGGCTGCCCGGGCCGTGGTCGCCCGCGCACCTGCCGCACGGCGAGTGCCCAGAACAGCAGGCCCACGACGATCGCCAGCAGGCCGGCGGCCAGGCCCTTCTCGCTGCCCGACCCACCGGGGTCGAGCACGAGCACGGCGACCAGGAGGACGGCGAGCCCGCCCGCCCACCCCGCCAGGAAGGCCGGCCCCGCGGACCGACCGCGCGGGCCGACGAGCACGAGGAGCAGGGCGATGACCGGCAGCGGGCTCAGTGCCACGCCCACCGCGCCGCCGAGCGTGGCGCCGACGGCGCCCAGCGCGTCGCTCACTGCTTGCGGTACCGGGCCCGGACCACCATGTCCGGGTCGTGGTACGCCTCGGGGTCGATGTCCAGGACGACGCGGTGGATCGTCCCCGTGAAGCGTCCCTGCGGCGTGGGGTAGTCCGGCACGACCGGGTCCAGGCTGTCCAGGCCCACGTCGAGGCCCTCGTCGAAGGAGAACAACGCGGGCACCGTCCGCTCCAGCCTGCCCTTGCCGATCTCGTCCAGCGTGGGCTGGGCCTCCCCGTCCGGGTGCCCCGTCCCGGCGAGGAAGCGGACGTCGCCGCCGCGCCCGGCCCCGCCGCCGTCGTAGTCGAAGCGCAGGACGAGCGTGATGGGTCCGGCGGGGAGCGGAGCGTCCGCCCGGACGCGGGTGACCTCGAGCCCGACGTAGTTGTGCACGTACACCGGCACCCCGTCGTCCAGGTACAGGCACCAGCCGCCGAAGCCCCCGCCCTGCGCCACGATCACGCCGTCGGCCCGCTGCCCGTCGACGGCCTCGGGCAGGTCCAGCACGCAGGTGGCGGTGAACGAGGTGTTCTTGACGTTGAGCACGGTGTTCTCGTTGAGCCGGGTCATGCCGGGCAGCAGCACCATCCGGGTGCGGCCCGCCATGAGGTCCTGGCGGCCGGCGATGTTCGGGTCGAACCGCTCGCGCTGCCGGTCGTCGAGCGGGAGGACGTGGTAGCGGGTGGCCTCGAGCAGGAAGCGGTCCTGCAGCTCGGCGAGCTTCTCCGGCTGCTCGGCGGCGAGGTCGTGGGCCTGGGTCCAGTCGTCGGGCCCGTAGAGCTCCCAGGTGTCGTCGCGGAACGCGGGGACGGGGTAGGAGCGGTCCGGCCAGGGCAGCAGGTGCTGGGTCACGGCGGTCCACCCCTCGTGGTAGATCCCGCGGTTGCCGGCGATCTCGAAGTACTGGGTGCGGTGCCGGTCGGCAGCCCCCGCGTCGTCCAGGCAGTACAGGAACGACGTGCCCTCCAGCGGGGTCTGCGCGACGCCCTGCACCTGGGTGGGCTCCGGGATGCCGGCGAGCTCCAGGATCGTCGGCACGACGTCGATGACGTGGGTGAACTGGTGCCGGACCTCCCCGGCCGGCACCCGCCCGGGGAGCCGGGCGATCATGCCGGTGCGTGTGCCGCCCCAGTGGGAGGCCACGATCTTGCTCCACTGGTAGGGCGTGTTCATCGCGTGCGCCCAGCCCGCGGGCACGTGGTTGAAGGCAGACGGCCCGCCCACCTCGTCCAGCCGCTCCTCGATCTGCGCGGTCGTCATCGCCACGTCGTTCTGGTAGGCCATCTCGTTGAACGTGCCGTAGGCGCCGGCCTCGGCCGAGGCGCCGTTGTCGCCGAGGATGTAGAGCACCAGGGTGTCGTCGAGCGTGCCGCGCTGCTCCAGCGCGGCCAGCAGCCGGGCGACCTGGTCGTCGGTGTGCGTCGCCATCGCCGCGTAGGCCTCGAAGAGGCGGTTCCCGACCCGTCGGTCGTCCTCGCCCAGCTCGGAGTACAGCGGGATGTGCGGGTTGGGCGGCGTGAGCTCGGCGTCCTCGGGCACGACGCCGAGCTCGCGCTGCCGGGCGAACGTGCGCTCGCGCTGCTCGTCGTAGCCGTGCTCGAAGCGGCCGCGGTAGTGCTCGAGGTAGCTGCGCGGTGCGTGGTGCGGGGCGTGGGTGGCGCCGAACGCCAGGTAGGCGAACCACGGCTTGTCCGGGGTGAGCGCCTCGAGGGTGCCGGTCCAGGAGATCACCTGGTCCACCAGGTCCTCGGAGAGGTGGTAGCCCTCCTCCGGCGTCCGCGGCGGCTCGATCGGGGTGGTGCCCTCCACTAGCGCCGGCGTGAACTGGTGGGTGTCGCCGCCCAGGAAGCCGTAGAAGCGCTCGAAGCCCTCGCCGGTGGGCCACCGGTCGAACGGGCCGGAGGGGCTGGTCTCCCACGGAGGGGTCTGGTGCATCTTCCCGAAGGCGCCGGTGGAGTAGCCGTTGAGGCGCAGCACCTGCGCCAGCGGGGCGCAGTCGTCCGGGCGCACCCCGGTGTAGCCGCGCACGGCGGTGGCCAACTCCGCGATGACGCCCATGTTCACGGTGTGGTGGTTGCGGCCGGTGAGCAGCGCCTGGCGGGTGGGGGAGCACAGCGCGGTGGTGTGGAACCGGGTGAACCGCACGCCCTCGGCCGCCACCCGCTCCGCCGTGGGCATCTCGCAGGGGCCGCCGAACGCGCTGCTGGCGCCGAAGCCCATGTCGTCGATGAGCACGACGAGGACGTTCGGGGCGCCGTGGGGCGGCCGCAGCGGGGGCACCGGGGCCGTGGGTGCCGCGTCCCGCACGTCGACGGTGAGGTCGCCGGGCGGCACGGGCCGCTGGGTCGGCAGGTGGTGGCGGTCGACGGACGGGTCGCTCACGGGTGGCCTCCGAACGGGAAGGGGAGCAGGATGGGGGAGCGGACCGGCGAGGCCGACACGCGTCAGCAGACTCGTCCGTGGGTCGCGGACGGTCCTCACCCGTGGCGGGTGAGGAGGTGGTCCGTGGGGATCGAGGGCCCGAGGTCAGCAGACGGTGAGTGCCTCGCGCCGCGCGAGGGCGCCCGCGACCACCCACACGACGCCGATCGCCGCGAGCACCGCGCCCAGCGCCACGGTCAGCGTGAGCGCGCCCCGGCCCGGGTTGAGCACCAGCAGGACGCCGGCGAGGACGCCGAGCACGCCCACGGCCAGGTCGCTGACGCGCGGCCAGGCCACCGCCCGCAGCAGCTCCACGAAAGCGGCGGCCACCAGCCACGCGCCGAGGAGCATGGTCAGCGCGGCGCCGGCCTGGAAGGGCCGGGCCAGGGCCACGGCGCCGACCGTCACGGCGCCGACGCCGAGGATGCCGAGGACGACCTTGTCGACCGTCCCGCGGACGACGAGGGCCGCCAGCAGCGTGACGACCCCGTCCACCACGGCCCAGGCCCCCAGGGCGATCGCGAGGGCGCTGACCGTCGTCATCGGCCACACCGCCATGGCCACGCCGGCGGCGAGCGCCACCAGGCCGCGGACCACCAGCAGCCGCCACGAGAGATCGAGCCACTCCATGCACCGACGCTAGGTGTTTGCTGTGAGGCCCCCCTCATCCGTTCCGGGTGAGGGGTCCCGGGACCTTCGTCCTGGCGCGGTGCGGGCCCGGCTGCCGTCCGTGGCGTCCGTCCGGTGACCTCCTGGGGGAGGTCCTGGGACGGACCTGCGCGGTCGGGTGCCGCGGCGGCCCTCGCGGCCCTAGGGTGTCGGCGCAGGACGTCGCCGGGCAGGGTGCCCGGGTGGGGTGGGGGAGGACGCATGAGCAGCACGAGCGCGACGCAGCCGGGTGACGAGGCCGGTACCGAGGCGGCTGCACCGGCCGCGGTGCTGGGGGGCGGCGGCGGGCTGCCGCGCGGCGTCCTCATCCTCTTCGGCTGTGCGATGGCGGTCATCACCGTCGCCGGCATCCGGGCCGTCCACGGGATCGCCGGGCCGGCCTTCCTGGCGGTGGTCCTGGCCATCGCGGCGGCGCCCGTGCGCACGCTGCTGGCCGACCGCGGGGTGCCGCGCTGGATCGGCACGACGCTGTCCATCCTCGTCGTCTACGTCGGCATCGTGCTGCTGGCGGGCGGGATGCTGCTGGCCGCCGCGAAGTTCGCGACGCTGGTGCCGGAGTACCAGGCCCAGTTCGCCGAGCTGGTCGCCCAGGCGGGCGACCTCCTGCGGGACCTCGGCGTCGACAGCGCGCAGATCCAGGCGATCCTCGCGTCCTTCGACCTCTCCCGCGTGGTCTCGGTGGTCACCCTCGTGCTCTCCGGCACGGTCTCCGTGGCCACCAACCTCGTCTTCATCGTCACCCTGGTGCTCTTCGTCTGCCTGGACGCTGGCTCCTTCGGCCAGTACCTGGAGAGCCTGCGCGGCGAGCACTCGGAGTTCGTCGAGGCGCTGAGCTCCTTCTCCCGCCTGACCCGCACCTACCTGATCGTCTCGACCGCGTTCGGCCTGGTGGTGGCCCTGATCGACACCGGGCTGCTCTACGCGCTGGGCATCCCCGGCGCGCTGCTGTGGGGCCTGCTGGCGTTCATCACGAACTACATCCCGAACATCGGGTTCGTGCTCGGCCTCGTGCCGCCGGCGATCCTCGGCCTGCTGGAGGGCGGCCCGGGCCTGATGCTGATCGTGATCGTCGCCTACTCGGCGATCAACGTGATCATCCAGTCGGTGATCCAGCCCAAGCTCGTGGGTGACGCGGTGGGGCTCTCGGCCAGCATCACGTTCCTCTCGCTGGTGGTCTGGGCCTGGATCCTCGGCCCGGTCGGGGCGGTGCTCGCCGTGCCGCTCACGCTGCTCGTGCGGTGCATCTTCGTCGACGTCGACCCGGCCGCCCGCTGGTTCGGCGGTCTCATCGGCACGGCCTCGTCGGTCCCCGCCGCCACGGCCCCCACCGCCGACGGGTCCGCGGGCCCCGGGAGCGAGGACGTCGCGGGCGAGGCGGCGTCGGCCGAGCCCCGTCCGTGAGCGCGGGCGGCGCGCCCACGCGCTTCCTCCGCCTGCCCAGCCTCGACGACGACGACGTCCGGCGGATCACCGGGACCTTCTTCGTCGAGGGCGCCGCACGAGCGCGGATGCTGTCCGCGTTCTGGATGCTGCTGGTGCTCTCCGCGATCATCGCCTCGGCGGGGGTCGTGGCGGACTCGGCCGCCACCGTCATCGGCGCGATGATCGTCGCGCCGCTCATGCAGCCGATCCTGGGCACCGCGTGCGCGGTGGTGCTGGCGCGTCGGCGCCAGATCGTCCTCAACCTCGCGCTCGTGATCGCCGGGGCGCTCACCGTCGTCGTCATCGGGTACCTGCTCGGGCTCACGGTCCACGTCCCCGTCGTCGCCGACACGAACTCCCAGGTGGCGGGGCGGGTCAGCCCGCGGCTCATCGACCTCGTGGCGGCCCTGGCCACCGGCGTGGTCGGCGCCTACGCGCTCACGCGGTCGGACGTGGCCGACAGCCTGCCGGGCGTCGCCATCGCCATCTCCCTGGTGCCGCCGCTGGCCGTGGTCGGCCTGACCCTGGAGTCGGGGGAGCCCGACCAGGCGCTCGGGGCGCTCCTGCTCTTCGGCACGAACGTGGCCGCGATCATCGCCACCGGGACGATCGTGCTGCTCCTCGCGCGGCTGCGCGACGCGGCACGGCGGGCAGGGGAGCCCGTCGGCCGCCTCGCGGGCCGCACGCTCCTGGTGGTGGTCGGCTCGGTCGTGCTCGTCAGCATCCCGCTGGGGCTCGGCAGCCGCAGCGTCCTGCAGGAGCAGGTGGTGGTCTCCGAGGCCCAGCCGGTGGCCGAGCAGTGGGCACAGGACCAGGGCTGGACGCTGAGCGACGTCGCCTGGCGCTCCGGCACCCTGCGGGTCGTCGTCATCGGGCCCGTCACCGACGACGAGGACGCGGAGCTCGACACGCTGCGTCCGCTGCTGGACGACGCCGGTCTGGCGGACGTCGACCTGGTGGTCACGCTCGTGGCCGGCGGCTCCGCCACGCTCCCGGGCTCGGCCTGAGCGCCCCTCGCCCCCCGCTCAGGCGGTGAGCCCGAGCTCGACGGCGTGGGCGAAGTCGTCGTCGACGAGCACGACGTCCCGGCCGGCGCGCGCGAGCAGGCTGGCGGCGATGGAGGCGCGGAAGCCGGACTGGCAGTGCACCCAGACCTCGCCCGCGGGCACCTCGTCGAGGCGGTCGAGCAGCTCGTGCAGCGGCACGTGGACGGCGCCGGGGACGGCCGCGTCGCCGTGCTCGGCGTCCATGCGGACGTCGAGCACGAGCGGCCTCCCGCCCCGCTCGACCAGGGCGGCGACGGCCTCGAAGCCGACGCTGCGGTAGGAGGCGGGCTCGCCGTCCACCAGGTCCGCGATGGCCCCGACGGCCGCGCCCGCGGGCCGCTCGACCCCGATCCGCACCAGCTGCCGCTGGGCCGCCTCGACGTCCTCGGGCCGCTCCGCCACCAGCGTGAGCGGCGTGCCCCACGGGATGATCCAGCCGAGGTAGGTGGAGAACGCCCCGGAGACGTCGACCGAGATCGAGCCGGGCACGTGGGCAGCGGGGTACAGCGTCCGGTCGCGCAGGTCGACGACCCAGTGGCCCCGGGCGACCGCGTCGCGCAGGCCTGCCGCGTCCACCGGGGCGGGCGGGGACAGGTCCGGCTCGCCCGGGCCCTCGAGGTTCCGCGGCGCCATGTGCGCGTAGTACGCGGGGTAGGCGGCGAGGTTCGCCACCAGCGCGTCGACGAAGGCCTGCTCGTCGGCGGTGGTGAGCGCGTCGTTGCGCTGCTTCTCGGTGCCGATGGTCGAGCCGTCGCCACCGGTGGCGGAGCCGGCCGAGCAGAAGCTGCCGAAGCCGTGGGTCGGGTAGAGCGGCGCCTCGTCGGGCAGCATCGCCGCCAGCCTGTGGGCGGAGCGGTACTGCGCCCGGGCCAGGGTGTCGGTGTGGTCCGGGCCGAGCAGGTCGGGACGCCCCACGGAGCCGTAGAGCAGGGAGCCGCCGGTGAACACGGCGGGCACCTCGGCGTCCGGCGTGGTGACGACGAACCCGAGGTGGGTGTGGGTGTGGCCCGGGGTGGCGACGACGCGCACCTCCAGGTCGCCGTACGTGCGGACGTCGCCGTCGCGCACGCCCACGCGCTCGAAGGCCACGGGGTCGTCGGCGTTCACCAGGTACTCCGCCCCGTGCGCGCGGGCGAGGTGGTGGCCGCCCGTGACGTAGTCGTTGTGGATGTGCGTCTCCGCCACGGCGAGCAGCGTGAGCCCGAGCGCGGTCAGCCGGTCGGTGACCCGGTCGGTGTCGCGCTGCGGGTCCACGACCACGGCGTGGCGGGTGTCGTGGACGAGGTAGCTGCGGTCACCGAGCTCGCTGGTCTCGATGATCTCCACGGCGAACGGCATCGGGGTCACTCCTGTGTCGGGGACGGCGTCGGGACGAGGGCCAACCTAACCCCCAGGGGGGTTATTCCGGCGAGGGGGTCGGCCGATCTCCGACGTTCGTCGAGCAGGAAGTGCTCCACCTCTCCTTCTCTCTGGCAAGGAGGTACGGATTTCGTTACGGGGCTGTGCTTTGGCTTCGAATCCTGATACTCAGGGGGCACAAAGAAGAATGATTCAGTGCCGAAGCCTTCTCTTGACCCTGCCGTAACACAGGACTGGTTCTCTCAGCCCCAGTCACGTCCGTCGCCGGCTCCGGAAGCCGGTCGCCCTGGAGGTCATCTTGTCCGAAGCCCCGCCCCCCTCCTCGTCCGAGGCGGCCATCTCCCTGCGGGGAGTGAGCCGTCGGTTCGGTGACGCGATCGCCGTGAACAACCTGGAGCTCGACCTGGCCCAGGGCGAGTTCTTCGCCCTGCTCGGCCCGTCGGGCTGCGGCAAGACCACGACGCTTCGCATGGTGGGCGGCTTCGAGCTGCCCAGCACCGGCCGCATCTACCTGGACGGCACGGACGTCACGGCGCTGCCCTCGCACAAGCGGGACGTCAACACCGTGTTCCAGTCCTACGCCCTGTTCCCGCACCTCACGGTCGCCGAGAACGTCATCTACGGCCTGCGTCGCCGCGGCACCGCCAAGAAGGAGGCGTTCACCCGGGCCGAGGAGTACCTCGAGCTCGTGGGTCTGACCGGCTTCGGCAAGCGCCGCCCCACGCAGCTCTCCGGTGGTCAGCAGCAGCGCGTCGCCCTGGCCCGCGCTCTCGTGAACCACCCCAAGGTCCTGCTCCTCGACGAGCCCATGGGTGCTCTCGACGCGCAGATCCGCAAGACGATGCAGACCGAGCTCAAGCGCATCCAGCGCGAGGTCGGCATCACGTTCCTCTACGTCACCCACGACCAGGCCGAGGCCATGTCGATGGCCGACCGCCTCGCGGTGATGAACAAGGGCCGCATGGAGGACATCGGGACGCCGGCGCGGGTCTACGACCACCCGAGCACCGCGTTCGTGGCCTCGTTCCTCGGCAGCTGCAACGTGCTGCCCCTCGGCACGGAGGGCGGCCCGACGACGCTGCCCGACGGCTCCGCCACCCTCGTCGAGGGCGCGACCGCCCCCGCGACGTCCGGCTGGTCGCTCGGCGTCCGCCCGGAGCGGGTCAACCTGGCGGAGGCCGGGACCGTGAGCGGCCCCAACGCCACCACCGCCACCATCACGGACGTCACCTACCTCGGTGCCGTCAGCGAGGTCCACCTCGAGACCGCGTGGGGGACGCCCGTCCAGGTGCTCCAGCAGCGCGGGGACGCCGGCCTGCTCGTGCCGGGCCGCCAGGTCGCCATGTCCTGGAAGGCCGACGAGTGCTTCTGGCTGCCGCCCGAGAACGAGACCCCGACGACCCAGGAGGACGCCGCGTGAGCGCCGACGACAAGCTGAACGGGCGCGGAGCCCTCGACCTCTCGTTCCTGCGGGGTGCGGCCAAGCCGCGCGCCACCGGCGGCGGGATGAGCCGACGGAACCTGTTCCGTGGCGCGGGCGCCGTGGCCGGCGCGGGCGCGCTGGCCTCGGTCGCCTCGGCGTGCTCGATCCAGGGCACGCAGACCTCGGCCACGGCCGCGGACGCCACCGACTGGTACGCGTGGTGGGCCGGCAAGAAGCTCAACGGCCAGTTCAGCTTCGACAACTGGGCGGCCTACATCGACCAGGACAAGAACGGCAACCACCCGTCGCTGGACACCTTCACGAAGAAGACCGGCATCAAGGTCACCTACGACGACGCGGCCGTCACCGACACCGCCACCTACTACGGCAAGATCGCCCCGTCGCTCGCGGCCGGCAAGCCCATCGGCGCCGACCTGTTCGTCATGACGAACGGCTGGGAGTTCACCGAGCTCGTCAACAACGGCTACGTCGCGGCCCTGGACAACAAGCTGCGGCCGAACTTCCTGCGCAACGCCGACGAGTCGGTCCTGTCCCCGTCGTACGACTTCAACTCGACCTACAGCGCGGTCTGGCAGTCCGGGTACACCGGCATCGCCTACCACTCCGACCTCGTCGACGGCGAGATCACCAGCTGGGAGGACCTGACCAAGGCCCAGTACAAGAACCAGGTCGCCATGTTCGGCTCCCTCGACGAGCTCTCCCAGGTCGGGCTGCTCGTCAACGGGGTCACCCCGTCGTCCTCGACCAAGAGCGACTGGGAGGACGCGGCCGACTGGCTGACGAACAAGCTCTCGCCCAACGTCAAGAAGTTCTACGACCAGGGCTACCTGGACGCCTTCAAGTCCAAGCAGATGGCGATCACCCAGGCCTGGTCCGGTGACATCCTCGCCATCCAGGCGAACTTCCCGAAGGTGAAGTTCGTGTTCCCCGAGGAGGGCTTCGGGGTCTGGCACGACAACATGATGATCCCGGTGACGGCGGAGAACCCGCTCGACGCGATGACCTGGATCAACTACTACTACCAGACCTCCGTGGCCTCCGTGATCGAGGACTGGATCTGGTACAAGTCCCCGGTGGTCGGTGTGCGCGAGTACATCCGCAAGGTCATCGACGACCCGGACTACGTCAACAGCGAGCTGGCCTTCCCGCCGAGCGACGTGCTGGCGCGGGCCTACGAGTACGTCTCCATCAAGGACCGCACCACGTACGACACCTACACCTCCATCTTCAACCCGGTGGTGCAGGGCTCGTGACGTCGGCGACCACTCTTCCCGAGGCCGCTCCCACGCGCCGGGTGCGCCTGGAGGCGCTGCGCCGTGGGGTGACGCCGTACCTGCTGAGCATCGCCGGCTTCGGCTGGCTGGGCTTCTTCTTCGTCATCCCGCTCGTCTCCGGCCTGCTCGTCTCCCTCATGACGGGCAACCCGGACCAGGGCTACGTCCTGACGTGGAACTGGTCGGTCTACGCCGACCTCTTCACCGGCCCCACGCCCTACTGGCTGTACCTGGTGCGCTCGCTGACCTACGGCCTCAGCGCGACCGCGTTCACGATCATCCTGGCGTTCCCGGTGGCGTACTTCATCGCCTTCCGGGTCAGCGCCCGCTGGAAGACCACGCTGCTGGCGCTGGTGATGGTGACGTTCTTCGTCTCCTTCATCATCCGCACCGACATGTGGTTCTACCTGCTGGGCGGCAACGGGCCGATCACCCGGGTGCTGGTCCACCTGCACGTCCTCGACCACGGCCAGACGTTCCTGTCCACACCGGGGTCGGTCATCGGCGGCATGGTCTACAACGACTTCGCCTTCATGGTGCTGCCGATCTACGTGGCGATGGAGCGGATCGACCCGCGGCTGCACGAGGCGTCCAACGACCTCTTCGGCAACCGGGCGAACACGTTCTTCCGCGTCACCGTCCCGCTGACCCGCTCGGGCGTGTTCTCCGGCATCCTGCTCGTCCTCATCGACACCGTGGGCGACCCGGTGAACTCCTCGATCCTGGGCGGCAAGGAGACCTACACGATCGGCCAGGCCATCCAGAACGCCTACTTCACCACGCAGCAGTACAACGTGGCCGCAGCGCTCTCCACGCTGCTGATGGCGATCCTGGGCATCATCCTGTTCCTCTACGCCCGCGTGGTCGGCACCGAGAACATCGAGGACCTGATCTGACATGAGCGACCAGACACTCACCCGGCGCCCGACCTTCGGCCCCGGTCCGCTCCACCCGGACGACATCCCCGAGGTCAAGCCGCGACGGAAGCTCGGCCTGCCGCTCTTCTACTGCGGCATCGTGACCTTCCTGCTGATCCCGATCGTCGCGATGATCGTCTACTCGTTCAACGTGCCGACGCGCAACGCGATCACGCCCGTGTGGCAGGGCTTCACGCTGGACGCCTACCTCAACCTGTTCGCGGTCCAAGGGATCGCGGAGGCGTTCTTCACCTCGGTGGCGATCGCCGCTGCCTCCGGCCTCGTCTCGGTGCTCATCGGCCTGCCGATGGCGCTCGCGCTGAGCCGGTACCGCTTCCGCGGCAAGGGGGTGCTGAACTCCATGATCTTCCTGGACATCTCGGCGCCCTCGATCGTCGTCGGCTCCTCGGCGCTGGCGTTCTTCCTCTCGCTGAACTTCACGATGGGCTGGACGACGATCCTCATCGTGCACGTGGCGTTCAACATCGCCTACGTGGTCACGACCCTGCGGGCGCGGCTCTCGGGCATGGGGCAGAACCTCGAGCAGGCGGCCGGCGACCTCGGTGCCTCGCCCCTGGTCGGCTTCTTCACGGTGACGCTGCCCCTGGTGGCACCCGGCATCGTGGCCGCGTTCCTGCTGGCCTTCGCGATGTCGATCGACGACTACGTCATCACGTCGTTCGTGAACGGCTCGACCGAGACCTTCCCGCTGTACGCCTACGGCTTCACCAAGAAGGGCATGGCGCCGCAGGTGCTCTGCTTCGGCACGATCGTCTTCGTCGTCGCCGTCTGCCTGGCGTTCCTCAACGGTCTGCTCAACCGCCGGCGCCCCTGACGCGGAGCCCGCGTCACCCGCACCACGCAGCAGTGCCCGCCACCTCGGGGAGGTGGCGGGCACTGCTGCGTCAGGGGGTGCTCCAGGGGCGTGCGTCAGGCGGTGCGGAGCGCGGCGTCTCGGGGGAGGCTCGCCTCGTGCCGGGGAGCGGTGCCGTGCACCAGCGTGTCCACCACGGACTCGAGCGCCATCTCGCGGGCCTGGAGGTAGGACTCGCGGGAGAGGAACGCGGAGTGGGGCGTGAGCACGACGTTGTCGAGCTCGGTGAGCGCGGTCCGGCCGGTCGCCTCGTCCTCGATGACGTCGACGCCGGCCGCGGCGATCGTGCCGTCGCGCAGGGCGGCGACCAGGGCCGCCTCGTCGACGACCTCGCCGCGCGCGGTGTTGAGCAGGACGGCGTCGGGCTTCATCAGCGCCAGCTCGCGGGCCCCCACCAGGTGGTGGGTGGTCGGCAGGAGCGGGCAGTGCAGGGAGACGACGTCGGAGGTGCGCAGCAGCTCGTCGAGCGTCGCCACCGGTGTGACGCCGGCGGCCGCGAGGTCGTCCGCGGACCGGGTCGGCGCCCAGACGGCCACCTCGACGCCGAAGGGCCGCAGCAGGGGGACGAGGGCGCGCGGGATGGCGCCGAAGAACACGAGCCCCACGCGCTGGCCGCGGAGGCGTCGGGGGAGCGGCAGGTCGTCGGGCAGCGGCTCCCAGGAGCCCGCGCGGACCCGGCGGTCGTAGCGGGTCAGGTGCCGGGCGAGGTCAAGGACGAGGCCGGCGGTGTGCGTGGCCACCTCCTCGACGCAGAAGCCCGGCGCGTGCGAGACGCGGACGCCGAGCTCGGCGGCCGCGACGAGGTCCACCGTGTTGGTGCCGATCGACTGGAGCGCCACGTGCCGGAGGTGGGGCAGCCCGGCGAGCACCTCGCGGTCGAGCTGCACCCCCTCGGTCACGACGGCGTCGGCGTCCGCGAGGGCTGCCCGGAGCGCGGCGGGCGAGGCGTCCCCGGGGTCGACCTCGGCGAGCTCGAGACCCTCGACGCCCCACGCGCGGAGCAGGCCGCGCTCGTGGTCGAGGTCGTCGCCGATGTTGGCGTAGCGGACCCGGAGCGGCCCGGCGGCGCGCGTGCTCACGCGTCCTCCGTGGGTGCCGCCGAGGCGACCTGCTGCTCGCCCCACGTGAAGCGGTGCGTGTGGATGTCGTGGTAGCTGAACGTGGTGAGGCTGCGGACGCCGGGGACGGCGCGCACCTCGGCGTTGATGACGGTGGAGAGGTGCCGGGTGTCCTCGGCGAGGACCTCGACCAGCACGTCGAAGGGGCCGGCGCCGATGACCACGTAGACGACCTGCGGGATGGCGGAGAGCTTGTCCGCGATCTCGTAGGGGTCGCCCTCGACGGTCAGGGCGAGCATGGCCATCGCCTCGAAGCCGAGCTTGAGCGGGTCGGTGATGCCGACGACCTTGAGGACCTCGTCCTCGATCAGCCGCATCACGCGCTTGCGGACGCCGCCGGGGGTGAGCCCCACGATCTCGGCGAGCTCGGTGTAGCCGGTGCGGCCGTCGCGCTCCAGGGCGCCGATGATGAGTCTGTCGACGTCGTCCATCTCGGTCATGCATCCATCCTCGTGCGTGCAGGGCGGGCGGTGTCACCACCGCCCGCCCTGGCGTGTCGTCCCGGCCGCCGCTGCGGCGGCCGGGTGGCGGGGCCCCGAGGCCCCGCGCCTGCTCACTTGCCGCTGAAGTTGGCCTTGTTGGTCAGGCCGTACTGGTCGAGGGCGTCCTGGACGGTGCCGTCCTCGCGGAGGGTCTCGATGTCCTCGTCCAGGGCGGTGGTGAGGTCGGTGTTGCCCTGGGTGTGGGGGAAGTTGACCTCGCCGTAGGACTGCGACGCCGTGAGGCGGTCGTCGGCCTCGATGGGCTGCATGTCGAGGCCCGAGTCGGTGAGCTGCGAGAGCTGGTAGCCGGTCTCGCCGGAGCCCGCGATGGTGGCGTCGATGCGACCGTTCTTCAGGTCGGTCATCGCCTCGGTGAGGGTCTCGTACTGCTTGACGTTGTCCTTGCCGAGAGCGTCCTGGAGCTCGGAGACGTACAGCGAGCCCTGGGTGACGCCCACGGTCTTGCCCTCGAGCTGGTCCAGCGAGTCGTACTGGCCGTCGGCCGACGCCACGGCGGTGAAGTCGTAGTAGACCGGGACGGTCTGGCCGAGCACCTTGCCGTGGGCGGCGGTGCGGTACCAACCGCCGGCGGCCAGGTCGGACTTGCCCTGCTGGACGGAGCCGATGGCGGTGGAGCCGTGGATCGTCGCGTTGGTGATGGTGAGGCACTCCATCTCAGCGATCTTGGTGAGCACGACGCCGTCCACGCCGCCGAGCGCACCGGTGGAGTCGTCCACGTCGACGTAGGGCAGCGACACGTCGGCGGCGACGGTGAGGGTGCCCTCGGTGACGGTGTCGAAGGTGTGGGCCGGCGTGCAGTCGTCGGCGACGCTGCCCGTGGTGCTGGTGGAGCTGTCGGCGCAGGCGGCCAGGGAGGCGGCCAGCAGCGGGGCGACGGCGAGGAGGGCGGTGGCGCGGACGGCACGCCGGGGGTGGGCCAGCAGCGAGTGACGCATGAAGGTCTCTTCTCGATCAGGTGACGCGTTCAGGGTGGGCGGTGCGCGCCGGCGGCCGTCTCGGGGTGGCCACCGGCGGTGCTGAGCGTCGTCGGTCAGCGGGGCGGTGCGGGCGGTGCAGGGGGAGCGACCACCCGGGCGGGGCCCGGGCGGGGGGGTCTGGGAGGGGGTGCGGGAGAGGGGACGGGGCGGGCTCAGTAGGCCGTGCGTGCCGACAGCCAGCCGGCCAGGCGCGAGGCGGCGACGACCACGACGGCGTACAGGGCGCCGGCGAGCACGAACACCTGCACGTACTCGAAGGTGATCGAGCCGATGTTGTAGGCGGCGCTGAGCAGCTCGGGCTCGGCGACGGCGACGGCCAGCGAGGTGCTCTGGAAGACGATCGCCGCGTAGGAGATCAGCGACGGCGTGGAGATCCGCAGCGCCTGGGGCGCGATGACCGACAGGAACGTGCGCGTCCGGCCGATGCCCAGGGCCCGGCACGCCTCGAGCTGCCCGGCGGGGATGCCGCGCAGGGCGCCGCGGACGATCTCGCTCACGTAGCCGGCGTTGGAGACGGTGAACGCGAGGATCACCGACCAGAACGAGCTGAGGACGATCGAGACGCTCGGCAGGCCGTAGTACACGAGGTACAGGACGACGAGAGCCGGCAGGCCGCGGGCGAGCTCGATCAAGGCGACCAGCAGCCAGCGCACCGGGCGGCTCGGGGTGAGCTCGGCGACGTAGCCGAGGACGAGGCCGAGCGGCAGGCCGAGCAGCAGCGAGACGAACGTGAGCCAGAGGCTGTGGCGCAGGCCCTCGAGGAGGTCCGGGAGCCAGGAGACGAGGGTGCTCATCGGGTCCTCCACCGTCCTTCGAGTCGCTGGGTGCCGAGCTTGCCCGCGACGGCGAGCAGGAGGCTGAAGAGCAGGTACAGCACGCCGACCGTGACGAACGGGGTGATCCCGTCGCCGGTGCGGTTGGCGGCGCGGTTGGCCACGAAGGTCAGCTCGGCGACGCCGATGACCGAGGCGAGCGAGCTGTCCTTGACCAGGCCGATGGCGTAGGAGAGGACGGCGGGCGCGGCGATGACCGCCGCCTGCGGTGCGACCACGCGGAGCTGGCCGGTGCGGGCCGGCACCGCAAGCGCGGCGAGGGCCTCGGTCTGGCCGCGCGGGACGGCCTCGAGGCCGGAGCGGTAGATCTCGGCGCAGTAGGCCGAGGCCACCAGGCCGAAGACGATGATCGCGGTGCCGAGCGCCGTGAAGAGGCCGATGCCGAGGAACACCAGCATGAGCCAGACCAGGGGCGGGACGCCGCGCACGACGTCGGTCCACACGACGGCGACGGCCCGCAGGACGCGGAACCGGCTGCGGCGGGCCACCACGACGAGGACGCCGAGCACCATGCCGATGCCCATCGCGGCCAGGGTGATCTCCACCGTGAGGAGCATCGCCTCGGGGAGCAGGGAGAAGTCCATGGACTCAGGCCTCCGCCAGGGCGCGCAGGAACTGGCGCGTGCGGTCGTGCTGCGGCTCGTCGAGGAGCTGCCGCGAGGGGCCCTGCTCGAGGATGCCGCCGTCGCAGAGGAAGACGGTGCGGTCCGAGGCCTGCTTGGCGAACCCCATCTCGTGGGTGGAGACCAGCATCGTCATGCCGCCCTCGGCGAGCTCGCGCATGACGGCGAGCACCTCCGAACGCATCTCGGGGTCGATGGCCGAGGTCGGCTCGTCGAACAGCATCACCGCGGGGTCGAGCGCCAGGGAGCGGGCGATCGCGACCCGCTGCTGCTGGCCGCCGGAGAGCTGCGCCGGGTGGCTGCCGGCCTTGTGCGCCAGGCCCACCCGGTCGAGCAGGGCACGGGCCCGGGCGTGCGCCTCGTCCTTGCTCGTGCCGAGCGCGGCGCGCTGGGCGAAGACGATGTTCTGCTCGGCCGTCATGTTCGCGAACAGGTTGAACTGCTGGAACACCATGCCCACCTGCCGGCGGATCTTCTGCAGCGCCTTGGGCGAGGACGCGACGGCGCGGCCACCGCGGTAGGCGACGAGCTCCTGCCCGTCGAGCTCGACCTGGCCGCTGGTGGGCAGCTCGAGCTGGTTGAGGCAGCGCAGGAGCGTGCTCTTGCCGCCGCCGCTGGGGCCGATGAGCGCGACGACCTCGCCGCGGTCCAGGTGCAGGTCCAGGTGGGAGAGCACCGTGTGGTCGCCGAAGGACTTGGAGAGGTCCTTCACGGCCAGCTGGGGCCGGGTTGCTTCCATGGTGGGCGTCCGATCTTCGTGACGTGTCGGGGTGGGCACGCGGGACTGGTCAGGGGTGGGTGTGGCCGGCCGGGTGGGGCCGGCAGGGTGGGGCCGGCCGGGTGGGGAGGACCGGGCGGGGCGGGGAGCCCGGCGGCGCAGGTCAGTAGCGGCCGGTGACGCGGTTCGCGACGCGGGCCAGGGCGGAGGTGCGCGGCTCGGTGGAGGTGCGCTCGCGGGCGTCGGCGGCCATGTAGACGCCGTAGAGGCCCTTGACCGCCAGCCAGCGGGCGGGCTCCGGCTCCCACTTGCGGACCTTCTTGCCGACCCAGGGCAGCCGGGTGATCTCGGTGTCCTCCTCGAGCAGCAGGTCGCGCAGGGTCCGGGCCGCGAGGTTCGTGGCCGACAGGCCGTCGCCGACGTAGCCACCGGCGACGCAGAGGCCGGTCTCGCGGTCGACGTCGACCGTGGCGGACCAGTCGCGCGGCACGCCCAGCACGCCGGCCCAGACGTGGTCGAAAGCGACGTCCGGCAGGCTCGGGAAGAGCCGGTCGAAGCCGGCCCGCAGCGCGGCCACCGACTCCGCGGTCGCGGCGCCGTGGTGGTCGCGGCCCGAGCCGAAGTAGTAGGGCGTGCTGGGCCCGCCCAGGACGATCCGGTCGTCGGCGGTCTTCTGGATGTAGCAGAAGGAGTGCGCGGCGTCGCGGGTGAGCACGGCGTTGTCGGACCAGTTGATCGCGTCCAGCTGCGCCGGGGTGAGCGGCTCGGTGGCGATGACGCTGCTGAGCTTGGGCAGCCAGGTGCGGCGCTGGCCGGGCAGGTCGCGGGTGAAGGCCTCGGTGCCGCGCACGACCCAGCGCGCGTCGACGGTGTGGCCGGTGGCGGTGGTGACCCGGTGCGGGGTGATGTCGGTGACGCGGGTGTGCTCGTGGATGCGCACGCCGCGGGAGAGCAGGACGTCGCGCAGGCCCCGGCACAGCTTGGCCGGCTGCACGCGGGCCGCGTGCCGGGAGAACAGGCCCAGCGTCCCGCCCTCGAGGTGGGCGAAGCGGCGGCCCAGCTCCGGGCCCTGGACCAGCTCGATCTCGTCGGGGGTGAAGCCCCACTCGAGGCTGTACTCCAGCTCCTCGCGGAGGCGGGCCTCCTGCGGGGGGTTGGTCGCGATGGCGATCTCGCCCTCGTGGGCGACGCCGGCGTCGATCTGCTCGTGCTCGGTGACCGCGACGACCTCGTCGATGGCGGAGAAGATCTCGCGCTGGAACGCGATGACGGCGTCCTTGCCGTGGGAGGCGGCGTAGAGCCGGTTCATGCCGGGCATCCCGTAGGAGAGCCACCCGCCGTTGCGGCCGGAGGCGCCGTAGCCGACGGTCTCGGACTCCAGCAGCACGATGTCCCAGTCGGGGCGTGCCTGCTGCAGGTAGTAGGCGGTCCACAGGCCGGTGAGGCCGCCGCCGACGATGGCCACGTCGGCGCTGGTGGGCGCGGCGAGCGCGTCCGTGGCGGCGCCGAGGCCCGCGTCGCGGAACCAGAAGGAGACGTCGCCGTTGCAGCGGATCTCGTGCATGTCAGTACCACTTCCTGGAGAGGACGTCGTCGAGCGCGTCGACGAAGAAGTCGGCCTCGGCGTGGGTGAGGGTCAGCGGGGGCTTGACCTTGAGGACGTTCTGGCGCTCGGAGGTCGCCTGGTCGATGACGCCGCGGTGCAGCAGGGCCTCGCAGACGGCGGCCGTCTCGGCGGCGGCGGGGGCGAGGGTCTCGCGGTCGGTCACGAGCTCGATGCCCTGGTAGAGGCCGCGGCCGTGGACGCGGGCGATGAGCGGGTGCCGCTCGGCCAGCGCCTCGACGCGGCGGCGCAGGTGCGTGCCGACCTCGAGGGCGTTCTCGCGCAGGCCCTCGCGCTCGAGGACGTCGAGGACGGCGAGGCCGGCGGCGCAGGCCATCGGGGAGCCGCCGGTGGTGGAGAAGAAGGTGCCCTCGCGGCCCAGGGCGTCGCTGATCTCCTTGCGGGTGATCACGGCGCCCAGCGGGACGCCGTTGCCCATGGCCTTGGCGCAGACCACGATGTCCGGCGTGGTGCCCTCGGCCTGGAAGGCCCAGAAGCTCTCGCCGGTGCGGCCGTAGCCCACCTGGACCTCGTCGGCGATGGTGAGCGCGCCGACCCGCCTGGCCTGGTCCTGCATGGCCGTGGAGTAGCCCGCGGCGGGCACGACGCCGCCGGAGTTGCCGAGGATCGACTCCATGATGACGGCGGCGGGAGCCCGGTCGGCGGACACGAGCCCGTCGAGGACGCCGCCGAGGTCGGCGGCGTAGCGGGCGCCGGCGTCCTCGCCGCGGTAGCGGCCGCGGTAGCCGTTGGGGACGTCGGTGAGGCTGACCCAGTCGGGGCGGCTGTCGAGGGCGTGCGGGTTGTCGTAGGCCGAGGTGGTGACGGCGTCCGCCGCCATCGACCACCCGTGGTAGCCCTCGGCGTGGGTGACGACCTGGCGGCGCCCGGTGGCGACCTGGGCCATGCGCAGCGCCAGGTCGACGGCCTCGGTGCCGCTGTTGACCAGCACCACCGAGTCGTAGGCGTCGCTGCCGGTGGTGGCCAGCAGCCGCTCGCTGAAGTCCGCGAGCTGGCGGTAGAGGAACCGCGAGTTGGTGTTGAGCATGGACAGCGCGCGGGAGACGGCCTGCTCGAGCGCCGGGTGGGAGTGGCCGATGGCGGCCACGTTGTTGACCAGGTCGAGGTAGGCGCGGCCGCGGCTGTCGATGAGGTGGCTGCGGCGGCCACGCACGAACTGCGGCGGGCGGCGGTAGTAGCGCTCGGTGTTGTCGGGCAGGAAGGCGTTGCGGCGGGCCTGCTCCCGGGCGTCGGCCTCGTCCTCGTCGAGGGGCGCGGCGACCGGCAGCCCCAGGGCCGGGTCGGTGGCGGCGACCAGCGCGGAGTAGCCGGGCGCCACGTCGTCGGCGCAGGCCCAGGGGAGGTCGGTGGCGCAGCCCGCGGGCAGCACCCGCAGTCGCAGGTGGTGCCGGGACGTCGCGGCTCCCGGGACGGCGTCGGCGACGTCCTCCACCGGGGTGGCCCGGCCAAGTGACTCGCCGGCGGGGACGACCTCGCCCACCCGGCAGTCCGGGGAGGGCTGCACGCAGGCGACCTCGACGCGGTGCTCGACGCCGTCCTCGCCCTGCACGGCCACGTGCAGCGTGGAGTCGTCCACCGCGAGCACCGTGGCGTCGACGAGGGTGAGCAGCTCGTGCCCGCCGCGGGAGACGGACTCGGCGGCGAGCGGCTGGCTGAGCTGGGCGTCGGGGCGGCTGGCCGGGCGCGCGCCGGTGACCCGGGGGGCGCCCTGCGGGACGAGGACGAGGGTGGCGCGGGCGAGCGCGGCGTCCAGCGCGGCGGCCTCGCTGTCGGTGCGCAGCAGGAGGTCGGTGGCCACGTCGTCGGACTCGGGCGCGAACGAGACGGGGACGGGGAGCGAGCCGTCGGCAGCGCGCAGCGAGAGGAGGGGGGAGACGGGCGTGGGGGCGGCGGGGGCGTCCCCGAACAGGGCCGCCATCGCGTCGGCGTCCAGCCCGGCGGCGACCTCGAAGCAGCGCCACTCGTGCGCCATCCGGGTCGTCGCGTAGACGTTCTCGGGGTCGATGGCGGCCTGGTGGCGGCCGGCGGCCACGAGCACGGCGGCCCGCAGCTGGACCAGCGGCCAGAGCACGGCGCGCTCGTCGGCGGTGAGGTCGAGGCGGTCGGCGAAGACGCGGACCATGGCGCGCAGCACGCCGAGGTCGTCCAGGTCGTGGTGCAGCATCGCGGTGACGGTCACGGCGACCTCACCGATGCGCCAGCTCTCGACGACATCGCCGAAGTCGATGACGCCGACGACGGCGGGTCGTCCGCCGGCGTCCGGGCGCACCACCACGTTGTCGTCGGTGACGTCGCCGTGGATGAGCTGGCGGGGGAGCCGGTCGGCGACCGCCTCGACGCGGGCCCAAGCGGCCTCGGTCACGGCGAGCAGGCGCTCGCGCTCGTCCTCGGGCACCGCGCGGGAGAGGTCCAGGACGACGTCGCGGCCGTGCTGCAGGTCCCACATGGAGGTGCGGGCCGCGGCGGGGGTCACGGTGGCCAGCGCCAGGGTGGAGCGGGCGACGAGCTCGGCGAGGCCGGTCACGACGTCGGTGGGGAGGTGGTGCTCGTCGACGAGCTGCTCGCCCTCCACGAAGCGCAGCGCCACCACGCGGTGGTCGGCGCCCTCGAGCGTCACGGTGCCGACCAGGGAGCCGTCGGCGGCGGGCACGGGGGAGGGCGCCTCGACGCCGGCGGCGGCCAGGGCGGTCATGGCGCCCACCTGGTCGTGGATGGCCGAGGCGTCGGTGGCGACGTTGAAGATCTTGAGGACGACGCGGCCGGCCGCGTCGTCGACCAGGAAGTTGCGGTCCTGCTGGCTGCCCAGCTCGGTGATCTCCCCGGTCAGGCCGAAGCGCTGCTGGGCGAGCTCGGCGGCGAGGGCGGCGGTGACCGGCGGGCGGCCGTGTGCCCCGGCCTCGGCGGCTGGCGTCGTCATGGTGGTTCCTCCTGGTGTGTCCTCGTCACGGTTGCTGACCCGGATGATGCGATCCGTGCAGATCGGTAACTCAACAACATGTGTCGGTGACGTGATGTGGCGACGGTAGGCGCATCGCTTCCGAAAAGTCACTCGGAAGGGCGCGGATCGGCCATGAATTCACATGGCTGTGACATACGGGTGAGCAATGGTGACCGATTTGGGGATCCGCGTCACTATTCCTGCGGCATCAGGCGCTTGAGGGTGACGGATCGGTCCGGCTGTCGCTGCCTCCGTCACGGACGGTTCCCGACGGCCCGGTCGTGTGCTCGCTCACCGCGCGGCCGGCCGGGAGGCCGGGAAGCCGGGGGCCACTAGCGTGGCCGCGTCCACCAGCCGAAGGAGAGCCCGTGCCGTTCCTGACCCTCGCCCACCCCACCGCCGGCCCCGTCGAGGCCTACCACGAGGTCGCGGGCGAGGGAGCGCCCGTCGTCCTGCTGCACGGTGGAGCGTGCTCGCTCGAGGTGATGCGGGAGATCGGGGACGCCCTGGCGGGCTCCTCCGAGGTGGCGCTGCGCGTGCACGCGGCCGAGCGGGCGGGGCACGGGCGCACCCCGGAGCGGGAGGGCCCGCTCTCCTACGCCGACATGGTCGAGGAGACCCTCGCCTACCTCGACGCCTGCGGGCTGGGGAGCGCCCACCTGGTGGGGTTCAGCGACGGCGGGATCGTGGGCCTGCTGCTCGCCCGCGACCACGCGGAGCGCGTGCGCTCGCTGGTGGCGATCAGCGCCAACCTCACCCCGGACGCGTTCGCCCCGGAGACCTCCACCCCCGTGCCGCCCGCGATCCAGGGCCGCATCAACGACGACAACGCGGCGCTCAGCCCCGGCGGGCAGGCCGCCGTGGAGCGCCTGGAGGACAAGTTGCGCGACCTGTGGGTCCGCGAACCCGTCATCGAGCCGACCTCGCTCGGCGCGGTCACGGCGCCGACGCTCGTGGTCGCCGGGGAGCACGACATGATCGCGCCCGCGCACACGGAGCTGATCGCCGCGTCGGTGCCCGGCGCGTCCCTCGCGTTCGTTCCCGGCACCGGGCACCTGCTCGTCGCCGAGCAGCCAGGGGAGGTCGCGGCGCTCGTGCTGGCGCACCTCGCCCCGCTCGTCCCCTAGGCCGCGGGCGGTGGTGGGCGGCCGCCGTGAGAGCCGCTGAGAGCCGGTGAAAGCGCCGTGAAACGTCGGTGAAGGCGGCGCTTCCTAGCCTCCTTCCTGCCGCGTCCGACCACCGGACGCCCGATCGGACGCCCCGGCCAGGAGGGTCCAGGAGGAGGTCGCCATGACCACCGTCGTCACCGCCGAGACCCGCTCGGCCACGTACCCGTCGATCCGCGCCGCGTGGATCCCGCTCGCCGCCCTCTGCCTGGCGTTCTTCGTCGAGATGGTCGACAACACGCTGCTCACGATCGCCCTGCCGACCATCGGCCGCGACCTCGGCAGCGGGACCACCGCGCTCCAGTGGGTCACGGGCGCCTACTCGCTCACCTTCGGTGGGCTGCTGCTCACCGCCGGCTCGGTGGCCGACCGGTTCGGCCGCCGCCGCGTCCTGCTGCTCGGCCTGACGTTCTTCGGCCTCGCCAGCCTCGCCGTCCTCGCGGTGACGACCACCGGCGAGCTCATCGCGCTGCGTGCCGTGCTGGGCGTGGCCGCGGCGGCCATGGCGCCGATCACCAACTCGCTGGTCTTCCGGCTCTTCGACGACCAGGCGCTCCGGATGCGGGCGATGACCGTGATGATCGTGGTCGGCATGTCCGGCTTCATCCTGGGCCCGGTGCTCGGCGGCACGCTGCTGGCCCACGCCCCGTGGGAGTGGCTGCTCGTCGTGAACGCGCCGATCGCGCTCCTGGCCGTGGTCGGGGTCCGGCTCGGCGTGCCGGCGGACCGGCGGGCGGACCTCACGGACGACGCGCTCGACCTGCCGGGTGCCGCGCTGAGCATCCTCACCATCGGCCTGGCCTGCTACGCCCTCACCAGCGGCGTCGACCACGGCTGGCTCAGCCTCCCGACGCTGGCCTGCGCCGTGGGCGCCGTACTGGCCGCGGTGGGCCTCGTCGTCCGGGAGCGCACGGCCGCCGAGCCGATGCTCGACCTCGCCTGGTTCACCGACGGCGGCACCGTGCGCGGGGCGGCCATCGCCCAGCTCGCGTCCTCGCTCACCATGGCCGCGGTGATGTTCGCCCTCATCCTGCACTTCCAGTACGCCTGGGGCTGGAGCCCCGTCCGCGCCGGCCTGGCGAACCTGCCGATGATCGTCACGATGCTCGCGGGCACCCCGCTCTCGGAGTGGCTGGGCCGCAGGCTCGGCCACCGCCGCGCCACGCTGGTCGGCGCCGCCTTCCTCACCGGCTCGCTGGTCTGGCTCGCGTGGGGCGTGGAGCACTCCTACCTCGCGGTCGCGGTCGGCATGGTGCTCATGACGCTCGGCCTGCGCACCGTCATGACGATCTGCGCCGTCGCCCTGGTGGACGCCATGCCGACCAACCGCACCTCGATCGGCGCCGCCCTGAACGACACGGCTCAGGAGGTCGGGACGAGCATCGGCACCGCCCTGGTCGGCACCTTCATCGCCGCCCTGGTGACCACGACGCTGCCCAGGGGGGCCTGGAGCGCCGACCTCGTCGCGTCCTACTTCCACGGGGAGCGCCTGACGTTCCTGGTGCTGGCCGTCGTCGTCGGCGTCGTGTCCGCTGTCGGGGCCCTGAGCCTGACCGACTCGCGCTCGGTGGAGGAGGCGCACTGAGCGTGCGCCCGCGTCAGTCGATCGCCACCACGTCCGGCATGGCGTAGTCGCCGTCCTGGATCGCCTGGCTCGGGCCGTACAGCCGGAGGATGAGGTAGGCGTCCTTCTCCGGGATCGGGAGGTAGGACGCGTCGTCGGCCGAGCCCGAGGCGGCGAGCTCGATCGTGTAGAGCCCGTCGTCGTCGGGCGTGAGCGTGCGGTCGCCGCGGCTGTGCCGGTTGAGCGCGTTGTGGGCCATCAGCCGGTCGTCGGAGGAGTACACGGTGATGGACCAGAACTCGCTCACGTCCGGCGCGGGGAAGCGCATCCGGAACCGGCGGCCGTCGTTGCCGTTGATCGGGCTGCCGTCGGTGGCCGTCTCGGTCTTCATGTAGACCGACTCGACCGGCGGCAGCCCCCACTGCCCGAGGTAGGTGCCCTCGGCGAACAGGTCGCGGGGGCCGTCCTGGAGGTCCTCGCGGGTGCCGAGCAGCTGCGCCGCCACGGTCATGGACGGCGCGAGCGCGACCAGGTGCTCCATGGCGAGCCGCTGCCCGCGCTCGGCGGCCTCGAGCTGGGCGGGGGTCCACGCGGTGACGGCCGGGTCGAGCCCCAGGGCGGTGTAGCGCTCGAGCCAGGACCGGTCGGCCTCGGCCATCGACCCGTGCCGCAGCACGAACGTGACGCGCTCCAGCCAGGTGCTGGCCGCCGGGTCGGGGTACGTGCGCACCACGGGCGCCGGCCCCTCCACCCCGAGGTGCCGCGAGAGGGTCTCGAGCCGCCAGCCGTCCATGAGCGCCTGCGCCACCGCCAGGTCGCCGGGGGCAGCGGTCGCCATGATCCGGCCCATCAGCTTCACGACGTCCGACTCCGAGCGCACCACCTCGGTCACGTCGGCCGGCACCTCGCCGTCCCAGGCGCGGGCGGCGAACAGGAAGGTCCCGCCCCGCGCGCCACGCGTGCGCGAGCCGATCATCGCGTTCGTGTAGTGGCCGAGGTCCATGGTGTGGAGGATCCAGTAGCGGCCCTCGTCGGCGTCGGGCACCGTGACGAGCACCGGCTCCGCGCCCAGGTCCAACCACCCCATGACGTGCAGGGTGTCGTTGTTGATCGTGGGGTGCGCGGTGTAGGTGTCGTCGGCCAGGTGCCTGATCGTCTGGAACTCGTTGAGGGCCACCCCGGGGGCGATCGTGGTCTCGTGGAGGAACCGGTACGCCTCGTCCATCGAGTAGGCGTAGAGGTAGGCGTCGCGCGCCAGGTCGTCGGGGATGTTCGCGGCGGTCACGTCCGGACGCTCGCAGAGGCGCCCTTGTCGGGGATCACCCGTCACAGGTGAGGCGGGCTCTCCGGCCTGCGGCGGAGCCGCGGGCCGAGCCCGCCTCGAGATTCTTGGCGGGGGGTCAGCGGCGCGAGGCGGACGCCGGGTCGCCGGTCAGCACGCGCAGCGCCAGGTCGGTGGTGGACTGGTTGCCCAGGAACCCGACCACGCGGCTGACCCTGTCGATGTCGAGCGGCAGCAGCCCGGGCGAGCCCGGCACGTCGGGCGTGAGCCGCAGGTCGAGGTCGTCGCGGCCGGTCATGATCCGCACGTTGAAGTCGTAGCGCTCGCGGGCGTCGGGGGCGCGCAGCGCCTTCACCAGCCGGGCCCCGAGCCGGCGTCCGCCCTGCTCGAGCGACCAGGAGTCGAGCGCCGCGGCCAGCGTCCTGCCCTCGTCGTGCTCGACGTCGGCCCACACCTCCTGCATGGAGCCGGCGACCTCCAGCAGCGCGGCCGCCGCCTTCTCGCCGATGCCGCTCACGCCCGGCAGGTTGTCGCTGGCGTCCCCGCGCAGCGCCGCGTAGGCGAGGTAGCTGGACGCGTCGACCCCGTACATGGCCCGCAGGCTGCGCGGGGTCAGCAGGGGGGAGGCATGGATGCCGCCGTCGATGAGCCGCAGCACCTTCGTGTGCTCGCTGATGTGGGCGAAGGCGTCGCGGTCCGAGGTGATGACGACGCACTCCCAGCCGTGCCGGCCCGCCCAGGACGCCCCGGAGGCGTTGACGTCGTCGGCCTCCAGCCCGGGCGGGGTGACCGTGGCCAGCCCGAGCGCGTCGAGCAGCGAGCCCGCTCGCTCCAGCTGGTCCACCAGCTCCGGTGCCTTCTCGGCGCGGCCGGCCTTGTAGTCGGGGTAGAAGTCGCGCCGCTCGGACGCCGTCCGGTCGTCCAGGCCGAAGACGACCGCGTCCGGGGCGAACGTGTCGATCGCCTCGATGATCTGCCGCAGCATCCCGTGCAGCGCCCAGACCGGCCGGTTCGCCCGGTCCACCATCCGCGTGTAGGCCCGGGCGTGGTGGTTGCGGTGCAGCAGGGAGGGGGCGTCCACGACCAGGAGCAGCTTCTTCTCGCCGGTGCGGGCCAGCGCGGCGGCCGCCGACGGCTGGGCCGGCGCGTCGGAGGCGGGCGCGGGTGCGGGGTCGGGAAGCGGCATGGCCCGGCCAGCCTAGGTGGTGCCGCCGACGCCCGTGGCGGACCCGGGGACGTGGCGGCTCGGGAGCAGGCGGATCGTCCGTGGGGACGCCTCGTGGTGGGCCGTTTCGACCCGAATTCGTCGCCCTTTCCGCGGGCCCGGTGAATATCGCGACCGAGCAGAATCTCCTCACTCGAAGGATATTTCCTGCTCGTGTCGACCGGATGAAGAAGAGAATGGTGGGGATTTCTTCCCGAAACGAGTCGACCCCGGCCTCGGAGGTCGTCCGAGGCCGGGGTCGGGACCCTGGCCGGCCACAGATCCGGGCAGGGCGATCGAGGAGCCCGGGAGGGGCCGTTCAGCCGGCGTCGACGGTCGCCCAGTGGCCGCGCAGCAGGTCGCGCATCTTGGCGGTCTCGGTGAGGGTGTCGATGTCGTCGAGCTGGAAGTCGCCCTCGATGTTGACGTACTCGAACCCGACGTAGCCCTCGTAGCCGTTGCCGGTGAGGACGTCCATCCAGCGCGGGAAGTCGATCTCGGAGCGCTCGAGCGGGACCTGGAGCCGACCGGTCGTGGCGGCCCGTGCGTGCACGTAGACGGCGTGCTTGGTCAGCTCGTCGAGGGCGTCCTGCTCGACGCCCCGGCTGATGAAGTGGCTGTAGTCCAGGGTGAGCCCGCAGGGGGCGGCCTCCTGGCACAGCCGCAGGGCGTCCTCCGGGTCCTGGATCACCGAGCCGACGTGCGGCTCGACGCAGAGCTTCACGCCCCTGGCCTGCGCCTTCAGCGCCATCTCGGTCAGCACAGTGACCGTGCGCTGGAAGGACTCCTCCTTCGTCTCGTGGGGCCACAGGACGCCGGGCAGCACGGTGAGGCTGCGCGCGCCGACCCGCGCGGCGACGTCCAGGACCGCCTCGAACATCGCGTCCGCGGCCTCGCGCAGCTCCGGGTCGGGGTTGTTGGCGGCCATGTAGCCGAAGTTGCTGAGGGTCTGCAGGTCCGGGTCCGCCAGGAGGGCGATGTCGGCGATCGCCACGCCCGTGGCCGCCACCGTGTCGTTGATCCGTCGGACCATCGCGTCGGGGTCGGCCATCAGGTCCTCCACGTTGAGGTGGGAGGACCCGCCGATGAGGCAGAGGTCGACGCCGTCGAGGCCCAGCCCCGCGATGGCCTGCATCGCCGACTCCCACGGCTGCAGCGGGCGGAAGCTGTAGTCGGCGCACGAGAGCCGCAGCCCCGACTTCTCGGCGGCGTTCTCCGCCATTTCGTTGTTCACGATGAATTCCTCCGGATCAGGGGGTGACGGTCGGCGCGCACGCGTCATCGGGCAAGCGACCGGCCGTCGCACGCCGTGATGCAACCCCACCCCGATATCGGGAGTCTCTGGAACAAGTCCCAAACGCCCCGCGCACATTTCTTGCGATAGGCCAAAGCCCTCGTCGGCGGCCGTGCCCCAAGGTGACGAGACGGCAGGGCGCTCGGGGCGCCGGCTGCCGATGGACAGCTTCCAGCGACGTGGGCTGCCGACCGCACAGGCCGACCGCACGAGGGAGTTACAGGACCGTGAGCCCGAACCAGCAGAGCCGATTCCACCTCACCGCTCGACCCAACCGTCGCACCTTCCTGGGTGGCGCCCTGGCCGGGGGCGCGGTGCTCCTGGGCGGCGCGACGCTCGTGGGTTGCGGCTCGGGCAGCACCGCCGGCACCAGGGCCGCCTCCGCCGGCCCCCAGAAGAAGGGCGGCACCCTGCGGCTGGCCCTCTTCAACGACGGCCCCGGCAGCATCGACCCCCACCTGCAGTCCGTCACCAACGACGCCTGCCGCGCGGTCAACGCGCATGACTACCTGGCCTACCGCAAGCTCGGCACCTCGGAGGTCGAGTACCGCCTCGCCGAGTCCATCACCTCCAACGCCACCGGTGACGTCTGGACGGTGAAGCTGCGCGACGGCGTGGTCTCCCACCAGGGCAAGAAGCTCTCCGCGGACGACGTCATCTACAGCATCAAGCGGATGTTCAGCCTGGCCGGCAGCCCGTCCAACGCCATGCTCGGCTTCATCGACCCCAAGGGCGTGGTCAAGAAGGACGACCTCACCGTCGTCTTCAACCTGCCAGCCCCGTACGCGGAGTTCATCTACCCGATGATGACCGTGACCTCGGTGATCGTGCCGGACGGCTACGACCCGAAGACCAACCCCGACGGCTTCGGGCCGTTCAAGATCAGTAAGTACGAGGCCGCGTCCCTCACCGTCTACGACCGGTTCGACGACTACTACGGCCAGGTGGCCTGGGTCGACCAGGTGCGCGCCAGCGAGATCACCGACCCGCAGGCGCGCCTCAACGCGCTCATCGGCGGGCAGGTCGACTACTCGGACGTGCCGGCGGAGCAGGTGAAGGTCTACGAGAGCAACGCCGCCTACAACCTGGTGACCAACAAGACGGGCGGCTTCCGCCCGATCGCCATGAACTGCCAGGTCTCGCCCTACGACCAGGTGGCCGTGCGCCAGGCGCTGCGGCTGCTCGTGGACCGCGACCAGCTCGTCACGCAGGCGTTCAACGGCAGCGCGACCGCCGCGTCCGACCTGCACAGCCCGCACGACCCCGACTTCCGCTCCGACCTGGTGCGGACCCAGGACATCGACCAGGCCAAGAGCCTGCTCAAGCAGGCCGGCTACGAGGACCTCCAGGTCGAGCTGTTCACCGCCGAGTTCGCCCCCGGCGTCACCGCGACCACCCAGGTCTTCGCCGAGCAGGCCAAGGCGGCGGGCGTCGACGTGAAGATCACGACCCTGCAGACCAACGCCTACTTCGGCGACCGGTACCTCACCTACCCGCTGTCCATGAGCAGCTGGTCGGAGCCGCCGTCGTACCTGGCCCAGGTCGCCTTCTCCGACCTCAAGGCGTCCACGTTCAAGGAGACGCACTTCGAGGACGCCGAGTTCGAGTCGCTCTACAAGCAGGCGAACCGGCAGATGGACGACGCCAAGCGCGGCGACCTCAAGGGCCAGATGCAGGAGATCCAGTTCGAGCGCGGCGGCTACATCATCCCGGCGTTCATCAACAACGTGGACGCCTACACGACCAACGTCGTGGGGGCCGTGGAGTCGACCGACGGCTACCCGATGGGCTTCCACTACAACCAGCTCTCGCTGGCGTGAGCCGACGGCTGACGCCTGACTGCGGAGACGTGAGTGCTGAGCTGTGAGTGCTGAAGACCTGACCGCGAGCATCGAGACCCTCGAGAACGAGGGCGTGCTCCACCGCCTCCCCCCGGAGCCCGCCCCGGCTCCGGGGGAGGCGGTGCCCAAGCCGTCCGCGCGACGGCACCTGTGGATCGTGCGCCGGCTGGCCTACACGGTGGTGTCGCTGCTCGTCGTGTCGATCCTGGTGTTCGGCGCGACGCAGATCCTGCCGGGGGACGCGGCCAACGCCATCCTGGGCAACCAGGCGACCCCGAAGGCCCTGGCCCAGATGCGGGCCCAGCTGGGCCTGGACCAGCCGATCACCGCGCAGTACCTCAGCTGGATCACCGGGGCCCTGCACGGCGACTTCGGCACCTCGCTCACGCTGAACGAGCCGGTCTCGCAGGTGCTCGCGGAGAAGGTCCGCAACTCGGGCGTCCTGCTCCTGCTCACGGTGATCGTGATCGTGCCGGTCTCGGTGCTGCTCGGCGTCTACACGGCCGTCAAGCGCGACAAGCTCTTCGACACCGCCACGCTCTCCGTCCTCATGGTGGTCTCGGCCCTGCCGGAGTTCGTGCTGGGCATCTTCCTGGTCGTGATCTTCTCCACCGGGCTGATGCACCTCTTCCCGGCGACGGCCCTGCTGGCGGCGGACCAGAACCCGCTGTCGACGCCGAACGCACTGGTGCTCCCGGTGGCCGTGCTGGTGCTCGTCTCGGTGCCGTACCTGACCAGGCTGATCCGCGCGTCGATGATCGAGGTGCTCGACAGCGACTACGTGCAGAACGCGCGGCTCAAGGGCATCAGCGAGCGCCGCATCCTGTTCCGTCACGCGCTGCCCAACGCGCTCGTGCCGCCGGTCCAGGCCCTGGCCGAGACGCTGGCCTACCTCGTCGGCGGCGTCGTCGTGGTCGAGTACCTGTTCGCCTACCCGGGGCTCGGCACCGCCCTCACCGACGCGGTCTCCGGACGTGACCTGCCGATGGTCCAGGCGAGCACGCTGCTCCTGGCGACCGTCTACATGGTCGTCAACCTGCTCGCCGACGTCGCCACCGTCTACCTGACCCCGAAGCTGAGGACGGCGACGTCATGACCCAGGCAGAGATCACGCCCGACACCGCCCCGCTCGCCGAGCCCGACCTGCTCCCCGGGGAGACGGTCCGCCGCTCCGGTGTCCTGCGGCGGGCGCTGCGCCTGCGCCGCACGCAGATCGGGCTGGTGATGTTCGTGCTCGTGGTGGGCGTCGCCGTGGTGGGCCCGTTCGTGGCCCCGCACTCGCCGACGGAGTTCGTCGGTGCACCCTTCGACCCGCCGAGCTCGTCCGCCTGGCTCGGCACCGACAGCCTCGGGCGGGACGTGCTGTCGCGGGTCCTGCACGGTGGCTGGACCGTCCTGTGGATGTCGTTCTCCGCGGCGGCCCTGGGCCTGCTCGTGGGCATCGTCATCGGCATGACGGCCGGCTTCGCGCGCAAGGCCGTGGACGACACGATCATGGCTGGCACCGACCTGGTGCTGGCGTTCCCCTCGATCGTCCTGGTCCTCATGGTGGTCTCGTTGCTCGGGACCGACCTGTGGCTCATCGTGCTGCTCACCGCGGCCTCGCACGCGCCCCGCGTGGCGCGCCTCTCGCGGGGCCTCACGATGGACCTGCGGGGCCGCTCGTTCGTGGAGGCCGCCGAGGTGCTCGGCGTCCCCCGCCTGAAGGTGCTGTTCAGCGACATCCTCCCCAGCATGTCGCTGCCGCTCTCGGTGGAGTTCGGCCTGCGCCTGACCTGGTCGGTGCTGCTCATCGCCAGCCTGAGCTTCCTCGGCTTCGGCGTGCAGGCGCCGCAGTCGGACTGGGGCCTGATCATCAACGAGAACCGCACCGGCATCTCCATCTCGCCGCTCGCGGTCCTCGCCCCCGCCACGCTCATCGCGATGCTCTCCATCTCGGTCAGCCTCGTGTCGGAGGGACTCGGCCGGACGATCGCCGGCACGGACCGGACGGAGGTGCAGTGATGACGCTCGTGGAGGTGTCGGACTTCCAGGTGACGCTGGACCGCGGTGGCCGGGCCATCGTGGACGAGGTCGGATTCACCATGGAGGCCGGCGAGATCGTCGCCCTCGTGGGGGAGTCCGGCTCGGGCAAGACCACGATCGGCACCGCGCTGCTCGGCTTCTTCCGCTCGGGCGCCTCGCCGGCGAGCGGCCGGATCGTGGTCGACGGCCAGGACGTCCTGGCGATGGACGTCGCGGAGCTGCGTGCGGCCCGGGGATCGCTGATCTCCTACGTCCCGCAGGACCCGACGACCGCGCTGAACCCGGCCCTGCGCGTGGGCGAGCAGGTGCTCGAGGTGCTGGCCGCCCACCGCACCGACGGCTCCCGGGCCGAGTGGCGCGAGGAGGTGCGCGCGATCTTCGCCGAGGTGCAGCTGCCCTCGACCGACGAGTTCCTCCAGCGCTTCCCGCACCAGCTCTCGGGCGGCCAGCAGCAGCGGGTCTGCATCGCCGCCAGCCTGGTGGCACGGCCGCGGCTCATCGTCTTCGACGAGCCCACCACCGGCCTCGACGTCACCACGCAGGCCTACGTGCTGGACGTCGTGCGCAGCGTCTGCTCGCGCCACGACATCGCCGCGCTCTACATCACCCACGACCTGGCGGTGGTCGCCGCCATCGCGGACCGGGTGATGGTGGCCTACTCCGGGCACCTCGTGGAGACCGGCCGCGCGGCCGAGCTCTTCGCCGCGCCGAGGGAGGAGTACACGCGCGAGCTCCTCGAGGCGATCCCCGACCTGGACCGGCCGCGCCCGTCAGCGGCGGGTGCCGTGGCGGCCGTCGACGGTGCCGCGCCCGCGGCCCCGGTGCTCGCGGTCAAGGACCTCACGGCGCGGTACGGCCGGAAGACGGCGCTCCACGGGGTCGAGCTCTCCGTGCGGCCCGGGCACTGCCTGGCCGTGGTGGGGGAGTCCGGCTCCGGCAAGACGACCCTGGGCCGCTGCATCATCGGGCTGATGGACTCCTACGACGGTGCCGTCGAGCTGGCGGGGGAGACCCTGCCCCGGTCGGTGCGTCGCCGCACCCGCCGGCAGCACCAGGAGCTGCAGTACGTGTTCCAGAACCCGTACGCCTCGCTGAACCCGCGCCAGACGATCGGGCACTCCCTGGCGGTCCCGCTCAAGGGCCTGGGCGGGGTGGGCGGGGCCGCGCTGGACTCGCAGATCGGGGACGCCCTGGAGAAGGTGCGGCTGCCGCGCAGCGTCATGCACCAGTACCCCGGGGAGCTCTCCGGCGGCGAGCGCCAGCGCGTCGCGATCGCCCGGGCGCTGGCCAGCGGGCCCAAGGTGCTCGTGTGCGACGAGATCACCTCCGCGCTGGACGTCTCGGTGCAGGCCTCGATCGTGGACCTGCTCCACGAGCTGCAGGTGCAGGAGCAGCTGGCGCTGCTGTTCGTCACCCACAACCTCGCCCTGACCCGCTGGATCGCGGACGAGGTGATGGTGATGCGGTCGGGCCGCGTCGTCGAGTCGGGGCCCTGCGACCAGGTGCTCACGCAGCCCACCGACGCCTACACGCAGCGGCTGCTGGACTCCACCCCGCGGCTGGCGGCCGTCGCCGGCTGAGGTTTCCGTCCGCTGTCCCGGGGCCCGGTGGGCGGTCGCCGGCTCACCGCCCACCGGCCGCCCGGGGACGTCATGCGATTCGGCCGTGGATCGCGCCGGGATGGATGACGTCCCGGGCTCAGCCCTTCCCGATCCTCCGCTTGGCCTGCGCCTTGAACTCCGTGGCGAAGACACCGCGCAGCAGGCTCGCGTCCAGGAGCACGTGGGGGCTGAGGTCGCCGCGGGCGACGCGGTCGCAGATCTCGATCCAGGCCTGGCCCATCGCGTAGGTGATGACCGAGGCGACGGAGGCGTTGATGGTCCCGCCGACCACGGTGCCGGCTCCGGGCACCAGCTTCACCAGGTTGGTCACCACAGTGCGTCCGGCACCGGTGCTGGCGGCCGTCATCGCCAGCGCCATGCCGGTCGCCCGCTGGAGCGGGACGTTGTAGGTCATCGCGATGCGCGAGAGCATCCCCAGCTGGATCGGGATGAGCAGCGCAGCGTCCGAGAACGGGATCGGGCTGGCCCCCGCGGCGGCCGCCGCCGAGACGGCCGCGGCCACCGCGGGCTGGCAGGCCTTCCGCTTGCGCGCCAGGTCGATGCGCTGGGCCTGGGTCAGGGCGTCGTGGACCGCGGCGGGCGCCACGCGAAAGGTGGCATCGAGCAGTCCCTCCAGGCCGTGCGCGGGGCCGTCGAAGGAGTCCGGGGCCGCCATGGTGAGGAACGGACGCCGCGTGGCGATCGGCAGGTCGAGGGACGCCATGTGGTCGGCGAGCTGGACCGCGCGCTCGTGCGGGACGCCGTCGCGCGAGGGCACCTGCGTGAGCACGAGGAGCACCGGCAGGCCCAGCTCGTGCAGGCGCCGGACGAAGCCCTCCTCGACGTGCTCGAAGCGTCCGCTGCGCGCGCCCACGCAGTACCAGGCGACGTGGATCTGCTCGTGGACCGGACGCCGCTTGAGGTCGGAGACCAGGGTTGCCAGCTCGGACAGGATCGTCTCGTCGTCCTTGCCGATCTCGAGGCCCTCGGTGTCGAAGACCCCCAGCGACCCGGACGAGTGCTTGTAGAGGTGGTGGCCCCGGGTGACGGGCTCGCCGATCCCGGTCTCGGCCAGGTCCTCGCCGAAGATCGCGTTGACCAGCGTGCTCTTGCCGACGCCGGTCTTGCCGAAGATGGCGAGGTTGAAGCTGCCGACCTCGAGCTCCTGGGCGCGCCAGCTCTCCTCGACGGTGCGGCGGATCCACTCCTCGGAGACGTTCGCCATCGGGGTTCCTCCAGGGCTGGACGGTGCGGCGGGCGAGGCCGCCGCGGACCCGTCGTCCGGGCGGCTGGCGTCAGGCTAGCCGGGGTGCGGCGGGCGTTCCGCTCGCTTTCGGTCAGAAGTATTTACTTCCATTGACCGAATCATTTGCCCTCCCTAGTGTGAGGGCCGTCACGGTTCACGGTCTCGGTGGTGGCGTACCGGGTGGCCCGCGGTCCAGTCGCCGGCCCCCACCCCCTCTCGAGGGGTGCTTCGCCCTGCCCACCCGACCGTGCGCTGCCACGCCCCGCCGCGCTGCGCGGCGGGTCCAACCAAGGGGGAACGAACATGAAGCGTCTCATCGCAGGCCTCGCCGCCGGGGCGGCACTCTGCGGGCTCGCGGTGTCGGCCGTCCCGGCTGATGCCTCGGGGACCCACGCGGGGTCCGGCTCGGCGGCCGCTGAGGCGGCCGCGGCGGCGAGCCTCTCCAAGCACGCACCCAAGAAGGTCGACATCCTGAAGGTCTCCGGCCTGACCGCCACCGACTTCGAGAACGTGGCCCTGATCTACAAGACCGAGAGCCAGGAGGGCGACGACCAGTACGCCCTCGAGCTCAAGTTCGCCAAGGCCGCCGCGGCGCTGGGCAGCGCCAACGCCATGCTCTGGATGGGCGAGATGTACCAGGGTGAGCACATCGGCGTGACCGGCCGCCGAGCGGTGCAGATCGCGATCCGGTGGTGGAACCTGGCCGCCGAGGCGGGGATGCCCCGCGGCTGGGCGAACATCGGGCTGCTCTACATGCACAACACCGTCCCGGGCGGCGGTGACAACTTCGCCGGCATCCCGCTCGACAACACGGTCGCCTTCTCCTACATGCTCAAGGCGAGCGACGCCGGTGACTCCAAGGCGCCGCGCTACCTCGGGCTGATGTACCAGGACGGCACGGGGGTGGGCCAGGACGACGCCAAGGCCGCCCAGTACTTCGAGCTCGCCTCGGACCGCGGCGACAGCACCGGTCGTCTGTACTACGCCGACTACCTGCTGGCCGGCACCGGTGTCGACCAGGACGTCGAGGGGGCGATCGCCCTGTACAAGGCGCTCGTCGACGACGAGGCCCACGACATCGCCACGGCGGCGTACACGCTCGGCGAGATCTACGAGCAGGGGGTGTACGTGCCGGCTGACACCGCCACGGCGCTGTCGTACTACGAGATCGCCCTGGCGAACGGCAACACCGACGCACAGGCGGCCATCGACCGGCTCTCCTGAGCCCGTCCGCGGCCGCGTCGGGCCAGGGCTCCCGCACCCGCGACGGCACGACCTGATCGGGGTGGATGCGGTGCACCAGCTGCACCGCATCCACCCCGATCCCGCTCACCGAGGCTCTCGCGCAGCCTTCCCCGGCCCCCGCGTCCGGGTTGGCTAGGTTGTCGGTGTGGCTGCTCTCTACACCCTCGACCCGCACTCCGCCTCGCGCCCGAACGAGGTGGTGGTGACGCACCTGTCGCTCGACCTCACGGTCGACCTGGAGGCGCGGACGCTGTCGGGGACGGCGACCCTCGACCTGGCGCACACCGACCCGGCGGCCACCAGCCTCGTGCTGGACACCTGGCGGCTCGACGTCCAGCAGGTCACCGACGGGGACGGCGCGCCGCTGGCCTTCGCCCTCGGCGAGCACGACGACGTCCTGGGGGCGGCGCTCACCGTCGAGGTCGGGGCGGGCGACCGCGTCGTCCTCACCTACGCCAGCCACCCGGAGGCGCAGGCGCTGCAGTGGCTGGACCCGGCCCAGACGTCCTCGGGCAAGCCGTTCCTGTTCTCGCAGAACCAGCCGATCCTGGCCCGCTCGTGGCTCCCTTGCCAGGACAGCCCCGCGGTCCGGACGACCTACGACGCGGTGATCCACGCGCCCGCCGGCCTGCTCGCGGTCATGAGCGCCGAGAACCCGACCGTGGTGGCGGCCGACGACACCTACCGCTTCTCGATGCCGGAGCCGATCCCGTCGTACCTGATCGCGCTCGCGGTGGGCGACCTGGAGTTCCGGGCGATGGGGGAGCGGGCCGGGGTGTACGCGGAGCCGGGCGTCGTGGAGTCCGCGGCCTGGGAGTTCGCCGACACCGGGACGATGATCGACGCCGCCGAGCGGCTCTACGGCGCGTACCGGTGGGGCCGCTACGACATCCTGGTGCTGCCGCCGAGCTTCCCCTACGGCGGCATGGAGAACCCGCGGCTGACCTTCGCGACCCCGACGGTGCTGGCGGGGGACCGCTCGTTGGTCAGCCTCATCGCGCACGAGCTCGCGCACTCGTGGTCGGGCAACCTCGTCACCAACTCCACCTGGAACGACATCTGGCTCAACGAAGGCTTCACGACCTACTTCGAGCGCCGCATCGACGAGGAGGTGTTCGGGGCGGACTACACGGCCATGCTCTGGCGCCTGGGTCGCCACGACCTCGACCGCGCCGTGCGTGACGAGCAGCCCCGCGACACCTGGCTCGAGCTCGACATGGCCGGCCGCGACCCCGACGACGGCCCGGCCAAGGTGCCCTACGAGAAGGGCTCGCTGTTCCTGCGGCTGCTGGAGGAGGCGGTCGGCCGCGAGCGCTTCGACGCCTTCCTGCGCGACTACTTCGACCGGTTCGCCTTCACGTCGATGGACACCCCGACGTTCCTCGCCCACCTGCGCGCGGAGCTGCTCGAGCCGGCCGGCCTGAGCGACGAGGACGTGCAGCTCGAGGCCTGGGTCCACGGGCCCGGCGCGCCCTCGAACGCCCCGTCCTTCGACTCGGACGCCTTCGCGGTGGTCGACGTGCAGGTGGCGGCCCTGCTGGCCGGCGCCGCGCCGTCCTCGCTGGAGACGGAGGGATGGGTGAGCCACCAGTGGGTGCACCTGGTCCGGGAGATCCCGGTCGGCACCTCCCACGAGGTGCTGCGCGCCGTGGACGCCGCCTTCGGGCTCTCCGGCAGCGGCAACATCGAGATCGCGACCGCCTGGCTGGAGCTCGTCGGGCGCTCCGGCTTCTTCCTCGAGGACGACGAGGTGGACGCCGCGCTCGCCTCGTTCCTCACCCGCCACGGACGGGCGCTGTACGTGCGGCGCGTCTACGAGGCGCTGGCCTCCTCCGACGCGGGGCTGGCCCGCGCCCGCGAGATCTTCGCCGTGGCGCGGCCCGGCTACCACTCGGTGACGCAGGCGGTGATCGGCCGGGTGCTGGCCGCCTGAGAGAAGCCAGCAGGGCACAGAAGGCTCACAGGGTCCGCAGTCCGGACGGCGAGGATCGCTCTTTACGGTCGCCGCATGACCCGACAGAACTCGCTCACCGAGCGCACCGTCTCCCGACGCTGGGTGCTCGGCGGCCTCTCTGCCACTGCCATGCTCGCCGCCGGCTGCTCGGCGACCTCGTCGTCGACCAGCGCGTCGTCGACCACCTCCGGTGCGGCCTCCGCGTCGTCCTCCGCCAGGAACGCCGCCGCGGTCGAGGCGGCCACCGCCACCACGTCGGCGGCGGCGACCACCAGCGCCAAGACGGTCACCCAGCTGGCCAAGGCGTTCTACCGCTCGCTGGACAGCGACCAGCGCTCCACCGTCCTCAACGACTACAGCCTCTCGAACGCCGAGCGGTGGTCGAACCTGCCGCAGGGCCTGCTCACCGGCGGGATGGGCGGCGGCCCGGGCGGCGGCTCCTCCGACAGCAGCGCCGGCCGTCTCGGACTCAGCCTCGGCGACCTCAGCACCGCCCAGCTGCGCCGCTTCCAGCGCCTCATGAAGGCCGCGACCGGCACCCGGACCGGGCTCGGCTGGGACGAGATCACCATGCACCTCGACGCCGACGACTACCTCTCCGAGAACGGCGGCGGGGACACCTACGGCCGCGAGAACTTCTACGTCGCGCTGCTGGGCACCCCCTCGACGTCCGGCACGTGGGAGCTGCAGTTCGGCGGCCACCACCTGGCCGTCGCCAACACCTACGTGGACGGCGAGCTCGTCGGCGCCACGCCGTCCTTCCGCGGCATCGAGCCGAACGGCCGCTTCACCTGGGACGGCGAGACGATGAAGGTGCTCAAGGTCAAGGAGCGCGCCCTCACGGCGATGCTGGCCTCGCTCACGTCGGCACAGAAGTCGAAGGCGGAGCTCTCCGACGTCTACAGCGACCTCGTCCTCGGCCCCGGCAACGACTGGCAGTTCCCCACCACCCACGAGGGCCTCAAGGTCGGCACGCTGTCGGCCGCCCAGAAGAAGAAGGTGCTCGCGGCCATCGCGGGCTACGTCGACGACATCGCGGACGCCGACGCGGCGCTCATCATGAAGCGCTACCGCAAGGAGATCGACAAGACCTACATCGCCTGGTCGGGCACCACCAGCCTCACCCAGGTCAACGACTACGTGCGGATCGACGGTCCCTCGGTGTGGATCGAGTTCTCGATGCAGAACGGCATCGTCCTCTCGGGTGCCCACCCGCACTCGGTGTGGCGCGACCGGGTCACCGACTACGGCGGGACCCAGAGCTGAGCCGGCACCCGCGGACGGAGAGCGCCGTGGTGCGCAGGGCGGCGCGGGCGTGCGCCGGGCTCGTGGTGGCGTTGGTCGCCACCGCGGTGCTCGTGCTGACGTCCGCGACGTCGGCGTCCGCCCACGTGGTGCCGACCTCGACCATCGAGCTCGCCGTCACCGACAGCGACGTCGTGGCGACCGTGGAGATCCCGCTCTCCGACCTTGAGTCCGCCACCGGGCTCGACCTGGGCGACGAGACGCAGGCGGACGTCGACGCGAACGCCGACGCCATCGAGGAGTACCTCCTCGAGCACTTCCAGCCGACCACGGACGACGGGGAGGAGTGGACCGTCAGCGGGGGCGACCTCACGGTCGTCAGCGCCGGGACGTCCACCACCACCGGCATCTACGCCGCGCTGGAGACCACGTTCACCCTCACGCCGCCGGCCGACACGGACGCCGAGGAGGCCGAGCAGTCCTTCGACCTCGGCTTCGACGCGATCGTCGACAAGGTCGCCACGCACACGATCATCGTGACGGTGGAGTCCGACTCCACCGACGACGACTTCAGCGGCGCCTACGAGGTCGGCACCATCAAGCGCGACACCGTCACGAACACGATCGAGGAGCTGCACGTCGACCTGTCGTCGGGCACGTCCGCGTCGGCGTTCACCGACATGGTCCAGCTGGGGATGCAGCACATCCAGGAGGGTGTCGACCACCAGCTGTTCCTGCTCACCCTGCTGCTCCCGGCGCCGCTGCTCGCGCTGCGGCGCGCGCGGGCTCCGGGTCGAGAGGCAGGACGCCGGTGGGCCGGCCGCGTCGACGGGCGCACCGCGCTGCGGCGGATCGGCGCCACCACGCTCGCCTTCACCCTCGGGCACTCGATCACGCTCGCGCTGGGCGCCTACGGGCTGCCGGTGCACGAGTCGTGGGTCGAGGCGGCCATCGCGCTGTCGATCCTCGTCGCGGCGGTGCACGCCGTGCGGCCGCTGTTCCCCGGCCGCGAGGCGCTCGTCGCCGGCTCGTTCGGGCTCGTCCACGGCCTGGCGTTCTCGGAGGTGCTGCGCTCGCTCGACCTCACCGGCCTGCACCTGGTGCTCGCCCTGCTCGGCTTCAACCTGGGCATCGAGCTCATGCAGCTCGTGGTGGTCGCCGCCGTCCTGCCCGCCCTGGTGATGCTGTCCCGGCTCGAGCGCGTCTACGCGGTCGTCCGTCTGGCGGCCGCCTCGCTCACCGGGGTGGCCGCGTGCGGGTGGCTGCTGGCGCGGGTCGGGTACGCCAACCCCGTCTCGGACGTCGCGGACTGGTTGGGGGAGTGGTCCCTGCCCGTCCTGGTCGTGCTGTGGGCCGGCGCTCTCGCCGCGCTCGTCGTCGACGTGCGCGCGGGTCGGCGGTCTGCCGGCTCCGACTCCGGCTCCGGCTCGGCGCCGGCGTCGGCGTCGGCGGACGTCGAGGAGCCTGCGGGGGTCTGAGCACTCGCGGTCCCGGCGCAGGCGGTCTGGGGGCGGCCTGCCTCAGAGGAGCGCGAGCACCTCGTCGGTCGTGCGCACGCGCGCGAACTCGCCGCCCTCGAGGTTGACGGCGGTGGCGGTGTGCAGCTCCTCCGCGGTCAGGCGCAGGCCGTGCGGGCCCTCGAGGTCGTACGTCCAGGTGGCGTCGATCGCGAGGGTGGTGTCGAAGCCGAGGTTGCCGGCCATCCGGGACGTGGTCTCGACGCAGTGGTTGGTGGTCGCGCCGACGACGACCAGCTGGGCGGCGCCGTGCTCGCGCAGCCAGTCCTCCAGCGACGGGGTGCCGTAGAAGCAGGAGTTCACGGACTTGGTGACGAGCAGGGCGGGCTCGAGGGCGGCGACCTGGGGGACCAGGTCGTTGCCGGGCTGCCCGGGGCGCAACGTGGAGCTGGGGTCGGTCGAGTCGTGCCGGACGACGACGACCGGCCGCCCGCCGGCCTGCCACGCGTCGGTGAGCCGTCGGATGTTCCGCTCGGCGTCCGGGTTGTTGCGCGGGCCCCAGGACGGGTCCTTGAACCCCTCCTGGACGTCGATCACGAGCAGGGTGGCGGTGCTGTCGAGGCTCACCGCGCGAGCCTAGGCAGAACCGCATGTGACCGGGCAAACCGGACCGGTCGTGCCCGCACCGTGTCGCGATCGCCCGGGTTCTGCCAGGATCGGCCGGGTGACGACCAGCACCGCGCAGGGCCGGTTCCGCCTCCTCCCGATGCGGCCTCGCGACGCCGCCGAGCCCGGCCGCACCGCCAGCACCCTGGAGCTCTTCTTCGACCTGGTGTTCGTGGTCGCGGTGAGCATCGCCGCCTCCCAGCTCCACCACGCGCTCGCGGAGGAGCACGTCGTCGACGGCGTCCTGGTCTACGGGCTGGTGTTCTTCGGCATCTGGTGGGCGTGGATGAACTTCACCTGGTTCGCGACGTCCTTCGCCACGGACGACTGGCTCTACCGGGTGCTCACGTTCGTCCAGATGGCCGGCGTCCTCGTCCTGGCCGCCGGCATCGAGCCGGCGTTCGCCGAGCAGGACTTCGGGCTGCTCGTCTACGGCTACGTCGTGATGCGCGTGGCCATGGTGGCGCAGTGGCTGCGCGCCTCCCGGCACGCCGGAGCCAGCCGGCGGGCCACCCAGCGCTACGCGGCCGGGATCGCCGCCGTGCAGGTCCTGTGGTTGGTCATGCTCGTGCTGCCCGGGGTGGCGGGGCAGGTGGCCGTCGTCGTTCTCGTGGTGGCGGAGCTGGCCGTGCCCGTCCTGGCGGAGCGAGCCGGGCAGACGCCGTGGCACCCGCACCACATCACCGAGCGGTACGGCCTGTTCACCCTCATCCTCCTCGGCGAGAGCCTGCTGGCCTCGGCCAACGCCGTGATCGAGGCGCTGCACGGCGACGAGGCGGTCGGCCCTCTCGTCCTGATCTCCGTGGTGGCGTTCCTGGTGACGGCCGCCCTGTGGTGGCTCTACTTCTGGCCGCCGCACCACCGCGCGATCGGCAGCCTGTGGCGGTCGCTGCGCTACGGCTACGCCCACTACTTCGTGTTCGCGGCCGCCGGGGCGTTCTCCGCCGGGATCGAGCTGCAGATCGACACCGCCACCGGCGCGAGCGAGCTCGGCGAGCGGGCGAGCGCCCTGGCCCTCTGCCTGCCGATCGCGGTGTTCGTGCTGGGCATCTGGTGGGTCGCCGTCCGGGACGTCGCGCCGGGGCCGGTCAACGTTGCGCTGCCCCTCGCCGCCGTCGTCCTGCTCGCGGCGCCGCTGCTGCCGTGGTCGACGGTGGCCGGTCCGCTGGTGGTCGCGGCGGTGGTGAGCGTCGCGGTGGTCGTCGTGCTGGTCCTGAGCTCGCCGCGGGAGGGCTGACGCTCCTGCGGCCGGCGGCGGCACCGTGATCGGGGTGGATGCGGTGCGCCAGATGCACCGCATCCACCCCGATCACGTCTAGGTGTCGTCTGCCCGAGGCGTGACGTCAGCCCAGCGCGTGGAGCGTGGCGTCGAGCGCGGTGCGGGCGGCGTCCGCGTCGGCCATCCAGGCGTGCTCGGCCCCCTCGATGCTGACCAGCTCGACGGGGACGCCGGCGTCGGCCAGCCGGTCGCGCAGCCGCTCGGACTGCACGTGCGGGACGAGGGAGTCGGCCGTGCCGTGGACCAGCAGGAACGGCGGCGCGCCCGCGTGCACGTGGGTGAGGGGGCTGGCGTGCCTGGCGACGTCCGGGCGCTCGGGGATGGCGCCACCGACCAGAAGGGCCTCGGGGGAGTCGCGGGTGGTCGGGTCCTCGCCGCGGTCGGTGGAGATCCCGGGCAGGTCGGTGGGCGGGTACCAGCAGATCGCCCGGCTCAGCGCGGTCGACGGCCCGGTCACCCCCACCTGGCCCTCCAGGGTCTCGTCGCCGGAGTCCCCGGTGAGCGCTGCCAGCGCGGCCAGGTGGGCACCGGCGGACTCGCCCCACACCGCGAGGCGGTCCGGGTCGATCCCGAGCTCGCCGGAGCGGTGCCGGACGAAGCGCAGCGCCGCCTTCACGTCGTGCAGCTGCGTGGGCCAGGTCGCCTCCCCGGTGAGTCGGTAGTCGATGCTGACCACCGCCCACCCGGCCCGGGTGACCTCGACGAACGGCTCGTACGCGGCCGGCGAGAACATCGGCCCGGCGCCCGTCCGCCGCCCCACGCGCCACGCCCCGCCGTGGAGGAACACGACCGCCGGCAGCGCCCGGTCCGTCGGGGCGAGGGGCAGGTGGACGTCCAGCTCGAGCGGGCGTCCGGCGTCCGTGCTCGCGTAGGCGAGGCCGGGGAGCAGGCGGTGCCCGGCAGGGGTCACCAGCGGGGCGGCGAAGGGCGCGTCGAAGGGCGGGACGATGGGAGGGCGCGGCACGGGTGGGTCTCCTCCTGGCGGGTGTGGGTGCGGGTGCGGGGGTGCAGGGCGTCAGCGTCGGCGACGTCCTACTGGTTCTCCCAGCGGTGCTGCGGGTGGAACTCCATGTGGTGGCGCTGGGCGGCCGCGCCCATCCGCGGGAAGTCGGGCACGTAGGGCGGGGACGCCGGGTCGATGGCGTCCGCGAGGGTGCCCATGTGCTGGAAGAACCGCTCGAAGCCGCCGGTGGCGACGCCGAGCATCCTCGACTGCTTCTCGACCCGGTAGGCGTGCTTGTAGCCGTTCGGCACGAAGCCGAAGTCGCCCGGCTCGAGCAGCTTGTCGATCTCGCCCTCGGGGGTCTCCAGGAAGACCCGCACCGCGCCCTCGACGATGAAGAACGTCTCGTGCGTGTCGGCGTGGGTGTGGGCCGGGATGACCTCACCGGGAGGGCATGTGGCCATGAACATGCCGAACTGCCCGTCGGTCTCGTCACCGGACAGCATCACGGTGAAGTGGTCGCCGAAGAGCTTGGCGTGCTCGCCGGAGCCCGCCTCGAGGAAGAACGGGGTGGGTCGGCCGGGAAGGACGCCGTCCCACGCGGGGCGGCCGGAGGCGTCGGAGAGGTACTCGAAGGACATGGGGACCATCCTTGCTCGCTGTGAGGTGGATCTCGGGTTGTGCGCCGTGCAACGGCGGGTGTCGTGGGGGTGGGTCGTCTAGGCGGGGCACTCCCACACGTGGTCGCCGCCGGTGACGGTGCGCGTGCTGCCGTCGGGCAGGACGACGTCGGCGGTCGTGCCCACGGGCAGGGTGAGCGTCAGCGTGAACGCAGCGTCCTCACGCGTCCACGCGCAGGTCAGGGGCCCGCGCACGGTCTCCAGCCGGGTCGAGGCCCGGTTGAGGGACGGCCCGGGCAGCGGCTCCACGCGCACCCGGGCGTAGCCGGCCTCACCGGCCCCGGGCAGGTCCGGCAGGCGGACGCCGGCCAGGTGGGTGTGCAGGAACGAGGCGACCGCGCCTTTGGAGTAGTGGTCGAGCGAGCCGCGCACCGACCCGTCCTCGGCCACGCCGTCCCACCACTCCCACATGGTGGTGGCGCCGGCCTCGATCATGCCCAGCCAGGACGGCACCCCGGTGCGCACCAGGAGCGCGTGCGCGAGGTCGGCGTGCCCGTGGTCGGCCAGCGCCGGCAGGAGCTGCCCGGTCGCGAGGAACCCGGTGGTCAGCCGTGTCCCGTCGGCCACGACCCGCTCGGCCAGCCGGTCGGCGACCGCCTGCCGCCGCTCGGCCGGCACCAGGCCGAAGGCCAGCGCCCGGACGTAGTGGGCCTGCCGCTCGCCGCCCGGCACGGTGCCGTCCGCCGCCACGCGGTCGTCGGGCCCGAGGAACTCGGCCTGCCAGGCGCCGGTCGCGCCGTCGGCGAGGTCCCCGTAGCGGGCCGCCTCGTCCGCCAGCCCCAGCACGGTGCAGGACGCCGCCAGCAGGCGCGCCGAGCGGGCGAGGAACGCGGTCGCGACGACCGCGTGGTCGACCCGCGGGTCGGGGTGCGGCTCGACGCCGGGCTCCAGCCACTCGCCGAAGTGGAAGCCGGTGTCGAGCAGGTAGCGCTCGTGGGCGGCCGGCTCGGGACGGCGGGCGGCCCGGTCGGGATGGCGTCCCGAGGCGGCCCGCTCGGCCTGCCCGTCGACCCAGGCGCGCATGGAGGGGAGGCTCTCGGCGAGCACACCGGCGTCGCCGTAGGCCCGCCACAGCTCCCAGGGCACGAGGACCGCGGCGTCGCCCCAGCCCGCGGAGCCGGCGCTCATGTCCTCGAAGGCGTCCCCCGACGGCTGCGCGCCGGCGGGGTTCGGCACGACGGTGGGCACCCTGCCGTCGACCCACTGGTCCGCGCGGAGGTCGGCCAGCCAGCGCCGCGAGAACGCGTGGACGTCGGCGAGGAGCGCGGCGGTGCCGACGAAGACCTGCCAGTCACCCGTGAACCCGGAGCGCTCGCGCTGCGGGCAGTCCGTGGGCACCCCGCAGGTGTTGGCGCGCAGGCTGTTCACCACGACCTCGTGCAGCCGCTCGAGCCGTGGGTCGTCGCAGGTGAAGGCGCCGGTGTCGCGCAGGTCGGTACGGACCTCGACGGCGCGCACCTCGGCGTCCGCCTCGCGGGGGAGGCCCTCGACCTGGACGTAGCGGAAGCCGTGCGTGGTGTGGCGCGGCTCGGCCTCCTCGCCGGGGACGCCCGAGGTGATCACCTCGTCGACCTGACCGGCGGGCAGCAGCTGCTTGGTGGCGAAGTCGAAGGCGCGCAGGTGGCCGGTGTCGACACGGCCCGCGGCGTCCAGCGCCTCGCCGTGGGTCAGCGTCAGGCGGGTGCCCTCCGGGGCGATCGGCTTGCCGTCACGCCCGGCCAGGCGCACCCAGCCGTTGAGGTTGAGGCCCAGGTCGAGCACGCGGGTGCCGTCGTCGAGCACGGTGGTCGTGATCGGGGCGACCTCGCGCACCGCGCGCACCGGGGGCGCGGTGGGCGGCACCAGGCGGACGTCGTCGGAGGCGACGCGTCCCGTGGTCCGGACGGGCTGCCAGTCCGGGTCGGTGGGCGCGGCGGTGAACCACTCCGGGTCGAGGGCGCGCAGGTCGAGGGACTGGCCGTCCATCAGGTCGGCGCGCAGCACGTGCGAGGGACGCGAGCGCCAGCCGTCGCCCGAGACGAGCAGGGTGCGCCCCCGGCCGGGTGCGACGCCGGCGTCCACCTGCTCGACTCGGAGGAGGAGGGCGGTGCGCTCGCCGAAGCCGTCGCCGTGGCGCTGGAAGCCGTGGCGCCCACGGAACCAGCCGTCCGAGAGGACGGCCACCAGCGTGTTGGAGCCGGGCCGGAGCAGGGGCGTGAGGTCGGCGGTCTGGACCTCGAGGCGCCGACGGTAGGCGGAGAACCCCGGGGTCAGCTGCTCGTCGCCCACGCGGGTGCCGTTGCAGAACAGCTCGTAGACGCCCTCGGCCGTGGCGTGGACGAGGACGGGGGCGAGCCCCGCGGTGTGCTCGAACGTGCAGGCCAGCAGGTACGCGGGTCGCTCGCCCACCGGCGGCACGACCGGCTCGTGCGGCCCGACCCAGGCCGCGCCGCCGAGCAGCGGGCGGGCGTCGGCGGCGGCCGGCGACGACGCAGGTGCTGAACCCGCTCCCGACCGGGGTGCGGGAGCGGGCGGGAGGGCCTCGGTGGTGAGCGTCATGCCTGCGTCCGTCCTGTGAAAGTTACCAACTGGCATGCAAAGACTTACCACATGGCAACTGAATGTGTAGTGTGCGCCACACGTCGCCAGTGGGCCACGTCACGCGTCAGTCATCGGGTCCTGTTCACTGGGCCGAGCGAAAGAGGAGAAGCCAGATGTCACTGCTGTCGGGGAGCGCCAACCAACCAACCCTGCCGTCGGAGGAGGCCGAGGCGCATGGCTTCCTGGACCCGGGCACCGGCTTCGTCGCCGTCCTCGCGCTCGCGTCGACCCTGCTCTTCGGCGCGCTGCTCTCGGTCGGCATCCTCACGCTGCCGCTCCAGGCGACCGCGATCGACGCGGCCACCTCGACGACCACGATCGCCATCGCGAACGGCTTCGCCGGTGTCGCCGCCCTCGTGCTCAACCCGGTGGTCGGGCGGCTCTCGGACCGGACCAGCAGCCGCTGGGGTCGCCGTCGTCCCTACCTGGTCGCCGGCGCCCTCCTCGTCGTCCTCGGCGGCCTCCTCGTCGTGGTGGCGGGCTCGGTCCTCACCCTGGCCCTCGGCTGGCTCGTGATGACGCTGGGCCAGATCGCCGGCCTCACCGCGCTCGGCGCCCTCGTGCCCGACCTGTTCTCGCCCGAGCGTCGCGGCCCGGTCTCGGCGCTCTTCGGCGTCGCCGGCACCGCGGGTGCCGTGGTCGGCCTCTTCGTGGCGAGCCTGTTCTCCCCGCACCTGGCGCCGATGGTCCTGGTGCCGGCGGCGCTGGCGGCCGTCGCGATGCTGCTCATGGCCGTCGTCGCGCCCTCGGTCGGCACCGCGGCACCCGCCGAGCCCTCCCGCGGCGCGGGTGTGAAGGGCCTCGTCTCGACGTTCTGGGTCAGCCCTCGCCGGTACCCGGACTTCGCGCTGGCCTTCTTCAGCCGCTTCGCCGTCTTCTGCGCGATCGCCGCCGTCAACGCCTACCAGGCCGTCTACCTGATCGCGGACCTGCACGTGGACCCGGTGGACGTGGCCGGCCGGGTGTTCCTCTCGACGCTCGTGCTCGGCGTCACGGCGCTCGTCTTCTCCACCGTGCTGGGGCGGGTCTCCGACAAGGTGGGTCGCCGCAAGCCGTTCGTCATCGTCTCCGCGCTCATCTTCGCGGTCGGCCTGGCGCTGGTCGCGTCGGCCAACAGCTTCGGTGAGTTCCTGATCGCCAGCGCCGTGATGGGCCTGGGCCAGGGCGTCTACCTGGCCGTGGACTTCGCCCTCATCACCCAGGTGCTGCCCGACCCGGCGAACCCCGCCAAGGACCTCGGCATCATGAACCTGGCCATGAGCCTGCCGAACATCGTCGTCCCGGTGGTGGCGCCGACCCTGCTGGCCATCGGCGCGGCCGCCGGCAGCCCCGGCAACTTCAGCCTGTTCTTCGGCGTGGCCGCCGTCGTCGGGCTGGTCGGCGCGGTGCTGATCGTCCCGGTGCGCGGAGCGCGCTGACCGGACGCTGCACGGAACCGGCCCGGCCGCTGACTACAGTGGCCGGGCCGCGGTGCGCTCGGACGTGCCGCGGAGGGGAGGAGCAGGTCGTGCCGCTGAGCGAGGGTGCCCCCGTCCGGCCCAAGGTCGGACGGCAGGCGGAGAACCGCGCGCGCCGCCGGACGGAGATCCTGGACGCCGCGGTCGCCGCGTTCACCGAGAAGGGCTTCAACGGGACGTCGCTGCGTGACGTCGCCGCCCGGGCGGGCCTCACCCACCCCGGCCTCGCGCACCACTTCGCCGACAAGGCCGCGCTGCTCGAGGGCGTGCTGGACCGGCGCAGCGCCGCCGCGCTGGCGGCCGTGCCCGTCGACCCGCACGACGGCATGGCCATGCTGCGCTCGCTGGTCGGGCTGACCGAGCACGACCTGACCGACCCCGACGGGCTGCGGATGTTCCGGGTCGTCTCCGCCGAGGCGCTCGCCCCGGCCCATCCGGCGCACGGCTACTTCCGCCGCTGGTACGCCCAGGTGCGCTCCTGGGCCCGCACCGGCCTCGCCGACCTCGAGCGGCGCGAGCTCCTCGCCCCCGCCGTCGTCGACCTGGACGCCGCCGCCGCCCAGATCGCCGGCATGCGCGACGGCCTCGACCCGCAGTGGCTGCTCGACCCCGACGCCGTCGACCTCGTCGTGGTGGTGCGAGCACACCTGCAGACCTACTGCACCGAGCGGCTCTGACGCTCGTCGTGCCGGGCCGGAGGCCTGGTGGTCGGTGCGCTGCGTGATCGGGGTGGATGCGGTGTGCCTGGTGCACCGCATCCACCCCGATCGTGTCGTGGACGGTCTGGGGGTTGGTCCACGAGCGGTCGTCGACGACGATCATCGATCGTCCCATCGCCGGCGGAGGGACCAGGCTGATCTGACTTTCACGTGGACCCGGTGGTCGTCACCGGTCTGATGTCCACGCTGTACCTCGCAGGGAGCCGGCAGGTCGACTGGCGGCGCTCCCTCGCCCTACCCCGCGACGGCGTCCGTGCCCGCGAGGGCCGCTCATGACGAGTGGTGCAGCGCGCTGTCGGGTGGTTGTCGGCTCAGCTCGACGTCTGAGGCGGTCGGCGTCGTGACGGCGCCGCCACAGCGTCGGCTGGGACGGCCGAGACGGCTGCGGAGATGAGCGCGGTGACAGCGGGCCTGTCGTCATCGCGGTTCCGGGCGATCACGATGCGGCTGGGCTCGGCGTCCTCGACCGGGACGCACGCGATGCCAGCCGGTGTGGGTGTGAGGAGCGAGCGCGGAAGGATGGCCACGACCCGTCCGATGCGGACCAGTGGGACGAGCTGGGAGACATCAGTGATCTCGGGGACCTGGGCACGGCTACGCGGCCCCGTGTCTGTCGTCACTCCCCGAGGAACGACCGATTGGTCGGGGGCGACGCCTCGCCATCTCGGGAAGGTCTCGTCGGCCAGGTCGTCGAGCCGGACAGTCGTACGATCCGCCAGCCGGTGCCCGTGGGGGAGGACGGCCACCCGATCCTCGACATGCAGGGTCTCGACGGCGAGCCCGGTGAGATCGTCGAACGGCGCGTACAGCAGACCGACATCGGCGCGCCCCTCGCGTAGGTGCTCGGTCCGGTCGGTGCCCCCGCTGAAGAGGATGTCGACCTGGTGAGCCTGCGGCTGCTCTGCGTAGGCCGACAGAATTCCGGAGAGCAGGTTGGCGTCGCCTCCTGGCTTCATGACCAGTCGTAGGGGCTGATCCTGTCCCGCGCGCCGGGCCTGCTGGAGTGCGAGAGCGACTGCGTCTAGGGCGTGCCGACCGTGCTCGAGCAGCGCTGCGCCGGCGGGGGTGAGGGCGACGGTGCGGCTGGTGCGCGTCAGGAGCTGCACCTTCAGTCGTGACTCGACACGCTGGATGGTCTTGGACAGCGCCGGCTGAGCGATCGAGAGTCGGGCGGCCGCTCGACCGAAGTGGAGCTCCTCGGCCACCGCGACGAAGTAGCGCAGCTCTCGGGTCTCCAACTCATCCATGCCGTCAGGTTATCGTTCGAGGCCGAACGTGTATTGGAGCTGGCAGCCGGCTCAGGCTGTACTCGAGGCATGATCAACCACACCATGCTCGTCTCGTTCAACGAGTCCATCCCCGACGCCGACCTCGACCAGTTCCTCTTCGACATCGAAAGCGCCTTGCAGGCCACCGGTGTGGTGGAGACGTTCTCCGCCCAGCGTCACATCCCCGTGCCCGGCGAGGAGGCCATCCCAGCGTTCATCGCCACGGCCGTCCTGGAGTTCGGTGTCGCTGACCACGACGCCCTGGTCACCTTGTTCGCGGCCCCCGATGCCGGCAAGGTCATCCACAAGTGGCAGGCCAGCCACCCCTACAGTGTCGCCTGGGTCAACCGCCACGTCGACGCCTGAGTGACTCCGCGGGCTCGGGCGCCGCTCAGGCGGCGTGACGAGCCCTGCCACTGAAGCGTGCAGCGGACCCCCAGCAGCTCACCGGGATCTCCTGCGGTACTTCTGTGGTGCTGGGCCACGATCGGGCCAGGACAAAGGGCCCCTGACGCTGCATCGCTGCAGGTCAGGGGCCCTTTCGGGTCTACGGCGTCTGTCAGATGTCGTAGTACTGACTGACCAGCTAGGTCTGACCAGAGAAAACGCGGTGTCGAGTTGTGCTGGGGCCGCAGTGGGGCCGCAGCTGACGGAACTCGACTCCGATGGTGGGCTCGCCTATGGACCGGCGTTCATGGTGCACTCGCTGGGCTTGCGAACTCACTGACCGCGGGGTAACCGGCTCCTCAATCGGGACGTTCATGCTGATGAGGTTTACCCACGCCCCGGCCTGTGGGCACAGCGGCCCTGTCGTGCTGATCGCCAGAGTCGACCCGGGGGTCAGGTCTCGCGGAGGAAGGCTGCCGGGGAGTTGGAGCGACGTCAGCGGCGGGTGAACTGCAGGCGCCAAGCCTCGGGTCCGCGGGTGAGGTACTCCACGGTGTAGGTGCCTGGAGCTTCCGTTTCTATCTGCTGCAGCAGGGGGATGGGGTCGTGCGGCGCGACGAGCACCATGGCCTCACCCGAGCGAAGCGATCCCAGTGCGCCCTTGATGGACGCATGTCGGATCGCGTGGGGGATGGCCCGTGCATCGAGCTCGGGCAGTGACTCGTGGGCCGCGCCGCAGGCGCACCCGCCGGTCTCCTTCAGACCCAGATCTTCTCCGATTGCCATGCCTTCTACGTCCTTCCCGGTGTCACTTGTGGCCGAAGTTTGCCTACCGCAGCCATTTTGGCACAATAAACTCCGTGAAAAAGAATCGGTCGGCAGAGCTGGGCCCGCGACCAGCTCGACAAGCGCCCGGTAGCCGTCTGTCACGGCCACGGGCGCACCTCCTGGAAGTCCTGCAGGCGCAAGCCGAGCCGACGAGTCTCGCTGCGCTGGTGTCGATCACGGGTACGCACGCCAATACGGTGCGCGAGCACTTGCAGGGGCTGCGACGTGCGGGCCTGGTTCGGCGGTCTGCAGCACCTGTGTCGGGACGGGGACGCCCAGGTTGGCTGTATGAGGCGACTGAACGGAGCCATGACGACCCGCGGCCGGAGTACGCAGGTCTCGCCATCGCGCTTGCCTCGGTGGTGGCGCGCACCAGTCCAGCACCTGTGGAGGCAGCCCGGGAGGCGGGCGTCCAGTGGGGACGAGAGCTCGCACGGGGTGCGTTGGCGGATTCCGCGGCTGCGAAGCCCCGGTCTTCGCGTCAGGCGGTGAGCGACCTCTTCGACCATATGGGGTTCGCGGCAGAGCCGGGCCGGAGTGCACGAGTCGTGCGCTTGACGCGCTGTCCGCTGCTCGAGGCAGCGCACCAGGCGCCTGAGATTGTGTGCTCGGTGCATCGAGGGATCGCCGAGGGTGCCCTGGAGGAGTTCGGCACGGCGTCCGACGGGGTGCAGTTGCTGCCGTTCGCGGAGCCGGGTGCTTGCGTGCTGCGACTGCAGGGGACGTCGTGACCGTCCTCGACGCGCCGGTCCGCTCTGGGGCTTGGCGTCCGGTGTTCCTCGTCCCGGCGGGTCTCAGCCTGCTGGCCGGTTTGGACGCGGCGCTGATACTGCTGGATCTGCCTGCTCCGGTCGACGCGGACCGGCTGCCCGAGGTCCATGGGTTCGTGCTGGTCCTGGGCTTCGTCGGCACCCTGATCGCCTTGGAACGAGCCATTGCCCTCGGCACGAGGTGGGGTGTGATGGCCCCCGCTCTACTCGGCTTGGGAGCGTTGCTGACGCTCGCCCCATTGCCCCTTCTGGTGGGTCAGCTCGCACTCGTTGCGGGCGCGTTGAGTCTGGTCGCCGTCTACCTCCCGCTCTGGCGACGCCAAGCGGACGAGGCGGTCCTGGTGCAGGCACTGGGTGCGGTGCTGGCCGCCGGGGCGGCCGGGCTGTGGGCCGGTGGAGTGGATGTGCCGGTGCTGCTGCCGTGGCTGGTTGCCTTCGTGGTTCTCACGATCGCCGGTGAGCGTCTTGAGCTCGCGGGGCTGGGTATGGGACCGAACGCCGGAGCGGTCCTCGTGCTGCTCGCGGTGTGCGTCGCCGTCGGTGTCGTCGCGTCACTGTTGGCACCGCAGCCCGGATCCGCTTTCCTGGGTGTCACGCTGGCCGTTCTGGTGGCTTGGCTCGCCGCTCATGATGTGGCGAGGCGGACGGTCCGCAGTTTCGGACTGCCTCGCTACATGGCGGTGTGCATGCTGACCGCCTACGGCTGGGCGGCCGTGGCTGCGGGGGTCTGGCTGACATCGAGCCCGGCCGACGGTGATGGCGCCTACGACGCCGTCGTGCACGCAGTGTTCCTGGGGTTCACCCTCTCTATGGTCATGGCGCACGCGCCGGTGATCTTTCCGGCGGTGGTCGGGAGGGACCTGCCGTACCACCCGAGTCTGTATGTCCCCGTCGGGCTGCTGCACGTTTCGCTGCTGATGCGGGTCTGGCTCGGCGACGGACTCGACCTGCCGCACGCGTGGCGTCTGGGAGCGGTACTCAACATCGTCGCCCTGCTGTCGTTCCTGGGACTGGCCGCTGGCCGTGTCGTGGCAGGGGGCCGGCGATGAGGAGGGGGTTCTCGCCGTGGCGGGACCTGCCGGCGTTGGTGTGGCTGATGGCGATCCCATTGGTGGCGGTGGCTCACCCGTGGCTGCCTGAACCTCGATGGCTGCTGCTCCACCTCCTCCTGCTGGGTGCCGTCACACATTCCATCGTGGTCTGGAGCCAGCACTTCGCAGACGCCCTGCTCCATGTCGCATCTACTCCGCGTCCGCAACTGCTGGCGATGCTTGCACTGGGTGCGTTGGCCGTGATGATCGGAACACAGACATCGCTGTGGCCGGTGACCTTGGTGGGCGCCACGTCGGTGGTTGGAGCAGTGGTCTGGCACGCGGTGCGACTGGCGGGGCAGTTGCGGAGAGCGCTGCCCGGCCGGTTCGCGGGCGTCATCCACTACTACCTGGCTGCCGCGCTGGTGCTCCCGATCGGCGCAGCGCTGGGCGTTCTTCTCGCCCGGGGCCTTCCGGATCCGTGGCACAGTCGTCTGCTGCTGGCGCATGTGGTGGTCAACCTGCTGGGTTGGGTCGGGCTGACCGTGGCAGGCGCGGTGCTGACGCTGTGGCCGACGATGCTGCGTACCCGTCTCGGCGAGGGATCTGACAGCGCGGTACGTCGAGCGCTGCCTGTGCTTCTTGTCGGGGTCCTCACGGCCGCCGGTGCCTGCCTCGCCGGCCTCTGGCCCCTGGCGGCTGCGGGGCTCGTGTTCTACGTCGTGGGCGCGCTGATCATTGCCCGGCCGCTGCTTGACGCGGCTCGGCGCAAGCCTCCGTCGAGCCATCCGACGTGGTCGGTGGGTGCTGGTCTGGTGTGGCTGGGTGGGTGCTTGGTGGCGTGGGCGGTGCTCCTTGCGCGAGGTGGAACTGCGGAGGAGGTGCTTGGGCGGCTCGATTGGTTGGTCCCGTTCCTGGCGGCGGGGTTCGCAGCCCAGGTTCTTCTGGGCGCGCTCGGCTACCTCGTGCCCACGGCTCTGGGGGGCGGTGGCCGCGCGGTCCGCGCCTCGGCAGCGGTCCTCGACCGGGCCGGTGCCCTGCGGGTGACGGTGGTCAACGCCGGGCTGCTGGCCTGCGTGCCTCCGGGACCGGGCGCAGTGCGGGTCGGGTGCTCCCTGGCGGTGCTGGTGGCTCTGGCTTCGCAGGTTCCGCTGCTCGTGCTGGCCATTCGGGCCTCACGGCGAGCACGCGGACCGGACGCCACTGCCATTGAACCGGTGGCTGGAACAAACCGTCAGCGCTCCCTCGGCTCGGCCGTCGCCGGCCTGTCGGTTGTCGCCCTCACGATCGCAGGCGGCGTCGCGGTCGACCCGGCCGCCCTCGACACGGGCCGCGTCATCAGCGCCGCTGCTGGCGTCGAGGCGACCGGCCACACCACCACCGTGCGCGTGGAGGCGGCTGACATGCGGTTCGTGCCGTCCCGCATCGACGTCCCTGCCGGTGACCGACTGGTGATCGAGCTGGTCAACACCGATTCCGATGTGCACGACCTGGTCCTGGAGACCGGTGCCGACTCCGGCAGGCTGTCACCGGGTGATGGCGCCCGCATCAACGTCGGTCTCGTGGGCCGCGATCTCGACGGCTGGTGCTCGATCGTCGGTCACCGCCAGATGGGCATGACGCTCCAAGTCACAGTCACCGGAGCCGACGCCACTGACGAGGCCGACGAGGCAGATCACGCCGACCAGGCTGACCACGCTGACGACCCGAACGGCGACGAAGCCGGTGACAACGACGCAACCTACAACCCGGCCGCCGAGCCGGAGGCTGGCTTCAGCAGCCGGAGTGCCGTGCTTCCCCCGCTGCGTGACCGGGGCCCGCAGACTCACCACGTCACCTTGACGGTGCGCGAAGTCCTCCGTGAGGTGGCCCCGGGCGTCACCCAGCGCTTGTGGACTTACAACGGGCAGTCACCCGGCCCGATCCTGCACGGACGGGTTGGTGACCGGTTCGTCGTGAGGTTGATCAACGACGCGAGGATGGGCCACTCGATCGACTTCCATGCCGGAACGCTCGCTCCCGACGAGCCCATGCGGACGATCGCTCGAGGCGAGTCGCTGACCTACCGGTTCACCGCCGACCGGGCCGGGATCTGGATGTACCACTGCTCAACGATGCCGATGTCGGCACACATCGCCAACGGAATGTTCGGCGCCGTGGTCATCGAACCCCCTGACCTGCCGGCGGTCGACCAGAGCTTTGTCCTGGTGCAGAGCGAGCAGTACTACGGTCCGCAAGGGGGGCCAGTCGACGTCGACAAGGTCCAAGCAGAAGAACCCGACGCCGTCGTGTTCAACGGATACGCCAACCAGTACGACCACGACCCGATACAGGTCTCGGCCGGTGACCACCTCCGGATCTGGGTGCTCGACGCGGGCCCGAACCGTGCGACGGCCTTCCACGTCGTGGGTGGCCAGTTCACAACCACCTGGGCGGAAGGGTCCTACCTGCTGCGAGACGCGGGAGCCGTCGGCACCGGCGGCGCCCAAGCCCTCGCACTCGCCCCCGCCCAGGGAGGATTCGTCGAGCTGATCCTGACCGAACCGGGGCACTACCCATTCGTCTCCCACGTCATGGTCGACGCAGAACGAGGCGCCCACGGGCTCCTGAGTGTCGAACGTCCCCGAGCGCAACGGTGACAACGATGCCGCCCACATGCTCCACCCACCGAGAGGACCTGATTGAAATGAACCAGACTGACGCCGCCTCGCTCATCGAGGTCGCCCATGAGCTGCTGGCCCAGGCCTCCACATCGCATAGCGGCCGCGCGGCACGCACCTTGTTGGGCGGCAGCGAACGAACCCTCCGCCATACCCTCATGGCGCTCCGGGAAGGCGCCCAACTGGCCGAGCACACGGCGCCCGGAGACGCGAGCCTGCAGGTCATCCTCGGACGCGTGCGGCTCAGCGATCCGTCGGGCTCCCGCGAAGGGACCGCTGGCGTCTTGATGCCGGTCCCCGCCGAACGCCACAGCCTGGACGCGCTTGAGGACAGCGTCGTCTTGCTGTCGGTCGTGGTCCAGTGAGCGACCCGGCCAGCGAATCGACGGATCTTGACACGTTGGTCAGGTGGCAGGCCGCCGGTGGGGAGTGGCGGCTGCTGAGCGTGGGTCCACCGGTCCAAGTCGGCCTGTTCACCTGCGACGGGAGAGAGGAGATGGGACGCATCGAATCCACCCAGGGCCCGTTCGTTGCCTACGTCGAGGCCCAATCGAAGCGGAACAGCGGCAACGAACGAGGCGACTCGACCTAGCGCAAGACCACTGGAACCCGTGCCCACCCTCCGGCTGGCCGGGTCTCGCGCACAGCTGGTCGCTCGGTGGCGAGCTCGATGTGGTCGGTGGCGGCGAGCAGCGCCTGAGTGACCACCCTGAGCTCCATCAGGGTCAGCGCCCGGCCCGGGCACTTGTGGGGGCCGATGCCGAAGACCAGGTTCGCGTGCGCGTTGCCGATCGGGTCGAACCTGTCCGGGTCGTCGAAGACCAAGGGGTCACGGTTCGCCGCGGTCCAGTTCAGCACCAGGCGTGCGTCTTTCTCGACCCGCTGCCCGCCGAGTTCCACCTCACGGGTGGCGCGGCGCCGGTTCGAGACAAAGGGGTCGTCGATCCGCAGAATCTCCTCGATCGCCGCCTCGATCGCTGAGTCGTCACCTGCATACGCCTGAGTTCGAAGGACGGATTGGACCTCTGATCGGGTGGCGAGGAAGTGCACGATGACCCCGATCGAGGTGGCGAGTGAGCCGAGATCTCCGGCGGTCCAGTTTCGCAGGATCGAGACGATCTCGGTGTCTTCGAGCGGTCGTCCGTTGACGGTCTCGGTCATCAGTTCACGGGTGACGTCGATGCCGCCGGTCGCCTCGGCGGCAGGATGTTCGCGGCGAGCGTCGAGCAGGGTCTGGATGATCTGGTCGAACTCGTCTGCGATGGCGGCTGTGCGTCTGCGTTCACCGGAACGGGTGGCGGCGCGGTTGTCTCGCACCCACTCGACCAGTCTCGGCTCGAGCTCACGCGGCCAACCCAACCATGCGGACTGGACACGGACTGCGAACGGCATGCCAACCTGTGCGATCGTCTTGATGGTCGACCCGCGGGGGAGTGCGTCGACGATCTCGACCGCCAACGTGCTGGCGGTGGGCTCGAGGTTGGCAACGCGCGCGGGCGTGAGGTAGCGGTCGACCACGGCCCGGAACGTCGCGTGCTCCTTTCCGTCGAGGCTGTTGGGGATCGCCCGCCGAGCTGTCACGGAGCTCGAGAAGGAGACCGGGTCCGTCGCGGCCGCTACCACCTCCCGGTGCCCTAGGACCAGCCACACGCCGGCCTGCTCCACGACGGGGCACCGGCTACGCAGCGCGTCGTACCCTGCGCGCGCATCAGGGTGTTCGAGTCCCGCGGCGTTGCCAGCGTCCACGTGAGGCTCGTCGTGTTCGTCCACAGGATTCTCCACAGGACTGGCTGTCGTATACGGCGATGAGGGTCAGCTCGGCCGTGGTGCGCCCTTGCGGGCATAGCGGACCCAGGTGATCGCCACGCACATGACCGCCCAAGCGATGCCGACGGAGTAGAACGCGGTGGCGCCGATGGTGGTGATGCCGACGCCGAAGAAGAACGGGCCGAAGGCGGCGATGGCGGCGGTCCAGCCGATGACGCCACCGGCCTGGCGGCGTTCGAAGATCATCGGCATCTGCTTGAAGGTGGAGGCGTTACCGATCCCGGAGAACAAGAAGATCGCGAGCATGCCCCACAGGAACTGGTGGAAGTCCGACTCCAGCGCCGCGGCGGAGCTGAGATCGGGGGTGAGCGCGGGGATCGTGTACGCGATGGACACAATGAGCCCGAGACCGGAGATCAAGGTCCAGATCGCGCCGCCCATGCGGTCTGTGAGTGGGGAGAACAGCACGCGGGCTGCGGCACCGATGAGGGGGCCGAGGAACACAAACTTGACCGGGTCGGGCACCGCGTAGCCGTCGATGAGGACGCTTGCGGAGGCACCGCTTCCGCTGACGATGTCACCGTTGCCGGTGCCGTAGAGGTTCGACATCAGCAGTCCGAACTGAGCGGCCAGTCCGGAGAAGGTACCGAAGGTCATGATGTAGAGGAGCGTCATCAGCCAGGTGTCGGTGTTGTTGAAGATGTCGAACTGCTGACGGACGTTCGCCTTGACCGGTACCGACTTGAGCAGGGCCCAAGCGAGCGCGGCGCCGATGACCATGAGCGGGATCCACACGAAGGCGGCGTTCTGGTACCACACCTCCTTCGACGGCTTGCCCGGCACCGCAAGCTGCTGGCTGTCGCCGAGGAAGGCGAAGAAGGACACCGCGATCAGGTACGGCGTGAGCAGCTGCACCAGGGAGACCCCGAAGTTGCCGAGCCCGGCCTGGATCCCCAGTGCTGTTCCCTGCTTGGCCTTCGGGAAGAAGTAGGACGTGCTGGGCATGAAGCCGGAGAACGCGCCGCCGCCGATGCCGGCGAGGAAGGCCAGGGTCATCAGCTCCCAGTATGGCGCGGTGGGGGACTGGACTCTGACCCCCCAGCCGAGCGTGGAGGCGATCAGCAGCAAGGACGTCAGCGAGACCATCTTGCGGGTTCCCAGGATGGGCGGGAGTGTCATCCAGACCAGCCGGAACAGCCCAGCGGACAGTCCGGGCATGGCGGCCATCCAGTACAGCTGCGTGGTGGAGAAGCTGTAGCCCAAGGCGTTGAGCTTGGGGATGATGGCGCTGGGCAGGAACCAGGCGACGAACGCCAGCGTCAGGCAGAAGGTGGTGATCCACAGGGTCCGCCACGCCAGCCGGGAGTCCCAACTGGAGGCATCTTCGGGGTCCCAGGACTCCAGCCACTCCCCGGAGCGGGACGGTGTAGTGGTGTTCATGCCAGTGCCTCCTCAGGGGCGTTGGTCGGGGCGGTGGTGGGGCGTTCGATGTGACGCGCCAGGTCGGGGGAGTCGGTGTGCAGCATGTGGACCACGGTCCAGTGCATCCAGAGCAGGCACACGGCTGTCAAGGCAAAGAGCACGAAGAAGGTGCTGGAGGGGAACCCGGACCAGGCCTTGGTGTAGGCGAACAGTGGGGGAAGGAAGAAGCCGCCGAGCCCCCCGAGCATGCCCACCAGGCCACCGACGGCGCCGACGTTGTCGGGGAAGTACTCCGGGATGTGCTTGTAGACCGCTGCCTTGCCGATACCCATGGCGCACCCGAGGAGGAACACCAGCAGGGCAAACGGGGCCAGCCCTATGGCATAGCTCAGATGCTGAGTCTGGCTGCCGTCGGCGTGGTCGATGACCAGGTGACCGTTGGGCATCATCAGCAGCCCGGAGACCACCAGCATCGTGCCGAGTGCGAGGTACATGACGCGCCGTGCCCCCCACTGGTCGGACAGCCAGCCCCCGACGGGACGCAGCAAGGATGCGGGGAAGATGTAGGAGGCGGTCAGGTACGCGGCGGTCTGGAGCGAGACGTCGAAGTTGTCCATGTAGTACGTCGGCAACCAGGCGGCGAGGGCAACGTAGGCGCCGAAGAAGGCGACGTAGTAGAGGCTGAAACGCCACACCCGGATCTGGGTGAGCGGGGCGAGCTGCCGGCGCAGCGGCTGGGCGCGACCCGGTGCCTTGTCCTGGTGCGGGGCCAGAAACCACGTCGCGGCGGCCATCAGCACCAGCAGCACGGCGTAGAGCACCGGGATGAACCGCCAGCCACCGGGGAAGATACCCAGGTAGGTCGCGCCCACGGTCGTGCCCGCGATCAACGGCGGTCCCACGAACTTGGTGACCGAGGCGCCGACGTTGCCGGCACCGAACAAGCCGAGGGCGAAGCCTTGGTGCTCGCGGGGCTGCCACGCGGAGTTCCAGGCGATGCCGGCGGTGAAGGAGTTGCCGGCGAACCCGACGAGGAACGCTAGGACCAGCAGCATCGCGTAGGAGTCAGCCCGAGAGACGAGATAGGCGGGGACTGCGGAGCCGAGGAGCAGGAACGTCATCACCTTCCGGCCCCCGACCCGGTCGGTGATCATGCCGGCCGGGAGACGCCACAGGGAGCCGTTGAGGACCGCGGCGGCGATGATCCACGACAGCTGCACTTCGGAGAGCCCGAACTCGGTGCTGATGGGCTTGCCGAGGATGCCGAACATCAGCCAGGCAGCGAACATCAGCGTGAAACCCACCGTGGACAGCCCCAACACCCGACGGGCACCCGACCGGTCGAGGTCGCCGCCCGGAGCAGCCTCGCGACGGCTCTCCGAGCTATTGGTGGCGTGACGCGTCCTCGTCGACATGGCGACCCCTGTAATTGACGGATAGGAATCCTCTAATTTCTCTATCAGGACGCTAGCGGCGGGATGGATCTGTGTCTACCGTGTCGCGTGAGACCTCGATTACAGGATTCGAGTCCATTAATTGTCTGGATTTGGACTAGTGTGGCTCTGTGGAGGATGTGCCATGGTCAAGCGTGTGATTGCGCAGGCAGCGGACCCCGCCGACACCGGTGCGGCGCTGCTCGCGTCTCCGGTGCGCCGCGCCATCATCGAGTCGCTCGAGCGGTTCGCCGAGAGCGATCACGCCGAGGACGGCGGCGCGCCCGTCGGTGGTATGCCGGCCGCGCAGCTGGCCGAGGAGCTCGGCGTGCACGTGACCACCGCACGGTTCCATCTCGACCAGCTCGAGCTCGCCGGGTTGGTGCTCTCCCACTTCACGACGGTGTTCGGGGTGGGTCGCCCGCGCAAGGTGTACGCGGTGGCCCCGGTGACGAACGAGCCCGACCGCACCGCGTCGCATCTAAAGCTGCTGGCCGGTCTGCTCTCCGCCTCGTTCAGCTCCGATCTCACTCCCGAGCAGGCGGGGGAGCAGTGGGTCCACGAACACCTGACACTCGACAAGACCGCACCCGCGAGCACGCCGGGCGCCTGGCTGACCAAGCTCGGCCTGCTCATCGACATGCTCCAGCGGTGGGGCTACACCCCAAACCTGACCACCACCGACGGCGGACGCTCCTGTCGCATCGACCTGGTCGACTGCCCGTTCATGGACCTAGCCCGCGCCAACCCCGATGTCGTCTGCGGCATCCACCGCGGGCTCCTCACCGGAGCGTTGGCGCAGATGGGCGAGAAGCAGGTGGAGGTCTCGCTCCAGCCATTCGTCGGTCCCAGCTTGTGTCACGCCCACGTCAGCACCCGCCACGCCTTCGAGTCCCCCACCGAGTCCCCCACCCAGGAGTTGCCCAATGAGTCTTGAGAGCCCCCTGCAACGCAGCCTGATCTCGGGGCGCCGGTTCTTCACCAAGGCTGAGGTGAGCCAGGACCAGCGCAGCCTGTTCAAGGAGGGCGGCCGGGAGGGTGACGTCTTCTACCGGGACCGGTGGAGTCACGACAAGGTGGTGCGCTCGACCCATGGGGTCAACTGCACGGGATCGTGCTCGTGGAAGGTCTACGTCAAGGACGGGATCATCACCTGGGAGGCCCAGCAGACCGACTACCCCAGCGCCGGCGCAGACCGACCCGAGTACGAGCCGCGCGGCTGCCCGCGAGGGGCGGCGTTCTCCTGGTACACCTACAGCCCTACACGAGTGCGCTACCCCTACGTCCGCGGCGCGCTCCTCGACATGTTCCGGGCAGCCAAGCAGCGCTACGGCGACCCGGTGGTCGCCTGGGGTTCGATCGTCCGGGACGAGGAGCAGGCGCGGGCGTACAAGAAGGCCCGGGGCAAGGGCGGACTCGTTCGGGCGAGCTGGGACGAGGTCGCCGAGATCGTCGCCGCCGCGCACGTCTACACGGTCAAGCGCTGGGGACCCGACCGGATCGCAGGCTTCAGCCCGATCCCCGCGATGTCACCGGTCTCCTACACCTCCGGCGCCAGGTTCCTCGAGCTCATCGGTGCCCCGATGCTGTCGTTCTACGACTGGTACGCCGACCTTCCGAACGCCTCGCCGCAGATGTTCGGCGACCAGACCGACGTCCCGGAGTCCGGTGACTGGTGGGATGCCGGCTACCTGTTCATGTGGGGCTCCAACGTCCCGATGACCCGCACCCCCGACGCGCACTGGATGACCGAGGCACGCTACCGCGGCCAGAAAGTCGTCGCCGTCGCACCCGACTACGCCGAGAACGTCAAGTTCGCCGACGAGTGGGTCAACCCCGCCCCCGGCACCGACGGCGCGCTGGCCATGGCGATGGGCCACGTGATCCTCAAGGAGTACTTCGTCGACTCCCTCCCGGCGTTCTTCGCCGACTACAACAAGCAGTACACCGACCTGCCCCACCTGGTCACGCTCGAACCCACTGCCGACGGCGCCTACCGGCCGGGGAAGTACCTCGTGGCCGGCGACATCGGCCACGTCGAGGGTGGCAGTGAGAACCAGATGTGGAAGCCGGCGGTCATGGACGCCGTGACGGGGGAGGTCCGGATCCCGCGCGGTGCGATCGGACACCGCTACGGCGACGAGGGCCTGGGCCAGTGGAACCTCGACCTAGGGGACATCGACCCCGCGCTGACCATGTATCCGACCGCGGAGGGCGGCCTCGAGGAGAGCGCGGTAGTCGAGCTGCCGCGGTTCGACGCTCCTGACGGCCAGGTCGTCCATGAGCGTCGCGGCGTCCCGGTGGCACGCGTCGGTGATCGGTTGGTGACGACGGTGCTCGACCTGCTGCTCGCGCAGTACGGCGTACATCGCGAAGGGCTCCCCGGCGAGTGGCCCGAGTCCTTCGACGACCCGTCGGTGCCTGCCACGCCGGCGTGGCAGGAGCAGCACACCGGCGTCCCCGCAGCCCAGGTCACGCGACTGGCGCGCGAATGGGCTCAGAACGCCATCGATACCGAGGGTCGCGGCATGATCCTGCTCGGCGCCGGGGTCAACCACTGGTTCCACTCCGACCAGATCTACCGCGCCATCCTGCTGCTGACCACGATCACCGGCACCCAGGGCCGCAACGGCGGCGGCTGGGCGCACTACGTCGGCCAGGAGAAAATCCGCCCCATCATGGGCTTCCAGCACATGGCTTTCGCCCTGGACTGGCACCGCCCGCCGCGGCACATGAACCAGACCGCGTACTGGTACGTCAACACCTCCCAGTACCGCTACGACACCTTCACCGCCGACGACCTCGACGCCGGCACCGGGATCTTCGCCGGCAAGACCGTCATGGACCTCCTGGCCCAGTCCGCCCGGCTCGGGTGGAGCCCGAGCTATCCCACCTTCGACCGCAGCAGCCTGCAGCTCGCCGACGACGCAGAGGCCGCCGGCATGGAAGCCCCCGCCTTCGTCGCCCAGGAGCTCAAGGAGGGCCGGCTCAAGTTCGCGGTCGAGGACCCCGAAGCGGCTGACAACCACCCCCGCGTACTGTCCCTGTGGCGCTCGAACCTGCTCGGCAGCTCGGCCAAGGGCAACGAGTACTTCCTGCGGCACCTGCTCGGCACCGACAGCTCCGCGACGGCCACGGAGGCCGAACCCGACCAGCGGCCAAGCACCGTCACGTGGGCCGACGAGGCGCCCGAGGGCAAACTCGACCTGCTGATGACCATCGACTTCAGGATGACCAGCAGCACCATCTTCAGCGACGTCGTCCTGCCCGCGGCCACCTGGTACGAGAAGCACGACCTCTCCACCACCGACATGCACCCGTTCGTGCACTCCTTCAACCCCGCCATCGCCCCGCCGTGGCAGACCAAGTCGGACTGGGACACCTGGAAGGTCATCGCCAAGAAGTTCTCCGAGCTCGCCGAGACCCACCTCGGCACCCGCAAGGACGTGGTCGCCAAGCCCCTGTGGCACGACACCCCGGAGGCGATGGCCACCGAGCACGGCGTCGTCAAGGACTGGCGGCTCGGCCCCGACCACCCCGACGGCTGCGACCCCGTCCCGGGCAAGACGATGCCGGTCATCGCCGTCGCCGAACGCGACTACACCGCGATCTACGACAAGATGATCTCGATCGGGCCGCTGATGGAGAACGTCGGCATGCTCACCAAGGGCGTGGCCTACGACGTCAAGCGCGAGATCGACATCCTCCGCACCCGCAACGGCGTCACCCACGGCGGCGCCGGCGACGGCCAGCCCAAGGTCGAGACCGACGTACAGATGGCCGACGCCATCCTCCACCTCGCCGGTGTCTCCAACGGACACCTGGCCACCCAGGGGTTCAAGTTCCTCGAGAAGCGCACCGGCACCCAGTTGCACGACCTAGCCAGCGAGCACGAAGGCAAGCAGATCACCTTCGCCGACACCCAGGTCGCGCCCGTACCGGTCATCACCTCACCGGAGTGGTCCGGTTCGGAGTCGGGTGGACGCCGCTACAGCCCGTTCACGATCAACATCGAGCGCAAGAAGCCGTTCCACACCCTCACCGGTCGCCAGCAGTTCTACGTCGACCACGACTGGTTCCTCGGGATGGGGGAGATGCTCCCGGTCTACCGCCCACCGTTGAACATGACCCACCTGTTCGGGGAGCCCCCGATCGGCACGACCGGCGAACTCGGAGTCGCCGTGCGCTACCTGACACCCCACAACAAGTGGTCCATCCACTCCGAGTACCAGGACAACCTATTCATGCTGTCCCTCTCGCGGGGCGGCCAATCGGTGTGGATGTCGGACCGCGACGCAGCCAAGATCGGGGTGCGGGACAACGACTGGATCGAGATGGTCAACCGCAACGGCGTCGTCGCAGCACGGGCCATCGTCAGCCACCGGATGCCCGAGGGAACGGTCTACATGCACCACGCCCAGGACCGGCTCATCGACGTGCCGCTCACCGAGCGAGACGGCAAGCGCGGGGGCATCCACAACAGCCTCACCCGGGTGCTGATGAAGCCCAACCACATCGTCGGCGGCTACGCCCAGCTCGCGTACTTCTTCAACTACATCGGACCGATCGGCAACAACCGGGACGAAGTAACGACCATCCGCAAGCGCACGACGAAGGTGGAGTACTGACATGCGCGTGATGGCACAGATGGCCATGGTCATGAACCTCGACAAGTGCATCGGCTGCCACACCTGCTCGGTCACTTGCAAGCAGGCGTGGACCAACCGCACCGGCACCGAGTACGTCTGGTTCAACAACGTCGAGACCCGACCCGGCCTCGGCTACCCCCGCACGTATGAGGACCAGGAGACCTGGCAGGGCGGCTGGGTCCGCAAGCCCAACGGCCGGCTCGCACTCAAGGCTGGCGGCCGGGTCAAGAAGCTGCTCAACATCTTCTCCAACCCCAAGCTCCCCTCGATCAACGACTACTACGAGCCCTGGACCTACGACTACGAGACGCTGCTCAACTCACCCCAGTCCGACACCTTCCCCGTGGCGCGGCCCAAGTCATTGATCTCGGGGAAGGACATGAACGTCGAGTGGTCGGCCAACTGGGACGACGACCTCGGCGGATCCCAGGAACACGCCGCGCGTGACGTGATGCTCAAGGGCATCGAGGACAAGGTCAAGCTCGAGTTCGAGCAGACGTTCATGTTCTACCTTCCGCGCATCTGCGAGCATTGCCTCAACCCCTCCTGTGCAGCCTCCTGTCCCTCGGGCGCGATCTACAAGCGCGCCGAGGACGGCATTGTCCTGGTCGACCAGGACCGCTGCCGAGGCTGGCGGATGTGCGTGTCCGGCTGCCCGTACAAGAAGGTCTACTTCAACCACAAGACCGGTAAGGCCGAGAAGTGCACCTTCTGCTACCCGCGCATCGAGGTCGGCATTCCCACCGTTTGCTCCGAGACCTGCGTCGGACGACTGCGTTACATCGGCCTGGTCCTCTATGACGCCGACAAGGTCCTCGAGGCCGCCTCGATCGAGGACGAGCACCAGCTCTACGACGCCCAGCGGGCCTGCTTCCTCGACCCGGAGGACCCCGACGTCCAGCGGGCGGCCGAGGCAGCCGGCATCCCCGGCGACTGGATCGAGGCCGCGAGGAGGTCCCCGGTCTGGGCGCTGATCAACAAGTACGAGGTGGCGCTGCCACTGCACCCGGAGTACCGCACGATGCCGATGGTCTGGTACATTCCCCCGCTGTCACCGGTGGTCGACGTCATCAAGGAGACCGGGGAGGACGCGGAGGACCGCGGCAACCTCTTCGCCGCCATCGACGCTCTTCGGATCCCGGTGGAGTACCTCGCCAACCTGTTCACCGCCGGTGACACCGTCCCGGTGGACCGGGTGCTGCGCAAGCTCGCGGCGATGCGTTCCTACATGCGAGATATCAACCTCGGCCGCGACCCCGACGACACCATCCCCCAGGCCGTCGGCATGACCGGCGAGTCGATGTACGAAATGTTCCGCCTGCTCGCGATCGCCAAGTACAACGAGCGCTACGTCATCCCTCCCGCCCACGCCGAGCAGGCCCACGCCCTCGAAGAGCTCGCGACCGAGTGCTCAGTCGACTTCGACGCCGCCGGCTCGTACTACGACCAAGCGCTGCTGGGCGAAGGAGCCGGCTACCCGACGCCCGTGGCGGTGGAGAACTTCCGGATGCTCCAGGACCGGCAGACCTCCGACACCAGCGACGAGCTCGTCGGCGGAGGCTCCAAGGCCGGCCGGGTGAACCTGCTCAACTGGGACGGTCGCGGCACCCCAACAGGGCTGTTCCCGCCACCCGCCGACAAGCAGAGTGGAGACCGCTGATGCCGCTGCTCTCACGCAAACGCGCACGCACCCGTCCCGCCGACTGTGAGGGCCTCTGGGCGGCGTGCTCCGTGCTCCTTGACTACCCCACGGCCGAGCTCCTCGCTGACCTCGACACCATCGAGACCTTGGCGCCCGCCGAGGCTGGACTCGACCCGCTGCTGACCCACCTGCGAACCCGGGAGTTGCGCACGCTCCAGGAGGAGTACGTCGAGACGTTCGACCACACCCGCAAGTGCGCCCTCTACCTCACCTACTACGCCTACGGCGACACCCGACGCCGAGGCACCGCGCTCCTGGGCTTCAAACAGGCCTACCGCGCCGCCTGCATGCAGTGGGACGACGACAGCGGCGAGCTTCCCGACCACCTCTGCGCCGTCCTGCAGTTCGGCGCCACCGTCGACGCCGACGTCGCCTGGCGGCTGCTCAACGACCACCGCGCCGGCATCGAGATGCTCCGCATCGCCCTCGCCGGCTGGCGCAACCACGACGGATCCACCGGTTCCCCCTGGCACGCCGCGGTGCGCGCCGTTTGCGACAGCCTGCCCGAGCTCGCCGGCGACGAGGCCGACGCCGTCCGCCGCCTCATCGAGCAGGGCCCGCCCGCCGAAGAAGTCGGTCTCGGCGGTTACGGCGCCGACCCGGCCACCAGCTCTCTGGCCGGCCCCGCCCTGATCTCCGGATCGACGATCCCTGTAGGAGCCCCCCGATGAGCACCTTCTTGTGGGTCATCGTCCCGTACCTGTGCCTGACCACGTTCGTCGTCGGACACGTCTGGCGCTACCGCTACGACAAGTTCGGCTGGACCACGAGATCCTCACAGCTCTACGAGGACCGACTCCTCCGCCTCGGATCCCCACTGTTCCACTTCGGCATGCTCGGCGTCGTCGGCGGCCACATCATCGGGCTTCTCGTCCCGCGTTCGTGGACCGAGACAGTCGGCGTCGACGACCACCTCTACCACCTCGTCGCCGTCATCGGCGGCCTGATCGCTGGGCTGATGGCCCTGGCGGGAATGACCATCCTGATCTACCGACGCCGCACCGTCGGCCCTGTCTTCAGTGCCACCACCCCCATGGACAAGGTCATGTACGCCTTCCTCGGCGCCGCCATCGTCCTGGGCATGTGGAACACCATCGCCGGGTCGATCTTCTCGCTTGGTGGTGAGTACAACTACCGCGAAGGCGTTTCCGTCTGGTACCGCTCCTTCCTCGCCTTCCAACCACAGCCCGACCTCATGGCCGACGCACCCATCGGCTTCCAGCTTCACGCCCTCGTCGCGTTCGGGCTCTTCGCACTCTGGCCCTTCACCCGCCTCGTGCACGTCTTCTCCGCGCCCGTCGGCTATCTCACCCGCCCTTACATCGTGTACCGGTCACGTGAAGACCAGATGGGTAGCCGACCCACCCGTCGAGGCTGGGACCGCGTGGGTTCCTGAGCGATGCAGCATCTGTCAGGCAAGGACGTCCACGACGTCGTCGTACGCCTACCCAAGACTTTGAGTCCCGACACCAGCGTGGATCAGGCACGGGCAGCCCTCCACGACGATCACGTGCACATGCTGCTGATCACCAACGACCAGGGACTGTTGCTCGGCACCCTCGTGCGCGACGACCTCGCTGAACTCCCCCAGGGGCACGCACATGCGCTCGAACACGCAGTGCTAGAGAACCGAACGATCAGTCCCGATACCTCGGCCAGTGATGCGCTTCGACTGATGCAGACCCGAGCCGAGCGTCGGCGAGCCGTCATCGACCCTGACGGCCACCTTCTGGGGCTGCTCTGCCTCAAGCGCCGACGCGACGGGTTCTGCAGCGACGCCGACGTCCTCTCGCGAACGACGACGAACCAACTGAGCTGAGCGTCGGGAACTTTCGAACGGCATCGTGGCGCACTCCGGTGCACCTCGCGTCACCCTTGCCTACGCGCGAGACAGCCAGACACTGCCAGTGCTCTCGTGCAGAAGAAGCGGAGTCCGAGCTCTACGCGCACAAGTGACTACAGGTCGTAGTAGTGATCTACGCACCGGTGCTGACCTGCGCAGACGCGGGTTCGGCTGGCGCTGGGGCCTCCGTGGGGCCGCACGTTGCCGAGTTCAGGTCGCGACCAGGGCGGTGACTTTGGCCAGGTCGTCGGCGTGCAGGTCGCGCTCGACCTCCAGGTCGTAGTCGGTCTGGATGTTGATCCAGAACCGGTCGTCGACGCCGAGGGCCTTGGACAGGCGCAGGGCGGTGTCGGTGGTGATGGCGCGCTTGCCGCGCACGATCTGGCTGATCCGGGTCTGGGGGAGACCGGTGGCCTGGGCGAGTCGGTACTGGCTGATGCCGAGTGGCTCCAGGAACTCGGTCAGCAGGATCTCGCCCGGGGTGATCGGGTCGTGTGCCTTCGCCGTGGTGGCCATGCTCGTCTCCTCTCGTGGCATTCAGTGGTAGTCGGTGATCTCGACGTCGGTCGGTCCGGTATCGGTCCAGACGAAGCAGATCCGGTATTGGTCGTTGATGCGGATGGAGTGTTGGCCGGCGCGGTCGCCGACCAGCTTCTCCAGGCGATTGCCGGGCGGCACCCGCAGGCTGTTCAGTTCTGAGGCCGCGTTGAGGAGCCGGAGCTTCTTCTGTGCGGCGCGTTGCAGTTCGGGTCCGAGGGCTCGGACATGTTCGCGGTTCCAGACCTTCTCGGTGTCCATGTTCTTGAAGGACCGGATCACGACACGATACTAACGTGACGTGATACTAACGACAAACGTTAGTAGTGGGTCGGACCGTCAGATCGCGTCTGGAAGTGGCCCAAGGCCGTCAACGCCGGCCGGAACGCGACAACGGTTGTCGCTAATCTCGGGCAAGACCGTTGTATCGACCGTCGAGCGCATCTCATTCGTCGCCTTCCTCGTCCTCGCCGAGGAAGGCGGTGTCGATCGCACGCCTGGTGCGCTCCGAGCTGCCCTCCATCAGATGCGTGTAGGTCCGCAGGGTGAAGCCGGGGTCGGCGTGACCGAGATACTCGCTGACCGCCTTGATGGTCTCACCCTCGTGCAGGGCCGTGCTGGCGAAGAAGTGGCGCAGTGGGTGGCACCCGTTCTCCCGCAGATCGGGGACATCGGCTCGCTCCAACGCAGGACGCCACAGGTAGGTGTTGAAGTAGTTGCGATTCATCGCTCCCTTCTCCCGAGTGGTCAGCAGCAGGGAGACTGTCGTCGGTTTCCCGTCGAGCGTCATCCACGGCCGAGTCACCTCAATGGGCGGATGCGCTGTCATGTAGGCGGTGATGGCATCGGCGACGGCGTCCGGCAGTGGCACCTTGCGGGTCTTGCGGCCCTTGGGCAGCCCGAAGACCTGGCGGTTGCTGGAGAAGAGCTTGACCTGACGTCGGACGTGCACCTCGCTGGCGTCGAAGTCGATGTCGTCGGGGGAGAGGCCGAAGATCTCGCCCTGTCGCAACCCGAGGCCGGCGCCGAGCCACACCACGATCTGATAGCGGTCGGGCAACCCGTCACGTACCGCCAAGACCCGCTTGCTCGTCCAGGGGACAAGGTTCTTCGGGTCGGATCGTGGCTTGCGTACCGAGGGGGCCTTGCATGGGTTCTTCGGGATGAGCTCGTCGGCGACCGCCGCGGTGAAGACGGTGGACACGTTGGCGAACACCACCTTGCGGTAGGTCGGAGCGAGGTATGAGTCGCCCTGGGTTGGTTGGAGTCTCCTTCGTTTGGAAACGAGGATGTACTCATGCCGAAGGACAGCAGCCCGGGGAAGCCGACCACGCGTCGCTACAGCCCTGAGGAGAAGGCCGCCGCGGTGCGGATGGTCAGGACTCTGCGTGCCGAACTGGGCACCGAGCACGGCACCGTCCAGCGCGTCGCGAGCCAGCTCGGCTACGGCACCGAATCGGTGCGCGTGTGGGTCCGCCAGGCTGACATCGACGAGGGCCACCAACCCGGCACCACCACCTCCGACACCGAGCGACTGAAGGCCCTCGAACAGGAAAACCGGGAGCTCCGCCGGGCCAACGAAATCCTGAAGCGCGCAGAGTCTTTCTTCGGGGCGGAGCTCGACCGCCAGCACAAGAAGTAGCCGCCTTCATCGACGCCAACCGCGACGACGTGGTCGCCGGCAGGCGTCTGGGGGTCGAGCTCATCTGCAGCGTGCTGCAGGTGGCCCCCAGCAGCTACTACGAGTTCAAGCAGCGGCAGCCCTCGGCCAGAGGCCGACGCGACGCCGTCATGACGAGCGTTGTCGAGCAGCTGTGGCGGGAGAACTACCGCGTCTACGGGGCGCACAAGGTCTGGAAGGCCGCCCGCCGGCACGGCCACGACATCGGCCGCGACCAGGTCGCTCGGCTCATGCGTGCCGCTGGCATCGAGGGCGTGCGGCGCACCAAGCGGGTCCGCACCACCCGCCCCGACGAAGGAGCGCCGCGGCATCCTGACCTGGTCGGTCGTGACTTCACCGCGACCGCACCGAACCAGCTGTGGGTCACCGACCTGACGTACGTCCCGACCTGGTCCGGCATCGCCTACGTGTGCTTCATCATCGACGCGTTCTCCCGCACGATCGTGGGGTGGCGCGTCGCCTCGCACATGCGCACCACGATGGTCCTCGACGCTATCGAGATGGCCCGGTGGTCACGCGGCACCAACCTCGAAGGGCTCCGCTGCCACAGCGACGCCGGAGCTCAATTCACGTCCGTGCGATACGGCGAACGGCTCGCCGAGATCGGCGCCGTGCCCTCGATCGGAACCGTCGGGGATTCCTACGACAACGCCCTGGCCGAGACAGTCAACGGCTACTACAAGGCCGAACTCATCCGCGGCCCCGCCCGCGACGGCAGGCCCTGGAAGACCGTCGAGGACCTCGAGCTCGAGACCCTCTCGTGGGTCCACTGGCACAACAACGACCGCCTGCACGGCTACCTCGACGACGTCCCGCCAGCAGAGTTCGAAGCGACGTTCTACGCTGCCACCAGGACCGACCAGACCTTGGTCGGAATCCAATAACCCGAGTCTCCAGAAGACCCAGGGCGACTCAGGATGGCGGTCTTGTCGCCCCTCATCTGGGTGGGACGAGTCGCACGCTCGAAGGCGGCAGTTGCGATATGAGGTAGTTCGTCCCACGCCGAGTTGCGAGGTACGTCCCCAAGACAGCTGGCTCCGCCGATATGGTCTACATCGAAGCCTTGGGAGGTACGACGTGGGTCCTCCCGCGTACTGACCGGGAGGCCCGCATGAGTTTGGCGACGTTAGACGCCCCGTGCCGCTCTGTCGCGCGCCCGGAGGGTCCATGAGAAACGGCTTCACTAACTACCAGGCGAAATACTACGCACACGAACTCCAGCGAAGTTATGCCAGTGATCACGTTGGCAAGCTCGCAGGCCTCCTCTTCGACGCTCAGGTCGAGCCCAAGCCGCACCAGATCGATGCAGCCCTCTTCGCGCTGCAGACCCCGTTCCTCAAGGGTGTGATCCTCGCTGACGAGGTCGGCCTCGGAAAGACGATCGAGGCGGGCATCGTCATCAGCCAGTACTGGGCTGAGCGCAAGCGGAGCATCCTGATCATCGCGCCCTCCAGCCTTCGGCAGCAGTGGCAGCAGGAGCTCTACGAGAAGTTCCTGATCCCCAGCTCGCTCCTCGACGCGAAGACGAAGGACCGCCTGCTCGGAGCTGGCCGCTCGCCCGAGGTGCTTATCTGCTCGTACGAGTTTGCCCAGCGTCACGAGCTGTCGCTACTGCGGGCTTGGGACGTCGTCGTCGCTGACGAGGCGCACCGCCTTCGGAACTTCTGGAACGGCAAGGCCAAGGTCGCCAACGCCGTTGCCCACATCGTCGATGGCGCGCACAAGACCGTCCTGCTCACCGCGACGCCACTCCAGAACAAGCTGGAGGAGCTCTACGGCCTGGTCTCGGTCTTCGACCCCGACTACTTCTACTCGCTGGACGCCTTCCGCGAGCGCTACATCAAGAACCGGGAATCGGCAGCCTTTGACGACCTTGGCGACCGGGTTGCCCAGATCAGCAAGCGCACCCTGCGTCGAGACGCCGACAAGTACATCCGGTTCACGGAGCGCCTGCCGCTGACCGTCGGCTTCGAGCCGTCGCCGGACGAGCAGCGCCTGTACGAGTTGGTCAACGAGTACCTCCAGCGCGAGGAGGTCTATGCCTTCTCGAAGTCCACGCGCCACCTCAGCGCGCTGATTATCCGCAAGCGCCTGGGGTCCTCGACCTACGCCATTGCTAGCACGCTTGAGCGCGTCGCAGGCCGGCTGGAGCGGGAGGTCGGGGAGGGCAAGCGCTGGACGAACACCGGCAGCTTCATCGTTGACGCCGACATCACCGACGAGGAAGAGGAAGAGCTCGACGAGGAGCCGAAGTCCGGGTTCACCGCGATCGATCCGCGCGACATCGAGCCCATGAAGGACGAGGTCCGCGAACTGCGGGAGTACGCCGCGCTGGCCCGGTCCATCACGGTCAACGAGAAGGCCGTCCAGCTCAATCACGCACTCGACCTCGGCTTCGAGCGCCTACGCGAGCTTGGAGCGCCCCAGAAGGCCATCATCTTCACCGACTCCACGGTGACCCAGGACTACATCGCGCGCTCGCTGACCGAGGCCGGACGGGGCGAGGGGCTGCTCCTGTTCAACGGCCAGAACGACTCTCCGCAAGCCACAGCGATCTACCAGAAGTGGCTCGAACGCAACAAGGGAAGCGACGTCATCACCGGCGTCCTGGCTGCCGACCGTCGCAAGGCTCTCGTGGACTACTTCCGCGAAGAGGGCACGATCATGATCGCCACCGAGGCAGCCTCGGAGGGCATCAACCTGCAGTTCTGCTCCATGGTCGTGAACTACGACCTGCCCTGGAACCCGCAGCGCGTTGAGCAGCGCATCGGACGCGCCCACCGCTTCGGCCAGCAGCACAACGTCGTCGTCGTGAACTTCTCCAACAAGGGCAACCTCGCCGAGCAGCGCATCCTCGAGCTGCTGGAAGACAAGTTCCACCTCTTCAGGGGCGTCTTTGGTGCCAGCGACGAGGTGCTCGGCTCGATCGAGGACGGCCTCGACTTCGAGAAGACGATCAGCGACATCCTCAACCGCTGCAAGACCGCTGGCGACATCGAGGTCGCGTTCAACCAACTGGAAAAGCAGTTCGAGGGCGAGATCTCCAAGGAGATGGCCAGCGCAAAGGCGAAGGTCTTCGACAACCTCGACCCCAACGTCCAGGACCGCCTCAAGTCGTACGACGCGCAGTCCGGCGAGGTGCTCAACCGCTTCGAGCAGCTCCTGCTCGCGGTCACCAAGTACCAGCTCGACAGCGTCGCCACCTTCGAGGGAGACGGCCGCCAGTTCGAGCTCCACACGGCGCCGGTCGCAGATGCCAAGATCGGGCGCTACTTCTTCAAGTCGCAGCCGAAGGAACATGCCCACCAGTACCGCTTCGCCAGCTCGCTGGCCGAGTACGTCGTCGCAAGCTCGAAGGACGCGGACACCCCTGCCCGTGAGCTGACGTTCAGCCTCGGCAAGTCCCAGCGGGCCAGCACCGCGATCAAGGCGCTGCAGGGCAAGAGCGGCCAACTCGTGAGCAAGGTGGTCACGTTCCGGATGAAGGCCGGCAACGAGGACATCTCCGAGTCTTACGCGCTCGCGGGGCTCCTGACCGACGATGGCGAGTGGCTCGACCACGAGTACGTCGCCGACCTGATGGACCTCGCCTGCACAGAAGTGTCGGACCCGATTGACATGATCGACGAGTCGGCCTTCGAAACGCATCTGGACGCCCAGCGAGAGGCGTTCGAGAAGGAAGTGCAGGCACGCAACGCTCGCTACTACGACCAGCAGGAGGAGCTGCTCTACCGGAACACGCTCGACCGCAAGGCCGAGTCCGAAGGCCTGATCCGCGAGTACCGCCAGAAGGAGAAGGAGAGCCGGAAGGCGGCGCGACAGACCGATGACCCGATGGAGCAACTGCGACACAAGAAGGAAGCCAGGCGCTGGGGCCAGAAGGCTGAGGACGAGGACGACCGCGCTCGCGGTGAGCGGATCAAGCTGCGGGAAGAGATCGACAAGTACCTCGACCTGATCGAGCAGTCGCTCAAGGGAAAGCGCGAGACCGAAAACCTTTTCGCTATTCGCTGGCGAGTGACCGCCTAATTCAAGACTTATCAATAATGCACAATATTGATAAAATGAGTTCAGATAAATTCAATGAGGAAGACTGAATGACCGAAGAAATCCACGAGATCCCGAGCGCCACCCCTGACCTGCAGACCGAGCTGGCGCGCCGGCTCCGGGAGTTGGCGCCCGAGGCAATCACGGACGGCAAGGTCGACGTCGCCAAGCTGACGGAGCTCCTTGCCGCGGACGTCGCCGACAGCAGCGAGCGCTTTGGCCTGTTCTGGCCCGGCAAGAAGCGCGCACTCCGCGCTGCGCAGGAGCCAACCACGGCGACGCTGCGCCCGGTCAAGGACGAGAGCAAGGACTGGGACTCCACGAAGAACGTCTTCATCGAGGGGGACAACCTTGAAGTGCTCAAGATCCTGCAGAAGCACTATCACGGCAAGGTGGACCTGATCTATATCGATCCGCCGTACAACACTGGCGGAGACTTCGTATACCCCGACAACTTCAAAGAGGGACTTGCGACCTATCTTGAGTGGACCAAGCAGGTCAACGAGGACGGCAAGAAGGTTTCAACCAACAGCGAGTCAGAGGGGCGCTACCACTCCAACTGGCTCAACATGATGTACCCCCGCCTCAAGCTGGCTCGGAATCTCCTCACGGAGTCCGGACTCATCTTCATCTCCATCGACGATCATGAACTCGACAATCTCCGCAAGCTGGGGAACGAAGTCTTTGGCGAGCGGAACTTCGTTGGCCTCGTCACGCGGGCGACCGGGACGCCCACCGGAGGCGGCTTCGACGGCTTCTCAAACGCTGTCGACTACATGGTTGTGTATCGCCGCAGTGATCTCGCGGTTCTCCGGGGCTTGGCGTTTGGTGACTCCGATGCTGCCATCTACAACGAACGGGACGAGCGGGGCAACTATCTGACGCGCTCGTTGCGGCGCACGGGCGGCGAGGATCGGCGCGAGGACCGGCCGAGCATGTACTTCGGCGTCGAGGCACCGGACGGGACGGAGGTGTTTCCGATCGGGCCAGGCGGATACGAAAGCCGTTGGATTTGCGGCCAGGACAAGTTCAAGCAGATGGTCGCTGAGGGCCTTGTCGAGTGGAAGTTGGTCGACCGCGGTAACGGTAAGGAGTACCACCCGTACCAGAAGTTCTACCTTGAAGGACGAGAGAAGCGGCCGTCGAACCTCTGGACTGACGTCGATGGCAACAAGAAGGGGACTCGGGAACTGCGGCAGATCTTCGACAGCGAGAAGGTCTTTGACTCGCCGAAGCCGGTCGGCCTGCTGCAGCGCGTTCTGCAAATCGGGGCCGACAAGGATGCCTTGATCTTGGACTTCTTCGCTGGTTCCGCTTCCACGGCGCATGCAGTGCTGAAGCAAAACGCGGAGGACGGCGGCAGCCGACGGTTTATCCAAGTGCAGCTGCCCGAACCCACCCCCGCAGACTCCGCAGCGCGCCGCTTGGGATTCGACACAATCGCTCAGATCTCCCGTCGTCGCATTGATCTGGCTGGCACAGAGCTCGCTCAGACGGCACAACCGACGCTCGGTGCTCCTGCAGGCCTTGACACCGGCTTTCGCGCGTATCGCCTTGGCGACACCAACTTTTCCAAGTGGCGGGTGGCCAGCAACATTGAACCCAACGAGCTAGAGCAGCATTTGTTGAGCCTTCGGGACAGCGCCGAGGACGAGGCGACCGCGGATGCGCTCCTCTCCGAACTGCTGCTTAAGCAAGGCTATTCACTGACCGAGGAATCGGTCGAGCAGGACATCGCTGGCCTTCCGCTCCAGTCGGTCGGCGGCGGGTTGCTGCTCGCGTATCTCGATGAGCACACCAAGCCTTCACTGGATCAGCTTCGTGCGGTTGTGGATGAGGAGCCCGCGCGCTTCGTGATTCTTGAGGACGCCTTCCACGGTGACGACGAACTGAAGACCAACCTTGCTCAGCTCTGCAAGAGCAAGGGCGTGGAGCTCTGGAGCGCCTGATGGAGTTCAAGTTCGACGCCAAGCAGCAGTACCAGCTCGATGCCATCGGGTCGTTGGTTCAGCTCTTCGATGGTCAGCCCAAGGACGCGGAAGCGGTCCTGACGACGCTGCGCGGTGGAGGCCAGCTCAACGGCTCTGAGGATCAGACCAGCCTGGACCTCGACCTCTCGCAGGAAGTTGGCGCCGTGGGCAACAACCTCGTCCTCGACGAGGCCACCATCCTCCAGAACCTGCAGGCAGTCCAGGACAAGAACGGGCTGGAGGTTCTCGGCGCTCTCGCCGGCGACACGCTCGACTTCGACATCGAGATGGAGACCGGCACCGGTAAGACCTACGTCTACCTGCGCACGATCTTCGAGCTGGCCAAGGCGTACAACTTCACCAAGTTCGTGATCCTCGTGCCGAGCGTGGCGATCAAGGAAGGCGTCACCACCAGCATCAAGCTGATGCGCCAGCACTTCCGCGATCTGTACCCGGCGCAGCCGTTCGACTACTCGGTCTACTCGGGCCAGTCAGCCGAAGAGGTGCAGGGCTTCGCCACCAGCACCAACGTGCAGATCATGGTCATGACGATCGACTCGATCCGTGGCAACGCGAACTCGCGAATCATCCACCAGACCCGCGACAAGCTGAACGGCCTTCGCCCGATCGACTACCTCAAGGCCACCCGGCCGGTCGTCATCATGGACGAGCCGCAGAATATGGAGTCCCAGCTCTCGCAGTCGTCTATCGGGGAACTCGACCCGATTGCCACGCTGCGCTTCTCGGCCACGCACCGCAAGCAGCGTAACGTCGTGTACCGGCTCGACCCGGTCGACGCTCACGATCATGGGCTCGTCAAGCAGATCGTGGTCGCCGAGGTTGCTCAGCAGGGCTCGGACGCGACGCCGTACATCAAGGTGGTTGAGGTCAAGCGCGACCCGTGGGAGGCCAAGCTCGAGCTGGCCGTCCGTGGCGCCGACGGCTCCCTGACTCGCCGGGTCGTGAAGGCCAAGCAGGACCAGGAGCTGTCCAACCTCACCAACAACCCTGCCTACGAGGGTTGGTGGATCACCGAGCTGTCGATCGAGCCGCAGTTCGTGGAGATCAACAAGCACGGCATGCTCCAGCAGGGAGAGGAGATCGGAGGCAACTCCGACTCGATCTACCGCGAGATGATCCGCGAGACCATCAAGGAGCACTTCCGCAAGCAGACGATGCTGGCGTCGAAGGGCATCAAGGTTCTCAGCCTGTTCTTCATCGACAAGGTTGAGAACTTCCTCGGCGACGGCTTCAACAACATCGACGCCAACGGCCAGTTCGTCCAGTGGTTCGACGAGCTGTTCCGCGAAGAGCGAGCCAAGTCGCCGCAGTGGCAGGAACTCTTCCCGCAGTATCCGGCGGAGCTCCGGCGGGGCTATTTCTCCGTGCTCAAGGCCAAGCGCGGCGGCACGGACACGTTCCAGGACACGTCCGGCAGCACCAAGGCCGACGACGACGCCTACGACCTGATCATGCGCGACAAGGCTCGCCTGCTCGACCAGGCGGAGCCCGTCCGCTTCATCTTCAGCCACTCTGCTCTGCGCGAAGGCTGGGACAACCCGAACGTCTTCCAGATCTGCACCCTGCGCGAAATGGGCGCCGAGGTTGAGCGCCGACAGACCATCGGTCGCGGCCTCCGTCTCCCTGTGGACCAGACCGGCGAGCGCGTGGCCGACCGCAGCATCGCCCAGCTGACCGTGATCGCCAACGAGTCGTACGTCGCGTTCGCCAAGTCGCTGCAGACCGAGTACGAGAAGTCCGGCGTCGAGATCGGACGCGTGCGCCTGCAGGAGTTCTCCAAGATCGCCCTCTACGAGGAGCACATCGAGCCGGACGGCCCGGAGTACTTCGGCTATGAGCGCTCCAAGACCCTCTACGAGGCGCTGGAGTCCTCCGGGATGATTAAGGATGGCAAGGTCACGGCGGCCTACCAGCCGACCCAGCTCGGGTTCGACCTCAAGCAGCACATCCCGGACTTCTTCTGGCCGTACGAAGACACGATCATCGAGTACATCGGCCGCTCCAGCATCGAGCGCTACGTGAAGCCTCAGTCCAAGCGGAAGGCACGCAAACTCAACGAGGAGCTCTTCGCGAACCCCGAGTTCGAGGAGTTCTGGCGCGCCATCTCGGCCCGCACGACCTACCGCGTCTCGGTCGAGCGTGACCGCCTCATTGAGGCAACCGTGAAGGCGATCAAGGAAGCGCCCGCCATCCAGCCGCTCCGTATCCAAGTGACGCGCGCCGGAGTCAAGATCCTCCGCGGCGGCACCAAGGCAACCGAGACCGGCCAGCGATCCGCGTCCCTCCAGGGCGCCTACGACCTGCCCGACATCATCACCGAGTTGCAGGAAGCCACCTCGCTGACGCGAAAGACGATCATTGACATCCTCCTTGACAGCGGGCGCCTGCCCGAGTTCATCGGGAACGCCAACGACTTCATCCAGATGGTCAAGGGTCGCCTGCAGGCCGTGCTCGCCGAGATCGTCACCGAGGGCATCCAGTACGAGAAGATCGGCGGCTACGTCTACGAGCTGCGCGAGCTGCAGAAGGACGGTCAGGAAGAGAAGGACCGCTTCCTCGACCAGATGTACAAGCTGCAGAACCCGGGGAAGTCCGACTTCGACTACGTCGTGTACGACTCGGAACCGGAGCGTCAGTTCGCAGAGCTGCTCGACGGGCGCAGCGACATCAAGCTCTTCATGAAGCTCCCCGGCAAGTTCAAGATCGACACCCCCGTCGGTCCCTACAACCCTGACTGGGCGATCATCAAGCACGAGGACGGAGCCGACCGGATCTACATGATCCGCGAGACCAAGAGCACCGACGACGAGGTCAAGCGCCGCCCGACCGAGAACGCCAAGATCAAGGCTGCGACCAAGCACTTCGCCGCTATCGGTGTCGGCGACTACGAGGTCTCCACGCCCGCGAACTGGAGGGTGTAAGTGCTCGCCATGGCAGATGACGTCGACAACCTGGCTGGGGCTGAGGGTGATCGGTCTCAGCCAGTAGATCCGCGGGCGATGCTCGCTGAATGGGCCAACGAGCAGGACGACTGGGTCAGGGAAGCGGCAGCGCAGGTGCTGTCGTCCAGTCAGGAGCTGTCGGTCCCTCAGCTGGATCAGATTTTCGAGCGATTCCTTATCGAGAAGGGGTTCGAGGAGAAGCCGGAAGGATTCCAAGTCGCGCCGAAGCTGGCGCTTGCTGAGAGCGCTGCAGCTGCCGAGGACGTGCTCGAGCTGAGCCAGTTGTCGGACGTGGCGGGAGTCAACGCCTTGGCCGCGAGCCAGATCTTGGAGTTCGACGCGAATCTGACCGTTCTTTTCGGTCAAAACGGCGCCGGTAAGACCGGGTATTCGCGGGTCCTCAAGCGCGTTGCCGCGGTTAGAACGGCTGAGGACATCCTGCCAAACGCCCACGCGGCGGATGCGTCGCCATCGCCGTCCGCCTCAATCGAGTACTCAATCAACGGCGCTGCGAGCACGCTGGCGTGGGCCAATGAGGCTGGCATCCCTCCTTTGACCCGGATGAGCGTCTTTGACGCGCCCGCGGTCAGCCTTCACGTGGACAACGAGCTCAATTACGTGTTCACCCCACGCGAGATCGCGCTGTTTGGATACGTTGCCAGCGCCGTCCGTCGCGTTCAGGAGCGTGTCGATGCGGAGGCGAAGGCCCTTCGGCCGGCCGCGAATCCATTCCTAGCGCACTTCCAACGTGGCACGAGCTTGTACCCCAAGATCGAGACCATCGGCGCAACGACAGACCTTGCCGAACTGGCCGCGCTTAAGGATGACTCTACTGAGGGCCAGACTGCCCACGCCAAGCTCGCAGGCGAGGTCGGGGCGTTGAAGGCCGGAAATGTCGAGGCGCGTCACGACGCGGTCAAGGAGGAGCTGGAACGCGTCTCTGCGTTGCGTCGCGCCGGTACTGCACTGGCGGAGTTCAACTCCGGTGCCTATGAGGCAAACCGCGCATCCGTCGAGCGCCTGCAGGACGAGTACCGGCGCGCCCGCACGGAACTCTTCGCGGATGGTGAGCTCGCCGGTCCGCCTGACGACGAATGGAACGCCTTCATTGCTGAGGGTGACCGGTACCGACTCCACCTCGGGGGGCATGACTACCCAGCGGAGGGTGACGACTGCATCTACTGCGGACAGACGCTGTCGGGGGAAGCCCTCGCGTTGGTGCGCAAGTACAGGACCTACCTTGACGATGCGCTCGCCCGACAACTCGCTGAGGCCCGCGCCGCCCTCTCGGCCTCCCGGCTGACGATCTCGGGCCTAAGCCTGGACGTGCTGAAGGAGCATGTGCGACAGATCGGGGTGTCGGATCCGCCCCCTGCGTACGCAACGGGCTTGCTACGGCTGCTGTCTGATCTCGAGGGAGCTCTCACCGCGACGGCGGAAGGTCGGCAGGTGCTGGACGTTGAGGCGGCAATTGCCGAGGCCTCGAACGTGGCCACCGTCCTCGCAGCTGCCGAAGCCGAGCTCGCCAGTGCACTCGCCGACCTAAGCGAGCAGAAGCGCGACCGCGTCCAGTCGCTCGCGACCAAGGAGCAGGAGCTCGCTGAACTGACCGCGCGACAAACCCTTGGTCGTCACCTGGCCGCGATCACCGACGCAGTGAAGAAGGCGAAGCGCGCGGCACAGCTGGATACCTTCGCCAAGACCAAGTTGCCTGCCATTCAACGATCACTCACGCTGATCTCGAAGCAGGCGAGTGAGGACATGGTCAACCGGAACTTCGCCAGCCTCTTCGAGGAGGAGTGCCGCGAACTGAACGCGCCGACCGTCGGCCTGGAGTTTCAGGGTCGCCGGGGCCAGGCCGAACGGCGAAAGGTTGTAGCTCAATACCGGCCGTCGGCAGTTCTGTCAGAGGGAGAACTCAAGGTTCTGGCGATCGCGGACTTCTTGGCTGAATGCCGAATGACCGGGGTCAAGGCGCCCATCGTGTTCGACGACCCAGTCACGAGCCTCGACTACTTGCGATTGAACGAGGTTGCGGAGCGCATCTCGCGGCTGGCCGACACGCATCAGGTCATCGTCTTCACCCACAACATCTTCTTCGCATCCACGCTCTTGGGACTTAGAGACGCTCGGAAGTTGAAGTATCGCTTCTACGAGGTCCGTAGCAACGAGACCGAGAAGGGTGTTTTGCAGGCGGACGTCGGGCCGCGTCAGGACACTCCGGCGCAGATCGCCAAGCGGATCAACAAGACCGTCGAGCTGGTGAAGTCGGCGGACGATTCAGTCATCAAGGAAGCCTTGATCGAACGTGCCTACGGCCTGCTGCGCGCATGGTGCGAAGCCTTCGTCGAGCAAGAGTTGCTTGCCAACGTCACCCAGCGGCACCGATCCAATCTCATGATGGGCGGCTTGGACAAGATCAAGCTGGAGCGCTTCGCCGAGGCCAAGTCCGCCTTGATGCCGCTGTTCGACCGGTGTTCGCGCTTCATGCCAGGACACAGTCAGTCGATCGAGCAGCTGAACATCAAGCCCGGGCTTGACGAGTTCGCAAAGGACTGGGATAGCGCTCAGAAGGCTCGGGCTGCTTACATCGCGACCTAGGGTCCGGAGAGCCGGGGCGCGTCAGGCGGATTGGGCTCTGATCTAAGGTTCAGGAACTCGATCAGCTTCGCTGAGTACGAAGTCAATCCGGCCTGTAACCGGGAGGTCCGTTGACGGGCCCCGTGCGAGCCGTGCAAGGAGCCGTTCCAGGCGGCTGTCGGGCCGTCCACCTCGATATGTGATGTCCATGGTGACCACCTCAGAATCCGGGCGCAGGCCGACCCGGGCTGGCCTTAGGAGTCGACGGGCGTGCAAAAAAGGTCGTGGCGTTCTCCACCCGCCGCTCGGTTGGATTGTTGGCTTCGTCCCACTCGCGAGGGTGCATGCCCGTCTGGACGGCGGCGGCGACGAGCGTGGCGAGGGCGTAGGGCTTGTCCTTGGGCACCTGATCGAGCGCGCACCACGCCAAGGCTCCGTGGCCGCTGAGCCAGCTCGCGAACCCGAGGAGTGAAGCCGGGGCAGCACGGACGTCGTCGGGCGCTCGTTTGGTCATATCGGTCCACAGTGCGACGTGGGAGCCAGCGTTGCCCCGGTTCATGTCTAGCCAGAGCCGGTCCCGGGTCGGGATGGACTCGACTGCCACGAGAAGACGGGCCGCTTCGCCGTCGTTGAGCCGGATGCCGTCACTGTCACGAGCCGGGTTCAGTAGAGGCTCTGAACTGACGCGCCGACGGTAGTCGGCGTGGTGTTGTGCCGGTAGTAGTCGTCCTCGTACTGGACGGGTGGGACGAGTCCGATCTCGCCGTGCAGGCGTCGGTGGTTGAACCAGTCGATGTACTCCGCGACCGCGATCTCGAGGTCGTCGATGTTCTTCCACGGGCCCTTGTTGCGGACCAGTTCGGCTTTGAACAATGAGTTGAACGCTTCGGCCAGGGCGTTGTCATAGCTGTCGCCTGTGGACCCGACCGATGCGACCGCGCCGGCCTCGGCCAGTCGCTGGGTGTAGCGCACCGCGAGGTACTGGACTCCCTTGTCGCTGTGCGCGATCACGCCGGTGGTGTCCTGGCCAGCGTGCTGACGGGTCCACAGACCCATCTCGAGGGCGTCCAGCGCGAGGTCGGTGCGCAGGCTCTTCGACAGCTGCCAGCCCACGACGCGGCGGGAGAAGACGTCGACGACGAACGCGGCATAGACCCAGCCGGCGAAGGTGCGGCAGTAGGTGATGTCCGCGACCCAGACCCGATTCGGTGCCGGCGCATTGAAGTCGCGGTCCAGCAGGTCCGGCCGCGTGTCCGGGCCGGTGCCCGGCACGGTCGTGCGAGGTCCCTTGGCTCTGCTGATCCCGCGCAGCCCGTCGGCGCGCATCAGCCGGTGCACGGTGCACCGCGCGATCCGCTGCCCGCGGCGGTTGAGCTCGGCGTGCATCTTGCGGACCCCGTAGACGCCGTAGTTGTCGGCGTGGACGGCCCGGATCACCGCCAGCCGCTCGGCGTCGGTGACCGCTCGTGTCGAGGGTGGCCGGGTCTTGGCGGCGTAGTAGCTGCTCGGGGCGACCTGCACGCCTGCCTGACGCAAGACCTTGCAGATCGGCTCGACCCCGAACTGGCCCCGATGCTGGTCGATGTAGGCGACCAACACCGCGGTGCTCACCTCACCTTGCGGTCGAGCTCCGCCGCGGCGAAAAACGCCGACGCCGTCCGCAAGATCTCGTTCGCTCGCCGCAGCTCACGGTTCTCCCGTTCGAGCTCGGCGATCCGCTGGGCCTCGGCGGTCGTGACGCCTGGGCGGTGGCCTTCGTCGACCTCGACCTGGCTGACCCAGTTGCGCAGGGTCTCGGGGTTGATCCCCAACTGCTCACCAACCCGACGCAGAGCACCCGACCGCGTCGCTGGGTCACGCCGCAGATCGACCGCCATCCGGATCGCTCGCTCCCGAAGTTCCTCGGGGTACTTCCTCGGTGCTGCCATGACCCTCATCCTTCCGTGGAATGAGAGCCTCCATCAGACCCGGCACGCGACACACCGTGGAAGCGCCGCATGCGGGCAACCGCCCAGCGGCCTTCCGCCTGTGGCGTGTTCTGACGCGCGGCCTCACGTGTCTCTGACAGAAGCGCTGCAACGGGCTCGCGATCCCCGACCAGGGACTCGGCGAGAGAGTCGCGGCTGGTCGTCGGTTGGGCTCGGCCGGTCAGGACGGTCGCGGCGGCGATCCGCTCGCGGGCGTCCTCGGTCTGGAGGCCCATGTCGTCGGTGTCGAGGTCGGCCCACCGGGTCCCGTCGGCCCACAGCATGACGCGGGTGTCAATGCCGATGGAGTCGAACCGTGCCCCGAACTCGTGACCGACGTCAGTGGCCGTCTCGCGGTCGGCTGTGAGGCACACGATGGCGAGGCTGGAGCCGGGCTGTGCGTGGCGGCTGTAGGCGTCGCGGATGGAGCTCCAGACGACCTCGCGGTCGTACGGTGTGGTGGGTAGGTTGACGCGGGCTGCTGGGAGTTCGGAGCTCATCGGCAGGAAGACGAGCGACTCCTCGGGCTTGAAGCCGAGCAGGTGGGGGATGACCGCGATCAGCTCGTCGGGGGAGCGGACGGAGAGCGTCATACCTGCTAGGTGTGACACCCCGACTGATGCCGCGCGGGCCGAGTCTGGGGCCGCACTGGGGCCGCAGACCAACGAAAAACGGCCCCTGACGCTGGAAGACGCCGAAAGACGTTTTCCCAGGTCAGAGGCCGTTTTCGACCACTGCTGGCAGAGGGTGAAAACCCTCAAATCAGATGTCGTAGTAGAGCTCGAACTCGTGCGGGTGCGGACGCAGCTGCACGGGCAGGATCTCGTTGTTGCGCTTCCAGTCGATCCACATCTCGATGAGGTCCTCGGTGAAGACGCCACCCTCGGTGAGGAACGCGTGGTCGGCCTCGAGGGCCTCCAGCACGGCGTCGAGCGAGGTCGGGACCTGGGCGATCTCGGCCTTCTCGTCCGGCGGGAGCTCGTAGATGTCCTTGTCGACCGGCGCCGGCGGCTCGATCTTGTTCTTGATGCCGTCGATGCCGGCCAGCAGCAGGGCCGAGAAGGCCAGGTACGGGTTGGACGACGGGTCGGGGAAGCGGGTCTCGATGCGCTTCGCCTTCGGGTTGGTGCCCGTGATCGGGATACGCACGGCCGCGGAGCGGTTGCGCGAGGAGTACACCAGGGAGATCGGGGCCTCGAAGCCCGGCACCAGGCGGTGGAACGAGTTCACGGTCGGGTTGGTGAACGCGAGGACGGCCGGGGCGTGCTTCAGGATGCCGCCGATGTACCAGCGGGCCATGTCGGACAGGCCGCCGTAGCCCTTCTCGTCGTAGAAGAGCGGCTCGCCGTTCTCCCAGATCGACTGGTGGACGTGCATGCCGGAACCGTTGTCGCCGAAGACGGGCTTCGGCATGAAAGTGACGGTCTTGCCGGCCTCCCACGCGGTGTTGCGGACGATGTACTTGAACTTCATGACATCGTCGGCAGCCTTGAGCAGGGTGTCGAACTTGTAGTTGATCTCGGCCTGTGCGGCGGTGCCGACCTCGTGGTGGGCGCGCTCGACGAGCAGGCCGACCTTCTCCAGGTTCTTGACCATGTCATCACGCAGGTCCTGCGTGCCGTCGGTCGGCGTGACCGGGAAGTAGCCGCCCTTCTGGCGGACCTTGTAGCCGCGGTTCGGGGAACCGTCGGGGTCGGTGTCGGAGCCGGTGTTCCAGACACCCTCGAACGACTCCACCTTGTAGAAGGACTCGTTCATCGTGGTGTTGTACTTCACCGAGTCGAAGATGAAGAACTCCGCCTCGGGGGCGAAGAAGGCGGTGTCGCCGATGCCGGTGGTCTCCAGGTATGCGAGAGCCTTGCGCGCGATGTTGCGCGGGTCGCGGGAGTAGGCCTCACCGGTGATCGGGTCGTGCACGAAGTACAGCAGCGCCAGCGTCTTCGCCTTGCGGAACGGGTCGATGTAGGCAGTGCTGATGTCGGGGTACAGCGCCATGTCCGACTCGTTGATGGCCTGGAAGCCACGGATCGACGAGCCGTCGAAGGCCATCGGGTCGAGGTTGAACGACGACACCGGCACCGTGAGGTGCTGCATGATGCCGGGGAGGTCGACGAAGCGGACGTCGACCATCTCGACACCCTCGTCCTTGATGAACTGCATCAGCTCATCGTCACTGCTGAACATACGTCCTCCTGTGGCTGTCCGTTCCGAGGGCAGCCGACCATACGCGTGAGAGTGGACAGCCCGTGGCGCCATTGCCACCGACGGTGCCCCAACCCTACGAGCGGGGCGGTTTCGCGACCATATCCGTTCTGTTTCGCAGATGTAACAGCCCGGTTCAGGTCGGGTTCTGCCACCGCCAGGAGGCTCGGGGACGGCCTCACTCTAGGGTGTGGACGTGAGCACGACCCATGAGACCGCCACGTGGCCGCGTCGGATGCTGGCGCTGGCCGTCGACTGGGTGGCCTGCCTGCTGGTCACCAGCCTCTTCGTCCCCGTCTACGGCGCCGACGCGCCGCCCTCGTCGGGCTTCGTCGTGCTGGGCGTCTTCGTCGTCGAGTCGGCCGTGTTCGTGGCGCTGGCGCGGGGCTCCTTCGGCCAGCTCGTCGTCGGCCTGCGCGTGGTCAAGGTGGACGCCGTGGGCGCACCGATCGGCCTGCTCCAGGCGCTCGCGCGGCAGATCATGGTGGCCGTCGTGGTGCCCCCGCTCATCTTCAAGCCGGACGGTCGCGGGCTGCACGACATGGCCGTCGGCTCGGTCACGGTCGAGCGCTCCGTCCTCCAGGGCCGAGCCCGCAGCTGACCGCGCGGGGGCGCCCCACACTCCGCCGCGGAACGACGAAGCCCCCGCACTCGCTCGGAGTGCGGGGGCTTCGTGGTGCTGCGGAGCCTGGCGCGGCTCAGCGGCCGCGCATGTTGCCGCGCATGCCCTTCATGGACGTGGGCACCGGGCCGCGGGGGAGCGGGACGGCGGGACGGCTGGCGTCCAGCGCCTTGAGCCGGTTCAGCAGGTCGGTCATCTCGGCCGGCTTGATGGCCCGCTTCATCTTCTGCAGCGTGCTCACGAGCTTCGGCAGGGGCAGCTGGCCCTCGCCGCGGCCGATGACGATCTCCTGGACCGGCACCTCGTAGGCGACGCGCTCGTGCTTCTTGCGCTCGCCGGCCAGCAGGGTGCGGACCCGGTTCGGGTGGCCCTCGCCGACCAGGACGATGCCGGGCGGGCCGACGACCCGGTGCACGACGTCCTGCTGCTTGGTGAAGGCGACGGCGGGGGTGGTCTGCCAGCCCTTGCGCAGCATGGTGAGGGCGGCGGCGGCAGCGCCGACCTGGCCCTCCATCTGGGAGTACGCGGAGGTCTGCGCGCGCCGCGAGAACACCACGAGGGCGGCGAGGACGCCGAAGAGGACGCCGCCCAGGACGCCGAAGACCCAGTTGAGCACGCCCTCGCCGGGCAGCAGCCAGAACAGCCCGAAGCCGATGGCGGCGCCGACCACGAAGCTGAGCAGCAGCCAGAGCGCGATGCGCGGGTCGTTGCGCCGGGTGATCTTGTAGGTCTCGATGAACTGCTTGGTCCGGCTCATCGACGCCGGGTTGCTGTTGGCCATCTGGTGGCGTGCCTCGCTCGTCGGTCCTCCCGCGGCCAGGACAGGCGCGGGCTCGGCACGTCCGGAGGGTCCTGCGGACCGGCCGGAGCGCCGGGGGTCGATTCTACGTCAGGGGGTACCCGGTCAGGCCGGGGCGTTCGCGGACTGCCCGAGGCCCTGCCCGGCGCCCGTCCCGGTCGCCTGCCCGGCGTCCTGCCCGGCGTCCTCACGCGCGGCCATCGCCTGCTGGTAGAGGCGGCCGGCGCGGTAGGAGGACCGCACGAGCGGGCCGGACATGACGCCGGAGAAGCCGATCTCGTCGGCCTCGTCCTTGAGGTCCACGAACTCCTCGGGCTTGACCCACCGCTCGACGGGGTGGTGCCGCTTGGAGGGCCGCAGGTACTGGGTGATGGTGACGAGCTCGCAGCCGGCCTCGTGCAGGTCGTGCAGCGCCTGGCTGATCTCCTCGCGGGTCTCGCCCATGCCGAGGATGAGGTTCGACTTCGTCACCAGGCCGAAGTCCCGGGCCTGGGTGATCACGTCGAGCGAGCGCTCGTAGCGGAACGCGGGCCGGATGCGCTTGAAGATGCGCGGCACGGTCTCGACGTTGTGGGCGAGCACCTCGGGGCGGGACTCGAAGACCTGCTGCAGCAGGTCGGGCTTCCCGTTGAAGTCGGGGATGAGGTTCTCGACGCCCGTCTCGGGGTTGAGCTCGTGGATCTGCCGGACCGTCTCGGCGTACAGCCACGCGCCGCCGTCCTCGAGATCGTCACGTGCCACGCCGGTGATCGTGGAGTAGCGCAGGCCCATCGTCCGGACGGACTCGGCGACGCGCCGGGGCTCGTCGCGGTCGAGCGGGGACGGCTTGCCGGTGTCGATCTGGCAGAAGTCGCAGCGCCGGGTGCACTGCTCGCCGCCGATGAGGAAGGTGGCCTCGCGGTCCTCCCAGCACTCGAAGATGTTGGGGCAGCCGGCCTCCTGGCAGACGGTGTGCAGGCCCTCGCCCTTCACCAGGCCCTGGAGCTCCTTGTACTGCGGGCCCATCTTGGCGCGGGTCTTGATCCACTCGGGCTTGCGCTCGATCGGGGTCTCCGCGTTGCGCGCCTCGATGCGCAGCAGCTTGCGGCCGCCCGCATCGATCGCGGAGGAGCCGGTGGAGGTGGGCGTGCTGGGTGCCTGCGTCACGCCCCAGAGCGTACGGCGCGAGGCCGCCTGAGCCGAACCTGAGCGCGGGCCGCGGACGGGGCCGACGCTCAGACGTCGCGACGGCGGTGCACCAGGACCGAGCCGACGCACACCAACGCGACACCTGTCCCCACGTAGAGCCCGCCCTGCACGGCGCCGACGGTGCGGTACGGATCGCACCCGGCACGCTTCCAGCGCAGGCCCCCGTTCGGTCGGAAGCACTCCGGCGCCAGGACCGACTCGTCGTAGTAGTCGGCCTCGCCGACGACGAGGGCGGCCACGTTGGTGGCGGGCTCCCAGCGGCCCGACGTGCCGAAGATCCCGAGGGTGAGGAAGAGTCCGCCGCTGGTGAGCGCGAGGGCGAAGAGGACGGCGATCGTGGCCACCGTGCTGCGGAACAGCATCGTCAGCGCGAAGCCGAGCAGCGCGGCGAGCCCCGCCAGCAGCGTCGTCCTCGCCACCTGGGCCCAGCCGTCGCCCGGCACCCCGGGGGCCACCGTGATGTCCCGCAGCGCCGCCAGCCCGAGCAGCCCGCCCCAGAGCGCGCCCAGCAGCACGGCGCAGACCGCCATGGCCGCCGCGGTCACCACGAGCGCCTTGGCACCCCAGACGCGTGCGCGCCGGGGCTCGTAGAGGAGCTGGTTGCTCATCGAGCCGGTGCTCCAGTCGTGCCCGGCGAACGTCGTGCCGACCAGCAGGAGCAGCAGGACGAGCACGGCGCTGACGCCGGCCACGCCGTTCTCGAGGGAGTTCTGCGGGTCGAGGGTCGGCCGCAGCCCGTACCAGGAGGAGAGCAGGTCGCGGCACCGCTGCTCCACGAGGGTGTCGCTGCCGGCGCCGTCCGACGTTGTGCCGTCGACCGTGGAGTCGTCGATCACCGCGCCGCTCAGGTAGCGCCGCGGGTGCGCCTGGCACTCCGCGAGCTCGGAGGCGGCGTAGCGCTCGGAGAACACGGCGTCGAGCTCGGCCTGGGAGACCGGTCGAGTGTTCCAGGCGGTGACGGCGAAGGTGAAGGCGGTGAGCAGGACGCCGCCGAGGACCAGCAGGACGACGGCCCGCCGCCAGCGCAGGCGGTCGGCCTCGGCGCGCAGGAGGTGCCGCATCAGGAGACCTCCCCGGCGCCGGACCAGTCCGCGGGCATCGTCATGCCCGGCCCCTGCCCGGCGGTGACCTCGAGGAACAGCTGCTCGAGGTCGCGCTTGAGCGGCACCAGCGAGGTGAGCCAGAGCCCGGCCTCGCCCAGTGCCCGGGTGATCGCGGCGGGGTCGTCGCCCTCGACGAGCAGCGCGGGGCCGGCCCCGTGGCCCTGATGGCCTTGGCCCTGATGGCCGTGGGCCGGGGGCTCGGGCGTCGCGGCCAGGCCCGCCCGCGTGAGGACGTCGGCCGCCGCACCGAGGTCGCCGGCCACCGTGACCCGGTGGCGGGTGGCGGCGCCGAGGAGGTCGTCCACGCGTCCGGAGGCCAGCAGCCGGCCGCGTCCGACGATGGTGGCGGACGTGCAGACCTGCTGCACCTCCGCGAGGATGTGGCTGCTCAGCAGCACGGTGACGCCCTGCTCGCCGAGGCCGGTGATCGTGTCGCGGACCTCGCGGATGCCCGCCGGGTCGAGCCCGTTCGTCGGCTCGTCGAGGATGAGCAGCGCCGGGTCCTTCAGCAGGGTGGCGGCGATCGCGAGCCGCTGCTTCATGCCGAGCGAGTAGCCCTTGTAGCGTTCCTTCTCCCGGCCGGTGAGCCCCACGGTGGCCACCGCCCGCTCCACGCGTTCGTCGGGCACGCCCACCGAGCGCGCCAGCAGGCGCAGGTTCTGCCGGCCGGTGAGGTTGGGGGAGAACTTCGGGGACTCCACGACGGCGCCCACGCGCCCGATGACGGCCGGCAGCCGGGCCGGGACCTCCTCGCCGAACAGCCGCATCGACCCCGCGGTCGGGCGGGCCAGCCCGAGCAGCATCCTGATGGTCGTGGTCTTGCCCGAGCCGTTGGGCCCGAGGAACCCGTGCACGCCGCCGGCGGGGACGCGCAGGTCGAGCCCGTCCACGGCGACGTGCGTGCCCTTCCGGCCGCGGTAGACCTTGCGCAGGCCGCGCGTCTCGATCACCGGCTCGCCGGTGGGGGCCGCGCCCCCCGCCGTTCCGTCCGTCAGGGTCTCGCTCACGGGCGGAGCATGGCACAGGCCGCCCACGGCGGGGGAGGGACGCGCGGGTGCCGCTCCTGCGTCAGCCCGCGGACGGACGCAGCAGGGTGACTCGCGGACCGTGGTCGGCGTCGTCGACGGCGGGGCCGGCGTCCGGGCTCGGGGAGTACGGCTCCCACGCGAGCATCTCGGCCAGCCGCGCGCGCAGGACCGGCAGCAGCTCGGTGACGGGCACGTCCCGCCCGAGCTCGCGGGAGAGCGAGGTGACGCCGGCGTCCGCGATGCCGCACGGGACGAACCGGTCGAACCAGCCGAGGTCGACGTCGCAGTTGAGGGCGATGCCGTGCATCGTCACGCCGTGGGAGACCCGGATGCCGATGGCTCCGACCTTCCGCTCGGGCAGGCCGGGCTCCGCGGCGAGCCAGGCGCCGGAGCGGCCGGGCACCCGGCCGGTGACCACGCCGAGGTCGGCGCAGGCCCGGATCATCGCCTCCTCCATGCGGCGCACGAAGTCGACGACGAGCACGTGGTCCGGCAGCGGGACGATCGGGTACGCGACCAGCTGGCCGGGACCGTGGAAGGTGATCTTGCCGCCGCGGTCCACGTCGATCACGGGGGCGCCGCCGGAGTCGGCCGGGCGCTCGTGCGGCTCCGTGCGCTTGCCGGCGGTGAACGTGGGCGGGTGCTCCAGGAGCAGGACGGTGGCCGGCCGGTCGCCCGCGACCACCTCGGCGTGCACGCGACGCTGGAGCTCCCAGGCGTCCAGGTAGCCGACGGCGTCCCCGCCCAGCCCGGCGACCTCGAACGCGACCTCGCCACCCGCGGCGCGGGCCCGCTCGAGGGCCGAGGCGGGCGCGCCCACGGAGAGGTCCGTGGCGGGGGACGTGGCGGGAGCGTCGGTGCCGACCTGGTGCGTGCTCATGGGCGCAGACGATACGCCTGTGGAAACGGGTGAGCCGCCCTCGTCGCGGGGGTAGGACGCGCGCATGAGCGCCGCCCTCGCCCGCCACAGTCCCTCCCACCGCCCCCGGCGCGGGGGCTCGCGCATCGCGCCCCGGGAACGGGTCCGGCTGCCGCTGCCGCTGGTGGTCGGGCTCGCCGCGCTGGTGCTGAGCGTGGTGGTGCTCGCCTTCGCGGTGGGGCTCCGCCTCCTGGGGGTCGGGGTGAGCGGGCCGGTGCCCGTCGCGGTGGCGGCGGAGCGAGGGGAGGCGGGGGCGGCAAGAGCCGGGGGAGCGGGGACGCCAGGGGCTGCCGCGGCCCAGGGCGCCGCGACCGCCACCGCGACCCCCGGCGCGACGGGCTCGAGGGCCGCGAGCGCGGCCGACACCCGGGCCCGTCAGCTGGTGACGGCGTGGGACGCCCGCCGTGCCGTCGCGTGGGCGGCGTCCGACCCGCTGACGCTGAGGCGGCTCTACGAGCGCGGCTCGTCCGCGGGACGGGCGGACGTCGCGATGCTGCGCGCCTGGCAGGACCGGGGCCTGCGGGTCGCCGACCTCGACACCCGCGTCCTCGCTGTCGAGTCCCTCGTCGACCGGCCCCGGCTCGTGCGCGTCCGGGTCACCGACCAGCTCGCCGGTGGCACGGTCGAGCGGGTGCGCACCGGGGCGGCCACCGGCCAGACCCTGCCCGGGGACGAGCCCACGACGCGGGTGCTGGTGCTGGTGCGGCAGACGCGCGGCTGGGTGGTGCGGGAGGTGCGCCGGGCCTCGTGAGCGGCCCGCGGCCGCAGCCCGGCCGGCGCTGTCAGTACGGTGCCGGCCCGGGGCCGTCAGTCCGCGGCGGCGAGCCCGGCCGCCAGCACGGCGTCCACGTCCGCGTCCAGGTGGGTGTAGCCGAACGTCTGCAGGGCGGCCGGCCGGAGGTTGAGCGACCCGAGCAGCTCGGGCGCGAGCCGCCCGGCGCCGGCCTTCATGAGCGGGGCGGGGACGAACGCCAGGGCCGGCCGGTGGAGAGCCTTGGCCAGCGCGGTGGTGAACTCCGCGTTCGTCGGGGTCTCGACGCTGCACAGGTTGACCGGGCCGCGCGCCTCGGGGTCCTCCGCGAGGTGCGTGACCGCGCCCACCCAGTCGCGGGCGGAGATCATCGCCATGTGCTGCTCGCCCGAGCCGAGGCGTGCGCCCAGGCCGAGGGAGAACAGCAGCCGGAGCTGGGAGAGGGGCGCGCTGCGGCGGTCCATCACCGGGGCCGTGCGCAGGTGGACGACGCGGGCGCCGGCTTCCTCGGCCGGCGCGGTCGCCGCCTCCCACTCGCGGGCGACGCGGGTGAGGAAGGCGTCGCCCAGGCTGGAGGACGTCTCGGTGAGGACGGTCGAGCCCTGGTCGCCGTAGATGCTCACCCCGCTGCCGGCCAGGAACGCCGGCCGTGAGTCGCTGCGGGCGATCGCCCGGGCCAGGAGGCGGGTGGTCGTCACCCGGCTCTCCAGGACGGCGTCGGCCCACTTCTGCGAGTGCGGGTTGCCCAGCAGCGGGGCGCCGGCCAGGTTCACGACGACGTCCGCGGCCTCGATGACCTCGGGCGGGTAGACGTCCGAGTACGGGTCCCAGGCGGCCTCGCTCGGCCGGTTCGTCGGGTGGCGGACGAGGGCGGTGACGCGGTGCCCCCGGGCCTCGAGGCCGGCGGTGAGCCGGGTGCCCAGGAAGCCGGAGGCGCCCGCGATGACGACGTGCAGCGACATGCCTCGAGCCTGCCAGCGCGTCGCCCCGCGGGACACCCCCGTCCGGGTCGGGTCAGCCGGCCAGGTGGCCCCACCTGGCCGCCAGGTCGGACCACGGGCCCGTCTCGGCGACGGTGCCGTCCGCGACGACGACGACCTGGTCCGCGCGGGCGAGGGCCGCTGCCTTCGAGGTGGCGCCCACGACGGTGGCGCCACGCCCGCGCAGCGCCTCCCAGAGCTCGATCTCCGTCGCGGCGTCCAGGGCGGACGACACGTCGTCGGCGAGCAGCACCTCGGCCTCGCACGCCAGGGCCCGCGCGAGCGCGAGCCGCTGGACCTGGCCGCCGGAGAGCCGGACGCCGCGGTGGCCGACGAGCGAGTCGGGCCCGCCGGCGTCCGCCACGTCCCGGCCCAGCCGCGCGGCCTCGACCGCGGGCCAGACCTCGCGGTCCGGGTGGTCGAGCGTGATGTTGCCGGTGAAGGTGCCCGAGAGCACCCGCGGCACCTGCGCGACGTACGCCACGCGCCCCGGCCGCAGCGCGGCCTGCCGGTCGCCGAGGTCGGCGCCGTTCCAGGTGAGGGCGCCGGCGGAGTGCACCAGCCCGGCCAGCGCCGCCAGGAGGCTCGACTTGCCGGAGCCGACCTGGCCCAGCAGCAGCACGAGCTCGCCGCGGCGCACCGTGAGGTCCACGTCGCTGATCCCGATCGTCCCGTCGTCGTGCGTGACGGTGAGACCGCGCACCGACAGCTCGGCCAGCGGGTCCGCCAGGCCGGGCGCGGGCAGCGGGGCCGCGCCCGAGATGAGGTCGACGCCCTCGGCCTGGTGCATGAGGTCGCCCCCGCCGGCCAGGCGGCTGGTCTCGCGGTACCAGGCACGGGTGCCGGGGGCCTCGGTGACCACCGAGCCCGCGACCCGGCCGAACCAGTCGAACCCGTTGACCGCGTTGGCGACCAGGATCGCCGTGGCCAGGCCCCAGCCGCCCGCGACGTGCACGCCCCAGGCGGCGACCACGCCGCACTGGACCATCACGATCGGCACGCCGTCGAGCATCGCCTGCACGCGGTGCTCGCGCACCGCCGCCTCCACGCGACCGGAGTCGACGCGGTGCAGGTGGCGGTGCACCTCGGGCGTGGCCGCCGCCAGCTTCACGGTCCTGATCGACTCCATCGCCGAGACCAGCGACCGGCCGAAGCGGGCCCGTGCCGAGGACGAGGCGGCGGCCGACCGCCCGGCCACGCGGCGTCCGAACGACGAGGCCAGGGCCGAGGCCGCCATCACCGCGAGCAGCACCAGGCCGGTGAACACGTTCCAGGACAGCAGCATGGTCACGGCGACGATGAGCAGGCCGTTGACGAAGTCGACCCAGCGGTCGGCGTACCGCGCCAACCGGTCGGCGTCCATCGCGCGGGCGACCGCCTCGCCGGGAGGCGTGCGCACCAGGCGGTGCTGGGCGGTCTGCCCCTGCAGCACCGACCCGCGGACCCGCATCATCACCGCGACCCACCAGCGGGGGTAGATGGCGAACGCCTGGGCCAGGATGAAGGGGGAGACCATCAGGGACGCCACGAGCGCGACCAGCAGCCACCAGGGCTGCCCGTCGGACTGCAGGGCCTCCACCAGGAAGCCCCAGATCCAGGCGGTGACCACGCCGAAGGCCCCCGACATCGCCGAGATCGCGAAGAGCAGCATGCCCGTGAGGCCCCACCGCGGCTCCGCGCTCATCGCCGACCACGTGGCCCGGGCCAGGCCGGGCGTCGGCTCGAGCACCGGCTCGGGCGGGGGAGTGCCGGTACGGCGGGCGGAGCCGATGCCGGCCTCCGGTCCGTCCTGCTCACGGGCGTCGGCGTCGCTCTGCGGGGTGGAGCCGGGGGTGGGCTCGTGGGCAGCCGCCTCCAGGAGGTCGCGGAACGGCCCGGGCTGGGTCGCGAGGTGCACCCGGGGGCCCTGCTGGACGACGGTGCCGGCGTCCAGCACCGCCACCTGCTCCGCGCGCTCCGTGGTGGAGAGCCGGTGGGCGATGAGGATGCCGGTGCGTCCGGTCAGCAGTCGGTCGGAGGCACGCACGACCCGCGCCTCCGTCACCGGGTCCATGCGCGCCGTCGCCTCGTCGAGGACGACGACCTTCACGTCGCGCACGAGCAGCCGGGCGAACGCGACGAGCTGCTCCTCGCCCGCGGAGAGCGTGGCGCCACCGGGGCCGAGCATGGTGTCGATGCCGTCGGGCAGGCCCGCGACCCACGCGTCCAGGCCGAGCTCGGCGACCGCCGCCTCGACCTCGGTGCGCGGCACGTCCGCGAAGAGCGCGATGTTCTCGGCGAGCGTGCCGGCGAGGATCTCCGTGCGCTGGGTGACGACCCCGACGCTCGCCCGCAGCTCCTGCAGGTCGAGGTCGAGCACGTCGCGCCCGCCCAGCAGGACGCTGCCCGGCTCCGGGTCGAGCGCGCGGGAGACCAGGGAGGCCAGCGTGGACTTGCCCGAGCCCGTCCGACCCACCAGGGCGCACGTCGTGCCGGCCGGGACGACGAGGTCGACGTCGCGCAGCGCGTACGTGCCGGTGCCGTAGGAGAAGTGCAGGCCACGCAGCTCGAGGCCGAGCGCGCCCTCGGGCACGGGCTCGCCGCCCGACGGCTCGGGGGCCGAGGCCATGAGGTCGCGCAGCCGGATGACCGCGCCGAGGCCGGCCTGCAGGTCCGGCAGGTGCCGGGCGAGCTGGTCGACCTGGCCGACGAACGTGGTGGTGACCAGGAACAGGGTGACCAGGGACGCCGTGGAGAGCCGGCCGTCGACCACGAGGGTCACCCCGACCACGCCGACCCCGGCCAGCAGGCCGTGCAGCAGGCCGCCCGACCGGCGTCCCACCTGCCGCTCCAGGTGCGTCACCGCGCCGAAGCGGGCCTGCACCGTCGCGGCGAGCTCTGCGCAGCGGCGGACGACGTGGGCCTGGCCGAGGCTGGTGCGCAGGTCGTCGCGGGCGGCGACGCCCTCCTCCATGGCGGCGGCGTGGTCCGTCCAGGCCATCTCCTCGACGACCTTGCGGCGGGCGATCTCCGGGAGCAGCCGACGGACGGCGAGCAGGGTGATCGCCGCGGTGAGCGGGAACAGGAACAGCGCGGGCCACCACGTCACCGTCGCCACCACCCACAGCGGACCGGCCGCGAGCAGCGTCGCGATCGCCTGCCACACGCCCTGGCGCAGCAGGCTCCCGACCTCGTAGGTGTCGTCGTCTAGCCGGTCGTAGATCTCGCCGACCGCCTGCTCCGACAGGTCCGCCAGCGGCTGGGCCATCGCGGCGTCGAGGAGGTCGGCACGCAGCCGACCCTCGGCCCGGTCCACCACCCCGGCCCACACGGTGCGGGCGATCGTGTTCACCACCGCGGCACCCACGGCGCAGACCGCGAGCAGCGTCAGCAGTCGCCCGGTCGGGTTCTCGGCGATCAGACCGGCGAAGACGGTGGACAGGGACGTGCCGACGGCGGCGACGAACGCCCCGACCAGGCACGACAGTGCCAGCGGGGAACGGAGGCGCCGCCAGTCCACCGGCCGACGGCCGGCCGGCGGCGCCGGTCGGGAGGAGGGAGCGGTGGGAGCGGGAGCGGGGGGTGCAGTCATGGTCACGATGTCGCGACGGTACGACGAGGCACTGACAGGGAGAAACTGGATATTGCACTGCCCGCTGCTTTGGATTGCTCGCTTCGCTCGCTGTCCGCGCGCTATGACCCTCGCCCTTCGCTCGGAGCCCTCGGCACCGCCGGTTCGCTGGCGCTCACGGGCGGCACCTCGTCATCCTCGCTGCAGGTCGAGGGACGCGCGCGGACGCTTGCACGGCACCCATCGGGGGACTCCACGCCGGCCCTGGGACGTCGGCGCGCGGCCTTGTCCTGCAGGGACGACCCGACGTGTCGGCCGTGAGCGCCAGCGAACGCCGGTGCGTCGGGGAGGACCGAAGGACAAGGAGCGTGCGCGCGCCGACAGCGAGCGAAGCGAGCAAATCCAAAACAGCCACTGCCGCGTCGGGCCGAGTCGTGTGCGACCTCTGGGCGGACCGAGTCGGATGCGACCTCCCGTCGGGCTGAGTCGGATGCGACCTCCAGAAAAAACAACACAACCCCCGCCCGGCGGACCGGGCGGGGGTTGTGGGTGCTGACGACGTCAGCGGTGGAGCGTGGGGCTCAGACCTCGAACGCGCCGCTCTCGAGGCGCTTCTTGACCTCCGAGAGGAAGCGGCCGGCGTCGGCGCCGTCCACCAGGCGGTGGTCGTAGGTCAGTGCCAGGTAGACCATGTGCCGCACGGCGATGGTCTCGCCCAGGTTCGGGTCGTCGATGACGACCGGACGCTTCACGACAGCACCGGGGCCGAGGATGGCGACCTGCGGCTGGTTGATGATCGGGGTGTCCCAGAGGGCGCCGACCGAGCCGAGGTTGGTGATGGTGAAGGTGCCGCCGGACAGCTCGTCGGGGCCGATCTTGTTGGTGCGGGTGCGGCCCGCGACGTCCGCGATCTTCTTGGCGAGGCCGGCGATCGAGAGGTCGCCCGCCTCCTTGACCACGGGGGTGAGCAGGCCCTTGTCGGTGTCCACCGCGAACGCGACGTGCTCGACGTCGTGGTAGGTGACCTCGCCGGCCTCGTCGTCGATGGTCGCGTTCAGCTTCGGGTGCTGCTTGAGGCTGTCGACGGCCGCCTTGGCGAAGAACGGCAGGAACGAGAGCTTGACGCCCTCGCGGGCCAGGAACTCGTCCTTCTTGGCGGAGCGCAGGCGGGCGATGTTGGTGACGTCGACCTCGACGACCTGCGTGAGCTGCGCCGAGGTGTCGAGCGACTCCTTCATGCGGGCCGCGACGATCTTGCGCAGGCGCGACATCTTCTCGGTGGTCCCGCGCAGCGGCGAGGGGGTCACCGGGACGGCCGTGGCGCCCGCGGGGGCGGCGGCGGCCGGGGCCGCGGCGGCCGGGGCGGCGGGGGCCTTGGCGGCCTCCTCCTTGGCCTTGGCGGCGTCGAGGACGTCCTGCTTGCGGATGCGGCCGCCGACACCGGAGCCGGTGAGCGAGCCGAGGTCCACGCCGTGCTGGGCGGCGAGCTTGCGCACCAGCGGGGTGACGTAGGTGGAGGAGTCGGAGCTGACGGCGGCCGGGGCGGACGGGGCAGCCGGAGCGGCGGGTGCAGCCGGAGCAGCCGGGGCGGCGGGAGCCGGAGCGGCGGGGGCCGGAGCGGCGGGCGCGGCGGGGGCCGGGGTCGGCTCGGGCTCCGGGGTGGGCTCGGGCTCGGCGGGGGCGGCCGGGGCGGCGGAGCCGTCGCCGACGATCGCGAGCTCGGTGCCGACCTCGACGGTGTCGTCCTCGTTGACCTTGATCTCCAGCAGCGTGCCGGCCACCGGGGACGGGATCTCGGTGTCGACCTTGTCGGTCGAGACCTCGAGGAGGGGCTCGTCGACGGCGACGGTGTCGCCGACCTGCTTGAGCCAGCGGGTGACGGTGCCCTCGGTGACGGACTCACCGAGCTCGGGCAGCTTCACGGCGGTGCCGGAGGCGGAGCCACCGGCGGGCGCGGCCGGGGCAGCGGGGGCGGCCGGGGCCGGCTCCGGGGTGGGCTCGGGCTCGGCGGCCGCGGCGGGCTCCTCGGCGGGGGCCGGGGCGGGCGCGTCGCCGGCGGGGGCCTCGCCGGCCTCGCCGATGAGGGCCAGCACGGCGCCGACCTCGACGGTGTCGTCCTCGTTGACCTTGACCTCGAGAAGGGTGCCGGCGACCGGGGACGGGATCTCGGTGTCGACCTTGTCGGTCGAGACCTCCAGCAGGGGCTCGTCGACGGCGACGGTGTCGCCGACCTGCTTCAGCCAGCGGGTGACGGTGCCCTCGGTGACGGACTCACCCAGTGCCGGGAGGTTGACTTCGGTAGCCAATTCGATTCCTTCGCTCGCGATTTCTTCTCGTGCGGGGCCCGCTCCCGTGCGCGTGCGCGGGTCCGGTCGCCCAGGTGGTGCCAGGCTCGTGTTGCCCTCGATTGTTCACCCGCAGCCAATGCGGTGCGCAACGGGGTCCACCCTCGGGCGCGTTGCTCGCACTGCGACCATGGTTCTCCGGATTACGGACGCGCGCCAGACCTGGTTCCGGATGCCGGACAGGCCCGCGGTGCTCCGAGGACAGGGGTGCGTCACGGCCGTGACCCGCTGCCGCAGCGACCGCTCAGCCATGGGCGTGCAGCGCCTTCCCTGCGAGGGCGAGGTGGGCCTCGCCGAGCGCCTCGGACTGCGTCGGGTGCGCGTGCACGAGCGGGGCCACGTCCTCCGGGTGCGCCTCCCACCCGACGACGAGCTGTGCCTCCCCGATGAGCTCCCCGACGCGCTCGCCGACGAGGTGGATGCCCACGACCGGGCCGTCGGCCCGGCGGACGAGCTTCACGTGGCCCTGCGTGCGCAGGATCTGGCTGCGGCCGTTGCCCGCGAGGTCGTAGGTGAGGGTGACGACGTCGTCGCCGAAGCGCGCGCGGGCGTCGGCCTCGCCGAGGCCCACCGAGGCGACCTCGGGGCTGGAGTAGGTGACGCGCGGGACCAGCGTCTCGTCGACCGGGGCGGGGGAGAGGCCCGCGACGTCCTCGGCGACGAAGACGCCCTGGGCGAAGCCGCGGTGCGCGAGCTGGAGGCCGGGCGCGATGTCGCCGACGGCGTAGATGCCCTCGACGGACGTCCGGCAGCGCTCGTCGGTGAGCACGTAGCCGCGCTCGGTGGCCACCCCGACGTCCTCGAGGCCCAGGCCAGCGGTGACGGGCCGGCGGCCCACGGCGACGAGCAGGACCTCGGCCTCCAGCACCTCCCCGCCCTCGAGCGTGACGGCGACCCCCTCGTCGGTGGTCTTCACGCTCTGGAAGACCTCGCCGGTGCGGGCGGTGATGCCGCGGCGGCGGAAGGCGCGGGCGAGAACGGCGACGCTGTCGGGGTCCTCGGACGGCAGCAACCGGTCGGCCGCCTCCAGGATCGTCACCTCGGTGCCGAACGAGCGCCAGGCCGAGGCGAGCTCGCAGCCGATGACCCCGCCACCGAGGACGAGGGCGCTGGCCGGGACGTGGTCGAGGCGCAGGGCGTCGTCGGAGGTGAGGACGCGGGCGCCGTCGACCTCGATCCCCGGGAGGACGCTGGGGGCCGACCCCGTGGCCAGCACGAGGGCGCGACCGGTGTGCACCACGCCGTCCACCGTGACCTCGCGGGGCCCGGTGACGCGCCCGGCGCCCTCGACGACCGTGACCCCGCGGCTGCGCACGAGACCGGTCAGGCCCGTGAAGAGTCGGCCGACGACCCCGTCGGAGTAGGCCTGGACGCCGGCCATGTCGATGCCCTCGAGGGCGGCGAGGACGCCGAACCGGGATGCCTCGCGGGCCGCGTCGGCCACCTCGGCGGAGTGCAGGAGCGCCTTCGTGGGGATGCAGCCGCGGTGCAGGCAGGTGCCGCCGAGACGGTCCTTCTCCACCAGCGTGACGCTCAGGCCGAGCTGCGCCGCGCGCAACGCACAGGCGTAGCCGGCGGACCCGGCTCCGAGGATGAGCACGTCGACGTCGGTCCCGGTCACACTCGTCCTTCCTGGCCGTCGCGGTCGCGGCGTTGCGCTGCGTCGGTGCCGCCATCCTGCCACCTCGTCGCGTGCTGTCCACCCCGTCACGGGTGGGCAGCGGGTGGGCCGCAGGTCGACCGCAGGGCCGCCCGCGCCTGGCTCCCGGTCGGTTCACACCTGACAGGGCACACTGGGCGCATGGGAATCCTGGACCGCTTCCGCCGCGGCCCGCGCACGAGCGCCCCGGCGCGGGACGGCCTGCGCACGGGCTCGACCCGGGTGCGCGCCTCCGACGCCACCGACGTGGAGCACCTGCAGACCTGGCTGGCGGCGCGCCACGGCGTGGAGGGCTTCGTGGAGCCGCGGACGGCCGTCAGCGACGTGACCCTCCTGCTGGTCGCGCACGACGGCGAGTGGACGCGGCGACGCGTGCCGTCGGTGAAGTGGGCGCACCGGTTCTGCAACGACCACCGGGTCCCGTCCTACGACGCGGCCGTGGTCGGCGTCCCGCAGCGGATGCGGGAGTACAACCGGCGCTACCGCGAGCAGCAGAAGCGCGGCTGACCCACCCCGTGCGGCGCGCGGCCGCCGGAGCCGGCCGGCCGCGCCCGGCTGACCTCAGCCGGCGAGGCTGCGCGCGAGGTCGACGAGCGTCGCGGTGGAGAACCCGGTGCCGCCGGCGGTGACGTGGCCCGAGGTGCCGGAGGCGAAGGACGGTCCGGCGATGTCGAGGTGGGCCCACGGGAGGCCGCCGGTGAACTCGCGCAGGAACGCGGCGGCGAAGAGCCCGCCGCCCCAGCGGACCCAGTCGTGCTGGGCGAGGTCGGCGATCCGCGACGAGGTGACGCGGGCCTTCATCTCCTCCGGGATGGGCATGTGCCACATCGGCTCGCCCGCGGTCGCGGCGGACTCGAGCACCTTCCCGACCGTCGCGTCGTCACCGAGGACGCCGGCCACCTTGTCGCCCAGCGCGACCACCATGTGGCCGGTGAGGGTGGCGACGTCCACCACGAGGTCGGGCTTGCGCTCGACCGCGCGCCCCAGCGCGTCCGCGAGCACCAGACGGCCCTCGGCGTCCGTGTTGGAGATCTCGACCGTGCGCCCGCCGTAGGTCGTGAGCACGTCGCCCGGCCGCATCGCGGAGCCGGAGACCATGTTCTCCGCCATCGGGGCGAAGCAGGAGACCTGCACGGGCAGCCCGAGCTCGGCGATCGCGTAGGTCGCCGCGACGACGGTGGCGGCGCCCGCCATGTCGGACTTCATCTCCTTCATCGAGGACGCCGGCTTGATGGTGAGGCCGCCGGAGTCGAAGGTGATCCCCTTGCCGACCAGCGCGAGGTGCGCGACCGGCTTCTTGGGCGTGTACGTGATCTCGACCAGCCGCGGGCCCGCGGCCGATCCCTGGCCCACCCCGAGGATGCCGCCGCAGCCCATCTCGTGCAGCGCGGCCTCCTCGTGGACGGTGATGCTCACCGTCGCGCCGCGGCCCTTGGCCAGCGGGGCGCCTGCGGCGGCGACGGCCGCGGCGAGCGCCGGCGGGGTCTGGTGGCCCGGGGGAGTGTTGACCCAGTCCCGCACCTGCTCGGTGGCGCGGACGACGACCTGGGTCTCCTCCACGAGGCGGGCGGCCTCCTTGCGGCGCGCCAGGGGCGTGAGGACGACGACCTGGCCGGGCGCGTCGGACTCGGGCTGGGTCGAGCGGAACTGGGTGAAGGTGTAGCCGCCGAGCTGCCAGCCCTCGACGACGGCCCGCAGGAGCGGGAGCTCGTCGGCGGGGAGCGCGAGCGCGACGGAGGCGCAGTTGGTGACGACCCGGGCGGCGTTGCCGGCGGCCCGGCGCAGGGCCGTGTGGTCCGGGTCGGCGCCGAGGCCGACGAGCACGAGCTGCGGGCTGCCGAGGAGGCCGTTGGTGGGGATGCGGGTCGCCTCGCCCAGCTGGCCCTTGAGCCCGAGGGAGGACAGCAGTGGCTCGAGCTTGCGCCCGTAGGCCTTGGCGACGTCCTCGGCCCCCGGCGCCAGCACCGCCCGCGGACCGGACTTGCGGCGTCCCGAGGTGGGCGCCGGCACCAGGCCGACGACGACGGCGTCGGCCTTGGACTTGGCGGGGCTGGCGGCACGGAGCAGGAAGGTCGGGGCACTCACGCGGCCAGGCTAACGAAGGGCTCCGCGCGCCGGGACGGCACGCGGCCCCCGGCCGCGGCGGTCGCGTCCCGGTCGGGCGTGTCGGGTAGGTTCCGCGCCATGGCGCTCCTCACCTCCCCCCTGCACGAGAGGCACGTCGCCCTCGGCGCGAAGCTCGGCGAGTTCGGCGGCTGGTCGATGCCGCTGGAGTACGCGGACGGCGGCGTGGTCGCCGAGCACACGGCCGTGCGTGAGGCGGTCGGGCTCTTCGACGTCTCGCACCTCGGCAAGGCGACGGTGAAGGGCCCCGGCGCGGCCGACTTCGTCAACGCGTGCCTCACCAACGACCTGGGACGGATCGCCCCGGGCCAGGCCCAGTACACGCTGTGCTGCGACCAGACGGGTGGCGTCGTCGACGACCTCATCGTCTACCTCCACGGCCCCGACCACCTGCTGCTCGTGCCCAACGCCGCGAACACGGCCGAGGTCGTGCGTCGTCTGCAGGCCGCGGCCCCCGAGGGCGTGGAGGTCACCGACGAGCACCGCGACCACGTGGTGCTGGCGGTCCAGGGGCCGCAGAGCGATGCGGTGCTCGTGGGCGCCGGTCTGCCCGTGGGGCACGACTACATGAGCTTCGTCACCGCGACCTTCGACGGGACCGAGGTCGTCGTCTGCCGCACCGGCTACACCGGTGAGCGGGGCTACGAGCTCATCGCCCCGGTGGCGGTGGCGACCTCGCTGTGGGACGCGCTGGTCGAGGCGGGCGCGGAGCACGGCCTGCGGGCCGCCGGGCTGGGGGCGCGGGACACGCTGCGCACCGAGATGGGCTACCCGCTGCACGGGCAGGACCTCTCGCTCGAGATCACCCCGGTCCAGGCCCGGGCCGCCTGGGCGATCGGGTGGGACAAGCCGACCTTCTGGGGCAAGGAGGCGCTGGCCGCCGAGCGCGCCGCGAAGCCGGCCCGCGTGCTGCGGGGGATCAAGGCCGTCGGCCGCGGGATCCCGCGGGCGCACATGACCGTCGTCCTGGGTGAGGGCGAGGAGTCCCGCACGGTCGGCGAGGTCACCTCGGGCACCTTCAGCCCCACGCTGCGCACCGGCATCGGGCTCGCGCTCGTCGCCGCGGACGTGCCGGCCGACGCCCGCGTGGCGGTGGACGTGCGGGGCCGGCGGATGGAGTTCGACCTGGTCAAGCCGCCGTTCGTCGACACCGGCGTGCGGGGCTGAGCATGCTGCCCGCCGAGCCGCCGACCTTCCGCGAGCCCACCGCCGCCGAGCGGCCCTGGCGCTGGCTCCTGCTGGACGCCGACGGCGCCGAGGCCCCCGTCGGACCCCCGGTGCAGGACGACGAGGTGCCGCCGACCGGGCGGCGCTTCCCGGCCCGCGGGGACGCCGAGACGTGGCTGGGCACCGCGTGGCGTGACCTCCGCGCCGCCGGGATCGCCCGCGTCGTCCTGCTCGACGGCGAGCGTGAGGTGTCGGGCCTGCTGCTGCCGGCCGGCGACTGACCGGTCCAGACCAGCGTCCGGGACCTTGGTAACCCCGGTGGGGGTCCTGCTCAAGCGTTTACGCGCGCGGCCGATGCGAGCGTCATCATCCCCGCTCGCGATCGGACCACCATGCGCTCGTTCCGTCCTCTCGGAGCGCTGAGCTCCCTCCTGGGGCTCCGCCGCCCGCGCCGCCACCCCGGCCTCCCCGGCTCCCGTTCCGCCGGTTCCACCGGCTCCCGGGCGCTGCGCCTGGGGACCTCGGCCCTCCTCGTGGCGGGCGCCGCGGTCGGTGGTGTCGTCGCGCTGCCCGGCGCGGCCACCGCGAGCGTGCCCACCTGCGCGGCGGCCGGGCTCACCGTCACCAGCCTCGGTGGCCCGAACTTCTACATCGGGTCCGGTTCCACCCCGGCGTTCCTGTCGGGCTACACCGGCTACCGCGTCCTCAACGGCGCCGGCGCCGAGCTCGACGACCTGTACGTGACGCTGTCGGACTTCACCGGCGGGGCCCTCGGCCTGGCCTCGGGCCAGACCGCCACGCAGCGCGTCGGCGACCTGGCGTCCGGGGAGAAGGGCGAGCGGTTCTGGTACCTCACGGCCACCGGACCCAGCGCGAGCGCCCAGCAGCACACGATCACGGTGTCGCAGCACAAGCCGGGGCTGCCGTCCTCGACCGTCCTGTGCACCACCACCAACGGCTTCGCCCAGGTGGCGCAGACGACCTCGGCCAACGCGAACAAGGTCGACACCGTCGTCGTCGCCGGCGGCACGCCCACGATCGGTGCCACCTTCACCGTCACCGTCACCGGCAACACGGGCACGATCGGCTCGGGCGTCACCGGCGACACCCAGTCGTTCTGGATGACGCCCTCGGTCTCCTCGACCTGGCCCGCGGACGCGTTCCGGCTCGTCGGGACGTCGCTCACCATGTCCCCGGACGGGTCGGCCGCCCCCGTGACCTGGACCAACACGCTGCGCCTGGCCGACCTCGGCGCCTCGGCGCGCAGCTACACGGCCGTCTACACCTTCCGCGCGGTCGGATTCACCGACTCGCCCGCGACCGTCCGGCCGGTGCACCAGATCGCCTCCGGCAACCTGATGAAGTACACCGGCTCCTACCCGGCGACGCTCCCGCCGATCACCCCGCCCGCCAACGACCTCACCGCGTCGGCGAGCGCCGACCCGACCGCGCTGCCCACCGGCGGTGGCACCACCACGGTCACCACCTCGGTCTCGGGCACGGCGGGTGCCGAGCTCGACGAGGTCGACGTCCTCGTCCCGGACGGGGCGACCCCCGTGCCCGGCACGGCGCTGTGGTGCGGGCAGCCCGTCGCGGACCCCGAGCTCGTCGGCGAGCGCTGGGTCGTCACCGGCCCGTTCGTGCTGCCCGGCGGGGGCTGCGACTTCGAGGTCGACGTGACGCTGCCCGCCACGCCGGGCGCGCACGACCTCACCGTCGAGCCGCGGGTCGGCGACTCGGTGGTCGGCACGTCCACCGACGTCGTGGACGGCTCGAACGCGGCCACGGTCACCGTGAACGTCAACCGGTCGCCGGTCGCCCTCGACCGGAGCGTTGCCGTGGACGCCGGCGGGTGGCTGTCGGTGCCCGTGGGGTCTCTGGCCTCCGACCCGGACGGCGACCCGCTCGAGGTCACCGGTGTGGGGTTCTCGACCGACGGCGTCACCTTCCACGGGCCGGGGCTCGTGCACTTCCTCGGCATGCCGGCACCTGAGGGATCGCCCTTCACCTACACCGTCTCCGACGGCCGCGGCGGGACCGCGACCGGCCAGGTCACGGCCCTGCCCTACGGCGCAGAGGTCCCCGCGGCACCGCAGAGCGTCACGGTGGAGCCCGTGAGCGCGCCCCGCGTGGGTGGCACCACCACCGTCACCGCGAGCGCCACCTCCGGGCTCACCGTCTCCCTGACGACGAGCACGCCCGAGACGTGCTCGGTCGTCGACCACGGCGACGGGACCGCGACCCTCACGGCAGTGGCCGAGGGTGACTGCGTCGTCGTCGCCACGCAGGCGGGCGACGCGGAGTGGGAGCCCGCCACCAGCGTCGAGACCGTCGTCGCCCTCACCCGGACGCCGCTCGTCCTGGGCCTGCTGGAGGCCGCCCCGGCGACCCTCGACGTCGACGGGAGCACCGACCTCACCGCGACACTGAACGCGGAGCTGCCCGTCACGTGGTCCAGCCTGACCCCGGACGTGTGCACGGTCGACGACACCGGCCACGTCGTGGCGCTCGCCGAGGGCACCTGCCGGGTCCAGGCCGACGCCGCCGGCGACAGCACCCACGCGCCGGCGACCCCGCTGGAGGTCGAGATCCTCGTCGTCGCTCCCGCGGCGGGCCCGAGCCCGCAGACCGTCAGCGCGACCGGCCCGACCCCCCTCCTCGTCGGGGCCTCCGGGACGGTGGTCGCTTCAGCCACCTCCGGCCTGGACGTCACTTTCACCAGCCTCACGCCCGGCGTCTGCAGCGTCGACGCGGCGGGCACGGTCACCGCGCTGGCCGCGGGGGAGTGCCGGATCGAGGTCGGCCAGCCCGGCGACGAGAGCTGGGACGCGGCCGAGCCGGTCGTCGTGACCACCACGGTGGCAGTCGTCCCCGTGCCGCCGGTCCTGCCCCCGGTCGTGCTGCCGTCCTCGCAGACGATCACGGCGGACGCCCCGGCCACGGTGCGCGTCGGCGCCCCCGTCACGGTGGCCGGCTCGGCGTCCTCGGGCCTGGCGGTCACCTACACCGGCCTCACGCCCGACGTGTGCACGGTGGACGGGGCCGGCCAGGTCACGACGCTCGCCACCGGCGAGTGCCAGGTCCGGGTCAGCCAGCCGGGCAACGGCAGCTGGGCCGCGGCGACCCCGGTCGTCGTCAGCGTCCAGGTGCTGGCGCTCGCGGCGCAGCACCTCGTCCTCGAGGCACCCGCGGTGGTCCTGGACGGCCCGAGCGCCGTCCTGGTGACCGCGACCAGCGACGCCGGCCTGCCGGTGACCGCGCAGGTCTCCGGCCCCTGTCGGGTCCGCGGCACCGCGCACACCGAGGAAGCCGACACCGTGCGCCTCGGCGTCACCGGGACCGGCGAGTGCACCCTGACCGTCTCCGCGGCCGGGGACGCCGACCACGACGACGCCGAGCCTGCCACCGCGACCCTCACGGTCGTGGCGCCGGTCGACGACCGCCTCGCGGTGCCGGCCGGCACCACCCGGGCCGTCGCCCTCGACGTCCAGGCCAACGACGGCGTCGGGGCGGGGGAGGGCGTGAGCCTGACCGCCGTGTCACGGGCCGCCCACGGCACCGCGGCCGTGGCCGACGCGGAGGGCGGCACCGTCGCGTACCTGCCCGGCGCACGCTTCGCGGGCACCGACTCCTTCCGCTACACCGTCGCCGACGAGACCGGCCGCACGGCCACCGCCGTGGTGCGGGTCCGCGTCGCCAACGCCGGCCCGTCGGTGGGCGCGGAGGACACCGCCCAGCTCGCGGGCTCGACGCGCACGGTGCGGCTGGACGTCTCCGACCCGAACGGCGACGCGGTCCGGGTCACCGCCGAGTCCCTCGACCCCGGACTGCGGGTGAAGGTGGACGGCGACCGGCTCGAGCTCACGGCCGAGCGGGCGCTCTCCGGGCGCGTGCGCGTCCGGGTCCTCGTCACCGACGACGGGGGCGACACCGCACGCACCTCGTTCGTGGACGTCGTCACGCCGCTGCCCGTGGCGGAGGCCTCGCAGCGGTTCGTCGACTCCGACGACCGGGCCGACACCCGGATCTCGTGGACCCGGGCCGTCACCGACGACGCCCGCTACGAGGTGCTCGTCGACGACCACCGCGTCTGCGTGAGCGACACCCTCTCGTGCGACGTCGACCGCGTGCTCGGCCCCGGCCACCGCGTGCAGGTCCGCGTCCTCGGTCGCGACGGGACGAGGTCGGCCACGACCCCGGCTGCCCGGGTCGAGGGGTCGCGGGTCTGGATGGCGACGGTCTACTTCGACCCGGACGAGCACCTGCTCACGCCCGCGCAGCGTGGCCGGCTGAACCACATCGCCCAGGTGATCCGCCGGCTGGGCTTCGGCCGCGCGTACGTGGAGGGCTACACCGACGCTGACGGCGACCCGGCGTCCAACCTGGCGCTGTCGCAGGCCCGCACCGGCACCGTCGCGACGCTGCTGGCCGGGCACGGGATCGGGTCGGACGAGGCCTGGTTCGGCGAGAGCGACCCGGTGGCCAGCAACAGCACGGCCACCGGCAAGTCCCGCAACCGTCGGGTGGAGATCTACGTCGGCTGGTGAGACCCGTCGACCTGGCAGGGTGGGCGCGTGAGCGCCCACTCCTTCCGCCAGGTCGACGTCTTCTCCTCCCGCCCGCTGGGCGGGAACCCGGTGGCGGTCGTGCACGGCGCCGACGGGCTGGACGAGGCGCGGATGGCTGCCTTCGCCCGGTGGACCAACCTGTCGGAGACGACGTTCCTGCTCGACCCGACGCCCGAGGGCGCGGCGGCCGGCGCCGACTACCGCCTGCGGATCTTCACGCCGGGCGCCGAGCTGCCGTTCGCCGGGCACCCGACGCTCGGGTCCGCGCACGCGTGGCTCGAGGCCGGGGGAGTGCCCCGGGTCCCGGGTCGCCCGGTCCAGGAGTGCGGCGCCGGCATGGTCGGGCTCCGGCAGGACGCCGGGGGCCGACTGTCGTTCGCGGCGCCGCCTCTGCGCCGCGGTGGGCCGGTGGCTGAGGAGGTCCTCGTCCGGGTCGCCCGCGCGCTGCGCGTGGAGCGGGCCGCGCTCCTCGACGCCCGCTGGTGCGACAACGGCCCCGGCTGGGTGGGCGTGCGGCTGGCCGACGCGTCCGCCGTCCTGGCCCTCGAGCCGGACCCCACGGCCTTCGGCGACCTCGAGATCGGCGTGGTCGGCACCTACGCGCCCGGGGAGCACCCGGACGGCGCGGCGATCGAGGTCCGAGCGTTCTGCCCGGGCCTGGGGGTCGACGAGGACCCGGTGACCGGCTCGCTCAACGCCGCTCTGGCGCAGTGGCTGGCCGGCGGGCTGCTGCCCGCGGAGTACACGGCCGCCCAGGGCACCGTGCTGGGCCGGCAGGGCCGGGTGCACGTCGTCCGGGAGCCTGACCCGGCGGACCCGGCGGAGTCGGCGGGGGAGCGGGTGTGGGTGGGCGGGGACACCTGCACGACGGTGACCGGGACGGTCACGCTCTGAGCCGGCGGGCCGGAGCCGGCGCCGGCAACGACTAGTCTGGCCGCGTGCGCGCCTACCTCGACCTCCTCCAGCGGATCCTCGACGAGGGCGTCGAGAAGACCGACCGCACCGGGACCGGGACGCTGTCGGTGTTCGGCCACCAGATGCGCTTCGACCTCGAGGCCGGGTTCCCCCTGGTCACGACCAAGAAGGTGCACACCCGCTCGGTCTTCGGCGAGCTCCTGTGGTTCCTGCGCGGCGACACCAACGTCGCCTGGCTCCAGGAGCGCGGGATCTCGATCTGGGACGAGTGGGCCGACGAGGACGGCGACCTGGGCCCGGTCTACGGCCACCAGTGGCGCTCGTGGCCGACACCGGGCGGCGAGGCGATCGACCAGATCGCGCAGGTCGTGGAGCAGATCCGTGCCACCCCGGACTCCCGGCGGCTGCTGGTCTCGGCGTGGAACCCGGCGGACGTGCCGGAGATGGCGCTCGCGCCCTGCCACACGCTCTTCCAGTTCTACGTCGCGCCCGCGCGCGACGGGGGCCCCGACCGGCTCTCGTGCCAGCTCTACCAGCGCTCGGGCGACGTGTTCCTCGGGGTGCCGTTCAACATCGCCTCCTACGCCCTGCTGACGCACATGGTCGCCCAGGTGACCGGGCTGCGCGTGGGGGACTTCGTGCACACGCTCGGGGACGCCCACCTGTACTCCAACCACCTCGAGCAGGCCCGGCTCCAGCTCACCCGCGAGCCGCGTCCGCTGCCCCGGCTCCTGCTGGACCCCACCGTCACCGAGCTCGACGCCTTCGAGCTGGAGCACATCTCCGTCGAGGGCTACGACCCCCACCCGGCCATCAAGGCCCCGGTGGCGGTCTGAGGGGCCGGCATGCCACTGCCTGACGGCACCCGCGTGGTGCTGGTGGCCGCGGTCGCGCGCAACGGCGTGATCGGGCACGGCCCCGACATCCCCTGGTCCCTGCCCGGGGAGCAGCGGACCTTCAAGGAGCTCACCCTCGGGCACACGCTGCTGATGGGCCGGACGACGTACGAGTCGATCGGTCGCCCGCTGCCCGGTCGCACCACCGTCGTCCTCACCCGCGACGAGGGCTGGACGCCGCCGCCCGCGCCGCGCTCGGAGGAGGTGCTCGTCGTCCACGACGTGCAGGCCGCGCTGGACGCCGCGGCCGGCACCCCCGGCGAGCTGATGGTCGCCGGGGGCGCGGCGGTGTACGCGGCGCTGCTGCCGCACGCGGACGCCCAGGTGCTCACCGAGGTCCCGCTCGAGCCGGTCGGCGACGTCCGGTACCCGTCGTGGCCGCCGGGCGAGGGGTGGTCCGAGACCCGCCGCGAGCCGTTCGACGGCTTCACCCGCGTCACGTACGAGCGCGACTGACGCCCGACGCGCCGACGCGTCCCTCTGCCCACGTGCCCCCGTGCGCACCGGAGTGGCGGTGCTCACGCGGTTCCCACCGCACCGGACGGGGAGGTCACAAGCGGCGCCGGGGCTGGCAGGGTGGAGGCATGACGATGGAGCTGCGCATCTTCACCGAGCCCCAGCAGGGGGCCACGTACGACGACCTGCTCGCGGTCGCGCAGGAGGCCGAGGAGCTCGGGTTCGGGGCGTTCTTCCGCTCTGACCACTACCTCGCCATGGCGGGGGACGGCATGCCCGGCCCCACGGACGCCTGGACGACGCTCGCCGGCATCGCCCGCGAGACCCAGAGCATCCGCCTCGGCACCCTGGTCACCAGCGCCACGTTCCGGCTCCCGGGCCCGCTGGCGATCCAGGTGGCGCAGGTGGACCAGATGTCCGACGGCCGGGTCGAGCTCGGCCTCGGCGCCGGCTGGTTCGAGGCCGAGCACCGGGCCTACGGCATCCCGTTCCCGCCGCTGAAGGAGCGCTTCGAGGTCCTGGCCGAGCAGCTGGAGATCGTGACCGGCCTGTGGTCGACCGAGGGCGGCTACGCCTTCGACGGGGCGCACTACCAGGTCTCCGACTCGCCGGGCCTGCCCAAGCCGGTGCAGCGCGGCGGACTGGCCGGGGGCGTCCCCGTGCTCATCGGCGGCGGCGGCAAGAAGAAGACCCCGGCGCTCGCGGCCCGGTTCGCGGACGAGTTCAACAACCCCTTCGCGCCCTTCGACGACGCGGTCGCCCAGAACGACCGGGTGCGGGCCGCCTGCGAGGCGATCGACCGCGACCCGGCGTCCATGATCTTCTCCAGCGCCCTCGTGCTGTGCGTCGGGGAGAACGAGGCCGAGGTGGAGCGCCGGGCCGCCGCGATCGGTCGTGAGGTGCCCGAGCTGCGCCAGAACGGCCTCGCGGGCACGGTCGAGGAGGTCGTGGACAAGATCGGCCGCTACACCGAGACCGGCCAGACCCGGCTCTACCTCCAGACCCTCGACCTGAGCGACCTCGACCACCTGCGCCTGGTGGCCGAGCAGGTCATGCCGCGGGTCTGAGCCCGTCCGGGGTCGGGCCGACGTCCGGCTGAATGGCCGTGGGTCGCCGGTGGGCAGTACCGACGGCATGGCGGGGGAGGGGATCAGGGGTCGTGGGCGCTAGCCTGACCCCATGAGCTCCGCCCCCGCTGCGCCGTTCGGCCGTCTGCTGACCGCGATGGCCACCGCCTTCACCGCTGACGGTTCCCTCGACCTCGAGTCCACCCAGCGCGTGGCGAAGCACCTGGTGGCGAACGGCCACGACGGCCTGGTCGTCTCCGGCACGACGGGCGAGTCGCCGACCACCACCATCGAGGAGGACGGCGAGATCCTCGCCGCCGTGCGTGCGGCCGTCGGCCCGGACGTGCACCTGGTGGCCGGCATCGGCACCAACGACACCAAGACCTCGGTGCAGCTGGCCGAGCAGGCGAAGCAGCAGGGTGCCGACGGCGTCCTGCTGGTCACGCCGTACTACAACAAGCCCGGTCAGAAGGGCATCCTCCAGCACTTCCGCACCGTCGTCGACGCGGCCGGGCTGCCGGTCATGATCTACGACATCCCGGGTCGCACCGGCTCCCAGATCGCCCTGGAGTCCTACGAGGAGATGCGCTCGTGGTCCCCGGTCGTGGCGGTCAAGGACGCCGTGGGCGACTTCGTCCGGGGTCACCGGATCATGCAGATGGGCTACTCCGTCTACTCCGGTGACGACGCGCTCAACCTCGGCTGGCTGGCCTACGGCGCCAGCGGCTTCGTCTCCGTCGTCGGCCACGCGGCCGGCAACGACTTCCGCGCGATGCTCGACGCCTGGTTCGGCGACGACCCGCGCAGCGCCACCCAGATCTTCTCGCGGCTGCTCCCCGCGATGGACGCCATGATGGGCGTCCCCAACTACGGAGCCACCACCGCCAAGGCAGCCCTGGAGCTGCTCGGCGTGCTCGACAACCGCACGGTCCGCTCACCGCTGGTCGCCCTCGACGACGACGAGGTCGCTGACCTCCGTGTCGGTCTCGAGGCCTCCGGGCTGCTCTGAGTCGTCGCCCCTCGGGGCGGCCACGGGGCAGGTCGGCGTCGCGGCGCCGGACGAGAACAGAACAGGAACTGCATGTCACACCCCCACCCCGGTCTCGGGACCCCGAAGAAGCTGAAGAAGAACGCCCTGCGCGTGACGCCGCTGGGCGGCCTCGGGGACGTCGGTCGGAACATGACCGCCTTCGAGCACGACGGTCGCATCCTCATCGTCGACTGCGGCGTCCTCTTCCCGGAGGACTCCCACCCCGGCGTCGACCTGATCCTGCCCGACTGGTCCTCCATCCGGGACCGGCTCGACACGGTCGAGGCGCTCGTCCTCACCCACGGCCACGAGGACCACATCGGCGCCACGCCGTACCTGCTGCGCGAGCGCAACGACATCCCGCTCGTCGGCTCGCAGCTGACGCTGGCCCTGGTGGCGTCGAAGCTGCGCGAGCACCGGCTGCGCGAGACCGTGCAGCACACGGTGGCCGAGGGCGACCGGATCAAGTTCGGCCCCTTCGACCTCGAGTTCGTGGCGGTCAACCACTCCATCCCCGACGCCTTGGCCGTGATGATCCGGACGCCTGCCGGCTCGGTGCTGCACACCGGCGACTTCAAGATGGACCAGCTGCCGCTGGACGGCCGGATCACCGACCTGCGCTCGTTCGCGCGGCTCGGCGAGGAGGGTGTGGACCTCTTCCTCACCGACTCCACCAACGCCGAGACCCCCGGTTTCACGCCCAGCGAGAAGCAGATCACCCCGGTGATCGACCAGGTCTTCCGCGAGTCGAAGCAGCGGATCATCGTGGCCTGCTTCGCCTCCCACGTGCACCGCGTCCAGCAGGTGCTCGAGGCGGCGGTGGCCCACAACCGCAAGGTCGGCTTCGTCGGCCGCTCGATGGTGCGCAACATGGGCATCGCCCGCGACCTGGGCTACCTGGACCTGCCCGAGAACGTCCTCGTCGACGCCAAGGACCTGGCCGACCTGCCGCCCGAGCGTCAGGTGCTCATCTCCACGGGCTCCCAGGGCGAGCCGATGTCGGCGCTGTCCCGCATCGCCCAGCGCAACCACAACTTCGTGCACATCGAGGAGGGCGACACCGTCCTGCTCGCCTCCTCGCTCATCCCGGGCAACGAGAACGCCGTCTACCGCGTCATCAACGGTCTCTCCCGCTGGGGCGCCAAGGTGGTGCACAAGGGCAACGCGATGGTGCACGTCTCCGGCCACGCCAGCGCCGGCGAGCTCCTGTACTGCTACAACATCGTCCGCCCGAAGAACGTCATGCCGGTGCACGGCGAGATCCGCCACCTCCAGGCCAACGCCCGGCTCGCCGAGCTGACCGGGGTGCAGAACACCGTCATCGCCGAGGACGGCGTGGTCGTCGACCTCGTGGACGGCGAGGCGGGCATCGTCGGCAAGGTCGAGTGCGGCTACGTCTTCGTGGACGGCTCGTCGGTCGGCGACATCACCGAGTCCGACCTCAAGGACCGCCAGATCCTCGGCGAGGAGGGCTTCATCTCGGTCATCGTCGTGGTCGACTCCTCCGCCGGCCGCATCGTCTCCGGGCCCGAGATCCACTCCCGTGGCTTCGCCGAGGACGACTCGGTGTTCGAGGACGTCAAGCCCGACATCATCAAGGCGCTCGACCGGCTCCTCGCCGAGGGCGTCGACGACAGCTACCAGCTGCAGCAGTCCGTCCGTCGCACCATCGGCCGCTGGGTCAACACCCGGCACCGTCGGCGTCCGATGATCATCCCGACGGTCGTCACGACCTGATCCGGTTCTCCTGATCCGCTGACCGAGCCGCGGGCCGGGGTGGGCGCTGTGCTCGAGCACGACGTCCTCCACCGCCCGCGGCTCTGTCGTCTCCTAAGCCTGCCGTCCCAGGACCGGAACAACCCGCTCGGTGATGCGTGCGGCCCCGGATCGTCGCAGGTCAGAGAGCTGAGGGCCGCTGAGGCTTCGGGTTGTTCCGGTCTGAGGACGGGGCTCATCGGTGGGCTTTGCGTCCTGGTGTGTCACGGGTCCGCGGCCTGCCACGCCGCGGGGCGAATTTCAAGCGGCCGTCGCCGGTTGGGGACCAAACGTGGTGTCCGTGGCCCGAAGAGGACGCATCTCTGACCAAACGTGACCGGGCCGAGGGCGCTCAGAGCCCCGCGGTGACAAAACCCTCAAGCGACACGTGAGGGTGGGACGGCTGTTAATCCCCGGGACGGCTGTGACAGTCCCCTAGGGTGCTCAGCATGGCGACCCGTACGTCTTCCCCGCCGGGTTCGCGGAGCACGAGCACGACCTCGTCCGGGTCTTCCCCGTCCGGACGGAACAGCTCGAGCACCCGATCCCGGAGTACGACCACCGCCGCCCGGTCCACCGCGACCGGGCGGCGTCCAGCGACCTCCAAGACGGCCTCCAAGGGCACGTCGAAGAGTCCGGCCAAGAGCGGCTCGAGGACCTCGAGCAGCCGGCCGGCCCCGCGCGCGGTGCGCAACGGGCCGGGTCCGGTGGCGCGGTTCTTCGGCCTGGTGGCGCGCGGCCTGCGCGCCGTCTGGCTGGGGATCGCCCACGCCGTGGGCGCCGCGGCGCGGGGGATCGGGCGCAGCGCCCGGGACCTCGAGCCGGAGCACCGCCGGGACGGCGCGGGCCTGGCCCTCGTCGCGCTGGCGCTCGTCTGCGCGGCCGCCGTGTGGTTCCAGCTCTCCAGCCCCGTCACCGACGTCGTCCGGGTCGCCGTCCAGGGCAGCGTCGGCAAGATCGGCTGGCTGGTCCCGCTGGCGCTCGTGTGGTCCGGCTGGCGCCTCATGCGCGACCCGGTGGGCAATGGCCCCGTCGGCCGCCAGGTGATCGGCTGGGCCGCGCTGGCCTTCGGCGTCCTCGGCATCGTCCACCTCGCCAACGGCGACCCGCAGCCGGTGGACGGTGACGTCACGCCGCTGCGCGAGGGCGGAGGGGCGGTCGGCTACGTCGTCGCCTCGCTGCTCATGGATCTCCTGCGCACCGAGCTCATCGTCGTCCCCCTGCTGCTCCTGCTCTCCTTCTTCGGCGTGCTGGTCATCACCGCCACGCCCGTCTACCAGGTGCCGCACAAGCTCGCCGACCTGCGCGACCGCCTCCTCGGGCGGACGCCGGAGGCGCAGGCCGCGCTCGCGGCCCGGCGCGGCGGGATCGACCCCGACATGGGCTCGCCCGCCTACGACTCGCCCCTCGTCGACACCGCCACGCGGCGCCGCATCGAGAACGAGGACACCGGCCCGATCCCGGCCGTCGCCCAGCGCGAGCGGGACGCCCTCGACGTCGCGCTGGAGCACACCGAGTCGGGTCGCGGACGCAAGCTCTTCCGTCGCGGACGCAAGCACGACGAGGACGAGGCCGGGCTCGACATCCTGGACGGCGAGGCCGACGGCCCCGCGGACACCGCCGACGACGAGCACCACCCCGACGGCCTCGACCTGGCGGTCGGCGCCGCTGCCGGCCTCGCCGCCGCGAGCGCGGCCGGTGCCGCCGGTGCGGCCGCGCCCGCGGCGTCCCGGGGCGACGACGGCGCGACGCACGCCGAGGACAAGCACGACCTCGTGCCCCCGCCGCACGCGGAGCTCCCCGCCCGCGTCGAGCAGCTCGAGCTCTCCGGCGACATCACCTACAGCCTCCCCGGCAGCGACGTGCTCAAGGCCGGCTCGCCCCACAAGCCGAAGTCCAAGGCCTCGGACGACGTGGTGGCCCGCCTGACCCAGGTGCTGGAGGAGTTCGGCATCGACGCCCAGGTCACGGGCTACACCCGCGGCCCGACGGTCACCCGCTACGAGGTCGAGCTCGGCGCCGGCGTGAAGGTCGAGAAGATCACCGGCATCCAGAAGAACATCGCCTACGCGGTGGCCTCCGCCGACGTGCGCATCCTCAGCCCGATCCCCGGCAAGTCCGCGGTCGGCGTCGAGATCCCGAACCTCGACAAGGAGATCGTCAGCCTCGGTGACGTCCTGCGCAGCGGCAAGGCGCGCAACGACCACCACCCGATGATCACCGGCCTGGGCAAGGACGTGGAGGGCGGCTTCGTCGTCGCCAACCTCGCCAAGATGCCGCACCTGCTGGTCGCGGGCGCGACGGGCTCGGGCAAGTCGTCCTTCATCAACTCGATGATCACCTCGATCCTCATGCGCTCGACGCCCGACGAGGTGCGGATGATCATGGTCGACCCCAAGCGGGTCGAGCTGAACGCCTACGAGGGCGTCCCGCACCTGATCACCCCGATCATCACCAACCCCAAGAAGGCCGCCGAGGCGCTGGCCTGGGTCGTGCGCGAGATGGACCTGCGCTACGACGACCTCGCCAACTTCGGCTTCCGCCACGTGGACGACTTCAACAAGGCCGTCCGCGCCGGCAACGTGGAGCTGCCTCTGGGCAGTGAGCGGAAGCTGGAGCCGTACCCGTACCTGCTCGTCATCGTCGACGAGCTCGCCGACCTCATGATGGTGGCGCCGCGGGACGTCGAGGACGCGGTCGTCCGCATCACGCAGCTCGCCCGCGCCGCCGGCATCCACCTCGTGCTCGCCACGCAGCGTCCGTCCGTGGACGTCGTCACCGGCCTGATCAAGGCCAACGTGCCGAGCCGCCTGGCGTTCGCCACCTCCAGCCTCGCCGACAGCCGGGTCATCCTCGACCAGCCGGGCGCCGAGAAGCTGGTCGGCCAGGGTGACGGACTGTTCCTGCCGATGGGCGCCTCCAAGCCGGTCCGCGTGCAGGGCTCGTGGGTGACCGAGGCGGAGATCCGCGAGGTCGTCCAGCACTGCAAGACCCAGCTCGAGCCGACCTACCGCGAGGACGTCACCGCACCGGCGGCCTCCAAGAAGGAGCTCGACGACGACATCGGCGACGACCTCGACCTGGTGATCCAGGCCGTCGAGCTCATCGTCTCGACCCAGTTCGGCTCCACGTCGATGCTCCAGCGCAAGCTGCGCGTCGGCTTCGCCAAGGCCGGTCGCCTCATGGACATCCTCGAGTCCCGCGGCGTCGTCGGTCCCAGTGAGGGCTCCAAGGCGCGCGACGTCCTGGTGAAGCCCGACGAGGTGGACGGTGTGATCGCGACCCTGCAGGGGGAGATGTGAACGAGCACGAGCAGCCCGGGGCGGACGACGCCCAGGCCATGGACGGCGCCGAGCCCGCCCAGGACGTGACCGGACCTGCGATCCCCGACGAGCCCACCGGGGAGACGGCCGAGGCGCCCCTCGTCGTGGAGCTGCGCCGCAACACGCGCCTCTCCGCGGTCGTCACCGGCCTCGCGGCCCTCCTCACGCTCGCGTACCTGGTGCGCGTGCTCAGCGGCCCGTCCCTCCTCGACGTCGTGGTGCTCCTCGTCGTCCTCGCGGTCGGGGCCACCCACGTCATGACGCTGATCGACGGCCGCACCCCGCTGCTGGTCGCCGACGCCCAGGGCGTCCGCGTCCGCGACGGCCGCACCTGGCAGGGGTTCCCCTGGTCGGAGCTGCAGGCGGTCGAGGTGCTGCCGCGCGCGTCGTGGTGGAAGGACGGCTCGCTGGACGTCCTGCCCGCCACCGGCGACCCGATCGCACTGCGCCTCGGCGCCGCCACCATGGTGAGCGGGCTGCTGCCGCGGCACCGCGACCTCGTGGACGCGCTCGCCGAGCTCTCCGCCGGCCGCTGCGACGTCGCCGAGATCGAGGGTTACGAGTACGTCGACCCCGACGAGTGGGCGGCCGGTCAGCAGGCGCACTCCCACGAGCACGCCGACGGGTACGGCGAGGACCTCGACGACCACCTCGGCAGCGAGGGCGAGGAGGACCACCGGTTCGTCGAGCCGCCGGTCGAGCCCGCGGCCACCGCTGCGGCCACCACCGCTGCCGCGGCGTTCGAGACCGCCGGCGCCTGGGACGACGCCCCGGTCGAGGACGCCCCGGTCGAGGACGTCGCGGTCGAGGACGTCGCGGTCGAGGACGCCCCGGTCGAGGACGTCCCGGACGACGCCTCGGTCGAGGAGGTCTGGGACGACGACGCGCCCACGGGCGAGATCCCGGCGCTCAGCGACGTGCCGCTGGGGGAGTCCGACGCCCCGTCCTTCGCCCCGGCATCCGAGCCCCGGACGTGGGACCCGCTGACGGACCCGCTCGACGAGGACCCCCGCGCCGCGGCGTCCTCCCCGGCACCCGCCGGGGTCGGCTCCGTGCCGGCCTCCCGCAACCCGTTCAGCGACGCGATGCACCGCATGTCGGCGCTCCTGCCCGGGCTGCCGGGCCTCTCGGCGCTCTCCGGCCTCGGCCGTGGGCACCGTGAGACGGCCGGCCCCGCGCAGCCGGTGGTCGAGGCCGCGGGTCCCGCTCCCGCGTCGACCCGTCCGGCCGTCGCCGGCGTCCGCAGCGACGTCGTCACCCGTCACCCCGCCTCCGAGACCGGCGTCCGCGTCGGCGGCCACGGTGACGGCGACGTCACCGTCTTCGGCGCCAACGCGCTGAAGCTCGACGCCGGCGAGCGCTCCGCCGACGAGGCGCGGCCCTCGCTGCCCGAGGCCCGCGAGCTGCGGCGTCCCGGGTCGGTGGACCTGGTGGAGGACACCTCCACCTGGGGCGACCGCGTCCGGCCGATCGCCCGCGAGGGCCACCCCGTCGACCCCATCGTCTGGGACGACGAGGAGCACCCCGCGGCCGAGCCCGTCATCGGGCCCGAGCTGGCCGCGGCGCGGACCCGGCTGGGGCTCTCGGTCGACCAGCTGGCCGACCGGACGCGGGTGCGCCCGCACGTCATCGAGGCCATGGAGGTCGACGACTTCGCCCCGTGCGGCGGCGACTTCTACGCCCGCGGCCACCTGCGTACCCTCGGCCGCGTCCTCGGCATCGACGCCGCCCCGCTGGTCGCCCTCTACGACAGCCACTACGCCCACGCGCCCGTCAGCCCCCAGCGGGTCTTCGGGGTGGACCCGGCGGCCCGTCCGCACCGGTTCAGCAGTCCGGGCAGCCCTCGCTGGTCGGTGCTCGTGGCGGCCGTGATGGCTCTGGTGCTCGCCTGGAGCATCGCCCGCCTCGTCGTCGACGGAGGGGCCGACCCGGCCCAGGACGTCCCCACCCTCGCGACGTCCTCGGCCACCACCGGCGCCCGCACCACCGTGGTGCTGACGGCCGCCGGCGGAGGTGCGCACGTGGTGGTCCGGGACGGCTCCAACGAGCTGGTCTTCCGGGGCAACCTCGCCTTCGGTGAGGTCGAGACGCTGGACAAGGTCTCCCAGCCGGTGCGCATCCGCACCACGGACGGCTCGCTCGAGGTCAGCGTCGGGGGCGTGGACCAGGGCGCCATGGGCCGCACCGGCCACGCCGCGGAGGACACGTACACGGCCGGCTGAGCACGCGCCGGTGACGCCGGCGGACGCGGTCGACCACGGCGCGTCGGGAGGTCAGGGTTCGCCCAGGCCCTCCCGGCGCGCCATACTCGTTCATCGAGATGACCACCACTCCCGCCGCCGCCCCTGACCGCGACTCCCGACCCGCCGAGGAGGGAGGCCCGGACCCCGAGCGGCCCCTCCTCTCCGTGGCGATGGTCACCCTCGGGTGCGCCCGCAACGAGGTGGACTCCGAGGAGCTGGCCGGCCGCCTCGAGGCCGGCGGCTTCCGGCTCGTCTCCGAGCCGTCCGAGGCGGACACCGTGGTGGTGAACACCTGCGGGTTCGTGGAGTCGGCGAAGAAGGACAGCGTCGACACCCTGCTCGAGGCCGCGGACCTGAAGACCAGCCACGGCGGCAAGGCGCAGGCCGTCGTCGCGGTGGGCTGCATGGCCGAGCGCTACGGCAAGGACCTGGCGGAGTCGCTGCCCGAGGCCGACGCGGTCCTGGGCTTCGACGACTACCCGGTGATCGCCGAACGGCTCCGCTCGATCGTGGCGGGGGAGACCCACCAGGCGCACACGCCCTCCGACCGGCGTCTGCTCCTCCCGATCAGCCCGGTGGAGCGCTCGCTGTCCACGGCAGCCGTCCCCGGTCACGCCTCCGGCCCCGCGTCCCTGCGCCGTCGGCTGGACGACGGCCCGACGGCGTCCCTCAAGCTCGCCTCCGGCTGCGACCGCCGGTGCAGCTTCTGCGCGATCCCGTCGTTCCGCGGCTCGTTCGTCTCCCGCCGTCCCACCGACGTGCTCGACGAGGCGCGCTGGCTGGCCGAGCAGGGCGTGAAGGAGCTGTTCCTGGTCTCGGAGAACTCCACGTCCTACGGCAAGGACCTGGGCGACCTGCGGCTCCTCGAGACGCTGCTGCCCGAGCTGGCCGCCGTGGACGGCATCGAGCGCGTCCGCGTCTCCTACCTCCAGCCCGCCGAGACCCGCCCCGGGCTGATCGAGGCCATCGCGCAGACGCCCGGCGTCGTCCCCTACTTCGACCTCTCCTTCCAGCACGCCTCGGCGAGCGTGCTGCGACGGATGCGCCGCTTCGGCGACCCCGAGAGCTTCCTGGGCCTGCTCGAGCAGGTCCGCGCGCTCGCCCCCACCGCGGGCGTGCGCTCCAACGTCATCGTCGGCTTCCCCGGCGAGACCGAGGAGGACCTGGAGACCCTCTGCGCCTTCCTCGTGGCCGCGCGCATGGACGTCACCGGCGTCTTCGGCTACTCCGACGAGGACGGCACCGAGGCGGCCGGCTACGACGACAAGCTGGACGAGGACGAGGTGCGGGCTCGCGCCCAGCACGTCTCCGAGCTCGTCGAGCGGCTCAACGAGGAGCGCGCCGAGGAGCGGGTGGGCGAGATCGTGGAGGTGCTCGTGGAGGACGTCGACAGCGACCCGAACGGCCCCGTCGGCCGTGCGGCCTTCCAGGGGCCCGAGGTGGACGGCACGACGACCCTGCTCGACGTGGACGCCGTGGACGCCCCGGTCGGCTCGATCGTCCGGGCGCACGTGGTGGGCAGCGAGGGCATCGACCTGCTGGCGGCCGTCACCCCGTCGGAGTCCGCCACCCACGGGACGTGGTCGCAGTGAGCACCGACAGCGCCGGGACGACCGGCAAGCCGTCCAACTGGAACCTCCCCAACGCCCTGACGACGCTGCGCATCGTCATGGTGCCGTTCTTCGGCTGGGCGCTGCTCTACGACGGGGGCGAGTCCGCCACGTCGCGGACCATCGCCTGGGCGCTCTTCCTCGTCGCGATGATCACCGACAAGATCGACGGCGACCTCGCGCGGGCCCGCAACCTGGTCACGGACTTCGGCAAGATCGCCGACCCCATCGCCGACAAGGCGATCACCGGCATGGCCTTCATCGGCCTGTCCATCGTGGGGGACGTCTGGTGGTGGGTGACGATCGTGGTCCTGCTGCGCGAGTGGAGCGTGACGCTGCTGCGGCTCTCGGTGCTGCGCAAGGTCGTCATCGCCGCCAAGGACCTCGGGAAGCTCAAGACGACGGTCCAGGCGCTCGCCCTCGGCGGGCTGACGCTGCCGCTGCTCGACCCGGACCTCCCCGGCGTCCTGGAACTGCCGTTCCAGATCCTCTTCTACGTCTTCCAGGCCCTGCTGGCGGTGGCCGTGGCGCTGACGCTCTGGTCCGGCTGGGAGTTCTACAAGGAGCTGTGGAAGCAGCGCGACCAGCTGCGCTGACCCCGGCACCGACTGCTTCCGCAGGCCTCTGACCTGCGCCGACGGCCCGCCCCTCGCTCGAGGGGCGGGCCGCGCTGCGTGTCGGGGCGAGCGTGCGCGGCGACCCCGCGAGCAGGCGCCCCCGGCCGCGCGTGATAGCGGCCGGACGGCCCCGACCCGGCGGCGAGCGTGTCGCGAGGAGGTGCTCGCGTTACGTCCCCGAGGGCAGGGATTCTGTTACAGAGCGTTCATCTGACGTCCTTGTTTCACAGGGGGATCTCATGATTAAGGTAAGGCGCTTCTCAGGATCTTCTTCGTTTCAGCCTTCTCGGGAGAAAACTTCATGTCCACGACGCGCAAGCGTGTGGTCGGGCTGCTCAGCGTGTCGGTCATGGCGATCGGGGTCGTCCCCTTCGTCGTGCCCGCGCCCGCGCTGGCGGACCCGGCAGGAACCGGCCTCGTCATCAGCGAGGTCTACGGCGGTGGCGGCAACAGCGGCGCCACGCTGACCAACGACTTCATCGAGCTCTACAACCCCACGGACGCCGCCGTGTCCGTCGACGGGCTCTCGGTCCAGTACCGCAGCGCCGCCGGCACCGGGAACGCCTCCGGCGTCACCGCGCTGGCCGGCAGCGTCCCTGCGGGCGGTCACTACCTCGTGCAGGAGGCCGCCGGCTCGGCGGGCACCGAGGCGCTGCCGACGCCGGACGCGGTGGGCGCCATCGCCATGAGCGGCAGCAGCGGCCTGGTCTTCCTGGCCGAGGGCACGACCGCGATGAACCCCGGCACCGGCTCGCTCACGACCGGCACGGCCGGCGTGATCGACCTCGTCGGCTACGGCAGCGCCACGACCTACGAGACCGCCGCGGCCCCGACGCTCAGCAACACCGTCTCCGACCAGCGGGCCGGCGGCACCGACACCGACGACAACAGCGCGGACCTGGCCACCGGCACGCCCACGCCGGCCAACACGGGCGGCGGTGGCGGCACCGACCCGGAGCCCGACCCGGACCCGGTCGCCGCGACCATCGCCGAGATCCAGGGCACCGGCGCCGCGTCCCCCCTGGTCGACGACGAGGTCGTCACCCAGGGCGTCGTGACGGCCGTCTACCCGACGGGCGGCCTCAGCTCCTTCGTCGTGCAGACCGGCGGGACCGGCACGGGCACCGACGCCACCCCCGGCGCGTCCGACGCCGTGTGGGTCTACGGCCCGGCGACGTACCCCGAGATCGGGGACTCCGTCGAGGTCACCGCCACCGTCGCCGAGTACAGCGGGCTCACCGAGCTCACCTCGCCGACGTGGACGCTGCTCGACACACCCCTCGAGCCGGTCACGCCGCTCGCGACGTCCTGGTTCACCACGGACGCCGAGCGGGAGGCCCACGAGTCCGAGCTCCTCGCGCCCACCGGCCCCATGACGGTGACCGACACGTACGACACGAACGGCTACGGCACGATCGGCCTGGCGGCGGGCACGACGCCGCTGCTCCAGCCGACCGAGGTCGAGGACGCCCAGACCGGTGACGTCGCCGGCGTCGCCGCCGACAACGCCGCCCGCGGCGTCATCCTCGACGACGGCTCCACCGCCAGCTACCTGTACGGCGCCAAGAACACGCCCATGGCGTGGCTGACCACCGACAACCCGATCCGGGTCGGTGCGGCGGTCACCTTCACCGGCCCGGTGGTCGTCGACTACCGGTACGGCGCCTGGGAGCTCCAGCCGACCTCCCCGGTCGTCGGCGAGGGCGCCGACGTGGCCACGTTCGAGGACACCCGCGCCGACGAGACCGCGCCGCGGGACGTCGGCGGCGCGCTGACGCTGTCGAGCTTCAACGTCCTCAACTACTTCACCTACACCGCGGCCGACGCGGTCGCCGACGGGGGCACCTGCTCCACGTACGACGACCGGGCGGGCACCCCGATCGGCGCCGGCACCTGCACGCTCGCAGACGGCGAGGACGGGCCGCGCGGTGCCGCCACCGACGAGAGCCTGGCCCGCCAGGAGGCGAAGATCGTCGCCGCGATCAACACCCTCGACGCCGACGTGGTGTCGCTGGAGGAGATCGAGAACTCGGTGAAGTTCGGCTTCGACCGCGACCAGGCGCTCTCGACCCTGGTCGCCGCCCTCAACGACGCCGCGGGCAGCGAGAAGTGGGCCTACGTGCCGTCGCCGGACGCCGCCGACCTGCCGGCCGTCGCCGACCAGGACGTCATCCGCACCGCGTTCATCTACCAGCCGGCCACGGTGCAGACCGTGGGCGGGTCCCGGGTCCTCGTCGGGTCCGCGGCCTTCTCCAACGCCCGCCAGCCGCTGGCCCAGGGCTTCAAGCTGGTCGGCGCCTCGGACGCGGACGCGTTCGCCGTCGTCGTCAACCACCTCAAGTCCAAGGGCTCCGGCACCGACGACGGCACCGGGCAGGGCAACGCCAACCCGGACCGGGTGGCGCAGGCCGGCGACCTGGCCACGTTCGCGGACGAGTTCGCCGGCGACCTGGGTGGCTCCGGCGCCGTCTTCCTCACCGGCGACTTCAACAGCTACACGCAGGAGGACCCCATGCAGGTCCTCTACGCGGACGGCTACACCGACCTGGCGCCGGAGGGGGAGTACTCCTACAGCTACGACGGCCTGGTCGGCAGCCTCGACCACGTCCTCGCCAACGACGTGGCGTCCGGCATGGTGACCGGCTCGGACATCTGGAACATCAACTCCGGTGAGTCCGTCGGCTTCGAGTACAGCCGCTACAACTACAACGCGACGCTGCTCTACCAGCCGAACCAGTTCCGGGCCTCCGACCACGACCCGGTGGTCGTGGGCGTCGATCCGGGGCCGATCGGCACTGCCACGACCGTGGACGCGGACCTCGTCCGCCCCGCGACCGGCGTCGTCCACGGGGGCCAGAAGGTCGTCGTCGACGTCACCGTCACGGCTGCCGAACCGCTGACCACGGGCACGCCGACCGGCACCGTCACGGCGCTCGTCGACGGCGTCCAGGCCGGCACCGCCACCCTGTCCGGTGGCACCGCACGCTTCCGCCTCGGGCCGTTCGCCCAGTCGGGGACCCACACGCTGACGTTCTCCTACGGCGGGTCGGACGGCGTGCTGCCGTCCGAGACCTCGCTGGAGATCGTCCGCCGCTAGCCGCACCAGCCACGGCCCGTGCCGCCGGGAGGACCACCCCGGCGGCACGGGTCCCCGTGGGGAGGCCGGTCCGCCTCCCGCACCCGCTCACGTCTTTCATTCGGGAGAGAACCTTCATGCATGCAGCGCGTTCGCGCCTCGCCGGGGCGGTGAGCCTGGCCCTGCTGGCCACCGGCGTCGCCGTCGCCGGCAGCGGCTCCGCCCACGCCGAGCCCGTCACGGCCGCCGCCGACGGCGACATCGCCATCAACCTCCTCGGCGTCAACGACTTCCACGGCCGGATCTTCACCAACACGGTCAAGTGGGCCGGCACGGTGGAGAAGCTCCGCGCGGAGGGCGGGGACGCGGACACCCTGTTCGTCGGCGCCGGCGACCTCGTCGGGGCGTCGCTGTTCGCCTCCGCGGTCGACGACGACCAGCCCACCATCGACGTCCTCAACGCCCTCGGGCTGGACGCCTCGGCCGTGGGCAACCACGAGTTCGACAAGGGCTTCGACGACCTGACCGACCGGATCATCGGGGCCGACGGCTCGCGCAACGCGCAGTGGGACTACCTCGGCGCGAACGTGTACGAGAAGGGCACCACCACGCCCGCCCTGCCCGAGTACGCCACCTTCGACGTGGAGGGCGTCAGCGTGGCGGTCGTCGGCGCCGTGACCGAGGAGACCGCCTCGCTGGTCTCCCCGGGCGGCATCAGCGACATCGAGTTCGGCGACCCGGTCGAGGCGGTCAACCGCGTGGCCGGCGAGCTGAGCGACGGCGACGAGGCGAACGGCGAGGCCGACGTCATCGTGGCCACGTTCCACGCGGGTGCCCAGGACGGCACCGAGACCTACGAGGACGGCGTCGCCCACGGCGGCGAGTTCGCCGAGATGGCGGACCTCGACCCGGCCGTGGACGTCATCTTCAACGGTCACACCCACCAGACCTACGTCTACGACCAGCCGATCCCCGGCGAGTCCGGCACGCGTCCGCTGCTCCAGACGGGCTCGTACGCCGCCAACGTCGGCCACGTCGTCCTCAGCGTCGACCCGACGACCCACGAGGTCACCGGGTACGAGGCCGAGAACGTGGCGACGTCCAGCACGACCGAGACCGACGCCGAGCTCGCCGCCGAGTACCCGGACGTGGCGCAGGTGAAGTCCATCGTCGACGACGCCCTCGCCGACGCGGCCGAGGTCGGGAACGAACCGGTCGGCGCCATCACCGACGACGTCACCACCGCCTTCGCCGACGCGGCCCCGGTCGACGGCGAGTACGAGGGGACGACGCGGGACAACCGTCAGGCCGAGTCCACGCTCGGCGACCTCGTGGCGAACGCGCTGCGTGACGGCATCCCCAGCGACATGGGCGAGGCCGACCTCGGCATCACCAACCCCGGCGGCCTCCGCGCCGAGCTGCTCTACGCCGGCGACACCACCGACAACCCGGAGAACACCGACGGGGTCGTCACCTACGCCGAGGCCAACAGCGTCCTGCCGTTCGTCAACAACATCTGGCTCGTCGACCTGACCGGCGCCGAGCTGAAGGACGTGCTGGAGCAGCAGTGGCAGCCCAGCGGCGCCGACCGCCCCTACCTCCAGCTGGGTCTCTCGGACAACGTCGAGGTCACGGCCGACTCCTCCGCCGACGAGGGCAGCCGGATCACCTCGGTGCGCATCGACGGCGAGCCCGTCGACCCCGACGCCACCTACACCGTCTCGACGTTCTCGTTCCTCGGCACGGGTGGGGACAACTTCACCGCCTTCACCGAGGGCACCTCGAGCGACACCGGTCTCGTCGACCGCGACCTGTGGATCTCCTACCTGCAGGACGCCTCGCCGATCTCGCCCAGCTACTCGCGCCAGCAGGTGTTCGCCACCGACCTGCCGTCGTCCGTGAGCGCGGGCTCCGAGGAGTCCTTCACCCTCGGCACCGACAACGTCACCCCGGCGGTCCCGACCACCGGCGAGACGCTGGACCTCACCTCGCTGGGCTCGCCCGTCAACACCAAGGTCAAGGCGACCCTGGTGCGCGACGGTGAGACCGTCGGCTCGGCCGGCACCTTCGCCGTCACCGACGGGACGGCCGACATCGACCTGACCACCCCGTGCTCGGCCCGTGCCGGCGACTCGCTGGTGCTCACCGCCAAGCCGTCCGGCACGCAGGTCACCCTCCCGGTCGTCGCGGCCGACAGCCTGTGCTCGGAGGTCTCGGCCACCGTGCTCAACGCCGGGAAGGCGCTGGTCAACGGCAACAAGCAGCTGCGCCTGGAGGCCGTGGTCGACGCCGGCGACGGCACGCCCACCGGCACCGTGACGGCCACCGTCGACGGCACCGAGGTCGACTCCGCCGAGCTCGGCGAGGACGGCACCGCCCTCCTGGTCGTCCCGGCCTTCTCGCTGGCCGGCTCGCAGGACGTCGTGGTGACCTACAGCGGCGACGACACGGTCGAGGGCTCCTCGACCACGGTGGCCGTCCGGGTCCGCAAGGCGCCCGGCAAGATCGCCGTCTCCCGGACGCCCGCCGCGGTCCACGCCCGGACCACCCGGCCCACGTGGGACGTCTCGGTCGCCGCGCCCGGCACCAGCACCGTCCCGAGCGGGCGCGTCGTCGTGCGCACCGCGGGGTTCGCCTTCACCGCCGTCCTGCACGACGGTGAGGCGAGCCTGCGACTCCCGGCGTACGGCACGGTCGGCGTGAAGAACGTCCGGATCAGCTACCTCGGCGACGACGAGGTCACGGCGGCCACGGTGCTGCGCACGGTGCGCGTCGTGCACTGACCCACCGCCCAGCACCAGCACCACCCAGCACCGCCCAGCACCACCTGAGGACGGCCCGCCCGAGCACCCGCTCGGGCGGGCCGTCCGGCGTCGCGGGCCTCCTCCGGCCCGCCAGGTGCGGAGGTCAGGAGCGGGGCGGGTGCGTGGGGCGGGGGAGCGTCAGCGGGTCTCGGCCAGCCGGACGGCCGCCTGGACGAGCGCGAGGTGGCTGAAGGCCTGGGGGAAGTTGCCCGTCATGCGGCCGGCGTCCACGTCGTACTCCTCCGAGAGGAGACCGACGTCGTTGACGAGGCCGATCAACCGCTCGAACAGGGCCTCGGCGTCCTCGTGACGGCCCGCCCCCGCCAGGGCGGTGACCAGCCAGAAGGAGCAGGCCAGGAAGGGGTTCTCCTCGCCGTCCACCCCGTCGACGCCCGCCTCGGTGCGGTAGCGCAGCACGAGGCCGTCGCGCAGCAGGTCCTCCTCGACGGCCGCGATGGTGCCGAGCATCCGCGGGTCGTCCGGGGCCACGATCCCGGTGGTGGACAGGGCGAGCAGCGCGGCGTCCACCTCGTCGGTGTCGTAGTGCTGCCGGAACGAGTTGCGCACGGGGTCGAAGCCCTTGTCGAGCACCTCCTCGCGCACCCGGTCCCGGACCTCGCGCCAGCGCTCGACGGGGCCCTCGAGACCGTCCTCCTCGACGGCGCGCACGGCGCTGTCGAGCGCGGCCCACACCATCGCCTTGGAGTGGACGAAGTGCCGCGGCTCGCCGCGCACCTCCCACAGCCCGCGGTCCGGCTCCTCCCAGTGCGTGAGGAGCTCCTCGACCAGGGCCCGCTGGAGCGCCCAGGCGTTGTCGTCGGGGTCGCCGGCGGCGCGGCGGACGCGCGCGAGCGCCGTCATCACCTCGCCCAGGACGTCGTGCTGCTGCTGCCGGACGGCCCCGTTGCCCACGCGCACGGGCCGCGAGCCCTCGTAGCCCGGCAGGTGGTCGAGCTCGGCCTCGGGCAGCCGGCGCGCGCCGTCCACCCCGTACATGATCTGCAGGTCGGCCGGGTCGCCCGCCACCGCGCGCAGCAGCCAGCCGCGCCACAGCTCCGCCTCCTCGACGTAGCCCGCGTCGATGAGCGACTCCAGCGTGAGGGCGGCGTCCCGCAGCCAGCAGTACCGGTAGTCCCAGTTGCGCGAGCCGCCGAGCTCCTCCGGCAGCGACGTCGTCGGCGCGGCGACGATGCCGCCCGTGGCCTCGTGCGTCATGAGTCGGAGGGTGAGCAGGGAGCGCAGGACGACGTCGCCGTGGGGGAGGTCCGTGCGGCACACGGCCGCCCACTCCTCGTCCTCGGCGATGGTGCGGGCGATCCGGTCGTCGTGGTCGCCGAGCGAGGACGGCTGGACGTGGGAGGGCAGCCAGGTCAGCGAGTACGTCTGCTCCTCGCCCTCGGCCAGCGTGAAGGAGTCGCTGTGCCGGTGGTCGGTGGCCACGGGGAGCCTGGGGCCGCGCAGGAGCAGCTGGTCGGGTCCGGCGACCGCGGTGATGACCTCCTCGCCGTCGACGACCTGCCGGCGCACCCAGGGCGTGGCGGCGCCGTAGTCCATCCTGATCCGCAGCTCGTGCCGGAACCGCACGGTGCCCCGGACCCCGGCGAGCCGGCGGACGACGTCGGCGCGACCGTCCCCTCGCGGCATGAGGTCGGTGAGGGTCGCGCTCCCGGACTCCGTCGTGAAGGTGGTCTCCAGGACGGCCGAGGCACCCAGGTAGCGACGGGTCACCTCGTACGGCTCCTCGGGGACGAGCTGCCAGTGCCCGTGCTCGTCCGTCCCCAGCAACCCCGCGAGGCAGGCGGGGGAGTCGAACCGGGGCAGGCAGAGCCAGTCGATCGACCCGTTGCGGCCGACCAGCGCGGCCGTCCTGCGGTCCCCGATGAGGGCATAGTGCTCGATGGGCAGCGCCATGCACCCAACCTAGGCACGCCCGTGCACCAGCCCGTCCACCCTGTCGGCTGGCCCGTCCGGCACGCCGCGCCGGGACGGGTGGTCGCCGACCCGTTGCACACGTGGTTGGGTGGGGGAACCGCCCGGCGGAACAACACCGGCTCCGGTAACGTTGCGCCCACTCCCGCCGATCGGTGGGACCAGAGAGGAGGCCAGCATGGTGCTTTTCCGTCGACTGCTCGGCGACGTGCTCCGTGCCCGTCGCGTGGAGCGTGGCCTCACCCTGCGGCAGGTGTCGCAGGAGGCCCGCGTCTCGCTCGGGTACATCTCCGAGATCGAGCGTGGTCAGAAGGAGGCGTCCTCGGAGCTGCTCGCCTCCCTGTGCGGCGCCCTCGAGGTGCCGCTCTCGTCCGTGCTCCGCTCGGTCTCCGACGCGGTGGCGCTCGAGGAGGCGGCCCTGGGCAGCGCGGTGGACCGCGCCGTCGCCGAGGTGACCGCGACCCCGCTCGCCGTCGGGCGCGTGGCCGAGGACGTCGTGGCCTCCGCGGCCTGACAGGTCCCCACCCTTCCGTTCCGCACGCCGGGGCGCCCGCGGTCCAGACCGCCGGCGCCCCGGCGTTCGTGTCCCCAGGCGTGCCCGCGTCGTGTGGCGGTGTCCGGCGCGGAGCCTGAGCAAATCCTGAGGGCCGGGGCGTAACGGCTCCGGGAGAGGCGTCGTTGCTGGGTCACGGCTCGCCAGTGAGCCGGGACCCAGTGGTCGTGCACGGTGCGCGTCCGCGGAAGGGACGCGACGATGGCACACCCCCGGACCCCCGCACCCGACCCGAGCGCTCGGCCGGGCCGACGGCACGCTCGTCGTTGGGCCCTCTCGGCGGTGCTGCCCCTCGCGCTCGTGCTCGCGGGCACGGCCGGGGCTCCCGCCTCGGCCGACGGCGCGGGGGACGGGAGCGCGACGGGCGCGCGGGGTCGCGACGCGCGGGCCGAGGTGGCGCCCGGGTTCACGCCCCTGGCGTCCTTCGCGCTGCCCGAGGCAGGCACCGCCCGGGTGCGGGTCCGGCCGGAGGAGTACTCGGCCTACCGGGTCGACGTCGACGCGGTCGCGGACACGTTGGCGGCCGCGCCGGACTCCGACGAGGCGGGCGCCCGCGGCGTCCGCATCGAGCTGCCCGACCCCGCGGGCGGCCTGCACACGTTCGCCGTGGTCGAGGACAGCGTGATGGCGAGCGGCCTCCAGGCGGCCCACCCCGAGCTGCGCACCTTCGCCGGCCGCGACGTGGACGACCCGACCCGCACCGTCCGCCTCGACGTGACGCCGCTCGGTCTGCACGCCTCCGTGCGCGACGCGGACGGTGGCGGCTCCTGGTACGTGGACCCGGCCCTGCAGCGCCGGGGCGCCACCGCCCACCTCGCCTACGTCCCCACCGACGACACCGCACCACTCGTGGAGTCGGGGATCATCGCCCATCCCGACGGTGAGGCGCCGGCGGCTGCCGCGGCCGCCGCCGCCACGGCGGCGGGGGACCTCGTCACCCGTCGCACCTACCGGCTCGCCCTGGTCACCGACCCCAGCTACGCCGCGTACTTCGGCACCCAGAACGTCCTGGCGGAGAAGGTCACGCTCATCAACCGGGTCAACCAGATCTACGGCGAGGACTTCGCCATCCGCCTGCAGCTGGTGGACGGGACGGACGACCTCAACCTCGACACCGCGGCCAAGGCCACGGAGCCGGGCGGGCCGTGCGGTGAGTCCGCCTGCTACGACGCCGCCGACCTCGACCCCGAGACCGGGGGCTGCTCCTCCGGGCTGCTGGACCGCAACGAGTTCGTGATCGGCCAGATCATCGGGGCGGACCGCTACGACGTCGGGCACATCGCGCTGGGCATCAACGGCGGCGGGATCGCCGGGCTCGGCGTCGTGGGGGAGCAGTCCAAGGCCGACGGCTGCACGGGCCTGCCGTTCCCCGAGGGCGACTTCATGGCGATCGACTACGTCGCCCACGAGCTCGGGCACCAGTTCGCAGCCAACCACACCTTCGACGGTGACCAGGCCAACTGCTCGCTGCTCAACCGCAACGGCGGGACGTCCGTCGAGCCCGGGTCGGGCTCCTCGGTGATGGCCTACGCCGGCATCTGCGGCACCGACGACCTCCAGCCGCACACCGACCCGTACTTCTCCCAGCGGAGCATCGACGAGGTCACGGCCCACGTGACGGCCGCGCCCGGCGCCTACACCGAGGAGCAGACCGTGACGCTGACCGGGTTCGACACCGACGGTGAGACGGTGAACCTGGGCTACGACGGACGGGTCACCAGCATCGTCCGCGGGGCCGGCTACACCGTCCTCGGCGTGCAGCGCCGCCTGCGCGCCCTCACCGGCGCACAGGTCACGGTGGGCGGCTACGACGCCGGCCGCACCTCGCTGAACGACGGCGGATTCTGGGTGCGCTGGCCCGACACCGACGCCCACCCGCGCCTGGCCGTCACCGGCACGAGCGGGGACGTCAGTGCCTTCATCGGCGTGCCCTACGACGGCGGACCCGGCACCAACCAGGGCACCGCGACCGTCACGACCAACCACGCGCCCACCGTGACCGCCCCGGCCGACGCCACCCTCCCGCTGCGTACGCCGTTCACCCTCACCGGCTCGGGGAGCGACCCCGACGGCGACGCGCTGGTCTACCTGTGGGAGCAGAACGACACCGGCGGCCTGGCGGGGCTGGGCCTGGTCGAGAACACCAAGCACGAGGGTCCGCTGTTCCGCGTGTTCGGCACCTACGCGGACGTCTCGCTGGAGGACTCCCTGACGTACTCCTCGTCGGGGGAGAACCTGGCGGACGCGAACCCCTCGCGCACCTTCCCCGACCTGGAGCAGATCCTGGACGGCAACACGAACGCCGCGACCGGGACCTGCCCCGAGGCGCCGGCCGAGGACGTGCCGGTGGCCATCGTCGAGTGCTTCTCGGAGTTCCTCCCGACCGCCGACTACACCGACCCGCTCCTGGGCGCCGGCTCGATGACGTTCCGGCTCACCGCCCGTGACGGCCGCACCGCCGGTGGCACGCAGCACGACGACGTGACCCTCACCGTCGGCGACGCCGGCCCGTTCCTGGTGACCTCGCAGTCCGAGGAGGGCGCTGTCACCGGTGGGGACACCGGCACCGTCACCTGGGACGTCGCCGGCACCGACGCCGCGCAGTACGCCCCGCGCGTCCGGGTCAGCCTGTCCGTCGACGGCGGGCACAGCTACCCCTACGAGCTGGCGGGCTCCACCCCCAACGACGGCAGCATCGACGTCACCTGGCCGCAGGTGGAGACCGACGCCGCACGGGTGCGGGTCGAGGCGGTGGGCAACTACTTCTTCGACCTCAGCGACGCCGACCTGACGATCCACCCCTCGCTCACGGTGAGCACCCCGGCCGCGGCCCGGGTCCAGTACAGCGACGTCCTCGAGCCCCTCACGGTGCGGGTCAGCGCCGCCGAGGCGGACGGGGCCGACCTGGCGCTCGCCGCCTCGGGTGTCTCCGGCCTCGCGGTCACCCGCGTGGGGCAGAGCGGCGCCGGCACGCGTCCGGGCACCGCCACCTTCGCGGTGACCGGCACCGTGACGCAGGCGGTGGGGGCCGCCACCCTCCGGCTCACCGCCTCGGCTCCCGGCACAGACGGCGTCAGCACCTCGTCGGCGGTGACGGTGCAGGCGGAGGACGCCTCGGTCGGATGGGACGGGCCGGAGTCGGTCCGCTCCGACGGCGAGGAGACCCCGGTGGCCCTGCGGACGGTGGTCTCGCAGGCGGACGACGGCCAGCCGGGTGACCTGTCCCGCGCCCTCGTGACGTTCGTCGACCGGGGCACCGGCCGCGCGTTGTGCACGACCCCCGCCGACTCCGACGGGACCGCCTCCTGCGCCGGGCTGGTCGACACCTCCGAGGGCACCGAGGAGGTCGTGGTCGGCACGGTGGTGAGCGGGGACTTCGCCCGCGACGCCGCCGAGGACGACGTCGTCCTGCCCGTGCTCGCCGGCGCCCCGCAGTCCGACGAGCCGACCACGCGCCTGACGTCCGGGCCCCGCGCCGGCTCCTTCACCACCGCGCGCACCGTGCGCTTCGGCTACTCCTCCGACACCGAGGGCGTGGCCTGGTCCTGCACCCTGGACGGCGAGGAGCTCCCGTGCTCGGCGGCCGGCGCGGACGTGGACCGGCCGGCGCCGGGTGAGCACGTCTTCACCGTCGCGGCCGTCGCCGGCGACCGTGCCGACAGCACCCCGGCCACGCGGACGTTCCTCGTGCCGTCCGGCGTCGGGCGGCTGAGCACGGAGACGACGGGCTGGACCCGCAGGACCGGTGCCGGGTTCCACCGGGGCCACGCCCTCGTCGCCTCCCGCGCCGGGAGCCGGCTGTCGGCGGTCGTCCGCAACGCCGAGCAGGTCGCGGTCGTCGTCACGCGCGCACCGGGCGCCGGGCGCGTCCGGATCGCGCTGGGCGGCACGGTCCTGCGGACCGTCCGGCTGGCCGCGCCGAGCCGGACCGCCTCCTCGCTCGTGGTGCTGCCGCGCTTCGCGGAGCCGGTCAGCGGGCGGCTGACCCTCACCACGGTCGGCGGCCGGCAGGTCTCGGTGGAGGGCCTGGGCGTGCGGACCCGCTGACCGGCTCCCCGGGAGGCGACTCCCGGGGGCCTGCGGCCCGCGCGGCTCAGCCGCGCAGCTGCAGGCCCCGGGGGGTGGTGGTGAAGCCGGCGGCGGCGAGGGCCTCGCGTACGGGGGTCGGCCCCGAGCCCAGGAGGGGGGCGCCGTCGGCCCGCTCCAGCGTCAGCCGCCCCAGCGACCCGCGCTGCACGGCGGCGACCAGAGCCCCGGTGGCCACCCGCAGCTCGTCGACGTCGGTGACGAACGTGAGCAGGGTGCGGCCGCCGCGCTCCAGGTAGAGCGCCAGCCGTCCGTCGACGAGGACGACGATCGCGCCGGCCTTCCGGCCCGGCCGGTGGCCACGCGCGGACTCGGAGCCCTCGCCGGGCGCGGCGTCCTCCCCGCTCGGGCCGGGTGCGTCCGGCCAGTCCAGGGCGGCGCCGTAGGGGTTGGCCGGGTCCGAGGCGGCGAGGACGACGGCCTGGGGCGCGGCGGCGGGGTCGGCCACCCGCGGGGCGTCGGCGTAGGTGCGCAACCGGTCGACGGCGCCGGCGCTGCCGAACTGGGCCGCGCCGAGGCCGGCCACGAAGTACCCGCGGCGGGTGCGCCCGGAGTCCTCGAAGGCGCTCAGCACCTTGTACACCGCGGCGAACCCGCCGGGCACCCGCTCGGCGACGACGCTGCCGCGGGTGAGCACCCCGTACCGCTCGAGGAGTCGCTCGGCGGCGGCGTGGGCGCGCCGGGTCGGGTCCTCGTCGACCTCGGGGAGCAGCGACCACCGCCCCACCGTCTCGGGCGGGCCCCCGCGGACGACACCGCGTGGGCGGGCGCCGCCCCGGCCGCTGGTCGTCGAGGCGAGCCGCGGGCGGGCCGGGGCGCGCCGGGTGCGCTGCGTGGCGCCTCCGGAACGCGTGAGGGCGCGCAGGGGGGAGAGCGTGTCGTTGCCGACGACCCCCGCCCAGACGAGCTCCCACAGCGCCGTGGAGACCGCCGGCTCCGTGGCCGTGACCCCGGCGGAGGCCAGCTGACCCACGAGCTGGTGGAAGAACCACGCACCGCCGCCGTCGAGGACCTCGAGCAGCGCGGTGTGCAGGGCGGGCCAGTCGCTGCCGTCCTGGGCGCCGCCGGGGCCGGTGGCGGGGGAGGGCAGCGTGAGGTGGGCGGTGTCCGCGAGGTGCAGGGACACCCAGCCGTCCGCGCCGCCGAGGGCGCCGTGCCCGGCCCACAGGACCTCGCCGGTACTGGTCAGCTCGTCGAGGTGGGCGGGCTCGTAGTCGGTGACGCGCGCGGGGAGGACGAGGGACTCCAGCGCGCTGGCCGGGACCACCGCGCCGGCGAGCTGGTCGATCGCCGCGACCACGCCGTCGACGCCGCGCAGCGCGCCGCGCCGCGGCCGGCCGCCGTCGCGGGGTCGCCGCGCCGGCCCGCGGGAGCCGGGCTCCTGGGTTCCTGCCACGGTGGGCTCGACCGCCTCGACGTGCTGCCAGGCGGGCAGGAAGCGGCCCAGGGCGTCGGGGTCGACCGGCTCGATCTCCTCGCGCAGCCGCGCCAGCGAGCGGCGTCGCAGCCGGCGCAGCACCTCGGCGTCGCACCACTCGGTGCCCTGGCCGCCGGGTCGGAACTCGCCGTCCAGCACGCGGCCGGAGGCGACCAGCCGCTGGAGGGTGTGCCGCACCACCGCGGCCCCCAGCCCCAGGCGCGCCGCCACCTCGTCGGCGGTGAACGGGCCGTGGGTCCGGGCGTAGCGGCCGACGAGGTCGGCCAGCGGGTCCTCGACCGGGTCGGTGAAGGCACCCGGCACGCCCGGGGGGACCGGCACGCCGAGGCCGTCGCGGAGCCGACCGACGTCCTCGATCACGGCCCACCGGACCTCGCCCGCCATGCGGACCTCGACGACCCGCCGTGTGCCGGCCAGCCCCTCCAGCCAGGCCGCGACGTCCTCGGTCGTGGTGCCCTCGACGCTGCGGGCTCGGACCTCCTCGGTGCTCAGCGGGCCGAGCAGGCGGAGGGTGTCCGCGACGCCCTCGGCGTCCTTGAGGCGGCGGTCCTCGGCGAGGCGCTGCAGCTCCGCCTCGGTGCGCTCGACGACCTCGGGGTCCAGCAGCTCGCGCAGCTCGGTGCGTCCGAGCAGCTCGGCGAGCAGGGACTGGTCGAGGGAGAGGGCGGCCGCGCGGCGCTCGGCCAGCGGGGAGTCGCCCTCGTAGACGAACTGCGCCACGTAGCCGAACAGCAGGGTGCGCGCGAACGGGGACGGGGTGGTCGTGGTGACCTCGGCGACCTGCACCGACCGCTGCTCCACCCGGCGCAGCAGCGCGACGAGACCGGGCAGGTCGTAGACGTCCTGGAGGCACTCGCGCACCGCCTCGAGGACGATGGGGAAGGAGGGGTACTTGGCCGCGACCTCCAGCAGGGACGCCGCGCGCTGCCGCTGCTGCCACAGCGGGGAGCGGCGGCCGGGGTCGCGGCGCGGCAGCAGGAGGGCCCGCGCCGCGCACTCGCGGAAGCGGGAGGCGAAGAGCGCCGAGCCGCCGACCTCGGTCGTGACGACGTCCTCGATCTCGTCGGGGGACAGGACCAGCACGTCGGCGCCCGGGGGCTCGGCGTCGGTGTCGGGGATGCGGACCACGATGCCGTCGTCGGAGGCGACCGCCTGGCCGTCGACGCCGTACCGCTCGCGCAGGCGGGCGTTGATCGCCAGCGCCCAGGGGGCGTGCACGGGCGTGCCGTAGGGGGAGTGGAGGACCAGGCGCCAGTCGCCCAGCTCGTCCCGGAAGCGCTCCAGCAGCAGCGTGGCGTCGCTGGGGACGGTGGTCGTCGCCTCCGCCTGCTCGTGGACGTAGCGCACGAGGTTGCGGGCGGCGAGCTCGTCGAGCCCCTGGTCGCGGGCCCGCTTCTCGGCACGCGCCCGGGGCAGCCCGGCCAGCTCGCGGGTGAGCGCGCCGACGGCCTCGCCGAGCTCGGTGGGGCGGCCTAGGGAGTCCCCCCGCCAGAACGGCAGCTTGCCCGGCAGCCCGGGTGCGGGGGAGACGAGCACCCGGTCGTGGGTGATGTCCTCGATCCGCCAGCTGGTGGCGCCGAGCGCGAAGACGTCGCCGACGCGCGACTCGTAGACCATCTCCTCGTCGAGCTCGCCGACGCGCTTGCCCGGGCCACGTTCCTCGCTGCCGCCGACCAGGAAGACCCCGAAGAGGCCGCGGTCGGGGATGGTGCCGCCTGAGGTGACGGCGAGCCGCTGGGCACCGGGCCGCCCGGAGACCTCGCCGCTCACCCGGTCCCACACCACCCGGGGTCGGAGCTCGGCGAACTCGTCGCTGGGGTAGCGCCCGGCCAGCAGGTCCAGCACCGAGTCGAAGGCCGAGCGGGGGAGGGCGGAGTAGGACGCCGCCCGTCGCACCAGCGCGTAGAGGGCGTCGACGTGGACGGTGTCCATGGCCGTGATCGCGACGACCTGCTGTGCCAGCACGTCGAGGGGGTTGGTCGGGACGCGCAGCGACTCGATCGCGCCCGTCCGCATCCGCTCGACCGAGACCGCCGTGGGCGCCAGGTCGCCACGGTGCTTGGGGAAGAGGACGCCGTGCGAGGTCTCGCCGACCTGGTGGCCGGCGCGCCCGACCCGCTGCAGCGCGCTGGCGACGCTGGGTGGGGACTCGATCTGCACCACGAGGTCGACCGAGCCCATGTCGATGCCCAGCTCCAGGCTGGACGTGGCCACGACCGCAGGGAGCCGGCCGCGCTTGAGGTCGTCCTCGATGAGGGCGCGCTGCTCCTTGCTCACCGAGCCGTGGTGGGCCCGGGCCAGCACGGGCGCGCCCGCGACGACCCCGTCGGCGGTGCCCGCCTGGGCCATCATCTCCGCCGGCGTCGCGGCCGGCGCGCCGGCGGGCGGGGTGCGCGGGACGACGTCGCCGGGCTCGGGCTCGACACCCGCTCGCTCGGCGGCGATCGCGTTGAGCCGGGCGGTGAGGCGCTCGGCCAGGCGCCGGGAGTTGGCGAAGACGATGGTGGAGCGGTGGGCCTCGATGAGGTCGGCCACCCGCTCCTCGACGTGCGGCCAGATGCTGGAGGCCCGGCGGGCGGCATCGGGGTCGGGCTCGGCGAACGGGTCCTCGTCGGCGGGTGCGGCCCCGCCCGGTCGCTCCATGTCCTCGACCGGCACCACGACGTCCAGCTGCCACTTCTTCGCCGCAGGTGGCGCGACGATCTCGACGGGCGCCTGCCCGCCGAGGAAGCGGGCCACCTCCTCCAGGGGTCGGACGGTCGCGGAGAGGCCGACCCGCTGCGCCGGCCGCTCGAGGATCTCGTCGAGCCGCTCGAGGGTGAGGGCGAGGTGGGCGCCGCGCTTGGAGCCCGCCACCGCGTGCACCTCGTCGAGGATCACCGTCTGCACGCCCCGCAGCGACTCCCTGGCCTGCGAGGTGAGCATGAGGAACAGGGACTCGGGCGTCGTGATGAGGATGTCGGGCGGCCGGGTGATGAGGCGGCGGCGGTCGGCGGCACTGGTGTCGCCGGAGCGCACGCCCACCTGCACGTCGTGCACGCGCGCGCCCAGGCGCTCCGCGGTGTGCCGGATGCCGGTGAGCGGCGCCCGCAGGTTGCGCTCCACGTCCACGGCCAACGCCTTGAGCGGGCTGACGTAGAGCACGCGGCAGCGCTTCTCCTTCTCCTCCGGCACCGGTTCGACCAGGAGCCTGTCGATGGCCGAGAGGAACGCGGAGAGCGTCTTGCCCGAGCCGGTGGGGGCGACCACCAGGGCGTTCCGACCGGCGCCGATGGCCTCCCACGCGCCCGCCTGCGCCGCGGTCGGTTCGGCGAACGCCGCACGGAACCACGTACGGGTGGGCTCGCTGAAGCGCTCCAGCGGGTCGGGGGACGAGACGGGCACGGGGTCATCCTGACCGACGGCGCCGACAGCCCGGTCACCCCGCGGGGGCACGACCCGGTCGGGGCCCGCCACGAGTGGCAGGATATCGACGAAGCGTGGCTTTCCTGCCACTCGTCCGGGCCGTCGTGAGCGCCGAGGATCGGGGGCATGACCTCGCAGACCCAGCCCGCCGTCCAGCCCGCCGTCCAGCCCGCCACCGCCGACACCAAGGACTGGACGTGGGTCCTGGAGCAGCCCTGCCCGGACTGCGGCTTCGTCCCCGGCGCCGTCGGGCGCGCGGACGTCGGGCGCACGCTGCGCGCGCAGCTGCCGCTGTGGCGGTCGGTGCTGGCGGGGGAGCAGGCCGCCGTCCGGCCGGAGCCGGGCACGTGGTCGGCGACCGAGTACGCCTGCCACGTCCGGGACGTTCAGCGCGTCTTCGCCGGGCGCGTGGCGGCCGTGGCCGCGGCGGCCGACGCCCCGGCCCTGTTCGAGAACTGGGACCAGGACGCGACCGCGCTGGAGGAGAGGTACGACCTGAGCGCCCCGGGCGACGCCCTTGCCGGGCTCGAGACGGCCACCGAGGCCGTGGCCGACCTCTACGACTCCCTCGACGCGGGCGACGACGGCCTGTGGGCGCGCCGGGGGCTGCGCAGCAACGGCAGCGCCTTCACGCTGGACACGCTCGCGCAGTACCACCTGCACGACGTGCTGCACCACGCGTGGGACGTGCGCCCGACGGCCTGACCCGGCCCGTCGCCACGTCGCCGTGCATGATGGGCGGGTGCGGCACACCGAGTTCTGGGAGCGGATGGAGGAGGCGCTGGGCGCCCAGGCGCGGCCCTTCGCCCGGCTCACGGTGCTGCGCGAGCTGGGGCAGCGCACCCCCGAGGAGGCCCTGGAGGCGGGCATGACGCCCAAGGAGGTGTGGGCCGCCGTCCACACCTTCGCCGAGCTCCCGCCCAGCCTGCGCTGACGCGATCCGCCGCGGCGCGGCCCCCGGCCAGGTCACCCCTGCGGTGTCGCGGGGCTCTGACAGAGTGAGCCCATGACCCCGACCACCTCCCCGCGCGCCGACGTCGCCGTCATCGGCGGGAGCGGCTTCTACTCCTTCCTCCCGGACGCCGAGCAGGTCGAGGTCTCGACCCCGTACGGCGACCCGTCGGACCGGATCAGCATCGGCGAGGTCGCCGGCCGCCGGGTGGCCTTCCTGCCCCGGCACGGCCGCGACCACCGCTACCCGCCGCACCTCATCCCGTACCGGGCCAACCTTTGGGCGCTGCGCTCGCTGGGGGTGCGCCAGGTGCTGGCCCCCTGCGCGGTCGGCGGGCTGCGGCCCGAGGTCGCTCCGGGCGACGTCGTGGTCCCCGACCAGCTGGTCGACCGCACGTACCGGCGCAACCCGTCCTACGTCGAGCGCGGCGGCGTGCACCTGCCGTTCGCCGACCCCTACTGCCCGGGCCTGCGCACCGCGCTCGTGGGTGCCGCCCCCGACATCGCCGACGGCGGCACCATGGTGGTGATCGAGGGGCCGCGGTTCTCCACCCGTGCCGAGTCGCAGGCCTACGCGGCCTCCGGCTGGACCCTCATCAACATGACCGCGACGCCCGAGGCGCCGCTCGCCCGCGAGATGGGCATGTGTTACGCCTCGCTGGCCCTGGTCACCGACATGGACGCCGGCGCCGAGGGCGAGCACGGGGTCTCGGCCGACGAGGTGATGGCGCTCTTCGCCCAGAACCTCGAGCGCCTGCACTCGATCCTCGGCAGCGCCGTGGAGGCGCTCCCGGACCCGGCCGGCTGCTCGTGCGCCGCCTGGCTGGAGGCCACGCCACCGACCTACCGCATCCCGGAGCCCGACGCGTCCGGCCGGGCCTGAGGCGCGCCCGGATGCGCGTGCTGCTCACCGGCTCGGAGGGCTTCATCGGCGGCGCCGTCGCCGGGGCGCTGGAGGCGCGCGGCGACGAGGTCGTCCGCGTCGACCTCATGCTGCCCATGGCGCACGGCGAGGCCACCGCCCCCGCGGGCACCCACCAGCTCGACGTCCGGGACGCCGACGGCTGGACCGACCTGCTCGCCGGCGTCGACGCGGTGTGCCACCAGGCCGCCGTCGTGGGGGCCGGCGTCACGGTCTCCGACCTCCCGGCCTACGCCGGGGTCAACGACCTCGGCACCGCCGTGCTGCTGGCCGCGATGCACGAGGCGGGGGTGGACCGGCTGGTCCTGGCGTCCTCGATGGTCGTCTACGGCGAGGGCCGCTACACCTGCCCCTCGCACGGGGACCAGGTGCCGGGCCCGCGCAGCCGGGCGGCGCTGGAGTCCGGTGACGTGGAGAACCACTGCCCGGTCTGCGACGCCGCCCTCGGCTGGGGCCTCGTCGACGAGGACGCCCGCCTCGACCCGCGCTCCACCTACGCCGTGAGCAAGCTGGCGCAGGAGGGGTACGCCTCGGCCTGGGTCCGGCAGGCCGACGCCGCTTGCGTCTCGCTGCGCTACCACAACGTCTACGGCCCCCGGATGCCGCGCGACACCCCGTACTCCGGGGTCGCGGCGATGTTCCGCTCCAGCCTCGAGCGGGGGCAGGCCCCGCAGGTCTACGAGGACGGCGGGCAGATGCGCGACTTCGTGCACGTCAGCGATGTCGCCGCGGCCAACCTGGCGGCGCTGGACGCAGTCACCTCCGCGCCGGCCGGTCACGTGGCCGCCTACAACGTGGCCTCCGGCAACCCGATCTCCATCCGGGAGGTGGCCACCCTCGTGGCCGAGGGCACGGGCTCCTCGCTGACGCCCGAGGTCACCGGCGGCTACCGGCTGGGCGACGTGCGGCACATCGTCGCCAGCCCCGAGCGGGCCCGCCGAGAGCTGGGCTTCGCGGCCGCGGTCACCCCGCACGAGGGGCTGCGCGCGTTCGCCACGGCCCCGTTGCGCGCGTGAGCGGGCGTCACCAGGACGTGTAGAGGAGCTGCTGGACGGCGAGCGTGCAGATCAGCTGCACGGCCAGGCCGACGCGCAGCCACCGCGTCGGCAGCAGCGCCACCGCCACGGTCAGCCACGGCACGAACGGGACCCAGATCCGCTCGGTCTCGGCCTTGCTCATCCGCGAGGCGTCGGCGAGCGCGACCACGAGCAGGGTCGACAGCGAGAGCAGGACGAGGACTCGGACCTCCTGCGGCACGCCGGCTCCCCGTCGCAGCAGCCCGCGGGCACCACCCCTCACGCGGCCCAGGGCCACCGCGAGACCCGCCGGCACCAGGAGGCCGGTGATCACGACGAGGCAGGCGAGGTCGCCCCAGGTCCAGTACCAGGCGGGCCGGTCGGCCGCGATGCCGTCCCAGTAGCGGTCCGTGAGCACGGGGTAGGCCTGCCACCAGGAGAACCCGGCGAGCGCGAACCCGAGCACGACCGCCAAGGCGGCGAGGGCGGTCGGCACGAGGGGCCGCCAGGAGCCGGCGGCGACGAGGACGGCCAGGGCGACCAGCCCCATGAGCGGCATCCCGTAGGACATCATCACGCCGCAACCCAGCAGGAGGCCCGCGAGCAGCGACCAGCCGAGGTGCACCCGGACGGCGGCGCCACGGGCGGCCGCCGCCCCGGCCAGCGCCAGGCAGGCGATCCCCCACGCCATGACGGTGCCGATGACGGCGTCCGCGGAGACGGCGACGAACACCGCCACGGGGGAGAGGAGCAGGAACGGCGCGGCACGGCGTGCGGCGTCCTGGGCGCCCAGGGCCCGCAGGGCCACGAGCGCGGCCACGGGGAGGGAGGCCCCGACCACGGTGACCACGAGGCCCGCGGCCAGGTCGCCGCCCAGCCCGAGGTGCACCAGGCCCACGAAGAACAGCAGCATCAGCGGCGGGTGCCCCGCCACGTGCGTCGGCCAGTTCTCCGGGGCGGCCGAGTAGGGGATGCGGGCGACGTACTCGTGGAGCAGGGCGCCCACGTCGGTGACGGCCCGCGCGGTGGGCAGGTACTCGTCGCTGCTCCCGAGCACCCGGCTGAGCCCGCTGGTGCCGTCCACCAGGGCCAGGGACAGGCACCACGCGAGGCTGAGGACGTACCCGACGACCAGCAGCCGGCTCCACGAGGCGCGCCTGCACCAACCCGGCAGCCAGACCCAGCCCAGGACCGCCAGGGCGATCGCCGGCAGGGTCCCCGGGCCGAGGAGCTTGGGGTCCCACCACCCGTGCAGCGGGGTGATGAGCGGCTCGTCGACGGCGGAGCGGGAGGCCCGGGTGGCGACGTCCCAGTCCAGGAGGTGCGGCAGCGAGAAGGCGGCGGCGAGCAGGAGAACCGCGATGGTGGAGCCGACGAGGGCGAGCCGCGAGTCGCGTCGCGCGCCCCCCGGTGCGGGCGTCGCGGTCGTCCCGTCCTGGACGGACGTGCCGCCCGACGTGCCGCTGACCATGCCCCGACCCTAGACATCCCGGCACAGCCGCGGCCCGCTCCTCACCCTCCCGGGTCACGGCTCCCGCGGCTACGTTGCGTCCATGCCCCCCGCGTCCGCCGGCGATCCCGGCCCCGATCCCGGCCTCGGTCCCGGCCCCGATCCCGGCCCGGACCCTGGCGTCGCTCCCGCGGCTCCCCCTGTCGACCTGGTCCTCCCGTGCCGGGACGAGGGCCCGGCCCTGCGGACCCTGCTGCCCCTGGTGCCGGCCTCGCTGTCCGTGATCGTGGTCGACAACGGGTCGTCCGACGACACCGCCGAGGTCGCCGCCGCGCTGGGCGCCCGGGTGGTGCACGAGCCCGTGCCCGGGTACGGCGCCGCGGTGCATGCGGGGCTGCTCGCAGCGACGGCGGACCACGTCGCCTTCATGGACGGCGACGGCTCGCTCGTCCCCGCCCAGCTCCTGCCGCTCGTCGAGGACGTCGTGTCCGGCCGCGCGGACATGGCCGTGGGCCGCCGGCGGCCCGTGCGGGGCGGCGTCTGGCCCTGGCACGCGCGCCTCGGCAACCGCCTGATCCTGGCCTGGCTGCGCCGCCGGATCGGCACCCACGTCCACGACATCGTGCCCGTCCGTGTCTGCGGTCGACAGGCGCTGCTCGACCTCGGCGTCGAGGACCGCCGCTTCGGTTACCCCGTCGAGCTGCTCCAGCGGATGACGCTGGCGGGCTGGCGCGTCGTGGAGCACGACGTCGACTACCTGCCGCGCGCCGAGGGCACGCGCTCGAAGGTCTCCGGCTCGGTGCGGGGCACCGCCCGTGCCGCCCGCGACTTCTGGCGGGTGCTCGCGTGAGCGCGGGGCCGTCCGCTGCTCCGGTGACCGCCCCCTTCCGGGTGCTGGTGGTGGCGAAGGCGCCCGTGGCGGGGCGCGCCAAGACGAGGCTCGGGGCGGACGTCGGGATGACGGCCGCGGCCGAGGTGGCCGCGGCCGCCCTCCTCGACACGCTGCGCGCCGCCGTCGCCACGGTCGGGCCCGACCGTTGCCACCTCGCGCTCGCGGGCGACCTCGGTGAGGCGGTCCGCGGCGAGGAGCTGCTGCGGGCGGTGGCCGGCTGGACCGTCCACCCGCAGGTCGGCGACGGGTTCGCCGCCCGGCTGGCGCGGGCGCACGCCGACGTCGGCGGCCTCACCCAGGAGCCGGTCGTCCAGGTCGGGATGGACACCCCGCAGGTGACGCCGGCGCTCCTGCGGGGGGTCGCGGCCGACCTGGCCGGTGCCGACGCGGTGCTGGGGGAGGCGCAGGACGGCGGCTGGTGGGTGCTGGGCCTGCGCGACCCCGCGGCCGCGGCGTGCCTGGTGGAGGTGCCCATGTCCACGCCCCGCACCGGGACGCTCACCCGGGCCGCGCTGGAGGCGACCGGTCTGAGGGTGGCCACGACCCGCGTCCTGCGGGACGTCGACACTGTCGCGGACGCCGAGGCCGTCGCCGACGAGTGCCCCGGGTCGGCCTTCGCCGAGGCCTGGCGACGGGTGGTCCACGAGGGAGCCGGGGCGGTGCGACCGTGACCGGCGACGTCTCGTTCAGCGCCGCGTTCGCCTCCGCCCTGCGCGGGGGACGGGCGAGCGTCGGCGACGTGGACGCGTCGGGCGCGGTCGTCCGCGCCGCCGCCGTGCTGCCGGTCGACTCCTGGTCCGGCGAGGCCCGACCCGAGGACGAGGGCCTCCTCGCCGCCTGCAGCGGCGCCACCATCGACCTGGGCTGCGGACCGGGCCGCCTCGCGGCGGCGCTGCACCGCCGCGGGCACCGCACCCTGGGCGTCGACGTCGTGGAGGAGTGCGTCGCCCGGACCCGCGCCCGCGGCGTCCACGCCGTGCACTGCTCGCTGTTCGACCCGGTGCCGGAGGAAGGGCGCTGGTCCACGGCCCTGCTCGCCGACGGCAACGTCGGGATCGGCGGCGACCCCGTGGCCCTGCTCCGGCGAGCGGCCCAGGTCCTGGCTCCGGGCGGTCGGGTGGTCGCGGAGCTCGCCGGCCCGGGCGTCCCGTTCTCGGCGGGGTGGATGAGCATCGAGGTGGACGGCGCGCGGTGCCGCCCGTTCCGGTGGGCCGTGGTAGGCGTCGACGACGTGCACCGGCTCGCTGACCTGGCCGGTCTGGCGGTGCGCACCGTCGAGCCGTTCGGCAGCCGGTGGCTCGCGGTGCTCGACCGTGGCGCCGGCACGGGGGTCGGGGTCAGGATGGTGGGGTGACCCGGACCCCGGACGACGCTGCCGGCCCGGTCGGCGGGGGCCCGCCGGCGCGCGGCCTCGCGAGGCTGCGCGCGTCCGGCCCGCGCGAGGAGTCGTTCACCTCTCGGCTCCGCAGCCCCGCCGTGGCCGCGCGGGTGGGGGTCGCGCTCGGCTGCTGCTTCGGGCTCGCCTTCGTGACGGGCCTCATCAGCCACTACGCCCAGCTGCCCGACCCGCCCGTGCCGTTCCCGACGTCCCCCTCCTGGGGCTACCGACTCACCCAGGGCCTCCACGTGGCCAGCGGGACCGCCGCGGTGCCGCTGCTGCTCGTGAAGCTGTGGTCGGTGCTCCCGCGCCTGTTCGCCGCGCTGCCCCGCGGGCTGGGCCAGGTGGTGCTGGTCGGCGCGGAGCGGGCCGCGGTGGGCCTCCTGGTGGCCTCGGCGATCTTCATGCTGGCGACCGGGCTGCTCAACGTCTCGCAGTGGTACCCCTGGCAGTTCTCGTTCCGCAGCGCTCACTACGCCGTCGCCTGGGTCGCGATCGGCGCGCTGCTGGTGCACGTCGCGGTCAAGCTCCCGGTGGTGCGCGCAGCCCTGGGCTCCGACGTGGACGACGCCGGCCTCGACCGGTCGTCCGCCACCGCGCAGGGGGCGCTCTCCCGGCGAGGTCTGCTGCGGGTGACCTGGCTGGCGGCGGGCCTCGCGGTCCTGGCGACGGCCGGCGGCACGGTGCCGCTGCTGCGGCGCGTGTCCGTGCTCGCCGTGCGCACCGGGGAGGGACCCCAGGGGGTCCCGATCAACCGCACCGCTTCCGCCGCGGCGGTGGACGTGGCTGCGACCGGTGAGGCCTACCGTCTCGACGTCGTACGGGGCGACCGCGTGGTGAGCCTGAGCCGGGCGGACCTCGAGGCCCTCCCGCAGGTGGAGCAGTCGCTGCCGATCGCGTGCGTGGAGGGCTGGAGCGCGCAGGCGACCTGGACGGGCGTGCCCGTGCGGGACCTCCTCGACCTCGTGGCCGCCCCGGCGGGGTCGGCCGTCGTCGTCTCCTCCCTCCAGCAGCGCGGCGGGTACGCGACGACGCGGCTGCCCGGGAACTTCGCGGACGACCCGCGCACCCTCCTCGCCCTCGGCCTGTCCGGCGAGCCGCTCAGCCTGGACCACGGGTTCCCGGCGCGGGTCATCGCGCCCGACCGTCCCGGCGTCCTCCAGACCAAGTGGGTCCACCGCCTCGAGGTCGAGGAGGGCGGCTCGTGAGCGCCCCCGCCCGCGGTACCGGCGGCCGGGTCGTCCTGGGTGCCGTCGGGGTCGTGGTCCTCGGCTACGGCCTCTGGCTGCTGGTGAGCCGCCAGTCGCTCGAGGGCCTCGTGGACGTCGGGGTCTGGTGGGCCGTCGGCGTCCTGGCCCACGACGTGGTGCTGTCCGGGCTGCTCGTGCTCCTGGGGGCGGCCGGTGCGCGGCTGCTCCCGCCCGCCTGGCGCGCGCCGGTGGCCGGCGGGCTGGTGGTGCTCGGCGCGCTGACTCTGCTCGCCGTCCCCGTCCTCGTCGGGCTGGGCCGGGAGCACGCCCCCGACAACCCGACCCTCCTGGACCGGGACTACTGGGCGGGGTGGGGCGTGCTGGCCGCGCTGACGGCGGTCGGGGTCGTCGTGGCGCGGTACCTGCCGCGCCGGCGGGGACGGGGCTGACGCGCCGCCCGACACGCCGCCCGACACGCCGCCCGACACGCCGCCCGACACGCCGCCCGACACGCCGCCCGACACGCCGGTCCTCCGGTGTGTGGATCGAACACATGTTCGGGCTACGGTGTGTCCACAAGCATGTCGTGGGACGTGCTCCTCCACAGCTCTCGGGCCGGCGGAGGAGGACTGTCGGTGCCTTCTCCTAGCGTCGCCCCCGACATGAGAGAGCAAGGGAAGCCGGGCCAGACCCGGGGGAGACGGAGCAAGAACATGGCCGCGAAGACCACCACCGACAAGTCCGGCGACAAGGGCAAGGCCCTCGACGCAGCCCTGGCCGGCATCGAGCGCCAGTACGGCAAGGGCTCGATCATGCGCCTCGGCGACGAGACCCGCGCCCCCCTCGAGATCATCCCCACCGGCTCCATCGCCCTGGACGTCGCGCTCGGTCTCGGCGGCCTCCCGCGCGGCCGCGTCGTGGAGATCTACGGCCCGGAGTCCTCCGGTAAGACGACCGTGGCGCTGCACGCCGTGGCGAACGCCCAGCGCGCCGGCGGGATCGTGGCCTTCATCGACGCCGAGCACGCGCTCGACCCGGAGTACGCCAAGAACCTCGGCGTCGACACCGACGCCCTCCTCGTCTCCCAGCCCGACTCCGGTGAGCAGGCGCTCGAGATCGCCGACATGCTCGTCCGCTCCGGCGCCCTCGACCTCATCGTGATCGACTCCGTCGCCGCGCTCGTGCCCCGCGCCGAGATCGAGGGCGAGATGGGTGACAGTCACGTCGGTCTCCAGGCCCGCCTCATGAGCCAGGCCCTCCGCAAGATGACCGGTGCCCTCAACAACTCCGGCACCACCGCGATCTTCATCAACCAGCTGCGCGAGAAGATCGGCGTCATGTTCGGCTCGCCCGAGACCACGACCGGTGGTCGGGCGCTGAAGTTCTACGCCTCCGTCCGGCTCGACGTGCGCCGCATCGAGACGCTGAAGGACGGCCAGGACATGGTCGGCAACCGCACCCGCGTCAAGGTCGTCAAGAACAAGGTCGCCCCGCCGTTCAAGCAGGCCGAGTTCGACATCATGTACGGCAAGGGCATCTCCCGTGAGGGTGGCCTGATCGACGTCGGCGTCGACGCGGGCCTCGTCCGCAAGGCCGGCGCCTGGTACACGTACGAGGGCGACCAGCTCGGCCAGGGCAAGGAGAACGCCCGCAACTTCCTCCGCGACAACCCGGACCTGGCCAACGAGCTGGAGAAGAAGATCCTCGAGAAGCTGGGCGTCGGCCCGACCGTCGACGCCCCGGCCGACGAGCCGGTCGGCATCGACGACTTCTGAGTCCACGGTGGGGCACCTGGACGAGGAGAGGCCGGCACCGGACTGGCTCGGTGACGTCTCCCTGGGCGTCGACGCGTGGACGCGCGGCGCCCAGGGACCGTCGACCCCGAGCGAGGACGCTCAGAAGGCAGCTCCGTCCGGCGACGCCACCGGTGGACGCCGTGGCGGTGGTCGTGGACGGGGTGCCAACAGCCGGGGCGGACGCCGCCGACACGGCGACGACGCCCCCGCCGACGCCCCTGGTCCGCCGGAGGACCCGGAGGCGGTGGCGCGGACGATCCTGCTGGAGCAGCTGACGGGCCGCGCCCGCAGCCGGGCCGAGCTGCGCACCAAGCTCGACGCGAAGCTGGTGCCGGAGGAGATCTCCGAGGCGCTGCTGGACCGGTTCGAGGAGGTCGGCCTCGTGAACGACGAGGCCTTCGCCCGTGCCTGGGTGTCGAGCCGGCAGTCCTCGAAGCTGCTCGCCCCGCGCGCCCTCGCCCAGGAGCTGCGCCGCAAGGGCGTGGACGACGAGACCGCGCGCACGGTCCTCGAGGAGGAGGTCCAGCCCGAGGACGAGGAGGCGGCCGCCCGGGCGCTCGCGCGCAAGAAGCTGCGGACCATGCGGAACCTGGACGACGAGGTGGCCCTGCGCCGACTGCTCGGTGCCCTCGGCCGCAAGGGCTACGGCGGCGAGCTCGTCTACCGGGTCGCCCGCGAGGAGGTCCGCGCGGACCGCGGCGTCGAGGACGACGAGGGTGGCCTCGGGGGCTCCGGTCTCGACCTGCCATGATGTCGCCGTGGCTGACGAGCGCGAGATCCTGACCTACGAGCTGTTCGGGACGGCGGTGCGCGAGATCGCGCAGTCCGTCGCCGACTCCGGCTACGAGCCCGACATGGTGCTCTCCATCGCCCGCGGCGGGCTGGGCCTCGGCATGGGCCTGGGCTACGCCCTCGGCGTGAAGAACCTCTCGACCGTCAACGTCGAGTTCTACACGGGCGTCGACCAGCGCCTCGAGGTGCCGATGATGCTCCCGCCCACCCCGGACGCGGTGGACCTTTCGGGCATGAAGGTGCTCATCACGGACGACGTGGCGGACACCGGCAAGACCCTCCAGACGGTCCTGGAGTTCTGCGAGGGCCACGTCGCCGAGGCCCGCTCCGCCGTCGTGTACGAGAAGCCGTGGACCGTGGTCCGCCCCGACTACGTCTGGCGGCACACCGACAAGTGGATCGACTTCCCGTGGTCGAGCCAGCCGGTGGTCACGCCGAACCGCTGACACGCGCCCCCCCCCCCGGAGACACCGACACCCCGCCCCCGACACCGGCCGGGCGTCCCGGTCTAGGGTGACCGGCGTGATCGAGAAGGTCGCGGTGACGCGCTACGTCACCCCGCTGCGGGAGGGCGGCAGCCTCCCGGGGGTCGTGGAGGCCGACGACCTCGGCACCTACGTCTGCAAGTTCCGCGGCGCCGGCCAGGGCCTGAGGGTCCTGGTGGCCGAGGTGGTCGTGGGGGAGCTGGCCCGGCGACTGGGCCTGCGCACCCCGGTCCTCGTGGAGCTCGACCTCGACTCCGAGATCGCCCGCTACGAGGCGGACGAGGAGGTCCAGGACCTCATCAACGCCTCCGTCGGGTCCAACCTGGGCATCGACTTCCTCCCGGGCGCGTTCGGGTTCGACGGCACCTCCGCGGTCTCGACGCAGGAGGCGGCCCGCGTCCTGTGGCTCGACGCGCTCTGCGCCAACGTCGACCGCTCGTGGCGCAACCCCAACCTGCTGGTGTGGAACGGCGACCTGTGGGTTATCGACCACGGCGCCAGCCTCTACTTCCACCACGCGTGGGCGGGAGGGGTCACCGACCCGACCCGGTTCGCCACGCAGGCCTGGGACGCCTCCGACCACGTCCTGCTGCCCGCGGTCCAGGGGCACGCGGACGTGCTCGCGGACGTCGACCGCGACCTGGGCGGCCGCGTGGACGAGCGGCTGCTCACCGACGTCCTGGCGCAGGTGCCCGACGCGTGGCTCGAGCCGGTCCCCGGCACCGAGACCCCCGCGGACCTGCGGGCCGCCTACGTCCGCTTCCTGCTCGCCAGGCTGGGCAGCCGCCAGTGGCTCCCGGACGTGGCCGGCGACGGTGGGACGGGTGCCGGCAGGACGGGCCGGCCGTGAGCGACCGGGTCTCCTACCAGTACGCGGTCCTGCGCTGCGTCCCCCGGCCCGAGCGCGAGGAGTTCTGCAACGTCGGCGTCGTCCTCTACTGCCACGCCACGGACTACCTCGGCGTGGCGCACCGCGTGGACGAGCAGCGCCTGCGGGCGTTCGCGCCGGAGCTGGACCTGGCCCACGTCCACGCGGGCCTGGCCTTCGTCGACGCCGTGTGCGCCGGGACTCCCATGGGTGGCTCCGCCGCCCAGCGCCCCACCAGCCAGCGCTTCGGCTTCCTCAAGGCGCCCCGCAGCACCGTGCTCCAGCCGGGGCCGGTGCACGGTGGGGTCTGCGCGGACCCGGAGCAGGCGCTGGCCGGGCTCCTCGCGGCCTACGTGGGCTGAGCCGCCGGCTCAGACGGGGACGAGCTCGACCGCGCCGACCGCGTAGCGCGCCAGGACGGTGCGGGCGACCTCCGGGTGCGCCCCCAGCGGGTCCGCGACGGCCACGGCGCCCGCCTCGAGGGCGAGCTCGGCGGCGCGGTCCGCGTGCGGGCCGGGGGTCAGGAACAGCGAGGCCACGGCGATGTGTCGACGGCCCTCGGCCCGGAAGGCCCGGACGGCCTCGCCCGCGGCCGGCGGGGCGGCCTGGGCGTAGGCGGCGGTGACGGGCAGCTTGTGGTGGGCCCCCCACACGCGCGCCAGCCGCGCGACGGCCTGGTTCGAGATCGCGTCGGTGGAGCCGACCGCGGCGAGCACGAGGGCGTCGAGCTCGCGGACGCGGGCGGCCCGCAGGGCCTCGCGGAGCCGGACGTCGAGGACCTGGAGGAAGCAGGCCTCGAGGCCCAGGACGGGCGTGGCCTGCACGCGCAGGCCCGGGTGCCGCTCGCGCAGGGTGGCGACGGCGTCCTCGATGGTGGCGGTGGTCTCGGGGGACTCGGCCAGCAGCAGGGGCACGAGCACGACCTCCTCGTGGCCGGCGCGCACGAGGGCGTCGGAGACGGAGGCCAGGGACCCGCGGCGGCGCGCGGGGGCGTCGACGAAGGCCTGCTCGATGCGGAGGTCGCCGCGGACGGCGCGGACCTCGTCCACGATGGCGGTGACGGTGGCGTGCGCGCGAGGGTCGGTGCTGCCGGATGCCAGGGCGACCAGGGCGGGTGCTGCCATGGGTGCTCTCTCCTCGGTGGTGCGGGTGGTGCCGGGTGGTGGAAGTCGTTCGTCGGTGGCGCGGTGCGGTCGCGGCGGAGCGGGTCGGAGGCCGGGCCTCAGACGTGGATGCCGCACTCCGTCTTGCCGGTGCCGGCCCAGCGCCCGCTGCGCGGGTCCTCGCCGGGGGCGACGCGGCGCGTGCAGGGCGCGCAGCCGATGGACGGGTAGTTGTCGTAGACCAGCGGGTTGACCAGGACGCCGTTCTCGGCGATGTAGCGGTCGACCTGCTCGTCGCTCCAGCGGGCGAGGGGCGAGACCTTGACCTTGCCCTTCTTGGCGTCCCAGCCGATGACGGGCGCGATGACCCGGTGGTGGGTCTCGGCGCGGCGCAGGCCGGTGGCCCACGCGTCGTAGCCGGCCAACGACTGCTGGAGCGGCTGCACCTTGCGCAGGAAGCAGCAGCGGTCGGGGTCGCGCTGCCACAGGTCCTTGCCCTCGGCGGCGTCCTGCTCCGCGACGGTCTGGGTCGGCGTGATGGTGATGAGGTTGACGTCCATCGTCGCCTCGACCGCGTCGCGGGTGCCGATCGTCTCGATGAAGTGGTAGCCGGTGTCGAGGAAGACCACGTCGATGCCGGGCACGACCTTGGCGGCGACGTGCGCGAGCACGGCGTCCCCCATGGAGGAGGTCAGGCAGAACCGGTCGCCGAAGGTGGCGGCGGCCCACTCGATGATCGTCTCGGCAGGCGCCAGCTCGAGCTCGGCGCCCCAGTGCTGCACGATCTCGCGCAGCTCCTCGGGGGAGCGGCCCTCGGTCTGCGCACCGCGCGCCTCGGCCGCGGCGACCGTGGTCGCGGCGGTCACGAGGGGCTCCCGGGGCGAGCCACCTGGCCGAGCATCCTCAGCGAGAACGCCCGCAGGCAGGAGCGGCACTCCCACGAGCCGTGGGGCGAGGTGGTGCTGCCGTCCTCCGCGACGACCTCGTGGGGCCAGAGGTCCTCGTCGCCGCAGTAGGGGCAGTGGAAGGGGACGGCGCGCTCGCTCATGAGCCCTGTCCCTCCAGCACCGCCGACCCGTCGAGCTGCCACTCGTCGGCCCGGGCGACCCAGTCGGTGAAGGTCTCGCCCTCGGACCGGTCGCCCAGGAAGTTGGTGACCACGGCGCTGACGTAGTCGTCCAGCCCCTCGCTCGTGACCTTGTGGCCACGCAGCTTGCGGCCGAAGTTGGCCTGGAGGCCGGTCGCGCCGCCGAGGTGGACCTGGAACCCCTCGACCTGCCGGCCCTCGTGGGTCACGAGCTGACCCTTGAGGCCGATCGAGGCGACCTGGGTGCGGGCGCAGGCGTTCGGGCAGCCGTTGACGTTGATCGAGAAGCCCCCGCCCATCTGCTCGGTGGTGAGGTCGGGGAAGCGGCGCTCGAGCTCGGCGATGAGGTCGCGGGTGCGGTTCTTGGTGTCGACGATGGCCAGCTTGCAGAACTCGATGCCGGTGCAGGCCATGGAGCTGCGGCGGAAGACCGACGGACGGGCCGAGAGGCCGATCTCGTCGAGGCGCTCGACGAGGGCCTCGACGCGCTCCGGGTCGGCGCCGAGCAGGACGATCTTCTGGTACGGCGTGAGGCGGGCGCCGTCGAGGCCGAACTCGTCGATGACGTCGGCCAGCTGCACCAGCAGGGTGCCGGAGACGCGGCCGACGACCGGCGCGACGCCGACGTACTTGCGGCCGTCCTGCTGGTCGTGGACGCCGACGTGGTCGCGGTGGCCCACGGGCGACTCCGGGGACTCCAGGCGCACCAGCGGCTCGCCGAGGTACTCGTTCTCGAGGACCTCACGGAACGTGTCCACGCCCCAGTCGGCGACGAGGAACTTCAGCCGGGCGCGCGAGCGCAGGCGGCGGTAGCCGTAGTCACGGAAGATGGAGGCGACGCCGGACCACACGTCCGGGACCTTCTCCAGCGGCACCCACACGCCGAGCTTCTGGGCGAGCATCGGGTTGGTGGACAGGCCGCCGCCGACCCAGACGTCGAAGCCGGGGCCGTGCTCGGGGTGGACCGTGCCGACGAAGGAGACGTCGTTGGTCTCGGGGGAGACGTCGTGGCTGGGGTGCCCGGTGAGCGCGGTCTTGAACTTGCGGGGCAGGTTCGAGAACGCGGGGTCGCCGATGTAGCGACGCTTGATCTCCTCGAGCGCGGACGTGCCGTCGATGATCTCGTCGGCGGCGACGCCGGCCACGGGGGAGCCGAGGAACGGGCGCGGCGAGTCGCCGCAGGCCTCGAGGGTGGAGAGACCGGCGTCCTCCAGGCGCTGCCAGATCGCCGGGACGTCCTCGATGCGGATCCAGTGGTACTGGATGTTCTCGCGGTCGGTGACGTCGGCGGTGTCCCGCGCGAAGTCGACGCCGATGGTGCCCAGTGCCCGCACCGCGTCGGCGGAGAGCAGCTGGCCGTCGGAGCGCACTCGCATCATGAAGAAGCGGTCGTCCAGCTCCTCCTCGGCCATCGAGCCGGTGCGGCCGCCGTCGATGCCGGGCTTGCGCTGCGTGTAGAGCCCCATCCAGCGGAAGCGACCACGCAGGTCGCTGGGGTCGATCGAGTCGAACCCGCGCTTGGAGTAGGTGTAGAGGATGCGGTCCCGGACGTTGAGCGGGTCGTCGTCCTTCTTGGACTGCTCGTTCTTGTTGAGCGGCTCCGTGTAGCCCAGGCCCCACTGGCCCTCGCCACGGCGGGGCCGGGGGATCTCGGTCTGGCGGGCGGCGACGGTCTGGTAGCGCAGGTCGGACATGCGGGGGCTCCTAGCTGAACGGGGCGCGGCAAGAGGCCGCGAGGCGGGGCGGGGTTCAGCGGGCGTGACACATGGCGCTGCGCGTGCGACCGAGGTCCACGTGGCGGCGGACCACCAGGTGCACGTGGGTGTCGGCGAGGCTCACGTCAAGCAGTCTCAGTCCTCGGGACCGTCATCTCCAAATGCGGATCTCGTATGACGAGACCAATGTCCGGAATGTGAGATGTGAGCGGGGCGTCCCGCGTGCGGAGACCGCTCCGTGCCTTGTCCGTCACACCTGCGCAACGTCTGTCGCCCGCACGCGCGGATGTCGGCACCCGCCGCTGTGCCTTATACGCTGGCGCCCATGACCGACGTCTCCGGCCTCACCAGCAGCGCCTACCAGCAGGCTCTGGAGGTCATCGCCTCCGTCGAGCCGCGCATCGCGGACGCCACCCGCGCCGAGCTCGCCGACCAGCGTGCCTCCCTCAAGCTCATCGCCAGCGAGAACTACGCCTCGCCGGCCGTGCTCATGACCATGGGCACCTGGCTGAGCGACAAGTACGCCGAGGGCACCGTGGGTCACCGGTTCTACGCCGGTTGCCAGAACGTGGACACCGTCGAGTCCATCGCCGCGGAGCACGCCCGTGAGCTGTTCGGCGCGGAGTACGCCTACGTCCAGCCGCACTCCGGCATCGACGCCAACCTCGTCGCCTTCTGGTCGATCCTCGCGCACCGCGTCGAGGGCCCGTGGCTGGAGAAGGCCGAGAAGCGCAACGTCAACGACCTCACCGAGGCCGACTGGGAGGCCCTGCGGCGCGAGCTGGGCAACCAGCGCCTGCTCGGCATGAGCCTGGACGCCGGCGGCCACCTCACCCACGGCTTCCGCCCGAACATCTCCGGCAAGATGTTCCACCAGAACCAGTACGGCACCGACCCGGTGACGGGCCTGCTCGACTACGACGCCGTGGCCGCGAAGGTCAAGGAGTTCAAGCCGCTCGTCCTGGTGGCCGGCTACTCCGCCTACCCGCGCCGCGTGAACTTCGCCAAGATGCGCGAGATCGCCGACTCGGTGGGCGCCACCCTCATGGTCGACATGGCCCACTTCGCCGGCCTGGTGGCCGGCAAGGTCTTCACCGGCGACGAGAACCCGGTCCCGCACGCCCACATCGTCACCACGACGACCCACAAGTCGCTGCGCGGCCCGCGCGGCGGCATGGTGCTGGCCACGGAGGAGTACGCCCCCAGCGTCGACCGCGGCTGCCCGATGGTCCTCGGTGGCCCGCTCTCGCACGTGATGGCCGCGAAGGCCGTCGCGTTCGCCGAGGCGCGCAAGCCCGAGTTCCAGACCTACGCCCAGGCCGTGGCCGACAACGCCCAGTCCCTCGCCGCCGGCCTGATGAAGCGCGGCACGAAGCTCGTCACCGACGGCACGGACAACCACATCGTGCTGCTCGACGTCTCCTCCTACGGCCTGACCGGCCGGCAGGCCGAGTCCGCGCTGCTCGAGGCCGGCGTCGTCACCAACCGCAACTCGGTGCCCGCCGACCCCAACGGTGCCTGGTACACCTCCGGCGTCCGCATCGGCACCCCGGCGCTCACCACCCGCGGCTTCGGGCACGACGAGTTCGACACCGTCGCCGAGCTCATCACCACGGTGCTGAGCAACACCCAGCCCGGCACGACCAAGGCCGGCGGCCCGTCCAAGGCCTCCTACGTCCTGGCCGAGGGCGTGGCGGACAAGGTCAAGGCCGCCTCCGCCGAGATGCTCGAGCGCAACCCGCTCTACCCGGGTCTCGACCTGGCCTGAGCGCCACCGTCGCCCCCCACGGGGCGTCACCTGAAGCACCCCGACGCCCGGGGCCGGCTCAGCCGGCCTCGGGCGTCGTGCGCTTCACCACCGCGGCGAGGTCGCCGCCGTCCAGGCACCCGAACACCCCGTCGAACCCGGGGGAGAGGCGGGAGCCGCAGAACAGGTCGGCGACCTCGGGCGGGGCGAACCGCACCAGCAGCGAGCCCTGCAGCACGAGCGCCATCCTGGAGGCGAGCCTCCGCGCCTGACGCTCCAGCTGCCCCGGGTCGCCCAGGAGCTGGCCGAGCAGCGCGAGCGTCTCCTGCACCGCTCGGTCGAGGCGGTGGTCCCCGCCGCTGGCCAGGCCCACCTCGGTGATCCAGGCGTCCAGGACGCCGGCCTCCCGGCTCAGGGCGCGCAGCACGTCGAGCGCGTTGACGTTGCCGGACCCCTCCCAGATGGAGTTGAGCGGCGACTCGCGGAACAGCAGCGGCAGCCCGGACTCCTCCACGTAGCCGTTGCCACCGAGGCACTCCATGGCCTCGGCGACCGTCGCGGGCGTCCGCTTGCAGACCCAGAACTTCGCCAGCGGCAGCGCGATCCGGCGCAGCGCCGCCTCGTGCGGGTCGTCGCGGCGGTCGACGGCGGCGGCCAGCCGCATCCCGAGCGCCGTGGCGGCCTCCACCTCGACGGCCAGGTCCGCGACCACGTTCTGCATGAGCGGCTTGTCGGCCAGCGTCCCGCCGAACGCCTCGCGGTGGGCGACGTGCCAGGACGCCTCGGCGACCGCGCGCCGCATCGTGGTGGTCGACCCGAGCACGCAGTCCAGCCGCGTGGCCGCGACCATCTCGATGATCGTGCGGACCCCGCGCCCCTCCTCCCCGAGGCGGTGCGCGAGCGTGCCGTCCATCTCGAGCTCCGAGGAGGCGTTGGAGCGGTTGCCGAGCTTGTCCTTGAGCCGGACGACGTCCAGGACGTTGCGGCTGCCGTCCTCGAGGACCCGCGGGAGCACGAAGCAGGTCAGCCCGCCGGGGGCCTGGGCGAGCACGAGGAAGACGTCGTTCATCGGTGCCGAGGTGAACCACTTGTGCCCGTGGAGGCTGTACGTGCCCTCCTCCCCGGTGGGCCGAGCCTGCGTCACGTTGGTGCGGACGTCCGAGCCACCCTGCTTCTCCGTCATGCCCATCCCGGCCAGGAGCCCGGCCTTCGTCGACGGCGCCCGCAGCCCGAAGTCGTAGGTGGTCGACGCGAGGCCGGACTCGAAGCGTGCCGCCAGCGCCGGGTCCGCGCGGAGCGCCGGGACGGCCGCGTAGGTCATCGTGAGGGGGCAGGCGTGCCCGGGCTCGGCGCCGAACCAGGCGAGGACGCCGGCGGCCCGCCGGACGTGGGCGTGGGGCTGCGTGGCGGGGTCGGCCGCCCAGGCGGTCGCGCCCAGCCCGTGCGCCGTGGCGCGGCTCATGAGGTGGTGCCAGGACGGGTGGTACTCCACCTCGTCCACCCGCTCCCCGTAGCGGTCGTAGGGCCGCAGCACCGGGGTGTGCGTGTTGGCCAGCACCCCGTGCTCACGGATCTCGGCGCTGCCGGCCTCCGCGCCGAGGTCCAGCAGGGAGTCGAGGGTCGCTGCGTCGGCGTGACGCAGGACCGCGTCGGTGAGGGCTGCGTCGCCGGTGACCGTGTGGTGCCCGACCAGGGGCGGGACCTGGTTCGTGGTCCGGCGGAGGGCGGCGCGGGTGGGGCGGGACGTGTCCTGCGTCATGGGCCCCACCGTAGGTCGGCTGGGCGGGGGAGGCTACTGGCGGGTCACCTCGGCGGAGCGGCGGCGCGAGTCGAACACGTGTTCGATCATGTGGGACGATGGCGCGGTGGCGGGCGGCATGAACAAGCGCGGCAGCGGGGTTCCGCTGCGGGACCGGGCGCGGCCACCGACGTCCTTCCCCGGGCCGGAGGTGCGTGGCCACGGGCTGCCGCCCCTCGTCGACGCCTGCCCCGCGCGGCACTGCTGGGTCGGTGACGCGATCGACGCCGACGGCGTGAAGCGGCCGGGCCTGCTGCTGGAGTGGCGGCGCGGCGGGGACGGCTGGGAGGGGCTCGTCGTCTACGCGGCCCGCGTGCGGGGGGAGCGGTGGGGGCTCGTTCAGGAGTGGCTGCCGTCGACCTCGCTCACTCCCCGGTGAGCCGCGCCCGCGAGCGGACGTGCGGCCGCCGGCGTCCGGCTCCCCGCGTCGCCGCGGGGAGCCGGGTGGTCACGAGGCTGGACGGACCACGAGCCGGCTGGGCCCTCGCCTGCCCTCGACGCTCCTCCGGGCGACCGGGCCAGCTGCCCGGGCGCCCACCTCGACGGCGGGCCTCTTCCTTCTCGTGGCTCAGTGTGGGGCCGCGTCCGGTGACCGACAGGTAGCTGTCCGGCTGGTGGTAGCGCGTGGGACGCGAGGCCGGTGAGGGCCGGGTAAAAAGGGTTCCGCCCCCGACCTGAGCCTTGGTCGGGGGCGGATGGTTGGCAGGCGGTACATCCCTGATCCGGCCTCTCGCGCCGGTGCACCTGTCACTGCCGTCCACTCTCGTCACACCTGTTACCCGGCTTCCGCAGCCCGAACCCTGGAGCGGCCGGAAATCTCGACCGGTCCAGACCGGTCCGTGTCGACAGGGTGCTCGCTGTAGCAGAGATTTCACACATGTTGGGGATGTGGAGGATCCGATGTGTACCCGCGTGTCACGAGACGACCGTACTGTGGGGGGTATGAGCGACGACGAGTTCGAGACCTTCGAGAAGAAGACCATCAACACGGCCATCGGCCTTGACCTGGACCCCCAGCTCACCTGGGGCGAGCTGATCTGGTTCGTCGACCAGGGGCGCAAGACGGGCGTGCGCCCGGACAGCCCCGTGGGCATGCGCTTCGCCCCGCACGACGGCAACCTCGAGTCCCTGTTCGTGTACATCGACCCCAGCGACATCGACTGACACCACCCCGCCTCGGGCCGGCACGCCGTCGCCCGCACCAGGCCCCACGACAGCCCCGCACCCCCCAGTGCGGGGCTGTCGTGCTGTCCGGCGGGCCCGGGCGCCGACACGTGTCGGTGGCGTGAAGGCGTGCGGGACGTTGGTCCTCCAGCCCCTGCCACGCGGCCCCGTCGCCCCAGCCAGGCGGCCCGTGTCCGGAGGTCCCGCGCGCGGGACGCTGGAGGGAGCCGACGAGGTCCACGTCGGTCGGGTGCGCCCGGGAGGAGGAGCCATGGCGATCTCAGCGTCGCGCGGTGACCTGCCTGGTCCCGGACGTCCCGGGGCCCGCACCACGGGGGAGGGCGACATCGGCGTCGACCACCTCGTGGTCGGGCTCTCGGGCTCGCCCGCCAGCCGCCGCGCGCTCGCCTGGGCACTCGGCCAGGTCGAGCGGCGCGGCCACGGTGGCCCCGGCGGCTGGGTCGAGCCCGTGACGGTGTGGCCGCTGGCGGGCGGAGTCGTGGTCCACCAGGTGCCCGGTCACTTCTGCGTGGCTCGGGACGAGGCCGCCCGTGCGCAGGCCGAGGCCCTCGCTGCCGTGGGACCGGCCGACGGCCGGCACCTGCGGATCACCCCGCGCCTGGAGAACGGGACGGTGGCCGACGTCCTGGCCGACGCCTCCGCCGGCGCCGGCCTGCTCGTCCTCGGGGTGGGGCACCCTCTCGTCGACGGGGCCGTGGCCCGGCGGACGCTCACCGACGCTGTCCTGCGGCGCTGGGCCGACCGGTGGGGGACCCCGCAGGGCTGTCCGCTCGTGCTCGTCGACCCCGGGGGCCGCGCCCGGCTCCTCGAGAGCATCGGGGTCTGATCGTCCGCCGGGACGTGAGGTGCCCCCGCTCCGGGGACCATGGGCCCGCTGGCACCTGACGATGCGCACCTGAGAGTGGTGCCGACCCGGGCATAGCGTCGGGAGCATGGAGGCGACACGGGTCGCGACGCCGAGGGTCTACCTGCTGCACCGTCACCGGCTGCTGCGGGAGGGTCTGCGGGCGCTGCTGGAGCACGAGGCCGGCGTCCACGTCATCGGGGAGACCGGCAGCGTGCGCACCGCCGTGCACCGCGTGCCCGCCCTCCGGCCGGACGTGGTCCTGATGGACGCGGCGAACGGTCGGCACGAGCGGGTCGAGGCGTGCCGGGAGGTGCGGACCCAGTCACCGGGGACCGGCGTGCTGGTGCTCGGCGACGACCGCGAGGAGGCCGGCGTCATCGACCTCATCCACGCGGGGGCCAGCGGGTTCCTGCTCACCGACTCCGGCCGCGACGACCTGGCCACCGCGGTGCGTCGCGTCGCGGCGGGCCAGTCGGTGCTCGACCCGGCCGTCACCGGGCGGGTGCTCGAGCACGTCCGCCACGCCTCCACCGAGGACCCGGAGGTCGGCACGTTCACCGCGGGGGAGAAGCGCATCCTCCTCCTGCTGGCGGACGGCCTGACGAACCGGCAGATCGCCCACGCGACGCAGCTGTCGGAGAAGACGGTGAAGAACTACGTCTCCGACATCCTCGGCAAGCTCCAGGTCTCGAGCCGGACGCAGGCGGCGGTCTTCGCGACCCTGCACCGGACGAGCCTGACAGCCCCCCTCGCCCGGGTCTGAGGTACGACGGCCTCGGGCCCAGGTCCCCTGCTGCGGACCACCGCCGCGGGAGAAGCCTGGCGGCATGGAGGCACGAGCAGGATGGGGACGCGCGGCCCAGGACCGTGCGGGGCTGACGACGGACGAGCAGGCGGGACGAGAGGTCGACGTCGTGCTCTCGGACGGGCGGCGCGCGGTTGTGCGCCCCGCGGTCGCGGCCGACGCCGCGGCCCTGGACGACCTGCACGAGCGGGTGGGCGAGGACGCTCTGCGCAGGCGGTTCTTCTCGCCGTCTCGGCACGCGGCGCACGTCTACGTGGCCCGCGCGCTGGCGGACCCGGCCACGGAGGCGCTGGTGGGGTGCGTGCGGGGGCGCGTCGTCTCCCTCGGGACGTGCGCGCTGCTGCCGGACGGGCGGGCCGAGGTCGCGTTCCTCGTCGACGACGAGCACTGCGGCCTCGGGCTCGGCACGCTGCTGCTGGAGCAGCTCGCCCGGCACGCCCGTGAGCGGGGCGTCGCTCGGCTCGTGGCCGAGGTGCTCGCCGACAACGCGCCGATGCTCCGCGTCCTGGCCGACACGGCGCGGGTGGTCGGTCGCGCCGTCACCGACGGTGTGGTCACCGTCGAGCTGACCACCGAGGCGGGCCCGGCGGCGGAGGTGCGCACGGACGCGCGGGAGTGCCGGGCGGAGGCCTGCTCGCTGCGGGCGCTGCGCCAGCCCGCCTCCGTCGTCCTCGTGGCCGGGCCCGAGGAGTCCCGGGTGGTCGTGCGGCACCTGGAGGCCCTCGCTGCGACCGGGTTCGCCGGCTCTGTGCAGGTCGTCGGGGTGCCGGGCGCCGCTCGGTACCTGCGCGGCGCGGTGGAGGTGCCCTCGTTGATGGAGTCGTCCGGCCGGCCCGACCTGGTCGTCGTCGTGGCCCCGGCGTCCCGCTGCGTCGAGGTGGTGCACGACGCCGGCAAGATCGGCGCGCAGGTGGTCGTGGTGGCCTCCGGGGGCGCCGCCGACCCGGGTCTGCGCCACGGCACGGCGGAGCGACTGGGGGAGGCCGCCCGCGAGGCGGGCGTGCGGCTCGTGGGCCCCGGCTCCCTGGGCGTGGTCGTCGGGGCGGGTGAGCGTCGGGTCGCCGCGCACGCGGGGGCGTCCGTGCCTGGGGCCGGCGGACTGGGCCTGGCCGCCGAGTCCGCGGTCGTCGGCAACCTCGCGCTCGGGCTCGCCGCCCGCGACGGGCTGGGCGTCGCGTCCTTCGTCTCGCTCGGTGCGGCGGTGGACGTGACCGCGGAGGACCTGCTGGCCGCGTGGTCCGACGACCCCGACATCCGGGTCGCCGCGATCCAGCTCGACACCGTGCGGGACCGGCGGCACCTGCTGCGCCTGGCGCGGCGGACGTGCGTGCACACACCACTGCTCGTGCTCCCCGGTTCCTCGCCGGCGGTGCGGCCGCTCCTGCCGTTGCTCGCGCACGCCGGCGCGGTCGTCTGCACGGACGTCGACGAGCTCGTGGAGACGGCCGGCGTGCTGCTGCGGAGCCGGGCGCTGGCGGCCACGCCGACCTGACCTGCGCCGCCCCGCGCGCCCGGCGTCCCGCTTCCCTCCCGGGGAGAGGGGCGCCGGGCGCCGTCGTCTGTGCGCAACCTGAGAGATGAAAGGTGCCTGTTGCAACCATCACAGTGATGTGCCTAACGTGACCCACGAGACTTTGAAACGTTTTAATCCGCGCTCGTGCAGGTCACGAGGAGTCACTGAGGGAGGGCTTGCCATGGCGCGCCTGGGAAGAAGCAGCACCACGGGCTGGGGGGCGACCGTCGCCGTCTCCATGTCCAACTACATCGAGGCCGGCTCGATCATCGCGATCGCCACGAGCCTCTCGGCGTTCCAGGACGCCTTCGGGATCAGCAACCTGGGCGTCGGCCTGCTGGCCGCGCTCAGCTCCAACGCCCTGGGCGGGGCCGTCGGCGCGATCGTCGGGGGTGTCCTGGCCGACCGCTTCGGTCGCAAGGTCATCTACACCTACGACCTGCTCGTCTACATGGTCGGCGTGCTCCTCGCCGCGTTCGCCATGGACTTCACGATGCTCATGCTGGCGTTCGTCATCACCGGCCTGGCCGTGGGTGTCGGCATCCCGACGTCCTGGACCTACATCTCCGAGGAGGCCCCGACCCACGCCCGGGCCCGCCGCGTCGGCACGGCCCAGCTGTTCTGGTCCGTCGGTCCGATGCTCGGCTACGCGCTGGCGGCCGTGCTGTCGCCGCTCGGCCTGCTCGGTGGCCGGATCGTCTTCCTCGTCCTGTTCGTCGTGGCCGGCATCGCCTGGTGGATCAGGCAGGGCCTGCCGGAGTCCGAGGCCTGGGTCGAGTCGCGTGCCGCGGCCGCTGCCGAGGGCGTGGACGCCAGTGGTGCGGGGGAGCAGCCCACGTTCGCGCTCAAGGCGCTGTTCGCCGACCGCCTCAACTACGGACCGCTCGCCTTCCTGTTCGCCGTGTACCTGCTCTGGAACATCGTCGCGGGGCAGGCCGGCATCTTCATGCCGCGGATCTACGAGGCCAGCGGTCTGACGAACGAGACCGAGCAGTTCTGGCTCCAGGTCTTCCTCTGGGGCATGACGGTGGCCGCCACCGGCCTGTTCATGGCGATCGGCGACAAGGTGAACCGCCGCGTGCTCTTCGGGGTCGGTGCGGCGCTCGGCATCGTCGGCTGGATCGTCCTGGTCTACGGCCCCGTGGGCCCCGTCACCCTGGTCGCGTTCGCCGTGCTCTGGGGCGTCTCCAGCGGACTCGGTGCCCAGGCGTTCTACGCCGTGTGGGCCAGCGAGCTGTTCCCGACCAGCTACCGCGCCAGCGCCCAGGGCGTGCTCACCTTCGCCACGCGCGGCCTGCTCTCGCCCGTGAGCTTGCTCTTCCCGACGCTGCTGGCCGTGACCGGCCTGCACGGGGTCGGCACGCTGCTCATCGCGCTCCTGGTGGGCTCGATGGTCATCGGGCTGGTGTTCGCGCCGCACACGCAGGGGCGTTCGCTGGAGGAGATCGAGGCGGAGCGCTACGGGAAGGCTCGCGCCCGGGCGGGGTTGTCGCCCCTGCCGGAGAAGGTCGCCTGAGCGCGTCCACCCGCTGACGAAGAAGGAGGACCGCCGGCCTGTGGCCGGCGGTCCTCCTTCTTCTGCTGGAGCGGACGACGAGGCTCGAACTCGCGACCTCAACCTTGGCAAGGTTGCGCTCTACCAACTGAGCTACGTCCGCAGGTCTCCCGGGCTGCGCCCTGGCGACGACGAGAACCGTAGCGGACGTCGGCCGGACCGCCCAAAACGGGGTCGCACCCCCTCTGATCTGGGCCGATGCCACTCGGTCACCGGTCCGCCGACGGGGGCCGGGGAACGCAAGAACCCCCAGCCGGACCGGCTGGGGGTTCTTTCCTGTGGACGATACTGGGTTTGAACCAGTGACCTCTTCCGTGTCAAGGAAGCGCGCTACCGCTGCGCCAATCGTCCTAGTTGTTGAGTTGTCTACTCTACGAGGTGGGTACGGGATTTGAACCCGTGTACACGGATTTGCAGTCCGTTGCCTCGCCTCTCGGCCAACCCACCATTGGAGGCCTGGCCTGTAAGCGACCTCTCAGAGCGGACGACGAGGCTCGAACTCGCGACCTCAACCTTGGCAAGGTTGCGCTCTACCAACTGAGCTACGTCCGCTTGTCTGCTTCGGGGCGGTGCCCCTTGCGACGTCGAGAACATTAGCCCAGGGCCCAGACCGCGCCAAATCGGGGGTGTCGGGCGCGTGGCGCGGAGGTGTTCCGGCGTGTGTCCGCCCAGGTCAGAGGGGATGCTTGGGCCTCGTCCTAGAGTGCGCGTCATGCGCGCCTGGTTCGACGGACAGCTCCTGACCGACCCCGAGCAGCCGGTCGTCCGGCTCTCCGACCACGGGTTCACCGTGGGGGACGGGGTCTTCGAGGCCGTGAAGGTGGTCGACGGTCGTCCGTTCGCCCTGGGTCTCCACCTCGACCGCCTCGAGCGCAGCGCCGTAGGCCTCGGCCTGGGCACCGTCGACCGGGCCGCCGTGGAGAAGGGTGTCGCCGACGTCCTCGCCGCCGAGCACCTCCCGCTCGGTCGCCTGCGGATCACGGTGACGGACGGTCCTGGCCCGCTGGGCTCGGGTCGCAGCGACGGGCCGCAGTCGGTGGCCGTGGTCGCCGTGCCCATGGCGGCGGGGAAGCCCGAGACGTCCGTGGTGACCGTGCCCTGGACCCGCAACGAGCGCGGCGCCACCGCCGGCCTCAAGACCACGTCCTACGCCGAGAACGTCATTGCGCTCGCGTACGCCCGCGAGCGCGGCGCCACCGAGGCCGTGCTGGCCAACACGGCCGGGCACCTGTGCGAGGGCACCGGGTCCAACGTCTTCTACGTCGTGGACGGCGAGCTGCGGACCCCGTCGCTGGCGAGCGGTTGCCTCGCCGGCGTCACGCGTGCCCTGGTGCTGGAGTGGTGCGGCGGTCGCGAGGTCGACGAGCCGATCGGGGTCGCCGAGGCGGCCGACGAGGTCTTCCTGGTGTCCACCACCCGCGACGTCCAGGCCGTCACGCGGTGGGGCTCCCGGGAGCTCGAGGTCGGGCCGGTCACGCGGGCGGCCGCCGAGACCTGGGCCCGGCGCGAGCCCGAGATGGTCGGCCTCTGACGGGCGTGTGACGGGTCTGGGGGCCCCGATTTTGGTGTGCCCACCCGGGTAGGGCTACAGTCTCGTCCGCACCGAGAGGTGCGGCACGGGCGATTGGCGCAGTGGTAGCGCGCTTCGTTCACACCGAAGAGGTCACTGGTTCGAACCCAGTATCGCCCACCCGTGTTTGCGCAGGTCAGAGCCGCTTTCCCGATCGGGAGGGCGGCTTCTGTGCCATAACTGTGCGATAGCGACTTCGTGCGTAGCACGCCTATCGCACGCGCAATCGCACCCCGTCCGGCTCGACGCCTGAGAGGCTGAGAGCGTGATGCGCGGCGATGGCGTACCGGCGCAGCTCAACGAGCAGACCATCAGGGCTGCCCTCGTGACGTGGGCTGACGTCGTCTATCTGCAGACGAAGCGACTCTGGGACTCCACAGAGCACCTGTTCGCCGCAGCTCGTGACGAGCGCATCCGTGAGCAGCACGTCGAGCAGGGATCGCCTGCGGAGTGGCAGGGCTTCGTCGACGAGGCGAGTCGCGAGCTGACGCCACGGGCTCTGAACACAGCGCACGCAGACAAGTACTTCCTGCTGCTCGCCGTCGCGCAGGTCATCAAGTGCGCGAGTCGACTGCCGGACGACGGCCTGCCGAGCTTCGGCCACGAGAGCACGCTGACGCTGCTGCGCAACATCGAAGAGCACTGGGAAGACCCGACGGGGCGATCGGCAACAGAACTTCGCGAGTCGATTCCCGACATCGCGCCGGGCCGACTCCGCTTCGACGGCAAGCGCGTCTGGATCGAGGACGTCTCGCTCGCCGATGTCGTCGAGTGGGTGTCGAGCGTCGAGCTTCGCGTCCGGGAGAGGGCGAGTCGGCTCGGTCCAGAGCTCCCGCCACGTGACTCGGCGCAGTGGCTCATGGACATGCCTCCGAACCTTCAGCTCCATCTGCTCGCTCGCCTCGCAGACGATGGGTGACGCAGCTGTCGCGCGTACCCGACAAGGCTCACCCGAGCCGATCTGGCGGGTTCCCCAGCTCGTCGGCGTGCCGAGGGACATTGGGCCACCTCGCAGGCTGTGAGAGTGCGGCCTGCGAGGCGCGGCATGGGGTGCTCGTGCGGCGCAGCTCGTCGGCGCGACAAGGGATGACGTCGCAGCCGGGTTGTCGAGCTTCGATCGCGAGCCGTGCTGGACATCGAAGAGGGCACACGGCCGCGTGACGTTGACGCCGCGACGAGCCAGCTCAGGCCAGCGTCGTCTTCACACAGGAGAACGGCCGAAGCACGGCAGGCAGCACCCGCGTCTCTGCTCGCCCGGTGACTTCGTTGCGCGTGAACCCGGCAGCCTCGGACCAGTCGACGAGCACAGCGCCGTCGACGAAGAGCTGCAGCGCATCACGAGCGAGCACCCACGCAGTCCCAGCAGTCGCGGCGACGCTCAGACAGATCGGCGCACCCCACGACAGCTGAGCGGACGCACCCACAGGCAGGCTCACAGCCCCACCCGGCACGGCCTGCGTGACTGCCGACGTGGCGATGAACGTCTTCTCCGTCCCGGCGCTACGAAGCAGGCACAGAGCCTCGTAGTCGGACGGGTGCATCACGACGATCGGATCAGACGACCCGGCGATCTGCGTCTTCGTGATCGACTTCCTGATCGTCTCAGCGATGTCGCTGCTGAACGCCTGCGTCTGCACACCGCTGGTGGCGGCAAGCGTCGAGACGATCAGCGCTTCGATCGCACGATCCACGTCGCCGGTCAGCTCGTCCGCGACCCACACTGGACGAAAGAACGGCGACGACGCTCAGCACAGTGTCGATCCGCTTCAGCGTCGAGCCGCTGACAGGCTTCTCAGCGCCGGACGCGACGACAGCAGCAGCGTCGCCGCGTGTCGCCTGCTGCATTTAGGACACGCTCGGCGGCTCGGTCACCTGCTTCGAGTCGATCACGGACAGCAGCCCGTTCGCCGGGCGGTCGAGCGGGATCGGCTCAGGGATCGTCAGCCCGGCTGGGGCGACGGCGGACCCGCTGGGGGCGATCGCCTTCTGGCCGACAGGGAGCAGCTGATCGGCAAGCTGCCGGGCCGCGCTCTTCGCGGAGAAGCGCCCCAGCTGGGCCGGGTCGGCAAGCTGGTCACCGCCGAGGGCTTTGCCGAGCGCACGACGCAGCTGCTCGTCTTCGGCGATGTCGTCGAGCTGGACACGCAGCTGCGCGGCGGCGTCGATGTGCTGCTGCGCGCTCTTCCGTTCCGTGGCCGTGAGGGGACGACCGGCGCGCTTGCCGGTGTCGATGATCTGCTGTGCGGCGGTGAGCTCGGCGCTACGCCGCTCTTCGAGCGTGAGAGGCATGAGGATGCAGCTCCTGTCGCGCGCGGTGGGCGCGCAGAGTCGGGATCGGAGCAGAGGCGGTTCTGCGAGCTGGCTCAGCGAGCGGACTCGTCAGCGTGGCCGCTGGTGACTCAGTTCCTCGTCGCTCAGTTCGTCGGCCTTCCCCCAGGGGCGGGGTCGTCGGCCTTCACGTCGCCGCAACTTCACGTCGTCGACGCAGCCCACGCTACGCCGATCGGACGTCACGCACGAGGCTGACTGAGCTCGAAGAGCTCGCCCCACTGTGCGAGCCACGCCGTGCGCTGCTCGGCACGGCGAGCACGGCGACGGGCGAACTCGGCGACGCGGCGGCAGTGCTCGCTGCAGTACGTGCGAGGACGACCCGTGCGGGCTGGCACGGGAAGCGGGCCGCGACACGTCGGGCACGTCATGGGTCCAGTGTCGCCGCTACGTGGGAGGCTGCGCGCCGTGAACGCATCTGATGTCGTCGTCAGCACGATCGCGGTGCTCGCCCTGATCGTGTCGGTGCTCGCGTGGGTGCAAGCCCGCCGATCTGCCGATGCCGCCGAGCAGGCGGCAGACGCTGCCTCACGGTCGGCGCACGCTGACGAGCAGATGACACGGGTCGAGGCAGCGCGTCATCGTGAAGAGCGCCGCCCGCAGTGGAGCGCCGGGCTTGCGAGGCGTCGGAACGGCGAGACAGGGCCGCGTCGGCTCGTCGTCGAGCTCGTCGCCCCAGAGACGGTCGAGCACGTCACGATCCGTTCCCTCGACGACAGGCTCACGTTCGTCGACAGTCAGGAAGCCTCGCCGAACGGTGGAGACACGGCCGAAGTCGGCACGGTGCGGCGCGGCATCGACGTCGAGCTGCGCGTACATACGCCGCAGCCGCCGAGCGGTGGCGTCGCGAAGATTGAGCTGACGACGAACCACGACGGCGATCAGTGGTCCGACATCTGCGACGTCAAGCTGCCGCCGCCCCCGCCGATGGTCTACATGTAGGCGGTTTCCCAACCGGATCGACACGCATGATCGGCGCGCGGGAGCGCAGCGCTACCGGCGCGGTGTCCCTCGCGTCGGTCTTCGTGATGCGAGGCCCCTACCCGTCGTCGGCTCGCCGGGTGAGCTCGACGAGCGCTTCGGTGAGCCGCTGCATCGCTTCGGCTTCAGAGCGGGTTTCGACGGAGGGGGCTGCTGAACGATCAGGGGCCCCCTCAAGGCGCTGGCCGACCGCTGCCCGGAGAGGTCGCCGGTCCCGTAAGGTGTCGGCTTCCTCCAGCCCCGCAGAGCGACGCTTCAAGGCAGACCTGACGGAAAGAGTGGGGGAACATCTCGGGAAAGAACACCATGCCTCACACCACTGCGCCTCCGGCGCCAGCCCCAGTTCGCCACTCGGCCGCGTGCCGCCGACTTGCGGCAGCCGCCCTAGGCGGCGCCCTAGCCCTCACAGCCCTGACCGGGGCTGGCTCCGCCGCCGCAGCAGAGACCACGCCGGCCGCCGCCGACCTGACCACCTCCCCGGAGACCGCCATGCGCGGCTGCGCCGACAACAAGATCACCGTCGAAGGCGTCGCCCGCCGCCGCGGCGGGACCAAGCTCAAGAAGCACCGAGTCCTGATGATGCTCCACAAGGACGGCACGGTCCTCGGCGGATTCCGCTCGAACAAGAAGGGCTTCTACTCCGGCAGCTTCTGCCGTACCAAGACCCTCAAGACGTACGCCGCGGGGCACAACGGGCACCTCAACATCGACATCCTCGCCCGCAAGGGCGACGGGACCACCTACGTCCGCACCATCACCACGCCGGTCGGAAGGGCAGCGACGACGGTCGGGGGAAAGTTCGTGCCTGTGCGGACGTACGCCAGCGCCAGCCGCACCGCCGGCCGCGGCGTCGCCACCGGCGACCCCATCGGGCACTCGTCCCTTGTCAACCCCGGCGTCATGTTCGTCCAGGCCGTGCCGCACATGACCGCGCAGTACTACTTCGGCGCCAAGTCGAAAGCGACCCTCGAAGCCACTGTCGGCGCCCCCGGCGACACGGTATCCATCGCGGGTGAGGTCTCCCTCAGCGGGGAGACCGGATTCGGAAGTCTCAGGGAGCTCAACCCGACCGCGAAAAAGCGGGACCGAGCGGTCACCGTTCACCCACAGATCGAAGTCACCAACACCTACACCTGCCCGTCCTACAACCCCTACGCCGGCGGATTCGGCGTTGGCTGCCTCCCGGAGTCCTCCGGAGACTGGACTGGCGAGGTCACCACAAAGGCGGCCACGTTCAAGGGCTGCTTCGCCGACAGCGACGGAGGCTGGTACTTCGGCAACCGCAGCCAGCGGGAGTTCATCACCACCGACGGCGTCGAGTACAACAACGCGGTCTCCGCCGGCGCCGGCGGAAGCAGCCTGAAGGTCTCGGTCACCTACGGCTCCGACACATACGTCAAGCTCGTCCTCGACAAGACCAAGAAGCGGCACCGCTACTGCATCGGTGGAAACGCTGACCTGGTCAAGAACAGTTCTGCGCTCTACCTGAACCTGCGCGACAAGACCACCGGCAGCGGATGCCGCTCCGACGGCGGCACCGACGTCGTCACCTGCCGAAAGGACTGAACGTGCCCAACCCCGCGTCGACGCGCCCGGGCGGTCGTCAAGCCCCCGAGTCCCGAAGCGCCCGGCCGGCCGGTCAGGCCGCGGCGAGGAGAGTTCCCGCCCTCCTCGCCGCGGCACTCGCTGCCGTCCTGCTCGTCGCCTGTGACAGCGGCAGCACGGAGCCTGCGCCCACGACAGGTCCGGCGACGAGTCAGGAACTGACCGCGTGGCAGCGGAAGTTCGAGGGAACCAGCTGCGCGCAGTTCACCGAACCTGCCGGCGACGAACACCAGGGAGGGCCGCTGCAGGACGCGGGCAGCCGCGTCCTCGGCGTCGGAATGCGCACCCAACCGGGAGACCCCCTGCAGCAGGTAGCGGTCATCCCGGTCACCAACCAGGGCGCCGAACCAGTCGCGGTCCTCTCCGTCGAGTTCGTCACCGAGAAGGGCGCGTCCCCGCTGACCGTGGCCGGCGTCCGCCTGGCACCGGCCGACATACGGAAGGCCATTACTCGTCCCACGTCGAGGTTCGACCGTTGGCCCGACGCCTCCGACTACTGCCTGCCGGGGACCGACGGCGGAACGGGCACTGACCTCACGCCGACTTCCGACCCGGCCCGCGTCATCCTCGCGTTCCGGATCGGGCCGGCCCCTGACGAGGAGGTCAACGGGGCGAAGGAGAGCAAGAACAACGCCATCAACCTCCACTACGCCACCAGCGACGGGGGACGTTACGTCGCGGTTTACCCCTACCAGTTCTACTGGGACAACTAAGCAGCTGTGCTGCTGGAGGGTGTCGAACCAGTGCAGAGTCGCGGCGAGGCAGCTCTGGGTGCCGTACTGCCATCACGCTGCCACCTCAACTGCTGGCGGCGTTCTGCGCGCTGCAGCGCCTGCGCCTCCCTGCGTGGTGGAACACCCTGTCGCGACCACGCACGCCATCACCAGGACAGTCGCTCCACGCCTCACTCGCACGTCGCTTGGATGCCGCGTTCCCCGCAGAAGTTGTCGTTCGTCGAGACGGTCTGGACTGCGGCTGGTGGCAGCGGCTGACGGCGCGTTGCGTGCCGTGGCGCCGAGCGGCCACAGTGGTGGCTCCTGCCGCCCAATCGCCGGACTCCGCCGGCAGGTGCCGCGCCGGGGACCCGAGCGGGCGGACGAGTCGAGGAGCGGCATGGAGAAGGTCGACTTCAAGAGGACGCTCGCCCGGTACCGCGCGCGCCGTGGGGAGTTCGAGCGCATCGATGTGCCGCCCACGCGGTACCTCATGGTCGACGGGCACGGGGACCCGAACGTCGAGCCCGCGTACGTCCAGGCGCTGGAGACGCTGTACCCGGTGGCCTACGCGCTCAAGCTCGCCAGCAGGAAGGACCTGGGTCGCGACTACGTCGTCCCACCGCTCGAAGGTCTGTGGTGGGCGGACGACCTGGCGGCCTTCACCACGGCGCGCGACAAGACCCGGTGGGACTGGACGCTGATGCTGATGGTGCCGGACTGGGTGCCCGGCACCCTCGTCGACGACGCTGTCCAGGCGGTCGGCGCGAAGAAGCGGGCGCCCCGCCTCGGCGACCTGCGGTGCGCGTCGCTGGCCGAGGGGGAGTGCCTCCAGACTCTGCACGTCGGCCCGTACGACGACGAGGCCGAGGTGCTGGCCCGGCTGCACGACGACGTCATCCCCGGCCGCGGCCTGCGGCCGGTGGGCAAGCACCACGAGGTGTATCTCGGCGACCCGCGCCGGGCGGCCCCCGAGCGGCTGCGGACGATCCTGCGCCAGCCGGTGCGGCCTGTTGCAGAGCCGTGAGCGCGTCGGGGGCGAGAGATCAGGTGGCCATCCGGAGCACGTCGTCGGTGAGCCGTCGTGCGTGGGCGGCGTCCACGTCGAGGCCGAAGACGATCCGGTAGTAGAGCGGCGAGACCACGTGGTCGAGCACCTGCTCGACCGTGGGCACCGGCTCGCCCCGACCGGCAGCGGCGGCCAGCAGCCGTCCGGCCTGCTCGGCCCGGAGATCGGTGACGGGGCAGCTGTCGGCCAGGCCGTCCCGGGCGCCCACCATCGCGCGGAGGTACCGGCTGCGGGCGGGTCGGCTGATGTCACGCCGGATCGTCTCGGCCCAGGTCGCGAGGTCCTCGGAGAGCGAGCCGCCGTCCGGCAGGTTCTCGCCGTCGCGGGTGAGCGCAGCGACGGTGACCTCCTCGAGCAGGGCGTCGACGTCCGACCAGCGGCGGTACAGGGTCGTCGGGTTGACGCCCGCACGCTCGGCGACGACCGGGAACGTGATCCGCTCGGCCCCCTCGGCGAGCAGCTCGCCGACAGCCGCGTGCACGGCCTCCCGCACGCGGCTGCTGCGTCCCCCGGGTCGCGACCCGGTCGTCTGGTCGGTCATGGAACCCAGGTTACTGCAAAGAAGTTTGCGTTAGTGGCGCTCGACCCGTAGCTTCTAAAGCAACGTTCATTGCTTTTGGAGGTTCCGCGTGCTCGGCCGTCCCCTGTCGTTCGCCCTCGCCGGCACCGTGGGCGCGGCGACGCTCACCGCGGCGTCGGCACCCTCGCCGCTCTACCCCGTCTACCAGGCGGAGTGGGGCTTCTCGTCCTTCGTGCTGACCCTGGTCTTCGCGGTGTACGTGTTCGCGCTCCTGGGTTCGCTGCTCACGGTCGGCTCGCTGTCGGACCGCGTCGGCCGTCGGCCCGTCGCCTCCGCCGCGCTCGTCCTGCTGGCGCTCGGGATGGTCCTGTTCGCGCTCGCGGACGGGACGGGATGGCTGGTGGCTGCGCGCATCGTGCAGGGCCTGGCGGTCGGCGCAGCCGCCGGGACGACCACGGCGCTCGTCGTCGACACCGCCCCGTCTGCTGCGACCGGCGCCGTCGTGAGCAGCTCCGCGCCGCTTCTGGGCATCGCGGTCGGCGCCGTGCTCTCCGGGGCGCTGGTGGAGCACGCGCCGTACCCCGAGCACCTCGTCTTCTGGGTGCTGGCTGCCCTGTACGTCCTGCTCGCCGCGCTCCTGTGGGCGATCCCCGAGCAGCGGCGCGCCGCGCCTGCCGGGCCGCTCCTGCGCTCCCTGCTGCCGAGCCTCGGCCTGCCGCGCGAGACCCGGCCCGTGTTCGTCGGGCACCTGCCCGCCATGGCGGCGACCTGGGCGCTGGGCGGCCTCTACCTGTCGCTCGGCTCGTCCGTGCTGGCGAACCTGCTCGGCGTGGAGGACCACCTGGTCGTCGGACTGGTGCTGGGGGTGTTCTTCCTCGCCGGCGTCGCGGGCACCGTCGCCTCGATCCGCCTGCCGGCGGTCACGGGTGCCGTCCTGGGCTACGGGACGCTGGGAGGCGGCGTCCTGGTCACGATCGCTGCGGTCCTGGCGGACTCGCTGCCGGTCTACCTCGTCGGCTCCGTAGTGGCCGGGCTCGGGTTCGGCGGCACCTTCCGGGCGGTCGTGAGCGATCTCGGGGCGGCCGCGCCGGCGGCCCGCCGCGGCGAGGTCTTCGCGACGATGTTCGTCGTCTCCTACCTCGCCTTCAGCGTCCCGGCGCTGGTCGCCGGCCTCGCCGTCGACTCGTGGGGGCTGCGGACGACGGTGGTGGCCTACGCCGGGCTGGACGTCGTCCTGGTCGTGGCGGCCGCGGGGGCGGCAGCCCTCCGTGGACGGGCTCGGCGGTCGGCGCTCCGGGCCTGAGCAGACGTCAGCAGGTGCTGCCCAGGCTCTTCGCGCTCAGGCCGTGCCCGCGGCGCACCTGGCTGCCGTGGTCCATGGTGAAGCCGCGGACCCAGTCGTAGATCGCCTGCGTCTCCGACGTCTTGCGCTGGCCCTTGCCCACCATGCTCATGCGCGGGGTGAGCGGGACGCCCGGGATCGCCTTCGTGTTCTTCGTGGTGGCGATCGGCCTGCCCTCGTAGAACCACGTGATGTGGTTGCGGGCCACCTCGACGGCGAAGTTGTGCGGCGTGACGCCGCGCTTGACGCCCTTCTTCGTCCACGTCCAGCTCGTGCCGGCCTTGGCGGAGGAGGCACCGACGGTGAGGGTGGTGCCGGAGGCGGTCACCTTCGCGACGGTGATGCTCGTGGCCGAGCAGCCGGTGCCGGCGGAGGCGGGCACGAGCTGCATCAGGATGGTGTGCTGCCCCGGGCCGGCCTCCTCGACCTCGGAGCGCATGCGGAACTCCCAACGCCCGTAGGTCTGGGAGTTCTTGGCCAGGGTCAGCGTCGTGGTGCCGTGCGACCCGTACCCGTCGCGGTTGTCCCAGCCCGTGTCGATCTCGATCCCGCCGTTGTGGTGGCTGGCGCGGCCGGTGCCGTCGGAGGTGTCCTTCCAGCCGCCCGTGAGCCGGGTGCCGCGGGCCGGGCCGCTGGACAGCGACTCACCCGACTCCCAGGCGAAGTCGAACAGGGCCGGCGCCCAGCCGTACGTCGTGCTCGCGGTCGGGGTCGACGCGCTCGTCGTCCTGCTCGCCGCGGTGGTCGTGGTGCTCTCGCTGGTCGTCGTGGTCGTCGTGCTCCGCTGGGAGGTCGCGGCGCTCTCGTCCGAGGAGGAGGACGCACTGGTCTTCACGACGTCCACGTAGTGGGGGTAGGAGGCGAACCAGCCGATCTTGTCGCCGTTCTTGGTCCAGTTCCGCTCGACGGCGCGGTAGACGGCCGTGCCCGGCTTGCCCGGGGCCACCACCGCGAACCGGGCGAGGCCCGCGGCGCCCGCCTGGGCGGTGCCGATGGTGCGCCAGCCGTCGGTGCCGACCCGCTTCTGGAGGGCCACGGTGCGTCCCTCGATCGGCAGGGGGCCCTGGAACACGTCGGGCGCGGTGTCGGCGACGACGGTGAACGTCGAGCCGGCCGTCGCGGTGTCCGTGCCGCCCGCGACCGTGAGGGTCACCTCCTGCCAGCGCGCCTGCATCACCTTGGCCGGGCTGTATCCCTTCGCGGAGGCGACGCGCCAGGAGACGTTGAGCATCGCCGGGGCGGGGAAGGTGAACCGGAACGCGCCCGTGCGCGTCGTGCTCCCGACGCGGCCGCGCTCGACGTCCGTCCAGCCGTTGCCGGCGTTGCCCATGTTGAACTGGAGGCGGATCTTCTGGACGCCTCGGTTCGGCATCGTCCCGGAGAACGTGAGCCTCTGGCCGGCCACGTAGACCGAGGGCGAGACCTTCAGCGAGGACGAGCGCGCGGAGGTCGAGGCCGTGGCCGCCCGTGCCGAGGGCTGGGTGGCGTCGGCGGAGCCCTGCCCGAGGCCGGCCGCGAGGCCGACCAGCAGCAGCGGCACCGTGGCCGCCAGGGCTGTGAGACGGCGCGGACGAGTGCTGTGAGACATGTGATCCCCCCGGATACGCGGCACCTGCGCGGTGCCCTGGCCCACTCCAGATCGGAGCGTCCGGGTCGAACCTATGGAGACACCGCCGTCGTCCGAGGCGTCTTGGCGGCATCTTTACGTGGGACGTGGGTCTCGTCCGCCCCGAGCCGGAGGGTTGAGGCCCCGGCGCGCTGCCCAGGCGTCAGCGGCTCGGCACGATCTCCCGGCCGAGCGGCGTGAGCGAGATGGGGATGAGCTTGAAGCTCGCGATGCCCAGGGGGATGCCGATGATGGTGAGGCACAGCGACACCCCGGAGACGGCGTGCCCGATCGCCAGCCAGAGGCCGGCCAGCAGGAACCACAGCACGTTGCCCAGCGTCGAGGCGGCGCCGGCGTCCGGCCGACGCACGATGTCCCGGCCGAAGGGCCACAGGGCGTAGTTGGCGATGCGGAAGCACGCGATGCCGAAGGGGATGCCGACGACGGTCAGGCACGCCAGGATCCCGAAGACGACGTAGGCGAGGGCCATCCACACGCCCGAGAGCACCAGCCAGATGAGGTTCAGGATCAGCGTCACGCCTCCCAACCTAGGGCCTCGCGCCGACGCCCGGCACGTGCCTGACCACCTTGAGTCGGTTCCCGTCGGACCAGCCGAGGTAAAACCCCCCATGAGGATGCCGTGAAGGTTCGCGCAAACGGTTGAGGGTGCGGTACCCGCGTGCCGTTGGCCAGGCATCAGGGTCGTTCGACCCTGGTCGCCCAGCCCACCCTCAGGAGCAGCCATGTCCACAGGTCGACGCATCGCGCGACGTCCGCGCCGTCGCACCGCCCACGCCGTCCAGGCGCTGGGGATGGTGGGAGCCCTCCTGGCCGGCTCGGCGCTGGTCTACCAGGCCTCGAGCTCCGCGTACTCCTCCACGACGGTCAACACCGGCAACTCGTGGGCGGCGGGCACGGTGGCCCTCACCGACGACGACTCCGGCACCGCGATGTTCAGCGTGACCGGCCTCAAGCCCGGGTCCACCGGGTCCAAGTGCATCAAGGTCTCCTCGACCTCGACGCTGGCCGGCTCGGTGAAGCTGTACGGCACCAGCTACAGCACCACCTCGAGCCTCGCGACCTACCTCGACATCACGATCGACCAGGGCACCGTCGGCACCTTCTCCTCCTGCGGGTCGTTCTCGGCCGCGAGCAACGCCTTCACCGGGACGCTCGCCAGCTTCGGCACGACCAAGACCACGTTCGGCACGGGCGTCGGCTCCTGGACGCTGACCGGCACCCCGACCGAGACGCAGGTCTACAAGATCACCTACACGCTCAACGCCTCGGCTCCCGACTCGACGCAGGGCGGCACCGCGGCCGTCGGATTCACGTGGGAAGCCCAGTCCTCCTGACCCGGTACCTCGACCGGGCCGGCTGGCTCGCGCTGCTCCTCACCTCGGCGGCGCGGGCCTGCCTCGTCGTGCTCGCGACCCTGGTCCTGTGGTCGGTCCTGCCGGTGGCCCTGGGGTGGTACTCCACGGTCACCATGTCGGGGTCGATGACGCCCCGGATCGAGCCGGGCGACGTCGTCCTCTCCGAGCCGCTGGACGCCGACGCGACGCTGCGTCGCGGGTGCATCCTGCTCGTTCGCAGCCCGGCTCAGCCGGGCACGCTCCTGGTGCACCGGATGGTCGGTCGGGCTCCCGGCGACGCCATCCGCACCCGCGGCGACGCGAACCCCGAGGTCGACTCCGACCCCGTGCCGCGCGCCGACGTGCTCGGCGAGGCCAAGCTGCTCGTGCCCTACGTCGGCCGCCCCTACGTCTGGTGGCACTCCGGGCACCCGCTGACGCCCGGAGCCGTCGGCACCGCTGCCGTCCTCGTCCTCCTCGTGCTGCTCTCCGGCTGGTACCGCCACGACGAGCCACGCCCGCCCGGCCCCTGGTGGCGCCGCGGGCCCGGCTCGCGTCGGCGTGCGGACGCCGGCCTGCCCTCCCGCGTGCGGACCGGGCTGGTGCCCGCCGCCCGGGGCGCGTTGCTCCTGGGCGGCGTCAGCGTGCTCGCCGTCCTCGTCGTGCGCCTGACCCCCGTCCCGCTGCACGTCGTGGCGCCCACCACCGCGCAGGCGGCGTGGAAGGGCACCACGAGCAACCCGACGAGCGCCCTCGACGCCGGCTACTACTCCTGCTCACGGGCCCCGAAGAAGCACTCCAGCGTCCTCTTCTGGAAGCTGGACGAGACGTCCGGGTCCGTCGTCAACGACTCCTCGGGCACGGGCAACCACGGCGTCTACTACGGCGGCGTGACCCTGGGGCAGTCCAAGGCCTGCGCGACGGACTCCGGCACCGCCGTCCGTCTCGACGGCTCGAGCGGCTACGCCGTGAGCAGCACCGCCTACTCGGGGCCGACGCAGTTCAGCCTCGAGCTGTGGTTCAAGACCACCACCACCGCGGGAGGCAAGCTCATCGGTTTCGAGTCGGCGCTCGCCGGGTGGGGCTGGTCCTACGACCGGCAGGTGTGGATGCACGACGACGGCACCCTCTCCTTCGGCGTGGGCAGCACGACCGTCACGACCTCGTCCGCCTACAACGACGGCGCGTGGCACCTCGTGGACGCGACCTTCTCCTCGACCGGCGGGATGCACTTCTACCTCGACGGCGCGCAGGTCGGTTCGTCCGCCAACACGGTCTCGCAGAGCTTCACCGGGTGGTGGCGCATCGGGTACGGCGGGCTGAGCGGCTGGCCCGGCCACCCGACCAGCGAGTTCTTCGGGGGGACCCTCGACGACGTGGTGGTCTACGACAGCCCGCTCACGGCGACGGAGGTGGCGGGGCACTACGCGGCCCGCTCCTGAGCGCCGCGCACAGCAGCAGGACGTCGTCCCCGTGCCGCCACGTGCGGTGCAGGACGACCTCGAGGCCGTGCGGCGCGAGCGCGGCGGTCACCCCGGCCGCCGTGCGGTAGGGCTCGTGGCGGCGGACGAACCCCTGCGGGCCGCGCGGTGGCGCCGGCGACGGCGGTGCCGGCGCGGCGGGAGGCCCGAACGTGGCGGTCACGACCAGGCCTCCGGGGCGCAGGACCCGGGCCCACTCCGCCAGGGCCGCGTCGGGGTCGGCCAGGAGGTGCAGCGCGGTCACGCACGTGAGGACGTCGACGCTGCCGTCGGGCAGCGGCAGCGCGCCGGTGTCCGCCCGCAGCAGCCCGGCGCGGGGGAGCGCCGTGCGCGCCCTCGCGAGCATGCCGGGGGACAGGTCGACGCCCAGCAGCCGCCAGTCGGGACGACGCCCGGCGAGGCTGCGCAGCGCCAGGCCCGTGCCGGTGGCGACGTCGAGGACGTGAGGTGCGGCCCCGTCCGCCGGCCCGTCCAGCGTCCTACCCACGAGCTCGTCCACCAGGTCGGCCACCTGCTCGACGAGCCCGCGGTGCAGGGCGCTGTCGTCGTAGGTGGGGGCGCGGTGGTCGTAGTGCGCGACGACGGCGCGGCGCTGCTCGGCGTGGTCCACCCGGGCATCCTGCCGTCCTCCGCCCCCTTCCCGCTGGCTGCGGCACGCCTCGACGAGGCACGGCTCTGCGCGGCACGGCTAGCGCAGCGTCGCGGAGCGGAGGTGGCGCGCTGTCGGCGGGTGGGGCGAGGGTGGGGGGCATGACCCACCGCCACGAGGACGCCCCCGCCGACGAGGCCGGACACGGCTCGGAGCCGAGCGCCGACGACGAGACCCGCGCGATGCTGCTCGCCTGGTTGGGCAGCAAGCGGCGCCACGTGCTCGCCCAGGTGGAGGCGATGACGCCGGAGGACCGCCGGACGGCCCGGCTGCCGTCCGGCTGGACACCGCTGGGCCTGGTGCAGCACCTCACCGTCGACGTCGAGCGCTTCTGGTTCGCCCACACGCTGGCGGGGGAGGACGTGGACCTGCCCGAGGGCTACGCGGGCTGGCAGGTGGCCGCCGTCGAGGACGGCGGCCCGCACGACCAGGCGGTTCTCGACGGCTACCGGCACGAGTGCGTCCACAGCGACGAGGTGGCGACGTCCCTCGACCTGGACGACCCGCCGACACGTCCCGCGGAGTTGCCCTACTCCAGCCTGCACGAGGTGCTGCTGCACGTGCTCGTGGAGACGGCCACCCACGCCGGCCACCTCGACGCCGTCCGGGAGCTGGCGGACGGGGGCCAGCGGCTCGTGCTCGACGCCCCGACCCAGCCCTGAGCGCGGGGCGCTGGGTCGGTGGGCGGAGGCGGTCCGCGGCGTCGGTGTGCGGACGCCGGTGAGCGCCCAGCGAACGCCGGTGGTCGCAGGTCCCGACGGGCGTAGGGACCTCTCTCACGTGTTGTGGCACACGGGGTCTGAGCAGGCGCTTTTCTCTCCCGACGGTGGGATGGTCGAGGTGTCCGACCGAGACCCGGCCGGGTGCTTGACCAGAGGGAGTACCCATGTCCGTCCTGTCCCACCAGACCGCCGAGGCCGCCGCCACCGCCCGTGCCGCGGGGTCCGGTCCGTCCGCTCACGAGCGCGCCTGGCGAGGCTTCGCCGAGGGCTCGTGGAGCACCGGGATCGACGTCCGCGACTTCATCCAGCGCAACTACACGCTCTACACCGGTGACGCCGGGTTCCTCGCCGGCCCCACGCCCCGCACCACGGCGGTGTGGGAGCGGCTCCAGGACATGTTCGTCCTCGAGCGCGAGCGCGGCGTCCACGACGTCGACGCCGTGACGCCCTCCACGATCACCAGCCACCGCCCCGGCTACATCGACGCCGAGCGCGAGCTGATCGTCGGGCTCCAGACCGACGCCCCGTTGCGCCGCGCGATCATGCCCAACGGTGGCTGGCGAATGGTCGAGAACAGCCTGGCCGCCTACGGCTACGAGCCCGACCCGGTGGTGAAGGAGTTCTTCACCACCCACCGCAAGACCCACAACGCGGCGGTCTTCGACGCCTACACCCCGCAGATCCTGGCCGCCCGTCGTGCGCACCTCATCACGGGCCTGCCCGACGCCTACGGTCGCGGCCGGATCATCGGCGACTACCGCCGCGTCGCGCTCTACGGGGTGGACGCGCTGGTCGCCGCCAAGCTCGCCGACAAGGCCGCCTGCGAGAAGGGCCCCTTCACCGAGGAGCTCATCCGCCACCGCGAGGAGCTGGCCGAGCAGGTCCGGGCGCTGGGCGAGCTCAAGGAGATGGCGGCCTCCTACGGTTACGACGTCTCCGGGCCGGCGACCACGGCGCGCGAGGCCGTCCAGTGGCTCTACTTCGCCTACCTGGGTGCGGTGAAGGAGCAGAACGGCGCGGCCATGTCGCTGGGCCGCACCTCGACGTTCCTGGACGTCTACCTCGAGCGGGACATCGCCGAGGGGACCCTCACCGAGGAGCAGGCCCAGGAGCTCGTCGACGACCTGGTGATCAAGCTGCGGATCGTCCGCTTCCTGCGCACCCCGGAGTACGACGAGCTCTTCTCGGGCGACCCGACGTGGGTCACCGAGTCCATCGGCGGCCTGAGCCATGACCACCGTCCGCTCGTCACCCGCACGAGCTTCCGCTACCTCCAGACCCTCTACAACCTCGGGCCGGCGCCGGAGCCGAACCTGACGGTGCTGTGGTCGCCCGACCTCCCGCTCGGCTTCCGCCGCTTCTGCGCCCAGGTCTCGATCGACACGAGCGCGATCCAGTACGAGTCCGACGAGCAGCTGCGCCCCCGCTACGGCGACGACACGGCCATCGCGTGCTGCGTCTCGGCCATGGCCGTGGGCAAGCAGATGCAGTTCTTCGGGGCGCGGGTGAACCTCGCCAAGACGCTGCTCTACGCCATCAACGGCGGGCGCGACGAGATCAGCGGGGCGCAGGTGGGCCCGGTGCTGCCTCCGCTGGGGGGCGACGTCCTGGACTACGAGGACGTGCGGGCCCGGCTGCGGATCATGATGGGCTGGCTGGCGGAGACCTACGTGGACGCCCTCAACATCATCCACTTCATGCACGACCGCTACGCCTACGAGCGGCTGGAGATGGCGCTGCACGACTCCGACGTGCTGCGCACCATGGCCTGCGGCATCGCCGGCCTCTCGGTCGCTGCGGACTCGCTGTCGGCGATCAAGCACGCCGCGGTCCACCCGGTCCGCGACGAGCGCGGCCTGGTCGTGGACTACCTGGTGGAGGGGGAGTTCCCCACCTACGGCAACAACGACGACGACGCCGACGAGCTCGCCGCCGAGCTGGTCTCGGCGTTCATGGCCGAGCTGCGCAAGCACCCCACCTACCGGGGAGCGCTGCACACCCAGTCCGTGCTGACCATCACCAGCAACGTGGTCTACGGCAAGGCCACGGGGGCCACGCCCGACGGTCGTCGCGCCGGCGAGCCCTTCGCCCCCGGCGCCAACCCGATGAACGGGCGGGACAAGCACGGCATGGTGGCCGCGGCGCTCTCGGTGGCGAAGCTGCCCTACGACCAGGCGCAGGACGGGATCTCGCTCACCACCACCGTCACGCCCGCCGGGCTCGGGGCCACCCGCGAGGAGCGGATCACCAACCTCGTCGGCGTCCTGGACGGCTACGCCGCGGTCGACGGGTTCCACATGAACGTCAACGTGCTGGACCGGGCGACCCTGGAGGACGCCATGGCCCACCCGGAGAACTACCCGCAGCTGACCATCCGGGTCTCGGGCTACGCCGTGAACTTCGTGCGGCTCAGCCCCGAGCAGCAGCGCGACGTCATCAACCGCACCTTCCACGGGAGCCTGTGAGGTCATGAGCAGCCTGCTCACCTGCGGGGTCGTCGACCTGGGCACGCCCCGGGTCGGCGGCCCCACGGGGGCGTCCGCCGCGGCGAGCGAGCCGTCGCACGCCCCGGCGCACCCCGTGCCCGGCCACCCGGACCGTGCCGACCTCGGGATGGTGCACTCCTGGGACGTCGTCACCGGCGCCGACGGGCCGGGCACCCGGTTCGTCACGTTCCTGGCGGGGTGCCCGCTGCGGTGCGCCTACTGCCACAACCCGGACACGTGGAAGCGCCGCAACGGCACGCCCACCACCGTCGCGGAGCTGGTCTCGCGCATGCACTCGTTCAAGCGGTTCATCGCCGCGAGCGGCGGCGGGGTCACGGTCTCGGGCGGGGAGCCGCTCCTCCAGCCCCGGTTCGTCGAGGCCTACCTGCGGGCCTGCAAGGACGACGGGATGCACACCGCGCTGGACACCTCGGGCTACCTCGGCGACCGCGCCACCGACTCGCTCCTCGACGCCACCGACCTCGTGCTGCTGGACGTGAAGTCGTCCGACCCGGACACCTACCGCGACCTCACCTCGGTCGAGCTGGCGCCGACGTTGGCGTTCGGCGAGCGGCTGGCCGCCCGCGGGCTCCCTGTCCGCGTCCGGTTCGTGCTCGTGCCCGGCGTGACCGACGACCCCGCCAACGTGGCTGGCGTGGCTGAGCTCGCCGCTGCCTGGGGGAACGTCGAGCGCGTCGACGTCCTCGGCTACCACCGGCTCGGCGTGGCCAAGTACGCCGACCTCGGCCTCCCGTACCGGCTGGAGGGCGTCGAGCCGCCCACCGCCGAGCAGCTCGCCGCCGCCGTCGAGCAGTTCACCCGTCGCGGCCTGGTCGCCGTCGCGTCCTGAGCCCCCGGGTGCGCCCGAGGGCCTGCCTCAGGACTCCTCGGCCGGCAGCGCCAGGGCCGCGGCCGCCGCGAGCAGCAGCGCGTCCTCGCCGCGCCGACCGGTGAGCATGGCGCCCACCGGCAACCCGTCCTCGTGGCTGGGTCCGGCGGGCAGCGAGAGGGCCGGCAGACCGGCCATGTTGGCGACGACGGTCCAGCAGTCCGTGTACGGCGCCAGCGCCGGGTCCGTGATGCCCTCGAGCCCGCTCGGGGTGCGCAGGGCGGAGAGCAGCGGTGCCGTGGTCGGCATCGTGGGGGAGACGAGCAGGTCCACCCCGAGGCGGCAGGGGTCCAGCGCCTTGTCCAGGGCCGTGCGCAGGCGCCGCCGGACCAGGCGGGCCCGGTCGAGCGCGGGGCTGCCGGCGGCCAGCTCCCGCCCGTCCCGGTGACGCCGGACGACGTGCGCGCCGGCGCGGCCGGTGGCCACCCAGGGCGCGACGACCGGAGCGACGAGCACCGAGGTCACGAGCAGGTAGGCCTCCAGCGCCTCGCGGGCCTGGGGCACCGAGACGGGCACCAGCTCGGCGCCCCCGGCCTCGGCACGGGCCAGCACGGCACCGACCCGCTCGCGCACGCCGGCGGTGTTGGGCAGCTCGCTGAGCTCGCGGACGACGCCGAGCCTCAGGCCGCGGAGCACCCGGCCGTCTCGCGCCTCGGCGAGGTCCGGGGTGACGCCGTGCTCGGGGCGGGTGGCGAGGACGGACAGCACGAGGGCGGCGGTCTCCGCCTCCCGGGCGAGCGGGCCGACGCGGTCGAAGCCCCGGGCGTAGGGGACGACCCCCTGCGTGCTCACCAGGCCGGGCGTGGGCGCGAGGCCGAGCACGCCGCACTGCGAGGCCGGCTCGCGCACGGACCCTCCGGTGTCGGTGCCGACGGCGAAGGACACCAGCCCCGCGGCCACGGCCGAGGCGCAGCCGCCCGAGCTGCCGCCGGGGGAGCGCTCCGGGTCCCAGGGGTTGCCGGCCGGCCCGGTCGCGGCGGTGATCGTGGAGGCGCCCATCGCGAGCTCGTCCATGGTGGTGCGCCCGACCAGCACCGCGCCGGCGGCCCGGAGGCGGGCCACCACCTCGGCGTCGGTCGCTGCCCGGCGTCCGCCGTGGGCCAGGGAGCCGCACGCGGTCACCTCGCCCGCCACGTCGATGTTGTCCTTCACCGCGAACGGGACGCCCGCGAGCGGCCCGGGGTCGTGCCCTTCTGCCACCGCGGCGTCCACCGCGCGCGCGTCCTGCCGGGCCCGGGCGGCGTCGACCAGGACGAAGGAGTGCAGCACCGCGTCGTGGACGTCGATGCGGGCCAGGTGCGCCTCGAGCACGGACTCGGCGGAGACGAGCCCGCGCCGCACCGCGTCGGCCACCTTGGCCGCGGGCCAGCCGGCCGGGCCGTCGTGGGGCCCGACGACCGTGTCGGGGCGGGGGCGCACGTGGGGACGCCGACGGGCGGCGTCGGAGGGCGCGAGCGTCATGGCCAGATCCTCACCCTCACAGTGAACAGCAACGTTCCGGCCGTGTTGCGGGCGTGTGGCGCGAACCCCCCGGAGGGACGTTCGACCCTGGTGCCGGGGCCTGTGCGGCCCCGACGCGTGAGCCGTGAGCCGGTGGTGGCGGCGGGGTCGAAACCGGTTGGGGCCCGCCGCGGGCCGCCCGATAGCCTGTGGGTGGCCCGTCGCCGACGGCGTGGGCCACGGCGCGCTCGACGTCGACGCCCGCCGACCCCACCGCTACTCCAAGGAGCACCCCGTGTCCGACCTGACGATCGTCCTCGTGAACGCCGATGAGCGTGCGGAGCGGCAGGTCACGACGGGGACCAAGGCCTGGGAGCTCTTCAAGGAGGACGCGGACGTCGTGGCGGCCCGCGTGAACGGCGAGCTCAAGGACCTCGCCTACGTGCTCGTCGAGGGCGACGAGGTCGAGGGCGTGCTCATCGGCTCCAAGGACGGCCTCGACATCCTGCGCCACTCCACCGCGCACGTGATGGCCCAGGCCGTGCAGCAGCTCTTCCCCGAGGCCAAGCTCGGCATCGGCCCGCCGGTCAACGACGGCTTCTACTACGACTTCGACGTCGAGACCCCGTTCGTCCCCGACGACCTGGTCAAGATCGAGTCGGCGATGCGCAAGATCATCAAGGAGAACCAGCGCTTCGAGCGCCGGCCCGTCTCCGACCACGACGCCATCGCCGAGCTCAAGGACGAGCCGTACAAGATCGAGCTCATCGGCCTCAAGGGCTCCGGCAACGCCGAGGGCGCCGCCGAGGGGGCGGACGTCGAGGTCGGCGGCGCCGAGCTCACGATCTACGACAACGTCAACCGCAAGGGCGAGACCGCCTGGTCCGACCTGTGCCGTGGTCCGCACCTGCCCACCACCAAGCGCATCCCCGCGTTCAAGCTCATGCGCTCGGCGGCCGCCTACTGGCGCGGCGACGAGAAGAACAAGCAGCTCCAGCGCCTCTACGGCACCGCCTGGCCCTCGAAGGAGGAGCTGGACGCCTACCTGCACCGTCTGGAGGAGGCGGAGCGGCGCGACCACCGCAAACTCGGCCGCGAGCTGGACCTCTTCAGCTTCCCCGACGAGCTCGGCTCCGGCCTGCCCGTCTTCCACCCCAAGGGCGGCATCATCAAGCGGGAGATGGAGGACTACGTCCGCCGTCGCCACATCGAGGAGGGCTTCTCCTACGTCGGCACCCCGCACATCACCAAGGACGGCCTGTTCCACACCTCGGGCCACCTGCCGTACTACGCCGACACGATGTTCCCGCCGATGGAGCTCGAGGGGTCGAAGTACCAGCTCAAGGCGATGAACTGCCCGATGCACAACCTGATCTTCTCCTCGCGGGGCCGGTCCTACCGGGAGCTCCCGGTGCGGCTGTTCGAGTTCGGCTCGGTGTACCGCTACGAGAAGTCGGGCGTCATCCACGGCCTCACCCGCGTCCGCGGCTTCGCCCAGGACGACTCGCACTCCTACTGCACCGCCGAGCAGGCCCCGGCCGAGGTCAAGCACCTGCTGTCCTTCATGCTCGGCGTGCTGCGCGACTTCGGCCTCGACGACTTCTACCTGGAGCTCTCGACCCGCGACGACTCCAAGAAGGACAAGTTCGTCGGCTCCGACGAGGACTGGGTCGTCGCCACCAAGGTGCTCGAGGACGTCGCCACCGAGACCGGTCTCGACCTCGTCCCCGACCCGGGCGGCGCCGCGTTCTACGGTCCGAAGATCTCCGTCCAGGCCAAGGACGCGATCGGCCGCACCTGGCAGATGGGCACCGTGCAGTACGACTTCAACCAGCCCGCGCGCTTCGAGCTGGAGTACAACGGCGCCGATGGCCAGAAGCACCAGCCGGTGATGATCCACTCGGCGAAGTTCGGCTCGATCGAGCGCTTCCTCGGCGTCCTGGTGGAGCACTACGCCGGCGCCATGCCGCCGTGGCTCGCCCCGGTGCAGGTGCAGGCGATCCCGGTCGCCGACGCGTTCGCCGACTACCTCTACGAGGTGGCGGCCGAGCTGAAGAAGGCCGGCATCCGCGTCGAGGTGGACGACTCCGACGACCGCATGCAGAAGAAGATCCGCAACGCCCAGCTGCAGAAGGTGCCCTTCATGCTGATCGCCGGCGGTGAGGACCAGGCCGCGGGCGCGGTCTCCTTCCGCTACCGCGACGGCCGGCAGGACAACGGCGTGCCGATCGCCGAGGCCGTCCAGCGTGTCGTCGAGGCCGTGCAGTCCCGCGTGCAGGTCTGACCTCCGCGCCCGCTCCACCCGCAGCGCCCCGGACCACCTGGTCCGGGGCGCTGCTGCGTGTCCGGCCCGCTCCTGGCGGGTGCGGCTGCGGGTGGGCGGTGGCTGAGCAACGTGGCGGGGCCAGCAGGAGGTTGCTGGCGCACCGCCGGTGGGCCGGCCGGGGGGTGGGCGGTGGCTGGGCAACGTGGTGGGCGTGGGATTCGGTTGGTGACGCACCTCTGGTCGGCTGGCCGGGGGTCGGCGGTGGCTGAGCAACGTGGTGGGGCCGGCAGGAGGTTGCTGGCGCACCGCCCCTCGGGCCGGCCGGGGGTCACCGGTGGCTGAGCAACCTGGTGGAGGCCCCAGAACGTTGCTGACACACCGCCCCCCACCGACCCGATGCACTGTGTATGCGACACGCTGTCGCGCTAACTATTTACAAGCGACACCGTGTCGCATTAACGTCGTCACGTCAGTTCCGCTCCCTCCCCACCCGAGGTGACCCGCGATGACCACCACCCCCCACCGCTCCGACCCGCTCGACCGGCTCGCGTACGAGGACCGGCTGCGCACGCTCTCCGAGGCGTCGGTCGAGCACCACTTCGACGCCTTCACCGACATCTCCTGGGACGACCCGGCCTACGCCGTGGACCCCACCGACCGCCGCTGGCGGCTGCCGGCGGAGGACGTCCTCGGCCGCACCGAGTGGTACCGCTCCCTGCCCGAGGCCGAGCAGGTCCGCATCGGGCTGTACCGCCAGGCGTGCGTCACCAAGGTCGGGCTGCAGTTCGAGCAGCTCCTGATCGCCGGCATCATGAACTTCGCCTTCGCGCTGCCGAACGGCAGCCCCGAGTTCCGGTACTCCACGCACGAGGCGACGGAGGAGTGCCACCACACCCAGATGTTCCAGGAGTTCGTCAACCGCTCCGGTCAGGACGTCGCGGGCGGCTCGACCTTCTTCCGCGCCACCGCCATGCTGCTGCCGCTGGTCGCGCGCCGCTACCCGCACGCGTTCTTCTGGGGCGTGCTGGCCGGCGAGGAGCCGATCGACCACCTGCAGAAGTCCGTGCTGCGCGCCGGCCACGACACCCACCCGCTGCTGCGGCGGATCATGCAGATCCACGTCGCGGAGGAGGCCCGGCACATCGGGTTCGCCCACCAGTACCTCGAGCACAGCTCGGCGCGGCTCGGCCGGGGCGAGCGGTTCGTCCTCTCCCTGCTCGTGCCCGTGGTGATGCGCTGGCTGTGCAACGAGATCCTCGTGCCCAGCCGCAAGGCCCGCCGGGACATGGGCATCCCCGACGAGGTGATGAAGGAGGTCTACTGGCGCTCACCCGGCTCCCGGAAGTTCCTGCGCGACCTCTTCGCCGACGTGCGCATGCTCGCGGAGAGCGCCGGGATGATGAACCCGCTCTCGCGGCGGGTCTGGCGGCTGATGAAGATCGACGGCCGCTCCTCCCGGTTCCGCAGCGAGCCGGCCTCGGCCGCCGCCTGAGAGCGACCCACCGTGCCCTACGTCGTCACCCGCGCCTGCTGCGCGGACGCCTCCTGCGTGGTCGCCTGCCCGGTCAACTGCCTGCACCCGGCGCCCGGCGAGCCCGGCTTCGCCGAGGCCGAGATGCTGCACGTCGACCCGGACTCCTGCGTCGGCTGCGGCGCCTGCGCCACGGCCTGTCCCGTGGACGCCATCAAGCCGCACACGCAGCTCAGCCTGGCCGAGCTGCCGTTCCTGGAGGCCAACGCGGCCTACTTCGAGACGAACCCGCACGCCGACCGCACGCCGGTCGCCCGCGTGCCGCACCAGCGTCGCCTGCGCAGCACCCGGCCCGTCCGGGTCGCTGTCGTCGGCGCCGGGCCCGCAGGCCTCTACGCGGCCGACGAGCTGCTCCGCCACCCGGAGGTCAGGGTCGACGTGCTGGACCGGCTCCCCACCCCGCACGGGCTCGTGCGCGCGGGGGTCGCGCCGGACCACCCGGACACCAAGCGCGTCCAGCGCCTGTTCGAGCGGATCGAGGCGCAGCCCGGCTTCCGCTACCTCCTCCACACGAGCGTCGGCACCGACGAGGACGTCGCGGGCGGCCGCGCCGACGTGAGCGCCGCCGAGCTGCGCGAGCGCTACGACGCCGTCGTCTGGGCCGTCGGCGCGGCGTCCGACAAGCGCCTCGGCGTGTCGGGGGAGGACCTGCCCGGCAGCGTCAGCGCCACCGAGCTGGTCGGCTGGTACAACGGCCACCCCGACCTCGTCGACCTCCCGGTCGACCTCTCCTCCCGCCCCGCCGGTCCGGCGCCCACCCCGGCCGACGAGAGCAGGGCTGAGAACAGGGCTGAGAACAGGGCAGAGAACAGGGCAGAGAACAGGGGAGAGAGCAGGGGAGAGAGCAGGGCAGAGGACGACGGCCGCCACCGCGCCCTCGTCGTCGGCACCGGCAACGTCGCGCTCGACGTGGCGCGCGTCCTCACCACCGACCCCGCCCGGCTGCGCGGCACCGACGTCGCCGGCCTCGCCTGGTCGGAGCTCGCCGCCTCCTCGCTCACCGAGGTGGTGGTGCTCGGGCGCCGCGGCCCGGCGGAGGCCGCGTTCTCCCTGCCCGAGATCCTCGGCCTCGAGGCGCTGGCCGCCCCGGCCGACGGCGTCGACGTGCTCCTCGACCCCGGAGCCTGGGCCCTGCCCGACGCCTCGACGCCCCGGGGCCGCGCCCTGGCCCGGCTCGCCGCGGCCACGCCGCGCGGCCCGCTCCCCGGCGGGCGCCCCCGCCGCCGCATCGTCCTCCGCTTCGGCGCCGCTCCCGTCGCCGTCCTGGGCGAGGACGCCGTGCGGGCGGTCGAGCTGTCCGCCACCCGCCCGGGTGCCGACGGACGTCCCCTGCCGACGGGCGAGGTCGACCTCCTCCCCGCGCGCCTGGTGGTGCGCGCCGTCGGCTGGTTCGGCGAGCCCGTCGCGGACCTGCCCCACGACCCCGAGCGCGGGACGGTCGTCCACGAGCGCGGGGCCGTCGCCGGACGCGAGCAGGACTTCGTGGTCGGCTGGGCCAAGCGCGGCCCCCGCGGCACCATCGGTGCGAACAAGGCGTGCGCGGCCGAGACGGTCGGCGCCCTGCTCGACCACCTCGATCGCCAGGCCTGCGAGGCCGACGCGCAGACCGCGCGCCCCACGGCCCGCCCGGGGATCGACGACCTGCTCGCGGCCCGCGGCACCCGGGTCGTCGACCTCGCCGGCTGGCGCGCGGTGGACGCCGAGGAACGCCGCCGCGGGGCGGAGGCCGGCCGCAGCCGCTGCAAGGTCGTGGACGTCGAGGAGATGCTGCGCCTCGCGGCGACCACCGACGTTCTCCCGCCCGTCACCCGCCGGGCGCGTCCGGGCCGGTACGCTCGCAGCCGGCGCCGGTCCGTCCCCACGGGCTGAGCCGGAGCGCGTCCTCGGGCTCCCGCGCCACGCCCGGCCACCCGGCCGCGGGCCGACGAGCAGGAGGTGGCGGGGCATGGCTGGCGCCGAGCCGCAGCTCCCGTCCTCCGCCGCGCCCGCCCCGGGGCGCGCCGTGCCGCGGCGCGACGGCCGCCGTGACCGCTGGGACGCCCACAAGGCCGAGCGCCGCGAGCAGGTGCTGGCCGCCGCGGTGGCCGTGGTCGAGGAGACCGAGCCCGGCGCCGAGGTGCCCGTCAGCGCGATCGCCGCGCGGGCCGGCCTCTCCCGCACCGTCCTCTACCGGCACTTCGCCGACCGCGCCGACCTCGACGCGGCCGTGCAGGCGTACATCGTCCAGCGGCTCTTCGACGAGCTGCTGCCGGCCGTCACGCTCGAGGGCTCGATCGGCGACATCATCGAGCGCATCGTCGCCACCTACGTCGCCTGGTCGGCGGCCCACCCCGCCCTGCACCGGATGATCGAGTCCGACCTCGGCGGGCCCGCCGGCCCCGGGGTCGTCACGCAGGGCACCGACGTGGTGGCCGGGCAGGTGCTGGCCCTCATCAGCGCCGCCCTGGAGCTGCTGGGCGGGCAGCTCTCCGAGGACGACGTGGCCGTCCTCGACCCCCTCACCTACGGCCTCGTCGGCGCCGTCGTCTCGGCGGTGCGGCGCTGGCTCGCGCTGCCGGAGCGTCGGCCGGACGCCGTGGTGCTGGCCGAGACGGTCACGGACTCGGTCTGGTACCTGCTCGACGGCCACGCCCGCGCGCTCGGCGTCCACCTCGACCGCGACCAGCCGCTGGTGGAGATCCTCGAGGGCCCGCCACTGGCCGGCACCGACCTGCCGGAACCGCCCGAACCGCCTGACCAGCCCGTACCCGACCACGACGGAGAAGCCCCCGCGTGAACGCCCCCGAGCCCACGGCCGCGCACCAGGAGCCGGGAGCTGATCCGGCCGCCTTCGTCCAGGACGGCGTGGGCGGCCCCGACGACCTCGAGCGGCTCTGGACCCCGCACCGGATGGCCTACATCCGCGGGGAGAACAAGCCGGCGGACGCGTCGTCGGGGGAGTGCCCGTTCTGCCGGGTACCGCGGCTCGAGGACGCCGACGGCCTGGTCGTGCGGCGCGGTGAGCGGGCGTTCGTCCTGCTCAACCTGTACCCGTACGCGCCGGGGCACCTCATGGTCTGCCCCTACCGCCACCTGAGCCTCTACGACGAGACCACCGACGAGGAGGCGGCCGAGATCGCCGACCTGACCAAGCAGGCCATGGCGACGCTGCGGGCCGCCTCGCGCGCCGAGGGCTTCAACATCGGGATGAACCAGGGGGCCGTGGCCGGGGCCGGCATCGCCGCGCACCTGCACCAGCACGTGGTGCCCCGCTGGCCCGGCGACCAGAACTTCATGCCCATCATCGGGCGCACCAAGACGCTGCCGGAGCTGCTGGGCGACACCCGGGCGCTGCTGGCCGAGCGGTGGGTCGGCTGATGGGGGCCGCGATGCACGTGAGCGAGGACGACGTCCGCCTCGCCGGCGAGCTCGTCCGCGAGGCCGCGGAGCTCGCGGCCGCCATGCGGGCCGAGTCCGACGGCCGGATCGCCACCGACCGCAAGACCAGCGTCTCCGACGTCGTGACGGCCGCCGACAAGGCGGCCGAGGCGCACGTGCTGCGCCGGCTCGCCGAGGAGCGGCCGGACGACGGCGTGCTCGGCGAGGAGGGCGCGACCAGCGAGTCCGCCTCCGGCCGCGAGTGGGTCATCGACCCGGTGGACGGCACCTGGAACTTCGTGGCCGGCCTGCCGTGGTGGTGCTCCGCGCTCGCGCTGCGCCCCGTCGGGACGACCGGCGCGACCGACGTCCTGCTGGGGGCGGTGCACGACCCCGGCCACCACGCGGGTCAGGCCCGCACCTTCGTCGGCGGCCCCGACGTGCCCACCACCCGCAACGGCGTGCCGCTGCCGCGGCTCGACGACGTGGACCTCGCGCACAGCGGCGCGGCGACCTACCTGCACCCCACCTGGCAGGTGGGGCCCGTGGGCGACGCCTGGCGCCGCGCGGTGCAGGGCCTGGCCACGACGCGCTCGCTCGGCTCGTCGTCCATGGACTCCACGGCGGTGGCCGAGGGCCGGTTCGGCCTCCAGTTCCAGCACAGCCTGCCCGACTGGGACAGGCTGCCCGGGGCCGCGCTCGTGCTCGGCGTCGGGGGAGCCGCGAGCCTGGTCGAGGCCGGCGGCAAGCGGTGGAACGTGACGGGTGCGCCGACCGCGGTCGCGGAGGCCGAGGCGCTGCTTCTCGGCCGGGACAGGTAGGGTCCCGCTGCGATGTTGGACAGGTTCAAGGGCTTCTGGCAGGGCGTCGTGCTGGCGCCGGTGGTGCGACTCCTCGTGGCGATGGGCGTGAGCCCCGACACGGTGACGTTCGTCGGCACGGTGGGGGTGGCGGCGGGCGCGCTCGTCTTCTACCCGACCGGCCACCTGCTGGCGGGCACGGTGTTCATCACCTGCTTCGTCTTCTCCGACCTCATCGACGGGCAGATGGCGCGCAGCACCGGCCGCTCGTCGCTGTTCGGCTCGTTCTGGGACTCCACGCTCGACCGGATCGGCGACGGGGCCGTCTTCGGCGGCCTGGCGCTGTACTTCGCCGGCCCCGGCGACCACTACGTCTACCTCTGCCTGAGCCTGTACTGCCTGGTCATGGGCGCGGTGACCTCCTACGCGCGGGCCAAGGCCGAGTCGCTGGGCCTGGACGCGAAGGGCGGGCTCGCGGAGCGGGCCGACCGCCTCGTCCTCATCCTCGTGGCCACCGGTCTGGGGGCCATCTTCGGCTTCCCGTGGCTCATGTACGCGGCCCTGTGGATCCTCGCGTTCGCCAACACCTACACGGTCGTGTTCCGCATCCGGAAGGTCTACAAGCAGGCCGTCGGCCGCCCGCTCTGAGGCCTCCCGGCGACGTTGCGGACCGCTCGTCCCGAGCAGGGGCGGGCGGACTCACGGCTCCGGCGTGTCGCGCCGTAGCATGCGCTTCATGAGCGAGTCGCAGCACACCGAGCAGTCCGTCACCGGCACCGACCGCGTCAAGCGCGGCATGGCCGAGATGCTCAAGGGTGGCGTGATCATGGACGTGGTCACCCCCGAGCAGGCCAAGATCGCCGAGGACGCCGGCGCCGTGGCCGTCATGGCCCTCGAGCGCGTGCCCGCGGACATCCGCGCGCAGGGCGGCATCTCCCGCATGAGCGACCCCGACATGATCGACGGCATCGTCGAGGCGGTCTCGATCCCGGTGATGGCGAAGGCCCGCATCGGCCACTTCGTCGAGGCGCAGGTGCTCCAGAGCCTGGGCGTGGACTACATCGACGAGTCCGAGGTGCTGACCCCCGCGGACTACGCCCACCACATCGACAAGTGGCAGTTCACCGTGCCGTTCGTCTGCGGTGCCACCAACCTCGGCGAGGCGCTGCGCCGCATCACCGAGGGCGCCGCGATGATCCGCTCCAAGGGCGAGGCAGGCACGGGCGACGTCTCCAACGCCGTCACCCACATGCGCACCATCCGCGCCGAGATCAAGCGGCTCACCTCGCTGCCCGAGGACGAGCTGTACGTGGCCGCCAAGGAGCTCCAGGCGCCCTACGAGCTCGTCACCGAGATCGCCCGCACCGGCACGCTCCCCGTCGTCCTGTTCACCGCGGGCGGCATCGCCACCCCGGCCGACGCCGCGATGATGATGCAGCTCGGCGCCGACGGCGTCTTCGTGGGCTCCGGCATCTTCAAGTCCGGCAACCCCGAGCAGCGCGCGGCCGCGATCGTGAAGGCCACGACCTTCTACGACGACCCCGACATGGTCGCGAAGGTCTCCCGCGGCCTCGGCGAGGCCATGGTCGGCATCAACGTGGACGAGCCGGCCCGCTCGATCCAGTTCGCCGAGCGCGGCTGGTGAGCCAGGGGGACGCCGGCGTCGCCGGCGTCCCCCGCTCCGCCCACCGATGAGGCGGGTGGAGCCCCCGGTGGCGGGCCCCTTCGGGAGGGCCTCGCGTGAGGGGCGTGTGAAGCGCGTGAAGAACGCGTGAGGGAAATCCGCAGGACGTCTGGTCCGGCTGCCGATGGGTAGGGCGTCCCCCTCATCCACGGAGCCCTCCCATGCCCATCCTGCCCGCCCCTCGGCCCGGCGCCGCGCACCCCGGTCCGCACCCCGGCCCGCACCTCGGCCCGCACCCCGGCCCGCACAGCCACCGTGCCCGCGGGCGTCGCCTGCCGTACGTGCGCAGCGCGCTCGCCGCGGGCGCCGGCGTGCTGGTGCTGCTGCAGGTGGGCGGCACGCTGGCGAGCTGGACGGACGGCATCGCCGTGGACGGGGTCGACGACCTCACCGCGGGCAGCATGGCGCTCACCGACACCACCGTCGGCACGTGCGCGGCGGCCGGGTGGACCCTCGACTCCGCCGAGGACCCGGCCGGCGCGGCCTTCCTACCCGCCAGCCAGCGGCTGGTGCCCGGTGACGTCCTCACCAAGGACTGCACGTTCACGCTCGCCGCGACCGGCGAGCACCTGCGCGCCACCCTCTCCACGACCTCGCCCACCGCCACCGGCGCCCTCGCGGGCGAGCTGTCGGTCGGCGGGACGTTCACCGTGGACTCCGTGGCCGCCACCGAGGTGACCGACGCCGACGACGGCGCGACGATCGCGGCGACCCTGACCATCACCTACGCCGGGACCGCGGACAACACCACCCAGCTGACCAGCGCCGACATCGGCGGCTACACCGTCAGCCTCGACCAGGTGCACGACTGACGTGGCCGGCCTGCTGCTGCGCGGCGCCCGCCGCCTCGTCCACCCGCTCGTCACCGGCGTGGCCCTGCTCGTCACCCTCCTGGCCGGCTCGGCGCTCGTGCTCGCCGTCGGGCTGCCCGCCGTGTCGGGTGCGGTGCCCTACGCCGTCGTCACCGGCTCGATGACGCCGACCATCGCCCCCGGCGCGCTCGTCGTCGTGAGGGACGTCGGGACCGGCTCGATCGGGGTCGGCGACGTCATCACCTACCAGGTGGCCTCCGACCGCCCGGACGTCGTCACCCACCGGGTCGTGGCCCAGACCGTCGGCCCGGACGGCCGGACCTGGCTGCGGACCCAGGGCGACGCCAACCCCGTCCCCGACGCGGCCTGGGTGCGCCCGGAGCAGGTGCGGGGGAAGGTCTGGTACTCCGTGCCGCTCCTCGGCCGGCTCTCGCTGCTGCTGGACCACCAGCAGCGCCGGCTCGCCGCCCTCGGCGCTGCGACCTGGCTGTTCGGCTATGCCGCCGTCACGCTCGTGCGGGCCTGGCGTCACCCCCGGCCGCGGCGTCGCACGGCGGCCCTGCCCGTCGGGCTCCACCGTGCCGGGTAGTCGCCGTCGGCCCCGCCCCCGTCGACTGCGCCGACGAGACAGCCGACGAGCCGCCCCCTGGCTCGTCGGCCTCGCGCTGCTCGGCCTCGTCGGCGTCCGCCCGACCTGGGCCGCGTGGACGGACTCCGCGGACCTCACCGGCACCACCGTCACGGCCGGCACCCTCGACGTCCGCCTGGACGGGTCGGACAACCGGGCCTCGACGACCCTGACCATGGCCGCGATGGTGCCGGGCTCGTCGGCCGCCGAGGTGGTCGTGGTGCAGAACAACGGCACCGCGGCACTGTCGTGGACCCTCAGCAGCAGCCTGGGCGGGGCGGGCGCCACCGCCTACTCCACCGCGACGGCGCTGCGGCTCACCGTCCGCGCCGGCGGCACCCGCTCCGGCTCGGGCTCCTCGGCCACCTGCACCGGCGGGACCGTGCTGGCCACGGACGTGGCGCTCACCTCGTCCTCGGCGACGGTCGTGACCGCCCAGGGCCCGCTCGCCGGGGGCGGCTCGACGTCGCTGTGCGTGCAGGTCGCGCTCGACGCCGCCGCGCCCTCCACGCTCATGGGGGTGGTCGCCACGGTGGCCGTGAGCGTCCAGGCCTCCTCGGTCGTGACGTGAGCCGGCGGCTGCTCCCCGCGCTCGCGGCCGGGCTGCTGGTGCTGGTGACGCCGACGGGCGGCGCCGCCGAGGCGGCCTGGTCGGACGCCGGTGCCCTCACCGGCACCACCGTGACCGCGGCGGGGCCGACCGGCCCGGTGCTGAGCTGCGGGCTGCTGACCCTCGGCGGCGCGCAGGTCACCTGGACGGCCGTGCCCGGTGCCACGGGCTACCGCGTCCGCTACAGCGGCGCCGACCACGACGTGTCGGCCGCGACCCTGTCGCAGTCGTTCACGGCCGTGCTCGGCAGCAGCACCGTCACCGTCTCCGCGCTGCTGGGCAGCACGTGGGTCTCGACCGCCTCGAACACCCGCACGGTCACCGTCGTCGGCGGTCTCGTGGGCGTCTGCACCTGACCCGAGCGCCCGCCCGGTGGTCTGGTCGCGGACTGGACCGGGCTGCGACCGCGCACACGTTTTCGCAGGTGGACCGGGGTGGGACGTAGCCCGAACGGGCTACGGACGCCTGGCCCGGGTCAGACCCGGACCGCTGCGTTCGGTCGGACCCGACCGCGAAGGGTTCAGGCGCCCGTGACCTCAGGCCAATCTCATCGTCACCGGCACCTCGGGAGGGAGCCGGGAACCCCCCCCACCGCCATGCACCAGGAGATTCCCCCCATGAAGAACACCGTCAAGGGCGGCCTCGCTGCCGCCACCGCCGCCGTCCTCCTCCTCGGGGGCGGCGGGTCGCTCGCGTACTGGAACACGAACGCCGACCAGGCACAGAAGACCATCACCACCGGTGACCTCAGCTGGACCCCGAGCTGTGGCACCTGGGACCTGTCCGGAGGGCTGTCGGGCGTCGCGCAGAACGGCGTCAACCTCGCCTCGGTCACCCTCGTCCCCGGCGACGTCCTGTCGATGGAGTGCACCTTCGACATCTCGGCGATCGGCACGAACCTGCACGCGGAGCTCGAGGTCTCCGAGCCGTCCCTCACGAACGCCTCGTTCATGAACCTCGCCGCCACCTACGCCCTGGACGACTTCGAGGGCTCCGACGTCTCGGCCACCAGCCTGATCACCGGCAGCGCGACCACGCTCTCGGTCACGGACGGCGACGTCGTCACCGTGGACCTGAACATCACGTTCCCCGACGGCGGGGCCACCGACGCGCTCGACAACATGAACGTCACCGCGTTCATCGACGCTCTCTCGATCACGCTCACGCAGGTCTGAGCGGACCCGAGCCGGTGAGCACGATGCGCGGACTGGTGCGATTCCTCGGTCAGGTCCTGGCCTGGCTGGTGCTCGTCGCCGCCCTGGCGACGGTCTCGGTGGCCGTCGTCGTCCCCCGCCTGGGCGGAGCCACGCCGTACACCGTCCTCACCGGCTCCATGCGTCCCGGCATGCCGCCGGGCACGCTCGTCGTCGTCCGGCCCGTGGAGGCCTCCACCCTGCGGGTCGGCGACGTCATCACCTACCAGCTCCGCTCGGGCGAGCCGGAGGTCGTCACCCACCGCATCGTCGCCGTCGGCGTCAACGGGCAGGGCAAGACCGTCTTCCGCACCCAGGGCGACGACAACCCCGACCCGGACCCCGCCTGGGTGCTCCCCATCCAGGTCGTGGGGGAGCGCTGGTACGCGGTGCCTCGGCTCGGCTACCTCTCCAACGCCTTCACCACCGCCCAGCGGGAGGCCGGCGTCCAGGTCGTCGCCGGCCTGCTCCTGGCCTACGCGGCGCTCATGGCGCTGCGGGTCACGGTCGGCTGGTTCCGGCGCGGACGCAGCGGGGCACCGGCCCCCGTCCTCGTCGCCGCGGCCTCCCCGCGGCTCCCCGAGCCGCTGCCGTCGCACCGCTCCGGGGCTGCCGACAAGCCCGACCAGCCCGAGCAGCCCGGCTGCCGCACCACCGAGCCCCACCCCACACCCCGAGCACGAGCAGGACGTCATGCCGCGGCACGTTGACCGAACCGAGCGCTCCCCGGGCCGCCTCACGCCCGGGCCGGCCCGCCTCCTGGCCTCCCGCCGGCTGCGCGCCGGCCTGGGGCTGGGCGCCGTCGCGATGCTCTTCGTGACCTCCACCCAGGCGTTCTGGACCGACTCGGTGGTCGTCGGCGGCGCCACGATCGCCACCGGCACCCTCGACCTCCAGGCGGACGGCGCGGACTCGGTCGCCTCCTTCAGCGACCTCTCGCTGTCCGGCCTCGTGCCGGGAAGCTCCACGGCCGCCGTCCTCACCCTCGAGAACAACGGCACCGTGCCCCTGGCCTGGACGGCCACGAGCAGCGGCACGAACACCGACGGCAAGGGCCTGCTCACCGCCCTCGAAGTCGATGTCACCGGCGCCTCGAGCGTCACCGGCAGTGGGCTCGCCCAGACCTGCTCCGGGTCGAGCCTGGCCGGCGCGGCCACGGTGCTCGGGGGCAGCCTCGTCTCCACCAAGCGGACGCTGGCCGCCGGCGCCTCGGAGACCGTCTGCGTCGAGGTCACGTTGCCGCTCACCGCCGCGCTGGGCCTGTCGGGAGCCACCACCGACGTGACGCTCACCTTCACCGGCACCTCGGACCTCTCGTGAGCACCGCCCGCACCCGGACGTCGCGGCTCGGCGACCTCCTGCTCACCGCCGGGGCGGTGGTCGGCACCGTCTGCCTGGTCCTCCTGCTCGCCGGGCTCGTGCTGGACGTCCGGGTCCTGCTCTTCCGCTCCGGCTCCATGGCGCCGGCGATCCCGGCGGGCTCGCTCGCGCTCGCCCACCAGGTCGACGCCGCGGACCTCGGCGTCGGGGACGTGGTCTCGGTCCCGACCGCCACGGGTTCCCGGGTGACCCACCGGCTCGTGGCCGTCCAGGAGACTGGCGACGGCGCCGGGGTCCTCACCCTGCGCGGCGACGCCAACCCCGCCGACGACCCCACGACGTACACGGTCGCCACTGCCGACCGGGTCGTCGCCCACGTCCCGTGGGTCGGCTACGCCGTCAGCTGGCTCTCCGGCCCCTACGGCCTGCTCCTCCTCGGCGCCTACGCGGCCGTGCTGCTCACCATCGTCGTGCGCCCGCGCGTGAGGCCGGCGACCACGGCGCCGGACAGCGCCGACCCCGCCGCCACCACCGACCCCGCCACCACGACCGACCCCGCCGGCCCCGTCACCCCGCAGGCCCGGCCCGGCAGCCACCGCGCGGCCGGTCGGAGCGCCGGGGCGGGCCGCCGCGGCCGCCGCACCGGCGTCGTGGCCGCGCTCGTCGCCCTGCTCAGCCTCGGCGGCGGAGCGGCCGGGGCCACGGGCGCCTGGACCGACGCGGTGCCCCTCACGGCGTCCCTCTCCACCCAGGCGACCTCGACGCCGGTGGTGTCCTGCGGCGCCCTGGTCCAGGGCGTCTCCGGCTCGGCCACCCTCACGTGGCCCGCGGTCGCCGGCGCCACCGCGTACCGGGTGACCTACCCGAACGACTCCACCACCCTCACCACCGTCACCGCCACGGGGTCCTCCACCCAGAGCGTCACGGTGCCGGCCGGCAGCCTGCTCTCCACGGGCCTGCTCCGGGTCCGGGCCCAGCTCAGCGGCTGGGAGGGCGGCCCGAGCACCGCGCGCAGCGTGACCGTGGTCGCCGGCCTCGTCGCCTGCGTCTGAGCCGCCCGCGGTCGTCCCGCGGACCCTGCCTAGGATCGGGCCTCGTGCCGAACCCCCGACCCACCATCGGCGTGCTCGCCCTCCAGGGCGACGTGCGCGAGCACCTGGCGGCGCTGGCCGCCCTCGACGTCGAGCCGCTGCGCGTGCGCCGCCCCGAGGAGCTGGAGCGCTGCCACGGCCTCGTGCTCCCGGGCGGGGAGTCCACGACGATGGCCCACCTGGCGCGCGTCTTCGAGCTCCTCGAGCCGCTGCGCGAGCGGGTGCGCGGCGGCATGCCGGCCTTCGGCACCTGCGCGGGGATGATCCTGCTGGCCGACCGCATCCTCGACGGGGTCGAGGGGCAGGAGACCATCGGCGGCCTCGACGTGACGGTGCGGCGCAACGCCTTCGGCCGGCAGGTCGACTCCTTCGAGGGGCCGGTCCACGTCGCCGGCCTCGACAGCCCGGTCCACGGCGTCTTCATCCGCGCCCCGTGGGTGGAGCAGGTGGGCGAGGACGTCGAGGTGCTGGCCGCGCTGGACGCCGAGGAGACCGCTGCTGCGGGGGTGGGCGCCGCGGCGGGTAGGATCGTGGCGGTCCGCCAGGGCCACCTGATGGCGACGTCGTTCCACCCCGAGGTGGGCAGCGACTCCCGGGTCCACGGTCTTTTCCGGGACCTGGTCCGAGACGCCTGAGGGGAGCGCGCGCCGCACCAGCGGTGCCGCAGCACCCCACCGACCGAGCGCACGAACCACGACACCGGGAGACGAAGACCATGTCCGGCCACTCCAAATGGGCGACCACGAAGCACAAGAAGGCCGCCATCGACGCCAAGCGCGGCAAGCTCTGGGCGAAGCTGATCAAGAACATCGAGATCGCCGCCAAGATGGGTGGGCCCGACCCCGCGGGCAACCCGACGCTCTTCGACGCCATCCAGAAGGCCAAGAAGACCTCGGTGCCGAAGGACAACATCGACCGCGCGGTCAAGCGCGGCGGCGGCCTCGACGGCGGCGGCGTCGACTACACGACGATCATGTACGAGGTCTACGGCCCGCAGGGTGTCGCCCTGCTCGTCGAGTGCCTCACCGACAACAAGAACCGCGCCGCGATGGAGGTCCGCACCGCGGTCACCCGCAACGGGGGCACCATGGCCGACCCGGGCTCCGTCTCGCGCCTGTTCGAGCGCAAGGGCGTCGTCGTCGTGCAGAAGTCGCAGGAGGGCAAGGACGTCTCCGAGGACGACGTCCTCGAGGCCACGCTCGACGCGGGCGCCGAGGAGGTCAAGGACCTGGACGAGGTGTGGGAGGTCCAGTCCGAGGCCGCCGACGTCGTCGCCGTCCGCACCGCCCTGCAGGAGGCCGGCATCGACTACGACTCCGCCGACGTCCTCTTCGTCGCGAGCATGGACATCCCGGTCGGCGAGGCCTCGGTGGCCGAGAAGGTCATGCGCCTGGTCGACGCCGTCGACGACCTCGACGACGTGCAGAACGTCTTCTCCAACGCCGACATCCCGGACGAGGTCCTGGAGTCCGTGGACGCCTGAGCCACCCGGCTACCGACGCCCCGCGTGTCCCGCCAGGGACCGCGGGGCGTCGTCGTCTACGGTTAGAACACCTGTTCGGACGAGCAGGCGGCACGTCCACCCGGACGTGGGCACCGAGCAGGGGAGGGGATCGCGCGTGCGCGTGCTCGGGATCGACCCCGGCCTCACCCGGTGCGGGCTCGGCGTGGTCGAGGGGACCGTGGGCCGCCCGCTGTCGCTGGTCGACGTCGGCGTGGTCCGCACCTCCGCGGACCTCGAGGTGCCGCAGCGGCTCGTGACCATCGAGGCCGGCATCGAGGCGTGGATCGAGGAGCACCGCCCCGACGCGGTGGCGGTCGAGCGCGTCTTCGCCCGCTCCGACGTCTCCACCGTCATGGGCACCGCCCAGGCCAGCGGCATCGCGATGGTGGTGGCCGCCCGGCGCGGCCTGCCCGTCGCGCTGCACACCCCGTCCGAGGTCAAGGCCGCCGTCACGGGCTCGGGCCGCGCGGACAAGAAGCAGGTGGGCGCGATGGTGACCCGCATCCTGCGCCTGGACGCCATGCCGAAGCCCGCGGACGCCGCGGACGCCCTGGCCCTCGCCATCACCCACGTCTGGCGCGGCTCGGCCGGCACCCGTCTCGAGCAGGCCGCGGCCCGCGAGGCGCTCCTGCGCCGGGCGCCCGTCGCCCGCGGCGCCCGCCCCGGCACGGGCTCGCTGCCCGCCGGCGCCATCCAGTCACGACTCCCCGGGAGGACCCGTTGATCGCCTTCGTCTCGGGCCGCGTCGCCGCGGTCACCCTCTCCAGCGCCGTCGTCGAGGTCGGTGGGGTGGGCCTGGAGCTGCAGTGCACCCCGTCGACGCTCGCCGGGCTCTCGCCGAAGGTCGGCAGCGACCAGCGGGCCACCCTCGCCGCGTCGCTGGTGGTGCGGGAGGACTCCCTGACCCTCTTCGGCTTCGCCGACGAGGACGAGAAGGCGTGCTTCGAGCTCCTCCAGACGGCCTCGGGCGTCGGCCCCAAGGTCGCCCAGGCGATGGTCGCCGTGCTGGCGCCGGACGACCTGCGTCGCGCCATCTCGGCGGGCGACGTCAAGACCCTCACCCGGGTCCCGGGCATCGGGCCGAAGGGCGCCCAGCGGATCATCCTGGAGCTGAAGGACAAGATCGGTGCCCCGCTGGCCACGCAGGCGGCGGCCGCCGTCCCGTCGGCGGGGGAGCCCTGGCGCGAGCAGGTCACCCAGGGCCTCCAGGGGCTCGGCTGGAACGTGAAGGACGCCGAGCGGGCGGTCGAGGCCGTCGCCGACCAGGCCGGGGACAGCCCGAACGTGGCCACGCTGCTGCGGGCCGCGCTGCGCACGCTCTCCAAGGCCTGAGAAGAGGGACCTGAACGATGCACGAGGACGACCTCGACGCCCTCGAGGAGGGCCGGCTCGAGTCGCTCACCACCGCGGACGCCGACGGTGACGAGCGCGCGGTCGAGGCAGCGCTGCGCCCGCGCAGCCTCGAGGAGATCGTCGGCCAGCAGCGGGTCCGCGACCAGCTCGGCCTGGTCCTCGAGGCGGCCCGGCTGCGTGGGCGGGCGCCGGACCACGTCCTGCTCTCCGGGCCCCCGGGCCTCGGCAAGACCACCCTGGCCATGATCATCGCCCACGAGATGGGCTCGGCGCTGCGCCTCACCTCCGGCCCGGCGATCACCCACGCCGGCGACCTCGCGGCCATCCTCTCGGGGCTGAACGAGGGCGACGTCCTCTTCATCGACGAGATCCACCGGATGAGCCGACCCGCCGAGGAGATGCTCTACATGGCGATGGAGGACTTCCGGGTCGACGTCGTCATCGGCAAGGGCCCGGGCGCCACGGCGATCCCGCTGGAGATCCCGCCCTTCACCCTGGTGGGGGCCACCACCAGGGCGGGGCTGCTGCCCGGTCCGCTGCGGGACCGCTTCGGCTTCACCGCGCAGCTGGAGTTCTACGACCCCTCCGACCTCGACCTCATCGTGCGTCGCTCCGCCGGGCTGCTCGGCGTCGAGCTGGAGGCGGAGGGGGCGGCGGAGATCGCCTCGCGCTCGCGCGGCACGCCGCGCATCGCCAACCGGCTGCTGCGCCGGGTGCGGGACTACGCCCAGGTGCGGGCCTCGGGCGTGCTCACGCGCGACGTCGCCGAGGCCGCACTGGAGCTGTACGAGGTGGACGCCCTGGGGCTGGACCGCCTCGACCGCGGCGTCATCGACGTCCTGTGCCGCCGCTTCGGCGGCGGGCCCGTCGGCGTCTCCACGCTGGCCGTGGCCGTGGGGGAGGAGCGGGAGACCGTCGAGGAGGTGGCGGAGCCGTTCCTCGTGCGCCTCGGCTTCCTCGCCCGGACGCCGCGAGGGCGGATCGCGACCCCGGCCGCCTGGCAGCACCTCGGCCTGAGCGCCCCGGCGCCGCTGGACGAGGGCCTCTTCGACGCCGACTGACGCACGCCGCCCGGACGGGGGCGAGGGGGTGACCCGGGCCTCCGGCGGTGGGTGCGCCCCGTGACGTGGGTCGCACCGGGGGTGCCGCCGCCCCGATCACCGGGGATTGCTCCCCCGTCTCACCCCCACGGTTAGACTTCGCCGGGCGTCGGCGCCGGAGCCCTCCAGCGGAGGTCCTCGCGCGCTCGCGCCACCGTCCCACTCACGCCGTCACCGGAGAGAAATACCCCTCGTGGAACTGCTCCTTCCGATCCTCCTCGTCGTTGTCTTCTGGCTCTTCCTCATCCGCCCGCAGCAGCGGCGCGCGAAGGAGACGGCCGCCATGCAGCGCTCCCTCGAGCCCGGCGACGAGGTCATGCTGACCGCCGGTCTCTTCGGCACCGTCGTCTCGATCGACGACGACCGCATCCAGGTCGAGCTGAGCCCCGGCACGGTCGTGACCGTCGCCCGCGGTGCCATCGGCCAGGTCGTGCCGCCGCAGGTCGAGGAGGCCGAGGACGAGACCGGCGACCAGACCGGCGACGAGACCCCCGCTTCCGGCGACACCGCCGACACCGACCCGACCACCGGCTCGACCCCGGGCTCGGACGACAAGGAGAGCTGAGCAGCATGGCTACCAGGACCGCGCGCCCGGGACGCATGCTCCTCGCGTTCTTCGTGGTGCTCGCGATCGTCTACGGGCTGGTCGCCGTCGCCGGCAGCTGGACCCCCTCCCTGGGTCTCGACCTCCAGGGCGGCACCAGCATCACCCTGCGCGCCAAGGGCAGCCCCTCCGAGGAGTCCCTGGAGGAGGCGCGCGCCATCATCGACAACCGCGTCAACGCCTCCGGCGTCGCCGAGGCCGAGGTCACCACCCAGGGCTCCAACGAGATCGTCGTGGAGATCCCCGGCGAGAACCGGCGTGACCTGCTGGAGACCGTCGAGCGCACCGCGCAGCTGCGCTTCCGCGTCGTCGCCTGCTCGACGATCGACGGCAACTGCGTGTCCACGACCGTGGACAACTCCGGCTCCTCGTCCTCGTCGTCGAGCTCGTCGGCCAGCGCCTCCGCCAGCGCGTCGAGCAGCTCCAGCGGCAACAACCGCGCCTCGCTCAGCTACCTGACGAAGGCCAAGGCCACCAAGAAGGCCACCAAGAAGGCGACGGCGACGTCGACGAAGAAGGCCACCGCCTCCTCCACCAAGAAGGCCACCGCCACGGCGACGAAGACCGCGAGCGCCACGGCGTCCGCCACGTCCAGCGCCGACGCGAGCGCCAGCGCGTCCGCGACCTCCACGGCCTCGGCGTCGTCCACGGCGTCCGCCGACACCGAGACCCACAAGGCGACGTACAACAAGAAGCTGGTCGCCCAGTGCCTCACCTCGGCCGCGAAGGACTCGACCCTGTCCACGCCGCTGAAGTGGAAGGACAGCCCGACCACGGACTGCGTGCTGGCGTTCCAGACGGTCACCTGCCCGACCGACGGCTCGGCCGTGCAGATCATGTCCGACGACCCGGACGCCCCGCTGATCACCTGTGACACCGACGGCATCGCCTACCTGCTCAGCCCGGCGATGATCGAGGGCACCGAGCTCAGCGACGCCCAGGCCGAGATCCCCCAGAACGAGATCAGCTACGTCGTCACGCTGCAGTTCGACAGCGAGGGCACCAAGACGTTCTCCAAGATCTCCAAGCAGCTCTACAACGACGGCGGCCAGTTCGCGATGGTCCTCGACGGCCAGGTGCTCTCCGCCCCGACGATGAACGCGATCATCCTCAACGGGCAGGCCCAGATCTCGGGCTCGTTCACCGAGGAGTCCGCCACGTCGCTGGCCACGAGCCTGCGGTACGGCTCGCTGCCCATCGAGTTCGAGAAGAACCCGCTGGTCGAGACGATCGGCCCCTCGCTCGCGGGTGACCAGCTCACCGCCGGCCTCATCGCGGGTGGCATCGGCCTCCTCGTCGTCATGCTCTACTGCCTGCTCTACTACCGCGGGCTCGGCCTCGTGGTCATCGCCTCGCTCGGCGTCGCGGCGGCCGTCACCTACGCGCTCATCCTCCTGCTCAGCGCCACGGCCGGGTTCACCATGACCCTGCCCGGCATCGCGGGCATGATCATCGCGATCGGCATCACAGCCGACTCCTTCATCGTGCTCTTCGAGCGCGTGCGCGACGAGATGCGCGACGGCAAGTCGATGCGCGTCGCGGTGGAGTCCGGCTGGAAGCGGGCCCGGAACACCTGCCTGGCCGCCGACACGGTGTCCCTGCTCGCGGCGGTCGTGCTCTACATCTTCGCCGCGGGCGTGGTGAAGGGCTTCGCGTTCGCGCTGGGCCTGACCACGATCGTCGACCTGGTGGTCTTCTTCTGGTTCACCAAGCCGATGGTCTCCTGGCTCGCCCGCTTCCGGTTCTTCAACGCTGGTCACCGGCTCTCGGGCCTGGACGCCGAGGCGATCGGGCTCAGCCCCCGCACGCCGCAGGGAGGGAACGCCTGATGGGCGCATTCGCACGCTTCGGCAACGACCTCTACGCGGGTCGTCGATCGATCGACTTCGTCGGTCGCAAGTGGCTCTGGTACGGCATCTCGGGCGTCCTGATCCTCCTGGCCGTCGTCAGCATGTCGATCCGGGGCCTCGACCTCGGCATCGAGTTCACCGGCGGCACGAGCTTCCGGGTGCAGGCCTCCAGCGGGATCTCCCAGACCGAGGTGGACGACGTCCGCAGCGCCGTCGTCGGCACCGGCATCGAGGCCGCCCAGGGCGCCACGGTGACCACGGCCGGCAGCGACGGCCTCGTGGTGCAGACCGAGCCGATGTCGGCGGACGACGCCGCCACCGTCGCCGACGTCATCCTGAAGACCACGGGCGAGGACCAGGACGCGCTCACGCAGTCCGACATCGGCGCCAGCTGGGGCGCCCAGGTGGCCGAGCGCGCCCTCATCGGCCTCGCGGTCTTCCTCGTCCTGGTCGTCCTCTTCATCTGGGCGTACTTCCGCGAGTTCAAGATGTCGCTGGCCGCGCTCGTCGCCCTGGCCCACGACGTCGTCCTCACCATCGGCATCTACGCCCTGGTGGGCTTCACCGTGACCCCGGCGACCGTCACCGGCGTGCTCACCATCCTGGCGTTCTCGCTCTACGACACCGTCGTCGTCTTCGACAAGGTCAAGGAGAACGCCAAGCTGATGCGCCGGCGCCACCAGACCTACGGCGAGGCGGCCAACCTGGCGGTCAACCAGACGCTGGTCCGCTCGATCAACACCTCGGTCGTGGCGCTGCTGCCGATCGCGTCGATCCTGCTCATCGGCGCGCTCACCCTGGGCGCCTCGACGCTCCAGGACCTCGCGCTGGCCCTGTTCGTCGGCACCGCCGCGGGCACCTACTCCTCCATCTTCATCGCCACGCCGCTGCTGGTGCAGATGAAGTCGCGGGAGAAGGACGTCCTCGAGGCCGAGAAGCGCGCCCGCTCGCGCCGCAAGAACGTCGACCGCTACGCCGCCGTCCCCACCTACCGTGACGACATGCCGGTGGGCGAGCCGGACGAGGACCTGGTGGACGAGGACGAGGCGGTCGCTCCCGCTGCGAGCCGCGCCTACGGTCGCGGGTCCGCGGACGCGATGGGCCGGGGCCGCACGGCCCCCGCCGCCCACGGCCCGATGGACTCGGGCTCCGCGGCGGGTCGGCAGCAGCCCACCCGCCAGCCGCGCTCGAAGCGGGGCAAGCCCCAGAAGCCGCAGCAGTGAGCGGCGCCGACGACGTCCTGGCACGGGGCCGGGCCGCGCTCGAGCGGCTCGTCCTCGACGTCCCGGACTTCCCCGAGCCGGGCGTGGTGTTCAAGGACATCACCCCGCTGCTCGCGGACCCCGCGGGCCTCGCGGACGTCGTCGGTGCCCTCGCCGGCGCGGGGCGGGACGCCTCGGGCGCGCCCGCCGTCGACAAGGTGCTCGGCATGGAGGCCCGCGGCTTCCTCCTCGGCACGCCCGTCGCGCTGTCCCTCGGTACCGGGTTCGCGCCCGTCCGCAAGGCCGGGAAGCTGCCCCGCGCGACGCGCGCGGTCTCCTACGACCTGGAGTACGGCTCGGCGACCCTCGAGCTGCACACCGACGCGGTCGCCGCCGGCGAGCGCGTCCTCCTCGTGGACGACGTGCTGGCCACCGGCGGGACCGCCCGGGCCACCGTCGACCTGGTCGAGGCCTGTGGCGCCGAGGTCGTGGGCGTGGCCGTGCTCATGGACCTGGCCTTCCTGCCCTGGCGCGAGGCGCTGGGGGACCTGCCGGTCACCAGCCTGCTGACCATCGGCTGACCTGCGGCGGGCCTGTGCCTAGACTGGGCCAATGACCGAGGAGCGGGTCCACCAGCCGTCCCCGGCGTCGCAGCCCAGCGAGGGGCCGACGCCGCCCCGCGCGGCCGCGCCCCCGGCACCCCCGCAGGTGCCGCCCCGGCGCCCCGACCGCGGTGACGCCGCGGGTCGCGTCCCGGAGCCGGCCCCGTCGGCGCGGAGCATGCGCGCGCGCCTCGCCCGGATGGGCACGCGGAGCCCCGGCTTCAACCCGGTCCTCGAGCCGCTCTTCCGGGCCGTGCGGGCGCACCACCCGAAGGCCGACCTGGCGCTGCTCGAGCGGGCCTACACGACCGCCGAGCGCCTGCACAGCAGCCAGATGCGCAAGAGCGGCGACCCCTACATCACGCACCCGCTCGCGGTGACGACGATCCTGGCCGGCATCGGCATGACGGAGCCGACCCTGGCGGCCGCCCTGCTGCACGACACGGTCGAGGACACGCCGTACACGCTGGAGGAGCTCACCGCCGACTTCGGCGAGGAGGTCGCCCGGCTCGTCGACGGCGTGACCAAGCTGGACAAGGTCGTCTACGGCGACTCCGCCCAGGCCGAGACCATCCGCAAGATGATCGTGGCGATGGCCCGGGACATCCGGGTGCTGGTCATCAAGCTCGCGGACCGGCTGCACAACATGCGCACGCTCCGCTTCGTCCCGGCCAAGAGCCAGGAGCGCACGGCGCGCGAGACGCTGGACATCTACGCCCCGCTGGCCCACCGCCTGGGCATGAACACCATCAAGTGGGAGCTGGAGGACCTCGCGTTCGCGACCCTGCACCCCAAGGTCTACGACGAGATCGTCCGCCTCGTGGCCGAGCGCGCGCCCTCGCGTGACCAGTTCATGGCGGAGGTCATCACCCAGGTCGAGAACGACCTGCGCGAGGCCAAGATCAAGGCCAAGGTGACCGGCCGACCGAAGCACTACTACTCGATCTACCAGAAGATGATCGTCGGCGGCCGCGAGTTCTCCGACATCTACGACCTGGTGGGCATCCGCGTCCTCGTCGAGGAGGACCGCGACTGCTACGCGGTGCTCGGCGTGCTGCACTCGCGCTGGAACCCGGTGCTGGGGCGGTTCAAGGACTACGTGGCGATGCCCAAGTTCAACATGTACCAGTCGCTGCACACGACGGTGATCGGCCCGCAGGGCAAGCCCGTGGAGATGCAGATCCGGACGTTCGGCATGCACCGCCGTGCGGAGTACGGCGTCGCGGCCCACTGGAAGTACAAGGAGGACAACCGCACCGGCGTCGACACCGACCAGCGCGGTGACCTCGACGACATGACCTGGGTCCGGCAGCTGCTGGACTGGCAGAACGAGGTCGAGGACCCGGGGGAGTTCCTGGAGTCCCTCCGGTTCGAGATGAACCAGGCGGAGACCTACGTCTTCACCCCGCGCGGCGACGTCATCGCGCTGCCGTCGGGCTCGACCCCGGTCGACTTCGCCTACGCCGTCCACACCGAGGTCGGCCACCACACGATCGGCGCGCGGGTGAACGGCCGCCTGGTGCCGCTGGAGTCCACGCTGGACAACGGCGACGTCGTCGAGGTGTTCACCTCCAAGTCGCCGACGGCCGGTCCGTCGCGGGACTGGCTGGGCTTCGTGAAGTCCAACCGCGCCCGCTCCAAGATCCGTCAGTGGTTCACCAAGGAGCGGCGCGAGGAGGCGATCGAGGACGGCAAGGAGCAGATCGCCAAGCTCATGCGCAAGGAGGGCATCGCCCTCAAGCGCGTGATGACGCACGAGTCGCTCACGCTGGTCGCCGAGCACTTCAAGCTCGCCGACATCTCGGCGCTCTACGCGGCGGTGGGGGAGAACCAGCTCTCCGCGCAGGCGGTGGTCAAGCACGTCCTGGAGATCCACGGCGGCGCCGAGGGGGCGCAGGAGGACCTCGCCGAGGCCGTCACCATCACCGGCCGGAGCCGGCGCGCGGCGTCGGGCGGCGACGCCGGCGTCATCGTCAAGGGCGCCAGCGACCTGTGGGTGAAGCTGGCCAAGTGCTGCACGCCCGTGCCTCCGGACCCGATCCTCGGCTTCGTCACCAAGGGCGGGGGAGTGTCGGTGCACCGCAAGGACTGCACCAACGCCACCGAGCTCGAGCGCAGCCCCGAGAAGATCCTCGAGGTCGAGTGGGCTCCCACCGAGTCCTCGACCTTCCTGGTCAACATCCAGGTCGAGGCCCTCGACCGGGCGCGGCTGCTCTCGGACATCACCATGGCGCTCTCCGACGCCCACGTGAACATCCTCTCCGCCAACCTCTCCACCACCCGAGACCGGATCGCCAAGAGCCGGTTCACCTTCGAGATGGCGGAGACCAAGCACCTCGACAGCGTGCTGCGGGCCGTGCGCGGCGTGAACGGCGTCTTCGACGCCTACCGCGTGACGCAGTAGGCGCGGGCAGGACGACGCGAGGGCCCGCTCCCCAGGGGGAGCGGGCCCTCGTGCGCTGTGCGGCCGGGTTCGGCCGTCAGGAGAACGTCAGGAGAAGTCGGCCGAGGCGCGCTTGGCCATCTCGAGGAACTGCTGGCGCGAGGCCAGGTTCTCCTCCAGGTCGGCGACCTTCTTGGCGTTGCCGGCGGCGCGGGCCTTCTCCAGGTCGGCCTCGACCTTGTCGATGGCGGCCTGCAGCTTGGCGACCATGTCGTCCGCACGGGCGGACTTCTCGGGGTCGGTGCGCTGCCACTGCTCCTGCTCGAGGTCGCGGATGGCCTGCTCGACCTTCCGCATGCGGCCCTCGAGCTCCTTGATCCGCGCCCGCGGGACCTTGCCGGCCTCGTCCCAGCGGTCCGCCAGGTCGCGGAACGCGCGCTTGGCCGCCTCCAGGTCGGTGACGGGCAGGAGCGCCTCGGCCTCGACCAGGATCTGCTCCTTGACCACCGCGTTGTCGGCGAACTCGGCGTCGAGCGCGGCGTTCGCTGCGTCGCGGGCGCCGAAGAACTGGTCCTGGGCGCCCCGGAACCGCTTCCAGAGGGCGTCGTCGACGTCCTTCGGTGCCGGTCCCGCGGCCTTCCAGTCGCGCATGAGGTCGCGGTAGCGGCCGGCGGTCGGGCCCCAGTCGGTGGACGTCGCGAGCGCCTCGGCCTCGGCGGCCAGCCGCTCCTTGACCACCTTGGCGCCCTCGCGGCGCTCGTTGAGCTCAGCGAAGTGAGCCTTGCGGCGGCGGGTGTAGGTGGTGCGGGCGGTGGAGAAGCGGCGCCACAGCGCGTCGTCGGAGGGGCGGTCGATCCGCGGGATCGCCTTCCACTCCTCCAGCAGGTCCCGGAGACGGTTGGCGCCGTTGCGCCAGTCGTTGCCCGCCGAGAGGGCCTCCGCCTCGGCGACGACCTTCTCCTTGGCGGCCTTCGCCTCGGCGCTGCGCTGGGCGCGCTCGACCTTGCGGGCCTCGCGCTGCTGGGCGATGAGGGGCTCGAGCGCCGCGAGGCGGGTCTCGAGAGCGGCGAGGTCCCCGACGGCGTGCGCGTCGGTGACCTGGGCCCGGACGGTGGTGACCGACTCGGCCGCCTCCTCGGGGCTCATCACTCCCGTGCCGATCCGCTTCTCGAGCAGCTCGACCTCGAACGCGAGCGCGTCGTAGCGCTCGGTGAAGAAGCGGAGGGCCTCCTCGGGAGACCCCTCGGAGTACTGGCCGACGGGTCGCTCGCCCTCGGCGGTCTTGACGTACACGGTCCCGTCGTCGTCGACCCGGCCCCACTGGTGGCTCGTCACGGCTCGGCTTCCTGATCGCATGTCGGTGCTCCGTCGAGGACGGAGCAGGTCACTGGCGGGGCCATCGTAGACGGAAACCGACTGGTCGTAGGGCGAGGAGGAGGCCAAGACGTGCGCTGGGGCGTGTCGTCGCTAGGGTGTGCGGGTGCTGATCGCCGGCTTTCCCGCAGGGATGTGGGGCACCAACTGCTACGTCGTGGCGACCGGCGCGGGCGCCGAGTGCGTGGTCGTCGACCCCGGCCAGGACGCCGCCGGCGGGGTGGAGGAGGTCGTGCGCGAGCACCGCCTCAAGCCCGTCGCGGTCCTCGTCACGCACGGTCACGTCGACCACATGTGGAGCGTGGCGCCCGTCGCCGGCACCCACGACGCCACCGCCTGGATCCACCCGCGCGACCGTCACCTGCTGGCGGACCCCATGGCGGGCATGTCGCGCGAGACCGCGCGCATGCTCCTGGGGCAGGACCTCACGTGGGCCGAGCCCGACGACGTGCGTGAGCTCGCCGACGGGCAGACGCTCGAGCTGGCGGGGCTCACGTTCGACGTCGACCACACCCCCGGCCACACCGAGGGCTCCGTCGTCTTCCGGACCCCCTACGAGCAGCAGGGCGTGTCGCAGGTGATGTTCTCCGGCGACCTGCTCTTCAAGGGCTCCATCGGGCGCACCGACCTGCCCGGCGGGGACCATCCGAGCATCCTGCGCAGCCTCGCCTCCAAGGTGCTGCCGCTGGCCGACGACGTCGTCGTGCTCCCCGGGCACGGCGACCAGACCTCGATCGGCCGCGAGCGCGCCACCAACCCGTACCTGAAGGACCTCACGACCCCATGAGCAAGCCCACCCCGCTCAGCGGCTTCCCGGAGCTGCTGCCGGCCCAGCGCGCGGTCGAGCAGCAGGTGATCGACACCCTGCGCAGCACCTTCGAGCTCCACGGCTTCGCCGGGATCGAGACGCGTGCCGTCGAGCCGCTCGACCAACTCCTGCGCAAGGGCGACACCTCCAAGGAGGTCTACCTGCTGCGCCGCCTGCACGAGACGAGCGACGAGGGCCACGCCGGCATGGGCCTGCACTTCGACCTCACCGTGCCGTTCGCCCGCTACGTCCTGGAGAACGCGGGCAAGCTGGACTTCCCGTTCCGCCGCTTCCAGATCCAGAAGGTGTGGCGCGGCGAGCGCCCGCAGGAGGGCCGGTTCCGCGAGTTCACGCAGGCCGACATCGACATCGTCGGCCGCGACGCGCTCCCGTTCCACCACGACGTCGAGGTCACCCGCGTCATGGTCGACGCCCTGACCCGGCTCACCTTCCTGCCCGCGTTCCGCCTCCAGGTGAACAACCGCAAGCTCATCCAGGGCTTCTACGCCGGCCTGGGCCTCGACGACCTCGACGAGGTCATGCGGATCGTCGACAAGCTGGACAAGCTGCCCGTCGAGAAGGTCCACCAGATGCTGGTGGACGAGGCGGGCGCGACGTCCGAGCAGGCCGACCGCGTCCTCGCCCTGGCCACCATCCGCTCCGGCGACGACTCGTTCGTCGAACGCGTCCGTGACCTCGGCGTGACCCACGAGCTCCTGGACGAGGGCCTCGACGAGCTCGCCGCCCTCGTGCGTGGGGTCGCCGACCTGGTCAGCGACCGCGTCCGCGTGGAGGCGGACCTCTCGATCGCGCGGGGGCTCGACTACTACACGGGCACCGTCTTCGAGACCCGCCTGGACGGCTACGAGTCGATGGGGTCGATCTGCTCGGGTGGCCGCTACGACGCGCTGGCCTCCGACGGCAAGGTCACCTACCCGGGCGTCGGCATCTCCCTCGGCGTCAGCCGGGTGCTCGTGCCGCTGCTCGCCCGGACCGGTCTGACCGCCTCGCGCAGCGTCCCGTCCGCCGTCCTCGTGGCGGTGACGGACGAGGAGTCCCGGCCCGCCTCCGAGGCCGTGGCCGCGGCCCTGCGCGCCCGCTCGATCCCGTGTGAGGTGGCGCCGACGGCGGCGAAGTTCGGCAAGCAGATCCGGTTCGCCGAGCGCCGGGGCATCCCGTTCGTGTGGTTCCCCCAGGACGACGGCAGCAACCAGGTCAAGGACATCCGCGACGGGGTCCAGGTGGACGCGGACCCCGCCACGTGGACACCATCGCCCCAGGACCTGCGCCCGCAGGTCGTCCCCGGCGCCTGAGCGCCGGCCCCAGCGGCACCCGCTCGCAACACCAGTACGCAGCACCCGCAGCAGCAACCACCAAGGAGACCAAGCAGTGATCCGCACCCATGACGCCGGCGCCCTCCGCGCCGAGCACGTCGGCCAGACCGTCACCCTCGCCGGGTGGGTGGCCCGTCGTCGCGATCACGGCGGTGTCGCCTTCCTCGACCTGCGGGAGTCCACCGGCGTCGTCCAGGTGGTCGTCCGCGACGAGGAGGTCGCCCACGCCCTGCGCAGCGAGTACTGCATCAAGGTCACCGGCGAGGTGTCCCTGCGCCCCGACGGCAACGCCAACCCGAACCTGCCCACGGGCGAGATCGAGGTCATCACCACCGACCTCGAGGTCCTCAACGCGGCCGCGCCGCTCCCGTTCCAGATCGACGAGGCCGGGCACTCCGCCGGCGAGGTGGGGGAGGAGTCGCGTCTGCGGCACCGCTACCTCGACCTGCGCCGCTCGGGCCCCGGCGGCGCGCTGCGCCTGCGCTCGAAGGTGAACAAGGCCGCCCGCGACGTCCTGCTCGAGCGGGACTTCGTCGAGGTCGAGACGCCGACCCTCACCCGCTCCACCCCCGAGGGCGCCCGTGACTTCCTGGTGCCGGCGCGCCTGCGTCCGGGCTCCTGGTACGCCCTCCCGCAGAGCCCCCAGCTGTTCAAGCAGCTGCTCATGGTGGCCGGCATGGAGCGCTACTTCCAGATCGCCCGGTGTTACCGCGACGAGGACTTCCGCGCCGACCGCCAGCCCGAGTTCACCCAGCTGGACATCGAGATGAGCTTCGTCGAGCAGGACGACGTGATCGAGCTCGCCGAGGCCATCCTGAAGAGCCTGTGGGCGCTCATCGGCCACGAGATCGTCACGCCGATCCCGCGGATCACCTACGCGGACGCCATGGCCCGCTTCGGCTCGGACAAGCCGGACCTGCGCATGGGCCAGGAGCTCGTGGAGTGCACCGAGTACTTCAAGGACACCCCGTTCCGCGTGTTCCAGGCGCCCTACGTCGGCGCCGTCGTCATGCCGGGCGGCGCCTCGCAGCCGCGCAAGCAGCTCGACGCGTGGCAGGACTGGGCCAAGCAGCGCGGGGCCAAGGGTCTCGCCTACGTCCTCGTGGGCGAGGACGGGACGCTGGGCGGCCCCGTGGCCAAGAACATCACCGACGAGGAGAAGGCCGGCCTGGCCGCGCACGTGGGTGCCCAGCCGGGCGACTGCATCTTCTTCGCAGCCGGCCCGGTGAAGCCCTCGCGCGCCCTGCTCGGCGCCGCGCGGCTCGAGATCGGTCGCCGCTGCGGCCTCATCGACGAGTCCGCGTGGGCCTTCACATGGGTCGTGGACGCGCCGCTGTTCGAGCCCGCCTCCGACGCCGTGGCCAGCGGTGACGTCGCCGTGGGCGACGGCGCGTGGACGGCCGTCCACCACGCCTTCACCTCGCCGCAGGACCTCGAGGCGTTCGACTCCGACCCGGGCAACGCCCTGGCCTGGGCCTACGACATCGTCTGCAACGGCAACGAGATCGGTGGCGGCTCGATCCGTATCCACCGCGACGACGTGCAGAAGCGCGTGTTCGCCGTCATGGGCCTGGACGAGGCGACCGCCGAGGAGAAGTTCGGCTTCCTCCTCGAGGCGTTCAAGTTCGGCGCGCCCCCGCACGGCGGCATCGCCTTCGGCTGGGACCGCATCACGGCCCTCCTGGCCGGCGTGGACTCGATCCGCGAGGTCATCGCCTTCCCGAAGTCGGGCGGCGGCTACGACCCCCTGACGGCGGCCCCGGCCCCGATCACGGAGGCGCAGCGCAAGGAGGCCGGTGTGGACGCGGTTCCGGCGGAGGATCTCGCTCCCGAGGCCTGACCGGCCGCACCATTCGGCGCAAAACCGTCCTCCGACCGGTCGGGCGCCGAGACCAGATCGTTACGCGCGAGTGATCCCTGTTGCGCGGGACGTCACCTAGAGTCCTACCGGCACGTAGGGCGTGCCCGCCGGGAGACCCCCGGGGCAAGACCCCCCACTAGATGAGGTGAGCATGTCGGCACCTGTTGCCGAGGAGACCACGGAGCTCGACCCGCAGAAGTCCCGACCCAAGGGCAACGCGGCGCAGATCTCCGGGAAGTCGCCGCTGCGGATCGCCTTCGGGCGCCTGATGCGCGACAAGGTCGCCGTGGTCTGCATGGTCGTCGTGGTCCTGTTCGTCCTGCTGGCGATCTTCGAGGGTCTGCTGCAGAAGGCGTTCGGGGTCACCGCGGAGACGCAGTTCCCGACCCAGTTCCTGAACCTGAACGGCGTGCCCAAGGCCGAGTTCGGCCCGCCTTACGGGACGTTCGTCTGGTCGCACCCGTTCGGCATCGCGCCGACGACCGCGGTGGACAACCTGGCCTACTGGCTCGAGGGGGCGCGCAACTCCCTGGAGATCGCCACCCTCTCGACGATCGTGGCGACCGTCCTCGGCATCGTCGTCGGCCTGCTCGCCGGGTTCATGGGCGGCATCGTCGACCGCGTCCTGTCGTTCTTCACGGACTTCTTCCTCACGCTGCCGTTCCTGCTCGTGGCGCTGACGATCGCCCCGATCGTCAACGAGCGCTTCCGCGACGGCGACCACTACGAGGCGGCGCAGGTCGTCTTGCTGGTCATGGTCCTGAGCTTCTTCGGCTGGATGGGCCTGGCCCGCCTCATCCGCGGCGAGGTCCTCTCGCTGCGCGAGCGCGAGTTCGTCCACGCGGCCCGGGTGATGGGCATGCCCACCCGGCGCATCCTGGTCAAGGAGCTGCTGCCGAACATCGTGGCGCCCATCGTCGTGAGCACCTCGCTGATGCTGCCCGCGTTCGTCGCCGCGGAGTCCGGCCTCGCCTACCTGGGCGTGGGCATCCGGACGCGTCCCTCGTGGGGGCAGATGCTGGACGACGCCACCGGGTTCTTCAAGGAGTACCCGCTCTACCTCTACGAGCCGCTGCTCGCGATCGTCGTGCTCGTGCTCGCCCTCAACCTCCTCGGTGACGCCGTGCGCGACGCCCTGGACCCCAAGACACGCCGCTGAGCCCTCCTCCGCCCAGCGTGTGCACCCGTCGCCCCGACCTCCTCCTCGGGGCGCGAACCCAAGAAACAGAAAGGCTGGACTATGAGACGGACCAAGCCGCTGGCACTCGTCGCCGGCGTCGCCGCTCTCGCCACCCTCGCCGCGTGCGGCGGGGGTAGCGGGGACCCGACCTCCCCGAGCGACTCGGGCTCCTTCCAGGAGACCGACGCGGGCTCCGACAAGGACGCCAACGCCACCGCACCCGCCGCCGACGTCGAGGGCGCCACCTCGGGCGGCACCATCACGGTGTACCTCCCCGGCGACTACGGCCCGGACGACCTCGACCCGACCAACGGGTGGTCCGTCACCGGCAACTCGATCCAGCAGGCGCTCACCAGCCGGTCGCTGACCCAGTACTCGGTCGACTCCGACGGCAACGCGACCCTGGTCCCCGACCTCGCGACCGACCTCGGCCAGCACAACGACGACTTCACCGAGTGGACCTTCACCCTGCGTGACGGCATCACCTGGGAGAACGGGGACCCGATCACCGCCAAGGAGGTCGCGTTCGGCATCGCCCGCTCGATGGACTCCAAGGCGTTCCCGAGCGGTGCCGGCACCGAGTACTCGAAGACGTACTTCGCCAACCCCGACTACGAGGGTCCGTACACGGACAAGAAGACCTCGTGGGAGGACTGGGGCGGCGTCGACTACGACAACGACGCCAAGACCGTCACCATCCACATGAGCAAGTCGTTCCCCGACATGGACTACTGGGGCGCGTTCATGGCCATGGGCCCGGCGCCGCTGGGCAACCGGTCGAACCCGACCACCTACGGTCAGAACATCCTGTCCAACGGCCCCTACAAGGTCGAGTCCTTCACGCCGCAGGACGAGCTCGTCCTGGTGAAGAACGACCAGTGGGACCCGAGCACGGACACCGCGCGTCACCAGTACGCCGACAAGTGGATCTTCAAGTTCAACGCCGACCCGGACCAGACCGACGAGATCATGCTCAGCGACAACACCCAGTCGCAGACCTCGCTGTCCACGGACCTGCAGGCTTCGAACTACCAGACGGCGCTGAACGACCTGGGTGACCGCCTCGTGCAGCAGTCCACGCAGTGCACGAGCTTCCTGTACCCGGACTACGCCTCCACGGACATCAACTTCCGCAAGGCGCTGGCCTACGCGTACCCCTACGAGGACGTGTGGACCGCCGGCGGTCAGGTGCCGGGCGTGACCCGCACCATGGCGAACTCGATCATGCCCCCGGGCATGGCCGGCAAGCCCGACTACTACGTCGACGGTGAGGCGTTCAGCTACGACCCGGAGAAGGCCAAGGAGCTGCTCGCGGACTCCGACGTCGACTCCGTCTCGATGATCTACTACGAGCCCGACCCGCTCGCGGTCAAGGCCCAGAACGTCATCACCAAGGGCTTCGAGGCCGCCGGTCTCACCGTCAAGGCCACCCCGGTCCAGGAGTCCCCGTACTCCACCTGGACGAACACCTCCGACAAGCTCAACAAGAGCCTGAACGTCCGTGGCGTGGCCTGGTGCTCCGACTGGCCGTCGGCCCTGACCTTCATCCCGCCGCTGTTCCGCTCCGGTGCCGTCTACAACACCGGTGGTTTCTCCGAAGCGAGCATCGACGCCGAGATGAAGAAGATCCCGACGATGGACCTGGACAAGCAGGCCGACGCCTGGGGTGCGCTGGACGAGAAGATCGAGACCGAGTACTTCCCGGCGATCCCGACCGCGTACTACAACCAGCTGTTCACGTTCGGCTCGAAGATCGGCAACCCCTCGGGCGACGAGGCTCTCGGCGCCCCGAACTACAAGAACCTCTTCGTGATGAACTGACGCTCCGCGTCGGCACTCACGTGAGCCTCGTGGTTCACCAGCAGTAACCAGCAACACCGCAACACCGCAACGTGGTGGGGACTCCCGGGACCCGGGGGTCCCCACCACCGCGGTCGGGCCACGGCCCGACCACCGTCCCGCAACCGCAGCCCCCACCAGGGCCGCACCGAGGAGAGTCACACCGCGTGTACGCCTACATCCTGAAGCGCCTGATCTCAGGGGCGGTGGTCCTGCTCCTCGTCTCGTTCTCGGTCTTCGCGCTGTTCTGGTACGGCCCGAGCGAGCCGGCGCGCGCGATGTGCGACACCAAGACGTCGAACCGCTGCACGCCCGAGCGCCTCGCGGTCTTCACCGAGGAGCTCGGCTACGACAACAACATCTTCGCCGAGTACGGGCGCTACGTCGGCGGCATCTTCGTCGGCCGCGACATCACCATCAGCAGCGTGACCGTCCAGTGCGACGCCCCCTGCTTCGGGCTGTCCTACTCCACCGGCAAGCCGGTGTGGAACGACATGAAGAAGCGCCTGCCCGCCACGGTCTCCGTGGCCGTCGGCGGCGCCTTCCTGTACCTGCTCATCGGTGTGCCGATGGGCGTGGCGGCCGCGCGAAGACGAGGATCGTTGGCGGACAAGGCGCTCGTGTCGTCCTTCCTCGTCATCAGCTCGATCCCGTACTACCTCTTCGCCCTGCTCGCCTACCTCTACGTGGCGGTGTACTGGCAGGTGCCCTGGCTGGGAGAGCCCGGGTACACACCGATCACCCAGAACCCGGTGGCGTGGTTCGGCGGCCTGGCCCTGGCCTGGCTCTGCCTCGGCGTCTTCGGCTGCACCCAGTACACCCGCTACAGCCGCGGCTCCATGGTGGAGGCGCTGAGCGAGGACTACATCCGCACCGCCAAGGCGAAGGGCCTGCCGACGCGGACGGTCGTCTACAAGCACGCGCTCCGCGCCGCGCTCGTCCCCATCGTCACCATCTTCGGCATCGACTTCGGCACGCTCCTGGCCGGCACGATCTTCACGGAGAAGATCTTCGACATCAACGGCATCGGCCTGTGGACGCTGACGGCGATCCGCGCGATGGACCTGCCGATCGTGTCCGCCACCGCCATCTTCAGCGCCAGCGTGCTCATCCTGTCGAACCTCGCCGTCGACATCGTCTACAGCGCCCTCGACCCGAGAGTGAGGCTTTCGTGACCGTCACCGCCCCCAGCACCACCCGGGCGGACGCGTCCGGGGACCCCTACCTCGTCGTCGAGGACCTCACGGTCCGCTTCCCCACGGAGGACGGCCTGATCACGGCCGTCCAGGGGCTCAGCTACTCGGTCCAGAAGGGCCGCACGCTCGGCATCGTCGGCGAGTCCGGCTCCGGCAAGTCGGTGTCGTCCATGGCCGTGCTCGGCCTGCACGACCCCAAGTCGGCCCGGATCACCGGCAGCATCAAGGTCGACGGCCAGGAGGTCGTCGGCCTGCCCGAGTCGAAGATGCGCAAGATCCGCGGCCGCCAGGTCTCGATGATCTTCCAGGACGCCCTCGCGGCCCTCCACCCCTTCTACAAGGTCGGCGGCCAGCTCGCGGAGGCCTACCAGGTCCACCACCCGTCGGCGTCCAAGCGCGAGGCCCGCCGCAAGGCGATCGAGATGCTCGACCGCGTCGGCATCCCGCAGCCCGACCGCCGCGTGGACGACTTCCCGCACCAGTTCTCCGGCGGCATGCGCCAGCGCGCGATGATCGCGATGGGCCTCATCAACGACCCCTCGCTCATCATCGCCGACGAGCCCACCACCGCCCTGGACGTGACGGTGCAGGCGCAGATCCTGGACCTGCTCCAGGACCTGCAGCGCGAGTTCGACTCCGCGATCATCATGATCACCCACGACCTCGGCGTGATCGCCGAGATGGCCGACGACATCCTCGTGATGTACGGCGGGCGTGGCGTGGAGTACGGGACGGCGAAGAACGTCCTGATGCGTCCGCAGATGCCGTACACGTGGGGCCTGCTGTCGAGCGTCCCGGACGTCACCGGTGACACCGACGCCCCGCTCATCCCGATCCCCGGGAACCCGCCGTCGCTGCTGAGCCCCCCGCCGGGCTGCGCGTTCCACCCGCGGTGCACCCACAAGGACAAGGTCGAGGGGGGGGCTGTGCTCGACGGTCCTGCCCGAGCTGGTGCAGGGTGACGGGGAGGCGGGCCACCTCAAGCGCTGCCACCTCGCCGACCCCTCCAGCATCTACCGGGCCGAGGTCCTGCCCGTGATCGCGCCCGACCTGCTCGAGGAGAACGACCCCCGATGACCGAGACCAACGAGCCGACGACGGACGTCACGTTCAGCGAGCTCGCGGGGGAGCAGCACACGCCGCCCCGCCTCGACCCCGACGCCCCGCCCGTGCTGACGGTCGACAACCTGCGCATGTGGTTCCCCGTGAAGTCCTCGGGCGTGATCTCGCGGACCGTCGGCCACGTGCAGGCGGTGGACGGCGTCTCCTTCGAGGTGCCCAAGGGCGGCGCCCTGGGCCTGGTGGGCGAGTCCGGCTGCGGCAAGTCCACGACCGGCCGGCTCATCACCCGGCTCTACAAGCCGACGTCCGGCCAGATGTACTTCGGCGACAACCGGCAGGACATCGCCTCGATGTCGAACCGGCAGCTCAAGCCGCTGCGTCGCGACGTCCAGATGATCTTCCAGGACCCCTACACCTCGCTGAACCCGCGGCACACCGTGGGCGCGATCGTGGGCGCACCCCTCGAGGTGCACAAGGTGGTCCCGAAGAAGCAGGTGCTCTCGCGCGTCCAGGAGCTCCTCGAGGTGGTGGGGCTCAACCCCGAGCACTACAACCGCTACCCGAACGAGTTCTCCGGCGGCCAGCGTCAGCGCATCGGCATCGCCCGGGCGCTCACGCTCAACCCGAAGCTGCTCGTGGCCGACGAGCCGGTCTCGGCGCTCGACGTCTCCATCCAGGCCCAGGTGATCAACCTCCTGCAGGACCTGCAGAAGGAGTTCGACATCGCCTTCCTGTTCATCGCCCACGACCTCGCGGTCGTGCGCCACTTCTGCCCCGAGGTGGCCGTGATGTACCTGGGCAAGATCGTCGAGATCGCCGACCGGGACACGCTCTACAAGCGCAGCCACCACCCGTACACGCAGGCGCTGCTCTCCGCCGTGCCGGACATCAAGCAGGCTGCGGTCGGCGGTCGTCGGGAGCGCATCCGCCTCGAGGGCGACGTCCCCAGCCCGATCAACCCGCCGTCCGGCTGCCGGTTCCGCACCCGCTGCCCGATCGCGAAGGACATCTGCGCCAAGGTCGAGCCGCCCCTGCTCCAGATCGGCCCCCGCCACAAGGTCGCCTGCCACTTCCCCGGCGAGCTCGGCAAGGCGCCGGAGCAGCCGGCGACGACCCGCCTCCTCGGCCTGGACAGCGCCGGCAGCCCCGACGCGTCCGTGACGCCGACCGAGGTCCCGCAGCACCCCGGGTACGACAAGACGTGGTACGACCTGGAGCGCCAGGAGATGGTGTCCGCCTGACCCCGCCCAGCCAGGACGGCGACGCCGCCGGCCTGTTCGACGTCCCAGGAGCCGCCCCCGTGACCGGGGGCGGCTCCCTGGCCGTGAACACCAGTGCCTCCGCACCGCTCGCGGTGCGGATGCGTCCGCGCACCCTGGACGAGCTGGTGGGCCAGCCGCAGCTGCGCGCCCCCGGCAGCCCGCTGCGCCAGCTCATCGACGACCAGCGCTCGCTGTCCCTGCTCCTGTGGGGCCCGCCCGGCACGGGCAAGACGACGATCGCCTCGATCGTCTCCCGGCAGACCTCGCGCCGCTTCGTGGAGATCTCCGCCGTCACCGCGGGGGTCAAGGAGGTGCGGGCCGCCATCGACGGCGCCCGCTCCGAGCTGGTGCGCGGGGGGCAGGAGACCGTCCTGTTCGTCGACGAGGTCCACCGCTTCTCCAAGGCCCAGCAGGACGCCCTGCTCCCCGGCGTGGAGAACCGGTGGGTCACGCTCGTCGCCGCCACCACGGAGAACCCCTTCTTCTCCGTCATCTCGCCGCTGCTCTCACGCAGCCTGCTCCTGCGCCTGGAGTCGCTCACCGACGAGGACGTCCTGCGGGTGGTGGAGCAGGCCCTCGTGGACGAGCGCGGTCTCGCCGGCCGGTTCACGCTCGAGCAGGACGCCGCCGAGCACCTCGTGCGGCTCGCCGGCGGTGACGCCCGGCGGTCGCTGACGTACCTGGAGGCGGCCGCGGGCGCCGCCGCGGGGCGCGGCAGCGACGTCATCGACCTGGAGACGGCGGAGACCGCCGTCGACACGGCCGCGGTGCGCTACGACCGCCAGGGCGACCAGCACTACGACGTCACCAGCGCGTTCATCAAGTCCGTGCGCGGCTCCGACGCCGACGCCGCCATGCACTACCTCGCCCGGATGATCGAGGCGGGGGAGGACCCGCGCTTCATCGCGCGTCGGCTGGTGATCCTCGCCAGCGAGGACATCGGTCTGGCCGACCCCACCGCCCTGCCGACCGCCGTGGCCGCGGCCCAGGCCGTCCAGCTCATCGGGATGCCGGAGGCCGGGCTCAACCTCGCCCAGGCGACCATCGCCCTGGCCACGGCGCCCAAGTCGAACGCGGTGACCACCGCCCTGTTCTCGGCGCAGGCGGACGTCCGCGCGGGCAAGGTCGGCCCCGTGCCGGCCCACCTGCGCGACGCGCACTACGCGGGGGCCAAGAAGCTGGGCCACGGGTCGACCTACACCTACAGCCACGACGCGCCCTTCGGCATCGCCGAGCAGCAGTACGCCCCCGACGTGGTGGCCGACGCCCGCTACTACCAGCCCAAGGAGATCGGTGCCGAGGCGGCGCTGAAGGAGCGCTGGGAGCGGGTCCGCCGGATCATCCGCGGCGGCGGGCGGTCGTGAGCCGCGTCCGGCGGGGCAGGTAGGGTCGCCCCATGACCGGGGACTGGAGCATGCCCGCCTGGGCCGCCGTGGGCGCGCTCGCGCTCGTGGCGCTGCTCGGCGTCGCCGTCGTGCTCCTGGCCGTCGGGCTGGGGCGGGTACGGGCGCAGGCCCGGCGGGCCCAGGACGCCGTGGAGGCGCTCGCCGTCCGCCTGGACGACGAGCGCACGCGACGGCTCGCGCAGGAGAAGGCGGACGCCGCGGCGTCCGCCCGCGCCGCCGACCCGTTCCTCATCACCGACCTGGGCACGCAGCGCGAGGAGCCCGCACCGGACGCCCCCGTCGTCGACGCGCCCCTCTTCGCCGACCTGGTGCTGCGCGAGGCCGCCGTGCAGGCCGGCTCGCTGGCCGCCGGGTTGCGCCGGGCGCTGGCGCCCGAGACGCGCTACCGCATCCGGGCCGAGGTGCGCCGGGAGGTGCGCCGGGCCCGCAAGCAGCGGAAGGTCGAGACCAGGCTGGCGAGGCGCGCCTGGGCGGCGCGCGAGCGGGCCGCCGGGGGAGACGCGGCGGGGTCCGCCGCATGAGCCGCGGCCTCTGGTTCGTCGCCGGGGCCGGAGCGGGGGCGTGGGCGGTCGTGCGCGCCCGCCGCGTCGCCGAGGCCCTCACCGCGGACGGGCTCCGGGACCGGCTCGCCGGGCTCGCCGTGGGGGCGCGGATGCTCCGCGACGAGGTCGCCCAGGGCCGGGCCGAGGCGGAAACCGATTTGCGCGAGCGGCTCGGGGTGCCGCCTGATGGGGCCCGGACCCTCGGCCGGACGGCCGGTGGCCGGCGTCCGGCGCAGCTCCCCGCTCGCCCCGCCACCACCCCCACCGCGGCGCCCGACGTCGCACCCACGCAGCAGACCAGCCAGCAGACCAGGCAGCAGACCCTGAACGAGAGAGGCACCGACTGATGGAGACCGCGGAGATCCGGCGGCGTTTCACCGCCCACTTCGAGAAGAACGGACACACGGTCGTCCCGTCCGCCTCCCTGCTGCTCGACGACCCGAACCTGCTGTTCGTCAATGCCGGCATGGTGCCCTTCAAGCCGTACTTCCTCGGCCAGGAGACGCCCCAGTGGAACCGCGCGACCAGCGTGCAGAAGTGCGTGCGCACCCTCGACATCGAGGAGGTCGGCAAGACGACCCGCCACGGCACGTTCTTCCAGATGTGCGGCAACTTCTCCTTCGGCGACTACTTCAAGGAAGGCGCGATCCGGTTCGCCTGGACGCTGGTCACCGGCAGCGTCGACGACGGCGGCCTGGGCTTCGACCCCGAGAAGATCTGGGTGACGGTGCTGCCGAGCGACACCGAGGCCAAGGAGCTGTGGCACACCATCGCCGGGCTCCCCTACGAGCGCATCCAGGAGCGCGGCCTCGAGGACAACTACTGGAACATGGGCGTGCCCGGCCCGGGTGGCCCCTGCTCGGAGATCTACGTCGACCGCGGCCCCGAGTACGGCCCCGACGGCGGCCCGAACGCCGACGAGGACCGGTTCCTGGAGATCTGGAACCTCGTCTTCATGCAGGAGTCCCTCTCCACCGTCCGGTCCAAGGCCGACTTCGACGTCGAGGGCCCGCTCCCGGCGAAGAACATCGACACCGGCATGGGCCTGGAGCGGGTCGCGTACCTGCTCCAGGGCAAGCAGAACATGTACGAGATCGACGAGGTCTTCCCCGTCATCGAGAAGGCCTCGCAGCTCACCGGGCGCGCCTACGGCGCCGACGCGACCGACGACGTGCGGTTCCGCGTCGTCGCCGACCACGTGCGCTCGGCCATGATGCTCATCAACGACGGCGTGACCCCGGGCAACGAGGGCCGCGGCTACGTCCTGCGCCGGCTCCTGCGCCGCGCCGTCCGCTCCATGCGGCTGCTCGGCTACGAGGGCCGGGCCCTCGCCGAGCTGATGCCGGTGAGCCGGGACCGCATGAAGGCGTCCTACCCCGAGCTGGAGACCGGGTGGGAGCGCATCTCCCGCGTGGCCTACGCCGAGGAGGACGCGTTCCGCAAGACGCTCGCGGCCGGCACCCAGATCTTCGACAACGCCGCCGACCAGGTGAAGTCCTCCGGTGGCAGCACGCTGGCCGGGGCGCAGGCGTTCGCGCTGCACGACACCTACGGCTTCCCGATCGACCTCACCCTCGAGATGGCCTCCGAGGCCGGCCTCAGCGTCGACGAGGACGGCTTCCGCGCGCTCATGGCCGAGCAGCGGGCGCGGGCGAAGGCCGACGCCAAGGCCAAGAAGGGCCAGCACGCGGACACCCACGTCTACCGCGGCGTGCTCGACGAGCTCGGGCCCACGGAGTGGCTGGCGTACTCGACGCTGGAGACGGAGTCGCGCGTGGTCGCGCTCGTCAGCGGCGGCGAGGCCACCCCGGTGCTCTCGGCCGGCCAGGTCGGCGAGGTCGTCCTCGACCGGACCCCCTTCTACGCGGAGTCCGGCGGCCAGGTGGCCGACGCGGGCACGCTCACCTTCGACGGCGGCAGCCTGGAGGTGCTGGACGTCCAGCGCCCGGTGCGCGGGCTCGTGGTCCACCAGGTCCGCGTGACCGAGGGCGAGCTGGCCCTGGACGCCAGCGTCCACGCGGCCGTGGACGCCGACTGGCGCACCGGCGCGCGCCAGGCGCACTCGGGCACCCACGTCGTCCACGCGGCCCTGCGCGAGGTGCTCGGCCCCACCGCCCTCCAGTCCGGCTCCTACAACCGCCCCGGCTACCTGCGCCTCGACTTCGGCTGGACGCAGGCGCTCACGCCCGAGCAGGTCAAGGACGTCGAGTCCGTCTCGAACGAGGCGCTGCGCGCGGACCTGCCCGTCTCGTGGCAGTACATGACGCTGCCCGAGGCGAAGGACTGGGGCGCCATCGCCCTGTTCGGCGAGACCTACGACGACTCCAAGGTGCGCGTGGTGGAGATCGGCGGCCCGTGGTCGCGCGAGCTCTGCGGCGGCACGCACGTCGAGCACTCCAGCCAGGTCGGCACGATCGTCGTCACCGGCGAGGCGTCCGTCGGCTCGGGCAACCGGCGCGTCGAGGCGTTCACCGGTGTCGAGGGCTTCCGCTACCTTGCGCGCGAGCGTGACGTCGTCGCGGAGCTGACCGGGATGCTCAAGGCGCAGCCGGACGACCTCGTGGGCCGGGTCGGCGACCTCGTCGAGCGCCTGCGCTCCGCGGAGAAGGAGATCGAGAAGGTCCGCGTGGCCCAGCTCCTCGCGGCGGCCGGCGACGTGGCCCGGGGGGCCGTCAAGGTCGGCCCGGTCAACGTGGTGGCCCACCGCGCCGACGGGGCGGCGGGCGGCGACGTCCGCACCCTCGCCACGGACGTGCGCAACCGGCTGCCGCAGGGCGAGCCGAGCGTCGTGGTGGTCGTCGGCGTCGCCGACGGCAAGGTGGCCCTCGTGGCCGCCACCAACGACGAGGCGCGCGCCCGCGGGCTGAAGGCGGGGGACCTGGTGAAGGTCCTCGCCCCGGTGCTCGGCGGCAAGGGCGGCGGCAAGCCGGACATGGCCCAGGGCGGCGGCACCGAGGTCGGTCGCGTGGACGAGGCCCTGGGCCTCGTGGCGGCCGAGGTCGGCAAGGCCGTCGGCGCCTGAGGCGCGGAGCGAGCGGTGCGCACCGGTGTGAGGCTGGGCGTCGATCCGGGTGACGCCCGGATCGGCGTCGCCCGCAGCGACCCGTCCGGGTTCCTGGCGACCCCGGTCGAGACGGTCAAGCGGGGCAAGGGGGACCTGGCCCGGCTGCGCCGGATCGGTCGGGAGATCGAGGAGGAGTCCGTCCTGCTCGAGGTGGTCGTCGGCCTGCCGCGCTCGCTGGGTGGCGACGAGGGCCCTGCCGCGGCCAAGGTCCGGGAGTTCGCCGGGCAGCTGGCGGTGAAGTTTTCCCCTGTTCCGGTCCGCTTGGTCGACGAAAGGCTCAGCACGGTCTCCGCGGAGGCTATGCTCCGCGACCGAGGCCGCAAGGGCAGCAACCGCCGCGCGGTCGTCGACCAGGCCGCCGCGGTCGTCATCCTCCAGCACGCGCTGGACACCGAGCGTGCCACCGGCACACCGCCGGGCGAGATCGTCGAGGAGCCTGCATGACCCAGCACGAGCACGACCCCCAGGAGGCGGGTTCCGAGGGCTTCCTCGGGACCGCCGCGGAGGGCGCGCCCGTCGCGACGGCCGAGGAGGAGACGCCGGCCCCGGCGAACCCCGGTGGTCGGCGTCGCAAGCGGAAGAGCCGTGCCCCGGGCTGCATCGCGGTGCTCGTCGTGCTCGCCCTCGTGGGCGTGGGGGGCTGGTTCGCGGTGGACCGGGGCACGCAGTACCTGCGCGACCTCATGGCCGACCCCGCGGACTACTCCGGACCGGGCACCGGCAAGGTCGAGTTCGAGGTCGCCTCGGGCGACACCGCGACCGACATCTGCCGCGAGCTCAAGGCCGACGACGTGGTGGCCTCCGTCGACGCCTGCATCGACGCCGCGAACGCGAACGCGGACTCCTCGGGCATCCAGGTCGGCTACTACGAGCTGAAGAAGCAGATGGCCGCCGCCGACGCCATCGCGCTGCTCGCGGACCCCGACAACCTGGTCGGCACCACGGTCACCATCCCCGAGGGCTCGCGCGTCCGGGACATCGTCAAGACGCTGGTCGCCGACACCGACTTCACGAAGAAGCAGCTCGACGCGCTGCTCTCCGACCCCGACAGCATCGGCCTCCCCGCTGAGGCGGACGGCAACCCCGAGGGCTACCTGTTCCCCGCCACCTACACGATCACCCCGGCGACGACGGCCAAGAGCCTGCTCACCGAGATGGTCTCCGAGACGGTGGCGGTCGAGAAGGAGCTCGACATCGAGGCGAAGGCGGCGAAGCTCGGCCTCTCGGCCCACGACGTCATCACCGTGGCCTCGATCCTCGAGTACGAGGCCAACAACAAGTCCGACTACGCCAAGGTCGCGCGGGTCATCTACAACCGCCTCGACATCGGGATGGCGCTCCAGCTCGACTCGACCGTCAGCTACGTCAGCGGCCGCTCCGGGGACGTGTGGACGACCGCCGAGGAGCGCGAGGACGACTCGCTCTACAACACCTACCAGCACACCGGGCTGCCCCCGGGGCCGATCGGCTCCCCGGGCAAGGTCAGCATCCGCGCGGCCCTCAACCCGGCGCAGGGCGACTGGCTGTACTTCGTGCCGGACTTCGCCTCGGGCAAGACGCTGTTCGCCGACACCTACGCCGAGCACCTCAAGAACGTGGCGAAGGCCAAGGAGTACTGCTCGACCCATGACTCCTGCTGAGCCGACCTCCGCTGCACCCGTCGCCGCGCCTGCCCCGGCGGGCACCGGACGCGCCCTGGTCATCGGCGACCCCGTGGCCCACTCGCTCTCGCCGGTGCTGCACCGCGCGGGGTACGAGGCCGCCGGTCTGACCGGTTGGGGCTACGAGCACCACCGAGTGCCCGAGGGGACGCTCGCAGGCTTCCTGGACGCGCTGCCCGCGGACGTGCGCGGCCTCTCGGTCACGATGCCGCTCAAGCGCGAGCTGCTGGCGCTGGGCCGCGCGCGGGGCTGGGACGTCAGCGCCCACGCGGCGGCCGCCGGCGGGGCGAACACCTGGGTGCGGGCGGACGGCGCGGGCACGGTCGCCCTGGACAACACCGACCTGCCCGGTGCCGCGGCCGCCGTCCGCGAGCGGTGGGGCGGCCCGGTGGGCACGGTCGCCGTGCTGGGTGGGGGAGCGACCGCCGCCTCGGTCGCGCTGGCGCTCACCGACCTGGGGGCGGCCTCGGTGCGCTTCCTCGTCCGCTCGCCCGAACGCGCGGCCGAGACCGTCGCCGCCGTCCGCGCCTACGCCCCGGCGGTGGACGTCGAGGCGGTCGGTCTCGACGCGGCCGCCCCGGCCGACGTCCTGGTGTCCACGATCCCGGCCGCCGCCCAGGACGCCCGCCAGTGCGCGCGCGCCGAGGCGCCCGTCGTCTTCGAGGTCGTCTACGACCCCTGGCCGACACCGCTGGCGGCCGCCTCCGAGGCCGCGGGAAGCGTCCTCGTGACCGGCCTCGACCTCCTGGTGCACCAGGCGGTGCTCCAGTTCGAGCAGTTCACCGGGGTGCCCGGACCCCTCGCCGCCATGCGTGCGGCGGGGGAGGCGGCCGTCGCCGCGCGCCGGGCCGGACGGGCCTGAGTCCGTGGCGGCGACGACCTTGCTGACCGCCCTGGTCGCCGCCCTGGTCTGCGGGGTCCTCGGGACGGCGACACCCCGGGTGGTGCGCCGGCTGCCCGAGCCGACGACCGCGCCCCACCCGGACGACCCGCCGCGACCGTCCTGGGAGCAGGTGGCCGACGCACGACACCTCGCCCCGTGGTGCGGCGTCGCCGCGGCGGCGGCGGCCGCCGCCCTCGCCCTGCGTCTGGGCCCCGGCTGGCCGCTGTGGTGGGTGCTGCCGGTGGTCCCGGTCGGCGTGACGCTCGCGGTGGTCGACGCCCGCACCCGGCTGCTGCCGCGCGTGCTGGTCCTGCCGGCCACCGGGGTCGTCCTGCTCGTGGCCGTGCTGGAGTGGCTCGTCGCCGGCCACGGCCGCCTGGTCGCCGTGGTCGTCGCCCTGGCGCTCGTGGCCCGGGGCGTGTTCTGGCTGCTCTGGCGCGTCGCCCCCGCCGGGCTCGGGTTCGGGGACGTCCGGCTGGCCCTCCTCCTCGGGCTGCCGCTCGCGCGGCTCGGCCCGCGCGAGCTGCTGCTGGGGCTCTGGCTGGGCTTCGCCGCCGTCGGCGTCGTGGGGGTGGCGCGGGCGGTCGCGGCGCGTCGCCGGGGCGTGCTGCGCAGCCACCTCCCGCTGGGGCCGGGCCTGCTCGCCGGGGCGCTCGTGGGGGCGCTCGTCGGCGGTCTGCTCGGCGGCGGCGCCTGGTAGGGCGGTCTCGCGGGGCGACGGCGGCTCGGGGGTGTCGGGTGACCCGTGAAACACTGGCCCCATGCTGCGCTGGCTCACTGCGGGGGAGTCCCACGGACCGTCCCTCATGGCGATCCTCGAGGGTCTGCCTGCCCACGTCCGGGTCACCTCCGACGACATCGCCGACTCCCTGGCCCGCCGCCGCCTCGGCTACGGCCGGGGCGCGCGGATGAAGTTCGAGCAGGACCAGGTGACCATCTCCGGGGGCGTCCGCCACGGCGAGACGCTCGGCGGCCCCGTCGCGCTGGAGGTGGGCAACACCGAGTGGCCCAAGTGGGAGCAGGTCATGTCTCCCGACCCGGTCGACCCCGAGGTGCTCGCCGGCCTGGCCCGCAACGCCCCGCTCACGCGGCCCCGGCCCGGCCACGCCGACCTCGTCGGGATGCAGAAGTACGACTTCGAGGAGGCCCGGCCGATCCTCGAGCGGGCCTCCGCCCGCGAGACCGCCGCCCGGGTGGCGCTGGGTCGCGTCGCCAGCAACTTCCTCGAGCAGGCCGTCGGCATCACGCTGCTCTCGCACGTCACCGAGATCGCCGGCGTGCGCGTCCCCGACGGCACCGTGCCGCCGGATGCCTCGGCGGAGACCGTCGCCGCGCTGGACGCGGACCCCGTGCGCTGCTGGGACGCCGACACCGCCAAGCTCATGGTGGAGCGGATCGACCGCGGCCACGCGGAGGGCGACACCCTCGGCGGCGTCGTCGAGGTCGTCGTCCACGACGTGCCCCCGGGCCTCGGTAGCCACGTCCACTGGGACCGCCGCCTCGACTCGCGCCTCGCGGGCGCCCTCATGGGCATCCAGGCGATCAAGGGCGTCGAGCTCGGTGACGGGTTCGCCCTGGCCTCGACCCCCGGGTCGCAGGCGCACGACGAGATCGTGCCCGGCCCGGACGGCATCCGCCGCACCTCCGGCCGCTCCGGCGGCACCGAGGGCGGCATGAGCACCGGCGAGGTCCTGCGCGTGCGCGCGGCCATGAAGCCGATCGCCACCGTCCCGCGCGCGCTGCGCACGGTCGACGTGGCCACCGGCGAGGAGGCCGTGGCGCACCACCAGCGCTCCGACGTGTGCGCCGTCCCCGCGGCGGGCATCGTCGCCGAGGCCATGGTCGCGCTCGTGCTCGCCGACGCCGTCCTCGAGAAGTTCGGCGGGGACTCGGTCGCCGAGGTGGCCCGCAACCACCGCTCCTACCTGGACGCGATGAGGTACCGGTGAGCCAGGCGCCCGTGCGCCCGCGCGCGGTCCTCGTCGGCACGATGGGTGCCGGCAAGACCACCGTGGCGGGCCTGCTCGGCGGGCTGCTCGGCGTCGAGGTCCGCGACACCGACCTCGACATCGTCGCCGCCGAGGGCCGGGAGATCTCCGAGATCTTCGTGGACGACGGGGAGGCGCACTTCCGTGCGCTCGAGCGGGCCGCGGTCGCCACGGCCCTGGCCGAGCACGACGGCGTCCTCGCCCTGGGCGGCGGAGCGGTCCTGGACCCGGCCACCCGCGCGCTGCTGGCCGACCACGACGTCGTCTTCCTTCGCGTCGGGCTCACCGACGCGGTCCGCCGCGTCGGCCTGGGCACCGCCCGGCCCCTGCTCCTGGGCAACGTGCGGGCCCGGGTCAAGCAGCTGATCGACGAGCGCACCCCCGTCTACGAGTCCGTGGCGCGGCACAGCGTCGACACGGACGGCCGCACCCCCGAGGAGGTCGCCGCCGAGGTGGCCGCGCTGCTCCAGGAGGAACGATGAGCACCACCGGTCACGCCACCACCGCCCCGGTGGAGCCGCGCGTCCTGCACGTGGGCGGGGCCTCGCCCTACGACGTCGTCATCGGTCACGGTGTCGCCGACCGCCTCGTCGGCCTCCTGGGCGAGCGACCGACCCGCGTCGCCCTGGTGGTGGCCGAGTCCCTGCGCGAGCTCGCCGGGCCGGTCAGCGAGGCCCTCTCGGCCGCCTACCGCCTCACCGAGGTCGTCGTGCCGGACGGTGAGCCGAGCAAGACCCCGGCCGTGGCCGCGCGCTGCTGGGACGCCCTCGGCGAGGCCGGCTTCACGCGCTCCGACGCGGTGGTCACCTTCGGCGGCGGCGCGACCACGGACCTGGGCGGCTGGGTCGCCGCGTGCTGGCTGCGCGGCGTGGCCGTCGTCCACGTGCCCACGACCCTGCTGGCCATGGTGGACGCGGCCGTCGGCGGCAAGACCGGCGTCAACACCGAGGCCGGCAAGAACCTCGTCGGCGCCTTCCACGAGCCGGCCGGGGTCCTGTGCGACCTGTCGCTGCTGGCCACGCTGCCCCGTGCCGACCTCGTCGCCGGCATGGGCGAGGTCGTGAAGTGCGGCTTCATCGCCGACGAGCGCATCCTCGAGCTCGTCGAGGGCACGGACGTCGAGCGGGTGCTCGACACCGACGGGCCCGTCCTGCGGGAGCTGGTCGAGCGAGCGGTCGCCGTGAAGGTCGACGTGGTCGTGGGTGACCTCAAGGAGGCGGGCGGCTCGGAGCTCACGGGCGCCCACCCGGGCCGCGAGGCCCTCAACTACGGCCACACGATGGGGCACGCGATCGAGCGCGCCGAGCACTACGGGATGCGGCACGGCGACGCGGTGGCCATCGGCTGCTGCTACGTCGCCGAGGTCGCCCGGCTGGCCGGCGTCCTCGACGACGCCACCGCCGCTCGGCACCGGGCCGCGTTCGGCCGGGTCGGGCTCCCCACCGGCTACGACGGGGCCGACTTCGCCGACCTGCTGGTGGGCATGCGGCTGGACAAGAAGACCCGCGGGGACCAGCTGCGCCTGGTCGTGCTCGACGCCGTCGGTCGGCCCCGCATCCTCGCCGGCCCGAGCGAGGAGCACCTGCGCGCCGCGGACGCCCTCATGCGGGAGCACGCGTGAGCGACCCGGACGCCCGGCGCGTCCTGGTCCTCAACGGCCCCAACCTGGGGCGGCTGGGGAGGCGTCAGCCCGAGATCTACGGGACGACGACCCACGACGAGCTCGTGACGCTGTGCGAGCGGTGGGGCGCCGAGCGGGGCCTCGCGGTCGAGGTACGGCAGACCAACCACGAGGGCGTGATGGTCGACTGGCTCAACGCCGCCGCCGACGAGCAGGTGCCCGTCGTCCTCAACGCGGCCGCCTGGACGCACTACTCCTACGCCGTCTACGACGCCTGCGCCCAGCTGGAGGCGCCGCTCGTCGAGGTGCACCTCTCCGACCCCGAGACCCGCCCGGAGCCGTGGCGGCACCACTCCGTGGTGCGTCCGCACGCCCTCGAGGTCGTCAAGGGGCACGGGGTCGAGGGCTACCGGATGGCTCTCGACGTGCTCGCCGCCACCCTTCGGACGTAGACTCGCCCGCTGGTGCGCCCCGCGAGGAGCGGCGGTGCCCACCCGAACCCTGCGGGCCACGCCCGCGTCACCTGAACACGGACAGGAATCACCCGAGCGCATGGCTACCACGAACGACCTCAAGAACGGCATGGTCCTCAACATCGACGGCCAGCTCTGGTCCGTCGTCGAGTTCCAGCACGTCAAGCCGGGCAAGGGCCCCGCGTTCGTGCGCACCAAGCTGAAGAACGTCGAGTCGAACAAGACCGTCGACAAGACCTTCAACGCCGGCACCAAGGTCGAGACCGCCACGGTCGACCGTCGCAACTACCAGTACCTGTACAACGACGGCACCAGCTACGTGTTCATGGACACCAGCACGTACGAGCAGCTCGAGGTCGCCCCGGAGATCGTCGGCGACGCCGCGAACTTCCTCCTCGAGAACAACGAGGCCATCGTCGCCACCAACGACGGCCGCGTGCTCTTCGTCGAGCTCCCCGCCTCCGTCGAGATGGTCATCACCTTCACCGAGCCCGGCCTCGCCGGCGACTCCGCGACGGGCCGCACCAAGCCCGCCACCCTGGAGACCGGCCACGAGATCCAGGTCCCGCTGTTCATCAACCAGGGCGAGAAGGTCAAGGTCGACACGCGCGACTCGTCCTACCTCGGCCGCGTGAAGGGCTGAGCCCCACTCGATGGCTGCACGCACCAAGGCGCGCAAGCGCGCGCTCGACCTCCTCTTCGCCTCGGAGCTGCGCGGCGAGTCCGCCGTCGAGGCGCTCGACCGGGCCGTGGCCGAGGGCGAGGCCCCGACCAACCCCTACACCGGCGTCCTCGTGCGCGGGGTGGTCGAGCACGCCGAGGAGATCGACGCGATGATCTCGGCGCACTCCACCGGCTGGACCCTGTCGCGGATGCCCGCGGTGGACCGCAACGTCCTGCGCGTGGCCGTCTTCGAGATCCTGCACGCGGACGACGTCCCGGCGGCCGTGGCGATCTCCGAGGCGGTCACCCTGGTGCGCGACCTCTCGACCGACGAGAGCCCGCAGTTCGTCAACGGCCTGCTGGGCGCCGTCCAGCGCGCCACGGCTGACGCCTGAGCCGGCCGGCCGCCCCACCAGCCTCACCGACGCCCCGTCCACCCACCCGGGTGGGCGGGGCGTCGTGCGTTGTCCGGCGACGTCCGCCGGGGGAGGGTGGGGGCATGAGCACCGACCCCCTCTCGTCCCCGCCCGCCGAGCACGACCAGGAGGTCGACCTCGTCGTCGTGGGCCTCGGCCCCGGCGGGGAGTCCCTGGCCTCGGGGGCGGCCTCCGCCGGGCTCGACGTGCTGGCCGTCGACCGGCACCTCGTCGGTGGGGAGTGCCCCTACTACGGCTGCATCCCCTCGAAGATGATGCTGCGTGCCGCTGACGCTCTCGCCGAGGCCCGCCGGGCCGGCACCCTGTCCGGACGCGTGGAGGTCGAGCCGTCCTGGACGCCCGTGGCGACCAGGGTGCGCGACGAGGCGACGGCCGACTGGGACGACACGATCGCTGTCGAGCGGCTCGAGCGGGCCGGGGCGACGGTGGTGCACGCGACCGCGCGGCTCGCGGGGGAGCGCACAGTGCGGCTGACCTCGCCGTCCGGGGAGGAGCGGGTCGTGCGGGCCCGGCGCGGCGTGGTGCTGAACCCCGGCACGCGGCCGGCGGTCCCGGACGTGCCGGGGCTGGCCGGGACCCCGTTCTGGACGAACCGAGAGGCGGTCCGGGCGAGTGCCGTGCCGCCGCGGCTCGTCGTGGTGGGTGGCGGGCCTGTCGGCGTCGAGCTCGCGCAGGTGTTCGCGCGGTTCGGCGCCCGGGTGGTGCTCCTGCAGCGCGGTGACCGGCTCCTCCCGAACGACGAGCCCGAGGCCGCGGCCGTGCTGGCCGACGTCCTGACCGGCGGGGTGGGCGACGGGGTGGGCGACGGGGTGGACGTGCGCACGGGCAGGTCCCTGGCCTCGGTGATGCACGGGCCGGGGGAGGCCGGCACGGTCTTCTCGCTGACGCTCGACGACGGCAGCGTGCTGGAGGCCGAGCAGCTGCTGCTGGCCGCCGGACGGACGCCGAACCTGGACGACCTGGGGCTCCCGAGCGTCGGTCTCGACGCGGGCTCCAGGACGCTCGAGGTGGACGAGCACTGCCGGGTGCGGGGCGTCCCCGGGCTCTGGGCGGTCGGCGACGTCACCGGCCGCGGGGCGTTCACCCACGTCTCGATGTACCAGTCGGGCATCGCCCTGGCCGACGTCCTGGAGCAGGACCACGAGCCCGCGCGCTACCACGCCGTCCCGCACGTGACGTTCACGGACCCGGAGGTGGCGGGGGTGGGCCTCACGGAGGCGGCCGCGCGCGCGGTCGGGCTGCGGGTGCGCACGGGCTCGACCGCCATGGAGGCGTCCTCGCGGGGCTTCACCCACGGCCCCGGGGCCAGGGGGCTCGTCAAGGTGGTCGAGGACGCCGAGCGCGGCGTCCTCGTGGGGGCCTGCGTGGTCGGCCCGGCCGGCGGGGAGGTGCTCGGGCTCCTGGCCCTCGCGGTGCACGCCGAGGTGCCGGTGGCGACCCTGCGCTCGATGATCCTGGCCTACCCGACGTTCCACCGGGCGGTCGGCTCGGCGCTGGACGACCTGAGCTGACCTGGGCCGACCTGGGCTGACCTGGGCCGACCTGGGGGGGGGAGAGAGAGAGCGAGACGGTCAGGCGGCCGCGGCGGAGAGGTCGGCCCTGGTGATGGTGCCGAGGAACTCCAGCAGGGAGTCGGCCATGTCGACGCTCTCCGGGTCCATCAGCCACTGGACCTGGAGACCGTCCATGAGGGCGATGATCGCGGCGGTCGCCCAGGGTGCCTCCACGCCGTCGCGCAGGAGACCGCGCTCCTCCAGGTTCGCGAAGCTGCGGCCGAGGGTGTGCCGCGTCCACGCGTAGCGCTCGACGAAGTAGTCGTGGGCCGGGTGGTCCTTGCTCGTCGCCTCGGCCGACAGCGTGCAGTACAGGTCGACGATGCCTCGCCGATGGGCGTTGAAGCGCGCCAGCCGGACCAGGCCCACCAGCACCTCGGTGCCGTCGGTGGCCTCGAGCGGCACGTACTCGAAGGAGAGCTCGTCGCGGCGCTCGAGGACGGCGGCGAGCAGCATCGCCTTGCTGGGGAAGTGGTGCAGCAGGCCGGCCTCGCTCATCCCGACCTTGGCGGCGACGCTCTTCAGCGACCCGCCCCGGTAGCCACCCTCGGCGAACACCTCCAGCGCGGCGTCCAGGATGGCCACGCGCGTCTCCGCGGACTTCGCGTAGCTGCCGCGGCGGCCTCCTCGGCCGCCTCCTCGCGGACGGGGTGAGGCCGTTCCCGCCTCGGTCCCGGTGGTCATGGGAACCCTCTCTGACGTCAGGCCTGCGCAGACTGCGCACGCTCCGAGCGGAGGATGCTACCCCGTCCGTGAGAGGGCGGTCACACCATCCGACGGACGTCGTCCAGAAAGGGGACCAAGGGCCCCGCTTGAGTAAAAGTGTGGCGCCCGTCGCATCAATACCTAGTAGCCACTCGGGTTTCGGGTTAGTGTGCGTCGTCACATGCGGTGAATGCCGAGCACCGCACCGAACCGAAGGACCATCGATGTTCCGTTACAAGGCCACTGCCGCCCTGGCGGTCACCGCCCTGCTGACCCTGTCGGCCTGCGGCGGCGGTTCCAGCAGCGACAGCTCCTCCGCCGACGGCGGGTCGCTGACCCTCACCGCTGTCGCGGCGCCCACCTCCATGGACGTCTCCAAGGCCGAGTGGGGCAACCGGTCGCCGTTCTACCAGGCGAGCTACGACACCCTGCTCTACATGTCCGCGGACGGGGAGGTCGAGCCCTGGCTGGCCACCGACTACTCCTACAACGACGACAACACCGAGCTCACGCTGACGCTGCGCGACGACGTGACCTTCACCGACGGCTCCACCCTGACCGCGAAGCTGGTCAAGGAGAACCTCGAGCGCTTCCAGTCCGGCACCTCCCCGGACGCCTCCTACCTCGCCGGCATCACCGGCATCTCGACGCCCGACGACACCACCGTCGTGCTGAAGATGGCCGAGCCGAACCCCGCGCTCGTCGACTACCTCACCCGCGACCCGGGCCTGATCGAGGCCGCCTCGATGTTCAAGGCCGACGACGCCGACACCAACCCCGTCGGCTCCGGCCCCTACGTCCTCGACACCAAGGCGTCCGTCACCGGCACCACCTACGTCTACACCGCGAACCCGGACTACTGGAACGCCGACGCGGTCACCTACGACGACCTCACCATCAACGTCATCACCGACGCCACGGCCGCGCTGAACACGGTCCGCTCCGGTGAGGCGAACGGCGTGAAGCTCGTCAACAACGACAGCCTCGACGAGGTGCAGTCTGCCGGCTGGACCGTCAACGCCAACGAGCTCGACGTCGCCGGGCTCCTCCTCCTCGACCGCGCCGGCAGCCAGAACAAGGCGCTCGGCGACGTGAAGGTCCGCCAGGCCATCAACTACGCCATCGACCGCGCCGGCCTGCTCACCGCGCTGCAGGACGGCAACGGCACCGTGACGGAGCAGATGTTCCCGGCCTCGTCCGCCGCCTACGACGAGAGCCTGGACTCCTACTACTCCTACGACCCGGAGAAGGCCAAGGAGCTGCTCGCCGAGGCCGGCTACGCCGACGGCGTCACCATCGAGATGCCGAGCGCCTCGGCGCTGGGTGCCACGACCTACACGCTGATCAAGCAGGAGCTCGCCGACGTCGGCATCACGGTGAAGTACACCGAGGTCCCGGTGGAGAACTTCATCGCCGACCTGCTCGCGCCGAAGTACGTCGCGTCCTACATGCCGCTCGAGCAGAACCCCGACTGGCAGCTGATCCAGTTCATGATCTCCCCGACCGCCGTGTTCAACCCGTACCACTACTCCGACGACACGGTGAACAAGCTCCTCAAGGAGATCCAGTACGGCGACACCGCGACCCAGGAGGCGAAGGCCGCCGAGCTGAACAAGTACCTGGTCGAGCAGGCCTGGTTCGCGCCGTTCTACCGCGTGCAGGGCAGCTTCGCCACCGACGCCAACACCACGGTGACGATGTCGACCACCAACGCCTACCCGAGCCTCTTCGACTTCCAGCCCGCCAGCTGAGTCACGCCTCCGCCGCCGACCGGTGACCCCGGTCGGCGGCGGGGACCCGCTCCCCGCCCACCCCCGCAAGAACCGAGGATCCCTTGCTGGCCTTCATCGTGCGGCGCCTGGTCTCCGGCGTCGTCCTCGTCTTCGTCATCTCCGCGGTGGCGTTCTCCCTGCTCTACGTCAGCGGCGGCGACATCGCCCGCCGCATCCTGGGCGTCAACGCCACCCAGGCCACGGTCGCGCAGAAGACCCACGAGCTCGGGCTCGACCGCTCGCTGTTCTCGCAGTACACCGACTGGCTCGGCAGCGCCCTCTCGGGCGACTTCGGCCGGTCGTGGTTCAGCGGTCAGCTGGTCTCCGAGTCCCTGGGCCAGCGGCTGCCCGTCACGCTCTCGATCGTCGTCGGCGCCACGCTGCTGGCCGCGATCGTCTCCGTCGTGATCGGCGTCCTCGCCGCGGTGCGCGGCGGGTGGGTCGACCGCGTCGTCCAGGTGATCTCGGTGCTCGGCTTCGCCGTCCCGGGCTTCCTGGTCGCCCTCGCGCTCGTCCTCTTCTTCGCCATCGACCTGGGCTGGTTCCGCGCCACGGGCTACATCGCCTTCGCGGACTCCGCGTCGGGCTGGCTGCAGTCGGTGACGCTGCCGGTCCTGGCGCTCTCGCTGGCGGTCATCGCCTCGGTCGCCGCCCAGATCCGCGGTGCCGTCATCGACGCGCTGGCCCGCGACTACGTGCGAACGCTGCGCAGCCGCGGTCTGCCCACCGGTCGGATCGTCGTGCGGCACGTGCTGCGCAACGCCGGCGGCCCCGCGCTCGCGGTGCTCGCCGTCCAGTTCGTCGGCCTCCTCGGCGGCGCGGTCATCGTCGAGCAGGTCTTCGCCCTGCCCGGCATCGGCCAGCTCGCCGTCAGCGCCACCAGCCAGGGCGACATCCCCGTCGTGATGGGCCTCGTGATCGTGACGGCCGTGATCGTCGTCGTCACGAACCTCGTCATCGACCTCGCCCAGGCGTACCTCAACCCGAAGGTGAGGCTCTCGTGACCAGCACCCCCGTCAGCCCGGCCCCTGCCACGACGCCCGCGAAGGTGTCGCTCACCGGCCGCCTGCTGCGCAACCCCACCGGCCTCGTCTCGCTGGTGATCCTGCTCCTCGTCGTCCTCGTGGCGCTCTTCGGCAGCTTCCTGGCGCCGAAGGACCCCGACGCGGCCTCCCTCAGCACCATCCTCGCCCCGCCGGGAACCGACGGTCTCCTGCTCGGTGGTGACTCCGCGGGCCGCGACGTCCTCTCGCGCCTGCTCGTCTCCACCCAGATCAGCGTGGCGGCCGGCTTCGTCGCCCTGATCGTCGCGCTCGTGCTCGGCACGGCCGGCGGCCTCGTCGCGGGCTACCGCGGCGGCTGGTTCGACACCGTCTCCAGCTGGCTCACGTCGCTGCTCATGGCGCTGCCCGGCATGATCGTGCTGCTCGCCGCGCGGGCCGTCCTCGGGCCCTCGGTCTTCACCTCGATGGCGATCTTCGGCGTCCTCATGGCGCCCGCCTACTACCGGCTGGTCTACGCCTCGGTGACCTCCGTGCGGGCCGAGCTGTACGTGGATGCGGCGAAGGTGTCGGGCCTGTCGGACCCGCGGATCGTGGCCCGCCACATCCTCCGCGTCGTCCGGGCCCCCGTCATCATCCAGTCCGCGATCATCATGGGCATCGCGCTGGCCATCCAGTCCGGCCTGGAGTTCCTGGGCCTCGGCGACACCGAGACCCCGACCTGGGGCTCCATGCTCAACGACGGCTTCGCGAACATCTACAAGGAGCCGATCCTCATGCTGTGGCCGTCGCTGGCCATCGCGATCACCTGCACCGCGCTGGTGCTGCTGGCGAACGCGATGCGCGACGAGCTCGAGCAGTCCCGCAAGCCGCGACGCCGGCGCAACGCCCCGGCCGCGGTCGTCGAGCGCGCCGACACGGTCGCCACGCACCCGGACGACGCCCACAGCCCGCGCGGCGAGACCCTGCTCTCCGTGCGCGACCTCGTGGTGGGCTACGCCCAGCGCGACGGCTCGACCAAGGTCGTCGTCCACGGCATCGACCTGGACGTGCGACGCGGCGAGGTCCACGGCCTCATCGGCGAGTCGGGCTCGGGCAAGACCCAGACCGCGTTCGGCGTCCTGGGCCTGCTCCCGGCCGGCGGCCGGGTCGTCGGTGGCTCCATCGTCTTCGACGGCACCGAGCTCACCGGGCTCAAGGAGTCCGAGGTGCGCAAGCTCCGCGGCGTCCGGATGGCGTACATCCCGCAGGAGCCGATGAGCAACCTCGACCCGTCCTTCACCATCGGCTACCAGCTCACGGAGCCGATGCGCGTCACGAAGGGCATGTCGAAGGCCGAGGCCAAGGAGAAGGCCCTGGCCCTGCTCGCCCGGGTCGGCATCCCCGACCCCGAGCGGACCTACAAGGCCTACCCGCACGAGGTCTCGGGCGGCATGGCGCAGCGCGTGCTCATCGCCGGCGCCGTCTCGTGCGAGCCGGACCTGCTCATCGCGGACGAGCCCACCACCGCCCTGGACGTCACCGTCCAGGCCGAGGTGCTGGACCTGCTGCGCGACCTGCAGGCCGAGCGCGACATGGGCCTGCTGATGGTGACCCACAACTTCGGCGTCGTCGCCGACCTGTGCGACCGGGTCTCGGTCATGCAGCACGGCCGGATCGTCGAGACGGGCCCGGTGCGCGGCATCTTCACCGACCCGCGGCACGAGTACACCCGGGCGCTGCTCGAGGCCGTCGTCCTCGAGGACGGCGACCCGCGCGGTGAGCTCGGTGCCACCCCTGCCGCCGCACCTGCCGCCGGCACCACCGGCGACGCCACCGACGACAACGAGGAGGTGCACGCGTGAGCGAGCAGCCCGAGGTGCTCCTCGACGCCCGAGACGTCGAGGTGACCTACCCGATCAAGGGCTTCGGCAAGAAGCCGTTCAAGGCGCTCAAGGGCGTCAGCCTCGACATCCGGCCCGGCGAGTGCGTCGGCCTGGTGGGGGAGTCCGGCTCCGGCAAGACGACGCTGGGCCGGGCGATCCTCGGCCTCGCGCCGGTCACGGGCGGGACGATCCGCTACCGGGGCAAGGAGATCCAGGGCCTCTCGCGGCGCCAGCGTCGTCCTCTCTCCGCGGAGATCCAGGTGGTCTTCCAGGACCCGTACGGCTCGCTGAACCCCTCGATGACCATCGAGCAGATCCTCACCGAGCCGCTCTCGGTCGCCGGCGTCCCCGGCGCCGAGGCACGGGCCCGCGTGGGGACGCTGCTCGACCGCGTCGGCCTCCCCGGCGACAGCGCGCACCGGCTCCCCCGGGAGTTCTCGGGCGGCCAGCGTCAGCGCATCGCGATCGCCCGGGCGCTCGCGCTGCGGCCCTCGCTCATCGTCTGCGACGAGCCGGTCTCGGCGCTCGATCTGTCCACGCAGGCGCGGGTGCTGGAGCTGCTCATCGAGATCCAGGAGCAGACCGGCGTCGCCTACCTGTTCGTCTCCCACGACCTGGCGGTCGTGCGGCACATCAGCCACCGGGTGGCCGTGATGTACCGCGGCGAGATCGTCGAGTCCGGGGACGGCGACCAGGTCACCGCGCGTCCCGAGCACCCCTACACCCAGCGGCTGTTCATGGCCGCCCCGCTGCCGGACCCCGACCGGCAGGCCGCCCGCCGGGCCGAGCGACTCCAGCTCGCCGCCCAGGCGTGAGCGCCGACGTGGCACCCGGCCGGGTCCCCTGAACCCGGCCGGGCGTCCCGTCGCGCCCGGCAACCCCCCTCTTCCCCCTCACGTCCAGGTCAGGTCAGCCCTGATCAGCCCCGAGCACGCCGGCGTGTGAGCCGGCCCGAACGGAGAACCCATGTCCACGCCGACCACGCCGAACGCACCCCAGCTCGCCGAGCTCCTGGGCCGGATGACCCTGGAGGAGAAGGTCGCCCTCGTCTCCGGGCGCGACTTCTGGGCCACCACCGCGGTGGAGTCCATCGGCCTGCGCTCCATGACGCTCTCCGACGGCCCCGCGGGCGTCCGCGGCCCGGTGTGGGACGAGCGCTCGCCCTCGCTCAACCTCCCGTCGGCCACGGCGCTGGCCTCCTCGTGGGACCCGGCCCTGGCCTACCGCTACGGCGCCGCCGCCGCCTCGGAGGCGCGACGCAAGGACGTCGACGTCGTCCTCGGCCCCACCATCAACCTGCACCGCTCCCCGCTGGGCGGGCGCCACTTCGAGTGCTTCTCCGAGGACCCGCGCCTCTCCGGTGAGCTGGCCGCCGCCTACGTCCGTGGCCTGCAGGACAACGGCGTCGCCGCCACCCCCAAGCACTACGTCGCCAACGACTCCGAGACCGACCGGTTCACCGTCGACGTCCTCGTCGACGAGCGGACGCTGCGCGAGCTGTACCTGCTGCCGTTCGAGGCCGCGGTCGGTGCCGGCGCGTGGGCGGTCATGAGCGCCTACAACTCCGTCGAGGGCGTGACCATGACGGAGAACTCGCTGCTGGAGACCCCGCTGAACTCCGAGTGGGGCTTCGACGGCGTCGTCGTCTCCGACTGGACCGCCGTCCGCAGCCTCGACTCCGCCCCCGCCAGCCAGGACCTGGCCATGCCCGGCCCGGCGCCGGCGTGGGCCGACGCGCTGCTGGAGGCCGTCCGCGACGGCCGCGTCGCGGAGTCCCACGTCGACCGCAAGGTGCTGCGGATGCTGGCCCTGGCCGAGCGTGTGGGTGCGCTCGAGGGCAGCACCGCCACCGAGGTCGCCCCGATCGACGGCCCGGCGTTCATCCGTGAGGCCGCCATCGAGGGCGCGGTGCTGCTGCGCAACGAGGGCGAGCTGCCCTGGGCCGCCGCGCCGGCGCGCATCGCCGTCCTCGGCCACAACGCCGACGAGGCCCGGACGCAGGGCGGCGGCTCCGCCACGGTCGTGCCGGAGCGCGTCGTCAGCCCGCTGGAGGGCATCCGCGCCGCCTTCCCGCAGGCGCAGGTGACCTACGAGATCGGCGCCGTGGTGCAGAAGGGCGTCGCGGCCATCCCGCTCGAGCGTCTCACCAACCCCGCCACCGGCGAGCCGGGCCTGCGGGTCTCGTTCCTGGACGAGGCGGGGGACACCCTCTTCGCCGAGGACCGCTTCGCCACGAGCCTGGTGTGGTTCGGCGGGGACGCCCCCATCGCCGCGTCCTCCCGGATCGTCCTCGAGACCCGCTACACCGCGGCCGAGGACGGCGAGATCGAGCTCGGCTTCGCCTCGGGCCACCGCGGCGTCCTGCTCCTGGACGGCGAGCAGGTGCTCGACGAGACCCCCGTCGTCGAGGGCACCGACCTGGGCGCGGCCTTCCTCTCCCCGCCGTCGCTGACCGCCACGGTCAAGGTGAGCGCGGGCGTGCCGGTCGACGTCCGGCTCGAGTTCGTGCTGGCCCGCACCGGCACGGCCCTGGACGCCGCCTTCGCCGGCACCCTCGGCATCGCACCCGAGAAGACGGACCCGGACCTGCTGATCACCCGCGCCGTCGAGGCCGCTCGCGCCGCGGACGTCGCCGTCGTCGTGGTCGGCACCAACTCCGACGTCGAGTCGGAGGGCTTCGACCGCTCCGACCTCGACCTGCCCGGCCGCCAGGACGAGCTGGTGGCGGCTGTCGCCGCCGCGAACCCCCGCACGGTGGTGCTGGTGAACTCCGGCTCCCCGGTGCTCATGCCGTGGCGCGAGGACGTCGCCGCGGTGCTGCTGACCTGGTTCGGCGGCCAGGAGCTCGGCACCGCCGTGGGCGACCTGCTCACGGGTGCCGCCGAGCCCGGCGGTCGACTCACGACGACCTGGCCCGCCACCCTGGAGGACGTGCCCGTCCTCGACGTCACCCCGGTCGACGGGACGCTGCGCTACACCGAGGGCGTCCACATCGGCCACCGCGCCTGGCTCAAGGCGGGCGCGACGCCGGCCTACTGGTTCGGCGAGGGCCTGGGCTACACGTCGTGGGAGCTCGGGTCGGTCTCGGCCGCGGGCACCCTGGAGGCCGACGACCTGGCCGTCACCGTGCCGGTGACCAACACCGGCGAGCGCGCCGGCAAGCAGGTCGTGCAGGTCTACGCCGAGCGCACCTGCTCGGCGATCGACCGCCCGGCCCGCTGGCTCGTCGGCTCGGCCGTCGTCCGGCTGGGTGCCGGTGAGACCGCGGAGGTGACCGTGCCCGTGGCGGCGCGCAGCCTGGCCCACTGGACCGGCGGGCGCGACGGCGCCTGGGCCCTCGAGGGCGGGGCGTTCCGGCTCCAGGTCGGCACCAGCGCCGTGGCGCTGGCCGGGCAGGTCACGGTGGAGGCCCCGGAGGGGATCTCCCTGTGAGCGTCCCCGCCACGCTGCCCAACCCGCTGCTCCCGGGCTTCAACCCGGACCCCAGCATCTGCCGGGTCGGCGACGACTACTACCTGTGCACCTCGACGTTCGAGTACCTGCCCGGGCTGCCCGTGTACCACTCCACCGACATGGTGACGTGGACGCAGATCGGCAACGTCGCGACCCGGACCGGACAGCTGGACGTCGAGAAGGTGCCGACCCTGGGCGGCGCCTGGGCCCCGACCATCCGCCACCGTGACGGCGTCTTCCACGTCGTCGTCACCGACGCGTTCGGTCGCGGCACGCTGCACTTCACCGCGACCGACCCGGCCGGGCCGTGGTCCGACGGCGTCGTGCTCGAGGGCATCGACGGCATAGACCCGGACCTCACCTGGGACGAGGACGGCACCGCGTTCCTCACGTTCTCCGGGCTGGGCGTGAACCCCGAGCTCGACACGTTCATGAGCCACCGCGGCCTGCTCCAGGCGCGCGTCGACCTCGAGCGCGGCTGCGCGCTCGAGGAGGCTCGCAGCATCTGGTCGGGCGTCGGCGGCCAGTTCCCCGAGGCGCCCCACCTCTACCGGATCGGCGAGCACTGGTACCTCGTCATCGCCGAGGGCGGCACCGAGCGTGGCCACTCGGTCTCGGTGGCGCGGGCCGACTCCCCGGAGGGCCCCTTCACCGAGGCGCCCGGCACGCCGCTGCTCTCCGCCCGGGGCACCAACCGGCCCGTCCAGAACACCGGGCACGGGGACCTCGTGCAGACGGCCGACGGACGCTGGTTCCTCGTCCTCCTCGGCGTGCGGCCCCGGACCTCGGCCAGCGGGTTCTCCGCGCTGGGTCGCGAGACCTGGGCCGTGCCGGTGACCTGGGGCGAGGACGGCTGGCCGTCCTTCGAGGTGGTGCCGCTGGCCCCCCGCGAGGGCGGCCTGACCTGGCGCGAGGACTTCACCGGCCCCCTGGGGCCGCAGTGGCTCGCCGTCCGGCAGCTGCCGACCGACTGCACGCGCGTGGGGGACGGCGGTCTCGTCCTCACCGCGAACGACGACGACCTCTCGGGGCGCGCCCCCGCCTTCGTCGGCGTCCGGCAGACCCACCAGACGGCCTCGTACACGGCGGTCGTCGACGCCACCGCCGGCAGCGGCGGCCTGGCCGTCCGCTACGACGAGCGGTACCACTACTCGCTCACCGTCGAGCCCGGCCGCGTCGTGGCGCGCGGCTGCCTGCCCTCCTTCGAGCAGGTCGCCGAGCTGACGCTCACGGGCGGCCAGGCGGCCGTGGAGCTGGAGCTGACGGCGCGGCGTCCCGAGGGGGACTTCATCGCCCAGCGCACGTGCGACACGGTGGACCTGGCGGTCGTCGTCGACGGCGAGCGGCACGTCCTGCTCAGCCTCGACGGGCGGTTCCTCTCCTCCGAGGTCGCCGAGTCCTTCACCGGACGGGTGGTGGGCCTGTTCGCCACCGCCGGTGAGGTCACCGTCCGCAGCCTCTCCTTCACCGGGAGCGACGAGTGAGCGTCCAGGTCGCCCGGCTCCGGGCCGAGCTCCGGCACGACAGCGCGCTCGTCGCGACCCCCACCCCGCGCCTGTCGTGGGCGGTGGCGGACGCCCCCGACGGCTGGGTGCAGTCGGGCGCCGAGGTGCGACGCGGCACCGAGGTCGTCGTCCTGGACGGGGCGGAGCAGGTGCTGGTCGCCTGGCCGTTCGCGCCGCTCGCCGCGGGGGAGCGCTGCGCGGTCGAGGTGCGGGTCTCGGGTGCCGGCCACGGGGGCGAGGAGGTCTCGACCGGGTGGTCCGCGCCGCTGGACGTGGAGGCCGCGTTCCTCGCCGAGGGCGCCTGGACCGCGCTGCCCGTCGGGCTCGCGGACCCGGCCGAGCACGCCACCCCGGCGCTGCTGCGCCACGCCTTCACCCTGCCCGCCGCACCGCTGCGCGCCGTCCTGCGGTGGACGGCGCTGGGGACCGCGGACCCGCGCGTCAACGGCGCCGAGGTCGACGACACCGTGCTCGGCCCCGGCTGGACGTCCTACCAGCACCGGCTGGTGCACGAGACCGTGGACGTCACGGACCTCCTGGTCGCGGGGGAGAACGTGCTCGCGGCCTCCCTGGCCGGGTGCTGGTTCACGGAGTCCTACGGGTTCATGGACGCGGCCACCACCGTCTACGGGAGCCAGCCCCGCTTCCTGGCGCGGCTCGAGGTCGACCTGCCCGACGGCAGCCGCACCGTGATCGAGACCGGCCCTGAGTGGCACGCCACCGGCGAGGGGCCGATCGTCTCCTCCGGCCTGTACGCGGGCGAGCACCACGACGCGCGCCGGGCCCTGCCCGGGTGGGACGCCCCCGGCTACGACGAGGACGCCTCGCCGGCCACCTGGTCGCCCGTGACCGTCGGCGCCGACTGGGGCGAGCGCTCAGGCCTGGCCCCGGACGCCCCGGTGCCGACGCCCGAGGCCCGCGTCGCCCCGCCCGTGCGCCGCCTGGAGCGGGTCGCGGTGGTCGACACCCTCACCGCCCCGGACGGCGGCACCATCCTCGACTTCGGGCAGAACCTGGTCGGGCGGCTGCGCCTCACGGTGGCGGGGGAGGCGGGCACCGAGCTCGTCCTGCGCCACGCCGAGGTGCTCGAGGACGGCGACCTGGCCCTGCGGCCGCTGCGCGCCGCGGTCTCCACCGACACCTACGTGCTGGCCGGGGCCGACGGTGGGGAGACCTGGGAGCCGGCCCACACGTTCCACGGGTTCCGCTACGCCCGCGTCGACGGCTGGCCGGGCGACCTCGCCGCGGACGCGGCCGCCGGCGCCGTCGTGGCCGTGGTGCTGGCCTCCGACCTGGAGCGCACCGGGTGGTTCAGCTCCGGGCACGCGCTGCTGGACCGGTTCCACGAGAATGTCGTGCAGGGCATGCGGGGCAACTTCCTCGCGATCCCGACCGACTGCCCGCAGCGCGACGAGCGCCTCGGCTGGACCGGCGACATCGGGATCTTCGCCCCCACGGCGGCGTACCTGGCCGACTGCGACGGCTTCCTCGTCTCCTGGCTGCGCGACCTGGCGCTGGAGCAGGCCCCCAGCGGCGACGTGCCGATGGTGGTGCCCGCGGTCCTGCCGTCCTTCGACGCGCTGGGCTCGGCGGCGGCGTGGGCCGACGCCGCGACCCTCGTGCCCTGGGCGCTGTACGAGCGGTTCGGGGACGTCGGCGTGCTGGCCGACGCCTACCCGTCGATGCGCGCGTGGGTCGACCGCGAGGTCGAGCTCTCGCTGGGGCAGGGCACGTGGACCGGGCAGATGCAGCTGGGCGACTGGCTGGACCCGACCGCGCCGCCCGAGAACCCGGCCGCCGCGCGCTGCGACGGCGACATCGTCGCCTCCGCCTACCTGGCCCGCTCCCTGCGGGTGCTGGCGGACACGGCCGCCGTCCTCGGTCACGACGAGGACGGCGAGCGCTACGCCCAGGAGGCCGACCGCACGCGGGAGGCCTTCGAGGCGCGGTTCGTGACCCACGACGGGCTCATGACCTCCGACGCCCCGACCGCCTACGCGCTGGCCCTGCGGTTCGACCTGGTGCTCGACGCCCGGCGTCGGCAGGGGCTCTCGGACCGGCTGGCCGAGCTCGTCCGCCGCGACGGCTACCGGATCGGCACGGGCTTCGTCGGCACCCCGCTGGTGGCGGACGCCCTCGTCGAGGGCGGGCACGTGCGGCAGGCCGCGCGCCTGCTCCTGCAGACCGAGTGCCCCTCCTGGCTGTACCCGGTCACGATGGGCGCGACGACCGTGTGGGAGCGCTGGGACTCGATGCTGCCCGACGGCAGCGTGAACCCCGGCGAGATGACGTCGTTCAACCACTACGCTCTCGGCGCGGTGGCGGACTTCTGCCACCGGGTCGTCGCTGGCCTCGCCGCCTCGGCCCCCGGCTACCGGCGCCTGCACGTCGAGCCGCACCCGCTGCCGGGGCTGCCGCACGCCACGGCCCGGCACCTCACCCCGTACGGCCCGGCGGAGGCCGGGTGGCGCCGCGAGGGCATCGGGGCGGACGCCGAGGTCGTGGTCGAGGTCGTCGTCCCGCCCGGGGTGGTGGCGGACGTCGTCCTGCCCGACGGGTGCACCCACGAGGTGGCCTCCGGCACCCACGTGTGGCGGGTGCCGGCGCCGGAGGAGCCCGCCCCGCGCGGCCCCTACGGCCTGGACTCGCCCACGTCGGCCGTCATCGACGACCCCCGGGCCTACGCGGCGATGATCGGCGCGATCGCGGCCAAGGACCCGGGTCGGGCCGAGGCCGTCAAGCGGGCCACCGTGTGGACCGAGCGCCGCCCGGTGATCCAGGCGCTGGTCTTCATCGTCCCCGACCTCATCGGGGACGTCGCGGCCGCGCTGGCCCAGGTCGACTGACCGACGGCTCCCGGGGCACCCGCCCCGGGAGCCGACCCCCTGCTGAGGAGAACCGCCGTGTTCGACCGTGCCTCCACCTTCGGCGAGGCCCTGGACAGCCCCGCCGCCCGCGCCGTGCTGGAGACCTACCTCCCGGGCGTGGCCGCCTCTCCGATGGCCGCCCAGTTCCGGGAGGCCCGGCTCGGGCAGGTCGCGGCGATCACGCCCGCGCTGCGCGACGACCCGGAGGCCACCGAGCGGCTCTGGGCCGCGCTCGCGCTGCTCGAGGACGGCGTGGACGCGCGGGCACCGTACGCGCCCGCCGTCCTGCCCGACCCGGGGTACGAGGACGCCGGGGTGCCCCGCGCGTCCGCCGAGGTGGTGCTGCCCGGGCCGGTGCCGCGGTGGGGCGCGGCCGAGGTGGTGCTCCTGGGCCCCGGCCACGGCAACCCGTTCGTCGACGTCGAGGTGACGGCGCTGTTCGTCGGACCGGACGGCCGGGAGCGTCGCGTCGGTGGGTTCCACGACGGGCCGGCGCCGGACGGCCGCGGCCGGTACGTGCTGCGCCTGCTCGCCGAGGTCGAGGGCCGGTGGCGGTTCTCGACGACCTCGACGGCCCGCTCGCTGGACGGGCTGGCCGGGCACGTCGACGTCGGGCCGGCGGCCACGGGCACTCACGGCCCGGTGCGCGTCGACGGGATGCACTTCGCGCACGCCGACGGCACGCGTTACCGCCCCGTCGGGACCACGGCCTACGCCTGGACCCACCAGCCCGAGCAGCTGGTGGAGCGCACGCTGGCGACCCTCGCCGAGCACGCGTTCACCAAGGTGCGGATGTGCCTGTTCCCGAAGTCCTACCTCTACAACACCGAGGAGCCGGCCGCCTTCGCCTTCCCCCGCCGGGAGGGGGCGGCGCCGGACGCCACCGGTGCGCAGGGCTTCGACGTCACCCGGTTCGACGTGGCGTGGTGGCGGGACCTGGAGCGACGGATCGGCCAGCTGGCCGCGCTGGGCGTCCAGGCCGACCTCATCCTGCTGCACCCCTACGACCGCTGGGGCTTCACCGACCTCGGACCCGCGGTCGACGAGCGCTACCTGCGCTACGCGGTCCGGCGCCTGGCGGGCCTGGCGAACGTCTGGTGGTCGATGGCCAACGAGTACGACCTGCTGTGGTCCAAGACCGTCGAGGACTGGGAGCGGCTCGCCGCGGTCGTGGTCGAGGAGGACCCGCACGACCACCTGCTGTCGATCCACAACTGCCACGCCTTCTACGACTACTCGCGGCCGTGGGTCACGCACGTCTCGAACCAGCGGGTCGACGTCTACCGGACCGCCGAGGAGATGGACGGCTGGCGCGAGCGCTGGGGCAAGCCGGTGGTGTGCGACGAGTGCGCCTACGAGGGCGACCTCGACCAGGGCTGGGGCAACGTCACCGGCCAGGAGCTCGTGCGCCGCTGCTGGGAGGGCGCCGTGCGCGGTGGCTACGTCGCCCACGGCGAGACGTACCTCAACGAGGCCGAGGAGCTGTGGTGGTCGAAGGGCGGCGAGCTCGTCGGCTCGAGCCCGGCACGGATGGCGTTCCTGGACTCACTGCTGGCGCAGGCGCCGGACGGCGTGTGGGACCCCCTGCCCTCGGACTGGGACGTGCCGTGGGGTGGGGTGGCGGGCCGGGTGCTCGTGGGCTACCTCGGGTTCTCCCAGCCGCGGTTCCGGACCGTCGTCCTGCCCGAGGGGAGCTGGCGGGTCGAGGTGATCGACACGTGGGAGATGACCGTGACGCCCCTGCCCGGCCTGCACGAGGGGGCGGTCCGCGTGGACCTACCGGGGCGGCAGTACCTGGCGATCCGCGCGACCCGGGTCTGACGGCTCTCGGGGGGCCTCTCACCCGGGTGGGTGAGAGGCCGCCGAGCCCACCCGGGTACCCCGTCAGCATGACCTCGCTCACCGACTCGGTGCCCTCGGCCCGCGACCTCAAGCCCTCGGACGGGGCCCTGCACACCGCCGGGCGCGTCGGGATGGCCGCCTACGGCGTCGTCTACGTGCTGGTCGGGTGGCTGGCGCTCCAGCTGGCGCTCGGCGACGGCGGCGGGTCGACCGCCTCCAGCACCGGCGCGCTGCACCAGCTCGCCGAGCAGCCGCTGGGCGCGGCCCTCGTCTGGGCGGTGGCGGTCGGGCTGATCCTGCTCGTCGTGTGGCAGGCCGGCACCGCGATCTGGGGCTACGCGGACGAGGACGGCAAGGAGCGGCTCGCGCACCGGGCGAAGTCGGCGGCCCGCGCCGTCGTCTACGCCGCCATCGCGGTGAGCGCGATCCAGGTGGCGGTGGCCGACTCGAGCGGGTCCGGCCAGAAGTCCGGAGGCGGCTCCAGCACCTCCAGCTGGACGGCCACCCTCATGTCCGCTCCCGCCGGCCAGCTGCTCGTCGGCGCCGTGGGCCTCTTCATCGTCGGGCTCGGCATCTACTACGTCGTCAAGGCGTACACGGAGCGGTTCCGCAAGGAGCTGGACGCCGAGGGCAGCAGCGGCAGCTCCGGGCGCGCGTTCCTCCTGCTCGGCAAGATCGGCTACACGGCTCGCGGGATCGCCTTCGCGGTCGTCGGCGGTCTCTTCGTCTGGGCCGCCGCCACGCACTCCGCCAAGAAGTCCGGCGGTCTCGACCACGCGCTGCTGACCCTGCGCGACGCCCCGGCCGGTCCGTGGCTCCTGGGGGCGGTCGCCGTCGGCATCGCCTGCTACGGCGTGTTCTGCCTGGCCCGCGCCAAGCACCTCTCGCAGTGACGACGGCCCCGACCTCAGGCCCGCGCCCCCACGTGCAGGACGACCCGCACACCCCGGACAGCCACGAGGTGGATGTCGTGGTGCTCGGCGTCGGCAGCGGCGGGGAGCGCCTCGCGCACCGGCTGCGCGAGGGCGGCCTGGAGGTGGCCGTCGTCGAGTCCGGCCTGGTGGGTGGGGAGTGCCCGTTCCACGGCTGCACCCCCTCCAAGCTGCTCATCCGTTCCGCGGACGTCCTCGCGGAGGCCCGCCGGGTCGAGGGCCTGGCGGGCTCGGTCCGCCTCGAGCCCTCCCTGGCTCCGGCCGCTGCCCGCATCCGGGAGGCCAACCACGACTGGGACGACGAGGCCCACGCCGGTCCCCTGGTCGAGGCCGGGGCCCTGCTCGTGCGCGGCCACGGCAGGCTGGACGGCCCGGGCCGGGTCCAGGTCGCGACCGAGGCCGGCACCGTGCTGCTGGTGGCTCGTCGCGGCGTCGTGCTCGACACCGGCACCGACCCCGCCGTGCCACCCGTCGAGGGCCTGGCCGGCACCCCGTTCTGGACGAACCGCGAGGCGGCCGCGCTCACCGAGGCGCCCCGCTCGCTGGCCGTGCTGGGCGGCGGTCCGATCGGCACCGAGCTGGCGCAGGCCCTGGCCCGGTTCGGCACCCGCGTCACCCTCGTGGAGGACGGCGAGCGGCTGCTGGGTCCCGAGGAGCCGGAGGCCGCGGCGCTGGTGACCGACGTCCTGCGCGAGGAGGGGGTGGACGTCCGCACGTCGACGACCCTCGCCCGGGTCGCCCACGCGCACGGACGCTTCGACCTGACCCTCGAGGGGCCCGCGGGCGCCGAGGACCTGGAGGTCGAGCGACTTCTCGTCGCGACAGGCAGGGCGCCGCGCCTGCGTCGCATCGGCCTGGCGACCGTCGGGCTGGACCCCGACGCGGACGTGGTGGACACCGACGAGCGGTGCCGTGCGGGGGAGCGGCTCTGGGCGATCGGGGACGTCACGGGCAAGGGCGCCTTCACCTCCGTGGCCCTCTACCAGGCCGACGTGGTCGCCCGGGACCTGCTCGACACCGGGACGGACCGCGAGGAGACCGGGCCCGAGGCGTGGGCCGACTACCGGGCCGTGGCCCGCGTGACGTTCACCGACCCCGAGGTCGGCGCCGTCGGGCTGACCGAGGCGCAGGCCCGGGAGCACGGCCTCGACGTGGCCGTCGGGCTGGCGGACGTCGGGCGGGCCCCCCGCGGCTGGATGCACGGCGCCCGCGGTCTGGTGAAGGTCGTGGCCGACCGGCGTGCGGGCGTGCTCGTCGGGGCCACCACCGTCGCCCCGTACGGCGGCGAGGTGATCGGCCTGCTCTCGACGGCCGTGCACGCCCGGGTGCCGGTGCGCACCCTGCGCCGCATGCACCTGGCCTACCCGACCTTCCACGGGACGATCGGCGTGGCCCTCGACAAGCTCGCCGAGCAGGGCGTCTGAGGCGGCCCTCCTCAGAACCGCAGCGAGCGGCGGCGTGCGGCCTCCTCGGCCTCCCGCGCCGACTCCGCCGCCTCGAGGCGCGCCGCCTCCTTCGACTCCCGCCGGTGCCGGCCCAGCAGGGAGAGGAAGAAGAAGCCCGACGTGACCGCCAGCCCGAGCGTGACCGGCGACGAGGTGACCACCGCCAGCATGATCAGGCACACGGTGAGGCCGGCCATCGCGGTGTGGGGCGACTTCATCGGTGACATGACCCTGACATCGGCAGGGCGGGTGGCGCGTCTGAGGCGCTCACCCTCGCGGTGGGAACACCGACGGCACCGCGGGACGCTGCACCCGGTATGCGTGCAGTCGTCTACTCCGAGACCGGTCCGTCCTCCGTCCTCTCCCTCGTCGAGCGCCCCCTGCCCGAGCCGGGCCCCGGCGAGGTGCGCGTGCGGGTGCTGCGGGCCGGGGTGAACCCCACCGACTGGAAGTTCCGTGCGAGCGGGATGAACGGGGACTTCGCCGAGGTCAGCCCCGGGCAGGACGCCGCGGGGCTCGTGGACGCGGTGGGCGAGGGCGTCGAGGGCCTGCGGGTCGGCGAGCGGGTGTGGACCTACCTGGCCCAGGCCCAGGGCCGCGCCTACGGGACCGCGCTCGAGCACACCGTGCTGCCCGCCTCGCACGTCGTCCCGTTGCCGGTGGGCGCCTCCTACGACCTCGGCGCGAGCCTGGGCGTGCCGGCGATGACGGCGCACCGCGCCCTGACGAGCGGCGAGGACGTCTCGCGCGTGGCGCCCGGGTCGATGAGCGGCATGACGGTGCTCGTCCAGGGCGGTGCCGGCGCGGTCGGCAACGCCGCGATCCAGCTCGCGCGCTGGGCCGGCGCGCAGGTGGTCGCGACCGTCTCCTCGGAGAAGAAGGCCGCCCTCGCGGTGGCGGCCGGCGCCCACCAGACCGTGAACTACCGGGCGGGGTCCGTGCCGGACGCCCTCGCCGAGATCTGCCCGGAGGGGGTCGACCTCGTCGTCGAGGTCGCCCTGGCCCAGAACCTCGCCGACGACCTCGCCGTCCTGCGCAACCGCGGCACGATCGCGTTCTACGGGGCGCTGCCGGGCGACGAGGCGGTGATGCCGGTGCGCGACGCCATGATGAAGAACGTCCGGCTCCAGGGCGCGATGCTCTACTTCGTGGGCGCCGACCTGCTCGAGGTCGCGGCCGCCGACGTCGTCCGTGCCGTGGACGCCGGTGCGCTCCGGGTGGGTCGGGACGCCGGCGTCCCGCTGCACCACTACGCGCTGGAGGAGACCGCGGCCGCCCACGACGCCGTCGAGGCCGGCGCCGTGGGCAAGGTGCTCCTCACCGTCGGGGAGGAGTGAGCCTCCCGCTCACTCGCTCCTCGTGGCACCCCAGCCGTGCCAGCTCGCCACCCGCATCCAGGCGTTGGTGCGCGGGCTGACCTGGTCGGGGTAGTCCTGGCCGGTGTAGTGCCGCGAGAGGCGGTTGATCCCGTCCAGGCCCTCGTCCGGGGCGATCTCCTCGATCTCGCCGGAGAGGGAGACGTGGGTGTACCAGTCGTCGGCCTTGGTCACCGTGAGGCTGACCCGGGGGTCGCGCCGCATGTGCCCCAGGCGCACGCGGGAGTCGTCCATGTTGAGCAGGACCCGGCCGTCGTCCTCGAGCAGGTACCAGGTCGCGACGGTGATCGGCGCGCCGCTGCGGCGCAGGGTGGCCACCACGGCCGGGTTGGGCTCGGCGAGGAGGGCGCGGACGTCGTCGGGGAGCGGGAGGGATGCCATGGTGCCGAGCCTAGGGGGCTTCCCCCACGGCTCCCGGCCGGCCCGCTCGACAAGCGGATCGAGCGCCCGCGGAGCGGTGGCGTCACGGGGGAGGGACCAAGGTCCCGGGACTTTTTACCCTACGGGTGCTGGTGAACTGGGCAACCTCCTGCCAGTCTGAGCCTGTGTCGTACCGGGGGGTCCTGACGCGCGGGTCCGCGCTGCAGTCCCTGCGCGCGCCCGACGCCAGCTGGCGGGTCTTCACGAGCCCGCGACGCCTCGCGGCGGCGGCGCTGCTGGCGCCCGGGGTGTTCCTGGTCGTCCGCTCCCACCTCGACGGCCGGGTGCCCGGGGCCTTCCACGTGCTGGTGGCCGTCGTGGCGGTGCTCACCGCCCTGACGGTGGCCTCCTACCTGCCGGACGTGCGCCATCGGGTGGTCGAGACCTCGTGGACCTGGACCGGAGGGTTGTGGGCGGTCGTGGGGCTCGTCGCGCTCTCGGTGCCGCCGGCCCCCGTCGTGGGCCTCTTCGCGCTCCTGGCGCTCCTGCTCGGGCTCGTCCTGCGACTGAGCGGCGGCTACGAGCCGCACCGGCCGCCGGCGATCGTGACCCCCTAGGGGGATGTGGCACCCTGGAGGAGTGACCGACCCCCGCACCTTCGAGGCCCGCGACTCCGCCCCCTCGCCGGCCGCCCGCGTCAGTGACGACCTGTTCGCGCCCGTGCCCGGGGTGAGCCTCTCGGGTGTCGCCGTCGGTTCGGCCATGGCCACGGGCTCCCACTGGCGTGGCCTGGTGACGCCCCGTCGCCTGCTGTCCGCCGCCGTGGCCGTGCCGGTCCTGCTCGTCCTCTTCCTCGCCGCCGTGCAGGGTCCGGCGACGCCGGGCCACCAGGCCCTCGTGGGCGTGGCGGCCCTGCTCGGCGGCCTCGCGCTGGCCACCTACGTGCCGGACCCGCGGGCCTCGGCGGCCTCGACCCCGTGCGCCTCGCTGGCGGGGGCGTGGGTGCTCCTCGCGGGCTTCGTCCTGGCCTCGCCCGCCGAGCCCACCATCGGGCTGCTCGCTGTCGCGGCCGCCGGGTTCGGGCTGCTCCAGCGGCTGCGCGGGGGCGCCTGCGCGATGGTCGGCTGAGACCGTCCCGCTGCTAGGCTCGGCTCGTTCGACATCCTTTAACGAGCCGTCCCGTGAGGCGGAGAAGGAGGTCCGCCGCGTGGTGCCCGATGGCGCTGAGCAGCAGCCCGACCAGCCAGTCCCCCCGTCCGAGGAGAGGCCCGGCAGGGTCGTCTTCGACGCCGACGAGATCGCGCGGGCGCTGACCCGCATCGGTCACGAGATCCTCGAGCGCAACCGCGGCGCCCACGACCTCGTCCTCCTCGGCGTCCCGAGCCGCGGGGTGCCGCTGGCGCAGCGGATCGCCGACCGGATCGCCTCGGTGGAGGGCGTCGAGGTGCCCGTGGGCTCCCTCGACGTCACGTTCTACCGCGACGACCTGCGCAAGCACCCGGCGCGCGGCCCCCAGCACACGGACATCCCGCCCGGCGGGATCGACGGCAAGACCGTCGTGCTCGTGGACGACGTCCTGTACTCGGGGCGCACGGTGCGCTCGGCCCTCGACGCGATGAACGACCTCGGCCGCCCGGACGTCGTCCGGCTGGCCGTGCTCGTCGACCGCGGCCACCGTGAGCTGCCGATCCGAGCCGACCACGTCGGCAAGAACCTGCCCAGCGCGCGCAGCGAGCGCGTCATGGTCCGCCTCGCCGAGACCGACGGCTTCGAGGAGGTCCGGATCGCGGAGGGCACCAGCAGGGTGGGGACGGCCGGCGACGCCGGCGAGGGAGGGACCCAGGCATGAGGAAGCACCTGCTCTCCGTGGCCGACCTGAGCCTCGACGACGTCGAGACCCTGTTCGCGACCGCGGCGGAGATGCACGACGTCCAGCACCGCGAGGTCAAGAAGCTCCCGGCGCTGCGCGGCCGCACCGTCATCAACCTCTTCTTCGAGGACTCCACCCGCACCCGGTCGAGCTTCGAGATCGCCGGCAAGTGGCTCTCGGCCGACACGATCAACATCACCGGCAAGGGCTCCTCGACGTCCAAGGGCGAGTCGCTGCGCGACACCGTCCTCACCATCTGCGCCATGGGGGTCGACGCGCTCGTCATGCGCCACTCCGCCTCCGGCGCGGCGCTGCAGGTGAGCCAGTGGGTCGACGCCGCCGTCATCAACGCGGGCGACGGCACCCACGAGCACCCGAGCCAGGCCCTGCTCGACGCCTACACGCTCACCCGGTTCTTCGACGCCCGCCGCCTGGGCCCCCTCGAGGGCAAGCACGTCGTGATCGTCGGCGACCTCACGCACAGCCGGGTCTTCCGCTCCAACGTCGGGCTGCTGACGATGCTGGGCGCCCGGGTCACCGTGGTCGCCCCGCCGACGCTGATGCCCTCCGGCGTGGGCGCCTGGAGCGCCTCGGCCGGCTTCGCGACGTCCTACGACCTCGACGAGGTGCTGCCCACCGCCGACGCGGTGATGATGCTGCGCGTCCAGAAGGAGCGGATGAGCGGTGGGTTCTTCCCCACCGGCCGCGAGTACACCGTGGGCTACGGCCTCACCCGGGACCGCCTCTCGCTGCTGCGCGACGACGTCCCGATCCTCCACCCGGGCCCGATGAACCGGGGCCTGGAGATCGCCGCCGACGCCGCCGACGCGGCCACCTCCGTCGTGCTCGACCAGGTCTCCTCCGGCGTCGCGGTCCGCATGTCGATCCTGTACCACCTGCTCGCCGGCGAAGGGAGCGAGAAGTGAGCCGCCTGCTCATCACGGGTGCCTCCCTCCAGGGGGAGCGCACCGCCGACGTCCTCGTCGTGGACGGCACGATCGCCGAGATCGGCGCCGGCCTCGACGCCAGCGGCGCCGAGGTCGTGGACGCCGACGGGCTCGTCGCCCTGCCGGGGCTCGTCGACCTCCACACCCACCTGCGCGAGCCCGGGCGCGAGGACGCCGAGACGGTGCTCTCCGGCTCCCGCGCCGCGGCCGTGGGCGGCTACACCGCCGTCCTGGCGATGGCGAACACCAACCCGGTCACCGACACCGCGGAGGCGGCCGAGCGCGTCTGGAGCCTGGGGCAGGCGGCCGGGGTCGTCGACGTCCACCCGGTCGGCTCGGTCACCAAGGGCCTGGCGGGCGAGGAGCTCTCCGAGATCGGCCTCATGGCGCGGAGCAAGGCGCGCGTCCGGGTCTTCTCCGACGACGGCAGGTGCGTGGGCAACGCGCGCGTCATGCGCCGGGCGCTGGAGTACGTCAAGGCGTTCGGCGGCGTCATCAGCCAGCACAGCCAGGACACCGACCTCGCCGGCTCGACCTCCTGCTGCCACGAGGGCGAGCTCTCCGGGCGTCTCGGCCTGCCGGGCTGGCCGGGGGTGGCCGAGGACGTCATCGTCGCCCGCGACGTGATGCTGGCCCGCCACACCGGCAGCCGCGTCCACGTCGCCCACGTGTCGACGGCGGGCTCGGTCGAGGTCGTGCGCTGGGCGAAGTCCCAGGGCATCGCCGTGACCGCCGAGGTGACCCCGCACCACCTGCTCCTCACCACCGACCTGCTGGCCGGCTACGACCCGACCTTCAAGGTGAACCCGCCGCTGCGCCCGGCGGAGGACGTCGAGGCGCTGCGCGGCGCCCTGGCCGACGGCACGATCGACGCGGTCGCCACCGACCACGCCCCGCACGCCCGTCACGACAAGGAGCACGCCTTCGTCGACGCGGCCTTCGGCATGCTCGGGCTCGAGACGGCCGTGCAGGTCGTCGCCCAGGTGATGGTGGAGTCCGGCCTGATGGGGTGGGCCGACGTCGCCCGGGTCATGTCCACCACGCCGGCCGCCATCGCCGGCCTCGACGGGCAGGGCCAGGGCCTCGTCGTGGGGGCCCCCGCGAACCTGACGCTGGTCGACCCCTCGGCGGACGTCACGGTCGACCGGGCCGACTCGGTGTCGCTCTCGCGCAACAACCCCTACCACGGTCGGACGTTCGGGGCCGCCGTGCGGGCGACCTTCCTGCGCGGCCGGGCCACGGTGCTGGACGGGAAGCTCGTCTGACCGGCCCGGCGCTCGCGCGGCTGCTGGCCGACCCGCCCGACCTCCCGGTCGTCGGCGGGCTCGGCCGGCTCCGCGCGGCCCTGGGTGACGCCGGATCACGGGGCGGGGCAGCCGTGCTCACCGCGCCGCCGGGATCGGGGAAGACGACGCTGGTGCCGCCCGCGGTGGCGCTGGACGTCGACGGCCGCGTGATCGTCACCCAGCCCCGCCGCGTCGCTGCTCGCGCGGCCGCCCGTCGCCTGGCCTCGCTCCTGGGCGAGCGGGTGGGGGAGACGGTGGGCTTCTCCGTGCGCGGTGAGCGCGCGGTCTCCCCGGCCACCCGCGTCGAGGTCGTCACCACGGGGCTCCTCGTGCGGCGACTCCAGGCCGACCCGACCCTGGACGGGGTGGGGGCCGTCGTCCTGGACGAGGTGCACGAGCGCGCCCTCGACGCGGACCTCGCCCTGGCGCTCCTGCTCGACGTGCGCTCGGCGCTGCGCCTCGTGGCGATGTCGGCCACCCTGGCCGCCGAGCGGTGGGCGGCGCTGCTGGACGCCCCGGTCGTCGACGTCCCCGGGTCGCTGCACCCGGTGCAGGTGGCCTGGGCGCCGCCGGCCCGCGGCGTCCTGGCCCACGACGAGCGGGGCGTGACCCCGGCCTTCCTGGACCACGTGGCCGCCACGGCGCGGGACGCGCTCGGGTCCCACGAGGGCGACGTGCTGGTGTTCGTGCCGGGAGCACGCGAGGTGGACCGGGTCTGCGCGGCGCTGGCCGGCTGCGGGGCCGACGTGCTCCCGCTCCACGGGCGCCTGCCCTCCGCCGCTCAGGACGCGGCGCTGACCCCCGGCCCCGGCCGGCGGGTCGTCGTGTCGACGGCCGTGGCGGAGTCGTCCCTCACCGTTCCCGGCGTCCGGGTCGTGGTGGACGCCGGCCTGGCCCGCGAGCCCCGCTACGACGCGGCCCGGGGCATGGGCGGCCTGGTGACCGTCCGCGTCTCCCGCGCGGGGGCGGACCAGCGCGGGGGCCGCGCGGGCCGCGAGGGCCCCGGGGTGGTGCTGCGCTGCTGGTCCGAGGCGGAGCACGCCCACCTGGCCGCGCACCCGCTGCCGGAGATCGCGCTCGCGGACCTGACCGGCTTCGCGCTGGAGACCGCCGCCTGGGGCACCCCGGGAGGGGTCGGCCTGAGCCTGCCCGACCCGCCCCCGGCGCCGGCGCTCGAGGCGGCGACCGCCACGCTGCGCGACCTGGGCGCCCTGGCCGGGGACGGCACGCTGACGACACGGGGGCGCTCCCTGGTGGGGCTGCCGGTCGACCCACGCCTGGGCCGGGCCCTCCTCGACGGGGCGCCCCTCGTCGGCGCCCGGCGCGCCGCCGAGGTGGTGGCGCTGCTCGCGGACGACCGGACCCCCGACGGCGACCTCGTGGCCGCCCTGCGCCAGGTGCGCCGCGAGCGGCCCCGCACCTGGACCGAGACGGTGCGGCGGCTCGAGCCGGTGGTGGCGGGCGCCGCGGCACCGTCCGGCCCGCAACCCGCCACCCTGGCCGGGTCCCTGCCCGACGACGTGGCCGTGGGAGCGGTCGTCGCCCTGGCGCACCCCGACCGGGTGGCGCGCCGACGAGCGGGCTCCGGGGGCTTCCTCCTCGTCGGAGGCACGGGCTGCGACGTCCCGGGCCCGCTGGCCGAGCTGGAGTGGCTCGCGGTCGCGGACGTGGACCGGCGCCCCGGGCAGGCGCGGGCGCGGGCCCGCAGCGCGGCCCCGCTCACCGAGGACCTGGCGCTCCTCGCCGCGGCGGCGCGCCGCCGGACGGCCGACGAGGTGACCTGGGCGGACGGCCGGGTGCGCGCCCGGCGGGTCGACCGGCTGGGCGCGATCGTCCTCGCCTCGGCCCCCTCGGGCGACCCCGACCCGGCGGCGGTGGCGGCGGCGGTGCGCGACGGACTGCGGCGTGAGGGGCTCGACGCCCTGCCCTGGACGGACGCGGCCCGGTCGCTGCGCGCCCGGCTGGCGTTCCTCCACGGAGCGCTCGGTGACCCCTGGCCCGACGTCGAGGACGCGGCCCTGCTGGACGGGCTCGACCGCTGGCTGGACGTCTCCCGGGTCCGCGCGGGCCGGGACCTCGCGCGGCTCGACGTCCTCGCGGGCCTGCGCGGCCTCCTGCCCTGGCCCGAGGCGGCCCGCCTCGACGAGCTGGCCCCCGAGAGGCTGCCCGTGCCCTCGGGCGCCACCCACCGCGTCGACTACTCCGACGCCTCCGGCCAGCCGGTCGTGGCCTGCAAGCTGCAGGAGTGCTTCGGCCTGGCCTCCACCCCGCGCCTGGCGGACGGGTCCGTGCCGGTGCTCCTGCACCTGCTCTCGCCGGCCGGGCGACCCCTCGCGGTGACCGCTGACCTGGCCTCGTTCTGGGACGGCCCGTACGCCGGCGTCCGGGCGGAGATGCGCGGGCGCTACCCGAAGCACCCCTGGCCGGAGGACCCGTGGTCCGCCCCGGCCACCGCGCGCACGTCGCGCGGCGCGTCCAGGCATGATTGACGTTCTTCCAGGGTAGGAATGGCCGCATGAACGCCGTCTTCTCCAGCCGCCTGGGCCACCCGATGGAGCTCGGTGCGAGCAGCACGGGCGACATGACGAGCGATCCGGTCTTCGGCCTCTGGGTCGTGTTCGTGCTCGTGATCATCGGGGTCGGCATCGCGACGACCGCGTGGCGCGTGACCAAGGCCCGCGGCCTGGCCCGCCGCGCGGGCCTGGACGAGTCCGACGCCGTCCAGATGTCGCTGCTCTCCGACGACGGGCTCGAGGCGACCTACCTCGCCGCCTCCCTGCGCTCGCAGGACCGCCCGGTCGAGGCGGCGGCCGCTGAGCGCGCCGCCGCACCAACCTCGTCGGTCGCCGAGCGGCTGCGCGCCGTCGACGACCTGCACGCACAGGGCGTGATCAGCGAGGACGAGCACCGCGAGGCGCGAGCGCGCATCCTCGGCGCCCTCTGAGCCGCCCAGGCCAGGAGGGCGAACCCGGGTCCCGGGTCGGGCCCGGGGTCAGACCGCGACGTGGGCGGGCTCGGCGTGCTGGGGGGAGTGCTTGGTGACGTCCCGCATGCCGAGGCCGATCAGCACGAAGATCAGCCCCATCGCGACGGCCACGGCGCTCATCCCGAACGCGAGCACCGAGGTGAACAGCGAGGCCTGCAGGAACGAGGACGTCATCGCCGTCTCGCGCAGCGGGTCGTCCTGCGCGAGCTCGGCGTAGGTCTGGCCCCCGGTGATCGCCGCGGTGTGCTTGTCGATCACCTTCGCCTGGCAGTACGCCGAGATCGGGTTGTCGACGGCCGTCCCCGCCATGCAGTCGGCGTCGCCGGAGACGGTGATCCGCTGCGCGGACAGGGTCGAGGTGACCACGGCCCACGTGACGACGCCGCCGATCACGAGGACGACTCCGAGGGCCACCGACGAGATCCATGCTGCCTTGCGCATCGTGCTCACTTCCCCCTGCTCGGACGCGCCGGACGAGTCGCCGGCTCGGCCAGCAGAGCGACGTCCGGGTCGCCGGCGCAAGGGTCCTCGCGCGTGCCGGCACGCCGCGGGCGCGCGATACCGCCAGGGGTACCACCTGTGTTAAGGACCCCGCTCAGGTGCGGACCGTGGGCCCGGGAGCGGATCGGTGGGCCCGACCAGGTGGACGGATCAGGTGGACGGATCAGTCGACGCCGGAGACCTGGACGCTGGTGCCGCCGGAGAGGTCCGTCACCAGCAGCGTCCCGGGGGCGTCCTCGAGGCCCGTGACGACCACGACCCAGCTCACGGCGTCGGCGGTGCACAGGACCTTCGAGCTCGTGAAGGGTCGCAGCACCAGGCGCGGGTCCTCGGACGTGCCGCCGAGGCGGGCCGTCGGGGCGCAGGAGCCCGAGTAGCCGATCTCGCTGGCGTAGGCGAGCGTCGACGAGGACGCCTCCCAGCCGGCGTGACCCGGCCCGCCCGCGACCTCGGCGAGCCGGGCGCCGTCCCCGGCCCCGCTGCCGTCGGCGCGGACGAGCCGCACCGTCGCGTCCGCGCCCCACCGCGAGTCCGGCGACGGCGAGCCCGACGAGGTCCCGCCCCCGCACGCCGCGAGGAGGAGCAGGGCCAGGCACAGCACGGGGGTCAGGTGGTGGGCGCGCACGGGGGTGGGACGCGCCGGGGGTGCGGAGGGTTCCGTCACACCCGACGACGGCTCCCGGCGTCGGGGCAGCGGGGACCCGGCCCGGCGGTACCCGGGGGCGTGTGACCGAGGCGCGGAACCGGCCCTCCCGACAGGGGCGAACGACCCGTGCGCTGCTAGGCTCGCGCCCAGACCGACATCCTTTAACGACCCGTCCTGTGAGGCGGAGAAGGAGGTACGGCGTGCCTTCGCATGCCCCCGCGACCCCCCGGCCGGCCATCCTGGTCCTGGAGGACGGACGCACCTTCCACGGCGACTCCTACGGCGCCGAGGGCGAGACCTTCGGCGAGGCGGTCTTCTCGACCGGCATGACCGGGTACCAGGAGACGCTCACCGACCCGTCCTACCACCGCCAGGTGGTGGTCATGACGGCCCCGCACATCGGCAACACGGGCGTCAACGACGAGGACCCGGAGTCCTCCCGCATCTGGGTCGCGGGCTACGTCGTGCGCGACCCCAGCCGCGTGTCCTCCTCGTGGCGCGCGCAGCGCAGCCTGGACGACGAGCTGAAGGCGCAGGGCGTCGTCGGGATCTCCGGCATCGACACCCGGGCCCTCACCCGCCACCTGCGCGAGCGCGGTGCCATGCGCGTCGGGATCTCGACCGAGACCCTCGACCCGGCCCTGCTGCTGGCGAAGGTCCAGGAGTCCGCGGAGATGGCCGGTGCGGAGCTCTCCGCCGCCGTCTCCACGCAGGAGGCGTACGTCGTCCCCGCGCAGGGCGAGAAGCAGTACACCGTCGCCGCCCTCGACCTGGGCATCAAGGCGATGACGCCGTACCGGATGGCCGAGCGCGGCATCGAGGTGCACGTGCTCCCCGCCACCGCCACCATCGACGACATCAACGCCGTGAGCCCGGACGGCCTGTTCTACTCGAACGGGCCGGGCGACCCGTCCGCCACGACCGCCCAGGTGGAGACGCTCCAGGCGGCGCTCGCGCAGGGCCTGCCGTACTTCGGCATCTGCTTCGGCAACCAGCTCTTCGGCCGGGCCCTCGGCTTCGGCACCTACAAGCTCAAGTACGGGCACCGCGGCATCAACCAGCCGGTCATCGACCGCACCACCTCGAAGGTGGAGGTCACCGCCCACAACCACGGGTTCGCGGTGGACGCCCCGCTCGACCGGGCCACCCAGACCCCGTACGGCGAGGCGACCGTCAGCCACGTCAACCTCAACGACGACTGCGTCGAGGGCCTCGAGCTGCGGGGGGAGGACGGCGTCCTCAAGGGCTTCAGCGTCCAGTACCACCCGGAGGCCGCGGCCGGCCCGCACGACGCCGGCTACCTGTTCGACCGGTTCAAGGACCTCATGGCCGGGGGCCTGACCTCCACGGCCGCCACCACCCCCGTCCTCAGCAGCAGCAAGGAGGCCTGAGCCATGCCGAAGCGCACCGACATCTCCTCGATCATGGTGATCGGCTCCGGGCCGATCGTCATCGGCCAGGCCTGCGAGTTCGACTACTCCGGCACCCAGGCGTGCCGCGTGCTGCGGGCCGAGGGCCTGCGCGTGATCCTGGTGAACTCCAACCCGGCCACGATCATGACCGACCCGGAGTTCGCCGACGCCACCTACGTCGAGCCGATCACCCCCGAGTTCGTCGAGCGGGTCATCGCCAAGGAGCGCCCCGACGCGCTGCTGGCGACCCTCGGCGGCCAGACCGCCCTCAACGCGGCGATGAGCCTGCACGAGAACGGCGTCCTCGAGAAGTACGGCGTCGAGCTCATCGGCGCCAGCGTCGAGGCGATCAACAAGGGCGAGAACCGCGAGCAGTTCAAGGCGATCGTCGAGGACCTCCCGGCCGAGTGGGGCGCCGAGGTCGCGCGGAGCGTGATCTGCAACGGCGAGTCGCTGGGCGCCGACGCGACGAAGGACGAGAAGGTCGCCCACGGCCTCCAGCTGTGCCTCGACGGTGCCGAGGAGCTCGGCTACCCGGTCGTCGTCCGCCCGTCCTTCACCATGGGCGGCGCCGGCTCCGGCCTGGCCTACTCCGAGGACGACCTGCGCCGCATCGCCGGCGCCGGCCTCACCGCCAGCCCGACCACCGAGGTGCTCCTCGAGGAGTCGATCCTCGGCTGGAAGGAGTACGAGCTGGAGGTCATGCGCGACAAGGCCGACAACGTCGTCATCGTCTGCTCGATCGAGAACCTCGACCCGCTGGGCGTGCACACCGGTGACTCCATCACCGTCGCCCCGGCGATGACGCTCACCGACCGCGAGTACCAGCGCCTGCGCAACATCTCCATCGGCGTCATCCGCGAGGTGGGCGTCGACACCGGCGGCTGCAACATCCAGTTCGCGGTGAACCCCGAGGACGGCCGGATCATCGTCATCGAGATGAACCCGCGCGTCTCCCGCTCCTCCGCGCTCGCCTCGAAGGCGACCGGCTACCCGATCGCCAAGATCGCCGCGAAGGTCGCCATCGGCTACACGCTGGACGAGATCCCCAACGACATCACCTCGGTGATCGGCGAGGACGGCGAGAAGCGGGGCACCCCGGCCGCCTTCGAGCCGACCCTCGACTACGTCGTGGTCAAGGTCCCGCGGTTCGCGTTCGAGAAGTTCCCCGGCGCCGACCCGGTCCTCACCACCCACATGAAGTCGGTCGGCGAGGCCATGGCCATCGGCCGCAGCTTCACCGAGGCGCTCCAGAAGGCGCTGCGCTCCCTGGAGTCCAAGGGCGCGACGTTCGACTGGGACAAGGCGTTCGTCGAGCTCGACAAGGCCGACCTCCTCGAGCGCGCGTCGGTGCCGCACGACGGCCGCCTCAAGCTGGTGATGGACGCGCTGCGGGCCGGCGCGACCGCCCAGGAGGTCTTCGACGCCACCAAGATCGACCCGTGGTTCGTCGACCAGCTGGCCCTCATCAACGAGGTCGCGCTCGAGGTCATCGAGGCCGAGGAGCTGACCCCGGCGCTCCTGCGCCGCGCCAAGCGCCACGGGTTCTCCGACGCGCAGCTCGGCAAGATGCGCGGGATGACCGCGGACGTCGTGCGCGGCGTGCGCCACGCCCTGGGCATCCGGCCGGTCTACAAGACCGTGGACACCTGCGCGGCCGAGTTCGCCGCGGCGACGCCGTACCACTACTCCTCCTACGACGAGGAGACCGAGGTCTCGCCCCGCACGAAGGAGGCCGTGATCATCCTCGGCTCCGGGCCGAACCGCATCGGTCAGGGCATCGAGTTCGACTACTCGTGCGTCCACGCCTCGCTCGCGCTCTCCGAGGCCGGCTACGAGACCGTCATGGTCAACTGCAACCCCGAGACCGTCTCGACCGACTACGACACCTCCGACCGGCTCTACTTCGAGCCGCTCACGCTCGAGGACGTCCTGGAGGTCGTGCACGCGGAGGCGCAGGCCGGCCCGATCGCCGGCGTCATCTGCCAGCTGGGCGGCCAGACCCCGCTGGGCCTGGCGCAGGGCCTGGCGGCGGCCGGCGTCCCGATCGTGGGCACCAGCCCGGACGCAATCGACCTGGCGGAGGAGCGGGGCGCGTTCGGTCGCGTCCTCGCCGCCGCCGGGCTCGTCTCGCCCAAGCACGGCACCGCCACCTCGTGGCCCGAGGCGCGCGAGATCGCCCGCGAGATCGGCTACCCGGTCCTCGTCCGGCCCTCGTACGTCCTCGGCGGCCGCGGCATGGAGATCGTCTACGACGACGAGAGCCTGGAGACCTACCTCGACAAGTACGTGGCGGCGGGCCTCATCAGCCCCGCGGCCCCGGTGCTGGTCGACCGGTTCCTGGACGACGCGGTCGAGATCGACGTCGACGCGCTCTACGACGGCACCGACCTGTTCCTGGGCGGGGTCATGGAGCACATCGAGGAGGCCGGCATCCACTCCGGCGACTCGGCCTGCGCGCTGCCCCCGATCACGCTCGGCGCGGGGGAGATCGCCCGCATCCGCGAGGCCACCCGCGGCATCGCGGCCGGCGTCGGGGTCAAGGGCCTGATCAACATCCAGTTCGCGCTCTCCGGCGACATCCTCTACGTCCTCGAGGCGAACCCGCGTGCGTCCCGCACCGTGCCGTTCGTCTCGAAGGCGACCGCGACCTCCCTGGCCAAGGCCGCCGCGCGCGTCATGCTGGGTGAGTCGATCGCCCACCTGCGCGAGGTCGGCGTGCTGCCGGCGGAGGGCGACGGCGGCACCCTGCCCGGCGACCAGCCGATCGCCGTGAAGGAGGCCGTGATGCCGTTCAACCGGTTCCGTGCCCCCGACGGCAGCCAGGTCGACACCGTGCTGGGCCCGGAGATGAAGTCCACCGGCGAGGTCATGGGCTTCGACGCGGACTTCGGCACCGCCTTCGCCAAGTCCCAGGCCGCCGCGTTCGGCGTCCTGCCGACCTCCGGCGCGGTCTTCGTCTCCATGGCGAACCGTGACAAGCGCTCGATGATCTTCCCGGTCAAGGTCCTCGCGGAGCTGGGCTTCGAGATCATGGCGACGCAGGGCACCGCCGAGGTGCTCCGCCGCTCCGGCGTCCCGTGCACCGTGGTGCGCAAGCACTTCGAGGGCGAGGGGCCGAACGGCGAGAAGACCACGGTCCAGCTCATCGCCGAGGGCGCCATCCAGCTGATCGTCAACACCCCCTACGGCGCGGGCGGCTCCGGCCACGCGCGCCTGGACGGGTACGAGATCCGCACGGCGGCCATCCGCGCGAACGTCCCCTGCATCACCACCGTCCAGGGCCTCGCGGCCGCGGTCCAGGGCATCGAGGCGATGGGCCGCGGTGACGTGGGCGTGCGCTCGCTGCAGGACTGGGCCGCGCTGGCCGGCCGCTGAGCCGGGCGGACGAGGCGGAGGGACACGGACGACGCATGGGCGCCTACGACCTGCTGTTCGACCACCTGGCGGTCCGGGTGGACCCGGAGCTGGCCCACCGGGTCGGGTTCGTCGGCGTGCGCGCCGGCGGCCCGGCCCTGGCCGCCGTCCGACGCGGCCTCGCGACCGTGCGGGGGACGTCGGCGACGCCGGTGCACACCCTCGGGCTGACGTTCGCGAACCCGCTGGGTCTCGCGGCCGGGTTCGACAAGAACGCCACGGGCATCGACGCGCTCGCCGCGCTGGGCTTCGGGCACGTCGAGGTCGGCACCGTCACGGGGCGGCCCCAGCCGGGCAACCCGCAGCCGCGGCTGTTCCGGCTCCCGGCCGACCGGGCGATCGTCAACCGGATGGGCTTCAACAACGACGGTGCCGCGGTCGTGGCCCGACGCCTGGAGCAGCGTGCGGGGCGCCTGCGAGGGCGTGACCCCCGCGGCCGTCCGGTGCTGGGGGTCAACATCGGCAAGTCCAAGGTCGTCCCGGACGACGACCAGGCGGCCGTCGAGGCCGACTACGCGATCAGCGCCCGGCTCCTGGCGCCGTTCGCCGACTACCTCGTCGTCAACGTCTCCTCGCCCAACACCCCCGGCCTGCGCAACCTCCAGGCCGTGGAGAAGCTCGCCCCGCTGCTGGCGCACGTGCGGCGGGTCGCCGACGAGGCGACGACCGACGGCCGCGGGCACCGCGGTCGTCGCGTCCCGCTCCTCGTGAAGATCGCGCCTGACCTGGCGGACGAGGACGTGGACGCGGTGGCCGACATGGCGACGGCCGGCGCCCGCGACGGCGTCCTGGACGGCGTCATCGCCACGAACACGACCATCGCGCGGTCGGGCCTGGTCACGCCCGAGGACGAGGTGGCGGCCCTGGGGGCCGGCGGCCTCTCCGGGGCGCCGCTGACGGAGCGCTCGACCGAGGTGGTGCGCCGGCTGCGCCGACGCGTGGGCCCCGACCTCACCCTCATCGGGGTGGGCGGGATCTCGACGGTGGCGGACGCCCGGGAGCGGCTCGCCGCCGGGGCCGACCTCGTGCAGGCCTACACCGGCTTCATCTACGGCGGGCCCGCGTGGCCGGCCAGGATCGCCGCGGGAGCCGGGGCCCGCACCGCGTGAGCCCCGAGCCGACCCGTCCCGCCGGACCCGTGCACGTCCTCGCCGAGGTGCTCGCCGGCAAGCGGATCGGTGCGTTCTCCCACCTCACCCTGGCAGCGCCGGGGGTGGGGGAGCGGCACCGGCCCGGGTCGTTCGTAGCCGTGTCCGTCGGCGCGCCGGGGGAGCGGACGCGGCTGGCCCGCCGCGCGTTCTGGATCCACCAGGTCCGTGCGCTGGGCGGGCACGCGGCCACCGTCTCGCTCGTCGTGGACCCCGTCGGGCCCGGAAGCCGCTGGCTCGCCGGGCTCTCGCGCGGCGACCGCGTGGAGGTGACCGGGCCGCTCGGCGGCCGGGCGTTCGCCCTGCCGAAGGAGCCGGTGCCCGTCGTCCTGGTGGGGGAGGGGGCGCACAGCGCACCCCTCTTCGCGCTGGCCGAGCGGCTGCGCGAGCGTGACTGCCCCGTCCACCTGCTGCTGGGGGCCGCCGACGAGGCGCACCTGCTCTCGGCGCTGGAGGCCCGGCGCATCGCGCGCACCGTCACCGTGGCCACGCTCGACGGCTCGGTCGGGGTCAAGGGGCCCACGGCCGCGCTGCTGCCCGACGTCCTGCGCCGCAGTGGCGCCGCGGTCGTCTACGCCGCCGGGCCGGTGCCGCTGCTGCACGCGGTGGCCCGGGCGGCCGAGGACCACGGTGCGTGGAGCCAGGTCGCGCTGGGCGTCCCGACACCGTGCGCGACGGGCCTGTGCCACGGCTGCCCCGTGCCGGTCGTCGGTGAGGACGGGGTGGGGCGCACGGTCCGCGCCTGCGCCGAGGGGCCGGTGCTGCGCGGGGACCGGGTCCGCTGGGACGACCTGTCCGTGCCGGGGGACGCCTCGTGACCGGGCCGGTCCGCCTGGCCGGGCTCACGCTCGCCTCCCCGGTGCTCGTCGCGTCCGGGTGCGGCGGCACCGGCCGCGAGCTCGCCGGCTACGCGCCCCTGAGCACCTACGGCGCCTTCGTCACCCGGACGATCACCCTCACCGCGCGACCCGGCGGGCCCGCCCCGCGGGTGCTGGAGTCGCCCGCCGGGCTGCTGCACGCCACCGGCCTGCCGAACCCCGGGCTCACCGCGTTCTGCGCCACCGAGCTGCCCGCCCTCGTCCAGGCCGGCGCGCGCGTCGTGGTCTCGGTGGCGGGGGAGAGCGTCGCCGAGGTCGCCGAGGTGGTCTCCGGGCTGGCGCGCACCTCCGGCGTCAGCGCCGTCGAGCTCGCGCTGTCCCTGCCGGACGCCGAGGTGGCCGGCGTCCGCACGCCGCGCGAGCCGTTCGCGACGACCCGCCTCGTCGAGGCGGCCGTCGCCCAGCTGCCACCGGGGGTGCCGCTGCTGGCCAAGATCTGGCCGGACCCCGTCCGGGCGCCCGAGCACGCCCGCGCCGCCGTCGAGGGCGGGGCCGCCGCCGTCGTGGTCGGTGGCGCCCAGCCGGCCGCGTTCCCGGACGGCCGGCACGCCGGCCTCTCCGGGCCCGCGGTGGCCCCCCTGGCGCTGCGCGCGGTGGCGGAGGTCGTGAAGTCCCTGGACCTGGCAGGCCTGCGCGCCGACGTGGTGGGATGCGGCGGGATCGCCACGGTCGCCGACGCCCGGGCCCACCTGGACGCCGGTGCCGTGGCCGTGGCGGTCGGCAGCGCCCTCCTCACGGACCCCACCGCGGCCGCGCGGATCGCCGAGGGGCTGGCGGTCCCCGAGCGCCCCGCGCCCGAGAAACCTGCACCCGAGCACGCTGCACCCGAGCACGTTGCACCCGAGCAAGCTGAGCACCCCGCACCCGAGCACCGCACCCAGGAGGACCCCGCATGAGCGAGCAGACCCAGCCGGAAGCAGGCCGCTTCGGCGCCCGTCTCGAGGCGGCGCTCGCCGCCCGGGGTCGCTTCTGTGCCGGCATCGACCCCCACGCGGCGCTCCTGCGCGCGTGGGGCCTCGACGACGACGTCGCCGGGCTCGAGCGGTTCGCGCTCACGGCCACCGAGGCCCTGGCGCCCGTCTGCTCGGTGCTCAAGCCCCAGTCGGCGTTCTACGAGCGCTTCGGCAGCAGGGGCGTTGCCGTCCTGGAGCGGGTGATCGCCACGGCGAGACAGGCCGGTGCGCTCGTGTGCCTGGACGTGAAGCGCGGCGACATCGGCTCCACCAGCCAGGCCTACGCGGACGCCTACCTCGACCCCGCCTCGCCGCTGTGCAGCGACGCGGTCACGGTGAGCCCCTACCTCGGCTTCGGGAGCCTCACCCCGTTCGTGGACACCGCCCGCAAGCACGGCGGCGGGCTCTTCGTGCTCGCGCTCACCTCGAACCCGGAGGGGCCCGAGGTCCAGCACGCGCGGACGGCCGACGGGTCGAGCACCGCGGGGGAGCGGGTCGCCGACCGCGTCCTCTCCCACCTCGCCGCCCTCAACGCCGCCGAGACCGGCGGCACCGGCCTCGGCTCGTTCGGCGCGGTCATCGGGGCGACCCTGGCCGACGGGGTCGTCACGCACGCGGACGTGGACTTCGGCGGGCCGGTGCTGGCCCCCGGGTTCGGGGCGCAGGGCGGGACGGTCGCGGACATCGCCCGCATCTTCGGCCCGGCCGCCCCCCACGTCCTCGCCTCCTCCTCGCGCGAGGTCCTCGCCCAGGGCCCGGACGCCGGCCGGCTGGCCGCGGCCGCGCGGGCGGCGAACGACGCGCTCGCCGCGCAGGGCTGAGGGCGGTCGGGGATGCCGGGGCTGCCGGGATCGTCGGGGACGCGGCGGCGAGCCGGGTGGCGGGTGACGGCCGGCCTGGCCTGCGCCGTTGCCCTCGCCGGCCTGCCCGCGTGCTCGTCGGACCCCTACGCCGACTACTGCGACACCGTGAGCGGGGCTCAGGACCCGCTGGCTGCCGCGGTGGCGTCGGACTCCCCGACGGCGCTGGTGGACGTGCTGGGCGTGCTCCAGGACCTGCGGGACGCCAGCCCCGACGACGTCGTGGCCGACTGGCAGTACCTGGTCGGACGGGTCCAGGCGCTCTCGGACGCCCTCGACGCGGCCGTGGACGGCACCGGCACGGCCCCGGAGGACCTCGACGTCGACGACCCGCCGGAGGGGGTCTCGGACGCGGACCTGGACGCCGTGCGCGCAGCAGCGCGCCAGCTCGCGTCGAGCGACGCGGCGTCCGCGCTCTCGACCGTGGAGGCCGAGGTCAGGGCCGTCTGCGGCACCTCGCTGACCGGCACGTGACCAACCGGTGACCGGCTTGTGGCGGGGCGCGTTGCCCGCGCCCCAGACGTGTGACTAGATTGGCCCCGACCTGCACCAACCGATACGCGTAGAAGGATTGAGCCCGTGGCCCTTCCCCCGCTGACCCCCGAACAGCGCCAGGCGGCGCTCGAGAAGGCTGCCGCGTCGCGCCGGGAGCGCGCGGAGGTGAAGAACCGCCTGAAGAACTCCGGCGCCTCCATCTCCGAGGTGCTCAAGGAGGGGCAGACCAACGAGGTCATCGGCAAGATGCGCGTGGTCGACCTCCTGCAGTCGATGCCGGGCCTCGGCAAGGTCCGCGCCCGTCAGATGATGGAGCGTCTCGGCATCGCCGAGAGCCGTCGCGTCCGTGGTCTCGGGACGAAGCAGGTGGCTGCTCTCGAGAAGGAGTTCGGCGCGGACGCGGGTCTGTGACCCTGTCCGACCCGCAGCCCGAGTCCGCCACGCAGCAGTCCCGCACGCCCGAGCAGCGTCCGAGCCGTCTCGTCGTCCTCGCCGGCCCCACCGCGGTCGGCAAGGGCACCGTGGCCGCCGCCGTGCGTGAGCAGCACCCCGACGTCTGGATCTCCGTCTCGGCGACGACGCGCAAGCCGCGTCCCGGCGAGGAGGACGGCGTGCACTACCACTTCGTCACCGAGGCGGAGTTCGACCGGATGGTCGAGTCCGGCGACATGCTGGAGTGGGCCGTCGTGCACAAGGTCGCCCGCTACGGCACGCCGCGTGGCCCCGTGGACGAGGCCCTGGCCGCCGGGAGGCCCGCCCTCCTGGAGATCGACCTCCAGGGCGCGCGCCAGGTCCGGCAGACGATGCCGGAGGCGCTCCAGGTCTTCCTCAAGCCTCCGTCGTGGGAGGAGCTGGTCCGCCGGCTCGTCGGCCGCGGCACTGAGAACGAGGAGGAGCGTGAGCGCAGACTGGCCACGGCGCGCGAGGAGCTCGCGGCCGAGCCGGAGTTCGACGTGACGATCGTGAACCACGAAGTTCATGACGCCGCCGACGACTTGGTAACCTTGATGATGGCCGACCCGCAGGTCCGGCCGTAGCGCCCACCCGGCGCACAGACCTGCTCCCCGAGAAGACTTGTGAGGCTCATCAGCGTGGCTGCCCCCAACATCGAGGCCGTGGGCGTGACGAACCCGTCCATCGACGACCTGCTCTCCAAGACGGACAGCAAGTACCAGCTCGTCCTCTACGGCGCCCAGCGCGCCCGGCAGATCAACGCCTACTACTCCCAGCTCGGCGAGGGCCTGCTGGAGTACGTGGGTCCGCTGGTCGAGACCCACGTCCAGGAGAAGCCCCTCTCGATCGCGCTCCGCGAGGTCAACGAGGACCTGCTGACCCTGGAGAAGGTCGACCCGGCGGAGCTGGCCGCCGAGCAGGCGGCCGCCGAGGCCGCGGCCGCCGACTTCACCGAGTGAGCTGGCGCGGGTGAGCACAACCCGCGCGTCCGATCCCGTCGCCGACGCCCCGACCCGTGTGGTCCTGGGCGTCGCCGGCGGGATCGCTGCGTACAAGGCCGCCGAGCTGCTGCGCCGGTTCACGGAGTCCGGGCACGACGTCACCGTCGTCCCGACCGCCGCCGCGCTGGAGTTCGTCGGGGCGCCCACCTGGGCGGCCCTCTCGGGCAAGCCCGTCCACACGCGGGTGTGGGACGACGTGCACGAGGTGCCGCACGTCCGGCTGGGTCGGGAGGCCGACCTGGTGGTGGTGGCGCCGGCGACCGCCGACTTCCTCGCCCGTGCCACCCACGGTCGCGCCGACGACCTGCTGACCTCCACGCTCCTCACCGCGCGCTGCCCGGTGGTGCTCGCCCCCGCGATGCACACCGAGATGTGGGAGCACCCCGCCACGGTGGCGAACGTCGCCACGCTGCGTGATCGCGGGGTCGTCGTGCTGGAGCCCGCCAGCGGCCGGCTCACCGGCGCCGACACCGGCAAGGGTCGGCTCCCCGACCCGTCCGAGATCTTCGAGGCGTGCCTCGACCTGCTCGCCCGCTCGGCCGCCGTGGACCCGGCCGACCTGTCCGGCCGGACGGACCTGGCCGGGCGGCACGTGGTGGTGAGCGCCGGCGGCACGCGGGAGCACCTCGACCCGGTCCGCTTCCTGGGCAACGCCTCCTCGGGCAAGCAGGGCTACGCGCTGGCCCGCGCGGCGGCCGCCCGCGGGGCTCGGGTCACGCTGGTGGCGGCGAACACCGCCCTCGCCGACCCCGCCGGGGTGGACGTCGTGCCCGTCGTGAGCACCGCCGACCTGCGCGACGCGGTGCTGACCGCGGCGAAGGAAGCCGACGCGGTGGTCATGGCCGCGGCGCCGGCCGACTTCCGGCCGCTGGCGCACTCGAGCACCAAGATCAAGAAGCGCGCGGACGGCACGGTGGACCCGGTCCACCTCGAGCAGAACCCGGACGTGCTGGCCACGCTCGCGCACGACCGCGCCCGCTCGGGCCAGGTCGTCGTGGGCTTCGCCGCGGAGACCGGCGACGAGACGGGCACCGTGCTCGAGCTCGGGCGGGCGAAGCTGGCCCGCAAGGGCTGCGACCTGCTCGTCGTCAACGACGTCGGCGGCGGCGCCGTCTTCGGCGCGGACGACAACGAGGCCGTGATCCTCGCGGCCGACGGCACCGAGGTGCTCGTGCCGCGGGCCGCCAAGCGTGTCCTGGCCCACGCCATCTGGGACCAGGTGTCGCTCCGGATGGACTCCTGAGCGCCGAGCACGGCGTCGCGGCCGCACCCGGGCGCGACGCACCGGTGAGACACCGTCGGTGGGGTGAGGCCCCGCTGGCTACCGTGGGCGGGCACGCCCCGTCGCACGCAGCAACCAGGAACGAGGACGCACAACGATGACCGGACGCCTGTTCACCTCCGAGTCGGTGACCGAGGGACACCCCGACAAGATCGCCGACCAGATCAGTGACGCTGTCCTGGACGAGATGCTGCGACAGGACCCCACGTCCCGCGTGGCGGTCGAGACCCTGCTCACCACCGGCCTCGTCGTCGTGGCGGGCGAGGTGACGACCAAGGGCTACGTCGACATCAAGTCGATCGTCCGCAAGACGATCCTCGACATCGGCTACGACCACTCCGACAAGGGCTTCGACGGCACCACCTGCGGCGTCATGGTCGCGATCGGTGGACAGTCCGGCGACATCGCGCAGGGCGTCGACAAGGCCCACGAGCACCGCACGTCCGCCTCGGTGGACGAGAAGGACCTGCAGGGCGCCGGCGACCAGGGGCTCATGTTCGGGTACGCCTGCGACGACACCCCGGAGCTCATGCCCCTGCCGATCAAGATCGCGCAGACGCTGGCGGAGCGGCTCTCGGCCGTGCGCAAGGACGGGACGCTCCCGTACCTGCGCCCCGACGGGAAGACCCAGGTCACCGTCGAGTACGACGACGCCGGCGTGGCCCGCCGGATCGACACCGTGGTGCTCTCCACCCAGCACGCCGAGGGCATCGACCTCGACACCCAGCTCCAGCCCGACATCGCCAAGCACGTGATCGCCCCGGTGCTCGAGCAGTTCGACATCGACTCCGACGGCTACCGCCTGCTGGTGAACCCCACCGGCAAGTTCGTCGTCGGCGGCCCCATGGGCGACGCGGGCCTCACCGGCCGCAAGATCATCGTCGACACCTACGGCGGCATGGCCCGCCACGGTGGCGGCGCCTTCTCGGGCAAGGACCCGTCGAAGGTCGACCGCTCGGCCGCCTACGCCATGCGCTGGGTCGCCAAGAACGTGGTGGCCGCCGGACTGGCGAAGCGCTGCGAGGTCCAGGTCGCCTACGCGATCGGCAAGGCCCAGCCGGTGGGCGTCTTCGTCGAGACCTTCGGCACCGGTGCCGTGCCGGACGAGAAGATCCAGGAGGCCGTGCTCGAGGTCTTCGACCTGCGCCCGGCGGCGATCATCGCCGACCTCGACCTGCTGCGCCCCATCTACGCCCGCACGGCCGCGTACGGCCACTTCGGCCGCGAGATCGCCGGGTTCAGCTGGGAGCGCACCGACCGCGCCGCCGCGCTGCGGCTCGCCGCCGGCATCTGAGCAGACGGCACCCACCTCGCCCCACCCACCGGGAGCGCGCCCTCGTCCAGGGTCGCGCTCCCGGTGAGATTCCTGTGAAAGATCTCGTCGCGAGCGCCCCGCGACCCTAGGCTCTCGCCGTGGTCGATCTCGCGCACCGACGTGCCTCCGTCCGGCGGCTGCGCCGCTCCCTGCTGGTCCTCGCGGTGGCCCTGCCGGGCGCGCTCGCGCCGACGCTGGTCACCGCGCCCGCTGCGGACGCTGTCGGCGTGGCCGGCACGTCCGCCCGCGGTTCGGACGACGGCGTCAGCGTGCGCCGGGAGGCCGGCCACGTCAGCGTGAACGTGGACGCCGACGCCCTCCTGCTCGCCGAGGACGTGGACGGCGACACGCAGGCCCGGTCGGCCGCCCGGGCCTACCTCGACGACTACCGGCCCACCGTCGCCACGCCGGACCTCGTGCCGTCCTCGGTCAGGGACGCCGTCTCCGGGGTCCAGGTCGTCCGCTTCGACCAGGAGGTCGACGGCGTGCCGGTCCTGGGCGGCGGCGCCGTGGTGCGCCTGCGCGAGGACGGCTCGCTCGCCTCCCTGGCCACGGACGTGTCCGCGGAGACGGGGCTCGCCACGGCCCGGGTCGGCGCCCGCGAGGCGCGCCGCACGGCCGTGGTGGCGGGCTCGCGGGGCGCGGCCGACGTCACGGCGGCCTCCAGCACCGGTCGGGTGCTGCTGGACCCGGCCGTCCTCGACCTCCCGCTGCCGTCCGCGCGGACCGCCGTGGCCGTGGAGGTCGACGGCACGGCCCGCGACGGGTCCACGCTGGCGCAGACGATCTACGTGGACGACGTGACCGGGGCAGTCCTGCTGCGGATCGACCGGTTCCCGAGCCTCAACCGGGTGGTGTGCGACAACGCGAACGGAGAGCTCACCGCCGAGCCGGTCTGCACGAGCGGGTTCGCCCGCACGGAGACGAGCGGTGCCTCCGGGGACGACCAGGTGGACACCGCGTTCGACCTCACCGGCGGCGTCGCGGGGTTCTACGACGAGGTGGGTGACCTCGACCTGACCAGCCTGCTCGGCCAGGAGACCGACGAGGGCACCGCGCTGGTCTCGGTGGTGCGCGCCTGCTTCTCGTCCCTCTGCCCGGGCGTCACCTATCAGAACGCCTACTGGTCCGGCTCGCAGATGGTCTACGGCGACGGCTACGAGTCGGCCGACGACGTCGTCGGGCACGAGATGACCCACGGCGTCGTCGAGCGGTACTCGAACCTCGTCTACTACGGCCAGTCCGGCGCCATCAACGAGTCGATGGCCGACGTGATGGGGGAGATCTTCGACCACCGCCACGCCTCGGCCGGGGACTCCGCCGACAGCTGGACGATGGGGGAGGACCTGCCCATCGGGGCGATCCGGGACATGTCCGACCCGACGATCTACGGCGACCCGGACTCGACGCAGAGCAGCGACTACGTGCTGGACGAGTACGACAGCGGCGGCGTCCACCTCAACAGCGGCGTGGGCAACAAGACCGCCTACCTGATCTCGCAGGGGGGCACCTTCCGCGGCCAGACGGTGACGGGCATCGACGGCAGCGACGCCGACCTCACCAAGACCGCGGTGCTCTACCTCGACGTGATCCAGTCCCTCAGCCCGGCGTCCGGCTTCTCCGCCCTCGGCGACCAGCTGGACCAGAGCTGCCAGGACCTCGTCGGCACCCACGGGTTCACCCTCGACGACTGCGTGGCCGTGCACTCCGCGACCCTCGCCACCGCCCTGGGCGAGGAGCCCGCGGGCGTGGACCCGGCCACCCACGTCGAGCCGGTGTGCACCTCCGGGACGAAGCGGGTGCTGCTGAACGCGGCCAAGGCCGCCGACCCGGGCAGCCTGCTCTCGGGGCAGCGGTGGCACTTCGGCACGGAGAGCACCTACGGCGTCCCCGCCGCCACCGGCCAGGACGCCTGGTACAACACCTCCACCGCCGCCGACGCGCGGTCGGCCCTCACGCTCTCCCGCACGGTCTCCCTGCCGTCCGGGCAGAAGTCCTACCTCTGGTTCCACCAGTGGTACGTGATGGACACCTACGACGACGGCTCCGGCGCCGACTACTACGACGTCGGGCTCGTGGACGTGGTGGCCAACGGCACCAGGAAGCGCGCGGACACCATGAGCTGGGTGAACGGGCCGGACGCCGTGCCGCACTCGAGCACCGGTCTCGGCGGGCGCGTCGCGTTCGGTGGCCACACCGAGGGCTGGGAGGCGAGTCGCCTCAACCTCACGAGCCTGGCGGGCAAGAAGGTGCGGCCGGTCTTCACGTACGCCACCGACTCGATCTACACCTACATCGGGTGGCTGCTCGACGACGTCACCGTCTACACCTGCGACGTCTTCCACTCGCCGCGGCCGAGGATCAGCGGCTCGCCGGTGGTGGGTCGCCGACTGACGGCCAAGGCGGGGGACTGGGGCGGCTCGACCGACCTCACCTACCGCTGGCGCCGGGACGGCCACGCGATCGCCGGCGCCACCGCCCGCACCTACCGGCCCGTCGGCAAGGACGTCGGGCACCGGCTCACCGTGCAGGTCCACGGCACCGACGGGACGGACGCGGCCACGCGGACGTCGGCAGCGACCGCCCGCGTGACCCGCTGACCCGCGGGGCGGGTCCGTCGGCGGGGACTGGTAGAACCGGCCGGGTGACCCCGCCCCCGCCGCCGCCCGCCGAGGAGCAGCCCGACCTGCTGCCCGGCCTCGCGGGCGTGCGTGCGGCCAAGGCCCGGGCCACCCGGGCGAGGAAGGCCGTGGAGGTCACGCCGGCTCCGACGCAGCCGGTGGCGCGCGTCCTGCTGGACCTCCAGCCCGCCCACCTCGACCGGGTCTTCGACTTCGCCGTGCCGGCCACGCTGGCCGACGCCGCGCGCCCGGGGGTCCGGGTCAAGGTCCGGTTCGCGGGGCAGGAGGCCGACGGCTTCCTCCTGGAGCGCGCCGACGAGAGCGACCACACCGGGCTGCTCCAGCCGCTGCGGCGGGTCGTGGGCAGCGAGGCGGTGCTGACGCCGGAGATCGCGGCGCTGGCGGGCGACGTCGCCGCCCGGTACGCCGGGACGCGCCCCGACGTCCTGCGCCTCGCGGTGCCCCCGCGGCACGCGACCGCGGAAGCCGAGGAGGCCGCCCGGCGCGCGGCGTCCCCGGTGCAGCCGCGGCCCCCTGCCGGCCCCGGACCCGCCGAGACCGCCTGGGCCGCCCATCCCCACGCGGCCGCCTGGCTGGGCCACCTCCGGGCCGGGGGCGCGCCCCGGGCGGTGTGGAACCCGCCGCCCGGCGCCGACTGGCCCCTCCTCCTGGCCCACGCCGCGCTCGCCGCCCCCGGCGGCGTCGTGGTCTGCGTCCCTGACGGGAAGGACGTGGCCAGGGTCGACGCCGCCCTGACCTCGCTCGCCCCGCCCGGTGCGCCCCAGCACGCCGTGCTGACGGCCGACCTCGGCCCGGCCGCCCGGTACCGCTCGTTCCTGCGACTGCTGCACGGCGAGGCCCGGATCGCGGTCGGCACGCGTGCCGCCGCCTTCGCGCCGGTGCCCGACCTCGCCCTCGTGGTCGTGTGGGACGACGGGGACGACCTGCTCTCCGAGCCACGTGCCCCGTACCCGCACGCGCGGGAGACGCTGCTGCTGCGCGCCGGTCGCGCGGGTGCGGCCGCCCTGGTCGGCGGCTTCGCCCGGACGGTGGAGGCGGACCACCTCCTGCGCACCGGCTGGGCGCACGAGCTGACCGCTGCGCGGGAGACGGTGCGGGCGGCCGCCCGGATCGAGGTGGCCGGGGCCAGCGAGATGGACCTGGTGAAGGACCCGCACGCGCGGACCTCCCGGCTGCCGCAGCAGGCCCTCCAGCTCCTGCGGGAGGGCCTGGAGTCGGGCCCCGTCCTCGTGCTCAACCCGCGGCAGGGCTACGTCGCGTCCCTGGCGTGCGAACGCTGCCGGACGCCGGCGCGGTGCCCTGCGTGCACGGGGCCGCTGCGGCTCACGGGGCCGACCACGCCGCCCGGCTGCGCCTGGTGCGGGACGGAGCAGCCCACCTGGTCCTGCCCCGAGTGCGGCGACCACGGCCTGCGCGCCCCCGTGCTCGGACAGGCGCGCACGGCCGAGGAGATCGGCCGCGCCCTGCCGCGCGCCCGGGTCCGCACGTCGGCGCGTGACCACGTGCTCACGACGGTGGACACTCGGCCGCAGGTCGTCGTCGCGACTCCCGGCGCGGAGCCGGTCGCCGAGGGCGGGTACGCCGCCGTCGTCCTCCTGGACGCGTGGGTGCTGCTGAGCCGGCCCGACCTCCGGACGGAGGAGGAGGCGCTGCGCCGCTGGGCGAACGCGGCCGGGCTGGTCCGGCCCGGCGGCCGGGTGCTCCTGGTGGCCGATCCCGCGCACGCCGCGTCGCAGGCGCTGGTGCGGTGGGACATGGGGGGCTTCGTGGCCCGCGAGGCCGCGTCGCGGGCCGAGGCGCACCTGCCGCCGGCCTCCCGGCTGGCCATCGTCGAGGGCACCGCCGGCGCCCTGGACGACGTGCTGGTCCTGCTGGACCCGCCGGAGGCGGCCGAGGTGCTCGGGCCGGTCCCCGTGGACCCGTCCGACCCCGAGAGCGGCCACCGGGTCGTCGTCCGGGTGCCCCGGGCGCAGGGGGCGGCGCTGTCGGCGGCGCTGGGGGAGGTGCAGCGGGTGCGGGCCGCCCGCAAGCTCGAGCCGGTGCGGCTCCAGGTGGACCCCTACTCGCTCTGATCCACGCCCGGACGCTCGCTCCGGGCCCCCGCCCGGGGCGGCGGAGTGGCCCCGGACGTCACCAGCCCCAGGCGCTCGCAGATCAGCGCCGCGGCCTGGTCCGCGGTCAGCGCCGAGGTGTCCAGGCGCAGGTGCGGCAGGTCGAGCGGGAGCGGGTGCTCGGCGTCCGTCGAGAGCCGGTGCCGCCGACCCGACTGCACCAGGTCCTGTCGCGCGAACTCCTGGTCGCGCTTGCTCGCCTTCGCCTCCAGCCGCTCCGCGGTGCCCTCGCGGGTCAGCCGCGTGGCCTCGTCCGCCCAGAGCTCCACCACGTCGACGCGGACGCCCGCGTCGACGGCGGGCGCGAGCATGGCACGCGCCACCTCGGCGTCCCCGGGGACGTCGAACGCCCACACGAACGTGAGCACGAGCCCCGGGAGGTCGGCGGCGACCGCCTCCTCGACCACGCGCCGGCGGATCTCGTCCTTGAGGCGGCCGAAGGCGGGCTCGTCCCAGCGGAAGGTCTCCAGCAGGGCCTCGATGGCGGCGTGGTTGTGGTGGAGCCGGTAGCCCGTGCGGGCGCAGAGCCGACGACCGACGCTCATCTTGCCGACGGCCTGCGGTCCGACGAGGAGGACGACGTGCACCGGCACACCGTCCCAGCCGCGGTCGGACCCTCGCCAGCCATTTCGGGCGCGACCGGCCCGCCCACCTAGGATCGGGGCATGTCCGTGCAGCCCATCCGCCTCTTCGGCGACCCGATCCTCCGCAAGCCCGCGGTCGAGGTCACGGACTTCGACAAGGAGCTGCGCAAGCTCGTCGAGGACCTCACCGACACCATGCTCGCCGCCCCCGGCGCGGGGCTCGCCGCCCCGCAGATCGGCGTCGGCCTGCGGGTCTTCACCTACAACGTGGAGGGCACCGTCGGGCACCTGGTCAACCCCAGCCTCGAGCTCTCCCCGGAGACCCAGGACGGCGTGGAGGGCTGCCTCTCGATCCCGGACATGACCTTCGAGTGCCTGCGCGCCCTGTCGGTGGTGGCCCGCGGGTTCGACATGCACGGGGAGCCGGTGACGATCCACGGGTCGGACTACCTGGCCCGGGCGATCCAGCACGAGACCGACCACCTCGACGGCGTCCTCTTCGTGGACCGCCTCGACGACGCGACGCGGAAGGCCGCGATGCGGGCGATCCGCGAGTCCGAGTGGTTCGGCCTCGGGGCGCCCACCGTGAAGGTCTCCCCGCACCCGACCCGTGGGCTGGGCCTCTGATGCGCGTCGTCTTCGCCGGCACCCCCGAGGTCGCCCTGCCCTCGCTCGAGGCCGTCGCGGGCTCGCGCCACGAGCTCGTCGGGGTCGTCACCCGGCCCGACGCTCCCGCCGGCCGTGGCCGCAGGCTCGTGGCCTCGCCGGTCGCCCAGCGGGCGGAGGAGCTGGGCGTCCCCGTGCTCAAGCCGGACCACCCGCGAGACCCCGCCTTCCAGGCGCAGCTGGCCGCGCTGGAGCCGGACGCCTGCCCGGTGGTGGCCTACGGCGCGCTCCTGCCGCAGTCGGCCCTCGACATCCCGGCCCACGGCTGGATCAACCTGCACTTCTCATGCCTGCCGAACTGGCGGGGCGCCGCCCCCGTCCAGCACTCGATCTGGGCGGGCGACGAGGTCACCGGCGCGACCACGTTCCGCATCGTCAAGGAGCTGGACGCCGGCCCCACGTTCGGCGTCATGACCGAGCGCATCCGGCCCCACGACACGGCCGGCGACCTGCTCGGCCGGCTCGCCGAGGGCGGGGCGCACCTGCTGGTGCAGACCCTCGACGCCCTCGAGGACGGCACGCTGTGGGCCCGGCAGCAGTCCGAGGACGGGATCACGCTCGCGCCCAAGATCCTGGTCGAGGACGCCCGGATCGACTGGTCCCAGCCGGCCGTCGCCCTCGACCGCCAGGTCCGCGCCTGCACGCCGTCCCCCGGCGCCTGGTCGCTGTTCGAGGGCGAGCGGATCAAGATCGGGCCCGTGACGCTCGAGCCCGCCGCCGCGGAGCGGCTCGCCCCCGGCGTCCTGGCCGTGGGCAAGAACCACGTCCTCGTGGGCACGGGCACCACCCCGGTCCGGCTGGGCGAGGTCAAGGCCTTCGGCAAGAAGCAGATGGCCGCCGCCGACTGGGCCCGGGGCGCCCGGATCGAGGCCGGCGTGCGTCTGGGTGACGACCCCACCGACGGGCGGGGCGAGCAGGCATGAGCATCGCGGGGGCGGGCGCCCGTGCGGCCGTGCCCGCGGACGTGGACGCGATCTGCGCCGAGCTGCCCGAGGCCACCCTGGGCGAGTCCTGGGGCGGGGTGCCGACCTGGCTCGTGCGGGGCAAGGGCTTCGTGCTGTACCGCGAGCCGCGGCACGACTGCACCGACCCGCTGACGGGCGAGCAGTGGGACGACGTCCTCGTGCTCAGCACCGCCACCCTCGAGGACGCCGCCTCGCTGGTCGAGGACCCCGGCACCCCGTTCTTCACCATCGAGCACTTCACGCGCGCCCGCTCCAAGCACGTCCTGCTGCGTCTGGCGCGCGTCGGCGAGCTCAGCCGCGACGAGCTCGCCGAGCATCTCACCGACGCCTGGCTCGCCCGGGCCCCCAAGACCCTCGCCCGCGGCTGGCGGCAGGGCATCGACCCCTCAGGAGGCGGCCGTGCCTGACCGACCCACCCGTCCGCGCCCCCGGGGCACCCGCCCCGGGCAGCGCCCCAGCGGCCCCCGGCCGCCGCGCACCGACCCGGCACGGCTCGCTGCCCACGAGGTCCTCACCGCCGTCCGGGCGCAGGACGCCTACACGAACCTGGTGCTGCCCGCCGTCCTGCGCAAGCACGGGCTGGAGGGGCGCGACGCCGCCTTCGTCACCGAGCTCGCCAGCGGCACGATCCGCCGCCAGGCGACCTACGACGCGGTCCTCGCGCGCTGCGCCTCCCGCGGGCTGCGGACGCTCGACCCGCCGGTGCTCGACGCGCTCCGGCTCGGCACCCACCAGCTGCTGTCGATGAGGGTCCCCGCCCACGCGGCGATCTCGACCACCGTCGACCTCGTGCGCGCGGTCGCCCACCAGGGCGCCGCCGGGTTCGCCAACGCGGTCCTGCGCAAGGCCGCCCAGCACGACCTCGACGGGTGGCTGGCCGAGCTGGCCCCCGACAGGGCGGGCGACCCCGTCGCCCACGACGCCCTGGTCCACTCCCACCCCGCCTGGGTGGTGGCCGAGCTCCGCAAGGCGCTCGCCGCGAGCCGGCCCGAGGACGACGTGGCCGACCTGCTCGCCGCCGACAACGTGGCCCCCGGCGTGACGCTCGTGGCGCGCCCCGGCCTGGCCACCCGCGAGGAGCTGCCGGGGGAGCCGACGACCTTCTCGCCCTTCGGCGTGCACCTGTCCGGCGGTGACCCGGGGGCAGTCGAGGCCGTGGCGCAGGGTCGCGCCGGCGTCCAGGACGAGGGCTCGCAGCTCGTCGCGCAGGCCCTGGCCAGTGCCGAGCTGGAGGGCCGCGACGGTCGCTGGGTGGACCTCTGCGCCGGCCCGGGCGGGAAGAGCGCGCTGCTCGCGGCGCTGGCGGCTCAGCGCGGGGCCGTCCTGGTGGCGCACGAGCGGCAGCCGCACCGCGCGGGCCTGGTGCGCCGCAACCTCACGCTGGCCGACGGGACGCCGGTGCCCGGCGCCGGTGCCGTGCTGGTCGGCGACGGCACGCGCCCGGCGTTCGCGCCCGGTTCGCTGGACCGGGTGCTCGTCGACGCCCCCTGCACCGGCCTGGGCGCGCTGCGGCGGCGTCCCGAGGCACGGTGGCGCCGGCGCGCCGAGGACCTCCTCGAGCTGGTGATGCTCCAGCAGCGGCTGCTCTCGGCGTCCCTGGGGCTCCTGCGCCCCGGCGGCGTCGCGCTCTACGCGACCTGCTCGCCCGTGCTCGCGGAGACGGCGGACGTGGTGGAGCGGACGCTGGCCCAGCACCGCGACGTCGCGCTGGTCGACCTGGCGCCGGCCTTCGCGCACGTGCCCGGCTCGTCGGGGCCGCTCCCGGGCACGGTGCAGCTGTGGCCGCACCGGCACGGGACCGACGCGATGTTCCTCGCGCTGCTGCGTCGCCAGGACTGAGCCCGGCCCGGTCTGCTCAGGCGTCGCCGAGCAGCGCCGCCCGGTCCTCGGCGTCCAGCGGCACGGGCGTGCCGTCGGTGACGAGGCGCGCGAAGCCGCCGTCGTTCGCCATCACCGTCAGCGTGTGGAGGCGCTCGGTGGCGCTGGTGTTGAGGATGCGGTGCTGGGAGCCCGGCTGGAGGACGAGGACGTCCCCGGGGCCGAGGTCGACCTCGTGCTCGTCGCTGAAGGCCCGCGCACTGCCGCGCAGGACCAGGAAGATCTCGGCGGAGTCGGCGTGCGAGTTGAGCGGCTGGGCGCCGCCGGGCTCCCAGACCTCCAGGAACACGCTGGTCGAGGAGCCCTGCTCGGGCCCGGCCAGCGCGGCGAGGCGCACGGTGTCGTCGGGGGAGATGAGGTGGGCGGTGAGGTCGTCGAGGTGACGGACGACGGGCGGCAGACCGCTCATGGAGGCTCCTGGTCGGTGCGGGAGGGGCTGCTCGACGCTGAGCGGGCGTGACGTCGGTGACGTCGACGGGGCGAGGGCCCCGCGGTGCCTGCCCGCGAGGGTATACAGGAGCGCGCCCGGCCCCTCCGGTCGCCCCCGGCCCGCCCCCTGCACGAAGGACGCCATGGACACCGCTGCCCCCGCCCACCTGCGGCGTAACGACTGGGGCCTGGCCCCCGGCCGGGTCGACCTGCGCCGGCCGGCCAACCCCGAGCGTCCCGCGAGCGTGGAGGCGCTGCCCGCCACGCTCACGCTCGACCTGGCGCGCACGGCCGTCCTGGTCGTCGACATGCAGAACGACTTCTGCCACCCCGACGGCTGGCTGGCCGGGATCGGCGTGGACGTGACGCCCGCCCGCGCCCCCATCCCGGTGCTGGCCGGCCTCCTGCCCGCGCTGCGGGGCGCGGGCGTGCCGGTGGTGTGGGTGAGCTGGGGCAACCGCCCCGACCAGGCCAACCTGCCGCCGAACGTGCGCCACGTCTACGACCCGGAGGGCACGGGCGTCGGGCTCGGCTCGACGGCCAACGCCGCCCGGTCGCCCGTCCTGGAGGCGGGCTCGTGGGCGGCGGCCGTGGTCGACGAGCTCACCGTCGAGCCGCAGGACGTGGTGGTCGACAAGTACCGGATGAGCGGCTTCGTCGACACACCGCTGGACTCCGTGCTGCGCACCCTGCGGGTCGACACCCTCCTGCTGGCGGGCGTCAACGTCGACCAGTGCGTCCTCGCCACGCTGGTCGACGGGGCCAACCTCGGCTACGACGTCGTCCTCGTCCAGGACGCGTCGGGCACCACCTCGCCGCAGTTCTGCACCGACGCCACGCTGTACAACGTCCGCCAGTGCTTCGGCTTCACCACGACGGCCGCGGCCCTCCTCGCCGCGCTCGGCCCCGCACACGCGCCCACGCCTCGGTCCGCGCCACTAGCCTGACGACCATGCCCACCAAGCCCCCGTCCGTCGAGATCGAGGTGGACGACCGCGTGGTCCGGGTGAGCAACCCTGACCGCGTCTACTTCCCGGCGACGGGGGCGACGAAGCTGGACCTGGTCGAGTACTACCTCGCGGTGGGTCCGGGCATCGTGAACGCCCTGTGGGAACGGCCGTGCATGCTGCACCGCTACCCGAAGGGCCTCGACGGGCCGAAGGTGCACCAGAAGCGGCTGCCGGCCGGGGCCCCGCCGTGGGTGGAGACCGTGCAGCTGCACTTCCCGCGGTGGAACCGGACGGCCGACGAGCTGTGCGTGACCGAGCTCGGCGCCGTCATCTGGGCGGTGCAGATGTCGACGGTGGAGTTCCACCCCTGGAACAGCAGGCGCGGGCACACCGAGGAGCCCGACGAGTGGCGCATCGACCTCGACCCGGGCCCGGCGTGCGACTACGCGACGGTGCAGCGCGTCGCCGGGGTCGTGGAGGAGGTCCTCGCCGAGCTCGGTGCGGTGGGGTACCCCAAGACGTCCGGGAGCAAGGGCCTGCACGTGTACGTGCGGGTGCCCCCGGCGCACGGCTTCGCCGACGTGCGGCGCGCAGCCCGGGCGTTCGCCCGGGAGGTGGAGCGGCGCACCCCCGAGGCGACGACGACGTGGTGGACGAAGGACCGGGACCCGGCGGCGGTCTTCCTCGACTGGAACCAGAACACCCGGGACCACACCATCGCCGCGGCCTACTCCGTGCGGGGCGTGCCCGACGCCCGGGTCTCCACGCCCCTGCGCTGGGACGAGGTGCCCGACGCGGACCCGCGCGACCTCACCATCGCCACGGTGCCGTCCCGGTTCGCCGACCTGGGCGACCTCATGGCCGACATCGACGACCACCCGTTCGACCTGGCGCCCCTGCTGGAGTGGGCGGCGCGGGACGAGGCGGCCGGTGACGCCCCGCCGGGAGGAGAGCCGGGGGCGGACGCGGAGGACGCGTGAGCACGGACACGCGGCCCGGCCACGTCCACAGGTAAACCCCAGGTGTGCTCTCAGCGGGCACTCAAGCAGCATCCGTAGCTTCCTACCTGTGATCGAGGAGCCGCGCGATCCACGTCCCCGCGGAGGAGCCCGACCCTGGTGGTCGGGGCGGGGAACGAGAGCAGACGGCTGTACGACCGACACCCATGTCCGTGGGTGCCCCGTCCGGCGTCCGGCCCGTGCGGTGCCAGGCTCCAGCCGCCTGGTGTCCGCGAGGGCCGGGTCCCGGACGGGGTGTCGGTCGGTCCCCGCCGGCTGGGTCCGGCACCTCCCGGGCGAGAGTCTCTGACCCGCCCCCGTCCCGCACGCCAGCTCACAGTCGCGGCTCACAGGCTCGGCACAGATCGGGCTCAGCCGCGCGGCGGCGGCCCTGCCTAGCGTGGTGGCATGCCCAGCGAGCAGCCCAGCACCCCGACCCTGCACCGGCACCGCCGTTTCGGCTCGGTGACGGTCCTGCTGAACGCCCGCGCCAGGCGCGCGCCGGGGGCGGCCGCCAAGGTCCGCGCCCAGCTCGAGGCGGCCGGGTGGGAGCACGCCCACCTGCGCGTCCTCGCTGACGGCCGCGGCCTCGGGGTCGCCCTCGAGCAGGCGCTCTCGGAGCGGCCGGACCTGCTGGTCGTCGGCGGCGGGGACGGCAGCGTCACCGCCGCCGCCCACCGGGTGGCGGGCACCTCGACGGTGCTCGGCGTCCTCCCGCTCGGCACCGCCAACGACTTCGCTCGCACCGTCGAGATCCCGGACGACCTCCGCGGCGCGGTCCGCACGCTGGTCGAGGGCCACGTGGTGGACGTCGACCTGGGTCGCACCGGTGACCACTCGTTCCTCAACGCCGCCTCGGTCGGCCTCTCGGTGGCGGTCACCGAGCGCCTCACCCCGCGGCTCAAGCGTCGGCTCGGCCCGCTCGCCTACCCGGTCGCCACGCTGCTGGCCTACCGCGGCACCCCCGGCTTCGCCGCCCGTCTGGAGTTCCCGGCGGGCGACCACGGCACCCTGGAGCTCGAGGACGTCCTCCAGGTGACCATCGGCAACGGGGTGCGCCACGGGGGAGGCAACCTCGTCGGCCCCGACGCCTCGATCGACGACCACCTCCTGGACGTCTACGCGATCAGCCGCGGCCGGCTGACCGAGCACGTCTCGATCGCGCGCTTCCTCAAGGACGGACGGTTCGTCGAGCACGAGCTCGTCCACCACGTCCGCACGCCGGCGGTGCGCATCCACACCGACGAGCCGATGCCGGTGAATGCCGACGGCGAGCTGGTGGCGACCACCCCGGGCACGTTCCGGGTGGAGCGGAACGCCCTGCACGTCCTCGTGCCCACGACCTCCCGCGCCGCGACCTGGGACGGCCCCGACCTCCCCGGTCCGGGGGGCGACGGGAGCCACGGGGGTGCGGGTCCGAGGCTGCGCGTCTGACAGGATCACGGCGTGGGCATCCAGATCACGCCGAGCATCCTCAACGCCGACTTCGCCGCCCTCGGGGCCGAGGTCGCGCGCATCCCGAGCGCCGACATGGTGCACGTGGACGTCATGGACAACCACTTCGTCCCGAACCTGACGTTCGGGCCGACGATGGTGGAGGCGCTCTCCCGCGCCACCGACCTGCCGCTGGACGCGCACCTGATGATCGCGGAGCCGGACCGGCACGCGCCCGCCTACGTGGAGGCCGGCGCCACGTCGGTCACCTTCCACGTCGAGGCTGCGGCCGCCCCGGTGCGCCTGGCCCGCGAGATCCGCGCGGCCGGCGGCCGGGCGTCGATGGCGCTGCGCCCGGCCACGCCGGTGGAGCCCTACGAGGACATGCTCGGCGAGCTGGACATGCTGCTGCTGATGACGGTGGAGCCGGGCTTCGGCGGCCAGAAGTTCCTCGACCTGGTCGTGCCGAAGATCCGCCGCGCGCGGGCGCTGCTGGACCGCCACGGCCTGGAGCTCCTGCTCCAGGTGGACGGCGGGGTGTCGCTGGAGACGATCGAGCGCTGCGCGGAGGCGGGAGCCGACACGTTCGTGGCCGGCTCGGCGGTGTACTCCGCGGAGGACCCCGACGCAATGGTCAACGCGCTGCGGGAGAAGGCCGCCGCGGTCCTGCCTGCGGGTGAGCAGGCGTGACGTCCGTGCCGGGCCCCGACTCCGCGGTCCCCTTCTCCCTGGCGCCCTACGCGGTGGCCGCCGACCTCTTCCGGGCCGCGACCACGGGCCTGGGCGCGGTCGACCTCGACCTGCCGGTCGGCGCCTGCCCCGGCTGGAGCGTGAGCGACGTGGTCACGCACGTGCTGGACGACCACCTGCGCGTGCTGGCGACCACGGGCGTGGACGACGAGACCGCCGACGTCCTGCGGGTGTGGGAGCGTCACCTTCTCGACCACCCGCAGACGCCGGTGTGGACGACGGAGCTCACGCTCCACGGCCTGGACGTCGCGCGCGCTGTCGGCCGCACGCCCCAGCTGCCGCCCGAGCTCGTCGACCACCTGGAGGCGTTCGCCGCCGAGCAGGGCGAGGCGCTGGACGCTCCGGGCGGCTACGTCGCGCGCACCCCCGGGTCCGACGACCGCCTGGAGGTCGTCCTCGCGCGCTACGGCCGGCCCGCTGCCTGAGTCGGCCTCCGGACCGAGACCTGGACCGACCCGTGTGACGTACCCGGCGGGAACAAACCTCGGCCACCGTGGTTGACTACGGGTGACGAGCAAGCATCACGCTCGCGTGCTCTGGGGTCGGTGAAAGTCCGAGCCGGCGGTGAAAGTCCGCGACCCGGTCACAGCCAGTGACCGGTTGACCAGGTGGAACTCCTGGACCGACGGTGAGAGTCCGGATGGGAAGCGCACGCAGCAGTGGACTCGCCGTCGACGTCCCGCCCCGTGCCACCGCGCCCGGCAGCCGTCGACGGGTGCGGCCACCGTTCCTGCGCAGCCCCGGATCTCGCGGGCCCGGACGGACGGACGCACCATGACAGCGCAGGAGCAGCGCCGAGAGGCCGAGACGGCCGCCATGCGGCGCGCCCTCGCGCTCGCGGCGACTCCTGGCGTGCCGCTCGGCCCGAACCCGCGCGTCGGCTGCGTGCTGCTGAGCCCGGCCGGCGACGTCCTGGCCGAGGGCTTCCACCGCGGGGCGGGCACCGCGCACGCCGAGGCGGACGCCCTGGCCCGGGCCGCGGCCGCCGGCGTCGACGTCCGGGGAGCCACCGCCGTGGTCACGCTGGAGCCGTGCAACCACACGGGCCGCACCGGCCCGTGCGCACAGGTGCTGCTCGGCGCCGGGGTCGCCCGCGTCGTCCACGCCCAGTCGGACCCGAACCCCGTGGCCGCCGGCGGGGCGTCGACCCTGCGCGCGGCCGGCGTCGAGGTGGAGTCCGGCCTGCTCGCCGAGGAGTCGCGCCTGCTCAACGAGGTGTGGACGTTCGCCGTGGAGCACGGCCGGCCCTTCGTCACCTGGAAGCTCGCGGCCACCCTCGACGGCCGCTCGGCCGCCCCGGACGGCACCAGCCGCTGGGTCTCGGGCACCGCGAGCCGCCTCGACACCCACCGTCTGCGGGCCCTCGCCGACACCATGCTGGTCGGCACCGGCACGATCCTGGACGACGACCCGCTGCTCACCGTCCGCGACTCCGACGCGAACCCGCTGCCGCACCAGCCGCTGCGCGCCGTCATGGGCCTGCGCGAGGTGCCGGCCACCGCGCGCGTCCTCAACGGCGACGCCGAGACCGTCCTGCTGCGCACGCGCGACCCGCGCGAGGCCCTCGACCGGCTCTTCGCGCTCGACCGCCAGCACGTCTTCCTGGAGGGCGGCCCGACCCTGGCCGGAGCCTTCCTCCGCGCGGGGCTCGTGGACGAGATCGTCTGCTACACCGCCCCGTTCCTGCTCGGCGGCGGCCGCTCGGCCGTGGCCGACCTCGGCATCGGCACCATCACCGACGCCTACCGCCCCCGGGTCGTGGACGTCGCCGTCCTCGAGCCCGTCGTCGCGGGGGAGACCCCCGACGTCCGCTTCACCCTGCGCACGGACGGCGTCCCCGTCGCCGTCACCCGAGAAGGAGACCACTGAGATGTTCACCGGCATCGTCGAGGAGCTCGGCACGGTCGTCGACGTCACCGACACCGGCGACGCGGCCCGGCTCACTGTTCGTGGGCCCCTGGTGCTCGAGGGCACCGGCCTGGGCGACTCGATCGCCGTCAACGGCTGCTGCCTCACCGTCGTGGAGGCGCTGGCCTCCGACCCCGACGGCCCGATCGACTCGTTCACCGCCGACGTCATGGCCGAGACCCTGCGTCGCACCAGCCTCTCCGGCGTCGCGCCCGGCGACGCGGTCAACCTCGAGCGCGCCGTGACCGCCGAGAAGCGACTGGGCGGCCACATCGTCCAGGGCCACGTCGACGGTGCCGGCGAGATCCTCGCCCGCACCCCCAGCGAGCACTGGGAGGTCGTCGAGGTCTCGCTGCCCGCCGAGCTGGCGCGCTACGTCGTGGAGAAGGGCTCGATCACCGTCGACGGGGTCAGCCTCACCGTCGTCGACGCCGGCGAGACGTCCTTCACCGTGAGCCTCATCCCCGAGACGCTGGCCCGCACGGTGCTGGGCACCCGCGCCGTCGGCGACCGGGTCAACCTCGAGGTCGACGTCATCGCCAAGCACGTCGAGCGGCTGCTCGCGCACCGGCTGGGCGGCGAGCCGTCGTGAACCCGGTCGAGTGGCTCCTCGAGGGCACGATCAGCGTCCACGGCGGCGTCCTGAGCGTCCGGGAGGTCGTCGGCAACCTCTTCGGGCTGGCCAGCGCGCTGCTCGGCATGCGTCGGCTCGTGTGGGCCTGGCCCGTCGGGCTGGTGGGCAACGTCCTCCTCTTCACCGTCTTCCTCGGCGGCCAGGTCGGGCACGTGACCGAGGAGCCGCTCTGGGGCCAGGCCGGTCGCCAGCTCATGTTCGCGGCCGTCGCCGTGTACGGCTGGTGGCGCTGGAGCCACGCCCGGGGGGCGGACGACGGCGGTGCCGTCGCGCCGCGCTGGGCGAGCGGCCGGGAGCGGCTGGCGCTGGTCGGCCTGGCGGTCGTCGGCTACGTCGCCTGCTACGCCCTGCTCGGCGTCATCGGCTCCTACTCGCCGGCCACCGAGGCGTGGATCCTCGCCGGGTCGATGCTCGCCACCTACGGGATGGCCCGCGGCTGGGTCGAGTTCTGGCTGGTGTGGATCGCCGTCGACGTCGTCGGCGTCACCACCCTGGTCCGGGCCGGCTACTACCCGACCGCCTTCATGTACCTCTTCTACGCGCTGTTCGTCGTGTGGGGCTTCGTGACCTGGTGGCGCGTCAGCGCCCGCGTCCACGACCTCGAGGACGCCGCGCGGACCCAGCCCCACCCGCACCACGAAGGAGCACGCGCATGAGCGACCGAGACCACCCGGACTTCGGGCACGACCCCAAGGACGGCCACGACGCGCACGCGCCGCACGACAACGCCGCCCTGCGGGGCGTCCGCCTCGACAGCATCGAGCGGGCGATCGCGGACATCGCGGCCGGCAAGGCGGTCGTCGTGGTCGACGACACCGACCGCGAGAACGAGGGCGACCTCATCTTCGCCGCCTCCAAGGCGACCCCGGAGCTGATGGCCTTCACCATCCGCCACTCCAGCGGCGTGATCTGCGTGCCGATGCCCGGCAAGCGGCTCGACCAGCTCGAGATCCCGCTCATGACCCCGCACAACAAGGACGCCTTCCGCACCGCCTACACGATCTCGGTCGACGCCCGCGACGGCGTCTCCACCGGCATCTCGGCGGCCGACCGCGCCCACACGGCCCGGGTCCTGGCCGACTCCGCCACCGAGCCGTGGGAGCTCACCCGCCCCGGCCACGTCTTCCCGCTGCGCTACCGCGAGGGCGGCGTCCTCAACCGGCGCGGCCACACCGAGGCCGCGGTCGACCTGGCCCGGATGGCCGGGCTCAGCGAGGCCGGCGTCCTCGTCGAGGTCGTCAACGACGACGGCAGCATGAAGCGCGCCCCCGAGCTGCGGGAGTTCTGCGACGAGCACGGGCTCGCGCTGGTCTCCATCGAGGACCTCGTCGCCTACCGCCGCCGCACCGAGGTGCTGGCCGAGCGGGCCGCCGTGACGACGCTGCCGACCCGCTACGGCGACTTCACCGCCGTCGGCTACCGGATGACCGTCGACGACTCCGAGCACGTGGCGCTCGTCCACGGCGACCTCGAGGACCTGTCCTCGGGCGAGCCCGTGCTCACCCGCGTCCACTCCGAGTGCCTCACCGGTGACGTGTTCGGCTCCGCGCGCTGCGACTGCGGCCCGCAGCTGGAGGAGTCGCTGGAGCGGATCGTCGCCGAGGGCCGCGGCGTGGTCGTGTACCTGCGCGGCCACGAGGGCCGCGGGATCGGGCTGCTCGCCAAGCTGCAGGCCTACCAGCTCCAGGACGGCGGGCGGGACACGGTCGACGCCAACCTCGACCTCGGCCTGCCGGCCGACGCGCGCCACTACGGCGCCGCCCGCCAGGTGCTCGGCGACCTGGGGATCGAGCGGGTCCGCCTGCTCACGAACAACCCCGACAAGGTCTCGAACCTCACCGAGTACGGCATCGAGGTCGTCGAGCGCGTCCCCATGGCCGTCCACCCCAACGACCACAACCTCGCGTACCTGCTGACGAAGCGGGACCGCATGGGCCACGTCCTCCCCGACCTCGAGGCGGAGCTGCCCACCCGGACCACCCCCACCCCCGACAAGGACGGAGCACACGCATGAGCGGACACGGAGCACCCACCACCGAGGCCATCGACGCCAGCGACCTGCGGGTCGCGGTCGTCGCCGCGTCCTGGCACACGCAGGTGATGGACGGACTGCTCGACGGCGCCGCCCGCGCCCTGGCGGACTTCAAGGTCGTCGACGCGCCCGTCGTGCGCGTGCCGGGCACGTTCGAGCTGCCGGTCGTCTGCGGTGCCCTCGCGGCCCAGGGCTACGACGCCGTGGTCGCGCTGGGCGTCGTGGTCCGCGGCGGGACGCCGCACTTCGACTACGTCTGCAACGCGGCCACCGACGGCCTGACCCGGGTGGCGCTCGACCACACCACCGCGATCGGCTTCGGCGTCCTCACCTGTGACGACGACGCCCAGGCCCTCGATCGTGCCGGGCTGCCGGGCTCGAGCGAGGACAAGGGCTACGAGGCGGCCAGCGCCGCCCTGCTCACCGCTCGGACGCTGAAGCAGGTGCAGCGGGGGCTGCCGGCCGGCTGACCAGCAGGACCGAGCCGACGGCGCCGACGACGAGCCAGCCGGCGAGCACCAGGAGCCCGACCCCGTTCCCGGTGCCGCCGAGCGGCCCGTCGAAGTACACGGTGTCGCGCACCAGGGTCGTCGCGGCGCCGTTGGGCAGCCAGGGCCCGATGACCCGGTAGAACGCCGGCAGCAGCTGCTGCTGGTAGGCGCCGCCGGCGCTGGGGTTGCCGAGGATGACGAAGAGCGCGATCGCCGCGCCGATGCCGAGCGTGCCCAGGAGGGCCTGCAGCGTCAGGGTCACGGCGGCCACGGCCATCACGGTGAGACTGCCGACGAGGCCCAGCGGCAGCAGGTGCCCGGACCAGACGTCGAGCACGTGCTCGGAGACGAGGAACGCGCCGCCGAAGCCCGCCAGCAGCGAGTAGGGCACTAGGACCGCGAGGCGGACGGCGGCGTGCCGGCGTCCCCGTGCCCGCGAGCCGTCGGCGATGCCGACGAGGCTGGCGACCAGGTAGCCGCCCACCACCCAGCCCAGGGCCAGGTAGAAGCCGGAGAGGCCGCGGGCGTCGCCGTCGGAGATCGGGACGACGTCGCTCACCGTCACGGTGCGACCCTGCTGGGCCTCGGCGCCGTCGATGACGGTCTCCACGGCGGTGACCAGCGACGAGCCGCCGCCCGACGCGACCACGAGCAGGTCGGTGTCCTGGCCGGGGCGCAGGACGAGCGCGGCGCTGACCGTGCCGTCCTTCACGGCGGCCCGCGCCTCGGCCGCGGTGTCGTACGTCGTGGCGTCGAGCGGGTCGCCGTCGATCGCGTCCAGGGCCGCGGCCACCTGGTCCGCGCCGGTGCCGGCCACCGCGATGCTCACCTCGTGCGGGGTCGGGTCGTGGAACGCGCCGACGTAGCCGGCGACGAAGCCGAGCTGGAGGAGCAGGGCTCCGACCACGAGGACGAGCGTGCGGCGCGAGAGCCAGGGGGAGTGGGCCTCGGGGCCCTCGTGGCGGGGGGCGCGCTCGCCCTCGTGACGGCCCTCGTGGCGGCCCTCGTGGTGCGGGAGGTGGGTGTGGTGCGCCGACGCTGCGTCGGCGGCGTGCTGCGGCTGGTGCTGCTGCTGGTGCTGGGTGGGGTTCGAGGTCACGTCTCGACATTACGATGCAAAACGTATTGAATGCAAAGTGCATCGAGTGTGCTGTCGAGCACGCCCGGAGGGAGGATGACGCCGTGGAGACCAGCAGCACCCCGGCCGCGGCCCGAGGGCCGCGTCGCCGGGAGGAGACCCGGGCCCGGCTCGTGGCCGCTGCCGCCGAGCTCGTGGACGAGACCGGGTCCACCTCGTGGGGCGTGCAGGACGTGTGCCGCCGGGCGGGCTTCACCCGCGGCGCCTTCTACTCCAACTTCGCCGACCTCGACGCCCTGTTCCTCGCCGTCTGGGAGGAGCGGGCGGAGGCGCTGGTGAGCCACCTCGAGGTGGAGGTGGCTGGACGTCTGGCCGACGGTCCGCTGGACCTCGAGGCCGCCGTGGAGGAGGTCGTGGCCGTGCTGCCGTTGCGACCGGCCTGGGCGGCCGCCCGGATGTCGCTCCTGGCGCGCTCCGCGGCCTCGCCCGAGGCCGCGGTGGTCCTGGCCCGGCACTCCGAGGACCTGCGCCGGCGGCTCGGACCGCTGCTGGTGGCCACCCTGCGCGCCGCGGGCCGGGAGCCCGACACGAGCGCCGAGACGCTCGTCGACCTGCTCATGGCGGGCGTCGACGGGGCGCTGCTCCAGGAGGCCGTCGAGGGGGAGGCACCGGGCTCCCGGCTGCGGGTGCTGGCTCGCGTCGTCCTCCTCGGGGCGTCCCGACCCCGCGGTTGAGGTGACCGGCTCCTACGATGGGTCCATGCGGGTGGGCCTGACGGGAGGCGTGGCCTCGGGGAAGAGCACGGTGGCCGCCGTGCTCGCCGAGGCCGGCGTGGTCGTGATCGACGCAGACGGCCTGGCCCGCGAGGTGGTGGAGCCCGGCACCCCCGGGCTCGCCGCCGTGGTGGGGGAGTTCGGCGAGGACGTCCTGGACGCCGACGGGCGGCTCGACCGTCCGGCCCTGGGGCGGATCGTCTTCGGGGACGCCGACGCCCGCCGTCGGCTCGAGGCGATCCTGCACCCGCTGGTGCGGGCCAGGGCGGCCGAGATCGAGAGCGCTGCCCGGGCCGCCGACGCGCACGCGCTCGTCGTGCACGACATCCCGCTCCTCGTGGAGACCGGTCGCGCGGGCGAGTTCGACGCCGTCCTCGTCGTCGACGCCCCCGAGGAAACCCGGGTGGCCCGGATGGTGGGGGACCGGGGCTGGACCCCCGAGGACGCCGCCTCCCGCATCGCCGCCCAGGCGACCAGCGAGCAGCGCCGCGCGGTCGCCACCCACGTCCTGGAGAACACGGGGACGGTGGAGGACCTGCGGCGGCGGGTCGGCGAGGTCCTCGCCGACCTGGCCGAGCGCGCGGGGCGGGCGTGAGCGGGCGGCACCGCGCCGACCCGCCGCCACGCACCACCGGTCGCCGTGCGCTCGTGACCGGGGCGGTGGCGGGCGTGGCCGCGGCCGGCGCCGCCGGCGCGTGGGTCGGTCTGCGCGGCGGGGACGGTGGCGCGGCCGGCGTCCGGGCCGTCGCCGACCTGTCCGGGTCCGACTCCGGTAGCGACGCCGCGTCCGCAGCCTCTGCGTCCTCTGCGTCCTCTGCGTCGGCCTCAGCCTCGACCTCCGCGTCCGCCTCCCCGGACCCCGACACCCCGCTGGCCTGGGGCCCGACGGTCGGCGAGCTCGAGGACGCCCGTGCCCTCGTGGCCGAGATGTCGCCGTCGGCGCTGGCGGGTCAGGTGATCGTGGGCCGCTTCTCCTCCACGGACCCGGACGTCCCGGCGGACCTCGTCCGCACCCTCGGCCTGGCCGGGGTGTGCGTGACGCCGGAGTCGGTCTCCGACAGCACCCAGGTGCGGGCGCTCACCGCGGCCGTCACCGCCGCTGTGGCCGAGTCCCGCCCCGGTGTGCCCGCCGTGATCGGCGCCGACGAGGAGGGCGGGACGGTCGAGCACCTGCGCGCCGTCGCGACCTCGTTCCCGTCCTTCGCCACGGCTGGGCAGGCGATCACCGCCTCAGGGTCCGCGGGGCGCCGCGCGGTCCGGGAGGCGGCGCGCTGGACCGGTCTGGAGATGCGCGACCTCGGCTTCACCTGGGTCTTCGCCCCCGTCGCGGACGTGACGATCGGCGCCGCGGACGTCACGATCGGGACCCGGTCGGCGTCACAGGACCCGCAGGTGGCGGCCACGGCCGTCGGGCAGGCGGTGCGCGGGTACCTCGCGGCGGGGATCGTCAGCACCGCCAAGCACTTCCCGGGGCACGGCTCGGCCACGGTCGACTCCCACGAGGCGCTCCCGGTCATCACCGAGAGCCTCGCGGAGCTCCGCGAGCGGGACCTCGTCCCGTTCGAGGAGGCCGTCGCCGTCGGCTCGCCCGCCGTGATGGTCGGCCACCTCGACGTCCCGGCGCTGGCTCCCGGTGGCCTGCCGACGAGCCTGTCGGCGGCCGCCTACACCTACCTGCGCTCCACCCTCGGGTTCGCGGGCGTCGCGATCACCGACTCGATGGGCATGGGGGCGGTCATGGCCGTCCCCGGACGCGCGGTGAAGGCGCTGGCGGCGGGCGCCGACCTGCTGCTCATGCCCGCCGACACCGCCGGTACCCACGACAGCGTGCGCCGCGCCCTGGCCTCCGGGGCCCTTGAGCGCGACCGCGTCGAGGAGGCCGCCGCCCGCGTCGTCGCGCTCCAGGCCTGGCAGGCGCGGGTCTCGGCCCAGGTGGCCGTGCCGACCGACGTCACCACCAGGACGCAGCAGGCCGCCGCGGATCTCTCCGCGGCGGCCTGGGGCTGAGCCGACTGCTGCCGGCCCGGGCGGGCCGGTGTGCTCAGGCGGCGCCGGCGGCCAGGTCGGGGTCGGCGAAGCGACGCAGCTTCTGCAGCGCCTCCCGCTCCAGCTGGCGCACGCGCTCGGCGGAGATGCCGTGCTTGGCGCCGATGTCGGCCAGCTTGTGCTGCCGGCCGTCGGCCAGGCCGTACCGCGAGCGGATGATGTCGGCCGCACGGTCGTCGAGCTGCCCGACCAGGCTGTTGAGCCGGTCGCGGGACTCGACGTCGAGGACGGTGAGGTCCGGCCCGGGGGAGGTCTCCTGCGCCATCAGGTCGCCGAGCGAGGTGTCGCCGTCCTCGTCGACGGGGGTGTCGAGCGAGACGTGCTCACGGCCCCACGAGAGCAGGTCGATCACGCGGTCGACCTCCATGTCGAGCTCGGAGGCGATCTCCTCGGGCTCCGGGTCGCGGCCGAGCTGGCGCTCGAGCGTCCGACGGGCGCCGGAGACCTGGTTGAGCTCCTCGACCACGTGGACGGGGAGCCGGACGACGCGGGCCTGCTGGGCGATGCCGCGGGTGATGGCCTGCCGGACCCACCAGGTGGCGTACGTGGAGAACTTGTAGCCCTTGGTGTAGTCGAACTTCTCGACCGCCCGGATGAGGCCGGTGTTGCCCTCCTGGATCAGGTCGAGCATCGGCATCTGTGCACGGCCGTACTTGCGGGCGATGGAGACCACGAGCCGCAGGTTCGCCGTGATGAAGGTGTCGACGGCCTTCTGGCCCTCCTCCGCGAGGTACTCGAGCTCCTCGCGGGTCGCGCGGCCCGGCGCACCGCCCTTCGCCCGGCCGACGCGGCCGGTGTCGAGCAGGTGCTGGGCGTAGAGCCCGGCCTCGATCGTCTGGGAGAGCTCGACCTCGCGGGCGGCGTCGAGCAGCGGGTTCCGGGCGATCTCGTCGAGGTACAGCCCGACGCTGTCGCGACCCTCGATCTCGCGCGTGGTGCTACGGGTTGCGGTGCTGGTTGCCATGGACCCTCCTCTGCGCGTGGACGGCGACGTCCACGCTTCTCAACGCCCTTGGGGTTGCCCGGATTCCCCCGGTTCAACCCACCCCTTCTGGAAGGGGCTTCACCAGGTCCGACGAACGACCGGGGCCGGGAGTTGCAGCCAAGGAGAACTCTCAGAGTCTTCTCAGCACCTCACCCGTGAGGAGTGCCCCAGGTCACACCTGTGCAGTGGGTGCGGCGGGGTCGGAGGGGGCCCCGGACGCGAGCGGCGTCACGTCGGCCAGGCCCATGCGGTCCAGCATCCACGAGAGCGCGAAGGCCCGGTCGCGCCAGGCCTTGTACCGGCCGGAGACGCCGCCGTGGCCGCCGCTCATCTCCGTGCGCAGCAGGATGTCCGGCCGACGGTCCGGCACGCTCGCCCGCAGGCGCGCGACCCACTTGGCCGGCTCCACGTAGAGCACGCGGGTGTCGTTCACGCTCGTCTCGGCGAGGATGGGCGGGTACGGCCCGGAGGTGACGGTGTCGTAGGGCGCGTAGGCGGCGATGTAGTCGTAGACCTCGGGGTCGGCCTCGGGGTTGCCCCACTCGTCGTACTCCGTGACGGTCAGCGGGAGGCTGGCGTCCAGCATCGTCGTGAGGTTGTCGACGAACGGGACCCCGGCCACGATCCCGGCGAACAGCTCGGGGGCGCGCGTCGCGACGGCGCCCATGAGCAGGCCGCCGGCGCTGGCGCCCTCCGCGACGAGGGTGTCGGGGCTCGACCAGCCCACGTCGACGAGGTGCTGGGCGCAGGCCACGAAGTCGGAGAAGGTGTGCTGCTTGCGCAGCAGCTTGCCGTCGTCGTACCAGCGGCGACCCATCTCGCCGCCCCCGCGGACGTGGGCGATGGCGAACGCGGCGCCCCGGTCGAGCAGCGAGAGCCGGGCGATCGAGAAGTAGGGGTCGATGGACGTCTCGTAGGACCCGTACCCGTAGAGCAGCGTCGGGACCGGGCCGTCGGCCGCGGCGCCCTTGCGCGCGACGAGGGAGACGGGCACGCGGGTGCCGTCCTCGACGACCGCCCAGAGCCGGTGCTCCTCGTAGTCGTCGGCGTCGTAGCCGCCGAGCACGGGCGTGCGGCGCAGGAGGTGCAGCTCGCGGGTGCGCACGTCGTAGTCGTAGACGCTCGCCGGCACCGCCATCGAGGTGAAGCCCAGGCGGACCACCGGCTGGTCGAACACGGGGTTGCCGGCGGCGCCGACCGTGTAGACCTCGGCGTCGAACTCCACCAGGTAGTCGTCGGTGACGCCCTCGCCCGGGCCCTGGCCGAGCTCGAGGATGCGCAGCTGGGTGAGGCCGTCGCTGCGCTGGTGCACCGCCAGGTGGGTGGCGAAGGCGTCGACGTCCTCGAGCCGCACGGCGGGGTCGTGGGCGATGAGCGGGGTCCAGGCGGACGCCGGGGTGGGCACCGCGGGCGTCCGGGCGAGCTCGAAGTCGGGGCCGGTGGCGTTGTGCAGCACCAGGAAGCAGTCCTCGCCGCCGATCCGCGCGTGCTCGAGGTTGTAGTCGACGCCCTCGACGCGGGCGGCGAACACCTGCCAGCCGGCCGCCTCGTCGTCGGCGTCGAGGAAGCGGTACTCGGAGGTGGTCTTCGAGCCGGCGGCGATCATGAGGAAGCGGTCGGAGCGGGTGCGGCCGACGCCGACGAAGAAGCGCTCGTCGGTCTCGTGGTGCACCAGGTCGTCGGCGTCCTGCGAGGTGCCCACGGTGTGCCGCCACACCTTGTCCGCGCGCCAGGAGTCGTCGACGGTCGTGTAGTAGAGGTGCGTGCCCGAGCGGTCCCAGGTGCCGCCGCCGAGCGCGCCCTCGATGACGTCGGGCAGGTCCTCGCCGGTGGCGAGGTCCCGGACGCGGATCGTGTACCGCTCGTCGCCGACGACGTCGACGGCCCACGCGAGGCGGGAGCCATCGGGGCTGATGGCCGCGCCGCCCAGGGAGAAGAACTCGTGGCCCTCGGCCATCGCGTCGAGGTCGAGCAGGACCTCCTCGCCGGGCAGGGCGGGCTCGTCGTGGCTGCAGTGCTCGGCGGGGGTCGGCGGCGTCCAGTCGTCGGGATCGCTCACCGGCACCCGGCAGGTGGCGCCGTACTCGCGACCCTCGAACGAGCGGGCGTAGTACCAGTGGCCCCGGTTGCGCGTCGGCACCGAGAGGTCCGTCTCGCGGGTCCGGGACCTGATCTCCTCGAACAGGCGCTCGCGCAGGTCGGCCAGGTGGGACGTGCGGGCCTGCGTCCAGGCGTTCTCCGCGGCCAGGTGCGCGGTGACCTCCTCGGAGTCCTTCGCGCGCAGCCACTCGTAGTCGTCGGTCCGCACCCGGCCGTGGATCTCGCGGCTCGTCGTCCGCACCGCGGCGAGTGGCGGCTGGGTGGGCTGGTCGGCCTGAGGGGAGGAGTCGGTCGCCATGCGCGCGAGCCTAGGCGGTGACACCCTCTCCGCCACGGTTGCCCTACCGTGCGGAACATGGCCGCAACCGACCTGTCCGGACCGTTCGACGGTGAGGGAGCCCGACCAGGGGCCCCCGGGCCCGCCGCGGTGGTGGACCTGAACGCGGACCTCGGGGAGGAGGTCACGGACGACGAGGCCCTCCTCGACGTCGTGACCAGCGCGAACGTCGCCTGCGGGTTCCACGCCGGCTCGCCGGCGATCATGCGGGCCGTCTGCGAGGGCGCCGCGGCGCGCGGCGTGAGCGTCGGCGCGCAGGTCTCCTACGCCGACCGGGAGCACTTCGGACGTCGCGCGCTGGACGTGCCGTACGCCGTCCTGCGCGCCCAGGTGGCCGAGCAGGTGACGGCCCTGGCCGATGCCGCCGCGCAGGCCGGGACCGTTGTGGCCTACCTCAAGCCGCACGGCGCGCTCTACCACCGCACGCGCACCGACCCGGAGCAGGCGGACGCGGTGTGGTCGGGCTGGGAGGACGCGGGTCACGGCGCGCGGCCCGTCCTCGGCATGCGCGGGGAGCTCCTCGACCTGGCCGCCGCCCGGGGCGCCGGCGTGCTCCTCGAGGGCTTCCCGGACCGCGCCTACACGCCCGACGGCTCGCTGGTCGACCGCTCGCTGCCCGGCGCCGTCCTCACCGACGGGGACGAGATCGCCCGGCGGGCGGTCGCGCTCGCGGCCACGGTCGACTCGGTGTGCGTGCACGGCGACCACCCGGGCGCGGTCGCGCACGCGCGGGCCGTGCGGGCGGCGCTGGAGGGTTCCGGGTGGACGCTGCGGGGCCTGTGAGCGCGCCGGGGCCGGTCGTCCCGCGGCTGCTGCCGTGCGGGCCCGGTGCCTGGCTCGTGGAGGTGGACGGGCCGCAGGAGGCGGCCGGGCTGGCGACGCACCTGCGCACGCGCCTCGGTGCCGGCCTGCGTGAGGTGGTCCCCGGCGCCACGAGCGTGCTCGTCGAGACCGCCCCGGGAGGTCCGCGGGGTAGGGGCCTGGGCCCGGAAGCGCTGGGCCGCGTCGTCGACGACTGGGCGCCCGCGGCAGCCGGCTCCCAGCAGGCGCCGGCCGTGGTCGTGCCGGTCACCTACGACGGCGAGGACCTGCCCGTCCTCGCCGAGGCCTGGGGCTGCACGGTCGCCGAGGTGGTGCGGCGGCACACGGCCGCCTCCTTCGTCAGCGTGTTCTGCGGCTTCGCCCCTGGGTTCGCCTACCTGGCCGGGGAGGACGGGTCGTGGCCGGTGTCCGTGCCGCGCCTGGCCAGCCCCCGGCCACGGGTGCCGGCGGGCTCGGTCGCGCTCGCCGGGGGGTGGTGCGGGGTCTACCCGACCGCCTCGCCGGGCGGGTGGCGGCTGCTCGGTCGGACGGACGTCGTCCTGTTCGACGCGGGGGCCGATCGGCCAGCCCTGCTCGCCCCGGGCACCCGCGTGCGGTTCGTGGACGCCGCCCAGGAGCGCGGCGGTGACGGCCGTGCCTGACGCGCTGGTCGTGGAGGCCGTCGCCGGCCCCGTCCTCGTCCAGGACGACGGGCGGCCCGGCTGGGCCCACCTGGGCGTGCCGCGCTCGGGGGCGGCCGACACGGCGTCCGCCGGCCTGGCGCGCCGGTTGGTGGGCGCCCCGGACGGCTCGGCCCTGCTCGAGGTCGTGCTCGGTGGCTTGACGGGGCGACTCGAGTCGCCCCGCGGGCGGTGGATCGCGGTCACCGGCGCACCCGCGCCCCTGCGGGTCGAGGGGCGGGCCGCCCCGCACGCCACGGCGGTGTGGTGCCCGGCGGGCGCGCGGGTGTCGCTCGGCGTCCCCGCCACCGGGCTGCGCAGCTACCTGGCGCTGGGGCACGGTCTCGCCGTGAGTCCGGGGCTGGGTTCGGGGCTGGGTGCGGTGCTGGGCTCGGCGTCGACGGACACGATGTCCGGGCTCGGGCCGGCGCCGGTGCGCCCGGGGGACCAGCTACCGCTCGCCGCGGGTCAGGGCTCGCCCGCCCCCGCTGCCGGGCTGCTGCCGCTCGGGCACGACTGGCCGGTGCCCTCGGTGCGCCGCGGCTCGTTGCGGCTGCATCCCGGGCCGCGCTCCTCGTGGGCCCGGGGCGCCTCGGGGGAGGACGCGCTGGGCGCCCTGACGGCAGGCGTCTGGGAGGTGGGGGCCGCCTCGGACCGGGTCGGGGTCCGCCTGCACGGGGCGGACGGTGCGGTGCTCGTGCCGACGGGCACCCAGGAGCTGCCCAGCGAGGGGGTCGTCCTGGGGGCGGTGCAGGTGCCGCCGTCCGGTCAGCCGGTGGTCTTCCTCGCCGACCACCCGACCACCGGCGGGTACCCCGTGGTGGCGGTCGTGGACCCCGCGGACCTGCCCGCGCTGGCGCAGGCGCGCCCCGGCGAGCGGGTCACCTTCACCCGCGCGCCCCGGTGACCGCAGCCGGGCCGTCCTCCGCGTCCCGCGCGTCGTCCGGCGCTTCGGCGGACTCCGACTCCGCCTCCGAGCCGTCCGGCGTGTCCTCGGGGGCGGCGTCCTCGGGGGCGGCGTCCTCGGGGGCGGGCGGCTCCCAGGGGCGCAGCGACGGGTCGTCGACGGGGAACGACCGCACCGGCCCCGCCGGGCTCTCCCGGGTCTCGAACCGCACCGTCACGACGCCCCGGCCGGCGCCCCAGACCCATCCCCGTCCGTGCTCGGCGTGCTCGACGTCCGCGCCGGGCGCCCACGTCGACCCCTGGCGGGCCCGCGGGGGCTCCGGCAGGGCCTCCTCGTCGTCCGGACCGTCGGCGTCGGGCTCGGCCAGGGTGGAGAAGAGGTCCTCCTGGACCCAGTCGGCGAGCCCGGAGACGCCGACGCCGAGCAGCCGGACGCCGCCGCGCAGCTGGAGGCCGCCGTCCGCCCCGGCGGCCAGCTCCGCGAGCAGGGCCCTGGCCAGGCGGGCGACGGTGGCCGGGTCGTCGGTGGGGGCGGGCAGCGTGCTTGACCTGCTCACCGTCGTGAAGTCGTGCAGCCGCACCTTGATGGAGACCGTCCGGCCGGAGGCGCCGCCCTCGCGGAGCCGGCGCGCGACGTCCGCGGACTGGCGGACCAGGACGGCCTCCATGACGCGGACGTCGGTGAGGTCGGTGTCGTAGGTGGCCTCAACACTCACGGACTTGGCCTCGCGCTCGGGGACGACGGGACGGTCGTCCTGGGCCCGGGCGAGCTGGTGCAGGCCGCTGCCGTGTGCGCGGCCCAGCAGGGAGACGAGCTCGTCCAGGCCGACCCGCTCGAGGTCGGCGACCGTCGTGACCCCGGCGCGTCGCAGCCGCTCGGTGGTGGCGGGGCCGACGCCGGGGATGACGGTCACGGCCATCGGCCGGAGCAGGTCGAGCTCCGTCCCGGGGGCCACCACCACCAGCCCGTCGGGCTTGTCGAGGTCGCTGGCGACCTTCGCGAGGAACTTGCTGCTGGCCAGACCCACCGACGAGGTCAGCCCGTGCGTCACCTCCGACACGGCCGCCCGCAGCTCCTCGGCCACGGCGGTCACCGTCCCCAGCTCCAGGTCGGGGAGCCCGGCCGCGGCCAGGTCGACGAACGCCTCGTCGAGCGAGAGCGGCTCCACCAGCGGGCTCACCGCGCGCAGGACGCCCATCACCTGGGCGCTCGCCTCGCGGTAGGCGCCGAACCGGCCGGAGAGGAAGGCGGCGTGGGGGCAGCGGCTGCGGGCCTCGCGGGTGGACATCGCCGAGCGCACCCCGTAGCGGCGGGCCTCGTAGGAGGCGGTGGCCACCACGCCCCGGCCACCGGTCCCGCCCACGACCACGGGCTTCCCGCGCAGGGACGGCTTGTCCCGCTGCTCGACCGACGCGAAGAACGCGTCGAGGTCGAGGTGCAGGACGGAGGCGTGGGCGCGCACGCGCCGGAACCTACCCGCGAGCGCCGACAGGACCCGCGTCGCGGCCGGGGCGGGCCGGATCGAGGGGCGGTACCGCGGGGCCACGAGTCGTCCACAGCCGGTCCGGACGGCGTCGGCGTCCACAGGCGCGCGGCGGGGCGGCCCACGAGGTGCCCAGCGCCGGGAGGGTCCTCGGCATGACCCACGACGATGCCACCGCCTCCCCGGCGGCCCGCCCGCCCGCCGACCAGCCCTCCGCCCGCCCCTCCGACCGCCTCACCGACCGCCTCACCGGGCACGACACCCGCCCGCCGTCGGACCCGGGGCGTCCCCGGCCGTCCACCTACGTGGCCCGCTCGCCGCAGGACCTGGTCGCCCTCGTGCCCGTCGTCCTCGGGTTCGAGCCCGAGGACTCCGTGACGATGCTGACCTTCGGCGCCCGCCGCCAGTTCCACGCGCGCATCGACCTGCCTCCGTCCGACGACCGGGGCGGCGCCGTGCTCGCCGAGCTGGTGGCCGCGCTCGTCGAGCCGGCTCGACGGCACGGCGTGCGCCGCGTCGTCCTGGTGCTCCACACCGCGGACCGCCGCCTCGCGCGTCGGGTGGCGGAGGCGCTGGAGCGGTCCTTCGTCGACGCGGGCATCGACCTGCTGCACGCGCTGCGGGTCGCGGGGGAGCGGTGGTGGACGGCCTGCGGGCCGGGGTCCACCGGGGCCGGCAGCCCGGTCCAGCCGGCCACGCACCCGTTCCGTGTCCGCTCGGTCGTGGAGGGCCGCGTCACCCACGCGAGCCGGGCCGACCTCGCCCGCAGCATCGCGGTGGACGAGGAGGCCGCGGCTGCCGTGGCGGCCGCCCTGCCCGCGGCCACGGCCGCTGCACCGCCGGCCGCTCCGACCAGCCCCGAGGAGGTCACCGCGCTGCTGGACCGGCTGGTGCCGACGGGCCGGGCGGCCACGGACCGTGAGGTGGCCGGCCTGCTGGCCTCCCTGCGGGACATCGAGTGCCGGGACGCGGCGTGGACCCACATGCGACGAGCCACGGCCCCCGACGAGGTCGCGTTCTGGTCCGACGTGACCCGGCGGGCGCCCGAGGTGCACGTGGCGGACGCCGCGGCGCTGCTCGGCTTCGCGGCCTGGCTGGCGGGGCACGGCGCGCTGGCCTGGTGCGCGCTGGACAGGGCCCTGGACGCGCAGCCCGAGCACCCGATGGCCGTCCAGGTCTCGTTCCTGCTGGAGCGGGCGGTCCCGCCCCACGACTGGGACCGCGTCCGCGACCTCGACGCCGGCCGTGGCGGAACCAGGGTTGCCGGGTGAGGCGGCTCCCCGCCGGACGGCGGCCCGGGGACGGGGGCGCCGGGTGAGGCCCCGGGTGAGCGTCCGGGCCCTAGGCTGCGGCCATGGGCGAGGAGGTGGCGGACCAGCGCTTCACGCGTGCGGACCGCACGGCGCACCGGGAGAAGATCCGCCGGTGCCTGGACGTGCTGGCACGGATGCTGCACGAGTCGCGGTTCGAGACCGAGGACCCGATGACCGGGCTCGAGCTCGAGCTGAACCTCGTCGACGCCGAGGGCCGCCCGGCGCTGCACAACACCGAGGCCCTCGAGGCGATCGACGACGACGACTTCACCACCGAGCTCGGTCGGTTCAACCTCGAGATCAACGTCCCGCCCACCCGGCTGCGCGACGGCGGCCTGCGGGCCCTGGAGGACGGGCTGCGCGACCGGGTGGAGCTGGCCCAGCGCGCAGCGGCCGGCCTGGGGGACCAGGTCGCCCTGATCGGCGTCCTGCCGACCCTCGCGAGCCGACACCTCGAGCCGGACGTCATCACCGCCAACCCGCGCTACCAGCTGCTCTCGGACCAGATCCTCGAGGCCCGTGGCGAGGACATCGCGCTCGACATCGAGGGCCGCGAGCGGCTCGTGGCCACCACCGGCTCGATCATGCCCGAGGCTGCCTGCACCTCGACCCAGTTCCACGTGCAGACGACCCCGTCCCGCTTCGCGGCCGTGTGGAACGCCTCGCAGGCGATCGCCGGCGTGCAGCTGGCCCTCGGGGCCAACGCCCCCTACCTGCTCGGGCAGGAGCTGTGGCGCGAGACCCGGGTGCCCCTGTTCGAGCAGGCGACCGACACGCGATCGGTCGAGCTCAAGGCGCAGGGGGTCCGCCCGCGGGTCTGGTTCGGCGAGCGCTGGGTGACCAGCGTCTTCGACCTCTTCGAGGAGGGCGTGCGGTACTTCCCCGCGCTCCTGCCGATCGTGGACGACGAGGACCCGGTGGCGGTCCTGGAGGCCGGGGGCACGCCGAGCCTGGGGGAGCTCCGCCTGCACAACGGAACCGTCTACCGCTGGAACAGGCCCGTCTACGACGTCGTCGACGACGTGCCGCACCTGCGGGTGGAGAACCGCGTCCTGGCCGCCGGGCCCACGGTCGTGGACACGGTGGCGAACGCGGCGTTCTACTTCGGGCTCGTGCGGGCGCTGTCGACGAGTGCCCGCCCGGTCTGGTCGCAGATGTCCTTCCAGGCCGCGGAGGAGAACTTCCGTGCCGGCGCGCGGCACGGGATCGACGCCGAGGTGTACTGGCCCGGCGTCGGTCAGGTCGCAGCCACCGAGCTCGTGCTGCGCAGGCTCCTGCCGCTGGCGCACGAGGGGCTGGCCTCGTGGGGGGTCGAGGCCGCCGAGCGTGACCGGCTGCTGTCGGTCATCGAGCAGCGGTGCCTGCTCGGCACCAACGGTGCCGAGTGGTTCGTCCGCCACGTGACGGCACGGACGGGGGAGCCCCGCGACGAGGCGCTGCGCCACGTCCTGCTGGACTACCTGGCCCACCAGCGCAGCGGGGAGCCGGTCCACACCTGGGAGTGAGGCGCCGGCCGGTCGGGAGCGATTCAGCGGACCGGCCGGACCCTGCGCCACCGCTGGTGCGCGCCGCTGCGCGGGTCGCGCCAGCCGTGCCGGTCGACGACCACGAACACGACACCGGTGCCGATCTCGCGGGCCGCCTGGCAGGTGGCGCCGAGCCACTCGACGTCCACGTCCTGCACCGGGTCCACCGGGCCCGGTCGCGTGAGCCAGACGAGGGGTCGCCGCCCGGCGTCCTCCTGCCAGGAGAGTGCGAGGAGGCCGGAGAGGACCTCCACGCGCAGCGTCCGGTCGAGGCCGTCGTCGGCGGCCGGGAGGAGGCGTTGCCGGCCGCCTGGCACGCCCACGTGGACGAGCGCGGGGAACCGGCGGCGCGCCTCGCCGGAGGCCAGGTCCACGACCGCCCGGCGCAGTGCCACGAGGGTGTCCGCGGCCGGGTCGACGGGCAGCCCGCCGCCCGGCCCGGTCAGGTCGTGCGGCGTCGGCGGGCGAGGTGACGGGTCGGGCACCCGGACATGGTCGCCCAGCGGGCGGCCCGGGAGGCGCGGTCCTCCACAGCCCGCCGCCACCGCGGTCAGCCGTCGCGGTGCGACCCCATCGCGAGCACCGCCCGGTCCGCCAGCTCCGCTCCCGCGCCGTCGTAGAGCTGCAGCCCGGTCGCCGCGCCGGCGGTGCGGGCGTGCTCGAGGTCGGAGTCGTGCTGGGCCACCACCGCCACGGTGCCGGAGTAGCCCGAGCCACGCAGGTGCCCGAGCGCCTCGATGTTGTTGCCGTGGAAGGGCATGGCGAGCAGCACCAGTCCGACGTTGCCCGTGCGGACCCGCTCCCAGAACTCCGGGTCGGTGGCGTCCGCCTCCACCACGTCGAGGCCCTCTGCGCGGAGGCGCTCCGCCCGTTCCACGGAGTTCTCGACGCCGACGACCGACAGGCCGTGCTCGTGGGCGAGCCGCTCGTAGGACGCCTTGCCCACGCGTCCCATGCCGAGCACGACGGCTTCGTGGTGACCCACGTCCACCGGCCGGTCCTCGGGATGGACCCGGGCGGCCGGTCGGTCGGGCAGGAGCCGGCGCGTGGCCGGGACGAGCCACTCGGCGCGGCCCGCCAGGGACCCGAGCACGAAGGTGAGGGCGATCGCCGTGGCGATGACCGCCACCCAGTCGGGGGGCAGGACGCTGGCGGGCGCCCCGACGGCCACGATCAGGGCGAACTCGGAGAAGTTCGCCATCGACACGGCCGTGCGCACCGAGGTGCGGCGCCGCAGCCCCGCGCGCCACAGCAGCAGTGCCAGCGCCAGTGCGCGGGCGGGGACGACGGCGACCAGGGCCAGGGCCACGAGCACGTGCGGGAGGTCCGGCATGCCGGTGAAGCCGATGGAGAGGAAGAAGCCGACGAGGAACAGGTCCTTGACGGGCAGCATGCTCTTGGCCAGGGCCTCGGACGAGGGGTGCCCCGCCAGCAGCATCCCCACGGCCAGGGCCCCGAGGTCTCCCTTGAGCCCGACGGCCTCGAACAACGCATAGCCCGGCACCAGCGCCAGCACCACCCCGACCAGGGGGCGCAGCTCGGAGCCGCCGACCAGGTCGAGCAGGCGCCGCAGGAGCCACGCTCCCGGGAGCAGCAGGAGCACGAGGAACGCCTCCGGCCCCGGGAGCGAGCCGTGGGAGGCCGTCAGGAAGACCACCGCGGCCAGGTCCTGCAGCACGAGGATGCCCAGCGCGGTCCGGCCCGAGAGGGAGCGCGAGGCCGACTGCTCCTCGAGGAGCTTGACCACGAAGACGGTGCTGGCGAAGGACAGGACGAAGCCGACGAGCAGGGCCGTGCGCCAGCCGGTGTCGCCGACGATGGCCCACGACGTGGCCCCGAGCGCGCCCACCACGGCTGCCGTGAGCGCGGTCGACACGACCAGGTGCGCCGCCCCGACGCCGAGCACCTCGCGACGGGCCAGCGTGCGCACGTCCACCTTGAGGCCCACGGAGAACAGCAGAAGGGTGACTCCCAGCTCCGCGACCACCTGGACCGCCTCGACCCGCGCTACCCCCGCCCCGTGCAGTGCGAACCCGGCGGCGAGGAAGCCCAGCAGGGGCGGCAGCCGCAGGCCCGCGGCCAGGAGACCGCCCGCGAGGGCGGCGAGCAGGGTGGTGGTCGTGGGGTCCACGCGGGGCCTCCGGAGTCGGCGTGCCGGGCCCGTCGGCCCGTCGACGGGCGGGTGTCCGCATTGTGTCAGCGAGGAATACCTCAGGTGATGGCTATCGACCCGCGACGTGAGGTGCTGGGATTGGGTAGCGTCGGGGCCGCCGGCGCCGGAGCCGGTGGCAGCGACCCGCGAGAAGCTCCGCGGGCGTACGGGCCGCGGGGGGACCGCGGTCGACGAGAGGGGTCTTGATGAGCACGGTCGTGGTGGGCTACGTCCCGAAGCCCGAGGGCGAGGCGGCACTGACCGCCGCCGTGGAGGAGGCCAAGCGACGTGGTGTCTCGCTCGTGGTGGTGGACTCGCACCGCGGGGGCAGCGACTTCGACTCCAGCGCCGCCGAGGCGGCCGAGGCCAAGCTCCTGGACGTGAAGTCCCGCCTGGACGCCTCGGGCGTGACCTACGAGATCCGCCAGCTCGTCCGCGGGTTCGAGCCCGCCGAGGACCTGCTCTCCATCGCCGAGGCCAACGACGCCGAGCTGCTCGTCATCGGCCTGCGTCGCCGTTCGCCCGTGGGCAAGCTGATCCTGGGGTCCAACGCCCAGCGGGTCCTGCTCGACGCGCACTGCCCGGTGCTCGCGGTCAAGGGCAGCTGAGCGCACCCGGACCGTGAGCGTCCGGTGTCACGTGCCGCGCCGCGCGTGACATCGGGGCGTGAGATCGGGCCCGATCGGGGGCGCACGTCCAGACCGGGACGTGCGGATGCTGTGCATTCCCCAGCAGCCGCGTGCCCGTCTCCCTACTGTGTGCCCGACCGGAGCCCCCGGCGCCCTGCGCCACCGGTCATCACCACCGTCGTCCCGCCGCCCGGGTCTGTCCCTCTCGGGCGGCGGGACGACGGTCTCGGGCCGGTCGCCCAGGGTCGTCCAGGGTCGGTCAGTCCTCCGCGCGGCGTCGCTCCATGAGGACGGTGTCGCGCCAGCGGCCGTCCAGCTGGGCGATGCGTGAGCGCACCGCGAGCGTGACGAAGCCGGCCGCGTGGTGCAGGGCGATGCTCGCCCGGTTCTCCGGGAAGATCGACGTTTGGAGCGTCCAGAGCCCGCCCGCGTCCGCCTCCGTGACCTGGCGGTGCACGAGGGCCTTGCCCACGCCCCGGCCCCGGGCGTCCTCCGCGACGTAGACGGACGTCTCACCGACGCCGGCGTAGCAGGGGCGGGCGGACGTGGGGGAGACCGCCGCCCAGCCGGCGACGCGCCCGTCCGCCTCCGCCACCCACCGGTGGCCGGCGAGCCACCTGTGCCGCAACGTCGCGACGTCGGGCACCTCCGTCTCGAACGTGGCGTTCCGCGTGGCGATGCCCTGTGCGTAGATGTCGCGGACGACCTCCAGGTCCGCGTCGGTCATCGCCCGGGTCGAGACGTCGGCGGGCAGGTCGGCGGGGCAGCACGGGCGCGCGTCGAGCACCCCCATGACGGCGTCGGCAGCGTGGGGGAGGCCGGTGCAGCACGCCTCGTTCACGCTCACGACGCTCGCGGTGCCGACCCGGTCGACGTGGACGAAGCCGACCTCGGCCAGCTTCTTGACGTGGTGGGACACCGTGGACTGACTGATCCCGAGCCGGTCGGCGAGGTCGCCGACGCGGGCGGAGCCCGAGGCCCCGGCGACGGCGTGGAGGAGGCGCACGCGGGTCGGGTCCGCCAGGCAGGCGAACCAGGAGGCGTACGTGGCGGCGGCGTCCGCACCGAGGGCGGTGCTCCCAGGATCGCTCATGGCCCGAGGCTAGCCCGAGCATCGATCGAAGTCGATCATTGACGTACGTCGATGAAGGTGTCACTCTCGGCCATAATATCGAGCGCTGTCGATCCAGTCCGTCTGGAGAACCTGTCATGACCCTCGCCTCCCCGCACACGCCCAGCAGCGCGGCCCCTCTCGTCATCGTCGGGGCCGGCCCGATCGGCCTGGCCGCGACCGCCCACGCGGTGGAGCGCGGGCTCCCCGTCGTCGTCCTCGAGCAGGGCTCCCAGGTGGGCGCCGCCGTGCGGGAGTGGGGCCACGTCCGGCTGTTCTCCCCATGGGCGGAGCTCGTCGACCCCGCGGCGGGACGCCTCCTGGCCGACGCGGGGTGGTCGTCGCCCGAGCCCGACGTCGCACCGACCGGGCTCGACTGGGTGCAGCGCTACCTCGAGCCGCTCGCGGAGGTGCTCCGCACCCGGGGTGCCGTCGTGCGCACGGGAGCCCGCGTGGTCGGCGTGGCGCGGCGGGGCCGCGACCTCCTGGTGGTGGACGGCCGCGCCGAGGTGCCCTTCGCGGTGCACGTGCGCTCGGCGGCAGGCGGGACGGGAGAGGGCACCGAGCGGGAGGACGTGGTCGAGGCGGCGGCGGTGGTGGACGCCTCCGGGACCTGGGGGCGCCCTGGCCCCCTGGGAGCCGACGGCTGGCCGGCCCCCGGTGAGGCCCATGCTGCGGACCGGATCGCCTACCGCGTCCCGGACCTTGCCGACGAGGCCGTGCGGCGGCGCCATGCCGGGCGGCACACCGTGGTCGCGGGGGCGGGCGCGTCGGCGCAGAACGCCCTCGTCGCGCTCGGGGCGGTGGCGCGGGAGGTGCCCGGGACCAGGGTGACGTGGTTGCTGCGCCGTGGGTCCGTGCTGAGGGCGCTGGGAGCGGGGGAGGCGGACGGACTGGCGGGGCGCGGGGCGCTGGGGCTCGCCGCGCGGGCGGCCGCGGACGCGACCGCGGTGACGACGGTGACGGGGTTCCGCACGGTGGCCGTCGAGGCGCAGGCTGACGGGAGGCTCCGGCTGGTGCCGGACGCCGGGGAGCCGGTCGGCGACGTCGACGAGGTCGTCGCCGTGACGGGGTTCCGGCCCGACCACGACTGGTTGGCGCAGGTGCGGCTCGACCTGGACCCCGAGCTGGGCTGCCCTCGCGCGCTGGCCGACGGGATCCACCCGGCGCACCACTCGTGCGGGACCGTGGCCCCGCACGGCGCCGCGCTGCTCCGGCAGCCGGAGGAGGGGCTCTACCTGGTGGGGATGAAGTCGTACGGGCGCGCCCCGAGCTTCCTGGCCATGACGGGCCACGAGCAGGTGCGGTCGATCGTGGCCGAGGTGGGGGGCGACCATGCCGCGGCCGCCGCGGTCGAGCTGGTGCTGCCCGAAACGGGGGTGTGCGGCGCGGCGCCGGCCTTCGACGGTGCGCCCGCGACGTCCTGCTGCTCCCCCTCGAGCCCGGTGACGGACCTGGTGCTCGAGGTCGCTGCCCGACCCTGACGTCCCGCAGGGCGGACCCTACCGATCGGTACCAGGACGGGCCGGGCCAGTACCGGCCCGTCTGCGGGGCTAGAGTCCCGGCGCACTGACCGGCATCCCCCCGCCGGCCCGAGGAGGCCCTATGTCCACCGTCCCGCCGTCCGGCACCGTCGCGCCCGTCGACGCCTTCCGCGCCGCCCGCGACCTCCTCCTCGACCTGCGGGAGGACCACTCGGCCGCGCTCGAGCGGTTCGCCTTCCCGGACGTGGGCCCGACCTGGTGCTGGGCGATCGACTGGTTCGACGCCGTCGCCCGCGGGAACGACGCCGACGCTCTGGTCGTGCTGCACGAGGACGGCACCCGCGACGTCCGGACGTTCGACGAGCTGGTCGACGCCTCGGACCGGACCGCCCGCTGGCTGGCGGGCCTGGGCATCGGTCGCGGCGACGCCGTGATGGTGATGCTCGGCAACCAGGTGGAGCTGTGGGAGGTGATGCTGGGCGTGATGAAGCTCGGCGCCGTCCTCGTGCCGACTGCCATGGCCGCCGGTCCCAGTGACCTCGCCGACCGGCTGGTGCGCGCCGACGCCCGGGCCGTGGTCACGACGCCCGCGGACGCCGCGAAGCTCGAGGGGCTGCGCGAGGCCGAGCGCCTCGTCAAGGTCGTCGTGGGGGAGCGGGACGGGTGGGAGTCGCTGTCCTCCGCGGCCGCCTGCGCCTCCGGGCCGCTCGAGCACCCCGGCACCGCCCCCGACGACGCGCTGCTCCTCTACTTCACCTCGGGGACGACGTCGCGGCCGAAGCTGGTGCAGCACACCCAGGTCAGCTACCCGGTCGGCCACCTCACCACCATGTACTGGCTCGGCCTCACGCCCGGCGACCGGCACCTCAACATCTCCTCGCCCGGCTGGGCCAAGCACGCCTGGTCCTGCCTCTTCGCCCCGTGGAACGCGCAGGCCTGCGTCGTCGTGCTCGACTACGCCCGGTTCGACGCGGGTTCCCTGGTCACCCGGCTGCGCGAGGAGGCCGTCACCACGCTCTGCGCGCCGCCGACGGTGTGGCGCATGCTCATCAACGCCGACCTGGGCGAGCGGCCGCCGGCGCTGCGCGAGGTGGTCGGCGCCGGCGAGCCGCTGAACCCCGAGGTCATCTCCCGGGTGCAGCAGCAGTGGGGTCTGCCGCTGCGCGACGGCTTCGGGCAGACCGAGACCACGGCGCAGATCGCCAACACGCCCGGCTCGGTGCTCAAGCCCGGCTCCATGGGCCGCCCGCTGCCCGGCATGCCGGTGGCGCTCGTCGACCCGCAGACCGGCGCACCCGTCGTCGGGCCCGGCGAGGGCGAGCTGTGCCTCGACCTGTCCGGCGACCCGCTGCCGCTCATGGCCGGGTACCTGGGCGACCCGACCCGGCAGGCCGAGGCGACGGCCGGCGGTTTCTACCACACGGGCGACGTGGCGACCCGCGACGAGGACGGCTACCTCACCTACGTCGGTCGCACCGACGACGTCTTCAAGGCCTCGGACTACAAGATCAGCCCCTTCGAGCTCGAGAGCGTGCTCATCGAGCACGCGGCGGTGGCCGAGGCCGCGGTGGTGCCCGCCCCGGACCCGGTGCGCCTCGCCGTCCCGAAGGCCTACGTGGCCCTGGCGCCCGGCTTCGAGCCGACCGCCGAGGTCGCCCGCGACATCCTCCGCCACGCCCGGGAGAACCTGGCGCCCTACCTGCGGGTGCGGCGCGTGGAGTTCTTCGACCTGCCCAAGACGATCTCGGGCAAGATCCGCCGGGTCGAGCTGCGCAGTCGCGAGGAGCAGCTCGCGGACGCCTCCGTGAGCACCGAGTTCCGCGACTCCGACTTCCCGGAGCTGCGCGGGGGTCGCTGACGACCGTTGCCGTTGCCGCCGATGTCCGGTGGCGGTTCCTCGACGCGAGCGGCCGCCTGACCGGCCCGGCCACGAATGGTCAGAGAAGGGCTCCAGCGACGCCCGCGGAGCACCGTTGGTGACCAATCGTGGCGGGGATGTGGCGGTGACGTGGGGCTGAGGTGGCTCTGGACTCCGTGCTCGTCCGCTCTGAGAGGATCGGCCCCATGGCCCTCCAGATCACCGGCGACGCCGCCGCGGACCAGCTGCTGACCGACGACCCGTTCGCCCTGCTGATCGGGATGATGCTCGACCAGCAGTACCCGATGGAGCACGCGTTCCGCGGGCCGGCGAAGGTCGCGGACCGGATGGGCTCCCTCGACCCGCGGGCGATCGCGGACGCGGACCCCGAGGAGTTCTCGGCCCTCTGCGCACAGCAGCCGGCCATCCACCGCTTCCCGGGCTCCATGGCCACCCGGATGCAGGAGGTGGCCCGGATCGTCGTGGACGAGTACGAGGGGCACGCGGAGCGGATCTGGACCGAGGCGAAGGACGGCCGGGACTTCCTCAAGCGGATGCAGGCGCTCCCGGGCTTCGGCAAGCAGAAGGCTCAGATCTTCGTCGCGCTGGTCGGCAAGCAGCTGGCGTCCGCCCCCGAGGGTTGGGAGAAGGTCGTCGGTGACTACTCCCTCGACGGCTACCGCTCGGTCGCCGACGTGGTCGACGGTGCGAGCCTGCAGAAGGTGCGCGACCACAAGAAGGAGATGAAGGCCGCGGCGAAGGCGGCCAAGGGCTGAGCCTGCCGGTGCTCCCGCGCCGCGCGCGCCCCACGTGAGACCTGCCGGGTCCACCAGCCGCCGAGCGGCGGGCGAGTGGTGGGCGTCACGTAGGCCCTGCACAGATTGGCGAGGAGGGGCGGTCTGAGCCACGCTTGCGTCCATGACCTCTGGACCTGCGGCTCCCGGCGTCGCCGACGGGTCCGAGCTTGGTGGGGACGACCTGCGCCCGACCTTCTCCCAGCGCGCCGCGGACTGGCTCCTGTCCGACCTGGAGGACCGGCGCCCGCACCAGGCGCCCCACGGCCGTCCGAAGGCCGGCCACCCGCGGCACCCCTGGTACCGCGTCGTCTGCCTCACCGGTGTCGACTACTTCTCGACCATCGCCTACCAGCCGGGCATCGCGGTGCTCGCCGCCGGGCTGCTCTCGCCACTCGCGACGCTGGTGCTCATCGCCCTCACGCTCTTCGGCGCCCTGCCGGTCTACCGCCGCGTCGCGCAGGAGTCGCCGCACGGCGAGGGCTCGATCGCGATGCTCGAGCGGCTGCTGTCGTTCTGGAAGGGCAAGGCGTTCGTCCTCGTCCTGCTGGGGTTCGCGGCCACCGACTTCCTCATCACCATCACGCTCTCGGCGGCCGACGCCACCGCGCACCTGACCGAGAACCCGCACGTCCCGACGTCGTGGGAGCACCACCCGGTGCTCATCACGCTCGTGTTCATCGCGGCGCTCGGCGTCGTGTTCCTGCGCGGCTTCTCCGAGGCGATCGGCCTGGCCGTCGTCCTCGTGATCGCGTTCCTCGGGATCAACGCCGTGGTGATCACCGTCGGTCTCGTGGACGTCATCAGCCACCCCGAGCTGGTGATCAACTGGGGCAACCTGCTCACCACGAACTACCACGACATCTGGACGATGCTGGGCATCTCGGCCCTCGTCTTCCCCCAGCTCGCGCTGGGCATGAGCGGCTTCGAGACCGGCGTGGCCGTGATGCCGCAGATCCGCGGCGACGAGCACGACACCCGCCGCAACCCGGCCGGTCGCATCCGCGGCGCGCAGAAGCTGCTCACCACGGCCGCGCTGATCATGAGCGGGTACCTGATCACGTCCAACGTCGTGGTCACGCTGCTCGTCCCGTCCGAGGCGCTCGAGCCCGGGGGAGAGGCCAACGGCCGCGCCATCGCCTACCTCGCCCACCAGTACCTGGGCGACGGGGTCGGCACCGTCTACGACGCGGCGACGATCGCGATCCTGTGGTTCGCCGGCGCCTCCGCCATGGCGGGCCTGCTCAACCTCATCCCGCGCTACCTGCCGCGCTACGGCATGGCCCCGGACTGGGCTCGCGCGGTCCGCCCGCTGGTCCTCGTCCTGGTGGTGATCGCCGGCGTGGTCACCTGGATCTTCGACGCGAACGTGGACGCCCAGGGCGGCGCCTACGCCACCGGCGTCCTCGTGCTCATGACCTCCGGCGCGGTCGCGGTGACGCTCGCGGCCCGGCACAAGCGACAGACATGGCGCACCATCGGCTTCAGCCTCGTGGCCGCGGTGTTCGCGTACACGACGGCCAGCAACGTGGTCGAGCGACCGGACGGCGTCAAGATCGCCGGCATCTTCATCGCGCTGATCGTCGCGGTGTCGGTGTGGTCCCGCGTCCGCCGCGCCTTCGAGCTGCGGGTCACCGAGGTCGAGCTGGACGCGAAGGCGGAGAAGTTCCTGCGCGACTGCGCGCGGCGCGCGATCCGGCTGGTCGCCAACGAGCCCGACTCCCGTGACGCCCAGGAGTACGAGGACAAGACGCGCCAGGTGGTGCGGGACAACGACCTGCGGGACGAGGGCGACGTGCTGTTCGTCGAGGTCACCGTCATCGACCCGTCCGACTTCGCGGGCAGCCTGCGCGTGCGCGGCGAGGTCATGCACGGCCAGTGGCGGGTCCTGCGGGTCGAGGCGTCGTCCGTGCCCAACGCGCTGGCTGCGCTCACCCTGGGCGCGCGCGACCTGACCGGCGTGGTGCCGCACATCTACTTCGAGTGGACCGAGGGCAACCCGGTCAGCCAGTTCCTCCGGTTCGTCTTCTTCGGCTCGGGCGAGGTCGCGCCGGTGACACGCGAGGTGCTGCGCCGGGCCGAGCCCGACCGCAGCCAGCGCCCGCACGTGCACGTGGGCTGATGTCGGTCCGGGACCGGGGCTCGACCAGTGGGCGGGTAAGGGGGCCGGGGGCGCGCCGCCACACCCCTGGATGCTGGCCCGTTGTGACGCCCGTGGCACAATGGCGGACGCGGCGCTTGACTACTCCGGGCCTTGCCGCGCCCCTACGCCAGCTGACGAGAGGTGTTCGTGTCCTCGAACTCGCGCAAGATCCCTGCCGAGGTGCTCGAGCACCCGGCCGTCGTGGCTCTCATCGAGCGGGGCACCCCGACCGGGGTGGTCACGCCGGCGGAGCTCCGGCAGGCCAGTGAGGACGCGGACGTCGAGCCGCGCCACCTGAAGCCGCTGCTGGCGCACCTCAGCGGTCTCGGGATCACGGTGCAGATCGGCACCGCCACCACGACCCGGGCCGTCGCCGCCGCGTCCAAGGCCCCCGCGAAGAAGGCCGCCGCTGCGCCGGCGAAGACCGCCGCGAAGCCGGCCGCCAAGAAGGCCGCCTCGGCGACCAAGGCCGCCGAGCCCGCGACGACGGCACAGCCGACCGTGGCCGAGGTCGCCGAGCAGCAGGCCGCACAGGTGGGCCCCGACGGCAAGAAGATCCTCCCGGACGTCTCCGACGAGCAGTTCGAGAAGGACGTCGCGACCGACCCGTCGATCAAGGAGGACGAGAAGGAGGCCTCCTTCGTCGTCTCCGCCTCCGACGACTCCGGCGAGCCCGAGCAGACCGTCACCGTTGCCGGCGCGACCGCCGACCCGGTCAAGGACTACCTCAAGCAGATCGGCAAGGTGCCGCTGCTCAACGCGGAGATGGAGGTCGAGCTCGCCAAGCGGATCGAGGCCGGCCTCTTCTCCGAGGAGAAGCTCGGCAAGGGCGGCAAGATCAAGGCCGACCTGCTCGAGGAGCTCGAGTGGATCGCCGAGGACGGCCGCCGCGCCAAGAACCACCTGCTCGAGGCCAACCTGCGACTCGTCGTCTCGCTGGCCAAGCGCTACACCGGCCGCGGCATGCTGTTCCTGGACCTGATCCAGGAGGGCAACCTCGGTCTGATCCGTGCGGTCGAGAAGTTCGACTACACCAAGGGCTACAAGTTCTCGACCTACGCGACGTGGTGGATCCGCCAGGCCATCACCCGCGCCATGGCCGACCAGGCGCGCACCATCCGCATCCCGGTCCACATGGTCGAGGTCATCAACAAGCTCGCCCGCGTGCAGCGCCAGATGCTCCAGGACCTCGGGCGCGAGCCCACCCCGGAGGAGCTGGCCACCGAGCTCGACATGACCCCCGAGAAGGTCATCGAGGTGCAGAAGTACGGCCGAGAGCCGATCTCCCTGCACACGCCGCTCGGCGAGGACGGCGACTCCGAGTTCGGTGACCTCATCGAGGACTCCGAGGCCATCGTCCCGGCCGACGCCGTGTCGTTCACGCTGCTCCAGGAGCAGCTGCACGCCGTGCTCGACACCCTGTCCGAGCGCGAGGCCGGTGTGGTCTCCATGCGCTTCGGCCTCACCGACGGCCAGCCCAAGACGCTGGACGAGATCGGCAAGGTCTACGGGGTCACCCGAGAGCGCATCCGCCAGATCGAGTCCAAGACCATGTCGAAGCTGCGTCACCCCAGCCGCTCGCAGGTCCTGCGCGACTACCTGGACTGATCGACCGCCGCTCCACCTGCAGCGAGGCCCGCCGACGTTCGTCGGCGGGCCTCGCTGCGTCTCGGGCGTCTTGGGCGTCTTGGGCGTCTCTGCGTCAGGTTTGGTCACCAACGTGGGGTTGTGGGGCGCTGCAGTCGCCGTTGGTGACCAAACGTGAGGCTATAAGGGCCGTGCGCGCTGCGGCGGTCGCTGACGGCTCAGAGGGCCGCTACCGGGGGGACAGCCGAGTCTTGGCGCCGGTGTCAGGCGTGTCTGCGTCAGGTTTGGTCACCAACGTGGGGTTCCGGGGCGCTGGAGTCGCCGTTGGTGACCAAACGTGGGGCTGGATGGGGCGGTCTGCGCTGTGGTGGTCGCCGGCGGCGGGCAGCGCCGACGCCGGTGGGTGCCTGCCGGGTGTCAGCGCCGTTGTTGGCGTGCCGGCGTCAGGTTTGGTCACCAACGTGGGGTTCGGGGGCGCCGGAGACGCCGTTGGTGACCAAACGTGAGGCCCCCGGCCGAGTCAGCAACCCGGCGGACCTCAGCGAAGCAGCGGCCTCAGCCTGCGGCGACGAGCCCGACGGCGAGCGCACAGAGGGCGAGGCCGACGCCCTGGGTGCGGTGGATGCGCTCTCGCAGGACGAGGGCGGCCAGGGCGACGGTGACGGCGGGGTACAGCGACGCGAGCACCGAGACGACGGTCAGGTAGCCGCCGTGGCTGGCGAGCAGGAACGTCGTGGTGGCGCCGGCGCCGAGGAGGCCGGCCCCGACGGCGGCTGCCGAGCCCCGCAGGTGCCCGGAGCCGCGCGGGAACCAGGACGCCCCGAGCACGCTCGCGACGACCGCCACGACGACCGCGGCGACGACGTGGTTGAGGGCCACGGGGAGCAGTCCGGCGTCGTGGGGGATGCGGGAGAGTCCGACGAAGAGGACGCCGAAGCCGGCTCCGGCGAGCAGACCGTCCTGGAGAGCCCGGCGGTCGCTGCTGCCGTCGGCGGGGGCGGGGCCGGGGGCGGGGGCATCGGCACCGCCGGGCTCCAGTGCCACCAACCAGATCCCGGGGAGAGCGGCGAGGATGCCGATACCCACCATGAGTCCAGGACGCTCACCTAGACCGAGCCCGACGACGACCGGGATCACCACGGCCCCCACGCCGGAGACGGGCGCCACGACGCCCATCCGGCCCGTGGAGAGGCCGCGGTAGAGGAAGGCCGTGCCGAGGCCGCCACCGACGCCGGCCACGACCGCCCAGCCGAGGTCGCCGAGGCCGGGGGAACCCCCCAGCCCCAGCCCGAGGCAGCAGACCACGAGCGCGCCGGTGAGCTGGCCCAGGAAGGCCGCGGCCCAGGCCCCCACCCGGCCCGCCGCCAGCCCGGCGACGAAGTCGGAGAGCCCGTAGGCGACGGCGCTGGCGAGGGCGAGGAGGACGGCCACCCGGCCATCATCCCGGCAGCCGGCCCCCAGCGGGACGACACCCGGTCGCGATCAGGTCAAGAATCGCCCCGGCCGCGGTGGGTCATCGAGGCTCGGAGGCGTCCGCGGCGTCGGAAGTCCTGGCGGCCAGGGCGGTCTGGTCGGAGCCCTGGGCCGACAGCACGCCCAGGCGGACGCCGTAGGAGATGACGGCGACGGCCAGGAGGCTGCCTCCGATCCACCTGACGACCCCGACGAGCGCGGCCACGGCCTGGGTGTCGTCCGCTCGGGGGTTGGAGCCTGCCGTGGCGTACCCGAGGAGGGCGGACAGTACGACGAGGACGAGCCCGCCCGCGAGGCAGCAGCGGATGGCGAACATCGCCTGCTCCCGGGGCGGTCGCTCGTAGAAGGGCACGGGTGTCCGAGAGGTCATGGCTGCAATCTACGTCTTGACGTGGAGGAGTGCGTCCCGGGGCGCTGAAATGGCCGAGGGCCCCGGACCAGTATGGTCCGGGGCCCTCGATCGGGTTCGGGCGGCTCAGGCGTCGCTGGACGGAGCCTGGGTGCCGGTGAGCTTGTGGGTCTCGTCCACGACCGTCGCGGCCATCGCCTTGATCTTGTCGCCGTGCTCCCGTGCGTGGTGAGCGCAGAAGAGGAGCTCACCGCCGCTCTGGAGCTCGACCCGGAGGTAGGCCTGAGCGCCGCATCGGTCGCAGCGGTCAGCAGCGGTCAGCGAGGAGCTGGGGGCAACTGCAGTAGTCACATCGGCCTCATTTCTTGGTCGCTCTGTGGTGAGCACAACGTAGCCAGGTGGCCCAGGATTCCCGTTCACCCGGTGTTGTGCCCGACCTCATCATCGGCACCCGGTGGTGCGTCTTGACGGATCTCCCTCTGCAACCGTTGTCGCAGCCTGGTGATTCCCGTCTGGGACGTCGTCGTCCCGAACGGTCCTCGACCCGTCCGGTTGAGCCCCGGTCGAGCGTCGGTCCGTCCACCCAGTGTCCACCCCGAGGCCACTTCAGGGAGTGTGACGAGGGTTGCAGCCCTCGATCTTGTCCCATTCGTGATCCTCGGTGCGGTTCACGCTAGTCCCGGTCGGAGGGCGAGCCTCCACCCGGGAACGGCGTGTCGGAAGTACTTTCGTAGCCTCTACCCCGAGCGGATGGCGCCGAATCCACCGAATGGTCGAATCGGGGCCACCCGTCCGTACCAGGTGAGACCGCACGACGCAGGAGCCCACGATCGCCGACAACACCTACAACGCAGCCCACCTCCTCGTCCTCGAGGGTCTGGAGGCGGTGCGCAAGCGTCCCGGCATGTACATCGGGTCGACCGACACCCGGGGCCTCATGCACTGCGTGTGGGAGATCATCGACAACGGCGTGGACGAGGCGCTGGCCGGCTTCGCGACCCGCGTCGAGGTGACGCTGCACGTCGACGGCTCGGTCGAGGTCCACGACGACGGACGCGGCATCCCCACCGACAAGGAGCCGCGCACCGGTCTCCCGGGCGTGGAGGTCGTCGCGACCAAGCTGCACGCCGGCGGCAAGTTCGGCGGGGGCTCCTACAACGCCACCGGCGGTCTGCACGGCGTGGGGCTCTCGGTCGTCAACGCGCTGAGCAGCCGGATGGACATCGACGTCGAGCGCAGCCCCGCCGTGCAGGGGATGTCGTTCCGCCGCGGCGTCCCGGGCGTCTTCGACGGCGAGGCACCCGAGGCCGACTTCGAGCCCCGCTCGGGCCTGACCCGCAAGGGTGGCCGTGTCGCCAAGGGCCGAAGCGGCACCCGCATCCGCTTCTGGGCGGACCGGCAGATCTTCACCAAGGACGCCGGGTTCGTCTGGGCCGACCTCGTCGGCCGTGCTCGTCAGACCTCCTTCATCGTGCCGGGCCTGGCCATCAAGCTCACCGACCTGCGGCCCACCGCCGCGGGCGAGGAGCCGGTCGTGGAGGAGTTCCAGCACGACGGCGGCATCACCGAGTTCGCCGACTTCCTCGCGTCCGACGAGCCTGTCACGCCGATCCTGCGGCTGCAGGGCCAGGACACCTTCACCGAGACGGTGCCCGTCCTCGACGCCAGCGGTCACATGGTCTCCTCGGACGTCGAGCGCGAGCTCGTCGTGGACATCGCCACCCGCTGGGGCACCGGCTACGACACGACCCTGCGCTCGTTCGTGAACGTCATCGCCACCCCCAAGGGCGGCACCCACGTCACCGGCTTCGAGGGCGCGCTGGTGCGCACCTTCAACGACGTCATGCGCGCCGCCAAGGTGCTCAAGGTCAACGACGACGACGTGGCCAAGGACGACGTGCTGGAGGGACTCACCGCCGTCGTCACCGTCCGCCTGGCCGAGCCCCAGTTCGAGGGCCAGACCAAGGAGATCCTGGGGACGCCCGCCGCGCGCGCGATCGTCCGCAAGGTCGTCGCCCAGGAGCTCAAGGCGTTCCTCACCTCCTCCAAGCGCGAGGAGAAGGCCGCCGCGAAGCTGGTGATGGAGAAGGTCTCCAACGCGGCCAAGACCCGGATGGCCGCGCGCCAGCACCGCGAGAACCAGCGGCGCAAGAACGCGCTGGAGTCCTCCGCGCTCCCGGCCAAGCTGGCCGACTGCCGCGCCAACGACAACGAGCGCTCCGAGCTGTTCATCGTCGAGGGTGACTCCGCTCTGGGCACGGCGAAGCTCGCCCGCAACTCGGAGTTCCAGGCCCTGCTGCCGATCCGCGGCAAGATCCTCAACGTCCAGAAGGCGTCGGTCGGCGACATGCTGAAGAACGCCGAGTGCGCCTCGATCATCCAGGTGGTCGGCGCCGGTTCCGGGCGGACCTTCGACCTCGACGCCGCGCGCTACGGCCGGATCATCTTCATGGCGGACGCCGACTCCGACGGCGCCCACATCCGCTGCCTGCTCGCCACGCTGTTCTTCAAGTACATGCCCGAGCTCATCACCGAGGGCCGGGTCTACTCGGCCGTCCCGCCGCTGCACCGGATCGAGATCTCGAACCCGCGCAAGGGCATGGACAAGTACGTCTACACCTACTCCGACGCCGAGCTCCAGCGGAAGCTGGCCGAGCTGCGCAAGAAGAACGTGTCCTGGAAGGACCCGGTGCAGCGCTACAAGGGTCTGGGCGAGATGGACGCCGACCAGCTGGCCGAGACCACGATGGACCCGCGTCGCCGCACGCTGCGGCGGATCACCGTCGACGACGCCGAGATCGCCGGCAACGTGTTCGAGCTGCTGATGGGCTCGGAGGTGGCTCCGCGCAAGGAGTTCATCGTAGTGAACGGGGGACATATGAGCGAGGAAGACCTCGACATCTGATGGCGAGCCAGGTGCCCACCGGGAACTACTACGTCACCCTGTTCGACGACACCGAAGCGTCGCTCGTCGACGTCGTCTTCTTCGGCATCCAAGACGGCAATCTCTTGTTCGCGCGGCCCGACACGACTCGTGTGGAGCCTCTGCAGGAGCGCCCGCCCGTCGCTCCCGGCAGTGTCATAATGAGCGACTCTTGGCAGTCGGAGGGCGCTGAGTCCGTGGACCTCATCGCCTACGCGCTCGAAGAGGTCCGCTCGGTCGAAGCGGACTGGTCGGTGCTGCATCCTCGCGAGTCATCCGCCGAGTGAGGTGGTTGGTCTCGCGTCCGTCGAGAACCGTCCTACTTGGCGACTCTTATCGCCAACTCGCATCAGACTTTCGACCGAGCGCGATGTTAAGTCGCGGGCCTGACTCTTGATACCGGCGCGCTCGACGCGCTGCCTCGTCTGGATAGTGCGCACGTGAGGCGGGCTCTGGGAGAGGATGCCGTCATGAAGCTTGCCTCGGTCGACGGCGCGGCTGTCGAGTTGGTGGTGAAGGGCTACCAGTTCGGGTCGTCCAGCGAACCGCGAGACTGGGACGCGAACTGGCTCGTCGTTGCGGGCACGGTCGAACTCGTTGGCGGCGAGTGTTGGTCGTTCGAGGACCCATGTCTGACGACGTGGGAAGCGCGCGAACTCTCCGACTGGCTGCGCCAGGTCGTCGCTGGCAACGTGCAGCCGAGTGTCTGGGACTCGGACGAGGAGCGCCTTCTCGTGTTCACTGAGCCGAACCTCGCATTCAGCCTCGCTGCGCGGTCCACCGACTCTGTGTCCATCCGCGTTCATCTGTCGCTGGAGTCCGGTCCGCCGAGCAATGAGCACGAGATGTTCGACTACTTCGTGGTGCTCGACCTGCCGGTGGCCGCTCTGGCAGAGGTGCTGGCCGAGTGGGAGACGGAGTTGCGCGCGTTCCCTGTTCGGTAACGCATACAGTAAACGTCCATTTAGTGTAATCTGGCGTCATGAAGAAGCGCTCCGCCACTGTTCTGGCCTACCTCCGCGTCTCGACCGAGGAGCAGAGCGTGTCCGGCCTTGGGCTCGCCGACCAGCGTGAGGTCATCACCGCCGAGGCGGCTCGCCGTGGCTGGTCTGACGTCGAGTACGTCTCGGATGAAGGCTTCTCGGCGAAGAACCTCAGCCGTCCGGGCATCGCGGCGGCGCTGGACATGCTCGGCAGGGGAGAGGCTTCGGTGCTCGTGGTCTCGAAGCTCGACCGTCTGAGCCGCTCGCTGCTCGACTTCGCCATGCTGATGGAGCGCGCTCGCGTCGAGGGCTGGCAGTTGGTCGTGCTCGACCTCGCGCTCGACACCACGACTGCGTCTGGCGAACTGATGGCGTCGGTGATGGCGTGCTTCGCGCAGTATGAGCGCCGGCTCATCGGTGCTCGGACCAGTGCCGCTTTGCAGCAGTTGAAGCGCCAGGGGAAGCGCCTCGGTCGGCCTCGCACGCTACCGGCCGCCGTGACGCAGCGCATCGTCTCGGCTCGCGCCGAGGGAGCGACGCTCGCCGCTATCGCGGACTCGCTCAACCGCGACTCCGTCGCGACCGCGCGCGGGGGCGCGCGGTGGTATCCCTCCACAGTGAAGGCGGTCCTCGTGTCGGCGGACCTCGATGCTGAGGCAGCCTGACAGACTGCTGTCGTGCGCTACGTGACGCTGGTGTCTGGCAGTTCTACGTTGTTCCGCGAAGTTGTCGACGGCTTGAGGACGCTGCCTGATGCGACGGTGCAGGGCGATGGCGGCAACTGGCGCGTGTCCTTCACTTCGGGCGCGTCCCTGAACGTTGATGACCACGGTCCAGCTGACGACGGGGACACGGCCGGCCTTCACTGGATGACCGAGCCGACAAAGCTCTTGGGTGCGCACGCGTGCGGCATCGCGCTCGGCGGCTCGGCGGATGGCGAACTGGTGGCCGACGTCGTCAACTTGCTCGCGGCGGCGCTCTCCGAGCCCGCCTATCTCTTCGACCCTGATGGTCGCACGTGGCAGGTCGGTCTGGTCGACCGTCACGCTGTCGCTCCATAACTCAACTGGTCTCTGTGGTTGTTGATGATGGGCATACGTCGCCCTACCTACTGAGACGGCGTCGTCTGGTCGGTCGAGCGGCATATCTGCCCATCTGGAAGTTGTCTCCGATGGCCGGGTCTCGCACCCGGTTGGCTCCGTGCAACGGTAGGTATCGCGTGTGCCGCAGGCGGCCACTGTCAGAATCGCGCATCGCACGGGGCCAGTTGCCGAGCCGGTGTTCTCCACCGGACCACGCGCGGGCTGGCACCTGCACCTACCCAGCGAACTGGTCGGCCGTGAGGCTCTGCGCGGGCGGCGCTCCGAGTACCCGCGCGTGATGCAGACTCGCGGCCGTCTTGCTCCCGTTTCGGTCGGGCCGCTGAGTGACTCAGAGAGGCCACTCTTATGTCAAGTATACCAGTCCTCTTTCATGAGGCGGATTGAGGCGAGATTGCCGTCTGAAAATCGCAGCCGTCGCGGTGGCCCATAGGTCCACCGGAAAACTGGCAGGCGCTCAGAGCGTCTCCTGTGGCCTCTCAGACGTCCTCAACCGGGTCATCGGCCGGTCGCTCGAGCCTCTCGCTGGTGCCGTCGGGGTAGTGGCACTCGAACCTCGCCGGGTTGAAGGGTTGATGCCCCCGACTCACTGCCGGACCCACGATGACGTCGGTGATGTGCGCGTTGATGAAGGCGCGTTGCTGCGACAGGTTCATGCGCCCGTAGTCGAGGTACTTCTGTGTCGCGTGGTTGAGCCGTGGGACCGCTCGCGCCTTCGCCTTGGCGGCATCGCGCTTGACTTGCCGTTGGGCTTCTAGGAGTGGCTTGGCCTCGGCCAGCGTGTAGATGCCCTCCCGGTAGTCGGCCTGCACGCGGGCAATCTCGTCGTCGGCCGCTGCCATCTCCGCGTCGTAGTCGCGCGGGTCGGGGTCCCGTGAGGGCTTCATGTTGGCGCGCTGCATCGCGGCCCACTTGACCCAATGGTCCGCCAGCGCGATGCGTACCGACAGGCGACCGCAACCGCCGTACGTGGTGGAGCAGCGGTACATCTTGTTGGAGGGATTGCCCTTCATGGGGAAGGTGCAGTGGCCGCATCGCAGGATGCCGCTCAGCAGGTACTTGCGCGTGTTCGTGCCTGCCGAGGACCCGGCCAGCTCCGCTTGGGCCGCGTTGAAGGTGTCGAGGTCGACCAAGGCTGGATGGATGCTGTCGGCGACCACCTCGCCCTTGAATGTCACCTGCCCTGCATAGACGTGCTTCGTGAGGGTCTGGCCAAGAACGCCACTCGACCAGTCGCGACCGCTGACCGTCTTGATGCCGCGTGCAGTGAGGTCTCGCGCGATGGCCGTGGTCGACTCTCCCGATGCCCTGCGCGTGAACGCCTCCCTGATGATGGCCGCCTCGGGCTCTACCGGCGTCCAGTTCTCGTCGTACCCGTAGAGCCGGTGGCGTCCCTTGTGGGGAATGCCCATCAGGGCGCGCTGCTGCTTCTGTGCGCTGACGCGCTCGCCGAGCCGCTCGGCCTCGCCTTGTGCGACCGACCCGAGGATGTAGGCCGTCTGCCGCCCCGATGCCGTGGAGAGGTCGACGTCGCCGGTCACGTGCGCCACGTCGAAGTCGAGTCTCCGCTGCAACTCGATGAAGGCGACGAGGTCGGTCATCCGGCGCGCCAGTCGGTCCCATGCGTAGACCACGACGGCGTTGATGCTGCCGCTCTCCAAGTCGGCCAGCATGCGCTGATACTCGGGCCGTTCCTTGCCGCTGCTGGCGCTGACGTCGTTGTCTTCGTAGACCTCGGCCACGGTCCAGCCGTGACGCTTGGCGAGGTCGCGGCAGGCGCTCTCCTGACGTTGGACCGCCAGCCCGTCACCGGTCTTGTCGAGGCTCAGCCGCGTGTAGATTCCGGCTGTGACCTGCTCGACCATGCCGCCGATTCTCTCATGTCCTCTGGTACGCACGAGGTTCATCGTCCAGGGCGCCTACGACGTCGACGTGGAGGCGCTGGACGCCTGAGGGCGGTGCCCCGGGCATGCCGGCAGGGGCCCGAGGGACCGGGGCGACGGCTGGGGTGACGGGCCGTCGCCGGGCATGATGGCCCGGCCATGTCCTCCTCCACCCGTCGGCTGCGTCGCGCCCTGACCGCCCTTCTCGTCGGCGTCGTGCTGACCCAGGCCGGGTGCACGACCGACAGCGACGGTGGCGCCACGGCTCCCGCCGGCGACCGAGGGGCACCGGGCGCGGCGGCCGGCAGCGACCCGGCCCGTCCGTCGCCCTCGCAGCGCCTCGGCCTGCGCACCGGCTGGGGGCCGAGCCGGGCGCAGCTCGACCGGGCGACCCGCGACGTCCGGCACCTGTCCCTCGACGAGCTGGCGGGGCAGGTCGTCGTGGCGCGCTGGCCCGCTGGTACCGAGGCGCCGGTGCGCTACGTCGATCGACTCCACCTCGGCGGTGTCGTCGCGTTCGACGACAACATCCGGTCGACGGCGCGGCTGCGCGCAGCGCTGACGCGGCTCCAGCGGCGCTCGGGGCACGGGCGACCGCTCTTCCTCGGGGTCGACCAAGAGGGTGGCACGGTCACGCGCGTCACCGACGGCGTCACCCCGCTGCCGTCCTTCATGACCTCGGGGGCCGCCCACGACCCGGCGCTCACCCGACGGGCCTGGGCGGGCATCGGCTCCGAGCTGGGGCGCCTCGGCTTCACCGTCGACCTGGCCCCGGACGCCGACGTCACCTCCGGGACGTCGGACGCCGTCATCCGCTCCCGCTCGGCCTCGGGCGACCCCGCCCAGGCCGCGCGCCAGTCGACCGCCGCGGCCCTCGGGCTGGCGTCCTCCGGCGTCCTGCCGGTGGTCAAGCACTTCCCCGGGCACGGGTCCCTCACGACCGACAGCCACCTCGGCCTGCCCGTGCAGCGCGCGGGCCTCCGGTCGCTGCTGCGCACCGACCTGGTGCCGTTCCGCTCCGCGATCGCCGCGGGGCTGCCCGCGGTCATGGTCGGGCACATCGACGTCCGCGCCGTCGACCCGGGGACCCCGGCGTCGGTCTCGCGGAAGGTCATCAGCGGCCTGCTGCGCGGACGCCTGGGCTTCCACGGGCTCGTCGTCTCCGACGCCCTCGACATGGCGGGGGTGGCGGGGGTGCGTGGCGTCCCGTCGGTGGCGTTCCTGCGCGCGGGCGGGGACGTCGTTCTCATGCCGCCCGACGCCGAGGTGGCGCACGACGCCATCGTGCGGGCGGTCCGGCAGGGTCACCTGGGGCGGCGTCGGCTCGAGCAGGCGGCCGCGCGGATGATCGCCGCCCTGCGGTGGGGCCGGGCGCAGGAGCAGGGGAGCGGGGCGGGTAACGGGGCCGACGCGGCGCGCACGCCCGTCCGGTCCCTGACCCGTGCGGCCGTGACGCTGGTCGCGGGACGGTGCCGCGGGGTCCAGGTCAGCGGAGCGGTCGTGCCGTTCGGCGACGCCGGCGCGGTGGCACGGTTCCGGGTGGCTGCGCGCAGGGCCGGCCTCCGGCTCGGCACCGTGGAGGAGGTGCGGGCCCCGCGCCCGCGCGCGACGGGGGACCGCCGGCGCGACCGCCGACGCCTCGCCCGGTGGCGTGCGACCCCGCCGCGGGTCGTCGTCCACGGGACGCCGGTGCACCTGGTCGCGGTGGACGGCGTGGTGCCCGGGCCGCAGCCTGACCGCGGCGTCGTCGTCACCACCGACGTGCCCTACGCGCTGGGCTCCACGGACGCTCGGGTGCGGGTGGCCGCGTACGGCGACACGCCGGCCGCGATGGAGGCCGTGGTCGACGTCCTCACCGGGGACCTGAGAGCCCACGGCAGGCTGCCGGTCCGGGTGGCCGGCGTGCCGCGCAGCGCCTGCTGAGCGGCACCCCGGGCCCGGACGACGGGGATCAGAACTTCTGGTCGAGCAGGCCCGTGTCGACGTTGTAGATGAAGCCACCCACCTCGACGCTCTCGGGGATGAGCGGGTGGCTGCGCACGCGGTGGACGTCGAGGCGCAGCTGGGCGAGCTGGTCGGTGACGACGTGGAACGGGTGCCACGTGGCGTCGGACCCGATCGACTCGCTGACGCGCTCGCGGATGGCCTCCTCGGAGCTGCTCGCCATGGCGCACCGGGTGTGCGGGATGACCATGACACGCGAGACGTTGAGGAGGTGGGTGCCCAGGACGATCGCCTCGAGGGCCGCGTCGGTGACGCGGGCACCCGGGTTGCGGAAGATCTTGGCGTCGCCCAGCTCGAGCCCGACGAGCCGCAGGGGCTCGATCCGGCTGTCCATGCAGGTGACGAGCGCGACGCCCGCCTTGGCGATGCCGTCGAAGCCGCCGGAGGTGAACGTGGAGGCGTAGGTGCGGTTGGCCTCGAGGAGGTCCTCGAAGCCCTGGGGGCTGCTGGGAGTGCTCACGGGGTCAACGTAGTGCGTCCGCCCCTACCCGACGGGAGGGGTCCGCGGGTGAGCCTGCGCACGCGTGCGGCCCAGCAGGGCGAGGGCCGCGAGGGCCGCGAGGAGCGCGAGGACGGCGGCCCCGGCGAAGACGGTCCGCTCCTGGCTGAGCGCGGCCTCGCGGAGGAGGCCGGTCCAGGCCGAGCACCGTGCCGAGCCGTCCGCGCAGACGGTGGCCGGGTCGGGCAGGTCCGCCTGCACGGCGTAGTACCGCCACAGCCCGAGCGAGGTGAGCCCGGAGGCGCCGAGGAGCATGCCGATGCTCCGGGCCACGACCGTGAGGGAGGCGGCCAGGGCGTGCACGTGGTCGTCGGTGGCGCCCAGGATCGCGGCGGTCACCGGGGTGATCGACAGGCCGAAGCCCAGCCCCGCCACGAGCAGGGCGGCGGTGGAGGTCCAGGAGTCCAGGGACGCGGCGTCCCACCGCGCCATGGAGACGAACCCGAGGCAGGCCAGGGCCATCCCGCCGGCCGCGACCGGCCCGGCGGGGAGCCGGTGGACGAGCCAGCCGCCAGCCACCGCGCCCACCGGCACGGCGACGAGGAAGCGGACCAGCACGAGCGCGGCCCCGAGCTGGGAGTCGGGGTAGATCGTCGTCCGGGCGAAGATCGGGACGTCCACGAGCGCGGCGATGAGGGCCCCGCCGACCAGCAGGCTGACCACGAGCGACCCCCAGGCGGGCCGCCGGGCCAGCGTCCCGCGCGGCACCAGCGGGGTGGCGGCCCGGCGCAGGTGCACGACCAGCCCGACGACCGCCGCCGCGCCGATGCCGAGGAACCACCACCCGCGGGGCGCCAGCAGCGCGACGCGGGGGTCGGTGGAGGCGAAGGCGAGGACGACGCAGCCCAGTGCCATGGCCAGGAGCAGCGCGCCCGAGACGTCCGCCTGGCGCAGCGAGCGCGACCAGCCGCGGACGTCGAGCAGGGGGTCCGCCGTGGTGCGCAGCCGCACCACGAGGCCGGCGGCCAGCGCCAGCACCAGGAGTCCGAGCGGGGTCACCCAGTCCCCGCCGCCGCTGACCAGCGGCACCCACGCGAGCCCGATCGTGAGGCGGGAGTACAGCGCCCCCGGCGGGTACCAGAGGAGGACCACCCCGGCCACGAGCAGCGCGAGCAGGACGGCGGAGAGGCGGTCGGGGCGCTGCCGGTCACGGACCGGGCCGGCCGACCAGCGCACCCCCACCGCGAGCCCCAGCCCGACGAGCAGGTTGAGCGCGAAGATGACCCGCCACTCGGTGACGGCCAGCACCGCCGCTCCCAGGAGCGGGCCCAGGAGCGCGCCCGTCTCCTGCGCGGCGGAGACCAGCCCGAGCGGGACTCCGCGCCGGTGCGCGGGGAACGTGTCGGCGACCATCGCCACCGTCACGGGCACCAGGCCGCCGGCGCCGACGCCCTGGAGGAACCGCCCGGCGACCAGGGTCGTCATGTCGGGCGCGAGGCCGGTGACCAGCGAGCCGGCGGCGAAGCCCAGCAGGCAGGCCGAGAGGACCGGGAGACGACCGCGGAGGTCGGCCAGGCGCCCGATGAGCGGGAGGATCGCCACGTAGCCCAGCAGGAACCCCGAGACGATCGGTGCGGCCCGCTGGAGCTGGTCCGGGCTGAGCCCGACGCCCTGCATCATGTCGACGAGGGCGAGGACCACGACGTAGGTGTCGGCCGCGGCGAAGCCGACGGCCAGCGTGGCGAGGACCAGGGTCGTGCGGGAGACGGGTCGGTGGACCGCGCGGCCGGCCGCGCCGGGTCGACCGGGGCGCCGTCGACGGGGCCCCGGCCGATCGGCCGCGGCCGACGCGGCGTCGGCGTCCGCCGCGAGAGTGGTCGGGGCATCGGTCTCCGGCTCGCCCACCGGCTCACCCACCGGGTCGCTCGCCGGGTCGCTCACTGGGTCCATCACTGGGGTGCGGAGACGTCCGGGGCGTCCCCGTAGTCGGTGAGGTCGACGGTGTACGTCGTGTCGCTCGAGGACCCGTAGAAACCGCCCGACACCTCGGCCGAGCGCAGCTCGTCGTCGGAGGTGAGGAGGTAGGTGACCGAGACGTCCCCGTCGGGCGCCCCGGCCTCGCCGACGACGGCCGCGACGAGGTCACCCGGGACGGTGCCCGTGTAGGGCGTGAGAACCTCGGCGTTGTCGGCGCCGCCACGCACGGCGTCGCCGGCGGCGAGGTCCGTGGTGGCGCGCAGCAGGGCCGGCACGCCCGTGTCCTCGTCGAGCAGCAGGGTGGGGTCGGGCGCGCCGTAGTCGGCCGGGTCGATGCTGGTCCAGCCCGTGGTCAGCGGGAGCTGCGCCCACACGTCGCCGTCGACGGCGACCACTGGGACCTGGGGCTCCAGGCCCGCGTAGGACAGCGTGATCGTGCCGTCGAAGGCGGGGGCCGCGGTGAGCGAGCCGTCGGCGGCCACGAGGGCCGCGATCCCGCTGGGCGGGTCGTCGGTGCTGATGGCGACGTAGACGCCGGTGGTGCCGGCCAGGGTGGCCGCGGCCGCCTCGACGGCGTCCTGCGGGCTCTCGGCCGGGGCCGCGTCGTCGCTGCAGGCGCCGAGGAGGGGCAGCGCGGCGAGCGCGGCCACCGCGAGGAGCGGGGTGACGGCGCGGCGACCGGTGGGCGGGAGGGCCATGGGCTCATCCCACCACACCGGCCGGGTCGGACGCGTCAGCCCGGCGCCCGGCACGCCAGCGCGCCCGGGCGCCGCCTCAGTCCTCGTCTGCGCCGGCCGTGCCCTCGTCCTGGCCTGCGTCGTCCTGGCCCGCACCCGCGGCCGGCAGCCCGAGCGCGTCGGCGACCCGCGGGCCCACCGCGACGACCGGCTGCGGCAGCGGGGTGCCGGAGCCGTCGCGGCGACCGGTCGGCTCGGGCAGGTCGACGGGGGAGCCGTTGGCCGCGGCGGCGCGCGCCGGCCCGGGGCCGACCCAGGCGAGCTGGAGCCGGTCCTCGCCCTTGAGGAAGCGGTGGCAGCGGACGCCGCCGGTGGCCCGGCCCTTGGCGGGGTACTCCGCGAACGGCGAGACCTTCACCGTCCCGTGAGCGGTGCCCGGGAGCGCCTCCCCGGAGCCGGCGATGGTCACCACGACGGCGCCCTCCCCGGCGTCCGGGTCGAAGGCGCCGAACGAGACGACCTCCTGCTTCGCGGCGAGCTTCACGCCCGCGATGCCGCCGCCGGCCCGACCCTGCGGCCGCACCGACTCGGCGGAGAAGTGCAGGAGCTGGGCGTCGGAGGTGACGAAGCAGAGCTCCTCGGTGCCGGTGGTCAGCTGGACGACGCCGACGACGCGGTCCTTGCCGTCGAGGGTGACGACCTCCCACTCGTCGCGGTTGAGGACCTCGGGCTTCACCCGCTTGACCACGCCGCCGCGGGTGCCGAGCGCCAGGCCCGGGCCGTCCTCGGTGATCGCGACCAGCGCGAGGGCCCGCTCGCCCTTGTCGAGCACGAGCAGCTGCTCCAGCGGCATGCCGCCCTGCAGGTTCGGGTCGTTCGCGGACGGCGGGAGCGTCGGCAGGTCCAGCACCGACAGGCGCAGCAGCCGGCCGGCGTCCGTGACGACGCCGACGTCGGCGCGGGCGGTCGTCCGCACGGCCGAGATGACCACGTCGTGCCCGGCCCGGCCCTCGCCGCGTCCGGGCAGGTCCCCGGCGGTGCTGCGCGCGACGAGGCCCGCGGAGGACAGGTAGGCCACGCACGGGTCGTCGGCGACCTCCAGCGGGGTGGCCGAGGCCTTGGCCGGGGCGCCCGCGGACTCCAGCAGGACGGTGCGGCGCGGCGTCCCGTGCTCGGCGGCGACCTGGGCGAGCTCGTCGGAGACGACCCCGCGGAGCAGGGCGACGTCGGCGAGGATGGCGTCGAGCTCCTCGATCTCCCGGCGCAGCTCCTCGGACTCCTTCTCCAGCTCCAGGCGGGAGAAGCGGGTGAGCCGGCGCAGCTGCATCTCGAGGATGTACTCGGCCTGGATCTGGCTGAGGTCGAAGACCGTCATGAGGCGCTGGCGGGCGGCGCCGGTGTCGTCGCTGGAGCGGATGACCGCGATGACCTCGTCGATGTCGAGGAGGGCGACGAGCAGGCCCTCGACGAGGTGCAGCCGGTCGGCCTTCTTGCCCCGGCGGAAGCTGGAGCGGCGCCGGACGACCTCGTAGCGGTGCTCGAGGAAGACCTCGAGCATCTCCTTGAGGCCCAGCGTGCGCGGCTGGCCGTCGACGAGCGCGACGGCGTTGATGCCGAAGGAGTCCTCCAGCGGCGTCTGGCGGTAGAGCTGCTCGAGGACCGCCTCCGGCACGAAGCCGTTCTTGACCTCGATGACCAGCCGTAGGCCGTTCGTGCGGTCCGTGAGGTCCTTGAGGTCGGAGATGCCCTGCAGCTTCTTGGTCTGCACGAGCGTCTTGATCCGCTCGAACAGCTTCTCCGTGCCCACGCCGTACGGCAGCTCGGTGATGACGATGGCCTTGCGGCGGCCGACCTGCTCCACGCGCGTGGTCGCGCGCATCTTGAAGGAGCCTCGGCCGGTCTCGTAGGCGTCACGGATCCCGTCGAGGCCGACGATCTTGCCGCCGGTCGGCAGGTCCGGGCCCGGGACGAAGCGCATGAGGTCATCCAGCCCGGCGTCGGGTTGGGCGATGAGGTGCCGCAGGGCCTGGACGACCTCGACCAGGTTGTGCGGCGCGCAGTTCGTCGCCATGCCGACCGCGATGCCGGCCGAGCCGTTGACCAGCAGGTTCGGGATCGCCGCGGGGAGCACGGACGGCTCGAGCTCGCGGGAGTCGTAGTTCGGCCGGAAGTCGACCGTGTCCTCGTCGATCGAGGTGGTCATCGCCAGGGCGGGCGAGGCCATCCGGCACTCGGTGTACCGCATGGCGGCGGGGGAGTCGTCCGGCGAGCCGAAGTTGCCGTGCCCGTCGATGTAGGGCAGACGCATCACCCACGGCTGGGCCATCCGCACCAGCGCGTCGTAGATGGCGCCGTCGCCGTGCGGGTGCAGCCGGCCCATGACGTCCCCGACGACGCGGGCGGACTTCACGTGGCCGCGGTCCGGCAGGAGCCGGTTGTCGTGCATCGTGTAGAGGATGCGGCGCTGGACGGGCTTGAGGCCGTCGCGGGCGTCGGGCAGCGCCCGGGAGTAGATGACCGAGTAGGCGTACTCCAGGAACGAGCTGCGCATCTCGTCGCCGACATCGATGTCGAGGATGTGCTCCTCGAAGTCGTCCTCGGGCGGCGGGGTGGTGGTGCTGCGTGCTGCCATGGGCGTCATTCTCGCCGCGCCGTGGCCGACTCGGCGCACCCGGGGGCCCGTCCGGCGCGTCCCGGCACGCCCCGGGGCTCCCGGAGCCCGGGCCGAGGCCCGCACAGCGGTAGATTGCGGGGCGTGAACGACGGCGCGTCCCCCACGTCCGCTGCCTCCCCGGCCGCTGTGCCCGAGGAGATCCCGCCCGCGCCGCGACACTGGGCGGCCGACGTCCTCCTGCGCGACGGCCGCACGGCCCACATCCGGCCCATCACGCCCGAGGACTCCGAGCTCCTCGTGGAGTTCTACGGCCGCGTCTCGGACCGCTCGAAGTACTACCGGTTCTTCTCGCCGATGCCGCGCCTGTCCGACAAGGACGTCTTCCGCTTCACCCACGTCGACCACCGCAACCGGGTGGCCTTCGTGCTCATGCTGTCCCAGCAGATGATCGCCGTGGGTCGCTACGACGTCATCCGCCCCGGCGAGGCCGAGGTCGCGTTCCTGGTGGAGGACCAGCACCAGGGCCGCGGGATCGCCCAGGTGCTGCTCGAGCACCTGGCCCAGGCGGGGCGCGAGCGCGGCGTCGACAAGTTCGTCGCGGAGGTGCTCCCCGACAACACCCGGATGATCCAGACGTTCCGCGACGCCGGCTACAAGGTCGTCAGCGAGTACGAGGACGGCGTCATCCAGCTCGAGTTCCCCATCGACGCCACCGACACCGCGATCGGGGTCATGCAGGCGCGCGAGCACCGTGCCGAGGCCGCCTCGATCCAGCAGTTCTTCCACCCGCGCTCGGTGGCGATCATCGGCGCTTCCCGCCGACAGGACACGATCGGCCAGACGCTGGTGCGCAACCTCGTCACCGGCGACTACTCCGGCCGCGTCTACGCCGTGAACCCCACCGCCAGCGCGGTCTCCGGCCTGCCGGCGTACTCCAACGTCGTCGACATCCCGGACGACGTGGACCTGGCCGTCGTCGCGGTGCCGGCCGACGCGGTCCAGGACGTCGTCCTGGACTGCGCGGCCAAGGGCGTCCACGGCCTCGTCGTGATCTCCTCGGGCTTCGCCGAGACCGGGGAGGAGGGCCGCGCTCGCCAGCGCCGGCTCGTCGGCCTGTCCCGCTCCTACGGGCTGCGGCTCATCGGCCCCAACTGCCTCGGCATCATCAACACCGACCCGAGCGTCTCGATCAACGCCTCGCTCTCGCAGGTGATGCCGCCGCGCGGTCGCGCCGGCTTCTTCTGCCAGTCCGGCGCGCTGGGCTCCGCGATCCTGGAGAAGGTCCAGAACCGCGGCCTCGGCCTCTCCACGTTCGTGTCCGCGGGCAACCGCGCCGACGTCTCCGGCAACGACCTCCTCCAGTACTGGGAGGAGGACGACGCCACCGAGGTCGTGATGATGTACCTGGAGTCCATCGGCAACCCGCGCAAGTTCTCCCGGATCGCCCGCCGCGTCTCCCAGCGCAAGCCGATCGTGGCCGTGCGGTCCGGGCGCACCACGCAGGGCGTGCCCATGGGCCACGCGGTGCGCAAGATCGCCGCCCCGCCGGCGGCCGTGGACGCGATGTTCCGGCAGGCCGGGATCATCCAGGTCGACACGCTGGAGGAGATGTTCGACGTCGCCCAGCTCGTCGCCCACCAGCCGCTGCCGCGGGGGCGCCGGGTCGCGATCGTCGGCAACTCCGACGCGCTGGGCCTGCTGGCCGCCGACGCGGCCGCCGCGGTCGGGCTCGTGGTGAACAAGTCGGTGCCGCTGGGCGCGGAGGCCGACGCGTCCGACTTCGAGGACGCCCTGGACGCCGCCATCGACGACCCGGACGTCGACTCCGTCATCGCCGTCTACATCCCGCCGCTCAACGTCACCGGCGACGAGGTCGCGAACGTGCTCGCCGCGATCGGCGAGCAGTCCGACAAGCCGCTGGTCTCCAGCTTCCTCGGGGTGGAGGGCGTGCCGGAGCTCCTGCGCGTCCCGGACGTCGCGGGCTCGACCGCCGGCCGCGGCTCGGTGCCGTCGTACCCGGCGGTGGAGTCGGCCGTGCGGGCGCTGGCCCGGGTCGTGGAGTACTCCGTGTGGCTGCGGACCCCCGAGGGCCACCCGGCCGAGGACGAGAGCGTCGACGTCATCGGCGCCCGGACCCTGGTGGCGGACCGGCTGCGGCGGGCCTCCGGCGCGGTCGACCTCTCCCAGGAGGACGTGGCCACGCTGCTGCGGGCCTACGACATCGAGCTGGTGCCGTCCGTGCCCGTGGCGAGCGTCGGGGAGGCGATCGCGGCCGCCGTGCGGATGGGCTGGGACGTCGTCCTCAAGGCCACCGCCGAGCACCTGCGGGAGCGCCCGGACCTCGCGCACGTCTGGCGCAACATCGACGGTGCGCACATGATGCGGGACGCGTGGGCCAACCTGACCTCGGTGGTCGGGGACCCCGCGCGGGCCGGGTTCGTCGTGCAGCGGACCGCTGCGCCCGGCGTCCCCGTCTCCATCCGGTCGCTCGAGGACCCGCTGTTCGGGCCCGTCGTCTCGTTCGGGATCTCCGGTCCGCTCACCGAGCTCCTGGAGGACCGCGCGTACCGGATCCCGCCGCTGACCGGCCGGGACGCCTCGGCGATGGTCCGGGAGGTGCGCTCGGCGCCGCTGCTGTTCGGTTACCGCGGGGCCGACGTCGTCGACATCCGCGAGGTCGAGCGGCTGATCCAGCGGGTCGCGCAGCTCCAGCACGACCTGCCGCAGGTCTCCTCCCTCGAGCTCGGCCTGGTGCTCGCCGGGCCGGACGGTGCCAGCGTCCTCAACGCCGAGGCCCGCCTGGAGCCGGGGCCGGACGCGCGCTCGGACTGGTTCGTGCGGCGCCTCGGCCAGCAGGCCGGGGACACGCTGCCGACCTGAGCCAGGCACCTGGCGGGCACCTGGCCAGGGGATGCCCGGCGGGCGGTCCTATGCTCGCGGCGTGATCATCTCCGACCACGCCGGGCTGCTCTTCGTCCACGTGCAGCAGACGGGCGGCGCCGCCGTGGCGGCTCGGCTGGGCGAGCTGCTGCCGGACGCCCGCAGCCTGCCGGGGGTCGACCGGCACGCCACGCTCGGCCAGCTGCTGCGCGCCGAGCCGGGGCTGGCGTCCTACTGGACGTTCGGGCTCGTGCGGAACCCGTGGGCCCGTGCCTGGTCCTGGTACCGGCACGTCGAGCGGGTCCGCACCGCCGCTCGGCCGGACGCGGGGGCCGATGCCTCGGCGAGCCCGGGCGAGGCGACGGAGCGCCGCCAGCAGTTCCTCGTGGAGGTGGGGGAGACCTGCCCCGACTTCGAGTCGTTCGTGATGCGCGGGCTGGGGGAGTACCAGCGGCTCCAGACCCCGCAGCTGCGCTACCTCACCACGCGTGGTCGGCGCGCGGACCTGATCGGCCGGCAGGAGACGCTCGAGGCGGACCTGCGCGCGGCCGTCGCCCGGCTCGGCCTGCCGTGGACGCCGCTCCCGGAACGTCCTGCCGAGGACCCGGAGGCCTACCGCCCGGCCTACACCGAGGCGATGCGCCGGCGGGTCGAGGCCGTCTTCGCCCGCGACGTGGCCACCTTCGGCTACGAGTTCTGAGGACGGCGGCAGGACGGACGCCGGCGGCGTGCCCGGATGTGTGCGCTGGCTGCGACGGCCGTGCCCGAGCGTGCAAGACTGACGCCATGCGCAGCACCCGGACCGACGACCGCGACCGGCAGACCGACCTCCGCCAGGCCATCGACCGGACCGGGTACTACCCCGAGGTCGTCGCCTCCGGCGTCGACGCGGCCCTCGCGGGCGAGGAGGTCGTCTCCTTCTTCGTCCACCACGAGCCGACGTTCGAGCACGACGAGGTGCGCCGCCACCTCTCCGTCCTGGTGCTCACCCCGACCCGGCTGGTGCTCGCGCACACCGACGAGCACGCCGGTGACGACCTGCTCCCCGAGCCGTACACGTCCACGTCCACGGAGGCGATCCGGCTCGGTTCGGTGACCTCGGTCGTCGTGACCCGGATGGTCACCAACCCCTCCTCCGGGCCCAGCACCCCCGCCGAGGCGAACGTGACGATCGGCTGGGGCGGCGTCAGCCGCGTCGACCTCGAGCCCGCGGGCTGCAACGACCCGAGCTGCGAGGCCGACCACGGCTACACCGGCGTCCTCGCCTCCGACGACTTCTCGCTGCGGGTCTCCGCGGCGGCCGACGGCGTCGACGCCGTCTCGGGGCTGCTGGCGTTCGCCGAGAGCCTCTCCTCGCTGACCCACGGCTCCTGACCGGCCCACGCCGCCCATGACGGACGCCCGCTTCAGGCTGCCCGCCTACGGCAGCCGGTCGCTCTCGGACGTGGTGCCCGCTGTCGCGCGCGCGCTCGGGACCCCCCTGGACGGGTTCCCGGCCGCCGGCGGTCTCGAGCTCGAGGCCGCGCCGGCGTTCGTGGTCTTCCTCGTCGACGGCCTGGGCCTGCGGCTGCTCCAGGAGCACGCGGACGTCGCGCCGTACCTGGCCTCGCTCACCCGGCAGGGAGGATCGCTCACCGCCGGCGTGCCCACCACGACGGCCACCAGCCTCACCAGCCTCGGCACGGGGCTGCTGCCGGGCGCGCACGGGGTCGTCGGCTACACCTCCCGCGTGCCCGGCACGAACCGGCTGCTCAACGCCCTGACCTGGGACGCGGACGTCGACCCCCGGGAGTGGCAGCCGCACCCGACGGCGTTCGCCCGGCTGCGTGCCACCGGTTGCGACGTCACCGTGGTGAACAAGCGCGAGTTCGAGGGCTCCGGGCTCACCACGGCCGCCCACCGGGGCGCCGACTTCGTGGGTGCGGACCGGACCGGCGAGCGCATCGCCGCCGCCGTGGCCGCCGCGTCGGGACGCCCCTCGCTGACGTACCTGTACGACAGCGACCTCGACTGGACGGGGCACAAGCACGGTGTCGACAGCCACCACTGGCAGGCTCAGCTGGCGATGATCGACGCGCAGGCCGAGCAGCTGCGCGAGGAGCTGCCCTCGCACGTCCGCCTCGTCGTCCTGGCCGACCACGGGATGGTGGACGCCGACCCCGCGAGCCAGGTGGACGTGGACGTGCGCACCGAGCTCCGCGACGGGGTGGCGCTCTTCGGCGGTGAGGCGCGCTTCCGCCAGCTGTACTGCCGGGCGGGGGCCGTGGCCGACGTCGCGGCGGGCTGGCGCGAGGCGATGGGGTCCGACGCCGTCGTCCTCACGCGGGACGAGGCGGTGGCGGACGGCTGGTTCGGCCCGCTCGAGCCGGGGGTCGCCCCGCGGGTCGGGGACGTGCTGGTGGCCTGCAGGGGCCGGGCCTCGGTGGTCGCCGGGGTCGAGGGCGCCTACGAGGCCCAGCTGGTCGGGATGCACGGCTCGCTCACCGACGAGGAGATGCTCGTCCCGCTGCTGGTGGACTGAGCGCTCAGACCCTGTCCATCGGGCGGTGGGGCTCCGGGGGCAGCGCCACGCGGATGTCGTCGCCGGGGCGGACCTCCCCGCCGGCCAGGACCACGCCCATCACCCCGCCGCGGCGCTCGACGGTGCCGTCCTCCCCGCGTCGGACCAGGTGGCCGAGCAGGCCGGGGGAGAACTCCTGGATCTGCACGCACGGGTTGCGCAGGCCGGTGAGGGCCACCAGCGCGCCGTCGCCGAGACCGAGCACGGTGCCGACGGGCAGGTCGACCAGGTCGATCCCACGGGTCGTGAGGTTCTCGCCCAGCTGGCCGGGGCCGACCTCGAAGCCGGCCTCGGCGAGCTCGTCGAGCAGCTCGCCGGCGATGAGGTGCACCTGTCGCAGGTTCGGCTGGGTCGGGTCCTGCGCGACCCGGGAGCGGTGCTGGACCGTGCTCCCCGCGTGGGCGTCCCCGTCGACCCCGATCCCGGGCACGAGCGTGACCGCCGCGGCCGGCTCCTTGCTGAACGCGTGCTCCGGGGAGCGGTGCACGGCCTGGACGACGGGGCTCCGGCCGTCACCGGGGCTGGACTGTGGCGTCATGGCGGCAGCCTAGGGACGCGGACGTGTCGGTGCACCCGGGTATCGGCTATCTCGCGGTGCGCTCGCCGCCTGGGCATGATCGGGGTGGATGCGGTGCACCTGCTGCACCCCATCCACCCCGATCCT
>NZ_STGL01000001.1 GCF_004919085.1 Nocardioides sp. GY 10127 | reverse complement strand
GGGGGCCCCCCCCCCCCCCCCCCCCCCCCGACAAGCTTCCGGCGCAGAGGGAAGCGACCGACCGTCGGTACCCGGACACCGGCCGGCCGACCTGTCACGGGGGCATGATCGTGTCATGGAGATCCTGTTGCGACTCGGGGAGAAGGTGCCGGTCAACGGGCGCCTCGTCACGGTGACGGAGCTGGCGCACCAGTCCCTGCCACGGTTGCGTGCCTACCTCGTCCACGTCGCGCGCGAAGGCACCACCCGCACCTACGGACAGGTGGTCGAGGACCTGGCTCTGCCCTACCTGCCCCGGGGGCTGGGCCGGCTCCTGGACCTTGTCAACGTGGACTGTCAGCGCCGCCGTGAGCCATCGCTGGCAGCGCTGGTGGTGAACCAGAGTGGCGAGGTCGGGTCGGAGGCGTACGGGGACCCGGTCGCAGAGCGGGCGGCACTCCGCCGCTACTGGCTCACCCACGGCTGACCGGATCGGGGTGGATGCGGTGCACCTGACGCACCGCATCCACCCCGATCATGCAGAAGCAGACGCGGGCGTCACCCGAACGGCAGCGGCTCGGGCGCGAGCGAGACCGCCTTGGCGCGGGCGGCGGTGAGCCGGCGTCGGTGGTGCTGGCGGCACAGGACCTCGTAGGCGACGTCGACGTCGGCGTCCCCGTCGTGGTCCGGCTGCTCGACGTCACCGACCACGACCACCTCGCCCTCGACCACCATCACGCCGTTCTCGGTGCGGGCGTTGTGCGTGGCGCGCTTGCCGCACCAGCACAGGGCCTCGACCTGGAGGACGTTCATCCGGTCCGCCAGCTCCACCAGCCGGGCGGAGCCGGGGAAGAGCTGGGTGCGGAAGTCGGTGAGGATGCCGAACGCGAACACGTCGATCTGGAGCTCGTCGACGACCTTGGCGAGCGCGTCGATCTGGCCGGGGGAGTAGAACTGGGCCTCGTCGCAGATCAGGTAGTCGATCCGGGCGCCGTGGGTGAGCTCGCTGACGACGTAGCCCCAGAAGTCGAACTCGGGGCCGACCTCGAGGGCGTCGTGCGTGAGTCCGAGCCGGCTGGAGAGCCGACCCTCGCCGGCCCTGTCCTGGGTCACGAAGATGCGCCCCGCGCGGCCGCGGGCGGCGTGGTTGTGGTTGGTCTGGAGGGCCAACGTGGACTTGCCGGAGTCCATCGTGCCGGTGAAGAACTGGAGCTCGGCCACGGGGCGTGATCCTCTCACGGACGCTCCGGCGACGGTGGGCGGGCCCGGCGCGGCATGATGGCCGCATGCCGTTCGGTCCGCTCGTCACCGCCCAGGCCCTGCGCACGCTGCTGGAGGAGGGGACGCCGGTCACGGTGCTGGACGTCCGCTACCGGCTGGGCGGACCCGGAGGGCCGGACGAGCACGAGCAGGGCCACGTCCCGGGCGCTGCCTACCTCGACCTCGACACAGCACTGGCCGCGCCGCCGCACTCCGGCCCGGGCGGCTCCGGAGGGCGGCATCCGCTGCCCGACCAGGGGGTGCTCCAGGAGGCGCTGCGCGCGGCGGGGGTGCGCGCCGGGGTCCCGGTCGTCGCCTACGACGACTGGTCCGGGCACGCGGCCGCTCGCTGCTGGTGGCTGCTGCGGCACCACGGCGTCGACGACGTGGCCGTGCTGGACGGCGGCTGGAGCGCCTGGCGCGAGGAGGGCGGTGCCGTGGAGCTCGGCCCCACCAGCGTCCTTGCCGGGGACGTCGAGCTGACGCCGGGCAGGCTGCCGACGGTCGACGCGAGCACCGCGCAGGAGGCGGACGTCCTGCTCGACGCGCGGGCGGCCGAGCGCTACCGGGGCGAGGTGGAGCCGGTGGACCCGGTCGCCGGGCACGTCCCCGGGGCCCTCAACGCGCCGACGAGCGGCAACCTCGGCGAGGACGGCCGCTTCCTGGACGCCGAGCGGCTGGCCGCGCGCTACGCGGCGCTCGGCGCGGTCCCCGGCGCCGACGTGGCGGTGTACTGCGGCAGCGGCGTGACCGCCGCCCACGACGTCCTGGCACTGGCGGTGGCCGGCGTGAACGCCGCGCTGTACCCCGGCAGCTGGAGCGACTGGGTCAGCGACCCCAGGAGGCCCGTCGAGCGCGGCTGAGCCGCGCCGAGCGCGCGGGGGTCCTACTCCTGGGACCCGCCGAACATGATCTCGTCCCAGCTCGGGACGGACGCGCGGCCGCGGGACTTCCGCACCGGCCGGCGGGTCGGCTTCGCGGGCTCGTCCTCGGCCGTGGGCTCCTCGACCTCGGCTGCGGGAGCGGGGCTGGGCTTGTCGGCGGGCTCCATGGCGGTCTCGGCGGCCGCCGGAGCCGTGACGGTCGACGGCTCGGCAGGTGCCTTCGCGGCCGGAGCCGGGGCGGCGGGTGCCTGGGTGACGGCGGGCTCGGCGGGGGCGTCCACCGGGACGTCCAGGTAGGCCTCGACGGGCGCCACGAAGGTGAGCGCGTCCTCGTCGTCGACGCGGGTCGCGGCCAGGCGGCGCTCGCGGGCCTGCTGGAGGTCGTCGCGCGCCGGCTCGGGCTCCGGCTGCGGCTCGCCGACCAGCCAGCGGGCCTCCTCGTTGTCCATCACGACGAAGTTGCCGGGCGGGTCGAAGGTGAAGCGGGCCATGCCCGTGCGGGACGGGGTGGCGAACTCGCCGACGAGCACCCAGCGGCCGTCCTCGCGGCGCCAGGAGTCCCAGGAGACGACCTCGGTGGTGATGCCGACGTCGGAGAGGTGCTCGGTGACGGCGCGGCCGAGGATGCGCGGGCCCTCGCCGGTGCGACCACGGACGGAGGAGCCCTGGGCGCGCTGGGCCATGTGCTCGCGCTCGGCCAGGACGGGGCCGGCGTAGGGGAGGATCTTCTCCACGCTGGTCCGCGCCGCCTCGGCGACCGCCTCGGGGGTCTCGCCGGCGCGGATCCGGGCCTGGATCTCGCGGGGGCGAAGGGCGCTGTCCATGGTGATCTCCAACCGGCCTTGGGATGCTTGCTCGCCGCGCAGGACGGCGCGGAGGTGGGAGTCGTTGTCGAGGGTGAACCTCACGCCGGCGTCGCTGACCAGGACGAGCTGCTTCCCGTCCCCGCTGATCCCCGCGAGGGTCAGGTGCACCACGTCCGGGCCACCTCCTCCTGCGCACGCCACCGACCCTCTCGGTCGGCTCCCGGGTCTCCGGTGGGCCAAGGCTACGTCAGAGCAGGTCGGGAAGCCGGGACGTCGGTAGCCTGCCGTCCCGTGTCCACCCTGCTCCCCGCCCTCGTCACGGGCTCGCCGGTGAGTCTTCTCACCCCTCTGGTGCTCCTGGGACGCGTGGGGCAGACCGTGACGCCCGAGGTGGCCACGCCGCTGGTCGACCCCGGCTCGCTGCTCGTCGTCCTCGACCTGCTCGGCATCGTCGTGTTCGCGGCCGCGGGTGGGCTGGTGGGCGTCCGCAAGGAGCTCGACCTCTTCGGGGTGCTCGTGCTGGCCGGCGTCACCGGCCTGGGCGGCGGTCTCGTGCGCGACGTCCTCATCGGGGACGTGCCGCCGGCCGCGCTGGCCGACTGGCGCTACCTGCTGGCGCCCGTGCTCGGCGGCGCGGCGGTGTTCTGGTTCCACCCGACGTTCGGGCGGATGGAGCGGGTCGTCCTCGTGCTGGACGCGGCGGGCATGGCGCTGTTCTGCGTGGCGGGGGCGCTCAAGGCACTCGAGGCCGGGCTCGGCCCGTTCCCCTCCGCGCTGCTGGGGATGACCACGGCCGTGGGCGGTGGGATGATGCGCGACGTCCTGGCCGGACGCGTCCCCGTGGTCTTCCGCGGCGAGCTCTACGCCTTCCCGGCGCTCGCGGGGGCCGTGGTGGTCGTGCTGGGCACCGCCTCCTGGTTCCCGGTGGACCTGCCCCTGCTCGTGGTCAGCCTCGCGGGGGCGGCGGTGGCGCTGGTGTGGCGCCTGCTCGCCGTGTGGCTGCACTGGCAGGCCCCCGTGCCGAAGGGGCCCGCCAGCGTCTGACGTCCGCCCGGCTGTGGAGCCGGGCCGTCAGTCGTGGCGGTACCGGATCACGTCGCCGGTGCCGTCCTCGTCCCAGCAGCGCGTGCCGACGACGTCGCTGGGGGCTCCGAGCGCCTCGAGGTCTGCGCAGGCCCAGACGTCCTGACCGCCGAGCACCTCCGACCAGGTGCCGTCGGTCTCGCGCCACACGGCCAGGTAGCCGCCGCAGTCCCCGACGCCGCCCAGGGCCCAGCCGTCGCTGCGGAACACCTCGACGTCGACGCGGGGCTGCCCGTCGGCGCAGGTGGACGTCGCGATCAGCTGCTCGATCTGCCCGGTCACGAAGTCCTGGAAGGACTGGGAGGTGGAGCCGAGCTTCCGGGGCACCTGCTCCGGCGATGTGACCAGCCCGTCGTCGTCGCTGAAGGTGAGGAGCCCGGGCGCCGCCGAGGCGGTGGTGCCCGGGCTCGTGCTCGCGCTCGGGACCGGGCCCGCCGGCTCCACGGCCCGGGGCGCGGCCCCGTGCAGCGAGGCCACGGCGACTGCGGCCACCGCGACGGCCGCGACCCCGCCGACGGCGGTCGCGACGCGGCGCCGTCGCACGCGCCGTCCGCCCTCTCGCGTGACGGCGACCAGGTCCACGCCGAGGGGTGACATCTCCTCGGAGCGCTGGTGCAGGAGGCTGCGCAGGTCGTCGGTCATCGGGAGGCTCCCGTCAGGTCGTCGGGGTGGGGGAGGAGGTCGGCGTCGGGCCCCAGGTGCTCGCGCAGGCGCCGCAGGCCCGCGCTGACCTGGCTCTTGACCGTGCCGACGGCGCAGCCCATCGCCTCGGCGGTCTGCGCCTCGGTGAGGTCCTCGTAGTAGCGCAGGACGACCGCCACGCGCTGCCTCGGCGGCAGCTGCTGCAGGCCGGCCCACAGCCAGTCGCGTCGCGCCACGTCGTCCGCGTGGTCCCGCAGGGCGGCGCCGTCCGCCTCGGGCAGGACGTCGGTGGCCCGCTCGCCCGACCACGACCTGCGGCGGAACCAGCTGATCGCCGTGGTGGTGATGGCCCGCCTCGTGTAGGCCTCGGCCGCCTCGGTGCGGCGCAGCCGCGGCCAGGCGACGTAGGTCTTCGTCAGCGCCTCCTGCACCAGGTCCTGGGCCAGCGACTGCTCGCCGACCATGAGGTACGCCGCTCTGAGCAGCGCCTGCTGGCGGGCCTCGGCGAAGGCCGTGAACTCCGCCCTCCGGCCCTGAGGTTCGCGTGCCACGTGTCCTCCTCGACGGCCGGTCCCTCCGGCCCTGCCCCTACGACGCGGTCGGGCACGTCAAAGGTTCGGACGTGGGGGCAGGAGATCCTGGACGCCGCGCCGTGAGGGTGTCGGCACCCGCAGCCCGCAGACTTCGGCCCGCAGACTTCAGGCCGCAGACTTCAGGCCTCGGCCGAGGCCCCGCGCCGCCGCCGCGGGATCGCCTGCGCGGCGAGGGCCGCCACGGCGCCGGCGGCGATGGGCACGAGGTAGCCCAGAGAGGAGTGGGCGTGGTCGACGACGAGACCGGCGAGGGTGGCACCCGGCGCGACGCCGGCGACCAGGCCGGTCTGCATGACCGCCATGCCCTCGGTCAGCCGCTCCCGCGGGACCGTGGCCTCGGTGAGCGACATGGCGCCGATCATCGTGGGGGAGATCGCCGCGCCGGCGACGAGCAGGAACAGGCCGAGCAGCGCGATGTTCGGGGTCCAGACGAGGGGCACCAGCGCGACGGTCATGCCGGCAGCGCCCCAGCGGATGCGGGTGGCGGGGCCCGACCGCCAGGCGATGGTGCCCGTGACCAGGCCCGAGAGGAGGCTGCCGAGGGCGTAGAGCGCCAGCAGGGCGCCCGAGACGGCCGCGTGCCCCTTCTCGGCGGCGAACGCGACGGTCACGACCTCCGCCGCGCCGAACAGCACCCCGAGGGCGGAGCAGACCACGGCGAGCGGCAGCACGGTGGCCCAGGGCATGCGCGGGCGCGGCCCGGGGCTCTCGTGCCGGCGGGCGCTGTGGGCGGGCGGCTCCGTGCCGCGCTGGGCGGCGAAGGCCAGCCCCCCGACCGTGCCCACCACGACGGCGGAGACGAGGCCGGCGGCCGGGCTGACCCCGGTCGCGAGCAGCGTGACGACGATCGGTCCGGTCATGAAGACCAGCTCGTCGAGCACGGCCTCGAGGGCGAACGCGGTCTGCACGTCGGCCGGGCGCTGGAGGACGTGGGACCAGCGTGCGCGGACGCAGGAGCCGACCTGCGGCTGCGCGCCACCGGCGCAGGCCGCGAGGAGGTAGACCCAGACCAGCGGCCAGTCGGCCTGCACCGAGACCACCAGGAGGGCCAGGCTCACCCCGAAGACGACGGAGGCGACGGTGACCACGCGGCCCTGCCCGAGCCGGTCCAGCAGCCGGCCCTGGGCGATGGCGAGGACGGCGTTGGCGACCATGAACGCGGCCGAGACGGAGCCGGCCAGCCCGTAGGAGCCCGACGAGGACTGGACCAGCAGGACGATGCCCAGCCCGGTCATCGAGATCGGCAGCCTGCCGACCAGCCCCGCGGCGGTGAACCCCAGCGCGCCCGGCGTGGCCAGCACGGCGCCGTAGGTCCTCATCACGGGTCGAGGCTAGGAGAACTCTCAGGCGGGCGCGGAATCCCCGTCGCCATCCCTGTCACCGAGGGCTGGACCCCTCGCCCGGGGCGCGCCCCGGGGTGCGACCGGGTCGCCCCGCTGGGGTGAGGAGCCGCTTCCTACGATGAGTGCCATGCAGACCCCCGCGCCCGAGCCGGGCACCGCCCCCGCGCCCGTCGACGTCAGCCCCTACGACGCCCTGCTGCTCGTCTCGTTCGGCGGGCCGGAGAAGCCCGAGGACGTCGTGCCGTTCCTCGAGAACGTCACGCGTGGCCGCGGCATCCCGCGCGAGCGCCTGGAGCAGGTGGGCGAGCACTACTTCCTCTTCGGCGGGAAGTCGCCCATCAACGACCAGTGCCGAGCGCTGCTGGCCGAGCTGCGCGCCGACCTGCTCGAGGCCGGCATCGACCTGCCGGTCTACTGGGGCAACCGCAACTGGGACCCCTACCTCGGGGAGACCTTCGCGCAGATGGCGGCCGACGGCGTGACCCGCGTGGCCGCGGTCGCCACGTCGGCCTACAGCTCGTGGTCGAGCTGCCGGCAGTACCGCGAGAACCTCTGGGACGCGCTGGAGGGCATCGGCGGGCTGGACGGCGCCCCGCTGCGCCTGGACAAGCTGCGCCACTACTTCAACCACCCGGGCTTCGTGGAGCCGGTCGTCGACGGGGTCCTCGCCTCGCTCGCGGACCTGCCCGAGGAGGTCCGCGCGGGGGCGCACCTGGCCTTCGTCACGCACTCGATCCCCGAGTCGATGAACGCGCAGAGCGGCAACCCCGAGGTCGACTACGAGGGCGGTGGCGCCTACGTCGCCCAGCACCGGTCGGTGATGGCCGAGGTGGTCTCGCGGGTGGCCGCCGAGACCGGCGTCCAGCACGAGCACGCGCTGGTCTACTGCTCCCGTTCCGGGGCCCCGCACATCCCGTGGCTGGAGCCCGACGTGAACGACCACCTCGAGGCGCTGTCGGAGGCGGGCGCGCCGGCGGTGGTGATGATCCCCGTCGGGTTCGTCTCCGACCACATGGAGGTCATCTACGACCTCGACACCGAGGCCATGGCCACCGCCGAGCGGCTGGGTCTGCCCGCCCGGCGCTCCGCCACGGCGGGCACCGACGGACGTTTCGTGGCGATGGTGCGGGACCTGCTCACCGAGCGCGCGGCTGTCGAGCGCGGCGAGGACGTCGCGCGGGCCGCCGTCGGCTCGTTCGGCCCCAGCTGGGACGTGTGCCCGAAGGGCTGCTGCGCGAACCCGCGGAACCTGCGTCCCGCGCTGTGCGGCAGCGACCCCCTGGAGACCACGACGGACGCTCCGGCGTGACCGGCCCCGACCCCCTGGTGCTGCCGTCGTCGGTCGACGCCGCGCTGCCGGGTGTCCTGCTGGAGGTGGCGCACGAGGTGGCGGCTGCGGCCGGCGAGCTGGTCCGCACCAAGCGGGCGGGCCACGTCGAGGTGGCCGCGACCAAGTCCAGCGACGTCGACGTGGTCACCGAGGCGGACCGGGCGACCGAGGAGCTGCTGCGCACGCTCCTGCGCGCGCGACGTCCCGACGACGCGATCATGGGGGAGGAGGGCGACGACGAGGCCGGAACCTCCGGCGTGCGCTGGGTGCTCGACCCCATCGACGGCACCGTGAACTTCCTCTACGACCTCGGGCAGTACGCCGTGAGCGTCGCCGCCGAGGTCGAGACGCCCGAGGGCTGGCTCACGGTCGCCGGGGTCGTCCTGGACGTCGCCAAGGACGTTGAGCACGCGGCCCTGCTCACCAGCGACGGGCCCCGGGGCACCAGCGACGGCCGCCCGGTCGGCGTCCGCGCCGCTGTGCCGCTGGGGCAGGTGCTGCTGGCCACGGGCTTCAGCTACGACCGGGACCTGCGCCGGCTCCAGGCGGAGGCGATGGTGAAGCTGCTGCCGCAGGTGCGCGACATCCGGCGGATGGGCTCCTGTGCGCTGGACCTCTGCGCCGTGGCCACCGGCCGGGTCGACGCCTACGTCGAGGAGGCCGTCAACCACTGGGACTACGCGGCGGCGCTGCTGGTGGCCCGGGCCGCCGGTGCCCGGGCGGAGCAGCTGACCGGCGTCGGCGGTCGCACCCTCGTCCTGTGTGCGCCGGAGGCGACGTTCGACACGCTGCGGGCAGCGATCGACGAGGCCGGGCTCACACGCGTCTAGCGGACCGCAGCAGGCTGCGTGACCTGCGCAGACGTGGCTCAGGCCGGTCCGGTCCCTGCCGATGGGCCCCGCGTGGGACAGATCACACGTGGCCGGTGAGGACAGCCTGACCAGCACGGAATACGGTGCGGGCACTCCCCGTTGAGCGGGGGCACACCAGACCGGTGTTGGTCACAGGGACCTCATGGTGCACACTGTGGCGCCGACAGGGCAGGAGGGCGCGTCATGCCGCCCCTCCGGACCGGGGGACCCGGTTCCAAGGAAGGGAGTAGGCCGATGGCGACAGATTACGACGCACCGCGCAAGAACGAGGAGGATTCCTCCGAGGAGAGCATCGAAGAGCTCAAGGCGCGCCGCCACGACAAGAACTCCGGCAAGGTCGACGAGGACGAGGCGGAGGCCGCCGAGTCCTTCGAGCTCCCCGGGGCCGACCTCTCGCACGAGGAGCTGGCCGTCGAGGTGAAGCCGAAGCAGGAGGACGAGTTCACCTGCATGAGCTGCTTCCTGGTGCACCACCGCTCCGCTCTCGCGGACGCCAAGAAGATGATCTGCATCGACTGCGCCTGAGCGCGGTCCGCAACGCACGAAGGGCCCGACACCGCACTCGCGGTGTCGGGCCCTTCGTGTCTCCTCCTGGAGGAGCCGGGGCTACTGGCCGTCCGGCTCCAGGCCGGGCGGGAGCTCCCCGGTGGACTTGCGGTAGTACTCCGCCACCCGGCGCTGCGCGAGCATCCGGGCCACCGCCACCACCGCGCCGGTGGACACCGCCCACAGGACCGCCTCCCACATCTCGACGTCGGGGTCGGCGGGGTTGGCCGGCGGCTTGCGCCGCGTGGCCGCCTGCCACGTGCTGGTGAGAACCTTGCGTGCCACGAACGCGGCACCGACCGCGGACACCGTCGCGGCCGTCGAGTAAGCCTTCGATCCCTTCGCCATGAGCAGCACCCTATCGAGGCGTGGACCCGTGCGGACGCCCCCGGCGGGTGGGTCGGTCGCCGGGCGCCGGTGCAGCCTGTGCGTGGGGGTCAGGCGTCGGTGCGCGGCGCGGCGGCCGCGGAGTCCGCGACGGCGGCGGAGAGGGCCCGGGCGAGCTCGTCGGGACGCCGGGAGCTGAGGAGCCAGTACGGGGCCGGGTCGCGCGGGTCCGTGACCTCGACGCGCACCGCGCGCTTGCGGTACGGCCGCAGCAGCAGGTAGGCGCGGTGGTCGGCCTCGCGGCCGGCGACCATGCGGGTCCGCGTCGGGTCGAGGGCGTCCACGGCGCCGACGTAGGCGAGCGGGAGCCGGGCGGGACCCGCCCGCAGGTGCCCGTCGACGACCTCGATGCGCGCGGCGCCGTAGCCGACGAACAGGAGGCCGATGACCGCCAGGCAGACCAGGGCCACGAGCCAGGCCGCCCAGAGCGGGGCGGCGACGGCGACGGCGAGCCAGATGGTGGCGATCATCATCGTGGCCTGCACCCACCAGCGCAGGGGCACCGAGAGGCGCTCGCTGTAGGACGGGGTGCTGGTCACGGGGGTCAGTCTTCCACCCGGGCCGCCGGGACCCGTGCTCCGGGTGCCCTGTCCGCCCCGACCACTAGGCTCGGCGGGTGCCCGATCAGCTCCAGGTCCAGGTCGTCCGACTCGACCCCGACGTCCCCCTGCCCTCCTACGCGCACCCCGGCGACGCTGGCGCGGACCTCACGACCACGGTCGACGTCCGCCTGGAGCCGGGAGAGCGTGCGCTCGTGCCGACCGGCCTGGCGATCGCCCTGCCGGAGGGGTTCGTGGCCCTCATCCACCCCCGGTCGGGGCTCGCGGCGCGGCACGGGCTGTCCATCGTGAACACGCCGGGCACGGTCGACGCCGGCTACCGGGGCGAGGTGAAGGTGCTCCTGGTGAACCTCGACCGCACCGAGCCGATCGAGCTGCGACGCGGGGACCGGGTCGCCCAGCTGGTGATCCAGCGCGTCGAGCAGGCCCTCTTCGTGGACGTCGACAACCTCCCTGACTCCGTGCGGGGTGACGGGGGCTACGGTTCCACCGGTGGGTTCGTCGGCGCCTGAGGGAAAGGCCGAGGGTGCGCGAAGAACCTGCGTGATCACGCACGTCCACGTATCGTCCGCACGTCCGCGCCCGAGGAAGAGCCCGAGGAGCACCAGGTGAGATTCCGCCGCAAGCAGGCCGCCGAGCCTCAGACCGACGAGGCCACGGGGGCCGTCGAGGCCGCTGAGGCCGCCGACGGCGGGGCGGACGGCGACGCCCGGCCCGAGCAGCAGCGTGGCCCGTTCGACGTGGACGACATGCCCGAGCCGCCCGCCAACGTCACGCGCGTGGACCTGGGCTCCCTGCTCGTCCTGCCCGTGTCAGGCACGGAGCTGCGGCTCCAGGTCGACGAGGCGTCCGGCGAGGTCCAGGCCGTCATCCTGGCCGGCCCCGACGGCGCGCTCGAGCTCCGCGCCTTCGCGGCTCCCCGCAACGGCGACCTGTGGTCGGAGGTCCGGCCGCAGATCGCGGCGGACATGCAGCGTCGCGGCGGCACCGTCGAGGAGCGGGAGGGCCGGTTCGGGCCCGAGCTCCAATGCGAGGTGCGCCGGACGATGCCCGACGGCCGCGAGGCCGTGCAGCCGTCCCGGATCATCGGGGTGAACGGCTCCCGCTGGCTGCTGCGCGCCACGTTCATCGGCGGGGCAGCCCGGACGCCGGAGGCGGCCGCGCGCTGGGAGGCCATCCTGTCCACCGTGGCGGTGCGCCGCGGCGCGGGTGCCATGCCCGTGGGCGAGGCGCTCCCGCTGGTGCTGCCGGAGAACGCCCGGCCGACCGGCCAGCGGCCCGTCGCCGCGGGGGCCCCGGCGCCCCACCAGCACACCCACAGCCACCCTCGCGTGCGCAATGTCGGCAAGAAGCCCGAGCCCCCGACCGAGGGCTAGGATCCTGCGGTGCCCGAGATCCGAGGCTGGCGTGGTGGCCGGAGCAAGAAGCCGACGCCCGAGAAGGCCGCATCGCCGACCCTGAAGCTGGAGCCGGGGCAGGTCCCGACCTCCCCGGACACCATGCCCATGCCCGTGGTGCGGGTCGGGGTCTCCTCGATCGCCGGGGCGCCCGATCGCGACCTCGTGCGGGTCCGGGGCACGGTGCGTGAGGTCCGCCCGGTGTCGGTGGGCGGCGGACCGGCCCTGGAGGCCGACCTCTGCGACGAGACCGGCGCCATCACGCTGGTGTGGCTCGGACGCTCCGGGATCACCGGGCTCGCCCCCGGCGTGTGCCTCGTGGTCGAGGGCCGCATCACCCGCCGCGACGACCGACGCGTCCTGTACCACCCCCGCTACGAGATGGTGCCCACCGACGGTGACTGACCCGCACGCCGCCCCTGCCGGTTCCCCCGCGCCCGCCGGCGCCCACGCGACCCCCGACACGGTGGAGGCGGTCGTGCGGGCCCAGCTGGCGAAGGCCCTCGGCGGACGTCGGGGCATGGTCGAGGCCGCCGTCCCGACCCTGCTCTTCACGCTCACGTGGCTGGTGGTGAAGGACCTGCGCCTCGCGCTGACGGTGTCCATCGCCGCGGCCGTGCTGCTGCTGGTCGTGCGGCTCGCCCAGCGCTCCTCGGTGCAGTTCGTGCTCAACGCGCTCGTGGGCATCGGGATCGGCTGGCTGTTCGTCCACATCGCGGCCAGCCGCGGCGGGGACCAGGACGCCCAGGCCCTGGCCTACTTCCTGCCCGGGCTGCTCTACAACGGGGTCTACGCGGTCGGGCTGGCCGCCTCGAACCTGGTCCGCTGGCCGCTGGTCGGATTCATGGTGGGCTCGGTGACCGGCGAGCCGACCGAGTGGCGGCAGGACCGTCAGGTCGTCGCGCTGTGCTCGCGCCTCACCTGGCTGCTCGCCGCGCCCTGCATGCTCCGCGTCGTCGTGCAGCTGCCCATCTGGCTGGCCGGGACGTACGGCGTCCTCGATGCGGGGGCGGCGGTCGCCGTGCTCGGGATCCTCAAGATCGCCCTGGGGTGGCCGCTCCAGCTCGCCGCCCTGGCGGCCATGCTCTGGGTCCTCGGCCGCAACCGCACGCCCGTGGAGCCGGCCGCCGCCTGAGCGGCGCTGCCGGCCCGCCCTCGGGCGTGCGCGGCTCGGTGCTCGGGCCGGCCCAGCTCAGCCCGGGTGGATCGACGGGGCGAGCAGGTGCTCGACCTCGTCCTCCCTGTCGGCGGGGACGACGAGCAGCAGCTCGTCGCCGGCCAGCACCGGCTCGTCGGGGTCGGGGGTGATGACGCGGCCCTGGCGCAGGATCGTGGTGAGCGCGCAGTTCTCCGGCAGCGGGAACTCGCGCGGCGAGCGGCCCACGAAGGGGGAGTCCTCGGGCAGCGTCATCTCGACGAGGTTGGCGTTGCCCTGGCGGAAGGTGAAGAGCCGGACGAGGTCGCCGACTGCGACGGCCTCCTCCACGAGCGCCGACATGATGCGCGGCGTCGAGACGTTCACGTCGACGCCCCACGCCTCGCTGAAGAGCCACTCGTTGTTGGGGTGGTTCACGCGGCCCACCGTGCGCGGCACGCCGAACTCCGTCTTGGCGAGCAGCGAGGCGACGAGGTTGGCCTTGTCGTCACCGGTGGCGCAGATCATCACGTCGCAGCGGTCGAGGCGGGCCTCCTCCATGGAGGAGAGCTCGCAGACGTCGGCGAGCAGCCACTCGGCGTCCGGGACGCGCTCGGGCTTGATCGACGAGGCGTTCTTGTCGATGAGCAGGACCTCGTGGCCGTTGCCGATGAGCTCCCGGGCGATGGACCGGCCGACGGCGCCGGCGCCGGCGATGGCGACTCTCACTGCTGCTCCTCCTCGGGGCCTGCGGACAGCACGGCGAACGTGTGCGCGGCGAGCTCCTCCTGGATGACCAGGTGCAGCACGTCGCCCTCCTGCAGGACGGTCTCGCGCGTCGGCAGCATGCCCTCGCCGAGCCGGTCGATCCACGCGATGCGGGAGCGGCTGCGGGCCTGGAGCAGGATCGTGCGGCTGCCGATCCAGACCTGCGGGACGAGGATGTGGTCGACGCGCACCTTGCCGGACGGGTCGCGGAAGTCGGGCTCGGCGCCGGCCGGGAGGATGCGCCGGAGCACCTGGTCCGACGTCCACTTCACCGTGGCAACCGTGGTGATGCCGAGCCGCTGGTAGACCTCGGCGCGGCCCGGGTCGTAGATGCGGGCGCAGACCGTCTGGATGCCGAAGGTCTCGCGGGCCACGCGCGCGGCGATGATGTTGGAGTTGTCGCCGCTGGAGACGGCCGCGAAGGCGTCCGCGCGACGGATGCCGGCCTTCTCGAGGACCTGCTGGTCGAACCCGACGCCGGCGACCTTGTCGCCGTTGAAGCCGGGGCCGAGGCGCCGGAAGGCGTCGGGGTCGCTGTCGATGATCGAGACGGTGTGGTTACGGTCCTCGAGGGAGCGGGCCAGCGTGGACCCGACGCGGCCGCAGCCCATGATCACGACGTGCACGGGACCACGGTATCCGCACCACGGCGCGTGGGTGGACCCGCGTAGCCTTCTGGTCCGTGGCCCAGCGTGAGAACGGCAGCCCGCGAGGGCGAGGACGACCCGGTGCCCGGACGTCCGGGGGGCGCCCGAACCGCGCCCGCAAGGCCCGCGGGGCGTCCCGCGTCGGCACCAGGATCGAGGGCGTCGTCGGTCCGGTGGCCCACGGCGGGTTCTGTGTCCTGCGGCCCGAGGAGGGTCCGGTGCTGTTCGTGCGGCACGCCCTGCCGGGCGAGCGGGTGGTGGCGGAGGTCACCGAGGGCGCCGACGGCGACAGGTTCTGGCGGGCGGACGCCGTGGAGGTGCTCGAGCCCTCCAGCGACCGCGTCGAGCCCCCGTGCGCCGTGGCGGGGCCCGGCGGGTGCGGCGGGTGCGACCTCCAGCACGTGTCCCTGCCGGCCCAGCGGGCCTGGAAGACGGCGGTGGTGCGCGAGCAGCTGCGGCGGATCGCAGGCCTCGAGGACGGCGTGGCGGCGACCGTCCAGGTGGAGGCCGTCCCCGTGCCGGGGCGCCCGGACGACGGCCTGCGGTGGCGCACCCGCCAGCGCTACGTGGACCTCGGCGAGGGGCGCACCGGGATGCGCAAGCACCGCAGCCACGAGGTCGTCGAGGTCGACGACTGCCTGATCGACGCCCACGCGGGCTCCGACCATGTCGTGGACGGCACGGCCTTCTCCGTGGCCGAGGACGGCTTCTGGCAGGTGCACCCGGCCGCGCCCGACACGCTCGTCTCAGCGGTGCTGGAGGCCCTCGCGCCGCAGCCGGGGGAGTCGGTGCTCGACCTCTACGCCGGCGTCGGCCTGTTCGGCCGCTTCCTCGGCGAGGCGGTGGGGGAGCAGGGCTCGGTCTCCCTCGTGGAGGGTCACCCCGGAGCGTCCTCGCACTCGGTGCGGAACCTGGCTGACAGCCCCGCGTCCGTCCACGTGCAGGCAGGTGACGTCGCAACCGTCCTGGCCGGCCGGTTCGCCGCCGGCCACGTCGACCTCGTCGTCCTGGACCCGCCGCGGGAGGGCGCGAAGCGGGCCGTCGTGGAGCAGGTGGTGGCGCGGACCCCTCGCGCCGTTGCCCACGTCGCCTGCGACCCCGCCGCCCTGGCCCGGGACGTCGCGCTGTTCGCCGAGCACGGGTACCGGCTCGTCGCCCTGCGGGCGTTCGACCTGTTCCCGATGACGCATCACGTGGAATGTGTCGCGCTGCTGGAGAAAAGCTGATCTCACCTGGGGTGCAGTGTCTCGCTCTCGAGTGGCTGAGTCTCCGAAAGTGGCTCTCAAGGCTCACCTTGGGCTCGGTTTGCAAAAGCCGAGTCCCCCTTCAGCCCTGCTCGTACGCCGGGCGCACGAACCTGCCATGACACGTGCCATGACGCTCAGAACGGCCCTTAGAGGCCGTGGAAGACATCTACGGACCATGGGGACGTCGAGGAGCCGTTACTGGTTGCTGAGGCTCTCAGATTCCGCGTGCAGGCCCGTCGGCCGGGTCGCACCCCGGGGCAAGGCGCTCGGTGGCCTCCCGGTAGTCGGGGACGACGAGCTTGCGGTTGATGTAGTGGCGCTCGGTAATGGTCTTGGAGGTATGGCCGAGGTGGTGCATGGCTGCTTCAGCGTCGAATACCTCGTCGATCTCGGTCGCCAGGCGGCCGCTCAGCCATCCGAGCGATGTGGCTGTGCAGTTCCTCTTCGGTGATGTACTCGTCCTCGATCTCAGCGATCGAGTACTGGAAGAAGGCGTCCGGTTCGGGCGTGAGAACCTGGACTGCTTCTCCTAGGAGCGGCAGTTCTTGGTGCGGGATCTTGCCGAGGAAGTTCGGTTCGACCTTCCCCTTAGAGACGTTCGTCCAAGCGTCGACCTCCGCGCCGGAACGAAGCAGCAGTTGAACCATCTCCGCTGATCCCATGTTCGCGGCCCAGTGGAGGGCCGTTCCGCCATTGGAACCTCGGGCATCGACTTGGGCGCCGTGAGAAATATGGAGGGCGGCCGCCTCGACGATGGCGGGGCTTCGATAGCCCCAGTCGGCCGCTCGATCAAGAGGTGTTTCCCCACCGCCGTCACGGAGGTTTGGGTTCGCCCCGTTGCGGAGGGGAACGCTCACCATTTCCGGGGGAGACGTGGGCGGCTCACTAAGGCTGATGACCCAGTAGTGGAGGGGACTCCAGCGGCCCTAGTCGTCGGCATTAACGTTGGCTCCCCTGCTGATCAGCGACTCCAGTTCGGTCGCAGAACTCGCGCGGAAGAGCGACTTGTCTAACTCGGACAGCTCGCGCACCGGGACGGCCTCTTGCTGGTCGCGACGACTGAACCATGCCATGAAGGGGCCTCCTGGAGAGCCGCTCCAGGGTGCTGCGGCTCGTAGTATGGGATGCGAGCCGCGGATGTTGATCAGCATGCTGAGGATGAGAATTTCCCCTGATTGTCACGGCCGCGTGCGATTGTCAGGAAGCGCGCGCAGGCAGCACCAAGAGGGTTCCGTCCTTGTGCTTCTCGATCTCGATCACGACGTCGGATCCAGTCCGGACCGCGGAGTCGGCAGGGGCGAGGGCGCGGAGGCGATACGACACTTCGAGCAGGGTGTCGACCTGCTTGCGCGTCATCACCTTGTCGATCAGGCGCTTGGGCGAGCGCAACTCAAGCGCTGACAGCTGCCGAAGGACGCCTCCAATGCGCTCTTCAAGTTCATTGATCCGCTGCTGGTCGTCGCGCAGGCTCCGCACGAAGTTCTCGAACGGGTTGTCCTGGTCACTCTGTCCCGCTTCGACGCCCTGGAGGACGATCACCCGACGCTTGAGCGCGATCGCGAGAGCGGCCATTTCCAGGTGGGCACGGAACTCGCCGCCCTCTCCGGCTACTCCCGGAAACGCCTCTTCGAGCTTGGCAACGTCGACGTGGTCGTCCTCGCGGACGGTGTCCAGGGCGGCCTGCCACTTCTTCACGCGCGTCTCGGCGCGCTGGGTGGCGGTGCTGATCGCATGGACTGCCGAGTCCAAGCCCAGGGATGAGCCGACCTTGCCGCGGTCGAGCAGCAGGGTGGTTGCCTTGTCGATCGCGTCGCGACAGCCGTCGAGCTCGCTCCGCTCGGCTTCGAGCTTGTCGTCGTGCAACTTCTCCAGGAGCCCGGTGATGTTCTCGATTGCCTTCTGGCGTTGCTGGTCGGCATAGGCACTTGTACCGACGGCCACGGCCATGAGGACCAAGGGTGCGGCCACCGTCATCGCTGTTCCTGCCGCAGCTGTGCCCGCAGCGGCTCCGACTGCGGTTCCGGTCGCGCCGGCCGAGGCGGCCTCAACGGGAACGAAGGTTGCCTTGGCCGCGATCGCGCTCTTGCCAGCACCAGCGACCAGGTCGCCGTACACGCCGCCGTCGACAGCCTTGGAGGTCATCGGCTTCACGAGTCCCTTGCCGTACTGAGCGGCCACCTTCGCGGGCACGTGCATCCGGTAGAGCACTTCGCCGGACTGCGTCGCCTGCTGAACAGCCGGAGTCTTCGACGTGGTCGTGACGAGGCGGGAGAGTTCCTTGGCCAAGGGGCTCATGCCGTCAAGCGGGAGACCCACAAGGGAGCGATCGCGCTTCGCCGGGAGTGGATGCGCTTCGAGCGTGACCAGGGGCGCTGACGCAAACGCGGCGAGGGCCGAGCGGAGTTCGCCCAGGCGCTCGGAAGTCAGAGTTCCCTCGTCGGCAAATGCGGGCACGGTTGAACCCTCGGTGGTGGACAGGGTCCATACGGGCACGATCGTGCCGTCGGTGTCGCTCATTGGTCTCCCTCGGTGAGTGGTCCCACGATATCGAGACCCTGCGACACATCACGACGAGTCCAGGGGATCAAGAGTGGCAGCGCGCTCCGGCCGACTACGACGCCTGCGGGCGGGTCGGCGTACGTCCGCGCGTGGCGCCGCCCCGACGTCCCCATCCGTTCTTCGCGGTCACGTCCTTCGTTCGCTTCGGAAGGTCGATGGGTGCCTGAGCGTCGTCGCGGCCGTTGAAGACGTCCTCGCTCAAGAGCTTCGCCGCAGCGTCGGTGTGCCCGCCGGCCGCCAATGCCTTCGCGAGGTCGAGACGGCTCACTTCGTCATAGGGCGACGCCTTGCAGGCGGTCTCGGCCGCCGTGCGCGCTTGCTCGGCATCGCCTCGCCTGAGGGCGTCGAGCACGACCAGGTGCGCGGTGTCGACGATCGCGCAAGGGAGTGCTTCATAGGTGAGTTCGTCGACGAGGAGCCAGTTCCAGCCGTTCGCTCTGAGGCTGTCGAACGGCTTACCGGCTACCAAGCGGAGGGCTTGGGTGAGGTCTTCCATCCCGGATTCCCCGCGTGCCTGACCGCGGGCACGAAGCCTGCGGAATAGGTCCGCGTCGACCAGAAGGTCCGTGACCCGGTAGCCGTCGGCGCGGTTCGTCGGCGTCTGCTTCGGAAGGTGGAGGTCACCGGTCCGCGGGTTGGTCCCCAGCCAATCTCGAATCGCCACGGCGTCCGGACGGATGCGCGAAGCACTCACGTTGAAGATGTCTGCAACGACATTGGCGGTAACGCCGTCAGGGTGGAACGCAAGGAACGTGATCGGCCACCTGTCCGACGCTCGCAGTTGAAACGTCTGGCTGCGCCGGGTCGGTCCCGCTCGTCGGTCTTGGTGCGGAACAGGGAAGGGACGGCCCCTGGCCCCGAAAGTCGTCGTCAGACGTCTCGCAGAGCCAGGGGCCGCATTCACGCCGGCCTGGAGAACGAGCCCCCGTGCTCAGGTGACGCTGCGGGGCCCGTCCTCAGGTGGCGTCACTTGATGAAGAGCATCTCCCGGTACTTCGGCAGCGGCCAGGCGGAGTCGGCGACCTCGCACTCGAGCGCGTCGGCGTGGACGCGGGCCTGGTCCATCAGGCCGCGCACGGTCGTGGCGATGTGCGTCATGTGGGCCACCACGTCGTCGAAGTCCTCCTTCTCCAGCTCCGCGCTGAGCTCGGTGACGGTCGCCAGCAGCCCGTTGCAGTGCTCGGCGATGGTCGTCGCCACGGACGTGTCGAGCGTGGTGCCGAGGCCGCCGACCGCCGTGTAGGTGGAGGTGAGGTCGGCGAGGTAGCTGAGAGCGGCCGGGTAGATGACCGTCTTGCCCAGGTCGACGACGAGCTTCGCCTCGACGAGGACGCTGTTGATGTACTGCTCGGCGTACACGTCGTAGCGGCTGTGGAGCTCCACCGGCGACAGGACGCCGGTGGACTCGAACAGCTCGACCACCGCCGGCTCGGTGAAGACCGGGAGGGCGTCCGCGCTGGTCGGCAGGTTGCGCAGGCCGCGCTCCTTCACGGCGGCCTCGTGCCACTCGCTGGAGTAGCCGTCGCCGCCGAACACGGCCGCGCCGTGCAGCTCCATGACCTCCTTGAGGACCGTCGCGACGGCCACCGGGAGCTCGGAGCCACCGCTGAGCTCGGCCTCGAGCCGCCCGGCGATCCACTCCAGGGAGTCGGCCAGGACGGTGTTGAGCGCCACCAACGGGCCCGACACCGACTGGGAGGAGCCCACGGCCCGGAACTCGAAGCGGTTGCCGGTGAAGGCCAGCGGCGACGTGCGGTTGCGGTCGCCCGGGTCCCGCTCGAACGGCAGGATCTGCGCCAGGCCGAGGTCCATCAGGCCGCCGTCGCTCGACGACGCGACCTTGCCCGAGGCGATGTCGTCGTACACGGCCTCGAGCTGGTCGCCGAGGTAGACCGACAGGATGGCGGGCGGCGCCTCGTTCGCGCCGAGGCGGTGGTCGTTGGAGGCCGTGGCGATGACGGCCCGCAGCAGGGGGCCGAAGAGGTGCACGCCGCGGATGACGGCGCCGCAGAACACCAGGAACTGGAGGTTCTCCTCCGGGGTGGAGCCGGGGTCGAGGAGGTTGCCCTGCGTCGCGTTGCCGACCGACCAGTTCACGTGCTTGCCGGAACCGTTGATGCCGGCGAAGGGCTTCTCGTGCAGCAGGCAGACGAAGCCGTGCTTGAGCGCGGTGGCCTTGAGGACGGTCATCAGCAGCTGCTGGTGGTCCGAGGCGACGTTCGCGGCCTCGTAGTAGGGCGCGATCTCGAACTGGCCAGGGGCGACCTCGTTGTGGTGGGTCTTGGCAGGGATGCCGAGGCGGTAGAGCGTGTCCTCGACGTCCTGCATGTAGACCTGCACCCGCTCGGGGATGGCGCCGAAGTAGTGGTCGTCGAACTCCTGGCCCTTGGCCGGGGGAGCGCCGAAGAGGGTGCGGCCCGCGAGCAGGAGGTCGGGGCGTGCGGTCGCGAACTGACGGTCGACGAGGAAGTACTCCTGCTCGGCCCCGCAGCTGGAGTTGAGCGGGGCGATGTCGGTCTCGCCCATGAGGGCCAGGACCTTGCGACCGGCCTTGTCCATGGCGGCGTTGGAGCGCAGCAGCGGGATCTTCTTGTCGAGGGACTCGCCGGTCCAGGACATGAAGACGCTGGGGATCATCAGCGTCGCGCCGTTCGCGGTCTGCATGATGTAGGCCGGGCTGGTCGGGTCCCACGCGGTGTAGCCGCGGGCCGCGTTCGTCATGCGCAGGCTGCCGTTGGGGAAGGACGAACCGTCCGGCTCGCCCTTGATCAGCAGGCTGCCCGTGAACTCGGTGATGGCGTTGCCGTCGGAGTTGGTGACGATGAAGCCGTCGTGCTTCTCGGCGGTGATGTTGGTCAGCGGGTAGAAGACGTGGGAGAAGAACTTCGCGCCCTTGCTGATCGCCCAGTCCTTCATGGCGGCCGCGACGACGTCCGCGGTCGCCGGGTCGAGCGGCTCGCCCGTCTGGACCGTCTTCTTCATGGCCTTGAAGGCGTTCTTGGAGAGCGCCTCCTCCATCGTGGCGAGGTTGAAGACGTCACAGGCCCAGATCTCGCTCAGCGGCCGGATCTCGGAGGTCTCGACAGGCTCGCGGCTGAGGACTTCGCTGATCGAGTCGATGCGTGCGTCGCTGGTGGTCATGGGCTCTCACATTCTCCCTAGTGGACGACAGGTGCGGCGTGAAGCCGCCCGGTTCGTCGACGGTTCAACAGGTGTCCGGGGCGTTCCCAGCTCTTCTCCGCCGACGACGGAGCCACCCACCGGCGCACCGCGCGCCGGACTGTCACCGGAGCCGATCCGGCGGGCCGAACCTAGCGCCGGTCATGTGTCAGCCGATTTGCAGCGGCGTGACATTTGCGATGCGCCGGACGGTCACGCCCCGCCTTCTGCAAGGCGTCTAGACACGACCTGTGCGCCAGGCCACGCGACCACGCAGGCGCGCCACGACGTGGCGGCCGGCGCTGAAGAAGGACCTCGCCGTTCCCCGGGTCCCACCCCCACGGGCTTGAGCTGGAGTGCGCTCCAGGTCCTAGCGTCGAGGACATGACCCACGACGACATGCACAAAACCTGGTTCCTCACCGGCGCGTCCCGCGGCTTCGGGCGCGCCTGGACGATCGCCGCTCTCGAGCGCGGGGACAGGGTGGCCGCCACTGCCCGGGACGCCTCCACGCTGGACGACCTCCTCGAGCGGTTCGGGGACGCCGTCCTCCCGCTCACGCTGGACGTCACGGATGCCGCGGCAGCCACCGCCGCCGTCGACCGCGCACACGCCCACTTCGGTCGGCTGGACGTGGTGGTCAACAACGCCGGCTACGGCCACTTCGGGTTCGCCGAGGAGGTGACCGAGGCCGAGCTGCGCGCGCAGATGGAGACGAACTTCTTCGGCGCGGTCGCCGTCACCCAGGCGGCCCTGCCTCACCTGCGGGCGCAGGGCTCGGGGCACGTCCTGCAGGTGACGTCCATCGGCGGCATCTCCGCCTTCCCGATCTGGAGCGCCTACCACGCCTCGAAGTGGGCGTTGGAGGGGTGGACGCAGGCCATGGCCCAGGAGGTGGCGCCGTTCGGGATCAGGACGACCCTCATCGAGCCGGGCGGCTTCGAGACGGACTGGAGCGGGTCGTCCGCCCGGCACTCCGAGCGCATGGACGAGTACGAGGCGCTGCACGCGCGGGTCGACGAGATGCGGGCCCAGGTGGCCGCACACCGGGGCGACCCCACGGCCTCGGCGCGCGCGGTCCTGGCCCTGGTCGACGCGGACGAGCCGCCGCTGCGGGCGTTCCTCGGCACGTCCCCGCTCTCGATCGCCAAGGCCGACTACGAGAAGCGCCTGGCCGACTGGGAGGCGTGGCAGGACAACGCGGTGCTCGCCCAGGGGTGACCTGGAGTGGTGACCCGCAGGGGCCGGGCAGCGGCGGCGCGCCGGGGGAGAAGCGCTCGCAATCTTCCTTGACGTCATGTATCTTGACATCAAGAGAGTTTGGGGCCGAGGACCTGCCGCCCCAGCCGTCCGGCCCTGGTGAGGGGCGAGCGCTCCGACTTAGGGGAGCCTTCCTTTCACGGGCGGGACCGGCGGCGGCAAGATGGCACGCGGTAACCCAGCAGTTATCCCCACCGATGGATCATCGCGTCGCGACGGCGCGGCAGAGGAGATGAGGGCCTGTGGCAAGTCAGGACAGCTTCGGTGCGAAGAGCACCCTGGACGTGGACGGCAAGTCCTACGAGATCTTCCGCCTCGACGCGGTCAAGGGCGACGGGCTCGACGTCGACAGCCTCCCGTTCAGCCTGAAGGTCCTGCTGGAGAACCTCCTCCGCACGGAGGACGGCGCCGACATCACCGCGGACGACATCAAGGCGCTCGCCGGCTGGGACCCGTCGGCCCAGCCCGACAAGGAGATCCAGTTCACGCCCGCCCGCGTGATCATGCAGGACTTCACCGGTGTCCCCTGCGTCGTCGACCTCGCCACCATGCGCGAGGCCATGGCGGAGCTCGGCGGTGACGCCACCAAGATCAACCCGCTGGCCCCGGCCGAGATGGTCATCGACCACTCCGTCATGGCCGACGTGTTCGGCACCCCCGAGGCGTTCGAGCGCAACGTGGAGATCGAGTACCAGCGCAACAAGGAGCGCTACCAGTTCCTGCGCTGGGGCCAGGGCGCGTTCGACGACTTCAAGGTCGTCCCCCCGGGCACCGGCATCGTGCACCAGGTGAACATCGAGCACCTCGCCCGCACGATCTTCACCCGTGAGGTGGACGGCGAGCTGCTGGCCTACCCCGACACCTGCGTCGGCACCGACTCCCACACCACGATGGTCAACGGCATCGGCGTGGTCGGCTGGGGCGTCGGCGGCATCGAGGCCGAGGCCGCGATGCTCGGCCAGCCGGTCTCCATGCTGATCCCGCGCGTGGTGGGCTTCAAGCTCTCCGGCTCGCTGCCCGAGGGCTCGACCGCCACCGACCTCGTGCTCACGATCACCGAGATGGTCCGCAAGCACGGCGTCGTCGGCAAGTTCGTCGAGTTCTACGGCCCCGGTGTGGCCGCGCTGCCGCTGGCCAACCGCGCCACCATCGGCAACATGAGCCCCGAGTTCGGCTCCACCATCGCGGTGTTCCCGATCGACGGCGAGACCACCAACTACCTGCGGCTCACCGGTCGCTCGGAGGAGCAGGTCGCGCTCGTCGAGACCTACGCCAAGGAGCAGGGCCTCTGGCTCGACCCCGAGGCCGAGCCCCGCTACTCGGAGAAGCTCGAGCTGGACCTGGCCACCGTGGTCCCGTCGATCGCCGGCCCGAAGCGTCCGCAGGACCGCATCGAGGTCACCTCCGCCTCCGGCAACTTCGCCGAGGACGTCAAGACCTACACCGAGAACGTGGACGCCAAGGTCGGCGTCGTCCTCGAGGACGGCACCTCCTTCGAGCTCGAGAACGGTGCGGTGACGATCGCCTCGATCACCTCCTGCACCAACACCTCGAACCCGAGCGTCATGATCGGCGCGGCGCTCCTGGCCAAGAAGGCCGTGGAGAAGGGCCTGACCCGCAAGCCGTGGGTCAAGACCACGCTCGCCCCCGGCTCCCAGGTCGTCTCCGACTACTACGAGAAGGCGGGCCTGACCCCCTACCTCGACAAGCTCGGGTTCAACCTCGTCGGCTACGGCTGCGTCACCTGCATCGGCAACTCGGGCCCGCTCATCCCCGAGGTCTCCGCGGCCGTCAACGAGAACGACATGGCTGTCGTGTCGGTCCTCTCGGGCAACCGCAACTTCGAGGGCCGCATCAGCCCCGACATCAAGATGAACTACCTGGCCTCCCCGCCGCTGGTCGTCGCCTACGCGCTCGCCGGCAACATGAAGGTCGACCTGTTCAACGACTCGCTCGGCACCGACACCGAGGGCAACCCGGTCTACCTCAAGGACATCTGGCCCTCGCCGGCCGAGGTCGAGGAGACCATCCGGGGCGCCATCAACTCGGACATGTTCGCGGAGTCCTACGCCGACGTCTTCAAGGGCGACGAGCGCTGGCGCTCGCTGCCGACGCCGGAGGGCAACACCTTCACCTGGGACGAGAGCAGCACCTACGTCCGCAAGGCGCCCTACTTCGACGGCATGCCCGACGAGCCGGCCCCGGTCACCGACATCGAGGGCGCCCGCGTCCTGCTCAAGCTCGGCGACTCGGTCACCACCGACCACATCTCGCCGGCCGGCGCCATCAAGAAGGACTCGCCCGCGGGCCTGTACCTGTCCCAGAACGGCGTCGAGCAGCGTGACTTCAACTCCTACGGCTCGCGCCGTGGCAACCACGAGGTCATGATCCGCGGCACGTTCGCGAACATCCGCCTGCGCAACCAGGTGGCGCCGGGCACCGAGGGTGGCTTCACCCGCGACTTCACCTTCGAGGACGCTCCGGTCACCACCGTCTACGACGCCTCGGTCAACTACGCCGCCGCCGGCACCCCGCTCGTCGTCCTGGCGGGCAAGGAGTACGGCTCCGGCTCCAGCCGCGACTGGGCCGCCAAGGGCACCGCGCTCCTGGGCGTCAAGGCCGTCATCGCCGAGTCCTACGAGCGCATCCACCGCTCGAACCTCATCGGCATGGGCGTCGTCCCGCTGCAGTTCCCGGCCGGCGAGTCCGCCGAGTCCCTGGGGCTCACGGGCGAGGAGACCTTCTCGATCTCGGGCATCACCGAGCTCAACGAGGGCACCACGCCGAAGACCGTCAAGGTCAAGGCCACCGGCGGCGCCGCCGACGTCGAGTTCGACGCGGTCGTCCGCATCGACACCCCCGGCGAGGCGAACTACTACCGCAACGGCGGCATCATGCAGTACGTGCTCCGCAGCCTGCTCAAGAAGGGCTGAGCACCAGCTCCTCACCGACGGCCCGTCGTCCATCCGGACGGCGGGCCGTCGGCCTGTTCGGATCACCCGAGAAATCTCCGGTCAGCCCCCCTCCGCGCAGGGCCGTCGTGACGTGAGGAAGAGTGACCACCCTCTCTCGGCACTCTCGGAGTGATGCCAGCATGACGAGCACCGCATGACCGCCCCCGCTCAGGAGCAGCCTCGGCTCACACGCGCGCTGGAGGATCTCGCGGGCCAGGCTCCGCACGGGTCGCCGGACCCGACCCTCTTCGCCCGCGCCACCCGGGCTCATCGGGCACGGCGGGCGTGGGCCGCGGCAGCCCTCGTCGTCCTCGTGGTCGGGCTCGGCTCCGTGGCCGGCATCGGGGCCCTCGGCAGGACGACGGGCAGCATGGCGCCCGCCTCGGGCAGCCTCGATGGGGGGCTGCCGTCCGTCGTGAGCGAGGTCAGCCCGTACCTGCCCGGGACCGGGGGCAAGCCCTGGGACCCCGTGGCCGTCCTGATGGAAGGTGAACGTGCCACCGGGATCGGCGCCTTCCTCGGCCGGACGACGCCGGGAGTCGTCGCGGTGTCCACCGCGGGGGAGTACCGCTTCCTCGATCTGCCCGACGACGCTGCGGGTGGGTACGCGCTCTCCCCGGACGGGGTGCACGTCGCGTTCTGGGTCACCGGTGATCCCACGGCCAACCCGAACACCGGGGAGCCGATCATCGGTGTCGGCGTCTACGACGTGGTGTCCGCGGCCACGCAGCGGTACCCGATCGAGTCCGCCCACGGCCTCGACCCGCGTGCACTCACGTGGGTGGACGACGACCGGGTGGCGTTCGACTACGGCGCCTGGCTCGGAGGCGAGGGCGACGACGAGATGTCGCAGAGCACGAGCGCCCACGCCCCGGGAACCGTCGTGTGGACACCCGCCACCGGGGCCGCCAGCGTCGTGGACGGGTTCAGGCTGACGGCCGCCGGTGCCGGGTTCCTCCTCGACACCAGCCGGAACACCTGCCTGGACCTCGCGTCGGGCGCGAGGACGACGGTGCGTCCGCCGCACGGCATCAGCGGCGCCTACGCCGTCGGGAACGGCTGTCGGGTCGCCCACGAGTGGCGGAGGACCAGCCCGGGCTGGCCTTCGGTGGCCTCGGAGGACAGGACGACTCGCTACCGCCAGGTGGCGCGCATGCGGCAGCCGCTGGCCGTCGACGAAACCTCACTGACCTACTGGGGTCCCTCGGCGACCACGTTCGGACCACGCGTCGAGCTGACCGGTTACGCCGTGTGGCGCCTCGACCTCCGCAGCGGGGAGACGACCCAGGTGGTGGGCTGGCCGCGGGCGACGTACGGCACCCCCGAGCTGATCGGGCTCGCGACGGGGTACGCGCATGCCCCCACGATCCAGGCTCAGCCGCCTGTCGGCGTGGTCCCGCTGCCGTGGCTGGTCGTCGGTGGGGTCGTCGCGCTGCTCGCGAGCGTGGCCGTGCTGGGCTGGGGTCTACGACGCACCCGCGTGACCGCGCCCGGCCGGGGCCTGGGTGAGCGCCGTGGCTGAGGTCCCGGCGCGCGCGGGCTTCGACGACTGGGTCTCAGCCCGACGTCCTGCCCTGCTCCGGACCGCCTACCTGCTCACCGGCGACCCCCACGACGCGGAGGACCTCGTCCAGACCGCCCTGATCAAGGTCGTGCCGCGGTGGCACCGGATCGCCGAGGACCCCGAGCCATACGTGCGCACCGTGCTGTCGCGCGAGTCCGTGTCGCGCTGGCGTCGGCGCCGGTGGCGCGAAGTGCACACCGACCGTGTCCCCGACGACCTCGCCTCGGCGCAGCACGACCGGGACGTCACCGACCGCGAGGTCTTGCGGCAGGCGCTCGGGGAGCTGTCGCCGCGGCAGAGGACGATCGTCGTCCTGCGCTACTTCGACGGTCTGACGGAGGCCGAGACCGCCCACGTGCTCGGGTTGGGCCTGGGCACCGTGAAGAAGCACGGCCGAGAGGCGATGGCGCGCCTGCGGGACCAACTGGGCGGCCTCGTCGAGGAGCGGGGCACGGAGGAGACGGGACGGCCCGTGGCGGACGTCTCGTCGCGCTGAGTCCGCGGCGAGCCCGTCGGCTCGTGGGCGGACGGGCGGCGGCCCTAGGCTGCGGCTCGTGCGTCTGGCAGAGATCCGTCGGTACCCCGTGAAGTCGCTCAAGGGCCACCGCGTCCACGAGGCCCTCGTCGAGCCGTGGGGGCTCGCCGGCGACCGGCGCTGGATGGTCGTCGACCCCGAGGGCGGCTTCGTCACCGCCCGCGAGGTCAACCGCATGCTGCTGGTCAACGCGGAGCCGATGCCCCACGGCATCCGGCTCTCCGGCGCGGACCTGGAGCCGCTCGAGGTCGCCGAGCCCGACCCCGCCCTCCAGCTGCGCGTGCAGGTCTGGTCGTCCCGCCTCTCGGCGGCAGCCGCGGGCCCCGAGGCGGACGCGTGGCTGTCGGCCGCGCTCGGCCGCCCCGTCCGGCTGGTCCACCTCGACGACCCCACGCGACGTCCCACGAACCCGGCCTACAGCCGCGAGGACGACCGGGTGTCCTTCGCGGACGGCTACCCGCTGCTGCTGGCCTCGACGTCGTCGCTGGCGGCGGTCCAGCAGGCGCACCGGGAGCGTGCCGGCGACGCGGCGCTGCGGCTCACCATGACCCGGTTCCGGCCCAACGTCGTCGTCGAGGGCGCCGAGCCCTGGGCCGAGGACGACTGGCGCGTCGTGCGCATCGGTGAGGCCGTCTTCCGCGCGGTCAAGGGCTGCGCGCGCTGCGTCATGACGACGGTCGACCCGGAGACGGGCGAGCGCAGCAAGGAGCCGACGGCCACGCTCGCCCGCATCCGCCGCTTCGACGGCGCCACCTGGTTCGGGGTCAACCTCGTGCCCGACACCCCCGGGGTGCGCGTGCGGGTCGGCGACCCCGTCGAGGTGCTCGAGGCCGTCGAGCCCGGCCACGGGCCGGTGCGCTCCGCCGGCTGAGCGCGTCGAGCGTCCTCCGCGCCCGCACGCCGGCGTGAGGGCTAGGTTGGCCCCATGCTCCTCGCCTTCAGCATCGCCCCCACCGTCGGCGCCGAGGACGGCTCCGTCTCCGAGGCCGTGGCGGCCGCCGTCAAGGTGGTCCGCACCTCGGGGCTGCCCCACGAGACCACCTCGATGTTCACCACGATCGAGGGGGAGTGGGACGAGGTCATGGCCGTCGTCAAGGAGTGCGTGGACGTCGTGGCCGCCCGATCGCCGCGCGTCTCGCTCGTGATGAAGGCCGACGTCCGGCCCGGCTGGGACGGGCAGCTGACCGCGAAGGTCGAGCGCGTCGAGCAGCTGCTGGCCGAGGACTGAGCGCACCGTGTCGACGTCGCCCGAGGAGGAGCCCGTCAGGTCGGGTGCCACCCGGCGACGGCTCGTGCTGGCCGGGCTCGTGGCCGGCGGGGCCGCGCTCGTCGTGGGCGCCGCCGTGCTGCCGGGGCTCCGGTCCGGCGCGCAGGTGACCGGGCTGGCCGCCGTCCGGGTCTACGAGGACCTGCCCCGCGACCACGTCGAGGGCAACGTGACCTACGAGGAGTCCCCGCCCGTCGGCGGGCAGCACGACCCCGTCTGGCTGGACTGCGGCGTCTACGACACCCAGGTGAGGGCCGAGAACGTCGTCCACGACCTCGAGCACGGGACGGTGCTGCTCACCTACGACCCCGCCGTCGTCGAGGACGACGAGGTGGCCACCCTGGCCGGCTTCCTGCCCGACAACGGCATCCTGTCGCCGTGGCCGGGGCAGGGCGCCCCGGTCGTGGCCACGGTGTGGGGCCGCCAGCTCGACCTGACCGGCGTCGACGACACCAGGCTCCCGCTCTTCCTCGAGGCGTTCGGGCACGGCGAGACCGCGCCGGAGCCCTTCGCGTCGTGCGCGGGTGGGCTGCACGACGCGGACGGCACGGGCGACCTGTACGAGGACGGCTCGCTGGCGGCGTGACCGTGCCCGACTGTCGTTCGGTCGAGGTGCCCTCCGGGCGGCTGACGGCCGTCGGTGCCGCCCCCTAGGGTGGAGGGGTGACGCTCGCCCCCCTGACGCTGCCCACCTCCGCCGACCCCGCCGACTGGCTGGCCTTCCTCGACGCCCGCTCCCGTGCCGCGCTCCCGCAGGCGGAAGGGCTCGTGGACCGGCTGCGCGCGCACGAGGCGGGTGACCCCGCGGCGCTGACGACGTGGAACGACCTCGGTGTCGTCCTGGCCAACGCCTCGAACAGCTGCGGCCTGCTCTCGCAGGTGCACCCCGACGCCGGCGTGCGCGACGAGGCCGAGAAGCTCGAGACCGAGCTGCACGGGTTCCGCACGCGCCTGATGCTCGACACGGACGTGTACGCCCGGCTCGCTGCTCTCGAGGGGCGGTCGCTGGACGACGTCCTGGGGGAGGGGGCCGACCGTGTGCTCGCCGACGCCCTGCGCGCGTTCCGCCGCTCCGGCGTCGACCGCGACGAGGGGACGCGCGAGGTGCTGCGTGGCCTGTCGGAGCGGGAGAACGACCTGAGCCAGGCCTTCTCCCGCAACATCCGCGACGGGGCGACCTCCACCCGCGTCCCCGCAGCCGCCCTCGACGGCCTCCCGGCGGACTACGTCGAGGCCCACCCCGTGGCCGAGGACGGGACGGTCGAGATCACCACCGGGTACCCCGACACCCACCCGTTCCTCGCGTTCTCCACCGACCGCGAGGCCCGGCGCGCGGTGATGACGACGTTCCTCAACCTCGGCTGGCCCGCCAACGACGCGGTGCTCGCCGACCTGCTCGCGGTGCGCGAGGAGGAGGCCCGCACCCTGGGCTACTCCGGTTGGCCGGACTTCGACGCCGAGGTCAAGATGATCGGCTCGGGCGACGCCATCGCCGCCTTCGTCTCCAAGATCGCCGCCGACGCCACCGACTCCGCGGCCAGGGACGCGGCGCTGCTCACCGAGCGGGCCCGTCAGGACCACCCCGGCCTCGAGCGGCTCGACGTGGCCGACGCCCGGCACTACGGCGAGGTGGTGCGTCGCGAGCGGTTCGAGGTCGACGCGCAGCAGACGCGGACCTACTTCGACTTCACGCGGGTCCGGCAGGGCCTGCTCGACGTGACCGGGCGGCTGTTCGGCCTCACCTACACCGCGGTCCCGGACGCCCCCAGCTGGCACGACGAGGTGGCCGTCTACGACGTCACGCTCGACGACACCGGCGAGATCCTCGGGCGCATCCACCTGGACCTGCACCCGCGCCCGGGCAAGTACAACCACGCCGCCCAGTTCGACCTCGTTCCGGGCGTCGCGGGTCGCCAGCTCCCCGAGGGCGTGCTGGTGTGCAACTTCGGCCGCGGCCTGATGGAGCACTCCGAGGTCGTCACGCTCTTCCACGAGTTCGGCCACCTGCTGCACCACACGCTCGCCGGTCGGCACGCGTGGGTGCGGTTCTCCGGCGTGGCGACCGAGTGGGACTTCGTGGAGGCCCCGTCGCAGATGCTGGAGGAGTGGGCCTGGGACCACGGCGTCCTCGCCACCTTCGCGACCGACGCCGCCGGCGAGCCGATCCCGGCCGACCTGGTGGACCGGATGCGCGAGGCCGAGGAGTTCGGCAAGGGCTACTACGCGCGCACCCAGATGTTCTACGCGGCCATCTCCTACTGGCTGCACCAGGAGCGCCCCGCGGACCTCACCGCGCGGGTGGCCGAGCTGTCCGCGGAGTACGCGACCTGGGCGCAGCTCCCGGACACGCACTTCCACTGCGGCTTCGGCCACCTGGGCGGGTACACCTCGGCGTACTACACGTACATGTGGAGCCTCGTCATCGCCAAGGACCTGTTCTCGGCCTTCGACACCGAGGACCTCTTCGCCCCCGACGTGGCGCGGCGCTACCGCGACACGGTGCTGGCCGCGGGCGGCAGCGACGACGCCGCCGTGCTCGTGGAGCGCTTCCTCGGCCGGCCCTACGACAACCGCGCGTTCACCGCGTGGCTGGAGAGCTGACGCGGGGAGTGCCCAGCGGCGCCGTCCGCTCGGCCTGGAGCTGGTGGCCGGCGAGGGTGAACCCGAGCCGGCGGTAGAGCCGGGTGATGGCGTCGTGCGGGTCGCACACCGTCACGAGCGTGTCGGCGGCGTACTCGGCGGCGGCGTGGGCGGCGGCCGCCTCCACCAGGAGGGCGCCGAGCCCACGGCCGCGGGCCTCGGGGTGGATGGCGGCGCGGCGCAGCCGGGCCCGTCCGTCGTCCGTGCGGACGACGCCGGTGCTGGCGAGCATCCGGTTGCCCTCCCAGGCGCCGAACCAGGCGGCGTTGCCGGCCTCGCTCACGCGCCGCTGGACCCCGGCGCGCCGGGTCGCCAGGGTCTCGTGCACCTGGCTGCCGTCCCCGCCGTCGCAGGCCAGGTCGAGGGCGACCTTGTGCGCCCACGCGTCGTCGCTCTCGATCCGCTCGACCCGGGCGTTGGACGTCGGCGCGTGGGGGAGCAGGCCCTGCGCGACGAGCACGAGGTCGGCGGTCGTCGAGAACTTCGCGTGGGCCAGGCCCGACAGGGAGCCCGCGTCCCCCTCGGGGTCGTCGAACCCGAGCGCCACGTGGCCGAAGCCCGGCAGCTCGCGGTGGAAGAGCTCCACTGCATGACCCAGGTCCCGACGCAGCGGGACCCGGCGCAGGAGCACGAAGTTGCCCCAGCGCCAGGTGGGCAGCTCTGGGGTGCGCACGACGACGAACGTCGGGTGCGCCTCGATCTCGCTGCCGGCGAGCCGGAGCATGGCCAGGTCGGTGGCCCAGGCGGGGGAGAGGATCTCCATGGCCGAAAAATACCTGGCCGTCGACGTCAGGTGTCGGCTGGTTCGCCCCGCGGGCACGGATTTTGCCCGAACGGTCCGTACCGGCCCGCCCGCCGGGGTGCCGCGGCGCTCCCGGAGGGCTGGGAGCATGACGGCATGGAGTCCACCCTCATCGACGTGCGCACCGGGTCCGACGAACGGGTCCTCGACCTGACGCGACAGGCGGCGTCGTTCGTGTCCGGCGTCGGCAGCGGCAGGGAGGACGGTCTGCTCCACGTCTTCGTCCCGCACGCGACCGCGGGCATCGCGATCCTCGAGACCGGGGCCGGCAGCGACGACGACCTCCTCGCCGCCCTGGCCGACCTGCTGCCCGCCGACGACCGGTGGCTGCACCGGCACGGCTCGCGGGGCCACGGTCGCTCCCACGTCATGCCGGCGCTCGTCCCGCCCTACGCGAGCGTGCCGGTGATCGGCGGGCGGCTGGCGCTCGGGACCTGGCAGAGCATCTGCCTGGTCGACCTCAACCTCGACAACCCGGACCGGCAGGTCCGGTTCTCGTTCCTGGCCTCGGCCTGAGGTCCCCCGCCTGACGAGTCGGGCCCGACGCCCATCGTGCCCCTGCCACGCGCGAACCGCCCGGGCCCCGCGAAGCGCGGGTCCCGGGCGGCTCTCAGGGGGCCTCCGGCCGGCGCGTGCCGGCCGGAGGTGCGGTCACTTCGACGTGCTCGTGTTGTAGAGCGTGTCGCCGCTGTAGGTGGCGGTGAGCGTGCCGCTGACGGCCCGGTTCAGCGTGGCGGTGCCGTCGACGAGCGGCTTGGCGTTCCCGACGGGGCTGCCGTCGACGTAGAACTGGACGGTGCCCGTGGGCGCCTTGGTCTCCGTGGTGGCGGACGCGACCGACGCGGTCTGCGAGGAGTCGCCCGCCGTGACCGAGGTCGTCGTGGTGCGGAAGGCGACCCGGAGCAGGAAGTCGCGCAGGGTGTCCTTCCAGAAGGCCCAGGTGTGGCCGCCGCCCTCGGTGAACCAGGTGAAGGGGACGCCGGCGGTGACCAGGCCGATCCGCTCGGCCTGCGCCGTCATCATGGGCGCGTTGCCACCGGTCTCCTGGGCGCCGATGGCGACGTGGATGCCGAGGACGTCGAGGAGCTCGGGGTTGTAGTAGGCGTCGTCGACCGGGGTCGTGCCCTGACCGGTGACCGTGACGGCGGGAGCCCCGTTGGCGGGGGACCAGGCGCCGACGTAGCCGAACGCGGTGGTGTCGGTGAAGAGGAAGTTGTTGGCCGCGGTGCCGTACGCGGAGGTGCCCGCGAAGGCCATCCCTGAGGAGTCCGTGGAGATGTTGTAGCGGTCGGCCACGTAGGGCAGGACGGTGTCGAGGATCTCCGAGTCGTAGTCGCCGCTGGGGCTGGTGCCCGTCGGCATGACGACGACCATCTTCTGGACCTGCTTCGACGCGATCAGGTTGTCGAGGATCTGCTGGATCCGGCCTCGGGTCGGCCAGGCGATCTCGGTCTCGCCGCCGCCGTGGCTGAGCACGAGCACCGGGTAGGGCTTGGCCCGGTCGGGGTCGTAGCCCTTGGGCGTGTAGATCGCGGTGGAGTCGATCCCGCTGGCGATGTTGTCCGTGGAGGTGGGGATCTCGACCTCAGCGAGGGAGCCCTGCTTCGAGACGGCGGCGTCGGCCTCCCAGGAGCGGTCCTCCGTCCCGAAGCGCGAGTCGGAGGGCACGTAGACCTGGCTGAACACCGCCGCGTGGCCCAGCACGGTGTCACCGTCGGTGTTGTAGGCCGGGTTGGCCGGGTCGGGCTCGGACGTGCAGCCGCTGGTGGAGGTCCCCTCGGCGGTGCAGTCCACGTAGAACTGGTAGTCGAACGTCCCGGACGGGAGCGGCACGGTGTAGCGCCACACGCCGTTGCCGGGGTTGAGCGTCATGTCGGCCACGGCCCAGGCCTCGCCGGGGCCGTTGGGGGACTGGAGCGGGAAGTCGCCGGCGGTCCAGGTGGCCGCGCTGATGGGCGAGGAGTTGGTCTGGTCGGTGCTCGTCGACAGGTCGCTGGCGAACGTCCAGGTCCCCTTGATCTTCACGTTCTCCGCGTCGGGGGCCTTGACCCGGAACGTGACCACGTAGCCGGTCGGGCCCTTGCCGGTGTGGCGCACGGTCGGCGCCAGCGTGTGGGTGGTCTTGGCGGACGTGGACGAGGCTGCGGCGTCCGCGCTCGTCGTCGTGACGAGCGGGGAGACGGCGGCCGCCGCACCGAGGAGGCAGGCAGCGGTGACCGCGACCCTCCTCGTGGACAGGGATTGAACAAGTGACATGACAGCTCCTGGTGACGAGAGGCGCCCGTGGGCGCGCTCGAGAACCGGCGGAGGAGGCACGCTGACCTGCGAGAACTCCAAGTTTCCGAGTGGGTCCGACCGGTGCGGTGATGCTAGTCACAACAAATTCTTGACTACAAGAGTTGAAGCACAAATAGTTGCCAGGGGCGACCAATCTGCCTAGCGCTGAGCAGAATGAAAGGCGTCGTAGCCCCCTGGCCGGACTCTTTGCCCAGCGCACAGTCGACGCACAGAAGCCCTGGAGGATTCGCCCAGTCGTCTGCTTGAACGTTCGCGTCGTGAACAACACGAAGCGACCCACCGGTTCCCTCCTCGGCCGCCGATCCTTCCTCGCCGGCACCTCCGGCGTCCTCCTGCTCGGCCTGGCGGCCTGCAGCAGCGACGACTCCACCGGCTCGTCCAGCAGTGCCGGCAGCGCCAGCAGCTCCGGCTCCCCCGACATGAGTGGTGGCCCCGGCGGTGCGATGGGCGGCGGTGGCACGGGCGCCGTCAGCGACGACGCGCAGGCGCTCATCGACGAGGTGGCCGACGCGTTCACGCAGGAGAGCTTCACGGACCCCGAGAACGGCAACGAGCTGCCCTACAACCTCTTCCTGCCCGACGGGTACGACGAGTCGCAGACCTACCCCGTCGTCTTCTACATCGCCGACTCCAGCCTGGTCGGCCAGGACGTGACGGCGCCCCTGAACCAGTACGGCGCCCTCATCTGGGCCAGCTCGACCGAGCAGGACAAGCACGCCTCGATCGTTGTCGTCCCTGAGTTCCCCTCCGTCACCATCGACGACCACGACAGCTACACCACCACCAGCTACGTGGACACGATGAAGCGCCTGGTGGCGCAGGTCCAGGAGGACTACAGCGTCGACTCCTCGCAGGTGTACGCCACCGGCCAGTCCATGGGCTGCATGACGTTCCTCTACCTCACCGGTCAGGACCCCGACCTCTTCACCGCCGAGCTCTTCGTCTCCGGTCAGTGGCAGACCAGCGACCTCACGGGCCTCGAGACGTCCACCTTCACCTACATCGCCGCCGGCGGCGACGAGAACGCCTCCGGTGGGCAGGCGGACGTCGAGTCGATGCTCGACGACGCCGGGATCTCCTACGCCACCACCACGCTCGACGCGACCGACTCCCAGGACGACCAGGACGCCGCGATCGAGTCCATGTACGACGAGGGCCTGGCGATCAACATCGCGACCTTCGACGCCGGCACCGTGATCAGTGCGGCCGAGGCCGACGGCGGCGACACCAGCAGCGAGCACATGGCCTCCTTCGAGGCCGCCTACAAGATCGAGGCCCTGCGCGACTGGCTGTTCAGCCAGACCTCCTGACGGTGCTCGTGCCCGGCGTCCGCTCAGCCGAGCAGGCGCCGGGCCAGGTCCAGGTGGAACCGGACGCCGTGCAGCAGGTCGTCCACGTGGACCCGTTCGTCGGCGTTGTGGAAGCCGGCCGAGACGACCTCCGCGGGCGTCGCCACGAGCGGGGTGAAACCGTAGGCGACCACGTCGCCCGCCGCCCGCAGGTACACGGAGTCGGTGAAGCCCGTGGTGAGGACGGGCAACAGCTCCGCGGTCTCGCCCCGCGCGGCGAGGACCTCGGCCATCGCTGAGCTCAGCGGCGTGGCGTGGTCGCCCTCCCAGGGCGACACGCTGCCCGGCACCAGGGACTCGGGCCACTCCAGGTCGTAGGGCAGGTCGTCGCCGAGGCGGCGACGGACGGCGGCCTCGACGTCCGCCTCGGTGGTCCCGGGCAGGAGCCGGCAGTCCAGCTCCACGCTGGCCCGGGCCGGCATGACGTTGCGCTTGGTCGAGCCGGCCAGGAGCGTGGGGGCCATCGTGGTGCCGACGAGCGCGGCGAGGTCCACGGCCAGGGCGGGGTGGAGCAGGGACGCCTTGCGCACCGCGGCCTCGAGGCCCGCGGGCCCCGGCCCGACCGGAGCGCCGTTGAGCTGGGCGAGGAGCGTGTCCAGGGCCGGGTGCCCGAGGGGCTCGGGCATGCCCTGGCCCACGCGCGTGAGGAGCTCGCCGAGGATGACCACGGCGTTGCGCCCCACGCTGGGCATCGAGGCGTGCCCGGCCTCGCCGCGGGCGACGACGCGGACCGGGTAGGTGCCCTTCTCCCCGGTGCTCACGGTGAGCACCGTGCGGCCGTCGGTGAGGTTAAGGCGGAGGCCGCCCCCCTCGTTGACGGCCCACGTCGGCCGCACGTCGGGCCGCTGCTCGAGCAGCCAGCGCATGCCGACCTCGGCGGTGCCGTCCTCCTCGTCCGCCACGACGACCAGCCACAGGTCGCCCCGCGGGCGGAAGCCCGTGCGCGCGAGCTCCGCCAGCGCCACCGTCCGGGCCGCCACCTCGTTCTTCATGTCGACGGCGCCGCGGCCCCACAGCCAGCCGTCGTCGTCCACTACCGCCTCGAAGGGCGGGTGCGTCCAGTCCCGGGCATCGGCGGGGACGACGTCGCTGTGCCCGACGAAGGCCAGGGACGGTGCGTCGGGGTCGCTGCCGGGGAGCCTGGCCACCAGGTTGGCCCGGGCGTCCTCGCGTGCCACGAGCTGCACCTCGACGCCCGTGCCCTCGAGCGCGGCGGCCAGCAGCTCCGCGGCCGGCGTCTCCTGGCCCGGAGGGCGTCCCAGGGCGGCTTCCGGCGCGTTGGAGGTGTCGACGCGGATCAGCGCCCGCGCCAGGGCGAGGACCTCCGCGGCCAGGTGCTGGTCCGAGGCAGGGGGGAGCGGCCCGGTCATGCCGTCACCCCCAGGCGGTCGAGCACCCACGCGTGGACGTCCGCCTCGTAGGCCAGCGCCCCCTCGCGCCCGGAGGGGCCGGCGTGCGACCCGGCGCCGACCTCGACGCGGAACAGGCAGCGGGGCGACCACGCCGGGTCGGTGTGGCGCAGGGCGGCCACCCATTTCGCCGGCTCGTGCACCATCACGCGCGGGTCGTGCAGGGCGCCGGTGACCAGCAGGTCCGGCCGGTGACCCGCGGGCGGCAGGTTGTCGTAAGGGGAGTACGCCAGCATCCATGCGTGCTGGTCCGGCAGGTGCGGGTCCCCCCACTCGTCCCACTCGTTGACGGTGAGCGGGATCGACGCGTCCAGCATGGTCGTGACCACGTCCACGAAGGGCACCTCGGCCACCACGGCCCTCCAGCGCTCAGGACGCCGGCTGAGGACCGCGCCCTGGAGCAGGCCGCCGGCGGAGAGGCCCCTGGTGGCGAGGCGGGCGCCGTCCACCAGCGGCGTCGTGCCCGGGAGGTCGCCCGCGAGGCCGTCGGCGACGGTGAGCAGGTCGTCGAACGTGTGCTGCTTGTGGGCCAGGTGCCCGTCCTGCCACCACCGCCGGCCGCCCTCGCCGCCGCCGCGCACGTGGGCGTGGACGTGGACGACGCCCCGGTCCAGGAGGGCCGGCAGGGAGGCGTCCCACTCCGCCTCGAAGGTGTACTCGTAGGCGCCGTAGGCCCACAGGTGGCAGGGAGCGGAACCGTCCAGGGGCGTGTCCCGGTGGCGCACGAGGGTGGCGGGCACCGGCACGCCGTCGTTCCCGGTGAACGTGCGCCGCTCGGTGACGTAGTCCTGCGGGTCGTGGCCGGGCGCGGCCTCGCGGTGCACCTCCGTGAGGTCGCCGGAGGCGAGGGAGACGCGCGAGGCGACCGGCGGCTGGGTGCGCGACTGGTCGACGACCAGTGGGGCGGGCTCGTCGAACCACGGGTTGCGCCCCAGGCGCAGGTAGCCACCGTCGAACGCGCTGGTCAGCAGGGTTCCCGGCGCCGTCAGGTCGGCGTGGGGGCCCTCGGCGGCGAGCACCCGCAGGACGTGGCCCTGCTCGCTGCGCAGCGAGAGCACCAGGTGGCCGGCGAACGCGTCGACCCGTTCCAGGCGCTCGCTCGGGTCCTCCGGTCGAGCCAGGGTCCAGGACGTGTGGTCCTGCCCGGTCGCCGGCGGCACGGGTGCCCGCACCAGCCGCAGCTCGGGCGCGTCGTCGTCGGTCACGACCAGGAGGTGGCCGTGCGGGGTGCCGTCCGGGACGTGCTCGGCGCGGTAGACGACCCCGCGGCGGCGGCCGCCGATGCTGCGTGGCGGCGCGGTCGGGTCCTCGGCGTCCAGGAACCACGACTCGCCCGTGTCGCGGCTCTCCGCCAGCACCAGGACGGCGCGCCCGCTGCGGCTCGCGCGCAGGTGCAGCTCGAAGCGCTGGTCGGGCTCGGTGAGCACGAGGACGTCCTCGTCCACGGGGGTGCCGAGTCGGTGGCGCCACACCTGGTGCGGCCGGTACGCGTCGTCGTGGACGGTGTAGAAGAACCAGCGGGAGTCGGCCGACCAGGCGCCGCCGTAGTAGCTGCGCGGCACGACCTCGTCGAGGTCCTCGCCGGTCGTCAGGTCCCGGAAGCGGAGCTCGTAGACCTCGTCGCCGTCGGTGTCGACGGAGTAGGCGAGCAGCCGTTCGTCGGGGCTGACCAGGGTGACCCCGAGCTCGAGGTAGTCGACGCCCTCGGCCAGCGCCGCGACGTCCAGGACGACCTCCTCGGGCGCCGCCCCGTCGGCCGAGCCGACCTCCGGTGCCATCTCCGGGGCCATCTCCGGATTGACGTTCGGCCCGAGACGGATTCCGTCGTCAATTCTGTGGTGCTCGACTGAATCCTGTTTCGATCCGGTTTCGATCGCGTGGATTCTGCGGACGAGTTGCGGGTAGTCACTTCCCGGCAGGACGCGGCTGTAGTACCAAGAACCCGAACGGCGCCACGGCGCCGTGGTGTCCGTCTCCGGGAGACGGGCGACCATCTCGGCCAGCAGTGACGAGCTCAGGGGGACCAGATGCCCGACCGCATCGTCGTGGAAGGCGCGCTCAGCGCGCAGGTAGTCCAGGAAGCGCGGGTCGGCGGCGTCGCCACGCCCGCTCATCCAGTGGTAGGCGTCGGGTCGCACCGTGCCGTGCTCGACGTGCTCGTGCGGCTCGCGGGGCGCGGTCGGCGGCTGCGGGGTGGTCACGACGGGCAACCTAGCCCGTCCGCGCGACGGCTGACGGCGATCGGTGCCGTCCTCGCCGCGTTCGCGGCGCTCGTCCTCGCCGCCCTCCCCGGGGCGGCGGGCGCTGCCCAGGCGGGCACGGTCTCGTCCGACTCGAGTGGCGACACCGTCCGGTTCACGGCGGGCATCCTCAACGAGGTCGACTCCTTCAACCCCTTCCTGGGGATCGAGGCCGAGTCGTTCGAGATGTGGTCGCTGATGTACGACTCGCTCGTCACCTACACCCAGGACGACATGTCGCCCTCGCCGGGCCTCGCCAGCTCCTGGGACTCCTCCGAGGACGGCCTCACCTGGACCTTCCACCTCGACGACGGGGTGACCTGGAACGACGGTGAGCCGCTGACCAGCGCGGACGTCGTCTACACGTTCGACCGCATCCTGAACGGCACGGTGGAGAAGGCGACGTGGGGCTCCTACCTGCGCGGGGTGAGCGACGTGAGCGCGCCCGACGACGACACGGTGGTCCTCACGTTCACCAAGCCGAGCGCGGTGATGCCGCTGCTGCCGATCCCGATCCTCCCCGAGCACGTCTGGAGCGACGTCAGCTCCTCGAAGATCCGCAGCTACGCGAACGAGCCCACCGACGGCCAGGCGGTCGTCGGGTCCGGTCCGTTCGAGCTGGTGGACGGCACCGCCGGCGGTTCGACCTACACCTTCGAGGCGAACCCCGACTACTGGCAGGGCGCGCCGCACGTCGACGAGCTCGTCTACCGGGTCTACAAGTCCGAGGACCCGGCCGTGCAGGCGCTGATCAAGGGCGAGGTCGACTACGTCTCCGGGATCTCCGCGCTCCAGGTCGACGCGCTCTCCGACGAGGACGGCATCACCGCCCACAACGCCGACAGCCCCGGCTTCGACGAGATCTCCTTCAACGCGGGCTCCGTCGACCTCGACACGGGGGACTCCCTCGGCGACCCGAACCCGGCGGTCCTCGATCCCGCTTTCCGGTACGCCATCGGCCTCGGGATCGACCGGCAGCAGCTGGTCGACAAGGTCTACCAGGGGGCCGGGCAGGTCGGGTCCACGATCATCCCGCCGGCGTACACGACGTTCCACTGGGAGCCGGACGCCGACGACCTCGCCTACGACCCCGACGAGGCCGGGACGCTCCTGGACGAGGCGGGCTACACGATGGGCGACGACGGGCTGCGTACCTTGCCCGATGGGTCCCCGATCGGCACGCTGCGGCTCTACGCGCGCAGCGACTCCCAGACGTCCGTCGACACGATGACCTACTTCAAGGAGTGGCTCGCCGACCTGGGGATCGAGTCGACGGTGAAGGCCGTGGAGTCCTCCAAGCTCACCGACGTGATCCTCTCCGGTGAGTTCGACGCCTTCCAGTGGGGCTGGTACGTCGAGCCCGACCCGGACTCGATGCTCAGCTACATGACGTGCGACCAGCGGGGGAACTGGTCGGACTCCTGGTACTGCGACGCCGAGTACGACAAGCTCTACGAGCAGCAGCGCGTCACCACGGACCGCGACGAGCGGGCCGCGATCGTCCAGAAGATGCAGCAGATCCTCTTCGAGGACGCCCCGTACCTGGTGACCGCCTACAACACCGTGGGCGAGGCCGTGCGCACCGACCGGTTCGCCTGCTTCGAGCCGCAGCCGGCGGAGACGGGGGTCTGGCTCTTCGGCTACGGCGTGGCCAACTACCTGAACATGCGCCCGGTCTCCGAGGCGTCGGACTGCGCGGACGACCCCGCCGCGCTCCAGCCCACGGGCTCCGCGGCGTCCGGGGCCTCGGGCGCGTCCGGGGCCGCCGGGCTCGGCACGGGGGCCTGGGTCGGCGGGGGCGTGGTGCTGGTGCTGCTCGTCGCCGGTGGCGCCGTCCTCCTGCTCCGGCGTCGCGCCGGCGCGGAGGACCGCGAGTGAGCGTCGTCTCCGAGCCCGCTCTCGCGTCGGCCGGGGCACCGGTCCGGCGCGGGAGCGGGTACCTGCGGTTCGCCGCCACCCGGGTGGCGGGCTCGCTGGGAAGCCTGGCGTTCCTGCTGGTGCTGAACTTCTTCCTGTTCCGGGTGCTCCCGGGGGACCCGGCACGCACCCTGGGCCGCGGCCGGTTCACCACCCAGGAGCAGCTGGACGCGTTCAACGCCGCCTACGGGCTCGACCAGCCGATGCTCCAGCAGTTCGTCACCTACCTGCGCACGACGCTGCACGGGGACCTGGGGATCTCGCTCAAGTACCGGGTGCCGGTGACCGAGCTCATCGCGGACCGCATCGGCCCCACGCTGCTCCTGGTCGGCACCTCGACGGTGCTCGCCGCGGTCATCGGGATCTGGCTGGGCGTCCACAGCGCGTGGCGGCACGGCAGCCGGTTCGACCGCTTCGCCACCGGCTCCTCCCTCACGCTCTACTCGATGCCCGAGTGGTGGCTGGGGCTGCTCCTCATCGTCGTCCTCGCCGTGGGGGTCGGCCCCGTGCCCGGCCTCTTCCCGACGGGCGGGCTGCACTCGGTGGACGTCGACGTCTGGTCGTTCGCCGGCGTCCTCGACACCGCCTGGCACCTGGTCCTGCCCGTGGCGACCCTGACCCTCGCCTACCTGGCCGACTACGCGATGGTGATGCGTTCCTCGCTGCTCGACGAGATCGGGGCCGACTACCTCACCACCGCCCGTGCGACCGGCCTGCGGGAGGCGCAGGTGCGTAACCGGCACGCCGTGCGCAACGCCCTGCTGCCGACGACGACGGTCGTGGCCCTCAACATCGGCTTCATCGTGACGGGAGCGATCACCGTGGAGACGGTCTTCTCCATCCCCGGGTTGGGGCTGCTGGCCACCGAGGCGCTCTCGGTGCCCGACTACTGGGTGCTCCAGGGGACGTTCCTCGTCTCCGCGACCGCGGTCATCGGCCTCAACCTGGTCGCGAACCTGGTCTACGGACTGCTGGACCCGCGGGTGCGCGCATGAGCGCCCCGACGCTGACCCCGGGCGCGCTCGCCCGACGCCGGCGCGCGGAGTCGTGGCGGCGCGGGTGGTCGGAGTTCCGCACCCACCGCAGCGGCCTCGTGGGGCTGGGGGTGCTGGTGGTGTTCGTCCTGGTGGCGCTGCTCGCCCCCGTCCTGGCGGACTCCGACGGGCTCTCCGTCACGAAGGCGACGGGCGGGGTCCTGGAGGCTCCCTCGGCGCAGTACTGGCTCGGGACCGACGACAACGGACGCTCGGTGCTGACCCTGCTCATCTGGGGCTCGCAGGTCTCGCTCATGGTCGGCCTGCTGGCCACGGTCATCTCGATGGGGATCGGCACGCTCGTCGGCCTCGTCTCCGGGTACTTCGGCGGCGTGCTCGGGCAGGTGCTGTTCCGGGTGACCGAGTGGGTGCTCGTGCTGCCCCAGCTGGTGCTGGCCATCGTCCTGGCCAGCCTGTTCGACCCCTCGCTGCTCGTCATCTCCGCGGTCATCGGCGTCACGTCGTGGCCGGGCACGGCGCTGCTGATCCGGGCCCAGACCCTGTCAGTCAAGGAGCGCGCCTACCTGGAGCGGTCGCGGGTGCTCGGTGCCGGTCACCTGCACCTGCTGCGTCGCCACGTCCTGCCGAACGTCGTGCCGATGGTGTTCGCCAACACCACCCTCACCGTGGCCATCGCGATCCTCAACGAGACGACCCTGTCGTTCCTGGGCCTGGGGGACCCCACCCGCGTCTCGTGGGGCTCGATGCTCGAGGACGCCTTCTCGGTCGGCGCCATCACCACGGGCTCGTGGTGGTACCTGCTGCCACCCGGGCTGTGCGTCGTGGGCGTGGTCCTCGCCTTCACGCTGGTCGGCCAGGCGCTCGAGAGCGTCCTGGACCCGCGGCTGCGAGGCCGCCGATGAGCGCGGAGGCCCGGGTGGAGCCCGGCGCCCCCGTGCTGGCCGTCGAGGACCTGCACCTCACCTACGTCACCGCCGACGGGGACGTCCCCGCGCTGCGCGGGGTCTCGCTGGAGGTCCGCTCGGGCGAGGTGCTCGGCCTGGCCGGGGAGTCGGGGTGCGGCAAGTCCAGCCTCGCGAGCACCGTGCTGCGGCTCCAGCCGGCGTCGGCGCGGGTGTCGGGTCGCGTCCTGGTGAGCGGGGAGGACGTGCTGACCCTGCGCTGGGGCGCGCTGCGCGCGGTCCGGTGGGCCGGGGCGTCCATCGTGTTCCAGGGGGCGCTGCACTCCCTCGACCCCGTGCAGCGCGTGGGGCACCAGATCGAGGAGCCCATCGCGCTGCACGAGCCCGGCACGTCCCCGGCCGAGCGGCGGCGACGGGTCGCGGAGCTGCTCGAGCAGGTCGGCCTGCCCGCCGCCCGCGCACGGGCGTACCCGCACCAGCTCTCCGGCGGGCAGCGGCAGCGGGTGATGATCGCGATGGCGCTCGCCTGCCGCCCGGACCTCGTGGTCGCGGACGAGCCGACGACCGCGCTGGACGTGATGGTCCAGGCCCAGGTGCTCGCGCTGCTGTCCGAGCTGGTGCGCGGGAGCGGGGTGGCCATGGTGCTGATCAGCCACGACCTGTCGGTTCTGGGGCAGATGAGCGATCGGGTGGCCGTCATGTACGCCGGGCGGGTCGTCGAGCAGGGGCCGGCGTCCGCCGTTCTCGGCGACGCCCGCCACCCCTACGCGGCCGCGCTCTCGGGGGCCTTCCCCCGGGTCGGCGACCCGGCGGCCCGCTTCGCCCCGTCGGGCCTGCCCGGGGACCCGCCCGACCTGCGGAGCCTGCCGCCCGGGTGCCCCTTCGCGCCCCGGTGCCACCGGGCCGCGCCCACGTGCGCCGAGGCGGAACCGGCACTGCTGCCCCTCGCGGTTCCTTCCGGCCCCACGAGTGCCGCAGGCCCCGCTGGACCCGCTGGCCCGGCTGGACCGCGCGAACGCCTCGCCGCCTGCGTCCGACTGGAGGAGTCATGACGAGCCACCCCGACGGACCCGTGCTGGAGGCCCGCGGGGTCTCGGTGCGCTTCCGGACCCGCGCCGGGGAGGCCCGCGCCCTGGACGGGGCCGACCTCCGGGTGCGCGCGGGCGAGATCGTGGCGCTGGTGGGGGAGTCCGGCAGCGGCAAGACCACGCTGGCGCGCACCCTCGTGGGCGTCCAGCGACCCACGGAGGGCCAGGTCCTCCTGGACGGGACGCCCCTGCCCACCAGGGCGAAGGCGCTCGCGCCTTTCCGCCGCCGCGTGCAGATGGTGCTCCAGGACCCGGCAGGCGCCCTCAACCCGCGGCACACCGTGTACGACTCCGTCGCGGAGGGGTTGCGGCTGCACGGGCTCTCGCAGGGCGCGGATGGACGCGGGGAGGAGCAGCAGGTCGCCGACGCGCTGTCAGCGGCCGGTCTCCGCCCGCCCGAGCCGCTCTTCCTGCGCTACCCGCACGAGCTCTCCGGCGGGCAGCGCCAGCGCGTGCTCATCGCCGGCGCCCTCGCGCTGTCGCCGCAGCTGCTGGTGGCGGACGAGCCGGTCTCCGCGCTCGACGCCTCCATCCGCGGCGAGGTGCTCGCCCTGCTGCTGTCGCTGCGCGAGACGCTCGGTCTCGGCGTCCTCGTCGTCACCCACGACCTGGGGCTGGCCTGGAACGTCGCCGACCGCACCGCCGTCATGTACCTCGGCCGGGTGGTCGAGGAGGGCCCCACCGAGCAGGTGCTCACCGACCCGCAGCACCCCTACACGCAGGCGCTGCTCTCGGTCGTCCCTGAGGTGGAGGGGCTCGCGCCGCAGGTGCTGCGAGGCGAGGTGCCCGACCCGACGCACGTCCCCGCCGGCTGCCGGTTCCACCCGCGCTGCCCGGCGCTGGCGGACGGCCGGGCCGAGGCGGCGGGCGTGGCCGCAGCCTGCCGGGGGACCGCCCTGCCCGTGCTGCCGATCGCCGAGGACGGCGCCCACCGGGCCGCCTGCCACCTCGTGACGCCGCCGGGCTGAGGGCTGCGCCCGGGTCGGGCGGGGGTCAGCGGGGGTCGGCGGGGGTCAGCCGGCGTCTGCCTCGCCGTAGATGGGCCCGGCCTCGGGTGGCCACGTCCAGGTCCTGGCGGCGACCTCCCGACCGTCCTCCTCGGCCCGAGCGCTGATTTTGGTACGGACCCCGGCTGCGTCCACGTGCGCCTCGAGGGTGCTGGTGACCCGGACGTGGACTGGCCCGTTCTTTCCCGGCCCGTCCTCTCCCGGCCTGTCCTCTCCCGGCCAGGAGAGCGTGTAGGTCGTCTCGGCCCGCGCGGTCTGCGCGTGGGTGCGCCGGTCCACGCTGACCTCGCCGCGGTAGTCCTCCGACCAGGTCGCGCCGTGGGGCGCGGCGCCGGAGGAGTCGCCGCCGCCGTACCGGGTGCGGGCGGTCGTCGTGCGCCGCAGGACGTCGTCGACGACGTCCCAGCGGGGGTCCACCTCGTCCGCCTCGTCGTGGGTCTGGCCGTCGGCAGCGCTTCGCTCGGAGGAGTGCAGTGCGCCGGGGGCGAGAGACGGTGCGGGGTGCGTGCCCTCCAGCAGCGGCAGGTCGAGGTGGGCCTCGTGGACGGTGAGCGTGACCGGCCCCGAGGGCGCGGCCGTGTTCGGCCAGTCGCTGCCGGCGATGCTCAGCCGCAGGCGCTGCCCCGGGGCGAACCGGTGGGCCACGGCGTCCAGCTCGAGGTCCAGCGCGACCGGCACCCCTGGGGCCAGCGCTCGCCGCTCGCCGTGCAGGTCGTGGGCCAGGGTCAGGTCGCGGGTCCCGCGGGTGACGAGCTCGCCGGTGCCGTCGGGGAAGACGTCGACGAGCTTGACCGACACCAGGGCCTGTGGGGCGTCGGCGCTCACGACCAGCCGGACGCGAGGGTGCCCCACGACGGGTGCCTCGGGCGGGTCCAGGTCGTGCACCAGGGAGCGGGCGTCGTCCGGGCGCTGGTCCAGCGGGAGCCCGAACGGGAGGTGACCGGCGCAGTCCAACCAGGCGGCGGTGCCGGTGGACGGGTCGACGGGCAGGGTGGCGGGCGGGGCGTCCGCCGGGTGCAGCGTGCGCCGCCAGGAACGGGTCGGAGGCACCGAGGGCAGGCGCAGCCAGTGCCCCTCGTGGGTGTCGAGGTCGGGCTCGGGGCGCGTCGAGGACCGCACGAAGACGTCCGCGTGGCCGACGTCCTCGCCCTGGCCGAGACCGGCTGGTCCGCGTAGCCAGCGGTCGAGGAACGCCACCATCTCCGTGTCGAGGTCCACCCGGGGGCCGGGCATGGCCGTCGCGGGGTCCGCGTGGGCCCAGGGCCCGGCGAGGAGACGGTGCGGGACGCCGTGCCGGGCGAGCTCGGCGGTCGTCCGCAGGCCGGTGTTGGAGTACCCGTCGGCCCAGCCCGTGACCAGCATCGTGGGCACCCGGAGGCGCTCGTAGCCATCCGTCGCGCCGGCCCGGGCGCGGACCGAGCCGTGCCGCCAGTAGCCGTCGTGGTGGGCGTGCTTCAGCCAGGTGTGCAGCCAGGGCGTGTGGGTTGCCCAACGGCGCGCCCACTCCTCGCGCCAGCCCGGGCCCCACAGCGCGGGAACGGGCGGGAGGAGGACGGTCGGGGTCATGTAGTGGCAGTAGTCGACCAGGTCGAGCAGGCGGAGCGACCCGCCGCGCCAGTGGACGTCGTCGGTCCACCGGTCGTCGCTGGCGTGGACGGCCACGACGGCCCCCAGGACCGGTTCCGCCGGGGTGCCGGCCACCGCGCACGCCGTCTGCAGGGCGTTGAAGCCGGAGTAGGAGGTGCCGAACATCCCGACCCGCCCGGTGCACCAGGGCTGGGCGGCGAGCCAGACGAGCACGTCGACGAGGTCGTCGGTCTCGGTGGCGGGGTACTCGTCGACGGCGGTGCCCTCCGACGAGCCGGTGCCCCGCAGGTCGAGCCGGCAGACCGCGTAGCCGTGGCGGTCACGCAGGCTGCGGTACTGCGACGACCAGGACGACGTGAGGTCGTCCTTGCGGTAGGGGAGCGCCTCGAGCAGGCACGGCTGCGGGCCGGCGTCCTGCTGGGGGAGGTAGAGGGTGGCGCGGAGCGTGGTGCCGTCCCGGACGACGACCTCGACCTCCCGCTCGGAGGCCGAGACGGAAACGGGGTCCGGCTCCTGGTCAGCCACGCAGCAGTCCCTGGAGGACCTCGGCGTCGAGCCCCTCGCTCACGTGCCCGTCGCGGCCCACGGTGGTCGGTGCGGAGAGCAGGGAGTCGTAGACCGCCTCCTCGGTGGCGTCGACGACGGCGGTGAAGAGGGGGTCGAGGTCACGCCCCGAGCGTGCGGGTCCGTCGGGACGCTGGTCGCGGTCGAGCCGTAGGCCGGTGGAGAAGCCGAGGAAGATCTCGCCGCTGCCGTGGTGGGCGACCGAGCCGACCCGGGCCAGGCCGAGGCCGATGCGTCGGGCCAGCCGCGCGCACCCCGCGCCGTCCACGGGCGCATCGGTGACGACGAGCCCGAGGCAGGAGCCGGCGGGCCGGTCCGGCTCGGTGGTGCCGGGACCCCCGGCGGACGGCCAGGCCCGGCCGACGGCGACGCCGTCGACCCTCAGCTCCTCGCGGGTGCCGAAGTTGGTGAGGAGGAGGACGGCCACGGTCGTCCCGTCGGGCAGGACGCGGGACGCGGTGCCGATCCCGCCCTTGAAGCCCAGGCAGCTCATGCCCGTGCCGGCGCCGACCGCGCCGGTCGGCGGGGGAGCCGCCGCGCCGACGGAGGCCACCGCGGCGGCATGCGCTGCCCGCACGTCGTCCTCGGTGACCTGCATCCGCCGGCAGTCGTTGAGCCAGGAGTCGTCGCACTCGCCCACGACGGGGATCACGACGTCGTCCGCGACCCCGGCGTCGCCCTCCAGCGCGATCGTGCAGGCGGCGTCGTAGACGCGGCCGAGCTGCATGGTGGAGGTGAGGTAGACGGGGGTCTCCGCCGCGCCCCACTCGGCCGCGCTCAGGAATCCGGTGCACTCCCCGGCGCCGTTGAGCACGGCGCCGCCCGCCGGTACCGGGCGGCGGTAGGCGTCCTCGGCCAGGAGCAGGCAGGTGACCCCGGTGCGTGCGGTGCCGCGGCCCAGCGGGGGCGCGGGCTCGTCACGGACGAGGGTCGCGTGGCCCAGACCGACACCGGGCACGTCGAGCACGGACGCCGTGGGGCCACTGGGCAGGGTGCCGGGGGCGAGGCCCAGGTCGCGGGGGCGCGGGCGTGCGGACATGTCGACATCCTGCCGCGTCGTACCGCCGCCGCGTCGGTGCGCCGCGCACGGGAACGGTGCCAGGATCGGGGCGTGAGCACCCAGGAGCAGGCCGTCGAGCGGTTCGGGGTCGTCTGGTCGCCGGACACCCGGCTCCACGACCCGCGGCACGAGGTGTGGGTCGGGACGCCGACGCCGGCCGTCGAGGTCCCGGAGCGCGTCGACGTCCTGCTGGAGGCTCTGACGGGCGACTCGGGAGGCGACTCCGGGAGCGCGGGGCCCGGCCCGCGGGCGCTCGTCGAGGCGACCTCGCACGACGACCGGGTGCTCCGCCGCGTCCACGAGCCAGGGCTGCTGCTCGCGCTGCGGGACCTCGAGCGCCGGTGGGCCGCCGGACCGTACGCGGCGCTGGTGGGTCAGGACCGCGCCGTCCCCTACTTCTTCGCCACGCCCGCCCTGCTCGCCGGGATGCCGCCGACGCCGGCGCGGGCGTTGCACGCGCAGGTCGGCGAACGCTGCTACGACACGATGACGCTGGTCGGACCGGGCACGTGGGCGGCGGTCCGCGCGGCGGTGGACTGCGCGCTCACGGCGGTCGACCTCGTGGCAGCGGGGGCGCGCGGCGCCTACGCGCTCTGCCGTCCGCCGGGCCACCACGCGACACCCGGCGGCTACGGGGGGTCGTGCTACCTCAACAACGCGGCCGTGGCGGCGGAGGCGCTGCTGGACGCCGGGTGCCACACCGTCTCTGTCATCGACATCGACGCCCACCACGGCAACGGGACGCAGGCCGCGTTCTGGCGCCGCGGCGACGTCCGGTACGGGTCGGTGCACGTCGACCCGGCGGCGGGCTGGTTCCCGCACGTCTTCGGGCACGAGAGCGAGGTCGGCGAGGGCTCGGGGACGGGGGCGACGCTGAACCGCCCGGTGCCCGAGGGCACCGAGGACGGGCGCTGGCTGGCGGAGATCGTGCGGCTGGCAGCCTTCGCCGAGGGCGCGGACGCGCTTGTGGTCTCGCTCGGCCTCGACGCGGCCGTCGACGACCCCGAGGCGCCCCTCGCGATCACCCACGACGGGTACCGGCTGGCGGGGGAGATCCTCGGCGGGCTGGGCATCCCGACCGTCGTCGTGCAGGAGGGCGGGTACCACCTGCCGAGCCTCGGCAGCCTGGTGCGCGCCTACCTCGAGGGGCACGAGGGCGCGTGAGTGAGACCTTCGTGCGCGTGCAGGCCACCTACCGCGGACGCCTCGGTGTCGAGGTGGGGATCTTCGTGGCCGTCGATCACCTCCGGAGGGCGGGACGGCTCACCCCGGCCGAGACCGAGCGGTACCTCGAGATCGACGACTGGTTCCTGGAGCACCTCCCGCACCCGCCGTTCTACGCCGACGGCAACACCGTCGGCGCCGTCACCTGGTTCCGCGAGCCGGTGCCCCCGGCGATGGCGAGCCGCGTGCTGGCCCTGCGGGACCTGCTGACGGCGCACGGGGTGGAGCACGAGGAGGTCCGCTCGTCCGACCCGGGCGTCGAGATCTACCGCGACGACGTCCAGGTGGGCGTCGTCCCGCACGAGCGAGGTGAGCCGACTGCGCCGTCCGGCGTGGAGCTCGCACCGACGACCGCGGGATCGAAGCGCGCCGTGTCCGTGTCCCCGATCCGGGCGGTCGTGCTGGGCACCTCCGAGGCGGTGGAGGTGGTGCGCGAGGGGCTGCGTCGACAGGGATACGTGGTGCTCGGGCCGGGCGACCCGCTGCCTCACGGTCTCGAGGAGGGGCAGGTCCTACGGGTCGCGGACGAGGAAGGGGCGGGGACGGCGGGGCCGGCTCCCGTCGTCTGGAATCCGGTGGACGGGCCGGCCGCTCTGGTGTCGGCCCTGGCCGCGCGCGGCGTCGACGCACGACTCGGTGTGGCCGGGCCTCCCACCTGAGAATCGAACACAGATTCGAACCTGGGCGTATCCTCTGGCCATGGTCAGACACGTCGCCCCGCCGGGCTGGCCCCGGCAGGTCCGTCCCCCCGACGCCCCCGACTGGGAGCGCACGGCCGTGGGGTGGCTGCTCGACCTCTGTCCGCCGGAGTACCGCGGCTACCCCGCGCTGCGTGGACACCCGGTGGTCCTGGCCCGGTTCGCCGCGCTGCACGTGGAGGCGTCCGCCGAGGCCTGCAGGCGGGGGGTGAGCCGGGCCCGGGCCGACCTGCGCGACGTCGCCCAGCTCGACGTCGTCGAGGACGCCGTGCAGGCCTGGCTGGCCGAGGAGGCCCGGCTGACGGGGCTGAGGCGGGCGGTCGGGCTGGTCGAGGATGCGATCCGGGGGCGGCGCTACGTCGCTCGGCTGTGAGGCTCAGGCCTGTCTCCCGACCAGGGGATCGGCCGTCCCGAGACGCCACAGCGCGACGCCGTGCAGGCCGCGGCGCGCGGCCAGGGCCAGGCGCGCGTCCACCGAGCGGGCGTCGGACCACCACAGCACCGTGCCTCCCGGGAGCGTCGCGCTCCACTCGCCGTCGCGGCGGTGCCACCGGGGCGTGACGCCCGCTCGCTCCACCCGTCGTCGAGCGCTCGCCGGGGAGATGCTGGTCCCGGTGCGGCCGGAGGACTCCGGCGGCCAGGTGTAGCCGTACCCGGCCACCCCCAGGTCCAGGCGGCGGGCCGGGACGGCCCGGCGCGCCGCCCTCAGTGCGGCTCTCTGCCACACCAACGAACCGACGGGACCAGGCCCCGTCCAGGTCGGGCCGTGCTGGTCGTAGGCCATCAGCTGGACGACGTCGACGATCCCGGCGATCCGGCGCAGGCGGTAGCCGGCGGCGCGGTAGGAGCGCAGGGACGTCCTGGCCGAGACGTCCACCGTGAGGGCCGCGGTGGACGGGAGGGCGCCCCGCAGCTCCCGCAGCAGCGAGACCAGCCCTGCCGCGTCTGCGGCACGGACCCGTTCCAGGTCCACGTTCAGCCCGTCCCAGCCCGCGCGCCTCACCGTCCGCGCCGCGGACGACGCCACGGCCGCCCGGTGAGCGGGGTGGTGCAGCAGGCGGTGCTGGGCCCGGGCGTCGAAGCCGACCGGCTCGCGGTAGTTGCTGAGGATCAGCTGCGCGCTGAGTCCCTCGGCGTGCGCCGTCCGCCGGAGCCGCCGGAGCCCCGCGCGGACGCTCTTGGAGGGCGTGGCCAGGCCGTCGCCCGAGGCCGTCAGCCCGATCGAGGCGACCGTGACGGTGCTGAGCGCCGCGGCGTCACGCCGCACCACGCGGGAGCGCACGCTCGGGATCGCGTACCCCGTGACCGCCGGCGACGCGGACGCCCGGTCACGTTGTGCGCCGACCGCCGCGAGCGATGCTCCCGGAGCCTCCACGGTGCCCCACAGGAGAGCGCTGAGGAGCCCCGCGAGCAGGAGCGCCGAGGGGCGAGAGGGTCGGCGGTTCACCCCACCATGGTCGGCCGAGGGGCGGGACGCCGCAGGGATTCGGCGAGCAATCCGTGGGGATTCCCTGGACCCCGGGTGATCGCGTCGCTCGTAGGCTCGGCGCGTGTCCGTCTCCGACCCCACCTTCGCGTCCGTCCTGCTCGTCGATCCGCGCGGGTGGCTGCTCCTCCAGGAGCGCGACGAGCACCCGCGGATCGACCCCGACTGCTGGGGACTGCCCGGCGGCCACATGGAGCCGGGGGAGACGCCGCTCGAGGCGGCGGTGCGTGAGCTCGAGGAGGAGACGGGGCTCGTGCTGTCCCCGGACGAGCTGACGCAGGTCGAGCAGCACGACGCCGGCCACGGCCTCGTGACCACGCTCGCCGCGGGCGCGGCCCTCACCGACGCCGACGTCGAGTGCCACGAGGGCCGGCAGATCGTGCTCGTCGACCCGGCGACGGTGCCGGAGCTTCCGCTCACCAGGTCGGCCGGCGTCCTGTTCTCGTGGTTCCTCGGCAGCGACCTGCACGACCGCCTGACGCGCGAGGCCGCCGCGCGGGCGTGACGCGCTCCCGGGGGTGCTGGACCCGGGCGGGGGTCCCCCTAGACTCGGGGTGCCACCCCTGACGTGCGCCACGCGTGCGTCGAGGGGCAGGCGGCAAGGCGGCGTCACGCGTCGCACACGGACGAAGGGACGGAGGCCTGGATGGGAGTCCTGGCGACGGTCAGGGAGCCGCGTGACCTGCGGGGACTGACCGAGGACCAGCTCGACACCCTCGCCGGGGAGATCCGGGACCTGCTGGTGCGCTCGACCTCCAAGGTCGGCGGCCACCTCGGCCCCAACCTCGGGGTCGTGGAGCTCACGATCGCCCTGCACCGGGTCTTCGACTCCCCGCACGACCGGGTCGTCCTCGACACCGGGCACCAGTCCTACGTCCACAAGATCCTCACCGGCCGGGCCGACGACTTCGACCACCTGCGGCAGGAGGGTGGGCTCTCCGGCTACCCGAGCCGTGAGGAGTCCGAGCACGACCTCGTCGAGAACTCCCACGCTTCCACCGCGCTCTCCTACGCCGACGGCCTCGCGAAGGCCTACGCCGTGCGTGGCGAGGACAGGCACGTGGTCGCCGTCATCGGCGACGGGGCGCTGACCGGCGGGATGGCCTGGGAGGCGCTGAACAACATCGCCGTGGCGCCGGACAGCCGCCTCGTGATCGTGGTCAACGACAACGGGCGCTCCTACACGCCCACCGTGGGCGGTCTGGCCACCGCGCTGGCCACGCTGCGGACGAACCCGCGCTACGAGCAGATGCTCGACATGGTGAAGAAGCGCCTCAACGCCGTGCCCGGCGTCGGCCCCACCGCCTACGACGCGCTGCACGCGATGAAGAAGGGTCTCAAGGACGCGCTCGCGCCGCAGGGTCTCTTCGAGGACCTCGGCCTGAAGTACGTCGGGCCCGTCGACGGGCACGACCGCGCCGCGATGGAGCAGGCGCTCACCCAGGCCAAGCGCTTCAACGGCCCCGTGATCGTGCACGCGATCACCCGCAAGGGCTTCGGCTACGACGCCGCCGAGCGGCACGAGGCCGACCAGTTCCACTCCCCGCAGCCGTTCGACATCGAGTCCGGCGAGGAGCGCAAGCGCGGTCGTATCTGGACCGACCACTTCTCCGAGGCCATCGTCGAGATCGGCGAGCGCCGCGAGGACGTCGTCGGCATCACCGCGGCGATGATGCACCCGGTCGGGCTGGACGCGTTCGAGGCGCGCTTCCCCGAGCGGACGTTCGACGTCGGGATCGCGGAGCAGCACGCCGCGACGTCCGCGGCGGGCATGGCGATGGCCGGCCTGCACCCCGTGGTGGCGCTCTACGCCACGTTCCTCAACCGGGCGTTCGACCAGGTCCTCATGGACGTGGCCCTGCACCGCCTCGGCGTGACGTTCGTGCTCGACCGCTCCGGCGTGACCGGCGACGACGGTGCCAGCCACAACGGCATGTGGGACATGTCGATGCTCCAGTGCGTGCCGGGCCTGAGGCTCGCCGCCCCCCGCGACGCCGCGCGGCTGCGCGAGCTGCTGGACGAGGCCGTCGACGTGGACGACGCGCCGACGGTCGTGCGCTACCCCAAGGGCGCGCCCCCGGCCGACCTCGAGGCCGTGGACACGGTGGCCGGGTCCGACGGCGCGGTGGTCGACGTCCTCGTGCGCGAGGGTGCGCGCGACGTCCTGCTCGTGGGTGTCGGGTCCATGGCGACCACGGCGGTGGACGTGGCCGAGCGCCTGCGTGACCAGGGGATCGGCGTCACCGTCGTGGACCCCCGGTGGGTCAAGCCGGTGCCCTCGGCGCTCCTGGACCTGGCGCGCACCCACGGCCTCGTCGTGAGCATCGAGGACAACGGCGTGCAGGGCGGCGTGGGCGCCACGCTGCTCCAGGCCCTCAACGCCGCGCGCGTCACCACGCCGGTGCGGCTGCACGGCATCCCGCAGGAGTTCCTGGGCCACGCGAAGCGCGACGCGATCCTCGGACGCATCGGGCTCACGGCCCAGGAGATCGCCCGGGACACGGTGGAGGCGGTCTCCGCCAGCGACGGCGACGCGCTCCCCGGCTCCCGCGACGTCGAGGCGGAGCCGGACCGTCGGGGCTGACGGCCCCGGCCCCTCTCTACCGGGCCCGTCTCACGCGGAGCCCATCCTGCTCCGTGCCCTCACGATGGGCTGACACGGTCTGCTGAAGACGCCGCGGGCCGACGCACCGTGGTGGTGCGCCGGCCCTCGGCGTCGCTGACGGTGACTGCGGTCAGTGGAACTTCCCGAGCCGCTCGCGCTCCAGCAGCATGGTCAGGCCACCGTTCCAGAACGAGAAGCCCGCGCCGGTGATCATGGCAAGGTCGAGGTCCTCCGCGGCGGCGACCACCCCCTCGTCCAGCATGATCCGGGCCTCCTCGGCGAGGCCCTCGAGCACGGTGCGACGCACCTGGTCGGCCTCGAGGACGACCGGCTCGGCCGGCGTCTCCAGCATCGCGGCCACCTCGGGGTCGAGGGTGCCGTCGGGGCCGAAGTAGGACGGCTTGCGCGCCGCGACGACGCGCTCGAGCGCGGGCGAGACGTAGAAGCGGTCCGGGAAGGCCCCGGCCAGCGTCTCGGTGTTGTGCAGGGCGATGGCCGGGCCGACGAGGGCCATGAGCGTGAACGGCGGCATCGGGGCCACGCCGCCGAACGCGCCGTCCACGACCTCGATCGGGGTGCCCGCGTCGACGACCTTGGAGACCTCGCTCATGAACCGGCCCAGGAGCCGGTTGACGATGAAGGACGGGGAGTCCTGGACGAGGATCGTGGTCTTCTTCAGCGCCTTGCCGGTGCCGAAGGCCGTGGCGAGGGTGGCGTCGTCCGTGCGCTCGCCCTGGACGATCTCGAGGAGCGGCATGACCGCGACGGGGTTGAAGAAGTGGAAGCCGACAACCCGCTCGGGGTGCTCGAGGTCGGCGGCCATCTCGGTGATCGACAGCGACGAGGTGTTGGTCGCGAGCACGCAGGTCTCGCTCACCACCTTCTCGACGTCGGCGAAGACCGACTTCTTGACGCCCATCTCCTCGAAGACGGCCTCGATGACGAAGTCGGCGTCGGCGAACGCGTCCGCCTTCTCCACCACGCCCGAGACCAGCGCCTTGTGGCGGTTGGCCCGGTCCGCGGAGATGCGTCCCTTGGCGAGCAGCTTGTCGAGCTCGGCGTGCACGTAGGCGACGCCCTTGTCGACGCGCTCCTGGTCTAGGTCGGAGAGGACGACCGGGACCTCGAGGCGACGGACGAAGAGGAGGGCGAGCTGGCTGGCCATGAGACCGGCACCGACGATGCCGACCTTGGTGACCGGGCGGGCCAGGCTCCGGTCCGGGGCGCCGGCGGGACGCTTGGCGCGCTTCTGGACCAGGTCGAAGGCGTAGAGGCTGGCGAGGAGCTGCGGGGTCATCGCCATGTCCACCAGCGAGGTGTCCTCGGCGGCGAAGCCCTCGTCGCGGGTGGCTGTCCGGGCCCCCTCGATGAGCTCGACGGCACGCTGGGCCGCAGGGCTGGCCCCACCGGTGCGTCCGGCCACGACGGCGCGGGCCCGAGCGAGGGCGTCGTCCCACGCCTGACCGCGGTCGATCTCGGGCCGCTGGACCGTCTCGGTGCCGTTCAGCACGCCGGCGGCCCAGAGCAGGGACTGCTCGAGGTAGTCGGCGCCCGAGAACATCGCGTCGGCGAGGCCGAGGCGGAACGCCTCGTAGCCCTTGAGCGTCTTGCCGTTGTTGAGGGGGTTCTCGATCATGACGGTGACCGCCTTATCGGCGCCCACGAGGTTCGGGACGAGGTAGCCGCCGCCCCAGCCGGGGATGAGCCCGAGCATGACCTCGGGCAGGCCGAGGGCCGGCGCGGAGTCCATCACCGTGCGGTAGTGGCAGTGGAGCGCGACCTCGAGGCCGCCGCCCAGGGCGAGGCCGTTGACGAAGCCGAAGCTGGTCTTGCCGCCGTCCTGCAGCTTGCGGAAGACGGCGTGGCCGAGCTCGGCGACGACGCGGATGCCCTCGGGCCCGCCCGCCGCGATGCTCGTGAGATCGGCGCCCGCGGCGAGGATGAACGGCTTGCCGGTGACGCCGAGGCTCGTCACCTCGTCGTCGGCGAGCGCGGCGTCGATCGCCTCGTTGAGGCTGAGGAGGCCGCCGAGACCGAAGGTGTTGGGCTTGGTGTGGTCCTCGCCGTTGTCGAGGGTGATCAGGCCCATCACGCCGGCGCCGCCGGGGAGGGTCACCTTGCGCAGGTGGGCACGCGTGACGCGCTCGTTCTCGGGCGCCAGGGCGCGGGCCTTCTCGAGGAGGGTGGTCATGTCGGTGGCCATCAGGCGTCGCTCCCGGTGCTGTCGTCGTTGCCGGACCAGTGGGGGTTCTCCCAGACGACCGTGCCGCCCATGCCGATGCCGATGCACATGGTGGTGAGGCCGTAGCGGACGTCGGGGCGCTCCTCGAAGCGGCGCGCCAGCTGCGTCATGAGGCGCACGCCGGAGGAGGCGAGCGGGTGGCCCATCGCGATGGCGCCGCCGTACGGGTTGACCCGCTCGTCGTCGTCGGCGATGCCGAAGTGCTCCAGGAAGGCGAGCACCTGGACGGCGAACGCCTCGTTGATCTCGAAGGCGTCGATGTCGTCGATGGTGAGCCCGGCCTGCTTGAGCGCCTTCTCCGTCGCGGGGATCGGACCGGCGCCCATGACCTCGGGCTCCACCCCCATGAACGAGTAGGACACCAGGCGCATCTTCACCGGGAGGCCCAGCTCGTTCGCGGTGTCCTCGTCGGCGAGCAGGCAGGCCGTCGCACCGTCGTTGATACCGGCGGCGTTGCCCGCGGAGACGCGCCCGTGCGGACGGAACGGGGTCTTGAGGGCGGCCAGGTCCTCCAGGGTGGTGCCGGGTCGCATCGGCTCGTCGGTGGTGGCCAGGCCCCAGCCGAGCTCGGCCGAGCGGGTGGCCACCGGCACGAGGTCGGGCTGGATCTGCTCGTTGGCGTACGCCTTGGCCGTCTTCTCCTGGGAGCGGACGGCGTAGGCGTCCGTGCGCTCCTTGGTGATGGACGGGTACCGGTCGTGCAGGTTCTCGGCGGTCTTGCCCATGACCAGGGCGTCCGGGTCGACGATGCGCTCGGAGAGGATGCGCGGGTTCGGGTCGACGCCCTCGCCCATCGGGTGGCGTCCCATGTGCTCGACGCCGCCGGCGATGGCGATGTCGTAGGAGCCGAACGCGATGCCGCCGGCGGTGGTGGTCACGGCGGTCATGGCGCCGGCGCACATGCGGTCGATCGAGTAGCCGGGCACGGACTTCGGGAGCCCGGCGAGCAGGGCGGCGGTGCGGCCGATGGTCAGGCCCTGGTCGCCGATCTGCGTGGTGGCTGCGATGGCGACCTCGTCCACCCGCTCGGGCGGCAGGTCGGGGTTGCGGCGGAGGAGCTCGCGGATGCACTTGATGACGAGGTCGTCGGCGCGGGTCTCGGCGTACTGGCCCTTGGCCTTGCCGAAGGGGGTGCGCACGCCGTCGACGAAGACGACCTCTCGCGACTGTCGGGGCACGGGGCCTCCTGTGGTGGGCGGAGCTTGCCCGCACAACGTTACTCCCTAGTAACTAGGTCGCGCGAGTACTAGGTGTGCGGCGCGTCACGTCCGTGTCGCCGGACGCGTCCTGCTACCGACTCCACGGGCCCCGGCGGAATATCGTGGGACGTCGCCGGTTGGACGGACGGCGGCGCCGACCGGAACCCCCCGACGGGCGCCCTGCAACCAGCGAGGACGGAGGACCCACGTGGCCGAGGACCGACTCGTGCACATCCTCGACGAGGTGCCGGAGCTCGACGAGCGCGACGCGGACGTCGACCTGACGCTCGTGCTGTCGCTCGACGGGTTCCTGGACGCCGGCAACGCCGCGCGCCGAGCGGTGCAGCACCTCCTCGACATCGCCGACGACAGCCCGGTCACGGGTGTCGGTGGCGCGGACCTGACCGGCCGCGAGGCCTCGCCCCGCCCGCCGGGCTGGCGCCCCGGCAAGGTGGTGGCCACCTTCGACGTCGACGAGCTCCACGACTACCGGGCGCGTCGCCCCGCCGTCACCTTCTCCGTCGACCGCTACACCGACTACGACGCGCCGCGCCTCGTGGTGCGACTGCTTCACGACTCCGGCGGGAACCCGTACCTGCTGCTGCACGGCCCCGAGCCCGACGTCCGGTGGGAGGCGTTCGCGCGCGCCGTGCGCCGCGTCGTCGAGCGCTTCGACGTGGACCGGGTCATCAGCCTCGGCGCCGTGCCCATGGCCGTGCCGCACACCCGGCCGCTGGCCATGACGCAGCACGCCAACGACCCCGACCTGCTCACCGGCACGAGCCCGTGGTCCGGTGAGCTCCGCGTGCCGTCCAGCGCCCAGGCGCTCCTGGAGATCCGCCTGGGGGAGTGGGGTCACGCCGCGCTCGGGTTCGTGGCGCACGTGCCGCACTACCTGGCGCAGCTCGACTACCCCGGCGCGTCCACCTCGCTCCTCGAGCGGGTGGAGATCGCCGGTCGCCTCACCATCGACCTCTCGGGCCTACGGGCGGAGGCCGAGGACCGCGAGGCCGAGATCGGTCGGTACCTCGAGGACAACAGCGAGGTGGCGGACGTCGTCGAGGCGCTCGAGCAGCAGTACGACGCCTTCGAGCGGGCCGAGCAGTCCGGTGAGGGCCTGCTGGCCAAGGACGAGCCGCTGCCGAGCGGCGACGAGCTCGGGCGCCAGTTCGAGCAGTTCCTCGCTGAGCTCGACCAGGCGGACCCCGAGAACCCCGAGGAGCCCGGCGAGGGCTGGGGCCGGCCCCAGGGCTGAGGCCCGCCGAACCCCGCACCCGGGCTGAGCAGGACCGCTCCGCCAGGACCGTCTGCAGGACCGTTTGCCAGGACCACAGGAGAACCGGAAGAATCGTGCCGAGCACCACCGACGAGCTGCTGTTCCTGCTCGACCTCGAGACCATCGACGACAACCTGTTCCGGGGGTCGCAGCTGCCCTCGCAGCTCCCGCGGGTGTACGGCGGGCAGGTCGCCGCGCAGGCCGTGGTGGCGGCTGCTCGGACCGTGGGCGAGGGCTTCGCGATCCACTCGCTGCACTCGTACTTCCTCCAGCCCGGTGACACCGGCGCGCCCATCATCTACGACGTCGAGAAGCTGCGGGACGGGCGGTCGTTCACGACCCGCCGCGTGCTCGCGCGGCAGCACGGGCGTCCCATCTTCGTGATGACCGTCGACCTCGCGCGCGAGGAGGAGAGCTGGGACCACCAGGACGTCATGCCGGTCGGCGTCCCCGGCCCTGAGGAGTGCCCCGACCCGCGGGACGCGGCACCGCCGGGCAAGCGGTTCACCGACTGGGACGTCTCCGAGATCCGCTACGCGGGCAGCTCCGCCGACGTCCTGCCGCCCGACCCGGAGCGGCCCGGACGTCAGCGAGTGTGGCTCCGCGTCGGCCGGGACCTGCCGTCCGACCCGCTGCTGCAGGCCGCCGCGTTCGTCTACGGCTCGGACATGGCGCTGCTCGGCCCCGCATTCGCCCCGCACGGGCTGAGGTTCGGCGACAACCGGTCGATGGCGGCCTCGCTCGACCACGCGGTGTGGTTCCACCGGCCCTTCCGGGCCGACGACTGGTGGCTCTACGACCAGCACTCGCCGAGCATGGCCGGCGCTCGCGCGCTCATCAACGCGCGCGTGTTCACGCAGGACGGTCGCCTGGTCGCGTCCGTGGCCCAGGAGGCGCTCATCCGCCGGAGGGACCCCGCGCGGGAGCACTGATCGGGTGGGGCTCTGCCCCGTCCACGGGCAGGCTCCGGGTCAGGCTCCGGGGTAGGCGCTGCCGAGCAGGTGCCAGGTGTCCGACCCCGGGCGGGAGAGGCTGAAGTCCAGCCCGCCGTCGGGGCGCAGACGGCTGCCGAACGCCACCGACCCCGGGAGCAGCACCGGCTTGCGGAACCCGACCTCCACCGTGCAGGCCGGCGGGAGCCGGTTCTCGAAGGAGGCCACACAGCGCGCCATGGTCCACATGCCGTGGGCGATGGCGCGAGGGAAGCCGAAGGCCTTCGCGGTCCACGGATGGACGTGGATCGGGTTCCAGTCGCCGGCCACGGATGCGTACCGACGTCCGAGATCGGCGGGCAGCTTCCACACCGTGCCGGTCGGGGGCACCTGCGGGAGATCGAGAAGACCCGGCGCATCCGGCTGCCCGTTGCTGCGGTGCAGGTAGGAGGAGGACTCCTCCCACGCGACCTCCCCGGACTCCGCGTCGCAGACGGTGGTGACGAAGTCGAACACCCTTCCGCTGCGGTGCGGACGGGCAGGCCCGACGCTGACCTCGACGTCGACGACCTCGCCGGGATGGAGACGGCGTGAGGCGGTGATCCGGTTCTCGACGTGGACGAGCCCGAGAGCCGGTGCGGGGAAGGCGGGCTCTGCCATGAGACCCAACTGCAGGTCGAAGCCGAGCAGGTGGGGGTAGGTGAGCGGCACGGCGTCGCGCGGGGCGAACCCGCAGAGCTCCGCGTAGCGTCCGGCCGCTTCGGCGTCGATGCGGACGTCGGACCTCCGCCGTGCCAGTCGCTCGGCGCGGCCCGCGGCCGGGTCCTTCCGCACCCCGGGCAGCAGGGTTATGCCCGGCACCGACGGCAGCGCCGCGCGGGCGAGAGCTCCCACCCCGCCCACGTCAGGCGCCCAGCATCATCTGGCCGCACACGCGGACCACGTTGCCGTTGACCCGGGCCGAGGCGGGGTCCGCGAACCAGGCGACGGTCTCCGCGACGTCCACGGGGAGCCCGCCCTGAGCCAGGGCGTTGAGGCGCTGGCCGATCTCGCGGGTGGCGAACGGGACCGCGGCCGTCATCTGCGTGATGATGAAACCGGGGGCGACCGCGTTGATCCGGACGCCGTTCGGCAGGTCGTCGCGCAGCGCCTCGACGAGCCCGATCACGCCTGCCTTGGACGTCGCGTAGTTCGTCTGGCCGACGTTGCCGGCGATGCCCGCGATGCTGGCCACCCCCACGACCGAGGCGCCGTCGTTGAGCACGCCGTCGTCGAGCAGCGTGCGGGTGATGCGCTCCGGGGCGGTGAGGTTGACCGCGATGACCTGCTCCCAGCGGTCCGCCTTCATGTTGGCGAGCTTCTTGTCGCGGGTGATGCCGGCGTTGTGGACGACGACGTCGACCCCGCCGTGCTCGCGCTGCAGGTGCTGCGCGATACGAGCGGGGGCGTCCTTGGCGGTGATGTCGAGGGCCAGCCAGTCGCCGCCGATCTCGGAGGTGAGTCGCTGCAGGTCGCTGGCGGCCTGCGGGACGTCGAGCCCCACGACCGTCGCGCCGTCGCGCGCGAGCACCCGGGAGATCTGCTCACCGATGCCGCGGCTGGCACCGGTCACGAGCGCCACCTTGCCCTCCAGGGGGCGCCGCCAGTCGGTCGCCGGGGCCGCCGGCTGGGACCCGTGCGCGCCCACGCGCACCACCTGCCCGGAGACGTAGGCCGACTTGGGGGAGAGGAGGAACGCGAGCGTGCTGGAGACGTCCTGCTCCGCGCCCTCGGCGACGTAGACGAGCTGGACCGTGCCGCCGCGTCCGATCTCCTTGCCCAAGCTGCGGGTGAATCCCTCCAGCGCTCGCTGCGCGATGCGCGCCGACCCGGCGACCTGCTCCGGAGGGGTGCCCAGGACGACGATCCGGGCACACGTCTCCAGGCTGCGCATCACGGGTGCCACCTCGTCCCGCAGTGCTCCGAGCGCGGAGGAGTCGGTGAGACCGCTCGCGTCGACGACGATCCCGCGATAGCGGGTCTCCGGCGCTGGGACCGGCTCGTGGGCGATCTCCAGCGCGTCCAGCTGCTTGGCGACGGGCGAGGCGAGTCGCCCGTCCCCGACGAGGAGGACCCTGCCGGAGACGAGCTCGTCGCCGTCGTGCCAGCGGGCGAGCCGGACCGGGTCGGGGAGCCCGAGGTTCTTCACGAGCAGCTTGCCGAACGGGCTGGCGGTGAACGCCTGGTAGCGGTCGGACATGGTGCGGGTCTCCTGGATGGGTGGGGGAGCGAGGTGCAGCGCCGCCCCGTCGTCGTGGGCGCCGGCTGCGGAGTTGTCCTCGTCACTGGCAGGGTGGTTCCCGTCGATGTAACCGACGAGTAACCTCCACTGTCCACGATACGTGACCTGGACCTCACCACCCTCTGGTGCAGGCAGCCGAGAGCGCAAGGACCTCCCCATGCTGAAGCAGACCCGCCGCGTCGCCGTCCTGGGCGGCAACCGCATTCCCTTCGCCCGTGCCAACGGTGCCTACAGCACGGCGTCCAACCAGGAGATGCTGACCGCGGCCCTCGACGGCCTGGTCGACCGGTTCGACCTCCGGGGGGAGAGGCTGGGCGAGGTCGTGGCCGGCGCGGTCCTCAAGCACAGCCGCGACTTCAACCTGGCCAGGGAGTCCGTCCTCGGTTCCGGGTTGTCACCGGAGACCCCCGCGACCGACATCCAGCAGGCGTGCGGCACCGGACTCCAGGCAGCCATCCAGGTGGCGAACAAGATCGCGCTCGGCCAGATCGAGGTCGGCGTGGCAGGCGGTACCGACACGGCCTCGGACGCCCCCATCGCCGTGAGTGACCGGCTCCGTCGCAAGCTCCTCGACCTCAACACCGCGCGCGACGCCAAGGCGCGGCTCGGGGTCCTGTCGTCGTTGCGTCCGGGCGACATCGGACTGGCCATCCCCCGCAACAGCGAGCCGCGCACCGGCCTGTCCATGGGTGAGCACGCAGCCCTCACCGCGGTGGAGTGGAAAGTCGAGCGTTCCGCACAGGACGAGCTGGCCGCCGCGTCCCATCAGAACCTCGCCGCCGCCTACGAGTCCGGATGGCTCGACGACCAGGTGACCCCGTTCCGCGGCGTGGATCGCGACACCAACCTCCGGCCTGACTCCTCGGTGGAGAAGCTCGCGAAGCTCAAGCCCGTCTTCGGGAAGGGCGAGGCGGCCACCATGACGGCCGGCAACTCGACCCCGCTCACCGACGGTGCCTCGACGGTCCTGCTGGCCTCCGAGGAGTGGGCGCAGGCGCACGGCATCCCCGTACTGGCCTACCTCACGGAGTACGAGACGGCGGCGGTCGACTACGTGCACGGCGGGGAGGGACTACTGATGGCGCCGGCGTATGCCATGGCCCGCATGCTCACCAGGGCCGGGCTCACGCTGCAGGACTTCGACTTCTACGAGATCCACGAGGCCTTTGCGTCTCAGGTGCTGGCGACGATGAAGGCCTGGGAGGACCCGGTCTTCTGCCGTGAGCGCCTGGGCCTCCCCGAGGCGATGGGGTCGATCGACCGCGAGAAGCTCAACGTGCACGGGTCGTCTCTGGCGGCCGGTCACCCGTTCGCGGCGACGGGTGGACGCATCCTCCCCGTGCTGGCGAAGCTCCTCGCGGACAAGGGCAGCGGACGAGGGGTCATCTCTGTGTGTGCCGCCGGCGGCCAGGGCGTGACCGCCATCCTCGAGCGTCCCTGAACGCCCGAAAGTCGCCGGCGGAGCCGGTCAGCCTGCCGGTGGGCGGGGGTCCGGGGCAAGGTCCGCCCGGGGCTGACCCGGTCGACCACGGTGCCGGGTCCACCCGGGACCATCGGCCGTCCCGACCGTTCCCCCTGTCGACGGGTCGTCTGGCGGGTGCTCCGCCGCTCGGTGTCCGTGCCGGTCAGGCTGCCGATCCGCAGGTGGCAGGAACTCGGGCAGGTGGTCGTCAGCGTTGATCCGTACCTCCCAGGGGGACCCGTGCACCAGGCGGTGGTGGGAGCCGCACAGGAGCACGAGGTTGGGCAGCGCGGTGTCGCCACCGGTGGCCCAGCTGCGCACGTGGTGGGCGTGGCACATGACGGGCGGTCTCGAGCAGCCCGGGAAGGCGCAGCCTGCGTCGCGCACCACCAGTGCCCGCCACAGCGACACGGGGACCACCCGGGTGCTGCGTCCGACGTCCAGCACCTCTCCGCGTGAGCCCAGGACGGCGGGCACGATCTCGGCGTCGCAGGCGAGCCGGCGCAGGGTGCTGACCGGCAAGGGTGTGCCGTCCTCCGACGCCGGTACGTCGTCGGGCGCGGCGCCTTGGAGCACGTCCAGTGGGACGGTGACGCTGAGCCGGGGCCGCGCCCCGTGGGTCTCAGGGGGCAGCTCCGTGTCGAGAGCGTGCTGTGCCACCTGCACCACGGCGTCCCAGAGCCGGGTGCCATGGTCACGTGGGTCCAGACGCGCCACCTCGTCCCCACTCGCAACGACCGGCGAGGTGAGCGGGAGCAGTGCGGCCCGCAGCACGGCCGCGTCCTCCAGCGTCCCTCGCCCACGGAGACGCACCCCGCCGCAGCCGTCGTCGGTGATGGACAGGAACCGGCGCTGGTGGGCCACCCGGTCGAGGCGGTCCTTCGCCGCCTCCTCGCGGGCGGCGGTGCCGTCGGGGTCGAGCCGGGCAAGGATGCGCACGGCCGTCCGGTCGAGGTCGGTGGCGTTGAGCCGGTGCGTCTCGTCGAGCAGGGTCAGCTCCGCGACCTCGCGCAGCTGAGCATCGCCCGGAAGTCGGTCGAGGTGTTCCAGGACGACGTGCGCCTGCTCCGGGCTCGTCGCACCCGACTCCATCGACTCCAGCGTCGCGGGACGTTCCCGGACGAGACGGACGGCGGCGTCGACGATCCGCCGACCCGCGCCGCGGCGGAGTCCGGCGAGATGGGTGTACCAGTCGGCGGTGGACCCCCACCCGAGCTCGGTGCGTGCCAGCCCCCGCTCCTCCACGGCCGCCAGGGCTCGGGCCTCGAGTGCCGCGAGCCGCGACCGCAGGTGCTGGATGCCCTCCACGAGGTCCACCAACGCCTGGGGCTCGGCGTCCGGGAGGGCTGTGGGGTCCAGCCCGTCCAGCTCCCCCTGGAGGGCGTCGAGCAGGCGCGCGACGGAGGCCGACGTCGGCGTCGGGCTGCTCTCGGGGAGCTCGAGGGTGGTGAGGGCCATGGCTCGATCTCACCGCCTCCGCCCGCCTCCTCGCCGACAGCAAGCCGCGCCTGGGGAGTAGCCAGTCGACACAAGGACCTGTGGGCACTTCGTGGCGGTCGCGGCTTCGACCACCCAGCACGTGGCCCGGACGGAAGCCCGGCAGGTCACGCCAGGAGCGACCTCACGGTCTCGATCGTGTCGGCCTCGGTCGGCGTCTTGTCCTCCCGGTAGCGCACGACCCGCGCGAAGCGCAGGGCGACACCGCCGCCGTAGCGCGTCGAGCGTTGCACCCCGTCCACCGCGACCTCCACCACCTGCTCGGGCCGCACGGTCACCACCCACCCGTCGTCACCGGTCTCGAGCGAGCGGAAGCGCTCCGTCTGCCACGCCAGCATCTCGTCCGTCATCCCCTTGAAGGTCTTGCCCACCATCACCAGGTCGTCCCCGGACCTCGCGGCCAGGTGGATGTTGGACAGCCATCCGCGACGACGCCCGGACCCGTGCTCGACGGCGACCACGACGAGGTCCAGCGTGTGCACCGGCTTCACCTTGACCCAGGACGCACCGCGCCGTCCTGCCTCGTACGTCGAGCCCAGGGACTTGATCACCACGCCCTCGTGACCCGCGGCGACGGCCTCTCGCGCGAAGGCGGCGGCTGCCTCGGGGTCGCCGGTGACCAGCCGGGCGACCCGGTGCGCCTCGGGCACCAGCGCGGCGAGCCGCTCCAGCCGTTCCCCCAGCGGGCGGTCGTGGAGGTCCTCCCCGTCCACGTGCAGCACGTCGAAGAACCACGGGGTCACCGCCAGGTCCGTGGCCCCCTGCCGCGCGGTGCGTGAGGACGTCTCCTGGAACGGTCGTGGCCGGCCGTCCGCCTCGAGGAGCAGCGCCTCCCCGTCCAGCACGACGCTCGTGACGGGCAGCGCCCGCACCACCGCCACGACCTCCGGGAGCCGGCTCGTGATGTCGTCCAGCGTCCGCGTCACGACGCGCACGTCCTCGCCCGAGCGGTGCACCTGGACCCGGATGCCGTCCAGCTTCACGTCCACCGCCACGGCACCCTGCGCCGGGCCGGCCGCCTTCGCCACCCCCGTGGCCACGTCGGGCGCCGAGGACGCCAGCATCGGCAGGATCGGCCGCATCACCTCGAGCCCCACGGCGTCCAGTGCCTCGAGGCCGTCGCGGAGCGCGACGACCACCGCGGTGACGGGGGAGCCCGCCATCATGGCCGCCCGGCGCACGGCCGCGGCGGGCACGTCGGCCACCAGCGCGGCCGCCTCGATCAGGACGGCATCGAGCGCGCCCTGGCGCACCTCGCCGGTCATCACCGAGCGCAGCCAGCGCTGCTCCTCGGCCGTGGCGCGGCCGAGGAGGTCGCCCAGCAGAGCGGTCCGACGCGCCACGGAGCCCGGGCCCGAGACTGCGGAGAGCGCGTCCAGCGTCCGGTTGACGACGAGCACCTCCAGAGAGGGCCGGTCCGCCGGCTGCGGCAGCTCCTGCAGCGAGCGCCACCCCACCCCCGTGCGCCGCTGGAGCAGGGAGCCCCCGAGCCACGACGCCACCACCTCCACCTCGCCCTCCGGCGTGCGGCCGAGCAGGTCCGCCATCGCGTCCCGCTTGGCGTGGCGCGCGCGGGTGCTCGCGACCTGGGTGGACGTCTCGACGACCTCGTGGAGCAGCACGGACCGATTCAACAGGCCCCCGCCGACAGCCGCCTCGCCCCTCGGTCCCCGTGCCAGGTTCGTCGGGTCCGTCGGGTCCGGCTGGTTCGTCGGTGGCCGCGGGTACGGTTCGCTCGTGTCCTCGCAGCACCGCACCTGGCGGCCCCCGCCGCTGACGGCCGCCGACGGCACCCTGCTGCCGTGGCCGGTGCGCCGCGTGCTGGGTCTCCAGCGCCACGGGGGTGGGGACCCCACGTTCAAGGTCGCGCCGGACGACGCGGTCTGGCGCGGCGTCCGCACACCCTCCGGGCCCGCCACCCTCCGCATCCTCGCCCGCCCGTGCGACGCAGACGTCGAGGCGACGGCCTGGGGGCCGGGGGCCGAGTGGGCGCTGGAGTCGGTGCCCGCCCTGCTGGGCGGGGAGGACGACTGGACGGGGTTCACCACCGACCACCCGGTCCTGCTGGAGGCGCGCAGGCACCACCCGCACCTGCGCCTGGGCCGCACCGGGCTCGTCATGGAGGCGCTCGTGCCGGCGATCATCGAGCAGAAGGTGACGGGGCAGGAGGCGTTCGCCGGCTTCCGGATGCTCGTGCGCCGCTTCGGGGAGCCGGCACCCGGGCCGGAGGCCGCGAGTCTCGGGCTCCACCTCCAGCCGACCCCCGAGGTGCTCCGGCAGGTGCCGTCCTGGGCCTGGCTGAAGATGCACGTCGACCCCGCGCGCTCGAAGGCGGTGGTGCGGGCGGCGCGGGTCGCCGACGCCCTTGAGCGCACGGTCGGCCTCGCGGGCGAGGAGGTGGAGCGCCGCCTCACCAGCCTGCCGGGGATCGGGGAGTGGACGGCCGCCGAGGTCCGCCAGCGGGCGCACGGAGACCCGGACGCCGTCAGCTTCGGCGACTACCACGTGGCCAAGGACGTCGGCTGGGCCCTGACCGGGACCCCCTGGGACGACGACCAGCTGCGTGCGTTCCTCGAGCCCTACCGGCCGCAGCGCGGCAGGGTCCCGGCCCTGATCGCGGCGGCCGGGCTGCACCGCCCCCGCCACGGGGCGCGGATGTCCCCACGGACCCACCTGCCCAGCAGCGTCACCCGGTGGTGAGCGGAGCGGAGGCCGCGCGAGGCGGGCCGGGGCCGAGCATCGCAGGCGCCCCCGTCACCGGGCGACGCCTCAGAGCAGCGGCCGCAGCGGGCCGAGGACGGCCTCGGTGAACTTCCGGTGCACGTCGCGGGCCTGCCACTCGCCGAGGGTCAGCTCCAGGCAGTTCGTGCAGTCGGTGCGGAAGATCTCCTCCATGGCCTCGGCGAGGGCCGCGTCCACGATCTCGACGTTGATCTCGTAGTTGCCGGAGAGCGAGAGGCGGTCGATGTTGGCGGTGCCGACTGTCGTCCACGTGCCGTCGACGGTCGCGGTCTTGGCGTGCACCATGGCGCCGGCGAACCGGAAGATCCGGACGCCCGCCGCCAGGAGCTGCGAGTAGTAGCCGCGCGAGGCCCAGTCGGTGACCACGTGGTTGGACTTCAGGGGCACGAGGATGCGCACGTCCACGCCGCGCCTGGCGGCGTCCTTGAGCGCGTCGACGAAGTCCTGGTCGGGGAGGAAGTAGGCGGTGGTGAGCCAGATCCGCTCGCTGGCGCGGTTGATGGCCTCCAGGTACATCCCGCGGATGGGGAACATCCACAGGCGGGGGACGTTGCGGTGCACCCGCATCCAGGTCTCCCACGAGCCGGCGGTCTCGAGCAGCAGCGGCCGCTCGCTCGTGCGGAAGCGGCGCCGGCGGTGCAGGTTCCAGAAGTCGGCGAACGCCCGCTGGAGGTCCCACACGGCGGGGCCGACGATGCGCAGGTGCGTGTCGCGCCACTCGCCGGCGTACTCGTTGCCGACGTTGTAGCCGCCCACGAAGGCGGTCTCGGAGTCGACGACGAGGATCTTGCGGTGGTCGCGTCCGTAGCGTCGCAGGTCCAGGAACCGCAGGCCGGCGGGGTAGACGGGGTAGCGGAGCACGCGGACGCCGGCGGGGAACCGCTTGAAGCGCGGGTTCGCCAGCATGTTCGCGAACCCGTCGTAGATGCAGTACACCTCGACCCCGCGCTCGGCCGCGGCCACGAGGGCGGCCTTGATCCGCTCGCCGGTGCGGTCCGACTTCCAGATGTAGGTCTCGAAGAGGATCTGCCGGCGGGCGCCGTTGATGGCCTCGACCATGGCGTCGAAGACGTCGGCGCCGTAGGTGTAGGTCGTCACCCGGCTCTCGCCGACGACGACGGTGCGGGGGTCGGTCACGGGGAAGGGGCGCGACCGCTTGCCGCGGCGCCGGTAGGCGTCGACGAGCGAGAGCGCCACGGCCAGCGCGACCTGGAAGCCGAAGAACGCCAGCAGGCCGCGGCGTGCGAGGCGCACGACGCGGTCGAGGCGGCTGAGCGGGGATGCCACGTCGCCAACCTAGACGATGGCCACGAGGGGTCAGGACGGCGTCCCGCGACCGCGCCGGAGGTGTGACCGGGCCCGCCTCCGGCCTCGCCCTGCCGGACGGGGCGGTCTGTCGGTGGGCCACCGTAGGCTCGTCGCATGCGTCCTGTCACCGATCTCGAGCGCCGCGTCGCCCCGTTCAAGGTCCAGTCCGACTACGAGCCGTCGGGGGACCAGCCTGCGGCGATCGCGGAGATCAGCAAGCGGATCTCCGGTGGCGAGAAGGACGTCGTGCTGCTCGGTGCGACGGGCACCGGCAAGACGGCGACGGTGGCGTGGTGCGCCGAGCAGCTCCAGCGTCCGCTCCTGGTGCTCCAGCCCAACAAGACGCTGGCCGCCCAGTTCGCCAACGAGCTGCGCCAGCTCTACCCCGACAACGCGGTCGAGTACTTCGTCTCCTACTACGACTACTACCAGCCCGAGGCGTACGTCCCGCAGACGGACACCTACATCGAGAAGGACTCCTCCATCAACGAGGAGGTGGAGCGGCTGCGCCACTCCGCCACCAACTCGCTGCTCACCCGCCGCGACGTGATCGTGGTGAGCACCGTGTCCTGCATCTACGGCCTCGGCACGCCGCAGGAGTACGTGGACCGCATGCTCCGGCTCCGGGTCGGCGAGGAGCACGACCGGGACTCGATCCTGCGTCGCCTGGTCGAGATCCAGTACACGCGCAACGACCTCTCGTTCACCCGGGGCACGTTCCGCGTCCGCGGCGACACCCTCGAGATCTTCCCGGTCTACGAGGAGCACGCGGTGCGGATCGAGTTCTTCGGGGACGAGATCGAGCGCCTGATGACGCTGCACGCCGTGACCGGCGAGGTCATCACCGAGGACTCCGAGCTCTACGTGTTCCCGGCGACCCACTACGTGGCCGGCCCGGAGCGGATGGAGCGCGCGATCTCGGGGATCGAGGCGGAGCTCGCCGAGCAGCTGGCGACGTTCGAGCGCGAGGGGAAGCTCCTCGAGGCGCAGCGGCTGCGCATGCGCACCACCTACGACATCGAGATGATGCGCCAGGTCGGTTCGTGCTCGGGGATCGAGAACTACTCGATGCACATCGACGGCCGCGGCCGCGGCTCGGCCCCCAACTGCCTCCTGGACTACTTCCCGGAGGACTTCGTGCTGGTCGTGGACGAGTCCCACGTGACGATCCCGCAGATCGGCGGCATGTACGAGGGCGACATGTCGCGGAAGCGGAACCTCGTCGACCACGGCTTCCGCCTCCCCTCCGCGATGGACAACCGGCCGCTGCGGTGGGAGGAGTTCCTCGAGCGGATCGGGCAGACGATCTACCTGTCGGCGACGCCGGGCGACTACGAGCTGGACAAGGCGGGCGGGGACCGGCCGCCGCACGTGGTCGAGCAGATCATCCGCCCCACGGGCCTCGTCGACCCCGAGGTGATCGTGAAGCCCACCAAGGGCCAGATCGACGACCTCATCCACGAGATCCGCACCCGGGCCGAGAAGGACGAGCGCGTCCTCGTCACCACGCTGACCAAGAAGATGTCCGAGGACCTCACCGACTACCTCCTGGACGCCGGCATCCGCACCCGCTACCTCCACTCCGAGGTCGACACCCTCAAGCGCATCGAGCTGCTGCGCGACCTGCGGATGGGTGCCTACGACGTCCTGGTCGGCATCAACCTGCTCCGCGAGGGCCTGGACCTGCCCGAGGTGTCGCTGGTGAGCATCCTGGACGCCGACAAGGAGGGCTTCCTGCGCTCCGACAAGTCCCTGATCCAGACGATCGGACGCGCGGCGCGCAACGTGTCTGGCCAGGTCCACATGTACGCCGACCGGATCACGCCCTCGATGGAGGCCGCGATCGACGAGACCAACCGTCGTCGCGCCAAGCAGGTCGCCTACAACACCGAGCACGGCATCGACCCGACGCCGCTGCGCAAGAAGATCGCCGACATCACCGACATGCTGGCGCGCGAGGACGAGAACACCCAGGCGCTCCTGGAGACCTGGGCCGGCACCGAGGCCAAGGCCCGGGCCGGGAAGGCCGGACGCGGCAAGCAGCCGGTGCCGGCGCTGGGTGACGGCGCGGGCGTCCACGCCAAGGACCTCGCGGGCATGCCCAGCGCCGACCTCGCTCAGCTCATCCAGGACCTGACGGACCAGATGCGGACGGCGGCCGCGGAGCTGCAGTTCGAGGTGGCCGCCCGGCTGCGTGACGAGATCGACGAGCTCAAGAAGGAGCTGCGGCAGATGATGGAGGCCACGAAGTAGCCCCTCGCAAGACCCCCGGCGCGCCCGGCCCGCCCGGCGGCGAGCAGGATGCTCGGGTGAGCTCCCCGACCGCAGCGGTCACGGCCGACCCTGCCCCCCTCCGCCGCGCCCTCGCCGTCTGGGTGGTGGGCCTGAGCGTGTACCTGCTGGCGATCTTCCACCGCTCGTCGCTGGCGGTGGCGGGCCTGGTGGCCACGGAGCGCTTCGACATCACCGCCGCCCAGCTGTCCGTCTTCACCATGCTCCAGCTGCTCGTCTACGCGGGCATGCAGGTGCCGGTGGGCCTCATGGTGGACCGGTTCGGCTCGCGCGCCGTCATGCTCACCGGCGTCACCATCCTGACCGTCGCGCAGGCCGGCTTCGCGCTCGCCGACAGCTACGGGTGGGCCCTCGTCGCGCGGACGTTCGTCGGTATGGGCGACGCGATGACCTTCATCTGCCTGCTGCGGCTGGTGGCCCGCTGGTTCTCGGCCACGCGCATCCCGCTCATGACGCAGCTCTCCGGCGTCCTCGGCCAGGCGGGCGCCATCGGCGCGGCGGCGCCCATGACCTGGGCGCTCGGCACCGTCGGCTGGACGAAGGCGTACCTGTTCAGCGCCTCGCTGGGGGTCCTCGTGGCCGTGGCGGTGCTCCTCGTCGTCCAGGACGCTCCGGGCAGCCGGAGCCTCCGCGGCCCCCGGCTCTCGGCCGCCCGGGTCAAGGAGCTGCTGGCCGGCGCGTGGGCCCACCCGGGGACGCGGCTGGGCTTCTGGGCCCACTTCGTCACGCAGTTCTCCGCGACCTCGCTGGCCCTCCTGTGGGGGTACCCGTTCTTCGTCCAGGCCGAGCACCGCTCACCGGCCCAGGCGAGCCTGCTGCTCACCCTGATCGTGGTCTCGTTCATGTACAGCGGGCCGGTCCTGGGCCGGCTGGTGGGTCGCTACCCGTGGCACCGCTCGTCGATGGTCCTGGGGATCGTTTCCGCGATCGTCCTGATCTGGACCGTCGTGCTCTGCTGGCCGGGTGACGCCCCGTTCTGGCTGCTCGTCGTGATGACCCAGGTCGTCGGCATCGGCGGCCCGGCGTCCATCATCGGCTTCGACCTGGCCCGCACCTCGAACCCGGGGGAGCGCCAGGGAAGTGCTTCAGGCCTGGTGAACCAAGGCGGGTTCGTGGCGAGCCTCGTGCTCGTGATCGCCATCGGGATCATCCTCGACCTCACCACCCCACCCGGCTCGACCGACTACGACGCCACGTCGTTCCGCTGGGCGATGTCGTTCCAGTACCTGTTGTGGGGGCTCGGGCTCACGCAGGTCTACCGGCTGCGGCGGCGCGCCCGGGCGCACGCGCTCGACCTGGCCCAGCACGGCGGGATCGACCCCCGACACTGAGCGGCCCCCTGCACCGGCCCCCTGCACCGGCCCCCTGCACCGGCCCCCTGCACAGGCCCCCAGCGGGTCCGCTCAGGCGCCGGGACGGCCGTCGCCGTGCCGGCTGCGACCCTGACGCTCGGCCACGCGGCGGCGCACGTCCGCCTCCACCTGCCGGGCGAGCGCGGCCGTGCGCCGCTTCGCCGCGTCGGCGGCCAGGCGGAGCGTGTCCTCGCTGCTGGGGAGCCGCCCGCGGCTCCGGGCGATCTCCTTCGCCCGCTGCCGCTCGAGGCGGGCCCGCTCGTCCGCGATCGCCTGGTCCCGGGTGAGCTGCACCTTGAGCACGTGGGCGGCCGTGACGGCCATGACGATGAGGGGCCAGAGGAACACCGGCGAGCCGGCAGCCGCGCTGACGGCAGCCCACACCGCCCAGGCGATGAGTCCGGTGCCCAGGAACGTGAGCACGGCGCGACGGCGGGCGGCGTGCCAGGCCGCCTCGGCCGCTGCCTCGATGTCGCGCCGGGCGTCGGGGGCGAGCGTGAGCGCGGGACGGACGGCTCCGTCGGGCACCAGGTCGACCAGGAGCCGGGTCAGGTCGCCCAACGTCCTGGACCGCATCGCCGCGTCGGTCCGCTGGGAGCGCTCGACGGTGTCCAGCCGACCCTCGGCGTACGCCTCGTCGAGGAGGGCGCAGGTGACGGCGCGGTCGTGGTCCGCCGCCCGGAGGTGCGCGTGCGCGGGGTCGCGAGGGTCGAGGGCGAACTGGGTCCACACCGAGGCGTCCACCTGTCCGTCCTCCTCTCCCGGTCCGAGGGGCACCACGTGGTGCCCGCGTGCCCACCCGCCCTCCGTCCGGTCCGACGGACCGTGGGTGCCGGCCGACAGCCTGACAGCAGGCGAGCGGGTGCCGTCGAGGATACCGGGCTGGACCACGGGAGGACCCGAGGCAGAAGTCCGCTCCGGCGCGTCCCCCGGCGTATTGCTCCCGGAGGCGCGGATCGTTGCCTAGGGTTCGCCTGTGCACAAGGACGCTGGTCTGCCCTCGCTCGAGCGACTCGACTGGGCCGCGCAGATCAAGGACTACGCGATCATCACGCTGGACCTCGAGGGTCGCGTGACCACCTGGAACGCCGGCGCCGCCCTGGTGAAGGGCTACGACGCCGCCGAGATCGTCGGCCGCTCCTTCCACGCCTTCTACACGGCGGAGCAGCTCGCCGACGGCACCCCCGAGCGCCTGCTGGCCACCGCCCGCCGCGACGGCCGGGTCGAGGACCTCGGCTGGCGCGTGCGACGCGACGGCAGCCAGTTCTGGGCGGACGTGGTGATCACCGCCCTGCACGACGAGGACGGCGTCCTCACGGGCTTCATCAAGGTGACCCGCGACCTCTCCGAGCAGCGCCGGATGCAGCACGCCCGGGAGATCTTCATCTCCGGCCTGGGGCACGACTTCCGCAGCCCGCTGACCAGCATCGAGGGCTACGCCCAGCTCCTGTGCACGGACCTCGAGGACCCGGCGCTCGTGGACTTCGCGCAGCGCATTCGGGCGAACGCGGTGCGGATCATGAGCATGGTCGACCAGCTGGTGGAGCAGGCGAAGCTGCACTCGGGCACGGTCGAGGTGCACGTGGAGCCGGTCGAGCTGGGGCCGTTCGTCGCCGCGGTCGTCGGCGACCTCGGCGGTGCCCTGGCGGGGCGCGAGGTCAGGGTGCACGGCGCGGAGGGGGTCGTGGTCGCCGCGGACCCGGATGCGCTGAGCCGCGTGCTCGTCAACGTCCTCGGCAACGCGGTGAAGTACAGCCCCGAGGGCGCGCCCGTCGACGTCCACGTGGAGCCGGCAGGGGTGCAGGGACGCAGACCGGCGGACGCGGCCGAGGCGGTGTCCGTCGTCGTGGCCGACCGGGGGCGTGGCATCGACCCGGCGGACCGGGAGCTCGTGTTCTCGGAGTACGAGCGCGGCCGGCGCGCACAGCGGGACGGCGGGTTCGGTCTCGGGCTCGCCGTGGTCCGCCAGCTCATGGAGCTCATGGGCGGCTCGGCGACCGTCGAGGACGGACGGCACGGCGGGACCGACGTGGTGCTCGTCCTGCCCCGCGCCTGAGCGCCCCGCGGCACGTCGCCCCCGGCCCGCCGTGGCACGGGTGTCTACCCATGAGTAGGGTCGCCGCTGAGGCGACGACGAGGCGACGGACGGCGCCGCCACCCGACCCACCCCAGGAGCCTCACGAGGGAGAGGAGCGCCGGTGCGCATCGCGCTGACGTCCTACCGCTCCCTCCCGCACGGGGGTGGGCAGGGGATCTACGTCCGCCATCTCTCCCGTGCGCTGGTGGCGCAGGGCCACAGCGTCGAGGTGTTCTCCGGTCCGCCGTACCCGGTCCTCGACGACGGCGTAGCGCTCACCCGGATCCCGAGTCTGGACCTCTACCGCGAGCCCGACCCCTTCCGCACGCCCGCGCTGAGCGAGCTCCGGGACTTCGTGGACGTCGAGGAGGTGCTCACCATGCGCGCCGGCGGCTTCCCGGAGCCGCGGACCTTCTCCCTGCGCGTCGCTCGGGCGCTGGCGGAGCGCCGGGACGAGTTCGACGTCGTCCACGACAACCAGACGCTCGGCCCCGGACTGCTCGACGTGGCCTCGTTCCTGCCGGTCGTCACCACCGTGCACCACCCCATCACGGTCGACCGACGGGTCGAGGTGGAGGCCGCGTCGGGCTCCCGCCGCTGGAGCCTGCGCCGCTGGTACGGCTTCGTGGGCATGCAGGGCGTCGTGGCGCGCCGGTCCGAGGTGCTGCTGTGCCCGTCGGAGTCGGCCGCCGCCGACGTCGTCCGGGACTTCCGCGTGGAGCCGGGCCGCGTGCGGGTGGTGCCGCTCGGGGTCGAGGAGCGCTTCCGGCCCCCGACGACGGACCGTGTGCCCGACCGTGTCGTGGCCCTCGCGAGCGCCGACGCACCGATGAAGGGCGTGGCGACGCTCCTCGAGGCGGCAGCGCTGCTCCGGGCGGAGGGGAGACGCCTGGACCTGGTCCTGGTCTGCCGTCCCAGGCCCGGCGGACCCACGGAGCGGCTGGTGGACCGGCTCGGCCTGCACGACGTCGTCCGGTTCGTCCACGGGTTGTCCGACGACGACCTGGTCGCCCTGATGGGCTCGGCAGCCGTCGGGTGCGTGCCGTCCTGGTACGAGGGGTTCTCGCTCCCGACCGCCGAGCTGATGGCCTGCGCGACCCCCCTGGTGGTCTCCGACGCGGGGGCCATTCCCGAGGTGGTCGGCGAGCCTGGCGAGTGTGCCGACCTCGTCCCGCCGCGGGACCATCACGCCCTCGCCCGGGCCCTCGGCGCCCTCCTGGACGACCCAGGCCGTGCCGCCCGCATGGGGGCCGCCGGCCGCCGACGCGCCGAGGAGCGCTACGGCTGGGGCGCGGTGGCTCGTGCCACCGCCGCCGTCCACGCCGAGGCGGTCGAGCGGTGGCGAGCAGGAGCCCGCCCGGCCCACGTCCGCGCTCGTCCGCTGGTGCCCACCCGGCTCACCGTCGGCCGGGCCCTCCGGCCGGAGCCGGGGCGATCCCCGCGCCCCACCCCCGCAGCCGCCACCGTCCCCCAGGCTCCCCACGACACCGCCGCCCCTGTCCCCGTCCCCCAGGAGGATGACCGTGCTCACCGTTGACTTCGACCGCCTCGGGCTCGTGCCCGGCGACCGGGTGCTCGACCTCGGGGCGGGGGCCGGCCGACACGCGTTCGAGGCCTACCGACGCGGCGCGGACGTCGTCGCCCTGGACCAGGACGCCGAGGAGCTGCGCGGCGTCGACGACCTCTTCGGCGCGATGCGGCTCGAGGGCGAGGTGCCGGAGGACGCCCGGGCCGCCGTCGTCCTCGGCGACGCGCTGGCTCTGCCCTTCGAGGACGGGGAGTTCGACCGCGTCATCGCGGCGGAGATCCTCGAGCACGTCCCGGCCGACATCCAGGCGATCCAGGAGCTCGTCCGCGTCGTGCGGCCCGGCGGCACGGTCGCCGTGTCGGTCCCGCGGTGGTTCCCCGAGATCATCAACTGGCGCCTCTCGGAGGAGTACCACACCGTCGAGGGCGGCCACATCCGGATCTACACGGACGCTGAGCTCGTCTCGAAGCTGACCTCGGCCGGCCTCACGCACGAGGGCACCGGTTACGCGCACGGCCTGCACAGCCCGTACTGGTGGCTGAAGTGCGCCGTGGGCGTGGACGACGCCGACCACCCGCTGGTCAAGGCGTACCACCGGCTGCTGGTCTGGGAGATCACCTCGCAGCCGCGGGTCCTGCGGTGGGCCGGCCGCGTCCTGGACCCCCTCATCGGCAAGAGCCTCGTCCTCTACCTGCGCAAGCCCGAGGTGCCGTGAGCGCCGATCTGCCCACCGGGCTGCCCACCGGGACCGTCGTGCCGGCGGTCCCGGGCCTGCTGGAGGCCGAGGACGTCGCGCTGACGGCGGCCTCCATCGCCGGCATGCAGGAGCCCGACGGCGCCGTCCCGTTCACCACCGGTCAGCACGCGGACGTGTGGAACCACGTGGAGGCGGCGATGGCCCTCCTGGTGGGCGGGCGCGTGGCCGAGGCCGAGGCCGCCTACGCGTGGGTGCCGCGGTGGCAGCGCGCCGACGGCTCCTTCCCGCTGCGCATCGAGCGGGGGGAGGTGACCGACGAGCGCGGCGAGGTGAACGTCTCCGCGTACCTCGCGGTCGGGGTGTGGCACCACTGGCTCCTCCGGCGCGAGCAGGCCTTCGTGGAGCGCTACTGGCCCGTGGTGGACGCCGCGCTGACCTGGGTGTGCGCCCAGCAGGAGGACTTCGGGGGCCTCACCTGGACGCCGAGCGAACGGGGTGCCCTGCTCGCCGGCTCGTCGTCGGTCTACCAGTCGCTGCGGGCCGGGCTGTCGCTGGCGGGGCTGGTGGGGGAGAGCCGGCCTGCGTGGGAGCTGGCCGCGGGGCGGCTGCGGCACGCGCTGCGCCGGCACCGGTCCGCCTTCCTGGACAAGTCCCGCTACTCGATGGACTGGTACTACCCGGTCCTGGGCGGGGCCGTGCGCGGCGAGGAGGCCCTCGCACTCCTGGGCACGCGGTGGGAGGACTTCGTGCGGCCGGGCCTCGGCATCCGCTGCGTGGACACCAACCCGTGGGTCACGGGTGCCGAGACCTCGGAGCTCGTCATGGCGCTGGACGCCGTGGGCCGGGTGGAGGACGCCCGACGGCTGCTGGCCGACGTCCAGCACCTGCGCGCGGACGACGGCGGCTACTGGACGGGCTGGGTCTACGGCGACGACGTGATCTGGCCCCAGGAGCGCACCACCTACACGGCCGCGGCCGTGGTCCTGGCCGTGGACGCACTGGGGGCGACCCTGGGGTCGGCGACGCCGGGCTCCGGGATCATGCGGGGCGAGACGCTGGTGCCGCACCCGCCGGAGCGCGATCTGCGCTGCGGCTGCCCCGACGCCGGCTGACGGACAGCCGATGGGCCTCAGCCCACCGGCTCGCCGGCGTCCCCACCCACCCGGCGCAGGACGCGCAGCGACCCCACATGAGCGACCTCGGCGAACGCCCCGGAGGCGAGCGCCCGCTGGTGCACGTGCCAGGGGGCCTGCCCACCGTCGGCCGGGTCGGGGAAGACGTCGTGGATGGCGAGCAGCCCGCCCGCCACGAGGTGGTGGGCCCAGCCGCTGTAGTCGGCCTGCGCGTGCTCCTCCGCGTGGCCGCCGTCCACGAACACCAGGGACAGGGGCGTCCGCCAGTGCCGGGCGACGGTGCGTGAGCGGCCGATGACGGCGACGACGACGTCCTCCAGCCCCGTGGGCGCCAGGGTCGCCCGGAAGCGGGGGAGCGTGTCCATCAGGCCCGTGCCGGGCACGACCAGCGTCGGGTCGTGGTGCTCCCAGCCGGCCTGGTTCTCCTCCGAGCCCCGGTGGTGGTCGACCGTGAGGACCACCGGCTCCTCGCCGACGGGGTGCGCCGCGGACGCGGATCGCGCCGCGTCCCCCAGCAGGATCGCCGACTTCCCGCAGTAGGTGCCGATCTCGAGGGCGGGCGCGGTCGAGGCCGAGAGGACCGCCCAGGCCCAGCGGCGCAGGGACTCGCCCTCGTCGTCCGGCATGAAGCCGTCGGCCGCGCGGGAGGCGGCGAGGAGCGCGGGGTCGCACGGCGGGGCGGTGGCGGGGTCCGGCAGCAGCACGGGCTCACCCTAGGTTCACCCGGGGACGACGAGCCCGCCGGTCTGGTCGGTGCACGGGCGTCCTGCGGAAGGTCCACGTGGCGCGGAGGCCGACGGTGTGAAGACCTGATGAGGATCCCCGGTGCAGTCCCAGGTCGCGATGGACCCGAGGGGTTCCGTGCCATCGGCGCGACGAGGCCCTAGGGTGGACACATGGCGGTCATCGTGGCAGTGGAGGACGACCCCGACGTGCACCAGCTGCTCCGGTTGCTGCTGGAGGACGCCGGGCACACGGTGCACATGGCGACCGAGGCGGAGGTGGGTCTCGGCCTGGTCGCCGAGCACGGTCCGGGCCTGGTGGTCCTGGACGTCTCCCTGCCGGGTGGCGTCGACGGCGTCGAGGCCTGTCGTCGGCTGCGTGCCGAGCCGGCCACGGAGGCCCTCCCGGTCCTGATGCTCACCGCGAAGGCCCGCGAGGAGGACCAGCGCCGCGGCATGGCCGCCGGCGCGTCCGACTACCTCGTGAAGCCCTTCGACATCGTCGAGCTGCTCAACCGCGTGGAGAAGCTGCTCTCCTAGAGCGGTTCCCCGGCCCCCGGTCCCGCCGGTCGCCGGGGTTCAGCGGGGCTCGCCCCGGCTCAGCGCGGCAGCACCAGTTCGAACGTCGAGCCCTGCTCGGGTGCGGACGAGACGGTGACGCTGCCGTCGTGGGCCGCCATGATCGTCTCGACGATCGACAGCCCGAGGCCGGTGCCGGGCACGGTCGCCTCGATGGCGCCCTCGCTGCGGAAGAACCGCTCGAACAGCCGTGCCTGGTCCTCGGGCGTGATGCCGATGCCCGTGTCCCGCACCCTGATCCGGTCGGTGTCGGCGTCCCGCAGGACCTCGACCGTGACGGTGCCGCCGTCGGGGGTGAACTTCACGGCGTTCGTCAGCAGGTTGAGCACGGCGCGCTCGAGCTGCTCCGCGTCCACGAGCGCGGGCACGGGCGTCGGAGGCAGGTGGACGTCGAGGCTCAGCGAGCGGCCCCGCAGGGACTCCTCGGCCTCCTCGCACGCCGCCCGGACGACGTCGCGCAGGTCGGTGGTGGCGAGCTCGAGGTCGTCGCGCCGCGACTCCAGCCGCGACAGCGTGAGGATGTTCTCGATCAGGCCGAGCAGACGGCGTCCGCTCCGGTCGATCCGCCCCAAGGACTCCTTCTGGCGATCGGTGAGCGGCCCGAGGTGGCCCGACGAGAGCAGCTGGGTGAAGCCCAGCACGCTGGTCATGGGCGTGCGCAGCTCGTGGCTCACCGAGGAGACGAACTCGTTCTTGCTCCGGTCGATCTCCTCCAGGCGCTCCACGGCCGCCTGCTCGTGGGCCAGGGCCGCCCGCAGCGACGCCTCGCGCTGCCGGCGCTCGGTGACGTCGTCGGCGACGAGGAGGAAGCCGAGCGGCCGTCCGTCGACGGCGGTCAGGGCGCTGGTGCGCAGGGCGACGGTGAAGGTGGTGCCGTCGGGCCGGACCCAGGTCCAGTCGCGTCGGTCCGGGCGTGCCGTCCGCGCGGCGTTGAGCAGCACCACGCCGGGCTCGTCGGGTCGGGGGGTCAGCTCTGCCCGCGCGGCGCGGATCTCCTCGGCGGGGTGCAGCGAGTCCAGGGGGCGGCCCAGGAGCTCGGCGCCGGCGGCGCCGAGCATGCGCTCCGCGCCGGTGTTCACGTAGGTCAGCAGGCCGGCCCCGTCCGTGCCGAGGATGCCGATCTCGGTCGTGCCACGCAGCAGCGCGGCGGTGAACTCGCGCTCGTCGCTCAGCTCGCGCTGGGCCGTCCGCTCGTCCGTCAGGTCGACCAGCTGGGCGACGACGAGGGAGCCCTCGTCGGTGTCGCGGAGCGGGGACAGGGCCAGGCGGACGCAGCGGGGCGGAGTGGTCTCCAGCCAGAGCTCGTGGTCCCAGGAGCTCCGGCGGTTGTCGAGCATGTCGTGGACGGCCTCGCCGACCGTGCCCAGGTGGGAGCCGAGCCCCGCGGTCCAGACCCTGCCGAGCAGGTCGTCGCGGGTGCTGCCCAGCAGGCGCGCAGAGGGGCCGTTGGCCTCGATGATCACCAGGCCGTCGGTCGTGGGGCGGAGCAGCATCATGCCGATCAGCGACTCGGCGATGCCGCGCCGGTAGGTCTCCCGGCTGCTGAGGGCGGCCTCGACCGCCTCTCGCCGGTGGGCCATCGCGAGCGCGAGCGGCAGCGACGCGAGCGTCAGGGTGACCAGGAAGAGCTGGACGAGCGCGTCCCGAGCGCCGGCGTCGTGGACGGGGCTCGCGGAGAAGGGGCCGCCACCCTCCCCGGTGAACAGCGTGACGAGCACGCTCATGGCGAGCACCTCGGCCACGAGCCACCGCATCGGGAGCAGCACTGCGCCCCACACGACGAACGGCACCGGCAGGAAGGCAAGCGGAAGGCTCTGGCCGGGGAGGAACACGAGGGTCGAGACGAGGGCGCTGAGGACCTGGAGCGGACGCCAGATCCACACCGCCGGGGTCGGGCTGCTCGCCGGGAGCCGGAGGAACAGGGGCGTCACCACCAGCAGCGCGGCTCCGTGGGTGGCGAGCAGGGTGCGCCCGGCGACGGTGCCGATGCTGCTGTCCCCGTTGACGGCCCCGATGACGAGGCCCCCCAGGACGGCGGTGACGAACGCGCCGGCCAAGGAGGCGAGGAGGAGACGCGCGAGGTCCTCGAAGCTCTCGAGGCCGGGACGTCGGCGGGCGGCGCCCAGGGCCAGGACGAAGACGAGGGCCTCGATCGCCTGCACGGGGAACGAGACGAGGACGACCGCCGTCGGCCGGTCCCCGAGGTAGCCCGCGACCGAGGCGACCAGGCCGACGGCCACCAGGAGCGCCGGCCAGCGTCGGCGGGGCGAGAGGAGGAGGAGGCCGGCGGCCACGCCGCTGGCCGGCCACCAGGCCGACACCGAGCTCCCGGTCGACGTGAACGCCACGGAGGCCACGCTCAGGAGCAGCTGCACCGCCAGGAGGGCGAGGACGCCCGTGAGCGGGAGCCGCGGCGCGCCGTCCTGGGCGGGCGGGTGCACGGGGCCGCGGTCGGAGCCTGGGGGGAGGGGAGCCACAGGGACATCATGGAGGGCTGCGGGCTCGCTGGCACGCGCGTTCGCCGACGGCGTGTCAGGGGGACCGGCCGCAGCGCCGTCGACCCCGGCCCGCGGATCAGTCGTCGGCATCCGGCACGCCCGGTGCCTCGAGGGGGACGCCCGCCGGTCGTGCGAGGAGACTGTCCAGCTCGTCGGCGAGCAGGTCGACGTCGAAGGGCTTCGCCAGGACCGGGACGCCGAAGCGCTCGGCGCGTCGGCGGACGGCGCGTCCGTGGTGCGCGGTGAGGAGGGCGACGCGGGGCGTCCCGACCTGGGGGTCCACCTCCAGCGACTGCAGCACGCCGAAGGCATCCAGGCCGGGCATCGCGACGTCCAGGACGACGAGGTCGAACGGGGTGGACCTGAGCGCGTCCACGGCCGCGAGCCCGTCGGGGACCGTGCGGACCCGGTGTCCCCGTTCGGAGAGCACCAGCGACACGAGCGCGCAGAGGTCCTCGTCGTCGTCGGCGACGAGGATGCTGGCCATTCCTACCGCCTCCTGGAGGGAGGACACGGCGCCACGGGCCACCGCCGTCCTCGGTGCTGCGCGGCCGGGGGTCCACGCAGTCCCATGTTCGCCCACCTGACGTGAAGGCCACCAGGGGTGCGCTCGGGCCCGCGTGAAGACGCTGTGAACGTCCGTGGCCCCGCGAGGACGGCGCGGCACGGCGCGCAGCGGGGCGCAACCCCTAGAGTGGATGCATGACGCGTGTTCTGGTCATCGACGACGAGCCCCAGGTCCGCCTGGCCCTCCGCAGCGCCCTGGCCCGTGCCGGGTTCGAGGTCCTGCTCGCGGCCGACGGCCGCGAGGGCTTCGAGACCCTGGCCACCGCGGCCCCGGAGGTCGTGGTCCTCGACCTGTGGCTCCCCGACACCGACGGGCTGACGTTGGTCCGCACGCTGCGCACCTGGAGCTCGGTGCCCGTGCTGATCCTCTCCGGCGTGAGCGACCAGGCGCGCCGCGTCGCCGTCCTCGAGGCCGGGGCCGACGACTTCCTCCAGAAGCCGTTCGGGCTGGACGAGCTTGTCGCGCGGCTCCGGGCCCTGCTGCGTCGCACCCAGACGAGCGGTGACGACGAGCTCCAGCGCAGCCGCCAGTTCGGCTCCCTCGAGGTCGACCTGGCCAGCCGCGCGGTGAGCCGCGAGGGCGAGGCGCTGCACCTCACCCCGACCGAGTGGCGCCTCCTGGAGGCGCTGGTGACCAACCCGGGCAAGCTCCTCACGCACCGCTGGCTGCTGCACACGGTGTGGGACGCCGGGCACGGCGACGAGACCCGCGCCGCGCTGCGCGCGCACCTGCGCAGCCTGCGCGCGAAGATCGGCGACGACGCGACCTCGCCCATCTTCGTGGCCACCGAGTCCGGCGCGGGCTACCGGTGGATCGCCGTCGAGGGCACGGCCCCCGAGCTCCCGGCTGCTCCGACGGCCCCCGAGGACGGGTTCGGGACGATGACGCCGGGCTCCGACGCAGAGGTCGGACGCTCCAGGGTCTCCGAGGAGGTCACCCACGAGCTCAACAACGCCCTCACGGCACTGCGGCTGGCCCTGCACGTCGTGCGGTCGCGGGCCGAACGGGCCGGCGACGACGCGTCCCGGGAGCTCTCGCCGCCCCTGGAGCGGTTCGACGCCGCCCTGGCCCGCGTGAGCGGGCTCGTCGTCGAGCTCGAGCGGATCGCCAGCAACCAGATCGAGGCGTCCGAGGACGAGCAGGACGAGGAGATGCCCATCACCGACGACGTCCTGCCCGAGCTCCCGCCCGCCTCCGGGGACTGACCGGGCGCCGCGACCGCGGCGGGCTCAGTCCGCCGGGTGCAGCCGTTCCCGCAGGAACCGCAGGACCTCGTCGACGGCGGTCTGCGAGCGCTGCTCGGTGACGGTGGAGTGCCCGCGTCCCTCCAGCTCCACCGCGCGGAACCCGTCCCCGAGTCGCTCGCGCAGCGTGTCGAAGCGCGTCCCCACGGCGGGGTCGCTGCGGTAGCGGACGCCCAGGACCGGGCACCCCGCGTCGACCCGCGCGACGACGCGCTCCAGGTCGTCGGGGGAGAGGTTCAGGTCCGCGGCCCGGCGTCGGCCGACGGGGAACGGCGCGGACGGCTGGCAGAGCACCGGGGCGGTCACGGACTCGTCGACCATCATCGCCAGCGCGAAGCCGCCGGTGAAGCACATGCCGAGCGCCCCGACGCCGGGTCCGCCGACCTCGGCGTGGAGGTCCCGTGCCAGGGAGCGCAACCAGTCGGCGACCGGCGTGGTGACCCCGGTGGCGAAGGCGGTCATCTCGCGGCTCACGCAGACCCGCGCGAGGCTGCCGGCCACGTATCCCGGGCTCGGCGCGCGGCCGAGCTCGCCGAAGAGGTGGGGGAGCACCACGGTGAAGCCGGCCTCGACGACCTCCTCGGCGAAGGCGACCACCGCCGGGGTCGGCCCCGGGATCTCGTGCACGACCACGACGCCGGGTCCGGTGCCGCGGCGGTGCACGGGGTGCGACACCCTGTCGTGCACGTGGACGCCGGGCTCCCACCCGGGCAGGGACGGAAGGGTGGCAGGCGAGAGGTCCATGGCCGGACGCTAGCGGTCGGCGGTGCCCCACGGCCCTCGGAAGGCGAGACCATCGGGATGGCCGCGGGGTGTGCTGGACCGGTCCCGGCCGCCCCTAGCGTCCGGGTCATGCCCGAGCGTCACCTGCGACTCGTCCTGCCGCACCAGCTGTTCGCCGAGCACCTGGACGTCCCGGACGGCACCACCGTCGTCCTGCTCGAGCACGACCTGCTCTTCCGCCACTACCGCTTCCACGTCCAGAAGCTCGTGCTGCACCGGGCGTCGATGCGGCGCTTCGCGACGCGGCTGCGCGAGGCGGGGATCGACGTGGTGCACGTCGAGACGGACGGCCGGACCACGAGCCGCCGGGCACTCGCGCGCGTCGTGGCGGACCTGGCCCCCGCGTCCGTCTCCGTCTTCGACGTGGTCGACGACTGGCTCTCGCGCGACCTCACGGCGGCCCTCGGGGACGCCGGGTACGAGCTGCGCCCCGAGGACGTGCTGGAGAGCCCGGGGTTCCTGACGACGCGGCGCGAGCTGGCGGACCAGCTGGGCGGGACGGCGGGCCCGCGGGGCAGGGCCGCGCGGATGCAGCACTTCTACGCCTGGCAGCGCCGACGCCTGGGCGTCCTGCTCACCGGGGACGGCGAGCCGGAGGGCGGCAGGTGGTCCTTCGACGAGGACAACCGCAAGAAGCTACCGCGTGGCCATCCGGTGCCCGCGCCACGCCTGCCCGCCCCGCACCCGGAGGTCGAGGAGGGGATGGACTGGGTCCGCCGGGCCTTCCCCGACAACCCGGGTCGGCTGCCCGCGGCCGACGCCTTCGCCTGGCCCACCTCGCACGAGGACGCGGAGGCGGGGCTCGCCGGCTTCCTCGTCGAGCGCTTCGCCCAGTTCGGCCCGTACGAGGACGCGATCAGCACCACCGAGCCCACCGTCTTCCACTCGCTGCTGACCCCGGGGCTCAACATCGGTCTGCTGGACCCCCGCCACGTCCTCGCGGAGGCGTTGCGGGTGGGGCAGGAGGACGACGTGCCGCTGCCCAGCCTGGAGGGGTTCGTCCGTCAGCTCATCGGCTGGCGGGAGTACATGCGGGCCACGTACCACCTCTGGGGGCGGCGCCTGCGGAGCCGGAACCACCTCTCACACGCGCGACCGCTGGCCCCGGGGTGGTGGACGGCGGAGACCGGACTGCCCCCGGTGGACCTCGTGATCGACCGCGTGCTGGAGAGCGGCTACGCCCACCACATCGAGCGGCTCATGGTGCTGGGCAACGCGATGTGCCTGCTGCGCACCGACCCCGAGGCCGTCCACGAGTGGTTCATGGAGCTCTTCGTGGACGCCTACGACTGGGTGATGGTGCCGAACGTCCACGCCATGAGCCAGTTCGCCGCCGGCGAGGCGATCACCACCAAGCCCTACGTCTCGGGCTCGAACTACCTGCGCAAGATGAGCGACCTGCCCGCCGGTGACTGGACCGAGGACTGGGACGCCCTCTACTGGACGTTCGTCCGCGACCACCGGTCCGTGTTCGAGCGGAACCCGCGCAGCCAGATGATCGCGCGGGGCTACGACCGGCTCGACCCCGCGCGCAAGGCGGCCCTCACCCGGCGCGCCCACCGCTGGCTGGAGGGCTGAGCGCGGGCCGGTCTCGCGGCGTCGTGGCCCGCACGCGCGTGGCAGGCTGGGACGGTGCGTCGACCCCACAGCCTCGAGCTCGTCCTGGACGACCCCGACGACCTGGCGGTGCGCCGGCGCTGGGAGGCGCTGCGCGAGGCCGGGCTGCCCTCGCAGGCCGACCACGCCTCGCCGACCAACGCGCCCCACGTGAGCCTCGTCGAGGCTCCCGTGATCGACGACGCGGCGCTGGACGTCGCCCGCGCGCGCCTGCGGACCCTGCTGCCGGTCACGGCGCGCGTGAGCGGCCTGCTGGTGCTGGGTGGCCGGCGGCTGACGCTGGCCCGGCCCGTCGTCCTCGACGACGACGTGGTGCGTCGCGCCCTCGCCGTGCGGGTGCAGGTGCCGGAGCGGCTGCGGGCGGGGTGGCTGCCGCACCTCACCCTGGCGCGGGGCCTGGACCCGGCACGCCTGGCAGATGCGGTCGCCGTCCTGGCCGAGGTCGACGCCGCCTCCGGAGCGCTCGAGGAGGTGCTGGTGACCGGCGTCCGGCACTGGGACCCGGACCGGGGTCACGTGCGCGCGCTCTGACCGCTGAGCGGCCGGGTGCGGACCGGGCGGGCGCAGGCCGGGGAGCCGCTCTCTAGGCTGGCGTCATGTCGCAGGTCAGCCACGCCACGCAGGACGACGACCACCCGCTGGGCCGTCCGCTCTCCGCCGACGAGCAGCGGGTCCTCGGGGCCCTGCTGGAGAAGCAGGTGACGGTCCCGGGCTCGTACCCGCTCACGCTCAGCGCGCTGCGCACCGCGTGCAACCAGACGAGCTCGCGGGAGCCCGTGACGGACCTCGACGAGCGCACCGTGGAGCAGACAGCGCGCGCCCTCAAGGACGACGGCCTCCTCCGGATCGTGTGGTCCGACTCCGGACGACGCACCCTGAAGTACCACCAGGCCCTCGACGAGGTCCTGGGGCTCGACGAACCGGGCCGCGCCCTGCTCACCGTGCTCCTCCTCCGCGGTGCGCAGTCACCCGGTGAGCTGCGCACCCGCACGGAACGGCTGCACCGGTTCACGGACCGCGACGACGCCGAGGCCGCCCTGGAGGTGCTGGCCGGGCGGGAGCGGCCCCTCGTCCGGCGCCTCGACAAGCGTCCTGGCGATCGGGACCACCGGTGGATGCACCTGCTGGGGCCCGCGTCGCCCGCGGCCGGCGCCGAGGGCCCCGTGCCGCTCGCCGCGGACGCGGGGGCCGAGGACGGGCGCGAGGCGCGGGACGCGCTCGTGCGGGAGGTCTACGACGCGCTCGCGCCGGCCTACGCGGAGCAGTTCTGCGCCGAGCTGGAGGGCCACGGCCTGCCCTTCGAGCGCTGGGTGCTGTGGCGGGCCGCGGAGCACGCGGCCGAGCTCGGCCTGCCCGTGGTGGAGGTGGGCAGCGGGCCGGGCCACACGACGGCGTACCTCGCGGCCATGGGTGCCGACGCGCGCGGGCTGGACGTCAGCCCCGGGATGGTGGAGGAGGCGCGCGCCCGCTACCCGGAGCTGCGCTACGACCTGGGCGACCTGCGCCGGCTCATGCGCCCGGAGGCGGCGGAGGGCTGGGGTGCCGTGGTGGCCTGGTTCAGCCTCCACCACCTCTCGCCGGCCGAGCTCGGGGACGCCGTGGCGGCCCTGGCCCGTCCGCTCGCCCCGGGTGGGCTGCTCGTGGTCGGCACCTTCAGCGGGCACGAGGTGCGCCGGGTGGGGGAGTGGCTGGGCCACGACGTCACGGGCCTGGCGCTGGTGCCGACGCAGCCGGAGGTCCTGGTCGAGCACGTGCGGGCCGCGGGCCTCGTGGACGTCGAGTGGTACGTGCGGGGCGCCAGGCCGGAGGACGGCGAGCGGACCGACCGGCTCGTCGTCGTCGCCCGGCGCGCCTGAGCCGGGACCGGCCGGGAACGACCCAGTCGGGTACGACCCGGCTTGGAACGCCCGAGCCTGGAATGACTCAGGCCCGCGCCCCCGAAGGGGTGCGGGCCTGGGTCTGCTCCGTCGGACTTGGGGGTCCCGACGGGGTCAGAGGCGGGTGCGGCGGGGATTGGCCACCATGCCGGTCGAGACCGGGGCGGCGATCTTCTTGTCCTGCGGCGTCTGGTTCTCGGTGGTCGTCATGGCGTAACGGTAGGCCCTCGACAGCCTGTTCGGAGTACCCGGAGGGGCACGTGTGTGCCACGTCACGCACGTGTGGGCTCAAGGTCCCGAGACGCTGTCCACCGGACCGTGGGCGGCCGGTGCAACCTCGGGACGAAGGTCCCTGGTGCCGCGCTCCGGAGCCCCGCCGGGGCCCGTCCGGTCCCTCGCGCTGAGCTCAGTCGCGGGCCGTGAGCACCAGCGGGCCGTCGGCCGTGATGGCGACCGTGTGCTCCATGTGGGCACCGCGGGAACCGTCGGCGGAGCGCAGGGTCCAGCCGTCGGGGTCGGTGAAGATCTCGTCGGTGGTGTGCAGGAACCACGGCTCGATCGCGATGACCAGGCCCTCGGCCAGCTTGAGCCCGCGTCCCGCGCGGCCGTCGTTGGGCACGTGCGGGTCGCCGTGCATCGTGCGGCCGACACCGTGGCCGCCGAACTGCGTGTTGATGGTGAGGCCGGCACCGCGCGCGACCTCAGCGATGGCGGCGGAGATGTCCCCGAGGCGGTTGCCCACGCGGGCGGCGGCGATACCGGCCTCCAAGGCGCGGGTGGTGGTCTCGATGAGCCGCAGGTCCTCCTCGCGGGGAGTCCCGACGACGACGCTGAGCGCCGAGTCCGACACCCAGCCGTCCACGGAGGCGGCGAAGTCGACGGAGAGGAGGTCGCCGTCGGCCAGGACGTAGTCGTGGGGGAGGCCGTGCAGGACCGCGTCGTTGACCGACGTGCACAGGACCTTGCCGAACGGCGAGCCGCCGAAGCTGGGGTGGTAGTCGATGTAGCAGGACTCCGCGCCGCGCTCCTTGATCATGCGGTGCGCCAGGGCGTCCAGGTCCAGCAGGTTCACGCCCACGTCCGCGGCGTCGGCGAGGGCGGTGAGGACGTCGGCCACGAAGCGTCCGGCGGGACGCATCTGCTCGACCTGGGTGGGGGTGCGCAGCTCGATCACGCGGCGAGCCTACGCGGGGAGCGAGGGCGCCTGCGCAGCCGGGAGGCCGCGCCGGCGGGGCCGGCCGGTCCAGACCTGCGTGCCGTGTGGCCGCCTGGGCAGTGACGCCGACGAGCCGCCCTCGTTGAGGAGGACGACCCGCCGTCCTCTCCCCCCAGTCGCGAGCCCCCGCCGCGTCGGGGGACGGTGAGATCCGGAGCCTCTGGTGTCCCCTCTCCTCGCCCTTCCCGTCGGCGTCCTCCTCGCCGCCCTGCCCGCGGTGCTCGTGCTGGTGCTCGTGCGGCCCAGTCGCGTCCCGAGCGGCGCGGTCGCCGGGCTGCCCGCCCGGCCGCTGGGACGGCCTGCTCCGCGGCGCGCGGTCCCGACCGCCGTCCACCCCGGAGCCCCGTCCGCGTCGTCCTCCGCTGTGTCCTCCGCTGCGTCCTCGGTCGGCCGGGCCTGGCGAGCGGAGAGCGTGCTCGAGGTGCACGACCCGGGCTCGTGGTCCTACGGCAGGTTCAGCGCGGCCGAGATGCTGCTGGAGGCCGAGGTCCTCCTGGCGGCCGGTCGGGAGCCCGCGGGACGGCGTCGACCCGAGACGTCCGCCCTGGGGTGAGGGGGCCCTGACGGAAGTACGGAATGACTCGAATGGACTACGCCTGAATCCCCGCGCTCCAGGTGTAGGACAACACCCCCCTGGGTAATGCTTGCTGCGACGTCGCGACAGGGACACGGCCGCCCCCCCCACGGCCGGGCCGGGACGTCATCCCCCCGGAAGCACCTGACCTCTCTCGGTCCCCCAGACCGAAGCGGGGCCTCCGGGACCCTGGAGGTAACAAGAATGATGTGGATGATCGTGATGGCCGTCCTTCTCGGGACGATCGTCTGGTACGTCGCTCGCGACGCCCGACCCGCCAGCGCCGCCGAGCGCCGGGACTCGCAGGAGCACAAGCGCCTGGCGCGCCTCAACCGCCAGCCCGGGACCGCCACCAGGACCGACCTCGGTCGCCTGCTGCGGGCCCACGACCTCGACGACGGCGACGTGGCCCTCGTCCTCAACGCCACCCACCGGGTCGGCACCGCGACCCTCTGGGCCTGGGCCCAGCGCCACGACGTGCACGCCCTCACCGCGGTGGCCCGGGCCGGGCTGGACGAGGCGACGCTGCGCCGTCACCTGGCCGACGGGACCCTGCCCGACCTGGCGGCCCTCCGCGTGCGGGCCGCGCTCACCGGTGAGCGCCTCGCACCGGTCACCCGGAAGGCCGACTCCCGTCGCCCGGCCGCCCCGACCGCCCCGGTCCGGCGCGCGGCCGCCCCGACGCAGGCCATGGGCGCGCTGCCGACCGTCTACGCCCCCGGCCTCGACGGTGAGGCCCTGGTCCTCGAGCAGGCGGCGCCGGCCGCGGTGCCCGCGCCCGCGGAGTCGGCGGCCGACGTCGCCGCCGCCTACGGGATGCCGCTGAGCGAGATGCTGGGGGACGAGCACCTGCTGGCCCGCCCGGAGCTCCCCGACATGCGTCCGCCCGCCGCGGGCCTCCCCCCGATCGGCGACCCCGGCACCTGGCCCTTCCCCGAGCTGGAGGCAGAGCTCGGGTTCCTGGAGGAGCCGTGGGCGCAGGGCGGTGTCGAGGAGATGCAGTCCCACGACGAGCCGGGCGAGGAGCCCGGCCTGGGCGAGGGCCGGGCCGCCTGACCCACCTGACCCGCGTGGTGCGGGTCCGGGGTCACCAGCCCCGGGCCCGCCACTCCGCGAGCTGCGGACGCTCGGCGCCGAGCGTCGAGTCGTCCCCGTGGCCGGGGTAGAACCACGTGTCGTCGCCGAACCGGTCGAAGACCTTGCGCTCCAGGTCGTCCATGATCGAGGCGAAGGCCTCCGCGTCGGGCGTCTTGCCGGGGCCGCCCGGGAACAGCGAGTCACCGGTGAAGAGGTGGGCGCGTCCACCGGGCTCGGTGAAGGCGAGGACGACGGCCCCGGGGGTGTGCCCGGTGATGCGGACGACCTCGAGGCCGCACGACCCCACCGGGACGACGTCTCCGTCCTGGACGCGCCGGGTGACGGGGACGCCCGTCTGCTCGGTCACGGCGTCGGCGTCCGGGTCACCCACGGCCACCTCGGCGGAGGTCGCCGCGACGACGTCGGCGAGCGCGCGGTGGTGGTCCCAGTGCTGGTGCGTCGTCACGACCGTGCGCAGCCGCGCGGGGTCGAGCAGCGCGAGCAGCGTGTCGGGCTCGGCGGCGGCGTCGACGAGCACCTGGTCACCGCTGCTCAGGCAGGTGAGCAGGTAGGCGTTGTTCGACATCCGCTCGTCCACCGCGACCTTGGTGATCCGCAGGTCGCCGACCTCGCGCGTGTCCGGCGCCCCGCCGACCCTGACCTGACCGGTGTACGTCTCGCTCATCGTTGCTCCTCGTGGTGTGGGGCCGCGGTCGGGCGGGCCGTGGGCACGGTCTCACCCGGTCGGGCTGTCGGTGGTGCGTGAGAGGCTGGAGACTCCCTGGTACGACACCGTAGGCTGGGGAACGTCTGTTCGAACGACGGCCACGCCGGCCGCCGCCCGTCCCCCTGGAGAGGACCCCCGTGGCGAAGACCCCGCCGAAGCCCGAGGCCGCCCGCGCGACCACCCCGACCGACCAGCTGGTCGTCCGCGGTGCCCGGGAGCACAACCTCAAGGACGTCTCGGTCGACCTCCCGCGGGACTCGCTCATCGTCTTCAGCGGGCTCTCCGGCTCCGGCAAGTCCTCGCTCGCCTTCGACACCATCTTCGCCGAGGGTCAGCGCCGCTACGTCGAGTCGCTGTCCGCCTACGCCCGCCAGTTCCTCGGCCAGATGGACAAGCCGGACGTGGACTTCATCGAGGGGCTCTCGCCCGCGGTCTCGATCGACCAGAAGTCGACCTCCCGCAACCCGCGCTCGACCGTGGGCACCATCACCGAGGTCTACGACTACCTGCGCCTGCTCTACGCCCGTGCCGGCCGGCCCCACTGCCCGACCTGCGGCGCGCTCATCGAGCGGCAGACGCCCCAGCAGATCGTCGACCGCGTCCTCGCGCTCGAGGAGGGGCGCCGCTTCCAGGTGCTCGCCCCCGTGATCCGCGGCCGCAAGGGCGAGTACGTGGAGATGTTCAGCCAGCTCCAGACGCAGGGCTACTCCCGCGTCCGGGTGGACGGCGAGACCCACACGCTGGACGCGCCGCCGACGCTGGACAAGAAGCTCAAGCACACCATCGAGGTCGTGATCGACCGCCTCGCGGTGAAGGAGTCCTCCAAGCGGCGCCTCACCGACTCGGTCGAGACCGCCCTGCGGCTGGCCGACGGCCTCGTCGTCCTCGACTTCGTCGACCTGGACGCGAAGGACCCGGGCCGCGAGCTGCGGTTCAGCGAGAAGATGGCGTGCCCGAACGAGCACGCCATCGACGTCGAGGAGCTCGAGCCCCGCTCCTTCTCCTTCAACGCCCCCTTCGGAGCCTGCCCCGCCTGCTCGGGCATCGGCACGCGGATGGAGGTGGACCCCGAGCTCGTGGTCCCCAACCCGTCCGCCACCCTCGGCGAGGGCGCCATCGTGCCCTGGGCGCACGCCCACGTCTCCGACTACTTCCTCCGGCTGCTGGGCGCCCTGGGCGAGGAGCTCGGCTTCGACCTCAACACCCCCTGGGAGGAGATGCCCGCGAAGGCGCGGCGCTCCATCGTCGAGGGGCACTCGACCAAGGTCCACGTGGTCACCCGGAACCGGTACGGCCGCCAGCGCGCCTACGACGCGCAGTTCGAGGGCGTGCGCTCCTACATCGAGCGGCGGCACCGCGAGGCGGAGTCGGACACGAGCCGCGAGCGCTTCGAGGGCTTCATGCGCGAGGTCCCGTGCCCCACGTGCGACGGCACGCGGCTGCGTGACACCGTGCGCGCGGTGACGGTGACCGGCCGCGACGGCCGCGAGCTCGGCATCGCCGACGTCTGCGCGCTCTCGATCACCGAGGCTGCGGAGTTCCTCTCCGACCTCGACATGACGTCCCGCGAGCGGCAGATCGGCGAGCGGGTCCTCAAGGAGATCAACGAGCGTCTCCAGTTCCTCCTGGACGTCGGTCTGGAGTACCTCTCGCTGGCGCGGCCCTCGGGCTCGCTGTCGGGCGGCGAGGCCCAGCGCATCCGGCTCGCCACCCAGATCGGCGCCGGGCTCGTCGGCGTCCTCTACGTCCTCGACGAGCCGTCGATCGGCCTGCACCAGCGCGACAACGCGCGGCTGATCGAGACGCTGGTGCGCCTGCGCGACCTCGGCAACACCCTCATCGTGGTGGAGCACGACGAGGACACGATGAAGGTGGCCGACTGGGTCGTCGACATCGGGCCGGGCGCGGGCGAGCACGGCGGCCAGGTCGTCCACTCCGGGACGGTCGAGGAGCTGCTCGCGCACCCGGACTCCCTCACCGGCATGTACCTGTCCGGTCGTCGGGAGATCCCCGTCCCCGCGGTCCGCCGGCCGCGCACGAAGGGTCGCGAGCTCGCCGTCCTCGGTGCGCGCGAGAACAACCTGCGGAACGTGGACGTCGCGTTCCCGCTCGGCCTCTTCGTCGCCGTCACCGGGGTGTCCGGCTCGGGCAAGTCCACGCTGGTCAACGACATCCTCTACACCTCGCTCGCCAAGGAGCTCTACAACGCCCGGGCGCTCCCCGGCCGGCACCGCGCGATCACCGGCCTGGAGCACGTCGACAAGGTGATCCACGTCGACCAGTCGCCGATCGGGCGGACACCGCGCTCCAACCCGGCCACCTACACCGGCGTGTTCGACCACGTCCGCAAGCTCTTCGCCGCCACCCCGGAGGCGAAGATGCGCGGGTACCTCCAGGGTCGGTTCTCGTTCAACGTCAAGGGCGGACGCTGCGAGGCGTGCTCCGGCGACGGCACGTTGAAGATCGAGATGAACTTCCTGCCGGACGTCTACGTCCCGTGCGAGGTCTGCCACGGCGCGCGCTACAACCGCGAGACGCTCGAGGTGCACTACAAGGGCAAGACCATCGCCGAGGTGCTCGACATGCCGATCGAGGAGGCGGTCGAGTTCTTCGAGGCCGTCCCGGCGATCAGCCGACACCTCACCACGCTCGTCGAGGTCGGCCTGGGCTACGTCCGGCTCGGCCAGCCGGCCACCACGCTCTCGGGCGGCGAGGCGCAGCGCGTGAAGCTGGCGGCCGAGCTGCAGAAGCGCTCGACCGGCCGCACCGTCTACGTCCTGGACGAGCCGACGACCGGTCTCCACTTCGAGGACATCCGCAAGCTCCTGCTCGTCCTCGGCCGCCTGGTCGACAACGGCAACACCGTGCTGGTGATCGAGCACAACCTCGACGTCATCAAGTCCGCGGACTGGATCGTCGACATGGGCCCCGAGGGCGGCTCGGGCGGCGGGACCGTCGTCGTCGAGGGCACCCCGGAGAAGGTCGCGGCCACGCCGGAGAGCCACACCGGTCGCTTCCTGGCCCCGCTGCTGGAGGGCAAGGAGGCGAAGCAGCCCGGGAAGATGCTGCCCGCGAGCGAGGCCCCCGCCCCGACGCGCGGGACGCGTCGGCAGGTCGCCAGCCGTGCCGCGAACCAGCGGGCCGCCACGAAGGCGCGCAAGAAGACGAGCTGAGCCGGTGGGGGCGCGGGTGCGGGCGTGCCGACCGGTCGACACGCGCGTCCGGGCACCCCTGCCCCTGTACGGTCGCCTCGACCCCACCCGCTGACAGGCAGCCGCCCCACGGCTGACCCGCCGGCCCGTCCCGCCCCGGAGGACCGCATGACCGACGAGACCACGCCCGCCGCCTCCTGCTGCTGCGGTGCCGAGCACGCCACGAGGACGGGGACGCCCGGCGCCCTGTCCCGCCGCCGGGCGATCGGCCTGGGGGCCGTGGCCGGCCTCGCCGTCCCGGTGCTGGCCGCCTGCTCCTCCGACGACAGCGGGTCCGCCTCGGCGGAGTCCACGGCCGAGTCCGGCCAGGTGCTGGGCAAGGCGTCCGACGTCCCCGTGGGCAGCGGCGTCATCTACAGCGACGCCGGGGTCGTCGTCACGCAGCCGACGAAGGGCCAGTACGAGGGCTTCTCGGCCATCTGCACCCACCAGGGCTGCCCGGTGAGCCAGATCAGCGCCGACGGCATCGTGTGCACGTGCCACGGCTCCGTCTTCGACGTGAGCACCGGCGACGTCCTCGAGGGCCCCGCTCCGTCCCCGCTCGACAGCGTCGACATCACGGTCAAGGACGGCGAGGTCACCATCGCCTGATCCTCCCGGCGCGCCCGGCGCGCCACGGGGACATCCACGCCCACCTCCGCCGCGCGGGGGTGGGCGTCGCTGTCGGGGGCGCCTCGTAGGCTGATCGGGTGGCTGCACGACCCTCGACCGGACCCCTGTCCTACCGACCCGAGCCCGGCACGATCCCGACGCAGCCGGGGGTCTACCGCTTCCGCGACGGCCACGGGCGAGTCATCTACGTCGGGAAGGCCAACAGCCTCCGGGCCCGGCTCTCGAACTACTTCCAGCCGATCCAGAACCTGCACCCGCGCACGGCCACGATGGTCACCACCGCGCGCAGCGTCGAGTGGACCGTCGTCAACACCGAGGTCGAGGCGCTCCAGCTGGAGTACTCCTGGATCAAGGAGTTCGACCCGCGGTTCAACGTCAAGTACCGCGACGACAAGTCCTACCCCTGGCTCGCGGTGACCGTCTCCGAGGAGTTCCCGCGGGTGATGGTCGGCCGCGGTGCGAAGCGACGGGGCACGCGGTACTTCGGCCCGTACAGCCACGCCTGGGCCATCCGCGAGACCGTCGACATCCTGCTCCGCGTCTTCCCGATGCGCTCGTGCAGCAACGGCGTGTTCAAGCGCTCGGCCCAGATCGGCCGGCCGTGCCTGCTCGGCTACATCGACAAGTGCTCGGCACCTTGCGTCGGGAAGGTCAGCGCCGACGAGCACCGGGTGATCGTCGACGAGTTCTGCGACTTCATGGGCGGTCGCACCCAGGCGTTCGTCCGCCGGGTCGAGAAGGAGATGTACGCCGCCTCCGACGACCTCGACTTCGAGCGGGCCGCCCGTCTCCGCGACGACCTGGGCGCCCTCAACCGCGCCCTGGAGAAGCAGGCGGTGGTGCTCGGGGACGGCGCCGACGCCGACGTGGTGGCGCTCGCCGAGGACCCCCTGGAGGTCGCCGTCCAGGTGTTCTACGTCCGCGGCGGACGCATCCGCGGCCAGCGGGGGTGGGTCGCCGACCGAATGGACTCGGGGGAGACGGCCGACCTCGTCGAGACCTTCCTGCTCCAGCTGTACGCGGGGGAGTCGGGGGAGTCGATCCCCAAGGAGATCCTCGTGCCCGCGCTGCCCACGGACACGGCCACCCTCGAGGAGCTCCTCGGCGACCTGCGCGGCTCCAGGGTGCAGGTCCGGGTCCCGCAGCGGGGCGACAAGCGGACGCTGCTGGAGACGGTGGAGAAGAACGCCTCCCAGTCGCTGGCGCTGCACAAGACCAAGCGCGCCAGCGACCTCACGACCCGCAACCGGGCGCTGGAGGAGATCCAGGAGGCGTTGGAGCTCGACGACGTCCCGTTGCGCATCGAGTGCTACGACATCTCCAACCTGCAGGGCACGGAGGTGGTCGCCTCCATGGTCGTCTTCGAGGACGGCCTCGCGCGCAAGTCGGAGTACCGCCGGTTCGTGATCAAGGGCGTGGACGGCCAGAACGACGTGGCGTCCATGCACGAGGTGATCACCCGGCGCTTCCGCCGGCTCCTCGACGAGCAGGCGCGCAGCGAGTACCGCCCCGGGGACGGCGAGAACGGGCCGATGCTCGTGGACCCGGAAACCGGCCGGCCCCGCAAGTTCGCCTACCAGCCGGGCCTGGTCGTCGTCGACGGCGGCCCGCCGCAGGTGGCGGCGGCCCGCGCTGCCCTCGAGGAGCTCGGCATCGACGACGTCCCCGTGTGCGGCCTGGCGAAGCGGCTGGAGGAGGTCTGGGTGCCGAACGAGGAGGACCCGGTGATCCTCCCGCGCACCTCCGAGGGCCTCTACCTGCTCCAGCGGCTCCGGGACGAGGCCCACCGCTTCGCCATCACGCACCACCGCTCTCGGCGCTCGAAGTCCATGGTGGAGTCCGCCCTGGACGACGTGCCGGGCCTGGGCGAGGTGCGACGCAAGACGCTCCTGGCGCACTTCGGCTCGCTCAAGAAGCTGCGGGGGGCCACGGTGGAGGAGATCGCCCAGGTGCCCGGCATCGGTCCGCGCACGGCGGAGGCGATCAAGGCGGCGGTCGAGCCCGGCGGGTCGGCGCAGGGCTCGGGCGGCACCGACGGACACAATGGCCCCACGGCCGCGGACGGGCCCGCCGAGGGCGGGAGCGGCTGGGTCGTCAACACCGCCACCGGGGAGATCGAGGAAGCATGAGCAGCGCTGCGGACACCGGGCACGAGCCCGGTCGGCTCGTCGTGGTGACGGGCATGACGGGGGCCGGGCGGAGCACGGCGGCCAAGGAGCTCGAGGACCTCGGGTACTACGTCGTCGACAACCTGCCGCCGTCCCTCCTGGGTGACGTCGTCCGCCTCGTCGACACCAGCCGCGGGACGAGCCAGCCGATCGCGGTGGTGGTCGACGTCCGCTCGGGGTCGTTCTTCGACTCCCTCCAGGTGAACCTGGCCGAGGGCGCCCACGGACGGCTCGCCTCCCTGGTCTTCCTGGAGTGCAGCGACGAGGTGCTCGTGCGGCGGCAGGAGGCGGTGCGCCGTCCGCACCCCCTGCAGGGCAGCGGACGCCTGCTCGACGGCCTCCAGCGCGAGCGCCGGGTCCTCGCCGACCTGCGCGGGGACGCCGACCTGGTCATCGACACCACCTCGCTCAACGTCCACCAGCTCACCGCGCGCATCCGGGAGGCGTTCGGTACCGACGAGGCGACGCGCCTGCGCATCCGCGTGGTGAGCTTCGGCTTCAAGTACGGCATCCCCGTGGACGCCGACTTCCTGGCCGACATGCGCTTCCTGCCCAACCCGCACTGGATCCCAGAGCTGCGCCCGAGCACCGGCCGGGACCCGGAGGTCTCCGACTACGTCCTCTCCCAGCCCGGCGCCGCCGAGTTCCTCGACGGCTACCTGCCCGTCCTCGAGGGCGTCGCGGAGGGGTACCTGCGCGAGGGCAAGCGGTTCATGCGCGTGGCGATCGGCTGCACCGGGGGCAAGCACCGCAGCGTGGCGATGACGGAGGAGATCACCCGGCGTCTCGTCGAGCGTGGGTTCCAGGCCACCGCCACCCACCGTGACCTGGGGCGCGAGTGAGCGCGCCCGCCGTCCCCGAGATCCCACTGCCGCCCCCGCCGTCCGAACGGCCGGGTGCCCGGGTCGTCGCCCTGGGCGGGGGCCACGGCCTCCACGCCACCCTGCGTGCGCTGCGCGAGCTGACCTACGACGACGTGGTCGGCGAGGTGACCGCCGTCGTGACGGTCGCGGACAACGGTGGCTCGTCCGGCCGCCTCCGCGCGGAGTTCGGAGTGCTGCCTCCGGGTGACCTGCGGATGGCCCTCGCGGCCCTCTGCGGCTCCGACGACTGGGGCGAGACGTGGGAGCAGGTGCTCCAGCACCGCTTCGCGGGCGACGGCGACATGCGGGGCCACAGCGTGGGCAACCTGCTCATCGTGGCGCTGTGGGAGCAGCTCGGGGACCACGTCGCCGCCCTCGACCTCGTCGGTCGCCTGCTCGGTGCGCGCGGTCGCGTGCTGCCGATGGCGCTGACGCCGATGGACATCCGCGCCGTGGTGCGCGGGGCGGAGCCCGGGGCCCCGGACGCCCGGACGACGGTGCGAGGCCAGGTCGAGGTCGCCACCACCGCCGGGCGCATCGAGTCCGTCGCGCTCGAGCCCGCCGACCCCGCCCCCTGCACCGAGGCGGTCGACGCGGTGCTGGCCGCCGACTGGGTGCTCCTCGGCCCCGGCTCCTGGTTCACCTCCGTGCTGCCGCACCTGATGGTGCCCGGGCTGCGGGACGCCCTCGTCTCCACGCCGGCCCGCCTGGCCGTCGTCCTCAACCTGGCGGAGCAGCCGGGGGAGACGGGCGGCTTCGCGCCCGCCGACCACCTGCGGGTCCTGCGCGAGCACGCACCGGACCTGCGGCTGGACGTCGTCCTGGTCGACCCGTCGATCCTCGACCCCGAGCTCGTGGACCCGGCCACGCTCCCCGACCTCGAGCGGGAGGCCGCGGCCTGCGGTGCCCGCGTGGTCGTCACGGACGTCGCCTGCGACGACGGAAGTCCCCGTCACGACGTGCACCTGCTCGCCGGCGCGCTGGAGCGGCTGGTGGAGGCGCGCGTCGGCCGCTGAGGTCGAGCGTCGCGCGCCCGGCCCGTGCCCGAACGTGCCCGAACGGGTCCGCGACACGCCCGGGCGCGTGGGTGGCCCCGTTGCCCGTCAGGCTGGGTCGAGCGTGGCAGGATCGGCCGCATGGCGATGACGGCACAGGTCAAGGCGGAGCTCGCCAACACCCCGGTCACCCGCACGTGCTGCCGGAAGGCGGAGGTGGCCACGACCCTGCGGTTCACCAACGGGCTGCACCTGGTCAGCGGGCGTGTGGTGATCGAGGCGGAGCTGGACACCGGGGCCGCAGCCCGACGGCTGCGCAAGGACATCGCGGAGATCTACAACGCGTCCTCCGAGATCGTGATGGTGCAGGGCAACGGCCTGCGCCGGGGGAGCCGGTACCTGCTCCGCGTCCACCGTGACGGCGACTCCCTGGCCCGTCAGACGGGCCTCCTCGACGGCCGCGGGCGACCGGTCCGCGGGCTGCCCCCGGCGGTGGTCTCCGGCGGGACCTGCGACGCGGTGGCCGCCTGGCGCGGGGCCTTCCTCGCGCACGGCTCGCTCACGGAGCCCGGCCGCTCCAGCGCCATGGAGATCACCTGCCCGGGCTCGGAGGCGGCGCTGGCCCTCGTGGGCGTGGCCCGGCGGCTCGGCATCTCCGCCAAGGCCCGCGAGGTGCGCGGCGTGGACCGGGTGGTGATCCGTGACGGCGACGCCATCGGTCAGCTCCTGACCCGGCTCGGCGCCCACGAGTCCCTGCTCGCGTGGGAGGAGCGCCGGATGCGCCGCGAGGTGCGGGCGACCGCCAACCGGCTCGCCAACTTCGACGACGCGAACCTGCGCCGGTCGGCGCGCGCGGCCGTGGCGGCCGGCGCCCGGGTCGAGCGGGCGTTGGAGATCCTCGGGGACGAGGTCCCCGACCACCTGAAGATGGCCGGTGCCCTGCGCCTGGAGCACAAGCAGGCCTCGCTGGAGGAGCTGGGTCAGCTGCACGAGCCGGTCCTCACCAAGGACGCGATCGCCGGGCGTATCCGCCGGCTGCTGGCCATGGCGGACAAGCGCGCGGAGGAGCTGGGCATCCCGGACACCGAGGCGTCGCTGTCGCCCGAGCTGCTCGCCGAGGACGCCTGAGGCAGCCGCCTGGGCACCCGCCGGGGCGTCGGCCTCTGCGTCGCGACAGGGGCTTTGGCCCCTCCCACGGCGTGGGATGGGCGACGCGGACGCGTCCGTCCGGTGAAGCGAGTCCGACATCACGCCGTTACTTGCTCGTAGCACGGTCCACGGGGGTCACGCGGGGAGTGAAGACCGCTAGGGTCGAGTCGTCTGGACCGAACCAGGCCTCGCAGCGGCGGGACAGAACTCGCCGCGACCACCACCTGACTATCTGAGCAGGAGCAGCAGTGACCGTTCGTGTAGGTATCAACGGATTCGGCCGGATCGGCCGCAACTTCTTCCGGGCCGTGGCGGCCTCGGGTGCCGACGTGGAGATCGTCGGCATCAACGACCTCACCGCCAACGCCACCCTGGCGCACCTGCTGAAGTACGACTCGATCCTCGGCGTCCTCCCGGACGAGGTCTCGGCCACCGACGACGCCATCATCGTCGGCGGCAAGGAGATCAAGGTCTCCGCCGAGCGCGAGCCCGGCAACCTCGCGTGGGGCGACCTCGGCGTGGACGTCGTCGTCGAGTCCACCGGCTTCTTCACCGACGCGACCAAGGCCAAGGCCCACGTCGACGCCGGCGCCAAGAAGGTCATCATCTCGGCCCCGGCCTCCAACGAGGACATCACGATCGTGATGGGCGTCAACCACGAGCTGTACGACCCGGCGGCCCACACCGTCATCTCCAACGCGTCGTGCACCACCAACTGCCTCGCGCCCATGGCGAAGGCCCTCAACGACGGCCTCGGCATCACCAAGGGCCTCATGACCACGGTGCACGCCTACACCGCGGACCAGAACCTCCAGGACAACATCCACAAGGACCTGCGTCGCGCCCGCGCCGCCGCCCTCAACATCGTCCCCACCTCCACCGGTGCGGCGAAGGCGATCGGTCTGGTGCTCCCGGAGCTCAAGGGCAAGCTGGACGGCTACGCCCTCCGCGTCCCCACCCCGACCGGCTCGCTCACCGACCTCACCTTCGAGGCCCCGCGCGAGACCTCCGTCGACGAGGTCAACGAGATCGTCAAGGCCGCGGCCGACGGCAAGTTCCTCAAGTACTCGACCGCGCCGATCGTGTCCTCGGACATCGTCACCGACCCGGCCTCCTGCATCTTCGACGCGCCGCTGACCAAGGTCCTCGGCAGCACCGTCAAGGTCGCCGGCTGGTACGACAACGAGTGGGGCTACTCCAACCGCCTCGTCGACCTGATCGCCTTCGTCGGGGAGACCCTCTGACATGAGCGACTTCCCCGGTCTCGGGGACGTCGCCGGCAAGCGGGTCCTGGTCCGCTCCGACCTGAACGTCCCCCTCGATGGCACCACCATCACCGACGACGGCCGGATCCGCGCGAGCGTGCCGACCATCCGTGCCCTGGCCGAGGCCGGGGCGCGGGTGGTCGTCACCGCGCACCTCGGTCGTCCGAAGGGCGCTCCGGAGGCCAAGTACTCCCTCGCGCCCGTGGCCGGTCGGCTCGGTGAGCTCCTCGGCGCCCCGGTGGCCTTCGCCACCGACACCGTCGGCGAGTCCGCCACGGCCACCGTCGCCGGCCTCGCCGACGGCGAGGTCGCCCTGCTGGAGAACGTCCGCTTCAACGCGGGCGAGACCAGCAAGGACGAGGGCGAGCGCCTGGCGTTCGCCCAGCAGCTCGCGGCGCTCGCGGACGCGTTCGTCTCGGACGGCTTCGGCGTCGTCCACCGCAAGCAGGCCAGCGTCTACGAGATCGCGACGCTGCTCCCGCACACCATGGGTGGCCTCGTGGCCGCTGAGGTGGACGTGCTGAAGCGGCTCACGGAGTCCCCGGTCCGGCCGTACGCGGTCGTCCTCGGTGGCTCGAAGGTCTCCGACAAGCTGGGCGTCATCGACAACCTGCTCGGCAAGGCGGACACGCTGCTCATCGGCGGCGGCATGGTCTTCACCTTCCTCGCGGCCCAGGGCCACGAGGTCGGCAAGTCCCTGCTCGAGGCCGACCAGCTCGACACCTGCCGGTCCTACCTGGCCCGGGCCGACGAGCTGGGCGTGAAGATCGTCCTGCCCACGGACGTCGTGGTCGACACCGCCTTCCCGTCCGGCGACGTGACGCCGAGCCCGACCGTCGTCGCCGCGGACGCGATCCCGGCCGACAGCCTGGGTCTCGACATCGGCCCCGAGTCCGGCAAGGCGTTCGCCGCCGTGCTGGCCGAGGCCCACACCGTGTTCTGGAACGGCCCCATGGGCGTGTTCGAGGTCGCGGCGTTCGCCGAGGGCACCCGGGCCGTGGCCCAGGCGCTCACCGGCGTGGACGGTCTCTCCGTGGTCGGCGGCGGCGACTCCGCCGCCGCGGTGCGCGCGCTCGGCTTCGCCGACGACGACTTCGGCCACATCTCGACCGGTGGCGGCGCGTCGCTGGAGTACCTGGAGGGCAAGACCCTCCCCGGCCTGCAGATCCTGGAGGACTGACCGCATGGCACGCACGCCCCTCATGGCGGGCAACTGGAAGGCGAACCTCAACCACGTCGAGGCCGTCGCCCTCGTGCAGAAGCTCGCCTGGACGCTCGACGACAAGAAGCACGACTACTCCGGTGTCGAGGTGGTCGTCGTCCCGCCGTTCACGGACCTGCGCTCGGTGCAGACCCTGGTCGACGGCGACAAGCTGTCGATCCGCTACGGCGCGCAGGACGTCTCCGCCCACGACGGCGGTGCCTACACGGGCGAGATCCCCGCGGGCATGCTGGCGAAGCTGGGGTGCTCCTACGTCGTCACCGGTCACTCCGAGCGCCGCGAGTACCACGGCGAGTCGGACGCGCTCGTGAACACGAAGTCGCGCAAGGCGCTCGCGGCCGGCATGACGCCGATCGTCTGCGTCGGTGAGCCCCTCGACGTGCGCAAGGCGGGGGAGCAGGTCTCCTACACCCTCGCCCAGGTCGCGGGCAGCCTCGCCGGCTTCACCGCCGACGAGGTCGCCGGCCTGGTCGTGGCCTACGAGCCCGTCTGGGCCATCGGCACCGGCGAGGTGGCGACCCCCGAGGACGCGCAGGAGGTCTGCGCGGCGATCCGTGGCTGGGTCGCCGAGAACCTCGGCGCCGAGGCCGCAGAGGGCGTCCGCGTCCTCTACGGCGGCTCGGTGAAGGCGGCCAACGCGGCCGCCATCATGGAGAAGGACGACGTCGACGGCTGCCTCGTCGGCGGCGCGAGCCTCCAGGCGGAGGAGTTCTCCGGCATCTGCCGCTATGCGCAGCTGCCGACGGTCTGAGAGCCGTCCTGACCGACCGGTCTTGACCGGCCGACACCGGCAGCGGGTCCTGTGGGCCCGCTGCCGGTGTCGTTGACCACCTTCACGTAGGATCGCGCCCGTGGATCTCCTCATTCTCGTCTTCACCATCGTGCTGGTGCTCTCCAGCGCGCTGATGGTCATGCTCGTGCTGCTCCACAAGGGGCGCGGCGGCGGTCTGTCCGACATGTTCGGCGGCGGCGTCAGCAGCTCCCTGGGCGGTTCGTCGGTGGCCGAGAAGAACCTGGACAGGATCACCATCGCCACCGGCGTCCTGTGGTTCGCCACGGTGATCGCCCTCGGCATGCTCTACGCCTACTGACTGCGACGACGGGGGAGAGGGAACCGCTGTGGCTGGTGGAGGAAACGCGATCCGGGGGAGCCGCGTCGGCGCGGGCCCCATGGGCGAGGCGGAGCGTGGCGAGGCCGCGCCGCGCCAGGCCGTGTCGTACTACTGCTCGCACGAGCACCGCGTCGTGGTGGCGTTCTCGGTCGAGGCGACCGTCCCCGACAGCTGGGACTGCCCCAAGTGCGGGCTCCCCGCGAGCCGGGACTCCGAGAACCCGCCGCCGGCGCCCAAGATCGAGCCCTACAAGACGCACCTGGCCTACGTGAAGGAGCGTCGCTCCGACAAGGAGGCCGAGGACATCCTGGACGAGGCGCTCTCGCTGCTGCGCAGCCGCCGCGCGTCCGGCGACCTGATCTTCTGACGCACACGCGTCCAGCAGCAGGGCCCAGCTTCACGGCCCAGCTTCACGGCCCAGCACGAAGGCCCCCGACCTCAGGTCGGGGGCCTTCGTCGTGCCGGGGCGGACGCAGCGCGGTCCGCTCCTGCTGCTGGGCTGCCGTTCAGAGCTGCGAGGCGGACCCGGTGTCGAGGAACCAGCGGGTGTCCTCGGTCCCCATGAGCCCCACGGCGGGGATCTGCTCCTTCGTGGTCCCCTCCGCGTGGGCGGCGGCGACGGACTCGGCCTTGCCCTCACCGCTGACCAGGAACCAGACCGCCCGCGACCGCGCCAGCGCCGGGTAGGTCAGCGTGATCCGCTCCGGCGGGGGCTTGGGGGCGTCGCGGACGCCGAGGACCGTGGCGGACTCCTCGGCCAGCTGCGGGAAGCCCGGGAAGAGCGAGGCGATGTGGCCGTCGGGGCCGACGCCGAACATGGCGACGTCGAAGGCCTCCGGGCCCTGCTCGGCGAGCTCGTCGGCGTAGAGCGCGGCGGCCGCGTCGACGTCCTCGGCGTCCTGCGTGGACGGCATGGCGTGGACCCGACGCGCGGGCACGCCGGCGGGGTCGAGGAAGGCCCGTCGGACCTGGCCGACATTCCGGTCGGGGGAGTCCGGGGCGACGAAGCGCTCGTCACCGAACCAGAACTCCACCTCGGTGAGGTCGACGCCCGAGGCGTCGGCCAGGCGGGTGACCTCGGCGTGCATGGCGTCGGCGATCGTGCCGCCGGTCAGCACGACGTGGGGCGTCCGGCCGGCGGCCTGGACGTCGGCGAGGCGGTTGAGCAGCTCGCCGGCGATGGCCGTCGCGAGGGCCGAGGCGTCGGGGTGGACCTCGACGCGGGCGGCGGGACGGTCGGGCAGCGGGGACATGGGACCTCCGTGGTCGTGCGGGGTGGGACGTGACCCGGCCCGGGCTCGCGTGGCGTGCCCGGGCCGGGATCGGTGGTCAGCGTGCCATCAGGGTGGGGTGGAGGCGCGCTGGGGGCGGGTCAGGATCGGTGACGCCGGTAGTAGGCGACCAGCGCCTGGGTGGACGCGTCCTGGGCGGCGGCGACGGCCTCGTCCCCGGCGACCGCCGGAGTGAGGGCCGACGCGAGCTGCTTGCCCAGCTCGACGCCCCACTGGTCGAAGCTGTCGATGCCCCACACCACGCCCTGGGTGAACGTGATGTGCTCGTACAGCGCGATGAGCTGACCGAGCACGGACGGCGTGAGCGCCGGCGCCATGATGGACGTCGTCGGCCGGTTGCCCGAGAACACCCGCGCGGGGACGATCGCCTCCGCGGTGCCCTCGGCGCGGACCTCGTCCGCCGTCTTGCCGAAGGCCAGCGCCTGCGTCTGCGCGAAGAAGTTCGCCAGGAACAGCTCGTGGACGTCGGTCTCGCCGTCCTTGAGCGGGAAGGCCGGCTCGGCGAAGGCCAGGAAGTCCGCCGGGACGATCCGCGTGCCCTGGTGGATCAGCTGGTAGAAGGCGTGCTGGCCGTTGGTCCCGGGCTCGCCCCAGAACACCTCGCCCGTGCCGGTGGTGACCGCCTTGCCGTCCCAGGTGACGCTCTTGCCGTTCGACTCCATGGTCAGCTGCTGGAGGTACGCCGGGAAGCGGTGCAGCAGCTGGCTGTAGGGAAGGACGGCGTGCGTGTGGGCGTCGAGGAAGTTCGAGTACCACACGTTGAGCAGACCCATGAGCGCCGGGACGTTCTCGCCCAGGGGAGCCGTCCGGAAGTGCTCGTCCATGGCGTGCATGCCGGCCAGCAGGTCGGCGAACGCGTCCGGCCCGATGGCCACGGCCAGCGACGTGCCGATCGCGGAGTCCATCGAGTACCGGCCACCGACCCAGTCCCAGAACCCGAAGGCGTTGGCCGGGTCGATGCCGAAGTCCGCGACCTTCTCGAGGTTGGTGGAGACGGCCACGAAGTGCTTCGCGACGGCCTCGCCGGTGTCGATGCCGGCCTCCTGCAGGCCCGCGAGGAGCCAGGAGCGGCACAGGCGGGCGTTGGTCAGCGTCTCCAGCGTCCCGAAGGTCTTGGAGGAGACGATGAACAGCGTCGTCTCGGGGTCCAGCCCGGCCAGCGTGGTGGCCGCGTCGGTCGGGTCGATGTTCGAGATGAACCGGCACTCCAGGCCGTCGCGGACGTAGGGCTGGAGCGCCTCGTACGCCATGACGGGGCCCAGGTCGGAGCCGCCGATCCCGATGTTGACGACCGTGGCGACCGGCTTCCCGGTCACCCCGGTCCACTCGCCCGAGCGCACCTGGTCGGCGAAGTCGTAGACCCGGCCCAGGACCTCGTGCACGTCGGCGACGACGTCCTGCCCGTCGACCACCAGGGTGGCCTCCGACGGCAGGCGCAGGGCGGTGTGGAGCACCGCCCGGTCCTCGGTGACGTTGATGTGCTCGCCCGCGAGCATCGCGTCGCGACGCGCCTCGAGCCCCACCTCGCCGGCCAGGGCCACGAGGTCGGCCACCAGGTCGTCGTCCACGAGGTTCTTGGAGAGGTCGACGTGGAGGTCGGCGGCCTGGTGGGTCAGCTTCTCCACCCGGGTGGCGTCGGCGTCGAACCAGGCGCGCAGGTCGGGGGAGAAGCCGGAGGCCCGGGAGGCCAACCGACCCCACGCCGCGGTGGACGTGGGGTCGATCGGGGCGCTCACTGGGCGGCCTTGTCCATCTGCGACTGGACGCTGGCCACGAGGTCCTTCCAGGAGTCCTGGAACTTGGACACGCCCTCGTCCTCGAGCAGGGTCATGACCTCGGCCCAGTCGACGCCCACGGCGGCGACGGCGTCGAGGACGCCCTGGGCGTCGGCGTAGGTGCCGCTGACCTGGTCGCCCTTGACCTCGCCGTGGTCGGCGACGGCGTCCATCGTCTTCTCCGGCATGGTGTTGACGGTGTCGGCGACCACGAGGTCGATGACGTACATCGTGTCGGAGTAGTCGGGGTTCTTGACGCCGGTGGAGGCCCACAGCGCACGCTGCGGGTTGGCGCCGGCGGACTCCAGCTGCTTCCAGCGGTCGGAGGAGAAGACCTCCTCGAACGCGCCGTAGGCCACGCGGGCGTTGGCGACGGCGGCCTTGCCGCGCAGGGCCAGGGCCTCGTCGGAGCCGATCTTCTCGAGGCGCTTGTCGACCTCGGAGTCCACGCGCGAGACGAAGAAGGACGCCACCGAGTTGATCTTCGACAGGTCCAGGCCCGCCTCCCGGGCCTGCTCGAGGCCGGTGAGGTAGGCGTCCATGACGGCCTGGTAGCGCTCGAGGCTGAAGATCAGCGTCACGTTCACGCTGATCCCCTCGGCGATGACGGCGGTGATCGCGGGCAGGCCCTCGAGCGTGGCGGGGATCTTGATCAGGGCGTTGCTGCGGTCGACCTCCGCCCAGAGGGCGCGGGCCGAGGCGATGGTGCCCTCGGTGTCGTTGGCCAGGCCCGGCTCCACCTCGATGGAGACCCGGCCGTCGTACTTCGTGGAGGCCGCGACCGGCGCGAGGATGTCGCAGGCGTTGCGGACGTCCTGCGTGGTGAGGGCGAAGATGACCTCGTCCACGTCCTTGCCGGCGGCGACGAGCTCACGCACCTGGGCGTCGTAGCGCTCGCCGTTGGCGATGGCGCCCTGGAAGATGGTCGGGTTGGTCGTGACGCCGGTGACGGACTTCTCCGCGACGACGGCGGCCAGGTTGCCGGTCTCGATCCGCTCGCGCGAGAGGTCGTCGAGCCAGATGGACACGCCGGCGTCGGCCAGCGCCTTGAGACGGTCACTCATGTGTTCCTCCTGGAACGTGTGTGTCGGTGGGCGCTCAGGCCCGGACGGACGTGATGCTGTCGCGCGCGGCGTCGGCGACGGCCTGCGCGGTGATGCCGAACTCCGAGTACAGGCGGGCGAAGTCGGCGGAGGCGCCGTAGTGGTCGAGCGAGACGATCCGGCCGTGGTCGCCGACGTACTCGCGCCAGCCCATCTTGATGCCGGCCTCGACCGAGACGCGGGCCTTGACCTGCGGCGGGATGACGGTGTCGCGGTAGGCCTGGTCCTGCTCCTCGAACCACTCCAGGCAGGGGAGCGAGACCACGCGGGCCTGGACGCCCTCGGCGGCGAGGAGGTCGCGGGCCTGGACGGCCAGCTGCACCTCGGAGCCGGTGCCCATCAGGACCACGTCGGGCTCGCCGTCGGTGTCGAGCAGCACGTAGCCACCCTTGGCGACGTCCTCGGTGGTGGCGTAGCCCTGCTCGCCGCGCGGGAAGGTCGGCACGTTCTGGCGGGTGAGGGCCAGGGAAGCCGGTCGGTCGGTGTTCGCGAGGATGGCGGCCCAGGCGGCGGCGGTCTCGTTGGCGTCGGCCGGGCGGACGAAGTCGAGGCCCGGGATGGCGCGCAGCGCGGCGAAGTGCTCGATCGGCTGGTGGGTCGGGCCGTCCTCGCCCAGGCCGATGGAGTCGTGCGTCCAGACGTAGACCACGGGCAGCTTGGACAGCGCCGCGACGCGGACCGCGCCGCGCATGTAGTCGGAGAACGTCAGGAAGGTGCCGCCGAAGACGCGGGTCATGCCATCGGCCGCGATGCCGTTCATGATCGCGCCCATGCCGTGCTCACGGATGCCGAAGTGGAGGACGCGGCCCTGGAACGGGTCCGCCTCGTACTCCTCGACGGTCGTGGTCGACGGCAGGAAGGACGGCGCGCCCTTGATGGTGGTGTTGTTCGAGCCGGCGAGGTCGGCGGAGCCGCCCCACAGCTCGGGCATGACGCCGGCGATGGCGTTGATGACCTGGCCGCTGGCGGAGCGGGTGGCGACACCCTTCTCCGAGGCCTCGAAGACCGGCAGGGCGGCCGCGAGGCCCTCGGGCAGCTCCTGGGCCTTGAGGCGGTGCAGGAGGTCGACCTTGTCGGCGTTCTTCTCGGCCCAGGCCCGGTACTGCTCGTCCCACTCGGAACCCCAGGAGGCGCCGCGCTCGAGGAGCGAGCGGGTGTGGGCGATGACGTCGTCCGGGACCTCGAACGTCTGCTCCGGGTCGAAGCCCATGACCTGCTTGGTGGCGGCGACCTCGTCGGCGCCCAGGGCGCTGCCGTGGGCGGCCTCGGTGCCCTGGGCGTTCGGGGCGGGCCACGCGATGACGGTGTCGAGCACGATCAGCGAGGGCTTGTCGGTGACCTCGCCCGCGGCGACGACGGCCGCGTGCAGGGCCGGGACGTCCTCGACGTACTCGGTGCCGCCGTTCGTCCAGTCGACCGTCTGGACGTGCCAGCCGTAGGCCTCGTAGCGCTTGGCCACGTCCTCGGTGAAGGCCACGTCCGTGTCGCCCTCGATCGAGATCTTGTTGCGGTCGTAGATCATCGTCAGGTTGCCCAGGGCCTGGGTGCCGGCGAGCGAGCTGGCCTCGCCGCTGACGCCCTCCTCCAGGTCGCCGTCCGAGCAGAGCACGTAGACGTGGTGGTCGAAGAGGCTCTCGCCCTCGGCCGCCTCCGGGTCGAGGAGCCCGTGGACGCGGCGGGCGGACATCGCCATGCCGACGGCGTTGGCGACGCCCTGGCCCAGCGGACCGGTGGTGACCTCGACGCCGGCGGTGTGGCCGAGCTCCGGGTGGCCGGGGGTCTTCGAGCCCCACGTGCGCAGCGCCTTGAGGTCGTCCAGCTCCAGGCCGAAGCCGCCCAGGTACAGCTGGATGTAGAGGCTGATGCTGGAGTGGCCGCACGAGAGCACGAAACGGTCACGGGCGATCCAGCGGGGGTCCGCCGGGTCGTGCCGCATGACCTTCTGGAAGAGCAGGTAGGCCGCGGGGGCCAGGCTCATGGCGGTGCCGGGGTGGCCGTTGCCCACCTTCTGCACCGCGTCCATCGCCAGGACCCGGACGGTGTCGACCGCCTTGCGGTCGAGGTCGGTCCAGTCGAGCTGCTCGCTTGTGGTCACGTGGAAGATCCTCTCGTGGCTGCTCAGTGGCAGCCTTCTCATCAGCGTCGGCGGCGCCGGCGGGTCCTCGGCATGGACGACCCGGGGCGGCCTTCGGGGCAACGGGCTCGGGTACCGGCCTGTTCCCAGTCGATTCCGAGCCTACTCACCCTGGGCAGTAGACTTCCCGGCGCATCTCATCGCCTCACCCACCCGCAGGATCGAAGGTCATCTGTGACGTACGTCGGTTCCTCGTCCGCCTCACCGCGTGACGATCGTGACACCGATGCCCCCACCCACGCGACCGGTGCGATCGGTCGTCGGACGGGCTCCGCGGCCGAGCCGACCACGTGGCGCGACGTCGTCGCCGCGTACGTCGGGCTGACCAAGCCGCGGGTCATCGAGCTGCTCCTGCTGACCACCGTTCCGGTGATGTTCTTCGCGGCCCGGGGCGTGCCGGACCTGCTCACCGTCGTCGGCACCGTCATCGGCGGGACGTTCTCGGCGGGCTCGGCCTCGGTGTTCAACTGCGTCTACGACCGCGACATCGACGAGCAGATGCGTCGGACGCGTCGGCGTGCCCTCCCGCGGCACATCGTCAGCCCGGTCGCCGCGCTCGTGTTCGGCACCGTCCTGGCCGTCGCCTCGACCGCCGTCCTGCTCACCCTGGTGAACCCGCTCTCGGCGGCGCTCTCGCTCGGGGCGAACGCGTTCTACGTGCTCGTCTACACGATGCTGCTCAAGCGCCGCACCACGCAGAACATCGTCTGGGGCGGCCTCGCCGGCTGCTTCCCGGCCCTCATCGGCTGGACCGCGGTCACCGGGTCGCTGGCGTGGACTCCGATCATCCTGTTCCTGGTCGTCTTCTTCTGGACCCCGCCGCACACCTGGGCCCTGGCCCTGCGCTACCGCGAGGACTACGCCGGGGTCGACGTCCCGATGCTGCCCGCCGTGCGCCCGGCCGCCGAGGTGGGCAAGCAGGTCGTGCTCTACACCTGGGCCACGGTCGTGACGTCGCTGCTGCTGTGGCCGGTCGCGGGCACCGGCCTGCTCTACCCGGTGGTGGCCGTCGTCCTCGGTGCGGTGTTCCTCGTGGAGGCGCACCGCATGTGGGGCCGCACGCGCCGCACCGACGACCTCACCGAGATCCAGCCCATGCGGCTGTTCCACCTCTCGAACCTGTACCTGAGCCTGCTCTTCGTGGCCGTCGCGGTCGACCCGCTGATCTTCCACTGACCCCGCACCGCACCTCCGCTGCCGCCGCCGGAGCACACCCGTGGCCTGTGCGCTAGGGGCGTGCCGCGCCGCCCCTCCGGCTGGGCCCGAAGGCTCCTCCGGGCGCGTAGGGGCCTCACGCCGGAGAACGCGCTGAGAACTCGTCGTGCAGTCGCGATGTGACCTCCTCCCTCTCCTACAGGTGGTGTAGACCGCCCCCGAGTGGGCAAGGTCAAGAGCGGCGGGCACAGATGTGCACCGCTTGTGAACCATGGGGGGTACACATGACTGCACACGCACGCCCGGGGTCGTCCCGGGACGCGTACAGGACGAGCGGGCAGGCTCGCTCGTCCTTCTCCCGGGCGGCCTCGCGGCCGTCCGTCCCGTCCGTCTCCGTGGTCGTCCCGGCGCTGAACGAGGCCCGCAACCTGGAGGCCGTGCTCCCGGAGCTCCGGGAGGCGGACGAGCGCATCGCCGAGGTCGTCCTCATCGACGGCGGGTCCGTCGACGACACCGTCGAGGTCGCGCAGCGCCTGCTGCCGACCGTGCGCGTGGTGCGCCAGGGCCGCCGCGGCAAGGGCAACGCGCTGGCCGCCGGCTTCGCGGCCGCGCGCGGCGACGTCATCGTGATGTTCGACGCGGACGGCAGCGCCGACCCGAGCGAGATCACCGCGTTCGTCGACGCCCTCACCGAGGGCGCGGACTTCGCCAAGGGCACGCGCTACGGCTGGGACGCCGGCAGCGCCGACATCACGGCGGTCCGCTCCACCGGCAACCACGGCCTCAACCTGGCCATGAACACCGCGTTCGGCACGCGCTTCAGCGACCTCTGCTACGGCTACAACGCCTTCTGGGCGGACCAGCTGCCGGTGCTCGACCTGCCGGAGTCCCAGCAGCCCTCGCCGGACGGCACGATGCTCTGGGGTGACGGGTTCGAGATCGAGACGGTCATCGCCTGCCGGTTCGCGGCCGCGGACTCGGCGATCACCGAGGTGCCGAGCGTGGAGCGCCTGCGCCTGCACGGCGCCAGCAACCTGCACGCGGTCCGCGACGGCATCCGGGTCCTGCGCACGATCGCCACCGAGCGCGTGCGCGCCGGCCGCGGCATGGGTGGCGGTGCCGGCCGGCGAGAGCGCCCCGGACGGCACCTGCCGCGCCTGCGCGAGGCGGGACGGGTCGCCTCGTGACGCGTCCGCAGCGTCGGCGCACGGGCGGCTGGGCCGTCCTGCTCGTCGTCCTCGCCCTCGGCTCGGCGACGGCCCAGCGCCTGCGGTCCGTCGCCCGCCCGGCGCTCCATTCCGTGCCGGCGGGTGAGGACCTGGCGGCCTCCCCGCGACGTCCACGCGTGACCATGGTGTCCACGAGGGCCCAGCCTGACCTGGGCGGCATCGAGTCCCACGTCGCCGAGGTGGCGCGGAGGCTGGCCGCCCGGGGGTGGGAGCTCGAGGTGCTCACCACCGACCGCACGGGCGACCTCCTGCGCACGGAGCGCACGGACGGCTACGTCGTGCGCCGCTACCGCGCGTACCCCCGGACCCGGGACTGGTACGCGAGCCCCGGATTGCTCCTGGCCCTGCTGACGCGCCGGCGCGAGCTCGTCCACGTCCAGGGCGTGCACACGCTGGTGCCGCCGGTGGCCATGCTCGGCGCCTGGCTGCGCCGCACCCCCTACCTGCTGACCTTCCACTCCGGCGGCGCGACGAGCGAGCTCCGCGCCCGCGCGCGCGGCACCCAGTGGCGGCTGCTGGGGCCGCTGCTTCGCCGGGCCCGCCTGCTGGTCGGGGTCTCGGAGTTCGAGGTGCGCCGGTTCGAGCAGGCGGTCGGGGCGCCGGTGCGCCTCGTCCGCAACGGTGGCTCCCTGCCGGCGCCGGTCCCCGCGCCCGCGGTCGAGCCGGGGCTCGTCGTCACCGTCGGCCGGTTGGAGAAGTACAAGGGGCACCAGCGGGCCGTCGCCGCGCTGCCGGCGCTGCTGGAGCGGGTGCCGGAGGCGCGCCTGGAGATCCTCGGAGCGGGCCCCTACGAGGGTGAGCTGCGTGCGCTGGCGGCGCGCCTCGGCGTCGCCGACCGCGTGACGGTCCGCCTGGTCCCGCCGCGCGACCGTGCGGAGATGGCGCGCAGTCTCGCCCGCGCGGGCTGCGTGGTGCTGCTGAGCGACTACGAGGCCCACCCCGTCGCCGTCATGGAGGCCCTCGACCTGGGCCGTCCGGTCGTGGTGGCACGGACGTCGGGCCTCACCGAGCTCGGCGAGCTGGGCTGGGCCCGGACGGTGGAGGCGGACGCGCCCGCCGAGGACGTCGCCGCCGCCGTCGCGGCTCAGCTGGGGGACCCGCGCGTGCCGGACGTCACCGAGCTCCCCACCTGGGAGGGGTGCGTCGACGCGCTGGAGGTCGCCTACTGTGACGCCTCGGACCGTCCGGTCGCGGCGGTGCCGACGTCCACCCCCCGCGCGCAGCCCGCTGCGTCCCACCGCCGGTGAGGAGCCCCGGCGACGCCATGAACGACGAGCAGCCGCCCCCGGGCAGGCACGCGTCCTCGGCCGTGCTGGCGGCCCTCCCCGGGCCCCTGCGGCGCCCCGCGGAGGCCGTGGTCCGTGACGCCCCGGTGCGCGGTGCCCTGGCGCTGGCCTGCGCCGGCCTCGCGCTGCAGGTCGTGGGCTACGTCCTGGGCTGGGCCGGCCACGCGCAGCTGGCGCTCTGGCCCTACTACCTGGGGCTGGTCCCGATCATCGCGCCGTTCGCGGCGCTGCTCACCTCCCCGCGGCTGCGGGGTCGGCAGCGGTTCGCGGCCGCCCAGCTGCTGGGCCTCACGCTCTGGGCCTCGTGGTTCCTCTCCGACCCGGTGATGGCGACCCGCTTCGACGAGACGCTCCACGTCCGCACCCTGCTCGACCTGCTCGACGGGGACGGCCTCTTCACCGCGAACACCATGCTCCCGGTCTCGCCGTACTACCCGGGGCTGGAGCTCGCGACGGCCGCCGTGCACTGGACGACGGGCCTCCCGGTCGTGGCGAGCATCGCCGTGGTGGACGCAGGCTCGCGGGCCCTGCTGGTCGCGGGTCTCTTCGCGCTGGGGACCCTGGTGGGCCGCTTCGCCGGTCGGTTCCGTCCCGAGGGCGCCAGAATCTCGCCGACGCTGGTCGGCGGGACGGCCGTCCTGCTGTACGCGGCCAGCCCCCAGTTCTACTTCTTCAACGCGCAGTTCGCGTACCAGACCCCGGCGCTCGGGCTCCTCGTGGTGGCGCTCGCGCTCCTGCTCCGTGGGGTGACGACCGCGTCCCTCGCCGGACCGCGACGACAGCGGCTCGTGCTCCTGGGCGCCTCGCTGGGCGCCACCGCCGCCCTCACCGTCACCCACCACCTCACCAGCTGGCTCTACCTCGCCGGCCTCTGGTTCCTCGTGGTCCTGCTCGCCCTGGAGGCCCGTCGGGTGCGCGAGGACGAGGCGCAGGCCTCCACCGCCCGCTCCCGCGCCCGCACGGTGCTGGTGGTGGCCGAGGTCGCCACGCTCCTCGCGGCGGCCTGGACGACCGTCGTCGCCCCGCTCCTCGTCACCTACCTGGGGCCGATCTTCGAGACCACCGGCGGCGAGCTGTGGAACCTCCTCACGTTCAGCTCGAGCGGCAGCCGCGAGGTGCTCGCGGACAGCTCGGGCAACCGCAGCGCGCTGTGGGAGATCGCCGTCATGGGGCTGTCGATCCTGCTGTGGTGCGCGCTCCTGGCGCCCAGCCTCTGGGGCACCCTGCGGGGGAGCCTCCTCGGCCGCACCCGGGTCCGCTGGCTGCTGCTCGTGAGCGCCTCGGCCTACCCCGCGGTCTACGCGGTGCGGTTCTTCCCCACGGCCTCCGAGGTCGCCGACCGCGCCACCACCTTCGTGTGCCTGGCCACCGCGCTGGTCGCCGCCGTCTGGCTGGTGCCGCGGCTGCCGCGCCTGCGCCGCGTCCTCGTCCCCGCCGCCCTGGTCATGATCATCGGGGGCATCGTCCTGGGTGGCGGGCCGGACTGGCAGCGGGTCCCCGGGCCCTACCTGCCGGGCGCCGAGCAGCGCTCCGTCGACGCGCAGACCGTGGCGGTGGCCCGCTGGGCGGGGGAGTACCTGCCCGCCGGCTCCCGGATCGCCTCCGACCTCACCATGGACCGCGTCATCCCGGACTTCGCCCCGGTCGACGCGGTCACCCAGCAGGCGGGCGACGACAACCTCACGCCCGTCTTCACCGCGACCTCGGTCGACGACGAGGTGCTCGACCTGCTCGTCGAGAACAAGGTGGACTTCCTGGTGGTCGACGAACGGATCATCGGGCACACGGTGCTCTCCAGCTCCTACTTCGAGGCCGGCTCCAGCTACGGCGCCACCGCCCAGACCCCCACGCGCGAGATGATGACCAAGTTCGCCGGGGTGGAGGGCTTCGACGTCGTCTACGACTCCGGCGGGGTCGTCGTCTACGACGTGCGCTCGCTGCGCGGGGAGACCCAGCACTTCGCCGACCGGGCGGACCCGGGGCTGCCGGGGGACGCGCGGTGGTGGCAGACCCTGGTGGTCGCCGGGGGCGCCGGCGTGCTGCTGTGGTGGCGACGCCGGTACGTGGCGGCGGTCCTCCGTCGGCCCCGGCCGCAGCACCTGGTGACGGCGGCCCTGCTCCTGCCGGGGGCCATGCTCGTGGGCCTGCTCGGCCTGCTCGGCGGCTACCCGCCGGTCCAGGGCGCCCTGGTGCTGGGCCTGATCGCCGTCGGCGCCGTCCTCGTGCGCGCCGGCCGCGCCGATCCGCCCGCCGCGCCCCGCCGACCGTGGGCGCAGCGGCGCGCGGGGTTCTGGGCGACGCTCGTCGCCGTCGTGCTCCTCGCTGTCGCGGGGGCCGCGGCCGGGCTCAGCGCCTACCACGGGTTGACGGACGCCGCCCTGGCCCCGTCCCCGGAGACGACCCTCGCGTCCACCTCGGGCGCGACCTCGGGCTCGTCGAGCTCCTCGGGGGGCGAGGGATGAGCCGCGCGCACGGCGTCCTCGCGCCCTTCCGCTCGCTGCTGACGGCACAGCTGCTCGGCACCGGCCTCGGCCTGTTGTTCTGGGTGCTGGTCGCCCGGCTCGTCCCGGCCCAGGGCGTCGGTGCGGCCTCGGCGGCCATCAGCACCCAGACCCTCGTCGGCTCGCTGGTGGCCATGGGCCTGGGCACGTTCCTGGTCGCGGCGCTGCCGGGCCTGGACCCGGGCCGCCAGCGGGTGGTGCTGCTGCGGGGCCTCCTGGTCGCCTGCGTCGGTGCCGGTGGTCTCGCCCTGGTGGTGGCGCTGCTCGGCGCGGCCGGCCTGCTCGGCGGGGCGCTCGGGACCGCGCTCGCCGGCCCCGGCTCCCTCACCCTCTTCGTGCTCGGGGTCGTCGCGGCCGCCGCCGGCGTGGTCACCGACGAGGCCACCCTCGGTCTGGGCCGCTCCTCGTGGCAGGTGTGGCGCAACCTGCTGGCCGCCGGCGCCCGGTTCCCCGTGGCCGCCGCCCTGGTGGCGGCCGGGGTGCACGACCAGCTGGTCCTCCAGGCCTGCTGGGTCGCCCCGCTGGCCCTGTCCGTGGTCCTGGTCGTCTGGCGGGTGGCCCCGCGGGGCCGGCCGTCCTCCCGGCCGTCGCTGCTAGCGGACCTCCGGAGCCACGCCTCGGCGGCGGCCCACCACCAGGTGCTCACGCTCGCCGTCGCCGCCGCGACCCAGCTCGTGCCCGTCGTGGCCGCACTCGTCCTGCCGGCGGAGGACAACGCGGCCTTCGCGCTGGCCTGGCTGGCCGCGACGTTCGCGTTCCTGCCGCCCTACCTCCTCTCCGTGGCCCTCTTCGCGCACGGCTCCCGAGCCGGGACGCGGGAGCTGCGTCGGTCCGTGGGCACGACGCTCCCGGCCGGCCTCGCCCTCAGCGGGGTCCTCGTCCTGGGGGCGTGGGTGCTGGGCCGGCCGGTGATGGCCCTGTTCGGCGACGGCTACGCCGAGTCGTCCTCGCACCTGCTGGCGCTCCTCGTACCGGCCGGTCTGTGGATGGTGGTCAAGGACCACGTCGTGGTCGTGCTGCGGGCCGAGCAGCGGTTCGCCCTGGCCTCGCGCCTGGCGGTCGCCGCCCTCGTGCTGGAGCTGCTCGGTGCCGCGGTCGGTGGCCTCGCCGCCGGTGCGGCCGGGGTGGCCGTGGGCTGGACGTCCTCCCTGCTCCTCGAGGCCGTGCTCGCCTCCCGCCTCGTCCGTCGCACCCTCGGCGGGTGTCCGTGGGTCGCCCCGACGCCACGGCGACTCCTGGTGGCACGCGCCTCCCAGCAGGACCTGGGTGAGGACGTGGGGGAGGACGTGCCGGATGTTGCCGAGCAGGCGGACCCCCCTCGCCCGAGCACGGTGGCGGCCGCGGGCGACCGCGGGGCAGTGAGCCTGCGGACGACCAGCATCCTGCTCGGCCTCCTGGTGCTGGCGATGGTCGCCGCCCTGGCCGTCGTGACGGTCCGCGGGCGGACGGCCACCCCGGACGACGACGACCTGACGGCGTCCGTCTGCACGCCCGACGACGCCGAGCCGGGGCCCCTCGTGGACCTCGGGGTGGAGGCGTCCACGGGGCGTGCGGCGCACCCCGTGCGCTCCCAGGCGGCCGTGGACCGTCTCGTGAGCAGGGCCGCCGACGCCGGCGCCGACGTCATCTCCACCTCGGTCGCCTGGCAGGCGGTCGAGCCCGAGGAGGGCCGCTGGCGGTGGACGGCGGTGGACCGGGTGGTGCGCAGCGCCCGTGCCGCCGGGCTCGAGGTGCGGATCGTGCTGAGCGGCTCGCCGGCCTGGGCGCTGGGGACCGGCGACGGATCGGCGGCGGCCGCGCAGTGGCGCCCGCCGACCACGCCCGCCGAGCTGAAGCGGTGGCGGACGTTCGTCGCGGCTGTCGCCCGCCACCTGGCCGGGCGCGTCGCCTACGTCGAGGTCTGGTCGGAGCCCGACAACGACGAGTACTGGACGACGGGGGCCGACCCGGCCGCCTACGCCGCGCTGCTGGAGGCGACCACGCCCACCCTCCGCCGCCTCCTGCCCGCTGCCCAGGTGGTGACGGGCGGACTCGACGGGAACGACCTCGGCTACCTCCGGCGGGTCTACGCCGCCCTCGGGGAGGCCCGCCCGTTCGACCTGGTGGGCGTGCACCCCTGGCCGGGCTCGAACGCCCCTGACGCCGTCGACGACGCCGCGCCCTACCAGGGCACGTTCGGCGCCTACGACGACACGTTCCTCGGCTACCGCGACCTGTGGCGCGTCCTCGTCGCGCACGGGGACTCCGACCTCGGGCTCTACATCGGCGAGCTCGGCTACAGCACGCGCGGCCACGACGGGGTCGCGGCCGTCAGCGACGCCACGCGCGCCGGGTACCTCACCGAGGCCTACGGGCTCGCCACCTGCACGCCCTACGTCACCGCCCTGTCCTGGTACTACCTGCACCCGACCCCGTGGAACCCCGCGTCCTGGACGCTGCTCGACCGCGCCGGCCGACCGAACCGCACCTACGACGCGCTCCGCGCGTGGACCGGAGGACGCTCATGACCCGCCCGCACGTGAGCTCGGCACCACACGAACGGGTGGACCGCGCCCGAGGCGCCCACACGCCCCCGCCCGCCTTGTTACCCTCAGGCGCCGCCTGGTTTGGCACCACCGCTGACCAGGCACGAGACGTGGTGGAGAGGAGCCCGGGTGGGCCTGCGGACCTGGCTGTCGGAGCGGTCGTGCCGCTGCGGCCACGCCCGGGCCGCGCACACCCACTACCGCCCCGGCTCCGACTGCGGCCACTGCGCCTGCCGACGCTACGCGTTGACCCTGCGTCCCGAGCAGGTGCGCGATGACCCCGCGCACGGAACCGACCGGAGCGGCCACGACGGCACCGACGCGGACCGCGCACCGGGGGAGCCCGGCTCCTGACACCGGCACCGCCCTCGTCGAGGACCGAGGGCACCTCTCCTCCTCTGTCGTCGTCTGCGCCTACACGGAACGACGGTGGGAGCAGGTGGTTGCCGGCCTCGCGGGCATCGCGGCCCAGACGAGGACGCCGGACGCCGTCGTCCTGGTGATCGACCACAACCCCGCGATGCTGGAGCGCGCCCGGCGCGAGCTCGCGCGCGGGCAGGACGCCGGGCCGTACCCGGTGCTCGTCGTGGCCAACGCGCGCCCGCAGGGGGCCTCGGGGTCGCGGAACACGGGCACCGCCCTGGTGCGCAGCGAGGTCACGGTGTTCCTCGACGACGACGCCGTGCCGGAGCCGGACTGGCTGGAGCGCCTCCTTGCTCCCTACTGCGACCCGGACGTCGCGGCGGTCGGCGGCCACGCCGAGCCCGTCTGGCCGGGAGCCGGCGCGCCCGCGCAGCTCGCCCCGGAGCTGTGGTGGGTCGTCGGGTGCACCTACCGCGGCATGCCCACCCGCCTCACCCCGGTCCGCAACCTGTGGGGCTGCAACATGAGCGTGCGCACGGAGGTCTTCCGGCGCGTCGGTGGCTTCGACGAGTCCGCGGGCCGCGTCGAGGCCTTTCCCCTCGGGTGCGAGGAGACCGAGCTCTGCATCCGCGTCGGCGCGCTGCCGGGCGCTCGCGTGCTGCTCGAGCCGGCCGCGCGCGTGCACCACCACGTCTCGTCCGACCGCGTGCGCTGGCGCTACCTGCGCCACCGCAGCCTGCTCGAGGGCGTCTCGAAGGCGGCGATGGCGGCGCGGGTGGGGGACCGGGACGCCACCTCGACCGAGTGGGGCTACGTGCTCCGCGTCCTTCCCCGCGGGGTCCTGCGGGGCGTCGCCCGCGGCCTGACCGGTCGCCCGGACGGCTGGCAGGCGGCAGCCGGCATCGTCGTCTCCCTGGCCATGGCCGCGACCGGCTACCTGCGCCAGCGGGTCGGACTGGCCAGGGGCCTGGGCCTCGCCCCGGACGCCCCGCACACTCCGCACGCCCCGTCCGGCGTGGGCCGATGACGACCGCAGCCCTCCCGGTGCTCATGTACCACTCCATCGGGGGACGCGTGCCGACGGCGCTGCGCGAGCTGAGCGTCGACCCGGGCCTCCTCGCGGAGCAGCTCGACGCCCTCGCCGGTGCCGGCTACGTCCTCACCGGCCTCACCGAGGCGCTGGACCAGCGGGAGCGTGGGCCGGCCCCCGCCCCGCACGTGGCGGTGACGGTCGACGACGGGTACACCGACTTCCTCGACCACGGCCTGGGGGTGCTTCGCGACTCAGGGGCGCGCTGCACGCTCTACGTGCCGACGCGCGAGCTGGGAGCGTCGCCCTCCTGGCTGTCCGACGCGGGCGACCTGCGCCTCATGGGGCTGCCGGACGTCGTCCGTCTCGCAGCCGAGCCGGAGGTGGAGATCGGCAGCCACTCCGCCGTCCACGTGCCCCTCGACTCCCGGCCCCGGCGACGGATGGCGGACGAGGTCGCGGAGAGCCGCACGGTCCTGCAGGACGCCACGGGGCAGCCGGTCGACTCGCTGGCCTACCCGCACGGGTACCACGACGACAGGGTGAGAATGACTGTGCACTCGGCCGGGTACAGGTCTGCGTGCGCCATCGGCCACCGGGTGGCTCCCCGCGGGGAGGACCCCTACGCCGTGAGCCGCCTCCTGGTGGGCCCCGACGACACACCGGAGAGGCTGCTCGAGCGCGTGGCGGGCTCGCAGGACGCGGAGCTCCGGGCACGCGTGAAGCGATGGGCCGGCCCACCGTGGAGGTGGACGAGGCGCGCAGTCCGCAGCACCACCGGGAAGGTCCTCACGTGAACCAGCGCTCGCCCGAGCAGAGCCCGAGCACGCCCGCCCAGGGCTCACCCCCTTCCCCGAGCGTCGGTGCCCTCGTGTGCACTCATGACGCCAGGCGGCTGGAGCTCGTGGCCGCGGCCGTCGCCTCCGTCCGGGCGCAGACCCGACCTCCCGAGGAGCTCCTCGTCGTCGTCGACGGGGACGACCACCTGACCGCACTGGTCGCCGCGCGGCTGCCCGGGGAGCGCGTCGAGGGTCTCGGACGCAACCAGGGGGTGTCGGTGGCGCGCACCGAGGGGGCACGCCGGCTCGGGACCGACGTCGTGGCGTTCCTCGACGACGACGCCGAAGCCGAGCCCACCTGGCTGGAGCGGCTCGTCGAGGCGCTCCAGGCGCCCGACGTGATCGGCGCCAGCGGTCGCTCGGTGCCGATCTGGGACGCCGCCCGCCCGCCGTGGCTGCCGGAGGAGTTCCTCTGGACGGTGGGGGCCAGCTACGCCGGGCTGCCGCGACGCCTCGCACGCATCCGCAACATCTACGGCGGGTGCGCGGCGCTGCGCCGCGACGTGTTCCTCGAGGTCGGCGGCTACGACCCGGGCCTCGGTCACCGCGCCGGCGTCAGCGGCGGAGGCGAGGAGGCCGAGTTCGGCCTGCGCGCCGCCCGGCGTACGGGCGGGACGTTCGCCTTCCACCCGGGCGCGGTCATCCACCACCACGTCCCCGCGGACAGGCTGACCTGGCGCTTCTACTGGGACCGCTGCCGCAGCGAGGGGGCCCAGAAGGTGCGCCTCGCCCGTCTCGTGCAGCAAGAGGAGGCCGGGACGTCCTCGAGCAGGTCACAGGTCTCCGCTCGCGGCTCGGCGCTCTCCGACGAGCGGGCCTTCGCCCTGCGGATGCCCGCCGCGGCGGTCCGCTCCCTGGTGACGCCGGGCCGTCGTCAGCGCGCCCTCGGGATCGTCGTCGGGGTGCTCGGTGTGCTCGTCGGCATGGCCGGGGCAGCCCTGGAGGGCACGACCGGTGGCCCTTCCGGGGCGGGACGCGGGGCCGGCCGTCGGGCGGAGGCGACCGCGTGAGGGTGCTGCTGCTCGCACAGTTCTACCCGCCCGTCATCGGCGGGGAGGAGCGCCACGTCCGCAACCTCGCCGTCGCCCTGGCCGCGCGGGGGCACGACGTCCACGTCGCGACGCTCGCCACCGACCGCGGGATCCCGCAGGCGGACCCAGGCGTGACCGTACACCTGCTCGACCACGTGGGGGCCCGCGTCCCCGCGCTGTACCCGACCGCGGACCGGCCCCTGGCGCTGCCGGCACCGGACCCGTGGACCGTACGCGACCTCGCCAGGCTGGCGCGTGACCTGCGCCCGGACGTCGCGCACAGCCACAACTGGCTCCTCAACAGCTGGCTGGCGGTGCCGGCGGCCCACCGCGTCCCGCTCGTGCACTCGCTGCACGACTACGGCCACGTCTGCGCCACCAAGCGGCTGGTCCGCGACGGCGCCGTCTGCGAAGGCCCCTCGCCCCGCCGGTGCCTGCCCTGCACCACCGACCACTACGGCGCCGGACGCGGCCCGGTCATCTACTCCCTCGTCCGGGGCGGCCTGCCCGTGCGTCGCCGTGCGGTCGACCTCTACACGCCCGTGAGCACGTTCGTGGGGGAGGCCAACCGCCTCGACGAGCAGGGCGTCGACTGGGAGGTCGTGCCCAACTTCGTCCCCGACGACCTCACCGACGAGCGCCCCGTGCCGCGGGACCCCGCCCTCCCCGAGGGCGACTACCTATTCTTCGCGGGCGACCTCTCCGAGCAGAAGGGCGTCCGCACGCTCCTCGAGGCCTGGCGGTCGCTCCCGGGCACGGTCGGCGTCGACAAGCCGTCCCTGGTCATGGTCGGGCGACCGGACGCCGACCTCGGGACCCTGCCCGCCGGGGTGCTGGTCGAGCACGGCTGGGCGCACGAGCGCGTCGTGTCGGGGTTCCGCCACGCGTGCGCCGCGGTGCTGCCCAGCGAGTGGCCGGACCCGTGCCCGACGACCGTGCTCGAGGCGATGGCGCTCGGCGCCCCGCTCGTCACGACGCAGCAGGGGGGCATCGCCGACATGGTCACCGACGGCGAGTCGGCCCTCGTCGTCCCGCCCGGGAACCCGCGGGCGCTCGCGGGCGCGATCTCCCGCCTGGTGGGCGACGAGGGGCTGGGCGACCGGCTGGCGTCCGGCGCGCGCCGCGAGGTCGCGCGCTACCGGCAGGGCAGCGTGGCCGACCGGCTGGGGGAGATCTACGCGGACCTGGTGGCGAGGGCGTCGTCCGACTGAGGCCGCTCCCCACCGGGGTGCTGCGTGGTGACCTCGGGGTGACGCACGTGCAGCAGCACCCACGTCATCGTGGCGGCGATGACCGCTGACCCGAGCATGTGGGCGCCGACGAGGACGATCGGCAGGCCGGTGAAGTACTGCACGAAGCCGATGACGGACTGGGCCGCCTCGACCACCAGCAGGACGGCGGCGGCCCGCACGGCGGCGCGCGGCTGCCGCAGGGCCACGAGGCAGACGAGCAGGCCGACGCTGACGCCGATGAAGAGGAAGACCGCGTCCGCGTGGAGCTGGGAGACCTGCAGCGGGTCGAGACCGTTGCGGGGCGCGTCCGCGTCCCCGGCGTGCGGGCCGGCCCCGGTGACCACCGTGCCCAGGTAGATGACGATCCACCCGGCCGCGAAGGTGAGCCAGGCGAGCACCACGCCCGCCCCGCCCCGGGCCGGCGTCGGCCGGGCCACGCGCTGGAGCAGGAGGACGGCCGTGCAGATGAGCGCCATCGACAGGATCATGTGCCCCGCCACGATCCACGGGTTGAGGTCGGTGAGCACCGTGATGCCGCCGAGGACGGCCTGGGCGGGGATGCCGAGCGCCAACCAGACGGCGACCCGCTTGAGGTCCCGCCGGCCGGTGCGCCACGCGGCCACCACGGTCCAGATCGCGATCGCGACCAGCACGTAGGTGAGCATCCGGTTGCTGAACTCGATGATCCCGTGGAGGTGTGCCTCCGGCGTGAAGCTCGTCGACGTGCACCGCGGCCACGTGGGGCAGCCGAGCCCGGAGGCGGTGAGGCGCACGGCCCCGCCGGTGACCACGATGACGATGTTGGCGACGATCGAGGCCCAGGCGGCCACCCGGATCTGCACGAGACGGCGGTCGACGGGCTCCGTGGAGGACGTCGGGGAGGACGTCGGGGAGGACGTCGGGGAGGATGCCGCGGAGGACGTCGGCGCGGGGTCGGTGTGGCTCATCGTTGCGTCACTCCCAGGTGAAGGTGCGGGCCGTGAGCAGGGCTCCGGCGAGGGTCCAGACGGCGAGGACGGCCAGCCCCACCGGATCGACGGTGCCGTGCAGGAGCCCCGCCCGCAGGGACTCGCCGAGCGCACCGGAGGGCAGCCAGGTGACCCAGCCGCCGGCGCTCCCGTAGGCGTCCGCGGGCAGGACGACGGCACCGCCGGCCATCAGCAGGAGGTAGACGAGGTTGGCGCCGGCCAGGGTCGCCTCCGCGCGCAGCGAGCCCGCCATGGCGAGGGCGAGCGACGCGAACGCCGAGGTGCCGAGGACGGCGGCCAGCAGCGCGCCGACGAGGCCGAGGGCGCCCGGCGTGGGGTGCCAGCCGAGAGCGAGGCCGACCGCGCTCACGACGACCACCTGGAGCACCTCGACGGCCAGCAGGGCGAGCACCTTGCCGCCCAGCAGCCCGGACCGCGGCAGCGGCGAGGCGCCGAGCCACTTGATGACGCCGTAGCGGCGCTCGAAGCCGGTGGCGATGGCGAGCGAGGTGAAGGACGTCGACATGACGGCCAGGGCCAGGACGCCGGGGGTCAGCACGTCCGCGACCGGTGCCGAGAAGGTCAGCCCGACGCGCTCGGCACCGAGCACCCCGCCGACCAGGACGACGACGGGGATGACGAGGGCGATGAGGAGCTGCTCGCCGTTGCGCAGCAGCAGCCGGGCCTCCATCGACGCCTGCGCCAGGACCTGGGCCCGGAACGGCGCCGCCGCGGGGTCGGGACTGAAGGTGCCGGCCGCGGACCCGGCGGTGGGCTCGGCAAGTGGCTGGGCGGTGGGTTCTGCGCTCATCGGGCTGCTCCGTCCAGGCTCGAGCCGATCTCCCCGGCCGCGGCGTCGAGGCTCTCGCGCCCCGTGAGCTCGAGGAACGCGTCCTCGAGCGAGCGGGTGCCCAGGCTCAGCTGGACCGGGACCACGTCGTGCTGCTCGCACCAGCGTGCGACGCGACCGAGCGTCGTCGCGTCGGCCGGCCCGCTCAGCACCAGCGAGGTGGCGTCCAGCACCTGCAGCGAGGCCCCGAGCTCCTCGGCGAGCGCCTGCGGCGCACCCTCGGGCACTGGGCGCTCCAGGACGACGCGGAGCGTCGAGACCCGGCCGCCGCGGGTGAGCTCGCTGGGCGACCCGGTGGCCACGAGGCGGCCGTGGTCGATGATGTGGACGACGTCGGCCAGCCGCTCCGCCTCGTCCATGTAGTGCGTGGTGAGCACCACGGTGACACCGTCCCGGCGGAGCTCCTCGAGCAGCTCCCAGGTGGCGCGCCGCGCCTGCGGGTCCATCCCCGCGGTCGGCTCGTCGACGAAGACCAGCTCGGGGCGTCCGACGACGGCCATCGCCAGCGCCAGCCGCTGCTTCTGGCCCCCGGACAGCCGGCGGTAGGGCGTCCGTCCGCACTCCGCGAGCCCCAGACGCTCGACCAGCAGGTCGTGGTCCAGGGGGCGGGCGTGCAGCTTGGCGACGTGGCGCAGCATCTCCTCGGCGCGCACGCCCGACCAGGCGCCGCCGCCCTGGAGCATGACGCCGATCCGGGGGAGCAGCTCCCGCCGGTCGGCCACGGGGTCGAGGCCGAGGACCCGGACCGTGCCGGACTGCGGGCGGCGGTAACCCTCGCAGGTCTCCAGCGTCGTGGTCTTCCCGGCGCCGTTGGGCCCGAGGACGGCGGTGATGGAGCCACGGGCGACGTCGAGCGAGAGCCCGTCGACGGCCCGGGTCGCGCCGTAGGTCATGGAGAGGTCGCGGACCTCCAGCGCCGGCGTGCTCCCGGCGGCAGGTACGGCATGAGGCACTCCCGCAGTGTAGGAGCGGCCCCCGGCGCGGTCCCAAAGCGCGCACCGCTGCCGCGGGCCGGGCCCGTCGCGCCTAGGCTTCACGCCCGTGACTGCCTGGATCACCGTCCCCGTGCTGGGGCTCTGCCTGGTGGGCGTGGTGTGGACGATCGTGATGATCGCCCGCGCCCAGCACCCGCCCTCGGACGCGTTCTTCGTCCTCCTCGGCGTGCTCATGGTCGCGCTGGTCGTCCAGCTGGTGGTCGGCGGCGTCGCGCTGGCGCGCACGGACCGCCCGGTGGAGGGCGTCACGTTCGTCGCCTACCTGCTCACCGACGTCCTGGTGGTGCCGGTCGGGGCCGCCCTGGCGCTGGTGGAGCGCAGCCGCTGGGGCACCGGCGTCCTGCTCGTGGCCCTGCTGACCGTGGCCGCCTGCCAGTTCCGGCTCGAGTCGCTGTGGAGCGTCGGTGCGTAGCCCGGGCGAGCGGACGACGGACGCCCCGGTCAGCCCCCTGGCGTCCGGGCCGGGGCGCATCCTCGTGGCGCTCTACGGGGTCTTCGCCGTCGCCGCCACGGGCCGCTCGCTCGTCCAGCTGGGGCTCGAGGCCGGCAACGCGCCGCTGGCGTACTCGCTCTCGCTCCTGGCGGCGGTGCTCTACCTCGTGGCCACCTGCTGCTTGCTGCTCGGCAGCGAGGCCGCGCGGCGCACCGCGCTGGTGGCCGTCTGCATCGAGCTCGTCGGTGTGCTGGTCGTGGGCGTGCTCACCTACGTCGAGCCCCAGCTCTTCCCGGACAAGACCGTCTGGTCGCACTTCGGCCAGGGCTACGGCTACCTCCCGCTCGTCCTGCCGTTCCTCGGCCTGGCCTGGCTCCTGCGCAACGGCCGGAACCAGGGTTCTCCACCGCCGGGGGAGTGATCCTCGCCACCACGACGCCCACCACGACCCCCGCCACGGCCCGGCCCGGGCCTTCCCGCGGTGGCAGGTTAGGTGACCCTGGCTTGAAGGTCCGTGAGCAATATCGGCACACTGACGTTGTGGAATTCATCGGACCCGACCCGAAGCAGGAGCAGGGCACGCGTCGACGCGTGACCTCGACCCTGCTCTCGAAGGGTCCGCAGACGGCCGCGGCGCTGGCCGAGGAGCTGGGGCTGACCCCCGCCGCCGTCCGACGCCACCTCGAGGCCCTCCAGTCCGACGGCTCCGTCGAGCAGCGCGACCCCCGGGCCGTCGGTGCCCGGGGCCGTGGGCGCCCGGCCAAGGTCTTCGCGCTCACCGAGCGCGGCCGCGACGGCTTCGCCGCCGGCTACGACGACCTGGCCCGCAGCGCGCTGCGCTTCCTGGCCGAGACCGGTGGCGACGACGCCGTCCGCGCCTTCGCCGAGCGCCGCGTGGCGTTCATCGAGGAGAACTTCGAGGACGTCATGGCCGCCCACCCGGAGTCGACGCCCGCCGAGGTGCTCGCGCTGGTGCTGAGCCAGGAGGGATACGCCGCGTCCGTGCGGGACGTCCCCGCAGCCGCCTCGTCGGCGACGGGGGAGCAGCTGTGCCAGCAGCACTGCCCCGTCTCGCACGTGGCCCACGAGTTCCCCCAGCTGTGCGAGGCGGAGACCGCGGCCATCGGCCGCGTCCTCGAGCGCCACGTCCTGCGCCTCGCGACCATCGCCCACGGCGACGGCGTCTGCACCACCTGCATCCCCGAGCCCGTCGCGGCCCGCGGAGCCACCCGCCTCACCCCCCGCCCGTCCGACGAAAGGAAGCAGGTCACCTCATGACCTCGATCGAGGAACTGAACCCGGAGCTCCAGGGCATCGGCCGCTACGACTTCGGCTGGGCCGACCCGGACGTGGCCGGCGCCTCCGCGCAGCGCGGCCTGAACGAGGCCGTCGTGCGCGACATCTCGGGCAAGAAGAACGAGCCGCAGTGGATGCTCGACCTGCGCCTGAAGGGCCTGAAGCTCTTCGAGCGCAAGCCCATGCCCACGTGGGGCTCGGACCTGTCGGGCATCGACTTCGACAACATCAAGTACTTCGTCCGCTCCTCGGAGAAGCAGGCCACCTCCTGGGAGGAGCTGCCCGAGGACATCAAGAACACCTACGACAAGCTCGGCATCCCGGAGGCGGAGAAGCAGCGCCTCGTCGCCGGCGTCGCGGCCCAGTACGAGTCCGAGGTCGTCTACCACTCGATCCGCGAGGACCTCGAGGCGCAGGGCGTCATCTTCGTCGACACCGACACGGGCCTGCGTGAGCACGAGGAGCTCTTCAAGGAATACTTCGGCACCGTCATCCCCGTCGGCGACAACAAGTTCTCCGCGCTGAACACGTCCGTGTGGTCCGGCGGCTCGTTCATCTACGTGCCCAAGGGCGTCCACGTGGACATCCCGCTCCAGGCCTACTTCCGCATCAACACGGAGAACATGGGCCAGTTCGAGCGGACGCTGATCATCGTCGACGAGGACGCCTACGTGCACTACGTCGAGGGCTGCACCGCGCCGATCTACAAGTCGGACTCGCTGCACTCCGCCGTCGTGGAGATCGTCGTGAAGAAGGGCGGCCGCTGCCGCTACACGACCATCCAGAACTGGTCGAACAACGTCTACAACCTCGTCACCAAGCGCGCGACGTGCGAGGCCGGCGCGACCATGGAGTGGGTCGACGGCAACATCGGCTCCAAGGTGACGATGAAGTACCCGGCCATCTACCTGATGGGCGAGCACGCCAAGGGCGAGACCCTGTCGATCGCCTTCGCCGGCGAGGGCCAGCACCAGGACGCGGGCGCCAAGATGGTGCACGCCGCGCCCCACACGTCCTCCTCGATCCTCAGCAAGTCCGTGGCCCGCGGTGGCGGCCGGACGTCCTACCGCGGCCTGATCCAGGTCAACGAGGGTGCTCACGGCTCGAAGTCGAACGTGCTGTGCGACGCGCTGCTCGTCGACCAGATCAGCCGCTCCGACACCTACCCCTACGTCGACATCCGCGAGGACGACGTGTCGATGGGCCACGAGGCCTCGGTCTCCAAGGTCTCCGACGACCAGCTCTTCTACCTGATGAGCCGCGGCATGGAGCAGGACGAGGCCATGGCCATGATCGTCCGCGGCTTCGTCGAGCCCATCGCCAAGGAGCTCCCGATGGAGTACGCCCTCGAGCTCAACCGCCTCATCGAGCTGCAGATGGAGGGTGCGGTCGGCTGACGCCGGCCCCCTCCACCGCACGCCCAGCTCACGAGAAGAAAGAACCGCAGTGACCGTCACCGATGCTGCCCGCGACACCGTCGCGGCCGCGCTCGAGTCCGACCGGGTCGAGTCCCACCTCAACCCGCCGCCGTCCTACGACCTCGCCGACCACCCGCTGCCCACCGGCCGCGAGGAGGTCTGGCGCTTCACGCCGCTCAAGCGGCTGCGAGGCCTGCTGGACGGCGAGGCCTCGACCGGCAGCCTGACCTGGGACACCACGATCCCGGCGGGCGCGAGCCTCACCGAGATCAGCCCCGAGGAGGCGCGTGCCCTCGAGCTCGCGCCCAACGAGCGCCCGGCCGCCCTGGCCGCGGAGCTCTCGGGCTCGGCCCGGCTGGTCGACGTCCCGGCCGACACCCGGGTCGAGGAGCCGATCGTCCTGCGGCTCACGGGCGGCTCGGTCGACGACCTCGTCCACGGCCGGATGGTGTACCGCTTCGGCGCGCACAGCGAGGCGACCGTCGTCCTCGTGCACGAGGGGTCGGCGCGCTACAACGCCATCTCCACCTTCCTCGTCGGTGACGGCGCGAAGGTCACGGTCCTGACGCTCCAGGACTGGGCCGACGACGCGGTCCACCTCGGCCGCGACTCGATCCGCGTCGGCCGTGACGCCTCGGTCAAGCACGCGTCCATCTCCTTCGGCGGCGACGTGGTGCGCCTGCACGCGAACGTCGAGTACGCCGGCCCCGGCGGCGAGGCCGAGCTCCTCGGCCTGTACTACGCCGACGCCGGCCAGCACCTCGAGCACCGCCTCTTCGCCGACCACAACGCGCCGAAGACCAAGAGCAACGTCAACTACAAGGGCGCCCTGCAGGGCACCGGCGCGCACACCGTGTGGATCGGCAACGTGCTCATCCGCAAGGTCGCCGAGGGCATCGAGACGTACGAGGAGAACCGCAACCTCGTCCTCACCGACGGCTGCCAGGCCGACTCGGTGCCGAACCTGGAGATCGAGACGGGCGAGATCGAGGGTGCCGGGCACGCCTCGGCCACCGCCCGCTTCGACGACGAGCAGCTCTTCTACCTCAAGAGCCGCGGCGTCTCGGAGACCGAGGCCCGCCGCCTCGTGCTGCACGGCTTCTTCTCCGAGCTCATCCGCAAGGTCGACGTCCCCTCCCTGGAGGAGCGGCTCACCGCCACCGTCGAGGCCGAGCTGGCCAAGACGGTGACGAGCGGCTCCTCGGCCGCCGCACTGGAGGCCTGATGAGCCTGGTCCGCGCCTGCACCCTCGCCGAGGTCCCCTCCGGGGAGGCCCTCGCGGTGGACGTCGAGGAGTACACCCTCGCGCTCACCCGGGACGGCGACGACGTGCTGGCCGTCCAGGACCTCTGCAGCCACGCGGCCGTCGCCCTCAGCGAGGGCGACGTCGAGACCGGCCCCGGCGGCGGGTGCGAGATCGAGTGCTGGCTGCACGGCTCGCGCTTCGACATGCGCACCGGCGCGCCCTCGGGGCTGCCGGCCACCGAGCCCGTGGCGACCTTCCGCACCGAGGTCCGCGACGAGGACGGCCAGCAGGTCGTCTACGTCGACGTGGCCTCCACCCTCAACGGCGTCACCCCCGGCTGAGCCGGGCACGCCCCCCAGACACTGCACCGCACCCGCGAGAACGCGAAAGAGAGACACAGATGAGCACGCTGGAGATCAAGGACCTGCAGGTCTCGGTCGAGACCGAGGACGGGCCCAAGGAGATCCTCAAGGGCGTCACGCTGACCATCAAGGACGGCGAGACCCACGCGATCATGGGCCCCAACGGCTCCGGCAAGTCGACCACCGCGTACTCGATCGCCGGTCACCCCAAGTACACGATCACCGGCGGCGAGGTCCTCCTCGACGGCGAGGACGTGCTGGCCATGAGCGTCGACGAGCGGGCCCGTGCCGGCCTCTTCCTCGCCATGCAGTACCCCGTCGAGGTCCCCGGCGTCTCCATGGCCAACTTCCTGCGCACCGCGAAGACCGCGCTGGACGGCGAGGCCCCCAAGCTGCGCACCTGGGTCAAGGACGTCAACGGCGCCCTGGAGCGGATGAACCTGGACACCCAGTTCTCCCAGCGCTCGGTCAACGAGGGCTTCTCCGGCGGCGAGAAGAAGCGCGCCGAGATCGCGCAGCTCGACCTGCTCGACCCGAAGCTGGCGATCCTCGACGAGATCGACTCCGGCCTCGACATCGACGCCCTCAAGGTCGTCTCCGAGGGCATCAACCGCTTCGCCGAGCGCGACGGCAAGGGCGTCCTGCTCATCACGCACTACACCCGCATCCTGCGCTACGTGAAGCCGGACGTCGTCCACGTGTTCGTCGACGGCCGCGTCGCCGAGTCCGGCGGCCCCGAGCTCGCCGACGAGCTCGAGGCGAACGGCTACGACAAGTACGTCAAGGCCGCGGCCGCCCAGGCCTGACCTGGACGCCCCACGCGGGCGCCCGCACGTCGCCGAACTTCACCACCACAGGAGGACTGATGCTCGAGGGTCTGCTGCCTGACCTGGAGGTCGTCCGCAAGGACTTCCCGATCCTCACCCGGACGACCCCGGGTGGGGGTCCGCTGGTCTACCTCGACAGCGCCAACACCTCGCAGAAGCCGCAGGTCGTCATCGACACGATGGTCGACCACCTCGAGCGCCACAACGCCAACGTCGCCCGCGCCATGCACATGCTCGGGGCCGAGGCGACCGAGGCGTTCGAGGGCGCCCGCGACAAGGTAGCCGCGTTCATCGGCGCCCCCGAGCGCTCGGAGGTGATCTTCACCAAGAACGCCTCCGAGGCGCTCAACCTGGTCGCGACCACCCTGGGGTGGGCCGGCGAGCACCAGGTGGGCCCCGGCGACGTCGTGGTGACCACGGAGATGGAGCACCACTCCAACATCGTCCCGTGGCAGATGCTCTGCCAGCGCACGGGTGCGGAGCTGCGGTGGTTCACCTTCGACGAGGACGGCTACCTCGACCTCTCCCAGGCCGACGAGCTCCTCACCGAGCGGACCAAGGTCGTCACCCTCACGTGGGTCTCGAACATGCTCGGCACCATCAACCCGGTCGCCGAGATCACCCGCCGCGCCCACGCGGTCGGCGCGATCGTCGTCGTGGACGCCAGCCAGGCAGCCCCGCAGCTGCCGATCGACCTGGCGGCGATGGCGCCGGAGGAGCGCCCCGACGCGCTCGTCTTCACCGGGCACAAGGTCGTCGGCCCCACCGGCATCGGCGTCCTCTGGGGCAGCCGGGCGCTGCTCGAGGCGCTCCCGCCGTTCCTCGGCGGTGGCGAGATGATCGAGACCGTCCGGATGACCGGCTCCACCTACGCCGGCATCCCGGCCAAGTTCGAGGCGGGCACCCCGCCGATCGTCGAGGCGGTCGGCCTCGGCGCGGCGGTGGAGTACCTCTCCGCGCTGGGCATGGAGCACGTCCACGCGCACGAGCGGGCCATCACCGGCTACGCGCTCGAGGGCCTCGCGGGCGTCAAGGGCCTGCGGGTGCTCGGCCCCACCGACCCGGCCCACCGGGGCGGAGCGGTCTCCTTCGAGCTCGCGGGCGTGCACCCGCACGACATCATGACCGTGCTCGACACCCGCGGGGTCGCCGTGCGCGCCGGGCACCACTGCGCCCGCCCCGCGCACGAGAAGTTCGGCGTGCAGAGCTCCACCCGGGCGTCGTCGTACCTGTACACGACGCCGGAGGAGATCGACGCGCTCGTCGACGCCCTGGAATACACCCGCTCCTACTTCCGCTTGGACGACTGATGAGCAGCGAGCTGGACGCCCTGTACCAGGAGATCATCCTGGACCACTACAAGAACCCCCACCACAAGGGCCTGCGGGACCCCTTCGAGGCGGAGGTGCACCACGTGAACCCCACCTGCGGTGACGAGATCACCCTGCGGGTCCACGTCGAGGACGGCACGGTCGCCGACGTCTCCTACGACGCCGTCGGGTGCTCCATCAGCCAGGCCTCGACCTCGGTCCTCACCGACCTCGTCATCGGCAAGAAGGTCGACGAGGCCCTCTCCGTGCACCAGACGTTCCTCGAGCTGATGCAGTCCAAGGGGACCATCGAGCCGGACGAGGAGGTGCTGGAGGACGCGATCGCGTTCGCCGGCGTCGCCAAGTTCCCGGCGCGCGTGAAGTGCGCCCTCCTGGCCTGGATGGCCTGGAAGGACGCCACCGCGCAGTCCCTCGGGACGCTGCCCGAGCCCGCCACCTCGAGCCAGGAGGCCTGAGATGACCGACACCGCCCACACCACCGAGGCCGCGACGCCGGACCACTCGGACCTGCCCGACGTCCCCGAGGCCGCGGCGTCCGCGTCCCCGTCGTCGAGCGCCTCCTCGGTGACCTCCTCGACCGTGAGCGTCGACGAGGTCACCGAGGCCATGAAGGACGTCGTCGACCCCGAGCTCGGGATCAACGTCGTCGACCTCGGCCTCGTCTACGGCGTCCACGTCGACGAGGGCTCGAACGTGGTCATCGACATGACGCTCACCTCCGCGGCCTGCCCGCTGACCGACGTCATCCAGGACCAGACCGACGCGGCCCTCGAGGGCATCGTCAACGACGTCGCGATCAACTGGGTCTGGCTGCCGCCGTGGGGCCCGGACAAGATCACCGAGGACGGCCGCGAGCAGCTTCGGGCGCTCGGCTTCAACGTCTGAGCCGGGGCGGTCGACGCCGCCCCCGCACGCGGGCTGACTAGGCTCGGCGCATGGTCGACACGACGCAGCCCGACGGTTGCGACCCCGATCTCTCTGGTCTCCCCGATCCCGAGGCCCTGCGCGCCTTCTGGGACGTCGCCCGCGTGCACGCCCGACTGGGCGCGAGCGTCCCGTCGTACTTCGGGCCCTCGACGCTCGAGGTCGTCCCGCCCCCGGCGTGGGGGTTCGGGGACGAGGAGGCCGCCGCCCGCACGGCGGAGGTCCTGGAGGGCCTCGTCACCGGCGCGACCAGCAGGCTCGGCGAGCACGCCGAGGGAGAGCTCCCGGCCGTCGGCTCCCTGTCGATCCTCCTGGACGCGCACGTGCGCCCCGTCGCCCTCCTGTCCACCACCGCGGTGCAGGTGACGGCCGTGGCCCAGGTGCCGCCCGCACACATGGCCGCGGAGCTGGCCGCCGTGCCCCCGGACCCGGCGGCGCTGCGAGCGGCGTGGCTGGCCACGGTGGTCGCGGGCCTCGGCCCCGTCGCCGACGACGACCTGCTCGTCCTGGAGACCTTCCACGTCGTGCACCGGGCCGACGGGGCCGAACGGGCCGACGGGGCCGAACGGCCGTGAGCGCGGCCGGCTCCACCGTCCTCCTCGTGCCGCCCGGGCGGGTCGAGCGCTGGGTCGAGAACTTCGGGCGCAGGCACGGCGAGCCGGCCCTGACGCTCGACGCCGGCGTGCTGGTCGGGTCCGCGCCCGACGGTGCCTGGTGCCGGTTGGCGCTGCCCTTCGGGGGGCCCGTGGGGGAGGCCTCGGTCGCGGTGACCGCCGAGGCCGCTCGCGAGGCTGCCGGGCGGCCCTACGGCGTCCTGCTCGTGCGCCGCGGGGGCTACGCGGTCGCGCTCGTGCGGGACGGGGTGCTCGCGGCGAGCAAGACCGGTCAGCGTCACGTGCAGGGACGCACGAAGGCGGGTGGTTGGTCCCAGCAGCGGTTCGCCCGTCGTCGCGAGCAGCAGGCCCGGGTGGCCGGGGAGGCCGCCGCCGGACACGCTGCGCGCGTGCTCGAGGGGCTCGACGGCCCCCTCGTCCTGGGCGGCGACCGGGCGATGGTCGAGGAGGTCACGGACGACCTGGGGCTCGGGACCGCGCACCCGGTGGCGGGGCTGGAGAACGTGCGCGTGGACGCCCGGTTCCTCGCCGTCCCCGACCCGCGCCGCGACGTCCTCCTGGCGGCGGTGGCGGACGCCGCCGCGGTCGAGGTGACCGTCCACAACGGGTGACCACGTCCTGCTGACGCCCCCGCACCGGTGGTGGCCCGGCGGGCGGCCCGTCCCCTCGGGAGGTCGGACCCTCGCGGTCGGGTTCGCGCCGCACTAGCGTGCGGGACGTGAGCGAGACCGCACTGCACGTACAGGGACTGGTGAAGTCGTTCGGCAGGTCGCGGGCCCTCGACGGGCTCGACCTCGAGGTGGCGGCGGGGGAGGTGCACGGCTTCCTGGGGCCCAACGGCGCCGGCAAGTCCACCACCCTGCGCTGCCTGCTGGGCCTGCTCCGCGCCGACGCCGGGAACGTCCAGGTCCTGGGCCTGGACCCCTGGCGCGACACCGTGCCCCTGCACCGGCGGCTCGCGTACGTGCCGGGCGACGTGACGCTCTGGCCGCGCCTCACCGGCGGCGAGACCATCGACCTGCTGCTGCGGCTGCGCGGGGTCGTGCCGGCCCCGGGGCGACGGGCCGAGCTGCTGGAACGGTTCGCCCTCGACCCCACCAAGCGCGCGGGCACCTACTCCAAGGGCAACCGGCAGAAGGTGGCACTGGTCGCCGCCTTCGCCGCGGACGTCGACCTGCTGCTGCTCGACGAGCCCACCAGCGGCCTCGACCCGCTCATGGAGCACGAGTTCGGCGTCTGCCTCGCCGAGCACGCCGCGCGGGGCACGGCCGTGCTGCTCTCCAGCCACATCCTGGCCGAGGTGGAGCACCTCGCGCAGCGGGTCACGATCGTGCGCGACGGGCGCACCGTGCTGTCGGGGAGCCTGGAGGACCTCCGGGGTCTGCGGAGGACCCGGGTCCGCGCCCGGATCAGCGGGACGAGCGAGGGTCTCGCCGGACTGGCCGGATTGGGGGGCCTGGGCGGCCTGGCCGGCGTCCACGACCTGGTGGTGGGCGCGCCCGGCGCGGACGCCGGTGGGGCTGCACCCGAGGTCGAGGTGACCCTGGCGGTGGAGCCCGAGGCCCTGCCCGGCGTCCTGGCCGCCCTGGCCGCAGCGGGCGTCCACGGGATCGAGTGCGGGCCCCCGAGCCTCGAGCAGCTGTTCCTGGACCAGTACCGGGTGTCGTCGTGACCGGCCTGCTGACGCACCGACGGGCCCCGGACGAGCCGGGCGCAGGCAGCGGCACGGGCAGCGGCGCCCACGGGGCAGGGCTCCTCGCCCGCGCGGCCCTGCGTCGCGACCGCGTGCTCGTGGCGGTCTGGCTCGTCGTCCTCACCGGCCTGGTCTACGCCTCGGCCGCCGCCACCCCAGGCCTGTACCCCGACGAGCGCAGCCGGATCGAGGCCGCCGAGGCGCTCACGTCCAGCGCGGCCGTCGTCGCGCTCTACGGTCCGATCACGGACCCCACGAGCCTCGGTGAGCTGGCGATGACGAAGCTGACGGTCCTCTACGCCGTCGCGGTCGCCGTCCTCGGGCTGGTGCTCGTGCGCCGGCACACCCGGACCGAGGAGGAGCGCGGCCTCACCGAGCTCCTGGGGTCCACCGCGATCGGGCCGTCGGCCCCGCTGGCCGCGGCTGTCGGGCTGGCCTGGGGCGTGAGCGTCGTCGTCGGCGTCCTCGCGGCCGTGGCGGACGTCGCGGGCGGGCTGCCCCTCGCAGGCTCGCTGCTCTTCGGTGCCTCGTGGGCCGGGATGGGCCTGGTCGGCGCCGGCCTCGGGGCGGTCACGTGCCAGCTCAGCGCCTCGAGCAGGACGGCGGCCGGGCTGGCGTCCGGCGCGCTCGGCGTCCTCTATGCCCTGCGCGTCGCGGCCGACGTGGGGCCGGCGCCGCTGGCCTTCCTCGGCTGGCTCTCGCCGTTCGGCTGGCAGACCCGCCTCCAGGCGTGGTCGGACCCGCGACCGTGGGTCCTGCTGCTGCACCTGGGCACGGCCGTGGGCCTCGTGGTGCTGGCGGTCGTGCTGCGCCGGCGCCGGGACCTGGGGTCGGGGCTGCTGGCCGAGCGGCCCGGTGCCGCGGAGGCCGGGGCGAGCCTGTCCGGCGTCGTCGGCCTGACCTGGCACCAGCACCGCTCCGCTCTGGCGTGGTGGACGGTCGCCGTGGCGGGCTGGGGGATGCTGCTCGGCGCCATCACGCCCGGCGTGGGGGACCTGCTCGACACGGACGCGGGGCGCACGATGCTCCAGGCCCTGGGCGGGGAGGGCGCCCTCCAGGACGCGCTGGTCTCCGCCGTCCTCGCCCTCGTCGGGGTCGGGATCGGCGCGTGGGCCGTCGTCGTGGTGGCCCGGGCAGGCGCGGACGAGCGCTCCGGCCGCACCGAGGCCCTCCTGTCGACCGCCACTGCCCGTGGGCGCCTCGTCGGCGTGACCGTCGTCCTCGCCCTCGCGGGGAGTGCCTGGCTGCTGCTGGTGGCCGGGTGCGGGCTCGCGCTCGGCGGCGCGGTGGCCGGGGCGACGCTGTCCGGCTCGGTGTGGTGGGCGGGGCTCGCCTACCTGCCGGCCGTCGCGGTCGTGACCGGTCTCGCGGTGCTGCTCTGGGCGCTCTCGCCGGGCTGGGCTCCCGGCGGCTGGGCGGTGCTCGTGGGCTGCCTGCTGCTCGACCTGCTCGCCGACCTGCTGGACCTGCCGTCCGGGATCTCGGAGCTCTCGCCGTACGCGCACGTCGCGGCGGTGCCGGTCCAGACCGTCGACCCCCTGAGCAGCCTCGTGCTGGCCTTGGTGGCCGCCGCGCTGCTGGGCGTGGCGTGGGTGCGCCTTCTCACACGCGACATCGGCTAGCGTCGGAGCATGTGGCAGCCCCAGCCCGGCTGGCACCCGCTCCCGGGTGGTAGCGCGCCGAGCACGCTCGGCGTGTGGCGCGCCGTCGTGGGGGACGAGCCGGTCTCGGTCAAGCGGCTGGTCCGGCCCGAGCCGGGGGACCCGGAGGAGTACTCCCAGGCGTCCCACTTCGCCTACTGGCGTCGCGCGGCCGACGTGGCCACCTCCGGCGTGCTGGCCCGCTCGTGCGGCCTGCGCCCGCCCGTCCGCAGCCAGGTGGTCGAGGACGACGAGGGCATCACCCTCACCGACGACTGGGTGGAGGACGCCGCGGTCAACGGGCTGTTCGCCGCCCACGCCCTGGGGCGCTTCGCCGGCACGCCCGTGCCGGCGGTCGACTGGCTGGCGCGCGGGCAGCTGCGCTCGCGGCTGCTCCGGATCGAGCGCCGGGGCGGCTGGACCACCCTGGCCCGCCTCCCCGTCGCCGACGTGGCCGACGTGCTGTGGCAGGCCCGCGCCCGCCACCTCGACGCGCTCGACCGGCTGCCCCAGGTGCTCCAGCACGGCGACCCCACCCCCGCCAACCTCCTCGGGCGCGAGGGCGACGACGTGGTGGCCGTCGACTGGGGGACGCTGGGGGTCGGCGCGGTCGGCGGGGACCTCGGCTACTACCTGCTGTCGGCCCGCGAGGAGTTCGAGCCGCTCCTAGACGCCTACCTGCTCGGCCTGCCGACCGGCACCGCCACCGCGGACGAGGCGCGGCTCGGCGCGACCGTCGTCGCGGTGTACACCGCCCTGAGCCGCGCGGACTGGGCGCTGGCGCGTGTCGCCCCCGGCGAGGGCCCGCTCCTGGCGAAGATCCGCCATCCCGCCGTCGCCCCCTACCTCCGGTCGCTCCAAAGGCAGTACCACCTGATCGAGGCGTTGCTGGGGCTGTGACCGTCTGCCGCTGGGGTCGGCGCTCGGTCTCTGGCGGCTCGCTGGCTCCACGTTTGGTCCCCAACCCGTGTTTGTGAGCGCTCACAGTCACGGTTGGTGACCAAACGTGAGGCCCCGCGGCCGCCGCGAGGCGCGAACGAGCCCGAGCCGCACCGAGGCGTGACAGGGACGACAGACAGCCGAATCGCCCGGTCGGGGCCGACGACCCTAGACTCGGCGGACGATGATCACCGCCCACCAGCTCGAGGTCCGCGTCGGCGCTCGACTCCTCATGGCCGATGTCAGCTTCCGGGTCGCGGCGGGCGACAAGGTCGGACTCGTCGGCCGCAACGGCGCCGGCAAGACGACGCTCACCAAGATCCTCTCCGGCGAGGCCCTGCCGGCGTCCGGCCAGGTGACCTCCAACGGCGAGGTCGGCTACCTGCCCCAGGACCCGCGTACCGGGGACCCCGAGGTGCTCGCACGCGACCGCATCCTCTCCGCCCGCGGCCTGGACACCATCGTCCAGCGCATGCGCAAGGCCGAGGAGATGATGATGTCCGAGAAGGCGTCGGAGCGGGAGAAGGCCATGCGCCGCTACTCGCGGGCGCAGGACGAGATGCAGGCCGCCGGCGGCTACGCGGCGGAGTCCGAGGCCGCGACCATCGCCTCGAGCCTCGGCATCGAGGAGCGGCTGCTCGGCCAGCCGCTCAAGACGCTCTCGGGCGGCCAGCGCCGCCGCGTCGAGCTCGCGCGCATCCTGTTCTCCTCCGCCGAGGTGCTCATCCTCGACGAGCCGACGAACCACCTGGACGCCGACTCGATCGTCTGGCTGCGGGACTTCCTCAAGGCCTACTCCGGCGGCTTCATCGTCATCTCCCACGACAACGACCTGCTCGCGGCGACGGTGAACAAGGTCATGCACCTGGACGCCAACCGCCAGGCCATGGACGTCTACAACATGGGCTGGAAGAACTACCTCGTCCAGCGCGAGACCGACGAGAAGCGCCGCAAGCGCGAGCGGATGAACGCCGAGAACAAGGCGAAGACGCTCACCGACCAGGCCAACAAGATGCGCGCCAAGGCCACCAAGGCCCAGGCCGCGCAGTCCATGCTCAAGCGCGCCGAGAAGCTGCTCGCCGGCATCGAGGGGGAGCGCCAGTCGGACAAGGTGGCGGCGATCGCCTTCCCGAAGCCGGCCCCCTGCGGGAAGACGCCGCTCACCGGCGAGGGCCTGACGAAGGCGTACGGCTCGCTGGAGGTCTTCACCGGGGTGGACCTGGCCATCGACCGCGGCTCCCGCGTGGTCATCCTCGGCCTCAACGGTGCCGGCAAGACCACGCTGCTGCGCATCCTCGGGGGCGTCGACCAGCCGGACACCGGCGCGATCGTCCCCGGCCACGGTCTGAAGATCGGCTACTACGCCCAGGAGCACGAGACGCTGGACACCAAGCGCTCGGTGCTGGAGAACATGCAGTCCGCGGCGCCCCAGCTGACCGACACCGAGGCCCGCAGCGTCCTGGGCTCGTTCCTCTTCTCCGGGGACGACGTGCACAAGCCGGCCGGAGTGCTCTCCGGTGGCGAGAAGACCCGGCTCGCCCTGGCGTCCCTCGTCGTCTCCAGCGCCAACGTCCTGCTGCTGGACGAGCCGACCAACAACCTCGACCCCGCGTCCCGTGAGGAGGTGCTCGCCGCGATCCGCTCCTACGAGGGCGCGATCGTCCTCGTCACGCACGACGAGGGCGCCGTGCACGCGCTCGAGCCCGACCGCGTGCTGCTCCTGCCCGACGGCACCGAGGACCTCTGGAACCCCGACTACGCGGACCTGGTCTCGCTGGCCTGAGGTGCCCCACCTCGGGTTGGTGACCAAACGTGTCGCGGGAGGGCTGTTGGCGTCGGATTGGTGACCAAACGTGGCGCGGGAGGGCCGGTGGCCTCGGGTTGGTGACCAAACGTGGCGCTGGCCGGCTGGTGGCGTCGGGTTGGTGACCAAACGTGGAGGCGGACGGCCGCTGGCATCAGGTTGGTGACCAAACGTGGAGCCCGGACGCCACAGGACCTACCGATCGGTAACAATCACCCGCACCGTCGGTCCGGCCTCCTAGACTGCCTGCCATGACTGACGAGACGCCCGGGACGATGACGTCGGAGGAGCTGGCCGAGGTCGGGCTGGGGCTCACGGTGGACGGGGCGGTGGCGACCCTGACGCTGGACCGGCCCGAGGTCCGCAACGCCCAGACCCCCGCCATGTGGCTGACCCTCGCGAGGGTGGGCGAGCAGCTGCTCTCCGACCCGGCCGTGCGGGTCGTCGTGGTCCGAGGCGCCGGGGCCGGGTTCTCGGCCGGGCTCGACCGCGCCGTGCTCATGCCGAAGCCGGGCGCGGGGGAGTCGGTCCACGATCTGCTCGCCCTGGACGACGCCGGCATGGCCGACCGCATCGACGCCTACCAGCGCGGCTTCACGTGGCTGCGCGACCCGCGGATCGTCTCCATCGCCGCCGTGCACGGTCACGCCGTCGGCGCAGGCTTCCAGCTGGCGCTCTCCTGCGACCTGCGCGTGCTGGCACAGGGCGCGAGCCTGAGCATGAAGGAGGCGGCGCTGGGCCTGGTCCCGGACCTCACCGGCACCCTCCCGCTCGTCGAGGCCGTGGGCTACAGCCGCGCTCTGGAGCTGTGCACCACCGCCCGCAGCGTGGACGCCGAGGAGGCGCTGCGCCTCGGTCTGGCGCTCGACGTGGTGCCGGCGGAGGGGCTCGAGGCCGCCGTCCAGGCGCTCGTGGCCGCCCTCACCGCCACTCCTGCGGCCAACGCCCGTGCGGTGAAGGCCATCCTGCGCGCGGCGGTGCCGGGGGACCTCGACACCCAGCGGCGCACGGAGCGCGAGCACCAGGTGGGCCGCTTCCGCGAGATGGCGGCCCTCATGGCGCAGGCGCCCCGGGGCTAGCGGTGTCGGGGATGATGAACGCCGGCATGGCGTGGCGGCACGTGCGCACCGACCGGAGCGTCGTGCACGAGCGCGTCGGCTGGCCGACGGTGCGGCGCATCCTGCGCTTCGCCGGACCGCACCGCGGCGTGATCGGCGTCTTCCTGGTGCTCACGGTCCTGGACGCCGCGCTCGTCGTCGTGGTGCCGCTCCTGACCCAGCGACTGGTCGACGACGGCATCGGCCAGGGCGACACCGGCCTCGTGGCACGGCTGGCCGGCGCGATGGCCGCGTTCGCCGTCCTCTCGGCCGTCCTGACCGTGCTGATGGGCTGGCTCTCCTCCCGCATCGGCGAGGGGCTCATCTACGACCTGCGCACCCGGGTCTTCGCGCACGTGCAGCGGCAGTCGATGGCGTTCTTCACCCGCACCCAGACCGGGGCGCTGGTCTCGCGCCTGAACAACGACGTCATCGGCGCCCAGCGCGCGTTCACGTCCACGCTGTCGAGCACGGTCTCCAACCTCGTCGCCGTCGCGGTCGTCGGCGTGACGATGCTCGCGCTGTCGTGGCAGGTGACGCTGCTGTGCGTCGCGGTGTTCCCGGTGCTGCTCGTCGCCTCCCGCCTGGTCGGGCGCCGGCTCGCCCGGCTCACCCGGGCACAGATGGACGGGAACGCCGAGCTCGGCAGCCTCATGACCGAGCGCTTCAACGTCGGCGGCGCCATGCTGCTCAAGCTCTTCGGGCGGCGCGCCGACGAGGACGCCCTCTTCGCCTCCCGCGCGGCCACGGTCCGCGACCTCGGCATCAGCATCGCGCTGACCTCGAGGCTCTTCGGCGCGGCCATGACGTCCGTCCCCGCCCTGGCCGGGGCCCTGGTCTACGGCGTCGGCGGCGTCCTGGCCATCCAGGGCTCCCTCACCGTGGGCACCCTCGTGGCCCTCGCCGTGCTGCTGCTGCGCCTCCTCGGCCCGCTGCAGGGCCTCTCCAACGTCCGCATCGACGTGATGACGGCGCTCGTGTCCTTCGACCGCGTGTTCGAGGTGCTGGACCTCCCCTCCCTCGTCGTCGAGAAGGACGACGCGCTGACGCTGCCCCGCGACGCCGGCCTCCTCGAGCTCGACCGGGTGACCTTCGCCTACCCCGACGACGTCTCCCTGGCCTCGCTGGAGGGCGTCGTGCGCGAGGGTCCGCGCCCGGGCGCCGGCCCGGTGCTCCACGAGGTGAGCCTGCGGGCCGAGCCCGGCCAGATGGTCGCCCTCGTCGGACCCTCCGGCGCCGGCAAGACCACCGTCACGAGTCTCGTGGCGCGGCTCTACGACGTCGACGGGGGCGCCGTCCGCGTCGGCGGGCACGACGTCCGGGCGGTCACCCTGGACTCCCTCGAGGACGTGGTCGGCTACGTCACGCAGGACGCCCACATGTTCCACGACACCGTGCGCGGCAACCTGCTCTATGCCCGGCCGGGCGCCGACGAGGACGAGCTGTGGGCGTGCCTGGAGGCCGCCCAGGTCGCGTCGCTGGTCCGCGGGCTGCCCGAGGGCCTCGACACGGTCGTCGGGGACCGCGGCTACCGGCTCTCGGGCGGGGAGCGGCAGCGACTGGCCATCGCCCGGCTGCTGCTGAAGTCACCGTCGATCGTCGTCCTCGACGAGGCCACCGCGCACCTCGACTCCGAGTCCGAGGTCGCCGTCCAGCGCGCCCTCGACGCGGCGCTCGAGGGGCGCACGAGCCTCGTGATCGCGCACCGGCTCTCCACCGTCCGGCACGCCGACGTCATCGTCGTGCTCGAGGCCGGACGCGTCGTCGCCACCGGGACGCACCAGGAGCTCCTGGCGGCCGGGGGGCTGTACGCCGACCTGTACCGCACCCAGTTCGCCGCGGACCCGACGGCAGCCGGCACCACCCACGACGGCACCGGTCTCGACGCCGTCAGCGGCGCCCCCGCCTGAGCGCCCGAGCGCGCTCGACCACACCCGACCGCACCACCACTCACGAAGGAGCCTGCCCGTGGACCTCGGCCTCGAGGGAACCATCCAGATCGTCACGGGGGCCGGGTCCGGCCTCGGTCGCGCCACCGCCGAGGCGCTGCTGGCCGACGGGGCGCGCGTGGTCGTGTCCGGACGGCGTGCAGAACCGCTCGAGGAGCTGGCGGCTGCCCACCCCGACCACGTCCGGGTGGTCCGCGCTGACAACGCCGACGCCGACACCCCCGCACGCCTCCTGGCCGCCGCGGCGGACTGGGGCGCCCCCGACGGCCTGCTCGTCAGCGTCGGGGGCCCGCCGGCGGGCACGGTGAGCGACGTGGACGACGACGCGTGGCGTCAGTCCTTCGAGTCCGTCTTCCTCGGTGCCGTCCGGCTGGCCCGCGTGATCGGCGCGGCCATGGCCGCGGGGGAGGGAGGCTCGATCGCGCTCGTGCTCTCCTCGAGCGTCCGCGCCCCGCTGCCCGGGCTCGGGATCTCCAACGGGCTGCGGCCGGGGCTCGCCATGGTGGCCAAGTCGCTGGCCGGCGAGCTGGGGCCCGCCGGGGTGCGGGTGAACTCCCTGCTGCCGGGGTTCATCGACACCCCGCGCACGCGCTCGCTGCAGGGCTCCGACGCGGGAGCGTCCCGGGTGGCCGGCATCCCGCTGCGCCGCGTCGGCTCTCCGGAGGAGTTCGGACGGGTCGCCGCCTTCGTCCTCAGCCCCGCCGCGTCCTACCTCTCGGGCGTCGCGCTGCCCGTGGACGGGGGAGCGATCCCGTCCCTCTGAGCGGCAGCCTCGCCGCCGGCGTCCTCGGCGTCCTCGGCGCCCTCCGCGGCGAGGGCGGCACGGGCGGCCGCCTCCCGGGCCCGCTGCTCCTCGAGCATCCGGGCGTACGGGTGGTTGGTCCGCCGAGGCTTGCGCTCGGGCTTCTGCTTCCGAGCGGGCCTCGCGGGGCGGGTGTCACCCTGCGCGCCCCCGGCGCCGACAGCCACGGGAACGGGCACCGGGCCCCTGACCCGGTCGTCCTCCTGGGCGCCCTCCAGCCCGTCCTCCTGCGGCTCCCGCTCGGAGCGCCGCCCGTTCCTGCGCTCGTCGATCGCGAACCAGACGTACCCGACGACGGCCAGGAGGCCGAAGAACCACCACTGCAGCGCGTAGAAGAAGTGCGGACCGTTGCCCAGGTCCGGCAGGACGACGGGCTCCAGCGCCGTGGCGGGGGCCGGGGACTCGGTCTTCAGCTCCGTCCAGCCACCGAGGACGTCGATCCCGAGCGAGTCCGCGATCGTCACGGACGAGACGGCGCGGGTGGACTGGTCGTCGACCGCGGTGCTGTCGCCCGACCCGTCCACGCGTACGTACGCCGTGACACGCACCTCCCCGGACGGCGGGGCCGGCACGTCGTCGGGGTCGGCGGTCCCGGCGTTGTCGGTGGCGAGCCACCCGCGGTCCACCAGCAGGGCCGTGCCGTCGTCGAGGACGAGCGGCACCACGACGTCCACGCCCGCCTCGCCGTCGCGGGTCTGGTACCGGACGATGACGGTGTCGTCGACGTCGTAGGTGCCCGTGGCCGACACCACGCGCCACTCGTCGGCGTCGTAGACGGGGCGCCCCACCGCGAGGACGTCGGACGCGGGGACGGGCGCGGCCTTCTCGTTCGTGACGACCTGGGCGTTGGTGGCCTTGGTCTCCACGAGACGGTGCCACTGCCACAGGCCCAGCGAGTACGTCATCCACGTCAGGAACGCGACGGTCAGGGCGAGGAGGACCCAGCGGCGGCTGAGGAGGAACGACCAGGCACGCACGTCGTCAGCGTACGGGTCGTGGTCGCCTGGACTGCAGGTGACGGGCACCCACGTAGGGTGTGCGCGTGAGGACGCTGCCGCTGCTGGACCGCTACGGACGGGTCGCGCGGGACCTGCGCGTCTCCCTGACGGATCGCTGCAACCTGCGCTGCAGCTACTGCATGCCGCCCGAGGGCCTCGAGTGGGCACCGGACGACACCCAGCTCACCGACGACGAGGTGGTCCGGCTCGTCCGGGTGGCCGTGCAACGCCTGGGTGTGACGGGTGTCCGGTTCACCGGCGGCGAGCCCCTGCTGCGCCGTGGACTGGTCGACATCGTCTCCCGCGTGCGTGCCCTCGAGCCCGACCGTGAGCGGCTCGGCCTCTCGGTCACCACGAACGCGCTCGGCCTCTCCCGCAGCGCGCAGGCCCTCGCGGACGCGGGGCTGGACCGCGTCAACGTCAGCCTCGACACCGTCCGTCCGGAGACGTTCCTCAAGATCGCGCTCCGCGACCGTCTCCACGACGTCGTCGACGGGCTCGCGGCCGCCCAGGCCGCAGGGCTGGGGCCGGTCAAGGTCAACGCCGTCCTCCTCCGTGGCATCAACGACGACCAGGCGCCCGAACTGCTCGCCTGGTGCCTCGAGCGCGGCTACCAGCTGCGCTTCATCGAGCAGATGCCTCTGGACGCCCAGCACGGCTGGGACCGCTCGGCCATGGTGACCGCCGACGAGATCGTGTCCCGGCTCGAGGAGCGGTTCACGCTCGCGCCGGCCGCCGAGCCGCGCGGCTCCGCGCCGGCGGAGCTCTTCTCGGTGGACGGTGGGCCCGCCACCGTGGGCGTCATCGCGTCCGTCACCCGGCCGTTCTGTGGCGACTGCGACCGGGTCCGGCTCACCGCCGACGGGCAGGTGCGCACGTGCCTGTTCGCGCGGGAGGAGTCGGACCTGCGCAGCGCCCTGCGGGCCGGTGCCGACGACGGGGAGCTGGCGACCCGGTGGGTGACCGCGATGCGGGGCAAGGCCGCCGGACACGGGATCGACGACGAGTCGTTCCTCCAGCCGGACCGACCCATGTCCGCCATCGGCGGCTGACCCGGCCCACCCGTCGCGCTCGCGGCGGTGGCCCCCAGGGATCAGACGGTCGGGTCGGCGCCCGGGGAGTGCGCCACGACGTCCTTGAGGAACCCGCGGCTGCTGAGGAACGAGCCCAGCGACTCGCGGTGCTCCGCGCACGCCAGCCAGACCTTGCGGCGCTCCGGCGTGTGGACCTTGGGGTTGTTCCAGAGCAGCGCGTGCTCCGCGGGCGCGGTGCAGCCCTTCGCGGAGCAGACGTCGGGCGCGGTGGCGGGGGGCTCGGGCAGGGTCACCGGCCGGACCCGCCGACGGCGTCGGGCGAGCCGCTGCCCCCGAGCTGGCGGTGCACGTAGGCCGAGCCGCGCAGGTCCACGCCGTCGTCCCGCGTGCTCTGGACGTTCGCGAGGATGACCGCCACGTACGGCAGGAACACGGCGCCGACGATGAGGATCGGCCACAGCCAGCCGATGCCGAAGACCCCCGCGATGCCCGCGCCCACGAAGCAGGCGGAGCGGATCCCCATGGAGATGAGGTAGCGCCGCTGCCTGGTGCGCAGGTCGGCGGCGCGGCTGGTGGGGGCGGTCGTGATGCGGACCGCCTCGTCGGGTCGCTGCCTGGCCATGGGTCCAGTGTACGAAGCGGACCTGGGACGCCGGTCACCCCTCCGCAGCCCGGACGCGCCACCTCCCCGGGCGGGGCAGGTGGCATCGGGACTAGGCTCGCAGGACGGGCGCACGCCGTCTGCGCGCCCCTCGTCGAGGAGGACACCATGACCGACCGCACCTACCGCGTCACCGAGATCGTCGGCACGTCGCCGGACGGCATCGACCAGGCCATCCGCAACGGGATCTCCCGGGCAGCCCAGACGCTGCGCCACATCGACTGGTTCGAGATGACCCAGGTCCGCGGGCACGTCCGCGACGGCGAGATCGAGCACTTCCAGGTCGGCCTCAAGGTCGGCTTCCGCCTCGAGGACGAGTGATCCGGCCCACCACGGCGGCCGGGCCCGGCACAGACCCGGGACCGGTCCGTCGGCGGGGCGCGCTGGGGATACTGGCGGGTCACCAATAACGTGACCGCCGTGAGCGACGCAGAGCAGAACACCCCCGCAGGCCGGTCCGTCCTCGTCACGGGCGGCAACCGCGGCATCGGCCGCGCCATCGCGGAGGCCTTCCTGGCCCAGGGCGACCGGGTCGCCGTCACCACCCGCAGCGGCGGCGCCCCCGAGGGCGCGCTGGACCTGCGGTGCGACGTGACCGACCCCGACGCCGTCGAGGCCGCCTTCAAGGCCGCCGAGGAGGCCCACGGCCCGGTGGAGGTGCTCGTCGCCAACGCCGGCATCACCGCGGACACCCTGCTGCTGCGCATGAGCGAGGACGACTGGGAGAAGGTCATCTCGACCAACCTCACCGCGTCCTTCCGCCTGGCCAAGCGTGCCGCCAAGGGCATGCTGCGGCTGCGTCGGGGCCGCATCGTGTTCATCTCCTCCGTGGTCGGGCTCCTCGGCTCGCCGGGGCAGGTCAACTACGCCGCCTCGAAGGCCGGCCTCGTCGGCATGGCGCGCTCGATGGCCCGCGAGCTGGGCTCCCGGTCGATCACGGCCAACGTCGTCGCCCCCGGGTTCATCACGACGGACATGACGGCGGCGCTCCCCGAGGAGCAGCAGAAGGAGTACGCCTCGCGCATCCCGCTGGGCCGGCTCGGCGCGGTCGAGGACGTCGCCCAGACCGTCACCTGGCTCGCCGGCGACGGCGCCGCCTACGTCACCGGGGCCGTGATCCCGGTCGACGGCGGCCTCGGCATGGGGCACTGACGCCCCCGGGCACCCGCCCCTGGCCCACAGCCACCCCGGACACCCGGACACCTCGGACATCCCGGCCTCCCTGGCCGGACCCGCAGACCACCGCAGCACCCACAGGCAGGAGCATCACCACCATGGGCATCCTCGACGGCAAGCGCATCCTCGTCGCCGGCGTCACGATGGACACCTCGATCGGCTTCGCGACCGCCCGCGTCGCCCAGGAGCAGGGCGCCACCGTCCTGATCTCCAACTTCGGTCGCGCGCTCGGCATCACCCGCCGCATCGCCAAGCGGCTGCCGGTCGAGCCCCCCGTCCTCGAGCTGGACGTGACCGACCCCGAGCACCTCGAGCGGCTCCCCGAGCTCGTCCGCGAGCACGTGGACGGCCTGGACGGCGTCGTGCACTCCATCGCCTACGGCAACCCCGAGACGCTGCTGGGCGGCAAGTTCCTCACCGGTCCCTGGGAGGATGTCTCGCAGGCCGTTCAGGTCTCCGCCTACTCGCTGGCCAGCCTCACCAACGCCTGCCGCCCGCTCATGCAGCCCGGCTCGTCCGTCGTCGGCATGACCTTCGACGCGACCGTCGCCTGGCCCGCCTACGACTGGATGGGCGTCGCCAAGGCCGGCCTGGAGTCGACCTCGCGCTACCTGGCCCGCAACCTCGGCCCCGAGGGCATCCGGGTCAACCTGGTCTCCGCCGGACCGCTCAAGACGCTCGCCGCGAAGGCCATCCCCGGCTTCGAGGACCTCGAGAACATGTGGCAGACCCGTGCCCCCCTCGGCTGGGACAACACCGACCACACGCCGACCGCCAAGGCAGTCGTCGCGCTCCTGTCGGACTTCTTCCCCGCCACCAGCGGCGAGATCGTGCACGTCGACGGCGGGTTCCACGCCACCGGCGCCTGACGCCGCCGCACCTCCGCTCTGGACCTCTGTTCTGGACACCGGCCGGGTCGCCCTTCGGGGCGGCCCGGCCCTCCTGCGTCCTGGCGTTCCCGCTTCCCTCCCGGCGTCCTTCCCGGCGCTCATGCCGTTCGCCCGGTGCGCCCTGTGGTCCTCTCGATCCGGGGGACCCTGGGGGAGTGCGCCGGCCCTCGATGGGGGAGGCTGTGCAGGTGCCCGACACGACTCGCCGTCTCGTCCTGGTCCGCCACGCCCAGGCCCAGCAGATCGCCCGCTCCGACCACGAGCGTCCCCTGACGCCCCGCGGCCAGGAGGACGCCCTCGCGGCGGGCTCGTGGCTGGCCGCGCAGGGGATCTCCCCTGACGTCGCGCTGGTCTCGGACGCCCGGCGCACTCGCGAGACGTGGACCGGGCTGGTGGACGGCGCCGGGTGGGACCTGGAGCCGACCGTCTCTCCGGCCGTCTACGAGGCCGGTGCCGCCAGCGTCCTGGACCTCGTCTGGGCCACCGACGACGACGCCCGCACCCTGCTCGTGCTGGGCCACAACCCGACGATGGCCATGCTGGCGTCCCTCCTCGACGACGGCTCCGGCGACGCCGAGGCAGGCAACGCCGTCGCCCTCGGCTTCCCGCCCTGCTCGCTCGTCGTGCTCGAGGTCTCCGGCGGCTGGACCGCCGTCCAGCAGGCCTCCCTGCGTCTCACGCAGTTCCACGTCGCTCGGGGCTGACGGCCACTCTGACTACGCTCTGCCTCCGCTCTGGCCGCGGCCCTGGCGGCTGGTTGCGGCTGCTGCGCCCCACGTTTGGTCACCAACCCTGCGTCGGAGGGCTGATTTCGCCACGTTGGTGACCAAACCTGACGCCGAGACCCCTGCAGGCCCGAGATCGGACGCCGGGCAGGTACACCGGCTCCCAGCCGAGCTCGGCAGCAGCGCCTGAGCCCGGCCAACCCACGTTTGGTCACCAACCCTGCGCCGGAGGGCTGATTTCGTCACGTTGGTGACCAAACCTGACGCCGAGACCCCAGCAGCCTCAGATCGGACGCCGGCCAGGCACACCGGCTCCCAGCCGGCCTTGGCGGCAGCGCCACCGCCCGGCCAACCCACGTTTGGTCACCAACCCCGCCTCAGACGGCCGATCTGACCACGTTGGTGACCAAACCTGGGGCCATCAGGACCAGCAGACCGGAGAACGCCACCGCCCGAGCACCCACGGCACCGGGCGAACCGCCAGGATCAGGCTAGCGGGGGCGCGGGGGTGGTGATGCCGGCGGCCGCGTCGGCGGCCTCGATCTCCTCACGGGTGATCCCGAGCAGGTACATGATCGTGTCGAGGTAGGGGACGTTCACGGCGGTGTCGGCCCGCTCCCGCACCATCGGCTTGGCGTTGTAGGCGATGCCGAGGCCGGCGGCGGCGAGCATGTCGAGGTCGTTGGCGCCGTCGCCGATCGCGACGGTCGCGGCGACGTCCACGCCCACCTGCTGGGCGAACTCACGCAGTGCGGCGGCCTTGCCGGCGCGGTCGACGACCTGGCCGATCACCTTGCCGGTCAGCTTGCCGTCGACGATCTCCAACTGGTTGGCGCGGGCGTAGTGGATGCCGAGGTCGACGGCGAGCCGGTCGGTGATCTGGGTGAAGCCGCCGGAGACGATGGCAAACCGGTAGCCGAGTCGGCGCAGGGTGCGGACCATCGTCCGGGCGCCCGGGGCGAGCTCGATCGCGTCGTACACCTGGTGCAGCGCGGAGGCGGGGACGCCCTCGAGCAGCGCGACGCGAGCGCGCAGCGACTCCTCGAAGTCCAGCTCACCGCGCATCGCCCGCTCGGTCACCTCGGCGACCTGCGCCTCGCACCCGGCGTGGGCGGCGATCATCTCGATCACCTCGCCCTGGATGAGGGTCGAGTCGACGTCCATGACGATCAGGCGCATGCCCCGGCGCAGGATGCCGGCCGGCTGCACGGCGACGTCGATCCGCTGCCGCGCCGCCTCCACGGACAGCAGCTCGCGCAGCCGCTGGGGCTCGGCGCCGGAGACGTGCAGGTCGATCGCCGTCACGGGATAGCTGGCCAGCCGCTGAATGCGGTCGATGTTGGCACCGGCGGCGGCGATGGTCGAGGTGATCCCCGACATCGCGGACGCCGAGAGCGGCGTGCCGAGCACGGTGACGTGGGCGCGGCCCTCGGCCGGCGCCTGGGACAGGCCGGTGCCGGCGTCCACCTCGACGCTCATCTCGAGCCGGGCCGCGGTGGCCTCGACGGCCGCGCGCATGGCGTCCGCGTCGCCGTCGACGGTGACCAGGACGCCGAGGATCAGGCGTCGGCGCAGGACGATCTGGTCCAGGTCGACGACGGTGACCCCGAACTCCGACAGCGTCGAGAGCACCGCCGAGGTCACGCCGGGCCGGTCACGGCCGGACAGCGTCACCAGGAGGGTGTGGGAGTCGGGGCGCGGGGTGGGGGCCGGCTGCTCGCTCATCACGGCGAAGGCTACTGCCCGCGCGCCCGGGACGTCGCTTCCGGGACGCCGCGCGCGGGCGCAGGCCCGCCCGCAGCCGGACGCCGACCGCCCGCTCAGTCCCCGGGGGGCCAGCCCTCGGGGGAACCGGCGGCCACCAGCGCCTCGCGGGCGGCGCGGGCCAGGGGCCGGAGCGCCTCTACTCGGGCCTGTGCCTCGCCGAGCGACACGGCGCCCCCGTCGTCCTCGAGGGCGACGTCGCAGATCTCCAGCGCCTGCAGCCCCCGGACGGCCAGGTCCACCGCCCGAGCAGGGACGCCGGGCGGGCCCGCCACCCGCTCGCGGTGCCGGAGGTTCAGCAACAGGTCGGCCGCCTCGGGTCGCCACCGGGCGACGTCGAGCCTCGCCAGCAGGTCCGCCGCGGCGGGGAGGGCCGCGCGCAGGCCGCGGTCGGCCTCCCCGAGGTCGACCAGAGGACGCCGGCGTGCCGGCTGCGCGACCCAGGTCGTCGCGCGCCCCACGACCACCGGCACCAGCCCGATCGGCGGCTCGACACCCGGCCCGGAGACCACGACCGCCTCGCCGGCGTCCAGGGCGGCGGCGTTGAAGGGCGGCGGCCCGCCGAGCCCGATCGGCAGGCCCTCGGCCGGGAACGCCGCACCGATCGTGTCGGCGCCCTCGGCACGCAGCCGACCGAGCCCACCGACCAGCGTCTCGGTCTCGGCACCACCCAGGCCCAGCTCACGCAGACCGTGCACCGCATGCGTCGCCTGGTCGGCCACGACCTCGTCGATGAGGTGGTCGGCGACGACGTGGCCGCGCAGCCACGCCGTGCCCCACCAGGCGAGCCGGAGCGCGTCGGGGAGAAGGGTGCTCACGGGGGCCGACGGTACCGGCGCCACGCCCACCCGTCCGGCTCCGGTCCGCCCGGCGGGGCACCCGCGGGCGGGCTCCGGGCCGGGGCTAGGGTGACGCTCATGGCCGCAGTCCTGGACCTCGTCGATGTCACCGTCCGCCGCGGGGAGTCCCTCCTGCTGGACCGCCTGAGCTGGACCGTGGAGGCCGAGGAGCGCTGGGTCGTCCTGGGCCCCAACGGCGCCGGGAAGACGACCCTGCTCTCGGTCTGCTCCAGCCAGATGCACCCCACGTCCGGCATCGTCAGCATCCTCGACGAGCTGCTGGGCGACGTCGACGTCTTCGAGCTGCGTCCGCGCATCGGCATCACGTCGGCGGCGCTGGCCGAGCGCATCCCGCGGCACGAGACCGTCCACGACGTGGTGGTCTCGGCGTCCTACGGCGTCCTCGGACGCTGGAACGAGACCTACGAGGACGCCGACCACGACCGCGCCACCGCGCTGCTGCGCGAGCTCGGGGTCTCCCGGCTCACCGACCGCCGCTTCGGCACGCTGTCCGAGGGCGAGCGCAAGCGCGTCCAGATCGCGCGGGCGCTCATGACCGACCCGGAGCTCCTGCTGCTGGACGAGCCGGCCGCCGGCCTCGACCTCGGCGGCCGCGAGGACCTGGTGAGCACCCTGTCGATGCTCGCCTACGCCGAGGACTCCCCGGCCACCGTCCTCATCTCCCACCACGTCGAGGAGATCCCGCCCGGGTTCACCCACGCCCTGCTCCTGCGCCAGGGCCAGGTCGTCGTCGCCGGCGAGATCGAGGACGTGATCAACGAGGAGAACCTCTCCTCGACCTTCGGCCTCCCGCTGCACGTGAGCCACACCGACGACGGCCGCTGGGCGGCCCGGCGCCGGGCCTCGCACTCGCGCTGACCCCCGCCGTCACCTCGTCGGGGGTTTCCGGACGGCAACCGCCCCGCGCTCGCCGTCCGCGGGCTAGGGTCGTGCCATGGACTGGCTCGCGGACCACACGTGGGTGGCCTGGCTCGGTCTCGCGGTGCTCCTCGGGGCCGGGGAGATGATCACCCTCGAGCTCACGCTGGCGATGCTCTCCGTGGGCGCCCTGGCGGGCATGACCGCCGGGCTGCTCTCGGCCCCGTTCGTGCTCCAGGTCCTGGTGGCGCTGGGCGCCAGCGGGGCCACGCTCGGGCTCCTGCGTCCCCGGCTGATCGCGCGACTGCACGGCGGGCCCGAGCTCGTCCTGGGCACCGCGCGCCTGCTCGGCAGCAGGGGAGTGGTGAGCGAGGACGTCTCCCGCCACGCCGGTCTCGTGCGCCTCGGCGGCGACACCTGGACCGCCCGGCCCTACGACGACACCCTCACGCTGCCCGCCGGGACCGAGGTCGAGGTCATGGAGATCCGCGGCGCCACGGCGCTCGTGCATCCCGTCCACGGCTACGACCCCCTCGACGGTCCTCTCGACAGCCCCCACGCCGGGCCCGCGGACGAACCAGGAACCCACGGGACGTCCTGAGCGTCCCACCTGCACCACCGGCCGCTCAGCGCCCCGCCGGGTGCGACGGCCGCACACCACCCACCCAGGGAGAACGGATGCCACTGCCACTGCTCGTCGTCCTCGTGCTGCTGCTCGTCTTCGTCGTCACGGTCCTCGCGAAGGCCGTGCGGATCGTGCCCCAGGCACGCGCCGGCATCGTGGAGCGCTTCGGCAAGTACCGCGCGACGCTGCCGCCCGGGCTCAACCTGGTGGTCCCGGTGGTCGACAACGTCCGGTACATCATCGACATGCGTGAGCAGGTCGTCTCGTTCCCGCCGCAGCCGGTCATCACCGAGGACAACCTGACGGTGGAGATCGACACGGTCATCTACTTCCAGGTCACCGACCCGGTGTCGGCGACCTACGAGATCGCCAACTACATCCAGGCCGTCGAGCAGCTCACCATGACGACCCTGCGCAACATCGTCGGTGGCATCAACCTCGAGGGCACCCTCACCAGCCGCGAGACCATCAACGCCGGCCTGCGCGGCGTCCTGGACGAGGCGACCGGCACCTGGGGCCTGCGCGTGAACCGCGTGGAGATCAAGGGCATCGAGCCGCCGCCGTCCATCAAGGACTCGATGGAGAAGCAGATGCGTGCGGACCGCGACAAGCGCGCCGCCATCCTCAACGCCGAGGGCGACCGCCAGGCCGCCATCCTCACCGCGGAGGGTCGCAAGCAGTCCGCGATCCTCACCGCCGAGGGCGAGCGGGAGTCGGCCATCCTGCGGGCGCAGGCCGACCGCGAGGCCGCGATCCTGCGGGCGCAGGGTGAGGGCCAGGCCATCCAGACGGTCTTCCAGGCGATCCACGACGGCGGCGTCGACCAGTCGCTGCTCTCCTACCAGTACCTCCAGATGCTCCCGAAGATCGCCCAGGGCGACGCCAACAAGGTCTGGGTCATCCCGAGCGAGGTCGGCAAGGCCCTCGAGGGCCTGGGCTCGACGATGGGGTCGCTGGCCGGCGTCCCGGACCACGTGGACGGGCCGCGGACGCGGATGGACCTCGGCCCGAGCGAGCCGGACGTCCCCGAGCGCGGGGAGAGCAGCGCCGACGAGGCGGTCGCGGAGGCCCTGGCGGCCGCCGAGGACGCGGCGAACCCCGGACGCACGCCCGAGGCCTGACCGCGAGGTCTGACCGCCGGGCCTGACCCCGGGACTCAGTGCGGTGGGTGCCGGGGTCAGACCCCGGCGTCCACCGCCACGTAGGTGTCGAGCCAACGCTCGATCTCGGCATAGGCGGCGTGCCGCACCGGCTCCCGGGAGAGCACGACGTCGTGGATCGCCCCCGGCACGGCCGCATAGGTGACGTGCCGGGACAGGCTCGTGGACCAGCGCCGGATCTGCTCCACGTCGAGGACGACGTCGGTGGAGACCAGGTCGTCGTCGAAGGACGTCGGGTGCGAGCTGCGGTCGGAGGAGAGCACGAGGACCGGCGCGCCGACGTCCAGGCCCCGGTGCACCCGCGCGTGGCCGCGGCGCACCGCGCGCAGCCAGCCGGCGTAGACCTTCATCGACTCGGCCGGCTTCCACGACAGGTCGAAGTCCCACTCGCCCTGGTGGTCACGGTGCAGAGCCTGGGTGTAGAACCCGTCGACCGCGCGCTTGATCTCGAACCGGGGGCGGTGCGCGCCGAGGCGGTCGATGGCGACGGTCCCGACCGTCCGCAGCAGGACGCTGCCCTGCATGTCCAGCCAGGGGGAGTTCAGCACCACGCCGGCCAGGCCGGCGGGTCGGGCGGCGTCCAGCCACAGGGGCAGGACGAGACCCCCGGTGGAGTGGGCGGCGCCGATGACGTGGGTGTGACCGTCCCGCACCGTGATCCGCTCCCAGGCCTCGGCGAGCTCCTCGCCGTACTGGTCGAGGTCGGTGACGAAGGCGGGGGTCTGGCCGTCGCGCAGCGAGCGCCCGTACTTGCGCAGGTCGAGGGCGTAGAAGTCGTAGCCGCGGTCGAGCCACCAGCGGGCGAAGTCGACCTGGAAGAAGTAGTCGCTGAACCCGTGCACGTAGAGCACGGCCCGGCGGGTGGGCTCCGCGGCCGCGTGGTGGACGAGCGTGGCCACGACGGGCCCCTCGTCGTCGTGGCCGAGGTGCAGGGTCTCCGCGGTCCACGGCTCGCCGAGGACGTCGGGGAGCACGTGGTCGGCGTCCGGGGCACTGGGGGAGGTCACGAGGCGATCCTGCCACGCCTCCCGACCGGCACGGGTCGGTCGCCGGCGGTTCGGGGGCGGGTGGGTCGCGGACGCTCCTCCGGGTGTCGCCAGGGGGTGCCCAGCCCGAAGCGGCCGCCGCGGTGGCTCGCACGCAGGTCGAGCGCGCGCGCCGGGTGGTTGCTGGTGACCAGCCAGGCCCGTCCGGGGCGCAGCCAGTACCGCAGCCCCCGCTCGGTGTCCACGGTCCACACCAGGAGCGGGATGCCGTGGTGACGGGCGAAGGACGCCGCGCCCAGCCGGGCGATGGCGTGCTGGGCCACGACGAGGTTGGCGCGGGAGCGCGCGACCCGGCGGGCGGGGCGGATCTCGGAGAGCCGGGTGGTCAGCTGACCCCACCAGGGGAGCTCGTCGACGGGGCGGCCCAGGCTGAGGCCCACGAGGATGTCGTGACCCTCGGCGTCCGCCCAGTCCCTGACCGCCCGCACCGACTCGTCGACGAGCGTGGTCACGATGACGTCGGCGGCCGGGAGGTGCGCCAGCGCCAGCCGGGTCGCCGCGACCTCGTGGGTCTCCTCCGGGCGCGCGTACAGAGCCTCGGGCGAGGTGAGCTTGAGGTCGACGTGCGCCCGGGCACGACCGGCCAGGGCCCGGAGCACGTCCTCGAACAGCAGGTGCTGGGGCGCGGCGGCCGCGAACGTGGGGTAGTCGAGCGACTCCAGGGGCCGGCGTCGTCCCTCGACCCCCACGTGGGCGTCGTGGAAGCACACGAGCGTCCCGTCGGCGCAGCGCCGGACGTCGACCTCGACGAAGTCGACCCCCGCCGCGAGCGCCCCGTCGAGCGCCGGCCGGGTGTTCTCCAGGCTGCGGTCGTCGCCGGCCCCGCAGCGGTGGGCGCTGACGAGGACGGGCCGCCCGGGGAGGCGGGGACTGATCGGCACGTCGTCGACACTACAAGCGTCACGGCCCCGACCCACGGGGGTCGGGGCCGTGCTCGCAGACCTTCGGGCGACGTTCAGCCGCGCCTCGGTCTCCGTTCAGACGGTGGTGGTCGGCTCCGTCGGGTGCGGCGCCGCGGGCGCCCCCTTGCCGGCGTGCACCGCCTCCTCGATGCGCTTGCCGATCTCGGCGTCGACGTGGCGCCAGTACTCGAACGCCCGCTCCAGGACGGGGTCGCTGACCCCGCCGAGCAGGTGCCCGGCCACGGTCTCGACGAACCGGTCGCGCGCGTCGTCGTCGAAGACCTCGCGCACCATGGCCCCGGCCTGGCCCCAGTCGTCGTCCTCGGCACGCAGCGTGTAGGCCTCGCGGACCATGTCCCCGTCGGTCTCCCAGCCGTCCTCGGCCGGGCCGGTGAGGTCGGAGAACGGGTCGCCGTAGGAGTTCGGGGCGTACCGGGAGCGGTCGCCCGTGTGGTCGTAGGCCATCGGGCCGTCGAACTGGTAGGTGAAGGCACCCTCGACGCGGTGCCTGTTGACCGGCAGCTGCTGGTAGTTGGGGCCGATCCGGTACCGGTGCGTGTCGGAGTAGGCGAAGACCCGCCCCAGCAGCATCTTGTCCGGCGAGAAGCCGATGCCCGGGACGATGGCGGAGGGCTCGAAGGCCGCCTGCTCGATCTGGGCGAAGTGGTTCTCGGGGTTCTTGTCCAGCGTCATCGTGCCGACCTCGATGAGCGGGTAGTCCGCGTGCGGCCAGACCTTCGTCAGGTCGAAGGGGTTGAACCGGTAGGTCTTCGCGTCCTCGTAGGGCATCACCTGGACCTTGAGCGTCCACGCCGGGAAGTCGCCCGCCTCGATGGCCTCGAAGAGGTCACGCCGGTGGAAGTCGGCGTCCTCGCCGGCGATCCGGTTCGCCTCGGGGCCGGGCAGGCACTCGACGCCCTGCTGGGAGATGAAGTGGAACTTGACCCAGAACTTCTCGCCGGCCTCGTTGTAGAGCATGTAGGTGTGGCTGCCGTACCCGTTCATCTTCCGCCAGGACGCCGGGATGCCACGGTCGCCCATGAGCCAGGTGACCTGGTGGGCGGACTCCGGGTTGAGCGTCCAGAAGTCCCACTGCATGTCGTTGTCCCGCAGGCCCGAGGCGCCTCGCCGCTTCTGGCTGCGGATGAAGTGCGGGAACTTCATCGCGTCCCGGACGAAGAAGACCGGGGTGTTGTTGCCGACGAGGTCCCAGTTGCCCTCGGAGGTGTAGAACTTCAGCGCGAAGCCGCGCGGGTCGCGCCAGGTGTCCGGGGAGCCCATCTCGCCGGCGACCGTCGAGAAGCGGGCCAGCATCTCGGTGCGGGTGCCCGGCTGGAACACGGCGGCCTTCGTGTAGGCCGTAATGTCCCCGGTGACCTCGAACGTCCCGAAGGCCCCCGAGCCCTTGGCGTGGACGTTGCGCTCCGGCACGCGCTCCCGGTTGAAGTGGGCCATCTGCTCCACGAAGTGGTGGTCGTGCAGGAGCATCGGCCCGTCGGGCCCGATGGTCAGGCTCTGGCGGTCGCTGGGCGCGGGGGCTCCGGTGCCTGTGGTCGAGCCCGTGGTCGAGCCGGTGCTGGGCTCCTGGGTGGCGGTCATGCTGATCTCCCTGGTCTCCGGTGACGGGTGCTGCTGTCGGGTGCTGCTGGCAGGTCCCTCGCGGGGTCCTGCTCGGGGTGCGGACGGCGGGGAGCGCCGTCCCCGGCAGCATGCCCACGCACGCGGGGCAGGAGCAGGTCCGTGCGGGTGAGGGCCGAGGCCGCGCGGCCCTACCGCAGCCCCGGGGACCGGCCGGTTCACCGGTGCGGCAGGGACGGCCCGACTAGGCTGCTGACGTGCACCGAGACCGTTCCCCCCTGCTCGGACGAGCGCGCGCGGTCGCCCGTGCGGTCGACGGTCTGCCGGAGCAGTGGCGCTCGGGCACCTCGCGCAGCCAGACGACCGTGCTGCTCGTCCTCCTGGTCGGGGTCGCCCTCTGCTTCGTGGTCTCGCTGTGGACCTACGCGGTCATGCCGGTCAGCACCTACTTCGTGTGGCTCGTCCTGGGGATGCTGCTGCTGCGCTTCCGGGCGTTGGCGGTCCTCACGGCGGTCACCGTGCCGGTCGCGTTCCTCGCGGCGCTCGTGGACTGGTGGGCCGGGGGCTCCTTCGGGTCGGCGCGCGCCTCCGGGATGGTCGCCCTCGTGCTGGGCGCGGCGCTCGTCCTGTGGCAGTCCAGCCGTCAGCGCAGCGGCCTGCCCGCTCCCCTCAGCGAGGCGATGCTGGCCGACCTGCGTGACCGTCTCGCCGCCCAGGGGGAAGTGCCTCCGCTGCCCGACGGCTGGCGGGTGCAGACCGCGACCAAGGCCGCCCACTCGGTGGGGTACGCGGGCGACTTCATGGTCGCCCGCCTGGACGAGGACGCCCACCGGCTCGAGCTCATCCTGGTCGACGTGGTGGGCAAGGGCGTGGCCGCCGGCACCGCGGCGCTCCAGTTCGCAGGCGCCCTGGGCGGGCTGCTGGGCGCCCTGCCACCCCAGGCCCTCCTGGAGGCCGCCAACGACTTCCTGCTGCGCCAGGAGTCCGACGAGGCGATGGCCACCGCCGTCCACGTGGTCGTCGACCTGCGCACGGGTGACTACCAGGTCCACAGCGCCGGGCACCCACCGGCGCTCGCCTGGGACGCGGAGCGGCGCAGCTGGGAGGTCGACAACGCCCGCGGGCTCGCTCTGGGCGTGATGCACCGGGCGCCCTTCGAGGCCAGCCGCGGCTGCCTGGCCCCGGGCGATGCGCTGCTCTTCTACACCGACGGCGTCGTCGAGGAGCCCGGTGGCGACATCGAGGACGGTGTCGCCTGGCTCCAGGAGACCGCCCGCCGCGCCGTCGCCCCGGGCTTCGACGGCGTCGCGCGGCGGGTGCTGGCGTCGGTCCCGCGCGGGGACGACGACCGGGCGGTCCTCGTCCTGGAGCGGTTCCTCCCCGTCGACCTGCCGCCGGAGCTGCGGGTCGGCCTCGCGGTGCCGCCGCGGCGTCGGACCGCCGCTCAGCCCCGGCCCTCGTAGAGCCGGGCGATCACCTGCTCCACGTCGGGCTCCTGAAGGGACAGGTCGGCGACGGCGTACCCGGCCGCGACCGCCGCGATGACGGGGGCGGCGCTGGCGTCCGCGGGGAAGGACAGCCACTGGCGGGGTCCGTCGACCCGCGTGGTCCTGGCCCCGGGGACGTCGATGGGCGGGCCGGGCTCGGCCAGGTCGACGACCAGCGTCCGGGTGGCACCCGCCAGGGCCTGCACGCTGGTCAGCGGTCCGTCGAAGGCCAGCGACCCGTGGTCGATGAGCACCACCCGGTCGCACAGCGCCTCGATGTCGCCGAGGTCGTGGGTGGTGAGCAGCAGCGTCGTGCCGCGCTCGGCGTTGAGCTCGCGCAGGAACGCGCGCAGCCGGGCCTTGCTCACGACGTCCAGGCCGATCGTCGGCTCGTCGAGGTAGAGGACGTCCGGGTCGTGCAGGAGGGCGGCGGTGATCTCGCCGCGCATCCGCTGCCCGAGGCTCAGCTGGCGCACGGGGGTGTCGAGCAGGGCCGTGAGGTCGAGGAGGTCGGCGAAGCGTCCGAGGTTCTCGCGGTAGCGGGCCCGGGGGAGGTCGTGGAGACGCGCGAGCAGGTCGAAGGAGTCGCGCAGGGGGAGGTCCCACCACAGGCTGCTGCGCTGGCCGAAGACCACGCCGATGCGTCGGGCCAGGGCGGTGCGGTGCCGGCTGGGGTCCACGCCCGCGACCTCAACGTGCCCCGAGGTCGGCACCAGGATGCCGGTGAGCATCTTGATGGTCGTCGACTTCCCCGCGCCGTTCGGCCCGATGTAGCCGACCATCTCCCCGGCCTCGACGCTGAACGAGACGTCCCGCACGGCCGTCACGACGTCGCGGGTGCGCGAGAACCGCCCCGTCCGGCGCCGGACGACGAAGTCGCGACGCAGGTCGCGCACCTCGATGAGGCTCATGCGGTGGTCTCCTTCAGGGCTGCGGTCGTGGTGGCGCGGGTGGTCGCCTGGTCGGGGGCAGGGTCGGGTGCCGGGTGCTGCACGGTCACGACCCCGTGGAGCGGTAGTGGCGGACGCCGGCGCGCCAGACGATCCCGGTGACGAGGGCGAGACCAGCGGCGGCGACGGGGGACAGGTACCCGGCCCAGCCCGGGAGGTCGCTCGCGTCCGTCCGTCCGAGCACCAGCAGGCTCGGGTACCAGTTGACGAACGCGACGGGCACGACGAACGTCAGCGCCTTCACCAACCCGCCGGGATAGATGGTGAGCGGGTACTGGGTGAGCGTGTTGCCCCCATAGGTGAACGCGTTGGCCGCCTCGGCGGCGTCCGTCGTCCAGAACTGCAGGCTGGAGACGAGGACGAAGAGGCAGAAGAAGAGGACGGACCCGCAGACGAGGGTCAGGACGGTGAGGCCGACCGTCAGGGGCGTCCAGGTCAGCCACCAGCAGGCCCACATCAGCACCGCGACGGCCTGGAGCAGCCGGCCCACGCGCCGCAGGGCGAACCGCTCGGTGCAGACCTGCACGAGGAGCGGCACCGGCCGCACGAGCATCTGGTCGAGCGTCCCGGTGCGGATGGCCCGGCCGAGGTCCTCAACGCCGCTCACCAGCAGGTTCGCCACGGCCATGCTCACCCCGGTCGTGCCGTAGAGGAACGCCACCTCGCGCAGGCCGAAGCCGCCGAGGTCGGGGACGTTGGCGAAGACGAACAGGACCGACACGAACTCGATGGCGTTCATGGCGAAGCTCGACGCCAGGAGCAGCCAGAACGACGTCCGATAGGTCCAGGAGGCGCGCACCCAGACCCCCGCCAGGCCGGCGTAGGCCCGCACGACCGCGCGCGGGGACGTCGAGGGTGAGGGGGAGAGGAGCGGTGCCGTCGCGTGCTGGTCAGCCACCCTGGACCACCACCCGGCGCTCGGCCCGGCGCAGCGTCACGTGGGCGGCCGCGAGCAGCACCGCGGCCCAGCCCGCCTGGAACCCGAGGCCACGGAACAGTGCCGGGCCCGTGAGCTGTCCCAGCCAGACGTCCGCCGGCACCTGGAGCAGCGCGGCGAAGGGGAGCGCCCGCGCCAGCTCCCCGAACCACCCCGGGAACAGGACGAGGGGCAGCGTCAGGCCGGAGAGGAAGACGGCCAGCAGGGAGCCGAGCTGCTGCACGCCCTGGGCGTCGAGCAGCCAGAAGGAGGCCGAGGCCACGAGCATCCGCAGGCCGAAGCTCACCAGCAGTGCCAGGCCGACCGAGACGGCGAACGCCACCACCGTGCCCGGCCCCGCCGGGTAGCGCAGGTCGAAGAGCAGCGCGCCGACCACGGTGGGGACCACGCCCCGGGCGAGCAGGTGGAACACCGCGCGGCCGACGTCCGCGCTGAGGTACCAGGCCAGGAGCGGGGCCGGGCGGTGCAGGTCGATCGTCACGTCGCCCGTGCGGATGCGCTCGGTCAGGTCGGACGGGGTGCCCCCGCCCCAGAGCATGACGACCATGATGATGCTCTGGCCGAGCCAGACGTAGGTGACCGCGTCCGAGGCGTCGTACCCGCCCGCGGTCGGGTTCGCCCGCCACACCGCGAGCAGGACGAAGCTGTTGATGATCCCGAAGACGGTGTTCGTGAACAGGCCGGCCAGCGTGGCCGCCCGGTAGGTGGAGTAGCGCCGGAAGGAGCGGGTGGCCACGGCGAGGTGGAGACCGACCTGGTGTCCGACCCGGTGGCCGACCCCATGTGCGAGGCGACGTCCGGGCGCGTGTCCGGGCGCGTGTCCGGGGTGGGGAGGGACCGTCGCGCGCACCCGCGGAGCCTACGGCCGGCGACGCAGGGCGAGGACGACACCGGCCAGTGTCGCGCCGAGCGTGCCGAGGGTCTCGTCGCCGAGGGTGTCGGTGTAGGCGGTGCCGAGCTCGGTCCCGTGCCGGATGAACGTCCACCACTCGCCGAGCTCCCAGCCGATCGCGAGGAGCGCGCCGAGGCCCGCCACCACCAGGACGTCGAGGCCTGCTCGTCCGGTGCGGGGCAGCAGCAGGCCCAGCCCGCCGCACAGGAGCGCCCAGTTGACGAAGTGGTTCGCGTCGTCCCACCAGACCACGGTGTCGTAGAGGTCGAGGGTGTTGCCGGTGACGTCGATGAGGAAGGGCGCCATCACCAGGGCCGTCGCGGCCCAGGGCTGTGCGCGCCACCCCGCCGTGCGGTGAGTCAGCCACCAGCCGACGGGGACGAGGAGCATGAGGACGGGGTAGGCGACCAGCCGGGCGCCGAACGCCTTGCCGGCGAAGCGATCGATGCCGGGGACGAAGGTGGCGACCGCGAGCTGGCCGACCGTGAGCGCGAGCAGCAGCACCGCCACCGCGCACCACACGCCGGGGCGTCCACCCGACCCCGGCGCGACGTGACTGCCCGGCACGGGCGAGGAGGTGGCCATGCGGGACATCCTGACGGACGTCCTGCCCCGGCCGGCGTGCACACGCCGCGACGGATGAGGTGCGCCACACGGGCGACACGGCCGAGATGGCGCGGAATAGGCGTCGAGGCCGTACAGTTCCTCAAGCAATCCAGTTTTCAACTACTTTGCGGAGATGAGCACCATGCAGCTCGGAATCTTCACCGTCGGTGACGTCACCACCGACCCCACCACCGGCCGGACCCCCACCGAGCACGAGCGCATCAAGGCCACCGTCGCCATCGCGAAGAAGGCCGAGGAGATCGGGCTGGACGTGTTCGCCACCGGCGAGCACCACAACCCGCCCTTCATCGCCTCGGCGCCCACGACGACGCTGGCCTACATCGGTGCGCAGACCGAGCGGATCATCCTCTCGACCGCCACCACGCTCATCACCACCACCGACCCGGTGCTCATCGCGGAGAACTACGCCAAGCTGCAGCACCTCACCGACGGTCGCGTCGACCTGATGATGGGTCGCGGCAACACCGGCCCCGTCTACCCGTGGTTCGGCAAGGACATCCGCCAGGGCCTCAACCTGGCCGTCGAGAACTACGCCCTCCTGCACCGCCTCTGGCGCGAGGACGTCGTGGACTGGGAGGGCCGCTTCCGCACGCCGCTCCAGGGCTTCACCTCGACCCCGCGACCGCTCGACGGCGTCGCCCCGTTCGTCTGGCACGGCTCGATCCGCAGCCCCGAGATCGCCGAGCAGGCGGCCTACTACGGCGACGGCTTCTTCCACAACCACATCTTCTGGCCGGCCTCGCACACGCAGCGGATGGTCGCCTACTACCGCCAGCGCTTCGAGCACTACGGCCACGGCACCGCGGACCAGGCCATCGTCGGCCTCGGTGGGCAGTTCTTCATGCGCCGCGACAGCCAGGACGCCGTGAACGAGTTCCGGCCGTACTTCGACAACGCCCCGGTCTACGGCCACGGCCCCGCCCTGGAGGACTTCACCGAGGCCACGCCGCTCACGGTCGGGTCCCCGCAGCAGGTCCTGGAGCGGACGCTGTCCTTCCGCGACTACGTCGGGCACTACCAGCGCCAGCTCTTCCTCATCGACCACGCCGGCCTGCCCCTCAAGACCGTCCTGGAGCAGCTCGACCTGCTCGGTGAGATCCTCCCCGACCTGCGCGCCGGGTTCGCCGAGGGCCGCCCCGCGCACGTCCCGGACGCGCCGACCCATGCCTCATTGGTCGCCGCCGCGGGCGGTGCCCACGACAGCACCGTGCACGCCGTGGACGACGTCACCGGCCGCCGGGCCGAGGAGGTCTCGGCATGACCAGGCTCGTCGTCGTCCACGCCGGCCTGTCCACGCCCTCCTCGACGCGGCTCCTGGCCGACCGGCTCTCGGCTGCCACGCTGGAGGCGCTCGGCCAGCCGGTCGACCTGACCGTCGTGGAGCTGCGGGACCTCGCGCACGAGCTCGCCGACAACCTGCTCACCGGCTTCCCGACCGGCGCCCTCGCGGACGCCGTCGAGCAGGTGCGCCGGGCCGACGCGCTCATCGTCGTCACCCCCGTGTTCAGCGCCAGCTACTCCGGGCTCTTCAAGACGTTCTTCGACGTCCTGGAGCCCGGCACCCTGGCCGGCACCCCGGTGCTCGTCGGGGCCACCGCCGGCACGGCCCGGCACAGCCTCGTCCTCGAGCACGCGCTGCGCCCGCTCTTCGCCTACCTGCGTGCCGTCGTGGTGCCGACCGCGGTGTTCGCCGCCGCCGAGGACTTCGCCGACCCCGACCTCGAGCGTCGCGTCCACCGCGCCGGCGCCGAGCTGGCCGCGCTCCTGGGCGTGGCCTCCGCCCCCGCTGCCGCGGACCGGGCGCAGTCGTTCGAGGAGCAGGTCGCCGCCCCGCTCGACTTCGAGGACCTCCTGCGCCGCGCGAGCGACCCCCGCGGCTGAGCCGGCGCGGCCCTCACGCCCCGGTCGGGCACCGACCGGGGCGTGACAGGATCGGACCATGACGCGCGGACCCGGCCTCCCCACGCACGAGCCGGGTGCGCTCGACGCGCACGTCACCGCCCTCCTGCTCGAGCACGCCGACCGGTCCTTCCACGGCGACGCCTCCGACGGGGCCGTCTGGGCCGCGGTCGCCTCCGTCGAGCGGATCGCCTGCCGTATCGGGAGCACGAACGCGGCCGAGCTCCGCGCCGTCCTCACCGACCACCGCCTGCCGCTGGCCAGCCGGGCGACCCTCCAGCTCGTCGCCGAGGCCCACGACAGCGTCGTGCGCGGGCTCGGGTACCGCGCCCGCGGGATGGTCGTGGACGCCGGCGTCCTCAACCCGGAGGGCGGCGTCTACCCCGTGGCCACGGAGGCGGACGTGGTCCGCGCCGGGGTCCGCGCCGCCTATCGCACCTGCACCCAGGTCGAGTACTACACGCTGCGCTACGCCGACAGCGCCGGGCGCTACTCCGGCGCGGACTCGGCCTGGCTCGCCCTCCAGGGCACCCAGCCGCTGGGGGAGGCCCAGCGCCAGGTCGACTGGCTCACCCGGCTGCTCGCCTCGCGGGGCATGCCGTCGTGGCTCATGGAGCGCCACCTCACGGATCTCGTGACCGAGCTCGACACCGCTTGCGGCGACGGGAGCCTCGGCTCGGCGTCCGGCTCCCTGCCCGGCGTCCGGGACGAGCTGGCGCGTCGTCGGCGGGCCGTGCTCCCTGACGTCCTCCTGGACGAGGCGGAGGGCTGGCTGCGGGACCAGCTCGGCGCGGAGCCCGCGCCGGCTCCGCTGGCCGGGACCCTGCTGGCGGCGGCGGTCGCCGACGTCGGCTCGGGGCTCCTCACGCACGACCGGGTGCTGCTGGACTGGTTGATCGACCCGGTGCGCTGCTCGGAGCTCGCGCGCGTGGCCGTGGAGGCCACGCGCGAGGCGCTGCTACGCGTGTGCCGGGTGGAGGTCGCCGCCCCCACCCGGCGTCGCGGCCGCCGCTGACCTGCGGTCAGGAGCGCCGGCCCGGGCAGGTGCGTCAGTGCTGGTAGGTGCCGTGCAGGATGGCGCGACCGGCCGTCTTGAAGGCCAGGTTGAACGAGACGACCGCCGGGCTCGCCGAGGCGTCGACACCGAGGGTCTCCTCGGTCACCGCGTGGACCACGAAGAAGTAGCGGTGCACCTGGTCGCCCTGCGGCGGCGCCGCGCCCATGAAGGCGAGGCTGCCCCCGTCGTTGCGGCACATGAAGGCCCCACCGGGCAGGTCCGCTCCCTCCGCGCCGGCGCCGGTGGGGAGCTCGGTGCAGTCCGCCGGCAGGTCGACGAGGACCCAGTGCCAGAACCCGCTCGGCGTGGGGGCGTCGGGGTCGAAGCAGGTCACCGTGTAGCTCCGGGTGCCCTCCGGCCCGGGCTCCCACGACAGCTGGGGGCTGGTGTTGCCGCCATCGGCGACCTGGGCCTGGTCCAGCGGGTCACCGTCGACGACGTCGGTGCTGGTGACGGTGAACGCGGGGACGGCAGGCAGGAGGGGGTACGGATCGGGGGTCACGGGGCGCTCGAGGCTCATGCCGGCGACGCTAGCCGGGCCGGAGCGCCCACCCGTTCACCCCAGCGGGCCGTCCACCGCCCCCTGGCGCCTGCTCTGGCTACCGCCCTGCCCGCGTGGCGGAGCCCTCGTCCGCCAGGCGGCACGGACCCGTCAGAATGTGGGCATGACCGACGCTCGGGAGCACGCACCGGCCGACCACCCGTCCTACCCCGTGGGCCTCCGGCTCGCCGGGCGGCGGGTCCTCGTGGTGGGCGGTGGCCACGTCGCCCAGCGCCGCATCCCGGCCCTGGTGGGCGCGGGAGCGGACGTCGTGGTCGTCTCCCCGGACGTGACCCCCGCGATCGAGGGGCTCACCGGCGTCCTGACCTGGCACGCCCGCGCGTTCGAGGAGGCCGACCTCGACGGCGCCTGGTACGCGCTGGCGCTCACCGACGACGCGGCCGTCAACGAGGCCGTGGCCCGGGCCGCGGAGGAGCGGCGGATCTTCTGCGTGCGCGGGGACGACGCGGCCGACTCCACGGCGTGGACGCCGGCCGTCGGTCGGCACGGCCACCTCACCGTGGCCGTCCTGGCCAACCGCGAGCCGCGGCTCTCCGCGGGCGTGCGCGACGAGATCATGACGGCACTGCGCGACGGCGCGCTCAACGCGCGCGCCGCCCTGGACACGACCGCCGGCGTGGTGCTGGTCGGCGGCGGCCCGGGCGACCCGGAGCTGGTCACCGTCGCGGCGCGCCACGCCCTCGCCTCGGCGGACGTCGTGGTCGCGGACCGGCTCGCCCCCCGGGAGCTCCTCGACGAGCTGCCCGCCCACGTGGAGCTCGTCGACGTCGCCAAGCTGCCCCGCGGCCGGCACACCACGCAGGAGCGCATCAACGAGGTGCTCGTCGAGCGTGCCCTCGAGGGCAAGCGGGTGGTCCGGTTCAAGGGCGGCGACAACTACGTCTTCGGCCGCGGCTACGAGGAGGTCCTGGCCTGCCAGGCCGCCGGGGTGCCGGTCACCGTGGTGCCTGGCCTCACCTCGTCCATCTCCGTCCCCGCCCGGGCCGGCATCCCGGTCACCCACCGCGGGGTCGCGCACGAGTTCACCGTCATCTCCGGGCACGTCCCGCCCGGCCACCCCACCTCGCTCGTCGACTGGTCGGCCGTGGCGCGCATGCGCGGGACCGTCGTCCTGCTCATGGCGGTGGAGAACGCGCCCGCCATCGCCGCTGCCCTCCTGGACGGCGGACGCCCCGCCGACACCCCGGTGGCCGTGATCGTGGAGGGCACGCTGCCGGAGGAGCGCACGGTCCTCTCGACCCTCAGCACCCTCGCCGAGGACCTGGTGGCCCAGGCCGTCCGCCCGCCGGCGATCATCGTCGTGGGCGAGGTCGTGGCCGTGGCGAAGCCGGGCCACTACGGACGCGTCGCGTCGGACCCCTCCGCCGGCTGACCGTGCGACTCCTCGAGGTCACCGACCGCGACGACGACCGCCTGGCCGACTACCGGGACCTGCGCGATACGCAGCTGCGCCGGAGCCTGGAGTCCGAGCACGGGCTGTTCCTCGCGGAGGGGGAGAAGGTCGTCCGGCGCGCCCTGGCCGCGGGCTACCGGCCCCGGTCGCTGCTGATGAGCCACCGCTGGGTCGAGCCGCTGGCCGACGTCCTGGACCCCCTGGACGTGGACGTCTACACGGCGCCCGAGGCCCTGCTGGAGGGGATCGTCGGCTTCCACCTCCACCGTGGGGCGCTCGGGTCGTTCGAGCGGCGGACGCTGCCGTCGGTGGCGGACGTGCTGGACGGTGCGCGGACCGTCGTGGTGCTCGAGGACATCGTCGACCACACGAACGTCGGCGCCATCTTCCGCTGCGCCGCCGGCCTCGGCGTCGACGCCGTCCTCCTCGCGCCACGGTGCGCCGACCCGCTCTACCGCCGCTCGGTGAAGGTGTCGATGGGCACCGTCTTCTCGGTGCCGTGGACGCGGCTGCCGGACTGGTACTCCGCGATGCCGGACCTCTCCGCCGCGGGCTTCACCACGGTCGCCATGACCCTCGCGGACGATGCCGTCGACCTGGAGGACGCCGTCACCGACGTCGACCGGCTCGCCCTCGTGCTGGGCACCGAGGGGGAGGGGATCTCGCCGCGCTGGCAGTCGTCCGCCGACCGCCGCGCCGTCATCCCGATGTCCGCCGGCGTCGACAGCCTGAACGTCGCGGCCGCGGCGGCTGTCGCCTGCTACGTGGCGGCGCGGCGGTAGCCGGCGGTCCTCGGTGGCCGCTGCGCGTCAGGTTTGGTCACCAACGTGGGGTTCAAGGCCCCCGGACGCAGGGTTGGTGACCAAACGTGAGGCTGAGCGCCCCGCCGGGAGCGCCGGCGGCGGGCAGACGGCCGGGAGCCGCTCAGCGTCGGCCCACCTCAGGTTTGGTCACCAACGGTGCGCAACGAGCCCCCGAAGTCACCGTTGGTGACCAAACGTGGTGCGGGAGACGGCGAGAGCCTCAGCCCTCGGCAGGCCAACCGATCGGGTAGTCGTCGACGGCCTTGTCGTGCTCCTTGGCCAGCTTCTTGCGGGCGCGGGTGGGGATGCGGTCGCCGAAGACGGTGCCGTACAGGTGGTCGGTCTCGTGCTGCAGGCAGCGGGCGAGCAGGCCGTCGCCGGAGAAGGCGACCGGCTCGCCGTCCAGGCCGGTGCCGGTGACGGACGCCTGGTCGGGGCGGGAGCAGTCGACGAACGCCCCGGGGTAGGACAGGCACCCCTCGAGGTCGGTGTCGATCTGGCGGTCCTTGCCCTCGGGCAGGGTGAGCACCGGGTTGCAGACCACGCCGACGGTGCGCTCGCCGCGGGCGTCGGGGCAGTCGAAGACGAAGACGGAGCGGTCGACACCGATCTGGCAGGCGGCCAGGCCGACGCCGTCGGCGGCGTACATCGTGGCGACCATGTCGGCGGCCAGCGCGCGCAGCTCGTCGTCGTAGACCGTGACCTTCTCCAGCTCGCGGTGCATGACGTCGGTGCCCCACCGCGTGATGGCTCGGACGCTGCCTCCGGTGGGCAGCTGACCGAAGGGAGCATGCTCGGGGGGCGGCGGGAATTCGACGTCGGCCATGGCCCGAATCCTAGGGACGCCGCCCCGACCGTGCCCCATCGCGGGGCCGACCCCGCCCGTGCCGGTCCAGCGGCCCCCACTCGGAAGGATCGGCTGAGCCACCCGGAGGGGTGGTCGGCGCCCACCCCGGGCTGGGAACCCTGCCGGGCATGGACGAGAGCAGCGAGAAGCGCATCCAGACCATCGTTGAGGTCCTCGAGGACGCCTTCGGCGGCCTGATGGAGGCCGACCCGGCCGCGTTCCGCGGCAAGTACCGGAAGATGGCCAAGGACCCGCACGCCTTCTACCGGGGCACGGCCTGCCTGTTCTACCGCGACGTCACAGCCGGGCTCGTCGACGAGCTGACCGGTCGTGGCGACGACTTCACCGACGCGCGCTCCTCCCGGATCTGGGTCCACGGGGACCTGCACGTCGAGAACTTCGGCACCTACCTGGCCTCGGACGGCCGGCTGGTGTTCGACATCAACGACTTCGACGAGGCCTACGTCGGCTCCTACACCTGGGACCTCCTCCGCTTCGCCGCGTCCCTGTCCCTCACGGGCTGGCAGAAGGCGCTGCCCGAGGACGACGTGCGCGGGCTCGTCGAGGTCTACGTCCGCGCCTACGTCGACCAGGTGCGGCGCTACCGCGAGGACCACGACGACGACTTCGCGCTCACCCTCGACAACACCGAGGGTCCGATCCACGAGGCGCTCCAGGCCGCCCGGCAGAACCGCCGCGCCGAGCTCCTCGACGCGAACACGACCCGCGATGGCGAGGGGCGGGTCTTCCTGGAGGACGGCACGATCAGGCGTCTGGACGACGAGGAGCGCGGCCGCGTCGTGGACGCCTACCGTCGCTACCTGGACTCCCTGCCCGCGGACAAGCGTCGTGGTGACCTCTTCCACGAGCTCCATGACGTGGCCGGCAAGTCCGGCTTCGGGATCGGCTCGGCGGGTCTGCCCGCCTACAGCCTGCTGATCGAGGGCGACAGCCAGGCGCTGGACAACGACCGCATCCTCTCCATGAAGCAGGCGAACGTCCCGGCCGTGAGCCGCTACGTCGACACCGACGCCGTGGAGGAGTACTTCGAGCACGAGGGCCAGCGCACGGTGGTCTCGCAGCGCGCCCTCCAGGCCCACACCGACCCGCTGCTGGGCTGGACCGACGTCGACGGCGTCGGGTACGTCGTCTCCGAGGTCTCGCCCTACGAGGAGGACCTCGAGTGGGCCGACCTCACCGAGCCGGACGAGATCCGGTCCGTGGTGGAGCTGCTCGGCCGGGCCACGGCCAAGATCCACTGCGCCTCCGACACCGACTCCGACCAAGACCTCGTCGACTTCCAGGTGGAGGACGCCGTGGGCGCGGTGCTCGAGGGCAGGGACGACGAGCTGGTGGCGTGGCTGCAGGACGCCGGTGAGGCCTACGCCCGCCAGGTGCGCACCGATCACGCCCTCTTCGTCGAGGCCTTCCGCTCCGGGCGGATCTCCGTGTCGGCCACCTGAGTCCTCGTCCCCCGGCTCCTCGGCCGGGGTCAGGGCTCGCGCGCCGCCGAGGCGGGTCTCAGGCGAGCCCGGCCCCGGCCGAGGGCACCCCGAGCAGGTGCCTCGGGGCCCGGAAGCCCTCGGCCACGAACCGGGCGTCGACGGCCCGCACCACTGCCTCGACCCGCTCGGTCGGCACCAGGGACACCGCGGAGCCGCCGAAGCCGCCACCGGTCATCCGCGATCCCATCGCCCCCGCCTCGACCGCGGTCTCCACCACGGCGTCCAGCTCGGCGCAGGAGATCTCGAAGTCGTCCCGCATGGAGACGTGCGAGGCGAGGAGCAGACGCCCCAGCGCGGGACGGTCCGAGTCCCGGAGCGCCGCCACGGTCTCCGTGACCCGGGCGATCTCGGTGACGACGTGCCGGGCGCGGCGGCGCAGCCGCTCGTCCTCCAGCGACTCCGCCTGGGCCTGCGTGGCCTCCCGCAGGCTGGCGAGTCCGAGCAGGCTCGCCGCCTCCTCGCAGTCGGCGCGCCGCGAGGCGTACCCGCCGTCGTTGAGGGCGTGGGACACCTGGGTGTCGGTGACGAGAACGGTGAGGCCGAGGGCGTCCAGGTCCAGGTCGACGGGCTCGTGGGTGTGGGCGTCGAAGTCGATGAGGACGGCGGCGCCCGCTAGGCCGTGCATGGCGATCGTCTGGTCCATGCCGCCCGTCGGTGCGCCCACGACCTCGCCCTCGGCCGCCATGGCGGCCGCGACGAGTCGCTCGCGCAGCGGGTCGTCGAGGTCCAGGCCGAGCAGCGCGCACGCGGCGACCCCGACCGCGCACTCGATGGCCGCCGAGCTGGAGAGCCCGGCCCCGATCGGGACGGTCGAGTCGACGAGGACGTCCATGCCGGGCACCTCGAGCCCCGTGCCCGAGCCGGTGTCGCGGGCCAGTGCCCACAGCACGCCCGCGGCGTAACCGGCCCAGCCGGGGGCGGAGGCCGCCTCGTCCAGTGTGCCCTCCCAGCCCTCCTCGGCCTGGCGGCTGCGGAGGCGCAGCCGGCCGTCCTGTCGGCGGGCCGCCGCGGCGTAGGTGGCGTGGGGGAGCGCGAGCGGCAGCACGAGGCCGGCGTTGTAGTCCGTGTGCTCGCCGATGAGGTTGACGCGGCCGGGCGCGCGCCCGACCACCTCGGCGTCACGGCCGAACGTCTCGGCGAAGGACGAGCGCAGCCCGTCGGCGAGGTCGTGGCTGTCACCGGCGTCCCAGAACGTCATGGCCGTCACCCTAGGTGTCCCGGAAGGGTGGGCCGCACACCCCCTCACCTCGCGCGACGGGTGCTCGGCCCGGATGGGTGAACGGCGCGTGCCGGGGGCTGGGCATGCTCGAGGAGTGCCCGACCCCGCCGCCGCAGCCTCGCCCGCAGCCTCGCCCGCCGCCTCGCCCGCCGACCCCGCCGCCGACCCCGGGGTCGACCCCGGGGTCGACCCCGCGCTGGTCGCCCTCGCCCAGGACCTCCTGGACTGGGCGCGAGCGGGCGAGACCTCCCGCGTCCTGGCCTACGTGGACGCCGGGGTGCCCGCCGACCTGACCGGCGCCGACGGCAACACCCTGCTCATGCTCGCCGCCTACCACGGTCACGCGGACCTCGTCGTCGGCCTGGCCGAGCGAGGGGCCGACCCGGACCGGGTGAACGACCGGGGCCAGACCCCCCTCGCCGGGGCCGTCTTCAAGGCCGAGGACGACGTCGTCGCCGCCCTGCTCCGGCTCGGCGCCGACCCCGACGCCGGCACCCCCTCCGCCCGCGCCACCGCGGCGATGTTCGGGCGGTCGCTCGCGGTCTGAGCTCTGCGTCGAATCCCTGCTGCTCAGGCACAGAACACGCGGCGGACCCCCCAGGTTTGGTCACCAACCCTGCATCCGGCCCCCCGCAGCACAGGGTTGGTGACCAAACGTGAAGCCGAAACCGGGACCGAGGACCCCGCCGCGCCCATCGACGGCCGCGTAGGGTCGAGAGACGTGCGCTTCCTCCACGACCGGACCCCCGACCACGACCTCACCTACGACGACGTCTTCATGGTGCCGGGGCCTTCTGCGGTCGCCAGCCGCTACGACGTCGACCTCTCCACCGCCGACGGCACCGGGGCCACGATCCCGATCGTCGTCGCGAACATGACGGCGATCGCCGGCAAGCGGATGGCCGAGACGGTGGCCCGCCGGGGCGGCCTGGTGGTGATCCCGCAGGACATCCCGGTCCCGGTGGTCGCCGACGTCGTCCGGTTCGTGAAGTCGCGCCACCTGGTCTACGACACCCCCATCGTCCTGCGGCCCGGTCAGACGGTGGCCGAGGCGCTCTCGCTCATCCCCAAGCGCGCCCACCGGGCCGCGGTCGTGGTGGACGACGAGCAGCGACCGGTCGGCCTCGTCACGCTCGTCGAGTGCCGCGAGGTGGACCGGTTCGCCCAGGTCCACGAGGTCATGCGGCCCATCGAGGTGCTGGTGGACGCCGACACCGACGCCCGGACGGCCTTCGACCGGGTGGACGCCGCACGGGCGCCCCTGGCCGTGGCCGTCGACCGGGACGGCGCGCTGGTCGGCGTCCTCACCCGGGCCGGCGCCCTCCGCGCCACCCTCTACACGCCCGCGACCGACGAGCGGGGCGGCCTGCGCCTCGCGGCGGCCGTGGGCGTCAACGGCGACGCCGCCGGCAAGGCCGAGGCGCTGCTGGCGGCCGGGGTCGACTGCCTCGTGGTCGACACCGCCCACGGCCACCAGCAGCGGATGGCCGATGCCGTCAAGGCCGTGCGGGGCGTGGCTCCCGGCGTCCCCCTCGTGGCCGGCAACGTGGTCTCCGCCGACGGGACGCGCGCACTGGTGGAGGCGGGCGCCGACATCGTGAAGGTGGGCGTCGGCCCGGGCGCCATGTGCACGACGCGGATGATGACCGGCATGGGGCGGCCCCAGTTCTCGGCGGTCCTGGAGTGCGCGGAGACGGCGCGCGACATGGGCGCGCACGTCTGGGCGGACGGCGGGGTGCGCCACCCCCGTGACGTGGCGCTGGCCCTCGCGGCCGGTGCCAGCAGCGTCATGGTGGGCTCCTGGTTCGCGGGGACGCACGAGTCGCCGGGCGACCTCGTCGACGACGGCGACCGCCAGTACAAGGTCTCCTTCGGGATGGCCTCGGCGCGGGCCGTGGCGAACCGGACGTCGGGGGAGTCCGCCTACGACCGTGCTCGCAAGGGCCTCTACGAGGAGGGCATCTCGTCCTCGCGGATGTACCTGGACCCGGCCCGGCCGGGCGTCGAGGACCTGCTCGACCAGATCTGCTCGGGGGTGCGGTCCGCCTGCACCTACGCGGGGGCCGAGACCCTCGGGCAGCTGCACGCCCGAGCCGTGGTGGGCGTGCAGTCGGCCGCGGGGTACTCCGAGGGGCGTCCGCTCGCGACCAGCTGGTAAGGCCCGTGAGCCGAGGCGGCGGGCCTACCGTGAGGAGCGGGACGTCCGCCCGCGGACCACGCCGATGAACGCCTGGATCCGAGGGTCGTCGTCGCGCTCGACCAGCCAGGCCAGGCCGACCCTTGTCCCGGGAAGGTCGGTGACGACCCGGTAGGTGGCGTCGCGGCGGTGGTAGAGCCGCGCCACCGACATCGGGACGATGGCCACGCCGGTGCCGGCAGCGACGGTCTCGACGGCGTCCTTCTCCGACATCGGGGGCCATGGGAGCTGCTCGGCGCGGGGCGTCCAGCCGCTGCGCTCGGGCAGCACCAGCTGCTCGTCGGCGAGGTCCTCCGTGGTGACCTCCTCGGCGAGGCTGAGGAGGTGCTCGTGACCCATCACCGCCACCGGCAGCTCCTCGTAGAGCGGGATGCAGTGCAGGCCCAGGGCCTCGCGGTCGACGGGGAGGCGCACCAGCGCCATGTCGAGCGTGCGGTCGACCAGGCCGTCCGTCTGCTCCGCCTCCGTCACCGGGGCCAGCTCCATCCCGGACGGCATCCGGCCGCGGTAGACCCGCGCCCACTTGTCCGGCGTCGCGCCGGTCACGAAGCCGACGCGCAGCGGCCAGTCCTCCAGGTGCCGGTCCATGGTCCGAGCCTAGGGGAGCGCTCCCCGGGCCTCACGTTTGGTCACCAACCCTGCGATCGGAGCCCTTCCAGACAGGGTTGGTGACCAAACGTGAGGCACTCGGCAGGCGGCCCCGCCCGGCTCAGGCGGTCTCGAGCAGCTCGTGGTCGTGCGCGCAGAGCACGCAGTCCTCGACGGCGTCGGTGTCCTCCAGGCCCAGGTCGGCCCGCCACTGGTGCAGGAAGCGGCCGGCGCCGGTGCCGTCGTCGTAGACGCGGTCGTCGCCGTACCAGTGGAGCCGGGACGTGGCCATGACCCACTCGTAGACCAGCACCATCTCGCGGGTGCCGGCGATGGGCGGGTGGGCGGCGTGCACGAGCCGGACGACGGCCACCGCCTCGGCGTCGGGCGTGACGTCGACGGCACGGTGGCCGCGCAGGCCGGCCGGGCAGAGGCTGCAGGCCTGGTCGCGGTCGCGGCGGGCGCGGTGGGAGTGGACGAAGGCGGCTGTCTGCGAGAGGGACGGGTAGACGTGCAGGCCGGGCTCACCGGTCTCCGCGGAGGTCAGCAGCCACAGGTAGGTGGCCAGGGTGTCCTCGACGTCGTGCCAGCCGACCTCGTGGCTGCCCATCACGAGGTCGAGGGTCGCGAAGAGCTCCTCGTCCAGGCGCGGCAGCGGCGCGATCGCGGCCACGGCGCCACGCCGCCGGCTCGTGCGACAAGCGGCGGCCCAGAGTCCGTCGAGTGCATCCATCGGTGTTCCCATCCATGAGTCCCGACCCCTCGGGCATCCTTGCCGTCGGCGGGGTACCCAGGGGTCATCGGCGTGAACGGCCGTGACCTGAGATCTCTGCGCGCGAGACGTGCACCACCCGGTCGCCGGCGTGCGCACGACGTCAGCGAGGTGAGTGCTGGCGGGCTGCGTGGGCCCGAGGCCGTCGGCAAAGGGCTCGACGACCGATCCGGGTGTACACCAGGACGATCGGCACCGGCGTGAGGAACCTGTGAAGCCAGGGCCGTTCTTCACCGCAGGACCCGTCGAGCACGGCGGGAACGGGGCGAGCGGTGCGGAAAAGCACCACAGGGCGGCCCGCGGGCCGCCCTGTGGTTCCTGCTGTGTCCGAGGGGGGACTTGAACCCCCACCCCCTATACGGGGACTAGCACCTCAAGCTAGCGCGTCTGCCTATTCCGCCACCCGGACGAGGTGGTGGAACCGTAGCAAGACATCGGTGTGACTCTCCAATCGGGGCCGCACCTGGTCTCATCGCCGCAGGTCAAAGGCTATTTGGCCGGACGTCGCCACGAGTCCCCCCGGTCGTCGCACCTGATCCGGCAGGGCCGGGGCGCGCCGTCGGGGGTGAGTGCCCGGTGGCATGCTGAGGGCCATGGCTCCCCGCAGCGACCTCGACGCGACCGCGCCCGCCTACGACCCGGCGGCCGAGGTGGTGGACCTCTGCCGGGACCTCATCCGCTTCGACACGTCCAACTACGGCGACGCCGACGGCCCGGGCGAGCGCAAGGCCGCCGAGCACGTCGCGACGCTCCTGGACGAGGTCGGCATCAGCACCGAGGTCGTCGAGGGCTACGACGGCCGCACCAACCTCGTGGCGCGCTGGGGCGGCGACGGGACCCGCGACGACGCCCTGCTCGTGCACGGTCACCTCGACGTGGTGCCCGCGGCAGCCGAGGACTGGCAGGTCCACCCGTTCTCGGGCGAGGTCCAGGACGGCTACGTGTGGGGGCGCGGCGCCGTGGACATGAAGGACTTCGACGCGATGCTGCTCTCGTCGGTGCGTGCGAGGGCGCGCGCCGGCGCCGTGCCGTCCCGCCCGATGGTGCTGTGCTTCACCGCCGACGAGGAGGCGGGCGGCCACAAGGGCGCGCAGGTGCTCGTCGAGCAGCACCGTGACCTCTTCGAGGGCTGCACCGAGGCGGTCGGCGAGGTCGGTGGCTTCTCCACCACCGTGCGGGGGCGTCGGGTCTACCTCATCGAGGCCGCGGAGAAGGGCATGGCCTGGATGCGGCTCACGGCGCGCGGTCGCGCGGGCCACGGATCGATGATCAACGACGAGAACGCCGTCACCCGGCTGGCCGCCGCGGTCGCGCGGGTGGGCGCGTACGAGTGGCCCGTCCGGCTGACCCCCACGATGGAGGTCTGCCTCGCCGCGGTGGGCGAGCTAGCCGGCGTCCAGGCGACGCCCGAGAACGCGCCGGCGCTCATCGAGGAGTTCGGCTCGGCCGCGCGGATGCTCGGCGCCGTGATCCGCAACGTCGCCAACCCCACGCAGCTGGACGCCGGCTACAAGGTCAACGTCATCCCCACCGAGGCCACGGCCCACATGGACGGCCGCTTCCTGCCCGGGTACGAGGACGAGTTCTTCGCCACGCTGGCCGAGCTGCTGGGGGAGGGCGTCGAGCTCGACTTCGTCTCCCACCAGCAGCCGTGGGAGAGCCCGTACGAGGGCGACACCGTCCGCGCGATGCACCGCTCGCTCCTGGCCGAGGACCCCGACGCCCTCGTCGCCCCCTACCTGATGAGCGCCGGCACCGACGCCAAGCACTTCCGGCAGCTCGGGGTGCAGTCCTACGGCTTCGCGCCCCTGCGGCTCCCCGCGGACCTCGACTTCACCGCACTCTTCCACGGCGTGGACGAGCGGGTGCCGGTGGACGCGCTCCAGTTCGGCGCGCGCGTGCTGGACAGGTTCCTCGGGGACGTCTGAGGCGGCCCGCCGGGGGCAGCGCTCAGGCCGTCCGCACCGCGCGGATGATCTTGCGACGCAGGGTGACGCGGCGGACGCCGTCGGCGGTGATGCGGAGGCGGTGCAGCTCCCAGCCACCGTGCTCGGCCCGCTCGACGAGGAGCTTGCGGACGACGTTGCGACTCAGGTCGCGGTCGAACCGCACCTGGTCGAACTCCCACTCCACGCCGGGGCGGGGTGCGCGGCGGTCGGCGAGCGTCATGGGGCCTCCTCGGATGGGGTGCTGCCCGGTGGTCGGGCCTAGTCGGCGCTGACGTCGTCGAGCGCCGCGACGATCTCGGTGGGCAGGACGACGTCCTCTGCTCTGAGGGCCTCCCGCAGCTGTGCGGCGGTGCGGGCACCCACGATAGGGGCGCTCACCAAGGGTCGGTCCCGGATCCAGGCCAGGGCCACCTGAACAGGGGAGAGGTCCAGGCCCTCGGCCGCCCGGACGACGGCCCCGACGACGGCGCCGGCCCGGTCGTCGAGGTAGGCCTCCACGAAGCGCCGCCAGTGGTCGGAGGCGGCGCGGGAGTCGGCGGGCAGCCCGTGGCGGTACTTGCCGGTGAGGACGCCTCGGCCCAGCGGCGACCAGGGGAGGAGGCCGAGCCCCGTCGCCTCGGCGGCGGGGACGCCGTCCAGCTCGACGGACCGGTTGAGCAGCGAGTACTCCACCTGGGAGGCCACGAGGGGCGCCCGCCCCGGGACGGCCTGCTGCCAGGTCGCGGCGCGGGCCGTCTGCCAGGCGCCGTGGTTGGACAGCCCGACGTAGCGGGTCCGCCCCGTGGCCACCGCGTGGTCGAGCGCGCTCAGGGTCTCCTCGAAGGGCGTGAGCGGGTCGGGGGCGTGGACCAGCCACAGGTCGACGTGGTCGGTGCCGAGACGGCGCAGCGAGGCGTCCAGGCCGGAAAGGAGCCGGCCGCGGGAGGCGTCGACGTGCCGGCGTCCCGCCCGCGACCCCAAGCCGGACTTGGTCGCGAGGACCAGGTCGTCGCGGGGCACGACGTCGCCGATGAGCGCGCCGAGCATGGTCTCCGCCCGGCCGTCGGTGTACACGCCGGCCGTGTCGACGAGGGTGCCCCCGGCGTCCACGAAGGCCACGAGCCCGTCGCGGGCCTCGTGCTCGTCGGTCTCGCGGCCCCAGGTCATCGTGCCGAGGCCGAGACGGGAGACACGGAGGCCGGAGCTGCCCACGCTGCGCTGCTGCATGACGGCCAACCTAGCGGCGCGCCTGCGCCGGACGGTGCCGACCCGCCTGCCCCGGCGTACCCAACGTGAGCGACTCCTCGTGCCGGGCGGGGTCCCGGTCAGGTTCCGTGCAGGGGAGTGCCCCTAGAGTGCCGCCGTGGTCGACCTCCTCCAGGCAGTCGTGCTCGGCATCATCCAGGGACTCACGGAGTTCCTGCCGATCTCCTCCAGCGCGCACCTGCGCATCTATCCCGAGCTGTTCGGGTGGGGGGACCCGGGCGCGGCCTTCACCGCCGTGATCCAGATCGGCACCGAGCTCGCCGTCCTCGTCTTCTTCCGCAACGACATCGCGCGGATCGTGAAGGCGTGGGTGCTCTCGCTGTTCAAGCCCGAGTGGCGTGGGCACGTGGACGCCCGCCTCGGCTGGTACATCATCGTCGGGTCGCTGCCCATCGTGATCCTCGGCGTCCTGTTCAAGGACGTCATCGAGAACCAGCTCCGCTCGCTGTGGATCGTCGGCACCACGCTCATCGTGCTCGGTCTCATCCTCGGCCTGGCCGACCGCATCGGCTCCACCCGGCGCACCATCGGCGAGCTGTCCCTGCGCGACGCCGTCCTCATGGGCGTCGCCCAGGCGTGCGCCCTGATCCCGGGCGTCTCCCGCTCGGGCGCCACGCTCTCGATGGGCCGCTTCCTCGGCTACGAGCGCGAGGCCGCCACCCGGTTCGCGTTCCTGCTCGCCATCCCCGCCGTCATCGGCGCCGGCCTGTTCGAGCTCAAGGACGTCGTCGCCTGCACGCCCGGCTCCACCGACGTCGCCTGCGCCAACTCCTACTCCGGCCTCGACACCTTCGTCGCGACCGTCGTGTCGTTCGTCGTCGGCTACGCCGTCATCGCCTGGCTGCTGCGCTGGGTCACCACGCGCACCTACACGCCGTTCGTGGTCTACCGGGTGATCCTCGGTGCCGTCGTGCTCGTCCTCGTCAGCACCGGCGTCCTGGCTGCCTGAGCGCACCTGCGTCCACTGGGCGGCCCGGGCGGCTTCCCAGGCCGTCGGGCTCAGGTTTGGTCCCCAACCGTGAACGAACGGCCCCCGGAGACCGGGTTGGTGACCAAACGTGAGCCCCACGGGGCGCCGGCCTACAGCCAGCCGGACCGCTTGAAGAACACCCAGAGACCGAATGACGTGCCCAGCATCAGCAGCAGGGCGAACGGGTAGCCGTAGGTCCAGGACAGCTCCGGCATGTGGGTGAAGTTCATGCCGTACACGCCGGCGATCAGGGTCGGGACGACGACCAGGGCGGCGCCCGCCGAGATCTTGCGCATGTCGTCGTTCTGCTGGACCTGGATGCGGGCGACGGAGGCGTCGAAGGCGGTGGACAGCAGCGCGTCCAGGTTGTCCACGGCCTCCGCGGCCTGGTTGAGGTGGTCCAGGACGTCGCGGAAGAACGGCCCGGCCTCCTCGGAGATCCCGGTGACGGCACCGGTCGAGAAGCGTCGCATCGGCTCCCGCAGCGGCATGACCGCCCGGCGGGTCTCCGCGATCTCGCGCTTGAGCGTGTAGATGCGCATGGAGTCGTCGGTGCGCCGCGGGCTGAACACGGACGTCTCGACCTCGTCGACATCCACCTGGAGGTCCCCGACCACGCGCAGGTAGCCGTCGACCACCCGGTCGGCCACGGCGTAGACCACGCTGGAGGGGCCGTGGTTGAGCACCTGCTGGTGCGCCTCCAGGGTCTGCCGGGCCGTCGCGAGCTCCGAGCCCCGGCCGTGCCGGACGGTCACCACGAAGTCGTCGCCGACGAACACATTGACCTCGCCGGTCTCGACGGCGTCCTCGGCGTCCACGTACCAGAGGGTCTTCAGGACGAGGAACAGGCTGTCGTCGTAGCGCTCGAGCTTGGGGCGCTGGTGGGCGCTGAGCGCGTCCTCGACGGCCAGCGGGTGGAGGCCGAACGCCTCGGCCACCTCCGCGAGCTCGCGCTGGCTCGGCTTGTACAGGCCCACCCACACGAAGCCCTGGCCGTTCTCGGTGTCGGCCACCGAGGCGCGCAGCGCGGCGAAGTCGTGCGCGGCGCAGTCCACGGGGACGCGCTCGCCGTGGCGGTAGGCAGCGGAGTCGACGATCACGCTGCGCACGCTAGTCCTCGCCGGGTCCGCCCGGACCGCCCGCCCGGTCGCCGGTCGCTCGCGCGCCACCCCGCGGTTGCCTGGGCCCACGCCGTAGGGTCGGGGCATGGCGACGGTCATCCTCCTGCGGCACGGGCGCACCACGGCGAACGCGTCGGGGGTCCTGGCAGGCAGGACGGCGGGCGTCCGACTCGATCCCACCGGCCGCGACCAGGCCCGACGAGCCGGCGAGCGGCTGGCCGAGGTCCCGCTGGCGGCGGCCGTCGTCAGCCCGCTGGAGCGCTGCCGGCAGACCGCCCGGCTCGTCCTCGACGCCCAGGCCGGCCCCGCGCCCACCACCAGCATCGACAAGGGCCTCGCCGAGTGCGACTACGGCGAGTGGCAGGGCAGGAAGCTGGCCGACCTGTCCAAGGAACCGCTCTGGCGGGTCGTGCAGACACAGCCGTCGGCCGCGCACTTCCCCGGCGGTGAGTCGCTGGCCACGATGCAGGCCCGCGCCGTCGAGGCCGTCCGCAGGCACGATGCCGCGGTGACCGCCGAGCACGGCCCGCACGCGGTGTGGCTCGCCGTGAGCCACGGCGACCTGATCAAGGCGCTGCTCGCGGACGCGCTCGGCATGCACCTGGACCTGTTCCAGCGGCTGCACGTCGACCCGGCGTCCATCTCGATCGTCCGCTACGGGGAGTCGCGGCCCGCCGTCCTGGCCTCCAACACCCACGCCGGCGACCTCTCCTGGCTCAAGCCGCCGCCCCCCGGCCCCGCCGACGACGCCGCCGCGGCGGGCGCCTCCGACGACGCCGCCGTGGGCGGCGGTGCCGGACCCCACACCTCCACCGCCCCGACGACTGCCTAGGGTGACCGACATGCCAGTGGTGCACTCCTTCGACCCGCCCGAGCGCTTCGTCGCCGGGACTGTCGGTCAGCCCGGACAGCGGACGTTCTTCCTCCAGGCCCGCACCGGCACCCGCCTCATCAGCGTGGCGCTGGAGAAGCAGCAGGTGGCCGCGCTCGCGGAGCGCGTAGAGGAGCTGCTCGACGAGGTCCTGGCCGCGGACGGCACCGCCTCGCAGGTCCCGGCCATCGCGCCGCTGGACTCCGCGGACAACGCGCCGCTCGAGCAGCCCATCGAGGAGGAGTTCCGCGCCGGGACGATGACGCTGTCGTGGGACCCGGACGACCACCGCGTCGTCATCGAGGTCTTCCCCTTCACCGAGGCCGCCGTCGTGAGCCCCGACCAGGTGGACGAGGAGCTCACCGAGCCGGAGCCCGAGGAGCTGCTGCTCGTCCGGCTCACCCCCGGCGCGGCCCGTGCGTTCGTCCAGCGTTCCGAGCGCCTGGTCGAGGCGGGACGCCCCGCGTGCCCGTTCTGCGGCCTGCCGATCGACCCCGAGGGCCACCTCTGCGTCCGCGCCAACGGCTTCCGTCGCCGCGACCCGGTCTGAGCCGCCCGTGACCGACGCCCCCGTGCCCGCCGCTCTGCGGGAGGACGACCTGGTCCTGGACGGTCGCGTCCTCTCGGCGTCCAACGCCACCTTCGTCGGCGAGGTCGCGGGCGTCCGCGTCGTCTACAAGCCGGTGGCGGGGGAGAAGCCCCTGTGGGACTTCCCCGGCGCCGTGCTCGCCCGTCGCGAGGTCGCCGCCTACGAGGTGGCCAAGGAGTTCGCGGGGGAGTCCTTCCCCGTGCCGGTGCCGCGCACCTGGCTGTGCGACGGCCCGCACGGCGAGGGGATGGTCCAGGAGTGGCAGGAGCCGGACGACGAGCAGGCCGCCGTCACCGTCGTCGACTCGCGCCACGTGCCGGAGGGCTACCTGCACGTCTTCGACGGGTACGACGACCGCGACCGGGAGGTCTCGCTGGTCCACGAGGACACGGCGGCCCTGCGCCGGCTCGCCGTGCTCGACGTCGTCCTCAACAACGCGGACCGCAAGGGCGGCCACGTGCTGGAGATGCCCGACGGGCACCGCTACGGCATCGACCACGGGATCGCGTTCCACGCCGAGCCCAAGCTGCGGACGGTGCTGTGGGGCTGGACCGGCGACCCCCTCGACGCCGACGACGCCGAGGCCGTGACCCGGGTGCGGGTGGGCCTGGCAGGCGGGCTCGGCTCCACGCTGGCCACGCTGCTGGACCCGCTGGAGATCGACTGCGTGGCGCGCCGGTGCGACCGGCTGCTCGCCGCCGGAGTGATGCCCGCCCCTCCCGGGGGCGGACCCGCCATCCCCTGGCCGCCCTTCTGAGGGGCGGGGTCTAGTCTCGGGCCCATGCGCGCCTGGACCGCCCCGGACGTCCCCACGCCCCTCGTCACCGCTCCGCCGGTGCGCCTGCACGACACCGCCACCGGCGGGCCCGTCGAGCTGGTGCCCCAGGCCGACGCGGCCCGCCTCTACGTCTGCGGGATCACGCCCTACGACGCGACCCACATGGGCCACGCGGCGACGTACGTGGCGTTCGACCTCCTCAACCGGGCATGGCGCAGCGCCGGCCACGCCGTGCGGTTCGTCCAGAACGTCACGGACGTCGACGACCCGCTGCTCGAGCGGGCCACCAAGGTCGGGATCGACTGGGTGGCGCTGGCCGAGCGCGAGACCGAGCTGTTCCGCACCGACATGGAGGCGCTCCGCGTCCTGCCGCCCGACGCCTACGTCGGCGCCGTGGAGTCGATCCCGCTGGTGATCGCCCTGATCGAGCGGCTCCAGGAGGCGGGCGCCGTCTACCGCGTGGACGACGACCTGTACTTCTCGGTGGCCGCCGACGCCGACTTCGGCTCGGAGTCCGGCTACTCCCGCGAGCTCATGCTGGAGATCTTCCCGGAGCGGGGCGGCGACCCCGAGCGTCCTGGCAAGAAGGACCCGCTGGACGCCCTGCTCTGGCGCGCCGAGCGCCCCGGCGAGCCCTCCTGGGACTCGCCCTTCGGCCCCGGCCGCCCCGGCTGGCACGTCGAGTGCGCCGCCATCGCGCTGGAGCACCTCGGCACCACGTTCGACGTCCAGGGCGGCGGCTCCGACCTGGTCTTCCCCCACCACGAGATGTGTGCCGGCCACGTGCAGGTCGCGGAGGGCGCACCCTTCGCCCGCGCCTACGCGCACGCCGGGATGGTGGCCTACGACGGCGAGAAGATGTCGAAGTCGAAGGGCAACCTCGTCTTCGTCTCCGCGCTCCGTGCCTCCGAGGTCGACCCCATGGCGATCCGCGCGACGCTGCTCTCCCACCACTACCGCAGCGACTGGGAGTGGACCGACGCCGACCTCTTCGCCAACGTCGACCGCATCGCCCTGTGGCGCCGCGCGCTGGCCCTGGGTGCCGGTGCCCCCGCCGCCCCGGTGGTCGACGGCGTCCTCGCTGCCCTCGCCGCCGACCTCGACGCCCCCCGTGCCCTCGCCCTGGTCGACCAGTGGGCGCACGCGACCGTCGGCGGCCCCGCCATCGCGGACACCTCTGATCCCGACGCAGCCGTCACCATCCACCGCGTGCTCGACAGCGCGCTCGGGCTGGCGCTCTGAGGAGCCGTTCCTCCCACACGTTTGGTCACCAACGTGGGGTTCTCGGCCCCGCAGCACAGGGTTGGTGACCAAACGTGAGGTCGTCGGCGGCTAGGCGCCTCCGCGCCGCGGGCCGCTGACACCGGCGGCCGCAGCTGCCCCACGTTTGGTCACCAACCTGCTCCGACGCAGGTCAGCGGCCTGACCGCACGGCTCAGTCGCCGTCCTGACGCCGCTTGAGGTACCGCTCGAACTCCCGGGCGATGGCCTCGCCGGACGCCTCGGGCAGCTCGGCGGTGTCCCGGGTCTCCTCGAGCGAGCGGACGTAGTCGGCGATGTCCTCGTCCTCGGCGGCGAGCTCGTCGACGCCGCGCTCCCAGGCCCGGGCGTCCTCCGCCAGGTCGCCGAGGGGGATCGAGATCTCCAACAGGTCCTCGAGCTGGCCGATGAGCGCGAGCGAGGCCTTGGGGCACGGCGGCTGGGCGACGTAGTGCGGCACCGCGGCCCAGTAGGACACGGCCGGCATGTCGATGCGCACGCAGGCGTCCTGGAAGACGCCGACGATGCCGGTCGGGCCCTCGTAGGTCGACTGCTCCAGCTTCAGCCGGTCCACGAGCTCGGGCTCGGTGGCGGTGCCGGTCACCGGGATGGGCCGGGTGTGCGGGGTGTCGGCCAGCAGGGCGGCCAGGGTGACCACCAGGCCGCCGCCGAGCTCGTCGATGGCAGCGAGGATCTCCACGCAGAACTGCTTCCAGCGCATGTTGGGCTCGATGCCGCGCACGAGGATGACGTCCCGGTTGAGCCCGGGGGGCGAGCAGACCGCGATGGACGTGGTCGGCCAGGTCAGGCGCCGCATCCCCTTCTCGTCGGTGCCGACGACGGGCCGGTTGACCTGGAAGTCGTAGAAGTCCTCGGGGTCGACCATGCCGACCGTGCGGGCGTCCCACACGTCCATGAGGTGGTCCAGCACGTACGACGAGGCGTCGGCCGCGTCGTTCCAGCCCTCGAAGGCAGCGATGACGATGGGGTCCACCAGGTCGGGAGCGTCGTCGAACTCGATCACCCACCCACCCTAGAGCCGTCGGGCCACGATTTCCCTGCTCACCGGGCTCGGTGTCAGGCTTGGGGCTCACCGTCCCCGCCGCGTGGACACCTCCCGCACGCCTCGGAGCACATCCGTGCCCGGCCCGCGCTCGACGTCCTGTCCCCGCGGTGGCCTGCGAGAGGAGCCGCCATGAGCGCCACCAAGCCCGCCGAGCAGCAGCCGCAGCCCCCGGTGGACGGCGTCATGGCGATGGCCCGGGTCACCGCCGACGACTGGCGGCCGGACGTCACCGCCACCCTGTCCGAGGTGATGGCCCAGCGCATCCTCGTCCTGGACGGCGCGATGGGCACCGCGATCCAGCGGGACCGTCCCGACGAGGCCGGCTACCGCGGCGAGCGGTTCGCCGACTACGCGGGCGGCGACCTCGTCGGCAACAACGACCTCCTCACGATCACCCAGCCGCACATCATCGAGGGCATCCACCGCGAGTACCTCGAGGCCGGGGCCGACGTGATCGAGACGAACACGTTCAACGCGAACTCCGTCTCGCTGGCCGACTACGGCCTGCAGGCGCTCGCGTACGAGCTGAACCTGGAGTCCGCGCGGCTCGCCCGCCGCGCCGCCGACGCGGTCGCGACCCCTGACCGGCCCCGCTACGTCGCCGGTGCCCTCGGCCCGACCACGCGCACGGCGTCCATCTCTCCCGACGTCAACGACCCCGGTGCCCGCAACGTCGTGTGGGACGACCTCGTCCCCGCCTACCTCGAGGCCGCCCGCGGTCTCGTCGACGGCGGCGCGGACCTCCTCATCATCGAGACGATCTTCGACACCCTCAACGCCAAGGCCGCGATCTTCGCCGTCGAGCAGCTCTTCGTGGAGTCCGGACGTCGGTGGCCGGTGATCATCTCGGGCACCATCACCGACGCCAGCGGCCGGACGCTGTCCGGGCAGACCACCGAGGCCTTCTGGAACTCGGTCCGGCACGCCAAGCCGCTCGCCATCGGGCTCAACTGCGCCCTGGGCGCCGCGGAGATGCGCCCCTACATCGCCGAGCTGAGCCGGGTCGCGGACACCTTCGTCTCCTGCTACCCGAACGCCGGCCTGCCCAACGCCTTCGGCGAGTACGACGAGGTCGCCGAGCAGACCGCGGCCGTCGTCGGGGAGTTCGCCGACGCCGGGCTCGTCAACATCGTCGGTGGCTGCTGCGGCACCACCCCGCAGCACGTCGCGGCCGTGGCGCAGCGGGTGGTCGGCGTCCCGCCGCGTGCCGTGCCCACCATCGCCCCCGCGCTGCGCCTGTCCGGCCTGGAGCCCTTCACGATCACCGCGGACTCGCTGTTCGTGAACGTGGGGGAGCGGACGAACATCACCGGCTCGGCCCGCTTCCGCAACCTGATCAAGGACGGCGACTACGACACCGCGCTCTCGGTGGCGGCCCAGCAGGTCGAGAACGGCGCGCAGGTCATCGACGTCAACATGGACGAGGGGATGATCGACGGCGTCGCGGCGATGGACCGCTTCCTCAAGCTCGTCGCCGCCGAGCCCGACATCTCGCGGGTCCCGGTCATGGTCGACTCCTCCAAGTTCGAGGTCATCGAGGCCGGCCTGAAGTGCGTCCAGGGCAAGGCCATCGTCAACTCGATCTCCATGAAGGAGGGCGAGGAGCCGTTCCGCGCCCACGCCCGGCTGTGCAAGGCCTACGGTGCCGCGGCCGTCGTCATGGCGTTCGACGAGGACGGCCAGGCGGACAACCTCCAGCGACGCCAGGAGATCTGCGCCCGGGCCTACCGCATCCTCGTCGAGGAGGAGGGCTTCCCGGCCGAGGACATCATCTTCGACCCCAACGTCTTCGCCGTCGCCACGGGCATCGAGGAGCACGCCGCCTACGGCACGGACTTCATCGAGGCCACCCGCTGGATCACCGAGAACCTGCCCGGCGCGAAGGTCTCCGGCGGCATCTCGAACGTGTCCTTCTCGTTCCGCGGCAACAACGCGGTCCGCGAGGCCATCCACGCGGTGTTCCTCTTCCACGCCATCCGCGCGGGGCTCACCATGGGCATCGTCAACGCCGGCGCGCTCGTCGTCTACGACCAGGTCGACCCGGAGCTCCGCGACGCCATCGAGGACGTCGTCCTCAACCGCCCCACCCCGGACGGCACCGACGCCACCGAGCGGCTGCTGGAACTGGCCGAGCGCTTCCGCGGCACCGGCGCCGAGACCGAGGCCAAGACCGAGGAGTGGCGCGCCCTCCCGCCCGCCGAGCGGATCACGCACGCGCTGGTCAAGGGCATCGACGCCTTCGTCGAGGCCGACACGGAGGTGCTGCGCGCCGAGATCGAGGCCCGCGGTGGTCGCCCGATCGAGGTCATCGAGGGTCCGCTGATGGACGGCATGGACGTCGTGGGCGACCTGTTCGGCTCCGGGAAGATGTTCCTGCCCCAGGTCGTGAAGTCCGCGCGGGTGATGAAGAAGGCCGTCGCCTACCTGATCCCGTTCATCGAGGAGGAGAAGCGCAACAACCCCGCGCTGGCCTCCTCCAAGGGCTCCAACGGCACCGTCATCATGGCCACCGTCAAGGGCGACGTGCACGACATCGGCAAGAACATCGTCGGCGTCGTCCTGGCCTGCAACAACTTCGAGGTCATCGACCTCGGTGTGATGGTGCCGGCGCAGAAGATCCTGGACGCCGCGAAGGAGCACGACGCGGACGTCATCGGGCTCTCGGGGCTGATCACGCCGTCCCTGGACGAGATGGTCGGCTTCGCCACCGAGATGCAGCGCCTCGGCCTCGACACGCCGCTCCTCATCGGCGGCGCCACCACGTCCCGCGCCCACACGGCCGTCAAGGTCGACCCGCGCTACGACGGCGCCGTGGTGTGGGTGAAGGACGCCTCGCGCTCGGTGCCCGTCGTGTCCGCGCTGCTCAACCCCGAGCGCAAGGCCAAGCTGCTCGCCGACGTCCAGGCCGACTACGACGGGCTGCGCGAGCGGCACGCCGGCAAGTCCGAGCGCAAGCTCATCGGCATCGAGGACGCCCGGGCACAGGCCACCGCCATCGACTGGGACGGCTACGTCCCGCCGCTGCCGCGCACGCCCGGCGTCCACGTGCTGCGCGACTACCCGATCGCGGAGCTGCGCGAGTACATCGACTGGCAGCCGTTCTTCAACGCGTGGGAGATGAAGGGGAAGTTCCCCGACATCCTCAACAGCCCGAGCCACGGTGACGCGGCGCGCAAGCTCTACGAGGACGCCCAGGTGATGCTGGACCGGATCAGCGAGGAGCAGTGGCTCACCGCCCACGGCGTCTACGGGCTCTTCCCGGCGAACGCGGACGGCGACGACGTGCTCGTCTGGGAGGACGAGTCCCGCGCCACGCGCCGGGCCGTCCTGCACCAGCTGCGTCAGCAGGGCGAGCACCGTGCCGGCATCCCGCACCGCAGCCTCGCCGACTACGTCGCGCCGACCTCGACCGGGCTGGCCGACCACGTCGGGGCGTTCGCCGTGACCGCGGGCATCGGCCTGCCCGAGCGCGTCCAGGCGTTCAAGGACGACCTGGACGACTACAACGCGATCCTGCTCGAGGCCCTGGCCGACCGGCTGGCCGAGGCGTTCGCCGAACGGCTCCACCAGCGGGTCCGGACCGAGTTCTGGGGCCACGACGCGGACGAGGACCTCGACAACGAGGCGCTCATCGCCGAGAAGTACCACGGCATCCGGCCCGCCCCCGGCTACCCGGCCTGCCCGGACCACACCGAGAAGCAGACGATCTGGGAGCTCCTGGACGTCGAGGCGTCCACCGGCATCACGCTGACCGAGTCGATGGCCATGTGGCCCGGAGCGTCCGTCTCCGGCGTCTACTACAGCCACCCCGAGAGCCAGTACTTCGTCGTCGGCCGACTCGGCCGCGACCAGATCGCCGACTACGCGGCTCGGAAGGGCTGGTCCGTGGCGACCGCCGAGAAGTGGCTGTCCCCGAACTTGGGGTACGACCCGGAGGACTGATCGGGTCCCGGGGGGGCGGCGTGATCCGGCCTCCCATTCCTCACGTTTGGTCCCCAACCCGGGGTCTGAGGCCCGCTCGGACAGGGTTGGTGACCAAACGTGAGGCCCTCGCTGCCCGACGTGGGCCGGGTGACCGTTCCCACGCCCGCGGACGCGGTGCAGCGACGGGACATGGGTGACACTGGGGCAGTGACGACGGTTCTTCCCCCCGACAAGACCCTCGCCGACACGACGCCGGTCGACCCGGCCTCCTCCGGCACGGGCCCGGACCTGCCCGCAGCCGTCCTGTGGGACATGGACGGGACGCTCGTGGACACCGAGCCCTACTGGATCGCCACGGAGTTCGCCCTGGCCGAGAAGTACGGCTCGACCTGGAGCCACGAGCAGGCCCTGGACCTCGTCGGCAACGACCTGCTCGTCTCCGGCGCCCGCATCAAGGAGCAGATGGGCCTGGAGCTGTCGCCCGCGGAGGTCGTCGAGGAGCTGCTGGACGGCGTCGTGGCCCGCGTCCTCGAGGAGGTGCCGTGGCGTCCCGGGGCCCGTGAGCTGCTGGAGGACCTCGTCGCCGCCGGCGTCCCCTGCGCCCTCGTCACCATGTCCTACCAGCGCTTCGTCGACCCGATCCTCACCCACCTCGCGGCGGGGACGTTCAGCGCGGTCGTCACCGGGGACCAGGTCACCCACGGCAAGCCGCACCCCGAGCCGTACCTCACCGCCGCGGCGCGCCTGGGTGTCGATCCCCAGCAGTGCCTGGCGGTCGAGGACTCCGGGACCGGCACCCGGTCCGCCGTGGCAGCCGGCTGCACCGTCCTGGTGGTGGAGAACCACGTCCCGGTCGAGCCGGGGGAGCGGCGCGTGCTCCTCCCGACCCTCGAGGGGCTCCGCGCTCAGGACCTGGGCGCGTTCCTCGGCGGCTGAGGTCGCTTCACGTTTGGTCACCAACCCTGCCCAGGGGCCGCCGTAGAACCACGTTGGTGACCAAACGTGCGACAGGAGCGCCGGTGCGCTACTCCAGCGCCGCGTCGTCCTGGTCCGACGCAGCGCCTGAGGCGGGCGGCACCACGGGAACGGGCAACGGCGGGGGAGTCCCGCCGAACTCGGGGCAGAGCGACTGGTGCGAGCACCAGCCGCACAGCCGGCTGGGACGGGCCTGCCAGTCCCCGGAGGCCGCGGCCTGCTCGATGGCCCGCCAGATCGCCTCGACCTTGCGCTCGGTGGCGAGCAGGTCCCGCTCGTCCGGCTCGTACCGGACGATCTCGCCGTTGCCGAGGTAGACGAGCTGGAGGAGGGCCGGGATCACGCCCCGGGCCCGCCAGATCACGAGCGCGTAGAACTTCATCTGGAACAGGGCCTTGGCCTCGAAACCCGGCCCCGGCGCGCGTCCCGTCTTGTAGTCGACCACGCGGATGCGACCGTCAGGGGCCACGTCGAGCCGATCGACGAAGCCACGCAGCAGCAGCCGGGAGTCCAGGACGGCCTCCACGTAGGACTCCCGCTCGGCGGGCTCCAGCCGCGTCGGGTCCTCCAGGTCGAACCACCGGTGCAGGTACTGACGGCACGACGCCAGCCAGGTCACGGCGTCGCGCCCGCCGTCCGCCTCCAGGACGTCGGGCAGGGCCGGGTCACCGGCGCACAGCTGCTCCCACGAGGGCTCCAGGAGGGCCTCGGCGCGCGCCGGCGTCCGCTCGAGGGCCGGCAGGTCGAACAGCGACTCCAGCACCTTGTGCACCACCGTGCCCCGCACCTGGGCCGGCGAGCTGGGCTCGGGCAGCCGGTCGACGGTCCGGAAGCGGTAGAGCAGCGGACAGGTGAGGAAGTCGGACGCGCGGCTCGGGGAGAGCGAGCCGAGCACCTCCACGCCGTCCACCGCTGTCGACATCGCCTCGGCCGGGGAGACCGCGGCGACGCCCAGGGGCCGCGTCGGGCCTGCCTGGGTCGAGCCGTCGGCCGGGAGGGTGGAGGTGGTGGAGCTCATGGGAGGAACGCTAGGCGAGGCCACCGACGGTCACCGTGAGCACGCGCCGCAGCCGGGGACGCCGCCCCGGTTCGGAGCCCCGTCGGACCCGCCCGGTAGCGTCGACGACGTGAGCCAGCCACGGACCCGCCCGCCGGGCACGATCCGCATCGGGACCGTCGCGGGCAGCGACGTCCTCGTCTCCGGCAGCTGGTTCCTGGTGGCCGGGCTCATCGCCGTCCTCATGGCACCGCTCGTCGACGCCGTCCGGCCGGGCCTCGGCTCCCTGCGCTACGTCGCGGGGTTCGCCTTCGCCGTCCTGCTCTACGGCTCCGTGCTCCTGCACGAGATCTCCCACGCGCTCGTCGCGCGCCGCTTCGGCCTCCCCGTCGGTGACATCACGCTGCACTTCCTGGGCGGGATGACCCACATCGAGGAGGAGTCGCGGCGGCCCCGCGAGGAGCTCCTCGTCGCGGTCGTCGGGCCGATCACGTCGCTGGCGGTGGCGGGGGTCGCGCTCGCGCTGATCCCGATCACCCCGGACGGGCTCCCGCAGCTCGCGGTGCGCGGTCTCGCCGGATCGAACCTGGTGGTCGGCGTCCTCAACCTCGTGCCCGCCTTCCCCCTGGACGGCGGACGGGTGCTGCGCGCCGTCGTGTGGGCCGTCACGGGGGACCGTCACCGCGGCTCCATCGCCGCGGGATGGGGCGGACGCGTCGCGGCGGTGGCTGCGGTCGTCTACCCGTGGTGGGGCACCATCCGGACCGGCGCCCGCCCAGACGCCGTGGACCTGGTGCTGTTCCTCCTGATCGCCGTCTTCCTCTGGCAGGGAGGCAGCCAGGCCATCGCCACCGGCAGGCTCAGGCGCCGGCTGCCGGCCCTGCGCGCGCGGACGCTGGCGCGCCGAGCACTCGCCGTCCCCGGGGACCTCCCCCTGGCCGAGGCGGTCCGGCGGACCCGTGAGGCGCAGGCCGGCGCCATCATCACGACGACCACCGCGGGGGAGCCGACCGGCGTGGTCCACGAGCCCGCGCTGCTCGCCACGCCCGAGGACCGGTGGCCCTGGGTCGCCACCAGCACGGTCGCCCGCACCCTCGACCGGCACCGGGTCCTCGCCGCCGACCTCGAGGGCGAGGACCTCGTCGAGGCCGTCGGCCGCGGCGGTGACGGCGAGTACCTGCTCGTGGAGCAGAACGGTGCCGTGCTCGGCGTCCTCGTGACCGCGGACCTCGACGCCGCGTTCCGCGAGTCGCTCGGCTGAGCGAGCGCGCCGTAGGGTTCGCCCGTGCACGAGGACCCGCAGAGCCCCCAGGACGCCTTCCCGACCGTCGAGGACGCGACGGAACTCCCGCCCCTCGCCGAGACCGACGCTCCCGACGTGCCCGCCGCCGGCGACCAGCCCGCTGCCGTGGAGACGTCCGGCGACGTGGACGTGCCCGCGGAGGCGATGTCCGGCGTGCACCGCGGGCCGCTGCGCGAGGGCGAGTGGGTGCGCCTGGTCGACAACAAGGGCCGCAAGCACAACTTCGCGCTCGTGGCGGGCAAGCGCTTCTTCTCCAACAAGGGCCACCTCGAGCACGACGACCTCATCGGCCGCGAGGAGGGGTTCACCCTCGTCTCGTCCGCCGGTGGTGAGTACCTGGTCTTCCGTCCGCTGCTGAGCGAGTTCGTGGTGTCCATGCCCCGCGGCGCCGCGGTCGTGTACCCCAAGGACGCCGCGCAGATCGTGGCGCAGGCCGACATCTACCCCGGCGCGCGCGTGGTGGAGGCCGGTGTCGGCTCCGGGGCGCTCACCTGCTCCCTGCTGCGGGCGGTCGGCCCCTACGGCACCGTCACCTCCTACGAGCGGCGCGAGGAGTTCGCGGACGTCGCGCGCCGCAACGTCCACCAGTTCTTCTCCGTGCCCGAGGGCTCGGAGCACCCGTCGTGGCGGCTGCGCCTGGGCGACCTCGCCGAGCGGCTCCCGGCGGACGGCGAGCCGGCCGACCGCGTCATCCTGGACATGCTCGCCCCCTGGGAGTGCGTGGACGCCGTCGGCGACGCGCTCGTCCCGGGCGGCATCGTCTGCGCCTACGTCGCCACGACCACTCAGCTCTCGCGGTTCGTCGAGACCGTCCGTGCCCACGGCGGCTTCACCGAGCCCCAGGCCTGGGAGTCGCTGGTGCGCGACTGGCACGTCGAGGGCCTCGCGGTGCGCCCGGGCCACAAGATGGTCGGGCACACCGCGTTCCTGGTGACGGCGCGTCGCATGGCGCCGGGCCAGAAGCCGCCGCGCCGCACCCGTCGTCCTGCCCCGGGCGCGTACGGCATCGACTACCTCGGCCCGCGCCCCGCCGACGTCCCCTCCCGGGAGGATGTCGTCGCCGAGCACGAGGGCTGACGGCGGCTGGTGGCGGCTGGGGCACTCCCGCGCTGACCACCACACGTTTGGTCACCAACCCGGTGCTCGGGCGCTGAAATCTCAGGGTTGGTGACCAAACCTGAGGGGCCGGCGACCGCCCGGCGGCAAAATCGTGACCAGCGGCTGCCACAGACGTAGCCTCGCGGCCTCGCGACGGGGGTAGGGTCGAACGCACAGGAGGTGCGCTGATGACGACATCCGAGCCCAACGAGCAGAACCGCCCCGACTCCCCGGCCGAGCGCGGCCCCGGAAGTGCGGAGCAGCTGGCCACGCAGGTGCGTTTCTTGGAGTCCGAGGTCGGTGAGCTCCGGCGCCGGCTCGCGGAGAGTCCGGTCTCCGACCGCGGCACCGAGGCCCGACTGGCCGACGCCCAGCGTCAGCTCTCGAGCCTCACGGGCCAGAACGAACGCCTCGCGCAGACCCTGCGTGACGCGCGCGACCAGATCACCAAGCTCAAGGAGGAGGTCGACCGCCTGGCGCAACCGCCGGCCGGCTTCGGCATCTTCCTGTCCCGCAACGACGACGACTCCGTCGACGTGTTCACCGGAGGCCGCAAGCTGCGGGTGAACGTGAGCCCGTCCGTGTCGCTCGACGAGCTGGTCCGCGGCCAGGAGGTGCTCCTCAACGAGGCCATGAACGTTGTGGCGGCGCTGGAGTTCGAGGACCTCGGCGAGGTCGTCATGGTCAAGGAGCTGCTCGCCGACGGCAAGCGCGCCCTGGTCATCGCGAACGCCGACGACGAGCGGGTCGTGAAGCTCGCCGAGCCGCTGCTGCAGGACACCATCCGTGCCGGCGACTCGCTCCTGGTGGACACCCGTTCCGGCTGGGCCTACGAGAAGGTCCCGAAGTCCGAGGTCGAGGAGCTCGTCCTCGAGGAGGTCCCGGACATCGCCTACGAGTCCATCGGTGGCCTCGGGAACCAGATCGAGCAGATCCAGGACGCCGTGGAGCTGCCGTACCTGCACCCCGACCTGTTCAAGGAGCACCAGCTCAAGCCCCCGAAGGGCATCCTGCTCTACGGCCCTCCCGGCTGCGGCAAGACGCTCATCGCGAAGGCTGTCGCCAACTCGCTGGCGAAGAAGGTCGCGGCCAAGACCGGTGCCTCGGGGAAGTCCTACTTCCTCAACATCAAGGGCCCCGAGCTGCTCAACAAGTACGTGGGTGAGACCGAGCGCCACATCCGTCTGGTCTTCCAGCGGGCTCGGGAGAAGGCCTCGGCCGGCACACCGGTCATCGTGTTCTTCGACGAGATGGACTCCCTGTTCCGCACGCGCGGCACCGGTGTGTCCTCCGACGTCGAGAACACCATCGTGCCGCAGCTGCTGAGCGAGATCGACGGCGTCGAGCTCCTCGAGAACGTCCTGGTCATCGGCGCCTCGAACCGTGAGGACATGATCGACCCGGCGATCCTGCGGCCCGGGCGGCTCGACGTGAAGATCAAGATCGAGCGTCCGGACGCCGAGGCCGCGCGGGACATCTTCTCCAAGTACCTGACCACCGGCCTGCCCCTCCACCCGGAGGACCTGGCGGAGTTCGGCGGTGACCGACAGGCGACGGTCGACGGGATGATCCGCGCCACCGTCGAGCGGATGTACACGGAGACGGACGAGAACCGGTTCCTCGAGGTCACCTACGCCAACGGCGACAAGGAGGTCCTGTACTTCAAGGACTTCAACTCGGGCGCCATGCTCCAGAACATCGTGGACCGGGCGAAGAAGATGGCGATCAAGTCCTTCCTCGACTCCGGCCTCGACGAGGCCCAGAAGGGTCTGCGCGTCCAGCACCTGCTCCAGGCGTGCGTGGACGAGTTCAAGGAGAACGAGGACCTGCCGAACACGACCAACCCCGACGACTGGGCGCGGATCTCCGGCAAGAAGGGCGAGCGGATCGTCTTCATCCGCACGCTCATCACCGGCAAGCAGGGCACGGAGCCCGGTCGGTCGATCGAGTCGGTGTCGAACACCGGTCAGTACCTCTGACCCAGAGGCCGTCTCCATCAGGACGGCGGTCGGGCACTCGCCCGGCCGCCGCTCTGCGTCTCGGCGTCCTGATGCAGGCGCGAGGCTCACGTTTGGTCACCAACCCGATGCCAGAGCCGCCTGTGGCCATCGTTGGTGACCAAACCGTTCGCTGCGGAACACCTCAGGCCCCCCGCGTCACGTCCGCGACCACGGCATCGACCGCCGTGAGCAGCGCCTCCGCGTCCACGGTGATGCCGACACCGTGCGCGCCACCACCGATCGACACGACGCCGCTGACCCGGGTGTCGGCCAGGACGGGCAGCCTGGTCGACGTCCCGAGCGGAGTGATGGTGCCGCGCTCGAACCCGGTCACCGCGAGCGCCTCGTCCGCCGGCGGCATCGCGGCACGCGACACGCCGAGCTCGCGACGCAGCGCCGGCCAGGCGATCACCCTGTCACCGGGGACGAGGACCAGCCAGTGGGTATCGCCCCCGAGCCGCACGACCATGGTCTTGACCAGGCGATCGGGGGTCACGCCTCGAGCGGCCGCTGCCTCCGCCAAGGACGAGACGCGCCCATGACGGGTCACGACGACGTCCAGACCCAGCTCGGACGCGGCCGCCAGCACCCGCTCGGCGCCGTCCTGCGCCGGGGGAGCGGTGGGCTCAGGTACCGGAAGGCCGTCAGGCGCGGCCGCGGCGGCGTCGGCGGGGATGTCACCAGTCACGAGAGGTCCAGCAGCAGGTCGGCGTGCTGTGTTCCCCGGCCGGGCCGACGCGGCGCCGCAGGTCCCCGCGGCGAAGGCCGCACGCGAAGGTGACCGCCACGGCCACCGCAACGTGCGTAGGCTCGGGCCATGAGCGTGCGGCGTGTGATGGGCACCGAGGTCGAGTACGGCATCTCGGTCACCGGCAACCCCAAGGCCAACCCGATGGTCGCCTCCTCCCAGGTCGTGAACGCCTACGCCTCGGCGACGCTCAAGGCGAGGCGCGCCCGGTGGGACTTCGAGGAGGAGTCGCCCCTGCGCGACGCCCGCGGGTTCGACATGTCACGCGCCACGGCCGACCCCTCCCAGCTCACCGACGAGGACCTGGGCCTGGCCAACGTCATCCTCACCAACGGCGCGCGCCTCTACGTCGACCATGCCCACCCCGAGTACTCCACGCCCGAGGTCACGACGCCTCTCGACATCGTGCGCTGGGACAAGGCGGGCGAGCAGGTCATGCTCGACGCCCAGCGCCGGGCGGCACTGCTGCCGGGCGGCGCCCCGATCGTCCTCTACAAGAACAACACCGACGGGAAGGGCTCCTCGTACGGGGCCCACGAGAACTACCTCATGCGGCGCAAGACGCCGTTCGCGGACATCGTCAAGCACCTGATCCCGTTCTTCGTGAGCCGCCAGGTGGTCTGCGGAGCGGGGCGCGTCGGCATCGGTCAGGACGGCCGGGAGGCCGGCTTCCAGATCAGCCAGCGCTCGGACTTCTTCGAGGTCGAGGTGGGGCTCGAGACCACCCTCAAGCGTCCCATCATCAACACGCGCGACGAGCCGCACGCCGATCCCGACGTCTACCGACGGCTCCACGTCATCATCGGCGACGCCAACATGGCTGAGATCTCGACCTACCTCAAGGTCGGCACGACCTCGCTGGTGCTCGCGATGATCGAGGACCGGTTCCTCACCCGCGACCTGACCGTCGAGGGCTCCGTGCAGGCGCTGCGCGCGGTGTCGCACGACCCGACCCTCAAGCACGAGGTGACGCTTCGGGACGGACGTCGGCTCACCGCCGTCCAGCTCCAGCTGGAGTACCTGGACCTGGCGAAGAAGTACGTCGAGGACCGGATGGGTGCGGACGCCGACCCTCAGACGGTGGACGTGCTGGCCCGGTGGGAGTCGGTGCTGGACCGTCTCGAGCGCGACCCGATGTCCCTGTCCGGCGAGCTGGACTGGGTCGCCAAGTGGCGCCTGCTGGAGCAGTACCGACAGCGGGACGGGCTGGGCTGGGAGGACGCGAAGCTGCAGCTCATCGACTACCAGTACTCGGACATCCGGCCCGAGAAGGGGCTCTACCACAAGCTCGTGAAGGCAGGACGTATCGAGCGGCTGCTCGACGACGCCAGCGTCGAGCGCGCCATGCACGAGCCGCCGACCGACACGCGCGCCTACTTCCGCGGGCAGTGCCTTGAGCGGTACCCCTCGTCCGTGGCCGCCGCGTCGTGGGACTCCGTCATCCTCGACCTCGCCGGCCGCGAGTCGCTCCAGCGCATCCCCACCCTCGACCCCCTACGGGGCACCCAGCGGCACGTTGGCGCGCTGCTCGACCGGTGCCGGACCGCCGAGGAGCTGTTCGCGGAGCTCACGCACTGACGGGTCGGCGGGCGGCGGGCTGGCCGTCGTCTGCGCAGGTTGGTGACCAAACGTCGCCACGGCCGGCCCGAAGCGCAGGGTTGGTGACCAAACGTCGAGCCGAGACGCCGCAGGGACGACGTTGGTGACCAAACGCTGTTCGCCCACGACGAACCGGCCCAGATCCCGTCCACTTGTCCTCCTGATTCCTCAGCCAGAGGGATAGGGTCGGTTCATGGCACAGGAGCACAAGCAGCCGCGCAAGGGCTCGGAGGTCGAGGAGACCACGGAGGCCACGGCAGAGACGGACGCCGCGGAGCGGAAGGACGCCCTCGACAACGAGGTGGACGACCTGCTGGACGAGATCGACGACGTCCTGGAGTCGAACGCCGAGGAGTTCGTGAAGTCCTTCATCCAGAAGGGCGGCCAGTGATCCCGGACGACCCGCGCCTGCCTGCTGCGTTCCTGCAGCCCGGCACGGCTTCCTTCGCCGACTTCATCGCCGCCCAGGCGCCCGACCTGCTACCGGGCCGCCGCACCCTGCCGAGGGGCAACGCCGGCGACCTGGCGCCCCACGGCACGACCATCGTGGCCATGACGTTCCCGGGGGGCGTCCTGCTCGCCGGTGACCGCCGCGCCACCATGGGCAACCTGATCGCGTCACGGGACATCGAGAAGGTCTTCCCGACCGACGAGTACTCGGCGGCGGGCATCGCCGGCACGGCCGGCCTGGCCGTGGAGATGATCCGTCTCTTCCAGACCGAGCTCGAGCACTACGAGAAGATCGAGGGCACCACCCTCTCCTTCGACGGCAAGGCCAACCGCCTGGCCGGCATCATCCGGGCCAACCTGGGCATGGCCATGCAGGGCCTGGCCGTCGTCCCCCTGTTCGTCGGCTACGACCTGCGCGCGGCCCGCGGGCGGATCTTCTCGTTCGACGTCACGGGTGGACGCTACGAGGAGACCGGCTTCCACGCCGTCGGTTCCGGCTCGCTGTTCGCCCGCGGGTCGCTGAAGAAGCTCTACCGCCCCGACCTCGGCGTGGACGACGCCGTCACCGTGGCCGTCCAGGCGCTGTACGACGCCGCCGACGACGACTCGGCCACCGGTGGACCCGACGTCGGTCGCCGGATCTTCCCGATCGTGCACGTCGTCACGGCCGAGGGTGGACATCGGGTGGACGCCGAGGTGGTGGCCGCGACGGCCGACCGGGTGATCGCCGGCCGGATGGGGCGCCCCGACGGTCCGGTGGCTCCCCTTGACCTGCCCGGCGCGTCCGAGGGAGGCCTCGCATGAGCACACCGTTCTACGTCTCGCCCGAGCAGCTGATGAAGGACCGGGCGGACTTCGCCCGGAAGGGCATCGCGCGTGGACGCTCCGTCGTGGCCGTGCAGTACGCCGACGGCGTCCTGTTCGCCACCGAGAACCCCTCGCAGGCGCTGCACAAGGTCTCGGAGATCTACGACCGGATCGCGTTCGCCGCGGTCGGCCGCTACAACGAGTTCGAGAACCTCCGTATCGCGGGTGTCCGGCTCGCTGACATGCGGGGCTACGCCTACGACCGGCGCGACGTCACCGGCCGCGGGCTCGCGAACGCCTACGCCCAGACGCTGGGGACCATCTTCTCCAGCGGCGGCGAGAAGCCGTACGAGGTCGAGATCTTCGTCGCCGAGATCGGTGAGAGCAGCGACGAGGACCAGATCTACCGACTGACGTACGACGGTCAGGTCGCCGACGAGCACGGCTACGCCGTGATGGGCGGGGCGTCGGACGTCGTGGGCGGGTACCTCCAGGAGCGCTTCACGAGCGGCATGACGCTGGAGGCGGCTCTCCGGCTGGCCGTCAGCGCGCTGGGGCACTCGGAGTCCGAGGACCGGACCATCGCGGGCTCTGCGCTCGAGGTGGCTGTCCTGGACCGGACGCGGGTCCAGCCGCGGAAGTTCATCCGCCTCAGCCCAGCCCGGCTCGAGACCCTGCTGGCTGCCCCCGCTGCTCCGGACTCCGACGAGCCGCCGGTGGCGCCGCCGGCCTGAGTCCCACAGGTTTGGTCACCAACCATGCTCGAGAGGCCGCTCCGGCCATGGTTGGTGACCAAACCCGGTGCCGTGCGCCGACACCGTGCGCCACCAATCCCTCACAGGGCGGTGCGCGCGAGCGGTTCTCCAGCCCTCAATAGAGCTGATCCTCCGGCCACCCTCAGCGGCCGCACTGTGGGTCCGTGTCCAAGCACCAGTCCTCCTCGCGACCCGGGGTCGTCCGCGGCCAACGGCCGCTCAGCACCCACCGCCGCGTCGCGCACGGCGTCTACGTCGAACGACCTGCGCCCGGCGTCCGTGACGACCCCCGTTGCAGACTGATCGACGACCTCCGGGCGCTCCTCCTGGTCCTGCCTCCGGGCGCGACCTTCACTCACGTGACCGCTGCGGCAGTCCTGGGCTGGAGCCTGCCGAAGCTGCCGGACGTGCCGCCGGTGTTCGCCTCGGTGGGCGACCGCGACCCTCGGCCGCGTCGGCCCGGGCTCATCTGTTCCCGGCTACGCCGCTCGCACCTGCACGAGGAGGTCCTGCCGGCGTCGGTCCGGGGTGCGCCGGTTCCAGTCGACCACCCGGCGGAGATCCTCCTGCGCGCAGCCCGGGACCTCGGGACGATCGACCTGGTCATCCTGGCCGACAGCGCTCGGCGGCTGGGGCACGTGACCGAGGAGTCGATCCGCCCGGTCCTGGAGAGCGGGCGACCGGGCGTCCGTCAGCTCAAGCGCGCCTGGGAGCTGTCCGACCCCCGCGCCGAGTCTCCCGGGGAGACGCTGCTGCGACTGCTCCACCACGTCGCCGGCGCCTCGGTGACCCCGCAGGTGGAGCTCTACGACGAGGGGCGTTTCCTCGGACGCGTCGACCTGCTCCTCGACGGTGCGCCCAGCGCTCACGAGTACGACGGCGGAGGCCATCGTGGCGAGGCCCAGCACCGCCGCGACCTCCGTCGGGAGCGTCTCCTCCAGAGGAAGGTCGACCGACGCGGCTACGTCCTCGACGACCTCCTCAACCGGCCGCACGCCGTGCTCGACGACATCGACCGGGCGTTGCAGCGGAAGCCGGACCCGGCGCGGGAGGCGGCCTGGCGAAGACTGGTGGACAACTCCATGTACGGAGCGGGCTACGGCCGTGTCATCCAGCGCTGGCGCCGGCTCGGTGGGTTCGACGATTGGTCAGGAACCAGGTCCACATCCGTCGCCAAGCGCGGGTTGGTGACCAAACCCGATCAATGACCCCCACCCCGAACCTCCCCGCACCCGCAGAAGACCGGCGTAGTGTGCGGTCATGGACCGGCGCATCTTCGGCATCGAGAACGAGTACGGCGTCACCTGCACGTTCAAGGGGCAGCGCCGGTTGAGCCCGGACGAGGTGGCGCGCTACCTCTTCCGCAAGGTCGTCAGCTGGGGGCGGAGCAGCAACGTCTTCCTCCGCAACGGCGCACGCCTGTACCTCGACGTCGGGAGCCACCCGGAGTACGCGACGCCGGAGTGCGACGACATCACCGAGCTCGTCACGCACGACAAGGCGGGGGAGCGGGTGCTGGAGGGCCTGCTCGCGGACGCCGAGCAGCGGCTGCACGACGAGGGCATCGCCGGGGAGATCTACCTCTTCAAGAACAACACCGACTCGGCGGGCAACTCCTACGGCTGCCACGAGAACTACCTGGTCAGTCGCAGCGGGGAGTTCAGCAAGCTGGCCGACGTCCTCATCCCGTTCCTGGTCACCCGCCAAATCATCGTCGGCGCGGGCAAGGTGACGCAGACGCCGCGGGGTGCCGGCTTCAGCGTGAGCCAGCGGGCCGAGCACATCTGGGAGGGCGTGAGCAGCGCGACCACGCGCAGCCGCCCGATCATCAACACCCGCGACGAGCCGCACGCGGACGCCGAGAAGTACCGCCGCCTCCACGTCATCGTCGGCGACTCCAACATGAGCGAGACCACCACGATGCTCAAGGTGGCCAGCTGTGACCTCGTCCTCCGGATGATCGAGGAGGACGTCGTGATGCGCGACCTCACCCTCGAGAACCCGATCCGGGCCATCCGCGAGATCAGCCACGACGTCACCGGCCGACGCAAGGTCCGCCTCGCCAACGGTCGCGAGGCCAGCGCCCTGGAGATCCAGGGGGAGTACCTGAGCAAGGCCCGCGACTTCGTCGACCGCCGGCAGATCTCCACCCCGGTCATCGAGCGGGCCCTCGACCTGTGGGAGCGGACGCTCAAGGCGGTCGACAGCGACGACCTGGGCCTCGTCGACCGCGAGATCGACTGGGTCATCAAGTGGAAGCTCATCGAGGCCTACCGGGCCAAGCACGGGCTGCCACTGGGCCACGCCCGGGTCGCCCAGCTCGACCTCGCCTACCACGACATCCACCGCGGGCGCGGGCTCTACTACCTGCTCGAGAAGCGGGGCAAGGTCGAGCGGGTCACCGACGACCTGGCCATCTTCGAGGCCAAGTCGGTCCCGCCGCAGAACACCCGCGCACGCCTGCGCGGCGAGTTCATCCGCAAGGCGCAGGAGAAGCGCCGTGACTTCACGGTGGACTGGGTCCACCTCAAGCTGAACGACCAGGCGCAGCGCACCGTCCTGTGCAAGGACCCCTTCCGCGCCTATGACGAGCGTGTGCAGCGCCTCATAGACGGCATGTGAGTCGCACAGGAGAGGTCTGTAGGGTCGGCGGGTCCGTCTAGCCAGACCTAGCCGCCTCGGGGCGGCCACATGGAGGAACCCGCGTGTCCCGACCCAACCGTCCGCTCCGCATGATGCTCGTGCCCGTGCTCGCCATGGGTGCCTTCGCCGCGTGCGGGTCGGACTCCGACGACGCGAGCGACAGCGCGTCCGACTCGATCTCCGTCCCCGCCGACACCGGCGACCTCACCGGCCTCACCGTCACCGGCGACGTCGGCTCCGCCCCGAAGGTGGACATCAGCGACGACTTCGCCGCCGACGGCCTCGCCTACGAGACCACCGTCGAGGGTGACGGCCTGCAGATCACCAGCGACGACCTGAGCTCGGCGTTCATCCAGTACGTCATCGTCAACGGCAACAACGGCAAGACGGTCTACAGCACCTACGACCAGGACAGCCCCGAGGTCCTGGACATCTCCACCGACGGCATCCCGGCCGCCCTGAGCGAGCCGCTCACGGGCCAGCACGTCGGCTCGCGCGTGGTCGTCACCGACACCGTCAAGGACATCTTCGGCTCCGCCAGCAGCACGAGCCTGAACATGAAGAACAAGGACCCGCTGGTCCTGATCTTCGACGTCATCGGCCCGCAGGCCGACATGAGCGACCAGGCGTTCGACACCGAGGCGTCCGGCTGGCTCCCCGGCCTGACCCTCGACGACGACGGCGTCCCCACCGCCATGGACTTCACCGACGTCCCGGAGCCGACCGGCAAGCTCGAGGTCGACACGATCATCGAGGGCGACGGTGAGGCCATCAAGAAGGGCGACACCGTGATGGCCAACTACCTCGGCCAGGTCTACGGCGCGGACGACGCGTTCGACTCCAGCTTCGACGGCACCCCGGCCGCGTTCCAGATCGCCGAGGGCTCCCTCATCGACGGCTGGGTCGAGGGCCTCGAGGGCGTCACCGTCGGCAGCCGGGTCTGGCTCCAGATCCCGCCGGGCAAGGGTTACGGCAAGTCCGGCAACTCCAGCGCCGGCATCGAGGGCGACGACACGCTGTACTTCGTGATCGACATCCTCGCGGTCTCCTCCTGAGTCTCTCGTAGGCTTCCCGGGTCGGGCCCGGACGTCGGCTCCTGCCGCGTCCGCGCCCGACCCGTCTGCGTCTCCCGGCGCACCCGGTCCGCCAGGAGGGAGCCCATGTCCACCGGCCGCAAGAGCGAGCGCCTGCTGAACCTGCTCATCATGCTGCTCGTCCAGCGTCGCTACGTCCCGAAGTCGCGCATCCGCGAGCTCCTGTACCCGGACTCCCCGGACGAGGGGTTCGAGCGGACCTTCGAGCGCGACAAGGAGGAGCTGCGCAGCCTCGGCGTCCCGATCGAGGTCGGCACCCTGGACCCGCTCTTCGACGACGAGCCCGGGTACCGCATCGTCGCCGACGCGCTCGCCCTGCCTCCGGTCGAGCTGACCGCCGAGGAGGCCGCCGTCATCGGGCTTGCCACGCGTGTGTGGCAGAACGCCAGGCTCGCGGACGTCGCGACCACCGCCGTGCGCAAGCTGGCTGCCTTGGGCGTCGAGCTCGACACCTCCGCCCTCGACCTGGTCCAGCCGAGCCTGTCCGCCGACGAGCCCGGCTTCGAGGTGTTCTGGGAGGCGGTCCAGGAGCGCTGTGCCGTCCGCTTCGACTACCGCCGCGCCGGCAGCACCCAGGTCACCCGCCGCAACCTCCAGCCCTGGGGCGTGGGGAGGTACGCGGGACGCTGGTACGTCGTCGGTCTCGACACCGACCGCGGCGAGGAGCGGATCTTCCGGCTCTCCCGCGTCCAGGGCAAGCCCCGCAAGCTCGGCCGCGCCGGGGCGTACCACGTGCCCGAGGGCACCGACGTCCGGGCGATGATCCGCCGGCTCGCGCCGGAGCCCACCACCGTCCACGCCCAGCTCCTGGTCAGGGCGGACGCCGGCCACCTGCTGCGCCGCGGCGCGGAGGTCCTGGCGGCGGACGTCGAGGGGCCGGACGGGACCCCCGGCTGGTCACGCCTGCGCGTCACCCGCACCGGGCCCGGCCTGGCCGACGAGGTGCTCGCCCACGGCGCCGACGTCCTCGTCGAAGCCCCCACCGAGCTGCGCGAGCAGGTCCGCGGCCGCCTCGCCGCCGTCCTCGCCACCCCGACCCGAGGAGCCCGTCCGTGACCCAGCAGAGCGTCCCCGCGGGCGCCCGCGACCAGGTGGCGCGGCTGCTCGCCCTCGTCCCGTACCTCCACTCCCGCGACGAGGTCCGCCTCGAGGAGGCCGCCCGCGACCTCGGCGTGCCCTCCGCCCAGCTCGTCGGCGACCTCAAGGTCCTGCTGATGTGCGGTCTGCCCGGCGGGCTCCCCGACGACCTCATCGACGTCGACCTCGACGCCCTCGAGGGGGACGCCGGCGACGGCGTCGTCCGCGTCTCGAACGCCGACTACCTCGCCCGTCCGCTGCGTCTGTCCAGCACCGAGGCCAGCGCCGTGCTCGTCGCGCTCCGCGCCCTGCGGGACTCCGCCGACGCGGAGACCCGGCCCGTCGTCGACCGCGCCCTGGCCAAGATCGAGGCCTCCGCCGCCGAGGGCGGGGCAGCTGCGCGGATCGAGCTGGGCACGGCACCGGCCCGCGCCGACCACTCGGACCTCGCCGAGCGCCTGGAGCGGGCCGTCGCCGAGCGCCGACAGGTCCGACTCGCCTACTTCGTCCCCTCGCGCGACGAGATGTCGCACCGGGTCGTGGACCCGCGCGGCGTGGTCACCAGCGACCAGTGGCAGTACCTGGACGCCTGGTGCCACACCGCCGGCGGGCCGCGACTGTTCCGGCTGGACCGGATCGAGTCGGCCGAGGTGCTCGACACACCGGTCCAGACGGAGCCGGCTCCGCCGCGCGACCTGTCGCACGGCGTCCTGCCCCCGGAGAAGGCGACCACCGTCACCCTGCGGCTGCACCCGCCGGCGCGGTGGGTGGTGGAGTACTACGACGTGACGTCCGTGCGCGAGGACGGCGACGACCTGCTGGCCGACCTAGCCGTCGCCGACGACGCCTGGCTCGTGCGCCTGCTGCTGCGTCTCGCTCCGCACGCCGTGGTGGAGCGACCCTCGGAGTTCAACGAGACGTTGCTCGCGGTGGCACGGGACACCCTCGGGCTCTACGACTCACAGGCGTAGCATGGGCTGGGCTGCGATGCTGTGACCTCCAGAGGGTGCGACGGCGTCCAGCGGCCGCTCCCATGACCTCTACACGAAGGCAGAACCAGCACCATGACCCCCTTCCTCGCCATGCCTCAGGGTTCTGAGTGGATCGTCATCCTCGTGATCGTGATCCTGGTCTTCGGCGCCGCCAAGCTCCCTGACCTCGCGCGCAGCACCGGCCAGGCCCTCCGCATCTTCAAGGCCGAGACGAAGGCCCTCAAGGAGGACGGCAAGGACGAGTCGACCGCCGAGACGACCACCGGCACCGCCTCCGAGCTGCCCTCGACCACGGCCGAGCAGACCTCGGTGGTGCGCGAGGAGAACACCGACAAGAACACCCACTGACGCCGGGCCCCGACCACGCCCGTGTACCTCAAGGGACTCATCGCTCTCTTCTCGGTCAAGCCGGTCCACGGCGTCGGTGACGACGGCCGGATGGCACTCTCGGACCACCTGCGCGAGCTTCGTGCGCGGGTGCTCCGGGTGACCCTGACCCTGATCGTCGCCGTCGTCGTGGCGCTGTTCTTCTTCGACCAGCTCTACGCGTTCGTCTACGGCCCCTACGAGCAGGCCCAGGCGGCCCTGCCCGCGGGGACCAGCATCGCGACCACCACCGGAGCCGGCGGCGGCCTGATGCTCTACCTGAAGCTGTGCGGCTTCGCGGCACTCGTCGTCACGAGCCCTGTGTGGCTCTACCAGGTCTGGGCCTTCATCCTCCCAGGCCTGCACCCCCACGAGCGCAAGTGGACGCGGGTCTTCGCCGCGGTCGCGACGCCGCTGTTCGCCGTCGGTCTCGTCCTGGGCTACGTGACGCTGCCCAAGGGTCTGGAGATCCTCATCGGGTTCAACCCCGAGGGCATCGTCAACATCAACGACTTCAACGACTACCTGCAGTTCTTCACCAGGACGCTGCTGGTGTTCGGGATCGCCTTCGAGATCCCCGTGTTCGTGGTCCTGCTGAACCTGGCCGGGATCGTCAAGGGCAAGCAGCTGGGCCAGTACCGGTCGTGGATCATCGTCGGCGTCTTCGTCTTCGCCGCGGCGGCCACGCCCTCCTCCGACCCGTTCACCATGTCGTTCATGGCCGTGCCGATGGTGGCGCTCTTCCTCGTCGCCGAGGTCATCGCCCGGTTCAACGACCGCCGGCGCGAGCGCAAGAAGCCGAACGCCGGGCTCTCCGTGGACGAGGCCTCGGTCCTGTGACCCACGTGCCGGCCGTCTTCGCCGACGCCGACCCGTTCGACCTGCCCGAGTGGCTCGGCGAGCTGGACGTCGTGTGGGCGGCCGACTCCGGGCTCCGGACCGGGTTCCAGGTCGCCGGCCGCCTCACGGCCGGCGACCTGACCCAGGTCTGCGACCTGCTCGCCGTCGACGAGGCGTACCCGGTCTCGGTGGCGACCGACGACGTGCGCACGCGGGCGCACCGCGCCTGGCGACACCGTCAGGTGCTCGTCCTCGTCGTCGACGACCGGCTCACCCTGGCCGTTCCGGGTCGGGAGTTCACCGCCGACCTGGTCCTGGAGGCGCTCGCGCGGCTCGCCAAGGCTGTCGGGGCGTCTCCTGAGCGGTACTCCGCCCTGCTGCGGATCGGTGGCGCCTGACCTGGCTGTCCCAGGTTGGTGACCAAACGTGAGGTCATCGACCCCGGTGGCCACGGTTGGTGACCAAACGTGGAGCCATCGACCGCGGTCGCCACGGTTGGTGACCAAACGTGAGGCTGACGGCCCCTCTGGCCACGGTTGGTGACCAAACGTGAGCCTGTCGCCCCCGGCAGCCACCGTTGGTGACCAAACGTGAAGCACGCCGACCACCCCCACCGGCTAGATTGCCGCCGTGACCAGCCCGGGCCCCCACCACCGCGACGCACCTGCGACAGCACTCCGCCGGGTGGCGCTGCTGACCAACCCGACGTCCGGGAAGGGGCGCGGAGCCAGGGCCCGGACGGCGGCGCTCCAGGTCCTGCGGTCCGCGGGGGTGGAGGTCGAGGACCTGGTGGGCGCGGACGCAGCCGAGGCCCAGCGGCTGGCGTCGGACGCGGTCGCCGGGGGAGTGGACGCCCTCCTGGTGGCCGGCGGCGACGGGCTGGTGCACCTGGCCACCCAGGTGCTCGCCGGCACGACGACGCCGTTGGGCGTGATCCCGGCGGGCACCGGCAACGACGTGGCCCGCAACCTGGGGCTGCCCACCCACGACACCGAGGCGGCGGTCCGGCACCTGCTGGCGGCGCAGGTGTCGACGATGGACGTCGCCGACGCCGGCGGCACCAGCTTCGTCACGGTCCTGTGCGCCGGCTTCGACGCCGTCGTCAACGAGCGCGCCAACCGGATGCGCTGGCCGCGCGGGCAGATGCGCTACAACCTGGCCACGGTCTCCGAGCTCCGGACGTTCCGCCCGCTCTCCTACCGCCTCACGCTCGACGGGGAGACCCGCGAGCTCGACGCGATGATGGTCTCGGTGGGCAACCTTCCTTCCTTCGGGGGCGGCCTCCGGATCGCCGAGGGCGCCTCGACGGACGACGGTCTGCTCGACGTCGTCATCATCAAGCCGGTCTCGAAGCTCGAGCTGGTGAAGACCTACCCGAAGCTCTTCCGGGGCACCCACGTCACGCACCCCTGCTTCGAGCGGCACCGGGTGAGCACGGTCGAGGTCGTCGCGGACGGCGTGGTCGCCTACGCCGACGGCGAGCGCTTGGGCCCGCTCCCGCTCACCGTCTCGGCGCGTCCGGGCGCCCTGCACGTCCTGCGTTGACGTCCCCGACGTAGGTTGGGCCCATGTCCACCGACGAGCTGACCCCGTCGGAGCGGTACGCCGCCTACCGGCGCACGCGCCAGCACCCCGTCCTCCACGACTTCGAGGCGCTCTACGAGTTCGGCCTGGACGGCTTCCAGGTCCGCGCCTGCGAGGAGATCGAGGAGGGGCGCGGCGTCCTCGTGGCGGCCCCGACCGGCTCGGGCAAGACCATCGTCGGCGAGTTCGCCATCCACCTGGCTCTCGCCACGGGGCGCAAGGCGTTCTACACGACGCCGATCAAGGCCCTGTCGAACCAGAAGTACGCCGACCTCGTGGAGCGCTACGGCCCCGACAAGGTCGGGCTGCTCACCGGCGACAACGTCGTCAACGGCGAGGCCGACGTGGTCGTGATGACCACCGAGGTCCTGCGCAACATGCTCTACGCCGACTCCCGCACGCTCGACCGCCTCGGCTTCGTGGTCATGGACGAGGTCCACTACCTCGCCGACCGCTCCCGCGGTGCCGTGTGGGAGGAGGTCATCATCCACCTCCCCGAGTCGGTGACGGTGGTGTCGCTGTCGGCCACCGTCTCCAACGCCGAGGAGTTCGGCGAGTGGCTGGCCACGGTCCGCGGCGAGACGACGACCATCGTCGAGGAGCGCCGGCCCGTCCCGCTGTTCCAGCACGTGATGGTGGGGCGCAGGCTCCTCGACCTCTTCGCCTCCTCCGACGTGGACGCTGCGGCGGGGTTCGTGAAGGAGGGCGCGCCCGTCAACGAAGAGCTCCTCAAGGTCGCGCGCGACGAGTGGGCTTCCGGACGCTTCAAGGACCGTCGCTCGCCCAAGGGCGCCGTCAAGGGCCGCGGCAAGACGCCCCGCACCGCCGGCGGCGCGCGTCAGATCGGCAACGGGCGCCGGGTCTGGATCCCGTCCCGCGTGGACGTCATCGACCGCCTCGACCGTGAGGGCCTGCTCCCCGCCATCGTCTTCGTCTTCAGCCGCGCCGGCTGCGCCGCCGCGGTCGACCAGTGCCTGGCCGCGAACGTCCGGCTCACCACGCCGGAGGAGCGCGACGAGATCGTCCGCTTCGTCGACTCCGCGTGCCGCCACCTCGACCCCGACGACCTCCACGTCCTCGGCTACCACGACTTCCTCGACGGTCTCTCCCGTGGCGTCGCGGCCCACCACGCCGGCATGCTGCCGGCGTTCAAGACCGTCGTCGAGGAGCTCTACCTCCGCGGCCTGTGCAAGGTCGTCTTCGCCACCGAGACCCTCGCGCTCGGCATCAACATGCCGGCGCGCACCGTGGTCATCGAGAAGCTGAGCAAGTGGAACGGCGAGACGCACGCCGACCTCTCCCCGGGGGAGTACACCCAGCTCGTCGGACGCGCCGGGCGCCGCGGGCTCGACACCGAGGGTCACGGGGTCGTCCTGTGGCAGCAGGGCATGGACCCGCGGGAGATCGCCGGTCTCGCCTCGACGCGTACCTACCCGCTGCGCAGCTCGTTCCGCCCGTCCTACAACATGGCCGTCAACCTGGTGAACCGGTTCGGCCGTGAGGCCTCCCGCGAGCTGCTCGAGCAGTCGTTCGCGCAGTTCCAGGCCGACCGTGCGGTCGTCGGGCTCGCCCGCCAGCTCCGCAAGGCCTCCGAGGCGTTGCAGGGCTACGCGGACGCCGCGACCTGCGACCGTGGCGACTTCATGGAGTACGCCGCGCTGCGCACCCGCATCAGTGACGTCGAGAAGGGCGCGAGCCGCGCCCGCCGGGAGGACCGGCGCGGCGAGGCCGCCGCGTCGCTCAAGCTGCTGCGCCCGGGCGACATCATCGAGGTGCCGCACGGCAAGTTCTCCGGGATGGCCGTCGTGCTCGACAACGGGTGGAGCCCCGAGGGTCCCCGGCCGCTCGTCCTCACCTCGGCCGGCCAGGCCCGCCGGCTGGCGATGATGGACTTCCCCGAGCCGGTCTCCGCACTGGCACGGCTGCGCGTGCCCAAGTCGTTCAACCACCGCGTCCCGCAGATGCGCCGCGACCTCGCGTCGGCCCTCCGGGCCCGCAGCCGCGACATCCCGCCGCCGGGCGTCGCCGGGCGTCCGGCACGCGGTGCGGGCGGTGGCACCGACGGCCGACCCAGCGCCTGGGAGCGCGAGGTCACCGCCCTGCGCGCCGAGCTCAAGGCCCACCCCTGCCACGAGTGCCCGGACCGAGAGGACCACGCCCGCTGGGCCGAGCGCTGGTTCAAGCTCGAGAAGGAGACGATCACCCTCCAGCGACGCGTCGAGAACCGCACCAACACGGTGGCACGCACGTTCGACAGGGTCTGCGAGCTCCTCGGCTCGCTCGGCTACCTCACCGACGACGGGGACGCCGTCACAGACGAGGGCGCCCACCTGATGCGGCTCTACTCCGAGATGGACCTCGTCGCCGCGGAGTGCCTGCGCCGTGGGGTCTGGACGGGCCTGTCGCCGTCGGGCCTGGCGGCCGCGCTCTCCACGCTCGTCTACGAGCAGCGCAAGCCGGACGACGCCGGCCCGCCGCGCCTGCCCGGCGGCGACGTCCGCGAGGCCATCGCCGCCACCGTCTCGGTCGCGGGGGAGCTCGAACGGCTGGAGCGGGAGCACCGGCTCGACTTCCTCCGGATGCCCGACCTCGGGTTCGCGTGGATCGCCTACCGCTGGTGCGAGGGCGACGACCTGGACGACGTCCTCGGCTCCTCGGACCTGCCCGCGGGCGACTTCGTGCGCTGGATGAAGCAGGTCCTCGACCTCGCCGGGCAGGTGGCGGACGCCGCGGGGGACACCCCGCTGCGGCGCACCGCCCGGCAGGTCACCGACCGGCTCAAGCGCGGTGTCGTGGCCATGTCGGGCGTGGCGGAGTAGCGCTCGGCCCCCGCTTCCGGCCCCGCTGGCGCAGCCGCTAGTGGGACCGGGGGCCGACCCGGCGCAGGGACGGATCGAGCAGCGTCAGGACGACGTTGAGCCCGGAGACCCCGACGAGGAACCACCCGAGCTCGTGCACGCCCGCCGTGTCCGCGCTCTGCCCGTAGAAGGCGCCGATGGCGGCCGAGGAGCCGATCGCACCGAGGTACAGGAAGGTGCGGAGGAGGCCGGCGGACGAGGCGATCCGCTCGGGGTCGGCCTGGTGGTAGAGCGCGTTCTGGTTGCCCAGGTTGAGCAGGCCCTGCGGGACGCCGAAGACGACGATCAGGACGACGAGGAACCAGATCGCGCTCTGCGAGCCGAGCACGAGCATGCCCACGGCACCGGCGAGCTGGAACGCCGCGCCGACGACCAGCTTGAGGTACACCTCGGGCCGCCGACCGGTCACCGCCGACACGACCAGGGCCGCACCGCTGAGCGGCAGCAGGAGGAGCCCCGTGACGCTGGCCGAGAGCCCACGTCCGTCCTCCAACCACTGCGTGAGGCCGTAGAGGACGCCGTACGAGGTCAGCCCGGTGAGCATCTGGCGCAGGTAGGTGAGCAGCAGCGGGCGGTTGCCGGCGAGCACCCGCACGTCGATGAACGGGTCGTCGTGCCGGCTCTCCCACCACACGAGGCCGGCTCCCGCCGCCAGGACCACGACGAGGAGCCACGCCGTCGCCGCCGAGGGGACCATCAGGACGACGAGGAGCGCGGCGAGCAGGGAGGCGAACAGGCCCACGCCGGGCAGGTCCAGGCGGAGCGGCGGACGCACGCCGTCGGGGTGACGCACGGCCGGGACCCGGGACCACCCGAGCGCCAGGACGAGCAGGGCCAGGGGGACGTTGAGGGCGAACGTCGCGCGCCAGCCGCCGAGGTCGATGAGGAGACCGCCGAGCGTCGGTCCGATGACGATCACCGTCTGACTCGAGAGCGTGAGCAGGGTCAGCACGGTGGCGGGGGAGTCGCGTCCGGTGCGCCGCGCCTCGCTGCGGATGAGGTACATCGCCGACGGGTAGCCGGCGCAGGTGCCGAGGCCGATGAGGACGCGGGCGACGACCAGCACGGCCAGGTCGGGGGAGAGCGTGCCGAGGAGCCCGCCCACGCCGACCAGGACGCCGCCCGTGAGGAACAGGGGCCGGGGGCCGACGACGTCCACGAGCCTGCCCACCACGGGCTGCCCGATCGCCGTGGCCAGGTAGAGCGCGGAGACGAGCCAGGCCGTCTGCGCCGTGGACGCGCCGAGCGCCGCGCCGATGGGGACCAGGGCGACGGCGATGATCGAGGAGTTGATCGGGTTGAGGATCGCCCCGAGCATCATCGGGGCCAGGAGCCTGGTGTCGAAGGAGTCGGCGAGACGTCCGGTCTCCTGGTGCCGCTCCCGCTGGTGCCGCTCCTGCTGCTCGACGGCCGTCACGCGAGGACCGCCCTCTCCAGGAGGCCGAGCACGCGGACGAGGTCGGCTGTCTCCTCGTCGTCCAGGGTGCTGCGCAGGGTGCTGACCAACCAGTCCTCGCGCTCGGTGCGCCGACGCTCCAGCCAGGCGCGGGCCTCGTCCGTGGGCGTCACCACCTGCCGGCGGCCGTCGTCCGGGTCCGGGGAGCGGCTGATCATGCCTGCCTGCTCCAGCGCGGCCAGGGTCGCGGCCATCGACTGCGGCCGCACCCGCTCGGCGGCGGCCAGGGCGGCCGCCGACGCGGGCCCGTCCTTGTCCAGTCGGCTCAGGACGGACGTCTGGGACGGGGTCAGCCCCGCCTCCTGGTGCGAACGGAGCCGCCGCCGCAGCCGACCCGTCACGGTCACCAGCAGTCGCGCCGCCACGACGGCGTCGTCGGTCGGGCCTGCTCCCTGGTCGGCTGCTCCCTGGTCGACTGGCTGTGCGGAGACCGGGGCAGCGGGAGACGTCATGCCTCCACCGTAGATCGTCAGTCCAAACTGATGAGGTTGGGCTGATGAAGTGGTGCGGGAGGCCGGGAGGCCGGAAGAAGCATCAGGTTTGGTCACCAACCTGGTGAAACCCCGCTCCTGGCATCAGGTTTGGTCACCAACGTGGTGAAAATCGGCCCCGGACATCAGGTTGGTGACCAAACCTGCGTCGGGGAGCTGAGGGGGCAGGGCGCCCCGGAGACGACGAACGGCCCCCGGCGCGGAGCCGGGAGCCGTCGGTGTCGCCTGGGGGGACGCCCCCACAGAGCTCAGCGCGCCAGCCCGGCCAGCGCCTCGGCGACGGTGTGCGGGCCATCCACCAGCTCGACCTGGACCCCGGCGGTCGACGGGTCGGCGAGGAGCGCAGCCAGCACCGCAGCGACGTCGGACCGACTGATCGAGCCGCGCTCGACAGTCTCGGCGAGCAGCACCCGGCCGGTCGGCGCGTCGTCCGTCAGGGTGGCGGGCCGCAGGATCGTCCAGGCGAGGTCGGAGGCGCGGAGAGCGGCGTCGGCGTCCCGCTTGGCCTCGACGTAGGCCCGCCAGACGGGCTTGGTGTCCTCGGGCAGCGGGTTGTCGGCGCCGATGGCAGACACCTGCACGAAGCGGTCGATCCCGGCCTTCTCAGCACCCGCGATCGACTTCAGCGAGCCCTCGAGGTCCACGGTGCGCTTCCGCTCGATGCTGCCGTCCGGACCGCCCCCCGCCGCGAACACCACGGCGGAGCACCCCTCGAAGGCGGCGGCGAAGTCGCCGGCGTCACTGTTCTCGATGTCGAGGAGGCGCACCTGCGCGCCGAGGTCCTCGAGCTCGGAGCGGTACTCCTCGCGGCGCACGAGGGCGACGGGCGTGTCGCCGCGCTCGGCGAGAAGGGGGATGAGCTGCTGGGCCACCTTGCCGTGGCCCCCGACGATCGCGATGGAGGTCATGCCTCGACCGTACGCACCGCCCGGGCCGTGCGGCTGGCCCTCCGGGGTGAGGCCGCGCGACCCCGCACGGCGTCCGTCACCCCTGGGCGGCCAGCACGCCGGTGAGTCGCTCCACCGGGGAGGACAGCCCGAACCTCTCGGTCAGCTCCTCGAGCGCGGCCGGGTCGGCGGGGGCGCCGGGGAGGGCGCCCAGGGACCGGTCGAGCGCCAGGTCACGGCGCACGGCCACCACGGTGGGGGCTACGTCGAGGTAGTCGGACGCCGCGAGCACCTTGGCGCGGACGCCGGCCGCCATCGTCACGGCGTCGTCGGCCGCGGCCGCCCGGACGGCGTCCAGCGTGCCGTGCTCCGCCAGGAGCTTGGCCGCGGTCTTCTCGCCGACCCCCTTGACGCCGGGCAGGCCGTCGGAGGTGTCGCCGCGCATGGTGGCGAAGTCGGCGTACTGCGCGGCAGTGACGTCGTACTTGGCGCGCACCCACTCCTCGTCGACGCGGTCGTGGTTCCCCACGCCCCGGGCGGTGTAGAGGACCCTGACGCCGAGCGAGTCGTCGACGAGCTGGAAGAGGTCGCGGTCGCCCGTCACCACGTCGACCGGCATCCCAGCCTCCGTGGCGAGCGTCCCGATGACGTCGTCCGCCTCCGCCTCGGGCGCGCCGATCACCGCGATCCCGAAGGCCGCCAGGACGTCGCGGATGATCGGGACCTGGACCTGCAACGGGTCAGGGACCTCCTCGACGTCCGCCCCGGCCGCGACCTCCTCCACGACCCGGTGGGCCTTGTACGTCGGGACGAGGTCCACCCGCCACTGCGGGCGCCAGTCGTCGTCCCAGCAGCACACCAAGTGCGTGGGGGAGTAGGTGTCGACCAGGCGGCTGATGAAGTCCAGCAGCCCGCGGACCGCGTTGACCGGGGTGCCGTCGGGCCCCTCCACCGGCGGCACCCCGAAGAAGGCGCGGAAGTACAGGGACGCGGTGTCGAGCAGCATCAGGCGGGGCTCACGGGTCACGGCGCCACCCTAGGCCGTGGCCTCGGGGCCGTCGCCCGTCGACGTCGCTCGGCGTCCGGCAGACGTCCTGACCGAGTCGCCTACTGGCTCACGTTTGGTCACCAACCCGGTGCCGGCAGCCCTCAGACGCAGGGTTGGTGACCAAACCTGGCCCGGATCCGCGACGCACAAGCCCCGCCAGGCCGTCCCAGTCGGCAAGACAACCGATCAGTAGGATCGGCGCCTCCTTTACGTTTACGTCGTGAGTCAGACGGCGGTCGAGGCGACCGACAGGAAGATCCTCCAGCTGCTCGCCACCGACGGCCGGATGTCCTACACCGACCTCGGCAAGGCGACCGGGCTGTCGACGTCCGCTGTCCACCAGCGGGTCAAGCGGCTCGAGCAGCGCGGACTGATCCAGGGGTACGGCGCCACGATCAACCACGCCGAGATCGGGCTGCCGCTCACGGCGCTCATCTCGATCCGTCCCATGGACCCCTCGGCGCCCGACGACTGCCCCGAGCGGCTGGCGCACATCCCCGAGATCGAGTCGTGCTGGTCGGTGGCGGGGGAGGAGTCCTACGTCCTCAAGGTCCGCTCCACGACGCCCGCCGCGCTCGAGGAGCTCCTCGCCCGTATCCGGCACGCCGCCGACGTCTCCACGCGGACGACGATCGTCCTCACCACCTACTACGAGAACCGGCCCGTCACAGGCGCGTGAGCGTGACGGTGAGGCTCTCCTCCACCAGGACGTAGCCCAGCGACTCGTACAGCCCGCGGGCCACGACGTTGTCGCCGAACACGTTCAGTCCCAGGGCGCTGAGACCCTGCTCCGTGCACCACTGGGCCGCGGCCCTCATCGCCGCCCGGCCGACCCCTCGCCCGCGGTGGGACTCGTCCACGCGGATCTCGTAGACGAAGGCGCCCGGCGGCTCGACCGCGACCCACAGCTCCGCGGCCGGCGCGTCGTCGGCGAGGACGGTCCAGAAGGACTGGCCCTGCGTCGCCCGGCCGCCCGGCAGCAACGCCCGCAGCTGGGACTCCGCCTCCTGCTGCACCTCGCCCGGGTCGCGGGTGGGGTCCGAGGCGCGCCGGCTCTCGACGTACTCGCGGCTGGAGCGGGCGAAGAACGAGTCGAACTCGGGCTCGGTCATGGCGCGCAGCCTCACGTCCGCGCCGGCCGCGCCGGCCGTGGCGTCGCTGGCGCCCCTGGGCTCCGGCAGCGGGAGCACCCGCCGCTGCGAGGCGAGGTGCGCCGGCCCGGCGGCACGCCAGGCCGCGTGCGTGTCGTCGCCGGGCACGAGGACGAGCTCCATCTCCGTCACGCCGTCGGCGGCCGCCGTCCTCTCGACGAGGTCGCGCAGGTCGGCCGTGCGGTCCGGGGTGACCAGGCTCGCGTCGACGAGCCCCAGCCGCTCCCGGGACAGGCGCGTGAGCCAGACCCAGCCGATCGGGAAGCCGTCGTCGCTGACCAGGTGCAGCGCCTGCTGCGGCCCCGGCCCACCGTCCGGTAGCAGCACCTCCAGCGCGGCGCGGGTGCGGGCGTCGGCGACCGGTGCGAAGAGCTCCGGCTCGCCGGTGAAGGCGAGCTCCCGCAGCCGGAACCTGCGCTCGGTCACGATCTCCCGCCAGCGCGGGAGGTCGGCGTCCGGGAAGCGACTCAGGCTCAGCACGCCCCCATCCTGCCCCCGGGGCCCGAGGGGCGTGCCCTCACAGTGACCTCACCAGGCCTGGAGCGCCGCCGTCCGACGCGAGGCCTCGGCCGCCTCCGCTGCGCTGAGCGCCGCCTCGTCCAGCCCGCCGTTCTCGGCCCACCACCGCTGGCCGGCCTCGGGCAGCGTGTGGATCGGGTCGTAGTAGGTGTAGGTGCGCTGCAGCGCCTCGGCGTCCTCCGCCTCGATGGACGTGCGGTAGTTCTTCGTCCAGAACGAGATGCCGCGCTCGCGGTCGTAGTCGGTGAGCTGGTGCACCCACCGCTTGCCCACGAACGGGACGTCGCAGACGATCCGCGGCGTCGCGAAGCCGGGCAGGTAGCCCATGATGTGGTGCTGGAGGCGCTGGGCGTCCGCCACGGAGACCCGCCAGTGCTCGCTGAACGGGATCATGTCGCACATGTAGAAGTAGTAGGGCATGACCTGGGCGCCGTCGAGCAGGGCGAAGCAGAGGTCGAGCAGGGCGTGCGGGTCGGCGTTGACGCCGTTGAGGAGCACTCCCTGGTTGCGGACGTCGCGCACGCCGGCGTCCAGCATGGCGGCCGCGGCGTCGGCCACCAGCGGCGTCACCGACTGGGCGTGGTTGGCGTGCGTGTGGATCGCCAGCGACACCCCGTTGCGCCGCGCCTGGGCGGCGACCCGACCGACTCCGTCCACGACGTCCGGCTGGAGCCAGTGCTGCGGCATGCCCACCAGCGCCTTCGTGGCCAGCCGGATGTCCCGCACGTTCTCGATCTCGAGGAGCTCGGACAGGAAGGCCTCCAGCCGCGGCCACGGCATGTTCGCCACGTCCCCGCCGGAGACCACGACGTCACGCACCGACGGCGTGGCCCGGAGGTAGTCGAGCATGGCCGTGAGCCGGTCGTTCGGCTTGCCGACCAGCTTGAGCTTCTCCACCGTCGGGGTGGAGTTGCCGACGAGGTCCATGCGGGTGCAGTGCCCGCAGTACTGGGGGCAGGTCGGCAGGAGCTCGGCGAGCACCTTGGTCGGGTAGCGGTGCGTGAGCCCCTCGACCGCCCACATCTCGTGCTCGTGGAGGCTGTCCCGGGTGGCGTGGGGGTGGCTCGGCCAGTCGGTGCGCCGGTCCGAGAAGACGGGGAGCATGTAGCGCCGCACCGGGTCGACGTAGAAGGCGTCGGTGAGGCTGCCCGGGCCGCGCGGCGTCACGTGCGGCGCCATGGTGTTGAGCATCTGGGGCGGGACCAGCATCGACATCGTCGCGCGCTCGTTCTGGTCGCGCTCGAGGTCGGCGTAGAAGCGCTCGTCCACCAGGTCGCCCAGGACCTCGCGAAGCTGCTTGAGGTTCTTGACGCAGTGCGAGCGCTGCCACTGCACCGACTCCCACTCGCCGGCGGTGACGTCACGCCAGCCGGGGAAGCGGGTCCAGTCGGGCTCGACGAGCTCGGGGCGTCGGTACTGGTACGGCTGACCGGTCTCCTGCTCGACCAGGCTCGCAATGGAGGTCTCGATGCTCATGGAGCGACGGTGACAGAAATCTTTCGGCCTGTCACGTCTCTGACGAGAGATTCTTCCGCATCGCTGTGTGGAGTGGCAGGGTTGATCGGCTCGTCGGCCGGTGGGCGTCTTCCTCACGTTTGGTCACCAACCCGTGCTTCAGCGGCCCAGAAGTCACCGTTGGTGACCAAACGTGCAGTACCGGGGCGGCCGCTGCCGACGTCCCTCACCCGGCAGGCCGCCGAGTCCTACCCCGCCGCCACCACTCCACGTTTGGTCACCAACCCGTGCCTCAGCGGCCCAGGAGTCACCGTTGGTGACCAAACCTGGGACCAAGACACCCCGGAACCCCGGCACCGCCGGTCAGCCGATGGACGCCAGAGCAGCCAGGACGGCGGGGTGCGAAGGAGCCAGGTCGTAACGCAGCGTGAACGCGGCGAGCACCACGTCCCGGGTCGGGGGGAGGGCGGAGTCGCCCAGGGGAGCGCACATCAGTCGCAGGCGCGGCGCGTGGCCGGCGAGGTCGTCGCCGTGCGGCGGGGCGTAGTCGGTGACGGGGAGCAGGACGCCGCCGTTGCGTTCGTAGAACCGGATGCGCCGCCGGTGCTCGTCCACCTCGTGGGCGTGGAGCCCGGGCTCGTCGGGGTCCTCGACGTCCCAGACGAGCAGGGAGCCGCCCTCCGCGGCGAGGACGCGGCGCAGGTCCGCGAACATCGCCGAGCCGACACCACCGCCCCGCGCCCCGACCGCGTAGTAGCGGAGGAAGGTCCAGCCGGTGCCGCCGAGGGCGCGCACCAGCGCCAGGCCCTCCGGCTCGCCGGCGGGGGAGACCCGCACCAGGAGCCGGTCCACGAGCAGCGCGTCGAAGTCGGCCCGCAGCTCGGCGGGGAAGGCGTCCTCGTAGATCGCCCGGACCGCGCCCACCTGCTCCACCGACAGCGAGGAGACCTCACGCAGCACAGCGGCATCGGGAGACGTCATGCCTCGTGCACCACCTCTCCGCCGAGCAGGGTGGCCAGCACCCGGACGTCCCGGAGGCCCTCCGGGTCGACGGTGGCCGGGTCGTCCGAGAGGACGGCCAGGTCGGCCACGAACCCCGGCGCCACGAGGCCCCGCGTGTCCTCCTGCCCCGAGGCGTAGGCGGATCCGTGGGTGTAGGCCACGAGCGCCTCCAGCCCGGTGACGGCCTCCTCGGGGCCGATCGCGGCTCCCGACTCCGTCCGCCGGTTCACCATGTCGTGCATCCCGAGCAGGGGAGCGCCGGCCACGACGGGACGGTCGGACGAGCCGACCAGCGGGAGCCCGGCGTCCAGCAGCGAACGCCCGCGGTAGGCCCAGCCCGCCCGCTCCGGCCCCAGCGCCCGGAGCATGCCGTCACCGATCTCCCCGACGAAGCGCCCCTGGGGCACCGGCACCACGCCCAGCGCCGCCGCCCGGACGACCTGGTCCGGGCGCGCCACGCCGAAGTGCTCGATCCGGTGCCGCACTCCCGGGCGCGGCGCGACCCGCTGCGCGAGCTCCACCGCGTCCAGGACGAGGTCGATGGCCGCGTCCCCGATGGCGTGCGTGGCCACCCGCCACCCGGCGCGGTGCGCGGCCACGATGCGGCCGACGATCGCGTCCCGGTCCGACTGGAGGTAGCCCTTCACCCCGGGGGTGTCGGAGAAGTCCTCCGTCATCGCGCAGGTGTGCCCGATGAGCGAGCCGTCCGAGAAGACCTTCACCGGCCCCAGCGAGAGCCGGTCGTCGCCCAGGCCGGAGCGGATGCCGAGATCCAGCCCGAGGCCCAGCCCCGGCCCGAAGCCGTCGTCCGCGTGCGCCGGCACCTCGTGCAGGACGTCGGAGGCGACCATCAGCTCCACCCGCACCGGCAGCCGACCGGCGTCCCGCGCGGCCTGGTAGGCGGCCACCTCCACCGGCGACTTCCCGATCCACCCGCCGCCGACCCCGGCCTCCACCACCGAGGTCAGCCCCTCGGCGAGGTACGCCCGGCCCGCCCGCTCCACCGCGTCGACCAACGTATCGACCGGGTAGGGCAGCACCAGGTCCGAGAGCAGCGACTGCGCGGTCTCCTGCAGCAGCCCCGTCGGTCGCCCGGCCGCGTCGCAGACCACCAGTCCGCCGGCCACCTCCCGAGGAGCGTCCGCCAGACCCAGGTCGCCCAACACCGCCGAGCTCACCACGCACATGTGGCCGCTGGTGTGCTTGAGCCACACCCGCCGGCCCCCGGCGGCCCGGTCGAGCCCGTCGCGGTCCGGGTGGGCGCCGACCTTGTTCTCGTCGTACCCCGCGCCCACCACCCAGGCGTCGGCCGGCAGCCCGGCGGCGCGCTCGGCCACGGCCGCGTAGAGGTCGTCGAGGGTCGGCACCCGCAGGTCGACCTCCTGCAGCGACAGCCCGTACCACGCCATGTGGTTGTGCGCGTCGTGGAAGCCGGGCACCACCACGGCACCGTCGAGGTCCAGGACGCGCCGGGCGGGGACGTCCTCGTCGACCGCGAGCACCCGCCCGCGCCAGAGCGCGACGGACGACGCCGTCCCGGTGTGCCCGGGCCCGGTGAGCGTCCGCACGCGCGCGCCGCGGATCAGCAGGTCCGCCCGGAAGCCCGTGCTCACGCCGTCACCTCCACGGCCTCGCGCGCGACGACGCCGGCGAGGTCGCCCGCGCGCAGCAGCCCCTTCTCCACACGCTGGGAGGCGGTGAGCGGGAGGTCCTCGCGCGGGACCCACCAGCGCGGCACCTTGAACGGCGCGAGCCGCTCCGCGCACCACGCCCGCAGCTCGGTGGGGGCCACGCCGGGCGCCACCACGAACGCGCACACCTCCTCGCCGCGCAGGTCGTCGGGCACGCCCACGACAGCGGCGAGCCGCACGCCGGGATGCGCCAGGAGGGTCTCCTCCACCTCGACCGCCGCCACGTTCTCGCCCGAGCGCCGGATCATGTCCTTGAGCCGCCCGGAGAGGTAGAATCGGCCCGCGGCGTCCTGCCTCGCGAGGTCCCCGGTGGGGAACCAGCCGTCCGCGTCGAAGGGCGACGGCAGTCCCAGGTACCCGGTCATCATCCCCGGCCCGCGCAGCAGCAGCTGACCCTGCTCGTCCAGCCGGGCCTCCCGGTGGGCCGCGGGACGCCCCAGGCAGCCGGTCCCGACCAGCTCGTCGTGCTCGTCGGCCTCCACCCGGAGGTCGGCGCCCGTCTCGGTCATCCCGAACGCCTCGTACCAGCCGACGCCCCACCGCTCCTCGAGCTCGGCGTGCAGCGCCGGCGGGATGGCCGAGCACTGGACGGCCCGCACGCGGTGCGTGCGGTCGGCCGGGTCCGCCGGCATCCGCAGCAGCAGCGTCGGCATCGACGCCAGGCAGTAGAAGTAGGTCACCTCGTGCTCGCGCACCTTCGCCCAGAAGGACGAGGGGTGGAAGCCGTCCAGGGCGACCAGCCGCGCCCGGGCCATGAGCGCCGCCACGACGTTCCACTGGGGGTCGACGTAGTGGAAGGGCTGCGCGGTGAGCAGGACGTCGTCCGCGGTGAGCCGGGGGAAGCCGGTGAGCATGGAGGCGCCCAGCGTCGTCCAGTAGCGGTGCGTCAGCACGCACCCCTTGGGCCGACCCGTCGTCCCCGACGTGTACTGCACGTTCACCACCGCGTCCGGGTCCGTCGCCGGCTGCTCCCACGCCCGCGCGGCCTCCGCGAGCACCTCAGCGGGGATCTCCGCAGGGTCCAGGACGTCGGCCGCGCCGGCCTCGCGCAGGAGGTCGGCGTGCTCCGCGCCGGCCAGGACCAGCCGCGCCTCGGCGTCAGCGAGCACGTGGGCGGCGTCGGCGGCGCGGTAGCGGACGTTGAGCGGGACGGCGGCGGCCCCCAGTCGCTGCAGCGCGAGCCACGCGGCGGGCATCCACGGCGAGTTGCCGAGCATGAGCCCCACCCGGTGCCCGGCCGCCACCCCGCGGCGGCGCAGCGTCTCGGCGATCCCGGCACTCACCTCGGCCACACGGGCGTAGGTCCAGCGCTCGACCCCGTGCTCGGGCAGGTCGAAGACCCAGGCGTCGTCGTCGGGGCGTTCCACTGCCGCCGCGAGCAGGTGGTCGACGAGCGTCGCGTCGGTCGGGCTCGGCTCAGGCACGGGTGAACTCCTGCCGGGGCGCGGCGTTCTCGCCCGAGAGCGCGGTGAGCATCGCGTGCTCGACCTCCGTGGCCATCGACTGCTCGATCGCGGCGTCCACGCCGGCGTCCAGCACCCGCTTCGCCAGGGAGGTGGACAGCCGCGGGCGGGCAGCCATCCGGCGGGCCAGGTCGAGGGCCACGTCCTCGTGCGTGCCGGACGGGACGGCGCGGGCGACCATGCCCATCGCCGCTGCCTGGGCACCCGTCACGTGCTCGCCGAGCAGCAGCAGCTCCTTGGCCCGGGCCCAGCCGACGAGCGCGGGCAGGAGGGTCGAGATGCCACCGGTCACCGAGAGCCCGACGCCCACCTCGGGGAAGCCGAACCTGGACTCCTCGTCCGCCACCACGACGTCGCAGGCCAGCGCGAACTCGCACCCGGCGCCGAGCGCGTAGCCGTGCACGGCCGCGATCACCGGGCCGGGGAAGCGACGCACCAGCCGGGTCACCTCCTGGATCTCCTCCAGCCGGGCCCGGGTCTGCCAGGGCTGCTCGAGCGGGGGCTCCTCCTTGAGGTCGTGACCGGCGCAGAAGGCGCGGCCGCGGCCGGCCAGCACCACGGCCGAGGCCTCGTCGGCCGCCGCCCGGCGCAGCGCGTCCACCAGGGCGGGGGTGAGGTGGGCGTCCACGGCGTTCAACCGGTGGGGCCGGTTGAGGTGGAGGCGGGCCACGTCGCCCTCGAGCGCGTACTCCACCAGGGGAGCGGCGGCGGGGTCCTGCCCGCTCGGGAGCGGCTGGTCGGTCATCTTCGGTCCTCCCCAGGTCGGAGCGCTGGGCGCGTCCGGGTCGACGGTGCTGAGCCTGAGCCTATCGATCGATCGATCGGATGGGTACAGTGCGCCCGTGACGACAGCAGCCGGGACCCCTGCGGGGACCACGGGAACCTCGGGGACCACGGGGACCACGGGGACCACGGGCGCCCGCGTGGAGGACGCCGCGCTGACCCTCTTCGCCGAGCGCGGCTTCCACGGCACGGGCATCCGTCAGCTCGCGGAGGCCGCGGGCCTGTCCTCGGCGTCCCTCTACCACTGGATGGGGACGAAGGAGGAGCTCCTCGCGCGACTCATGCGCCAGGCGCTGACCCGGCTCACGGACGCCGCCGTGGCGGACCTGGCGGCCGCACCGCAGGACGACCCGCGCACCCGCGTCGCCGTGCTCGTCCGCGTGCACGTGCGCGAGCACGCGCTGCGTCGCCGGGAGACGCGCGTCGTGGACGGCGAGCTGGCGGCGCTGGGGGAGGGGACCCGGGCCGAGGTGCTCGACCTCCGCGACACCTACGAGCAGCTCTGGGCCGAGGAGATCCGTCGCGGGTGCGAGGACGGGGCGTTCACCGTGGCGCGGCCCGACGTCGCCCGTCGGGCGGTCCTCGAGATGTGCAGCAGCGTGGCCCGCTGGTACCGCCCGGACGGCCCGCTCGACGTCGAGGAGCTCGCCGCGACCTACGTCGACCTGACGCTCCGAGCGCTGGGGGCCGACCCCGCCTGACGGCCCGTCCGGGCCGGCCGCACCACGGTCGCCCAGCGGACGCGGCGCGCCACCACGTCCACCCCGGGGCCACGGACCTAGGCACTGACCTGGGAGGTCGTGCGTCCGGCGGATGCATTTCGGTCCGGACCAGTTCATCATCCGGAAGGGTGATCGTGACAACCGACCCAGGCCTCTGACCTGCACAAACAGTCATACGCGCAGATCAACCGCCGCTTGACAGAAGGGCGCGCGAGCACCAAGGTAAGCGAGCCGCTCACCACAGATCGAGGGGGGCGGACCGACGTCCGAGTGGTCGCGTCGGAGGGTGTCGAGAGCCAGGCACCTGTCCGACATGGTCCGCGGAGGTCGGTTCGCGCGTTCGAGAGCGGACTCGGGAGGGACCGGTTCCCCCTAGACAACGTCCTGCCCCGTCAGCCGGATCGGGTACCAGGTCGGACCGAAGGTCTCCGGGCCCTCCCGAGTTGTTCCAGCGCTCCAGGCGAGCGACCGACCCGGCCTTCCCGGGTGGGCCGTCGCCACCGGCAACGGGCGTCCACCGATCTGCGCTTCCACCGGCCCGGGATCGGCCATCCGCTGCACGATCCGTGCGGGTGCCGGTTACGGTTGCGCGGTGCGACGACTCCTCGCGGCCGCCGCGGCAGGCCTGGCCCTGTCGTTCGCCTTCGACCCCGTGGGTCTCACGCTGCTCGTACCGGTGTGCGTCGCGGTCCTGGTCCTCACCGTGCGTGGCGTGGGGCTGCGGCGGGGGTTCCTCACCGGTCTCGTCTTCGGCGGGTGCTTCTACTTCACCCACATCTACTGGATGACGGCCGTCGCGTTCGCCGCGTGGATCGGCCTCGCCTCCCTCGAGACCTTCTTCTTCGGCCTCACCGGCGCCGCCGCGGCCCTCCTCACCCGCCACCGCTGGTGGCCGGTGACCGTCGCCGCCGCCTGGGTGGCGCTGGAGGACCTGCGCAGCACCTGGCCGTTCTCCGGCATGCCCTGGGGTCGACTCGCCTTCAGCAGCATCGACACGCCGCTGGAGAAGCTGCTGCCGTGGATCGGCATGGTGGGCGTCTCCTTCGTCCTGGCCCTCTCCGCGACCCTCCTGGCCGCCGCGGTCGTGCGGTGGCAGGACGCCGGGGCCAGCGCCGGGGCCAGCGCCCTGATGGCCAGGCTGAGGCGTCTCGTGCCCGCCGGCCTGGGGCTGGTCGGGCTGGCCGCCCTCACCGCCGGTGCCGTCCTGGTGCCGTGGAGGGGCGAGGTCGTGGGCACCGCTCAGGTCGCCGTCGTCCAGGGCGGCGTCCCCGGACCCGGCAACGACGTCCTCTACGACTACCGCCAGGTCACGCAGAACCACGTGGACGCCACGGTCGACCTGGCCGAGCAGGTCGCGGCCGGCACGAAGCAGCAGCCCGACCTCGTCGTCTGGCCCGAGAACTCCACCGCCGTGGACCCGTTCGCGGACACCCAGACCCACGCCGGCATCCTCGCCGCGGTCGCCGCGATCAACGCCCCCGTGCTGGTGGGAGCGATGGTGGACGACGGCGAGGACTACGTCCTGAACCAGGGGATCGTCTGGTCCCCGACGACCGGTGCCGGCGACCGCTACACCAAGTGGCACCCCGTCCCGTACGGCGAGTACATCCCGCTGCGCCAGTACTTCGACTTCACGTTCGGCGACCTCAAGCTCATCGGCCGGGACATGCGTCCGGGCCGCCGCACCGAGCCGCTGGACGCCGACGGTCTCCTGGTCGCCGACCTGATCTGCTTCGACGTCGGGTACGACGACACGCTCCAGCAGCAGGTCACGAACGGCGCCCAGCTCATCACGGTGCAGACCTCGAACGCCATGTTCATCGACACCGACCAGCTCGAGCAGCAGTTCACCATGACCCGCCTGCGCGCCATCGAGGCCGGCCGCTACCTCGCCGTCGCGTCGATCAACGGCATCTCCGGCGTCATCGCCCCCGACGGCTCCGTGGTGGCGACGGCGGCCAAGCGCGACACGGCCGTCATCGACGCCCAGGTCGGTCTCGTCGACGACGTCTCGCCCGGCATCCTGATCGGCCCCTGGGTGGCGCGCGGCCTCGCGCTCCTCACCGTGCTCGCCCTGGCCCTGGCCCTCGTCCTCCGGTTCCGCCCCGGGCTGCGCGACCGGGCCCGCGCGCGCCTGCGTCGGGCTCGCGGTGGCCAGGCCCCGGCCCCGGACGACCACACGCCCGTCCCGGCCCCCACCCACGTCCCCGTCGGCTCGACCCGTCCCACCCCTGGAGAACACGCATGAGCACGCAGGTGCCCCTCGGTCGCACCGTCATGGTCGTCCCCACCTACAACGAGGCGGACAACCTCGCCTGGATCGTGGGCCGGGTGCGCGCCGCCCAGCCCGACGTCGACGTCCTGGTCGTCGACGACGCCTCGCCCGACGGCACCGGGGCCCTCGCCGACGACCTGGCCGCCCACGACCCGCAGGTCCACGTGCTGCACCGCACCGGGAAGGGCGGGCTCGGCGCCGCCTACCTCGCGGGCTTCGCGCACGCCCTGGAGGCCGGCTACGACGTCGTGGGGGAGATGGACGCCGACGGCTCCCACCAGCCGGAGCAGCTCGGCCGCCTCCTGGCCGCGGTGTCCGACCCGGACGACCCGGCGGACCTCGTCATCGGCTCCCGCTGGGTCCCCGGCGGCTCGGTGGAGAACTGGCCCTGGCAGCGACAGGCCCTCTCCCGGGGCGGCAACCTGTACGTGCGCCTCCTGCTCGGCATCCCGGTGCGCGACGCCACCGCGGGCTTCCGGCTGTACCGCCGCAGCGCCCTCGAGGCCATCCGCCTGGACGAGGTCCGGTCGACCGGGTACGTCTTCCAGACCGACCTCGTCGTGCGGACGCTGCGCGCCGGGTTGCGCGTCCGCGAGGTGCCGATCGACTTCGTCGAGCGCGTGCGGGGCGACTCCAAGATGACCGGCGCCGTGGCGCTGGAGTCGCTCGTCCGGATCACGGGCTGGGGCCTCGCGGATCGCTGGGACCGTCTGCGCGGTCGTGCCGGCGTCGCCGCGACGACGGCCGTCCGATGAGCGCCTCCGGCGCACCCCGTCGACGTCGGGGCGTCTGGGGCTGGGTGCTCGGGATCGCCTTCATCGGCGTCCCGCTCCTCGAGCTCTGGACGGTGCTCCAGGTGTCGGGCGTCATCGGCCCGGCCTGGACGATCTTCCTCCTCGTCGCCGACAGCGTCCTGGGCGCCTACCTGGTGCGGCGGGAGTTCTCGGTCGCCTGGCGGTCGCTGCGCGAGGCGCTGTCCAGCGGTCGGATGCCCGCCAAGGAGCTGGCCGACGGCGCGCTCGTCCTCATCGGTGGCACGCTGCTGCTCACCCCGGGCTTCGTCACCGACGTGGTCGGGCTCGGGATGGTCCTGCCGTTCACCCGTCCGCTGTTCCGGGTCCTGCTCGCGCAGGTCGTCACCGCCCGGATGCTCGCGGGCGGCGACGGCTTCCTCGGGTTCGCCGCCGACGTCAGCGGGACGACGGGGACCCGGGACGCACGACGCCCCGGACCGGGCCAGGGGCCCGTCGTCCGGGGCGACGTGGTGGAGCCTGACGAGGAGGACGGACCCCCTCGCGCCTGAGCCTGCTCAGGCGGAGGTGCGCTTCTTGTTCTCGCGGTGCAGGTGCGCGGGGCCGATCTCGCCGCCGCGGAGCAGCTCGAGGCGCTCCTTGAGGATGTCCTCGAGCTCCTTCTCCGAGCGGCGCTCCAGGAGCATGTCCCAGTGGGTACGGGCCGGCTTCTCGACCTTCTCCTCGGGCTTGATGCCCGCGATGCTCAGCGCCTCGGTGCCGCAGCGCGGGCACTCCCAGACGGCCGGCACCTCGGCCTCGATGGACATGGTGATCTCGAACTCGTGGTTCTGGGGGCACCGGTAACCGACCTGCTGCCGGGCCGCGAACTCGATGCCGCGCTCGTCCTCGAAGCTCTGGCCTCCGAGTCGTGCGCCGCGCAGTGTGCGCTCTGCCATGTTGGGCCTCCCGTGTGGATCGCGACGCCGCTCACCGCCTGCGGACAGGAGCCGGCGGGGGTGCCGGGGTAGACGGTGGGTCTGCGTTCAAGGTTGTCAACGGTACAGACCGCCCGAGTGTTCCCACAAACGCCCAGCCAGGTGGCTGCCGACCCCGCCGGTCCGGTGATCCCGCGTGCTCGGGAGGCCCTGTCGGGGCGCCCTCACACGACGCTGGGGACCGTGTTCCCGGCCTCCCGGATGCCCCGCTCGGGGTCGAGCCGGAACAGGAAGAACGCGCCCAGGACGAAGAACACGATCAGGGCCAGGATCGCCGGGCGGTAGGAGCCGGTGAGCTGGAAGACCAGTCCGAACAGGAGCGTGCCGAACCACGACGTCCCCCGTTCGCAGGCGTTGTAGAGCGCGAAGTACTCGCCCTCGCGACCGCGGGGGATGAGCTGGCTGAAGAAGGAGCGCGAGAGGGCCTGGGTGCCGCCCATGACGATGCCGATGGCGAACGCGACCAGCAGGAACAGGGTGATGGCCAGCCCGGCCCCGGCGCTGACGGGCGGGAGCAGGATGGCCACGACCACGACCCCCATCCAGCCGAACGTGCCCCACAGCAGCGAGCGGTAGGCACCCCGGGTCCGGGCCAGCCGGCCGAAGAGGAGGGCACCGCCGTACGCGACGAACTGGAGGAGCAGGATCGTGGCGATGAGAATCGTCTGGGACATCCCCAGCTGCTCGGCGCCGTAGGTCGAGGCGCTCACGATGACGGTCTGGATGCCGTCGTTGTAGAAGAGGTAGGCGACGAGGAACGTGAGCGTCATGGGGTACGCGCGCAGCTCCTTGAGGGTGGTGAACAGCTGTCCGAAGGAGCGCGCGAAGAGACCGCCCTCCGCGGGCACCAGCGACTGCGGCGTGTAGTTGCGCAGGCGGACGAACGGGATGACCGTGAAGGCCGCCCACCACACCGCCGCGGACAGCAGCGAGACGCGCACCGCCATCTCGGAGGTCAGGCCGAAGGCGTCGTGGCCCAGGAACAGGATCAGGTTCACCAGGAGGAGCAGCCCGCCGCCCAGGTAGCCCCAGGCCCAGCCGCGTGAGGACACGTGGTCGCGCTCGTCCTCGGTGGAGATCTCCACGAGGATCGCGTAGTAGCTGACCAGGGAGCAGCCGCCGAGGAGGCTGGAGGCGACCACGGCCACGGCGCCGATCTGCCAGGCGTCGCCCTGCAGGAAGAACAGCATCGCGGCGAAGAACGACCCCGCCCACGCGAACCCGGCCATGTGGAGCTTCTTGCGCCGGGAGCGGTCGACGAACGCGCCGACCACAGGCAGGACGAAGGCGCTGGCGATGGTCGCGAAGCTCGTCAGGTACGCCGGCAGGGAGCCGGCGGCCACGTGCAGACCCAGCACGTCCACCGTCCGGCGGCACGTCTCGTCCGCGTCCGTGCAGCCGGCAGCCCGGCCGGCGACCGTGATCATGTACGGCGCGAACATGACCGTGAGGACGGTCGTGTAGAACGCCGAGTTCGCCCAGTCGTACCAGTTCCAGGCGTGCTGCTGACGGCGTCGCTCCTCGGGCGGGATCGCGGCCGCCCCGGTGACCATCGTGCTCATCTCGGGTCCTCCTGGGTGGGTCGGTCCGTCCGGCCGGTCGGCGGGGCGGCGGCGGTGGCGGGCAGCCACAGGCCGCGCTCCTCCAGCACGGTGCGCAGGACGTCGGTGCGGTCGGTGATGAGGCCGTCGACGCCGAGGTCGAGCAGCCGGCGCATCTCGGCCGGGTCGTCCACCGTCCACACGTGGACGTGCACGCCCACGTCGTGCGCCCGGTCGACGAGCCGCGGGGTCACCACGGGCACCACCACCCCCCGGGGATCCGAGGGCACCCGCTGCGCGACCGGGACCTGGAGGGCGCGGACGCTGCGCGCCAGCCTGCGCAGCACGGAACCGGGGGTGCGGGGCGCCACGAACGCGGCGACCTCCGGGGGAGAGGCGGACGTCGCGACCCGACCGTGCGTGGCCCGGCGGAAGGCCGCCAGCCGCCCGGGGCCGAACGAGCCGACGAGGACCCGCTCCCAGGCCCCGTGCGCGGCGATCGTCTCGGCCAGCGGCCGGACCGCCGCCGCCGACTTGAGGTCGACGTTGAACCGGGCGTGGGGGAACGCCTCCAGGAGCTCGTCGAAGGTGGGGACGGGCTCGCGACCGCCGACCCGGGCGCGGCGCGCCTCGGCAGCGGTGAGGTCGGCGATCCGGCCCCGCCGGTCGGTGACGCGGTCGAGGCGGTCGTCGTGGAAGGCGAGGAGCACGCCGTCACGGGTCGCGTGGACGTCCGTCTCCAGGTAGTCGTACCCCAGCGCGACGGCGTGGGCGAAGGCCGTGCGCGTGTTCTCCAGCCCCTCCACCTCGGGGTGGCGGGCGCCGCCGCGGTGGGCCATGGCCAGGACCGAGCCCGGGCGGTCGTGCACCCTGTCCAGGTACGGATGGCCGGTCACGGGCGTGCTCACCGGCGCAGTATGTCGGTTCGGGCCCGGGAACGGGAGGACCCCCGCCGTCCATCCGGTGAAGGGAGGACGACGGGGGTCGCCGGAGCGCGTGCGGCTCAGATGTCGCGGAACGACTCGATGTTCGCGCCGAGCTCGTTGAGCCGCTCGGCGAGGTCCTCGTAGCCACGGGCGATCACGTAGGTCGAGCGGAGGACCGACGTCCCCTTCGAGGCCAGCATCGCGAGGAGCAGGACGACCGCCGGGCGCAGGGCCGGCGGGCAGACGATCTCGGCGGCGCTGAAGTGCGTCGGGCCCTCGATCATCACGCGGTGCGGGTCGAGCAGCTTGACGTTGCCGCCCAGCTTGGCGAGCTCGGTGAGGTAGATCGCGCGGTTCTCGTACACCCAGTCGTGCAGCAGCGTCTGACCCTGGGCGACCGCACCGATGACCGCGAAGAACGGCAGGTTGTCGATGTTGAGGCCGGGGAACGGCAGCGGGTGGATCTTGTCCCGCGGGGCCGTGAGGTCGCTGGGGTGCGTCGTGATGTCGACGAGGCGGGTGTGGCCGTTGCGGGCCGTGTACTCCTCGCTGCGCTCGTAGACGAAGCCCATCTGCTCCAGGGTCGCGAGCTCGATCTCGAGGAACTCGATCGGCACCCGTTTGATGGTGATGGAGGAGCGGGTCACGATCGCGGCCGCGAGGAGGCTCATCGCCTCGATCGGGTCCTCGGACGGCGCGTAGTCGACGTCCACGTCGATGTCCTCGACACCGGTGACGGTCAGCGTGGTCGTCCCCACGCCATCCACCCGGACCCCGAGCTTCTGCAGGTAGAAGCAGAGGTCTTGGACCATGTAGTTGGACGAGGCGTTGCGGATGACGGTGGTGCCGGTGTGCAGCGCGGCCGCCATGAGGGCGTTCTCGGTGACGGTGTCGCCGCGCTCGGTGAGGACGATGGGGCGGTCCGGCTCGATCGCCCGGTTGACCGACGCGTGGTACTGCCGGTCGCTGGCCTTGACCTCGAGGCCGAAGGGGCGCAGGGCCGCCATGTGTGGCTCGACCGTGCGCGTGCCGAGGTTGCAGCCGCCGGCGTAGGGCAGGTCGAAGGACTCGGCGCGGTGCAGCAGCGGGCCCAGGAACATGATCACCGAGCGGGTGCGGCGAGCCGCCTCCTCGTCGATGGCGTCGAGGCGCAGCGTCTTCGGCGGCACGATCTCAAGGTCGTTCTCGTCGTTGAGCCAGCGGGTCTGGACGCCGAGGCTGCCCAGGACCTCGAGGAGGCGGTTGACCTCCTCGATCCGGGCCACGCGACGCAGGACCGTGCGGCCCTTGTTGAGCAGCGAGGCGCACAGCAGCGCCACGCCGGCGTTCTTGGAGGTCTTGACCTCGATGTCGCCCGACAGCGTCGTCGGGCCGGTGATGCGCAGGTGGACCGGGCCGGCGCCGAGCGCCACGATCTCCGAGTCCAGCGCGGTGCCGATGCGCGCGATCATCTCCAGGCTCAGGTTCTGCTGGCCCCGCTCGATGCGGTTCACGGCGCTCTGGCTGGTGCCCAGGCGCTCGGCGAGCTGCTGCTGGGTCAGGCCGCGGTGCTTGCGGGCGTCGCGGATCAGCAGGCCGATCCGGTCCTTGTAGCCCTCGGTCATCGCTTCCCCTCTCTGTGGTGGTCCCCCGAGACAGTGGGGTTCCGACGCGACGACGGTAACTCACATGTGAGATAAGGCAAGAAGCCTTGGGGTGGGGCGTGTCGGGGGTGGCGGCGCTGCCGGTCACGGGTTGGGGACCAAACGTGAGGTTTTCGGGTCCGCGGGACGGGGTTGGTGACCAAACGTGGAGCGACGGCGCAGCACCGGTGGGACGGCCGGCGATCGCGGCAACGTCATGGGCGACGTCATCGGCCAGGTCAGGGCCAGCATCAGGGCCGACGAGGCGGACGACCAGGACGGAGAGCTGGAGGACGTACGGGGGAGCGGTCCGGGGGTGCAGGGAGGTGGGCGTGGCGCCCGGCACCTCCGGACCGATCCACCAGCACCCCCCGTTCGGGGGGTGGTTGTCGATGTCATGCTCTCGTCATGCGCGCCACCATGATCCACGCTCCCCGAGACATCCGGTTCGAGTCGGACGTGCCGGACCCCGTCCTCACCAAGCCGACCGACGCCATCGTCCGCGTCACCACGGCGTGCGTGTGCGGGTCCGATCTCTGGCCCTACCGCGGCGAGAACCCGACGACCGACCCCCACACCATCGGCCACGAGTGCATCGGCTTCGTCGAGGCCGTGGGCTCCGAGGTCCGCGACGTCAAGCCGGGCGACTTCGTCATCGTCCCGTTCGACCACTGCGACAACACCTGCGCCCACTGCCGCGCCGGCATGCACTCCGGCTGCGTGAACGTCGGGATGACCGTCTCCGGCCAGGGCGAGCTCGCCCGCGTCAACTACGCGGACGGCTCGCTCGTCAAGGTGCCGGACGTAGGCCCGAACGGCCCGGCGCCGGAGCTCGTCCCCAGCCTCATGGCCCTCTCCGACGTCATGCCCACCGGCTGGCACGCGGCCGTGGCCGCGGGCGTCCGCGAGGGCGGCACGGCCGTCGTCGTCGGCGACGGCGCGGTAGGGCTGTGCGGCGTCATCGCCGCCAGCCAGATGGGCGCGGAGAAGGTCATCCTCATGTCGCGTCACGAGTCCCGGCAGAAGCTCGGCACCACGTTCGGGGCGACGCACATCGTCGCCGAGCGCGGCGCCGAGGGCGAGGCCGCGGTCATGGAGCTCACCGACGGGATCGGCGCGGACGCCGTCCTGGAGTGCGTCGGCACGGGCCAGTCGATGTCGACGGCCTTCACGATCGCCCGGCCGGGCTCGCACGTCGGCTTCGTCGGCGTCCCGCACGGCGCCGAGCCGCCGATGCGCACCATGTTCACCAAGAACGTCGGCCTGTTCGGCGGCATGGCGCCCGTCCGCAACTACCTCCCGCACCTGCTGGACCTCGTCCTCAAGGGCTCGATCGACCCGGGTGCCGTCTTCGACCTCCGCCTCCCCGTCGACCAGGTCGCCGAGGCCTACGCGGCCATGGACGAGCGTCGCGCCATCAAGGTCCTGCTCGACGTGTCCTGACGCCCGGCACCACGACCGCCCGCGGGCCCCGACGACCACCGGTCGTCGGGGCCCGCGGCACGTCCGGGCGTGTTCACCCCCAGGGGTGGGCGAGACGCGACACCTGCCGGGGAACACGGGGGAGTGGGACCGCACCACACATCCGTCGACGCGCCCGACCCTCCCGGCCGGCACGCGCCACAGCACAGGGAGCAGGAGAAGCATCGTGAGCACTGACCTGACCGGCCGCACCGCCGTCGTCACCGGAGCCGCCTCGGGCATCGGGGAGGCCATCGCCGTCGGCCTCGCCGGGGTGGGGGCGGACGTCGTCTGCGCCGACCTCGACGGGGACAGGGCCCAGGCCGTCGCCGAGAAGATCGGCGGCAAGGCCTGGGTCGTGGACCTCTCCGACCTGGACGGCCTCGCCCAGCTCAGCCTGGAGGCCGACGTGCTGGTCAACAACGCGGGCATCCAGACCGTCGCGCCCATCACGGAGTTCGACCCCCAGAAGTTCCGCTTCATCATCGACCTGATGCTGAACGCCCCGTTCCTCCTCACCCGCGCCGTGCTGCCGGGCATGTACGAGAAGGGCTGGGGCCGGATCGTCAACGTCTCCAGCATCCACGGCCTGCGCGCCAGCGCCTTCAAGTCCGCCTACGTCACGGCGAAGCACGGGCTCGAGGGGTTCAGCAAGGTCACCGCGCTCGAGGGCGCCGAGCACGGCGTCACCAGCAACTGCATCAACCCGTCCTACGTGCGCACGCCGCTGGCCGAGAAGCAGATCGCGGACCAGGCGAAGCAGCACGGGATCGACGAGTCCGAGGTGGTCGAGAAGATCATGCTCACCGAGTCCGCCATCAAGCGGCTGGTCGAGCCGGACGAGGTCGCCGACCTCGTCACCTGGCTGTGCTCGGACAAGGCCGGCATGGTCACCGGCGCCTCGTACACGATGGACGGCGGGTGGACCGCGTCCTGACCGGCGCGTCAGCGCGCCGGCGTCGGCGGGCGGTCGGGGTCGACAGACTGCGCCGCCCGCCTCACGGTTGGTCACCAACCCGGTGACGGAGCGCCGCCAGCAACGGGTTGGTGACCAAACGTGGTGCGCTGCGGCAGGACGCCGCACGCACAGGTGGCACGCCCCGGGCCCGATGGCAGGGGACCTACCGGTCCCGGGGCAGCTCGTGGAGCCGCGTCAGGCGGCGCTGTAGCTGCGCGTGGCCCGCGCGGTGGCGGGGCAGCCGCAGGCGTCGTCGCAGGGCAGGTAGACGTGCATCTCGTGCCCGCACTTCGTGCACGGTCGGTCGTGCGACAGGTGCTGCTCGTTGGTCTGGACGGTGTCCCACATGGCCGTGATCCTCTCGGTGTTGCGGCATGGTCCTCTCGGACGACGCCGGCGGGCCTGTGGGCTTCGTTGCCTGGTCCGTCGGTCTCGTTCGACGTTAAGTGGCTGATCGTCCGCTGAGGCCCGGATCACAGGGACGAGAACGTTTTCTTCACCGTCTTCACCTTTCCTGGAAGAACGGTCCATACAGCGCCCTCATGCGCCACACGACAGACGTCCCCCCGGGTATGCGGGCCACGACCGTCCTCTCACCTAGGCTGACGGCGTGCCCGAGCAGCCCGTCCTCCACGTCCAGCGCGTCGGTGAGGACGCCACCGCCGCCGGGACCGGGGACGTCGTCCTCCTCCACGGGCTCTTCGGCCAGGGCCGCAACTTCACGCAGGTCGCCAAGGCCCTCCAGCCGGAGCTGCGCTCGACCCTGGTCGACCTGCCCAACCACGGACGATCGGCCTGGACGTCGTCCGTCGACTACGTCCTCGTCGCCGACACCGTCGCCGCCTGGCTGAGGGACGACCTGGCCGCTCGCGGGGTGGAACGGACCCACCTCGTCGGCCACTCGATGGGCGGCAAGGTCGCCATGGTGCTGGCCACCCGGCACCCCGAGCTGGTCGACCGCCTCGTCGTCGTCGACATCTCGCCCGCGGCGTCCGGCGGCCTCGGCGAGTTCGAGCACCTGCTCGACAGCCTCGCCGGGCTCGACCTGGACGCCCTCGAGAGCCGTGGCCAGGCCGACGAGCTGCTCGCCGGCCCGATCGCCGACGAGCGCGTCCGCGGCTTCCTCCTGCAGAACCTCCGCGTGCGCGACGGCCGCTTCGTCTGGCAGGCGAACCTCGCGCTCCTCCGGGCCCAGCTCGACGTCATCGGCGGCTTCCCGACCCTCGATCCCGGCTTCACCGGGCCGGTGCTGTGGATGGCGGGGGAGCGGTCCCCCTACGTCCAGCCCGAGCACGCCCCGGAGATGCGCCGGCTGTTCCCGCGCACCACGACGGTCACCGTCAAGGGCGCCGGCCACTGGGTGCACTCCGAGGCCCCCGACGCGTTCGTGTCGATCCTCCGACACTTCCTGCTGGCCGGCTGACCGCTCAGGCGGCCTCGGTGTCGGCGTACACCTGGAGACGGTGGACCACCGCGTCCACCCACGCGCCCACGCTGCGGCGGGCCTCGGGGGTGTCGGGGTAGCGGACGCGCAGGTGGACCCCGCCGTCCTCGACGATGAACCACACCATGACGCCGTCGGTGCGGATCGCGGCCGACACGTACTGACCCTCCGGCCCCGGGTCCACGCCCACGGGCAGGCGGCGCAGGTCCAGCCACGACAGCGCGAACATGCCAGAGGTGTCGGGCATGCCACCCCAGGGGGAGAGGACGTCGGCCAGCGCGACCGAGCCGAGGCTCACCGTCTCGCGGACCGCCGCCGCGCAGGTGTCGAGGTCGGGGGACTGGCAGTCGAGCACCGCGTTGGTGATGAACCAGCCGCAGCTGGCGTGCCAGCGGTCGTCGTAGCGGCTGTGCACCGGGAACACGGCCCGCAGCGGCTTGTCGGCGAGCTCGCGGGTCACGACCGCCATCTCGGAGACGACCAGCGGGAGCATCCGGGTGCCCCGGTCCGCGGCCCGCGCCGTGAGCCGGGCGAGCTGGGCGGCGTCCAGGACGTCGATCACCTCCACGCGCTCGGAGGGCACCGGGTCGAGCCGACCCAGGGGCAGCGGGAAGACCGGCATCCGGCCGCCGCCGTCCTCCATGATCCGGTGCCAGCGCGCGCGGACCTCGTCGGGCGCGGGGCCGCGCTCGGCCAGCTCGGTGGTGTGCTCGGCGAAGTCCTGCGGCTTCGGCAGGCCGGCACCGGGCGCATCGACGCCGGCGCGGACGTCGTCCAGGCAGGCCAGGAGGTCGCGCACGAGGACGAGCAGCGACCACATGTCGAGGTGGGAGTGGTCGGCGGCGAGCACGACGACAGGGATGCTCCCGTCGTCCGGCTCGACCAGGGCCAGCCGGTAGGAGGGCCGCGTGAAGGGTCGGCACCCGGCGTCCAGGACCTGGCGGAGGACGTCGCGGACCTGCTGCCCGCCGGAGACCTCGTGCTCCGTCCACTCGCCGGGCAGCACCTCGACGCGATGCAGCGCGAGGCCGCCGTCCTCGTCGCGGGAGAAGGCGGTGCGCAGGGTGCCGTGTCGCTCGACGACGTGGTGCCACGCCTGCGCGAGCGCCTCGCGCGACTCGTGCTGCGGGAGCCGGAAGGAGATGCCCATCCACGAGCCGACGCGGTCGCCGACGGACACGTGGCGACGCTGGTCGAAGGAGATCGGGAGGGGGGAGCCCGGGGGGCCCGCGTGCACGCCGTAGCTGCTGAGTCGCCCGTCCGGGAGCAGCATCTGGGCGACATTGGTCAGCCGCATGGCCGTACTGTAGGGGTCACATGTGAACAACCCCGTTCAGGAGGCCTTTTCCGTGTCGTCGCTCCCCGTTCCAGGCGCCGTCATCGACTACGACGTGTCGGTCGTCACGCCGGACGAGGGGATCGCGGCCCGCGCGGAGGCCGCCGAGGGGCCGGGGGAGTCACATGCTGGACGTGATGCTGACCACGTCCGCCCCGTCGTCCAGCTGCACGGGCTGACCTCGAGCCGGGCCCGGGACGTCCTCCTCGGGATGAACCTCAGCCGGGGCCTCGACCGGCGTCCGGACGGGGCCGCGACCCGCGTCCTGCGCTACGACGCCCGCGCCCACGGCCTCTCGACCGGCGGGCTCGACCTGACGCGGTACCGCTGGTCCAGCCTCGCCGACGACCTCCTCAACCTCCTCGACCACGTCTTCCCGGGCTGGCAGGTGCACGGCGTGGGGCCGTCGATGGGCACGGGGACGCTGCTGCACGCCGCGTCGCGGCTGCCCGACCGGTTCGGCACCCTCACCCTGGTCGTCCCGCCGACCGCCTGGGAGACCCGGCGGGCGAAGGCCGAGTCGTACGAGAAGCAGGCGCGGATCGTGGAGGAGCGGGGGATCGAGGGCCTCGTCGAGGCGGGACGCGTCGCGCCGGTGCCCCCGGCGGCCGCCAACCACCCCGACACCCTGCCGGACGTCTCCCTGGAGCTGCTCCCGACGCTCCTGCGCGGCGCGGCCAAGGCCGACTTCCCCGCCCCCGAGCAGGTCGCGAGCATCCAGCACCCCACGCTGATCCTCGCCTGGACCGGCGACCCGGCCCACCCGTTGTCGTCGGCCGAGAGGCTGCACGAGCTCATCCCGCACAGCCGCCTCGTCGTCGCCGAGACGCCCGAGGACGCCGAGCACTGGCCGCAGCTGTTCGCCGAGCACGTCGCCGCCCACCCGATCCCCGACGCCTGGCGTGCTCCCCGGGCCGGCGCGCACCTGCTCGCCCGGGCGCAGCCCGGCCCGCTGGCCGACCGCGCTGCGGCGTCCGCTGCCTCTGCAGCTCCCTCGGCCGACGTCGCTGCCGGACGCGTCGCCGGCTGATCCGCCTGATCCGCCTGATCCCGGCCGTCCTCGGGCCGCCTCGGGGTCCGCTGCCGACGTCGGGTTTGGTCACCAACCCGTGTCTGCGGGCCCTCTGAGCGCCGGTCTCTGACCGAACGTCGACCTCTGGCTGACCACTCCGCGGCAGGAACCGCCGCGTAGGCTCCGCCCGATGTCCGACGCGCTTCCTTCCGCACCCAGCACCGCCCACCGCCCTGGCCCTGGTCTTGGTCCTGGCCATGGTCCTGGCCATGGTCCTGGCCCACGCCGCCCCGACGTCACGGAGCTCGAGCTGGTCGGCGGCCGCGAGCACCGTCGGCTGCACCTGGTGGAGCACGACCCGGCCTGGGCAGAGGCGTTCGCTGGCCACCGCGACCGCATCGTCAGGGCGCTCACGGAGTCGGGACTGTGGGGGAGTCCGGGCGTCGGGGTCGAGCACATCGGCTCGACCTCGGTGCCCGGCCTGGCGGCGAAGCCGATCATCGACCTCGTCCTGACGGTGCCGGACATCACCGCTGAGGAGGACTACCTCGACCCGCTGCTCGGCGCCGGCTACGTCCTCCGGGTACGGGAGCCCGGGCACCGCCTGGTCAGGACGCCGGAGCGCGACGTCCACGTGCACGTCTACGCCACCGGTGCGACCGAGGTCGACGACTACCTGCTGCTGCGCGACCGTCTGCGCACCGACGACGAGGACCGAGCGCTCTACGAGGCGACCAAGCGGGACCTGCTGTCGCGGGACTGGCCGGACATGAACGCCTACGCCGATGCCAAGACGGACGTGATCGAGGCGATCAAGGCGCGGGCCCGCGCGGCCAGAGCCTCAGGTTTGGTCACCAACCATGAACCAGAGCGCCGACCGGGGCCGGTCTCTGACCAATCGTGAGCGCTGCGGGCCGTCCGGACGATCAGCGCACGGCTACCACGTCGGCGCCGGCAGCGCCTCGGCCCGACGCCGCCGCAGGACGGCCGCGGCGATGACGCCGCCCAGCGCGCCGAAGAGGTGTCCCTGCCAGGAGATGCCGGGTTGTCCGGGGAGGACGCCGAGGAGCGTCCCGCCCAGGAGCACCGCCAGCACCACGCCAAGCATCAGCTGGGACACGTTCCGGGCGTAGAGGCCTCGGACGATCAGGTACGTCAGCCACCCGAACACCAGCGACGACGCGCCGAGGTGGACGGTGCCGGGGGAGGCGATCACCCACGTCCCCAGACCGGCCACCAGCCAGATGATGCCGGTGGCGGCGAGCCCACGCGCCAGGCCGCCGACGAGCGTGAGCAGCAGGAGCGGGACGAGCAGGACGGTGTTGCCCAGCAGGTGCCCGAAGCCGACGTGCAGGAGGGGCGCCCAGAGGATGCCGTCCAGGCCACTGGCGGTACGCGGCACGACGCCGTCGTCGTCGAGGTACAGCGGCGTCACCTGGTCGACGACCTCGATGACCCACAGGAGCGCCGTGAAGGCCAGGGTGATCGAGAGCGCCGCACGCCAGTCGCCGCCCCAGGTCTCGCGCCAGCCCCAGCGCCAGCCGTCGACCGGCCCACCGGCCACGCCACGTCCTGCTGGACCGCTCACGTCTGCCGCCTCCGTCGTCGCCGCCGCACCGGGCTCGCCCAGGGAGCTCAGGTTTGGTCACCAACCCTGCATGAGAGCCGCCTCAGAGGCCGGTCTCTGACCAATCGTGCACCACGGTCCACCCCGACGGCCCAGTCCAGAAGAGCTGGCAGGCGCGGGAGCGCGTCATCCGGGGATCAGGCCGCACGAGAACGTCTGACGACGTCCAAGACCAGCCACACCACGCCGAGCGTCACCAACGTCAGGCCGAGCATGCGCACACCCAGCTCGGGCCCGACCACGAGGAGGATGCCGCCGACCGCGGCGTAGGACCAGACGATCAGCATTCCGAGAAGCCGCAGCACCAGACAAAATTATCCCGCGTCAGCACCGCAGCGTTCCGCATTCCGCGAAGTCGTAACGCCAGGCAAGACCATCCCGCCGCAGTTCGCCGATAAGTGACATTATGTCATTCTCTAGTCTGCGTATTGCATCAGATGAAGCACTTCGGACGTGGCCGCCCCGCCCCTCCGTTGGGTCTGCCGAAACACCTGCTGACCTGCGGAAACGCTGCGAGTTGCCACGAGCCACAAGAAGCGTAGACAAGCTATGGCGGGCCAGATCAGCACAGCAAACGGAGCGTACGACACGTCGCTGACCTGCATGAACACGTCAGCCGTCTCATCCGATGCATCATTGATTCAGTGGCCGTGCCTGAGCGAGACCTCTGTCCCGAGAGCGGATGGGTCAGCGGGACGTGTCGTGAGCCCAGGCGCCTTGCTCGCCGGGTGACGCGCGACGGCCGAATCGAGCCGTGCAGTGCCACAGCCACTTCACCGCTTGAGGGTCGTAGTCGCCAGACCTTGAAGCCGCCGCCAGCCTGGCGGGCGTGATCTCGCCGCGAAGCTTGCGGGCCAGCGTGATCGGAACCTCGCCACGGTATGTGGGGTCGATGGCCTCCGCCGTCACTCGATAGCCCGCATGCTCCTCGATCGGGCACGCGAGCCGCTCCAGGCTCTCGCCACACGCTTCGCGATCGCTGGGATCAATTACGAGCGCCTCCACGTCGCGCGAGATCTCCAGCCCGCCGTGCAGGTGTGCCTCGACGTAGTCGTTGAGCGGGTCGTCCAGCGACAGGCCGGCAGCCGAGTCGGGCTGCAGGCTGGGGTCGATGGCACCGGCATCCGCCAGTCGGCACAGTTCCTCAAGGTGCTCCGGGCCGCCGACAGCCTCGGGTTCGTAGACGCTGTCGGGCCAGCAGAACGTCGCACGCCGAATGGTCTCGGGCTTCAACCGCAGGTACGCAGAGCCGAAGCGCGGCGACGCGCCATACAGGTCGTCGCGACGGTTCCACGCACCGTAGATGGGCCGCTCCTTGGCGTCCGCCTCGTCGTAGCGTCCATCGAAGATCCGACTCTCCCATCGCCAGCGGTCACCACCCGGGTGGGCAGTCAGGCCACCGTTGGAGATCCCGGTTTCCCACTGACTCCGGTAGACACCTTCGGCCGCGATGGCGTCGCGTACCGTGCCCTCACCGAACCCCCAACCCGGATGGAAGTGCACAACGACGCGTGGTGCCACGACGGTAGCCTAGCCACCAAGAGGTCCCACACGGGTCGCCCGCGCTGGTCAGCGGACGAAGGTGAACCAGTGCTGACCCGTTCCAGGGGTGGGCGCGGCGCGGCCAGTCGATGGACGGCGGCCGACCAACTCGAGGAAGGCTCGAGGAGTTCCGGTGCGTGGAACCCCACCTCCTCGAAGCCAGGCGATGCGAACCGCACGCGTATGGAGGGGGTTCATTTCGGGATGTGCGCCCGGTGGCGCGTCCAGATGACATCTGCTCCCGGTGCACACAATTGCGGTGCTGCCTCGACGGTGCGTCGCACGTCCTCGTCGGTGATGTTGCCGAGGATGCCTCAAAGCAGGACCAGGTCGGCTGGGCGAGGCGTCCACGTAGGCACCTCGACACGCGCACCACTCGCCTCGGCGAGTTCGAGGGCACGGGCGGCCAACCTGACGTCGTACTCGTTCAAGAGGGCGGTCACCTTCCCGGCGTCGCCACGATCGGCGAGGACTCCAAGCAGGTCGCGACCGTCGCCGGCACGGGCACAGGCACAGGCACAGGCACAGATACAGACCACGTGTACCGGATCCGGAGCGGTCCGATCGAGGTGCCGGTAGATCGCAGCACGCACTGCGTCCAAACGATCAGAAATCCCCGGACCGGCCGCGGGTAGGCCTCATGCCACTGCGACCAGCCCGTGAGTGTCACGCCGACCGAGCCTAGGCATCGACGTCGACGTACATCACCGGGTTACGCCCGGCGGCGGTGCGATCGGTTGCTTGCGATCCAGGGCGCGGCGTGCTCGCGGAGCGAGCCGTAGGGGCTCGTCACGCTCCGCGTGACGATCGCTGATCGGAACTGGTCGCTCAGCGGCATGAGCGTGCAGTACTTCCCTGGCGCCTATCACCGACGGAGGACGTACAGGTCCCGAGCACTTCCATCAGGCGCAGGGTCAGCGGAGCCGGTCCGAACAAAGCCCCAGGACTCGTAGAAGCGGATCGCAGATTGGGCCCCGGGAACCGTCGCTGGAAAGGTCACGACCTGGATGTCACCCTCAGCCCATCTCTTGAGGGCCTCCGCCATGAGAAGCCCGCCGACGCCCAAACGTCTGCAATCCTCACGGACAGCGAGCCATCTGATGTGTTGACCTCGTGAACTGAGGAGGGCCGCGCCGACGACGGCCGCCTCCAAAGTGACGACATAGGCCGTCCCACGCTCGATGCCGCGTCTGGCGAAGTGCGGGAAGTCGGGCATCGAGCCGAAGAGATCCTCGACCGCCGAGGCCAGCCGTTGCCAAGACGGCAGATCCGTCGGCTCGGCTCTCCGGCACTCCAAAGACACCACGTAAGGGTAGGCCGCTCATCGGCGTGAGCGCGTACGACGCGGAGACCGACGCCACTCGTCCCGCAAGCCGAACCCCATGCGGAACGAACGCAGGTCAGGACCCCGGCGTCGTCGCGGCGGTCCCGCAAGACCCGTCCGGACATGCGTCCCGGTGAGCGGTCCTCGTACGGCAAAGGCTGGGCTGTCACCAGGTCAATACGACCGGTCTTGATACGCAGGCTGTCCACCGGAATCCGCTGGGCCCCTCCCGGGGCCGTCGCGCACTCACTGTCAGCGGCCGAGCAGCATCAAGGCGACGAGAACGAAGACGCCGAGTAGAAGGCAGACCGTCCGGGCCGTCCCGCCCGGCGCGGGCCGGGTGAGGTCGACCTCCCGGGCACGCCGCACCTCCGACGCCTGCTGGGTCTTCCGTCCCTGTCTCGGGTACACCGGTCCGCCGCGCCTGAGGACCTGGTTGCCGAGCGGGTCGACGCCCCACATAGCCCCCTGCGGCGGCAACGTGCGGCGCTTTCCGGTGACTCCTCGGGCGAAGTACCTGGCTGTGGCGCGGGCGGGAGGCCTCATGCCAGGCCACGCTGCCGTGCCGTGCAGGCTGCGCGCCTCCTCAGGGTCAGGTAACTGCCGCAATCCCCTGGCTTGGCATCGGCGACCGCATCATCCAGATCAGATGCCGTGCAGCACCTCGAGCGCCGCGGACGTCCAACCCATCGGATCTTCGCCGGACGGGATCATCCTGACCGAGTTCCAGAGCACCAGCACCGCCCACCACCTGGCTTCCGCTGCGGTGACGTCGCGTACGGACCTGTATCCGTCGAGCAACGCTTGGCGCGCCTCGGCCGCGACCGGCCCCCAGTCACGGAACCGGGTGCCGAGCAGTACTGCGGCGCGAGCCAGCTCCGAGAGCGGCTCCTCCAGGCGGGCTTCCTCGAAGTCGATGACTGCAGCGACAGCAGAGTGGGCACAGAGCACGTTCGCCGAGCGAAAGTCGCCGTGGACCAGCTGCGCCGGCCACCGACTGACGGGTGCGTCAGCGACGAGCCGACGAAGAGCGTCGACCGCGACTCCAGGAACGTGATCGGGCGCCTCCTCCAGCCACGACCTGATCCGATCCTGCGTCGGGACGGGCGGAGCCAGCAGCGCGGCCACGGCGTCCGCGGACGGATAGGTCGCCAGGGCGCTGTGCAGACGTGCGAGCACGGCTCCCGCCTGGCGGACGTCGTCGAGAGCAGTGACGTCGAGGAGATCCCCCGGCACCACGCGCTGGACGGACAACGAGGCACGGTCGAGCTCGACCTGAACCCGACCGTCCAGAGCGGCGACCGGCGCCGACACCGGCAGTCCCTGGGCTCCCAGCCAGGTCGTGAGCCTCGCCAGCGCCGCGAGGCGTGGAAACCGCTCCTCGCACACCGACCACTTGGCCAGCAACGGTCCGGACGACGCGCTCACCCAGGCCAATGCGTTGCGGTCGCTCATCACGAGGCGATGACACACCTCGACCTCGACACCCCAGAGGTCTGCCAACGCGGTGCTCACCCAGACAGCGGCCTCGTCGCCGTCGACGAAGCCGAACCGCTCAGAAAGGACGCGTACCGGGTCGCGGTGCTCCCACAACATCTCCAGCGTCGGCCCGCTGGTCTTCGACATGACCCCATCCCATCACGGAGAAGAAGGCGCGCCCGTTGATGTCTGGCGCACGCGGTGACTCCAAGGGCAGCCCTCGAGGACCCCACAAGCACGATGTCCAGCCCAGCCGAGGGCGCTCACCCCCGCGCCAGCACCTCCAGCGCCGTCCCGGTCACCCGCTGCACCGTCCACTCCTCCATGCCGACCGCCCCGACGGAGCGGTAGAACCCGATCGCCGGCGCGTTCCAGTCGAGGACGGTCCACTCGAACCGCGCGTAGCCCTGAGCCACGCACTCGGCGGCCAGCGCCACGAGCAGCGCCTTGCCGTAGCCGTGGCCGCGCTCTGCCTCGTCGACGAACAGGTCCTCCAGGTAGAGCCCGTGGACGCCGGTCCACGTCGAGAACGTCAGGTACCAGACGGCGATCGCCACGATCCGTCCGTCCTTCTCGACCACGTGCCCGAAGACGCGAGGCGTGGGCCCGAACAGGGCCGCGGTCAGGTCGGCCTCGGTCGTCTCGACGGCGTCAGGCTCCTTCTCGTAGTCGGCGAGCGCCTGGATGCAGGCCAGAACACCCGCCTCGTCACCCGGCCGGACGCGCCGCAGCACCGCTCCGCCCGCCAGCTCGCGCTCGCCGTGAACCCCGTCGCCCGTCGACACCTCAGCCATGAGAGGCGAACCTACCGCCCACCAGCCAGGGCCGGGCCGCACACCCCCACCTGGCGCCGGGACCCACGATGCGCCTACGTTCCCCTCGTGCCCGCCACCGCAGCCAGGCTCCACACGCTGCTGGAGCCGGTCCACCTCGTGACCTACTTCGCCGAGGAGCCGACACAGGCCCTCACGATGCTCGGGCTCCGGGGCTACTGGGACGGGTACTTCGCAGGACGCGCCGCCCCGCTGGGCCGCGTCGGGCCCGAGGTCGTCGACACGGTGTTCTACAACTTCGCCCCCGGCGAGGTCGCCCGGCACGTGCCCCACGTCTGGGAGGTCACCAGCCCGCGACGCGCCCTCCGCGCGCGCGAGTCGGGCAGCGTCGCGGCCCTGGCGCGCATCCTGGGGCCACTCCCCCTCGATACCCCCCTGGGTGTTCAGCTGTCCACTGCCGCAGCCCTCGCGTCCCAGGCCGCGCGGCACGCACCCGTCGACGGGCGCCCGCTCACCGCGGCGCTCCAGGCGCTCCCGTTCCCACCTGCGCAGGAACCGCTTGCTCGGCTGTGGCACGCCGCCACCATCCTGCGCGAGCACCGGGGCGAGGGCCACCACGCCGTCCTGGCCTCGCAGCGCATCGGCGGCATCCAGTCGCACCTGCTGCTCGCCGCGTGGAAGGGCGACCCGCCACGGTCGTTCGGCCGGGTGCACCATCTCCCCCGCCGCGTCCTCGACCCGGAGGTCGCCGCGCTCCAGGCTCGCGGTCTCCTGGACGCCGACGAGCGGATCACCTACCGGGGTCGGGCCCTGCGTGACGAGATCGAGAAGCGCACCAACCTCCTCGCCGTGCCCGCCTACAGCGCGCTGACGCCCGGCGAGCGAGCCAGGCTCGAGGAGTGCCTCACTCCCCTCGCCCGGCTGCTCGTGGCCGCCGGCTCCCGCTAGGACCGACGCCCCGGGCTCGCCACCATGAGCTCGCGCGTGTGCGGGTGCTCGGGGTGGTCGAGGATCTGCTCGGTCGTCCCGTGCTCGACCGTCTGCCCCTGGTGCATGACGTAGATCCGGTCCGCCACCTGACGCACGGCAGCCAGGTCGTGGGAGATGAACAGGATGCCGATGCCCAGCCGTTCCCGCAGGTCACGCAGCAGGTCGAGGATCTGCGCCTGCACCGTCACGTCCAGGGCCGAGACCGCCTCGTCCGCCACCAGCAGCTTCGGCTGCAGGGCCAGCGCGCGGGCGATGCCGATGCGCTGACGCTGCCCGCCGGACAGGCTCACCGGTCGGCGGCCGGCCGTCTCGCGCGGCATGCCGACGAGGTCGAGCAGGGCGTCGACGTCCTTGATCCCGCCCTGCAGGCCGGGCGCCTGGTGCGCGATGGCCTCCTGAAGGATGCGCCCGATCCGGTGCGCAGGGTTCAGCGTCGCCGTGGCGTCCTGGAAGACCATCTGGACGCTGTGCCGGATGTGCGCCCGCTCGGCCCTGTCCCGCTTGCCCACGCCGCTGGTGAGCTGACGGTTGGCCAGGATGATGTCGCCGGACGTCGGGATCTCCAGGCCCGCGATGCACCGGGACACCGTGGACTTGCCGGAGCCCGAGGCCCCCACGAGCCCGACGCACTCCCCCTCGAACACCTCCAGGGAGGCCGAGCGCACGGCGTGGACGACGTCCCCGCCGCGTCCGCGGCGGAACTCCTTGGCGATGTCGAGGACGCTCACGAGGGAACGCGTGCTGGACGCGCTCGCCACCGAGGCGGGGGCGGAGTCGTGCTCGGCGTGGAACGCCGCCATCTCCCCCGCGATCGCGGGCTGGCGCACGCACGCGGTCACCGCGTCGCCGACGGACCGCAGCGGCGGGGCGCCCGCGGTGCACTCGTCCGTCGCCCACTGGCAGCGCGGGGCGTAGGAGCAGGAGGGCACGGAGACGTCCCCGGTCGGGATGTGCCCCGGCACCACGCTGAGGGTGCCGACGCGACGGTCGATCCGCGGCTCCGAGAGCAGCAGCCCGAGCGTGTACGGGTGGGACACCCGGCCGTGGCGCAGCCCGGCGGTCGACTCCGCTGCCATGACGCGGCCGCGGTACATGACGACCACGCGATCGGCCCGGTCGGCGGCGACGCCGAGGTCGTGGGTGATCATCACCAGCGCCATCCGGCGCTGGCGCCGGACCTCGTCGATGAGGTCGAGGATGCGACGCTGCGTGATCGTGTCGAGCGCCGTCGTGGGCTCGTCGGCGATCAGGACGTCGGGGTCGCAGGCCAGCGCGCAGGCCAGGGCCACGCGCTGACGCAGCCCGCCCGAGAGCTGGAACGGGTACTGCGCCGCCAGGGAGGCGTCCTCGATCCCGACCTCCGCGAGGCGGTCCGCGACGCTGCGCCCGCCGTCGCCGAAGAGCGCCGCCATCTCCTCCAGGTGGGCCCCGACGGTGATGACGGGGTTGAGGATGCCGAAGGGGTCCTGGAGCAGCATCGCCACGCGCGGCGTCCGCCCGTCGACCTCGTGCAGGGAGACGTCGCCCTCCACCCGCAGGCCGTCGGGCAGGATGCCGGCGACGGCCCGGGCGAGCACGGTCTTGCCGCTGCCGGACTCCCCCACGATCGTCAGGGCCTCGGCGCGGCCCAGGTCGAGGGTGACGTCCTCGACGAGCTGCTTGGTGCCACCGGCGTAGATGTTGACGCCGGTGAGCGAGAGGATCGGCTCCCGCAGGGTGGTGCTCTCCTCGACGGCGGTCATCGCTCCGTCCCTCCGTCCGCGTGACGCTCCTGTATCCAGTCGCCGACGACGTTCACGCTCAGGCAGGCGAGGACGATCATGGCTGCGGGGGCGAGCGCGACCCACACGTTCTGGTAGAGACCGGTGCCGGACTGGGAGAGCATGACGCCCCAGTCGGCGGCTCCCGGCGGGGAGCCGAGGCCGAGGTAGGCCAGCCCGGACAGGGCCAGCAGGCTGTAGCCGAAGTTGAGGAAGGCGTTGGCCAGGCCCACCCCGAGGACGTTGGGCCAGATGTGCCCGAACATGATCTTCGCGTCGGAGACCCCGATGGCGCGGGCCGCCTCGACGTACGGCAGGTTGCGCTGGGTCAGCGCCGCCCCGCGGATCAGCCGCGTGTCGAACGGGCAGGTCAGGACGACGAGCACCCCGACCGCGATGGTGTAGCCGCCGCCGAAGACACCGATGACCACGATGATGACGAGGACGGCGGGCAGGGCCCACATGAAGTCCACCCAGCGCATCAGCAGGGCGTCGACCCGCCCGCCGCGGTAGGCGGCGAAGAGGCCCAGGACGCTGCCGATCAGCCAGGACAGCAGCGCGATGAGCGCGGGTCCGATCACGGCGCTGCGCACGCCGGCCAGGGTCCGGGCGAAGACGTCACGACCGAGGTCGTCGGTGCCCAGCAGGTGCCCGTTGCCGGGCCCCACCAGGACGTCCACGAGGCTCTGGGTGGTCGCGTCGCCGGGGGTCCGCGAGGGGCCCAGCACGGCGAGGACCACGAGGACGGCCAGGAACAGGAGGCTGAGCTGGACGGAGAGCCGACCGCGCAGCCACCGCGGCACGCGCCGCGGGCGGGTGCGGCCGGCGGCCCGGCCGGGGGCAGGTGTGCTGATCGTTGTCATCGGAGAGTCACCCGGGGGTCGACGACCGCGTACAGGACGTCGGTCAGGAGGTTCACGAGGAGGATGGCCGCGGCGAAGACCACGGCGAGGCACTGCAGGACCGGGATGTCCTGGTTCTCCGCAGCGCTGACCAGGAGCGTCCCGAGCCCCGGCAGGGAGAACACGGTCTCCACGAGCACGGTGCCGGTGATGACGTAGCCCGTGACGATGCCGGCCGACGTGAGGATCGGGATCATCGCGTTGCGCACCGCGTAGTTCCAGGTGGTGCGCCGCTCGGGCACGCCGCGCATCCGTGCGGCCGCCACGTAGTCCTTCGCCAGGGTGTCCACCACCGACGTGCGGCTGATCTTCACCAGCAGGCCCAGGGTCGGCGCCGCGAGGGCGACGGCCGGCAGGACGAGGTGCACCAACCGGTCGCCGAACCCCTCCCCCACGCCCGAGGCCGGGAAGATCGGGATCTTGTAGCTGAAGACGTACGTGAGCCCCAGAGCACTGACGAACGCCGGCGTGCTCGTCACCAGCAGGACCCCGCCGAGCGACAGGCGGTCCGCCAGGGAGCGGTGGCGCCGGGCGATCCACACGCCCAGCGGGATGCCGATGCCGAGCGAGAGCACGAGGGCCAGCGCCGCCAGCTCGAGCGTCATGACCGCTCGACCCGCGACCACCCCGCCGGCGTTGGTGCCGTAGGTGATCGAGTTGCCGAAGTCGAGGTGCAGGGCCCCGGTCAGCCAGGAGACGTACTGGGCGGGCAGCGACTTGTCGAGGCCGTACTCGGCGCGGATCGCGGCGAGCGTGGCCTTCGTGGGCGGCTGCCCGACCGGCAGCAGGTTCTGGACCGGGTCGCCCGGGGCCAGCGCCTGGAGCAGGAACACGACGACGGAGGTGAGGAGCAGCACGACGGCTGCTGCGACGAGGCGCCGCAGCAGCCATCCTGCGAATGCTCGGGGATCACTGAGCACGGGTCAGGCCTTCGCGCGCAGGCAGTTCGCCCAGGCACCGATCTGGCTGCCCGTGAACCCCTCGATGGTGAGGCTCTCGTCGAGGACGAAGTTCTCGTACGGCCAGACCACCGCGAAGTACGGGAGGTCGGTGTTGACGATCTCGAGGATGTCGAGGGCGGCCTGCCCCTTCTTCGCCGCGTCGGTGATGCTGTTGTAGGCGTCCAGCATCTTGTCGACCTTGGGGTTGGCGTAGTTGGCGAAGTTGTAGCCGACGCCGGCGCCGTAGGCGCTCGGCAGGATGTACATCAGGTTGTCGACCGGGTCGAGGTTGTCGGCGTTGAACGGCACCAGCTGGAGGTCGGCCTCGTGCGCGATGTAGTCGTTGGTGACCTGCGACTCGGGCACGACGTTCACGTTGAGCGTGATGCCGATCTCGGCGAGGTTCTCCGCCGTGTTGAGCGCGATCTGGCGCAGCAGGGCGTTGCCGGAGGGGATGTTGATCGCGGTGGTGAAGCCGTCCGGCGAGTCCGAGGCCGCCAGGGCCTCCTTCGCCTTGTCCACCGAGAACTCGTACTGCGGGAGGGCGGCCTCCTTCTTGCGGGCCTCCTCGACGGAGTAGATGCCGGGCCACTGGGTCGGCGGCGTGATCGCCGTCGCCGCCTCGGCGTTGCCGCTGTAGAGGCCGGCCGCGATGCCCTCGCGGTCCACGCAGTGGGCGAAGGCCTTGCGCACGTTGAGGTCCGAGAACGGCGCCTTGTCGGTGCGCATGCTGTAGGTGACGAACTGGAGGCTCGGCAGGTAGTAGGTGTCGAGGTTGTCCACGGAGGCGTAGGCCTTGATCGTGGTCGGGTCGGCACCGATCTCCACCTGGAACTCACCCGAGCGTGCGGCCGACACGGCGGAGTTCTGGTCCGAGAGCACCTCGAAGGTGATCGACTCGACCGTGCCCATGCCGTCGGTGTTCCAGTAGTCGTCGTGGCGCGTGATGGTGATCGACTCGTCGGGCTTCCACGTGGTCGGCAGGACGTAGGGGCCGATCGACATGACGCCGACGCCCGGCGTCCCGATCTTGTCCCCGTGCTTCTCGATGAAGGCCTTCGGGAAGATCTGACCGGTCGCCAGCGAGAGGATCGACATGAACACGGCGCTGGCGGAGTGGAGCTTGATGACGACCTGGTCGTCGCCGTCGACCTCGACGCTCTTCATGGGGCCGTAGAGCGAGGAGATGAGGGACGTCGTGGACGCGTTGCGCTCGAGGGAGGCCTTCACGTCCTCCGGGGTCAGCGTGGTGCCGTCCCAGAACTTCACGCCCTCGCGGAGGGTGAAGCGGTACGTGGTCGGGTCCTCGATCGTGTACTTCTTCGCGGCGCCCGGGATGATCTTGCCGTTCTCGTCGGTGATCAGCAGGCCCTCGAGGCAGTTGCGCGCCACGGCGATGGACGGGTTGTCGAGGCCGCGGGCGTAGTCGACGTAGGCGACGGAGCCGGACAGGCGCGCGGTCACCGACGGGACGGCGGTCTGGGCCGCGGCGGGGAACGACGCGTCGGCGGAGGCGGTGGCGGTCGAGGTGGAGCTGCTGGAGCCGGAGCAGGCCGCGAGCAGGGAGCCGCCCACGCCGACGAGCGCGGCGGTGCCGGCGGAGCGGAGCAGGAAGCTGCGGCGCGAGAGGTGCCCCGCGAACAGCGGGTGCAGGTACTGGTCGGCGGCAGGGCGGTCGGGGTGGCGACGGGTCACGGTCACGGCTCCTCGAGGAGTACGGGTGGTCGGTGGTGAGGCGTGGACGCGCACCGGACGACGTCGTCCGGTGCGCGCCGTGGCGGACTACTTCCGGCGGGCGTTCGGCAGGTCGGCCGGGTACTCCCAGGCCTCGCCGCGGATGGCGGCCTCGAACCGCTCCTTGAGCAGGACGGACTCGGTGGCCACGTCCAGCTCGTTGAGGTGGCAGTGGTCCTCGGGCATGTGCTCGGCGGACTCGCCCTCGACGTCCATGCACACCGACTCCAGGCCGGCCGCGGTCGCCAGGTCGTTCGCGGCGACGCCCGCGATCAGGCGCTCCCAGTCGATCGTGTTCTCCCGCATCGGCGCCTGGAGGCGACCGGGACGACCGCCCCGGCCGTGCACGTAGCCGACGTAGGGGTACAGGACGTCCAGGTCCTCCATCGGCGAGCCCGAGGAGATGAAGTAGGCCGGGTCGCAGGTGAGGGCGAGGTGCGGCACCTCGGAGGCGAGGCGCGCGGCCTCGGCCGGGTTCTCCATGAGCGAGCCGCCGTGCGCCTCCACCGACAGGCTCACGCCCGCGTCGTGGGCGCGGCCGGCCCAGGCCGTCAGCTCGCCGATGGCGCGCTCGAAGGACGTCTCGTAGGACTCGTCCTCGAACCGGAGACCGGGCAGCACCGTGATGCGCGGGATGCCCAGGGCCTCCGCCATCCGCAGGCCGCGGCCGAAGAGGCTGCGCGCGTGCGCCAGGCCCTCGGCGTCCCGGCTGTTCACCGCGACGGTGTCCACGCTGCGCGGGGTGATGTGCATGCTGTTGATGCCGAGCTCGTGGGCGGCGACGGTCTTGCCCACCCGCGCCGCGACCTCGTCGACGGCCTCGTCGGTGGTGAAGTCCATGGGGTCGATGTGGGAGAGACCCTCCATCAGGCAGAGGTTGATGTCGTCGAACCCCAGGGCCTTGATGACGCCCAGGGAGTTCTCCCACGGCACCACCCGGAAGCAGTAGTCCGCGATGGCCACGGACGCGAGCTGGCCCATGCGATGTCCCTTCGTCTGCGGGGCGCCCGGTCGACGTCACCCGTCCTGACGCCGGAATCAACCACCTGCGCGCAGGGCGCTCCTAGTGGTCGGTTTCCAAAGAAGGAGGGACCTGTTGGGACTTCCGACAAGCGCGCCGCATGAGAGCCGTGCCGAACGCGCGGCGCGCCAGCGGGGCGGTTACGACCAGGTTCCGTCGGGCTGAGAGCGAGCCGTCAGCCCGCGGCCGCGGGACCGGACGTCTGGACGGGTCGGGGCCGGTCGGTCAGCGCCGGTCGGTCAGCGCCGGGTGATCAGCGTCGGGCGGTCAGCGCCGGGCGAGGAGGGCCGGCACGACGTGCTCGGCCAGCAGCGGGGCCAGGTCGGCCGGCGGTGCCACCAGGGAGGACCAGCGCAGCTCGGCGATCTCCCCGCAGGCGCGCGGCTCCCCGGTCAGCTCACCCACGTACACGGTGGAGACCAGGGACCGACCGGGCTCGTTGGCCGCGGCAGCCGAGTAGACGCCGAGCTCGGTGAGCTCCTCGACGTCCAGGCCGATCTCCTCGGCCACCTCGCGGACGGCCGCCTGGAGTGGGCTCTCCCCCGGCTCGAGCTTCCCGCCGGGGAGCAGGTACCGCTCGGTCCCGGCCTTGCGCACGGTCAGCAGCGCGCCGTCGCAGACGAAGGCGACGGCGGCGAGGACGAAGGGCTCCACGCGGTGAGCCTCCCACGATGCACGAACGGCGCCGGCGGGCCCTCCCATTCGAGGTCCGCGCGGCGCCGTGGGTGTGGTGCTGAGGGGCACCCCGGGAGGTGCCGGCACCGCTCGCGGGGCCTCAGGTCCCGTGGCCCCGCGAGCGTGCGTGACGGTGGTGCAGGTGGTGCAGGGGGTCAGTGGTGGTGGGTGCCCCACAGCGAGCAGCTCCCGCTGAGGTGGCCACGGTGGACGCCGCGGCAGCCGAGCTCGTCGGCGGGCCGGTCGGCGCCGATGACCCGGCAGTCGCAGGCCTCCGCGTCGCCGGCGCGCACCGGAGCACCGGCGTGCCCGGGGGCGTGGAGGTCGCGGTAGCGGCCGGTCCAGCGCAGGGTGCCGTCGCAGCCCAGCTCGTCGACCGTCCGCGACACGTAGCAGCGCTCGCACTCGCCGGGCAGCGGGTCGACCAGGTCGGCGGCCAGCGCCCGCAGCTCCTGCTCGAGCCCACGCACGAGGCGCAGGTCCTTGCGCGAGAGCCGCGGCACCGTGACGGCCGCCGGCGCCTCCGTCTCGGGGGCGTTCATGATGGCCCACACCGTGGCGTCCGCACCCAGGTAGGTGTACGAGGCGTCACCGAAGAGGCGGGACAGGACGCCGGCGCCGCGGCGGGCGCGACGCAGCTCGGTGCAGTCGCACTGCGAGCAGTCGGTGCCTGCACGGTAGTGGGCGTGGACGGCGGACGTGTGACCGCACTGGCACAGCGGGGAGCGGGGCATGGTCGGACTCCGGGGATGAGTGGTGCTCGTGGTGGGTTCGGGCAGGGGGGAGACGACTTCTGAGCACGAGCCCACCACCCCGGGAGCCGGCGCAGAAGGGTCCTTCACACCTTCCTCACCGGGACCTCCGCAAAGAGTGCGATCCCCTTCACACCCGCGCTGCGCAGGCGGGACGAAGGTCCTCGTGACCTGGGGAAACGGACCCGACTCCCGGCGTTGACGCGGATGATCCGGTGTCCACCACGGCGCCACGAGGCCGGCGGAGGGCGTCGATGGGAACATCTGTCGGGCACCCTTGGTTGCCGCCAGCAATCACCCGACCTCCTCACGAAGGCCGTCCATGACCTCCGCGCCCCCTTCGCCCTCCTCGGGCACCCTCTCCCCCGTCCTGCTCTCCGCTCCCGCCGCGTCGGACCCGGCCGCGTCAGGCTCCGCCGAGCCGCACGTCGAGGGCCGTCATCCGGCGTTCGCCGTCGCCGCGCTCTGTGTGGGCGGTCTCGCGGTGTCGCTCTCCCAGACGATGGTCGTGCCGATCCAGGGACGGCTCCCGGAGCTCCTCGGCAGCACCGCCTCGGCCACGGCCTGGGTGGTCACGGTGACCCTCCTGGCCGGCGCCGTCGCGATGCCGGTCGCGGGGCGCGTCGCCGACATCGTCGGCAAGCAGCGCGTGGTCGTGGCGTGCGTCGTCATGCTGCTCGTGGGCTGCGTCGTCTCCGCCCTCGCCTCCTCGCTCGCCCCCATGCTGGTCGGCCGCGCGCTCCAGGGCGCCGCCATGGGCCTCGTCCCCGTCGGGATCGCGCTCATGCGCCAGATCACCCCGCCCCGGATGGCCGGGTCCGCGATCGCCACCATGTCCGCGACCCTCGGGGTCGGCGGCGCGATCGCCCTGCCTCTCTCGGCCTGGATCGTCCAGGTCGGGTCGTGGCACTGGCTCTTCTGGGTCTCCGCGGCGCTCAGCCTCGCCGTCCTCCTCTTCGTCCTCGTCGCGGTCCCCCACGTCCACGACCCCCACGCGGGTGCCCGGTTCGACGTCCCCGGTGCCGTGGGCCTGAGCGTCGGCCTCGTCCTCCTGCTCGTGGGCATCTCCAAGGGCTCCAGCTGGGGCTGGTCCTCGACGTCCACCCTGGGCTGCCTCGTCGGCGGCGTCGTCGTCCTGGCCGCGTGGGTGGCCCTGGAGCTGCGGGTCGCGCAGCCGCTGGTGGACATCAGGACGACGGCCCGCCCGGTCGTCCTGCTCACCAACGTGGCCGCGATCGCCGTCGGCTTCGGCCTCATGGCCCAGATGGTGGCCATCCCCCAGCTGCTGCAGCTGCCCACCGCCACGGGCGTCGGCCTCGGCCAGACCCTGCTCGCCGCAGGCCTGTGGATGGCTCCCAGCGGCCTCACGATGATGCTCTGCGCCCCGCTGTCGGCAGCCATGATCGCGCGGTTCGGCCCGAAGCCGACCCTGGCCATCGGCTCCGCGACCATCGGCATCGGCTACCTGGTGGGTCGCCTGCTCATGGCCGCCTCGTGGGAGCTGCTCATCGCCACGATCGTCATCGCCGCCGGCGTCGGCATCGCCTACGCCGCGATGCCGACCCTCGTGCTGGACGCCGTGCCGCCGGCCGAGGCCGGCTCGGCGGTCGGGGTCAACGCGCTGGCGCGCGCGCTCGGCACGACGTCGGCGTCCGCCGTCATCGCCACCATCATCACCAGCGACGTCGACCTCACCGGTGCACCCACCGCCGAGGCCTTCCACGCCTCGTTCCTCACGGGCGCGGTGGTGGCCCTCGTGGGCGCCGCGGTCGCCCTGGTGATCCCGGTCAGGCGGGGCCGGCGCCGGGCCTGAACGCTCGGGCGCGGGCGACCGCGTCCCGCGTGACGGGGTCGTCGGACCCCGACCGCTCGAGGTCCTCGAACGCGAGAGGCCGGTCCCACTCCGGGGCCGGCCTCCACGTCGTCCAGGCGTCCTCGTCCAGCGGCCACGACCGCGCGGCGACCAGCTCGCGGTGCGCCCGCTCGCCGAGCCGGCGGACGGCGTCCGCCTCGGCGGCCGTGAAGTGGCCGCTCGGCACCGTGGCCTCGAGCTCGTCGGCGTCCTTGAGCCACACCTCGCCGTCCTCCAGCCACAGGTCCAGGACGAGGTCCCGGCTGTGCGTGCGGGGCGAGCCGTCCAGCGGCCGCCGGTGCGGCAGCTCCAGGTTCACGTAGTGGCCGACGAAGGCGTCGCCCTCGCCGAGGAGCCACACCGACCAGGGTGCGTCCCTGGGCAGGACGCGCAGCACCCCCTGGCCCTGCCAGGCCCGCAGCGCCGGTGCGCGGGGCACGGCGAACCGCTCCGCCAGCGGGACCTCGCGCAGCCCCCGGCCGTCGCTCGGGGTGCTCACCAGGGCCTCGCTGCCGGTCGGCAGCCAGGCCACGAGCCCACGCTCGTCGTCCGAGACCACCCGCAGCAGCGCGCAGCCCCGGCCGTACCACCAGGCGATGACCGTGCCCGGCTCCCAGGCCGCCGTCCGCGCGTGGGGCGCCAGCCCGCGCTCGTGACCGGGCTCGGTGAGCCGCAGCCCCTCGAGCACCTCGAGGTGGCCAGGCTCACCCGGCTCACCGGGGGTGCCGGGCGGGACCGGTCCGAGCCGTTGCATCGCGCCGCCGGAGGCAGAGGTCCGCTCGCTCACCGGACCTCCGCCTGGAGGGACCGCGCCGGCCGACGGGCGTGGCCGACGAGGTGGACCTCGGGGCCGGACGGATCGTCACGGCGGTACACGCCGGTCGTGAGCTCCTGCTCCCAGGCCTCGTAGCCGGGCATGGCGACGGCGCGCGCGTGGGCGAGCTCCGCCTCGACGTCGTAGGGCACCCGCACGTGGGTCATCGAGAACGAGGCGTCCTGCGCCGAGCCGAGCCGGCCCTCCAGCACCAGGTAGACGGGCGTGGGATCGCCGACGTTGTTGCCCACGCTGCCGGTGTTGACGACCGTGCGCCCCTGGTCGGCGAGCACGAACGGCTCGTGGAGGTCCCCGTAGACCACGACGTCCGGCGGCTCGTCAGGGCCGAAGAGCGTGTGCGGGCTCGAGGCCACGGCCGACGTGTGGTCGAAGAGGCCACGTTGCTCGTCGTGAGGGGAGGACGGCCGCACCCGGTGGTGCACCGAGTCGGCCGAGGCGTGGAACATCCGCAGCCGCCGCCCGGAGAGCAGCAGGTCTAGCGAGAACGGCTTCGCCGCGAGCCACGCCGCCTGGCCGGGCCCCAGCTGGTCGGCCCAGAAGTCGAGCTCCGGGGTGGCCTCACGGTCGGGCGAGGGCAGGTAGTCGTCCCAGTTCCCCAGGACGCTCACCTCGCAGCGGGCGCGCACGAGGTCGATCACCTCGCGCCCGCGCGGCCCCTTGCCCACGTCGTCGCCCAGGTTCAGGACGCGGCTGATCCCGCGGGCGTCCACGTCGGCCAGCACCGCTTCGAGGGCCGTGAGGTTGCCGTGGACGTCGGAGAGGACCGCGACGCGGTCGACGGCGCCCGGCGTGCTGGGGCCCACCTCAGAGCTGCCGGAGGCCGGGCAGGACCTCCGCGCAGAACGACTCCGCCCAGCCGGCGGGGTCCTCCGGCGGGGCCATCACGCAGACGGTGTCGATGCCGAGGGCGGCGACCGGCGCCAGCTCCTCCAGCACCGCCTCGGGGCTCTTCGCGGGGTCGGCCCCGATGGTCACGGAGGTGGTGATCTCGGCGGGGTCGCGCCCGAGCCGCTCGCAGTGCTCGCGCAGCACCCCCAGCTTGTGCCCGATGACCTCGGGGTCGGTGCCGAAGAGGTTGCAGGCGTCCCCGTACTGGGCCACCAGGCGGAGGGTCTTCCGCTCCCCCATGCCGCCGATGAGGATCGGCGGGTGCGGCCGCGAGACGTTGCCCGGCCGGCTCACCGGCTCCGCGAGACGGTAGTGCGTGCCCTCGAACGGCGACTCGTCGTCCGACCACATGGCCTTCGCCACCTGGAGGGCCTCCTCGAGGCGCTCGAACCGCTCCTTGGTGGAGGGGTAGGGGACGCCGAGCCCGGCGTGCTCCCGGTCGTACCAGGCGGCGCCGATGCCGAGCATGGCGCGCCCGCGGGACAGCACGTCGAGCGTCGTGACGGTCTTCGCCAGCAGGCCGGGGTGCCGGTAGGTGACGCCGGTGACGAGGAGCCCGAGGCGCACCTTCTCGGTGACCGCCGCGAGGTGGCCCAGCGTCGTGTAGCCCTCGAGCATGGGCTCGGCGGGGCCGCCCAGGTGCTCCATCTGGAACCAGTGGTCCATCACGGTGAACCAGGAGGCGCCGCCCTCGTCGGCGGCGCGGGCGGTGCCGACGAGCCGGTCGACGATCTCGCCCTGGTCGGCTCCGGAGAAGATCGCGTAGTGGATGCCCAGCTGCATGCTGCGAACCTAGCCGGGCTGTCCAGCACCCGCACCACACCGCCGCGGGCACTACGGTGGCCGCGTGCCTGCCGCCACCCCGCACCTGCGCGTCGACCCGGTCCGCCTGCGCCGCAACGTGCGGCGCGTCGCCGAGGCCGCGGCCACGGCGGGCGTGACCCTGCGCCCGCACGCCAAGACGCACAAGTGCGTGGAGGTCGCCCGGCTCCAGCTCGCCAGCACCGCCGCCGGGCTCACGCTCGCCACCGTCGGGGAGGCCGAGGTGATGGTGCGCGCGGGGGTCACCGACGTCTTCCTCGCCTACCCCGTGTGGGTGGACGACGACCGCGCTGCCCGGCTGCGGGACCTGGCCGAGCACGCGCGCGTGGCGATCGGCCTCGACTCGGTCACCGGCGCCGCCAACGCGGGCCGGCGCCTGGGCGGCAGCGGCATCGAGATCATGGTGGAGGTCGACTCCGGCCACCACCGCACGGGCGTGGCCCCGGGGGACGCCGGCGAGGTGGCCCTGGCCGCGGCGCGGGCCGGCCTCGAGGTCCGCGGCGCGTTCACGTTCCCGGGTCACTCCTACACGCCCGGCGCCTCCGCCGACGCGGCCGCGCAGGAGACCGCGGCGCTGGAGGCGGCCCGGGAGGCGATGGACGCCGCGGGCGTGCCGCCCCGGGTCCTCTCCGGCGGGTCCACGCCGTCCCTGGCGGCCGGACTCGCCCGTCCCCGCGACCACGCCGACACCGTGACCTGGGAGCTGCGACCGGGGGTCTACGTCTTCAACGACGCCCAGCAGTGGGAGCTCGGCACCTGCCAGCCCGACGACATCGCCCTCACCGTCCGGGCCACCGTCGTCAGCCACGCCTCCGGACGGCTGGTCCTGGACGCCGGCTCCAAGGTCCTGGGGGCCGACCGGGCGCCGTGGTCGACCGGATGGGGCCGGCTGCCGGAGCGCCCCGACGCGCGAGTGGTGCAGCTCTCCGAGCACCACGCCGTCGTGGAGACCGAGGGGGTCCTCCCCCGGATCGGCACGCAGGTGGACGTCGTGCCGAACCACGTCTGCTCGGCCGTCAACCTCGCCGACGTGCTGTGGGTGGACGAGCCCGGGGGCCTGCGCGCCTGGCCGGTCGCCGCCCGGGGTCTCAACGGCTGATCGACCCACCGGCGCCTGGGCGGGTCGGGCCTGGGCGGGTCAGGCCTGGGCAGGTCAGGCGTCGTCGGGTCAGGCCTGGGCGGAGCGTCCCTCGACGTACCGCACGTGGTCGCCCACGGTGACCGTGCGCCCCACCGTGCACAGCCGTTCCTCGATCATCCGCAGCGTCCTGGGGACCACGGCGCGCGCGGCGTCGCCCTCGGGCCCGTCGGGGAAGTCGACGTCGAGCGCGACGGTGAGACCCGTGAGCCGGTTGCCCTGCTCGTCCCGGATCTTGTGTCCCTCGACCCGCGCCGTCAGCCCCGTGGCGTCCGCGCGCTTGCGGGTGACGTGCTCGAGGTCGATGGCCCCGCACGCGGCGAGGGCGACCATGAGCAGCTCGACGGGCGTGAAGTCCTCGCTGGACCCGTCCCCCACCGCCAACGTCCCCCCGCGGACGTTGGTGGCCAGGTAGGCCATCTCCCGCGTCCGGGCGAGGTCGACCGTCCGCAGCGTGGGGTCGGGGGTCGCGCTGTCGACCGTGGTCCGTCCGGTGCCGTCCGTCATGGCGCCACTGTGGCACGAGGTAGGCGCGGCACGGCGACACGCCCGGGCCGCGCCTGCGGCCTTGTCCGGACGGACGTCGTCGGGGACGGTGGTGTGGTCCGTGCACGCAACCGGAAGGCGAGTCATGCTCACCCTCACCGAGAACGCGACGTCCATCCTCAGCCAGCTCAGCTCCTCACCGGAGCTGCCCGCCACCGCGGGGCTCCGCATCACCGCGGAGAGCGAGTCCGACCCCAGCTTCTCCGCCTCGATGGCCGCCGGCGCCGAGCCCGGCGACCAGGTGGTCACGCAGGGCGGCACCACCGTCTACCTCGACGACCGCGCCGCCCAGGTGCTCGACGACAAGGTGCTCGACGCCTCGGTCGACGACCAGGGCCTCGTCGAGTTCGCCCTGGGGCTCCAGGGCTGAGGTCCACACCCCCCACGTGGGACGAGGCCCCCGCGACCAGGTCGGTCGCGGGGGCCTCGCTCGTGCGGGGGGGGTGACGCGGGCGTCAGCCGACGGCACCCGCCTTCACGCCGACGAACGTCGCGGCGTCGGTGGCGCTGCCGTAGGCGACGCCGTCGCGCGGCAGGTCCGCCACGACCTTGCTGCGCGTGCCGCCCTGGACGGCGAGCACCGCCTTGACCTGGTCGTTGCGGACGGCGGCGTCCAGCTCCTGCTGCAGCTCCGCGACGCTGGCGGCGTCCGAGGAGCGCCAGGAGTAGTTGCTCAGGCCGGCGCGGACCCGCAGCGTCCCATAGCCACGCCCCGGGTCCGTCACCTCGAAGGAGAAGGGAACGGAGACCGTGCGGCCGTGGGAGCGGAGGACCGCCCGGACGTGCAGCGTCCCGCCGGTCAGCGCCACGCCGTGCTTGCCGACCTTCTTCCACTCGCCGGCCACCCGCTGCTCCACGCGACGCAGCGCCCAGACCTTGTTCGTCGTCGAGGTCTGCTCCGAGCTCACGTCGACGCTGGTGATCGTGACGCCGTCCATGTCGTCGAGCGTGTAGGCGGCCATGGCCGGCCCGGCGGCGAAGAGGTACCGCGAGATCCACGACCCACCGGAGTGGACGTCGCCCGAGGTGAGGGTGAACGGGTCGCCGTCCTCGGTGCCGGTGATGCTCCAGGTCTGGTCGACGACGCCCATGGCGTCGCCGTCCAGCGCCAGGTACCGGGTGTAGTAGCCCGAGTAGTAGGCGATGTCGGGGACGTAGGAGGCCTCGTAGACGTCCGTGCTCAGGGTCTTGTCGGAACCGGCGGTCAGCGAGGTGGTGACGCTGGCCGAGTCGGGGACGGAGCCGAGCACGCCCGAGACGCCGGCCAGCCGGTCCTGGGTGATCGTGCCGACGGGCTCCCCGAAGTTGGCGACCTTGAACGGCTGGTTGAGCGAGTCGGGCTGGATGTAGACCGTGTCCGCGGGCGTGAGCGCGTAGTCGGCCTCCCCGGCGTGGTCGAAGGGGTGCCCGAAGCCGACGAGGGTGCTGCCGCACACCGAGGTCGTGGTCCCGATCGCGCCGACGGTGAGGTCACCGAGCGAGAGCGCGACCCCGAGGGTCCCACCGGCCGCCACGTCGTCGACCGAGGTGCCGGAGGCCAGGCCCGCGATCCGCCCGTCGGAGGCCAGGGTCCGGGTCGGCAGGCTGAGCCCGCCCTTCACGGCGTCCTTGCGGGCCGAGGTGAGGGTGCCACCCCCGACGCCGGAGATCGACAGGGGCGTGCGCAGCCGGCTGAAGCCCTGGGAGGCCTGGGCCGTCGTGACGTCACCCGCGCTCCGGCGCGCCACGGTCCGGGCCGTGGAGGTCGGGACGTCGACGTGGTGGGATGCGCTGGTGAGGTAGGTGTCCATGTCGGCGAACGGCGTGACCCCGGCGATCGGGGTGGGGCCGTAGGAGAGCCCGTAGGCCACGGCGCCGATCACGTTGCCGTCCGCGGGGTCCCCGGCGTACACCGGCGAGCCGGACATGCCCTCCCAGATGCCGCCGGCCTTCGTCACCGCGGCGTCGTCACTGAAGTCGATCATGATCATGTCGACGCCGGGGGCGATGCCGCCCTCGTAGACGCCCAGGTACGTGCCGGTGATCTCGATCGGGTCGGTGCCGCTCACGACGCTCAGCGCCGTGACCGTGTCGCCCACGCTCAGCCCGGAGACGTCGAACGCCTGGGCACAGTCCGCGGCCACGTCCGCCTGGGCACCGGGGGCGGTGACGGCCGTCGCGGCGAGACCGGCGAGAAGAAGGCTGCCGGCGGTGCCGGCGGCCAGCAGCCGTCGGCGGCCGCGAGCGCGGGAGAGCGTCATGGAGGGGGTCCCTTTCTTCGGTGCGGACGCGCCCGTGGCGTCCGTCGTGGTGGCGCGCAGCGCGCCCGGCCGTACCGGCCCGCGCCCGTCCACCTGGTCCGCGCGCACTGTAGATCGGCCGGGCCCTCGCAGGAGGGCATATCGGGCAGGACGCGCGGTCGGCCGTGAGGCACGGACGGCCCGCCCCATCGAAGGGGCGGGCCGTCCTGGGTGGGTACCGGGGCGACGCCGGTCCGACGTGGACCGACGTCGCCCCGGCAGGGCTCAGCCCTTGGCGCCGCCGGTGACCGAGAACCACTGGCTGCGCTTGACCACGCCGTCGCGCGGGAGGCTGCCGACGACCTCCCTGGTGCCGGCGCCGCGGATGCGCAGGTACAGGCGCACCTCGTCGTTGGCCACGCGCGCGTCCAGCTTGTCGACGAAGCCCTCGAAGGTGGCCGCACGGGTGCGGGAGTACAGGCTGTCGCCGCCGGTCACGTAGCCGTAGCCGCTCCCGCGGCCGACGTCGTCGATGTCCACCGGCAGCGCCACGTGCGCGGTCTCGCCACCGCTGCGCACCACCGCCCGCAGGTGCAGCGTCCCCTCGCGCAGCACGAGGTCGTGCTTGCGCGTGACGCGCTTCCAGGTGCCGCCGAGGCGCTGCTCGACGCCCACGACCCGCCAGGACAGCGCCTCCTCGGAGGTCTGCGTGGCGGTCACGTCGACCGAGTCGACCTCGACGCCGTCGATGCGGCCCAGGTAGTAGACGAGGTTGGCGGTGTCGGCGGCGGCGGTGTACCCGCCCCACCAGCTGGACGAGGCGAAGGTGTCCTCGCCGGTGAGGGTGAACGCCTCGCCGTCGTGGCTGCCCGTGATCGTCCAGGTCTGCTCCTGGGTGCCCATCGCGTCCCCGTCGAGGACGAGGTCGGTGCCGGTGTAGGCCGAGTAGAACGTCACGTCCGGCAGGTAGTCGGAGGTGTACACGTCGGTGGAGAGGTCCTTCGACGTCGACCCCGCGGTGTAGGAGGACGTCACGCTCGCGACGTCGGGGAGGACGCCGAGCTCGCCGGTGATGCCCGTGAGCCGGTCCTGCGTGATGGTGCCGACCGGGTCGCCGAGGTTGGCCATCTTGAACGGCGCCCAGGCCGGGTCGGGCTGGATGTACACCGCGTCCGCCGGGTGCAGGCCGTAGGTGACCTCGCCGGCCTGGATCAGCGGGTGCCCGAAGGCGACGACCTCGCCGCCGCAGACCGACGTGCTCGTCCCGACGCCGGCCATGGTGATGTCGCCGTAGGCCACGCTCGCGGCGAGGTTGCCGCCCGCGGCCACGTCGTCGACGGTCGTGTCGGCGGCCCGCCCGGCGGTGCCGGAGGCGGCCGCGAACTTCCGCGTCGCGAGCGTGAGGCCGTTCTTGGCCGCCGCCTTGCGGGCGGTCGCCAGGGTGGTGGCGTCCACGCCGGACAGGGTGAGGCCCGAGCCGAGGCGCCGGAAGCCCTGCGCCGCCTGGGCGGTGGTCGTCGACGCGTCCGCGCGGGAGATGGCGCGAGCCTCCGCGCCGGTGACGTCGACGCTGCCGGAACGGGTGGAGGCCGAGGGCAGGTAGCCGTCCATCGCGCTGAAGGGCGTCACGCCCGCGATGGGGCTGGGCCCGTAGGAGAGGCCGTAGGCGATGGCGCCCACGATGTTGCCGTCGGCGGGGTCGCCCACGTAGACGGGCGAGCCGGACATGCCCTGCCAGATGCCGCCGGCGTCGTCCATCGCCGGGTTGGCCCCCGTGCCGCCGAAGTCGATCATGACGAGGTCCACCCCGGGGGCGATCCCGTCGGTCACGACGCCGAGCACGGTGCCGGGGAACTCCTCCGGCGTCGTCCCGCTGACCACGCTCAGCGCGGTCACGGTGTCTCCCTTGGAGAGGGTGGAGACGTCCACCGGCGTGGCGCAGTCCGCGGCGGCGTCGGCCACGGCGGCCGGGGTGAGGGCCCCGGTGACCGCCAGCGGCGTGAGCAGCAGCGCGCCGACGGTGGCGGCCGCGGCCAGGCCACGGGAGGGGGAACGAAGAGCACGCGTCATCGCGGCGGTCCTTTCGAGAGGGACGCCCGAGCGACGTCCGTACTGCTCTGACGCCACGGGCGCCCGAGAGGTTGCACGGAAGGATCAGGAATTTCTCAGGTCGTTCCGCGAGCGGGGACGGTAACGCCTCCCTGACGCCCTGTCAGGGCTTTTCTTCCAGGGCGGGCCGGAAGTCCCCGGTCGGCACGGGGACGACGCGCGCCCGGCCCCGCCCGTCCGGCGCCACCCGCGCCACTAGTCTCGGCCCGTGCCCTCCGACGCCTCCCCCGCCCCGTCCACGACCACCGCCCCGTCCCCCGCGCCCGCGCGGCCCCGCTCCCTGCGCCGGGCCGAGGCGGTGGACCGCGCCGCGCTGCTCGAGGTCGAGTCCTACGACCTCACGCTCGACCTCACGACGTCCGAGGAGACCTTCGACTCCCTCACCCGCCTGGTGGTCGCCTCGACCGGGGGCGAGACCTTCCTCGACCTCCGGCCCACGGCGCTGCGGTCCGTGCACCTCGACGGCGTGCCCCTGGACACGGCGCTGCTCGAGCGGGGGCGGTTCCCCCTGTCGCTGCCCGAGGGTCGGCACGAGGTCGTGGTGGACGCCGTCATGCCGTTCCGCCACGACGGCGAGGGCCTGCACCGGGCGATCGACCCCGCCGACGGCCGGGCCTACGTCTACGGCATGTCCTTCATGGACGCCGCGCCCACCGTCTTCGCCTGCTTCGACCAGCCCGACCTCAAGGCGCCCTACACGCTGCACGTGCGCGCCCCGCGGGAGTGGACCGTGATCGGCAACGGCGCCGCCACCCAGGTCGAGCCCGGCACCTGGGAGCTGGCGACCACGCAGCCGCTCTCCACGTACTTCGTCACCCTCGTGGCCGGGCCGTACCACGTCGTCCGCGACGCCCACGACGGCATCCCGCTCGGGCTCTCCGCCCGCGCCAGCCTCGCGCGGGCGCTGGAGGACGACGCCGAGGAGCTGTTCACCACCACCGCCCAGTGCTTCGACGAGCTGCACCGGCTCTTCGGCATCCGCTACCCGTTCGGCGAGTACCACCAGGCGTTCGTGCCCGAGTTCAACGCCGGGGCGATGGAGAACCCCGGGTGCGTGACGTTCCGCGACACCCTCGTGTTCTCCAGCAGGACCACCCGTGGCATGCGGACCCAGCGGGCGATCACCGTCGCCCACGAGATGGCCCACCAGTGGTTCGGCAACCTGGTCACGCCCCGCTGGTGGGACGACCTGTGGCTCAACGAGTCGTTCGCCGAGTACATGGGCAACCGGGTCACGGCCTCGGTGACGCAGTTCGACGAGGCCTGGGTGCTGAACTCGTTCCAGCGCCGCCAGTGGGGCCTGCTCGCCGACCAGCGCCCCACCACCCACTCCGTGGCGGGCAACGGCGCCGACGACGCGCTCGAGGCCCTCCAGAGCTTCGACGGGATCTCCTACGCCAAGGGGTCCGCCATCCTGCGTCAGCTCAACGCACGCCTGGGCGACGACGTCTTCATGGCCGGCGCGGTCGACCACTTCACCCGGCACCGCTTCGGCAACGCCACCATGCACGACCTGCTCGGCTCGTGGGAGCGCGCGGGTGCCGCCGACCTGGGGTCGTTCTCGGACGCCTGGCTCACCACCGCCGGGCCCGACCTGCTGGAGGTCGACCGCGGGGCCGGGCTGCTGCGCCGCACCCCGCCGGTGGGCCGACCGGCCGACCGGGCGCACACCGTGCGCCTGCTCACCGGGCCCGCGTCGGGACCGCACACGCTCACCACGGTGACGGTCGACGCGGCCGAGGTCGCGGTCCCCCTCCCGGCCGTCGAGGAGCAGCAGGTGGTCGTGCTGGACGCCGCCGAGGAGACCTGGGCCGCCACGCTGCCCGACCCCGCGTCGGTGGCCCTGCTGCCCGCCCTGGTGGCGGGCACCGACGACGCCCGGCTGCGCGCCGCGGTCTGGAACCAGGTCCGCTCGGGCGTCCACCACGCCCTGGTCGACCCCGACGCGGCCGTCGACCTCGCCGAGGCCTGGCTGCCCGTCGAGACCGTGGACGCGGGCCTCGTCTACACCTTCCCCTGGGTGCTCTCCTACCTGCCGCACACCAGCGACCCGGCCGCCGGCGCGGACCGTCTCGCCGCGGCCGCACTGACGGCCACGCGCGCGGCCGAGCCGGGCTCGCCGCTCCAGCTCGCCGCCTTCCAGGCGGCCGTCGGGGCCACCCGCGACCCGGACGTCCTGGCCGCCTGGGTCGCCGGCACCGACCTGCCCGACGGGGTGGACGTCGACCTCGAGCTGCGATGGCGCCTCCTGGTGCGGCTCGCCACCCTCGGTGCCACGGACCGCGCCGCCCTCGACGCCGCGCTCGAGGCGGAGCCGACGGCCGTGTCCCGGGTCGAGCACACGCGCGCCGTCGCCTCCCTCCCGACACCGGAGGCCAAGGTGTTCGCGTGGGACCGACTGACCGGTGCCGTCGAGGTCCCCAACTACGAGCTCACCGCCGCCGGCGAGGGCATGTGGCGTGCCGGGCAGGAGTCCGTCACCGACGCCTACGTGGCGCGCTTCGCCGAGGTCGTGCCCGACCTCCCCGGGGTGCACGCGGGGTGGGTCCTGGCGTCGGCCGTCGAGGCCTTCTTCCCCCGCTCCTCGGTCACGGCCTCCACCGTGGACACGATGACCACGCTCGCCGCGCGTGAGGACGTCGACGCCTCCGTCCGGCGTCGCCTGGTGGACGCCACCGACGAGCTCGTCCACCGCCTGGGCGTGCGCCGCACCTTCCGAGGCGTGTGAGGGCGGCCGTGGACCACCTGCCCAAGCCTCCCGGCCCCACCACCCGGCGGCGGGTCGCGGAGCACCGGCCGGCGGAGGAGGACGGCGCCCCCGACCGCGTCCGCCGGCACGAGGACCGGCTGGTCACCGAGGAGCCGCTGGAGCTGCGCGCCACCTGGCCCGGGGAGCCCGGACGCCGGCTCTGGGTCACCATGCGCACCCCCGGGCACGACTTCGAGCTCGCCGCCGGCTGGGCGCGGCACGAGGGGCTCCTCGACGACGCGGACGTGGCGGCCGGAGCGCTGGCCGCGGTCGCGTACTGCACGGACGCCACCCTCACCCCCGAGCAGGCCTTCAACGTCGTGACGCTGCGGCTGGCCCGTGCCCCGCGCCGCGCCCCCGGCGCCCGGCACGAGGCGCTCTCGGCGGGCTCGTCGGCCTGCGGCGTGTGCGGCGCGGACTCGGTGGACGACGCGCTCTCCGGCGTCGCGGGCCCGCCGTGGCAGGGCGACCGGCCGGACGCCGCCGTGGTCCGCGCCCTGCCGGACCGCCTGCGCGCGGGCCAGCGGGTCTTCGAGCGGACCGGCGCCTCGCACGCGGCCGGGCTCGCCACCGCGGACGGCGAGCTCCTCGTCGTCCGCGAGGACGTCGGCCGGCACAACGCGCTGGACAAGGTCACCGGGTCCCGGGTGCTCGCGGGGCTGCCCGCCGCCGAGGCCTGCCTCGTCGTGAGCGGCCGCATCGGCTTCGAGCTGGTGCAGAAGGCCGTCGCCGCGGGCGTGGGCTCGCTGGTGGCCGTCGGTGCGCCCACGTCCCTCTCGGCGCGACTGGCGGAGGCCCGGGGCCTGGACCTGTGGGGCTTCACCGGCCCCGGTCGCGCCGTGCGCTACGCCTGAGCCGGCAACCCGTGCCGGAACCTGAGCCGGCAACCCGAGTCGGGCACCTGGGCGGGGAAACGGACGAGGGCCGGGCCCGCGACGCTCCCCAGCACGCGGATCCGGCCCTCGCCACCACCAGGCCTGTGGCGCAACCCCCCAGCCCGCCACACGACCTCGTCAGTGATCGGGCAGCACGACCTGCTCGGCCGTGGACCCGATGCGACAAGTGAAGGGCCTCGGAACGCTCCCGTCACCCGTTTTCAGCCCGCCTTCACGCAGGACGGGACCTTGGTCCTTCCCGACCGGGACGGACGGCCTCGGTCGCGGTGCGCCCGGCCCGCTCTCAGGCGCTGCGCCCCGCAGGCTGGTCGGCCAGGGTCTGGACCACCGCCGACCCGCACCGCTCCCCGGAGAGCCAGGCCGCCTCGACCCGCGGGCGGTCGGACCACGCGTCCCCGCACACCGCGAGCGCCCCGGCACCGGTGCTGCGCAGGAGGAAGGGCTCGTCGTGGTGCCCCACCGGTCGGGCGAGCCCCCAGCGGTGGACGAACGCGTCGGACGGGGGCTCCACCCCCAGGAGCGCGCCGAGCTCCTCGAGCACGCGCGGGAGCGCCGCCGTCGGGTCCTCCAGGTGGGCGATGGCGAAGTCGGACGTCGTGTGGGCGACGAGGACCGGGGCGCCGTCGCCCCGCCGCCGACCGTCGTCGGCGACCCAGCCGAGGACGGGGTGGTCGTTGACGAAGAGGCCGTCGGGGAGGTCGTCCCACACCCGCGCGGGCCACCGGGCGGCGACGGCCAGCACCGGCTCGCCGGCGACGTCGAGCCTCGACAGCACCTCGTCCCTGATCTCCTGCGCGAGCCCCGGACCGAGCAGGCGCCGGGCCTGCTCGTCGGGCATGGCCAGCACCACGGCGTCCCACTCGACGCCGTCGACGGCCGGCCGTCCGCCCGGCGTCGTCGTGACCTGCTCGACCGTGGTGGCGAGGTCGACCTCCAGCCCCCGGGCGAGGTCCTCGGCGAGGCTGCGCAGGCCCGCGGGCGCCGCCCAGCGCACCGGGCCGGTCGTCGTGGACCTGCCGTCTGCCGAGGCGACGCCGAACGTGTCGGTCCAGCGGCGCGCGAGCCCCGCGACCTCCCACCCCGCCACCACCTGCGCGAAGCCGTCGCGTCGACCCTCCTCGCCCACCGTGAGGTACGAGGCGCCGTGGTCGACCGGCCGACCGTCCCAGGTCCGCGTGGCCAGGCGGCCACCCGGGCGGTGCCCGCGGTCGACGACCCGCACGTCGAGCCCGTGGCGGTGCACGGCCCGGGCGGCGGCGAGGCCCGCCACCCCGGCTCCGACCACGAGCACCGAGGGCGGACCGGCGGTCGCGCCACCGCCCTCCACCCGGCTCTCGCTCGCGGTGCTGGGGGACGTGGACGAGGGGCTCGGAGGTGTCACGGTGACCACCCTCGCAGCGGGGTCGGCGGCGTGGGTCCACCCCTCTGTCGGCGCCGCGTCCTACGGTGCACGCGTGCGCCTCCTCCACACCTCCGACTGGCACCTGGGCCGGTCCTTCCACCGCGAGGGGATGCTCACGCACCAGGCCGCCTGGGTCGACCACCTGCTGGAGGTGGTCGAGGCCGAGCGGGTGGACGTCGTCCTGGTCTCCGGGGACGTCTACGACCGCGCGCTCCCGCAGGTCGACGCGGTCCGCCTGGCCGACGAGACGCTGGCGCGGCTCGCCGCCTCCCGCGCGCGGGTCGTGCTCACCAGCGGCAACCACGACTCCGCCCAGCGGCTCGGGTTCGGCTCCCGGCTCGCCGACGCGGCCGGCGTCCACCTGCGCACGCGGGCCTCGGAGGTCGGCACGCCGATCCTGCTGGAGGACGAGCACGGCACGGTGGCCGTGCACGGCCTGCCGTACCTGGACCCGGAGGCGACCCGCGTCGAGTGGTCCCTGGCGACCCGCTCGCACGAGGCGGCCCTCGGCGAGGCGCTGCGGCGCGTGCGCGCGGACCTCGCCTCCCGGCCGGGTGCGCGCTCCGTCGTCCTGGCCCACGCCTTCGTCGCCGGCAGCGGTGACGACGTGCGCCCCAGCGACTCCGAGCGCGACATCTCCGTCGGCGGGGTCTCGATCGTCCCCACGTCCCACTTCGCGGGGCTCGACTACGTGGCCCTCGGGCACCTCCACGGTCGGCACGTGCTCGACGAGCGCGTGCGCTACTCGGGCTCGCCGCTGGCGTACTCCTTCTCGGAGGCGGGCCACACCAAGGGCAGCTGGCTCGTGGACCTGGGCGCGCCCCGCGAGGGCGGCGCGCCGCTGTCGGCCGAGCTCGTCGCCTCCCCCGTGCCCCGCCGCCTGGCGCGCCTGCGCGGGAGCCTGGAGGAGCTGCTCACCGACCCCCGGCACGCGGACGCCGAGGACGCGTGGGTGCAGGCGGTGCTCACGGACGTCGACCGCCCGGTCGGCGCGATGGAGCGCTTGCGCCGACGGTTCCCGCACGCCCTGGTGCTCTCCTTCGAGCACACGGCCCCCGCCGTCGGCGGCCTCCCCGCGCGGCCCGCGGCCGGGCGCAGCGACCTCGACGTGGTCGAGGAGTTCGTCTCGGCCATGCGCGGCTCCGCCCCCACCGCCGAGGAGCGGGCCCTCCTGTCGCAGGCCGTCGACGCCTGCTGCGAGGACCCGGACGCCGACCCGGCTCCCGCCGGCGCGGGGGTGGGCGCACCGTGAGGCTGCACCACCTGACGGCGACCGCGTTCGGCCCGTTCCCCGGGACCGTCGAGGTCGACCTGGACCGGCTCTCGGAGGCGGGCCTCTTCCTGCTGACCGGCCCCACCGGGGCGGGCAAGACCAGCGTCCTCGACGCGGTGTGCTTCGCCCTCTACGGCAACGTCCCCGGTGACCGCGGCGCGGCGCGCCGCCTCCGCAGCGACCAGGCCGCCCCGGGCGTGCGCCCCGAGGTGACGCTCGAGCTGACGGTCGGCACGCGGCGGCTGCGCCTGGTCCGCTCGCCGCAGTGGAACCGCCCCAAGCGTCGCGGGGAGGGCTGGACGACCGAGCAGGCCTCCGTGGTGTGCTCCGAGCTCGTCGACGGCACCTGGACCACCCTCTCGACGCGGCTGGACGAGACGGGCCACCTCGTCTCGGGCGTGCTGGGGATGAACCTCACCCAGTTCACCCAGGTCGCGATGCTGCCCCAGGGCCGGTTCCAGGCCTTCCTGCGCGCCACCTCGGACGAGCGGCACCAGCTGCTGCAGAAGCTGTTCCGGACGGACCGCTTCGAGCGGGTCGAGCGCTGGCTGCGCGAGGAGCGCACCGGGCTGCGCCGCAGGGCCGAGGCCGCGCACGACGAGGTCGCCGACGTGATCAGCCGCGTCAGCGAGGCCGCCGACGAGTCCCTCCCCGAGACGTGGGACCTGCACGACCTCGGGCCGGTCTCGGCCGACCTCCTGCCCTGGGCGGTCGGGCTGCGGACGCGCGCCGCGGAGGCGCTCTCGCAGGCCACCGCGGACGTCGCCCGCGCGGCCTCCCAGGAGGCCGCGGCAGCAGAGCGGCTCGACGCGGCACGGGCCCGCGACGGACGGGCCGCGCGCCGCAGCGCCGCCCTTGCCGAGGAGGCCCGGCTGGCCTCCCTCGCCGACGAGCGCCACCGCGACGAGGCCGTCGTGGCCGCCGCCCGACGCGCCCTGCCCGTGCTGCCCGTCGCCCGGGTGGCGCAGGACGCCGAGCGGTCGCTGCGCAGGACGGCGGCCGCCGCCGCCCGCGCGCTCGCCACGGCCAGGGGCTGTGAGGACGAGGTGGGCGGCGCCGACCTCGACGCCGACCTCGCTGCCGAGCTCGACTCCCCCGCCGTGGACGCCGAGCTCGACGCGGCCTCCGCCTCCGTCACCCACGCGCTCACCGTCCTGGCGGGGCTGGCCGGGTCCGCGGACCGCCTCGCGACGGCGTCCACGCGACTGGCGCAGACCGGGCGCGCCCGGCGGGAGCTCGCCGTCGCCCTGGAGGACCTGGCCGCCGAGCTCGAGGTGCTGCCCGCTCGTCGGGACGCGGCACGGGAGGACCTGGCGGTGGCGGAGCGGGCCGCAGCCGGTCTGCGTGCCGCCGAGCAGGCGGTCGAGGAGCTCGCCGCGCGACGCCGTCACCTGGCGGACGTCGAGGCCCTCGCCGCCCGCCACGTCGACGCCCACGCCCGGTGGCAGTCGGCCCGCGAGGCCGTCGTCGCCGCGAGGGAGCGGCTCCTGGAGGTCCGCGAGGAGCGCATCGCCTCGATGGCCGCCGAGCTCGCCGGCGGCCTGGCCGTCGGGGGCGCCTGCCCGGTGTGCGGGTCGTGCGACCACCCGCACCGCGCGGTGCGGGCCCACGGGGCCGCCGACGCCGCGGCGGAGCGCGACGCCCAGCGGGCCCTCGACGAGGCCAACAGCAGCGAGAACGTGCTCGGTCAGCACGTGCGTGACCTCGCGACCCAGCGGGACCTGGCACAGGCTCGTGCGGGCGATGCCGACCACGCGACGCTGGCCCGGCTCCACACCGAGGCCGAGGCCGCGCTGGCCACGGCCCGCCAGGCCGGCGACCGGGTGCCGGCCGCCACCCGCCGCTGCGAGGACCTGGGACGGCGGGTCGAGCAGGCCCTGTCCGAGCAGGCCGCCGCCCGGGCGAGGCTCGCCTCCTGCGAGACGGAGCGCCGCGACCTCGTCCGCGAGGTCGCGGATCTGGAGGGCCGGCTCGCCGTCGGGCTGGCCACCGCCGAGCGCGTCCTCGACGGGCACGCCCCCGAGCCGGAGGACGGCGTGCTCGACCTGGCCCTGCCGTTCGACGAGCCCGACGCCGGCGACGGCCCCCACGAGGCGGCCCGCCTGCGCCGACTCACCGCGGAGCTCACGGAGCGGCAGCGCGTCCTGCGCACCGCCCACGAGACCCGCCAGGCGGCGCTCGCGGCCCGACGGTCCGCGGAGGCGGCCGCCACGGCGCTGAACGAGGCGCTGACCGAGGCGGGCTTCGCGGAGGTCGACGAGGCCGCCGAGGCCGCCGTCCCCCCGGCGGAGGTCGACCGCCTCGAGCGGGCCCTGGCCGAGCACCGCCGCCGGCTCGACGCCGTGGCCGTCGTCCTGGCGGAGGTGGGGCGGGAGGAGGCCCTCCCGTCCGCCGACGACGGCGACCTCGGTGCCTGCGCCGCGGCCCACGAGGCGGCCAGGACCGCCCTGAGCACGTCGCGCGCGGCTGCGCTGCGTTCCACCGCGGCCACCGGGCGCCTCACGGAGCTCACGGCGGCCCTCGAGGAACGGCTCACAGCCTGGGGGCCGCTCCTGGACCAGCACGCGCTGCTCGCGCGGGTCTCCGCGTTCGCGGAGGGCAAGTCCGCGGACAACGCCCTGCGCATGCGGCTGTCGGCGTTCGTGCTGGCCTACCGCCTCTCCCAGGTCGTCGCCGCCGCGAACACGCGGCTCGGTTCGATGAGCGACGGCCGGTACGCCCTGGAGCACACCGGGGAGCGCGGCACGGGCGAGACGCGCGGAGGGCTGTCGCTCCTGGTCCGCGACGACTGGTCGGGCGAAGCCCGCGACCCCGCCACCCTGTCCGGCGGCGAGACCTTCGTGGTCAGCCTGGCCCTCGCCCTGGGCCTGGCCGACGTCATCTCGGCCGAGGCCGGCGGCACGGTGCTGGACACGCTGTTCGTCGACGAGGGCTTCGGCTCCTTGGACGCCGACACCCTCGACGACGTCCTCGGCATCCTGGACGGCCTGCGCGAGGGAGGCCGGGTGATCGGGGTCGTCAGCCACGTCGCGGAGATGCGGGACCGCATCCCGGCCCGCCTGGTCGTCACCAAGACGCGTACCGGCTCGGCCGTGGCGCTGCAGGGCGTCTGAGCTCACCGGCCGGCGTCGTCGCTCCGCCCGCGTCCGCCCGCGGACGGGTAGGTTCGCCGTCATGAGCGGACCGCAGGTCGACCCCAGCTTCACCGCACTCCCCTACGAACGCCTCGCCGAGGCCGCGCTGCAGCGCGCGGACGCCCTCGGCGCGACCCATGCCGACTTCCGCTTCGAGCGGGTCCGGTACCAGCACCTGCGGGCGCGGGACGGCGTCCTCCAGGCGGCCGGCGACGCCGAGGACCTCGGCTTCGCCGTGCGGGTCGTCCACCGCGGGACCTGGGGGTTCGCCTCCGGCGTCGTCCTCACCGAGGACGAGGCCCGCCGGGTGGCGGAGGAGGCCTGCGCGGTCGCCGAGGTCGCCTCGGCCATGACGACCGAGCCGGTGCGGCTGGCCCCGGAACCGGTGCACGTCGCGACCTGGGTCTCCGCCTACGAGATCGACCCGTTCGACGTGAGCGTCGCCGAGAAGGGCGCCGTGCTCGTCGGCTGGACCAACCGGCTGCGCGAGGGCGCGGCCGTCGACCACGCGTCCGCCTCCCTCCTCCAGGTGCGCGAGAACAAGTTCTACGCCGACCTCCTCGGCACGCGCACCGTGCAGCAGCGGGTGCGGCTGCACCCCGAGTTCGAGGCCCACGGCGCGGGCGCCGACACCTTCGACTCCATGGCCTCCATCGCCCCGCCGGTCGGGCGCGGCTGGGAGTACGTGGCGGGCTCGCCGTCCGGCGACCCGGCGGCGACCTGGGACTGGGACGCCGAGATCGAGGAGGTCCCCGAGCTCCTCGCCCAGAAGCTGAAGGCGCCGAGCGTCGAGGCGGGCACCTACGACCTGGTCATCCACCCGTCCAACCTGTGGCTCACCATCCACGAGTCGATCGGCCACGCCACGGAGCTCGACCGCGCGCTCGGCTACGAGGCGAACTACGCCGGGACGTCCTTCGCCACCCCCGACCTGCTCGGCACGCTGCGCTACGGCAGCGGCGTGATGAACGTGACCGGCGACCGCACGGTGCCGCACGGCCTCGCCACCGTGGGCTACGACGACGAGGGCGTCGAGACGCAGTCCTGGGACATCGTCCGGGACGGCACCCTCGTCGGCTACCAGCTCGACCGGCCCATGGGCGCGATGATGCCCGAGCTCAACCCCACCGCCGACGGGGACGGCCGCTCCAACGGCTGCGCGTACGCGGACTCCCCCGGGCACATCCCCATCCAGCGGATGGCGAACGTCTCCCTGCAGCCCGCCCCCGACGGCCCCGGCACCGACGAGCTGATCTCGCGCGTCGAGCGCGGTCTCTACGTCGTGGGCGACCGCTCCTGGTCGATCGACATGCAAAGGTTCAACTTCCAGTTCACGGGGCAGCGCTTCTACACGATCACCGACGGCGAGCTCGGCGGCATGGTGCGCGACGTCGCCTACCAGGCCACCACGACCGACTTCTGGGGCTCGATGGAAGCCGTCGGAGGGCCGCAGACCTACGTCCTCGGCGGCGCCTTCAACTGCGGCAAGGCCCAGCCCGGCCAGGTCGCCGCCGTCAGCCACGGCTGCCCCAGCGCGCTGTTCCGCGGCGTGCGCATCCTCAACACCACGCAGGAGGCCGGCCAGTGAGCGCCGTGACGCCCCAGGACCTGGCCGAGCACGCCCTGGCCACCAGCACCGCCGACGACTGCGTCGTCGTGGTGAGCGACAAGACCAGCGCCAACCTCCGCTGGGCCAACAACACCCTCACCACCAACGGCGTCATGCACGGCGTCACCGTCTCCGTCGTCTCGTTCGTGCGGGGCGCCGACGGCGTCGGCGTCGGCACCGTGGGCGGGACGGCCGCGTCGGTCGAGCAGGTCCGCGCCCTCGTCGAGGCCGCGGACGCCGCGGCCCGGGCCGCCGACCCTGCCGAGGACGCCGCGGACCTGGTGCGCGACGCGGTGTCCGCCGACTGGGCCGAGGCACCGGTGCCCACCGACATCCACGTCTACGACGTGTTCGCCCCGGCGCTCGGGGAGGCGTTCGGTCGCGCCCGGGCCGCGGACCGCGTGCTCTACGGCTTCGTCAATCACGAGATGACCACGACGTACCTCGCCTCCAGCACCGGCCTGCGGCTGCGCCACGTGCAGCCCACCGGCCACTACGGCTGCACCGGCAAGGACGCCGCCCTCACCCAGTCCGCGTGGGTCGGCGGTGCCACCCGGGACTTCACCGAGGTCGACGCCCTCGCCCTGGACGCCGAGCTCGAGCGCCGTCTGGGCTGGGGCGAGCGGCGGGTGGACCTGCCGGCGGGGCGGTACGACACGATCCTGCCGCCGGGCTCGGTCGCGGACCTGATGATCGACGCCTACTGGTCGGCCGGCGCCCGCAGTGCCCACGACGGGCAGTCGGTCTACTCCCGGCGCGGCGGCGGCACGCGGATCGGCGACGCCCTCGTCGACCCGCGGGTGACGCTGGCCTCCGACCCCCGGTACCCGGCGCTGGAGTGCGCGCCGTTCGTGGTCGCCACCTCGTCGTCCGACACCGCCTCGGTCTTCGACAACGGCCTCCCGCTGGGCAGGACCGACTGGATCTCCGGCGGTACCCTCACCTCGCTGCTGCAGACCCGCTACTCGGCGGGGCTCACCGGCCAGCCCACCACGCCGGACATCGACAACCTGGTCCTCGAGGTCGAGGGCGGGACCGGGACGGTGGAGGACCTCGTCGCCGGCACCGAGCGCGGGCTGCTCCTCACCTGCCTGTGGTACATCCGCGAGGTCGACCCGCAGGCCCTCCTGCTCACCGGGCTCACCCGCGACGGCGTCTACCTGGTCGAGGGCGGGGAGATCACCGGGCTGGTGAACAACTTCCGGTTCAACGAGTCGCCGGTCGACCTGCTCCGGCGGTTCACGCACGCCTCCGAGACGGTGCCCAGCTTCAGCCGCGAGTGGGGTGACGACTACTTCAGCCGCACCGCCACCCCGGCCCTCCGCGTCCCCGACTTCAACATGTCCAGCGTGTCGCAGGCGCGGTGACCGCGGCGTCCTGATCTCCCCGCCGTCCTGCTCACGTTTGGTCCCCAACCCGCTCTCCGGAGCGCTCCGACACCGGGTTGGTGACCAAACCTGAGGGCTCGGGAGGTTTCTCCGCCCCCGATGCAACCGACCGAGGGGCGGGCGCGTACTCCTCCCGACCGCACGCACACGGCGTGCGCGACGAGGAGGAACCACCATGCGACAGACCATCCGCACCGCCACCCTCGGCCTGGCGACGGCCGCCGTCCTGGCCTCGGCCGTCCCCGGCCCGGCGTCGGCCGAGGAGACCGACGCGGCGACGACCACCCACGAGACCGGCCACGTCGTCGAGTGTGTGGCGACCTGGGCGCAGCGCACCGCGTTCGTGACGCTGTACGACAACGACCAGTACGGCAACACGCTGCTCGTCCAGCTCAGGACCACCGGGGTCGACCGGATGCGGGTCGGCCAACGATCACCGGACGACGACCTCGTCGCCTCCGACGGGGCCGTCGCCACCGGCGTCCTCGTGGGCGGCCACCGGGCGCGGGTGCGGGGCACGGCTCCGGAGCGGGGGAAGCCGGTCCACGTCCACGAGGAGTACGCGGACGCCGGCTACGACATCGTCGTGGACGGCACCCACCGCCGGCTGGACGCCGACCTGGTGCTCCGCTTCCGGGACCGCCGCCACCCCCTCGACTGCTCGACCGCGTTCACCTACGACCTCGACGTCACCAGGACGCCCGCGCAGTGAGGTTCCGGACCGGGACGTCGGCGGCCGGGGTGGCGGCCCATGACCGTCCGGCGGCTCACGTTTGGTCACCAACCCGATGAATTCGGCCCCGGAGGACACGGTTGGGGACCAAACGTGAGCCGGACACCAGCCCCGCCACCGCAGCACCGGACCGTCAGGCGAAGGCCTCGGGCGGCGGGCAGGCGCAGACGAGGTTCCGGTCGCCGTACGCCTGGTCGATGCGGGCGACGGCGGGCCAGTACTTGTCCTGGACGCCGTTGGGGCCGGTGAGCCCGCCGGGGAAGCAGCCGAGCTCGCGGCTGTAGGGGCGGTCCCAGTCCTCGACCAGTGCCCGGGCGGTGTGCGGGGCGCGGCGCAACGGGGAGGTCTCGACGTCCCACTCCCCCGCGGCCACCCGGTCGGCCTCGGCCTTGATGGCGATCATGGCGTCGCAGAACCGGTCGATCTCGCCGAGGTCCTCGGACTCGGTGGGCTCGACCATGAGCGTGCCCGCGACGGGGAACGACATCGTCGGGGCGTGGAAGCCGTAGTCGACGAGACGCTTCGCGACGTCGTCCACCGTGACGCCGGTGGCCTTGGTCAGCGGACGGACGTCGAGGATGCACTCGTGGGCGACGAAGCCGCCGGCACCGCGGTAGAGCACCGGGAAGTGCTCCTCCAGGCGGGCCGCGACGTAGTTGGCCGCGAGCACCGCGGTGGCCGTGGCGCGGGTGAGGCCCTCGGCGCCCATCATCCGCACGTAGGCCCAGGAGATGGGCAGGATGCCCGCGGAACCGTACGGCGCCGCCGAGATGGCGCCCACGCCGGCGCGCTTGGCCTCCTCGGGGTGCGCCTCGTGGCTGGGCAGGAACGGCGCCAGGTGCGACCGCACCGCGACCGGGCCCACGCCGGGGCCACCGCCGCCGTGCGGGATGCAGAAGGTCTTGTGCAGGTTCAGGTGCGAGACATCTCCGCCGAACTCGCCGGGCTTGGCGAAGCCGAGCAGGGCGTTGAGGTTGGCACCGTCGACGTAGACCTGGCCGCCGAAGGAGTGCACGGTGGCGCAGAGGTCGGTGATGGTCTCCTCGTACGCGCCGTGCGTCGAGGGGTAGGTCACCATGATCGCCGCCAGCGTGTCGGCGTGCTTCTCGCACTGGGCGCGGAGGTCGTCGAGGTCCACGGCGCCGTCCTCGGCGGCCTTCACCACCACCACCCGCATCCCGGCCATCACGGCCGACGCGGCGTTGGTGCCGTGGGCCGAGGACGGGATGAGGCAGACGTCGCGCTGCTCGTCGCCGCGGGAGCGGTGGTAGCCGCGGATCGCCAGCAGGCCCGCGAGCTCGCCCTGCGAGCCGGCGTTCGGCTGGACGGACACGCGGTCGTAGCCGGTGACCTCGGCCAGCCAGCCCTCGAGGTCGTCGACGAGACGGCGGTAGCCCTCGGCGTCCTGCGCCGGCGCGAAGGGGTGCAGGTCGGCGAACCCGGGGAGCGAGACCGGCTCCATCTCGGTGGTGGCGTTGAGCTTCATGGTGCACGAGCCGAGCGGGATCATCCCGCGGTCCAGCGCGTAGTCCCGGGCGGAGAGCCGCCGCAGGTAGCGCAGCATCTGGGTCTCGGAGCGGTGGCTGCGGAACACCTCGTGCTCGAGGTACGCGGTGGTCCGGTGCAGGGTCTCGGGCAGCCCCCGGACGGGCTCCACCGCCTGCGGGGTCACGCCGAAGGCCGTGTGCAGCGCACGGAGCGTCCCCGCACCGCTGACCTCGGAGAACGACAGCCCCACCGTGTCGGCGTCCACGAGCCGCAGGTGCAGGCCCTCGGCGCGCGCCGCGGCCACCACCTCGGCGGCACCACCGGGCACGCGCACGGTGAGGGTGTCGAAGAAGGACGTCGTGGGCACCTCGAGCCCCGCCGCCCGCAGCGAGGCCGCGGCCCGGCCGGCGAGCTCGTGGGTGCGGGCCGCGATCGCCCGCAGGCCCTCGGGGCCGTGGTGGACGGCGTACATCGACGCCACCACCGCGAGCAGCACCTGGGCGGTGCAGATGTTGGAGGTCGCCTTGTCCCGCCGGATGTGCTGCTCCCGGGTCTGGAGCGCCAGCCGGTAGGCGGGCCGACCCTCCGCGTCCACGGAGACGCCGACGAGCCGACCGGGCAGGTGCCGCTCGAGGCCGGCGCGCACGCTCATGTACCCGGCGTGCGGCCCGCCGTAGAACAGCGGGACGCCGAAGCGCTGCGAGGAGCCGATGGCCACGTCCGCGCCGAGGGCGCCGGGCGACTCCAGGAGCGTGAGCGCGAGGAGGTCGGCCGCCACCACGGCCAGGCCGCCACGCTCGTGCGCGGCCTCGATGACGGGCCGCGGGTCGCGGACCTCGCCGGACGCGCCCGGGTACTGCACCAGGACGCCGGAGACCGGCCCCTCGGGCACGGCGGCGAGCCCGTCGGCCAGGTCGGCGACGAGCACCTCGATGCCCATCGCCTCGGCGCGGGTGCGGACGACGTCGATGGTCTGGGGCAGGGCATCCGCGTCGACGACGAACGGGCCGGACGCCTTGCGGTCGGCGCGCCGCACCAGCGTCATCGCCTCGGCGGCCGCGGTGCCCTCGTCGAGCAGGGAGGCGTTCGCCGTCGGCAGGCCGGTGAGGTCGCCGACCACCGTCTGGAAGTTGAGGAGCGCCTCGAGGCGTCCCTGCGAGATCTCGGGCTGGTACGGCGTGTACGCCGTGTACCAGGACGGGTCCTCGAGGACGTTGCGCCGGATCACGGGCGGCGTCACGGTGCCGTGGTAGCCGAGGCCGATCATGGGCTCGAGCGGGCGGTTCGCGTCCGCCAGTTCCCGCAGCGCGCGGGCCGTCTCCAGCTCGCCCAGCGGCTCCGGGAGGTCCAGCGCCCGGGTCGCGCGGATCGCGCCCGGCACGGCCGCGTCCATCAGCGCCTCGAGGGAGTCGGCACCCACCGTCTTCAGCATGGCCGCGACGTCGGCCGACGTCGGGCCGACGTGGCGGTCGGCGAAGGACGCCGCGGGGGCGGAAGCGGCAGTGGACGTCTGGGTCGACGTCTGGGCGGACGGCGCGGTGTGCTCGGTCATGAGGCTCCTGGGGACGCGAGAAGTCGTCGGGCGCCTCCCCCTCTGTCGCGGCGACGGTGTCGCTCCAGAGTTGCCTGGCCTGCGCGGTCCTGGGTGCCTGAGAGGTTCCGGGGAGGGATTGCCCCTTCGGCGCCCCGCCCCCGACGGTGCCGGGGCGAGAGCTCTCCCGCGCGGGATGAGCAGCGCGGCCGAATCTACCAGCCGGGCCGGTCATCCTCCGCACGCACGACGCCCGCGCCGCCCCGCCTCGGCGGGACGACGCGGGCGCGTCGGAGGAGCTGGTGAGCGGTGTCGCGGACTCAGCCGGCGGTGCGACGGGCGCGGCGCGCGGCCAGCTCGTCGGCCGGGCTCGCCTCCGCGGCGTCCCCGGTGCGCTCGGACGGGAGCTCGGCGAGCGTGCCCTCGATCTCGCGCCACACGCCGCCGATCGCGATGCCGAAGACGCCCTGGCCACCCTGGAGCAGGTCGATGACCTCGTCGTTGCTGGTGCACTCGTAGACCGAGGCGCCGTCACTCATGAGCGTCACGCGCGTCAGGTCGTCGGTGCCGCGCTCGCGCAGGTGCTGGACGGCGGTCCGGATCTGCTGGAGCGAGATGCCCGCGTCCAGGAGGCGCTTGATGACCTTGAGGATGAGGATGTCGCGGAAGGAGTACAGCCGCTGCGAGCCCGAGCCCTTGGCCCCCCGCACGCCGGGCTCGACGAGGCCGGTGCGGGCCCAGTAGTCGAGCTGGCGATAGGTGATGCCGGCGGCGTTGCACGCGGTCGGGCCGCGGTAGCCGAGATCGCTGGGCACCGGCGAGACGTCGTCGGTGAAGAGAAGGCCCTGCTCGTCCGCCGACTGGGCGGCCTCGACGGCCTCAGCGCTCTCGCGCGACTCCTGCTCGTGCTCGTTCACACGAATCCTCCGTGGGTCTACTCCGTTGAGCGTAACCCCCGGGGAAGGAGCCGTGACCCGGACGAGCCACAGCGATGGAGTTACAACGAAGACAGCAAGCAAGGTACGGCTCGGCCGGAACCCGGGTCAAAGACCCTTCCGGCGTGTCGAGTCTCAACCTGAGGTTGATGGTGAGTCTTTACCCTCGGCCGGGAACCCGGCGCGTGCGGAGGGGAGACCTCACTCCGAGGGAGACTCGAAGTCCTCGGGGCTCACGTGGTCGAGGAACTCGCGGAACCGCTCGACCTCGTCCTCCTGCTCGGCGGGCACCGCGAGGCCGGCCTCGTCGAGCACCTCCTCGGCGCACACGATCCGCGATCCGGTGCGCAGCGCCAGGGCGATCGAGTCCGACGGCCGCGCCGAGACCTCGGCGCCCGAGGCGAGCACCAGGGTGGCGAAGAAGATCCCGTCCTTGACCTCGGTGATCCTCACCTCCTCCAGGCCGTTGTCGGTGGCCTCGAGGACGTCCTTGAGCAGGTCGTGGGTGAGCGGACGCGGCGGCGTGACGCCCTGCTGCGCGAACGCGATCGCGGTCGCCTCCACCGCCCCGATCCAGATGGGCAGGTACCGCTCACCGGTCACCTCGCGCAGCAGCACGATCGGCTGGTTGCTCGGCATCTCGACCCGGACGCCCATCACATCGACCTCACGCACACGACCACCCTAACGCCCGGGCAGTGACGGGGGTGGCCACCCGCCGGGCACGGCGCCGCACCAGCGCCGCGGCGGGCTCGACGGACCGACGCCTCCGGGAGGGAGGGACGTCAGCGGGGCAGGCCGGCCTTCACCAGCAGCGCGTGCAGCCGGACGGTGAGGGCGGCGATCTCGCTCGCCGTCTCCTCGGCCCGGGCGCTGGCGGCGGTGTCCCGGGCCCGCCGCAGCGGCTCCGTCACCTGGTTCACCAGACCGATCTCCCGGTCGGCCGCGGCCCGGAAGCCACGGAGGTGGCGCGGCTCGATGCCGAACGCGCCGAGCTCGCGTGCCGTCCGCGCGATCACGAGCGCGTCGGTGTCGAAGTGCTGCGTGCCGGGGCGGCGGGTCAGCAGGCCGAGACGCTCGAGCTCGTCGACGAGGTCGAGGTCGACCTCAGCCACCTTCGCCAGCTCCTGCCGCGACAGCCGGAGCCCGTCGGTGCGGCGGAACGACTCCGGGCTCGGCGTCCCCTCGGGAGAGAGCGAGACCGAGGGCACGGTCGGCACCACGGGCTCGATCGGCGGCGGCTCGGAGCCGCTGTCGAGGGCCTCGAGGTGCTCGCCGATCACCTTGAGCGGCAGGTAGTGGTCGCGCTGCATGCGCAGCACGTAGCGGAGCCGCGCGACGTCGGCGTCCGAGAACTTGCGGTAGCCGGCGGGCGTCCGCTCGGGCTTGATCAGCCCCTTGTCCTCCAGGAAACGGATCTTGGGGATCGACACCCCGGGGAAGTCCTCACGCAGCGCGTCGAGGACCTGCCCGATGCTGAGGAGCGCCGCGGTCGAGCCCGCCGGCGCGCCGGCTGCCTCCGCGGGCACGCTCAGGCGCCTTCGTGCCCGGCGAAGAACATCAGCCGGAACTTGCCGATCTGGACCTCGTCGCCGTCGTTGAGCTGCACCTTGTCGATCCGGTCGCGGTTCACGTAGGTGCCGTTGAGGCTGCCCACGTCGCTGACCGTGAACGTCGGACCCGTCCGCTCGAAGACCGCGTGCTTGCGCGAGACGGTGACGTCGTCCAGGAAGATCTCGGAGCTGGGGTGCCGGCCCGCGGTCACCGTGTCGGCGTCCAGGAGGAACCGGCTGCCGGAGCCGGGGCCCCGCTGCACCACCAGGAGCGCGTGGCCCACGGGCAGGCCGTCGACGGCCTTCGCGTCCACCGGGTTGAGCGCCCGGTCGGAGGTCTCGACCCGGGGGTCGCCACCCAGCGTGATCGTGGCCGTGGAGTCGCCGACGGGCTCGGCGCTCACCAGGCGCGTGCCGCACTGGGAGCAGAAGCGGGCGTCGTCCGGGTTCTGCCTGCCACACGCGGTGCAGAACGGCATCGTGGGTCTCCTGGAGCGCGAAGGGACTGGGCTGCCCGGCCCACCCCAGGTGGAGCGGCCGGTGGAGCCTCGAACCTACCAGCCCCGCCCAGGTGAGGGGCGGGAACGTGGCCGGGTCGCAGGCGCCGGGTGTCGCGGGACACTCAGCCCTCGAGCGACTCCTGGTAGGCCGCGGAGTCCAGCAGGCCCTCGGGCGTCCCGGACACGACCACCTCGAAGAGCCAGCCGCCGCCGTACGGGTCGTCGTTGACGAGCTGAGGAGTGGCGTCGAGGGCGTCGTTGACCGCCACGACCTCGCCGGCGACGGGCGCGTACACGTCGCTGACCGACTTGGTCGACTCCAGCTCGCCGCAGGTGCTGCCGGCCTCGAGGACGTCGCCGACGGCCGGCAGGGACACGTAGACGATGTCGCCCAGCGCGTCCTGCGCGTAGTGCGTGATGCCGACGCGGACCGCACCCTCGTGCTCGCCGGGGGTCCGGACCCACTCGTGCTCGACGGTGTACTGAAGGTCGTCGGGGTACACGTGTTCTCCTCGTTGCCGGGTGCCGACCTCCTCGGCCGGTGCGACCACGCTACTGGTCGTCGAGCGGATCCGCGTACTCCGGTGTCGCGGCGTCCGTGACCGCCTCGATGTCGAGGGAGGACAGCTCGGAGATCTCGACCTTCGCGCCGTCGTCCTCGAGGTCGACCCGCGGACCCTCGAGGATCGACATGGCGCCCGACAGGGCGCTCGGGCCGCCGATGACGTCGACGACGTAGGGCGAGGTGAGCCGCGTACCGTCGATGGACAGCCCGGTCGCGGTGTCGCTGAAGGAGGTCTGGGCGACGACGCGCACGGTGCCGTTGAACTGCATCGCCTCGGCCCCGGCCACCCGGAGGGCCTGCACCATGTTGAGCACGGTCTGGGCGCTCACCTGGCCGGACTTCTCGGTGATGGTGACGCGGATGCCGGGACCGGTCACCGGGACCGTGCCGGCCAGGATCGCCAGGGTGTCGGCCTCCGACTGGGCCTGGTCGAGGGCCGCCTGCTCGGCGTCGGTGTCGGACTCGAGCTGGGACTTGGTCCGCTCCAGGCGGGAGATCTCGTTGCGGGCGCGTCGGCTGGCGCCGGCCAGGCCCGAGAGGACGTTGACCAGGTCCTCCTCGCGGTAGCCGGCGTACTCGTCGGACTGCCCCGACGTCCGCACTTGCACGATCGCGCCGAAGGCGACCAGCGCGAGCAGCACGCCGACCACGACCTGCCGGCGACCCGGGTGCCAGAAGGCGCGTCTCAGCCGCGCCGTCCCCGTCTCCGGCTCCTGCCTGGAATCCTGGCGCGGGTCCGGGGCCTGCTCCTCCCCCGCGCTCATCGGCTGCCCCCCCTGGCTCATGCGTGGAAGAGGTGCCGCCTGATCGCGGCGACGTTGGAGAAGATCCGGATGCCCAGGACGACGATCACGCCGGTCGAGAGCTGGCCACCGACGCCCAGCTGGTCGCCCAGCCACACGATGCCGCTCGCGATCACGACGTTGGAGAGGAACGAGACGACGAAGACCTTGTCGTCGAAGATCCCGTCCAGGTAGGCGCGCAGGGCACCGAAGACGGCGTCCAACGCCGCGACGACCGCGATCGGGAGGTAGGCCACCAGCGCCGTGGGCACGTCGGGCTGGAGGACGAGGCCCAGCACGATGCCGACCAGCAGCCCCAGGGCTGCGATCACGGTCCCACCTCCGAGTCCTCGGGTCCTCCGGCGTCGGTGGTCTCCGACGCGTAGGACAGGGTACGGGTCGGGGCCGCGGGCAGCTCGAGGGTCTCGACGTTGCTCATCGTGAACCCGAAGCCGTACTGCTCCACCAGCAGCAGGAACCGCTCCCCGCTGTGCGAGTCGACCAGGTCGGACTGGAGCGTCCGCCTGTCCCCGATCGCCTCCACGGTGTAGGGCGGCGTCAACGGGATGCGGTTGACGTTGACGACCGTGCCCGAGTTCATGATCGAGGTCAGCACCGTCAGGCGCTGGCCGTTGATGCTGATCGCCTCCGCGCCCGCCTGCCACAGGCCGTTCACGAGCTGCTGGAGGTCGGAGTCCAGCACCTTCTCGTCCGCCCCGTCGTCCACGACGACCCGCACCCCGGGCCCGGTCACCGCGAGGTAGCCGGTGGCCAGGGCCAGGGTGCGACGGCGCCCCTCCGCCGCCACCGCGGCCGCCCGCGTGGTGTCGAGGGTGTCCTGCGCGTCCTCGTTGGCCGAGGTGAGCCGGTCGATGCGGCGCTGGAGCCGGTTGAGCGTCGCCCGCCGCTGCTGGACGTCGGCGACGAGGGAGGCCTGGCTCGACTGGTCGCTGTCGGACTGCTCCGCGGTCTGCACGGCCGCCGTGGTGACCAGGACGCCGAAGACCGCCACCACCGCGGCCGTCCGCAGCGCCCGGCCGCGAGGACCGAGCCGCCGCGGCTCGCGGAGAGGGTCGGTGTGCCGCCGCCGCGCGACGTGCGCGTAGTCCTCGTCCAGCGACTGCTGGGTGATGAGCGTCAGGAGCGGGGTGGTGACCCGCGGGGGCAGCGGGTCAGGCACCCCGGCCCGCCCGCGTCCGCCCACCGGCGCGCTCCGCCCGCGAGCCCTGCCGGGTCGAGGCCGCCCGCCGCTCCTCGCGCGGCAGCCGCTCGGTGCCGCGGAGCAGGGTGCGGACCTGCCAGGCGTAGAGGACGCCCGCCCACCAGTACAGCCCCAGGCCCCAGAACGCGAACGCCCACCCGAAGACGCGCGCCAGGTCGCCCACCAGGCCGCCGGCCTCGGCCAGGAGCAGCAGCGGGAACGCGTAGAGCAGGTTGAAGGTGGCGGCCTTGCCCAGGAAGTGCACCGGCAGCGACGAGTAGCCGCGGGTGCGCAGCAGCGGCACGAGGCCCCACATCAGCGCGTCGCGCAGCGGCAGCGCCACGACCAACCACCACGGGATCACGTCGCGCAGCCCGAGGCCGACGACCACGGCGAGGATGTAGAGCCGGTCCGCGACGGGGTCGAGGACCTGGCCGACGACCGAGGTCTGGCCGAGCCGCCGGGCCAGCCACCCGTCGGCCCAGTCGGTGAGGCCCGAGACCACGAGCAGCCCGAGGGCCCAGAGGTCGGCCTCGGGGCCCAGGACGAGCCAGAGGAACAGCGGAACGCCCGCCAGCCGCACGACGCTCAGGAGGTTGGGCAGCGTGAGGACGCGGGTGCTGGGGGCGTCCTGCGGCGTGCTCGCCTCCGCACTCATGGCGTGCTCCTCCTCGTCCGTCGTGCGTGGTGCCTGGTGCGTGGCCCCGCCGCGCCGGCGCCCGGCGGGGGTCCGGCGCAGCGCCACACTAACCGTCGAGGTCCAGCGCCGCGGGGCTCGCGGTCACGACGACGGACGTGTCGGGCGCGGTGTGCGCGGCGTCCCGGATCTCGCCCACCAGCTCCTCGATGACGTCCTCCAGCGTGGCGACGCCGACCGTGGTGCCGTCGGGCCGGACGACCCGCGCCATGTGCGCGCCGCGCCGCTGGAGCTGCTCCAGGACGTCGTGCAGGAGGTCGGCGGTGCCGACCGTCGCGAACGGACGGATCCACTTGTCCTCGACCGGGCGACGGCGGCGGTCCTCGTCGGGCTCGAGGGTGTCCTTGATGTGCAGGTAGCCGACGAGGTCCCCGTCCGCCACCACCGGGAAGCGGCTGAACCCGGTGGCCGCGCACAGGGCCTCCAGGTCCGCCCCGCACGCACCCTGGGGTGCCGTGGCGAGGTCGGCCAGCGGCAGCATGACGTCCGCGACCGTCTTCTCGGTGAAGCCGAGGGCGCCGGCGAGCCGGTCGTACTCGTCCTCCTCCAGCAGCCCCTCGCCCCGCGACTCCTCCACGAGCGCGGCCACCTCCTCGCGCGTGTACGCCGAGGAGACCTCGTCCTTCGGCTCCACCCGCACCAGGCGCAGGGCCAGGTTCGCGGTGGCGTTGAGGACGACGATGAGCGGCTTGAGCACGGTGACGACGACCAGCATCGGCGGGCCGAGGACGAGCGCGGCGCGGTCGGGGCCGGCGATGGCGATGTTCTTCGGCACCATCTCCCCGAAGACCACGTGCAGGTACGTGACCAGCGAGAGCGCCAGGACGAACGAGATCGGGTGCAGCAGGCTCTCGGGGGCGCCGAGCGCCTCGAAGGCGGGCTCCACGAGGTGCGCGATCGCCGGCTCGGCGACGGCACCGAGGACCACGGAGCACACGGTGATGCCCAGCTGCGCGCCGGCCATCATCTCCGAGACGTTCTCCATCGCCCGCAGCGTGGAGCGAGCCATCCGCGACCCGTTCTGGGCCAGGGGCTCGATCTGGCTGCGGCGCGCGGAGATGAGCGCGAACTCGGCGCCGACGAAGAAGGCGTTGAGGGCCAGGAGCAGGACGGTGAGGCCGAGGCCGGTCCAGTCAGACACGGGCACCCCCGGCGCTGGTCCCGGCGCTGGTCCCGCTGGTCCCGGCGGCGGCCGGGCTCCCGACCGGGGCGGCCGGGGCCTCGCCCGGCTCCTCCGGCACGACGCGCAGGCCGACGCGGTCGACGCGCAGGCCGTCCATGTGCTCGACGCTGAGCTCGACGACCAGCTCCGCCGGCTCGTCGGGGTCGGAGCGGTCGGGCACGGTCAGCCGCGCCACGTCGCCGGCGACCGGGATGCGGCCCAGGTGGCGCATGACCATGCCGCCGAGCGTGTCGTAGGCCTCGTCCTCGGGCAGCTCGACCTCGGTGACGTCCGCGACCTCGTCGGGGCGCAGGAGCCCCGAGAGCAACCAGCTGCCGTCGCGGCGGCGGCGGGCCCGGGAGCCCGAGCGGTCGTGCTCGTCGGCGATGTCGCCGACGATCTCCTCCACGACGTCCTCCATGGTCACGATGCCGGCGTGACCGCCGTACTCGTCCAGGACGACGGCCATCTGGAACCCGTCCTCGCGCAGCAGCGCGAGCAGCGGGTCGAGGCGCAGCGAGTCGGGCACGACGGTCGGGCGCGCCATCAGGTGCTTGACCCGGGTGGTGGAGCGCTCGTGCAGCGGCAGGGCGACGGCGTTCTTCACGTGCACGGTGCCGACGACGTTGTCCTCCTCGTCCAGGACGGGGAAGCGGGAGTGGCCGGTGGCGCGGGTGAGGTCGATGACCGCCTGCGCCCGGTCGTTGCGCTCGAGGGAGACGGTGCGCACCCGCGGCGTCATGATCTCGCCCGCCGTGCGGGCGCCGAACTCCACGGAGCGCTCCATGAGCTCGGCCGTGTCGGCGTCGAGCGTGCCCTCGTCGGCGGACCGGGCGATGAGCGAGGCGAGCTCGGTCGAGGAGCGCGCCGAGCGCAGCTCCTCCTGCGGCTCGATGCCGAGCTTGCGCACGAGGGCGTTCGCCGAGCCGTTGAGGACGCGGATCGGGCCGCGCATGACGGTGGTGAAGACCCGCAGCGGGCGCTGCGTGGCCCGCGCGGTGGGCAGCGGCAGCGCGAGCGCCAGGTTCTTGGGCACGAGCTCGCCGAAGATCATCGTGAGCACCGTGCCGACCACCAGGCCGATCGCCACCGAGGTGGCGGGCACGACGGACGCCGGGAGCCCTGCGGCCTCCAGCGGGCCGTCGATCAGGTCGGCGACCGCGGGCTCGGCGAGGAAGCCGACGCCGAGGTTCGTCACCGTGATCCCGACCTGCGCCCCGGAGAGCTGGGTCGACAGGGAGCGCAGGGCGCTGGCCACGCCGGCCGCGCCGGCGTCACCGGCCTCGGCGGCCTGGTCGACGGACGCGCGGTCGACGGTCACGAGCGAGAACTCGGCCGCGACGAAGATGCCGCAGGCCACCACGAGGAGCAGGGCCAGGGCGAGCAGGAGCAGGGCGGTCATCGGGGCTCTCCAGCGCGGGTGTGGTGCGGCGTGGAGAGCGGCCGACTATGGGGGCCGTCCATGAGGGTCGGTCAGGGTCCTTCACTGGTCCGGGAGCGGGAGGCACCAGCGTAACGGGCGGTGCCACGCGGCGCCTCCCTCCCGGGTCATCCCGGCCGGTGGGGCCGATGGAGCGAGATGCACCTCGGCGCGGGTCAGTGCGTGAAGTAGGACGCCGAGAGGTCCTCGTCCCCGTGGCCGGCCTGCGCGGCCCGCTCCATGTGCGCGTGGATGCCCGGCATGAGGCCGAGCTCGACGCCCGCCACCTCGGCGGCCTCCAGGACGAGGGCGGCGTCCTTGACCCCGCCGGAGAGCGCGAAGGACGCCGGGTGCTCGCCCGAGAGCATGGCCCGGCCCTTCATCTGGACGTACGGGGCGTCCATCGCCCCGCCGGCGACCGCCTCGAGGAAGAGCGCGGGATCCAGGCCCAGCTCGCGGGTGAGGGCCATCGACTCGGCCACCCCCTCGACGACGGTGAGCACCCAGGCGTTGGCGGCCAGCTTGAGCCGCTGCCCGTGACCCGCCGGGCCGAGCCACATGACCCGCGAGGAGACGGCGTCCAGCACCGGCTCCAGGCGCGGGCGCGCCTCGTCCGGCCCGGACGCCAGCACCAGCAGCGTCCCGTCCTCCGCGGGCTTGCGGGTGCCCAGGACGGGTGCGTCCACCAGGACGAGCCCGAGCTCGTCGGCCTGCGCCGCCAGGCGGTCGCAGCCGGGCACGCCCACCGTGGCGCACTGGAGCCACACCGTGCCCGGCGCGCAGGAGGTCCCCACGCCCGCCATCACCTCGAGGGTGGCGTCCAGGTCGAACAGCATGGTGAGGACGACGTCGGCGCCCGCGCAGGCCTCGGCGGCCGTCGACGCGACGGTCGCGACATCGGCCAGCGGGGCGGCCCGCTGGGGGTTGCGGTTCCACACCCGGACGTCGAGGCCCGCGGCCGCGAGGTTGCGGGCCATGCCCGCCCCCATCGTCCCGGTGCCGAGCACGGCGACGCTGGTGGCTCCACCGGCGGGCACCACCAGGGCGGACCCCGCCTCCGGGGCGCTCTCCTGCTCGGGCGTGGGGCGGGGCGTGGTGCTCATGGGGTCCTCTCGATCTGGTGCGGCACCGGCGGGGCCGGCACCGTTGACCTCGCCAACCTAGTAGGACCCCGACGGGCCCCGCCTCACCGGACCGGGTCGGCCTGCACCCGCCCGCCGCCGACCGTGTCCGAGGCCTCGGAGGTGTCGAGGACCCGGTAGGGCGAGCCTCCGGTGCGCGCCCGCTCGCGCAGCAGCTCGACCGGGAGCGGCTGTCGCGAGCCGGCGACCAGCAGGTTGCCCGGCCGGCGGCCGCGCAGGGTGGCCGGCTCCGCCGAGACGCAGACGTGGGGCAGCACCGCACGGACCGCCGCGAGGGCGTCCCGCGTGGCCCGGAAGGGGGCGGCGTCCGCGAGGTTGAGCAGGGCGAGGCCGTCCTCGGCCAGCGCGGTCGCCACGGCCACCAGGCCGGGACCGCTCACGAGATCGGCGGGGACCTCGCCGTCGTCGAACGCGTCGACCACCACGACGTCGGCCCGCCCGGGCGGCAGCTCCGCGAGGCCGGGACGGCCCAGGACGGGCCGCACCCGGATGCCGCTGCGCGCCGGCAGCGGCAGGACCCGGCGCACGGCGTCGGTCAGCTCCGCGTCCGGCTCGAGGACGACCTGGGAGGAGCCGGGCCGCATCGCCGCCACGTAGCGCGGCAGCGTCAGGCCGGCCCCGCCCACGTGCACCACCCGGAGCGGGACGCCCGCGGGACGCAGCACGTCCAGCGCGTCCCCGAGGCGCCGCACGTAGTCGAAGGCGAGCCGGGTGGGGTCGGCCGGGTCGACGAAGGACTGGTCGCGCCCGTCGCGGCGCACGAGCACCCCGCCGTCCTGCTCGACGAGCTCGAAGCGCCCGTCGGCCACGTCGTCGGAGCCCTGCTCGTCCGTCCGTCTGCTCCGTCGCGCCACGGGGGCAGGCTACGAGAGCACCCGGGATCGGAGCAGGGTCCGGGACCTGGACGGGGCGGCCCTGCGTCCGGCGGCGGCTCAGCCCCGGGCGCTCGGGTCCATCAGCCGCACCGTCCACGTGAACCGGCTCGGGCCCTCCCCCGCGATGCCGCGCACGGTGACCCGGTAGCGCCCCGTGGGCCGCACGCCGTGGACCTCCATCACCAGGGTGTCGAGGCCGTACCCGTCCTGCTGGGCGTAGGTGGTCGTGCGCAGCCGGGTGCCGTTGCGGAGCACCCGCACGTGGGCGGAGGAGAAGTCGGCGTCGGCGGTGGACGACAGCGACCAGCGGCCGGACGGCTCCAGCGGGGCCGGGAACCAGCCCGCGCTCGGCCAGGGCACGAAGGCGGGGGCGGACGCGTCCGGGTCGGTGCTCCCGAGCACGGTGAGCGCGCTGCTGGTGGACGTGAGGCCGTCGCCGAAGCGGTGGGCATAGGGGTAGAGCAGCCAGCGCCGGTGCCCGACGGCCGTGTTGGAGGAGCCCTCGTCGCCGAGGTAGAGCTCGGTGGCGAGGCCCGGCGTCATCGAACCCGATGTCAGGGCCAGGTTCGAACGCCCGGCCGCGGCCGCGCCGGCCTTCGTCCAGCACCGCCACGACCGCGGCGGGTCGTGCGACAGGGCACCCTGGGCGGCCATGATGAGGGCCGCCTTCTGGGCGTCGCGCGTGAGCGCCGGGGCCAGGGACACGGGGTCGAGCCCGGCGAGGGCCCGGGCGAAGTTGATCGAGTCCAGCGTCGCCGCGTGGGCGGCCCGACGCACCCGTCCGGCGACGCACCCGTCCACGGACCCCGTCCAACCCAGGCGCGTGGTGAGCGCCGGCGCGAACCGGCGGCGGTAGGCGATCGCGACCGCGGACCGGTCGGTGGTGTCGATCGCGCCGGCCGAGCGCGGGGTCGCCGTCTCCTGTGCCGTCCGCTGCGCCGGACCCGCCACGGGCTCGACGCGGGGTGCACGGACGGCGTCACCTCCGGCGGGCCCGCTGCCGAGGAGCGGCACACCAACGAGCAGCGCACCCAGGAGCGCGGCGAGCAGCAACGGCGCCGCGACCCGGACCGTCCGTGGCCCGCGCGACGCTCCCGAGCGGGCGTCTGCCTCCTGCATGTCGAGAAGGGTAGGGCTGACGGTGCACGCCTGTCCCCGGGACCGAGGTCCCGACGTGTGGCCCGTTGAGGACGCGCGGCAGGATGGGGCCATGACTGCGTACTGGGTGAGCTGCTACCGCGAGATCTCCGACCCCGAGAAGCTGGCCGCCTACGCGGCCATCTCCGTCCCCGCGCTCGAGGCGGCCGGTGGCGTCGTCGTCGCCCGCGGGATGCCGGGCGCCGTGTACGAGGCCGGGCTCATGCAGCGCACGACGGTCCTGACCTTCCCCGACGTCGAGACCGCGGTCGCCGCGCACGACAGCGAGGCCTACCAGCGGGCGCTCGAGGCGCTCGGCGACGGCGCCGTGCGCGACCTGCGGATCGTCCCGGGCGTCTGAGCGCCACCATCTGACACGACGACCTCGCCGCCGGGCGGCGGCGAGGTCGTGACGTGAGCGGGGGAACCCAGGACTCGGCCCTGGACTCAGTTCTGGGCGGGCACCTTCGCCGAGGCGTCGTCGAGGGCCGCGGTCTCCTCCGCCGTGAGCTGGAGCGAGCCGACCTGCATGAGGTCCGCGAGCTGCTCGGTGGTCCGGGCCGACGCGATGGGCGCCGCCACCTGCGGACGACCGGCGAGCCACGCCAGGGCGACGGCCGCGATGCTCACCGAGTGGGCCTCGGCGACCTGCGCCGCGACGTCGACGACGGCCAGGCCCTCCTCGGAGAAGTAGCCCGAGGTCTGCTGCTCCCGGGCGGTGCCCGCGAGGTCCTCGCGCGTGCGGTACTTGCCGGTCAGGAAGCCCGCGGCCAGCGACCAGTAGGGCGTCACGCCCAGGTCGTGCGCGGCCGCCACCGGGGCGAGCGTGGACTCGTACGGCTCGCGGACGACGAGGTTGTAGTGCGGCTGGAGCGCCACCGGGGCGGCGAAGCCCTCGCGCCGGGCGATGGCGACCCACTCCTCGATCCGCTCGGCCGAGTAGTTGCTCACCGCCACAAAACGCGTCTTGCCGGCGAGCCTGGCCTCCTCGAACGCCGCCACCGTCTCCTCCAGGGGCACCGACTCGTCGTCGAAGTGCGCCCAGTAGACGTCCACGTGGTCGGTGCGGAGCCGCTGGAGCGAGGCGTCCAGCGCCTTGCGGACGTTGGCCGCCGACAGGCCCTGGAAGTCGGGGTGCTGGCTCACCTTCGTCCCGACCATCAGGCGGTCGCGGTTCCCCCGGGCGATCCACTGACCGATGACGGTCTCGGACTCGCCACCGGTGTGACCCGGCACCCAGGCGGAGTAGGAGTCCGCGGTGTCCACCAGCGTGCCGCCGCCGTCGGCGAACGCGTCGAGGATCGCGTGGGCCTCGTCGGCCTGCGACGTCCAGCCGAAGTTGTTGGTGCCGAGGACGAGCGGGAAGAGATCGATACCGGTGCTGCCGAGCGTGGCCATGCCACGGCCTCCTTCGGTGAGGTGATGAGGGCGGGGCGGTGCTGTCCCGTCACCTCCACCACAGCACGCGCTCTCCGACATCTGTTCCGCCCGGTCGGGTGGGCGGGGCGAGACGGGGCCCGGACGCCGCACAGGGGGCTCGGCGTCCGGGCCGTCTCACCGGTGCCGGGTTCCCATCAGCGAGGACTGACACACCGCCGCGTCAGCCCCGCTCCACGGGCACCGGGTCCAGGGAGCCCCCCTCGGGGACGCCGACGCAGGAGTCGGCGACGGGCAGGCCGGCGAACCGCTCGGCCAGGAATTCCATGCCCTGCTCGAAGAATTGCAGCCCCGCCTGGGAGTGGTCGGAGCTCGCGTACACCCGGTAGCGCACCTCCAGGCCGGCGTCGCAGTACTCCCGGGCCAGGGCGCCGACGTCCGCCACGACCATGACGTCGTCGCCGGTGCCGTCGTGGTCCCCGACCGCCAGCATCATCGGCGTCTCCGGGTCCCCCGGAGTGCTGCCCATGATGAGTCGGTTGACGATCCGGGCGAAGACGGGGACGCCGAGGAAGTCGGCGTAGCGCGGCTTGAGCAGCTGCTGGACGGTGAGCCCGGGGTAGTTGCCGTTGAACGAGCCGATGCACTGGTCGTGCACCTCGCGGTGCACGCGTCGGCCGTACGCGGACTCGTACTTGCGCATCGGGACGCCGAAGGCCCGACCCAGGGAGACGAGGACGGCGGGGATCACCCCCGACCAGTCCTCCGAGCCGTTCACGTACTCGAGGTTGTGCGCCAGGTGGACGGGCAGACCGCCCAGGGCGGCGCCGGCGAGGTCGATCTCGGGGGCGTACCGCGGCGCGAGCTCGGCGGCCCACTCCCCCGCGATCGATCCGCCCGAGTAGCCGTAGAGCCCGACCTGGTCGGTCAGCGGCGTGGTGAGCGGGTCGGCGGCGAGGAACGTGCTGGTCGCCCGGACGGAGTCCAGCGTGCTCCACCCGGACTCCTGGCCCGCGACCCAGTGCTGGTGGACTCCCTCGAAGTCGGGCACCGTCACGGCGTAGCCCTGGGCCAGCAGCTCGGCGACGAGTCCCTCCTCGATCTGGGCGGTCTGGTTGGCGGAGTCGGTGCCCGCGTCCCCTCCGCGCAGGGTGTAGGAGGGCGAGCACTGGTCACCCAGCGCGTCGTAGAAGCTCAGGTAGGCCACCGTCGCGGTCGCGGGCGCGCTGGGCGTCAGCACCGTCGTCACGCCCACGCTCGGACGCCGACGCTGGTCCTGGGTCCGGTAGAGCAGCTGCTCGGCCTCGACCGGCGTGCCGACGACCCCGAAGGCGCTGAGGGTCACGGCGCGCTGGGCGAGGATCGTCCCGCGGGGCACCTCGCGCAGCGGCGTCTCGCCCTGGTAGCGGTAGAACGGGTCGTGGCTGGGCAGAGGGACCGCGGTGGCGTCCGTCGGGGGAACGGTCCCGTCGGCGCTGGCCGTGAACGAGCCCAGCGGACCGCTGGAGACGAGCGCGGTGAGGGCCAGGCTCGCCGCGAGGAGCGAGGCTCCGACGGCTCGGGGGCGACGACGACGCGGACGTCGGGACGGGTGCGCCACGGTGGGACCTCCTGGGGGGAGCGAGCGAGGGTGTGACCCACCTCTCAACGACCCCGTCCCCGGCGGGTCACGCCCCGTCGTCGATCTCCCTCAGGCGAGGTGGACCAGCGCCACCCCGGCGAGCGCCAGCAACCAGCTGGCGAAGCTGCCGATGAGGAAGTACTCGGTGACGTCGCTCGGCCCGTCGGGCGCCGGCGCGAGCCGGCGCGGCTCGAGCTGGGCGCGCTGCAGCTCGGGGAAGCGGAGCAGCCCCTTCGCGGCGACCACCACTGCCGCGGCCGTCAGCTCGCCGACGCCGCCGAGCCCCAGGACGAACAGCCGCTCCATCGGGCCCAGCACCCGGCCGCCGCGCAGCCGCTTCTCGTTGCTCGTCGCCGGCACGCCGACGGCGTCCAGCAGCAGCCGCACGAGCAGGTTCCCCGTGGCCAGCTGGACCAGGACCGCCCCGCCGGCCACGACGAGGTCGGCGGCCGGCCACCTCGCGGCCAGCGTGCGCGACGTCCACGCCGGCCAGGTCACCTCGTGGTCCACCACCTGCACCGCGAGCAGCGCCACGAGCAGGCCCAGCCCCACGGCGCCGAACGCGGCGACCCGGGCGCGGGCGCGGTGCCGTGGCGGGCGCCGCGGGTCCAGGGCCCAGCCGGTGCTGACCAGCCAGGCGCCGAGCAGCGCGGCGAGCACGAGGCCGAGCAGGAGGCCCCAGGCCCCCGAGGGCCGCACCAGCAGCAGACCGGGGACCAGCACGGCCAGACCCAGGGCCAGGCACAGGGCCTGCCGCGTCCGCCCGACCGTGTCGGCGCCGGCCCGACCGAGGTCGGCCGCCCCCAGGACCGCGAGCCACAGCCCGACCACGACGAGACTCATTTCTCTCCCTCCCCCTCCGCGGCGACACCGCCCAGCGCGCCGCCGGACACCAGGTCCTGAGCCTCCCGCACGGCGCCGACACCCCGGGCGAAGGCCTGGCTCACGGCCGACGGCGAGACCCCCGTCGCCGCGGCGACCTCGGCCTGGCTCGCACCGGAGAGGGCGAGGTCGAGCATGGTCCGGTGGGCGGGCGAGAGCCGGTCGACCAGGGCGTCCCGCACGAGCAGGTACGCCCGCGCGGCCTCGGCGCCGGGCCCCACGTACCAGCTCCTCGTGCCGGACCGCCGCGGGCCGTCGAGCACCTCGACGGCCTCGCGCGCGGCCCACCAGCCCGGACCGTCCTGGAGGAGGGGACGACGGCCGGGATCGAGGACCGTGACCTCGCCGTGGCCGTAGCCGCACCGCAGGTCCATCCCGGCCGCCAGCAGGCGCAGCCGGACCAGCAGACCCGCACGGGTGGCGTCGCCGAGGGAGTCGAAGGCACCCTGGACCTCGTCACCGACGGTCGCCTCGAGCGGCTGCCGCCCCGGCACCTCGTCACCGACGGCGGCCAGGACGTCGGCCAGGTGCTCCTGAGCAGCCGCGCGGTCCGGGAGCCGCCGGGACCCCACGAGGTCGCCGATGAGGGTGTACACGGCTGTCATGCACTGAAGCGTAACGCTTCAGATGGATTAAATGAAGCGCTAGCCTTCACTCATGCGGCGCGGGCGGTGACCCGGAACGAGCCGGTCAGCCGGTCCAGCTCGTCCGAGAGCCGGGCGAGCTCCTCCACCGCGACCACGGCCTGGCCCATCGCCTCCGACGTCTGCGCCGCGCTCTCCGCCACGCCGGACACCTGCGTCGCGATCAGCTCGGCCGCCTCGGAGACGCGGCCCACGCTGCGCCGCATCTCCCCGGACGTGGCGGTCTGCTGCTCCGCCGCCGCCGCGATGGTCTGCTGGTGCTCGTTGACGGTGCCGATGAGGGCGCGGATGCCCTGGATCGCCGCGGTCGCCTGCGCCGCGTCCTCCTGGATGGAGCCCACCCGCGCGAAGACGTCCTCCGTCGCCGACGAGGTCTGGTGCGCCAGCTCCTTGACCTCGCCCGCCACGACGGCGAACCCGCGGCCGGCCTCGCCGGCGCGCGCCGCCTCGATCGTGGCGTTGAGGGCGAGGAGGTTGGTCTGCTCGGCGACCCGGGTGATGAGCCGGACCACGTCCGCGATGCCGGACGACGACTGCTCGAGACGGCCCATGACGTCCGTGGCCACGCCCGCACCGGAGACGGCGTCGTCGGCCACGGCGGCCGCCTGGACGGTGGCCTCCGAGACCTCGCCGACGGCCAGCACGATCTCGTCGGTGGCCCGCGCGGCGGCGGTGATGCCGGTCGAGACCTCACGGGCGGCGCGGGCCGCCTCACCGGTACGACGCGAGGAGGACTCCGCCTCCGCCGCGACCTGCCCGGCGGTCGTCGACAGCTCGTGCGTGGCGGCCGTGACCGCCAGCGCGGCCTCCCGGACGTCCGAGATGGCGGCGGCGATCCGGTCCGCGAAGGCGTTGAAGGAACCGGAGATGCGGGCCAGCTCGTCACCGCCGTCGGCGGGCAGGCGGAGCGTGAGGTCCGCCTCCTGCTCGTGCGCGAGGCCGTCCAGCGTCCGCTCCAGCAGGGCGAGGGGACGCCGCACGGACGACCCCACCAGCACGGCCACGCCGAGGGACGCCAACCCACCCAGCACCGCGGCCAGCACCAGCTCCCGCTTCCCCGCTGCAGCCGCCGCGGCCGCCTCGGCCGAGGCCGCGTCACTCGCGGACTGGACCCCGGTCGCCAGCGCGTCGAGCGCGACCGCCATCGCCTGGAAGTTCTCGATCTCGGGACCCAGCACAAGGTCGTTCGCCCGCTCGGTCGCCGCGACGGTGCCCACCTCGTAGGCGTCGGCGACCTCGACGTCCGCGGCCATGAACGCGTCGTAGGCGGCCTGGGCCGCCGCCAGGTCGTCGGCGAGGTCGGCAGGGACGAGGCCCGCGAGCTCGGAGAGGTGACCGTCCAACCGCGCAGCGGAGTCCAGGAACGCGGCCCTGCTCTCGCCCGTGGTCGACGCACCCTCCACGCCCCTCAGCGCGTCGAAGGCGTAGGCGGTCTGCCAGCCGTTCATGTCCGCAGTGTCGTACCGCGTCGCCTGCGCCAGGGTGGCCAGGGCCACCGCGGTACCCACGCGATCGGTGGCTTCCTGCTGCGTGGCGAACGCACGGACGCCGAGACCGGCGGCCACGGCCAGTGCCACCGGCCCGAGCAGCGCCAGGCCGACCAGCCGCGTGCTGATGGACGTGCGGCGCAGCAGCGCGGACGCGCCGGTCGCGCCGGTCGGGACCATCTGAGGACTCCGTACCGGGTTCATGACACACGACTCTCTGCCGAGGGACTTTCGTCCCCCATCGACGCGCAAACGTGTGCACTGAGTGCGACCTGCGATCCTCACACGATCCTCACGCCCGGTCCGGCCGCGGGCCGGCAGTCCCTCTCAGGCGTCGCTGCGACCGGGGCTCCACAGCCTCGCCTCGGAGTCGGGCCCGTACCAGTGCCCGTGGGGCAGGGTCTGGAGCTCCACCAGCATCCCCCAGGGCGCCCGCACGTAGACGCTGCCGTTGCCGGGGGTGTCCTCGTGCCGGGAGTTGGGGTGGACCTCCGAGAGCGCCTCGCCCCCGGCGCTCACGACCTGCTCGAGCATGCCCTCGATGTCGTCCACGAGGAGGCTCAGGTGCTGGAGCCCCAGAGTGGTGAGGTCCGCGGCACGGCCGTGCGGGGCCTCGACCTCGAACGTCTCCACCGACGGACCCTCCTCCCCCAGCACCAGCATCCGTTGGCGGACGATGCGGGCGCCCGGCGGCAGGCCCAGCTGACGCTCCACCTCCGGGCCCTCGCGGGGGTCGTCGTCGGCGGTCAGGCCGTCGTAGGCGACGCGGGCGCCGAACGCCTCGCGCAGGAATCGAGTGGCCTCGTCCAGGTCGGGCACGGTCATGCCGACGTGGTTGATCCCCCGCGGGGTCAGCCTCGTCGTGGATCCGGTCGTCAGCGCGCTGGTGGTGGTCACCACGGTCTCCTCGGGGCTCGGCTCGAGCGGCACAGGCGCACCGCCCGCCACGACCGTAGGCAGTCCCGACGGCCGCCCTCGTCGCCCGGCCGGGTGCGAGGTGCGTCACCGGGGGCGGCCCTCGCCGCGTCCACCCGAAGGCGGCTCGTGCCGCCGCGCTACCGTCGCCGTCGTGCGTGTTCCTACCTCAGTCCTCGTCAGCGCCGGCCTCGTCGGCGGCTACGCCACCGCTCGCTTCACGGGCGTCCGCCCCCTCGGCGGGGTCGTCCTGGCCGCCGCCGGAGCCGCCAGTGCCGTCACGTGGAGCAAGGACGTCGGGCCCGCCCGCACCGCGGGCCTGCTCGGCCTCTACCTGGGCGCGTTCGGCGGCTCCCACCCGCTCGCGAAGAAGATCGGCGCGTGGCCGTCGGTCGGCGTCGTCACCGCGGTGACCGCGGGCGCTGCCCACTGCTTCGCCGACCGCCCGGCCGCGCGCGGCTGACGGATCTCCGACCCGGAGACGACACCACGGGCGGGGGCAGCGCCCCCGCCCGTGGGCGGAACAGCAGGTGAGGCCGGACGCCGTGTCCGGCCGGTGTCTCAGCCGCGCGGCTGAGCGGGGCGGGAGCCGCCGGAGCGTCCACCGCGACGACGCGACGACCCGTTGCTCGAGCCGCCCGTGCCCTGGCCGGAGCCGCGACGGGCGCCACCCGTGCGAGCGCCACCGGTCGACGAGCCGGCACCCTGCGTCCGGGCCTGGCCCGACCGCGTGCCGCCACCCTGGCCGGAGCGCGACTGCCCCGTCCGCGACTGGCCGGCGTGGGCCTGGCCGGACTGGGTGCCCTGGCCTGCCTGGCCACCCTGACCACCGCGACGACGCCGACGGCCACCGCTGCGCCCGCCCTCGGTCCTCTCGCCGGACGCCGCCGGCTGGGCCGGCGGAGTGAGGTCGAGACCCCCGCTGCGCCGCCGCTCGCCCGGGGCGAGGCTGCGCAGGACGGGGTGGCTCGGCCCGTCCACCTTGGTGGTGGTGGGCTTGATGCCGGCCGCGCGGGTGAGGTCGCGGACGTCGCGCACCTGCTCGGAGGTCATGAGGGTGACGACGGTGCCGGACTCCCCCGCGCGGGCCGTGCGGCCGGAGCGGTGGAGGTAGGCCTTGTGCTCGGCCGGCGGGTCGGCGTGGACGACGAGCGTCACGTCGTCCACGTGGATGCCGCGCGCGGCGATGTCCGTGGCCACCAGCGTGCTGGCCCGACCGTCCGTGAAGGCGTCGAGGTTGCGCACCCGGGCGTTCTGGCCGAGGTTGCCGTGCAGCTCCACGGTCGGGACGCCGTTCTTGTTCAGCTGGCGGGCCAGCGCCTTGGCGCCGTGCTTGGTGCGGGTGAAGACCACCGTGCGGCCGGGGGCGCTGGTGAGGTCGACGAGCACGGGGAGCCGCTGGTCGCGGTCGAGGTGCAGCACGTGGTGGGTCATCGTGCTGACCGGCGCCACCGGCGGGTCGGCTCGGTGCGTCACCGGCGAGCTCAGGAACTCGCGGACCACGCCGTCGACGGCCTTGTCGAGGGTGGCGGAGAACAGGAGGCGCTGGCCGTCGGCGGGGGTCGCCCGGAGCAGGCGGCGGACGGCGGGCAGGAAGCCGAGGTCGGACATGTGGTCTGCCTCGTCCAGGACGCTGACCTCGACCGACGACAGGCGGCAGTGGCCCTGGCCGATGAGGTCCTCGAGGCGGCCCGGGGTGGCGACCAGGACGTCGACGCCCTTCCGCAGCGCCTGGACCTGCGGGTTCTGCCCCACGCCGCCGAACACGACGCGCGTGCTCAGGCCCGCGGCCTCGGCCAGCGGCTGGAGCGACTCGAGGATCTGGTTGGCCAGCTCCCGGGTCGGGGCCAGGACGAGGGCGCGCGGGGCCCCTGCGGCGGCACGGCGTCCACCCTGGAGGCGTGCCACGAGCGGCAGCAGGAAGGCGTAGGTCTTGCCGGAGCCCGTGCGGCCGCAGCCGAGGACGTCACGGCCCGCGAGGGAGTCCGGCAGCGTCGCCGCCTGGATCGGGGTGGGGTCGGTGATGCCGCGCTCGGCGAGCACGGACACGAGGGAGGTGGGCAGGCCGAGGCCGGCGAAGCCGGCGCGCACGTCGGCGGTGGGGTGTGACAAGGAACGTCGCAATCTCTCTACGTCCCGCCGGTGACCGCGAGCCCCGGGTCGGGGTGCGGCGCGCACGGAGCAGGGCCGGCGCGGGGCCGGCGGCCGCGGGTGCGGCCTGTCGAGGACGGGCTGCTGCGACGTGCGATCAACCCGTGGCGGGAGCCGGAGCCGAGCTGATGTCCACCAGCGTACGGGTCGGGTGGTCGGTGCGCACCATCACCGGCGCCGTGCGTCCGCCCACATCGCGGCCTTCGGCCCTACCGGCCTGGCGTCTCTGGCGGCCTGGCGCCTCTGGCGGCTCTGGCGGCTCTGGCGGCTCCTGCGCCTCCGCCACGGCGCTCGGCCCCACGTTTGGTCACCAACGTGAGGCTGGCGACCCCGAAACACACCGTTGGTGACCAAACCCGACCACGCCACGGCCGAACTCAGCCCGCATCCCGGCCGGACGACCCCAGCCGCCGCCGACCGCCGCCAGCCCCACGTTTGATCACCAACGTGCGCCAGACAGCCCCGCAGCACACCGTTGGTGACCAAACCTGACCACGCCACGGCCGAGACCGACCCCGCCAGCACCCCGCCAGCCGACGAACCAGCGGCCGAACCAACCGTCAGCCGGCGGCGCCGAGCGTGATGCCGCAGTCGCTCTGGGCCGCGGCGGCGATGGCCTGGGCAGCCTTGCTGGTCTTGGTGCTCGACATCTTCGTCAGCTCGTTGGCCACGGCGAGCACCTGCGCCTGGGTGACGCCGTCGGGGAGCTCGCCGGTGCTGCTGAGCTCGGAGAGGTCGGAGAGGGTCAGGCCGGTCTGCTCGAGGGCGTTGCGGACGTTGTCGGCCACCCCGGCCAGGACGGCCCAGTCGTCCGCCACGTCGTCGGGCGCCTCCGCGGCGAGCACGTCGAAGGCGTCGAAGGCCTTCTCCAGGCTCGTGGGGTCGTCGGAGTCGAGCGCGCTGAGGTCGTCCTGGGTGGAGGCGAGGTCGGCGCAGTAGTCGCCGGAGCCGGACGCCGAGCCGGCCGCCGAGTCGGAGGCGCTCGCCGAGTCGTCCGTGGACGCCGCGGCGGAGGACGAGTCCGCCGAGGCGGCGCTGTCGGAGTCGTCCGAGCCGCAGCCCACCAGCCCGAGGCCGACGAGGGCGAGCACGGTGACGGCGGGCAGGACGGCGCGGGCGCGACGGGTACCGGTCCGGTGGGAGGTCATGCGCCGAGCCTGCCCGAGGAGCCGACGTCCCGCCACCCCGAGGGACCTCGGACCCGGTCGCGCCGGGCCTTCGGAAAGCGCCGACGCCCGGCCGGACCTCGTGGTCCGGCCGGGCGTCGAGTGCAGCGTCGGGTGCGCGGGGGGTGGGGCGCCGCAGCGCCCCACCGGCTCACGCGAGGTCGAAGCGGTCCGCGTCCATGACCTTGGTCCAGGCCGCGACGAAGTCGCGGACCAGCTTCTCCGAGGCGTCGTCGGAGGCGTAGACCTCGGCGACGGCGCGGAGCTCGGAGTTCGAGCCGAACAGCAGGTCGGCGCGGGTGCCGGTCCACTTCTGCTCGCCGGTGGCGTCGTCGAAGCACGCGTACGTGCCCTCGGCGCCGTCGACCGGCTTCCAGGTGTGGCCCAGGTCGAGCAGGTTGACGAAGAAGTCGTTCGTCAGCGCGCCCGGGGTGGAGGTGAGGACGCCGGCCTCGGTGCCCTGGTAGGTGGCACCGATGGCGCGCAGGCCGCCGACGAGCACGGTCATCTCCGGGGCGGAGAGACCGAGCAGGTTGGCGCGGTCGACGAGCTCGAACTCGGCGGGCCGCTCGGCGGACTTGCCGACGTAGTTGCGGAAGCCGTCGGCGGCGGGCTCCAGGTAGGAGAACGACTCGACGTCGGTCTGCTCCTGCGTGGCGTCGCCGCGACCGGTGGTGACGTCCACGGAGACGGTGACGCCCGCCGCGGCCGCGGCCTTCTCCACGCCCACGGAACCGGCGAGGACGACGACGTCGGCGAACGAGACGGTGATGCCGGCGGCGGCGACGGTCTCGACGACACCCTCGAGCGTCGCGATGACGCCGCGGAGCTTCTCGGGCTCGTTGACCTCCCAGGTGACCTGGGGCTCGAGGCGCAGGCGGCCACCGTTGGCGCCACCGCGCTTGTCGGAGGAGCGGAACGAGGACGCCGCGGCCCACGCGGTGGAGACCAGCTGGGCGACGGAGAGGTCGGTCTCGGCAATGGCGGCCTTGACCTTGACGACCTCGGACTTGGTCAGCGGGGCACCGGCCGGCACGACGTCCTGCCAGACCAGGGTCTCCGAGGGGACCTCGGAGCCGAGGTAGCGGGCCAGCGGGCCCATGTCGCGGTGGGTCAGCTTGAACCAGGCGCGGGCGAAGGCGTCGGCGAACTTCTCGGGGTTCTCGTAGAAGCTGCGGGCGATGGGCTCGTAGATCGGGTCGAAGCGCAGCGAGAGGTCCGTGGTGAGCATCGTCGGCTTCTTGTTCGGCTCGCCGTGGGCACCGGGGATGGTGTCCTCGGCGTCCTTGGCGACCCACTGGTTCGCCCCGGCAGGGCTCTTGGTGAGCTCCCACTCGTAGGAGAAGAGGTTGTGGAAGAAGCCCATGCCCCACTTCGTGGGGGTGGTGGTCCAGGTGACCTCGAGGCCGGAGGTGACGGTGTCGACGCCCTTGCCGGAGCCGTAGCCGTTCTTCCAGCCCAGGCCCTGGTCCTCGAGCGGGGCGGCCTCGGGGTCGGCGCCGATCTTGTCGTCGGCGTGGGCGCCGTGGGTCTTGCCGAAGGTGTGACCACCGGCGATGAGGGCGACGGTCTCCTCGTCGTTCATCGCCATGCGGCCGAAGGTCTCGCGGATGTCGCGGGCGGCGGCCAGCGGGTCCGGGACGCCCTCGGGGCCCTCCGGGTTGACGTAGATGAGGCCCATGGTGGTGGCTCCGAGGGGCTTCTCGAGCTGGCGGTCGCCCGAGTAGCGCTTGTCGGTGCCCAGCCAGGTGGTCTCGGAGCCCCAGTACACGTCGTTGTCCGGCTCCCACACGTCCGCGCGGCCACCGGCGAAGCCGAAGGTCTCGAAGCCCATGTCCTCGAGCGCGACATTGCCGGCCAGGATGAGCAGGTCGGCCCACGAGATGGCCTTGCCGTACTTCTTCTTCACCGGCCACAGGAGGCGGCGGGCCTTGTCCAGGCTCACGTTGTCCGGCCAGGAGTTCAGCGGCGCGAAGCGCTGCTGACCGGCACCGGCGCCACCGCGGCCGTCGGTGACGCGGTAGGTGCCCGCGGAGTGCCACGCCATCCGGATCATCAGCGGGCCGTAGTGGCCGAAGTCGGCCGGCCACCAGGGCTGGGAGGTCGTGAGGACGTCCACGATGTCGGCCTTGACGGCCGGCAGGTCGAGCGCCGAGAAGGCGGCCGCGTAGTCGAAGCCCTCGTCCATCGGGTCCTTGGCCGGGGCGTGCTTGGCCAGGATGTTGAGGTTGAGGCGGTTCGGCCACCAGACGGCGTTGGCGTCGCCGGTCAGCGGGGACGGCAGGTCCTCACCGTGCGCGACCGGGCAACCGGCCGCGGGAGCCTCGACGGGCTCGTCGGTGGTGATCTGACCGTGCTCGTTGCCTGGGGTGGGCTCCGTGGTCATGCGATGTCCTTCCGGTGGTGCTGCCGCGAGAGTGGCGGCGGTGGGCGGTGGGAGCGGGAAAGAGCGGGTGGTGCGGACGTCAGGTCGCGACGCGGGCGGAGGCGCAGGCGGGGCAGGTGCCCCAGTACACGACCTCGGCCTCCTCGATCCGGAAGCCGTGGTCGTCCTCCGCGGTCAGGCAGGGAGCGTGACCGACGGCGCAGTCGACGTCCTCGATGGCGCCGCAGGAGCGGCACACGACGTGGTGGTGGTTGTCGCCGGTGCGGGTCTCGTACCGCGCGACCGAGCCCTGCGGCTGGATGCGTCGCACGAGACCGGCGTCGGTCAGCACGCGCAGCACGTCGTAGACGGCCTGGTGCGAGACCTCGCCGAGGTCGGCGCGGACGGCCGCGATGACCGCCTCGGTCTCGGCGTGGGGCATGCCGGCGAGCACCCGGAGGGTCGCCAGCCGGGGCTGGGTGACGCGCAGGCCCGCGGCACGCAGCAGCGTGGCGGGATCACTCGTCGGACCTGTCATGGGGCCGAACCTGCCGCACTTTCTTGATCGAGTCAAGATTTCCGACGGCATGTCCCGCGGTCCAGGCGTGACCTGGCACACGCCGGTGGCGCGTGGCGGGAGGGCCCCTGGCACGAGGACGCCGCGAGGCGCTTCCATGGGCCCGTGCCGCACCTCTCGTCCACCGTCGCCTCCGTCCCCGCGTCCGGCATCCGCCGCATCTACGACCTCGCGCAGGGCCTGGACGACGTCCTCGACCTGACCGTCGGGGAGCCCTCGATGCCGGTGGCCCCGCACATCCTCGAGGCGGGCGCGAAGGCCTGGCTGGACGACGTCACCCACTACACGCCGAACAGCGGGATCCCGGCGCTGCGCGCCGCGATCGTCGACAAGCTCGCCCGGTTCACCGGCGTGGAGGTGGACCTCTCGCAGGTGCACGTCACCGCGGGCGGGATGCAGGCGCTCCAGACGGCGATGGCGATGGCCCTCTCCCCCGGCGACGAGATCCTCGTGCCGAACCCCGGCTACTCGAACTTCCCGATGACCGCCCGTCTCGTCGGCGGGGTGCCGGTGCCCTACCCCCTCCTGCCCGAGCACGGCTTCGTGCCCGACCCCGCGGCCGTCGAGGCCCTCGTCACCCCGCGGACGCGGGCGCTGCTCGTCAACAGCCCGTCCAACCCGCTCGGCGTCACCTACGACGAGGACGTCCTGCGTGCCCTGCTCGACGTCGCCCGGCGCCACGACCTGTGGGTGATCAGCGACGAGGTCTACGAGTACCTCGACTGGGGCGGCGACTTCACCTCCCTCACCGCCCTCGACACCGACCACCGCGTCCTCGGCGTCTTCTCCCTCTCCAAGACCTACGCCCTCACCGGCGCCCGGGTCGGCTACCTGGTCACGCCGCCCGGCCTCGACGAGCGCTTCCGCGCCTCCCAGGAGGCCTCCGTCTCCTGCGTGAACGCCCCGGCCCAGCTGGCCGCCCTGGCCGCGCTCACCGGCCCCCAGGACGCCATCGAGCAGGCGCGCGAGCGCTACCGCGCCACCCTGGCTGCCGCCCGGGAGGTCCTCGACGGCCTCGGCATCCGCTACCTCGTGCCCGGCGGGGCCTTCTACCTGTGGATCGACGTCTCCCACGTCAGCGGCGGGGACGTGGCCGCCTGGTGCGAGGAGCTGCTCCTCACCCGCGGGGTGGCCGTGGCCCCCGGGTCCACCTTCGGCAGCCTGGGCGAGGGGTGGGTGCGCGCCTGCTACGCCGGGGACCAGGACGTCGTCACCGCCGCGCTCGCCCGCTTCCCCGCTCCCTGAGCGGCTCGCCCCGCGTCGTCCACGGGGCGAAGGACCCGTCCGCGGGGCCCTTGCTCAAGTCACGCCGACCCCTGCCGATCCCCGCAGCGTGACGACCTCCACCACCGCTGCCGCCGCCACCGCCCGACCGGGCATCGACGTCTCCCTCACCGGGCGGCTCCTCCCCATCCTCTGGGGCGTGAACGGTGCCGTCCTCGTCGTCGCCGGCGTCCTCGGCGGGGTGTCGTGGCCGATGATCGGCTTCGGCCTGCTCGAGGTCGTGGTCGGTGCCGCGCTCTGGCCCCTCGACTGGTCGCGCGTGCCGGCCGCCCTCCCCCTGTCGATCCCGTACCAGGTCGTCGTCGTCCAGGTCGCGCAGGCCTTCCTCGTCGACGGCCTGTCGCTCTCGGCGGCCGTGGCGAGCATCTGCCTCTCCCTGTGGGTGGGCGTGTCGCTGCCCCGCGCCACGCTTTACGTGACCCTCGCCCTCCAGCTCGGCTCGCTCTCCTTGATCGCGACGCTCGACCCGTCCCAGACCGACCCCGTCGGTTACGTGGTCGTCGTCTGGCCGGTGGCGGCCGCCGTGGGCGGCTGCCTGTCGTGGCTGCGGCACCAGATGGACCTCACCGCGGCGCGCGTCGCCGAGGCCCAGGCCGAGACCCTCGCCGCCCAGGTCGCCGCGAAGGAGGCGGACGAGCGGGCCGCCGAGGAGCGCGCCCGCGGCGTCGCGGAGGAGCTCGCCGCCCGCGAGGCGCTCCAGGCCCGCATCCAGCAGGAGGCCCTCAGCCTGGCCACCGCGGCGGCCACCGTCTCCGACCAGTCCGGCGTCGCCTCGGCCTCCGTCAACGAGCTCTCCGCGGCGATCGCCGAGCTGTCCCGGACGGCCCAGACGACCGGCGCCATCGGCGACCAGGTGGCCGAGATGGCCCGCGAGGCCGGGAGCGTGATGGAGGCCCTGGCCGGCTCCAGCCGTGCCGTCGTCACCGCGAGCAGCGTCATCTCGACGATCGCCGACCAGACGAACCTGCTGGCCCTCAACGCCACCATCGAGGCCGCCCGCGCCGGGGCCGCCGGCGCCGGCTTCGCAGTGGTCGCGGGCGAGGTGAAGGACCTGGCCCGGCAGACCGGCGAGAACGCCGAGTCGATCAGCAGCACGATCGGCCAGGTCGAGACGGACATGGGCAACGCCGTGCAGCACGTGAGCCGCATCGGCGGCGAGATCGACGAGCTCCAGCGCCAGGTCGCCACCCTGGCCGCGGCGATCGAGGAGCAGTCGGCGGTGGTCGCGCAGATCACCGGCACCGTCGCCGCCACGGCGAACGAGGCCCGCGGGATCGCCGACGGCGCCGCGACCCTCCAGGGCATCGCCTCGGCGGCCTGAGCGACCCACCCCTCAGCCACGGGGATACGTTGGCAGCGTGAGCAGCCCTGCCCGTCCCCGCGCCGCCGTCGTCGTCACCGGGACGGAGGTGCTCACCGGCAGGGTCAAGGACGCCAACGGCGGCTGGCTCGCCGACCGCTTCCGCGAGGCCGGGGTCGAGATCGGCACCGTCGTCGTGGTGGGCGACCGCCCCGAGGACCTGCACGCCGCCCTCTCGTGGCTCACCCCCACGCACGCCCTCGTGGTCACCACCGGCGGGCTCGGCCCCACCGCCGACGACCTCACCGCCGAGGTCGTCGGCGCGCACCAGGGCCGGCCCCTGGAGCCCGACGAGGGCCTGCGGACGAGGGTGCAGGCCCGCATCGACGCGGTGACCGCCCGCAACGGCTGGAGCCTGGACCCGGCCGCCGCGGCCGAGGGGGCCCGCAAGCAGTCGCTGGTGCCGCGCGGCGCCACGGTGATCGAGCCGGTCGGCACCGCCCCCGGCCTGGTCGTGCCTCCCGCCCGGGGCACCGGCGCGCCGGTCCTGGTGCTCCCCGGCCCTCCCGGCGAGCTCCAGGGCATGTGGCCCCTGGCCGTCCTCGACCCCCACGTCGCCGCGGTCCTGGACGCCGGCGTCCCGCTCGTCCAGGAGCGCCTGCGGCTGTGGGGGACCCTGGAGTCCGACCTGGCCGCGCTGCTGCGGCGGCTCGAGGACGCACCCGGCTCGCGGCTTTCCGCCGTCGAGCTCACGACCTGCATCGACGACGTGGGCGAGCTCGAGGTCGTCGGCCGGTTCTCGCCGGACGACGCGGACGCCTGGCACGCGTTGGTCGACGCGGTGGCCGACGAGTTCGGCGCCACCCTGTTCAGCCCCGACGGCCGCAGCCTCGACGCGCTGCTCGCCGAGGCGCTCCGCTCGGCCGGGGCTACGGTGGCGACCGCCGAGTCCTGCACGGCCGGCATGCTCGCCTCGCGCCTGGCCGACCTGCCCGGCTCCTCCGACTACCTGCAGGGCGGGTTCGTCGTCTACGCGAACGAGGTGAAGCGGGACCAGGTGGGCGTGCCCGAGGAGGTGCTGGCCGAGCACGGGGCCGTCTCCGCCGAGGTGGCACGGGCGTTGGCGGACGGGGCTCGCACCCGGCTGGGCACCACCTGGGGCGTCGGGATCACCGGCGTGGCCGGCCCGGGTGGCGGGACCCCCGAGAAGCCCGTCGGGCTCGTGCACGTCTGCCTCACCAGCGAGGACGTCGTCCTGGCCGAGGCCCTGCACCTGCGGGGCCCGCGCGAGCGCGTGCGCCGGCGCACCGTCGTGACGGTGATGCACCGGCTGCTCGCGCAGCTGCGGGGCTGACCGGGCGCGCCCCGCGCACAGCCCCCCACGCACCACCCCCCGCGCTCAGAGGGCGGCCGCGAGGCCCTCCTCCATCCGGACGACGACCGCCAGCAGCGTCTCGAGGGCGGAAGCCGACACCGGTCCGCCGTTCCGGGCGAGCGCGTCCTCGAGGGCGCGCCCCCAGCCCTGCCTCACCGATTGCATGCTTGCCTCGGCGGCCGCGGTGACGTGCAGGCACACCGTCCGCGCGTCGTCGCCGTGCCGCCGCTCCACCAGGCCCGAGGCCTCCAGCGAGCGCAGGGTCGTCGAGAGGTTGCTGCGCTGGAGCCCGGTGGCGGCGGCGGTCTCCCCCGACGTGGCGCCGGGATGCCGGTGGACGTGGCGCAGCACCGCGACCTCGTTCGGGGTCAGCCGGACGGCGTCCCGCGGGAAGTGGGCACCGAGCAGGACCCGCGCCACCGACGTCAGGGCGTCGGCGACGTCCTCCATCATCGGGACCGGTTCCTGACCTGGTGTGGGCGACGTCATGCGCTCTCCTGTTCGACAACCGTCGTTGGTCTCGGGCAGTCTTTATGTTCTCATAACCACACGCCATCCCGCAGGAGCGCTCCCCGTGACGACCGACGTCGCCCCCACCCCCCTCGACCACGCCCCCGAGCCCGACCCCCAGGCGCCCTCCGGTGCCCTCTCGCGGCCGCTGCTGCTGACGCTGGCGCTGCTCGCGGCCGTCGCCCCGCTCGCCACGGACCTCTACCTGCCGGCGTTCCCGTCGATGGTCTCCGACCTGGGAACCACCGACACGGGCGCCCAGCTCACGCTCACCATGTTCCTCGTCGGGATGGCCGCCGGGCAGCTCGTCTTCGGGCCGGTCTCGGACCGCTTCGGACGCCGCGGGCCGCTGCTCGTCGGGGTCGTCGTCTGCATCCTCGCCGGCGTCGTCGCGGTGTCGGCGACCTCGCTCTGGCTGCTCGCCGCCGCGCGACTGGTGCAGGGCCTGGCCGGCTCCGCGGGCCTGGTCCTCGGCCGCGCCGTCGTCACCGACCTCACCAGCGGGCGCGCCGCAGCGCGTGGCCTCTCGCTGATGATGATCGTCGGCGGTGTCGCGCCCGTCATCGGTCCCGCGGTCGGCGGCGTGCTGGCCGGGCCGCTCGGCTGGCGCGGCCTGCTGTCCGTCGTCCTGGGCCTCACCGTGCTCATGCTCGTCACCGTCGTGGCGTTCGTCCCCGAGACGTTCCCCGCCGACCGTCGGGCCGCCGAGCACGCCGCCCACGTGGGCCGCCCCTCGGCGTGGGCCGGCCTCGCCAACCGGGCCTTCGTCGGCTACACCGTGGCCTTCACGTTCGCCTTCGGTGTGCTCATGACCTACATCTCGGCCTCCCCGTTCCTCTACCAGGACCAGATGGGCCTCTCCGAGACCGTCTACGGCCTCGTCTTCGGCCTCAACGCCCTCGGCCTCATGGTCGTGAGCGCGGTCTCCGCGAAGCTCGTGACCGTCCACCCCATCCACCGGCTCGCGGGCGTCGGCCTGACCCTGGTCGGCCTGGCCTGCGTGGCGCTCGTCGTGCTGGCGCTCGCCGGCGTCCCGGTCGGCTGGCTCGCCGTGCCGATCTTCGTCGCGGTCTCCTCGCTCGGTCTGCTCCTGGGCAACCTCGCGGCGCTCGCGATGGCCGCCGTCCCCCGGGGCCGCGGGACCGCCTCGGCCGTGCTGGGCGCGGCCCAGTTCACCCTCGGCGGCGTCGTCTCCGTCCTGTCCGGGATCGGCGACGGCCCGCTGCCGGTCGCGCTCCTCATGCTCGCCAGCGCCGTCGTGTGCTCGGCGTCCTTCCTGCTCGCCGGTCGGGGCCGCTTCGCCTCCTGAACCGACGGGCCTGAGCGGACGGAGCCTGACCGAAGGGGATCAGGCCGCCGCGCCCTCGGCGGCGGTCGAGGACCACACGAGGGCGTCGAACGTCGTCGCCCTGGCCGCGAGCTCCGCGGCCAGGGCGGCCTCGCCCGCGGCGAGCTGCTCCCGCGCCGACCCGCCGGCCCGCTGCTCCGCCTCGAGCACCCGGCGGTACAGCGGGTGGAAGACGTCGATGCCCGCCTGCTGCGGCGCACGCCGGGTCGAGTGGAACCCGCGGATCGAGCCGTCCGGCGCCCGCGTGGGCGTGACGTGCGCGAAGACCCAGTAGAACCCGCCGTCCCGCGTGGCGTTGGCGAGGTAGCCGAAGACCTCGCGGCCCGCGAGCAGCTCGGTCCACAGGTAGCCGAAGACGGCACGCGGCATCTGCGGGTGCCGGACCACGTTGTGCGGCTGCCCGAGCATCTCGGCCTCGGTGAAGCCGCTCACCCGCACCAGGGTGTCGTTGACGTAGGTGACCCGGCCGCGGGGGTCGGTCTTCGAGACGATGATCTCGCCGGGCCGGAGCCGGACCTCCCGGCCCTGCAGGGTGTGCGTCATGTCACTGCCGATCGGACGGCGCCGAGGGCCGGCTGAGGGGACCTACGTCCCGGGAGTACGGCCCGAGGACCCGGGACCTGCCACGTAGGACGCCCGGGCGGCGGCCCAGTCCGTGTGCTCGGTGACCGGCAGCCCGAAGGCCCGGTCCGTGAGGGCGGCCAGCGCGTCCTCCCGGTCCCGGTCGCCCAGCGCCGCCGCGGGCAGCACCCGTGCGGCGCGGCCCAGGGCCTCCCGGTCCGTCGGGGCAGGGACCGCGCGGAGGTCGGAGGCCGCGAGCTTGAGCGTCCGGTGCCCGAGCCCGGCACCGAGCGTGCGGGCCCGCAGCCAGTCGTGCACCGCAGGGCTGGACAGCAGCGCCGCGAGCTCGGCCAGCGACGGCCCGTCCGGGCGCGGCACGACGCTCACGACGGGCACGCACGGCAGGAGGACGCCGTCCTCGTCCAGCACCACCTCGACCGTCCGGCCCTGGGTCGCGACCAGCAGCTTGGGTCTCAACCTGCGCTGGGCCCACGCGGCCATGGCCGCCGGCAGCCCCCGCAGGTGCACCACCGGCCGCCGGTACGTGCGGCCGTCGAAGCGGGCCGTGGCCTCGCCCCAGCGCAGCACCCCGGGGTCGATGAGGCCGGTCGTGACGAGGGCGGCCAGGCCGGACGCCGGGTCCGGCAGCGCGTCCCCCTCGGCCTCGTGCACGTGCCCGCGCAGCCCGTAGAACTGGTCCCGGTAGTCGGCGGTCACCTCGGCCAGGTCCGCGAGCACCGCGCCCCCGGCCCGCCCGGCGAGCCCGCCGAGCCCGCCGACGTTCTCGGTCACCAGGTGGCCCCAGCCCGCGGTCCGCCAGTCGCCGGTCTCGCCCGTGAGCCGCCGGGGAGGACGCCCCACCAGTCGCGCCGGCTCCGCGCTCGCCCCGCCGCCGGCGGTCGCACGGTCGGCCAGGACCACGACCACCGGGGTCACGGCCGCGTCGAACTCCGTGCCGTCGCCGCGCCACACGGCCGTCAGGTCGCGCGAGCCCGCCAGGTGAGCGCGGACGTCCGCCACGTCCGCGGCGGAGAGGAACGAGTCCGGCAGCACCATCCCGCACCTGCCCCCGGGCCGGGTGATCCGGGTGCCCAGCAGCAGGAAGTAGGCGCTGTCGTCGGCCTTGGGCCCGCCCAGCCCGTCCGCGGCGGCCCGCACCAGCAGCCGCCGGCGCGACACGCGCGCCCCCGCGCGCAGCGGGGAGAGGAAGGGCGGGTTGCCGACGACGACGTCGAAGCCGCCGGCCGCGTGGACGTCGGGGAAGGCCAGGTGCCAGTGGAGCAGCGCCGCCTCGCCGACGGCCGAGGCGACCGCCGCGGCGAGCTGCTCAGCTGCGTCGACGGCGCCGTCCCCGGCCAGCGCCCGCAGGCTGCCGTCGGTCACCCGCAGCACCGCCTCCGCAGGGGCCAGGAAGCCCGCGCACCAGGCGTCGGCGGCCGGCGCCTCCTGACCCGGCGTCACCGACACCGGGTCCCCGGCCGCCGCGGCGACCTCCCGGACGTGACGGCGGCGGTGGGCGCTCAGCACCGTCCGGGCCTCCCGCGGCTCGCCCGCCACGGCGGACAGCGCCAGTGCGGGCAGCCCCCGCTCGAGCAGGGTGGGCGTCGCGCCGAGCAGGGCGTCGCCGTGCCGCAGGTGGTGGCCGAGGTCCGAGGGGGTGCCGCCGGCGCGGGCGACGCAGAGCTGCAGCGCCGCGGCCGCCACGTCAACCGCCACGGGGTCGAGGTCGACCCCCCGCACGCAGGTGGCCACGGCGTCCTGCACGGCTCTCGACGGGTCCGTGCCGAGGCGGACGAGGCGGGCGGCGATCCGCGCCGCCGCGGCGACCAGGAAGTCGCCCGCGCCCACGGCGGGGTCGCACACCCGGACTCCGAGGAGCCGGGCCGTCGCGGCGGCCTCGGGCCCGCCCGCCTCGGCCGCGTCCAGCACCGGCTCGAGCGCGTGGTCGAGGACCAGGTCGACGACGTCCGGCGGCGTGTACCAGCTCCCCGTCGACCGCCGACCGGTCGCCGAGCGGCGCAGCACCCACCGTCCCTGGTCCACTTCCTGGCCCAGTTCCTGCCGAGCGTCGTCGGCCGCCAGGGAGAGCAGGAGCTGGTGGAGCGCGCCGAGGTCGCAGGCGCCCTCCTCCCCGTCCAGGACGCCGAGCAGCGCCTCGGTCCCCCGCCGCCACGCCTCGTCGACGATCCGGGTCCGCGGGGGCAGGCCTCCGCGGAAGAGCCCCCCGAGCACCGGCAGGTCGGCGCTCGGGTGGTCGCCGGCCACCGTGGCGGCGAGCCGGCGGTGCGCCTCCCAGGTGTCCTCCGCCGAGCCGGGCGCCGGCGGGGCGGGCAGGACGCCGAGGTCCGCCAGCCGGCGGTGGAGCACGAGCCGGAGGACCAGCCGGACCAGCCCGGGCAGCGCCCCCGGGTCGTCCGCGGGACCCACGCCCCCGTCGTCGCCGGACGGGACCAGGGGCCGGCGCAGCCCGTCGCCCCACGCCTCGACGGCGGTGACGAGGGCACGCTGGACGGCGCGGGACGGCCGCGACGACTGCCTCGACGACTGCCCCTGCGGTCGAGCGGGCGCGACGTCGACGGGCGCGACGTCGGCGGGCATGCGCGTCAGGTTAGTGATCCGCCGTCCGGGTCCCGCGGTGCGCGTCCGGCACGTCGTCCCGCCGCGCCGGCGGCCCACGTCCGCCCCGAGACCCGGCCGACGGCCGCACCAGGTCCGCTCCACTCGCGACCGCCGCCCGCCGGCAGGCCCGCGCCCCTGTCCAGGCCTGCGCCCGCGCCCAGGTCCACGCCCAGGTCCACGCCCAGGTCCACCTCTCGGTCGACCGTCGCCTCGGGCGCCGCCGGGAGGTCGAGGACGAAGCGGCTGCCGGGGCCCCCGGGGAACAGCTCGCCCGCGTGCGCGCCGGGAACCGCGGGCGCGGCCACGCAGGAGATCCGTCCCCCGTGCCGCTCCACCACGGCCCGGCACACCGCCAGCCCCACCCCGGCACCGTGGTGGTCGGCGTCGTAGGCGTGAGCCCGCTCGAACCGCGTGAAGATCCGCTCGCGCCACTCCACCGGCACGCCGATGCCGTTGTCCGTCACCGTGAGCACGACGCGGCCGTCGACCAGCTCGCCGTCCACCCGCACGTGGGGTCGGACGTCGCGGGCCACGTAGGTGGCGGCGTTCTCCACCAGGTTGTGCACGAGCTGGCGGAACATCTCGGGGTCCACGAGCACCGCGGGCAGGTGGTCGCGGATCTCGACCCGGGCGTGGGGCGCCGCCGCCTCGACGATCTCGCGCAGCGGGCTCAGGACTCCGTGCAGCTCCACCACCTCGGGGCGCGGTTGCGCTCCCTCGGCGCGGGCCTGCGCCAGCATGGTGTCGATCTGGCGCGACATCCGTTCCGCGGCGTCCTGGGCCCTCGCGACGGAGCGACGAGCCCTGTCGCCGGCGTGCACCGCGTGCAGCGCGCGATCGGCCCGCCCCGGGGTGTCCGAATCCACCTGGAGCGCCGCCATGTCCAGCCAGCCCCGGAGCAGGGTCAGGGGGCTGCGCAGGTCGTGGGCCGCCATGGTGGCGAACCGCGCCAGCTCGTTGACGCGGGCGTGGTCGGCGGACACGTCCGTGACGACGAGCAGTGCCTGGGCCTCGGCCTCGGCCTCGGACACGTCGGCGACCCGGGAGGCCCGCACCCGGACGACGACGTCGCGCCCGTCCCGTCGGGTCACGACGAGGTCGACGGGGCCCACGTCCCCCTCCGTCCACACCCGGGCGAGCGGGTGCTGCCCCGGGCGCACCTCGGAGCCGTCGAGCCAGCGCGCGGGCAGGTCCACCGTGTCCTTCGGCCCCGGACGCCCCAGGTAGGCCACCGCCGCGCGGTTCATGATGACCGGCCTCCGGGCCTCGTCCACGACGACCAGGGCCTCCCCCAGGTGCTCCGCGAGCGCGTGGAACAGCGCCAGCCGGTCCACGACGCGCGCCCGCCGGGCCTCCTCGACGGCCACCAGGCTGCGCCGGTCGTCCGCCACGGCCGCGACGGTCAGGCTGCTGAGGGCCACGGCCGCCACGAAGGCCTGCAGACAGATCGCCCGCAGCTCCGCGGGCTCGACCCCCGACAGCACGACCCGACCGTCCGCGGCGACCACGGTCACGGCCACGGCGAAGACGAGGAGCTGGACGTGCACGAGGGCCGGACGCAGGCGCACGGCGGCAGCCATGGCGACCGGCGGCGCCAGGAAGGCGAGGTGCCCGAGCCGGGCGTCGGTCAGCACCACGTAGCAGGCGCCCGTGCCGGCGACGGCGAGCATCGCGTCCGGCAGCGACCAGCCGTCCATGAGCCGCACCTCCGCCGCGACGCCGTGCCCGGCACGGGCCCGGTCCCGCAGGAGGAGCGCCGGGAGGGCGAGTGCCACGGAACCACCCACGAGCCGCGAGAAGTACCCCACGAGGTGCAGGGAGTCGAGGTGGAGGGGCAGGGGCAGGACGCCGAGCGTCCGCTCCGCCGCCAGGCTCACGACCACGAGCGTGGTCGTCGCAGCGAGCGCCGCCACCAGGATGGCGACGGTCAGCCCGGCCAGCCGCCACAGGGCCTCGTCGGCGCCGGAGTCCTCGGCGTGCCCGGTGCTGCGCCCCGACGCCCGGCCGCGTCCGCCCACGTCGGTGAGGACACCGAGGGGCGCGACCGCGACGACGCCGAAGACGAGGTTGCCCGGGGTCTGCACCAGCCCCCACGCCACCGACGACCCGGTGAGGACGCCGCCGACGACCGTGGCGACGGGCACGCCCACGGCCCACCGCGCGACACCCCACCCGGTGCTGGCCACCGCGAGCCAGACCACCTCGACGCCGGCCGCCGGCCAGAACTGGGCGAGCTCGCCCGGGCCAGGGGCCGACCACCGGCCGAGGACGACAGCACCGATGAGCGCCACCAGGAGTCCGAGGTCGCGCACCGGGGCCGGGACGGCCTGCGCAGGCTGAGCGGGTGCGACGTCCGCCCGCTGGGGGCGCGGGAGGGCGAGCCGGAGCACCTGCGGACGGGGCGCGGCCGGCGACGGGGGCACACGTCTGGTGGTGGCCATGGGGGGAGACCTTCTGGGTGGGGGGGAGGGGATGTGTCCTCGCGGTCACCGGGAGCCTGGACTCGGAGGGTGGCCGCGAGGAGGCGTCAGGCAGTGCGCAGCGGCACCTCCGGGTCGTCACCGAGGAGGTCGTCGACCTTCTGGAGCAGCCGGGCGCGGTCGAACGGCTTGCCCAGGAAGCCCCGGGCGCCCGCGGCCTCGGCCGCGGCTCGGTCGGCCCGCGAGGTGAGCGCCGAGACCATGAGGACCGGAGGGCTCGGGACGGCCCGAGACCTCAGTCGCGCGAGCACCGCGAGCCCGTCGAGGACGGGCATGGTGCGGTCCAGCAGCACCAGGTCGTAGTGCCGGGCGTCGAGCGCAGCGAGGGCCTGCCCGCCGTCGGCCACCGTGTCCACGGCGTGCCCGGCCGTCGAGAGCATCAGCGTGAGGACCTCACGGATGTCCACCTCGTCGTCCACGACCAGCAGGTTCGCCATGACCCGCACCCTCCTCCCCGGCGCGTGCGGGGTCCGGGTTCTCGCACGACCGCCACGATGAAGTTCTTGTGAAGGGCGTTCCGGACCGAACCCACGGTCGCTTTCGGACCGCCCGGAGCGCTCGGCGGTCTGGTCCGCCCGGCCGCACCAGCCGGCTCCCAGCCGGCTCCCAGCGTTCAGGGTCCACGCGTCCAGGGTCCACGGGGTCCGAGGAGGTGCCAGACTCGGCGGGTGCCCCGAGTCAGCGCCGTCCACGTCCTCCGCTGCGGCCGGGTCCGGGTCCGCCCGCAGAACCTGCAGCGGGGCCGCTCCCCGGAGCTGTGGTGGACGGCGACGAGTCGTCGCTGGTCGGCCTGGCTCCCCGTCAACGTGGTGCTCGTCGTCCACGAGGAGGGGGTCCTGCTGTTCGACACCGGGCAGTCCCCCCGCTCCCTCGCCGAGCCGGACTACTACCCCGGCCGGCGCACCGGCGGCCTCCTGGGCGCCGTCGTCGGGTGGGCGTTCCGCCGCCAGGCGCAGTTCGAGGTGCCCCCGACCGACACCCTCGTCTCACGGCTCGCCGAGGTCGGCCTGTCCCCCGCGGACGTCGACACCGTCGTCCTGTCCCACCTGCACCAGGACCACGCGGGCAACCTGGACGTGGTGCCGGGCGCACGCGTGCTGCTCGCACCCGAGGAGCTCGCGCTCCTCTCCGAGCCCCACCCCGAGCTGCACGGAGTCCTGCCGGGCGCGGTGGTCCCCCACGACGCCGACCTCCAGCCGCTGTCCTGGAGCGCGCTCCCGTCGCCGCTCGGCCCCGGCGGCCCCGGCGAGGACCCCGCCTTCACGGCGGGCCACGACCTCTACGGTGACGGCACGCTCGTCGCGCTGCCCACCCCCGGCCACTCCCCGGGCTCGGTGAGCCTGCTGGTGCGCCGACCCGACGGCCCTCCCCTCCTCCTCGTGGGGGACCTCACCTACGACTGCGACCGGCTCGAGCGCGGCGCCCTGCCCGGCACCGGCGACGCCGCGACCCAGGAGGCCTCGAGCCGCGCGGTGCTCCGCCTGCGGGAGAGCGAGCCGGGGCTCGTGGTCGTCCCCGCGCACGACGCCACCGCGACGACCGGTCTGGACCTGAAGAAGTCGTGAAGAACGGGGCGTGACCCGGGGACGCGGGGGTCGTTGACCCACATGCCACCCCCCGCATCCAGGAGGTCTTCCGATGACCACCATGTTCTCCCCCGTCGGCACCGACGCCCTCGTCGCCTTCCGACAGACTCACCGCCGCACCTGGGACCTCGCCGCCTCCGCGGCCGCCCACCCCGGCGCGCTGGAGCACCTGGAGTCCCGCTACACCTCCTCGGCCGACGAGCACGGCCGCGTGCTGGTCCGCGACGAGCGGACCGGCCACGTCGAGACCTTCGCGACCCGCGACATCCACGTCGTCGTCGACGTGCTCCTCACCCGGGAGATCGAGGCCGCGCAGGCCCTCGACCGGGCCGGCGCGGGGGCCGGCGCGCACCGGGGCTTCCGCCCGCTCGGCTTCGTCGCCTGATCAACCGGCGCGCACCGGCGCGCACCGGCGCGGGTCGCCCGGTCAGCCCGCGTCGACCCGGTAGTACCCCGAGAAGAAGATCCGCTCCTTCGACAGGCCCTCGCCCACCAGCCACCGACGCCCGCCCGTGGCCAGGGCCGACTCCCCCACCACGCAGGCGTAGGCGTCCGGACGCGGCGCCGGCCCCTCCCGCAGCGTCGCGAGCGCCAGCTCCCCCGGACGCCCGGCCCGGCCGTCCCGCGGCAGCCAGACGACGTCCAGCCCCTCCGGGGCGGCCCACTCCTCGACGTCCTCGCTCCTCGGGACCTCGACGAGGACCCGCCCGCGCGTCCCCGCAGGCAGGTCCCGGACGATGCCCCTCAGCCCCGGCATCCCGGTCTCGTCCCCGACCAGGACGACCTCCCCGGCGTCCTCCGGCGGGTCGAAGAGGACGCCCTGGTCCAGCAGCGCCAGCGGGTCCCCGGGGCCGCAGGTGGTGGCCCACAGCGCCACGGCACCGCACAGCTCCCCGGCCTCGTCGTCGTGGAGCACGACGTCGACGTCCAGCTCGGTGAGGTCGTCCACGCCGGCGCCGTGGCGGACCGCGGCCACGGTGTAGTTCGAGCAGTGCGGCCGGACGTCCTCGGGGATGTCCAGGTAGGGCTGCCACCAGCTGCGCCCCTCGACCCGGGGCAGCCGCAGCGGACGTCCCGGCAAGGTCGGGAGGAACAGCCGGAACCAGTGGTCGAGCCCCTGGTATTCGAAGTCCGCGAGGTCGGGCCCCGCCACGGTCACGCGCTGGAAGGACGGCGAGAGACGGCGCGTGCGCACCACGTGCGCGGTGAACATGCGCGGCTCGGCGGGCATCCGCCGGAGTTCGTTGGTCAAGGTTAGCCTTTCCTCACTTCGATAAGGCTTACCTTAGTCACGCGGGGTAGGGTCTCGACACGTGCCCGTCACCAGCCCCCCACGACCAGCGCCTGGCGCCGGGGTCGCGGAGCCGCCCCGACCCGGCAGGCCCAGGAGGGGCGGACGCCGCGCGACCCTGGCCCTGACCTGCGCCGTCCTGCTGGTCACGGCGGCCAGCCTCGCCCTCGGCAGCAACCACCTCGGCCTCGGCCAGGTCGTGACCGGCCTCCTGCACCCCGCCGAGGACACCGGTGCGATCGTCTGGGGCTCCCGGGTCCCGCGCACCGTCCTCGGGCTCCTCGTCGGTGCCTGCCTGGGCCTGGCCGGCGCCGTCATGCAGGGGCAGACCCGCAACCCGCTCGCCGACCCGGGCATCTTCGGCGTGTCCGCCGGCGCCTCCCTCGCCGTCGTCGTCGGCGTCTACGTCGCCGACCTGACGTCGGTCCTGGCCCTCCTGTGGCTGGCGTTCACCGGGGCGGTGCTGGCGACGCTGCTCGTCTTCGGCGTCGCCGCCCTGGGCAAGGGCCTGGCCAGCCCCGTGCCGCTCGCCCTGGCGGGCACGGCCGTCACCGCCCTGCTCGGCGCCCTCACCTCGTTCCTCGTCCTCACCGACGAGAGCACCCTGGCCGCGTACCGGGTCTGGGTGGTCGGCTCCCTGTCGGGCAGGACGCTCGAGGGGATCTGGCCCGCCGTGGCGATCGCCTGCGTGGGCGCCGCCCTGGCGGCCGCCAACACCCGCAGCCTCGACACGCTCGCCCTGGGGACCGAGCTCGCGCAGGGCCTCGGGGAGAGCCTGCTGCGGGCCCGCCTCGTCGGCCTCGGCGCCATCACGCTCCTCACCGCCGCCGGCGTCGCCCTCACCGGGCCCATCGGCTTCGTCGGGCTCACCGCGCCTCACCTGGCCCGTCGGCTGGTGGGGTCCGGGCACGCCCGGCTGCTCCCGGCCTCCGCGGCCGTCGGGGCCGTCGTCCTGCTCGCGTGCGACGTCGTGGGACGGCTCATCGGCGGCCAGTCGGAGGTGTCCGTGGGCGTGGTGCTGTCGGTCCTCGGTGGGGTCGTGTTCGTCGCCATCGTCCGGCGCGGACGGATGGCCGCGCTGTGAGGGGGACGCTCACGCCCCGGCTCTGGGCGACCACCCTCGGGGCGGCCCTGGCCGCGGGCGTCCTGCTCGTCGCCGGGATCCTGGCCGGCTCCTCCGACCTCGGGGTCGGCGACGTCCTGCACACCCTCTTCGTGGGCGGGGACCGCACCGACTACTTCATCGTCTTCGAGCTCCGGATGCCGCGCGTCGCGGCGGCCGTGCTCGTGGGGGCGAGCCTGGGGATGGCGGGTGCCCTCACCCAGGCCTTCTCGCGCAACCCCCTGGCGACCCCGGACATCCTCGGGGTCACCTCCGGCGCGGCCGCCGGCGCCGTGGCCACCATCGTCCTCGGCGGCGGGGCCTACGCCGTCGGGGCGGGCCTGCTGGGGTTCGGGCTCCCGGTCGTGGCGTGCGCGGGGGGCCTGCTCACGGCCGCGCTGGTCTACGGGCTCTCCTGGCGCAGCGGGGTCGACAGCTACCGGCTGATCCTCATCGGGATCGGCGTCACCGCTGCCCTCACCGGAGTCGTGAACTACCTCGTGGTCCGGGCCCAGCTGACCCAGGCGGCCGCGGCGACCCAGTGGCTGGTCGGCAGCCTGTCGGGCGTCTCGTGGACGAGCGTCTGGCCGGTCGCCGTCACCCTGCTCGTCGTGGCGCCCCTGGCCCTCGGGCAGACGCGGGCCCTCGAGGTCGGCCAGCTCGGCGACGACGTCTCCGTCGGGCTGGGCGTCAGCCTGCAGCGGCACCGGCTGGTCGTCCTGGCCTGCGCCGTGGTCCTCACCTCCGTGGCGGTCTCCGCGGCCGGCCCGATCGAGTTCGTGGCGTTCGTGGCGCCGCAGGTCGCCCGGAGGCTCGCCGGCTCGTCCCGACCGCCGCTCGTCGCCTCCGCCCTCGTCGGCGCGGCCCTGGTCACAGCCGCAGACATCGTCGGCCGCGCGCTCATGCCCTGGCCCGTCCCGGTCGGCATCGTGACCGCCGTCGTCGGCGCCCCGTACCTGATCTGGCTGCTCACCCGCCGCAGCTCCGCCGAGAGGACCGCCTCCGCATGACCACCCGCTCCCGCGCTCCCGAGGCCACGGCCGTCCCCGCCACGTCCGCTGCCTCCGCCGCCTCCGCCGACGAGGGATCGCCCGCGCCCCGCCCAGCCGCGCTCGAGGCCCGCGGGCTCACGCTGGCCTACGACGGTCACGAGGTGCTGACGGGGCTCGACCTCGCGGTCGAGCCCGGCACCGTCACGACGCTCGTCGGCGCCAACGGCAGCGGGAAGTCCACGCTGCTGAAGGCGTTCGGGCGGCTCCTCTCCCCCGCGGCCGGCGAGGTGCGCCTGCACGGCGCCCCGCTCAAGGGTCAGTCCGCCCGGCAGGTGGCGCGACAGCTGGCGATCCTGCCGCAGAAGCCGCTCACCCCCGGTGCCACGCGGGTGCGCGACCTGGTCTCCCGCGGACGCCACCCGCACCAGAGCATGCTGCGGCCCTGGACGGCGGCGGACGCGCGCGCCGTGGAGGAGGCCCTCGAGGCCACCGGGCTCAGCGAGCTCGCCGAACGGGACGCGGCCTCCCTGTCGGGCGGTCAGCTCCAGCGGGCGTGGATCGCCCTCGTCCTGGCCCAGGACGCGCCGACGATCCTGCTCGACGAGCCGACGACCTTCCTCGACCTCAGCCACCAGCTCGACGTGCTGCGCATCGTGCGCCGGATCAACCGTCGGCGGGGCGCCACCGTCGTCATGGTGCTGCACGACCTCACCCTCGCGGCGCGGTTCTCCGACCGGCTCGTGGTCCTGGCCGACGGCGGGGTCGTCGCCGACGGAGCGCCGTGGGACGTCCTCACGCCGGAGGTGCTGCGCACCGCCTTCGGCCTCGAGGCCTCCGTCATCGCGGACCCGCACACCGGCGGCCCGCTGGTCGTGCCGCACGAGCCCGAGGACGAGACGGAGCAGCACCCCGAGGTGGGCAATCAAGTTAGGTAAGCCTATGCTTACCTCATGACTGCACCGACCTTCACCCGCAGGGCCCTCCCGGCCCTCGTGGCCCTCGCCCTCTCCGCCCCCGCCCTCACCGCCTGCGGCGCGATGAGCAGCGGCGAGACGTCGAGCGCGGCCTCCGGCAGCGCCGCCAGCGGCCCGTGGTCCTACACCGACGACACGGGCACGACCATCGACCTGGACGCGCAGCCGACCCGGGTCGTCGCGTTCGCCGACCAGGCGCTGGCGCTGCTCTCCTACGGGATCACCCCGGTCGCGATCTTCGGGCGGACCCAGGTCAAGACGGACCCGCGGTTCGCGGACTACGACCTCTCCGGTGTGGAGATCCTCGGCAACACCTACGGTGAGATCGACCTCGAGAAGCTCGCGGCCGCCGCCCCCGACATCGTCGTCACCGGCATCTATCCCTCGGACCGCAAGGGCACCCTCGACACCGACGGCCCGTACTACGGCTTCTCGGGCGTGTCCCAGCAGAAGCAGGTGGAGAAGATCGCGCCCGTGGCCGCGATCGAGATCGGCGGCAAGGGCATCGACGTCGTCGAGTCGACCACCAGCCTCGCCCTCGCCCTCGGCGCGGACGAGGACGAGGTGGCGGAGGACAAGAAGTCGTTCGAGGCCGCGGCCGCGGACCTGCGCAGCGCCACCGAGGCGAACCCCGGCATCGAGGTGACGATGATGTACGCGGACGCGGACGGCGTCTACGTCGTGAAGACCGCCGACGAGCCCGAGAGCCAGCTCTACAGCACCTACGGCGTCGACTACACCGACCTGCACCCCAAGGGCGCCTACTACTGGGACATCTACTCCTGGGAGAACGCCGCCGAGATGATGACCGGCGACGTCATCCTCGCCAACGTCGAGGGCTACCAGGCCGACGACCTCGCCGACCAGCCCACGTTCGCCGACGACCCGGCCCTCGTCGCCGGGCAGGTCTACTCCTGGAACGGCGCCGCGATGGACTACGCCTCGCAGGCCACCCAGATGACCACGCTCGCGAAGATCATCAGCGAGGCCAAGGACGTCGTCTGAGCCTGCTCAGCCCCGGCGCGCCTCGGCCATCGCCGCGGCGCGCTGGGCCAGCAGGTCCCGCCGGTGCGCGTTGCCGCGCAGGTCGACGTAGCGCTCGCCGAACGCACCCAGCAGCGCGTCGTCCAGGCGCCGCACGGCACCCGGCGGGAACCGGTAGGCCATCGCCTCGTTGAGCCCGCGCAGCCCCGGGTCGCGCAGCACCTCGCCCAGCTCGTCGAGGCTCGTGATGCCGAGCTCGAGCAGGAGGCCGGCGATCCAGTCGTAGTGGTCGGTGCGCGACCAGCCGGCGTCGTGGAACTGCCCGGCCAGGAAAGCCGCCAGCTCGCGCGGGTCCAGGCGCGGGTCCAGGTGCGATGCACTGGGCTCCGTCGGGCCCGGCTCCGTCGCGGGCGCGGCCCCCGGCACGTCGTCCTGCGTCTCCTCGGGCGAGCCGAGGCGCTCCCGGATCGCGGAGAACTCCTGGTCGGCCAGCTCGAGGAGGCCGGCGGCGAGGGTGAAGCGCCGGTCCAGGTCGTGCGCGTGCTCCGGCGGGACGTTGCCCTTGTACCGCGCCTCGTGCTCGAACTCGGCCCAGGCGTGCTGGAGCACCGTCCGCAGCTGCACCTGGGCCTGCCGCTCGGCCAGCTCGGGGCGACGGGAGGCGAGGTCGGCGCCGGCCTCGAGCAGCAGGTGGCGACTGGCGTAGCCGAACCGGCCCTCGCTGGCGGTCGCGCGGCCCATGTCCCGGTCATCCAGGACGTCGGCCTGGGCACCGAGCAGGTCGGCGACCGCGGCCACGTCCGAGAGCACGTACGTGATCACCCGGACCCCGACCTGGTCGAGGATGTCGTGGAGCGGGTCGGGGTAGAGCAGGGCGCCGTCGGCCCCCCGGCGGGTGGCCTTCTCCGCGAAGGAGGTGACGCTCTTGGTCCGGCCCGTCACCGTGAGGTAGTTGATGCCAGCCTCGTCCAGGACCTCGGTGACCACCTCGACCCACGCGCGCCCGGCCACCACCAGCCCCGGCTGGTCGTCCGCGTAGGCCTGGACGGCGAGCGCCAGCTCGTCCCCGCCGCGGCGCGCGACCCGCGTGGCGGGCGGCTCGACGCCCTGCGCGGGCAGGGTCGGGGTGACGATGTAGCCGGTCTCCAGGTACCGCTGCTCGGGGTCGCCGTAGATCGTCGTCTCGTCCGGCCGGGTGTCGGCGAACAGGGCGACGTAGGCGCAGACGACGGCGTCCACCTGGTCCTCGACGACCCGCAGCTGCGACTTGCGGGTCGCCGTCTCCACCTGTCGGCGCAGCACCGCCCACGAGCCGTCGGTCTCCACGATGGTCTCGACGTGGCCCATGAGCGTGAGCAGCTCGCGCCGCAGCAGCTCGAGGTCGCGTCCCGGCTTCGCCTTGTACTTCAGCGTGAGCGAGAGGTCGAAGAGGACGACGGACGCCGCGTGCGGGTAGACCTCGATCGCGCGGCGGGCGCGGCCGCTGCGCGGGTCGGGGTCCAGCTGGAGCCGCTTGCACAGGACGCGGGCCCGGGTGCGTCCGCCGGCGAACTCGGGCTTGCCGGTGTTCGAGGGGTGGGTGCCGGCCTCGAAGCGGCGGAAGTCCTTGCTCAACGCCTGCTCGGCCGGCCGCGAGCCCGTCGCGTTGGCGACGACGATGGGCGCGTCGATCCCCACCGCGCAGGGCCCGTCGGTGAACGGGGCGAGCGCCTCGACGATCTCGTCGTCCGAGCGGACGGTCGAGACGTGCAGGAGCCGCGCCTGCTCGTCGATGACGGCGAGGCCGGTCGGGTTGCGCTGCCCCCAGGCGAGGTCGACTCCCACGTAGTGCACGGCCCCATCCTGCCGGACGAGCCCCTCCTGCCGGACGAACTCAGGCTCGCAGCCGGTACACGTGCCAGTCGTCGGCGACGTGCACCACGCGGTAGCGCTCCAGCAGGACGGCCTCCGCGCGGGTGGCGTCCACCCCCCAGGTCGCCAGGCTGTCGCCGTCGACCACCACGAAGGTCGGCGCCTCGGGCGAGCGCAGCACCCGGGTCAGGGTCGTCAGGTCGGCGTCCCGCACCCGGACCGGCAGGCTCCACAGCTCCGGGTAGGGGCTGGCCAGCCCGGCCTCCTCGAGGATCGCGGGGTCCCCGAACGCCACGACGGCGGTGTCGGCGGGCGTCGAGTGCGCGGCCAGGTAGTGGGAGACCTGGGCGCTGTCCGCGGCCGACGTGCTGGGGGCCGCCGTCGCCACCACGGCCACGGCGGCGACGCCCACGGCCGCCGCGTAGGCGAGGACGCCGGCCACCCGACGGCCCCGGTAGGGACGCCGGTCCAGCACCCACCCGGCGACCAGGACGAGCCCGGGCACCGTGCCGATGAGGTAGTGCAGCCAGTAGGAGCCGCCCGCGGCGACCGCCACGAGCTCCCAGGCGACGACCGCCACGCAGAGCAGCCCCAGCGGCACGCCCACGCCCGTGCCCTCGGAGCGGGGTGCCGCGAGCCCGCGGCGCCGCAGCCCGGGCACGGCCGCGACCAGGAGGAGGAACAGCGCGCCCGAACCGGCGAAGGCGCTCACCAGGCTGAGGGCGCGGGCGGGAGTGGCCGAGGACGCGTCGGCGCCGATCACCGCCGAGGCGCGGAACCGGAAGGTGACGACCGCGTGCAGGAGCTGCACCGGGTCGGTGCCGCGCAGCGCGGCCCACGCGACCATCGCCGCGCAGCCCACGACCACGCCGAGGCCCAGCGCGCCGACCGCCCGCAGCGCCTCGCCGCGGCGTCCCCGCCGGAGCAGGACGAGCACGGCGACCGCACCGGCCACCCCGACGTCCAGCATCGACTGCTTGACCCCGAACCCGGCCGCCGTGAGCAGCCCGGCCAGGGCCCACCAGCCGAGGGCGGCGCGGGTCCGCCCCACGTCGCCGGCCCGCCACGCCAGGACGACGGTGAGCAGGCCGCCGAGCACGAGGGGCGCGGCCAGCAGCTCGCCGTCCACCTCGGAGGCGCCGAGCAGGGGGTCGACCAGGAAGATGCCCGCGACCGCGGCCCCGAGCAGGGGCGCCACCCGCCGGGTGGGCGCCAGCAGCGACGTCAGCCGCGCGGCGAGCAGCACGGAGACGGCGACGCAGCCGAGCCCCACGAGGCGCAGCGCGGCGGCACCGTCGGTGAGCCAGGCCGGCAGGGCCGCGCCCCCGCCGAGCACCGCGTGGGCCGCGCCCAGCAGGCCCGCGCGCAGGAGGTCCGCGAGCTGGAAGAGCCCGATGAGCAGCGGGGGCCTGTCGACCCAGTAGTCGCCGTACAGCGAGGTGCCGGCGTGCCACTGGGCGGCGACCATGAGGAAGCCGCCCTCGTCGGAGGTGAGCGGCTGGGTCAGCATGGCGAGGCGGGCGATCAGGGCGAGCGCGAGCACCAGGACGACCGGCGTCCACGGTCGCACCTCCCCCAGCCGCCAGCGCAGCACGAGCATCCACGCCTCGCGGGCGGTGGCGAGGCTCATCTTGGACGCTCCGGTCTCCCGCTCGGTGAAGGTGATGGGGTGCTCGTCGACCCGCAGGCCGCGGCGCTCGGCGTGCCAGGTGTTCTCGACCTGGAAGCCGTATCCGGAGGAGCGGGTCGACAGGACGCCCGCCCGGCGCACCGCGTCCGCGCTCCAGGCCCGGAACCCGGCGGTGGCGTCACGGGTGCCCAGGCCCAGCACGGTGCGGGCGTAGCCGTTGGCGGCGCGCGAGAGCAGCCGGCGACGCAGGGGCCAGCCCTCGGTGCGGCCGCCGGGCACGTAGCGCGAGCCCAGGACCACGTCGGGGCGATCGTCCGAGCCCTCGGACCCGTGCCCGAGCAGCCGCTCCAGCATCGCCGGCACCGCGTCGGCCGGGTGCGAGCCGTCCGCGTCCATCTGCACCACCGCGTCGTAGCCCTCGGCCAGTGCGTGCGCGAAGCCGTCGCGGTAGGCGGCGCCCAGGCCGGTGCGGTCGTGACGGCGCAGGAGGTGGAGGCGCGGGTCGGTGGCGGCCCTGGCCGCGACCAGGTCGCCCGTCCCGTCCGGGCTCTCGTCGTCGACCACGAGGACGTCGAGGTCCACGCCGTCCGGCGGGGTGAGCGCGAGCAGCCGGTCGAGGATCGCGTCGATGCCCTCGGCCTCGCAGTAGGTCGGCACGACCACGACGGCCCTCGCCCGCGCCAGCACGAGCCCGACGCCGGCGGCGAGGGGCGCGGCGGGCCCGCGGTCAGGGGTACCGGGTGACGGCTGCGGGGAGTCCGGGGAGAGGGTCACACCTCACCCTTGCCCCGCGGACCTGACCGGAACCTGACCGCCGTCGCCCTACGGCAGTGGCCCTGCCCACACCAGCGCCTACGCTGTCGGCATGGACCGCGTCGCCGCCATGCCCTTCGGCTCCGTCTACCCGCTCTACCTCGCCAAGGTGGAGCGGAAGGGCCGGACCAAGGAGGAGCTCCACGCCGTCCTGACCTGGCTCACCGGGTTCGACGACGCCGCGCTCGCGGCCCACGTGGAGGCGGGCACCACCTTCGCCGCCTTCTTCGAGGACGCCTGCCTCAACCCCGCCTCCGACCTGGTGACCGGCGTCGTCTGCGGCGTCCGGGTCGAGCAGGTCGAGGACCCGCTCATGCGCCGCGTCCGCATCCTCGACAAGCTGGTCGACGAGCTCGCGAAGGGCAAGGCCCTGGAGAAGGTGCTGCGCGGCTGAGCCTCCGGCCCGTCGCGTCCTGGGCGGCCGTCAGCCGCCGAAGAGCGAGAGCTGCACGACGCCCCGGCGGGCGTGCTCCCACTGCGGGTGCGACTCCATGAAGCGCCAGCTCGTGCGGTGCTCGGGCGTCGGCCCGAGGCGTCCGAGCGCCTCGTCGTGGGCGCCCGAGAGGTAGCCGACGTTCTCCTCGAACCCGTAGCCCGGCCACGTCTCGGCGAGCGCGCGCATGCGTCGGTCGCGGTGCTCCTTGGCCAGCACGGACGCGGCGGCCACCGCGATGCTGTCCCGGTCGGCCTTGGCCCGGGCCGTCACCTGCCACGGGTGCCCCACGTAGTCGTGCGGCCCGTCGAGCAGGACGTGGTCGGGCGGCTGCGGCAGCCCGGCCAACGCCCGGGTGGCGGCCAGCGTGAGGCAGCGGGCCATGCCCAGGTCGTCGATCTCGGCCGCGCTCGCCGCGCCGAAGGCGTGCGCCTCGACCCATCCCAGGAGGACCGTCTCCAGCCTGGCCCGCTCGGCCGCCGACAGCAGCTTGGAGTCGGCGAGCCCCTCCGGCGCCGGCCTCGGCCCGGGGACGACCGCGCAGACGACGAGCTCACCGGCGGCCGCGCCGCGGCCGACCTCGTCCAGCGCCGCCAGCCGCGACGCACCGGTGGCAGCGAGGACCTCGTCCTCGAGGGCGTGGGTGGGGACTCCTACGCCCGGCTCAACCGGCTCGCCCGGCTCGGCCGGCTCGGTCACGGCCCTGTCGCCCCTCACGCCACCCGTCACCGCACCAGGGTGCCGCAGGCGCGCCCGGGTGCGGCGCCCGACCCGCGGGATCGCGGGCCTCAGACCGCGAGCGGCGCCCCGACGCACGGGCGCCCGGCCCGCTCCAGCAGGTCGCGCACCCTCGCCGTGAGGTCGCTCAGCTCGAACGGCTTGCCCAGGAAGCTCTCCCCCACCCCGGCCCGGGCGTACCCGGCCAGGTCGGCGGTACCCACGCTGGCCGAGATCACCAGGGTGCCGGCGACCGGCTCCAGGCCCTCGGCCCGCGCCCGGGCCACGAGCGCCAGCCCGTCCAGGGGCCCCGGGAGGTGGACATCGGTGACCAGGAGGTCGAAGGGCGGGGTGGCCGGGAGGGCGGCGGCGGCCAGGTGTCTGAGGGCCTCGTCGGCGGTGCGACAGGTGGTGACCTGGCAGCCCGCCGAGGTCAGCACCAGCCGGACGAGGAACGCGATGTCCTCGTCGTCCTCGACGAGCAGGATGGTGTTCACACCTTCTTCATCGTCCTTCACACGACGAGTCGGAGGGGTCCCAGCGAAATCGTTTGCAAAGTTTCCGCCGCGGCCAGGAGCAGCGATAGTCCCTGACCAACGGACCCTCCGCGGGGCGGGAATCGGGTCCGTTGGTCAGGGACTATCGGGCGGACGCGGTGTGGCCAGGGGTCAGGCGGCGCGGCCGAACGACTCGAGCACGGTGAGGACGTGCAGGAGGCTGTCCTGCACGACCATCTCCTCGCGGGCGGCCTCGCGGACCAGCCCCGCGAGCGTCGTGCCGCCCGAGAGCTGGCTGCCGGCCGCCTTGGCGAGCGCCCGGACCTCGTTGAAGAGCTGGAGGGCGCTGGCCGGGTCCTCGAGGCGCACCGCCTCCACCCGCCCGTTGAACGCGAGCAGGCTGATCTGGGAGAGGACGAGCTCCACCTTGCCCAGCGGACGGTCGAGCCCGGAGGACAGCTCCTGGAGCTCGTGGAGCGCGCCCGCGGCCGCCTCGATGTCGAGCGCCAGGTTGTCCACGAGCCCGCGCAGGTCGGCCATCCGCACCGGGTCGGCGCCCTGGGTGCTGCCGTCGGGGGCCACGTGGGAGGCCCCGAGGTCGGTGACGAAGACGTCGATCACGTCCAGCTGCATCTTGGCCGAGGCCACGGCGAACGTGAGCTCGGCCAGGTGCTCGCGGATGCTGGCGATCGTGTCCGCCACGGGGGTCACGAGACCCGCGAAGCGTCCGGCCTCGTCGTTGATGAGGCGCGCGACGGCGGAGAGCCCGGCACCGGAGTCGCCCACCTGGTAGCCCAGGATCTGCGAGTTGAGGCTGAAGCGACGGATGGTGCGGGCCAACGTGCGCAGGTAGGCCGCCTGGTCCCCCAGCCTCGCGCTCTCGGAGGTGAAGGGCCCCAGCCCGCCGACGAGGGTGTCGAGGGCCTGCACGAGCGCCGCGTGGGAGTCGTCGAGCTCGCCGTGGACCCGTCCGCGTCGCGCCGAGGGGTGCTGCCCGCCGCTCGCCGTCGCCTCCGAGCGCAGCGCCACCTCACGCGGCAGCAGCTCGCGCTGGAACTCCCGGTAGCTGGGGTAGCCGGCGGAGGCGAGCAGCTCGAGCAGCCGGACGTAGCCGGCGTCCGCGACGTCGCGGGCGGCCATCCCGCCCGCGGCCAGCTCCTGCTCGTGCTCGAGCACCTGGGCGTACAGCCCCGAGACGACCTCCATCGTCGCCGTGTCGCACGGCTTGGCGCGCACCGACAGGTACTCGCCGCCGGGCACGGGCCGGATCGAGGCCAGCGTCCAGTAGTGGCTCCCGTCCGAGGCGAGGTTGTCGGTGTAGGCGACGATCTGCCGTCCCTCGGAGATCTCCGTCCAGAGCAGGCGGAAGAGACCACGCGGCATCGAGGGGTGGCGGACGATGGAGTGCGGGGCGCCGACGAGGTCGGCCAGCTCGTACTTGGAGACCTGGGCGAACACGGTGTTGCCGGACAGGATGTGACCGCGGTCGTCCGTGCGCGAGAAGAACAGGTCCGAGGGCGGGAAGGTCGTCTCGAGCCCGTTGGGCGCGGGACGGGTGCGGGTGGCGTTCATCGGCTGGCTGCTCCTGGCGGGACGTCTCCGGGCGGCGGGGCTCACGCAGGACGGGTGGCCGGTGCGTCCGACCGGCCGGCGGCGGTGCCGGCGGGTGCCGACGGGTGGAGCAGGGGACGCACTGGGCCCATCGTCCGCGCCGGCCGGTGGCTGAGGTGACCTTGGTCCCCCGGGCCGGGGCCACCCGGGGCCACCCGGGGCCACCCGGGGCGCGCCCCGGTGTCCCGGCGCGCCTCCCACGGCGTCCCCGGGCCAGACGACGCGCCCGTGCACCCCGGCCGTTGCGGACCGCAGCGGATTCCTGAAGAGACGCTGCGCTCGGGCGTCCCAGGAGGCACGATGGTCCGTACCCCCCGAGGTAACGGGTGTGCAGGACGCCCGCGCACGCCCGTCCCGGAGCACCGCCGTCCCACCGCCCCAGCGTTTCCGGCAGCACCACCGACAGGACCACCGACAGCACCGCCGCCTCCCGCAGCACCGGCTCGATTCCCCCCAGGAGCCTCCGTGACCCGACCCAGGGATACCTCGTCCCAGGACACGCGCCAGGACTCGCAGAGCGACGCCCGGCAGGAGGGCCGCGCGCCGCGGCGCCGCGGCCGTGGGGGCGACGAGGCGGGGACGCGGTGGCCGGCGCCGCCGTCGATCGATCGCCAGCGCGTCATCACCGACATGGTGCGCACCTCGACGTTCCAGCGCTCGGGGCCCTTCCGTCCGCCCGCGGCCGTGGACGGCGGCCCCGGCTCGACGGGACGCACCGGCGACGGTGCTGCCCCGCAGGCTCCCGCTCCGCTCGAGCCGGCCGAAGGCCTCGGCGACGGCCGGCGCTCGCCGGGCGACGACTCCGCCGAGGTCCCTGGCGACGCCATGCCAGGACCCGACACCGCGGAGGCCGCGGCGACGCCGGACGCCGTCGACGACCACGACGGCCACAGCGACCACGACGGCCAGGGCGACCACGGTGACCGCCCCGGACCCCCGCTGCCCAGCCGCAGGACCCCCACCGGCCGCCCCCGCCGGCTGCCGGACCGCCGGACGATCGCCACCCACGGCGTCCTGCTCGTGGCGTACGTGGGTGCCCTCCTCCTCGGGCGCCTGCTCGTCGGCCCGGACGGGGTCTCGCTGGTGTGGCCGGCGCAGGCGGTCGCGGTGCTGGCCCTCCTCGTCCTGCCCACCACCCGACCACGCGCCGTCCTGGTGAGCGTCGGCCTGCTCGGCATGCACGCGGCGGCGAACGCCCTCACCGACGCCCCGCTCTCCCTCACGGTCTTCGGGTCGTTGAGCGGCCTCCTCGAGGCGTGGGTGGCCGCGGTGCTCGTGCGGCGCTACCTCCTGGGCAGGCTCCCCCACCCCTCCGACCTCCGCGCGGACGAGCCGGTGGCCGAGGCTTCCGCACCCTCCGCCGCACCCTCCGCCGCACCCTCCGCCGCGCAGGACGCGACGCCCGTCGCCGAGGAGGCGGAGCACGACACCGTGACAGCGGAGCTCGACACCGCGGCGCCGGAGCCGGCCGAGGGCGAGAAGCCGGTGGACACGGCGCCCAGTCCGCGGCGCCGGCGCCTCCCGCGGATCGGCTCGGAGCTCGGCGGGGGCGGCGTGGACGTCGAGCCGCAGCCGCGCCTCGTCTCGGCGATGGCCGTGTTCCTCGCGGTCGTCGTGCTGGCCTGCGCGGTCGGTGTCTCGTTCGCGGTCGCCGGCCTCACCCTCAGCGGGTTCCCGGTGGAGCCCAGCACGGTGGGCGCCTGGTTCGCCCGGCACGTCCTCGGGATGATCCTCGTGCTCGGCGCGGTGCTCCTGCTGGGGGCGGTGGACGTCGCGGGCACCGTGACCGCCAGCGCGACCGTCGCCCGCCTGGGTCGTGGACCGCTGACGGCCGGCCGTCTGGGCGAGCGCGGGGAAGCGCGGGCCGCGGAGGACTCGGCGCGCGCGACGACGCCCACGCGGGGCCACGTGCCGCTGACGCTGTGGGTGGTCGTCTGGTTCGGGGTGGCCGTGGCCTGCCTGTTCTGGCCGTACGCGCAGACGGTGAGCATCGCGCTCCTGGCGTTCGCCTGGATCGGCGGTCGGAGCCGCGCACGGCTCCTGGTCGCGCTCACGTGGGCCTACGTCGTCGCGGTGCTGGTGCTCACCGGCAGGGGCCTGACCACGTTCAGCACCATCGACGACACGACCGCGGAGTCGTTCGCCGTCCAGCTGTTCCTCTCCTGCGTCATCGCCGCGACCGCGATGGCCTACGCCTACACCTGGGACTACCAGCGGTTCACGGGGACGCTGGCCGCCAACCGTGCCTTCCACGTCCAGCGGGCGCAGCTGCTGGGGGCTATCACCAGCCACGTCACCGACGCCCTCGTCGTGGCCGACGAGGAGGGCCGCGTGGTCGAGGCCAACGACGCCGCCCGCCGGCTCCTCACGCACCTGAGGCGCCCGGGCGACGGGCAGCACCTGGACGCCTGGCTCCGGGCAGCGGACGGCACACCGCTGCCGCCCGACGAGCGCCCCTCCCGCCGGGCGCTCGTGGAGGGCGTCGTCGCGCCTCAGGACGTGCAGGTGGAGACCGTCGACGGCGGCCACCTGGTGCTCACCATCTCGGCGCGTCGGCTCGATCCCGGCACCGCCGGGGGTCGCGCCCGCCCCCTCGTGCTGGTGGTCGCCTCGGACGTCACCGAGGAGCGCGACCGGACGAACCGCCTGGCCGAGTTCGCGCAGATCGCCGCCCACGACATCCGCGGCCCGCTCACGGCAGCCTCCGGGTGGCTCGAGATGGCGTCGAGCCATCTCCAGCCCCAGGGCGAGGGGGGCGAGGGGGGCGAGGGGGGCGAGGGTGCCGCGAGCGGTGGCTCCGGGTCCACCGAGCACGACGAGGCCTCCGCCGAGCGGGCGCTGGCCGCGGTGGACCACGCCGCCCGGGCGGTGGAGCGCATGGACGACGTCCTGGCCGACGTCCTGGCGCAGGCGACCGCCGAGGGGGCGGCCCTCCAGGCCGAGGAGCTGGACCTGCTCGGCCGCGGGGGCCTGTTCTCCCAGGTCGTGGCCGAGGCGGCGCCCCACGCGCGGGTCCGCGTCGACGCGTCGGCGTCCCGGGTCCTGGCGGACCCGATGATGGTCCGCCAGCTCCTGCGCAACCTCGTCGGCAACGCCGCGAAGTACGTCCCCACCGGGCACCTGCCGGAGCTGGCCGTCGACGCGCACCGCGAGGGCGACCGGCTCGTCGTCCGGGTCACCGACAACGGCATCGGCATCCCGGAGGAGTGGCAGGAGCGGGTGTTCTCCCGGTTCACCCGGGCCCACGCCCACCTCACGACCTACGAGGGGACGGGCCTGGGCCTCGCGATCTGCCGCTCGGTGGTGGAGCGGCACGGGGGACGCATCTCCTGCTCCACTCCCCCGCGCCCCATCGACCCCCACGGCGGCCCCGGCACCACCTTCACCTTCGACCTGCCCGCCGCGCGGGGGCAGGCCGACGACTCCTGAGTCCCCGGGTCAGCCGCGGGGCACGAGCGTGTACCGCCCGACCACGCGACGGACGTTGCCGGCCACGTCCTCGCCCGTCGCCGTGTAGCGGACGACCGTGCGGGTGCCCCGGAGCGAGACCACCTTCTCGGTGACGTCGCACCCGGCGGAGCCGGAGAGCCCGTCGCGGGCGACGCAGCGCGGGGTCGGCGCGACCCCGCGGTACGTCCGGCCCGGCCGTACGCCGGTGACGTGGACCTTCGGGGCCACGGTGTCGATGTGCAGCCCGGCGACCGTCGCGGTGGCGGACCCGCCGTCCTTCGCCGTCACCGTGCCCGAGGTGCCGACGGACCTGCCGTTCCGGGTCAGCACGAGCGCGGAGGGGCAGGACACGAGCGCGGAGCCCTGCGCCTGGCAGGTGAAGCTGACCGTCACCGGCGTGCGGTACCAGCCGTGCACGGGGTTGTGGGCGCTGCTCACCGTGGCGCTGATCGTCGGGTCACGGCGTTCCACCGAGGCCTGCGACGAGGTCGCGTCGTCGCTGCCGAGGTAGCGGGCCGTCACCGTGCGGGTCGCGCCCGTGGGCACGGCCTGGGAGAGGACGGCGGTGCCGTCGGCGAGGGCGGCCGTGCCGAGGCTCTCGCCGTCGACGAGGAACTCCACCGTCCCGGTCGGGACGAGCGTGGACGGCGCGGCCGCGCTCACCGTGGCGGTCACCTTGGCCCGACCGACCGCCACCGCCGTGGTGGTGGACGTCGCGGCGACCGTCACGGTCGTCGTCGCGGCCGCGGGGAGGAACCGCCAGTCCCCCGCCTGGTCGGCTCGCACCTCGCAGGTCCCGGCGTGCGCGAACGTCACCGTGCTCCCCGCCACCGTGCACGCGGTGCCGGTGGTGCCCGCACCCACCGCGAGGGTCACGCCGATGGAGGAGGCCCCACCGGTGGTCGACAGGTCGGCGGTCGTGCCCACGGTCGCCTCGTCGGGGGCGTCGTCGAAGGACACGGACTGCGCGGCGCGCGTGGCGGTGTCCTGGGATCCCTCGAGGTCGGCGGTGCCGGCGAAGCTCGCGGTCACCTGGGCTGCCGAGCCGGCCGGCACGTCCTGGTCGAGCGTGGCGGTGCCGTCGGCCAGGTCGGCCGTCCCGACCACCTCGTCGCCCAGGCTGAAGGTGACCTCGCCCTCGGGCAGGAGCGTGGACGGGTCGTCGACGCCGACCGTGGCGGAGAGCGAGCCCGCCTCGACGTCGAGGTCGGTGGTCGTCGGGGCCGGGTCGACGGTGATGGTGGCCGTGGCCGTCCCGTCCAGGTAGGAGACGTCGTCACCGGCCTGGGTCGCGACGATCTCGCAGGTGCCCGCGTGGGCGAAGCTGACGGTGCTACCGGTGAGGGTGCAGGCGGCGTCGCTGGTGCCGTCGCCGACCGACAGGACGACGTCGTTCCCGCTCCCGCCCCCGGTCACCGTGAGGTCCGTGGACGTGCCGGCGACCGTCTCGGTCGGGGTGTCGTCCCCGAACGTGACGTCCTGCGCCGCCAGGGCGTAGGTGACGACGACGGTCGGGGTGGCCTGGTAGGACGCCGTCGTGACGGTCGTGGAGGAGCCGAGGTCGGCGTCGACGTGCGAGGACCCGCCGGCCCCGGAGGCGTACTGGCCGCCACCGCCCCCGCCGTACCAGCCGGCGCCACCGCCGCCGCCGGAGGTGTTCGAGCCGCTGTTGAAGCCACCCGCTCCGCCGGCGCCGAACGAGCCGCTGCCACCCGCCGTCCAGTACGAGCAGTCGCCGGTGCCGTAGGAGCCGGCACCCCCGGCGGACTCGGTGCCGGGCTGGGCGGCGATCGCGCCGCTGCACCCGCCCACCACGTTGCCGGCGGCCCCGGCGTCGCCGCCCGCAGCGCTGCCGCTCCCGTAGAAGGCCGCCCCGCCCCCGCCTGCCGCCACGACGACCCGGTCGGCGAGGGCGTCCCCGTCGAGGCGCAGGTCGCTCGCGCCGCCGCCGCCGCCCGACGTCCAGGAGCCGGCGGCGGCGCCGCCGTTCGAGCCGCCCGAGCCGCCGGAGGAGTAGGAGCCGGCTGCCCCGGCGCCGCCCACGTGGGCGGTCAGGACGTCGCCCGGGCTCACCGCGAGGTCCGTCTCCACGACGGCGCCGCTGCCGCCCCTCGTCCCGTCGTAGAAGGTGGAGCCACCCGAGGCACCGACCGCGCGCACGTGGACCGAGGTGATGCCCGCGGGCACCGTCCAGCTGCTGTTCGTGAAGGTGGCGGTCACCGTCGTCGTCGCGGCCGTGGCGGGCGCGGTCAGCGGCGTGCCGACCACGACCACCGCCAGCCCGCCGGAGGCACAGGCCAGCGCGACGCCGCGCCGTAGCAGCCTGGCCGTGCGACCGGCGGGGAGAGCGGCCGAGAGACAGGCCGAGAGACCGGGCAGGGACCAGGACGTGGACGGACCGGGCCAGCGCATCGCGACGGCTCCTTCTCCGCTCGCCGCGAGCGGGGCCGGGGAACGGACGCCCGGAGCATAGGAGCGCTCTTCAGCCCGGTGCGAGCACCGCCGCACCACGATCTAGACCGGATGCGTCCGCTACTCCCTGACGCCTGCTGGGCGGCCCTGACGGCTCAGGACTCCATCGCCTCCGGCAGGCTCACCGGCTCCTCGTCTCCGAGGAGGAAGGCATAGCTGAAGCCGGCGATCAGCGCGCCGGCGATCGGGGCGACGATGAAGAGCCACAGCTGGGCGATGGCGTCCCCGCCGGCGAAGAGACCCACGCCGATCGACCGGGCCGGGTTCACCGAGGTGTTCGTGACCGGGATGCTGATGAGGTGGATGAGGGTCAGCGCGAGGCCGATGGCCAGCGGCGCCAGGCCCTTGGGCGCGCGGGAGTCGGTGGAACCGAGGATGACGAACAGGAAGATCGCGGTGAGCACGACCTCCGTCACCAGGCAGGCCAGGAGGCCGTAGCCCATGGGCGAGCGGTCGCCGTACCCGTTGGACGCGAAGCCGCTCTCCGTCGCGGAGAAGCCGTCCTGCCCGCTGGCGATGAGCAGGAGCACGGCGCCGGCCACCACGCCTGCGACGAGCTGGGTCACGATGTAGGCCGGGGTGTCCTTCCAGGCGTTGCGTCCGCCCGCCGCGGCACCGAGCGTGACGGCCGGGTTGAAGTGGCCACCCGACACGTGCCCGACGGCGTAGGCCATGGTCACGACGGTGAGGCCGAAGGCGAGCGCGACGCCGAGCCAGCCGACCCCGACGTCCGTGTTCGAGGTGGCGAGGACGGCCGTCCCGCAGCCCCCGAGCACGAGCACGAAGGTGCCCAGGAACTCGGCGGCGAGACGCTTGCTCATGCTGGGTGCGGCCATGCGGGTCCCCCTGGGGTCAGCCGCACCGGGTGCGGCGTGGACCGCCGGGGCGGGTGGCGCCTGGACACCGGCAACGCGCTCCCCCCGGGCGGCGTCGGACCCCCGAGCCAACCGCCACGGACCCGCGCCACGCCTCGCCCACCACGGGTGAGGCGGGCCGGACGTCGCGGTCGTCAGTCCTGGTCGAGCCACTCCGCGGGCACGGTGTCGCCGATGACGAGCGGGCGCCCGAACGACTCACCGCACGCCTCGGACTCCCCGGTCGCGGCGGAGAGGAGGATGCCGGCCTCGCGGCCGGCCGCCTCCAGGAGGTCGGCGAGCTCGAGGGCCTGCCGGGCCACGACCTGGGCGTAGGCGCGCAGCTGGCCGGGCGCATACCCGTTCTCCAGGCCGTCGCGGAGGTGGGCATAGGTGCGCTGCAGCGCGGCGGACTTCTCGTAGACCTGCTCGTGCTCGGTCATCTCGGGCTCCTGGCTGGCGGTGCTGGGGCGGACGGCGCGCGTGGGATCCTGCTCGACACGCGCCTGCTCCGTTCCTCTTCGGCAGCCGCATCCCCACATTGAGGTACATACGTCCACCGCCCCCGCGATCCTCACTGTGCCGCCGGCCGGGCCGCCGCGCGAGATTTCTCGCGCCGCCGGTCCCAGGGTGGTGCCGGGGTGGTGGGCGCCGTGTGACGCGGGGCGGCACCAGGGCTGTTCCGCGGGACTCCGGCGCCGGTGACGCCCCTCCCCGCCGCGGCGCCCGCGTGGTAGACCCGACCGCACCGGGAGGTGACCCGGGTCACGGGAGGGGTGCGTGTGATGAGCGGTCTCTTGCAGGGCACGGCGTGGGTCACGGACGCGGGGCTGGAGACCGACCTGATCTTCCACCGTGGGATCGACCTCCCGGAGTTCGCCGCGTTCCCCCTGGTCGAGGAGCACGAGGGGGCACGGCTCCTGCGCGAGTACTACCTCGCCTTCGCCGCGATCGCCGACCGCGCCGACGCAGGTCTCCTCGTCGAGACCCCCACGTGGCGGGCCAACCCCGACTGGGGCGCCCGCGTGGGCTACGACGCTGCGGGCCTGGACCGGGTGAACCGTCTGGCGGTCCGCCTGGCACGGGGCATCGCCGAGGGCGCCGACCTGCGCCGCGCGCTCGTCTCCGGGGTCGTGGGGCCCCGCGGCGACGGGTACGTGGCCGCGGGCTCCGACGCGGACGAGGCGGCCGACTACCACCTGCGCCAGCTCCGCTCCTTCGACGCGGCCGGCGCCGACCTGGTGCACGCGATGACGATGACGGCACCCGCCGAGGCGATCGGGATCGTCCGCGCTGCGCGCTCGGTGGGCCTGCCGGTGGCGGTCTCCTTCACGGTCGAGACGGACGGCCGGCTCCCCGACGGACGGACGGTCGCCGAGGCGATCGACGTCGTCGACGAGGTCGCCCCCGCCGACTGGTACGGCCTCAACTGCGCCCACCCGCTCCACGTGCTGGCCGGCCTCGACGGCGGCCCCTGGCAGGAGCGCCTCACGTTCTTCCGGCCCAACGCCTCCACCCTCAGCCACACCGAGCTGGACGAGGCGGACGACCTCGACGCCGGCGACCTCGACCTGCTCACCGGCGCGACGGCCGCCGTGCGCGACCGGATGCCGGCCGTCCGCGTCGTCGGCGGCTGCTGCGGCACGGACGCCGGGCACGTCGCCGCGCTGTGGGGCGTGGCCCGCTCCGGGGCCACCGCCGGCACCGCGGGCTGACCCGTTCCCGATCGCACAGCGCGGCGGGCGAGCCCTCCCCCGGCCCGGCGGCCGTCCCTAGCCTCGGCGCATGACGTCAGGGGGATCGTCACGTCCGCCCGCCGCGCCCGCCGCCACTGGTGCCCCCGCTCCGGCACCCGCGGGGCCGGCACCGCTCGGCCGCGGGCTCCTGGCGCCCGCCGCGCTGCGTTCGCTGCTGGTGCTCGCGGTGCTGCTCGCGTGGGTCCTGCTCCCCCTCGACCACGCGACCCTCACCCCGGCCATCGGCCTGGCCTTCCTGGGGCTGGCCACCGCGGAGGTGGCCGAGGTCCGGCGCGTGCACCCTGCCGGACGCCGAGCAGCGGCCGTGCGCGCCCTGGCCCCGCTCGCCGGGGCGGTGGTGCTGCTCGCGGCGCCCGGTGACGCCGGCACCCCCGCCCGGGCCGCCGGTGCGGTGCTGGCCGTCCGCGCGGCCGGGGACCTGCTCGCCCTCGCGACCGTCGGAGACCGCACCGGGGCCAGGGCGTGGCTCGCGGGGCTGGCCGCCGCCGAGACGGCGGGGGCCGTCGCCGGGCTGCTGCTCACCGACCTCTTCGGCCAGGCGGCGCTGGTGACGCTGGCGTTCGCGTGGCTGGCCGGCGGGCTGGTCGTCACCCTGCGCGCCCTGGAGCCCCGCGATCCCACCGCCGACCCCACCGCCGGCCCCGTGACCACTCCCGTCGCCGACCCCGACGACCAGGACGGGCGGCCGTGGGTCACCGCGCCGATCCCCCGTGGTGGGGCCATGACGCCCGACGAGCGGGCCGCCCTCGCGGACCGCGTGCACTTCGACGGTCCGCAGGCGAGACAGCGGCTCGCGCGGTTCGTGCTGCTGCTGGTCCTGGCCACCGTGATCGCCACCTACGGCGTGCTGGCGGGCTCGGTCGCCGCGGTCATCGGCGGCATGATCGTCGCCCCGCTCATGGGGCCGATCCAGGCCCTGGCGGTCGGCCTCGTGGCCGGGGCCGGGCGTCGCGCGGCCCGCGCCGCGCTGGTGCTGACCGGCGGCACCCTGGCGGTGCTGGCGGTCTCGATGCTCATCGCGGCCACGACCCGCGACCTCGTCGTCCTGCTCGACGGGGAGCAGGTCCTGGCCAGGACCGCCCCCGCCCTGCCCGACCTGGCCGTGGCGCTCGCCGCCGGGGTCGCGGGCGGGCTCGCGCTCGTGCGCGCCGACGTCGGCGACTCCCTGCCCGGCGTCGCGATCGCGGTCTCGCTCGTGCCTCCGCTGTGCGTGTCCGGCTCGTGCCTGGCAGGCGGGCGACCGAGCGAGGCCCTGGGCGCCTTCCTGCTCTTCGCGATCAACATGGTGGCGATCGTCGTGGCGACCGGCGCCGTCCTCGTGCTGCACGGCTTCGGGACGGTCGCCGGGCTCGGCGGCCACCGACTGCTCACGCTCTCCCTCGCGGGCGGGCTCGCCCTGGCGGTCCTGGCGATCCCGCTCGCCACGACCGGCCTCGACGCCGTCAGGAGCGAGGACGAGGAGGCCGCCGTGCGCTCCGCGCTCGACGCGTGGCTCGCGCCCGTCCCGGACGCCCAGGTGCTCCAGGTCGTCACCGACGACGGCGGGGTCGGCGTCCTGCTGGTCTCCGCGGTGCGTCCTCCCCCGACCTCCGACCTCGACGCGCGCGTCGAGGAGATCCTCGGCCGCCCCGTGGACGTCTCGGTGCAGTGGCTGGAGCCGCGCACCTCCCCGTGAGGGCCGCCCGGGACGGCTCACGTCCAGGAGAACAGGGGCCCCCACGCGACGGCCACGAGGGCCGCCCAGGCGCCGAGCACGGGCAGGGAGGACGTCTGCCAACGCTCGAGCGCCGAGAACGGGCGCGCCTGCCGCGCGAAGCCGATCGCCAGCCACGCCGAGCCCACCAGGTCGCCCAGCAGCAGGAGGTTGAGGCCGAGAGCGGCGGCGCGGTTCGGCGTGAGGCCGAGCTCGGCGATGCGTCCGGCCATGGCCACCAGCACCACGAGGTCGACCGCGACGGCCGCGAGGAGCAGCGCGACGAGGCCCCGGTCCCAGGCCCCCACCGGCGCCTCCGGCCGGCGCGCCGAGACGGTGTAGAGCCACAGCCCCAGGACGACGACCAGCACGACCGTCATGAGGACGAGCAGGTCGCGGTCCACCCCCAGCACCCGCGGGTCCAGCGCGAACGCCACCAGCAGCGCCACCAGCAGCGCCAGCACGAGCGGCGAGAACACGCGGGCCAGCACGGGCGCCATGTTCTCCACGACGCTCTGCTTGGCCTCCACCAGCCAGGCGGCGACCACGGTCGCGCCGGCCGCCCCGCACGGCAGGACCCACGAGAGCAGCACCGGTGACGCGTCCACCCCCACCGCACCGAAGACGGCGAGCGAGAGCCCGATCAGGGCGCCTCCGCCGGCGGCGAGGAGGAAGTAGTAGACGGCCCACTCGCCGGTGAAGCGCACGAAGTCCATCCGCCGGGCCGGGTCGCGCCACCGGCCCCCGGTGTAGAACGCCCCGGCGAGCAGCCACCACACGACGGGGGCGTGCGCGGCGGCCAGCACGAGGGTGTCGCCGCCGGCCTCGAACGGGGACACCAGCAGGACGACGAGCAGCGCGACCCAGCCCGCGGCGGCGGTGAGCACCACGCCGCGCGGCACCCGGTGCCGCAGGCAGAACGAGCCGGCCAGCCACGGGAGCACGAGCCCCGCGCCCGCGCGCCACACCACATCGGTGTCCATCAGCCACAGCGCTGCGCGGAACGTGAGCGCTGCGCCGACGGCCAGCGCCAGCACCAGCCACGTCCGCCGGCGGGAGGCGGCCCGGGCGGCGGGGCCCCGGTCCTCGTCGCTGAGCACGAGCTGCTTCCACAGCCGCTCGGAGTGCACCGCGGCGAACTCCCGGGAGAGCGCGTCCATGCTGCCCATCCGGGAGACGGCGACGAGGAAGGCCTCGTCGTCGGAGAGCCCGACGGCCCTCAGGTCGTCCACCTGTCCGCGCAGGTGCTCCTCGAGCTCGGCCACGTCGTCCGCGCTCAGCACCGCGCGCCGCCGCACGAAGCCGCGCCACTGCGCGACCTGCTCCTCCAGACCGGAGCTCACGCGAGCACCGGCCCCGACAGCGGACCGGCCGCACCGGGCGCGTCCCAGACCCGGGCCAGCGTCTGGCTCACGACCGCCCACTGGCTCTGCCGCTCGGCGAGCTGACGCCGACCGGCCTCGGTGAGGGCGTAGTGCTTGCGCCGCCGGCCCTCCTCCGACGTCCCCCAGGAGGCGCCGACGAGGCCCTGGCGCTCGAGCCGGTGCAGGAGCGGGTAGAGCATCCCGTCCGTCCACTCCATGCGTCCGTCCGAGAGCTCGCGCACCCGCTTGAGGATCGCGTACCCGTACGAGGACTCCTCCTCGGCCAGGATGCCGAGCACGAGCGGCGTGGCCGAGGCGGCCACGAGGTCCTTGTCGATGTGCACCACGCACTCCATCCCTAGATCTGCTAGGTAACGATACCTAGCAGCGCAAGGGGTGCCCCCGCTGCACCGGGGCCCCGGGGGCCGTCGCTCAGGTCAGGATGACGACCAGGCCGACCGCGAACACCGCGTAGAAGCCGGCCGACAGGGCCAGCCGGCCCGGGGTGAGGCGGTGGGTGCGCATGAGGGTGAGCAGGTAGACGATCGCCGCGATGGTGACGGCGCCCGACCAGGTCAGCGCGGCGTCGAAGTGCCAGCTGGTGAAGAGCAGACCGAGGCCGGAGGGCACCGTCGCCTGGATCATCATGGCGCCCGAGATGTTCGCCAGGGCGAGGTGGGTCTTGCCCTGGCGGACCCAGATGACCGCGTTCATGATCTCCGGGAGCTCGGTGGCGACGGGCGAGAGCAGCAGCGCGGTGACGGTGGTGGACAGGCCGAGCATCGGCCCGACCGCGTCCAGCTGCTTCACGAAGAGCTGCGAGGCCACGAAGATGACCGCGAGCGTGCCGAGGGTCTGCACCACGACGGCCCACGTGGCCGGGGACGCGGCGCGCGGCTGGAGCTTGAGCGGCTCGAGCGCCTCGGACTCGCCGGGCTGCTCGTCGTCCTCGGCCCTGATCTCGCGCCAGAAGTAGACCGCGTAGGTGGCGAAGAACAGCAGGCCCAGGGCCGGCTTGAAGGCGAAGGCGACGAGGCCCAGGGCGACCTTGAGGACGAAGACGGGGAGGAACCAGGTCTGGTCCTTGGCGAGGCGACGCATCTCGTCCGGGGTGCCGATCGCCTCCTGGTCGCTCGGCGTGGCCGCGTGGGTGCGGCGACGACGCAGGAGCAGCATCGCGCCGGTGACGCCGTAGGCGACCGTGGCGAGCGCCAGCGGGCCACCCATGGCGGCGCCCACGCCGATGTCGCGGGCCTCGGGCGTGGCGCCGGTCGTGACCGCCACCAGGGTGACCACCGACTCCGGCAGGGCGGTGCCGAACGCGGCGAGCACCGTGCCGACGGCCATCTTCCCGACGTCGAGGCGCTGCCCGAGCCACTCGACGGCGTTGATGAACCACTCGCACGAGAGGTAGATCGCGATCGCGCACGCGATCAGCAGGACGAAGTGGAGCATCGCGGCTTCCAGGCCTTTCCCGCGCCGCGTGACCGAGGCGGACGAGGGACCCGACCACTTCGGCCCGTCGGCGCACTGACGTCGTCAACAGGACCGAAGGTCTCGCCCACCCGCTCCGCGGGCCCGGCCACCGGGAGCGGGGCTCCAGTGTGTCGACGACCGGTGTTGCAGGGCTACTCCCCTTCGCTCCCTCGAGGTTAGCCCACGCTGAACCGATGGTTGCCATCGGCACCTGTCTGGTGGCTGCGGGTGCCGGGGTGGCGTTCGGTCCTCGTGGTGGCGAGGACCGAAGCATGCCGGCCGGCTGGCTGCATCGCGCTGACCTGGGGTGACGCGTTCTGTGGCGTGGCGTTGGGGGCGTTTGGTCCTCGTGGGCACGAGGACCCAAGGCCGGCCGCCGGCCGCCGACACAGCATCGCGGGCGCCTCCGCACCGCCTACCTGTCCAGCAGCGCCTGGTTAGCATCCGTCAGGTGACGTCCTCCACCCCTGACGGCAGCTTCCTGACCTTCGCCGACCTCCTCGGCCTGGCCGGCATCGACAGCGAGGACGTGCGGCTGGTGCGCCATCAGGACGGCCGGCTCCGGCCTGGGAGGCTCCACGAGGCGTGGCGGCAGGACGCCGGTGCCTTCGAGCAGTACCAGGCGACCCAGGCCCGCGAAACCTGGCCGGTCGGGTGCCGCTTGGCGTCGTTCATCGTGACCGAGGCGCGCAAGACGGTGTTCGTCGGGCTCTACCGCGTCGACGGTGTGGGATCGGCGGAGACCGGCAGCCTCGACGTCCTCACCGGAGCCGACGTGTCCGGCCATCTGCAGTACGACCTCGTGCTGTTGAACGACCTGGCCGCCTACCGGGACAGGGTCGTGATCGACTGGGGCGCCGGGACCCGCAGCTGGGTGCAGCGGGCGGCCAACCAGCCGAAGCCGATCCTCGAGATCGCCGACCAGTCCGAGCCGCGGTTCCCGGGCTTCCGGGAGTTCGTCCGCCCGGTCGAGGACGTCCCCACACTGCCGCCGGGCTGGCAGCAGGTCCTGCGCAGCGTCAAGGGGGTCTATCTGCTCGTCGACATGGACTCGGGCCAGCAGTACGTCGGCTCGGCCAAGGGCGCGGACAGCCTGTACGGGCGGTGGCTCCAGTACGCGACGGACGGACACGGCGGCAACGTTGGGCTCAGGAAGGCCGGCGAGCACGGCCGCCGCCGCTACCAGGTCTCCGTGCTCGAGGTGGTGGACGAGAACACCCCCGACACGACGATCGAGCAGATCGAGTCCTACTGGAAGAACAAGCTCCTCACCCGCACCTTCGGTCTCAACGTGAATTGAGACTGCTCAGCCCGCCGCAAGGGAGTCCAGGCCAGGAACGCGAGGGGCGAACGCGCGGGGGGGGAGGGGACGGTGCTGGGCACCGTCTGGGCCATTCTCATTGAGCGTTGTCGGCAGAGCGGACCGCGGTCGGCCGGCTGGCGTGAGCCCCGGCCCACGGGGACACCGCGTGCGCTACAACTGGGTGATGACCCAGACCGATCCTCTGCAGATGGTGCAGGCCGTCCGGGAGTCGTCCGCGCGCGTGGTCACGAGCCTCGAGGCGCTGGACGAGAGCCAGTGGCGGCTGCCCAGCCTGCTTCCCGGCTGGTCCGTGTCGCACGTCGCGGCGCACCTCGCCCTCAACGCCGAGGCGCTCGCGGGCGCGGTCGAGGCTCTGCTGAGCGACGAGGCCCGGACCATGTACGCCTCCGACGCGCAGCGCGACGACGACATCTCTGGGTTGTCGGCAGCGAGCCCCGAGGAGATCCTGAAACGGCTGGCGGACGGGTGCCGACGTCTCGACCCCCTGCTCGTCGAGACGCAGACCAACCGAGCTCCGTTGGGTCTCGGTCGGATCGAACGCACCCCCGGTTCCGGCCGGTGGATCTCCACCGCCGACGTGGCCGGCATGCGCTGGCACGAGCTCGAGATCCACCACTGCGACCTGGGCCCCGCGGTCACCGCCTACTCGCCTGCCGACTGGCAGACGGAGTTCATCGAGCAACTGCTCTCGGGTGCCCCCGATGTCGGCGATGTGGCCGGCAAGCCCTGGGAGGCCGCCTGGAGCGCCACCGGTCGCCCGCCGTACCCCGGAGGTGCGGCTTCGGTCTAATGCGGCAGCTACGGGGGGACGGCAGCCTCGAGCAGCGGCGTTGCAGCGGGAGATGCAGCGCTGGGCATGTCGGAACGAAGAAACCGCCTCTGACGTCTGCGTTTCCGCAGGTCAGAGGCGGTTTGGTTCGGTCGGGCTGACAGGATTTGAACCTGCGACCCCTTGACCCCCAGGCGCGGCTTCACGGGCGCTGGAGAGGCGCGCAGGTCTCGCTGAGCCTGAATGCCCGCCACGCAGTCTCGCGTCACCTGCCTCCGTCTCGCGACGTTGCAGCCGTCATTGCAGCCGCTGGTCAAGAGGTAACCGCCACCCCTCAACAATATGGGGCCGCGTCAATCTTGCGCACCTCGGCAATTTCCCGATCGAGCGGACTGCGAGGCCCTAGCGTCCCCCTATGGAGGTTCACGAGTGGCCAAGGTCCCGCTGACGACGACGCTCCAATCTAGGGCCAGAACGACCCCGCCGGGACGGCTCCACTTTCGAGCGTCGTCGACAGTCCCGCGGCGTCCGCGCCGCCTTCGGCACATCCGATGACCGCATCCAAACCTACTTCAGGTGGAGTTGGAACCGTGAGCACCGGCACTGGCGCCGGACTGAGGAGGCGCTGGTGCCGGGTCCGATAGGTACAGCGTCGGAGAAGAGCCAGTCAGCGACCTGGTTCACGCGGCCTCCAGCGAGGGCACTCCCCTGTGGAGATGCTGGGTGACTGGCCCAGCCTCCGCATCCATCAACCTCAGATTCGGCTCTTCGTTCGCCCTACTCATGCGTGGTACAACCCGGTCCGAGCCGAGCCTCCCAGCTCCGCTAGCGCGAATGGGACACGACTGCCCCTTGAAACGACGGGGTCACCAGACCGTGCAGCAGACCCGAGCGTTGTGCCCCTCGAATGGACTCAGAACCAACCTGCATTCGCCTAGGCGGTCACATCCGTCGCGCCGCCGCCGAAGCCATCGGGATAGTCTCGTAGGGCGGCTCGTACCAGCGCGAGGGCGTTCACGTCGTCCTCGTTGTACTTAACGAGCTGCTCCCAGGCGGCGGCGTCGCCTGCTCTCGCCCTCTCGATCCAATCGTAGGTGGTGTCGCCCACGAGGCCCTCCGTGCGCCAGCTAGCCCCAGCGAGGGCCCCGATGCGCTTGAGGCCAAGACCCTGTGTGCTGGAGAACCGCGAGCGGATCAGGCCGAGCACGTCCGTGGCCATCGACGCCAGCGTGGCACCGTCACCGCCGAGGCGCTCGAGGTGCTGCCTCTCAGCGTTGCCGTAGTGGTACAAGCGCACGGTCTCCCCCGCCTCCTCAGCCGAGGCGACGATGTCCTTGAGCCGGGCGACAGCTTCGGATGCGAGTTCTGCGAAGTCCTGCTGGATGGAGGCGGACCCGATGCTGATGTAGGCCGGGTCGCGGTCGACGACCCTCCTACGGACGAGCATGCCCCAGAGGTACACGTTCTGGTCCCGGTCGTATTCCACGTCCAGGTCGATCTCGACATCGGCCTCGTCGAGAAAGAACGGTTCGAGGCTGGTGCGTCGCAGTTGCCCGGTGCCCCCAGCGGATCGTGCGGAATCGCCATCTTCGCTGACGGCGACGACTGGCAGGATGCGAGTGACGACATCTTCGATCTGAGCCAGCAACCCTTTGGCGGCGAGGGCCTTGCGGATGTCGTTACGGGTCGTGGTGAAGGCCGCGGCGATCGGCACCGTAGCTGCGGCCTCCTCGGCCTTCTCGACCAGGTCGATCAGCGCCTGGTGATCGGCGTTGGTGGAGTCGTAGGGGCCGAAGGCGACGTAGAAGACATTCTTGTCAAAGTCCCGGGGACCGAATAGCCCGACGTTCTGGAGCGGCGTGACGCGCTTGAGCAAGGTCTCCGAGTTGAGTATCCCGGTGAGGTAGCGACCCTCCGCCACCGAGGCCACCGGCGCCCAATACAGCTTGTGGTCGATGACCGCCCTGTCGTCCTCGACCCTCGCGGCGGCGAGGGCCGTGCCGGACTTGGTGTACACAACGCGGTGCGAGGCGATCGGCAGCTGAGACGACAGCTGCGTGTGATAGTCGACGCGGGTGAGGAGGTCGGAGTCGTCATTGGCGACCTTCCCCACGCCCCACGCCTGCTCGGCCTTGGCCCACCAACCGGAGAGCCCTGGCGCTTCAGCGATCTCGCTAGGCAGCAAGAGGCGGTCGCTGCCAAGGGGCAGGACACTCAGGATGGGGTCGAGCGCGCGATATGGTGCGATGGTCTCGCCTAAGTGCGTGGGGTGGATGTGCTGACTCTCGACCGAGCCCGTGAGCGTCTCGACCTTCCTCCACGGGTCCTTCTCGGCCGTCGTCCGACGGGACCGGACTAGCCTGCGCCCAGCGCCGGCGCCGAGTGCCGTAGCCGGTGCGTCCTCGACGGTGACTAGGACTCTGGGCACCAGGATGGCCCCCTGCCGGAACTTGCGCTTGTAGGGCGAGACAGGGAGGTCGGCGTCGGAGTTGAGTTGGGCGACCTTGCGCGTCGTGATCGTGAAGGTGTTTTCGGCGGCAGCCCAGGTGACATCGGGCGTGCTAAGCGTAGAGGTCCACCGCTGGACTTCCGGCTTCATGCCGACCGCAGGGTTGGTCGAGGTGCCGGTGATGACGCAGGAGACCATTGGAAAGCCGGTGGGCGCGTCGGTGAGGTCCCAGGTCTCGCCGAATGCCACGGTCAGCGCACCGGTCTGCGCCGAGGCCCACTTACCCGACCGAAAGCCTGTGTGAGGAAGTCTGGTGATCGTGCCGTGGGGCATTACGAAGGCGAATGTGCCGCCGGGGTGGAGATACATCTCGACCGCGCGCGAGACAAACAGCGTCGACAGGTCCCGACCAGATGCCCCGAGGCCGCCGCTCAGTAGGTTGCGGGGCTTGGCGAGCGCCTTGTAGCGGCCCTTCATCGCCGGGGTCATCTTCGAGTAGCGCAGCCAAGGCGGGTTGCCCACGAGAACATCGACGCGGTTTTCGGGGATAGCGAGCCAGATGGGGCGGATCAGGTTTCGGACGTAGTAGCCCCAGATGTGGTCGCGGCCACTGAGAGCGAGGTCGCGGAGCGTGGCGAAGGTCTTGCCCAGGACGTCGCGGTCCTCCTCAGCGATCCTGAACTGGTTGAGCACTGGCGTGATGAGGGTGCGGTGCTTCCTGCCGGTGTTGTCGAGGGCCAGGTCGGCCATCCGCGAGACGAGGCGGTCGAAAGTCGCGGCGTCCTTGAGTACCGACACCGGGAACACGAGATCGTCGTCGCCGATGATGCCGCCGCCCTCACCGACGAGCTCGTCGCTGGTCGTGGCGATCGAGACGGCGTCGTCACGACTAAATAGGTCGCGGTTCTGTTCCCACTGGAGGGAGTCGCCAAGGTAGATAGGCACGGTCATCTCGGGACGCTCCGTATCCCGGAGGCGGTCGGTGCCGATCGCCAGCAGGTAGGTGACGCGGGCGAGGGTGACGGCGACGGGGTGGATGTCCATTCCGAGGACGTGCTGGGTGAGCCCTGCGATGGCGTCGCCGACACCAACTCCGTCGGCATCCGCAGCGTTGAGGTAAGCGCGGACTGCATGGAACACGAAGGTGCCGGACCCGCACGAGGGATCCAGGACGCGCTGGGTGAGGGGGGCGGTGACTGTGGAGGCGACCACGCGGTCGGCGAGCCAGTCTGGGGTGTAGTACTCGCCCAATTCCTGGCGCGATTCCTGGACGATGATCGACTCGTAGAGGTGCTTAAGCACGTCGTGCTCGACACCGGCCCAATTGAATCGAGAGAGCCGGTCGGCGAGCGTGCGAACGAAGGCCTCCCCGCCGGGGACTGCGACGACCCAGTCGAAGAAGTCGGCCTCGACGACGCCGTGGATGAGCGCCTGGTCGAACTGGCGACCGGTGACGAGGTCCGGCGGCGAGACGGGACCGGCCGCGGAGATGTCTATGTCCAGCACCGCGTGCGCGATGATCTCTGCGGTCAGGACGAGCAGCGTGTGGTTGATGAAGGTGTCCGAGCTGTCCTGGAACGACGAGCCGAAAGCCGTCTTCAGGAGCTTTGCCCAGAGTTCACGCTTGAGTGCGACCTCCGCGTTGTTCCGGTTCGCCTCGTAGAGGGCGGACAGCTCGCGGAAGTCCAGCTGATGGGCCGGAGAGTTGGCGCCCAGGCGCTGCTCGATCTCGGCCGGGACCGGCGGGACCGCGGTCTCGCTGGCCAGGATCGCCTCGATCCACACCAGCAGCCGATCGGCGTCGCCGGTGTTGGTCAGTCTGGAGACCTCTACCAGGTCGCCGCCTGCGGTCAGGTCGTAAAGAGTCCAGTCGACGCCATCGGTGAGGATGCCGACGAACCGGCGGCCGTATTGCTGGTGACGAGTCTGCACGTACCCCCGGAGCTGCTCCTCGCCGTCAGCCCGGACAGCGGGGCTGCGCAAATCCTTCTTAACCTCGATCACGCAGTGACAGATCGCCACGTCGATGCGTCGGCGGGTGCTGTCACCGGTCGGCTGCTCAAGCTTCGGGACGACGTCGTCGCTGGTCAGGTTCAGCTCACCACCGGCGAGGACGGTCTGGATGTCCGACTGGATGTCGGCCTCTGTCTGAGTGCTCCGCGTCGCCAACCGCTCCACGGCCCGCTTGATCGTCTCGTTGACCATAGGTCCCCCTTGTTCGTCGCCCTCGGCACCCTACTGCTGGCAGTCACAAGCTGTACGTTGGAAGTCTCGACACGCCGCGCCGTTTGCGTTGCGCAAATCTCCACCTCAGATGAGGTTACATTTGATGCAACCGCTCGGATTCGCCAGTCGGAAGCAGGCACGCATGACCATCTACGCCAATCCCTCCGAAGCCACCACGCAACTAGAAGCGATGGGCATACCACTGGAGGGGCTACAGCGCGTCGTCGCCGCTGCCGTCGGGGGGAAGGCATTGACCACGTCCTTCCACCCGAGCTTCGCCGGCGGCACCTACCTCTACCACGAAGCGACCGCCGCGATAAGGCGCGTGCTGGTGCCGCTCGGGTGGGAGCACGACGAGGACGACCAGCAGCCACGAACCTTCTCGGCGGATCGCCAGATGTCGATCGTCGTACAGACCGGCGATGAGAACACCGGGCTGCTCGGTGGCGACGAGCCTCGCGCTCGCAGCCCCAAGGGCAGCGCCACCGCACGCAAGATCGAGGCGAACCGCGACCAGCTCACGCTGTTCGACCTCGGTCCCGCTCACGACGGGAACAGCAACGGCAACGGGATGCTCACCTGGGTGTTCCTCATCAATGTCGAGGCGGATGTCGCACGGGCGGAACTGTCTCTCCCGCGCCACGTCTTGGCAGACGGGCGGCCGTGCGACCTGCTGCACCGAATCATCCTCCCGGAGTATGAGATCGGCACCCCGGTCGACGCGGACGCCACGCCCACGCCCGACGTCGAGCCCGACGTCGAGCCCGACGTCGACGTCGATGTCGCCTGGAAGCAGTGAACGAGTCGTTCACACCGGAGCGGCTCACCTTCGCGCGCAACCGGGCTGGGCTCACCAGGGTCGCGCTCGCTCGTGAAGTGGGCGTGGCCCCGCGATCGCTGGCGTACTGGGAGGACGGGACCCACCCGCCCTCGGACGACAGCATTGCTCAGTTGTCCACGGCGCTGGACCTCCCGGTGTCGTTCTTCTCGGCAGAACCGCTTGAGGAGGTGCAGGCCGACGCTGTCTCGTTCCGGGCCCTGTCAAAGATGAGCGCCGTCAGGCGCGACGCTGCCCTGGCCAGCGGTGCCTTCGCCATCGAGCTCGTCCACTGGCTCGAGGAACGTTTGCACCTGCCCGTAGTCGACGTCCCCACCTACGCCCGGGGGGCGGCCGACCCTGACACCGCCGCTCAACGGCTACGGCTTGAGTGGGAGCTCGGCTACGCGCGGATCAAGAACGCTGTTCATCTCGTCGAGGCCCACGGCGTCCGGGTGTTCTCGCTCCCAGAGCGCCTCACCGAGGACGTCGACGCGTTTAGCTTCTGGTGGCAGGGAACGCCCTACATGCTGTTGAACACGCGCAAGAGCTACGAGCGGCTGCGGTTCGACGTCATGCACGAGCTCGGCCACCTCGTGATGCACGGGGACTACGACCTGCCGCGGGGGCGGGAGCGCGAGCAGGAGGCGAACCGCTTCGCAGCGGCGTTCCTCATGCCCGAGGCCGACATCCTCGCGGCCGGGCTGCGCAACGCCGGCGCCGAGAAGGTTGTTGCCGCCAAGCACCGCTGGTCGGTCTCAGCCATGGCCCTAACCCATCGGCTGCACGAACTCGGCGTGACGACAGACTGGACATACACCAGTACGTGTCGACGGTTGAGTCAGTTGGGCTACCGCAGCGGCGAGCCGGACAACGCTGCAACACCACGCGAGGCCTCCCAGCTGCTCGAGAAGGTGTTCGGCATGTTGCGTGAGCGCGGCATCAGGCCAGCAGACATCGCTGCGTCGCTGCACGTGCACCCGTCCACGCTCAACGATCTGCTCTTCGGTCTGGTGCTTACGGCAACGACGTCTGCTGGCCAAGGACCGGCGACGTCGACCGTCTCGTCGACCCGTCCTGCGCTCCGCGTCCTACCAGGGGCTAATTGACGTCCTGACCTCAAGGCGATCGTCGAGCTCGGTCTCAGGCCACGCCGAGGCCGGCCGAGAACCGGGGCCATTGCCCCTCGGCAGGCGCGCCGTATTCGGCCGCGTCGTCGGCACCCATGACGGTGGTGACTTCGCCCGCGACCTCTCCGTCATCCCACAGACGCTCTCCACCGACCTCGGCGGCACACAGACCCCGTCGAAGGGCCACCGGGTCTGCTGCACGAAATCGATGACACCCGTTGCTCGTCCAGCAGAAGTCCCAAACCACAGGTGAAGACGTCCCCGCGGTGTGGCCTTAAGTGGTCCACGAGTCGGCAGTTATCCACAGGCCGCCGGCGCACCCCTAGCAGGAGCCCGCTGAGTGTGGTCCGATGCTCAGCAGAAGCATCAATCGTCCGCTCTCGCTCGGGGAGGCGGTCGGGGGGCCCGCTTCCTTTCGAGAGCCGTCTCGGGAGGTACGCACCATGCTTGAACTCGTTCCGCAACTCATCACCGCAGCACCTGACTTCAACTCCGACGGCATCGTGGCCTGGGGAGTCAAGAACATCATCCCGGTCATCCTGCTGTTCGTCGGGATCGGCATCATCGCCTCGTCCCGCAAGGGGCAGATGTCGCAGAACGCCCTGACGGTCACCAACATCATGCTCGGCTGCATAGTGATCGCCGGCGCCGCCTTGTTCTACGGCTTCGCCGACAACATTGCCGCGTTCGTCTTCGGCGGCTGAGCCATGCTGCTCCGCCCCGACGACGACGTCTACCGGGTCGATGCCGTCTGGCTCGGCCCTCGTGGCATGACGCTTCCCTGGACCGCGCGCTACTCGGCCTACAGCATCTGGCTGGTCCTCTTCGTGTCGATCCTGCTGGTCGAGGCCGCGCTCCCGATGAACGTGAGCGTCCCGCCGGTCTGGGAGCTCGTCTTCTCCGTCCTCGCCACGTACGCCCTCACCGGCGTCATCGACCACGACCGGCCGCTGGCGAGCGTCTGGCATCTCGTCCGAGCAGAAGCCGGAGCACCGCGAGCCCGGAAGTCCGGCCACCGAGTCGCCATCGGCACCCGCAAGATCCGCGTTCGCGAGAGGAGCCTGCTGTGAGCAGGTCCATCGACGCTCCCCCGCAGAGCCGGCTGGCGCTACGCCAGATCGAGGGCAACCTCTGCTTCACCGCGGACGAGGCGTGGGCCTGGTACGTGCTCCCTACCCAGCTCTGGGCCTTCCGCTCCGACGGGCAGCGCGAGCAGCTCATGCTCGGTTTCGCGGACGGGCTCTCCTGGTTGGCGGGTCACCGGGTCCACCTCCGTGTCACGTCGAGGCCCTACCCCACTGCCACCTGGGCGCGGCAGCTCGATGAGCTCACCACGAGTCCCCTCCTCACCACCGGCGGCGCGTCGTGGTCGGACTACCTGGTCGACATGCAGCGGCACCTCCGCACGCAGACCATGGCCGAGAAGGAGGTCTACCTGGGCGTCCGCGTGAGGTCTCGCGCTCCGTCGCATCGGCTGATGAGCACGCTGCTGCGTCGGCCTACCGACATCGAGCACGCGCGGCTCCTGCCCGAGGTCGAGCGGATCGCCGAGGCTGTCGCCCTGCCTGGCCTCGACGGACGTCCCGCCACCGCCGCCGAGATGGAGTGGCTCGTCCGCCGCTCGAGCGGTCTCGGTCTGCCCTCACCGCAGGACCTCTCCCCCGTCGAGCAGAAGCTCTGGACCGAGGACGACCTGTCGACCTTCGAGGACAGGGTCGAGTACCAGGCTCAGGCCCTTGGTCGCACCGTCAAGCTCACCAGCCGCAGCGACCGAGCGCCCGTCGAACGCCACGTCGCCGTCCTGTCAGTCGGTCGCCTTGAGGAGATGGAGGCACCCGACCCCGCGCACGAGCCGTGGCTCAGCCACACCGATCGGCTGCCCTTCCCCGTGGAGTGGTCGGCGCAGTTCGACGTCCTGGCCGGCAACGACGCCCGCCGCACCATCCAGCGCAAGCTGCTGGTCGTCCGCGACATGCAGAAGCACTACGCCGAGCACGACCTCGACGAACCGCTCGCCCTCGACCGTCAGGCCCGCCACGCCCGCGAGGTCGAGGACCAGATGACCCGTGGTGCCGACGTCGCTTCCACCCGCATCCATGGCTGGTTCCGCATCGCCGTCGCCGGCCGCACCGAAGACGAGTGCCTCGAGCGAGCACGGAAGGTCGTCACGTCGTACCGCTCCCGGCGCGTGACCATCGAGCACCCCCGCGGGCAGTTCGGGCTGCTCCGCGAGTTCATCCCCGGCGAGCCGGTGTCCACGGCCGCCTACCGACGTCGACTCCCCGCCCTCTACGTCGCAGCCGGCGTCCCCGCTGCCTCGAGCCGACTTGGCGACCGACGTGGGCCCTACATCGGGTACACCGCAGGGGCCTCCGCCCGCGCGGTCATGTTCGACACCCACTACGCCACCGAGGTCCGCGAGACCTCCGGCCTGGTGCCCGTCGTCGGTGGCCTGGGCGCGGGCAAGAGCGTGCTGCTCGGGCAGATCGCCTACTCGGCCGTACGCCGAGGCATCCCGTCGATCATCCTCGACCCGTCCGGGCCGCTGTCCCGCCTCACGCAGCTGCCCGACCTGGCAGGGGCCAGCCAGCACATCGACCTCACCACCGCCGCCAGCGGCACCCTCAACCCCTTCGAGGTCGTGGCCACACCCGCCCGCTCCTCCTTCTCGGACGAGGACGCACACCGTGAGGCCGAGGTGCTGGCCGCGCAGGACCGCAAGCTCCTCGCCATGGACGTCATCAAGATGCTGCTTCCGGCATCCGTCGATGCCATGCCGCAGACCGCGCTGGTCGTCTCCGAGGCGGTCCGCTCCACCCGAGGTGATGCCGGCGCCTCCCTGTGGGACGTTGTCGCCCACCTCGACGCCATGAACAACCCGCACGGCAAGGTCGTGGCCGACTACCTGCGCGACATGGCCGAGCTCCCGCTGTCGCGGCTGTTCTTCCCCAGCACCCAGGGCGCCGCGCCGCGTCTGAGCGCCACCCTGACCGTGCTCACGATGCCCGGTCTGGTGCTCCCGCCGCGCTCGGTCCCCCGCGACCACTGGTCGACCTCCGAGCAGCTCGCCGTCCCGCTGCTGCACCTGGCGTCCTGGTTCGCTACCCGGGCCGTCTACGGACGCACCATGCACGAGCGCAAGCTGGTCGCTCTCGACGAGACGCACTTCCTCGGTGAATGGTCCGCCGGCCGCGCACTCTTCACCCGTCTCGGCCGCGACTCGCGCAAGTGGAACACCTGCGTGCTCGCTGCCAGCCAGAACCCGTCCGACGTCCTCGGGATGGATGTCGCGAACTTCATGTCCGCCGCCTTCGTCGGCAGGCTCGAGGACGACGAGACCGCGCGCGACGGTCTGCGCATGCTCCGCGTCCCGACCGGGGTCGGCTACGAGCGCGTCCTCTCCACCCTCTCGTCCGGCCGCGGCGACAGCCAGTTCCGCGAGTTCGTCATGCGGGACGTGGACGGCAACGTCGACAAGCTGCGCATCGACCTCACCGGCAACCCCGATCTGCTCGCCGCGCTCAACACGACCGCGGCACAGCGAGGCTCGGAGGACGTGGCATGAGAGCGCTGCTCCCCCGGCTGCTCCTGCTGTCCGTGATCGCAGGGCTCCTCGGCCTCGTCCTCGCGGCGCCGGCCTCGGCCATTCCCGGCTTTCCCGACTGCAAGACGCCGCCGACCCCGGAGGTACCTGGTCGTGGCCTCGCCGGCTTCTTCTCCACTGAGCCCTCCCCGCTTCCCGACGAGGCCGATCCGTTCCAACCCGACTCGGGCACCACGATCTACCAGCAGTACGGTCTGGCCGGGTTCCGCTGGCACACCTACGACCTCGGCTGCGGCCCCGACGCGATGCGCGCCCCGGACGCCGTCATCGGGACAGCGATCAGCAACTGGATCACCCAGATCCCCCTCGCGCTCACCGCGCTCACCGGCTCCGTCATCCAGCAAGCCTTCGCACCCGACTTCCTCGGTGCCTTCGACGGCGCCATCTCCGATGTCTCCACGGCACTGCACGACAACCTCTTCGTGTCCTGGATTCCATTCGTCATCGCAGCCATCGGCGGCCTCGTCATCGTCCGCGCCCGGAGCGCATCGTTGGCTAGCACTGCGGGCGCCGTCGGGTGGGCGCTGCTCGTGATCCTCCTGGCAACAGCGCTCTTTCGGTGGCCCGTCGAAGCAGGCGAAGCAGCCGACGAGACCGTCACCCAGACCCTCGGGACCGTCGTGACCCACCTCGACGGTCAGGACGACGACCTCGACCCCGGCACCGCCGTTGCCTCCGGCATCACAGACGCACTGCTGTACCGGGCGTGGCTCGCCGGCGCCCTCGGCTCAGCCGACTCCGCCACCGCCCGCACCTACGGACCCCAGCTGTTCCAGGCCCAAGCACTCACCTGGGGGGAGGCCCAGATCCTCGAAGACGACCCGGAGCGCGGCCAGGAGATCATCGAGCAGAAGCAAGAGGACTGGAAGGACGCCGCGGACGCGATCCAGGACCGCGACCCTGAGGCGTACGAGTACCTCACCGGCCAGCGCTCCGAGGCCCGAGTCGGCTACGCCATTCTTTCGGCAGTGGGCACACTGCTCGCTCTTCCGTTCCTCCTCGTCTCTGCACTCCTGCTGATCGGATGCTTCCTCCTCGTCCGCCTGGCCGTGATGCTCTTCCCGGCCTTCGCCACGCTGGGCGCCTTTCCCACCGCCCGCGGGCTGGTCATCGGTCTCGGACGACTCGTGGGTGCCGCCGTCGTCAACGCCGTCCTGTTCGGGGTCGGCGCCGCCGTCACCATCGCCGTGCTCGGGCTCCTGCTCGACCCAGCAGGAGCGCCGGCGTGGCTCGGCATCGTCCTGATGCCCGTCTTCAGCCTGCTCATGTGGGTGATCCTCAAGCCGTTCCGCCGGCTCACCGCCATGGTGAGCCCCCACCAGAACCCGCTCGAACGCCTCAACCCGCCGAGTACTGCCGGCGCCAAGAGGCTCGCGTTCGCCGGGCTCGGCCTTGCCACCGGCGGCATCTCGGCCGGCGCTGGCGCCTTCCTCGGCTCGAAGGTCCAGGACGAGTCCGACGACCTCGCTCCCGAACGAGCCGAGGCCCGCCCGTCCGGCCCGGCGGTCCCCGTTCCAAGCGCGACCACCGTCCAGGCCGCAGCCCACCGCCCCGCTGAGCTCGAGCCAGCTCGGGCCGCCGCCGAGGGACGTCACTCCACTGGCCAGCCGAAGCCTGAGCCACCCGCACCTGCTCCGCCCGCCGGCCGACGGGTCGAGCATCCAACGCCGGTAGCGCCACGGGTCTCCACCGCTGCCGGTGCGCGCTCCGCCCTGCCCGAGGGCTTCGTGCCCCGACCGACAGGAGCTGACCGCCTCGAACCCGTCGAGCCACACGAGTACGACGGCGAAGAGGTCTACACGATCTACCGCCCCTTTGACGCGGCTGACGCCGACTCCGACTCCCTTCAGGACCGGTGACCTGGCATGTCGCGTCTCAGCGTTGCCCTGGTCATCACCACCGCGGTCATCGGCGGCATCACGCTGATCGGTCTCCCAGCGGTCATGGTGATGTCGGTGATGGGTGGCAGCAACGACAGTGACTCGTCCTGCACGTCGGGCGACGTCGTGCTCGCGGGTTCATCCGCGACCCAAGGTCTCGACGACAGCCAAAGTTCGATCGCGGCGACCATCATCGCTGAGGGACGACGGCTGGGCGTCAGTGCTCGCGGGCAGGTCGTGGCACTCGCGGTCGCCGCACAGGAGTCACGCTTCACGGTCTACGCGAACGACGGGACCGGCGAGCTGCAGCCAGACCAGGCAGGCATCGAACGGTCCCTCGACCTGCCGCACACCGCGGTCGGGAGCGACCACGGATCGCTCGGCGTGTTCCAACAGCAGTGGCCCTGGTGGGGCTCCATGCAGGAGCTCATGGACCCCGCCACGTCCGCCCGCCTCTTCTACCAGCGCCTGCTCGCCGTGCCCGGCTGGCAAGACATGGAGATCGGTGACGCCGGCCAGCAGGTGCAGAGCTCCGCCTACCCCGACGCCTACGACGATGACGTTCTCCTCGCCGAGGCCCTCGTCAGCAGCTCGAGCTCTGCCGGCACCGAGCTCACCGGCTACTTCGGGAGCATCGACCCGACGAGCTGCGGCGTCCCCGTCGCTGATGGCGATGTCGTCTTCCCTCTCGCACCAGGCACCTCTTATGTGGACCAGGAGAACTTCGGCGGCGTCAGCAGCTTCTGGTCCACCACGCACACCGGCACCGACTTCTCCACGGCCTGCGGCGGGACCGTGCTGGCGGCCACGTCCGGCGTGGTGCACGTGGACACCACCGAGGCCTGGTCCGGCACCTGGCTGGTCGAGATCGACTCCGGTGCCGTCGTGACCTGGTACGCCCACATGCAGGCCATCGAGGTCGAGGACGGTCAGCAGGTCTCCGCCGGACAGGTCATCGGCGCCGTCGGCGACCTGGGCAACTCCACCGGCTGCCACCTCCACTTCGAGGTCAGATCCGGCGACGGTGACCCGGTCGACCCCACGGACTGGCTGCTCGAGCACGTCGGCTCGGATCGCGGTTCCGCCGTCCCTGTTGTGGATGCTGAACCGCCGAGTCTGCAGCAGCTCCGAGTCGCCGTGATCCCGACCGGCGCCCGCACGAATCTCGCTCAAGCACTCAACCGCTCACCCGACGTCCTCGTGGCACTCGACGCCACCACCCGGACACCCCTCGCCGCACCGTGGAGCACCATCGGCGGCGGCAACGGACCACTGATCGTCTGGAACGCTGACCAGCTGTCACTCCTCCGCTCGGGACCAGGCAAGACGGGCGGCGACGCCACGTGGGCCATGCTTCGCACGGACGCCGGCACCCTCCCGGTCCTCGCCGGCACGAAGTCTCGGGCTTTGGGCCAACTGATCAACGCCATGACGTCCGCTGGATACCCGCCGCTCATTGCCGCGAGCAGGGCTGCGCTGGCCCGGTCCGGGCTCGACGAGGGAGCAGCCTCCTGCGGGTCCGTCGCCGTCAATGGAGATCCCGACTACCTGCGCCTAGCCGCACCGCGGTGCGCCCCTCGGCGCCTGTCGGTGACCGTCGCTCCCGCTGAAGTGCCATGAGTACCGACCACCTCCCCTACTTCGGCGCTCCCCCACCTCGGACGCCGCGTCCTGCACGCGATGAGCCCACCTTGCGGGGCAAGCGCGTCGTCCTGTCGCGTCCGGACGGGTTCGTCTACGACGTCCGGGCGGTGAGCGAGCTCGACCGGGATGCCGATGGCCGCCAGGTCGTCCGCGTCGTGACGGAGGAGGCGTACTTCCGATGGATGTTCACCGGCGTGGCAGCGAGTGCAGAGTCCTACCCAGCTCGGCTGGTCTGGGTTGAGTGAGCAGGTGGCGCGGCGGGCGCAGGGACCGGCCGGAGGCCGCACGCCCGGAGCCCGCCGCGGGCGCCGGCGCAGCCGGCGCCTTGATCTAGTAGAGAGCAATTCGGCAACCACACGCCCGCCTGCGCGTGTGCGCGGTGACTACCCTCGAAGTGTGTCCACCTGGAGCGTCGCGGAGTGCCGAGCCCTCGCCGAGGAGCTGCTCGGCGACACCGGTGACCGCTGGCTGCACGTACAGGGCGTGGCACGGCGAGCCGTCGACCTTGGCGCCTCGGAAACCGTCATCGGCGCCTCCTGGCTGCACGACATCGGCTACGGCGTGCCGAACGCTGCCACCGGCATGCACGCCATCGACGGCGCCTCCTACCTGGACCTGCACGGCGCCCCGCGCGAGGTTGTTGCCCTCGTGGCCCACCACAGCGGCGCCTGGGTCGAAGCGGAAGAACGTGGACTGACCGGGCAGCTGCTCGCCTTCGACGTGCCAGACCAAGCCCTCCTCGATCAGCTCACCTGCGCCGACATGACAACCGGACCCCAGGGCGCATCCGTCGACGTCGACACCCGAGTGCGCGAGATCCTTGATCGGTACGAGCCCCAACATCCCGTGGCTCGAGCAGTCGAACGGTCGCAAGGCGCCCTCCGGGCAGCCTGCGCGCGGGCGATTGGCGTCAGAGTCGTCTGACGACGCAGTTGGCAGTGGACCGCGACCCGGGAAGCCCACTCTTCACATCCCGGGCCGCGGTCACTAGGCCGGCTCGCCGACCCCCCTGTTGATCCTCGGCAACGGACCGGCGCCGTCCACCATGCGCTCACAGCCATCCCATTGCCAGCGCAACGGGTAGGGGGCTGGACCATCGTCTAGGATGGCTGTACAGCCCGTGCGGTGAACGGACCCGAGACCGGTCACCGCACGGGTTGCTCGCGTGCACGGCCTCCCCCATCGCGCCGGCACGCCGCGTGGCCTGGCCCGGGTCGCCTGTCCCCGGCCCCGGAGCTGGGCCACGCCCCCCTCGCCAAGGACTATCCATCAGTCACGGAACAGTCGCAGTCTCAGCGGCCTCGGGTATCCCATGGTTCCGAGGGACCGTGGCCCGGCTACCCCGCGTTTCTCGCGTAGGGCACAGCGAGGTGCTCGGACACGAGGTCGACGAGATAGAACTGACTTGGCCTGCGATAAGCGCCGACCAGGGTTTAGGGCACCCCTGGCAGGTGAACGTAATTTATGCAGCTCCCGAACAGGGAAGCAGAGCCGAGTTGCTATGCCAGAAGCGCTTGGCAGGCCTGTACAACGTGATCCGGGACCGCATCAAAGTCTCGTGGATTCAACTGCATCACATACTCGTTCTCGATATGATACGACTCGTTCACGAATTTCTTGAACGCGGGATCACCTCCCAACCCGCCCGGGTCGAGCGCTGAGGCGATACGGAAGATCTGAATCTTTTCGTAGCCGACATCCGTGCTTGCAAATTTGGCCCTTAGGGCCCCGGGATTTTTGACCTCAGCAAGTAGGCCAGAATAGTCAAACTCTGGAATCACGGCCCGTATGTTCGACACCGCCCGCTCACACGTCTCTTCGGAGAGAGGGGAGAGTTGTCCATTGATTCCTTTGGCGGCGGGCTCATCCCGGACGTGAAGAAGACTTGATAGCACGTCATACTCTGCAGCCAAATCGCCATGAACTTCATACAGGCGACGAAGATAGATGCACTTGATCACAGGGTCCGCCGCAGAGGCGATGTTGTCGTTGCAAACTTGGGAGAAAGTCATGATGTCGTCTGCCTCGATCAACTTCTCTTGCACAGTCCCCTCACGGCTGCGCAGGAAGTGAACCGCTGGAGTGGCGGCAAGAAACTGACCTGATGTTGCTGTTCTAACGATGTCGATTGCAGGTTCAATGTCATGAGTAAGCAGGAGCGTCGTGAAATCGCGGAGGCTTTGTTGACCGTGAAACAGCTTGTGTAGGATGGCGAACTTCTTCGTCTTGTCGAAGCTTGAAACTGGGTCATCGAGGACAACGAGGTCAGGCGCCTCGCGACGCACCTGATGCATGAACAGGACCATCGCGAACGCGTTACGTTCGCCGTAGCTAAGGTGGCTACTAGCAGCCTCAAGGTGACCTGGTGCATCTTGATGCTCCAAAATCATGCGGTACGTGTCACCGCTAGATTCAATTCGCACGCTGTACTTGTACCCGGCAGACCGCAGATACTCGTTAATCTCCTGCTGATTCCGTGCGATCGATTTCGCAACCTGCGTCTTTTGCACACCGACGCGCTTCTTAATTTCCGTGATCCGTTGACCGACATTATCGAGTCTGTCATTCATGTCACCAACCACGGATTTGGTACCTTCGGAGTTCAGTGCGTCGAGAAGTTCAAGATCGATCTTCAGGTTTCGCATCGCCTTCTCGACGTCCGGCTCATCGCGGAGCGAGGCGAACGACACTCTCTTGAGCGCAGTAAACTTCTCCAACAGCGTCTCGACTTGGCCCCGCAGGCCTGCCAAGAATTGGTCCTGCTCTGGCGACAATTCTTCCAAACTGGTCGTAATCTTCCGAAGCTGTTCAAGCCGTTCCGGAACAAAGAATCCTGCCAACTTGTCAATGACCAGTCGCAACGAGTTCATGTTCTTCACCGCCGCAGATTCATACTCCCGAGAAACGTAGACAGCCGTCTCCTTATCTACGTTAGAAACTGAGCAGAAGGGACAGTTGTCCGACATCTCGAGGTAGCCCTTCCCTCGCGATTGCCACGATAGCCAGCCCGCCGGGTCGTCACCCCGAAGAAACTCCTCGTAGCCCAAAAGTGGCTTAGGAATCGTCGCAAGCTTTCCACCAACTCCGAGGGCCTTAAACCCCTTGCTCGTTTTTGCAATGCCTCCGGCCTTGGTAAGGGTGAAGGCATTGCGTAATTCCGTAAATCCTGCAATTACCTCGTCAAGCGTTTCATTTTCGACGAACATTCGCTTCAGGTCGTCAAAGATGGCCTCGAGCTCCTCAACGCCAGCTCGATATTCTGGCGTATTTATGAAAATCTCAAAGCTATCTTTAACCACTTCGTCTGGCTGGAAAACGAACTGGGACACGTAGGTTTCGTCAAACACCAAGACAGTCTCGATATCCTCGGCGCCCACGACGGTGGGTTCGATCCCGCGATTCGCCAGGCGATGCTTGAAGGGGAGCAGTTCTTGGAGGGCATCTTTGCCGCGAGTGTTCAACACAAGTGCGCGAGCGATGGTGCTCTTCCCGATGCCGTTAGGGCCGTACTTGATGTTGAGGGCACCTCGGCGCAAGGTGATGTCTGCTTCTGCGATGCTGTTGCAGTTCCTGATTGAGATGACGAAGTCGTGGCTCTGCGGAGACGGCTGCTGCGCGAGTGGGTCGGCTGACGGGGTCATGGTCCCGTACGCTCTCACGACCGGGCATGGCATGACTGGAATTCGCTGAGATTCAGCCTGGCTCGGAAGGTGTAGATATGGGCAGCGCAGGCTCGTCCCGCTTGCTGCCCTCCGCCTTGCAGCGCCACCGCGTCACTCCCCCCGAAAGCCATCGTGATTGGGCGGTCGCAGTGTTTACGTTCGCCCGACTCGCGAGGGCACCGGTCGTCTATTCGTCTGCCGCAGAAGGGTACTTCAGGTGACGGCCTGGCCTCGGCGTCCGAATATCAGCCGAGGTGTACACCTTCCGCTCGCTCGAGCGCGTGCCGGAGGCGCAGACGCATGGACGGATGCATCTCAAGATCGTCGGCGCTGGCTGGCTCAACCCACTCGACACGCTTGCTCTCTGAACTCGTCCGAGCTTCGCCGCCCACGAGCCGCGCGGCGAAGGCGATGGAGAACTGCTGCCTGACCTCGCCATCCTCGTAGGCCATGACGTGGTTCGGGTTGGTGTACGTGCCGGTGAGCCGCTCGACGACGACGTCATACCCGGTCTCCTCCTTGACCTCGCGCACGACGGTGTCGGTGATCGACTCACCGATCTCGTGCCCACCGCCGGGCAGGGCCCAGAGGTTGTTGTCGGTCTTGTGGATCAGGAGGACGCGACCTTGCTCGTCCTGGACGATGGCGACCACCGAGGGCACGACGCTGTTCGCCTGCGGCGCGTTGGGGTCGTCGATGTAGTCGATGCGTCGTCCCATGCGGTCACCGTGTCACGCCGCCGGAGATCCGACCAGTGGCTCAGCTGACTCCCACACGTGCTCGAAGGACTCCAGGTAGTGGGAGAACAACTGCCCGCGCCCGACCTGACGCAGATGGATGACCGGGTTGCGAGGCGCCGGCGATCCGACGAGGTGCGTGTTGACGAGCATCTCGTCGTCGAAGCGGTAGATCGAGTTGTAGAGCACCGTCTCGTGCAGGCGGACGTCGATGCCCTCGACGCCGACGGCTGGCGCCATTGCCGCCAGGCTGATGCGGATACGCGCACCGAGATCCATCCCGATGCCCTCGTCGATGCCCCGTTGCTCCACGACCGGTGAGGCCGGGTCGCCGTAGGCCAAGCGAGCTCGCAGGCCGTCCCGAGCCCGCAGTGCCAGCTGCTCGGGCAGGTCCGGGTGGGAGTCCACGAGGAACAGGCCTGCGAACACGAGCACGTCGACCTGCTGGGAGGCCTCGTCGATGAGCCGACGCCACAAGCCGTGAGGGACAGCGCCGCGATTGGGATAGACCTCGACGATCTCGCGCCGGCTGGCCTGGTTGAGCTGGCTCTCCGACAGGTCACGATCCGGCCAGAGGTACGCCTCCTCCAGGCCGAGGATCTTGCTGACTTGGGTTCGGAAGCGCGGGTAGGGCACCCGGCTGCTGGATACCCAGCGCTCCACGGTCTTGCGGTCGACCTCGAGCTGCTCAGCGAGCGTCGCGGTGGTCAGGTGGTGCTCGGCGATCGCGAGTCGAAGACGTTCGTTTCCCATGAGTGCCTCCCGAGGCGACTGGGACCGATGAGGAGATGCTGGCTCTTTACTTTAGGCGTCCCGAGACGTCCTTGTCGGACGGTGAAGTCGTCCCTGTGGATAGCGGTGTGGTGGGGCTACCGAAACCGCCAACCACCACAGGAGAACGTCATGGCGATGCCCCGCAAGATCCCGGTCGACTTCGGTCTTGTCTTCCCGCACGGCGTCTGGGCCGTCGGTGAGGTCACCCCGGTCCGCGACTACGACCGCTCCACCCGCGACAACATCATCCAGGCCGCCGACGCCGACACCGGTCTGCTCATGTGGCAGGTCGACGTGATCGACGGCGACCCCGAGGTCCGCAAGACCAACCGCACTGTCTCGGTGAAGATCTGCGCGAAGGTCCAGCCGGTCCTGCCCGAGGCCGCCCCCGGCGTCCCGTTCCGTCCGGTGGAGTTCGACAAGCTCACCGCGACGCCCTACGTCGACCAGAACGGGGAGTTCTCCCGTCTCGCCTGGTCCTACCGCGCCATGGAAGTGCGCCAGCCCAGCAAGTCCCGCCCGGCCCCGGTGCCCGCCGGCGAGCAGAAGGCGAGCGCGTGATGCAGGCGCTCGGCATCGACATCGAGTGGGGCTCCTGGGTCTTGGGCGACCTCCACGACGTCCTGTGCAAGGTCACCGACATCGTCTCCGCCTCGAGCCAGGTCCTCCGGGTCGAGCTCACTCCGCCCTGGGAGAACGGCGACCTCCCCGAGGTCCGCATCGTCGTCACCGACATCGACACCTGCGACGACATGGGCAGCGACGTCCGGCACGGCGAGTACGCCGTCGTCTTCGAGGACGCCCCGGACAGCGGGTACGGCTGGACTGCCCGTCTCGCCGGCTTCCGCCTCACCGTCACCGTGCCGGTGATGAACCGATGAGCCGCGCGGGGGCCCCTCGGGAGTGGCTCATGTTCACCGGCATCCGCAACAGCGAGGACGCTGCCGCCGAGCTGATCCGGCTCGTGAAGCGGATCGACGAGGCCGGTGACCTGGTGCAGTACGTGCTGCGCAACCTCGCCGGCTGCCCGTCGGATGACACCGAGGAGATGCTCCGCGTCGCCCGCTCGGCGATCAACGAGGCCATCGAGAACCTCCAGGGTGCCGCCGGCGAGTTGCGCCGTTGCCCCGACCCGGACGTGGCGTGACGTCATGCGTGCGCTGAAGGAAATCAGGTCGTGGGGACGCAGCCTGCTCGGCGTCGCGCGGTGGCAGCCCGGCGTCCTCGTCGTGGTCGTAGCTGCCGTGTGGCTTGCCCGTCCGTCGGTGCCGCTGCTCGCCGCGCTGGCCTGCGGCGTGGTCGCAACGGCGGTAGGCCTCCGTTGCTGGGCGCTCACACGACCGGTCTCCTTCGGCCGCGCCACGGCACTCCCCCGCACGTGGTGGTGGCGGCGTCAGGTCCGCGAGGTCTGGCCCGACGTCGCCGCCGCCCGCGGACTGGATGTTCATGGGCTCCCCGAGCTGCGCTCCATTGCCGGCCTCTGGCCACACCTGCGCGTCACCGTGCGCCCCGTCCGCGGACAGATGGTCGAGGACTACGAGGCCGCCGGCCCTGCGTTGCAGACCGCCCTCGGCGTCGCCCGGGTCCGCTGTGAACCTCGCGGGTTCCGCGACATCGTCCTGCACCTCACCGTCGGCGACGAGCTGCGACGCCCGTTCCCGGCCACGGCACGGGCCGACGTCCTCGACCTGTCGTTTCTGCCGCTGGGCCGCACCGAGCGCGGCGAGACCTGGCGGCTCTCCCTCGGCCCGCACACCCTGGTCGCCGGCTCCTCAGGTGCGGGCAAGGGGTCGGTGTTCTGGTCGCTTGCCTTCGCCCTGGCCGGCGCCGTCCACGACGGACGTGTGCTGCTGCACGGCATCGACCTCAAGGGCGGCATGGAGATCCTCATGGGGCGCGAGCTGTTCAGCACCACCGCCACCGACGCCGGCACCGCCGTCGCCTCCCTCGAGCACCTCGTGACGCTCATGCGGGAACGCAACCTGACCTACGCCGGCAAGGTCCGCAGCCACCGCCCCAGCACCGACGAGCCGCTGCACGTCGTGATGATCGACGAGCTCGCCGCACTCACCGCGTACAGCACCGAGCGCGACCTCCAGCGCCGAGCCGAGGCAGCGATCAACCTGCTCTGCTCCCAGGGCCGGGCCACGGGATTCGTGCTCATCGCCTGCCTCCAGGACCCCCGCAAGGAGGTCATCCCCTCACGCGGTCTGTTCACCCAGACCGTCGGGCTACGCCTCAAGGACGCCTCCGAGACCGCCATGGTCCTGGGCGACTCCGCCGCTACCACCGGCGCGGCCTGCCACCGCATCACCCGCGACGTCCCCGGCACCGCCTACGTCGTCCCCGAGGACGGCGGCCCCGCACTGCGAGTCCGCGCCGGCTACGCCAGCGACGACGCCATCCGCGAGGTCGCCCAACGATTCGCGACACCCGTCCTGGTCGACGTGCCGCCGTTGGTCTCGGACGACCTGGGACGTCGGCCGCGCCGACCTTCCCGCGAGAGCAGCACTAACCAGGAGGCGAGCTGACGTGCACCACGAGTCCACCGGCTCGCAGGCGGCTGCTCTGAAGACCCAGCCGGCGGGGCTTGCTGAGGCCCGGTGCCGCGACGCCGCCGACCTGCCATGGATCGCTGAGCCCGCTACTCGCAGCCTCGACCAGCGCCTGGAGATGGCCGGCATCTGCCTGACCTGCCCCGTCAGCCACGACTGCGAGCAAGCCACCCTCGAGCTCGAGATCACCTCCGGCTTCTGGAACGGCCGCGACCGCACCCCGCTCCCCCACCACTGCCACGCCCATGCCCCGCGGCACGACGCAGGGCCCGAGCACGGATGGGGTGCCGCATGATCGACCGCGGCATCACCACCGACACCCTCCGCGACCTCGCGCAGCACCACGGTGTCTGCGTGCGTCCCGTCGTCCACGAGGTCGCCGACACCGTCACCGGCCAGCTGCACCTGGTCTCCACACCGTGCGGCGCCACCCTGGCGTCCAAGTGCGAGCCGTGCGCCAGCCGCAACCGCGTCCTGCGCATGCAGCAGTGTCGCGAGGGCTGGCACCTCCAGGACGAGCCCGAGGCTCCATCCGCCGACGACGAGGACGACGACGTGGACGCCCCGGACACCGCCGAGCCCACAGAGCCGGAGCCCACAGACACCGGCGACCGCCGCGTCCGCTCCACCCGTCGCCGGCAGGACGCCCCGGACCTCCCCCGCGTCCCGATGGACCACCGCACCATCGGCCAGACCTTCACCGCACCCAGCGGCCGCACCTACCGACCCTCGATGTTCGTCACCTTCACGCTGCCCTCCTACGGCCGCGTGCGCCCTGATGGCACCCCGGTCGCGCCGGCCAGGTACAACTACCGCCGCGCGGCTCTGGACGCGTTGCACTTTCCCAAGCTCATCGACCGCGTCTGGCAGAACCTCCGCCGGTGCACCGGCTACCAGGTCCAGTACTTCGCCGTTATCGAGGCCCAACGCCGCCTCGCACCGCACCTGCACACCGCGCTGCGGGGAGCGATCCCCCGCGAGCTGCTCCGCCAGGTCGCCTCGGCCACCTACCAGCACGTGTGGTGGCCGCCCTTCGACGTCGTCCGCTACCCCCAGCACGCCCTTCCCGTCTGGGACGGCGCCGACTTTATTGACCCCGACACCGGGGCACCGCTTCCCACCTGGGCCCAGGCCCTCGACAGCCTCGACCACCAGGGCGACGCCGCCTCACCCGCGCACACGTTGCGGCTCGGCAAGCAGATTGACATCCAGGGCATCGTCGCCGACGAGGACGACGCCGACCGCCGCGTCGCCTACCTGACCAAGTACCTCGGCAAGAGCCTCTCCGAGCCCGCCACCCCCGGCACCCACCTGACCCGCCGGCAGCGCGCCCATGTCGACCGACTCCTGGCAGAGCTGCGGTGGCTGCCCTGCTCTCCACGTTGCTGGAACTGGCTGCGCTACGGCGTCCAGCCTGACGGTGCCACCGCCGAGACCCTCCCAGGCGCCTGCCCCGGCAAGGCACACGACGAGCAGCACCTCGGCTGCGGCGGGCGACGCGTCCTGGTCTCCCGACGGTGGACCGGCAAGACCCTCACCGACCACCGCGCCGACCGAGCCGACGTCGTCCGCCAGACCCTCGAGGCCGCCGGCATCGACTCCGTCGAGCTCGACCGACTCGCCGCCGACACCAAACGCACCGACGGCCGGCCCCGCTACGAGTGGCGACTGTGGAACGCCCACGAAGCACCGGTTCCGGTGTACCGGATCGTGCTCACGCGCTCCATCGCCGAACGCATCCGCTGGCAGGCCGACTACCAGTCCGCCAAGGCCCAGCTCGGCCTCGCGACCACAGCACCGTCGACCGGACCTCCCGCGTCCTCCTGACAACCCGCCGATCTCTGGGGACCCGGAGGTCGGTCAAGGGAGAGCGAAGCGAACCACGTAGTGGCACGAAGTGCCCTTGACGGATCTCCGGGTCCGCAGACCATCCCCACGTCAGGAGGACGCCCCCATCACCGGGCACCCCTCCGCCACCCATTCTCGGGAGCCCTCATGGACTACCTCTTCAACCTCGACACCGCCCGCCAGGCCGTGGACGACGTCGACGGCACCGTCACCATCAAGCCCAACGTCTGGCTTCTCACCGCCGACGACATGCCCCCGATGCTCTTCACCCCCGAGGACGTCGCCAAGCTCCTCCACGTCGGCCGGCCCATGGTCTACAACCTCATGAACTCCGGCGAGCTCCGCTCCATGAAGGTCGGCCGCTGCCGCCGCATCTCCGCCCGCGCCCTCGCCGACTACGTCGCTGCCATGGACCAGGACGCTTTCCAGTGACCCGGCAAGCCGCCAACGGAGAGGGGGCGATCTACAAGCGGCCCAACGGCACGTGGCAGGGACAGACGTACGTCACCGACACCAACGGCGTTCGCAAGCGCAAGACCGTCAGCGCTCGCACTAAGCGGGAGGCACAGGGCATGCTGGATGCGCTCATCAAGGCCGAGCGTCAGGGCAAGCGCCAGACCCCGGCCGATCTGAACGTCGCCAGGTTCCTCAACGAGTGGCTCGACCAGATCGTCGTCCATCGAGTCCGACCCACCACGCTCAGCACCTACCGGCACATGGTCACCACCTACCTGATTCCAGGACTCGGGAAGACCCGACTCGAGCAGCTGAACCCACGCCAGATCCGCTCCTTCTACGACGCACTGCGGAAGAAGGAGACCGGCGCGCGGACCATCACCTATGTCCATGCCACCCTGCGGGCTGCCCTCGAGGACGCCGTCCGGGAAGAGATCATCGAGCGCAATCCGGCCAAGCTCGTGAAGGTCACTCAGCCCGCCAAGAAAGAGATCCGTCCGCTCGATCTTGACGAGGTCCGGCGGCTCCTGGCCTTCCACCGGGAAGACCCGTACTACCCGATGCTCGTCCTCTTCACCACGCTCGGACTACGACGCAGCGAAGCCCTCGGCCTTACGTGGGCCGACGTCGACCTTCCCGGCTGCTCGCTCGAGATCCGGCGCGGCCTGCACCGCATCGACGGCGAACTCGTCACCCTGCCAACCAAGACCGCACGGTCCCAGCGCACCATCCCGCTCCCCGCCCTCGTCGTCGAGGCACTCACGGAGCAGCGCGAGCGCCAGGCCGAGCTCAAGAAGCTGCACGGCGCCGACTGGCAGAAGACCGGACATGTGCTCACCACCGGTTTCGGGACGCCGTTCGACCCCCGCAACACCACCAGGATCGTCCAGGCCTGCTGCCGACGTGCCGGCGTCCGGGTCGTGCGTCTCCACGACTTCCGGCACGGGTGCGCATCCCTCCTGCTCGGAGCCGGCGTCCCCCCGCGCACCGTCATGGAGATCCTCGGCCACTCCAGCCTCGAGATGACCATGAACACCTACGGTCATGTCACCCACGCGGACCGACGGACAGCTATCGACGGCCTGGGCGAGGCTCTAGGGGCGTCCGGCGACACCATGTGAGGGTGCCAAGGAACCAATGTTGTTGATGCTCTCGCGGCGACTGTCGGCGCCCGGCCGTACTTTCGCGACATGGAGATATGGTCCGTTGCAGTTGCACTCGTTGGTGCCGTGACAGGGATTGCCGCCTTGGTGACCCAGATCTGGACCCACGCCCTGGCTGGGCCTCGCCTCAGGGTCACCCTCTCGAACTCGCTCCCGATCTACCCCGACCGCGAGGGTCACTGGGTGCTCGGCCTCGACGCGAGCAACGTGGGGCGACTCCCAGTGACCATCACCTCGTACGGGTTGGTCTTTCGACACGAGGGCGAATGGCGAAAGATCCCCGGGTTTCAGCCGGCGTCCGCCCAGCTGCAGGGTCCGCGAGGAGCGCACCGAGTCCAAGACGCAGAGAACGTCACCTGGCTCCTAGAGCCCGTTCCCTTCGCCAGGACGCTGGCCGAGCACGGTGCACACGACGCCTACGGTTACGTTTCGCTTGCGACTGGGCGGATGATCCGCAGTCGAAAGGCAATCAACGTCGTCCACCTGGCATCGATCGATGTCTGATCAGCTCCGTTGTCGAGCCACGTTGCAGCCGACCACGCGCTCTACTGCAGCCGCTACTGCAGCCGCTACTGCAGCCGATGGCTGGCGGAGACAACAAAACCGCCTCTGACGCCTGCGTTTCCGCAGGTCAGAGGCGGTTTGGTTCGGTCGGGCTGACAGGATTTGAACCTGCGACCCCTTGACCCCCAGTCAAGTGCGCTACCAAGCTGCGCTACAGCCCGAAGCTGATCCCCGGATCGCGGCGACCAGCGGTGGGAACACTACAACAGACCGACTCGCGGGCCGGAATCGCCACCCCCATCTGCCCGGTTGCACGCGGCACCGTCACCCAGGAGGACCGAACGGGTCCTCCCCAGCCCTTCGCCCGCCTGAGCCGAGCCCCTTCCGCGCGTTCGGTCCTCGTGGCCACGAGGACCGAACGCCAGCACCGGCCCCGACGCCCAGCCACCTCGCGGACAACGGCACAACCAGCAAGAGCAGCAGCCGGCTCACCGGTAGTCCGTCACGCCCCAGCACGTCTCGCAGTCACAGTGGTCGGGCGCGCCGCGGGGGCACTCACGCTGGGCCACGTGCGGCGGCAGGTGGAAGTGCTGCCGCGCCTCGGCCTCCATGCACCGCGGGCAGTCGAGGTAGAGCCGCAGGCCGGTCGGCGCGAGCCGGTACGGGCCGGGGCCGGGGTCGGGCTCGTACGGACGGGGCAGGAAGTCGTCCCAGCTCATGACGCGGTCTCCATGGAGTCAGGATCGACCTAGAGCGAGGACGTGTCGACCCCGACGAACGCCGAGGCCGGGATCGTCTTCAGGTCGGCGACGAGGCGCGCCGGCCAGTGCGGGTTCCGCTCGCCCTGGACGTACCAGGCCGAGCCGTTGTCAGCGAGGACCAGCCCGTACGTCTTCATCGCCCGCACCACGCGGCGGGCGTACAGACCCAGGTCCGAGGCGTCGTAGGAGGAACGGAGCCTGAACCGGGCACCCATCGGCGGCGCGGAGCGCGAAAGGGTCGAGCCCGCGTCGTGGCGCGCCGGCCACAGGTGCGCCCGCCGAGTGACGGGCGCGGTGAACCGCAGGGCGTGGTCGAGGCGGTTCGCCCGCACCTCCCGCCACCGCAGCAGCCCGGGCAGCATCGGCAGCCCCGCGGCGTCCGCGGAGGTCCACCCGTCCGGCCGCAGGGCGTTCGACCGCAGCGACCACACCGCCCCCGAGCCGGCCCTCCACCGCCCGTGCACCTTCCGCGTCGCCCACGTCTCGTACAGCCGGCACGCGGACCGGTCGACGACGATCGCGTGCCGGTCCCCCCTCGAGCCGCGCCCGCCCTCGATCATGGTGTCCCGCCCGAGCGGGTAGCGCACCCGGTCGCTCTCACCGGCGTACGTGAACCGCACCCGCACCCGAGGGTGCCGGCGCGACACGACGGTCACGGGGATGCCGTAGTCCACTCCCCCGGCGTTGCGCCCGAAGTCCGGGTGCAGCTCGCCGGAGGTCCCGATGGTGCGCAGCCACGCCCGTGAGCGCGCGTGCACCGGCAGGCGTCGCACGGACGCGTGCCACCAGCTGGACGCCGGGAACACCCGGCACCCGGCCACCGGTCCTGCATCGACCGGCGCGGCGAGCGGCAGCACCAGCATCGGCAGCACGAGCACCGGCACCACCAGGCCCAGCGCGCAGGACGCGCGCCACGCCCGCCCCGTCACCAGCCCTGTCACCCGCCCCGCCACCCACGCCATCCCCGCAGGCTAGGCGCGGGAGCCGCCCGGGAGAAGAGCCGCCGGAAAAGAGCAGCCAGTGAACAGCAGCAGCCGGTCAGCGGCGCCGCAGCACCACCCAGGTGAACGGCTGCACGGCGTCCCACGGCGTGTGGTGCTCGGCCCGCTCGGTGTGCTCCAGGGTGAAGTCGCTGCCGAACGCCTCGGCCAGCCCCTCGGCCGACCAACGCACCACCGGCAGCCCGGAGCACGACTCCGGGCCGTCGGGCGCGAAGGCACCGAGCACCAGCGTCCCGCCCGACCGCACCGCGCCGGCGGCCGCCGCCACGTAGGCGCCCTGCTGCTCGGCGGAGGTGAGGAAGTGGAACACCGCTCGGTCGTGCCACACGTCGTAGACGTCCTCGAACCCGTAGGTCAGGACGTCGGCCGCGATGGTCGTCAGCGCGGTCGACCGCTCGTCCAGCCGGGCGGCGGTCAGCGACAGCGCCCGGAGGCTGAGGTCGAGGATCGTCACGTGGCCGACCCCGGCGTCCAGCAGGCTGTCCGGCAGCGTCGAGGCGCCGGCGCCCACGTCGATGACCGAGGCCGGGACGCCGTCGCGCAGCACGAGCCGCGTCGAGACCTCGGGGTTCTCCTCGTACCACGACACGTCGCGGGGCCCGCGCTCGGCGTACACACCGTCCCAGTGGGTGGCCGGGGCCGTGCCGCGCGGGTCGCGCGGCTGGGTGGTCGGCGTGCTCATGAGCGCTTCCTCTTCTCGCGCACCCGCTGCTGCAGGATGATCGGCGTCCCGGCGAAGCCGAACTCCTCGCGCAGGCGGCGCTCGATGTAGCGCTCGTAGGAGTCGTCGAGCTTGCCGGAGGTGAACAGGATGAAGGTCGGCGGGGCCGTGGTGGCCTGGGTGCCGAACAGGATCTTCGGCTGCTTGCCGCCGCGCACGGGGTGCGGGTGCTCGGCCACGAGGCGGCCGAGGAAGGTGTTGAGCGCGCCGGTCCCGACGCGGGTCTCCCAGCCCTCGATGGCCTTGTCGAGCGCGGGGACCAGGCGGTCCACGTGCCAGCCGGTGCGGGCGGTGATGTTGATCCGCGGCGCCCACTGGACCTGCACGAGGTCCCGCTCGATCTCGCGCTCGAGGTAGTAGCGGCGCTCCTCGTCGACGAGGTCCCACTTGTTGAACGCGATCACCAGCGCGCGGCCGGACTCGCGCACGGTCTGGAGGATGCGGACGTCCTGCTCGGAGATCGACTGCTCGGCGTCGAGCAGCAGCACGCAGACCTCGGCGCGGTCGATGGCCGCCGAGGTGCGCAGCGAGGCGTAGTACTCGTGCCCCGAAGCCTCCTTGACCCGCTTGCGGATGCCGGCGGTGTCCACGAAGCGCCAGGTGCGGCCGGCCAGCTCGACGAGCTCGTCGACGGGGTCGACGGTCGTGCCGGCGACGTTGTCGACGACCGAGCGCTCCTCCCCCGCCAGCTTGTTGAGCAGCGAGGACTTGCCGACGTTGGGCTTGCCGACGAGCGCGATGCGGCGCGGTCCGCCCACCTCGCTGCCCTCGGCCACCGGCGGCGGCTCGGGCAGGGCCGCCAGGACGGCGTCCAGCATGTCGCCCGAACCGCGGCCGTGCAGCGCGGAGACCGGCCAGGGCTCGCCGAGCCCGAGGTTCCACAGCCCGTAGGCCTCGGCCTCGGTGCGCTGGTCATCGACCTTGTTGGCGGCGAGCACGACGGGCTTGCCGGAGCGGCGCAGGATCTTGACGACCGCCTCGTCGGCGTCGGTGATGCCGACGGTGGCGTCGACGACGAACAGCACCGCGTCGGCCAGACCGACGGCGATCTCGGCCTGCGCGGCGATCCGCTCGGCGAGGCCGCGGGCGTCGGGATCCCAGCCGCCGGTGTCGACCACGGTGAAGGCGCGGCCGTTCCAGTCGGCGTCGTAGCTGATCCGGTCCCGGGTCACGCCCGGGATGTCCTGCACGACCGCCTCGCGGCGCCCGATGATGCGGTTGACCAGGGTGGACTTGCCCACGTTCGGGCGGCCCACGACGGCCAGGACGGGGGTCGGGCCGGCGGCGTCGGCCCCGGCGGGGCCACCGGCCTCGGGGGTGGCGTCGGCGTGCTCGGTCATGCTTCTCCTAGGTCGCGGACCGTGGTGACGGTCGCGGTGTCCGGTTCGAGGTCCCCGGCCGGGAGCGGCCCGGGGAGGCGACGGCCGGTCTCGGCCTTCGCTGCGGCCAGCTGCTCGCGCAGGTGGCGGTGGAGCAACACCGTGGCATCGTGCACGTGTTCCTGGGTGCGGGGCCAGTCCTGTTGCTCCAGCCTGGTCGGTTCGCCGACCACGATGTCGATGCGCCGCCCCCACGGGGGCAGCGAGCCGCTGCGGCCACCCGGCTCGCGGGTGCCGAAGAAGGTCACGGGGACGACGTCCGCGCCGGTCACCAGGGCGAGGTAGGCGACGCCGCCGTGGCACCGCTGGAGCTCGCCGTCGCCGCGCCGGCCCTCCGGGAAGATCCCGACGACGCCGCCGTCACGCAGGACACGCACGCAGGTGCGCACCGCCGCGACGTCCGCGCCGAAGCGCTCCACCGGCACCTGGCCCGAGGAGAGGAGGAAGCGCCCGAGGGCGCCGCCGAACATCTCCGCCTTGGTCAGCGCGTGCACCGGGCGCGGCGCGAAGATCGCCAGCAGCGGCCCGTCGGCCACCCCGGCGTGGTTCGCCGCCAGCAGCACGGGCCCCGACGGCATCCGGTGGGCGCCGTGGACGCGGACGTCCCAGCGTCGGCGGATGATCCAGCGGGAGATCGGCCGCAGCGGGTGCAGGAGGTACCGGGCCGGGTGGCGGGTGCTGTCCGTGCGCGGGGCCCGCGCGTGCACCTCGGCCCGGGTGCGAGCCCGGCGTCGGCTGCCGCCCGACCCGCGGACGCCGGTCAGGAACGTCACGTGCGCGCCCCTGCGCCGAGGCGCGCCTCCTCCACCAGCCCGGTGACCAGGTCGACGACCTGCTCGAGGGTGAGGTCGGTGGAGTCGATGCGCACGGCACCGTCGGTGATCGTGAGCGGGGAGGTGGCCCGCCCGGAGTCGATCGCGTCGCGGCTGCGCAGGCTGGCCTCGGTCGCGGCGACGTCCGTGCCGCCCTCCTCCAGCGCCCGGCGACGGGCGCGGGCCGCGGGGTCCGCGGTGAGGTACAGCTTCACGGGGGCGTCGGGCGCCACGGTGGAGCCGATGTCGCGGCCCTCCACGACGATGCCGGACGTCGCGGCGGCGATGGTCGCGCGCTGCAGGTCCACGAGCCGGGCGCGGACCTCGGGCACCGTCGCCACGGGGCTCACCGCGCCGTTGACGGCGTCGCCGCGGATCGGCGCGGACACGTCGGTGCCGTCCACGGTGATGGTGGGGGCGGAGGGGTCGGTGCCGGAGACCAGGTCGGGCTCGCCGCTGCGGGCCGCCACGGCGGCGGGGTCGTGGACGTCGACGCCCTGCTCGAGCATCCACCAGGTCATCGCCCGGTACTGGGCGCCGGTGTCCAGGTAGGCCAGGCCGAGGCGCTGGGCCACCGCGCGGCAGGTGCTGGACTTGCCGGAGCCGGAGGTGCCGTCGACCGCGACGACGAAGGGCGTCGAGCCCTCGCTGGTCGTCCGCGGCTGCGTCTGGGGGTCGTCGGCGCTGCTCACGGAGCGGCAGCCTACCGCTGGACGGTCCAGCCCCTCGACTCCAGAGAGGTGGTGAGGTGCTCGCCGCGGCCCTGCGCGACGACGAGCTCGACGAGACCGGCCTCCCGCGAGGTGTCGTGGTCGATGCGGATGTCCTCCACGCTGACCTCGCTGGCGACCGCGTCGGCCAGCAGCCGCGCGAGCTCGCCGGCCCGGTCGGTGACCGTGACCCAGACCGAGGCCGTGGGGGCCGCCGGACCGCCGTGCTTGCCCGGGATGGCCCGCGTCCCGTCGACGCCGCGGGCGAGGATCTGGCCCAGGACGTCGCGGTCGCCCGAGCCGACGGCCTCGATGAGCCGGTCCAGCTCGCCACGGAGCTCGCCCAGGAGCTCGACCACCGCCGCGGCGTTGCCGCCGACGATCTGGCCGTAGAGGTTCGGGTCGCCAGCCGCCACCCGGGTCACGTCCCGCACGCCCTGCCCGGCCAGCGCCAGGTGGTTCTCGGGCGCGCCGGCCAGCCGCCCGGCCACCAGCGCCGACATCAGGTGCGGCACGTGGCTGATGCGCGCCACGGCGCGGTCGTGCTCCGCGGGGGTCTGCCACGCCGGCACGGCGCCGCACAGGCGCACCAGCTGCTCCACCAGCTCCACGGCCGCCACGTCGGCGTCCGCGTGCGGGGTGAGCGCCCAGGGCCTCCCCTCGAAGAGCGAGGCGTTGCCGGCGCTCGGCCCGGAGCGCTCGGAGCCGGCCATGGGGTGCGAGCCGACGTAGCGGTGGGCGTGCGTCGGCGCGTGGGCCAGGACGCCGGCCAGCGGCGCCGCCTTGACCGAGCCCACGTCGGTGACGACCGACCCGCAGTCAGCGGTCTCGACCAGCGAGGCGGCGATCACGTCGCCCAGCACCGACGGCGGCACCGCGACGACCACCAGCTGCGGGGCGTCCTCGGGCCGCCGCGGCCGCCCGGCACCCAGCGCGACGGCCTCGGTCACGTGCGCGTCGGAGACGTCGGAGAGCAGGACCTCGAGGCCGGCCCGTCGGCACGCCAGCGCGACGCTGGTGCCGAGCAGGCCCGTGCCGATGACCTCGACGGGCCCGGTGAGGGTCACCCCGTCCGCGAGCTGGCTCACACCGTCTCCCCCGCTCTGCTGCTGTCCATGCTGCTCGTTGCTGGTGGGCACCCCTGGTGCCGACGCGACCCTACCTGCGCGCCGGGCTCAGAGCTGGGCCGTGTCCAGCAGGGTGCCGAGCTCCTCGCGCGTGAGGTCGCGGATCTCGCCGAGGCGCAGCGAGCCCAGCTGCACCGGGCCGATCGCCGTGCGGGTCAGCTGCGTCACCGGATGACCCACGTGGTCGAGCAGGCGCCGCACGATCCGGTTGCGACCCTCGTGGATGACCAGCTCCACGATGCTGCGCCCCGGCTTGTTGCGCCGGTGTCCGCCGGAGATCACCTTGCACTTGGACACCGAGACCGGCCCGTCCTCGAGCGTCACCCCCGCGAGCAGCTCCTTGACCGTGCGCGGGTAGACCTCGCCCTCCACCTCGGCGACGTAGGTCTTGTCGACCTCGAAGGACGGGTGGGCCAGCCGGTTGGCGAAGTCGCCGTCGTTGGTGAGGACGAGGAGGCCGGAGGTGTCGGTGTCGAGCCGGCCGACGTGGAAGAGGCGCTCGGGGCGGTCCGCGACCAGGTCGGCCAGGCAGCGCCGACCCTCGGGGTCGGACATCGTCGAGACGACGCCGCGCGGCTTGTTGAGCACGAGGTAGACGTGCGGGGAGACCGGCGGCAGCCGGCGGCCCTCGACGCGGATCACGGCCGTGCGGGGGTCGACCTTGGTGCCGAGCCGGGTCACCACCTCGCCGTCCACCTCGACGGCGCCCTCGAGCATCAGCTCCTCGCACCGCCGGCGCGAGGCCACGCCCGAGGAGGCGAGCAGCTTCTGCAGACGGACGAGGCCGTCCTCGTCGGTGGGCAGGTCGGGGCCGGTCACGCGTTCTCCTCGGGGTTCGCCGTCGGGCCCTCGGCGGGGCCCTGGGCGCCAGTCTCCCCGGCGTCCGCCCCGTCCCGCGAACCGGCGGGACGCCGGGGCGTCCGCGGGAGCCCGATGCTGCCCTCGATCTCGTCGAGGTCGTCCATCTCCGGCAGGTAGGGCGCGAGCTCGGGCAGCTCGTCGAGCGAGGTGATCCCGATCCGCTCCAGGAAGTAGCTGGACGTGCGGTACAGGTGCGCGCCGGTGACCGGGTCGGTCCCGGCCTCCTCGACCAGGCCGCGCGTGAGCAGGGTGCGCATCACGCCGTCCACGTTGACCCCGCGCACGGCCGAGACCCGTGCCCGCGAGACCGGCTGCTTGTAGGCCACCACGGCGAGCGTCTCGAGTGCCGCCTGCGTCAGCCGTGACTGCTGGCCGTCGAGGACGAAGCGCTCGACCACCTCCGCGTGCTCCTCGCGCGTGTAGAACCGCCATCCGCCCGCGACCTGACGCAGGTCGAACCCGCGGCCGGCCTCGGTGTACTCCTCGGAGAGCAGCTGGAGCGTCGAGACGACCGTCTCCACAGGGTGCCCGGTGGCGGTCGCCAGGCTCACGGCGTCGAGGGGCTGGTCGGCCACCATGAGGACGGCCTCCAACGACGGACGCAGCTGGTCGGCCGGGACCGCGAACGGCTCGTCCTCGGTGGTCTGCGTGCCCGGGAGCGTCTCCTGGGTCTGGTCGGTCACGGCTGGTCCTCCGCGTGCGTCCGGGGGTGGGTGTCGGGGTCGGAGTCGGGGTCGCTGTCGGGGTCGTGCGGCGCGTCCCGGCCCTCGTCGGACGCGGCAGCGTCCGGGGCGCCCTCGAACTCGTCCACGACGAGGTCGTCGGCGTCCACGTCGTCCGTGCCCGTCCACCGGACGGTGAGCTCGCCCAGCGGCGTGACCTGGTCGAACGCCACCGCGCCCTCCCGGAAGAGCTCGAGCAGCGAGAGGAACCGCGCCACCGTGGTGAGGGTGTCCGGGGAGTCGGCGGTGAGGGCCCGGAACGTCATCTGGCCCGCCACCCGCAGCCGGGACACGACCACGGCCGCCTGCTCGCGCACGGAGACGGCCGGGGCGTGGATGTGGGCCAGGGTCACCTCCGGCACCGGCTTCGGGGCAAGCGCACCGGCGGCGAGCCGGGCGAACTCCTCCAGCCCGATGCCGATGAGCACCTCGGGGAGCAGCGAGGCGAACCGCTCGTCGAGCCCCACCCCGCGGGGGAAGCGCTTGGACTCCTCGGCCAGCCGGGACTCGATCACCCCGGCCACCTGCTTGTACGCCCGGTACTGCAGCAGCCGGGCGAAGAGCAGGTCCCGCGCCTCGAGCAGCGCCAGGTCCTCCTCGTCCTCGACCTCCGCCTGCGGCAGCAGCCGTGCGGCCTTGAGGTCGAGCAGGGTGGCCGCCACGAGGAGGAACGACGTCGTCTCCTCGAGCTCGCCGCTGCTCCCCCGGGCGCTCGCGGCCGCGCTCGGCTTCTCCCGCAGCGCCTTGACGTGCGCGATGAACTCGTCGGTGACCTGCGACAGCGCGACCTCGGTGATGTCGAGCTTGTGCTTGGAGATCAGCTGGAGCAGCAGGTCGAACGGTCCGGTGAAGTTGTGCAGGCGGACGGCGAAGCCGCCGTCCTGCCCGGCGTCCTGGACCGGCTCCTGGGCCCGCTCCGGCGTCCCGTCCTCCTCGGCCCCGGCGGGCGGGACGACGGGCGCCTGCGTCACTCCTGCACCAGGCGGCGCACCAGCGCGCTGTCCTCGCCACGCTCCTCGAACTCGGCGAGGACCAGCGCGACGGCCTCGCGGACCAGCCGGCCGCGGTCGACGCCCAGACCGTGCTGCCCGCGCAGCGAGAGCCGCGCCTGCTCGATGTGCATGAGCTCCTCCGACGAGAGGTAGACGGTCATCTTCTCGTCGTGGCGGACCCGGCCGGTGGGCTTGCGCCCGCCCTTGCCGTCGTCCTTCGGCTGGCCCGCGGTGGCGGACGCGTCGGGCGCCGTCTCGACCGCGCCGGCCGTGGGCCGGAACAGGTCGTCGGCCGCCGGCATGCTCACACGTCGTGCTGCCACCGGGCGATCACCTCCCGCGCGAGCTGCCGGTAGGACTCGGCGCCCGACGACGAGGAGGCGTAGGAGGTGATGGGCTCGCCGGCCACGGTGGAGTCGGAGAACTTCACGGTGCGGCGGATGACGGTGTGGAACACGGTGTCGCCCCACGCCTGGACGAGCCGCTCCATGACCTCGCGGCTGTGCAGCGTCCGGCCGTCGTACATGGTGCCCAGCACACCGTCCACGTGGAGCTTGGGGTTGAGGCGCTGCTTGACCTTGTCGATGGTCGTCTTGAGCAGGGCCACGCCGCGCAGCGCGAAGTACTCGCACTCCAGGGGCACGACGACGCCGTCGGAGGCGGTGAGGGCGTTGACCGTGAGGAGGCCGAGGGAGGGCTGGCAGTCGATGAGGATGACGTCGTAGCGGGCCATGGCCGGCGCCAGGACGCGCGCCAGCGTCTGCTCGCGGGCCACCTCGCCCACGAGCTGCACCTCGGCGGCCGACAGGTCGATGTTCGACGGCAGGAGGTCCATGTTGGGGACGCCCGAGGGGACCACGACCTCCTCGACGGTGCACTCCGGGTCCATCAGCAGGTTGTAGACCGTCAGCTCCATCTCGTGGGGGTTGAGCCCCAGCCCGACGGAGAGCGAGCCCTGCGGGTCGAAGTCCACCAGCAGGACGCGGCGGCCGTACTCGGCCAGCGCGGCGCCCAGGTTGATGGTGGTCGTCGTCTTGCCGACGCCGCCCTTCTGGTTGGTCATCGACACCACGCGCGCCGGGCCGTGCCCCGACAGCGGCGCGGGCTCGGCGAAGATCGGCATCGGCCGACCCGTCGGACCCATGATCGTGGGGTCGTCGCCGTCGAAGGGCAGGGCGTCAGTCACCGTGGTCAGCTTCTCTCTGGTCGTCTCGTGCACGGACCCGTCCATTGTCGACAAGGCGACCGCTCGGCGAGCGTAGGGAGCCCCCGCGCGCCGCGTCCAGACGATGGAAGTTCTCCCCCGTTCGGGTCCTGGACCTGTGAGCCCAGCCCCGCTCCTGTGCACACCACTTATCCACCATGGGGATAACTCTGTGGAGGAACGACGGCGTGTCGGCGTGCTCGGCGGCCACGCGGGCGGGGTGGATGACGGTCGGGTGGCGCCGTCACTGGTGTCGGCAGCGGCGCTGTCGGTGGAGCCGTCAGCGCGCGACGAGGTCCGCCAGCTCGGGGTGCTTGTCGACATGGGCGGCCATGAACGAGCACGCCGGGACGACGCTCCAGCCGGACGTCCGGGCGTGCTCGAACGCCGCGTCGGCCAGCCGCGTCGCCAGCCCCCGGCCGCCGAACGCCGGGTCGACCACCGTCACCGCCAGCGTCGCCACCGCGCCGTCCAGCTCGTAGCCGGCGTACCCGGCGCGCACGCCGTCCACCGTGACCACGAAGCGCTGCCGGGCCTCGTCCAGCTCGACGTCCACCTGCTCGCTCATGACTCCGACACTAGTCGCGCCGACCACCGTCGAGGCCGCGCCGCGGCCGGGCGTACCCCGGCGCCGGCCCTCACGTTTGGTCACCAACCCGGTCTCAGAGCGCCCCCAACCCCACGTTGGTGACCAAACGTCACCCACCCAGCCGCCGAGCCGCCGCGACCCCGGCCGCCTGCAGCACCTGGGCACCACCGCCCCACCACGCCAGCCGCCACCACGTTTGGTCACCAACCCTGTCCCCGAGCGTCCCCAACCCCACGTTGGTGACCAAACGTGAGCACCGGAGCGCACAGCACCCAGCACAGCACCGCAGCCCGGAACCGCAGTCACAACCTCCGGAACGCGACGGTCGGCATCACGAGCTCACCGAGGGCATCGGTGGCGTCGAGGTCGGCGACGGCCTCGACGACCCAGTCGTGGTGACCCTCGGGGTCGTGCAGGGTCTGGCGGACGTCGAGCAGCCGCACCGGGTCGGAGTCGGGGTGGGCCCCGGGGGCGACGCCGGTGCGGGCGGTGGTCTCCAGCAGCCGGGGGCCGCGGGCGTCGCCGTCGGTCAGGACCTCGTCGTGCTCGGCGTAGTAGGCCTCGATCGCCTCGTCCCAGGCGGAGCGGCCCATGACGACCTCGCGCGGCTCCTCGAACCGGTCGGCGGCGGCGCGCTCGATGGCCATGAGGGCGGTGAGGTCGTCGCGAGCGATGCCGGCGACCCGGCTCCACATCGCGTTGCGCACCATGACGTCGAACGCCCGACCCTGCGCCGAGAGCGGCCGCGGCGGGGGCGGCGGGGCGTGGTCGGCGAGCTCCGCCCCGCGCTCGGCCAGCGCGCCGGCGGGGTCGGTGAGGGCCTCCCACTCGTCCAGCAGCGAGGAGTCGGTCTGCCTCACCGTCTCCCCCAGCCACTCCACCAGCCCGTGCAGCTCCTCGTCCCGGTGGGTCTCGGGGACGGTCTGGCGCAGCGTCCGGTAGGCGTCGGTGAGGTAGCGCAGCACCAGCCCCTCGCCCCGCGCGAGCTGGTAGCGGGCGACGAAGTCGGTGAACCCCATGCCCTGCTCGACCATGTCGCGCACCACCGACTTCGGCCCCAGCAGGTCCGGTGAGAGCCAGGCGTGGGTGCGGCGGTAGATCTCGTAGGTGGCCTCGAGCAGCTCGGCCAGCGGCTGGGGCCAGGTGATCTCCTCCAGCGCCTCCATCCGCTCCTCGTACTCCATGCCGTCGGCCTTCATCTCCTCCACAGCGCGCCCGCGCGCCGCCCACTGCTGGGCCAGGAGGATCGTCCGCGGCGCCTCGAGCACCGACTCCACCACCGAGATGACGTCGAGCGCGTGCTCGGGGCTCTCGGGGTCGAGCACGGTGAGCGCCTCGAGCGCGAAGTGCGCCAGCGGCTGGTTGAGGGCGAAGTCGTCGGGCAGGTCGACGCCCAGGACGTAGCGGCGGCCGTGCTCGTCCGGCTCCTCCAGCCGGACGACGACGCCGGACTCCACCAGCGAGCGGCCCAGCCGCAGCGCCCGGCGGGCGAGCTTGAGCTGGCGTCGCCGGTCCTCGTGGTTCTCGGTGAGCAGCCGCCGCAGCACGGCCACGGCGTCCTCCTCCCGGGCCAGGACGTTGAGGAGCATGCCGTTGTCGACCTTCATCCGCGGCACGAGCGGCTCCGGCTCGCCGGCGACGAGCTTGTCGAACGTCGCCTCCGTCCACACGACCGTGCCCTCCGGCGGCTTCTTCAGCTGCGCCTTGGACTTCTTCTTGCTTGCGGCCACCCGCTCCGCGGCCTTCGCCTTCGCCTTCTCGTTCTCGATGACGTGCTCGGGGGCCTGGACGACGACCGTGCCGGCCGTGTCGAAGCCCGCCCGGCCGGCACGACCCGCGATCTGCAGGAACTCCCGCGTGCGCAGGGTGCGCATCCGGTTGCCGTCGAACTTCGTCAGGCCGGTGAACAGCACGGTGCGGATCGGCACGTTGATGCCGACCCCCAGCGTGTCGGTGCCGCAGATGACCCGCAGCAGCCCCGCCTGCGCCAGCTGCTCCACGAGCCGCCGGTAGCGGGGCAGCATCCCCGCGTGGTGGACGCCGATGCCGCGGCGCAGCAGCTTGGACAGCGTCTTGCCGAAGCCGGCGGCGAACCGGACGCCGGCCAGCTTCTCGGCCAGCGCGTCGCGCTGCTCCGCGGGCGGCTTGACCCACGCCGCCTGGAGCAGCGACGTGGCGTGCTCGGCGGCCGCGGCCTGGGTGAAGTGCACGACGTAGACCGGCGCCTGACCGGTCGTGACCAGCTCCTCGAGCGTCTCGGCCATCGGCTCCAGCGACCACTCGAAGGTCAGCGGCACGGGCCGCTCGGCCTGGTCGACCAGCGCCGTCTCCCGCCCCGTCCGCTCGCTCAGGTCCGCGCGCAGCGAGCGCGTGTCCCCCAGCGTCGCCGACATGAGCAGGAACTGCGCGTCCACGAGCTCCAGCAGCGGCACCTGCCACGCCCACCCTCGGTCGGGCTCGCCGTAGTAGTGGAACTCGTCCATCACCACGAGGCCCACGTCGGCCGCGCGGCCCTCGCGCAGCGCCAGGTTCGCCAGGACCTCCGCCGTGCAGGCGATGATCGGCGCGTCGGCGTTCACCGAGGCGTCCCCGGTGAGCATGCCGACGTTGTCGGCGCCGAAGACCCGGCACAGATCGAAGAACTTCTCGCTCACCAGCGCCTTGATGGGAGCGGTGTAGAACGACACCCGGTCGTCGGCCAGCGCCGCGGCGTGGGCGGCGATCGCCACCAGCGACTTGCCCGAGCCCGTCGGCGTCGCCAGCACCACGTTCGAGCCCGCCAGCAGCTCCAGCACCGCCTCCTCCTGGTGCGGGTAGAGCGCGAGGCCGCGCGAGGCCGCGTAGGCGGTGACGGCATCGGCCACCTGGTCGGCGTCCGAGCCCGCCGGGGGCCAGTCACGGGGGTCGAAGGCGGGCGTCTCGGCGCTGGTCGTGTCAGGCATCGCGGCCCAGTATCGCGGTCCGCGCCGACAGCCCGCTCATCCCCGCGCCGGCCAGGGGCCCGGGCTCAGCCGCGGGCGCGCGGGTGCGCGGTGGCGAAGACCTCGCGCAGGTTGTCCACGGTGACGAGCGTGTAGACCTGGGTGGTCGTCACCGACGCGTGGCCCAGGAGCTCCTGGACGACGCGGACGTCCGCCCCGCCGTCCAGCAGGTGCGTGGCGAAGCTGTGGCGCAGCGTGTGCGGCGAGACGTCCCGGGTCACGCCCGCGCGCTCGGCGGCGCGGGTGAGCACCGCCCACGCGGACTGCCGCGAGAGCCGCCCGCCGCGGGAGTTGAGGAACAGGGCACCGGTGGGCGTCCCGGCCCCCACCAGGTCGGGTCGCGCGCGCACCAGGTAGTCCGAGACGGCCTCGAGGGCGAAAGAGCCCACGGGCACGATGCGCTCCTTGCCGCCCTTGCCGGCCAGCAGGACGGTCCCGTCGACGGTGTCCAGGTCGTCCACGTCCAGCCCGACGGCCTCGGAGATGCGCGCCCCGGTGCCGTACAGCACCTCCAGCAGGGCCCGGTCCCGCAGCGCCAGGGGCGTGCCCGGCGCGCCGGCGGCCTCGAGGATCGCCTCGACGTCCGAGAGCGGCAGCGCCTTGGGCAGGCGCTTGGCCGGCTGGGGCGGGCGGACGCCGGCCGCCGGGTCGCTCGCCAGCAGGCCGTCCGCGAGGGCGAACCGGTGGAAGCCGCGCACGGCCACGACCGCCCGCGCCGCGGAGCTCGGCCCCAGGGGCGGGTGCGCGTCGTCGCCCTCGCGCAGGTGGGCGAGGAAGCCCGTGACGGTCTGCTCCCCCACGTCCTCCAGCGAGGTCACCCCGACCGTGTCCAGGTAGCCCAGGTAGCGCCGCAGGTCCCGGCGGTAGGACGACAGCGTGTTGGCCGAGAGGCCCCGTTCCACCGAGAGGTGGTCGAGGTAGGTCCGCACCGCGCGCTCGGGGGCACCCGGGACCGCCGGGGCCGCCGGGGTCGCCGTCGCCGCGCCGGCCGGGGGCACGGCGGAGGCGGGCTCGACGACGCTCTGGGTCACCGCCGCAGGCTAGCCCGCGGCGCCGACACGGCGTGGGTGCCTCGCCGCGCGGTCCACCAGCCCGCAGCCTCATACCGGCGCCGCAGCCTCACACCAGCCCCCGGGCCCGCGCGGCGAGCACCGCGATGACCACCGGCGCGTCCTGTACCCGGCCGTCGAGCACGGCGGTGTGCAGGTCCTCGAACGGCACCTTCCCGAGGACGGCCTCGGCCTCCTCGTGCTCGGGCACGAACCCCTGCCGGCCGACCTCCCGCAGCCCCCGGGCCAGGAAGATCGCGGACCGCTCGGCCGAGATGCCGGGCGAGGGCCACACGTCGACCAGCGGGGTCCAGGACGAGGCCCCGAACCCGGTCTCCTCCAGGAGCTCGCGGCGCGCGACGTCCAGCGGGCTCTCGCCCTCGTGGTCCAGGACGCCGGCGGGGATCTCCACCAGCACCCGGCCCACCGCGTGCCGGTACTGCCACAGCACCAGCACGCGGTCCTGCTCGTCCACGGCCAGCACGACCGCCGCCCCCGGGTGCTCCAGCGCGACGCGCCGGAACGGCTCCTCCTCCGGGTGCCCGGGCCTGCGCACCCGGTCCTCGCGCAGCGCCACGATCCAGGAGTCCTGGTGCAGGTAGGTGGAGGAGTCCACGGGCCAGGCCGCGGGCCGGTCCTCGAGCGGGGGCAGGACGTCGCGGGCGTCGACGCGGTCGGTCGTCATGCCCCCGACGCTAGTGGCACCGGCCGCCGGCTCCGGGACCCGGTTCCCGGACCCACCCGCTCGGGCACGGTCGGCTCCGGCGTCGCCGGGGAGCGCTAGCGTGGCGGACGCCCCAGTGGGGCGTCCCCCGCCACCGTCCGAAGGAGCACCGGTGACCGAGCTGAGCCTGACCCGCACCGAGGCCGAGGAGCGCGCCGCGCTCGTCACCGTCGAGCGCTACGACGTCGACCTCGACCTCACCGACCTGCTGACCGGCGTCGAGTGGCGCTCCACCAGCCACGTCCACTTCCGCTGCGCCACGCCGGGAGCCACGACCTTCCTGGACGCCGTGGGCGAGGTGCGCAGCGTCCGTCTCAACGGCGTCGAGCTGGACGTCGCGACCGCCGTATCCGAGGGGCGCATCACCCTCGCGGACCTCGACGAGGTCAACGAGGTCGTGGTCGACCTGGTGCAGGCCGACACCGCCAGCGCCACCGGCATCCTGCGCACCGTCGACCCCACCGACGGGCTCGTCTACGTCTGGTCGTCCTTCGAGGCCGACGACGCCCGTCGGGCCTTCGCCTGCTTCGACCAGCCCGACCTCAAGGCGCCCCACGCCTTCACCGTGCTCGCCCCGGCCTCCTGGACGGTCACCAGCAACCGCGCCCCCGAGTCGGTCGTCGATTCGGGCGAGGACGCCCGCACCTGGGTCTTCCCCGACACCCCGCCCCTGTCCACCTACGTCGTGGTCGTCAACGCCGGGCCGTTCCACGAGATCCGCGAGCAGCGCGGCGGGCACAGCCTCGGCCTGTTCTGCCGGCAGTCGATCAAGCAGTTCCTCGAGCGGGACGCCGAGGAGCTGCTCACCCTCACCGAGCAGGGGCTCGCCTTCTACGCCGAGACCTTCGGCCAACCGTTCGGCCAGGAGCGCTACGACCAGGTGTTCGTGCCCGACATGGGCGGCGCGATGGAGAACTGGGGCTGCGTCACCTGGGGCGACATGATGATCCCCCGCAGCGAGCCGACGGCCGCCGAGCGCGAGTACCTCTCCCTCGTCCTCCTGCACGAGATGGCCCACATGTGGTTCGGCGACCTCGTGACCATGCGCTGGTGGGACGACCTGTGGCTGAACGAGGCGTTCGCGTCCTTCGCCTCGGCGTGGGCCGCGTCGTCGGCGACCGCCTACTCCGACGCGTGGGCCACCTTCGCGGTCGCCGAGGAGCCGCACGGGTACCGCCAGGACGCGGGCCCGGCCTCGCACCCGATCCGCGGCGAGGTGCCCGACGTCGGGCAGGCGATGGCGAACTTCGACGCGATCACCTACCTCAAGGGCCAGGCCGTCCTCCGCCAGCTGCTCGCGCTGCTCGGGGAGGACGTCTTCGCGGACGGGCTCCAGCGCTACTTCTCCGCCCACGCCTGGGGCAACACCGTGCTCGCGGACCTCATCGGCGCCCTCGAGGACGCCTCGGGGCGCGACCTGTCGGGGTGGACCTCCGCCTGGCTCGACCGCGCCGGCACCGACACCGTCTCCCTCGAGCTGGGCGAGCCCGCCGCCCTGGTCGTCGACTCCCCCGACGACGAGGCACCCCGCCCGCACACGATCGCGGTCCGCTCCTTCACCCGCGCGGACGACGGCGGCCTGACCGAGGTCGCCACCACCACGGTCGAGACCACCGGTGTCCGCACCCCGCTGCCGGGGCTGCCCGACGTCGGCGAGGACGGGCTGCACCTGCTCAACGCCGACGACCTGGCCTTCGTCCACGTGCGCCCCGACGCACGCTCCCTCGGCGCGCTCACCGGCTCGGCCGCGGCGCTGGGCGACACCCTCGACCGGGCCGTCGCCGCCGCGACGGCGCTCGACCTGCTCCACTCCGGCGACCTCGACCCCGGTGCCACCCTCGACGTCCTGCTCGACGTCCTGGCCGCCCGGCCCGCCGCCGGCCTCGTGGAGCCGCTGCTCGACCACGCCGCCGGCGTCGCGACCCTCTGGACGCCCGCCGCCGACACGGCGGCCGCCTGCGCGGAGCTCGCGGAGGTGTCCGCGTCGCTGGCCGAGCACCCCGGGTACCGCTCGCCCGCGCTGCGCACGCTGGCCTCGGTCAGCGCCGACCCGCGGTGGGACACCCTGCTCGAGGACGCGGCGGTCGACGACGTCCCGCTGGGGTGGCGGCTGCTGCGCACCCGCGCGGCCGCCGGCCGGCACGACGCGGACGACGTCCTCGCCCTCACCGAGCGCGACCCGGACCCGGAGGCGTGGGTGTCCGCCCTCGGCGTCGAGGCGGCGCTTCCCGAGCAGGAGGCCAAGGAGGCCGCGTTCGAGCGGATGGCGGTCCAGCGGGACCTGCCCCGCAGCGAGGGCTACTCGCTGCTGGTCGGTGCCTTCTGGCGCCCGGACCAGCACGCGCTCGTGCGTCCCTTCGCCGACCGCTACCTCGACGTCGTGAGCGCGCTGGACGGCGGTGCGATGCTCAACGTCTACGGGCTCGTCCGCAGCTTCTTCCCGAGGATCGGGGACCAGGCCTTCCTCGACCGGGCCTCGGCGATCGCCGCGGACCCGGACGTCGTCCCGGCCGTGCGGACCAACATCGCCCTGGGGGCCGACACGCTGCGGCGCTACCTGCTGGCCCGCGGCGAGCTGGACTGAGACCAGGAGCGGGCACCGATCCACCCCCTCGATGCGCACCAGCGCCCCGCCACCTCGCGGTGACGGGGCGCTGTCGGCCGTCGGGCGGCTCACGCCGCCGGCGGGTCAGTCCTGCTCGACCACCACGGCGTCGTCGTCCTTGCGACGCAGCGTGGACTCGTCCATCTCCAGACGCGTCTCGCGCTGGCGGGCGATGGCCGCGCCGACGAGGCCCTTGAACAGGGGGTGCGGGCGGGTCGGGCGCGACTTGAGCTCCGGGTGCGCCTGCGTGGCCACGTAGTAGGGGTGGACGTCCTTGGGCAGCTCGACGAACTCGACGAGGGTGCCGTCGGGCGACGTGCCGGAGATGACCAGGCCCGCGGCCTCGAGGCGGTCGCGGTAGGCGTTGTTGACCTCGTAGCGGTGACGGTGCCGCTCGTCGACGAGCTTCTCGCCGTAGGTGGCGCGGACGACCGAGCCCTCCTTCAGCGCGGCCGGGTAGCGGCCCAGGCGCATGGTGCCGCCGAGGTCGCCGGCGCCCTCGACGAACGCCTTCTGCTCGTCCATGGTCGCGATGACGGGCTCGGTGGTCTCGGGGTCGAACTCGGTCGAGCCGGCCGACTCCAGGCCCAGCATGCTGCGGGAGTACTCGATGACCATGCACTGCAGGCCCAGGCACAGGCCGAGGGTCGGGATGCCGTGCGTGCGGGCGTAGGTGAGGGCGCCGAGCTTGCCCTCGAGGCCGCGGATGCCGAAGCCGCCGGGCACGCACACGGCGTCCACGTCAGCGAGCTGCTTGGCCGCGCCCGCGGGCGTGGCGCACTCGTCGGACGGGATCCACTCGATGTTGACCTTCGCCTCGTGGGCGAAGCCGCCGGCGCGCAGCGCCTCGGCCACGGAGAGGTAGGCGTCGGGCAGGTCGATGTACTTGCCGACCAGCGCGACGGTCACCTCCTCCTTGGGGTGGTGGACGCGGCGGAGCAGGTCGTCCCACAGCGTCCAGTCGACGTCGCGGAACGGCAGGTCGAGGCGGCGCACGACGTAGGCGTCGAGGCCCTCGCGGTGCAGCACCTTCGGGATGTCGTAGATGGACGGCGCGTCGGCGGCGGTGACCACGGCCTCGACGTCCACGTCGCACATGAGCGCGATCTTGGCCTTGATGCCCTCGGGGAGCTCGCGGTCGGCCCGGCAGACGATGGCGTCGGGCTGGATGCCGACCTGGCGCAGCGCGGCGACCGAGTGCTGCGTCGGCTTGGTCTTCAGCTCCTTGGAGGGGCCGATGTAGGGCACCAGCGAGACGTGGATGAAGAACACGTTGTCGCGGCCGAGGGTCTGACGGACCTGGCGGGCGGCCTCGAGGAACGGCAGCGACTCGATGTCGCCGACCGTGCCACCGATCTCGGTGATCACCACGTCGACGTCCGGGCCGTGCATCGCGAGGATGCGCTCGGAGATCTCGTTGGTGATGTGCGGGATGACCTGCACGGTCTCGCCGAGGTAGTCGCCGCGGCGCTCCTTGGCGATGACGTTGGAGTACACCTGGCCGGTGGTCACGTTCGCGTTGCCCGACAGGTCGGTGTCGAGGAAGCGCTCGTAGTGACCGATGTCCAGGTCGGTCTCCGCGCCGTCCTCGGTCACGAAGACCTCGCCGTGCTGGAACGGGTTCATCGTCCCGGGGTCGACGTTCAGGTACGGGTCGAGCTTCTGCATCGTGACCCGCAGGCCGCGCGAGCGCAGCAGACGGCCGAGGCTGGAGGCGGTGAGCCCCTTGCCGAGCGAGGAGGCGACGCCCCCGCTGACGAACACGTGCTTGGTCGGGGCTGAGTTCCTCACGGGCCTCGATCCTAAGCCCCGTGGGGTCTGTTCGCGGAACCCGCCGCGCCACTCACCCTCTCGTGTCGGGTGCGCCACGGTCGTGGGACGCCTGTTGCGCGCCCCGCGGGGAGGGGTCGGGCGTCAGTCCAGCGGGACGGCGGTGCCCGCGACCGGGCCGTAGTCGCCACCCTGCCCGCCGGAGGCGGTCGTGAGCGCCAGCAGCGCGGTCACCTGTCCCGCGGTGCGCTGCACGCTGTCGACGGTCGGGACGGCGTCCGCCACCGAGGACTCGCGCAGCCCGGCGAGGGTGCCGTCGGTGGCCGAGGCGGTGGAGCCGGCCACCACGACGCCGCCGGCCATCGCGGAGACGCCGGAGACGATCGCGGCGAGGACGTCGGCGTCGGTGTCGTCACCCAGGACGACGAGCACCAGCCCGGCGCGGGCCGCCGAGGCCTTGCTGGACGTCGCGAGGTCCGCCCCGGACAGGCTGGCCCGGATCGTGCGGGTGTCGGTGTCGGCGGCGGTGCCCTGCGCGGACGTGGTGGCGATCGCGAGTCCGAGGAGCTGACCGATGCGCACGTAGCTGGAGGCGTTCTTGTCGACCGTGCCCGCGTCGAGCTGGGTCACCAGCTGGGTGCCCAGCGTGTCGACCAGCGAGGTCGAGCTGCCGCCCACCAGGGTGTCCAGGAGGTCGTAGCGGGCCGTCACCGAGCCGCCTCGGTCGGAGATCTCGGACGTGAGCGCGCTGACCGTGTCCTCGTCCACGCCGGGCGTGGTGACGATCGCGACGGTGCTCCCATCGAGGCGGTTGCCCAGCAGTCTCGCCTCGGAGGCCTCGGCCATCGTGTCCGCGTACGTCGCCGCGGCCTCGTCACGCTCGCTGGCCGCCGTCGACGTGGCGCTGCTGCTGCCGGCGTCGTCGGCCGGCTCCGAGAGCGGACCGCCGCCGAGCACGACCCCCACGGCGAGGGCGAGGAACACGGCCACGAGGGAGACCACGTGGTGGCGGTAGGTGATCACAGGGGTGCTGCCTTCCGGGGTGGAGCTGGTGGGGGTGTGCTGCGGCGGGGCGGGCGGGCGCCGGCCGGGGCGAGCTGGCGTCAGCCGGTCAGGGAGGCGACCCAGGACGACACCGCGTCCCAGCCGTCGACCAGCCAGTCCCAGGCCGTGACGGCCCACGACTGCCACTCGGCGCTCCAGCCCGCGCCCGTGGGCGTGGTGGAGACGGCCGCGACGAGGGCGAGGAGCCCGGCGACCATGACGACGAGCAGGTGCCAGGGCCGCACCCGTCCGGAGTACAGGCGCGGTACCGCCTCGGCGTCGACCAGGCGGGGTCCGAGCTTGAGGCGCGTGAGGTAGGTGCTGGAGAGACCGCCGCGCTGACGGTCCAGGAAGTCCTCCAGCGTGGCGTGGACGCCGACCCCCACGACGAGGGCGGCCTCCCCCGCGTCCGCGAGGAGGAGGGCGGCGTCCTCGGCCTGGGCGCTGGTCTCGACACGGCTGGAGCGGCGGCCCATCCGCTGCTCGAAGTCGGTCGGCTCGCCCGGGCCTCGGACGAGGACGACCACCTGCTTGGCGTCGTCGAGGACGGCGGAGGGCGGAGGGTCCTCCCCGTCGCGCAGGTCGACCACGATGACGGCCGGCTTGATCCCGGCTCCTCGCAGGGCCACCGCGGCGGCTCCGACGGCGATGACGACCGGCTCCTGCTCGCGCAGGTAGTCGCGGACGCGGGCGAGCTCGTCGGCCAGGGACGGCCCGTCCACGACGACGGCCACGGTCCGCCTGCGCACCGGCACCGCCAGCGGCGGGAGCCCGCGGCCGTGCAGCAGCAGGTCCTCCTCGCGGCGCAGGAACTCCGCGGCGTTGTGGGTGAGGGTCTCGAGCTGGGCCGCGAGCCCGGACCGGGCCTCCTGCGTCTCCTCGTCCAGCATCGCGGAGGTGACGACGCGCCCGGTGAGCTCGTGCGCCTCGCCGACGTGGACGACGCCGTCCAGCAGCCGCAGCGGCGAGCCGTCGCGGACGACCGCGAGGAGCTCGTCGCCCAGCCGGTCGATCACCGTGACCCCGGCGTCCACCAGGATGCGCGGCCCCTGGCTGGGGTACCTGCCGGACATCATCGGCGCGGCGTTGAGGACGGCGAGCGCACCCGCGCGCACCAGTCCCTCCGCCGTGGCCCGGTCGAGGTCCGTGTGGTCGACGACCACCACGTCCCCCGGCTGGAGCCTGCCGAGGAGGTCGCCGGCGCGACGCTCCACCCGGGCCTGACCGCGCAGGCCCGGCAGTGCTTGCTGACGTCGACGTGCCGAGATCCTCATGACCGCCCCACTGTCGCAAACGGACCCACGGCTGCCCGGGAGGCGGCCGCGCGTGTCCTGAGCCTGTGGGCCGGTCGACACCCGCCGGGGACGTGACCGCACGCCGCCGGCGGGCCGGGCCAGGGCAGCGCCAGGGCAGCGTCAGGCGCCCGCGCGCTCGGCGCGCGCGACCTCCAGCAGCTCGCGGGCGTGGGCCAGGGCGGTGTCGGAGCCCTCGAGCCCCGCCATCATCCGCGACAGCTCCTCCTCGCGCGCGTCCTCGGACAGCAGCGTGAGGCCGGAGCTCGTCACCGAGCCGTCGTGGGCCTTGCGGACGACGACGTGCCGGTCCGCGAACGCGGCGACCTGCGGCAGGTGGGTGACGACGAGGACCTGGGCCTCGCGGGCCAGGGCGGCCAGGCGCTTGCCGATCTCGACGGCAGCCGCACCGCCGACGCCGGCGTCCACCTCGTCGAAGACGAAGGTCGGGACGGGGTTGGTGCCGGCCAGAGCCACCTCGAGCCCGAGCATGACGCGGGAGAGCTCGCCCCCGGAGGCGCCCTTGCCCAGCGGCCGCGGTTCGCTGCCGGTGTTGGCGGCCAGCAGCAGCTCGACCTCGTCGAGGCCGGAGCGGGCGAACCGGAACCAGGCGTCCCCCACGCGCAGCGGGGCCCCGGCGGCCTCGGGGTCGGCCGGTGCGGCGGCCTCGTGCCGCGTGACGGCGACGGTGAGCCGGGCGTGCGGCATGGCGAGCCCGCCGAGCTCGGCGGTCACCGCCTTGCCCAGGCGCGTGCCGGCGGACTCGCGGGCCGCGGTGAGCGCCGCCCCGGTCTCGGCGAGGGCCTCGCGCCGCCGGGCCCGCTCGGCGCGCAGCGCCTCGATGCGCTCGTCGGTGCCGTCGAGCTCCAGGAGCCGCTGGGCGCTCCGGCGGGACCACTCGAGCACCTCCTCGACGGTCTCCCCGTACTTGCGGGTGAGGGCGGTCAGGGCGGCGCGACGCTCGGAGACCCCGGCCAGCCGCGCGGGGTCGGTCTCGACCCCGGAGGCGTAGGAGGCGACGTCCGCGGCGACGTCGCCGAGCAGGTAGGACACCTCCGCGACCCGGTCGGCCAGGGCCGCCGCCTCGGGGTCGTGCTCCCGCACGCCCTCCAGGCTCGTGCGCGCGGCGGCCACCGCGCCCAGGGCGTCCGGGCGGCCCTCCTCGCTGGAGAGCGCCTCGCGCGCCGACTCGGCCGCGGTGCGCAGCGTGTCGGCGAAGCCGAGCCGCGTCTCGTCCGCGGCCAGCTGCTCGTCCTCCCCCGGCTGCGGGTCCACGGCCTCGATCTCGTCGAGCCCGAAGCGCAGCAGGTCGGCCTCGCGGGCGCGCTCGCGCGCGGCCTCGACCAGCTCGACGAGCTCCTCCTCGGTGGCCCGCAGCGCGTCGAAGTCCTCTGCCCACCGCGCCGCCAGGCGGGCGACCTTGGGCCCGCCGAAGCGGTCCAGGGCCTCGCGCTGCGCGCGGGGGCGCAGGAGGCGGTGCTGGTCGGACTGCCCGTGAACCGCCACCAGCGGCTCCGTGAGCTCGCCCAGGGTGGACGCCGGGACAGCCGCGCCGCCGACGAACGCCCGCGAACGGCCCTCGGCGGAGATGTTGCGGGCGAGCACGACCTGGCCGTCCTCGACCTCGCCGCCCGCGTCCTCGACGCCCCGGGCGAACGACGCGGCCCCCGCCCCGAGGCCGTCCACCCGGACGAGCCCCTCGACCCGGGCCCGGGACGCGCCGGAACGGACCGCGCCGGAGTCGCCGCGGGCACCGAGCAGCAGCCCGAGCGCGGTCACCACCATCGTCTTGCCCGCACCCGTCTCACCGGTGAGCACCGTGAGACCGGGGCCCAGCTCGAGGGTGGAGGAGTCGATGACGCCCAGGTCGGCGATGCGGATCTCCTCGATCACCTAGCGCTCCCCTCGCTGCAGTCGTTCCGCGCGGCCCCGCCAGCCCTCCACGGGCAGGCCGAACTTGGCCACGAGTCGGTCGGTGAACGGCGCCTCGTGCAGCCGCGCGAGCCGGACCGGGCTCGGGCCGCGGCGCACCTCGATGCGGGCACCCGGCGGCAGCTCGATCGCCCGACGCCCGTCTGCCCACAGGACGCCGGCGGACTGAGCACCCGGGAGCACCTCGACGGCCAGCACGGACTCCGGCGAGACCACGAGCGGCCGGGCGAAGAGCGCGTGCGCGCTGATCGGGACCATGAGCAGCGCGTCGACGTCGGGCCACACGACGGGGCCGCCCGCGCTGAAGTTGTAGGCGGTGGAACCGGTCGGCGTCGCGCACACGACCCCGTCGCAGCCCCAGCGGGACAGGGGGCGCCCGTCGACCTCGGCGACGACCTCGAGCATCCGCTCGCGGGCGGCCTTCTCCACGGACGCCTCGTTGAGGGCGAACGTGGACCGGACGAGCGTCCCGTCCTGGTAGACGCGGACGTCGAGGGTCATCCGGTCCTCGACCGCGTACGCGCGGTCGACCACCGCCTGGAGCGTCGCGGCGACGTGGTCGTGCTCGGCCTCGGCCAGGAAGCCGACGTGCCCGAGGTTCACGCCGAGGATCGGGGTGCCCGTCGGCAGGGCGATCTCGGCCGCCCGCAGGATCGTGCCGTCGCCGCCGATGACGAGTGCGAGCTCGCAGCCCTCGCCGGCGCGCGACGCGTCCGCGGCCACCTCGACCAGCGGCGCGGCCGAGCCGGGCTCGAGCCCCATGTCCGCGGCCTCGGAGGCCGGCACCCGTACGCGGAGGCCCTGGCCGGTGAGGCCGGCCATCACCTCGCGCGCGACCTCGCAGGCCGCCTCGCGACCGGTGTGCGTGAGGAGCAGGACGCGTCGGTCCTCCAGGGGGTGCTCGGTCACGACTCCACCCTCTCATCCTCGGCTGCCCAGGGGTCCTCCCCCCGGACGAGCCTGTGGACGGCGTCCTCGTCGACCGCGCCGGCGTCCCTGCGCAGCCAGAGGAAGAACTCGACGTTGCCGGACGGCCCCGGCAGCGGGCTCGTGGTCGCGCCGACGGTGCCCCACCCGCGCGACGCTGCGGCCGCGGCGACCGTGAGCACGGCCTCCGCGCGCAGGTCGGGGTCGCGCACGACCCCGCCCTTGCCGACCCTGTCCTTGCCGACCTCGAACTGCGGCTTCACCATGAGCGCGAGGTCGCCCTCGGGCCGGGTGACGGAGACCAGCGCGTCGAGCACGAGCGTGAGGGAGATGAAGGAGAGGTCCCCCACGACGAGGTCGACGGGTCCGCCGATCAGCTCGGTGGTGAGCTCGCGGATGTTCGTCCGGTCGTGGACGTGCACGCGCTCGTCCTGCTGGAGCTGCCAGGCCAGCTGCCCGTAGCCCACGTCCACGGCCACGACCTCGGCGGCGCCGGCGCGCAGGAGGACGTCGGTGAAGCCCCCGGTCGAGGCACCGGCGTCCAGGCAGCGTCGGCCCTGGGCCGTGAGTCCGCCCGAGGCGAAGGCCCTGAGCGCACCGGCCAGCTTGTGGCCGCCGCGGGAGACGTAGTCGGGTCGGTCCTCGTCCTCGCGGACGACGATGGCGACGTCGGTGGTGATGGCCGTGGCCGGCTTGGTGGCGCGCACGCCCTGCACGGTGACGCGGCCCGCGGCAATCAGCTCGCTGGCGTGCTCGCGGGACCGCGCGAGCCGGCGCCGGACGAGCTCGGCGTCGAGCCGGAGACGACGAGGAGGCACGCGATCAGCCCTCCGTCGCCGCGGTGACGTCGGGACGCGGCCCCGTCCACACCGGCGCGTCGGGGTCGGCGTCGAGGGCGCGTCGCAGTCGGCTGTGCGCCGACTCGAAGACCCCCACGTGGTCCGCGACGTCGGGCAGCTCACCGGTCTCGGGGTCCAGGCGCCCCAGTGCGGAGACGTCGACGAGCACGGCGTCGACCGACGCGACGCCCGTGACCGGGGCCTCCGGGAGGTCGACCGCGTCCGGGGCCTGCTCCGGGGGCGTGCTGCTCATGGACGGGAGACTATCCGTCACGACCGACAGGGCCTCAGTCCGCCTCGGGAGGGTTCAGGCCGTCGATGCCCACGGGCTCGCCCGTCGCGTCCAGGTGCCGCCACGCCACCGACAGCACCGCGCGCCACCAGGCCTGGGCGTCGCCCGAGCCGTCGACCAGGACGCGGGGACCGTTCTCCTCGTCGAGGGACGCGGTCCAGCCGCCGCACGTCGCGGAGCCACCGTCCACGGACACCTCCGGGTGCTCGACGAGCAGCCCGCGGAGGTCCGGCGAGACGTAGCTGGGTCGGTGCTCGGGCGCGGTCCCCACGAGCTCCTCCAGGCCGGAGACCCCCGTGAGCACGAGGAGCGTCGGCACGCCCACGGCGATCCCGCCCTCGATGTCGGTGTCGATGCGGTCGCCGACCATGAGGGGACGTTCGCCGCCCACGCGTCGGATGGTCTCCTCCAGCAGCGGCGGCGCCGGCTTCCCGCCGACGACCGGCTCGACGCCGGTGAAGCGCCGCATCATCTCCACCAGGACGCCGTGGCCGGGAGCGACCCCGTACGGGGTCGGGATCGTCATGTCGGTGTTCGTGGCGACCCAGAACAGGCCGTCCCGGACGCGGACGGACCCCCGCATCAGGTCCTTCCACGGCAGGTCGGGCGCATAGCCCGTCACCAGCGCCTCTGCCTCGTCGTCCGGCCCGACTGCCACCAGACCCTCGGCGTCCAGCGCCTCCAGCAGGCCCGTGGTCCCGAGCGCCACGACCCGAGCCCCTGCGCCCAGACGGTCCCGGAGCACCCGGGCGGCCGCCTGGGAGGACGTCACGACGTCGTCCACCCGCGCCGGGACCCCGATGTCGGTGAGGTGGTCGGCCACCGTGCTCGGCGGGCGCGAGGCGTTGTTCGTGACGAACGCGACCCGCATCCCGGTCTCCCGCGCCGAGGCCACCGACTCGGGGGCGTGCTCGACCGCGTGCCCGCCCACGTAGATGACGCCGTCCAGGTCGAACATGGCGAGGTCGTGCTCCTCGCAGAGGGGACGCGAGGTGCTCGCGAGCATGGGGGTCCTTTCGGTGGACGGGGGTGTCAGCAGGTCTCGGGACTCACGCGGCCAGGACCGTTCGCCGACGTCACGTGCCGCACGGCGCAACGATCGCCGGCCGGAGGCGGTGACACTGCTCGCCGCGAGCCTACGATGGACGGATGCAGGACCGGACTACCCCCTCGGGGACGGCCACCACGGCCGAGCCGACCCCGGCGGTCCGCGGCGACGGACGCGGGAACCGCGTGCCCGGTGTGGCCGGTCCCCTGCGCCTCGACCCCTTCGTCGCCACGCGGATGGCCGTGGCCCACGTCGCGGACCCGGCCGCGGCCCGAGCCTTCGCCCGCCCGTACCGACGGGTGGCCGAGCGCCTCGCCCAGTGGCAGCGCCGCGGTCACCTCGTCCGCGACGACCAGCCCGCCCTCTGGCTCCACGAGTACGGCACCCCCGACCTGCTGGTGCGCGGGCTCATCGGTGTGCTGCCCCTGGACGACCTCACGGACGTCCCCACCGACGCCAGTGTCGTCCCCCACGAGGGGGTCGAGCCCGACCAGGTGGGTGAGCTGGCGGCACGCATGCGCGAGACGGGGGTCCAACCCGCACCGATCCTCCTGGTCCATCGTGGTACGCCCGAGCTCAGAGCGCTGCTGTCCCACGTGCGAGAGGCCGAACCGATCACCGACGGCCTGGACCGTGCCGGCCAGACCCACCGCCTGTGGCGCGTCCCGCAGGATCTGACCCGCCCCGTCCAGGAACAGCTCGCCCTCGGTCGTGCGCTCCTCGCCGACGGCCACCACCGCTACGCGGCCTACCTCGAGGAGGCCCGGCACACCGAGCCACGGACCACCTCCGGACTCGCCATGCTCATCGACCAGGACGACACCCCCCTGGCACTCGGCCCCATCCACCGGTTCGCCGCCGGACTCAGCCTGGGCGCCCTGCAACGCGCGGCCGACGGTCTCGGCTACCCCACCCACCGGCACGACGGGACCTGGCTGGCCCGGCTCGGGCCGGAGACCATCGTCGCCACCGACGGCACCGACACGCTCACCATCGTGACCACGCCTCGACGCGCCGAGACCACGCAGCACCGTGAGGAGGCGCTGCTCCCCCTCCAGGTCCTGCACCACCGCCTCCTGCCGCAGCTGGTCGAGGACGTCCTCGACCTCACGCACCACCACGCGGCAGGCCCCGCCCTCCAGCAGGCCCAGGACGAGAGCGGCGTCGCCTTCCTCCTGGCGCCCCTCACCCTCGAGCGGGTGCTCGCCATGAGCGAGGGAGCCGCCCCGCTCCCGGAGAAGTCCACGTCCTTCCAGCCGAAGCCGAACCCGAGCATCCTCATGCGCCAGCTCTGACCAACGGCCGCCGACGACTCACCTTGGACGCGGCTGGAAAACGACGCGAAGAAGGAACGCAAAAATGCAGGGCGCCTGCTGAGGAGCACTCGTTGGTGCTTCTACTCAGCAGGCGTCCTGCTTGGGGTATGTCCGGCGGCGTCCTACTCTCCCACAGCCTCGCGGTTGCAGTACCATCGGCGCTGAGAGGCTTAACTTCCGGGTTCGGGATGGGACCGGGTGTTTCCCTCTCGCTATGGCCGCCGTAACTCTATCGATCAACACCCCACCCCTTGTTCGGGCCCTGTCGGGGCCCCTGGGGTGGTGTTGACCAGGCCATATCTGTCCACGCCCGCACAGCAGTCGCTGTACAGACGTGGAGTGTGTCTGGTTGTTCAATCAGTGGACGCGAACACGCTCAACCACAACCTGTCTTGGTTGTTTGTTTGTGTGTGCAGTGTAGGAGTGTGGTGACAAGCCCTCGGCCTATTAGTACCGG
>NZ_STGL01000023.1 GCF_004919085.1 Nocardioides sp. GY 10127 | reverse complement strand
GACCGGCTCGAGGACCGGTACGGCCACCGGCTCGGGGAGGTTGACGCTGGCGCAGCGTGAGGAGATCGCGATCATGCATGCGGTGGGGGCCTCGAACGCCGAGATCGCCCGCGCGATCGGGGTCCACCGGTCCACGATCGGTCGCGAGCTCGCGCGCGGGTCGACAGTGATCGAGGATCGTCGTCCTCGTTACCGTGCCTCGATGGCCCAGACTCGGGCTGAGTGGCGTGCTGCCAAGGGCGGGCGGTCGCAGCAGACCAAGTTGAGCCAGCACCCGGACCTGGTCGCGGAGGTCCAGGCCCGACTGGAGGCCGAGCACTCCCCGGAGGAGATCGCGGGCCGACTACGCAAGGACTTTCCCGACAGGCCGGAGATGTGGGTGTCGCACGAGACGATCTACAAAGAGCTCTACGTCCAGGGTCGCGGCACGCTACGCCGTGACCTGCACCAACGGCTGCGCACGGGCCGGGCGTTGCGTAAGACCCGTCGCAGCACCGGGGAGCGCCGCGGCCGGATCGCGGGCATGGTCAACATCGCCGAGCGTCCCGCCGAGGTCGAGGACCGTGCCGTGCCCGGTGACTGGGAGGGCGACTTGATCACGGGCGCGTCGAACAAGTCCGCGATCGGAACCCTCGTCGAACGCTCCAGCGGGTTCGTCATGCTGCTCCACCTCCCCGAGGGCCACGGCGCCGATGCCGTGGCCGAGGCGATGATCGAGGCGATGAGCCGGCTGCCCGAGGTCCTGCGCCGGACCCTGACGTGGGACCAGGGCGTCGAGATGACCAACCACGTCCAGATCGCTGCGGCCCTCGACCTCGACATCTACTTCTGTGACCCCCACTCGCCCTGGCAACGCGGCACGAACGAGAACACCAACGGTCTGCTGCGCCAGTACTTCCCCAAGAGCAGCGACCTGTCGATCTACGCCCCCGACTACCTCGACCACGTCGCCCGCAAGCTCAACAACCGGCCCCGCAAACGCCACGACTGGGACACCCCAGCCGAGGTCCTCGACCGGCTACTGTCCCACCCACCAAAACATGGTGTTGCAGACGCGGGTTGAATCCACC
>NZ_STGL01000022.1 GCF_004919085.1 Nocardioides sp. GY 10127 | reverse complement strand
GACCCCACCCCACCACCACACAAATCCACACCACCACCCACACAAAACCCCAGGTCAACGGCCCGCGGGTGCATCCGCATGCCCCTGATGACGGCTCCGGTGGGCGTCTGCGCCTCAGCCAGAGTGGGGCAACGGAGGGCACCCGGGGCGGCCCGAGTGATGGGCCCGCCTTCCACTCGGGCGCCGTCGCCACCTGGCGGCGTCAGGCCCCACGGGTGTCAACGGCGGCGAGTGCGCCCCTCCGTTAGCGGGCGATCACCCGGCCCCGGGATGTGCTCCCCAGTGAGGGCTTGGGCTGTGGCGTCCGCCGTTCAGGCCGCATGGGCGCACTCTCCCTGGCTCCCTGGCTCCCTGGCTCCCTGGCTCCCTGGCTCCCTGGCTCCCTGGCGGCGAGGGGATCAGCTGTCCCCATCCCGGCGCAACGCCACGGCGGTGCAGGCGGATGACTCAACCGCTCCGGCCAGGCGGGCGCTCAAGGGGTCGATCCCTCCACAGGCCGGCGCCGTCACCACGGACCCGGGGCAGCGCTCACCAGAGGACGGACCGAGCCACGACCATGCACGAGCGTCGCTCCCCCGGTGCGCCGCGGACATTCATCGTCCGTGATCCAGGAACGAGGCGAGCCCGTGAGCAGGAGTCGTGGCTGAGAACCGGAACCTGCGGACGAGTCGCCGCCACATCACGCCGGCGACGTGCACTCCATCCACCCCAGCGCCAATCGGCCGCATGGTGGCGGCGCTCCACCCGGTGAAGGGACTTACTCGAAACAGGAGCCGATCTTCCGCCCACGGGAAGCTGCCACCACAGCTCGGTCTGACGATGGTGGTCGACCCGTGCCACTCCGCCTACCTAGAGACGACGCCCAGAGGTGAAGCGCCGGCTGCTCCCCACACAGGAACCTTCACGAGCCGCCTGATCCATCGGCCCACCCGTTGGCACCGTCGTCCCAGGGACGGCGACGTCCACGACAAGCTGCTCGGCGCAGCCCCGGCGACCGGCAGCCTGCCCAGCACCGGAGTCGCCGGACACGCGATGGGCCAGGGGCGCCTCACCGCTCCCCACGCACTCGAGCGATCGCCCAAGGACAACCCGGAGCCTCGTGACTGGAGATCCTTCCACCTGAAGCCGGCTCGAACGCAAAGAACGGGGTGGATGCGGTGCGTTTGGTGCACCGCATCCACCCCGTTCTTGCATTCCGGGCCTGACGTTCGTCCGGCACGAGGGTTGGCCCCGTGGGTCCGCCCGTCACGAGCCCGAGGTGGGGCTGCTTGTCGCCGAGGCCCCACTGCTCCTGTCCGATGACCCTGAAGACGAGATCGACCTCGCCCTGACCCGTTGGTACCGACGGCAGTCCTGGCCCCGCCGCCGTCGCAGGAACTGGTCGAGGGCGACCCGGCATCACGGGCAATGGGGACGTCCTGGCCATGTCCTCCAGACGAACGCCGGCCTGTTGTACGAACCGAAAGTCGCCCACCGGAATGAAGAGGTGCGTCACCTACATCCCGCCACCTTGATGCTCCCCGGGGACGACGTCGGCCCCCAATACGACCAAGGGCACGTCGCGCAGCCGTTCAGGATGTCCTCAGCGGCCCTGCTTCAGGGCACTGACTTGAATCCCGAGCTCAGCAAACCCAGGCCTTTCGCCGGCCCCACCCTGACACGACCGGCCCCGAGAATCGCCGGCCGTCGAAATGCGACACGAAGAAGAAGCGCAAAAATGCAGGGCGCCTGCTGAGGAGCACTCGTTGGTGCTTCTACTCAGCAGGCGTCCTG
>NZ_STGL01000018.1 GCF_004919085.1 Nocardioides sp. GY 10127 | reverse complement strand
TTTTGTTTGTTCGTTCGTGGCGTGAAGTGATTCATGTGGATGCATGTTCGGCTTCATCATGCAGGCGCGTGCGTTCTTGTCCTTGGTGGTTTCACCAAGGGTGGGGGGGGGTGTGGTTGTGTGTGTTGTTGGGTGTGTGTTGACAAGCTATGAAGGGCACATGGTGGATGCCTTGGCATCAAGAGCCGATGAAGGACGTGGGAGCCTGCGATAAGCCCTGGGGAGTTGGCAACCGAGCGTTGATCCGGGGGTGTCCGAATGGGGGAACCCAGCTGGAGTCATGTCCAGTTACCTGCACCTGAATAAAATAGGGTGTGTGGAGGGAACGCGGGGAAGTGAAACATCTCAGTACCCGTAGGAAGAGAAAACAATAGTGATTCCGAGAGTAGTGGCGAGCGAAATCGGATGAGGCCAAACCATGCGCATGTGATACCCGGCAGGGGTTGTGCGTGTGGGGTTGTGGGAGCGCTGTTCTGCATCTGCCGGTGTAGGGCGCAGTAAGAAATCACAGGTGAGGCTGAAGGTCTTGGAAAGGGCCGCCGTAGAGGGTGATAGCCCCGTAGGTGTAAGTCTGTGACTGCGTATGCTGCTTCCCAAGTAGCACGGGACCCCTGAAATCCTGTGTGAATCTGGCGGGACCACCCGTTAAGCCTAAATACTCCTTGATGACCGATAGCGGACCAGTACCGTGAGGGAAAGGTGAAAAGTACCCCTGGCGGGGAGTGAAATAGTACCTGAAACCGTGTGCCTACAATCCGTCGGAGCCCGGCTGCCCTCTTTGGGGGTGTTGGGGTGACGGCGTGCCTTTTGAAGAATGAGCCTGCGAGTTTGCGTTGTGTGGCGAGGTTAACCCGTGTGGGGTAGCCGTAGCGAAAGCGAGTCCGAAGAGGGCGGTTCAGTCGCACGATCAAGACCCGAAGCGGAGTGATCTATCCATGGGCAGGTTGAAGCGCGGGTAAGACCGCGTGGAGGACCGAACCCACTTAGGTTGAAAACTGAGGGGATGACCTGTGGATAGGGGTGAAAGGCCAATCAAACTCCGTGATAGCTGGTTCTCCCCGAAATGCATTTAGGTGCAGCGTTGCGTGTTTCTTGCCGGAGGTAGAGCACTGGATAGCCGATGGGCCCTACCAGGTTACTGACGTTAGCCAAACTCCGAATGCCGGTAAGTGAGAGCGCAGCAGTGAGACTGCGGGGGATAAGCTTCGTAGTCGAGAGGGAAACAGCCCAGACCATCAGCTAAGGCCCCTAAGCGGTGACTAAGTGGAAAAGGATGTGGAGTCGCATTGACAACCAGGAGGTTGGCTTGGAAGCAGCCACCCTTGAAAGAGTGCGTAATAGCTCACTGGTCAAGTGATTCCGCGCCGACAATGTAGCGGGGCTCAAGTCATCCGCCGAAGCTATGGCAGTCACACACTGGTGATTCAGTAACCTCTAACGGGGGTGTGGCTGGGTAGGGGAGCGTCGTGTCCCGGGTGAAGCTCCAGAGTGATCTAGGGGTGGATGGGGCACGAGTGAGAATGCAGGCATGAGTAGCGAATCGCGTGTGAGAAACACGCGCGCCGAATGATCAAGGGTTCCAGGGTCAAGCTAATCTGCCCTGGGTAAGTCGGGACCTAAGGCGAGGCCGACAGGCGTAGTCGATGGACAACGGGTTGATATTCCCGTACCGGCAAAGTAGCGCCCATGACGAGCCCGGTGATGCTAACCATCCGAAGCACCGTGACTGCTTCCCTTCGGGGTTGTGGCGTGTGTGTGGAGCATGGGAACCGATCCGGTAGTAGTCAAGCGATGGGGTGACGCAGGAAGGTAGCCTGACCACAGCGATGGTTGTCTGTGGCTAAGTGTGTAGGGCGATGTGTAGGCAAATCCGCACATCATATGCTTGAGACATGATGGGGACCCCGTTCGGGGGAAGCAGGTGATCCTATGCTGTCGAGAAAAACCTCTAGCGAGCTACGCGCCGCCCGTACCCGAAACCGACTCAGGTGATCAGGTAGAGAATACCAAGGCGATCGAGCGAACCATGGTTAAGGAACTCGGCAAAATGCCCCCGTAACTTCGGGAGAAGGGGGGCCGGATCCGTGACACCTCTTGCAGGTGGTAGCGGTGATGGCCGCAGAGACCAGGCCCAAGCGACTGTTTACTAAAAACACAGGTCCGTGCGAAGTTGTAAGACGATGTATACGGACTGACTCCTGCCCGGTGCTGGAAGGTTAAGAGGACCTGTTAGGTGGTAACACCGAAGCGGAGAATTTAAGCCCCAGTAAACGGCGGTGGTAACTATAACCATCCTAAGGTAGCGAAATTCCTTGTCGGGTAAGTTCCGACCTGCACGAATGGAGTAACGACTTGGGCGCTGTCTCAACCATGGACTCGGCGAAATTGCACTACGAGTAAAGATGCTCGTTACGCGCGGCAGGACGGAAAGACCCCGGGACCTTTACTATAGTTTGGTATTGGTGTTTGGTTCGGCTTGTGTAGGATAGGTGGGAGACTGTGAAGCGCACACGCCAGTGTGTGTGGAGTCGTCGTTGAAATACCACTCTGGTCGTACTAGATGTCTAACCTAGGTCCGTTATCCGGATCAGGGACAGTGCCTGATGGGTAGTTTAACTGGGGCGGTTGCCTCCTAAAGAGTAACGGAGGCGCTCAAAGGTTCCCTCAGCCTGGTTGGCAATCAGGTGGCGAGTGTAAGTGCACAAGGGAGCTTGACTGTGAGACAGACATGTCGAGCAGGGACGAAAGTCGGAACTAGTGATCCGGCCACGGCATGTGGAAGCGTGGTCGCTCAACGGATAAAAGGTACCCCGGGGATAACAGGCTGATCTTCCCCAAGAGTCCATATCGACGGGATGGTTTGGCACCTCGATGTCGGCTCGTCGCATCCTGGGGCTGGAGTAGGTCCCAAGGGTTGGGCTGTTCGCCCATTAAAGCGGCACGCGAGCTGGGTTTAGAACGTCGTGAGACAGTTCGGTCCCTATCCGCCGCGCGCGTAGGAAACTTGAGAAAGGCTGTCCCTAGTACGAGAGGACCGGGATGGACGAACCTCTGGTGTGCCAGTTGTACCGCCAGGTGCACGGCTGGTTGGCTACGTTCGGAAGTGATAACCGCTGAATGCATCTAAGCGGGAAGCACGTTTCAAGATGAGGTTTCCCACCGGGTTAACCGGGTAAGGCCCCCAGTAGATGACTGGGTTGATAGGCCGGAGGTGTACAGCAGTAATGCCCAGCCGACCGGTACTAATAGGCCGAGGGCTTGTCACCACACTCCTACACTGCACACACAAACAAACA
>NZ_STGL01000017.1 GCF_004919085.1 Nocardioides sp. GY 10127 | reverse complement strand
TCCTCGACCGGCTACTGTCCCACCCACCAAAACATGGTGTTGCAGACGCGGGTTGAATCCACCTGCCGCGGTCGGTTGCTCCGGCACCGCCGATCGCCCCGGGGAGCCGGGACGTCATCCACCTGGGTGCGTCCCAGGGCCGGTTCGTATGACGTCCGGAGTCGGCCAGCCACCCAGGCAAGCCACCCGGAAAAACGCTGGTGGCCCCCGGGTACGCGTAGTTCCCGAGGGCCACCGCCGGCACCTGACCAACGGCTACCATGCGTGCACTCATGTTGCTGCCGCCGGTGCTGACTCTCCGGCTGGTTTCAGCGCCCTGGTGAGAAGGGTGGGTCGCCGCGTGGGTACCGCCGGTCAGGTGCTGCTTTGTGGTGCTGATCCTTCTGAAGTCATTGGTACGCCTCTGTGACCGCGACCACAAGGGCTACCCGGCGGTCATTTCGAGGACGGACGCCGCTGGCGGGCTCAGGAGCCCGCTGACCTGCGACGAAGCCCCCACCACAACCCGGCGGCCGCGACGCCGCCGGCCGACAGCACGGCCGCCGCGGTGATCGCAGGACCCTTCACCTGGGGCTTGAGCGCCACCGGCACGTCGAACCGGAGCACCGGCCAGTCGCGCTCCTTGGCGGCCTTGCGCAGCTCGCGGTCGGGGTTCACCGCGGACGGGTGGCCGACCTCCTCCAGCATGGGCAGGTCGGTCACGGAGTCGCTGTAGGCGTAGCAGGCCGACAGGTCGTAGCCGCGCTCCTCGGCGAGGGCGCGGACGGCGGCCGCCTTCTCCTCCGCGTAGGCGTAGTAGGCGATCTCACCGGTGTACCGACCGTCCTCGCCGACCTCGAGCCGGCTGGCGACCACGTGGTCCGCGCCGAGGAGCTCGCCGATGGGCTCGACCACGTCGGCGCCGGAGGCGGAGACGATGACGACGTCCCGGCCGGCGGCGTGGTGGAGGGCGATGAGCTCGACGGCCTCGGCGTAGACGATCGGGTCCACGATCTCGTGGAGCGTGCCGGCGACGATCTCGCGCACCGTCGCGACGTCCCACCCCTCCACGAGCTGCGACATGAACTGCCGCATCTTCTCCATCTGGTCGTGGTCCGCGCCGCCGACGAGGTACACGAACTGCGTGTACGCCGAGCGCAGGACGGCCGAGCGCGAGATGAGGCCGCCGGCCGCGAAGGGACGGCTGAAGGCGAAGGTGCTCGACTTGGCGATGATCGTCTTGTCGAGGTCGAAGAAGGCCGCGGCAGCGGGCATGGGACGAGGGTAGCCGGGCCGGTCCAGAGGCTCTCGGTCGGCCACCAGACGTTCACAGGTTCAGCTCGCGCCCGGGTTCTCCCCAGCAGCGTCCGGCGGCCCGCTGCCAGGGGCGGCCCGGCCCGAGGGTGGCGGCATGGACCTGCACCCGCCCCGCCCCCACGCCCCCGCTCGACCGGAGGGCCGGCCACCCACGGCCACCCCGACCCCCGGCCACGCCGAGGTGCTCCTGGCGACGCGAGATCCCTCGCTGGTCGCCGAGGTCGGACGCCTGGCCGCCGCCGTCGGCGTGGGCGTCTCGCTCGTCGAGGACGCCGCGGGCGTGCTGCGCCGGTGGCGCGCCGCGTCCGTGGTGCTGCTCGGGGAGGACCTCCTGGAGGAGATCGTCCTGCTGCGACCGCGGCCGCGACCCGGCGTCCACGTGCTCGCCCGCGCCGACCGGCTCGAGGGCTGCTACCGGTGGGCGCTGGACCTCGGGGCGACCTCGGCGGTCCCGGTGCCGGGGGCCGGAGACGCGCTCGCCGACCTCCTCGCGGACGTCGAGGAGGAACCGCGCCCGGGCAGGGTCGTCGGCGTGCTGGGCGGCTCCGGGGGCGTCGGCGTCACGACGTTCGCGTGCGCGCTCGCGCAGGTCGCCTCGGACGACGCGGCGGCCCTCGTCGTGGACGCCGACCCGACCGGCCCGGGCTGCGACCGGGTCCTGGGGCTGGACCACGTGCCGGGCGTCCGATGGGAGGACCTGGGCGGCACCGACGGTCGCCTGGGCGCGCGGGCACTGCGCGAGGCGGTGCCGTCGCGCGGCGGCCTCGGCGTCCTCTCCTTCGGGCCCGTGCGGGACGAGGACGTCGCCGGCCCGCCGCGCGCGCCACTGCTGCGCGAGGTGGTGGACGCCGCCCGGCGCGGTCACGACCTCGTCGTCCTCGACCTGCCCCGTGCCGTCCCGGACCGGGACCTGGCGACGCGCTGCGACCTCCTCCTGCTCGTGGTCCGGCCCGACCTGCTCGGCGCCGCCTCGGCGCGCCGCGTGGCCGGTCGGGTGAGAGCGCTGGCGCCCACCGGCGGGCTGGTGCGGGGCGCGCCCGTCGACGAGCGGGCCCTGGCCGCCGCGGTGGGGGTCCCGCTGCTGGCCAGGGTGGGCGAGCAGCGGGGGCTGGAGGAGTCGGTGGACCTCGGGCTGGGCCCCGCCCGGACGCGACGGGGTGCGCTCTCCCGGGTGGCCCGCGAGGTCCTCGACCGTCTCGACCTCGGGGCGCTGCCCCCGCGCAGCCGCGTCGACGCGGCCTCCTCGACCGGCTTCCTCGAGTCGGTCCTCGTGCCGGACGTCGCATGAGCCGCCCCGCCCCAGCCATCACAGCGGACCCCGGCCCGGTGCCCGGCCTGGACGCGCTGGTGGAGCAGGTCCGGGGAAGGCTGGTGGCCACCCCGGGCGCGCTGACGCCGGAGCGCGTGGCGGCGGCGCTGCGCGAGGGCGGACGCCCGGTCGGGGAGTCCACGGTGCTGGCGGTCCACGCGGCGCTTCGCCGGGACGTGGTGGGCGCCGGGCCGCTCGAGCCGCTGCTCCGCACGCCCGGGGTCACCGACGTCCTGGTGAACGGCGCCGGCGAGGTCCACCTCGACCGCGGCCACGGGCTCGAGCTCACCGACGTGCGCTTCCCCGACGAGGCTGCGGTCCGCCGGCTGGCCCAGCGGCTGGCGGCGTCCGCCGGGCGGAGGCTCGACGACGCTGTCCCGCACTGCGACCTCCGGCTTCCGGACGGCACCCGGTTCCACGCCGTCCTGGCGCCGCTGGCCCGGCCCGGGACGCTGCTGTCCCTACGCGTCCCGCCCGGCGAGCCACCCCGGCTCTCCGCGCTCGTCGAGCGTGGAGCGATGCCGGAGCCGGTGGCCGCGCTGCTGCGCGCCGTCGTGCTCGCCCGCGTGGCCTTCCTGGTCACCGGTGGCACCGGCGCCGGCAAGACCACGCTCCTGGCGGGGCTGCTGTCCGAGGTGCCGCCCGGCGAGCGGCTGGTCCTGGTGGAGGACGCCAGCGAGCTGCGTCCCGCCCACCCGCACGTGGTGGCGCTCGAGGCCCGGCCCGCCAACGTCGAGGGCGCGGGCGCGATCGACCTGCGCACGCTGGTGCGCCAGGCGCTCCGCATGCGCCCGGACCGGATCGTGGTGGGGGAGGTGCGTGGTGCGGAGGTCGTGGACCTCCTGGCCGCCCTCAACACGGGCCACGAGGGCGGGTGCGGGACGCTGCACGCCAACGCGCCCGCCGACGTGCCGGCCCGCATCGAGGCCCTGGCCCTGGCCGCCGGGCTGGACCGCGAGGCCGTCCACAGCCAGCTGGCGGCCGGGCTGCACGTGGTGCTGCACGTGGCCCGCGACCGCGAGGGGCGGCGCGGCCTCGCCGCGGTCGGGGTGGTGGTCCCGGACGGGCGGGGCCGCGTGGGCGTCGAGCCGGCGCTGACGGTGACCGACGGCCGTCTCGAGGAGGGTCCGGCGGCCCCGCTCCTGGCCCGGATGGTCGCGCCATGACGTCGCTGGGCGCCGGGGCCGGACCCTGGGTCCTGGCCTGCGCCGCCGGCGCCGCGGGGGCGGCGTCCCTGCTCGTCAGCGCGTCTCCGCGACTGGCCCGGCTGGGGCCGAGCGGCGCGCGGCCGGTGGCCGGCCGACGTCCGGCGCCCTGGCTGGTCGGGGTGGTGTCCGCGGTGGGGTTCGCCGTCCTGCTCGGCCAGGGCCGGGCGCTCGGCACGCTCGTGGCCGTCTCGCCCGCCGTCCTCGGTGCGGCGCACCTGGTGCGGGCCGGGCGTCGGGAACGGGCGGCGGTACGCACGGGCGAGGCCGTCGCCGAGCTCTGCGAGCACCTCGCGGGAGACCTCGTGGCCGGGCGCCCACCGGGCGTCGCCCTGGAGGACGCGGCGCGTGCCTGGCCCCCGGCCGGGGCCGTGGCGGAGGCACACCGCGTGGGGGCCGACGTGCCGACCGCCTGGCGGGCACTCGCCGCGCGGCCGGGGGCGGGGGACCTGCGCCTGGTGGCGGCCGCCTGGGAGCTCGCCCAGCGCACCGGGCACGGCCTGGCGGACGCGCTGTCGCGCTGCGTGGACGAGCAGACCCGGGCCCGCGCGACCCGCCGCACCGTCCGCGCGGAGCTGGCCTCCGCCCGCGCCACGGCGAGGCTGGTCGCGGGTCTCCCCGTCCCTGCCCTGCTCATGGGCGCCTCCGGCGGATCGGACCCGGTGGGGTTCCTGCTCACCACCACCCCGGGCACGTGGTGCCTGGGCCTCGGCCTGCTCCTCGGCACGTGCGGACTGGCCTGGGTGGAGCGGCTCGCCGCCCGGGCGACCAAGGAGGGCTGAGGTGCCGCCCCTCGTCTGGCTGCCCGCGCTGCTGCTGGCCGCGGCGGTGGCGCTGCTGGTGCCGCCGGGGCGGCCGTCCCTGCGCCGCGACCGCTCCCGTCCTGCCACAGCCCACGAGGCGCCCGGCGCAGCCCCGGCGGGGGAGCGAGCCCTGGGGGCGGCAGCCGCCCGACGCAGGCGCCGACGCGAGGAGCGACAGGCGTCCAGGGACCTCCCGGCGCTCGTCGCGCTCGTCGCGGCCGGGCTGGCGGCCGGCGCCGCGCCGTCGGGGGCCCTGCTCCTCGCGGTGGTGGTGCTCCCCGGGCCGGCCGCTCAGCGGCTGCGGCCGACGGCCCGGGCCCTGGAGCTCGGCGTCGACCCGGGGGCGGTCTGGGGCGAGCTCGCGGCGGACCCGGCCCTGGGGCGTCTCGGGCGCACCCTGGACCGCGCGCACCGGACCGGAGCCTCGGTGGCGGGCGCGGTGGACCGGCTCGCCGTCCAGATGGGTGAGGAGTCCCGGACGGTGGCCGAGGACGCGGCCCGGGCGGTCGGGGTCCGGGCGGCGGTGCCCCTGGGGCTGCTGCTCCTGCCGTCCTTCGTGCTGCTCGGGATCGTGCCGGTCGCCGCCGGGATGCTCAGCGGGCTGCTCGCCTGAGGACCTCGACGATCCGGGCCCGGGCGGTGGCGCCGGTGCGGGTCGGGGTCAGCGGGTACACGTGGAGCAGGCCCTCGACCTCGTGCTGCTCGAACGGCACCTCGGCCTCGGCGGCGCGCTCGGCGAGCAGCCGTGCGTCGGGGTTGAGGATGTCGCGGGTCCCGGTGAACTGGGTGATCGGCCCCAGGCCCGCCAGGTCGCCGAACAGGGGGCTCACCCGCGGGTCGGTGAGGGGCAGGTCGCCGGCCCACCGCTCGGACAGGTACAGCCCGCCGTCGCGGGCCAGCCACGGGTCGGTGTGCTCCATCGGGGGGATGGCCGGGTTGGAGAGGGAGAGGTCCAGCGCGGGGGCGATGAGCACCGTCGCGGGCAGGACGTGGCCGGCGTCCCGGAGGACCTGGGCGACTGAGAGCGAGATCTGCCCACCGGCGGAGTCCCCGGCGACGCTCGTGGGCCCGTGCTCCCGGGCCGTCCGCTCGACCAGGGCCGCCACGCCGGCGACCACCTCGCCCGCCGTGCCGAACGGCACCAGCGGGTAGATCGGCACGACCACGGTGGTCGACGACTCGGCCGCCACCTGGGCGATCAGGTACCAGTGGAACGCGGAGATGTCGTTGACCCAGCCGCCGCCGTGCGAGTAGACGACCGCCCCCTCGGGCCGCCCGGTGCGGGGGCGCACCGTGTAGACGGGCCAGCCGTCGACCCGCTCCGCGGTGACCTGCACGTCGCGGCGCAGCAGCGGCGGCGGCCCGAAGGCCGCCGGGCGCAGCGCCATCTTCTCCACGTGGGCCCGGGCGGCCTCGCGGGTCGCGAAGATCCGCTGGGCGCGGGTGAGGTGGACGAAGGCCGGGACGACGGCGTCGGGCAGTGCCAGCACGGGTGCTCCTGGGGGCGGGGGCGCGGGCGGCCGTGCCCGCGCTCGCAGCCTACGGCCGCGAAGCGCCCACAGGCAGGCCCCGCGGGTGGGCCGTGCACAGCGCGACGTCGGCCCGACCCTGGCACCGCCCGACGCCCCGAGGGTGGAGGGGACGGCCGCACCCGGCGGCCCGCGAGGAGGAACCATGCACCAGCAGACGCACGTCCCGCACGACCCGCACCGCTCGACCGAGCGGCCCGTCCGGCAGCCGTCCGACCCGCAGCCGTCCGACCGTGGACGCCGGCGCGACGACCGCGGGATCACGACCGCCGAGTACGCGGTGGGCACCGCCGCCGGCGCCGGCCTCGCCGGCCTGCTCTACACGCTGCTCACCGGCGGCCTCGGCAACAGGCTGCTCACCACCCTGTTCGACCACGTGCTCGCCCAGCTGGGTCTCGGGTGAGCGCGGGCCTCCCCGCCGCGCGCCGGGTCCTCGGCGGGTGTGCCCGCGACCGGGGCGACCGGGGCGACCGGGGCGTCGTCACCGCCGAGGGGGCGATGGTGCTGCCGCTGCTGCTCGCGGTGGCCGCAGCACTCCTCTGGCTGCTCACGGTCGGGCTCGCCCAGCTGCGGGTGACGGACGCGGCGCGGGAGGCCGCCCGGGCGATGGCCCGGGGCGAGGACGCAGCGGTGGCGACCGGACTGGTCGCCGGGATCGCCCCCGAGGGGGCCACGGTGGACGCGGACGAGTCGGCCGGGACCGTGACGGTGACCGTCGCGGCCGTCCTGGCCGGCCCCGGCGGGTTGCTCTCGCACCTGCCCGGGGCACAGCTCCGTGCCGAGGCGACGGCCGTGGTCGAGGACACGGGGGCGGTCGCAGGCACGGTCGTCGGGACGGCACCGTGAGCGCGGGGCAGCCAGACGCAGGACGCACCGGCCACGGACGGGGTGACCGGGGCGCGGCCGCGGTGGTCGCTGTCGCCCTGGTCGGCGTCCTGGCGGTGGTCGGCTACGGGCTGGCGCTGGTCGCGGGCGTGGTCGTGGCCCAGCGCCGGGTGGAGACCGCGGCGGACCTCGGTGCCCTGGCGGGGGCGGGCGCGCTCGCGCAGGGGGCCGCCGGCTGCGCGGCGGCCGGTCCGGTGGTGGCCCGCAACGGAGCCGAGGTGGCCTCGTGCACGGAGGAGGGGCGAGACGTCCTGCTCGTCGCCTCGGGCCGGGCGCCGGGCCCGCTGGGTCGGTGGGTGACCCTCACGGCGCGGGCCCGCGCCGGACCCGGCTGAGCCGCGCGGGACCCGGCTGAGCCGCCCCGGACTCAGTCGGGGGCGCCGGCCAGCAGCACGTCGAGCAGCCGCAGGGCGGCGGCCTTGTCGAGCGGGTTGTTCTGGTTGCCGCACTTCGGCGACTGCACGCAGCTGGGGCAGCCCTCGGCGCACTCGCAGGAGGCGATGGTCTCGCGGGTGGCGCCCAGCCAGGCGCCGGCGGCGCGGAAGCCCCGGTCGGCGAAGCCTGCGCCGCCGGGGTGGCCGTCGTGGACGAAGACGGTGAGCATCCCGGTGTCCGGGTGGGTGACGGTGGAGACGCCGCCGATGTCCCACCGGTCGCAGGTGGCGAAGAGGGGGAGCAGGCCGATGGAGCAGTGCTCGGCGGCGTGGGCCGCCCCGGCGAGGTCGAGCTCGGCGAGGCCGGTGGAGACCAGGACGTCGTCGGGCACGGTCCACCACACGGCGGAGGTGCGCAGGGTGCGTTCCGGCAGGTCGAGCGGCTCCTCGGCGAGCACCTCGCCGCTGGGCCGTGCCCGCTTGAGGAAGGAGACGACCCTGCTGGACACGTCCACCTGGCCGCGCGTGAGTCGGCACGGGCCCCAGTCGACGTGCTCGGCCTCCGCGACGACGCGGATGTCGACCGACTCGCGCGCCGAGGTGGAGTACCGCGGCTCCGCACGCTCGATGACGGCCACGTGCTCGTCGAGGTCGAGGGAGGTGACGAGGTAGGTCTCGCCGCGGTGCACGTAGACGGCTCCCGCGTGCGCCTGGGCGTGCGCCGAGGCGCCGTCGACGGTCCCGACGACGCGCCCGGTGCCGGTCTCCACGAGCTGGACGGCGCGGGCACCGCTCGAGCGCAGGTCGGTGAGGTCGGCGGCGCGGCGCTGGTCGGTCCAGAACCAGCCGCGCGGGCGTCGCCGCAGCAGCCCGCCGGCGACCAGCTGGTCGAGCACCGCCGCCGCATTGGGGCCGAAGACGTCCAGGTCGCCGTCGGTGAGCGGCCGCTCCTGGGCCGCGGCGCACAGGTGGGGTGCCAGCACGTACGGGTTCGCCGGGTCGAAGACGGTGGCCTCGACGGGCCGGTCGAAGAGGGACTCGGGGTGGTGCACGAGGTAGGTGTCGAGCGGGTCGTCGCGGGCGACCAGCACGGCGCCGGCGTCCTGGCCACCGCGTCCCGCACGCCCGACCTGCTGCCAGAAGGCGGCGCGGGTGCCGGGGAACCCGGCGAGCAGGACGGCGTCCAGCCCGGCCACGTCGATCCCGAGCTCGAGCGCGTTGGTGGCCGCCACGCCGAGCAGCTCCCCGGAGCGCAGGGCCTGCTCGAGCTCCCGCCGCTCCTCGGGCAGGTAGCCGCCGCGGTAGCCCGCGACCCGTCGGCCGAGGCCGGGCTCGACCTCGTCGACCAGCTCGGCGGCGGTCGCGGCCACCTGCTCCACCCCGCGGCGGCTGCGGACGAACGCCAGGGTGCGGACGTCCTCCACCACCAGGTCGGCGAGCAGGTCGGCGGTCTCCGAGGCGGCGGAGCGGCGCACCGGCGCGCCGTTCTCGCCGGTGACCTGGGTCAACGGCGGCTCCCAGAGCCCGACGGTGATCCGGCCCCGGGGCGAGGCGTCGTCGGTGACCGCCTCGACGTCGAGGCCGGTGAGCAGCCGGCCCGCGGCGGCGGGCTCGGCGACGGTGGCGGAGGCCAGCACGAGCACCGGGTCGGCGCCGTGGTGGGCGCACACCCGGCGCAGGCGCCGCAGCACGTGCCCGACGTGGGCCCCGAAGACGCCGCGGTAGTGGTGCGCCTCGTCGAGGACGACGTAGCGCAGCGTGCGCCAGTAGCCGGACCAGCGCTCGTGCCCCGGCAGCATCGAGCGGTGCAGCATGTCGGGGTTGGTGAGCAGGTACTCCCCGTGGTCCCGCGCCCACTCCCTCTGCTCGGGGGAGGAGTCGCCGTCGTGGGTGGTGGCCCGGACGTCCAGGCCGAGCCCCCGCACCGAGGCCAGCTGGTCCTGCGCCAGCGCCTTGGTCGGCGCGACGTAGAGCACGGACGCCCCGCGCTGGCCGCGGCGGCCGCGGTGCTCGAGGACGCTGGTCAGCCCGGGGAGCTGGAAGGCCAGCGACTTCCCGGAGGCGGTGCCTGTCGCGAGGATCGTGTGCCGGCCGGCCCAGGCGGCGTCCGCGGCGGCCACCTGGTGGGCCCACGGACGCTCCACGCCGCGGTCGCCGAACGCGGCCACGACGTCCGGGTGCGCCCAGGCCGGCCACTCGACCGGGCGGGCCCCGCGCGCGGGCAGGTCGCGCACGTGCGTGAGCCGGCCGTCGCGGTGCCCCGGCAGCGCGAGCCGACGCACGACGTCCGTCATGCCCGCGGGGGTGCGCGGGGGGCGGTGCTGGGCGTCGGTGCTCACGAGCCCCGATGGTGTCAGAGGGCGCCGACAGCAGCCGTCCCCGCCGAGGGGGCCGTGGGGACCGTCTCACCCTGTGGTGGGGGAGGTGTGCGTACGCGTGCGCACCACAGGTGGACGTGGTTTCATATGGTCGGTTGACCTGGCATGTCCTCGCGAGCAGCGGGGTGCCGGCCGGCCATCCCCCAGAGCTGCAGCCCGCAGGACGCACGACAAGGAGCCCACCGTGGACCTCACCCTCACCACCCGCGATGTCGAGGGGACGACCGTCGTGGCCGTCGGCGGTGAGATCGACGTCTACACGGCCCCCAAGCTGCGCGACAAGATCACCGAGCTGGTCGCCGCCGGCGTCTACGACCTCGTGATCGACATGGAGGCGGTCGAGTTCCTCGACTCCACCGGCCTCGGCGTCCTGGTCGGCGGCCTGAAGAAGGTCCGCGCCCACGACGGCTCGCTCCAGCTGGTGTGCACCCAGGACCGGCTGCTCAAGATCTTCCGCATCACCGGCCTGGCCAAGGTCTTCGTCATCCACGACTCCGCGGAGGCCGCGCTCGCCTCCAGCTGAGCGCCGACAGCGGGCGTCACCGCAGGTCCGCGCGTCTCGGCAGGCCCCCTTCCCACTTGAGGGAAGGGGGTCTTTGCGTCTGCCTCGGTGCACGGGTGCAACAAGTCCCCGGGGGCATTCACAACTCCTTAACGTCAGGGATGCCGAGCGTCACAGGAGACGCTCAAGATCCCCCCGGGAGGTCCCCCCATGCGGCCCAGCCGTCCCAGCCCTGCCCGCGCCGTCCCGCTGCTGAGCATCGCGCTCGTCGCGGGCCTCGGCCTCGCCTCGGTCCCCGCCGCCGCCCTGGCGGAGCCCGCCTCGCCCACGAGCACCCGCACGCCCGCGTCCCTGATCGGCGTCCCCGACGTCACCGGCAGCGGCAAGGTCGGGACCGTGCTCTCCGTCGCCGACCCGGTGTGGGACACCCTCGGCGCCGTCACCACGGTCCAGTGGCAGCGCGGCGGGGCCGACATCACCGGCGCCACCGGCTCCGACTACACCGTGCAGGCCGCGGACGTCGGCGAGAACCTGGTCGCGGTCCTCGTCGCCACGGTGGGGGGGATCCCGGTGCCCGGCGAGACCGTCAGCACCGCCCCCGTCCTCGGGCTCGCGGGCGACGCCCCGACCGCGGACGCCCCCACGCTGGACGGCGACGGCGTCGTCGGCAACGTGGTCTCCCTCGACCTCGCCTCGCTGGTGTGGGACCTGCTCGGCGTCGTCTCCACCTATCAGTGGACGCTCGACGGCGTCGACATCCCGGGCGAGACCGGCACCAGCTACACGCCGGTCGTCGACGACGTGGACGGCGTGCTCGCGCTCGTCGTCACCGGCACCCTCGCCGGCTACGACGTCGGCCAGGTGACCAGCGGCGGCCTCACCGTGCTCGCGGCCCCGCTCGGCGCCGCCCCGGTCCTCTCCCAGACCCCCGGACTCGACGGCACGCCGTCGGTCGACGCCCTGCTCAGCGTCGACCCGTCCACCATCGTCTGGGACCTCCTCGGCGTCGACACCACCTACCAGTGGACGCTCGACGGCGTCGACATCCCCGGCGCCACCGGCACCAGCTACACGCCGCTGGTCGGCGACCTCGGCCACGACCTCGTCGTCGTCGTCACCGGCACGCTGCTCGACCACGAGGTCGGCACCGGCTCGAGCGACCCGCTGACGGTCCTCACCGGCGCGGCCCCGACCGTCGACGTCCTGCCCACCACCGTCGGCAAGGCCCGCGCCGGCCGCACCCTGCGCGTGGAGGGCCCGACCTGGTCGGAGGCCGCCGCCGCGACCACCTACCAGTGGATGCGGGACGGCTCGGCGATCGCCGGCGCGACCGGCGACCGCTACAAGCTCCGCGCGAAGGACGTCGGCCACCAGGTCAGCGTCGCCGCGACCAGCGCCTGGGAGGGCCACAGCGCCGCCCTGGCCACCAGCGACGCCCGCACGGCCCGCAAGGCCGTCTCGACGGTGAAGGGCAAGGTCCTCACCAAGCGGGTCACCCGGGCCAAGCGCGCGAAGATGCGCGTCTCGGTCAAGGCGCTCGGGATCAGCACCAAGGGTGGCAAGGTCCTGGTGAAGGACGGCAAGCGCACGGTGGCCGCGAAGCGGATCACGAAGGCCTCGGCCGGCAAGCCCGTCGTCCTGCGGCTGAAGAAGCTGGCCCCCGGGAAGCACCGCCTCCTCGTGAAGTACACCGGCACCCGGGGCGTCGCGGCCGACACCGCCCGCGTGCCCGTGCGGGTCAAGCGTCGCTGAGCGCACCCCCGCCCCCAGCCGGACGCCGGCGTCCCACCGTCCCCCCGGTGCGGACGCCGGCGTCCTGTCGTACCGGTGCCGCTCTAGGCTCGTACTCGTGAGTGACGACCGCCGCGACCTGCCCCACCTGCTCCGAGACGCCCTCGTGGCCGCGGACTTCACCTACGAGTCGGTGGCCGAGCTGCTGGGGCCGCTGGCCCACGGCGCGCTGGCCCGCAACGAGACCGTGCCGGGCCTGCGTCGCACCCGGGGCGGCAGCCCGCTGGAGACGCTGGTGCGGCTCTTCCTGCTGCAGGTCCCGGTCGCCGCGTCCGAGGCCGAGGCGGCGCTGCCGGGCCTGGTCGACCGGCTCAGCTCGCGCGGCATCCTCACGCACTCCATCAGCGAGGTCGCGGCCCGGCTCGACGTCCGGCCCTACGCCAGCGAGCGCGCGGACGGCGACCGCGGGACCGTCACGGACCACTTCTGGGTCGTCTCCGACCTCACGCCCGGACTCGACGGCACCCCGTCCCGCGTCGGGTCCGACCACGTGCTCGGGATCAGCCCCGCCTCCACCTCGCTGGCCCAGCTCACGCTGCGCGGCGAGGTCGGCTCGGCGCTCGACCTGGGCACCGGCTGCGGCGTCCAGGCGCTGCACCTGGCCCGGCACGCCGGCGCGGTCGTCGCCACCGACGTCAACGCCCGGGCCCTCGACCTGGCCCGCTTCAACGCCGCCCTCAACGACGTGGACGACCTGGTCGAGGTGCGCGACGGCTCCTTCTTCGAGCCCGTCGCCGGGGAGCGCTTCGACCTCATCGCCACCAACCCGCCGTTCGTGATCTCGCCGGCCACGGGGGAGCGGCTCGTCTACCGCGACTCCGGCCTGCCCGGCGACCGCGTCGTCGAGGACATCGTCCGTGCCGCCCCGGGGCACCTGAACCCGGGCGGCTGGTGCCAGGTGCTGGCGAACTGGGTCATCGCGGTCGGCCAGCCGTGGGACGAGCGCCTCGCCGGCTGGCTCGACGACGGCACGGACGCCTTCGTCGTCCAGCGTGAGGTGCTCGACCCCGCCGCCTACGTCGAGCTGTGGCTGAAGGACTCCGGCCACCACCCGAGCACCGGCAACACCGACCTCGCGGAGTACCACCGCCGCTACGACACCTGGCTGTCGTGGCTGGAGCAGCAGGGTGTCGAGGGCATCGGGTTCGGCTGGATCAACCTGCGACGCCGCGACGAGGGGGACACCCGGCCGGCCGGCGTCCACGAGCTCCTGTCGTGGCCCTACGAGGTCGAGCAGCCCGTGGCGCCGGCCATCGGTGCGTGGGCGGAGGCCGCCGCGGTCGTCGTGGACGCCGACAGCACGCTGCGGCTGCGCGCGGACGTCCGCCAGGAGACCCTCGGCGCGGCCGGTGCCGAGGACCCCGAGACCATCGTGCTGCGCCAGCAGACGGGGCTGCGCCGGGCCCGCCAGGCCGACACCGTGCTGGCCGCCGTGGTCGGCGCGTGCGACGGCGAGCTGCCGGTCGGCGTCATCCTCGACGCCGTCTCGCAGCTGCTCGACCTGGAGCCGTCCGCGACCCGGGAGGACACCCTCCCGGTCCTCGCGGAGCTGGTGCGCGAGGGCTTCCTGCTGCCCGCCTGAGCCTCGCCGAGGCCCACGTCCGTTCCTCCCGGTGCGCCCGGCTCAGGGCACGGTGACCGTGACGCGGGCGCTGTGCGACCGGGAGGACGTCGACGTCCCCAGGTAGCGGGCCTGGAAGCGGTGTCGGCCGGCGGCGAGCTCGGTGACCGACAGGGTGGCGACGCCGTCGGGGTCGAGGGCCGCGGTGCCGACCGGCCGACCCCTGTCCAGGAATCGCACCTGTCCGTCGGGCCAGGAAGGGTCGGACAGGGCTGTCACGGTGACGGTCGCGGTGAGGCTGACCCTGCTGCGTCGGGGGGCGGAAGCCGCGAGGGCGGTGCTGGTGGCCGCCCGCACCTGCAGGTCGGGGGCGACGGCGTCCTGCCCGACGAGCGACAGTGACCCCGGGGAGTCCACGGACCGGGGACGGGCGCCGCCCAGCCAGGCGCCCGAGACGGCTCGGCCGTCCACCATCGCGTGGACGCTCCACCAGCCGTCGGGTAGGTCGGAGAAGGAGTAGCGGCCGTCCTCGTCGGTGACGGTGGTGGTGTCGATGTACCCGTTGCCCAGGTGGAACCCGCCGACGTACCACTGCGCCGCGGTCACCGTGACGCCGGCGGCGGGACCGTCCGGGCCGACCACCCTGCCGGAGAGGCTGCGGGTGCCCGCCTCCAGAGACACCGCCGGCACGTCGCCCAGGTCGACGTCCCCCTCGAGCAGGACCGGGGCGGAGAGCCCGCCGTAGATGAAGTCGCCCTCGTGCCGGTTGCCGACGGTGACCTGGTAGCTCACCCCCGCCGGCAGGCGGACGGCGAACCTGCCGTCCTCGTCGGTCAGGGCCCCGACCGCGGTGTACATCCCCCAGGCGTGGCCGAACCAGGGCGTGAGGTCGACCTCGGACATCTGCCGCGCGGGGGTGCCGTCGGGCAGCACGACGCGCCCCCGGAGGTAGTGGACGCTGTAGGGCTGGACGGTCTCGGCGCCCAGGCCCAGGGCTCCCCTCGTCGGGCTGTGGACGGTGAGGAGCGTGGGTGTGTAGAGAGCGTTCACCTGCTGGACGGGGTCGTAGTCGTCGCCGGACGTGGGTGTGCCGACCGAGAGCGCGAGGTCCCGGTCGGGCCGGACGGTGAACGACCAGCGTCCCCTCGCGCCCGTGGTGGTCACGCCGTCGTGCCAGGTGCTCGAGGTCTCGTAGAACGCGACCGGAAGGCCCGCGACCGGGTCGCCGTCGCGATCGACGGCCCGCCCCGAGATGCGCACCAGGGCCGGTGCCGGGCTCACCGTGATCGGCACGACGGTCGGGTCGCTGCTCGACGTCCGGAACGTGCCTGCGTCGTGGGGGCCCGAGGGCGCCTGCGTGACGCCTCCGGCGAGCACGTCCTCGAGCCCGTCGTCGGAGTGGAGGACGGCGTAGAAGCGGCCGGACCAGGAGGGCCGGTAGGGAAGGTCGACCGAGGTGTCGCCGTCGAGCTCGACGTCGACGTCCGTGCCGAAGGTCGTGAAGACCTGCGACGACCGGTACCACCGGTAGAGCGTCACCGTCCCGCTGCCGGTGAGCGGGGTCCCGTCGGCCGACTCCAGGTGCAGGACGAGCGTGGGACCCTCAGCCGCCTGGGTGGGCGCCGGTGGCACGACCGCGAGCAGCAGGAGCGCCGCCATCAGCGGCGCCACGAGGCGCCGGGCGTACGTGAGGTGTGACGAGGTCATGGGTGCTCCTGGGTGGGGCTGGGCTGGTGCGGGCTGGGCTGGTGCGGCTTTGGATGAGGTGGGCGTCGTCCGACGTGGGTCAGCTCGTCGTCACCCGCTCGACCCCGCTCGTGGAGGCGCCGGTGGAGTCGTCGCCGAGGTAGCGCGCTCGCACGAGGTGACGGCCGGCGTCCAGGTCGGGGACGCGCAGCCGCGCGACACCGTCCTGGTCGGCGTCCTGGTCGAGGTCGGCGGTGCCGACGGACCGTCCGTCGACGAGGAAGCGCACGGTGCCCTGCGGTGCGCCGACCTCACCGACGGGCGTCGTCACGGTCACGTGCGCCACGAGTCGGGCGATGCCGGGCCGTCCGGCGGTGGCCTCGAGCCGGGTCCCGGTCACCGAGCGGACCTGGACGTCGGCGACCGCGTCGCCGCCGACGGTCGAGACCGTCCCCGCGTCGGAGAGCGAGGTGGGCCGGTGCCCGCCGAACCAGGTCAGGCCGCGCCGCTGGTCGCCCAGGCTCACCAGGACGCCCCACCAGCCGTCGGGCAGGTCGTCGAAGGAGTAGTGGCCGAGCGCGTCCGTGCGCACGACCGGGGTCTCCTGGCCGAGGGCGACCTGTGGCGAGCCGGCCCGCCACTCGTAGAGGCTGACCTCGACGTCGGCCGCCGGGCCGTCGGGGCTGCTCACCGTGCCGGAGATGCTGCGGGTGCCGCCGCCGAAGCCGCCGCCCACGTCCAGGTCGCCGACGTCCACGGGGCCGCCGTCCACCACGTAGCGCTCGTTGCGGTCCGCGTCGGGCGCGGCCGCCCAGCCCTCGATGGCCTCGGCCGAGCTGTTGCCGGGCAGGTCGTGGACGGTCAGCTCGTAGGCGATGCCGGAGGCGACCGGTGCGCTGAAGCGTCCCTCGTCGTCGGTCTCGGCGTCCTGCCACGTGTAGAGACCCCACCGGGTGCCGAACGTGGGCCAGACCCGGACGGTGGCCCTGGCCACCGGCGACCCGTCGGCGCGGAGGACCCGCCCGCTGATCGTCTCGTCCCGGGCCGGGTCGACAGCGACGGCGCCGGTGCGCAGCACGCCGGTGAGCGGGCTGTGCTCGGCGAGCAGCGTGGGCTCGTAGAGCGCGTTCACCTGTTGGACGGGGTCGTAGTCGTCGCCGGAGGCGGGTGTGCCGACCGACACCGCGAGGTCGCGGTCGGGCCGGACCCGGAAGGACCAGTGGCCGTCGGCGTCCGTGGTCGTGGACTGCGCGCGGGAGACGTCCGCGGTCTCGTGGACGGCCACGGGCAGGTCGGCGACCGGGCCGCCCTGGGCGTCCACCGCGCGACCGGCCAGGCGCACCAGGGACGGTGCCTGGCTCAGCGGCAGCCGCGTGACGGCGGAGGAGTCCCACCCCACCCGCACCGTGCCGGGGTCGGTGGGGGACATGGGCGCCGTGGCGGCCGCGCCGCTGAGGGCGTCCTCGAGGCCGTCGTCGGAGCGCAGGGAGGCGTAGTACAGGCCCGGTGAGTCGAGCTCGTGCCGGACGACGACCAGGCGATCGCCGTCGGCACTGACGGCGACGGTCGTCCCGTCGGCCTCGAAGGCGTGGTTCAGCCCGTCCCAGCGGTAGAGCGTGACGGTGCCCGTGCCGGTGACCGGCGTCCCGTCGGTGGACCGCAGGCGGAGGACGAGGGTGGACGTCGCGGCGGACCCGGCCGACCCGGCGTGGGCCACCGCCGTCGGAGCGGCGGCGGTGAGCAGGGCTGCGGAGAGCAGCACCGCGAGCCCGCGCCGGTTCCTCGTGCGCGGGGTGTTCGTGCGCGGGGTCGTCGACGTGTCCATGGCTGCTCCTCGGCGCGCTGGGTGGGGCGTCAAGGAGAACTGTCGGGCCGGCCGCGGCGGGACGTCCGGGGGACGCCGGAACATACCCTCGATGGGGGAGGAGGGTGGTCCGTCCGGACGCGTCCGCAACCGGCTCGCAACGTGGTCCCGCCTGGCCTTGTCCCAGGCACGCGCTACGGTGACCCCGCCGGGCGCGCCGGCGGACCCGACATCCCCGCCGGCGTCCGCGCCGCCCCCACCCCCTCGAAGGAAGCAGGTCCGTGGCACACAAGCTGGTGATCGTCGAGTCCCCCACGAAGGCTCAGAAGATCGGGGACTACCTCGGCCAGGGCTACGTCGTGGAGTCCTCGCGCGGCCACGTGCGCGACCTGCCCCAGTCCGCCGCGGACACCCCCGCGAAGATCAAGGAGCAGCCGTGGGGCCGGCTCGCCGTGGACGTCGACCACGGCTTCGAGCCCTACTACGTGGTGCCGCGGGACAAGAAGTCCCACATGACGCACCTCAAGAGCCTGCTCAAGGACGCCGACGAGCTCTTCCTCGCCACCGATGAGGACCGCGAGGGCGAGGCCATCGCGTGGCACCTGCTCGACGAGCTGAAGCCGAAGAACATCCCCGTGAAGCGGATGGTCTTCCACGAGATCACCAAGCAGGCGATCCTCGACGCGGCCGCCAACCCGCGCGAGCTGGCCATGGACCTCGTCGAGGCCCAGGAGACCCGCCGCATCCTCGACCGGCTCTACGGCTACGAGGTCTCGCCCGTGCTGTGGAAGAAGGTCATGTCCGGCCTGTCCGCCGGGCGCGTGCAGTCCGTGGCCACCCGCCTGGTCGTGGACCGGGAGCGGGAGCGGATCGCCTTCCGCAAGGCGTCCTACTGGGACCTCGAGGGCACCTTCGACGCCGGGGCCGACCACGACCCGCGGATGTTCCCGGCCCGGCTGCACACCGTCGACGACGTGCGCGTCGCCCGCGGCACCGACTTCGGTCAGGACGGCGTCCTGAAGAAGGGTGCGAACGTCGTCCACCTCGACCGTGCGCGTGCCGAGGCCCTGGTCACCGCGCTGGGCGACACCGACTTCTCGGTGCGCTCGGTGGAGTCCAAGCCGTACAAGCGCTCGCCGTACCCGCCGTTCCGCACCACCACGCTCCAGCAGGAGGCGAGCCGCAAGCTCGGCATGAGCGCCTCCACCACCATGTCGGTGGCGCAGCGGCTGTACGAGAACGGCTTCATCACCTACATGCGTACGGACTCCTCGACGCTGTCGGACTCCGCGATCGGCGCCGCCCGCGCGCAGATCGCCGAGCTCTACGGCGGCGAGTACGTGCCGGACGCCCCGCGCACCTACGCCAGCAAGGTGAAGAACGCGCAGGAGGCGCACGAGGCGATCCGCCCGGCCGGCGACACGTTCCGCCGCCCCGGCGAGACGGGCCTCACCGGCGACCAGTTCCGGCTGTACGAGCTGATCTGGCAGCGCACGGTCGCCTCGCAGATGAAGGACGCCGTGGGCAACACGGTGACCGTCCGGCTCGGCGGCGCCGCAGCGTCCGGCGAGGACGTCGTCTTCACCTCCTCGGGCCGCACGATCACGTTCCACGGCTTCCTCAAGGCCTACGTCGAGGGCACCGACCACGGCGCCACCACCGACGACGCCGAGACGCGGCTGCCGCGCCTGACCGAGGGTGCTGCGCTCAGCGCCGCGTCGCTCTCGGCCGACGGCCACGAGACCAAGCCGCCGGCGCGCTTCACCGAGGCCACGCTCGTCAAGGAGCTGGAGGAGCGGGAGATCGGCCGCCCGTCGACCTACGCCTCCATCATCAAGACGATCACCGACCGCGGCTACGTCTACAAGAAGGGCACCGCGCTGGTGCCCGCGTGGCTGGCGTTCTCGGTGATCCGCCTGCTCGAGGAGCACTTCCCGCGGCAGATCGACTACGCCTTCACCGCCCAGATGGAGGACGTGCTCGACGAGATCGCGGCCGGCCGCAAGGACCGTGCCACCGAGCTGGCCGAGTTCTACTTCGGCACCGGCCAGACCCACGGGCTCAAGACGCTCGTGGACGAGCTGGGCGACATCGACGCCCGCGAGCTCGCCACCTTCCCGGTGGGCGGCCCGGACTCCGGCATCCACCTGCGGGTCGGGCGCTACGGCCCCTACCTCGAGGGCCCGGACGACGAGGGCAACCCGGCCGGGAAGCGCGCCAACGTCCCCGACGACCTGCCGCCGGACGAGCTCACCCTGGAGAAGGCCACCGAGCTCTTCGCCAACCCCGCGGGCGAGGAGATCGACCTCGGCACCCACCCCGACACCGGCCTGCGGATCGTCGCGAAGAACGGCCGCTTCGGTCCCTACGTCACCGAGGTGCTCCCCGAGGACGCGCCGACCGGCAAGAAGGGTGCGGCCAAGCCGCGGACCGGCTCGCTGTTCAAGTCGATGACCCTGGACTCGATCACCCTCGAGGACGCCCTCAAGCTGCTCAGCCTGCCCCGCGTGGTCGGCACCGGGGCGGACGGCGAGGAGATCACCGCCCAGAACGGCCGCTACGGGCCGTACCTGAAGAAGGGCTCCGACTCCCGGTCGCTGGCCAGCGAGGACCAGCTCTTCACGGTCACCCTCGAGGAGGCCGAGAAGATCTACTCCCAGCCCAAGCAGCGCGGCCGCGCCGCCGCCGCGCCGCCGCTGAAGGAGCTCGGCCCCGACCCGGTGTCCGGCAACCCGGTGGTCGTGAAGTCCGGCCGCTTCGGCGAGTACGTCACCGACGGCGAGTACAACGCGACGCTGCGCAAGGACGACTCGGTCGAGTCGATCACCATCGAGCGCGCCGCCGAGCTGCTGGCCGAGCGTCGCGAGCGCGGCCCGGCCAAGAAGGGCGCCAAGAAGGGCGCGGCGAAGAAGGCCGCCCCCGCGAAGAAGACGGCCGCCAAGAAGACCGCTGCGAAGAAGACCGCTGCGAAGAAGACCGCGGCCAAGAAGACGACCACCAAGGCTGCGGCGAAGAAGAGCTGACCCGACGCCGGTCCGGTCGCCCGCAGCCCTGGTGGCCGCGGGCGACCGCTGCGTTCCGGCCTACGCTCTGCCCATGACCGAGCTGCGCCTGCGCGCCACCCTGGAGAAGCGGGGTCCGGCCGCGGCCGTCGTCCTCACCGACGAGCAGGTGGCCGCGCTCGGCGAGGGCAGGAAGGTGTTCCCCGTGACCGCGACGGTCGCCGGGCACACGTTCCCCGGCCGCGTCGCGCGGATGGGCGGGGAGAACCTGGTCGGGCTCAACAAGGCCGTCCGCACCGCCGCGGGGGTGGAGGCCGGTGACGAGGTGGACGTCGTCCTGGTGACCGAGGACGCTCCGCGGACCGTCGAGGTGCCCACCGAGGTGGCGGACGCCCTCGCCGCCGCCGGTCTGCGTGACGGCTTCGACCGGCTCGCCCCGAGCCGCCGCAAGGAGCTCGTCCGGTGGGTGAGCGAGGCGAAGAAGGACGAGACCCGAGCCCGGCGGCTCGAGCAGCTGCCCGAGAAGGTGCGCGCGCTGCTCTGAGGCCGGTGGCGGCTGGGTGGGCGGTGTGTGAGCAACCTTTCCGGGCACTTGGGCTCAAGGCGTGTCTGCAACACCTCGACGATGGGCGGGGTTGGGGTGGGGCAGAGGGT
>NZ_STGL01000016.1 GCF_004919085.1 Nocardioides sp. GY 10127 | reverse complement strand
AGGACGCCTGCTGAGTAGAAGCACCAACGAGTGCTCCTCAGCAGGCGCCCTGCATTTTTGCGTGCTTGCGCTGGCTCCGGTGGTTAATCGGTTGTCCGAGCGTCCGCCTCTGCCTACCGTGGACGGACACGGGAAAGGAGGTGGTCCGAGAGATGAAGTCTTTCTGGACGCGTGAGGTGACTGCCCGCTAGGCAGTCGTCCTTCCAGGGCGAACCTGCGACCGACGTCGCAGCAGCTGCCGGCACTACCTGGCAGTCACCCGACCCGCAGGTGCTCCGCGAACGTCCGGCGGAGGCGGCCCGGCTCATCGAGCCGCGGCCACACCTGCGGGTCGTTCCACGTCCGGGCACCCCTGGTCCCCGGTGACGGACGGAGCCCGGCTTCAGCTAGCGGAGAACGGGTCCCGGGAGTCGTCCACGTCCCCGAACGAGAACGGGTCGGACGAGCCGAGCTGCGGGGCGGAGCCACCGCTGTTGGTGCCGAAGCCGCCCACCTGCTGGGCCGAGTAGCCCAGGGGCCCGGACGAGGAGCCCGGGGCGGCCGGCGGCTGAGCGTCCGGCTTCTTGGCCGTGCGGTCCACCGGACCGACCATGGCCTCGAAGATGCTGAGGACGATCCAGCAGATGGGCACGGCCACCAGGTAGCGCGTGAGGGCCGCCTCGAGGCCGAGGCTCCCCTCCCAGGCGCTGTAGAGCGCGGGGGAGACGCAGAGGGCGGCTCCTCCGAGCACCGGTGCCGACAACAGGTTCATGCCCCGGCACCCACCTGGGCGGTGCCGTCGACGACGCCGACGGAACGGATCTGGGCGGCGCCGGTGAGCTCCGGGTACGCGAGGACGGGCAGCCGCTCGACGGCCGGGCGGACCATGCGGCGGACGGCGGCGCGCAGCTGCGGCGCGCAGACCAGGACGGGCGTCAGGTTCGCGTTCTCGGCCTCGACGACGAGGGAGGCGAGACCGCCGATCAGGTAGTGGGCCGACATGGGGTCGAGGACGATCATCGGACCCTGGTCGGTGGCGCGCAGGCCCTCGAGCATGCGCTGCTCGAACTGCGGGTCGAAGGTGATGACGTGGACGGTGCCGTCGACGACGTGGGGGGCGACCACGGCGGGGCCCAGGGCCGTGCGGGCGGCCTCCACGAGCGCGTCCAGGTCCTTGGACGACTGGGCGCGCAGGGACAACGCCTCGTAGATCCGCACGAGGTCGCGGATGCCGATGCCTTCGTCGAGGAGGCTCTGGAGGACGCGCTGCACCTCACCGAGGGACAGCTGGCTGGGCGTGAGCTCGTCGACGACGTTCGGGTGGGTGCGCTTCACGACGTCCGTGAGCATCCGGACGTCCTCGCGACCGAGGAGGCGGGAGGCGTACTGCGTGACCACGGCGGACAGGTGCGTGGTGATCACCGCCGAGCGCTCCACGACGGTCGCACCGGAGAGCTCGGCCTGCGCGCGGAGGGTCGAGGGGACCCACTTGGCTTCGAGCCCGAACACGGGCTCCTGGGTGGGCGTGCCGGGCAGGCTGCCGAGGAACTCGCCGATGGCGAGCACGCTCCCCGGAGGGGCCTCTCCGCGAGCCACCTCGACGTCGAAGAGCTTGATGGCGTAGGTGTGCGGGGGCAGCTCGAGGTTGTCGCGCGTGCGGACGGGCGGGACGACCACGCCGAGGTCCGAGGCGACCTTGCGACGCAGGGCGCGGACGCGCTGGAGAAGGTCGCCCCCGTGGGCGGGGTCGACGAGGTCGATGATGTCGGCGGCCAGCTCCAGGCCCAGCGGGTCGACCTGGATCTCCGCGGCGAGGCGCTCGGGGTGGTCGCTCTGCACCTGCTCGGCGGCCTGCTGCTCGGCCTCGGCGGCCTGCTGCTCGTCCTCGGCGTTCTCGTTGACGCGCAGCGAGAACAGGAGCATGGCGCCACCGGCGGCGAGGAACGGGATCTTCGGGAGCCCGGGGATGAGGCACAGGGCCAGCGCGCCGAAGCCGGCGATCTGCAGCGGCATCCTGCGCGCGCCGAGCTGCTTGAGGATGTCGGAGCCCATGTCGGACTCGCCCGCGCTGCGGGTGACGACGAGGCCGGTGGCCACGGAGAGCAGGAGGGCCGGGATCTGGGAGACGAGGCCGTCACCGACGGAGAGCAGCGAGTAGGTGGTGACCGCCTCGCCCGGGCTCATGCCGTGCTGGAGGAGGCCCACGCCCATGCCGCCGATGAGGTTGACGACGGTGATGATGATGGCGGCGATCGCGTCGCCCTTGACGAACTTCGAGGCACCGTCCATCGCGCCGTAGAAGTCGGCCTCCGCGTGGACCTCCTGGCGGCGCCGGCGGGCGGTGTCCTCGTCGATGAGCCCGGAGTTGAGGTCGGCGTCGATGGCCATCTGCTTGCCGGGCATCGCGTCGAGGGTGAACCGGGCGCCGACCTCGGCGACGCGCTCGGCACCCTTGGTGATGACGACGAACTGGATGATGAGCAGGATCGCGAAGATGATCAGGCCGACGATGAGCGATCCGCCGACGACGAAGTGGCCGAACGTGTCGATCACCTTGCCGGCGTAGCCGTCGATGAGGACCAGTCGCGTCGCCGACACGTTGAGCGTGAGGCGGAAGAGGGTCATGACGAGCAGGACGGCGGGGAACGCGCTGAAGTCCAGCGGCCGGTTGACGAACATCGCGGTGAGCAGCACCAGCAGGGCGCCCGTGATGTTGAGGGCGATGAGCATGTCCAGGACGGGCGACGGCAGCGGCACGACCAGCATGACGACGATGAGGACGATGCCGATGGGCACGCCGAGCTTCGATGCGTTCTGCAGCATGGGACGGTGACTCCGCGGGGTCGCTTGTCGTGGAGCCGTCCCTGGCGATGTGGCGCCGTCCTGGCGTCAGGTCTCCGATCGGCGGTCGCCGGCCGGACCTGAGGGGTCCCGACACCCCGCTGGGCACCCGAGCCCCGACACGTGCAGTGCGAGGGTCGGTCAGGCGGCGCGACGAGGCCCGGCGGACGCCGGTGTACCGGCCGCGTTCCGGGCGGCGCGGGCCTTGGCGCGGTCGGCGATCGCCTGGCGGCGGCGCCGCGTGGCGTCCTGGACGTCCGGCAGGTCCTCGGAGCTGCGCCGGGGCGAGTCGTGCGGCGTGGGCATGGCGGAGCGGCCGCGCCGGCCGATGACGAACGCCAGCACCTGGGCGACCGCGGCGAAGAGCTCGGTCGGGATCACCATGCCGACGTCGGTGGAGCGGTAGAGCGCGCGGGCGAGCGGCACGTCGCGGACGATCGTGACCCCGTTCTCGGCTGCGGCGGCGCGGATGCGGGCCGCCACGGCACCGGAGCCGCGGGCGACGACGACGGGGGCGCCCTTCTCCGGCTGGTAGCGCAGGGCGACGGCGACGTGGGTCGGGTTGACCAGGACGACGTCCGCCTCGGCGACCTCCGCGATCATCCGGTTGCGGCTCGTGGCGATCTGCCGGGCGCGGATCGCGGACTTCAGGAGCGGGTCGCCCTCGGTGTTCTTGTGCTCCTGCTTGACCTCCTCCTTGGTCATCTTCACCTGCTTCATCGTGCGCCGGCGGGAGACCAGGTAGTCGACGCCCGCCATGAGGAGGCCGGCCACAGCGACGAAGCGCAGCAGCTGGAAGACCTCGCCGCCCGCGACGTCGATGACGACCGCGGTCGGCATGAGCCCGCCGAGCAGGGGCATGACGGAGGTGATCGTGCCGTAGGCGAGGGCCCCCAGCAGGCCGGTCTTCATCAGCATCTTCGCGCCCTCCCACCAGGACTGGGGGCCGAAGAGCCGCTTGGTCCCCTTCACCAGGTCGAACTTCGAGAAGCTGGGCTTCATCGACTTGGTGGCGAGGAAGAAGCCGCCCTGGGCGAGGCTGGCCGCGACGCTCAGCACCATCACCGCGGAGCCGAGCGCCACGATGGTGAGAAAGGCCCCCTGGACGCCCGTGGTGAGCAGGTCGAGGGCGTTCTCCGGGGTCGGCGTCTCGGCCACCCGGAGCGCGTGGACCATGAACTCCCGCAGCGTCTCCGCCTCGCGCGCGAGCAGCGTGGGCGCCGCACCGGCGAACGCGAGCATCGTGAGCCAGCCGCCGAACTCCTGGGTCCGGGCGACCTGGCCCTCCTTGCGGGACTGCTTCTTCTTCTGCTCTGTGGGCTTCTCGGTCTTCTCCCCGGACACGCTCAGCCCCCCGTGGCGAAGGCCGACATCACGCGGATCGCGTGGTCGACCATCCGGGAGGTGACGTCGGGCAGGACCGTGAAGCTGAGCCCCACCAGGAGCAGGGTGAGCCCGATCTTGGCCGGGAACATGACCTGGATGGCGTTGAGCTGCGGGGCGATCTTCGTCATCAGCGCGAGACCGAGGTCGGCCACGAACAGGACGGCCACCATGGGGAGGGCCACCTGGACGGCGGCCGCGATGAAGAGGCTGAAGGCGGCCGTGACCAGGCCGATCCCGTCCGTGGTGCTGGGGGCGGAGCCCAGGGGCAGCACCTCGAAGGTGCGCAGCAGGCCGGCCACGACCACCAGGTAGCCGCCCGAGACGAACAGCAGCATCGTGGCCAGCATGTTGTGCAGCTGGCCGATGACGGTCGAGGAGTTCTGGCCGAGCGGGTCGAAGCCCTGGGCCAGCGCGAAGCCGCCGAAGACATCGAGCAGGGAGCCGGCCGCCGAGATCACGCTCAGCATCAGCATCGTGAGGTAGCCCAGGCCGGCGCCGATGGCGACCTGCGTGAGGCCGACGACCGCGATGCTCCAGAGCTCCACCGGCACCGGGTCGTCCGCCAGGGCGGGGGCCATGGCCATCGACAGGCCCAGCGCGAGCACGACCTTGGCCGTGGTGGGGAAGGCGCGGGTGGCGAACGGGGGGACGATCACCAGCCAGGCCACGACCCGCAGCGACGCGAGGAGGAACGCCAGCATCGGCGCGCCGTCGACGGTCAGGGTCATGGGGTTCGTCCTGGGTGGGGAGGGGAGGCGGGGTGGGGTCCGGCGGCCATCAGGCCAGCAGGGAGGGGACCATCGCGAAGACGTCGTTGGTGAACTGGATGAGCGTGTGCAGCATCCAGTTGCCGCTGGCGACGAGCGCGCCGCCCACGGCCACGACCTTCGGGACGAAGGCGAGGGTGAACTCCTGGATCTGGGTCATGGACTGGAACAGCGAGACCGTGAAGCCGACCGACAGGGCGGTCAGCAGGATCGGGGCGGAGAGCTTCAGCGCGACCGCCATGGTCATGGTGGCGAGCTGGAGGACGGCGGTGTCGGTCACGGGAGCCTCACTGGTCGGGGTGGGAGGGACTGTCCGGACGGTCGGGATCGTCCGGTGAAGGGCCGGTCGTGGCGGCCGGCAGCGTGGTGGTGCGGGGTGCGCGAAGAAGTGCGCGGGGCGAGAGCGGGAGGTGGCGGCCAGGGCCGCTAGGCATAGCTCTGGACGAGGGCGGTGATGATCAGCGCCCAGCCGTCGACGAGGACGAAGAGCAGGAGCTTGAACGGCAGCGACACCATGACCGGCGGCATCATCATCATGCCCAGCGCCATCAGCGCCCCGGAGACGACCAGGTCGATGACCAGGAACGGGATGAAGATGATGAAGCCGATGATGAAGGCGTCCTTGAGCTCGGAGAGCACGTAGGCCGGGATGAGCGTGGTGAGCGGCACGTCGGCCCGGTCGCTGGGCAGCTCACGGCCCGCCACCCGGGTCAGGGTCGCGAGCTCCTCGTCCTCGGTGTTGTCCAGCATGAACGAGCGGAGCGGCTCGATGCCGGCGTCCCAGGACTGCTGCGCGGTGAGCGTGCCGTCCATGTAGGGCTGGACGCCCGCGTCGTTCATCTGGGAGAGGACCGGCGCCATGATGAACAGGCTGAGGAAGAGGGCGAGTCCGGCGAGCACCTGGTTGGGCGGCGTCTGCTGGAGGCCGAGCGCGTTGCGGGTCAGGCCCAGCACCACGAGGATCTTGGTGAAGCTCGTGCAGGTCAGGACGATCGCGGGAGCCAGCGAGAGCAGGGTGAGCGCGATGAAGAGCGCGACCGACTCGCTGGGCTTGCGGGTCAGGCCGGTGACGTCGACGCTGACCGAGCCGTCACCGGTGGGGTCCAGCGAGCCGGAGCCCGGTACGGACGGACCGGTCATCGTGCCGGAACCCCAGTTGAACTCGGGGCCATTGGTGCCGGAGGCGGAGGCCGAGTCGAGGAACGCACCGGGGAGGAGGATGAGCGCCAGCGCAGCGAGGGCGGCAAGGCCGAGCACCACGGCGCGGACCAGCGGACGCCGGGGGCGCTCCGCGCGGTGGCGGCCCACGGGGCGGACGGACGCGGACGGAGCCGTGGACGGCCCGGTCGAGGGCAGGGCGGGAGGGGCGCCGGCGGTGCCGGCGCCCTCGTGGGGCAGGGTCATGACGCGCGCCGACTGACCGCCTGCGCCGCCTGGCGCCAGGTCTGCGGGGAGAGGACGGAGCCCGCCAGCGGGCCCTGCGGCTGGGGCAGCACCTGCTCCGGGCGCGCGTCCCCGACGGGCTTGCCGCCCCGGGTGCGGCGGCGGGTGCGGCTGCGCCCGGCGCGGGAGAGCTCCGTGGGCTGCGTGAGACCGGCGGACGTCGTGCCGGACGGAGCCGCAGTGGGCTCGGTCGCGGCGAGCGCGGCGGACAGGGCGGCGATGAACTGACCGGCCTCGGCGGTGGCCCGGGCGACCTCGTCGTCCTCGGCGGCCTCCTGGAGGGCCGAGGCGGCCTCGCGGTCGGCCGCGGCGGGAGCCTGGACCGACAGGTCGGAACGGTCGGTACGGACCGCCGACACGCGCTGCGCCACGTCGAGCGGCGTCACCGGGCGGGCGTCGGCCACGGCGGCACGGACGCGGGCCAGCTGACGGGCGGCCTCGTCCTCGTCGACGACCGGGGTGGGCGCGGCGACGGGGGAGACGGGCTCGGCAGGCGCCGACGCCAGCGGGGCGCGGGTCGGCTCGGGGTCGACCGGGGCGTCGGCGAGGAGGGCGTCGACGGGGGAGGCGGCGGCCTCCGCGACAGGGACGACCGGAGCAACCGGGGCGACCTGCGGGGCGGTGACCTGCGGGGCGGCGGGGGCTGCGGCAGCGGCCCCGACGGCGGTGGCGGTCACGGTGACGGTGGTGGGCACGGACGGGCGGCGCAGCTCCGGCAGACCGGAGACGGCGAGGCCGGAGACCCGCTGGCCCTGGCCGAGCGCGCTGGTGGAGGCCGGGAGCGGCGTGGACCAGGCGGTGGGAGCAGCGGTGGGAGCGGCCGTGGGAGCGGCCTGGGCGGGAGCAGCGGTCGGAGCAGCGGTGGGAGCGGCGGTGGGAGCGGCCTGGGCGGGGGCAGCGGGAGCGGTGCCGGCCTGGGCCAGCGCGAGCAGCGCCGAGAAGTCGGCTCCGCCGGTGGTGTCCATGTCGACGACCTCGAGCCCGTCCAGGTCGTCCAGGTCCAGCCCGTCCAGCTCGAGGGGCTCCTCGGCCGCGGCCTCGACGGCGGGCCCGGGCAGCGCGCCGCGCAGGGACGCGGGGAGAGTGGCCGGGTCCAGCTCGGCCAGCAGGCTGACCTGGGACTCGGTGGTGCCCAGCAGGAGCAGGCGCTCGCCGACGGTCACGACGGCGAGGCCGCTGCCCCGGCCGAGCTGCTGGCGCCCCACGACCTGGAGGCCGGTGGCGCGCACGCCCTTGCCGCGCTTCATCGCGACCTTGGCGACGAGGAGCATGAGGCCGACCACGACGAGCAGCGAGACGACCATGCGGATCGCGAGCTCGCCCATGTCACACCGCCTGGGACTGGTCGAGGATCTCGGTGACGCGCAGGCCGAAGTCCTCGTCGACGACGACGACCTCGCCGCGCGCGACGAGCCGGCCGTTGACCAGCAGGTCGGCGGGGCTGCCGGCGGCCCGGTCGAGCGCGAGCACGGTGCCGGGGGCCAGGGCGAGCAGCTCGCGCACGGGCATCCGGGTGCGGCCGAGCTCGACGGTGACCTCCATCTCGACGCCGGCCAGCATGTCGATGCCGCGGCGGCCGTCGGCGATGGAGCGGACGGTGGCGACCGGCGGCAGCGAGTCCGTCGGGCTGGGGACGGCCGGCGCGGCGCCGGCGGCGGTGACGACCTCGCTGCCGACAGCAGCAGCGGCGGCGGTCGCGTCGGGGAGGCTCTGGCTCTCCGCGGCGACGGGCTGGGCGGCGGGCTGGGCAGCGGGCTGGGCGGCGGCCTCGGCCGCGGCGGCCACGGCCTCCGCGGTCTCGGTGTTCGCCTGCTCGGCGGCGGCGTCCGGGTCGTCCTCGACGCCGTCGACGGCGGAGAGGACGTCGTGGGGCATGAGGAGCGCGCCGGCGATCGAGCCGCCGAGCAGCGTCACGGCGGTGTAGGAGGCCTCGCCGCAGAGACGGTCGACGACGGCGTCCAGGTCGACGAGGTCCGCGGCGCGGACGCTGGCGCCCAGCACCTGCGCGGCCGCGTCCAGCGCGGGCTGCACGGCGGCGGCGACGTCCAGCCCGCCACCGGGGGCGGACTTGAGGGCGTCCGTGAGCTCGGAGCCCACGAGGAGGGCCAGGCGGCCCTCGCGGGCGCCGGCGAGCTCGGCGACGACGGCGGAGGAGAAGACGCGGGTGATGTGCTCGTTGCCCGGCTGCGGGTCGCCGGCGGAGAGCGGCTCGGCCGCCGGGAGCACGGCGGCGGCGGCCTCCGCGACGGAGCTGGCCAGCTCGTCGTGGGGGCCGGTCTCGAGGGGAGCGGCGGTCATCAGTTGTTCTCCTGCGGGGCGAAGGGACGGTTGGCGGAGGAGGCGGTCGGGCGGTTGGAGGTGGAGACGATGAGGGCGGCCAGGCGGCCGCCCTGCGAGCCAGGGGTGACGTGCGCGAGCGCCTGCTCCTCGACCGTGAGGTCGAGCGGGGCGGCGGCGGGGTGGCCGAGACGCAGGACGTCGCCGGGCGCGAGGCCGGCGAGCAGCATCGGGTCGACCTTGGAGGAGCGGAAGCGGACGCTGACCTCGACCGGGACGTCCTCGAAGCTCGTCCGCATGACCCGGGCGGCCTCCTCGCGCTGGGCGCGCTCCCGCGGGGAGACCGGCGCCGGGGCAGCGGCGGCGGTCAGGTGGGGGTGCAGGCCGGCGAAGGGCAGGCAGACGGTGAAGTTGAAGGGCCGCTCGTCGATCCGCAGCTCCATGGTGATGACGACCATGACGTCGGAGGCGCCCGCGGCCTGCGCGAACTGGGGGCTGTACTCGACGCCGGTGACGACGGGCTCGACCGCGACGATCGACTCCATCGAGTAGCGCATCTCGTGCAGGAGACGCTCGACGAGGCCGACGACGACGCCGGACTCGATCTCGGTCAGCTCCCGCTTGGGCTGACGGGCGGTGCCGGGGCCGCCGAGCATGTGGTCGACGCTCGCCATGATCGCCCCCAGGGGCAGGTCGAGGCAGCCGCGGCCCGGCATGGGCTCGGTGGTGAAGATGGTCAGGTAGGTCATCGAGTCCAGCGAGTCGACGTACTCCGCGTAGGAGCGCTGGTCGATGGAGACCAGGGTGACCGAGCAGACGCTGCGGAGCACCGAGGTGAAGACGGTGGTGGCCTGCCGGGTGAAGGAGTCGAACCCCAGCTGGAGCACGCGGGAGTGCTCTCGGGACAGCTGGATGGGGCGACTGAAGTCGTAGGGCGTCGCGACACCGGTGCGGGCACGCCGGCCCGATCGGGCGGGCGGTCGGGGGGTGTCGGCCGCGACGGACGCTGGGAGGCTCACGAAGCCACCGATCGGCTCACCGGTGCGGGTGCATGAGACAAGGAAACGACAAGTTTGCCTCTCGCCTCTGCGGACGGCGTCCGTGCCCGGCGCCGGCCGCGCGGGCGCGGCGCCGTGAGCCCGGCACCGTCCGTGGTGCCGGGGGCCTCCCCGTGGCCGCCGCGGGGAGCGGTGGCGGGTCGGGGGGACCTGGGGCTTCGGGCTTCCTGCCCCCGGCGCCCCGGCCGGTCTGCTCGTCCTGGCGCGGCCCGGTCTCCCGGGCCGCGCGGTGCCTCAGTGCTCCGTGCGGCGGCTCACTGGTAGACGAAGGTCGTGAGGTACACGTCCATCACGTTCACCACGGCGTCGCTGTCGGCGGTCGCCTCCTCGTTGTAGGCCTTCTCGATCTGGGTGAGCAGCTCCGCCTTCAGCGCGGTGCGCTCCTTCTCGGTGTCGATCTCCTCCACGCTCAGCCCGCTGAAGAGCTCGATCGTGGCGTCCAGCGCCTTGGAGCCGTCGAGGTCCTCGGCGACGTCGATGGTCTGCTGCACGGCGATGCCGACCTGGAGGTAGTGGCCGCCGGCCAGGTTGATCTGGACGGGGTCCAGGGCCAGCACGGCGCCGGCCTCGGGCTCGGGCTCCTCCACGACGGCCTCGGGGGCCGGCTTGAGGAAGAGGAAGTAGACCGCTCCGCCGACGATCACCAGGACCAGGACGGCGATGATGATCAGCGGCAGCTTGGACTTCTTCTTCTTCTCGGTGGCTTCCTCCGCGGTCGCGGTCATCGTCCTGCTCCTTGCTCGCTGCTCGTAGAGGTCTTCTCGGTCTGCGCGGAGGCCGTCTTCTCGGCGGTCTTCTCCGCGTTCTTGCTGGTCTTCGTGGTGGTGTCGGTCGCCGTACCGGCCTCACTGTCCGTACTGGAGGTGCTGTCCGCACTGGCGGCGGCGCGCGCCTCCTTGGCCTTCTCGTTGACGGCCTCGGCCAGGAGCGCCTGCTCCTCGGGGGTGAGGTTCGCGAGGATCACGACGTCCACGCGCTTGTTGATCTCCTGCGAGCGGGGCTTGCTCGGGTCGAGCAGCGGCTTGGTGTGGCCGTACCCGGTGGCCGAGAGCCGGTCCTCGCTGATCCCGTAGCGGTCCTCGAGGAGGCGCAGCACGGTGATCGCGCGGGCGGCGGAGAGGTCCCAGTCGCTGGCGTAGTACTTGGGGGCGCCGGCGGCCTGGTTGGTGTGCCCGTCGATCTGGAGCGGGTCGGAGAGCCGACGCAGCACCGGCGCCATGGTGGCGACGATCTCGCGGCCGCGGGGGCTCAGCGAGGCGAGGTTCGACTCGAACACGACGTGCTTGGAGACGAGGCTGAGCACCAGCCCGCGCTCGTCGAACGTCGCCTTGACGTCGGCGGCGAGGCCCTCGGCGTCGAGCGCGGCGAAGATCTTGTCCCGGATCTCGGTGAGCCGGTCGACCTCGCTCTTCGCGCCGGCCAGGGCGCGGTCGCGCTGGAGCTGCTGGTTCTTGCGGACGGCGTCCGCCACCTCCTGCTGCTGGTCCTGGGTCATCTGGCCGACGTCGACCAGCGGCTGGACCGACTGCACCTGCTGCGTGCCCTGCTCCGGCATGATCGACTGGGCGCCGTTGAGCACCGCGGGGTCGCCGTTGCCGAAGCCCGTGCGCAGGCTGGCGGCCAGCGCCTCGAACTTCGTCTGGTCGACCTGCGCCATCGCGAAGAGGACGACGAAGAGGACGAACAGGAGCGTCACCATGTCCGCGTAGGACACCAGCCACCGCTCGTGGTTCTCGTGCTCCTCGTGCTCCTCGTGCTTCGCGCGCCGGCCGCCGCCGTGACCTCCTCCGTGCCCACTCATGGTGATCCTCCTGGACGGGTCCGTCAGGCGGCCTCAGCAGCGGGGGGCTGCTGGCCGGCGGGGAGCAGGGAGGAGAGCTTCTGCGCGACGATGCGCGGGTTCGCACCGGCCTGGATGGCGGCGACGCCCTCGATGGTGATCTCCATCCGCATGACCTCGAGCTCGGAGAGCCGCTTCAGGCGGTTGCCCATGGGCAGGAAGATCACGTTGGCGGAGCAGACGCCCCACAGGGTCGCGACGAACGCGCCCGCGATGAGGGGGCCCAGCGCGCCCGGGTCGGAGAGGTTCTCGAGCACGTGGACGAGGCCCATGACCGTGCCGATGATGCCGATCGTGGGGGCGTAGGCGCCGGCGTCCGCGAAGTACTTGGCCTGCTGCTTGTCGAACTTCTTCTTCGCGGTGACCTCGGCCTCGAGGATGTCGCGGACCTCCTCGGGGTCCGTGCCGTCGATGGCGAGCGTGACGCCCTTGACGAGGAACTCGTCGTCCATCTCCTTGACCATGTCCTCCAGGGCCAGCAGGCCCTCGCGGCGGGCCTTCTCGGCCAGGCTCACGACGGAGGGGACGACGAGGCCGGCGTTGCTCACGTTGCCGCCGGTGAACGCCTTGACGATGCCCACGCCGAACGCCTTCGCGTCGGCGATGGTGCCGCCGGCCAGCGTCACCATGAAGGTGGTGCCGAACACCAGCAGCATCGGGGCCACCAGCAGCAGGCTGACGGGGTTGCCGCCCTCCATGATGTTGGCGAGGATGACGATGGCGAAGCCCATCAGCAGACCGATGAGCATCATCGGGTCCTTCATCGCAGGCCACCTTCCGGGTCGGTCGGGGCGTCGGTGTCGACGACGCTGAGGCTGGGCCGGCGGTGCTCGACCACGGTGGCGAGCTGGCTCGTGCCCTGGTTGCCCTGGCCGACGGCGACGAGGTCGCCCGCCTGCAGGTGGCTGGAGAGCGCGATGATCTCGGCCCGGTAGCGGCAGATGGTCGAGATGACCTCGGACATCGTCTCGGCGACCACGTACTTCTTGCCGTCGACCAGGGTGATCACCGTGTCCGGCGTGGAGTCGATGCGCTCGACGAGGTCGGAGTTGAGCGCGAAGACGGTCCCGGAGAGGCGGGTCAACGAAATCATGGGGGAGCACCATCCTTGTGCGGTCTGCGGCGGACCTTCCGTGGTCCGTCGCGTCTTCGTTCGGCCGTCCGGGCTGCGACCTGAGTGGTCACGGGCCCCTGACGACACCTGTGGGGGGTGGGGTGGAGCGGGGGGGCGAGCGGGGGAGCTCCAGCGGGCCCGCACGGGGGACGTGCGGTCTGAACTGGGCTTTCGGTGGTTCCAAGGCAACGGGGGGCGCCCCGACGGTGTCAGGGCGCCCCCCGTCCGGGGCGCCGGTGTGGCGCTGGCCTCGTCCGGGGTGGGTGGCCCCGGCGGTCAGCGTCAGCGCTTGATGTTGACGAGCTCCTCGAGCACGGAGTCCGAGGTGGTGATGACGCGGCTGGAGGCCTGGAAGCCGCGCTGGGCGAGGATCAGGTTGGTGAACTCGCTGGCCAGGTCGACGTTCGACATCTCCAGCGCGCCGCCGATCACGGTGCCCGAGCCGTCCTGGCCCGGCGTGGAGACGATCGGGGCGCCCGAGTTCGCGGACTCGATGAAGGAGGTCTCGCCGACCTTCTCCAGACCCATCGGGTTGTTGAACTGCGCGGTCGCCAGGCGGGCGATGTCGCGCTGGACGCCGTCGGAGTAGACGCCCCGCAGGGTGCCGTCGGCGCCGAAGTTGAAGCTGGTGAGGGACGGGAGCTCGCCGGTGACCGGGTCCGGCACCGCGGCCGGGGAGAGCAGCGTCGGGTCGGTGGTGAGCACGATCGGGCCCAGGGTGGTGCTGAAGTCGCCGGTCACGTCGTCCCACGCGTAGCCCTGGACACGGGCGCCCGTGGGGGTCGTGAGCGTGCCGGTCTCGTCGAAGCTGAACGAGCCGGCGCGGGTGTACTGGTTGATGCCGTTCTTCTCGGTGACGAAGAAGCCGTCGCCCTGGAGCATCAGGTCCGTCGAGCGTCCGGTCATCTGGGCCGAGCCCTGGCCGAGGTTGGTCTGGGTGGCGGCCACCTGGACGCCGAGGCCGACCTGGACGGGGTTCGTGCCGCCCTGGACGACGTTGGAGACCGTCGCGCCGGAGAGCATCTGGCTGAGCGTGTCGGAGAAGATCGTCGTGCTCGACTTGTAGCCGATCGTGTTGGCGTTGGCGATGTTCGAGCCGGTGACGTCCAGCATCACCTGGTTGACGTGCAGACCGGAGATGCCGGAGAAGAGCGAACGCAGCATGGGCTTGGGGTTCCTTGCCTCGGAGGGTCGGGGGAGGGACGCGGGCCGCCGACTGGCGCGGCGGTGCAGGTGGACCTGGGTGATCCGGGTGGATCAGGAGGGGTGGCGCGGGTGGCGTCAGCCGGCGTCGGTGCCGGAGGACGCGTCGGTGGAGGAGTCGGTGGAGGAGTCGGTGGAGCCGCTGGACGCCTCGGTGGAGGTGCCCGTCGACGTGCCGGCCGAGCTGCCGGGCGCGGTGACGTTGGAGACCGAGCTCAGCGGCACGCTGGTGCCGTCCACGTCGAGCGTGGGGCCGGTGGCGTCGAAGTTGACGCTCGAGACCATCCCGGTGACGGAGTTCCCGTCGCCGTCCACGTAGGTGACCTGGCGCCCGACGAGCCCGCTGGCGCCGAACGCCATCTGGGCGCCGAGGACGGCAGAGGTCAGCTGAGCGACCTGCTGCATCGCCTCGAGGGCGCTGAACTGGGCGTTCTGGGCCATGAAGTCCGAGGTGTCGGCGGGGTTCATGGGGTCCTGGTAGCGCAGCTGGGCGACCATCAGGTTCATGAACATGTCCTTGTCCTCGGAGGACGTGGTGGTCGTCGCGGTGTCGGTACCGAACGCGGCCCAGGCAGAGCTGCCGCCGATCCCCTCGGTGGCCGAGACGGACATGGGTCCTCCTGTTCAGACCCGCACGTCGAGCCGCGACCGGCCGGACGTGGGGTGCGTCGTCGGAGCGTCAGCTCCGCTGGTGGCGCCGTCCCTGGCGATCGTGCTGGTCCGCGTCCCTGCGGACCCTGCGCGGCCGGCGGCGTCGTGCCGCCGGTCGGAGGTGGACGCACCGGAGTCGCGCGGGGCGCTCTGGTCCGTCACGTCTGTCATCGGCTGGTCGCCCTGCGGGTTGAGGTCCTCGGGCTGACCATCCGAGAAGTTCTGGCCGGCCCCGTGCTGGGTGCCGTGCTGGGAGCCGTGCTGGGTGTGGGTGGACGTCGTGGACGAGCCGTCCGCGGCCTGGATCGTGATCCGGGCGTCCTGGAGGCCCGGGAGCGCGCGCTCCAGCGCCCGGTGCAGGTCGGCGGCGTCCCCGGCCAGGGCGGCCCTGGCCTGCGCGCTCTCGGCCGCGAGGCGCACCTGCACCTCGCCGCCTGCGAGCGTGAGCGTCACGCGGACCTGGCCGAGGTGCTCGGGGTCGAGGCGCATGACGACGCGGTGCGTGCCGGGGCCGGCCTGCACGAGGCGGGTCACCTCGGGGGCGAGCTGCGCGGCGGGCGTCGGCCGGGCCGCGGGGGCCTCGCCGGGCGCCGACGCCGCGGCGGTGGCCGCGGTGGGGCTCGTGCCGGGGGCCTGGACGAGGACGGGTCCGCCGTCGGTCGACGAGGCGGCCGCGGTGCTGCTGGCGGCCACCGCGGCCTGGCCCTGCTGGCCCTGCTGTCCCGGGCCGCCCTGGCCGCCCTGGTCGGTGCCGGAGGACGCGGCGGCGTCGCCGGAGAGGTGAGCGGAGAGCCGCGTGGCGAAGGCGCCGCCGGGGTCGGAGGCGGGGTCGCCCACGCCGGCGTCGGCCGCTGCCGCGCGGTTGCCCTCGGCGCGGGCGGTGAGCGGGTTGCGGGGGAGGCGGACGTCGAGCGCGGGGCCGTCCGCCCGGGTGCCCGCCACCGCGGTGGCGGACAGCCGGCCGGCGAGCGGGCCGCTCACCGTGAGGGCGGCGGTCTGCGCTGCGACGGAGCCGTCGGGGGCCACGGCGACGGCGGCACTGTTCGTACCGTCCGGACCGATTCCCTCCTGCGCGGACCCGCCCGCTCCCTCACCGTCCCCGGCGGGGACGGGCGTGCCCTGCGCCGTGACGCCTGCCGCGACGGACGGCGAGGAGCCTGCGTCGAGCAGCGTGCTCGACGACGCGGGCGCGGAGTCGGTCGGGCCGGCCTCCGGCGTGGCGGCGCCGAGGAGGGCCTGGCCGGCGACGCGGCCGGCGAGCCCGAGCTGGGCGCCGATCAGCGCACCGCCGGCGGCGGAAGCCTGACCGATGTGGCCCGTCTGTCCGGACAGTCCGCTCGAGGCGGACGCCGACTCCTCCTCGCTCCCGACCCCCGCCTCGGCGGTCACGCCGGGCATGGCCGGCGCGGGGACGAGCGGGCGGAGCGCGGCCAGCGGGGTCACGGCGAGCCCCGCGACCAGCGCGGGGTCGACGGTGGCCTCGGCGGTGGCGGTCGCGGTGGCGGTGGGCTCGGAGCCGACCGCGTCGTCGGGGCCCTGGGTGCTGGAGGTGGGGCGCTCGGAGGTGGGGCGCTCGGAGCCGGGGCGCTCGACGGCCCGGTCGAGGGAGCGGTCGCCCGGCGCGTCCGCCCGGCCCCGTGCCTGCGTGCTCCCCGACCTCGAGCGCTGCGCCTGAGGACGCTGGGCGTCGCGCGCCAGGCTGAGCTCGGCGTCGAAGGCGCCGTCGGGCGCACCGGCGTCGTCGCGGGACGAGGCCCTCGACGAGCGCGCCGGGAGCGGGGCGATGGTCAACGGGTCGATCGCGCTACCTGCCATCAGGCGGCCTCCATCCAGGACATGATCTTGCTGACGTAGTTCTGGGTCTCGGGGTACGGCGGGACGCCGCCGTAGCGGATCACCGCGCCGGGCCCGGCGTTGTAGCCGGCCAGGGCCAGGTCGGTGCGGCCGAAGCGGTCGAGCAGGTCGCGCATGAGGCGGGCGGCGCCGTCGACGGCCTGGCTCGGGTCGAACGGGTTGCCGACCCCGAGCCCGGCGGCCGTCGCGGGCATCAGCTGCATGAGGCCCTGGGCCCCCACGGGGCTGACGGCCTTCGGGTCGTAGGAGGACTCGGCCCGCGCGATCGCGGAGAGCAGGTCGGCGTCCACGCCGTACTTGCGCTCGGCCGCGGCGAAGAGGCCGTCGAACGGGGAGGAGCCCGCCCCGGAGGCCGCCACCGACGTCGTCGACGCGGTCCGGGCCACCGGCGCCGCCTGGTCGGGCAGGACGCGTCGGATGTAGTCCGGGGTGGAGGGGACGTCGACCAGGCGGATCGAGGCACCGGTGTAGGGGGCCTCGATCATCTTGCCGTGGCCGACGTAGATGGCGATGTGGTCGGCGCCCACGTTGCGGCTGGAGTTGTCCCAGGCGATGAGGTCGCCGGGGCGGGCCTGCGCCATCGAGGCCACGGCGGTGCCGCTGCGGGCCTGGTCGGCCGAGACCCGGGGGAGGTCGATGCCGACCGACCCGAAGACGTGCTGGACCAGGCCCGAGCAGTCCATGCCGCCGTCGGAGGGGGAGTCCCCGCCCCAGACGTACGGCATGCCCAGGTAGGAGCGGGCCTTGTCGATCACGCGCTCGGCCAGCGGCGAGGCGCCCCCCGAAGCCGTTCCCGAGGCGGCCCCGCGGGCGCCCGTGGTGGCGGTGGCCGAGGCGGTGCCGGTGGAGCCGGACGCGCCGGCGACGGCGGACGTCGCGCGCTCCAGCGCCTGGGCGAAGTCGGCGGCGTCCGTGGCGCCGGCGACGCCCAGCGTGCCGCCGGCGGTGGCCGTGCGGCTGGGGTCGAGCGCGGCCAGCTGGGACTGGATCACGGCGATCCGGGCGGTGACGTTGTCGATGCTCATGCGCCCACCCCGTGCTGCTCCTCGGTGCGCGAGCGGCGCAGCCAGCCCACGGAGGCGATCTCGTCGGTCTCGGCGGCCGCGTCGCGGGCGGCCTCGGCGGCGCGCTCCTCGGCGCGCCGCTCCATCAGGCCCTCGACGGCGGACAGCCGAGCCCTGTCCGAGCCCCAGTGAGACTGGGCGTCGGTGGCGACGACGGCGGCGCTCTCGGCGCGACGGCGCGCGTCGGAGGCGGCCTCGCGCAGCACGGCCAGCGACTGGCACAGGACGACGAAGCGGCCCATGTCGCCCTCGAGGTCGCGGCCGTGCACGCGCATGGCCGACTCGAGCCGGGCGACCTCGGCCTCACGGGCGCGGGCCTCGGCCAGGGCCTTGACGAGGCCGAGGCGGGAGTCGCGCTCGCGGACGGAGCGGACACGGGCGACGGCGGCGAGGCCGGCGTCGGCGGGGCGGGTCATCGGAGCACCTCACCGGGGACGGAGGGGACGGGAGCAGAGGAGGGAGCAGGCGAGGGAGCGGAGAGCTGGCCGGCGGGCCGCGCGCCCGCGCCCACGGCGGTGGGGGCACCGACGGCGGCGGTCGAGCCGACCAGCTCGGCCAGCCGCTGCCAGGTCTCGGCCAGCGGGGTCTGGTCCTCCATGTCCTGGCGCAGGAAGCCCTCGATGGCGCCCTTGCGGGCCAGCGCGGCGTCGGCGTCCGGGTCGGTGCCCGAGACGTACGCGCCGATCTCGACGAGCTCCTTGACGTCGCGGTGGGCCGCCATCATCCGGCGCAGCCGGGTGGCGTCCCCGCGCTGGGCGGGCGTGGTGACGGCGCCGGTGACGCGGGAGATGGACTCCAGGACGTCGATGGCCGGGAAGTGGCCGGCGGTGGCGAGGCGGCGGGTGAGCACGACGTGGCCGTCGAGGATGGAGCGCGCCGTGTCACCGATCGGGTCCTGCATGTCGTCGCCCTCGACGAGCACGGTGTAGAGCCCGGTGATCGAGCCGGTGGGGTTGGTGCCGGCGCGCTCGAGCAGCTTGGGCAGCAGGCCGAACACGCTGGGCGGGTACCCGCGGGTGGCGGGCGGCTCGCCGGCCGACAGGCCGATCTCGCGCTGGGCCATCGCGACGCGGGTCAGCGAGTCCATCATCAGGACGACGTCCTTGCCGGCGTCCCGGAACCACTCGGCGATCCTGGTGGCGACGAAGGCGGCGCGCAGCCGCTCGACGGCGGGGGCGTCGGAGGTCGCGACGACGACGACCGAGCGGGCCAGGCCCTCGGGGCCGAGGTCGTTCTCCAGGAACTCGCGGACCTCGCGGCCACGCTCGCCGATGAGGGCGATGACCGAGACCTCGGCCTCGGTGCCGCGGGCGATCATCGAGAGCAGGCTCGACTTGCCGACGCCGGAGCCGGCCATGATGCCCAGGCGCTGGCCGCGGCCGGCGGGGACGAGTGCGTCGAGGGCGCGGACGCCCAGGCCCAGCGGGGTGTCGATGCGCGGGCGGGTGAACGCGTCGGGGGCGGCGGCGTCGACGCCGACGAGCTCCAGCCCGGGCAGCGAGGCGAGCGGGGCCAGGCCGTCGACGGGGTTGCCCAGGCCGTCCAGCACGCGCCCGCGCAGGGCCTCGCCGACGCGGATGCGCAGCGGGCCGCCGGTGTTGCGGACGTGGGCGCCGACCTCGATGCCGGCGGTGCTGCCGAGCGGCAGGCAGGTGAGGTCGTCGGTGGTGGAGCCCACGACCTCGAGGAGGACGGGGACGCCGCCGAGGACCTCGAGGAGGTCACCGACAGCGGCACGGATGCCGCTCACCCGCAGGTGCAGGCCGAGCAGCTCGACGACGCGGCCGAGCTCCTTCGGCCGCGCGGCGGCCAGCGCCGCGGCCCGCGCCTGCTCGAGGGCGGTGGCGCGGACGGCGTTGAGCTGGACGGCGGCGGCCGCGGTGGCGACGCGGCCGGCGAGGACGCCCGGGGGGAAGCGGCGGGTCACGACAGGGCCTCCCGGATGCGCTCCAGGGCGGTGGAGATCCGCAGGTCGACGACCTGGCGGGGCGACTCCACGAGGGCGTCCCCGGGGGCCAGCGTGAAGTCCTCGGCCACCCCGACGCCGGCCTCGGCCAGCATCGCGCGGTGCTCGGGGGCGAGCTGGCCGGGGGCGATCCGCAGGGTCACCGGCGCGCCCACGGGCTGCAGGGTGAGCGCGCGCCGGACCAGGTCGCGCACCGGGTCCTCGGCGACGGCCAGCTCGTGGCCGACCAGCAGCTCGGTGAGCTCGGCGGCCAGGGCCAGGGACTGCTCCTCGATGGAGACGACGCGCGCGGCGAGCTCCTCGTCGAGGCCGCGGGCCGCGGCGGCGAGGGCGCGGACGGCGGCGGCGTGCTCGACGGAGCGCCGCTGCTCGGCCTCGGCGGCCGCCTGGTGCAGCTCGGCCAGCACGCGCTCGTGCTCGGCGGCCGCCGCCCGGCGTCCCTCGGCCCAGCCGATGGCGTAGCCCTGCGACCGGGCGGCCTCGCGGACGTCCCCGGCCAGGCTGGCCAGGATGTCCTCGGCGACGGTGTCGCCCAGGGCCGCGTCGTCGGTGAAGCGGGTCCACTCGCCGCTGCGCAGCTCCGGGGTGCGCAGCGCGTCCGCGCCCGCGGCGCCCGCGCCGCGCAGCACCCGGTGGTACCCGCCGTCCCCGGCGGCCGGCTCAGTCGACGAAGTCATTGTCGTTGCCGCGGCGGATCATGATCTCGCCGCGCTCCTCGAGCTGGCGGATCGTGCGGATGACGGCCTGCTGGGCCTCCTCGACCTGGGCCAGGCGGACCGGGCCGAGCATGTCGATCTCGTCGACGAGGTTCTCGGCGGCCCGCGAGGACAGGTTGCGGGTGATCTTGTCGCGGACCTTGTCGGCCACGCCCTTGAGGGCGAGCGCGAGCGAGGCGGACTCGACCTGGCGCAGCACCTGCTGCACGGCGCGGTCGTCGAGGCTGATGATGTCCTCGAACATGAACATCCGGGCCTTGACCTGGTCGGCGAGCTCGGGGTCGATGCTCTCCAGGCCGGCGATGATCTCGCGCTCGGTCGCGCGGTCGGCGGAGTTGATGATGTTGACCAGCGGGTCCAGGCCGCCCACGCGGGAGAGGTCCTGGGGCTGGAGCATCGAGGAGAGCCGGCGCTCGAGCTGGGACTCCACGGTCCGCACGATGTCGGGCGAGGTCTGGTCCATCACCGCGATGCGGTGGGCGACCTCGGCCTGGACGTCGCTGGGCAGCCCGGAGAGCAGGAGGCTGGCCCGGTCCGGCGTCATGTGCGCCAGCACCAGCGCGATCACCTGGGGGTGCTCGTCGGCGATGAAGGAGCGCAGCTGGGCGGGGTCGGCCTGGTGCAGGAACTGGAACGGCATCTTCACCGCGGCGGCCTGGAGCCGGGCGATGATCTCCGCGGCCCGCTCGGGGCCGAGGGTCTGCTCGAGGATCTGCTGGGCGAAGCCGAAGCCGCCGCGGGCGATGTGCTCGCGGGCCGTCATGGTCTCGCGGAACTCGGTGGCGACCGCCATCGACTCCTCGACGCCCACCGACTCGAGCATCGCGATCTCGGCGCTGATGGCCTCGACCTGGGCCTCGTCGAGCTTGCTGAGCAGCTCGGAGACCTGGCCCTTGGGCAGCTGCAGCATGAGGACGGCGGCCTTGCGCACACCGGAGATGGCCGGCGCCTTGGTCTTGGTGGCCATCAGCTCTTCTCCGCGAGCCAGCCGCGCAGGAGGTCCGCGACCTCGTCGGGCTGGCGGTCGATGATCTGCGCGAGCTCCTCGCGCATCAGGTCGGTCTCGTTCTCGTCGGCCTCGGCCAGGGCGAGCTCGGCCGGGGCCGCGTTGGCGGCCGCGAGGGCGGCCCGCTCGGCGGTGATCTGCTCCACGACCATGGTCGCGGCCTTGGTGCGGGCCTTGGCCCGGCGGCGGGCCCGGAACCAGGCGATGAGGAGCATGAGGGCGATCGCGCCGGCGAGGGCGCCCTTCTTGTACAGGTCGGTCTTGGCCGCGGCCGCGTCGGCGGCCTGCGCGGCCGCCAGCTCGGCTGCCGCGGAGTCGGCAGCGGTGCGGTCGAAGGGCATGGAGAGGACGGAGACGGTGTCGCCGCGCTGCTGGTCGATGCCGATCGTGCTGGCCACCAGGTTCTGGACGTCGGCCGCCGAGATGGCCTGGGTGGTCGTGCTGTCGAGGACCACGCCCACGTGCAGGCTCTGGATCGCGCCGGGGGTGGACTCGGTGGTGTTGCGCACCGTGTCGACGCCGTTGGTCCGCGAGCTCGAGGAGTTCTCGTAGGAGGAGCTCCCGTTGCCGTTGGTGTTGCCGACCTCGGTCTGGCCGTTGACCCCGACGACGCCGTTGGCGTTGCCCGTGGTGGTGGTGCCGTCCGCGGAGGTGTACGTCTCCGTCTGGGCGGACTCGGTGAGGGCGGGGATCGTCCGGTCGGGCTGGTAGTCGAGGGTCTCGGTGGTCGACTTGTCGAAGTCCAGCTGCGCGGTGACCTGGACGGTCGCGTTGCCGGGGCCGACGACCTGGTCGAGCATCGTCTGGAGCTTGGTGTGCAGCGCGTCCTGGACGGCCGCCTCCTGCTGGGTGCGGGCGCTGGCGTCCGCGCTGGCGGTGCCGCCGGGCGCGGAGAGCACCTTGCCGGTGGCGTCCGCGACCGTGACGTTGTCGGGGTCCAGGCCGTCGACGCTCGAGGCGACGAGGTGGACGATCGCCTGCACCTGCTCGGCCGACAGCGTGGTGCCGGTGCGGGTCCCGACGAGCACCGACGCCGTGGTCGGCTGCTGCTCGGAGGTGAAGACGTCCTTCTGCGGGATGGCGAGGTGGACGACCGCGGTGTCGACGCCGTCGATGGCCTCGATCGTGTTGTCGAGCTCGCCCTCCATGGCCCGCTTGTAGTCCGTCTGCTCCTGGAACTCCGAGGTCGAGATGCCCTGGTCGTCGAGGATCGAGTAGCCGTCGGTGCCCGTGTCGGCCGGCAGGCCCTGGCCCGAGAGCTGGATGCGGGTGGGGTAGACCTCGTCCTTGGGGACCATGATCGTCGTGCCGCCGTCGGTCAGCTCGTAGCTCACGCCGGTGGCGTCGAGCTCGTCGACGACGGCGGAGGCGTCCGAGGCGGACAGGTTGGAGAACAGCGGGGAGTAGGTGGGGGCGGCGGCCCACCGGTAGACCATGAAGCCGGCCAGCAGCACCGCGGCGCCGCCCACCACCACGACGGCCTTCTGGCCGGCGGTGAAGGAGGCGAAGGTGGACCGGAGGCGGTTGAAGTACCGCGTCGTCGTCTCGCGCATCAGATGGGCATCCGCATGATCTCGGTGAACGCCTCGACCGCCTTGTTGCGGACGGCGACGGTCACCTGGGTGGCGACGCTGGCCTGGGTGGCCGCGATCGTGTAGTCGTGGAGGTTCTGCAGGTCACCGGTGGCCGCCTGGACGGCGAGCTGGTCGGTGGTCTTCTGCATCCCGTCGAGGGAGTCGATGCTCCCGAGCACCATCTGCCCGAAGTCGCCGCTCGACCCGGCGGCACCGGCGGCGCCGGACACCCCCGAGACGCCGGAGACGCCCGCGCCGGCCTGGGCCGCGGCCGAGGCGGCCGGGTCGCCGAGACCCGTGCCGCCGCCCAGCCCGAGCTGGCCCAGGAGGGCCGCGATGCCGGAGGAACCGGCGGCGTCGCCGGTGGTGGAGGTGCTGCCGGTCCCCAGGTCGGTGACGGTGCCGAGCATGTCCGTGGGGACGCTCGGGGGGAGGTACGGCGTGAAGCCGGTGGCCCCGATGGCCTCGATCCCGCTGACGCTCATGTCACTTGCCGATCTGGATCGCGGTGCCGTACGTGTCCTGCGCGTACTTGGTCACCTGGGCGGAGGCCTGGAAGCCGCGCTGAGCCATGATCAGCTCGCTCATCTGCGCCTCCATGTCCATGTCGGGGGCCCGGACGAAGCCGTCGGCGTCGGCCAGGGGGTGGTCGGGCATGTAGACGAGGCGGCCCTCGGCCGAGGACTCCTCGATGCCGGTCACCTGCACGCCGCCGTCGGACCGGGCGGACGCGACGAGCATCTGCGCCTGGAACGCGTCGTCGGCGGTCGACGTGTAGGTGTTGACGTTGGCGATGTTGTTGCCGAGGACGTCGAGCCAGGTCTGGTGCATGCCCAGCCCGGAGCCCGCCATCCGCAGGGCGTCGAAGGCGCTCATCACTGACCCGCCGCGACGGTCGAGACGAGGCTGAAGCGGTCGGTCACCGCGCGCGCCACGAGCTGGTAGGTGTACTGCGTCTGCATCGCGTCGAGCGACTCCTTGCGGAGGTCGACGTTGTTGCCGTTGACGCCCACCGGTGTCTGCGTGGCCTCGGTGATCGGGGCGGCACCCGCCAGGCGCGAGCCCAGGGACGAGGTGGAGCCGGCGCCGATGGCGCTGCTCAGCACGCTCTCGAAGTCCACCGACGTGGCCCGGAACCCGGGGGTGTCGATGTTCGCCAGGTTGTCGGCGATCGTGTTCTGCCGGTAGCTCATGCCGTCGAGGGCATAGCCCAGGACGGCCGAGACCGGGTTGGCCATCGCGAAGGACGGGACGGACACGGGGACTCCTCTTCAGGGGTCGCACAGCTGCAGCAGCGCTGCGGCGCGGGGTGCCGGTCCGTCGGCGAAGGGGATGAGCCGTCCTTGCTCGCGGGTCCCATCGGCCCCCTCCTGGGGGGCCTGAGCGAAGCAGGTCCGGATTGTCGAAAACCATAGAAATGCCTCGAGACCCCCGGAGCGTGTCCGGGGGTCTCGAGACCAGGGGAGAGAGTGCGGCGGGTGCGGGCCCGCGCGGGTGGATCAGCGCGGGTGGCTCAGCGCAGGCGGATCAACACAGGACGACGGCCAGGCGGCCGGAGCCGTAGCCGGCGACGTCCACCAGGTAGTCCTCGCGGCGGCCCAGGATCTGGGTGCGCGCGCGGGCGTCGTGCGGCAGCTGGGCGCCCGAGCAGTGCGCCTGGTACAGCTTCACGTGCGCGGTCTCCTCGGTGTTGAACAGCGAGGCCATGACGTTGAAGACCTCGCTGAGCCCCTCCGCGGTGGAGTCCGGCAGCGCGCCGTCCTCGATCGCCGCCTCCGCGCCGCTGGCGGGGACCAGTGCGAGCGCGGAGCCCAGGTGGGCCGAGAGCGGCAGGTCGAGCGCGACGACGGCGCGCACGATCAGCCGGTCGTCGACGAACGAGGCGATCGACGCCGGGTAGCTCGGGCTCACCGCGAAGGGCGGGCCCGGACGCAGCTCGACGGCACGGTCGAGCAGGTCCGTGAACAGGTCCTTGACCTGCTTGGGCTCGGGGAGGTGCGTGGGGAGCGCGACGTCGGTGCCGCTCATCGTGCGGCACCGAGCACCGGGGTGAGCACCTCGTCGAAGGTCTCCGCGGTGAACGGCTTCGCGACGAGGAAGCTCGCCCCGGCGGCCTCGGCCTGCTCGCGCATGGCCGGGGAACCCTCCGACGTGACGAAGCCGAACGGCACGCCGATGCCCGCCCGGCGCAGGGCGCCGAGCAGGTCGATCCCGGTCATCTCGGGCATGTTCCAGTCCGAGAGGACGAGGTCGGGCGCCTCGGCCGCGATCATCTCGAACGCCATCCGGCCGTTCTCGGCCTCGACGATGTCGTGGCCGGCGTGGCCGGACTGGCGCAGGGTGCGGATGACGATCTGACGCATCACGCGGCTGTCGTCGACGACGAGGATCTTCATGGGGGGCTCCGGTCAGGTGGTGGTGGCGGTGGTGGAGCTGTCCTGCACGGGCACGTGGACGACGACCACGACCGGCTCACCGCGCCAGAGCAGGTCCAGGCGTCGGACCGGCTGCAGGTCGCTGGTGGGGGCGATGTCGCCGTGGCCCACGAGCGGCAGGGACAGGACGGAGGGGCCGGGCATCAGGCTCTTGACGTTGCCGCCGACGATGTTGACGAGCTCACCGAGCGCGTCGCGGACGTCGGCCGTCGAGCAGGTGGCCTCGTCGATCGCCAGCATGGTGGCGCCGACGCCCGTGGCGGCGGCCTCGCTGAGGACGACGGAGATCTGGGCCTCCCAGGCACCGGTGACGGTGATGGCGGCGGTCCAGTGGACGTCCTCGGACGGCCCGTCGGCGGGCAGGATCGGGTTGCCGTCGGCGAGGAAGGTCGACCAGACCTCCTCGACCACGGTGTGCAGGTCGCCCAGGGCGGGCTCGGCCACGACGGTCATGCCGGGATCTCCTGTGCGGCGAGGCCGAGCAGCTCGAGCTTCTCGACGATGGAGTCCGGGGTGAACGGCTTGATCAGGTACTCGTGGGCGCCGGCGGCGAGGGCGCGCACGATCTGGCTGTGCTCGCTCTCGGTCGTGACCATCATGAGGGTGACGTTGCGCCACTTCGGGTCCTGGCGCACGCGGGTGACGAACGTGTAGCCGTCCATCAGGGGCATGTTCCAGTCGATGAGGCAGATGTCCGGCACGAGGCCGTCCTCGAGCAGGTCCAGGGCTTCCTGGCCGTTCTCCGCCTCGGAGGTCTCGAAACCGAGCTCCTTCACGATGCGGGCGATGATCGCGCGCATCGTGCGCGAGTCGTCGATGATCAGGGCGTGCACGACAGGCTCCTTCTGGAGAGGGATGCTGGGCTCCGCCGGTCTCATCGGCGGTGGTGCGGGGGACTTGAGGCACCCGGACGACCGGTCCTGACCGGGCCCGGGCGGGACGCCTCGAGGGGGACGTGCTGGGTGGTGCTGGGTGGGTGGTGCTGCTGGTGGTGCGGGTGTGCTGGGGAGTACGGGTGTGCTGGGGAGTGCGGGGTCAGAGCGCGCGGTCGACGTAGATCGGGTCGACGCTGCGTCCTGAGAGTCGGCTCACCGTGTCGGCGAGGGCCTGCTCGCGGTGGACCTGGTGGAGCTTGTCGGCCAGCCTCTCGGCGGCCTCGGTCTGGCGCCGGCACAGCTGCTCGGCGCGGGGCCGCAGCGGCGCGGGGAGCGCACCGAGGTGCGGGTCGGGCTGCCAGGGCTCGATCTCGGGGGTCCTGCCGCGGGCCAGCGCGGACTCGACGCGGAGGACGTCGAGCTCGAGCTTGTCGAGGGTGACCTGCCAGCTCATCAGCATCTCCATGACGTCGGGTTCGTCTCGGCCGGGTCCGTCGGCCGCCGGGCGGCCGGTCATGGCCGTCAGGCTGCCTGGCTCGCCTGGAGGGCGGCCTGGCGCCAGGTGGCGCAGAGGTCCTCGACCAGCGCGAGGCAGCCGCGGGTCATCGCGGCGTCCTTCTTGACGTTGGCGCGGACCAGCTGCAGGTGCAGGAAGTCGTAGATCGAGGCCAGCGCGGGGCCACCCGACCATGCGTCGACGTCGAGGCTGGAGCGCAGCTCGAGGACGATCTCCTGGGCGTGCACGAGGTGCGTGTGCGCCTCGGACAGGTGCCGCTTCTCCTGGGCCTCGAGCCCGCGACGGACGTCGAGCACCAGCCGCTCGTACAGCATGATGAGCAGCTGCGCGGGGCTGGCCGTCGCCACCGAGTTGCCCAGGTAGGCAGCGCGGGCGTCGGGTCGCCCGCCGGGGGTGGTGTACATGTGGTCTCGTCCCTTCGTCTGGACCGGGCCGTGCCCCTTCTAGATCGGCAGGTCAGGGCTCAGCTTGAGGACAGCGAGGAGAGCTGGCCGGCCAACCACGACGACTGGCTCTGCATCTGGGCGAGCGCGGTCTCGAGCGCGGTGAACTGGTTCTGGAGCGTCGCGCGGCGCAGCTCCAGACGGGTGTCCCAGTTGTCGACGTCGTCCTGCAGGCGGCTGATGCCGGTCTGCCGGCTCTCGATCGCCGTGGTGAGCGTGCCCGTGCCGATCTTGGAGGCGCCCACGGCCACGTCGGCCACGCGCTTGGCGTAGCCGTTGGACGTGCTCGTGATCTGCGCGGCGACCCCGTCGGGATCGGCGTTGTAGGCCTCGGTGAACGTGTCCGCGTCGAACGTGAGCTTGCCGTAGCGGTCGGTCTGGAGACCGAGGTTGGCCATCGTCGTGCCGTCGCCGGGGAAGACCGCGCCGAGCAGGCGCGAGCGCAGGTCGCGCACGCTGGAGTCGCCGGCGAGCACGCCGGAGGTCTTGGTCGTGGAGTTGTAGGCCGTGCCGGTGTCGATGATCGCCACCAGGCCGTTGACCCCGTCGACGAGGCTCTGGAACTTCGAGGCCAGGCTCGCGACGTCGCGACCGACCGAGAGGCTCGCCGTCTCGGCGGTCTGCGTGGCGGCCGAGAGCGTCACGTCGACGCCGGGCAGCAGGTCGGTGAAGGTGTTGGACGTGGACGTCGCCTCGATCCCGCCGCCGACGTCGATCCGGGCGTCGGTGCCGGCGCGCAGCACGGACCCGCCCAGGATGTCGGAGCCGTCCTCGGCGGTGAGGGTGAACCCGGTGTCGACGCCGGTGGAGGTCGACTCCAGCAGCATCCGGTAGCCGCCGCCGGAGGAGACGAGGCTGGCCCGCACGCCGGTGTCGGCCGACTGGGTGTTGAGGGCGTTGACCAGGCCGGACAGCGTGCCGTCGCCGCTGTCGACGGCGAAGGAGGAGCCGTCGGCCTTGGTCAGGGTCACCGTGTTGGTCGCGCCGGTGACCACGTCCGTCTTCGCCGCGGTGTTGACGAAGCCGCGCTGCGTGGTGCGCGCGACGTCGAGGACCGACACGCTCAGCGACACCGCGCCCGCGGTGGAGTCCGCGGTGACGCTGATGTTGCTGTTCGACGACGTCGCCGTGGTGGCTGTCCAGGTCGCCGGCTTCGCGAGCTCGGTGGCGAGATCGCCCAGGCTCTTGGCCGAGGTGTTGAGCGACTGGAGCTTGGCCAGGACGCTCTGCTCGCTGGTGATCTTCGTCTTGAGCCGGGTCTGGGGGGCAGCCTCGAGCTGCATGAGGGAGTCGATGATCGACGCGGTGTCGAGTCCGCTGGCGAGTCCGCTGATGCTGCTGGTGGCCATGGGGGCCTCCTTCGATGGCCGCGACGGGTGGCCCGGTCACGGGTGTGCTGGTCCCGCTGCTGCGCTGCAGCGGGTGGGTGGGGCGGGTACCGGGTCTCCGGTGCTACCGCCCTTCTCCGGCGCCGGTGGGCGTCGGAGAGGGACGGAAATGCCGGAGACCGGGGTGGGAGCCGGGTGGGCTCCCACCCCGGTGCAGGGCGGATCAGCGCAGGAGGCTGAGCACGTTGTTCGGGGCCTGGTTGGCCTGGGCCAGCATGGAGGTGCCGGCCTGGGAGAGGATCTGCGAACGGGTGAAGTTCATCATCTCGGCGGCCATGTCGGTGTCGCGGATGCGGCTCTCGGAGGCCGAGAGGTTCTCCACGGAGACGTTCAGGTTGTTGACGCGGTGCTCGAACTGGTTCTGCACGGCACCGAGGGCGGAGCGCTGGGTCGAGACCGCGGTGATGGCGGTCTGGACGGCGTCGGAGCCACCGGTGATGGCGAGCGAGCCCGTGGACGACGTGAAGTCGGCCAGGGCGGTGGTGCCGTCGATCGTGATCGTGTCGGCGGACTCGAACCCGGTCTGGAAGTCCAGGTCGGCGCCGGCGAAGAGCTGGACGCCGTTGAACTTCGTGTTGGCCTGGATGTTGCCGATCTCGGTGACCAGAGCGTCGAACTCCGTGGACAGGGCGGTCTGGGAGTCGCTGTTCTGGGTGCCGTTGTTGTACTGGACCGAGAGGTCGTTCATGCGCTGGAGCATGGAGTGGACCTCGGTCAGAGCGCCTTCCGCGGTCTGGGCGACGGAGATGCCGTCCTGGGAGTTGCGGGTGGCGACCTTGAGTCCGCCGATCTGCGAGCGCAGGCCCTCGGAGATGGCCAGGCCGGAGGCGTCGTCGGCGGCGCGGTTGATGCGGTAGCCGCTGGAGAGCTTCTCCAGCGACTTGCTCATGCTGCCCTGGGTCGACGAGAGGTTGCGGTAGGTGTTGATCGCGTCGACGTTGGTGTTGATGCGAAGACTCATGGCGGTTCCCTTCCTGGATGCGAGTCACGAAGCCCGTCCATGGGCTTCGCGTCTCCCATCGGCGTGGGTCACGGACGCCTGAGCCGTTTCCGAGGAAGTTTTCGACCGCGCGTGGCCAGTCGAAGCTTAAGGCATCTGTGCAGGTCAGGACCCTTGTCGCGACAACTGGGGCGCCGTTGCGCGGGGCGGGGCGCCGCCGGCGGGCGGGGGAGTCTCCGAGGATTCAGCCCTCCTCCCGGGGATCACCCGGGAGGAGGACGGGAACGCCGGAGACCGGGGGTGCGTGTGGGCACGCCCCGATCAGCTGGGCCGAGTCAGCCCGTCCCGATCACGTGGGTCAGCGCAGGAGGCTGAGCACGTTGTTGGGGGCCTGGTTGGCCTGGGCCAGCATGG
>NZ_STGL01000015.1 GCF_004919085.1 Nocardioides sp. GY 10127 | reverse complement strand
TTGAGTTCTCAAGAATCACACGCACCAACCGCCTCGCGTTTCCGCTCCGCTGGCCGGGCAACCTGCAGAAACTTACGCAGTCTGCCTGGCGAAGTCAACTCGTGCGAGCCGACTCGCCGGACAGACCGAGATCTGCCTCTGCGGCCGCTGGGACGAACGCCTCGGTCGCAGCCTGACCGGCTGTCGTCCTCCGCGCCGTTCCCGGCGACGAAGAGAACATTACAGACGTGTTGCCCTGAGGCCAAATCCAGGTTGCGTGGTCTGCGCCTCACCCGCCTGGAGCCTTCTTCCGGACGGCCGCAGGACGGTACGCGGAGACGCTCCGCTCCCCCGCCAGCCACCAGCGCCACGGGCGGTCCGCAGCCCGGCGCAGGCCCACCCGCGGGCCGGCCTGGACGCGGTCCGGGTCCACCGGGGTCACGGTCGGCTCCAGCCGGGGGGCCCCGTCGCCGAGGAGCGGGAGGCCGTCGTCCTCGAGCGAGAGTGCCAGGCACCGGACCAGGCGGGCGGGACCCCGGGCCAGGTCGCGCGTGGAGCTCCCCGGTCGGCGCTCGCGAGCGAGAGCCAGGCCGTCGAGCACCTCGCCCGCTCGGAGCAGGACGGCGCCGCCCTCCCCCTCCGGGCCGGTCACCACGTTCGCGCACACGTGCATCCCGTAGGTGAAGTAGCAGTAGAGGTGGGCGGGCGCGCCGAACATGGACGCGTTGCGAGCCGTCGGTCCACGGAGGGCGTGGGAGCCGGGATCGTCGGCGCCCCCGTAGGCCTCGACCTCGGTGAGCCTCACCGTGACGCCGGCGTGGGTGAGCGTGGCTCCCAACAGCAACGGCGCCACCGTCTCCGGTGGCGCCGTCCAGTCGATCACAGGGGTCCCGTCAGCCCAGGCGGGACCGCAGTGCCTCGGCGCGGGCGAGCAGCTCGGCGTGCTGCTCGCGGACCCGGACGGGAGCGGTGCCCCCGCGGCCGTCACGCGAGGACACGGAGCCCTCGACCGTGAGCACGGAGCGCACGCCGGGCGTCAGGTGGGGCGAGATCTCGGCGAACTGCTCGTCGCTGAGGTCAGCCAGCTCGATCCCGAGCTCCTCGCAGCGGCGCACGCAGGCGCCCGCGACCTCGTGGGCGATGCGGAACGGGACGCCCTCGCACACGAGCCACTCGGCGACGTCCGTGGCCAGGGAGAAGCCCTGCGGGGCGAGCTCGCCCATGCGGTCCGCGTCGAAGACCAGCGTGGCGACCTGACCGGTGAAGGCCGGCAGCAGCACCTCCAGGGTGTCGACCGAGTCGAACACGGGCTCCTTGTCCTCCTGGAGGTCGCGGTTGTACGCCAGCGGGAGCGCCTTGAGCGTGGCGAGCAGTCCGGACAGGTTGCCGATGAGGCGCCCCGCCTTCCCGCGCGCCAGCTCCGAGATGTCCGGGTTCTTCTTCTGCGGCATGATGCTCGACCCGGTCGACCACGAGTCGTGCAGCGTGACGAAGGCGAACTCCTTCGTGGCCCAGAGGATGATCTCCTCCGCCATCCGGGAGACGTCGACGCCGATCTGGGCGGCGACGAAGGCGAACTCCGCGACGAAGTCGCGGCTCGCGGTGCCGTCGATGGAGTTCGCGGACGACCCGGAGAACCCGAGCTCGGCGGCGACACCGGTCGGGTCCAGGCCGAGCGACTGGCCGGCCAGCGCGCCGGAGCCGTAGGGCGAGTCACCGGCGACGCGCGCGTCCCAGTCGGCGAGGCGGTCGACGTCGCGCAGCAGCGACCAGGCGTGCGCCATCAGGTGGTGCGAGAGCAGCACCGGCTGGGCGTGCTGCAGGTGGGTGCGTCCCGGCATCACGGTCGGGGGCGTCACCTCGTCACCCAGGTGCGCGGCCGCCTGCTCGGCGATCGCCGAGACCAGGTCGAGCACGAGGGACGACATCACGCGGGCGTGGTCGCGGAGGAACACCTTGAACAGGGTCGCGATCTGGTCGTTGCGCGACCGACCCGCGCGCAGGCGTCCACCCACGTCGGGCCCGACCTCCTCGAGCAGGAGCCGCTCCAGGGCGCCGTGGACGTCCTCGTCGGTGACGTCGGGGTGCAGGTCGCCGGCGGCGAACCGCTCCCCCAGCACCGACAGGCCACGGAGGAGCTCTGCGTGGTCGGCGTCGGTCAGCAGCCCGGCGCGGTGCAGCGCGTTGGCGTGGGCACGGGAGCCGGCCAGGTCGTAGGGGGTCAGCCGCCAGTCGAAGTGCGTGGAGCGCGACAGCGCGTCCAGCTCCGGCGACGGGCCGCCGGCGAACCGACCGCCCCACAGCTTGCCGGTGTTCGTGCCGTGCTCGGTGCTCACTTCTGCTGCTGCCTCTCTGCCCGCGGGTGCGCGGTGGTCATCTTCTCAGCGGTCCTGCCTGCGGGCCACGGGTGCCCCGCTCGCCGCGACGCGGCCCCCGCCCCGAGGAGGGTGCGGGGGCCGCGCGGCTCGTCCGGTGGTGCCGGCTCGACGGCTCAGTCGTTGCCGGACTCGAACGCGACGTGGTCGAGCGCCTGGCTGCCGTCCTTGATCTGGTCGTTGGCCGTGATCCGGTCGCGGCCGCCGGCCTCGATCTCGCCGTACAGCGTGCCGTTCTCGACGAGCACCTGACCCTGGTCGAGCGGCTGGAGCGCGTACTGCTCGAGCTTGTCGCGGGAGTCGGCGATGTCGAGGTTGCGCATGGTGAGCTGGCCGATGCGGTCCAGCGGGCCGAACGCGGCGTTCTCGGTGCGCTCCATCGAGAGCTTCTCCGGGTGGTAGGAGAAGGCGGGGCCGTCGGTGGAGAGGATCGAGTAGTCCTCGCCGCGGCGGAGGCGGAGGACGACCTCACCGGTGACCAGCGAGGCGATCCACCGCTGGATGCCCTCACGGATCATCAGGGCCTGCGGGTCGAGCCAGCGGCCCTCGTAGAGCAGGCGGCCGAGCTTGCGGCCCTCGTTGTGGTACTGGGCGACGGTGTCCTCGTTGTGGATCGCGTTGACGAGGCGCTCGTAGGCGATCCAGAGCAGGGCCATGCCGGGCGCCTCGTAGATGCCGCGCGACTTCGCCTCGATGATCCGGTTCTCGATCTGGTCGCTCATGCCCAGGCCGTGCCGGCCGCCGATCGCGTTGGCCTCCATGACCAGCGCCACCGGGTCGTCGATCACGGTCCCGTTGATCGCGACCGGGCGTCCGTTCTCGAAGCGGATCGCGACGTCCTCGGTGTCGATCTGCACCGTCGGGTCCCAGAACTTCACGCCCATGATCGGCTCGACGGTCTCCAGCGAGACGTCCAGGTGCTCGAGCGTCTTGGCCTCGTGGGTCGCGCCCCAGATGTTGGCGTCGGTCGAGTACGCCTTCTCCTGCGAGTCGCGGTAGGGCAGGCCGTGCTCGACCAGCCACTGGCTCATCTCGGCGCGGCCGCCGAGCTCGGAGACGAACTGGGCGTCCAGCCACGGCTTGTAGATCCGCAGGTCGGGGTTGGCCATGAGGCCGTAGCGGTAGAACCGCTCGATGTCGTTGCCCTTGAAGGTCGAGCCGTCGCCCCAGATGTCCACGCCGTCCTCACGCATGGCACGGACCAGCATGGTGCCGGTGACGGCGCGGCCGATCGGGGTGGTGTTGAAGTAGGAGCGGCCACCGGAGCGGATGTGGAAGGCGCCGCACGCGATGGCGGCCAGCCCCTCCTCCACCAGCTGGCGGCGGCAGTCGACCGCCCGGGCGATCTCGGCGCCGTACTCGCGGGCCCGACCGGGGACGCCCGAGATGTCCGGCTCGTCGTACTGGCCGATGTCGGCGGTGTAGGTGCAGGGCACGGCGCCCTTGTCGCGCATCCAGGCGACGGCGACGGAGGTGTCGAGGCCGCCGGAGAACGCGATGCCCACGCGCTCGCCGATGGGCAGCGTGGTCAGGACCTTGCTCATGTGGTGCTCCTGTGTGGTGCGAGGGTTTCAGGGGGTACGAAGTGCGGGGTGGAGCAGGACGCCGGGTCGGCCGCTCAGGCGGGCCCGTCGCTGGCGGCCAGCTCCAGGAAGGTGCGGGCGAGCGCCTCGCCGCCCAGCGGGTCGCGGCCGATGACGAGGACGGTGTCGTCCCCGGCGATGGTGCCGAGGACCTCGCCGAGCTCGGCCTTGTCGAACGCCGAGGCCAGGTACTGCGCGGCCCCGGGCGGGGTGCGCAGGACGACGAGGTTCGCGCTCGCCTCGGCGCTGACGAGCAGCTCGCCGCAGAGCTTGGCGAGCCGGGCCCGGCCGGCCGCGGTCTCCGACGGCACGACCGGACGGCGGTCGCCGCCCTCGGCGGGCACGGCGTAGACCTGCGGGCCCTCGGCGGAGCGGACCTTGATGGCCTGGAGCTCGACGAGATCCCGCGAGAGCGTCGCCTGGGTGACGTGGACGCCGGCCTCGGCCAGCATCGCGGCGAGCTCGACCTGCGAGTGCACGGCCCGCGACGACACCAGCTCGATGATGAGCTGGTGCCGCGCCGACTTCGTGGCGGGACGCAGGGCGGACTCGGTCATGGCGCTCACACGCTCGCGGACTGTGCTGCCGGGGTGGTCGTCGAGGTGCCGGGCTCGTCGTCGAGGTGGGCCAGCAGCCAGGCCATGACGGCCTTCTGCGCGTGCCGACGGTTCTCGGCCTCGTCCCACACGGCGCTGCGCGGGCCCTCCAGGACCGAGGTGGCGATCTCCTTGTCCCGGTAGGCGGGCAGGCAGTGCAGGACGATCGCCTCGGCGTCCGCGTGGGCGAGGAGCTCCTCGGTGAGCGACCAGGCGCCGAAGACCTTGACGCGCTCGGCCGCCTCGTCCTCCTTCCCCATGGAGACCCAGGTGTCGGTGACGACGACGTCGGCGCCGGTCACGGCCTCCACGGGGTCGTGGTGGCCGGAGACGGAGCCGCCGGTGGTCGCCGCGATCTCGGCGGCACGGGCGAACATCGCCTCGTCGGGGAGGTAGCCCTCGGGGCCGCCCATCCGGACGTGCATGCCCGCGGTCGCCCCCGCGAGCAGCCAGGAGTTGCCCATGTTGCAGGCCGCGTCACCGATGAAGGCGACGGTGACGCCGGCCAGGCGGCCGAGGCGCTCCTGCACCGTGAGCAGGTCCGCGATGAGCTGGCAGGGGTGGAAGTCGTCGGTGAGCGCGTTGACCACCGGGATGCCGGCGTTGTCGGCCATCCGCTCGAGGTGGGACTGCAGGAACGTCCGCCAGACGACGACGGAGACCTGGCGGCCCAGGACGCGGGCGACGTCCTCGACGGACTCGCGCACGCCGATGCCGGCGAGCTTGCCCTCGACGAGCATCGGGTTGCCGCCGAGCTCGGCGATGCCGGCCCCGAACGAGGTCTGGGTCCGCAGCGTGGGCTTGTCGAAGATCATCGCCACGGACTGCGGACCCGCCAGCGGCTTGGCGCCGTAGGGGTCGGCCTTCATGGCGGCGGCGAGCGCCAGCACCTCGGCCTGCTCGGCCGGGGTGAGGTCGTCGTCGCGGAGGAAGTGGCGCACGGTCAGGCTCCTGCGGTCTCGGCGGCGGCCCAGGCGGCGTCGAGGATGCCCGGCCAGTCCGCGAGGAACCGGTCGGCCTCGGCCTGCGTGAGGACCAGCGGCGGGGCGAGCCGGATGCGGCTCGGGGTGGGCATGTTGACGATGTAGCCGGCGTCCTGGGCGGCCACCACGACGTGCGCGGCGACCGGCGCGGCCAGGTCGAGGCCGATGAGCAGGCCGTGGCCCCGCACCTCGGTGACCCGGGGCTCCGCGGCCAGCCCGGCACGCACGTGCGCGCCGAGCGCGGAGACGTGGGCCAGCAGCCCGTCGTCCTCGATGGTGCGCAGGACGGCGAGGGCGGCCGCGCAGGCGACCGGGTTGCCGCCGAAGGTGGTGCCGTGGTTGCCCGGCTCGAGGAGGTCGGCGGCCCTGCCGAGGCCGACGACGGCCCCGATCGGGAAGCCGCCGCCCAGGCCCTTGGCGAGGGTGACGATGTCGGGGAGGACCCCGGCGCGCTGGTGCTCGAACCAGATCCCGGTCCGCCCGACGCCGGACTGCACCTCGTCGAACCACAGCAGCGAGCCGTGCTCGTCGGCGATCGACCGGGCGGCGGCCAGGTAGCCGTCCGGCGGGACGACCACGCCCGCCTCGCCCTGGACGGGCTCGAGGCAGATCGCGGCGGTGGCGTCGGTGACGGCCGCGGCCAGCGCCTCGGCGTCCCCGTAGGGCACGAAGGTGACCTCGCCCGGCAGCGGCTCGAACGGCTCGCGGTAGGCGGCCTTGCTCGTGAGGGCGAGCGCCCCCATCGTCCGGCCGTGGAAGCCGCCCTCGGCGACGACCACGTGCGTGCGACCCGTGCGGCGGGTGAGCTTGAACGCCCCCTCGTTGGCCTCGGTGCCGGAGTTGGCCAGGAAGACCTTCCCCTGGGCCGGGGCCCCGCCCGTGCCGAGCAGCGAGAGGAGCTTCTCCGCGAGCTCGACCTGGGGCGGGGAGGTGAAGAAGTTCGAGATGTGGCCGAGCGTGGTGAGCTGCTCGGTGACCGCGCCGACCAGCGCCGGGTGGGCGTGGCCGAGGCTGTTGACGGCGATGCCCCCGAGCAGGTCGAGGTAGGCCTTGCCGTCGGAGTCCCACACGGTGGCGCCCTCGCCGCGCACCAGCGCGAGCTTGGGCGGGCCGAACGTGTTCATCAGCGCGTAGGTGTAGCGCCCGACGAGCTGGTCCTGGGTGTCGTGCAGGGTGCTCACTTCACCACCGCCTTCTTCCGGGCCTTGCGGATCTTGGTGTCGACGCCGGGCAGCACCTGGGTGCCGACGCCCTCGTCGGTGAACAGCTCGAGGAGCACCGCGTGCTTCTCGCGGCCGTCCACGACGGTCGCGCGCGGGACGCCGGAGGCGACCGCCTTCCGGCAGGCCTCCATCTTCGGGACCATGCCGGAGGCGAGCGTCGGCATGAGCTGGGCGAGCGTCTCGGGGCTGATCTCGTAGATGACGTCGTCGCTGTCCGGCCAGTCGCGGTACAGGCCCTCGACGTCGGTGAGGACCAGCAGCTTGTCGGCGCCCAGGGCCACGGCGAGCGCGGCCGCCGCGGTGTCGGCGTTGACGTTGTGCACCGCGCCGTGGGCGTCGGGGGCCACCGACGAGACGACCGGGATCCGGCCGGCCTCGATGAGGTCCATGATCGCCTCGGGGCGGACCCGGGCGACCTCGCCGACGAGGCCGAGGTCGACCTCCTCGCCGTCGACGACCGTGTGGGCGGGCTCGGCGGTGAACAGCCCCGCGTCCTCGCCGGACATCCCGACGGCCAGCGGGCCGTGCTCGTTGATGAGGCCCACCAGCTCACGCTGGACCTGGCCCACGAGCACCATCCGGACGACCTCCATGGCCTCCGGCGTGGTGACCCGCAGCCCGCCGCGGAACTCGGACTCGATGCCGAGCCTGCCCAGCATCGTGTTGATCTGCGGGCCGCCGCCGTGCACCACGACCGGCTTGAAGCCGGCGAAGCGGAGGAACGCGATGTCCTCGGCGAACGCGCGCTTGAGCGCGTCGTCCGTCATGGCGTTGCCGCCGTACTTCACCACCACGATCTTGCCGTAGTAGCGCTTCATCCAGGGCAGGGCCGCCGCGAGGACGGACGCCTTCTCCGGGTCCGCGGGCGGGACCTCGCTGAAGTGCATGGTGGACGGGTCGATGGCGCTGGGCACGTCGATGTTCTCGCTCATGAGCTGTAGGCGCTGTTCTCGTGGACGTAGGCGTGGGTCAGGTCGTTCGTCCAGACCGTGGCGCGGGCGTCGCCGGCCTTGAGGTCGATGGTCACGCTGACCTCGCGGCCGGTCAGGTCGACGGTCTCGGGGTCGGCGTCCGGGGTGCTGTTGCGGCACACCCAGACCCCGTTCATCGCGACGTCGAGGTCGGCGGGGTCGAAGGCCGCGCTCGTGGTGCCGATCGAGGCGAGCACCCGGCCCCAGTTCGGGTCGTTGCCGAAGATGGCCGCCTTGAACAGGTTGGAGCGGGCCACGCTGCGCGAGACCTCGACCGCCTCGTCCTCCGAGGCGGCGTTGAGGGTGGTGATGGCGATCTCGTGGTCGGCGCCCTCGGCGTCCTTGAGCAGCTGCATGGCCAGGTCCGTGCAGACCTGGACGAGCGCGTCGGTGAAGTCGCCCAGCGGCGGGGTGATGCCGCTGGCGCCGCTCGCCAGGAGCGTCACGGTGTCGTTGGTCGACATGCAGCCATCGGAGTCGAGCCGGTCGAAGGAGACCCGGGTGGCTGCGCGCAGGGCGGTGTCCAGGTCCGCGGCCGGCACCACGGCGTCCGTGGTGAGGACGACGAGCATGGTGGCCAGCTGCGGTGCCAGCATGCCGGCGCCCTTGGCCATGCCGCCGATGCTCCAGCCGGCGCCCTCGACGACGACCTGCTTGGAGACCGTGTCGGTGGTCATGATCGCGGCCGCGGCGTCCGCGCCGCCGTCGGCGGCCAGGCCCGCGTGGGCGGCGTCGACGCCCGCCAGCAGGTCGTCCCGGTCGTTCTGCTTGCCGATGAGACCGGTGGAGCAGACGACCACGTCGATCGCACCGATGCCGAGCTTCTCGGCGACGCGCTCGGCGACGGCGTGCGTGGTCTGGAAGCCCTCGGCGCCGGTGTAGCAGTTGGCGCCGCCGGAGTTGAGGACGACGGCCTTGACCGTGCCGTCCTTGACGACCTCCTTGCTCCAGAGCACCGGGTTGGCCTGGCAGCGGTTGGCGGTGAACACGGTGGCCGAGTCGAAGGTCGGGCCGTCGTTGACGACGAGCGCGACGTCCTTGGCGCCGGTCGACTTCAGTCCGGCGACGACGCCGGCGGCCCGGAAGCCTGCGGGGGTGGTGACGCCCATGGTGGGCTCCTGTCTGGGAGGGGTGGTCCGTCGGTCGAGGGAGGCCGCGCGCCCGGCCGGAGCCGGCGCGGCCCCGGCCTCAGGGGGCCAGACCGACGGTGGTGAGCCCGGTGGCCTCGTCGAGGCCCAGGGCGAGGTTCATGCACTGGACGGCGGCGCCACCGGTGCCCTTGGCGAGGTTGTCCACCACGCCGACGGCCACCAGGCGCCCGGCTCGCTCGTCGACCGCCACCTGGACGTGGACGGCGTTCGAGCCGACCACCGCCTTCGTCTGGGGCCACTGGCCCTCGGGGAGCAGGTGCACGAACGGCTCGTCGGCGTAGGCCTTCTCGTAGGCGGCCCGTGCGTCCTCGGCGCTCACGCCCGGCTTCAGCGGCGCGGAGCAGGTCGCGAGGATGCCGCGCGGGCTGGGCGCGAGGACGGGGGTGAAGCTGACCCGCACGTCGCCCGCGACCAGCTTGGAGAGGTTCTGGGTGATCTCCGGCGTGTGGCGGTGGACGCCGCCGACCCCGTAGGCCGACAGGTTGCCCATGATCTCGCTGCCGAGCAGGTGGGGCTTCGCGGCCTTCCCGGCGCCCGAGGTGCCGGACGCGGCGACCACCACGACGTCCGGCTCGACGAGACCGGCGGCGACGGCCGGGGCCAGCGTGAGCGTGGAGACGGTCGGGTAGCACCCGGGGACGGCGACCCGCTTGCTGCCCTGGAGCAGCGCCCGCTGCCCGGGCAGCTCGGGGAGGCCGTAGGGCCAGGTGCCCGCGTGGTCGCTGCCGTAGAAGTGCTCCCACTCCCCCGCGTCCTCGAGCCGGAAGTCGGCGCCGCAGTCGATCACGACGACGTCCTCGCCCAGCTGGGCGGCGACGGCCCCGGACTGACCGTGGGGCAGGGCAAGGAAGACGACGTCGTGCCCCGCGAGGTTCTCGAGGGTGGTCTCCTCGAGCACGCGGTCGGCCAGCGGCAGGAGGTGGGGCTGCAGGGCGCCGAGCTTCTGCCCGGCGTTGGAGCCGCCGGTGAGGGCGCCGATCTCCACCTGCGGGTGCCCGAGGAGGAGGCGCAGCACCTCCCCGCCGGCGTAGCCACTGGCTCCTGCGACTGCTGCTCTGACGCGGGTCATGTGCATGAACATACATGCCTTTGCATGGATATGTGAAACGGGTGGAAACACGCTTCCGTCACATGCTCGTGCGGCCTACGGTCGCCGGGTGACGGCGGCCTCCACTCTCCTACCCACGCACGTCCTGCTCAACCACCTGCGGGTCGAGTCCCAGCGGTTTCTCGACGTCCTCACGGGGTGCGACCCACACGCGCGGGTGCCCGCGTGCCCGGACTGGGACGCCGAGGACCTGGTCTGGCACCTCACCGAGGTGCACTCGTTCTGGGCGTGGGTGATCCGCCACCGCCCGCAGGCACCTGAGTCCCTCGACCGCGTCCGGCCCGCCGACCGGGAGGGCCTGCTCGCCGCGCTCGCCGAGGCCGGCGCCGACCTGCACGCCCTGCTGCGCCAGGCCGACCCGGCGGAGGAGGCCTGGTCGTGGGCCGAGGAACAGACCGTGGGCTTCACCGTCCGCCGGCAGGCGCACGAGGCCCTCGTCCACCGGCTGGACGCCGAGCAGGCCGCCGGGTGCGTGACGCCGCTGCCCGCCGAGCTGGCCGCGGACGGCGTGCACGAGCTGCTCGACGTCATGTACGGCGGCGAGCCGCCGGCCTGGTCGACGTTCACCCCGGACGGCCACGCGACCGTGCTCCGGCTCCTCGACACCGGCCACGTGCTCCGCGTCGTGACCGGGCACCTGGTGGGGACCTCCCCGGAGGGCTGGAGCGTCGACGGCCCGCACCTGGTGCTGCGCGCGCAGGACGCCGGGGCGGCCCCCGACGACCGGCTCACGTGCGAGGTCCGTGGCGACGCCGCCGACCTCGACGCCTGGCTCTGGCACCGCCGGGACGACGCCGGGATCACGGTGACCGGCTCGCCCGAGGCCTTCGCCGCCTTCCGGGCGGCCGTGGCGGCGCCGCTGACCTGAGGGCCACGGGCGGTTCACGGATGGTGTTCCGCAGCCGGTGTTTCACGGGTGGGGCGGGCAGTGAAACACCGGTGAAGGCGGGCGCGGGCACGGTGGCGCCATGACCACCAGCCAGTCCCCCGGCCCACAGCTCAGCCCACGCACCGACACCCGGCCCGACACCCGGCCCGACACCCAGCCCGGCGACCTCGCCGTGCAGGCCACCGGCCTCGTCAAGACGTTCGGCGGCCACCGCGCCGTCGACGGCGTCGACCTCGAGGTCCGACGCGGCGAGGTGTTCGGCGTCCTGGGCCCCAACGGCGCGGGCAAGACCACCACCCTGTCCATGCTCGCCACGCTCCTGCCGATCGACGGCGGCGAGGCCCGCATCCTGGGCGTGGACGTCCGGCGCGAGCCGCACAGGGTCCGCCAGCTCATCGGGCTCACCGGCCAGTACGCCTCCGTCGACGAGCGGCTCACCGCCACGGAGAACCTGCGGCTCTTCGGCCGGCTGCTCGGGATGAGCCGCCGCGAGGCCCGCAGCCGGGCGGTCGACCTGCTCGAGCGATTCGGCCTCCAGGAGGCCGCCGACCGCCCGCTCTCCGGCTTCTCGGGCGGCATGCGCCGGCGTCTCGACCTCGCCGCGAGCCTGCTCAGCCGCCCGCCGCTCATCTTCCTGGACGAGCCCACGACCGGGCTCGACCCGCGCACCCGCGGGCAGATGTGGGACACCATCCGCGAGCTCGTCGCCTCCGGCTGCACCGTGCTCCTGACCACCCAGTACCTCGACGAGGCCGACCAGCTCGCGGACCGGATCGCGGTCATCGACCACGGCCGCAAGGTCGCCGAGGGCACGCCCGAGGAGCTCAAGGCCGCGGTCGGGTCCTCGACCCTCCAGGTGCGGCTCACCGACCCCGCCCGGACCCAGGAGGCCGCCGGACTCGTCGCCGGGGCCACCGGCCAGGCGCCCACCGTCACCCCCGAGGCCGGCGCGCTGAACGTGCCCCTCGCGCAGGCGGACGCCGCGGCCGACGTCCTCATCGCCCTGCGCGCGGCGGGGGTCTCCATCGCCTCCGCCACCGTCGCCCAGCCCACGCTGGACGAGGTCTTCCTCACCCTCACCGGGGCGCCCACGGGCGCCGCCGCCACCGACCAGCACGAGAACGGAGAGGTGGCCTGATGACCACGCTCACGACCCCCACCGACACCCGCCCGGCCGCAGCCGGGGCCGCCGTCGTCGTCGACCCCGCGACCCTCCCGGCCCGCCCCGGCCTGCGCGACACCCTCACCCAGACGCTGGCCCTGGCCGGCCGCTCGCTCATCACCATGCGCCGCAACCCCGAGCAGCTCGTGGACGTCGCCATCCAGCCGCTGCTGTTCACCGCGATGTTCGCCTACCTGTTCGGCGGCGCCATCGCGGGCGGCGTGAGCAGCTACCTGCCGACGCTCATCCCCGGCATCCTCGGGCAGACGGCGCTCACCGCCTGCATGGCGACCGGCATCTCGCTGCGCGACGACATGGACAAGGGCGTCTTCGACCGGTTCCGGTCGCTGCCCATCGCCCGCATCGCCCCGCTCGCCGGGCCGGCGGTGGCCGACCTGGTCCGCTACGCGATCGCCGCGACGCTCACCGTCCTCACCGGCCTGGCCATGGGCTACCGGCCGGGCGGCGGCCTGCCCGGCGTCGTCGGTGGCTGGCTGGTGGTCGTCGCCGCGGGCTGGTCGCTGTCCTGGATCTTCACCTGGCTGGGCACCGTCGCCCGCTCGGCGCAGAGCGTGCAGGGCATCTCGATGATGGTGATGTTCCCGCTGACGTTCCTCTCGAACGCGTTCGTCCCGGTCGACACGCTCCCCTCGTGGCTCCAGCACTTCGTCACCTGGAACCCGGTCAGCCTCGTCATCGCCGCCGTGCGCGACCTGCTCAACGACGGCCAGGTCACCTGGCACGTGGGCGCCGCACTCCTGGGCTGCCTCGTCGTCGTCGCGATCTTCGCGCCGCTCTCGGTGCGCTCCTACGCGCGGAAGGTCTGACCCCGCCGTCGAGGGGCTACGAGGGGCGGTGGACGCCGTCCAGGGCGGCCAGGCCGGCGCCCACCTCGTCCGAGAGGCGCCGCGCGGGCTCCTCCCCCAGCGCCAGGGACGGCACCGAGGCCAGCAGCCCGGGCGCGCGGCCGTCGAGCTCGGCGGCCAGCGGCGCCCAGGCGAGCGAGGGCACGTACCGGTTGTACCCGGCGGCCTCGGCGGCACGCAGCAGCCGGGCGGCGGCCGGCAGGGCGGCGTCCGGGCCGCGGTGGACCTCCCAGCCGCCCAGGGCGAACGCGACGATCCCCAGGAGCGGGACGTCGAGCTCCGGGCGCACGCCGGCGTCGGCGCCGGCGCCGGCGTCGGCTCGCAGCAGCTGGTCGACGTGGGAGCGCAGGTCGGCGTGGACGTCCTCGCCGGCCCCACCGGCGCCGGACCGGCCGTGGCGGGCGAGGGCCATGGTGAGCGCGGCCGCCGCGAACAGCTGCCAGGGGGCGAGGAGGCCGGCCTCCTCCCAGCCGGGCAGCCGGAGCTCGGAGATGTCGGTGACCGCCTCGCGGTAGACGGCCAGCCCCTCGGCGACCCTGCCCTGCGCCAGCAGCAGCTCCGCCCGCAGCGGCCCGACCCCGAAGCTGGAGCGCAGCCCCAGCTCGGCGGCGTGCGGGCCGCTGAGCAGCCGGTCGGTCTCGGCCAGGAGCGCCTCCGCCTCCTCGAGGTCCCCGGCCGTGATGGCGGCACACCCGAGGACGGCGAGCAGCTGCACGCAGTCGTCGACGGCGCCGAGGCGCTCGAGCATCGGCAGGACCGTCCGGGCCTGGCGCACCACCGTCGCCTCGTCGCCACGCTGCGCGTGCAGGTCGATGAGCTGGGAGAGGGTCTGGACGCGTTGCCAGGGCCCGTCCTCGGGGCGCCACAGCGCCAGCGCGGCCTCGCCGTCGGCGACGGCCGCGGCGATGTCGCCGGAGTTCTCCCGGGCGTGGCAGCTCCAGGCCAGGGCCAGTGCCCGGGTGCGCCGGTCCTCGTGCTCCACGAGGGCGGCGAGGTGCTCCCGGGCGCCGGCGAGATCCACGGCGCCGGGCGAGGCGAGCAGTCGGGCCGCGGCCCGGACCGCCGGCAGCGAGGCCTCCTCGCCGTGCCGACGCAGCAGCTCGCGAGCGGCCCCGGTCGGCAGGGTCGCGGCGATCACCGCGTTGCGCACCACCGCGACGCTCGCTGCCAGGGCTGCGTCGCGATCGGGTGGCGCGGGCTCCCACCCGGCCAGGACGTCCTCGACCGTGGCGAGCAGGGAGAGCATGCGGACGTGGTCGCCCCGGATCGTCCACACCGCGCCCAGCGCCGCGAGCAGGCGGACGGCGTCCTCGCGCTCCACCGCGTCCAGCGCCCCGCGCAGCTCCGCGGCCAGCGTCGTCATCTCGGGATCGAGCCGGTCCAGCGCGGCCAGCTGGTCCGCGCCGTGCAGCCCCGGGGTCTCCCGCTCGGCCAGCGCCACGGCCCAGCCGCGCAGCCGTGCGCGCGCCGCGACCTCGTCACCGATCGCGGTCAGGCGCTGCAGCCCGAGCTCGCGCACGGTCTCCAGCATCCGGTAGCGGGGCTCACGCCCACCCTCCTCCACCAGCGAGAGCAGGGACTGGTCGAGGAGGGCCTGCACGGCGTCGAGCGGGTCGCTGCCGCCCGGCAGCACCCCGCTGAGCAGCGCGTCGGCCCCATCCAGGGCGAACCCGTCGGGGAACAGGGCGAGCCGGCACAGGGCGGCGCGCCCGTCGTCGTCGAGCAGGTCCCACGACCAGTCCACGACGGCCAGCAGCGTGCGGTGCCGGTCCGGCGCCGAGCGGTCGTTGCCGCGGAGCAGGGCGAAGCGGTCCTGGAGCCGGCGTGCGACCTCCGCCACCGACATCACCCGCACCTTGGCGGCGGCGAGCTCCACCGCCAGCGGAAGGCCGTCCAGGCGGGCGACCACCTCGGCGACCTCGGCGGGGTCGAGCTGGACGCCGGGACGGGCCGCGCGGGCGCGCTCGGTGAACAGCCGGACGGCGTCCTCGCGCCCGAGCACGGGGAGCGCGAGCACGGCCTCCGCAGCGATCGCCAGCGGGGCCCGGGTCGTGGTCACCACGGTGAGCCGCGGGCAGGCAGCGACGAGGAAGGCCACCACGTCGGCGACCGCGGCGACCACCTGCTCGCAGTTGTCCAGCACGAGCAGGGTCGGGGCACGGCCGAGGTGCGCGGCCAGCCGACCGCGGACGTCGCGCTGCTGCTCGGGGGTGAGGAGCAGCCGCTGCCCGGCCGAGTCGCGCACGCCCAGGACCGAGGCGAGCTCCGGCAGGACTCCTTCAGGCTCCGTCACGCCGACCAGCTCGACCACGCGGACCACCGGCTGCACGGCCTCCGCGGCCAGCGTCATGGCCAGGCGCGTCTTGCCCAGGCCTCCCGGGCCGAGGATCGAGACCACCCGGTGCCGCGCCAGCAGCCCGCGCAGGGTCCGCAGGTCGCCGTCCCGGCCGACCAGCGACGTCGAGGCGTGGGCCAGGCCCTCGCGCACGGGCCGGTCGGCCGCCAGCAGCTCGGCGTGGAGCTCCTGGAGCCGCGGGCCCGGGTCGATGCCGAGCCGGTCGGAGAGGTCGGCCCGCAGGCCGTCGTACCGCTCCAGGGCGGCGGGCACGCCCCGCACCGCGGCCAGGCTGCGCAGCAGGGCCGCCTGGGCGGCCTCGTCGTCGACGCCGTCCCCACCGACGTGCTGCTCGAGCAGCGGCAGCGCCTCGGGGTGCTCGCCCCGCGCGCAGAGCGCCCGTCCCAGCAGGGCGCGGCCGCGTGCCTGCGTGGCCAGCGCCTCGAGCCGCAGCTCGGCGAGCGGGCCTCCCGCCTCGAGCGTCCCGGCCTCGCCGACCGGCAGCGCGAGCGCGGACCGGGCGGCACGGACGGCCTCGTCCGGGTCGCCCTCGTCCGTCGCGGTCGCCGCCGCCCGGGCGAGGACGTCCAGGACCAGGACGTCGACGTCGTCGTCCGCGAGGCCGAGGCGGTAGCCCTGCGGGGTGCGGACGACGGCCTCGGCGCTCGTCTGGGTCCGCACGCGCGAGACGACCACCTGGAGCGCGCGGGTCGGGCTGGCGGGCACGGCGTCCTCGTCCCACAGGCCGTGGACCAGGCGCTCCTCGGAGACCGGCCGGCCGCCGGCCGCCGCCAGCAGCGCCAGCAGCGCGGGGCCCCGGCCCGCAGGCAGCGCAGCACCGGCCCACGCGACGCGGTCGAGGAGCTCGAGCGACGGGGGCGGCATGCTCGGCGGGCCGCTCATCGGCGGCTCATCGGCATCGCAGTGCAGCCCGCCGCCGGTGACGGCGACGGGCTGCGGGGCGCGTCTCAGCGCTGGGTGGCACCACAGCGCTCCGCGGCGAGCGCCACAGCGCCGTCGCGGGCGCCCTTGACCTCGTCGTCGGTGAGCGTGCGGTCGCCCGCGCGCAGGCGCAGCGCGAAGGCCAGGGACTTCCGGTCGGAGCCCAGCTGCTCGCTGCGGTAGACGTCGAAGAGCCGGATCGACTCCAGCAGCTCACCCGCCCCCTCGCGCAGCGCGGCCTCGACCTGGGCCGCCGGGACGTCCTCGGCCACGACCAGCGCCACGTCCTCCTTGGCGACCGGGTAGGTCGACAGGGTCGGCGGCACGGCGCGCTCCGGTGCGGCGGCCATCAGCGCGTCCAGGTCCAGCTCCAGGGCGGCCGCACGGGCCGGGAGGTCGAAGGCCTTGACCACGCGCGGGTGCAGCTCGCCGGCGTGGCCGAGGGTGCGACCTCCCACCCGCAGGGCTGCGCAGCGGCCCGGGTGCCACGGCTGACGCACGCTGGCCACGACCTCCAGGTCGACGCCGAGCTCGGTGGCCAGGCGGCGCGCCACGGCGATCGCGTCGGCCCAGTCGGCCGCGCGTCCCTCGCCCCACCAGCCGGCGCGCTCGCGCTCGCCGGCCAGCACGACACCCAGGTGCAGCGGCTGGGCGGGCAGGGCCGCGAACAGCTGCTCCACCTCGGCCTCGGTGGGCCGGGTGTGCGTCGGGTAGATCGGGGCGGGGCCGGCGCCCTCGCGCGGGATCGCCACGGTGGCGGTCTCGAAGACCGCGGCCCCGGCGGCACCCCGGGCGACGTTGCGGGCGGCCGTGCCGAGCAGGTTCGGCAGCAGCGTGGTGGTGTACTCCGGCTCCTCGTTCGAGAGCGGGTTCGCCAGGCGCACGGTGCTGCGCCGCGGGTCGTCCGCCTCGAGCCCGAGCTTGTCGAAGGCCGCCTGGCCGACGAACGGGAAGCACACGACCTCGGACAGGCCTGCCCCGGCCAGGGTGCGGCCGACACGGCGACGCAGGCGCTGGCTGCGGGTGAGCCCGCGGCCGGCCGCCTCGCGCGGGAGGACGGAGGGCACCTGGTCGTAGCCGACGACGCGGAGCACCTCCTCGACGAGGTCGAAGGGGTCGGTGACGTCCGGGCGCCAGGTCGGCGGGACGGCGACGAGGCGGTTGGTCGGCACGCCGTCCTCGCCCACCTCGGCGACCAGCGTGACCGTGCACCCGACGCCCTCGAGGGCCGCCACCGCGGTGGCGGTGTCGATCGGCAGGCCCGCCACGCGCTGCGGCAGGTCGGCGGCGATGGTGATGGCGGACGGCGCGGGCACCGAGCCCACCACGGTCACGCCCGGCTCGGCGGTGGCGCCGCCCAGCTCGCAGAGGAGCTCGACCACGCGGTCCGCGGCGGCCTCGCAGGACGCCGGGTCGGCACCGCGCTCGTTGCGCTTGCCGGCCTCGGAGGAGATCTTGTGGCGCTTGCCGGTGCGGAACATCGACACCGGCTCCCAGTGCGCGGACTCGACGAGCACCCGCGTGGTGGAGGCGGACATCTCGGTCGTCTCGCCACCCATGACGCCGGCCAGGCCGATCGGGCCCGAGTCGTCCGCGATGACGAGGTCCTGCTCGGAGAGCACCCGCGCCGTCCCGTCGAGGGTGGTGAGCTTCTCGCCCACCGTGGCCCGGCGCACGCGCAGCGCGCCCGCCACCTTCTCGGCGTCGTAGCCGTGGATCGGCCGGCCTGTCTCGAGCATCACGTAGTTGGTGACGTCGACGGCCAGGCTGATGGGCCGCATGCCCGCGGCGGTGAGGCGCGAGGCCATCCAGTCGGGGGTCTCGGCCGTGGGGTCGAACCCGGCGACGGTGCGGGCGACGAAGACCGGGCAGCCGGCCTCGTCCTCGACGACGACGGGGTGACCCGCGTCGTCGGCGGCGGGCAGGACCCGGTCGCACGGGTCGGAGAACGGGGCGGAGAAGCCCAGCGCGGCGTCCCGGGCGATGCCGCGCAGGGACAGGCCGTAGGCGCGGTCGGGGTTCACCTCGAACTCGATGATCTCCTCGTCCAGGCCCAGGAGCGGGCGGACGTCGGAGCCGGGCTGCAGCGCGGTGTCGGCGGGCAGCACGATGATGCCGCCGGCGCCACCGAAGGCGTCCTCGGGCAGGCCGAGCTCGGCGGCGGAGCAGATCATGCCCGCGGAGACGTGGCCGTAGGTCTTGCGCGCGGAGATCGCGAAGCCGCCCGGCAGCACGCCCCCGGGCAGGACCACGCAGACCAGGTCGCCCGGGCCGAAGTTGTGGGCGCCGCAGACGATGCCCTGGGGCTCGCCGGTGCCGTTGGCGTCACCGACGTCGACGGTGCACCAGTTGATGGTCTTGCCGTTCTTCTGCGGCTCCTTGTCCTGCGTCAGGACACGGCCGACCACGAGCGGGCCGGTGATGGCCGCGCCGGGGCTCTCGATCGCCTCGAGCTTGAGACCGAGCAGCGTGAGCTTGTCGGTGAGGGCCTCGGTGGTGACCTCGGCGGGCAGGTCCACGTACTCGCGGATCCAGCTGACGGGGGCCTTCATCTGGTGCTCAGAGCTCCGTTCCGAACGCGGGGGTGAAGCGGACGTCGCCCTCGAAGAACGAGCGCAGGTCGGTGATGCCGTGGCGGAACATGAGCGAGCGGTCGATGCCCATGCCGAACGCGAAGCCGGTGTAGGTCTCCGGGTCCACGCCGCAGGCGACGAGGACGCGCGGGTTCACGACGCCGCAGCCGCCCCACTCGATCCAGCCCTCGCCCCGGCACGTGCGGCAGGCGTCGCTGTCGACGCCGCGGCACACGAAGCAGCGCAGGTCGACCTCGGCGCTCGGCTCGGTGAAGGGGAAGTAGGACGGGCGGAAGCGCGTGTCGATGCCCTCGCCGAACATCCGGGCGGCGAAGTGGTCGAGCGTGCCCTTGAGGTGCGCCATGGAGATGCCCTCGTCCACGACGAGGCCCTCGACCTGGTGGAACATCGGGCTGTGCGTGGCGTCGTACTCGTCGGTGCGGAACACGCGACCGGGGCAGGCGACGTAGATCGGCGGCTTCCGGGTGAGCATCGTCCGGGCCTGCACGGGGCTCGTCTGGGTGCGCAGCACGACGTGGTTCTCCGCCGGCTCGGTCCAGAACGTGTCCTGCATCGTGCGGGCCGGGTGGTCCGGGCCCAGGTTGAGGGCGTCGAAGTTGAGCCACTCGGCCTCGATGAGCGGGCCCTCGGCGATCTCCCAGCCCATCGAGACGAAGATGTCCGCGATGAGCTCGGCGCCGGTCGTCAGCGGGTGCCGCCCGCCGGTCGGCACGCGGTCGGTCGGGAGGGTGACGTCGACCGTCTCCTCGATGAGCATCCGCTCCTCGTGCTCGGCCTCGAGCACCTCGGTGCGAGCCGCGAGGGCCTTGTTCACCGCACCGCGCGCCTGGCCGACCCGCTGGCCGGCCTCCTTGCGGGCCTGCGGCGGCAGGGCGCCGATCTCCCGGTTGGCCAGGGCCAGCGGGGAGCGGTCCCCGGCGTGGTCCAGCCGGACCTGCTTGAGCGCCTCGAGGTCGCTCGCCCCGGCGATGGCGGCCAGCGCCGCGTCGCGCGCGGCCTCGACCTCCTCGGCCTGCAGCGGGGTGACCTCGACGGGGTCGTACTCGGTGTTCGGGCCCGACATGGCAGCCTTTCGAAGCAGGTGGCGGGACAACCAGGTCAGTCTAGGAAGGTGGCCCGCCGGGGAGCGAACCGGTCACCCCTGCCGGACGTCCGGGTGGACCGCGTGGGCGTGGGAGGAGACCTCCGCGTGCGCCGCGAGGGCCGCCGTGCCCGTCCGCACGAGCGCCTCCCGCAGCGCGACGGGCTCGAGGAGCTCCACGTCCCCGCCGAGACCGAGGACGAGCGCGAGGGCCTGGCGCCGGTGCCGCACCACCGCCTCCAGCAGGACGCCGGGCTGCGGCCGCCCGCCGACGTGCTCGGTCCGCCCCCGCCCGCGCACGGTGCCCGGGAGCGCCTGGAACCCCAGCAGGCGGCGGACGTCCTGCTCGACGTCGGTGGCGACCGCCAGCAGCACCCGCTGGTCGTCCCCGGACTCGAAGCGTCGGCGGGTCGCCTCCCACTCCGCCGCGAGGTCGAGGTCGGCGGGGCGGTCGGCCGGCTCGTCCAGCACCTCGACCTCCTCGACCCGGGACACGCGGAAGCTGCGGACCTGCGTCTCCCTGGCCTCCCCCGTCTCCCCCGTCTCCCCCGTCTCCCCCGTCTCCCCCGTCTCCCCCGCCTCCCCCGCCGCCCCCGCGATCGGCTGCGCGGCCAGCAGGTACCACCGCCCGCCGCTCTCGACGAGGCCGTAGGGGTCCAGGACGCGCGTGCGGGGCCGCTCGTCGCCGGGCGTGGCGTAGCGGACCCGCACCCGGCGGCCGGCGACGGCCGCCTCGCGCAGCACCGGGAGCACCGGGACCTCGTCGACCGCCGAGAACCACCGGCGTCGGTCCACGACCAGCACCGCGGACAGCGCCTCCGCGCCCGCCAGTGCCGGCGCCGGGACGGTCGCGGCGAGCTTCGTCAGGGCGGTGCCGAGCTCGGCGCCGAGGCCCAGCTCGCGCGCCGCGTCCCGCCCGTTCCAGGTGAGCAGCGCCTGCGCCTCGCCCGTGGTCAGCCCGGAGAGGTCGGTGCGGTAGCCCTCCATGAGGACGCACCCGCCGCCGCGCCCCCGCTGGAGGTAGACCGGGACGCCGGCCGCCGAGAGCGCCTCCATGTCCCGCAGCACCGTGCGCTCGGAGCACTCGAGGAGCTCGGCCAGGCGCCGCGCGGGCAGGCGGCCGTGGCGCTGGAGCAGGTGGAGGAGCTGCAGGAGACGGTCGGCGCGCACAGGACGACTCTCCCAGGAAAACCTGACAGCAGGTGTCGTCTTTGTGTCGCAGAGTGGAGTCATGACCCAGACGCAGCAGCTCCCCGACCCCCGCCCCCGGCTCCTGGCGACCGCCGACGCCGTCACCCCGCTCCTCGAGACCCTCACCGCCGACGACCTGGGCCGCCCCACCCCGTGCGCCGGCTGGACCGTGGCCGACCTCCTCGCCCACTTCGTGGCCGTCGAGCACCGGGTCGCGCACATCATGCGCGGCGGCAGGCCGTTCGAGGTCCCCTCGGTCGTGGAGGTCGAGGACCCGGCCGACCCGGACGTCTGGCGCGCCGCCTGGGCCGCCGGACGGGTCGTGCTCGGCGAGGCGCTCGCGGACCCGGCCGTGCTCGAGGGGCTGGTCCACCACCCGGCCGCGACGATGCCCGCGCCCGCCGCGCTCACCACCTACGTGAGCGAGCTCGGGACGCACGGGTGGGACCTGGCGGTCGCGCTGGGCCGGCTCGACGAGCTGCACGTCGACCCCGCCGCGGTGGAGGCGGCCCTGGCCGTGGTCACCCGGGCGATCCCGGCCTCCGACCGGCCCGCGGGCGTCCCGTTCGACGACGCCGTCGACGTCCCCGAGGACGCCGACCCGCTGCTGCGGCTCGTGGCCTTCTTCGGCCGCGACCCCCGCTGGGCGGGGCCGGCTCAGTAGGTCTGCTCCACCGGCCACGTGATGCTCACCAGCGCACCGCCCCCCGGGGCGGTGCCGAGGGTGACGGTGCCCCCGTGGGCGCGCACCAGGCCGTGGACGATGTAGAGGCCGAGCCCGGAGCCGCCCCGCACGCCCGAGGTCCAGAACTTCGTGAAGACCCGGGCGCGCATCTCGGGGGCGATCCCCTCGCCCTCGTCGCTGACCTCGAGCAGGACGTGGCCGGGGTCCGGCACGCTGAGGCGGACCAGGACTGTGCCCTCGCCGTGCCGGACCCCGTTCTCCACGAGGTTCGTCAGCACCTGCGTCAGCTTGTCGGGGTCGGCGTGCAGCCTCGGCAGGCTCCCGTCGGAGGCGGGGACGCTCTCCAGGACCACGGCGCGCGAGGTGGCGGCGGCCACCGACGCCACCACCCGCTCGGCGATGACCGCCGGGTCGGTCGGGCGGGGCGAGAGCTGCAGGCGCCCCGTGTCGATCCGTGCGACGTCCAGGAGCTCGACGATGAGCCGGCTGAGCCGGTCCGCGTCGGAGGCGACGGTGGTGAGCATGAGCTTCTTCTGCTCGTCCTGGAGCTTGTCCCAGCGGTTGAGGAGCGCGGTGACGAAGCCCTTCACCCCGGTCAGCGGGGAGCGGAGCTCGTGCGCGACGGTGGCGACGAGGTCCGAGCGCTCCCGGTCGAGCCGCTCGCGTCCCCTCGCCGAGCGCAGGCTCACCGCCGCGGCGGTCACCGGCCCGCCCCGCTCCGCGCGGTGCAGCCGCGCCGTCACGAGGACCTCGCCGCCGTCCGGGAGCAACCAAGACTGCTCGGGCACGGCCGTGCGCGTGCGCAGGCCGGCGAAGGGGCGGTTCACCTCCGACCACGCGCAGCCGCGCTGGTCCAGGAGCGTCAGGACGTCCGCCAGCGGCCGGCCCACCGCGGCGTCCGGTTCCGTCCCGAGCATCCGGGCGGCCACGACGGAGACCCGGCGGACGCGCCCGTCCCCGTCCGCGAGGACGACACCGTCGGGCAGCAGGTCCAGGTCGTCCGGGGGCACGCCCCGACCCTAGGCGTCCGCGCGCGGGGCCGCGAGCACCCGGGAGGCCAGGGCCAGGGGTCGGCCAGGGAGGTCGGAACCTCAGGCCCGCTGCGCGCGGGCGCTCGCGTAGAGGCAGAGCGCGGCGGCGGTCGCGAGGTTGAGCGACTCGGCGCGGCCGTGGATCGGGATCGAGACCCGGTGGTCGGCCGCGGCGGCCAGCTCCTCGGGCAGGCCCCAGGCCTCGTTGCCGAAGAGCCACGCCGTCGGCCGCGCGAGCAGCTCGTCGGCCTCGAAGAGGTCCACCTCACCGGCGCCGTCGGCGGCCAGCACGGTCAGCCCCGCCGCCTGGGCGGCGCGCACGGCGGCGAGCGGGTCCGGCTCGAGGGCCACCGGAAGGTGGAAGACGGAGCCGACGGACGCGCGCACGGTCTTGGGGTTGTGCAGGTCGACCGACGAGCCCGCGAGCACGACGGCGTCCGCGCCCGCGGCGTCCGCGCACCGCACGACGGTCCCGGCGTTGCCGGGGTCGCGCACGTCGGCGCAGAGGGCGACCAGCCGGCGTTCCTGCCCGACGGGGGGCGTCAGGACGTCGGCCAGCGGCCGGTCGAGGAGACGGCAGACGCCCACCACGCCGGCGGGGCTGACGGCGTCCGAGAGCGCCTCGATCCCCCGATGCTCGACGAGCGTCCACGGGACGCCGGCCGCCTCGCAGGCGGCGAGGAGGTGGGGGTGGGCGAGGTGCGCCTCGGGCGCGGCGAAGACCTCGACGAGGCAGCCGTCCCGCTCCAGCGCACCCTCGACGGCCTTCGGGCCGTCAGCGAGGAACAGCCGCCGCTCGGATCGCTCCGAGCGGCGGCTGAGCCTGCGTGCGTCCTTCACGCGGCGGTTGGCCGCGCTCAGGGGTGCCTGCTGGTGCGCGGAGGGCGCACCGTGCGAGGCGTCTGCGTTCAGGCCGAGGCCTTGGGCGCGTTGACGTCCTCGGGGAGGGCGGCCTTCGCGGTCGCGACCAGCGCCGAGAAGGCGGCCGGGTCGTTGACGGCGAGGTCGGCGAGGATCTTGCGGTCGACCTCGACACCGGCGAGGCCGAGGCCCTGGATGAACCGGTTGTAGGTCATGCCCTCGGCGCGAGCCGCGGCGTTGATGCGCTGGATCCACAGACGACGGAAGTTGCCCTTGTTCTTGCGGCGGTCGTTGTAGCTGTAGACGAGCGAGTGGGTGACCTGCTCCTTCGCCTTGCGGTAGAGGCGCGAGCGCTGCCCGCGGTAACCGCTGGCGCGCTCGAGGACGACCCGGCGCTTCTTCTGGGCGTTCACTGCCCGCTTGACGCGTGCCATGTTTACTCCTTGGTGCTTGTTGTCAGGGGGTCAGTGAGGCTCAGATGCCGAGCAGCTTCTTGACGCGCTTGACGTCGGCCTTGTCGACGTCGACCTCGCCGGCGTTGCGGCGGTGCTTCTTGCGGCTGCCGGTGGTCGGGGACGACGCGAACGCAGCGCCCGACTTGCGGTGGGCCTGGAGGCGGCGGACCTTGCCGCTGCCGGTGACCTTGAACCGCTTCTTGGTCCCGGAGTGGGTCTTGTTCTTGGGCATCGTGCTCTCTCTTCTTCTCAGCTCGTGCCGGCGGCCGGCCCGCGAGGGGCCCGCCGCCGGGAGGGCGTCAGGGGTGGATCAGATGTCGACGTCGGGGTCGAGGTTCTCGGAGGGCCCGCGCTTCTTGGCCTCGTTCGGCACGCGCGCCGCGTTCGCGGCGGTGCGCTCGGCCTTCTCCTCGGCCTCGTCGGCGGCGCGCTCCGCGGCCCGGGCGGTCTTCGCCGCCTTGACCTCGGCCTTGGCCTCCGCCTTCTTCTTGTGCGGACCCAGGACCATGATCATGTTGCGGCCGTCCTGCTTGGGCGAGGACTCCACGAAGCCCAGGTCGTCCACGTCCTCCGCGAGACGCTGGAGCAGCCGGAACCCGAGCTCGGGGCGGTGCTGCTCGCGACCGCGGAACATGATCGTGATCTTGACCTTGTCGCCGGCCTTGAGGAAGCGCACCACGTGACCCTTCTTGGTCTCGTAGTCGTGCGCGTCGATCTTGGGCCGGAGCTTCATCTCCTTGATGACCACGTTGGTCTGGTTCCGGCGGGCCTCACGGGCCTTCTGGGCGTTCTCGTACTTGAACTTCCCGTAGTCCATGAGCTTGCACACCGGCGGACGCGCCATGGGGGCGACCTCGACGAGGTCCAGGTCGGCCTCCTGCGCGAGGCGCAGCGCGTCGGCCGTCGGCACGATGCCGACGGTCTCACCGTTGGGGCCAACGAGTCGGACCTCCGCGACGCGGATCCGGTCGTTGATTCGAAGCTCGGTGCTGATGTGTCCTCCTGGGAGTCGGGTGCTGGCCTGTCTCCGTCGCCGTGGGCCGCGGCCCGAAAACGACGAAGGCTTCCGCTTGGTCCAAGCGGAAGCCAGTCACGACACGGCACCTCGGGGAGGAGCAGTCTCACTCCGGGACGTCTCGACGCACCCTCTCGCGAGGGCGTGCCGGGCTCCCGGCGACCGGACCCGACGACCTGTGGCGGCCGATGCGGGTGGGAGACGATCGTGCATGGTCCCCGCTTGTGGGATCGGCCCTCGCTGCTCGCCCTGCCCCTTGCGGAGCCCTGCGCACACCGAGGACTGATCGGTCAACAGGAGAGACTACGCAGTTCTTCCCGTGACGACCAATCGGCGCGGTGGGCGCCCCGCACAGGGGACGGAACAGGGACGGCCGGGGGCGGCGGTCAGGCAGGCCGGACCCAGCCCACGGTAGCCGAGGGCCCCTCGCCGACCCGTGCCAGTGTCCACCCCGAGGCCAGCGCCCCGAGGTCGTCGCCCTCGACCACCAGCCGGTGCGGGCCGGCGAGGTCCAGCACCAGCGCCGAGGCGCCCTCGGCCAGGGCGGCCTCGGCTGCCACGCGGGCGGGCACGCCGACGGGGCGGGCCGCCGCGTCCCAGGCCGCCATGGTGGCGGCGGAGCTGAAGGCGAGCAGGGCGGTGCGGCCGTCGGCCCCGGTGAGCAGGACGGCGGCCATGTCGCTGTCCTTCTCCACGCGCAGCCCGTCGGGGCTCACGTCGACCTCGCCGAGCACGGCCACCACGGGCACCAGCAGCCGGGCCCGGGTCAGCGCGTCCAGGCACGCCAGGTAGGCCTCCCCCGCCGCCGCCCGGTCACCCGCGGACGCGGCTCGGCCGGCGAGCGCGGCGGCCAGGCCGGCGTCCGCGCTGCCGTCGTCGTCGGGGAAGGCGGGCGCCTCGAGCGCACGGCCGTCGCCCTGCACGGGGAAGGACCAGGTGCGCTTGCCGTCGGCGTCGACGTGGGGACGGTAGGGATCGACCACGCGCCCCATCGTCGCGCACGAGGGCCGTGACTCCCACTCCGGGAGCCGGCGCTGTGGCAGGCTGGCGGTCGTGGACGACGTCGCCTGGCTGGCCCTGTGCACCGCCCTCACCGTGCTCGGTGGCCTGGGCACCTGGTTCGCGTGGCGGCGCCGGGGGCTCGCGGCGGGCCTGCGGCTCGCCGGGCTCACGCTCCTCGTGCCCGCCGCCTACCTCACGCGCACGCTGCGGATGTTCACGCGGATCGTGGACGCGGTGCTCGACTGGGTCCTCACGCTCGTCCTCGTGCCGACCGTGTGGGTCGGGATCGTGCTGGCCGGCGTGGCCGTCCTGCTGCTGCTCGCCTCGAACCGGCTCCGCGCGCGCGAGCTCGCCCGGGCGAGGTCCGGCGGTGCCCCCGCCGTCGGGGCGGGCCGCCCGCGGTCCTCGCAGTCCGCGCCCCCGAGCCCCGCCGGCGCGCCGGCCGCCTCCGGCGACGACGACCTGGACGAGATCGAGGCCCTCCTGCGCCGCCGGGGGATCAGCTGAGCACCGCGGCGCCCGGGCCCGGCGGATCGACCCCGGGCGCGCCCGACGCGGTCGCCAGGACCCTGCTCGAGCTCGCGCTCGCGCGGGGCCCGCGCGCCGGGAGCACGCGCGTCGTGGCGCTCGACGGGCCCTCGGGCTCCGGGAAGACCACGCTGTCCCGCGCGCTGGCGGCGCAGGCGGAGGCCGCCGGCCTCGCCTGCCGGCAGGTGCACATGGACGACCTGTACGAGGGCTGGTCCGGCCTCCCGCACGTCCGCACGCAGCTCGCCACGCTGCTGCGGCCGCTCACGGAGGGCCGCGCCGGGGTCTACCGGCGCTGGGACTGGTTCGAGTCGGCCTGGGCCGAGGACGTGGAGGTGCCGCCGACGGACCTGCTCGTCCTCGAGGGCGTCGGGTCGGGGGTGCGCGCGACCGCTCCCCTGCTGACGCTCCTGGCCTGGCTCGACGCACCCGTGGAGGAGCGGCACGCGCGCGGCCTGGCGCGCGACGGCGAGACCTTCGAACCCTGGTGGGACACGTGGGCGGGCCACGAGGCGGCCCTCTACGCCGAGGAGGGCACGCGCGGTCGGGCCGACGTCCTCGTGGACGGGACCGGGGCGACGCCGCCGGTGCTGGTGGGCGGCGCCGCCGAGGGCTGAGGCGGGACTTTCGGCCCGCATCCGGACCGCGGCGTCCGAGGGCTGGGCTTTCACCCCGTGCGGTGCCCCGCCCGGTCCTACGCTGTGCCGCATGCTTCCCCCCAGTGGCGAACAGTTCGAGATCGCGGCCGGCGGCTACCGCGCCGTCATCACCGAGTCCGGTGGCGCGCTGCGTCTCCTCGAGCACGGGGGACGCCCGCTCGTCGACGGGTTCGGCGAGGACGAGATGTCCGCGGGCGGTCGTGGCCAGCAGCTGGTCCCGTGGCCCAACCGCACCCGCGACGGCCGCTACACGTTCGAGGGGACGACCCAGCAGCTGCCGCTCACCGAGCCCAAGCGCGGCAACGCCTCGCACGGGCTGGCGCGCTGGGTGGCGTGGAGCGTGGAGGAGCACACCGCTCACTCCGTCTCGCTGCAGTACCGGCTCATGGCCCAGACCGGCTACCCGTGGACGCTGGACCTGCACGTCGTCTACGACCTGTCCGCCGACGGCCTCACCGTCACCCAGACCGCGACGAACATGTCCGGCGCCCGGGCGCCGTACGCCGTGGGGTCGCACCCCTACGTGTGCGTGGGCGACGGCCCCGTGGACACCCTGGAGCTCACCTTCCCCGGGGCGACGCGCTACCTGGTGGACCCCGAGCGGCTGCTGCCGCACGGCAGCGAGCCCGTGGAGGGCACCGAGTTCGACTTCCGCCTGTCGCGGCCGCTGAAGAAGACCGTCCTCAACGACACCTTCACCGACCTCGACCGCGACGAGCGCGGCGTGGCCACGGCGACCCTGCTCGACCCGGCCACCGGTCAGGGTGTCTCCCTGTGGGTGGACGCCGGCTACTCCTGCCTGCTGCTCTACACCGCCGACGACGTGCCCGCGACCGCCCGCCGGTCGCTGGCGATCGAGCCCATGTCGGCCCCGCCGGACGCGCTCAACTCGGGCACCGACCTCGTCGTCCTGTCCCCCGCCGGCACCGACGGCGACGAGCACACCGCCGCCTGGGGCATCCGCGCGGTCGACTGACCGCAGGGGCCCCGCCCCTTCGGGGCAGGCTCAGCGGGTGGGCTCAGCGGGTGGGCTCAGCGGGTGGGCTCAGCGGGTGAGCTCGGTGGCCAGCGCGCGCAGCTGCTGCACGGCCTCGACCGCGCGGCGGCCGTCCGCGCCCTGGATGGCCAGCGCGCCCACGCTGGAGCCGTCGGAGAGGTCGAGGGTGACCCACGGAGCGCCCGGCGGCATGGACACCGCCACGACCTGGGCCCACGCGTACTCGCGGCGGCGGTAGCCGTTCACGATGACGACCTTGTCGCGGTAGGCGGTGACCTTGCACCGGACGACCGCGTAGAGCGTCGCCCAGCCGCCGGCGACCAGCAGCACCAGGGTGATGAAGTGCCGCAGCTTGAACTCGGCCCGCACCTCCGGGGAGAGCGTGAACCAGGCGAAGGCGAACACCACGCCGAAGCAGATGCTCAGCGCCCAGGCCATGATGCGCACGCCCAGCGGTCGCCAGGTGTGCGGCAGCGTCGGGCCCAGCCCGTCGACGTCGGGCGCCGCGTGGTCGCGGTCAGAGTCGGCAGGCATGGATGCCGGTGAGGAGGATGCCGCGGGCACCCACCTGGTAGAGCTCGTCCATGAGCCGCTGGGAGCCGTCGCGGGGCACCATCACGCGCACCGCCGACCAGCCCTCGCGGTGCAGCGGGGCCACGGTCGGGGACTCGAAGCCCGGGGTGAGCCGCACGGCCTCCGGCAGGCGGTCGGTGGGGATGTCGTAGTCCATCATCACGTAGCTGCGCGCGACCAGGACGCCCTCGATGCGTCGCTGGAAGACCTCGAAGCCGGACGGGACGTCGCCGGTGCGCGTGATCAGGACGGCCTCGGACTCGAGGATCGTGTCCCCGAAGACCTCCAGCCCGGCACGACGCAGGGTCGAGCCGGTCTCCACGACGTCGGCGATCACGTCGGCCACGCCGAGCTGGATCGAGGTCTCGACCGCACCGTCCAGGCGGGTCACGGACGCCTCGATGCCGCGCCGCTGGAGGAAGGCCTCCACGACGCCGGTGTAGGACGTGGCGATCCGCAGCCCGGCGAGCTGGGACAGGTCGGTGTAGCGACCGGCCGGCCCCGCGAAGCGGAAGGTGCTGCGCCCGAAGCCGAGCCCGCGCACCTCCTCGGCCTTGGCGCCGGAGTCGGAGAGCAGGTCACGGCCGGTGATCCCGACGTCCAGCGTGCCCTCGCCGACGTACAGCGCGATGTCGCGCGGGCGCAGGTAGAAGAACTCGACGCCGTTCTCGGCGTCCACGAGCGTGAGCTGCTTGGAGTCCTCGCGCTGGCGGTAGCCGCCCTCGCGGAGGATGTCGGAGGCCGCCTGCGAGAGGGCGCCCTTGTTGGGGACGGCGACGCGGAGCAGGGTCATGGTCGGGGGCCTTCCGAGCTCAGAGGTGCGCGTAGACGTCGTCGAGGCTGATGCCGGAGGCCAGCATCAGGCACTGCGCGTGGTAGAGGAGCTGGCTGATCTCCTCGGCGGCGCGGGCGTTGCCCTCGTGCTCGGCGGCCATCCACGACTCGGCGGCCTCCTCCACCAGCTTCTTGCCGATGAAGTGCACGCCGGCGTCCAGCTCGCGCACGGTGCCCGAGCCCTCGGGCCGGGTCTGGGCCTTCTCGCTCAGCTCGTCCCACAGCTGCTCGAACGTCTTCACGAGGAGTCAGCCTAGGTGCTCACGGTCGCGGGTGCGGAATCGCGTGGCCGGGGCGAGACGGCACAAAGGCCCGGGCGCGCGGCCCGGGGCAGTGCCACGATCGGCCGATGAGCTCCCCCCAGCCGACCCGCCGGTCCCCCGGGCCTCCCACGACCCTGCACGGCTGCCGCCCGTGGCCGCTGCGCACGCCGCGGCTCCTCCTGCGGCCGGAGACGCCGGCCGACGCCGACGCCACCTGGGCGTTCCGTCGCCTGCCCGAGGTCACGGAGTGGATCGGCTGGGCCTCGACGCGCCGCGAGGAGTACCTCGAGCGGTTCCTGCGGCCCGAGCGCATCCGCTCCAAGCTCGTGGTGGCGGACGTCGGGGACGGGAGGGTGCTGGGCGACCTCATGCTCGCCGTCCGCGACGGCTGGGCGCAGGCGGAGGTCCGCGAGCAGGCGGAGGGCTGCGAGGTGGAGCTCGGCTGGACGCTCCACCCCGCCGAGCAGGGGCGCGGCCTGGCCACGGAGGCCGTGACCGCGGCACTGGCCGTCGCGTTCGAGGACCTGGGCGCCCGGCGGGTGACCGCGAGCTGCTTCGCCGACAACACCGCCTCGTGGCGGCTCATGGAGCGGGTCGGGATGCGTCGGGAGCTGCACGGCCGCGCCGACTCGCTGCACCGGACCCGGGGCTGGCTCGACGGCTACGGCTACGCGCTCCTGGTGCAGGAGTGGCGTCAGGCCCGCGTGGAGAGCGCGACCGCGACCAGCGCCACCGCGTAGACCAGCGCCAGGAGCGGCACGAGCAGGACGATCCGCGGTGTCCGCGGCCGCAGGCGCAGCCGCCCGTGCGGCCCGCCCCGCCCGTGGACGGTGAACGGCACGTGGTCCGGCACGCCTGCGCCCACGTGGTCGCCGGGGCGCAGGCGGTCGTGCTCGGGCGGCAGGTCGGCGGGCAGGGCTGCTCCTGGCTCTGGTCTCGTCGGGTGGGCTGAGGGGGAGGGTGTCGCTCAGGCCTCGGCGGCGCGCATGGCGTCCACCGCGTTGAACCCGCCCAGGATGTCGGAGACGTCGGTGAACCCCTCGCTGCGCAGGTAGGAGGCGGCGACCGAGGACCGCCAGCCCCCCGCGCAGTAGACCACGACGGCCTTGTCGCGCGGGACCTCGTCGACGCGGCGGCGCAGCTCGGCCAGCGGGATGTTCAGCGCGCCCTCGACGCCACCGGCCTCGACCTCACCGGCGTTGCGGACGTCGACGAGCACGACGTCGCGGGCCTCGTCGGCCAGGACCTCGTCGAGCTGGGCCGGGGTGAGGCGGCTCGCGTGGCCCACGCACACGCCCTCGGCCTGCGTGAGCACCTCCTCGATGTCCGCGAGGTGGCCGACGACGCCGTCGAAGCCGATCCGGGCCAGCCGGGTGACGGCCTCGGCCTCGTGCCCCTCCGGGGCGACCACGACGATCTCGTCGTGCGGCTTCAGCAGCATGCCGGCGGTCTCGGCGAAGCGACCGTCGAGCGGGACCGACACGGACCCGCGCAGGTGGCCGGCCGCGAACTCGGACTGCTCGCGCGTGTCCAGGAGGACGGCGCCGCCGGCCGTGGCCTCGGTGGCCTGGGCGAACGTCAGCTCGGCGGCGGCCGACTCGTCGTACGTGGCGTGCTGACGGCGGTTGAGGGTGGCGTCGTAGCCGAAGTACTCCGGGGCGGAGGGCTGCCCGGCGGTGACGATGTCGACGAAGGTCTGCTCGTCCATCGGCTGGCACGCGTAGTTGAAGCGGCGCTGCTCCCCGATGGTGGACTGCGTCTCGGTGGAGAGGTTCTTGCCGCAGGCCGAGCCGGCGCCGTGGGCCGGGAAGACCCGGACCTCGTCGGGCAGGCCCATCAGCTTGTGCTGCACGGAGTCGTAGAGCATCCCGCCGAGCTCGCGAGCGGTGACGCCGAAGGAGGCCAGGAGGTCGGGCCGGCCCACGTCGCCGATGAAGAGGGCGTCACCGGTGAGGGCGCCGTAGGGCGTCTCGTCGGTGCCGTGCTCGTAGACCAGGACGCTGATCGACTCGGGCGTGTGGCCCGGCGTGTGCATGATCTCGAGGGTCACCCCGTCCGGCCCGCCCAGCTCGACCCGCTCGCCGTCGGCGAAGGAGCGGATGTCGTAGTCGGTCTCCGCCCGGTCGCCGTAGCCGATCCACGCGCCGGTCGCCTCGGCCATCTCCAGGTGGCCGGCGAGGAAGTCGGCGTGGAAGTGGGTGTTGATGACGCCCACGATCCGCAGGCCGTGGGCGGCCGCGTCCTCGACGTACTCGGCGACGTCACGGCGGGGGTCGACGACGACGGCCTGGCCCGAGGCCTCGTCCCCGACGAGGTAGGAGGCCTGGGACAGGCAGTCGAGGTAGTGCTGGGCGAAGTACATGGCGGAACCTTTCATCGGGCGGGGCCCGTGACGCGGGCCGGTCGGAGTGCGTGGTGCGGTGCGGTGCGGTGCTGGCGTGGGGAGCTGGTGGTACTCAGACGACGGTGGAGACGGCGGTGGCGGCGGCGACCAGCACGAGGAGTGCGGCGAAGCCATGCCGCAGGCGGGCGGCGGGCAGGCGGTCGGCGACGCGCCGGCCGAGGAGGACCCCGGCGACGGCCGCGAGGGAGAAGGGGACGACGACCGCCCAGTCGATCTCGAGGCTGCCGAGGCGGGCCAGCAGCGAGCTGGCGGAGTTCAGCGCCACGACCACCAGCGAGGTGCCGACGGCCACCGACATGGGCAGGCGCAGCACGATGACGAGGGCCGGGACGACGACGAACCCGCCGCCCACGCCGAGGAACCCGGTGAGCAGGCCGACGGCGAGGCCGACCGCGCCGGCCGCGGCCAGGCCGCGACCGGTGCCCGCGGGGGCCCGGTCGGCGATCTCGCCGGACACGGCGGTGCGGGCGGCCACGAGGACCCCCGCCCGGCCGGCTGCCTGGCCACCGGCGACAGGGGTGCCGGCGGCCGCGACGGTCGGACGGACCGCGGGCGAGGTGGGGGCGGGGCGGGCGTCGCGGTAGCGACGCCGCAGGGACGGGAGGGCCGGGAGGCGCGGGGTGGGCGCCTTCTCGGGGTCGATCTCGATGCAGGAGGGGCAGCCGCGGACCATCGCCGCCGCGGCCACGACCATGAGGCCCGAGAAGGCGAGGAGCAGCACCGGCTCGGGGACCGCGTGGCTCAGCTGCGCGCCGACCCAGGCCGTCGGGAGCCCGGCCACGCCGAGGCCCAGTGCGGTGCCCCAGCGGACCCGCCCGGCGCGGGCGTGCCCGAGGGCGCCCACGACGGCCGCGACCCCGACGACGACGAGGCTGCTGGCGGTCGCCTGCACGGCGGACTGGCCGACGACCAGGACGAGCGCGGGGACCGTGAGGACTCCACCGCCACCGCCGAGGCCGCCGAGGACGAGGCCGATGGCCAGGCCCAGCCCGGCGAGCAGGAGGAGCTCCACGACTCGTTCACTCCCCCGCGACGACGAGCGGCAGGCCGGCCTCGGCCCAGGCCAGGACGCCGCCGGTCATGTTGACGACGTCGACGCCGGCACCGGCCAGGGCCTCCGCGGCGCGGCCGGAGCGGTTGCCGGAGCGGCACACGGCCACCACGAGGCGGTCGCGGCCCACGGCGGCGGGGTCGAGGGTGCCCAGCGGGACGTGGGTGGCGCCGTCGATGTGGGCCTGCGCCCACTCGTCGTCCTCGCGGACGTCGAGCAGGACGGCGCCCTGGTCGGCGAGGCGACGGGCTTCGTGGACGTCGACGGTGCGGACGGCGGTGGTCATGGCGGTCTCCTGGGTCTGTCGCGGGGTGGGCGTGCGGGGTGGTCCGGGGGTGCGGCGCGTCAGGACTCGGCGGTGACCTGGACGCGGTCCGGGCTCGCCAGGTCGGTGACCAGGGCGTAGCGGTCGCCCCGGACGAGGGTCCGACGGAGCTCGACGAGGCGGCCGAGGCTCGTGCCGACGCGCTCGAGGTGCAGGGCAGCGACGTCGGCGCCGATGCCGAGGGTGCGGCGCTCGGCCGACGTCGGGACGACGGCGCGGACCTGCTCGGTGCCGCCGGTGAGGCGGATGCCGCAGTGGGCCTCGAGGGCCCCGTAGAGCGAGGTGGCGGAGAGGTCGACGGTGAGCAGCGGCGCGGCGACCTCGGCGGGCAGCCACACCCGGTCCAGCGCCAGGGGCTCGTCGTCCATCATCCGCACGCGCTCGAGGTAGACGAGCGGCGAGGACTCCTCCAGGCCGAGGCGGCTGGCGACCACGCCGTCCGCGAAGACCTCGAGGCGGCGGACGACCGAGCGCTGCCGGTGCCCGGTCGACTCCACCGAGGCGAAGAGGCTGTAGAGGGTGCCCTGCGACTGGGTGATCCGGGGGGCGGCGACACGGGGCTGGCGGCCGCGAGCGGACTCGATGACGCCCGTCTCGCGCAGCGCCCGGAGCGCGGCGCGGACGGTGTGCCGGCTGACCTCGTAGTCAGCGACGAGCTGCATCTCGCCGGGGAAGGAGTCGACGAACTCGCCCCGCTCCAGCCTCCGGTTGAGATCGGCCTGGAGCTGCTCCCACAGCGGCTGGGGCGCGCCCCGGTCGAGTCGGGCCAGCGTCTGCTCGGTCATCCTCGCTCCTCCTGAATGGAACCCCCCGAGGGGTTATATCCCTCAATGTACGGACATATTCACCGGGGCGCAAGAGGGCGCGCGAGCACCCGCGGACCACCCCCCGTGGGGCGCGCGCGTCCGCGCAGGTCAGGAGCGCGTGCGGCCCGGATCAGACCGCGGCGGGCTCAGGCGCGTTCCGGCCGCTCGGCCAGCACCAGGCGTCGGACGAGCCGGTCCAGCACGGCGCGCTCCTCGTCGTCCAGGACGGCGAGGTAGCCCTCCGTGGCCTGGCGCCGGGACTCTGCCAGCAACGCCTGGAGCCGACGACCCTCCTCGGTCGGCACGACGCAGGTGGCGCGACGATCCACCGGGTCGGGCTCGCGCAGCACGAGCCCCCGTTCCTGCAGGTGGTCGACCACCTCGGTGGCCGAGCGCGGGGCGATGTGCAGGCGCTCGGCGAGCCGGGAGATGCGCACGGGCGCCTCGCGGCAGACCACCCCCAGCGCCTTGGCCTGGGCCGGCGCGACGTCCCACTCCCCCGCCGAGTGCCACACCGCGCGCCGCAGGGAGCGCGCCGCGCTCATGAGCAGGTCCCCCGTCGTCTCCTGGTGGACGTGACCGGCCTCGCGCGGGTCCTGTGAGCTGTCGGCGTGGGGCACGGGAACACTCTAGCGGGAATGCGGGTTGCCTCATCGTGAGGTAACCTCACTAACTGATCGACACCCGTACGGCAGAGGAAGGAGTGGTCGCATGGCAGGCCACCCCGGGGGCGGCGGAGGCCGCCCCGGCATGGGCAGCACCCCCGAGCAGCGGCGCGCGGCGCGCGACCAGCTGCGCTCCTCCCCCGTCTCCGTCGGCCGGGTGGCCGGGCTCTTCCGTCCGCACCGTGCCGCCCTGGCCCTCGTGGTCGTCCTCATCGTCACCAGCTCGCTGGCGTCGCTGGCCTCGCCGTTCCTGGTGCGTGCCGTCATCGACGACGCCCTGCCGACGGGCGACGTGCGCCTGCTGCTCCTGTGCGTGCTCGGCATGGTCCTGGTCGCGGTCGTCACCGCGGTCCTGGGCGTCGGCCAGACGTGGATCTCCACCGCCGTGGGCCAGAAGGTCATGCACCGGCTCCGCTCCGACCTGTTCACGCACCTCCAGCGCCAGTCCGTGGGCTTCTTCACCCGGACCCGCGGGGGCGAGATCCAGTCCCGGGTCATCAACGACATCGGGAGCATGCAGTCGGTCGTGACGTCGACCGCCACGTCCATCGCCTCCAACGTGACGATCGTGGTGGGCTCCATCGTGGCGATGCTCGCGCTCTCCTGGCGGCTGGCCCTCGTCACCCTCGTGGTCCTGCCCCCGGCGGTGATCCTCTCCCGGCAGACCGCCAAGCTGCGCTACGCGGTGACCACGGCGCGCCAGAAGAAGCTGGCCGACCTGCACGTCCAGGTCGAGGAGGGACTCTCCGTGAGCGGGGTGCAGCTCACCAAGACCCTCGGCGCCGGCCCTGCTCTCGCCGAGCGCTTCCGGCGCACGTCGTCCGACCTGGTGGACCTCGAGGTCCGCTCTCAGCTGGCGGGGCGGTGGCGGATGGCCAGCATGACGGTCGTGTTCGCGGTCGTGCCGGCGACCCTGTACCTGGCCGCCGGGTTCCCCGCCACCAGCGGCGGGATGACGATCGGGACGCTCGTGGCGTTCGTGGCGCTCCAGTCCCAGCTGTTCCGCCCGCTGGCCCAGCTGCTCAACGTCGGCGTCGACGTCACCGCCTCCCTGGCCCTGTTCAGCCGCCTCTTCGAGTACCTGGACCTGCCCGTGGAGATCGACGACCCGGCGCACCCGGTGCCCCTCGGCGAGCCGCGCGGCGAGGTCGACCTCGACCACGTCACCTTCGCCTACGGCGACTCCCCCGTCCTGCGCGACGTCACGCTGCACGTGCCGGCCGGCGGCTCCCTGGCGCTGGTCGGCGAGACGGGCAGCGGCAAGTCGACGCTCGCCTCGCTCGTCGCCCGCCTGCACGACCCGACCTCCGGCGCCGTCCGGGTCGACGGCATCGACCTGCGCGACCTGACCTTGGCCGACGTCGCCCGCACCGTCGGCGTCGTCACGCAGGAGACCTACCTGCTGCACGCCACCGTCGCCGAGAACCTCCGCCACGCGCGCCCGGAGGCCACCGACGCCGACCTCGAGGAGGCCTGCCGGGCGGCCCGCATCCACGACGTCATCGCGTCACTGCCGGACGGCTACGACACCATGGTCGGCTCCCGCGGCCACCGCTTCTCCGGCGGCGAGCGACAGCGGCTCGCCATCGCCAGGACCCTGCTGCGCGACCCCCGGGTCCTCGTCCTGGACGAGGCGACCAGCGCCCTGGACAACACCACCGAGCGCGAGGTCCAGGAGGCGCTCGACCGGCTGGCGCACGGCCGCACCACCATCACGATCGCCCACCGGCTGAGCACGGTGCGCGACGCCGACCAGATCGTCGTCCTGGACCACGGGCGGGTGGCCGAGGTCGGCACCCACGAGGAGCTGCTCCTGCGGGCGGGTCGCTACGCCGACCTCGTGCGGCGCGGCCTGGGGACCGCAGCCGCCTGAGGCGCGCCGCACCACTCGGGCACGACGGGCACGACGGGCGCGGCCTGTCGGCGCGACTGCCTAGGGTGGCGGGGTGCCTCCCCCGCCCGCCCACCGCCTCTCCCGCGCCGAGGCGCGCCGCGTCGCGGTGCGTGCCCAGCTCCTCACCGGGCGACGACCCGGCGACGTCCTGGAGGTGGTGCGCCACCTCGGCGTCCTCCAGCTCGACCCGACCCGGCACGTGGCGCCCAGCGCGCACCTGGTGCTCTGGAGCAGGCTGGGCAGCGGCTACGACCGCGAGGAGCTGGACGACCTGCTGGCCGGAGGCGCGCTCGTCGAGATCGGCGGGTACGCCCGCCCCGCCGAGGACGTGCGGCTCCACACCGCGGAGATGGCGGCCTGGCCGGGCACCGGCGAGCTCTCGCCGTGGCAGCAGGAGCTGGCCGCGTGGGTGGAGGACAACGACGGCGCACGGCTGGAGACCCTCGAGCTCCTCCGGCAGGACGGCCCGCTCGCCGCGCCCGACCTCCCGAGGGGCGCGATCGTCCGCCCCTGGCGCTCCAGCGGCTGGAACGACGACCGCTCCCTGCTGCGCCTCCTCGACCTCATGGCGGCCCGCGGCGAGGTGGCCGTGGTCGGCCGTCAGGGCCAGCACCGGCTCTGGGACCTCGCCGAGCGGGTGCTCCCCGACGACGAGCCGGTGCCGCCGGCCGAGGCGCTGGCCGAGCGGGCCCGTCGGCGGCTCGCGGCACTGGGGGTCGCGCGCGCCCGGGCGGCCGTCGCGCCCGGCGAGCCCCACGACGTGGGGGCGAGCGGGGAGCCGGCGAGCATCGAGGGCGTCCGCGGCACCTGGCGCGTGGACCCCACCCTCCTGGACGCCCACGCGGACTCGTTCCTGCCGCGCACCGCGCTGCTCTCACCGCTCGACCGGCTCGTCATGGACCGCAAGCGCATGGCCGAGCTGTGGGGCTTCGACTACCAGCTGGAGATGTACAAGCCGGCCTCGGCCCGCCGCTGGGGCTACTGGGCCCTGCCGGTCCTGCACGGCGAGGACCTCGTGGGCAAGGTCGACGCCCAGCACCTGCCACTGGAGGGCACCCTGCTCGTCCGGGCCGTGCACGAGGACGCGCCGTGGCCCGCGTCCCTGCGCGAGGACGTGGACGCCGAGCTGGCCGACCTCGCGGCCTGGCTCGACGCCGAGGTCGTGCGGGCCTGAGGCCCGCGACACCTCTCAGCAGGCGAACTGTCGCCGGTACGCCTGAGGGCTCAGGCCCCGGACCCGGGTGAAGTGGTGGCGCAGGGTGGCCGGGTTGCCGAACCCGACCTCGCGGGCGATCCAGTCCACGGGGCGGTCGCTGCGCTCAAGGAGCTCCTCGGCCGCGCGCACCCGCTGCGCCGTCACCCACACGTGGGGCGTGGTGCCGGTCTCCTCGCGGAAGCGCCGGGCGAAGGTCCGAGGAGCCAGGTGGACGCGCCGCGCCAGCGTCTCGACGCCCAGGTCGGCGTCCAGGTTCTCCATCATCCACGCCAGCAGGGGGCCGAGCGTGTCGGCGTCGCACTCGGGCACCGCGCGCGCGATGAACTGGGCCTGGCCGCCGTCGCGCTGCGGCGGGACCACCATCCGGCGGGCGATCACGTTGGCGACCGAGGACCCGTGCTCCTGGCGCCACACGTGCAGCGCCGCGTCGATCCCGGCGGCGGTGCCCGCGCTCGTCACCACCTGCCCGCTGTCCACGTAGAGCACCTCGGGCACGACGGTGGCCAGCGGGAACTGGCCGGCCAGGCGGGCGGTGTAGCGCCAGTGCGTCGTGCACTCCCGGCCGTCGAGGAGGCCCGCGGCGCCCAGCGTGAAGGCCCCCGAGCACACCGACAGCAGGCGCGCACCGCGCTCGTGGGCGGCCTGCAGCGCCGCGATGATCTCCGGCGGCGCCTCGCCGCGGGGCTGGGCGGGCACGCAGACGAGGTCGGCCTCCGCCACCCGCCCCAGGTCGCGCCGGACGTCGATGGCGAAACCCATGTCCGTCTCCACCGGGCCGGGGCGGACGCCGCAGACCGCGAAGTCGAGCACGGGCACGCCGTCGTCGGCCCGGTCCAGGCCGAAGGCCTCGCAGAGCACGCCGAGCTCGAAGGGGGCGACCCCGTCGTAGACGAGGGCGGCGACGTTGGTGAGCACGGGGACAGCCTCTCACGAGCAGTGGCAGGAAATCGAGCATCAGTGACATCTCTGCCACTCGCGGCAGGATCTTACGCAGAGCAGGATTCCTGCCATGACCGCACTCGTCCTCTTCCTGCTCCTCACCGCCCTCACCACGACCGCCCTCCTCGGTCTCCGCTCCCTGCTCGACGACCGCCCCGGCCAGGG
>NZ_STGL01000014.1 GCF_004919085.1 Nocardioides sp. GY 10127 | reverse complement strand
CCTTATTACAAGTAATTGAGAACCCTCGCTCACACAACCGAGAAACCTCCTCTGATCAGGCTGAATGTCGGCGCTGTCATCTATAGTGCGCATAGCGATGGCTTACACGATGGCTTACATTCCGGGGGGGGTGCCGCAGTGAGCAAGGAACGCCGGCAGGGGTACGGGGAGGGAGGGCTCTACCAGCGCTCCTCCGACGGACGCTGGATCGCCGCCCTCGAAGCCGGCTGGACCGAGTCCAGCACCCGCCGCCGCATCACAGTCAGTGGGCCCGGCTGCCTCCCCGCCTGCCCCGCGCGCTGCTCCCACCGCGCCGCGATCGCCCGGAAGGTGCGCGACAAGAAGGCCGAGATAGCCAAGGCCGCCGCCGCCCGCTCCATCAAGGTCGACCGCAAGACCGTGAAGTCCTGGGCCGACGAGTGGCTGGAGATGCGTGAGAAGACCAAGCGCCCGAAGACCTACGAGTCGAACGTCCGAGCCGTACGGAAGTGGATCGTCCCCACGATCGGCACCAAGCGGCTCGTCGACCTCAGCCCCCGCGACCTCCGCGCAGTGGAGACCAAGGTGGCGCGCACCGCCGGCCGCCCCTCAGCAGTCCTCGCTCGACGCATCCTGATCAAGATGCTGCGCGACAGCCTCACCGAGGGCTACGACGTGCCCCACACCGTCTTCAACGCAGCCGCGAACGCCGGCGCACCGCCGCCGAGCGACCGGACCGCTCTCGAGCTCGACCAGGCGGTCGCCGTGCTCGAGCAAGCCGCGGAGCTCCCCCACGGGACCCGCTACCTCGTGTCATTCCTCCAGGGCCTGCGGCAGGGCGAAGCACTCGGCCTCACCTGGGACTCCATCGACTTCGACACGAACATCATCACCGTCGAGTGGCAGCTGCAGCCCCTCCCCTACCGGGACAAGAAGAACCGCAAGGCCGGATTCCGCGTCCCCGACGACTACGAGGTCCGACACCTCCAGGGCCGGTTCCACCTGGTTCGGCCCAAGAGCCGCCGGGGCTACCGCATCATCCCGATGGTCGCCACCATGCGCGACGCCCTCCTGACCTACCGCGACACCGCACCCGCCAACCCACACGGCCTCGTGTGGGCCAGGGCGGACGGCTGGCCGATCGACAAGGCCGACGACGCCGCAGAGTTCCGGGCCCTGCAGAAGGCCGCCGGCGTGGCCCACCCCAGCGGCAGACCCTTCGTCGGGCACGAGATGCGGAACACCGCGGCGCAGATCCTCAAGGAGCTCGGCGTCGACGACGTCACCATCACCGCGATCCTCGGCCACTCCTCCTACGTCACCAGCCGCGGCTACATGACCTCACGGCTCGCCGAGAAGCGCCGCGCCATCGAGAGCGCGGCTGCGCTCCTAGCCGGCGGGGCGCCCGCGTCAAACGACGATGGCGTCTAGCTGCTGGTCGAGCCAGCCGCGCTCCCGCGGCGCCAGCGTCGACAGTCGCGCATCGAGCATTCGGTCATCGACCCACAGCTCGTGCGCGGCCTTGTCGTGGTCGGCGTGGTGCCACGCGAGAGCGTGCCCGATACGCCGGACCGACGGCAGCAGCAGCCGCGCTGCCTGACGCTCAACCAGCGCTTCCTCCCGGAGACGCATGCACACGCTCGACGGCCCGCGGAGCACGTGGCCGGCCTCGTGCGCGATCGTCGAGCGCCGCTCGGCCTGATCGAGGCCGTTGGCCATCAGGATGCGCTTCTCTCGGTGCAGGGTCAGCCCCCACACCCCGGGCTCGAGGTCGTCGGTCCAGTCGATCCGCCAGTCGGGGAGCTGCCCGATGAACCGCCACGGGTGGTGCCCCCGATGGTCACGGCAACGGCGTCGGTCAAGCATGTCGGAACAGTAGAAGGGGCCTCCGACATAAGTCGGGGCCCCCTTCGTGTAGGTGCGCCGTGCGATCAGCGTCCCGCAGGAACCTTACGAGCCTGGCGCGTCTCGATCTCCTTGATCCGGCGCATCATGACCTCGTCAGGGCCAGCCTTCTTCAGCCTCGTCAGGTATGCGGCGATGGCTCGCTCACGCTCTGTGGGATCGACCTTGATCTTGAACTGGTTGCGTTGCCTGTTGTTCTTGGCCATCTTCAAGAGCCTCTCACTCAATGGGGAAGAGATGCTTCAGATCGTCTCTCACGATCGTGGCCGTGACCGACGCGATGCCGTCAACCGCCGAGGTCGACAAGACATCGCGCTGCACGTTGGCGCCCATCGCTAGGTCCAGCGAGAGCACACCTACTAGATCACCCGCCTCCGACAGTACCGGGACAGCCAAGACTTCTGAGTATTTGTGAGCAATGCGTAGGTATTCGGCGTACTCGAAGCCATCGCGCAGGTGGGCACTGAGTTGATCGAACTGCTGTCTCGTCATGCTTGCTCCCGAGTGCTGAACAGCCTGCTGCCTCCAGGGCCTGTGGATGGTGCGCGACGTCGCCCAACACTCACCCACCGCCCCCTTGGACCGCGTCCGCGCTACGCGCGACGGCTGCGGCACGTCCTGCAGCCGGAAGCGCACGACCCGGACCAAGACCTCGGCTGGCAGACCGAGAAAGACGCTTGCGTCGGACTTCACCCAGCGCACCGCCGGGATGTAGGCGCTGACACCCAAGTGGTCCGGGTCGACACCAATTTCCTTAGCCACTGCGACCAGGCACTGGGTGAGAGCCAGCTGCACGCGCACCTCAGCTCGCGTGCGAGCCCAACCTCTGAAGTTGCCCCAGACGCTGAGGCCATTCGCCGCCGCCGAGGCCGCTGCGAACGAAACCGTCACCCAAAACAGGACAGTCTTGGACACCTTGAAGGTCTCGTACTCGCCGGCGGCGACCAGGGTGCCCACCGCAAGACCAGCGAGAATGCCCACAGTCCGGAAGGCGAGTCCGAGAAATCGCCGGAGCCCTGGACCCAACCTCACCGCGGCTCCATGTCATCTGGGTCGTCTGCGAGCGGTTCTCCAGCAGCATCCTGCTGCCGTCGCTTCCCTGCCACGCGTCCGGGACGCCCGACCTCCCGTGCCGCGGCCGCGCCGCTAGCCAGGTCGCTCGAGAAGGTGTGGCCGGCGCGGCGAGGGTCCAGTGCGTACGCAAGATAGAGGAGGTTCACCAACGCCGACCTGTCAACCTCGGGTTGGCTCAGGAAGTCGTCGGCCAGGCGGTCCAAGGCATCCACGGCATACGGGTCGACATCGCGATCGAGCGTCAGCAGCGTCGACAGACGTCCGTCGTTGCCGCCGGAACCGACCTGTCCCCGCACGATCTGGGTCGGCCCCCGCCGGGCACCGCTGGTGGGGGCGGCGTCTCCATCTGCCACCACCTCCTCTCGCATTCGGCTGCGGACGAGGCCCAGCAGCTGTTCGTTGGTGAGCGCGTCGTAGTTGGGCGCCGCGGCGGGCCGCGCGCCGGCTTCCTCCTCGGTGAGGAACCCGGCCGCGACGAACGCCTCCAGGACCGGCCGGCCGTAGGCACGAGCAAGGCGGGCGGCGCCGTCCGGGCGGGGGCTCTGCCCCCCCAGCCAGCGGCTGATGACGGGAGCCTCGATGCCAGCTCGGGCGGCGACGGCCTTCTGGGGCTCGTCCCCCATGAGCTGCCGGACGTAAGCGGACCAAGACATGCACAGCAGCGTATTGCGATATCGCACAGCGATAGTGCACCGCATTCGGCGTTGCGTGAACGCAAGTGCGCAGCCCACCTATCCCACCAATGTGTTTCCGCACGTCAGGGCCGCACGCGACCTTGCGCAAGTGTGCGTTACCAAATCGTGACCTCAGGTTCTTGCATGTGCGTATGCACCTGCCTACGGTTATGCACGTAGCCGCAAGACGCCAGGTCAGGCGGCACGCCGAGCCAAGAAGGGAGGCGAGTGCTGTGGTCGCCACGCTGCGCCTGAAGTCCGAGATGGTCGCCAAGATCCGGGGCTGGAAGGGGTTGAAGACCGACACCTCGCTCGCCGAGGCGATGGGCATCGACGCCGGCAACCTGTCCCGCGTTCTCCGCGGGAAGCAGCAGCCCGGCTCCAAGTTCATCGCCTCGCTGTGCACCGCTCTCGACGCCGAGCTCGACGACCTGTTCGAGGTCGTCGAGGAGGTGGCGTGATGCTCGAGGTCTTCACCTACGCCGACGTCCAGATCCGTACCGCCCTGATCGACGGCGAGCCGTGGTTCGTGCTCGCCGACGTCGCTGCTGTGCTCGGCATCAAGGAGGTCAGCCGTCTGGCGAGCCGCCTGCCGGGTGGGGTGCGCCAGGCGCACCCCATCGTCGACAGCCTCGGCCGCACCCAGCAGGCGACTGTCGTCTCCGAGGCCGGGCTCTACCGCGTCGTCCTCCGCTCTGATGCCCCGAGCGCCGAGCCGTTCATCGGCTGGGTCACCGACGATGTCCTCCCCACGATCCGGCGGACGGGCCGCTACGGCTCCGACGTCGACATGCTCACCTCGCTCCCCTCGTCTCGTGTCCTGGCCCTCGCCGCCGAAGCAGCGAAGAAGGCAGAGGACGCCGAGGCGCGAGCACTCGCGGCCGAGGAGACCGCGGCGCAGCTTGAGGCGCCCGCCGCGCGGTGGCTCGACATCGCCGGCGCGGCCGGTGACTACGCCGTGGACCACGCCGCGAAGGTCCTTGCGTCCCGCGCCGGGGTGGACGTCGGCCGGAACCGGCTGTTCAAGAAGATGGCCGACCTCGGCTGGATCTACCGACAGCCCGACGGCTGGCACGCCTACCAGACCGCCATCGGCTCCGGCCTGCTCGCCGAGCGGATCAACCAGCCCCGTGTCCTCGAGGACGGCCGGCACCGCGCGGTCGCCCCCACGATCCGGATCACCGGCAAGGGCATCGACCGTCTCGTCACCGAGTACCTGCCACAGACCACGCTGGCGGTGAACCCATGAGCGACTCCCAGATCACCGTGCTGACCGCCCCGGCAGTGTTCGCGCCTCCGCCGCTCCAGACGCCCGAGCACGCCGCCGTCTACCTGATCTTCTCGCTTCTCGCCGACGCCGCTGACGAGCTGCAGGGCCGCGAGGACGACCCCGACTACTGGCTCTCCCCCGAGGAGGTCATCGAGCGCCGCACCGCGCTGGAGGAACTCGCGGAGAAGGTCTGCGGCGCCGCGGCGGTGACGGTCCAGTGACCGTCCAGAAGATGTCCTACAGCCTCGCCGAGGCCGCAGAGGCCACCGGCATGAGCGTCTCGTTCCTCCGCGGCGAGATCTCCAACGGCCGCCTGGCCGCGAAGCGCCTCGGATCGACTGCTGACGGTGAGCCCGCCGGCAAGTACCTCATCAAGGCCGAGTCCCTCGCGGCCTACATCCGCGACCTGCTCGACGCATGAGCGGCCATCAACGGCCCCAACCGCGAGGGCCACCAGGGGCGCCGCAACACCCGCGCCCCCACAACGACATCAGGAAGGACGTCATGAGATTCGACGCTCGACTGCTCGCCAGAGCATGGCTCTCCGTCGCGAACGCCGCCTCCACTGACAAGGAAGCGCCCGCTGCGATCTACCGGTCGATCACCATCGAGGAGTTCGTGTACGGGGCCCGCCTCACAGCCACCAACCGGTTCATGGTCCTCACCTCCTGGGTTCCGGAGAGCGACTCGTACTTCAAGCCCGAGCCAGCCATGGACGAGGCGCCCGACCGCACCGTCGTTGCCCAGGACATCGACGGACGGGCGAAGGGCCTCATGGGTTACCTGCTCTCGCTCGTCAACAAGCAGGGCGAGGACTACATCGACGGCTCGATCGAGGTCGACCTGACCTTCGACGCTCGCAAGCCCGTCGGCGCCGAGTCCCGCGGCGACGTCGCGTTCGACGGCCTCGAGCCGACCTTCACCGTCATCTCGGTCCCCGACACCGAGCGGGTCTGGCTGCCGATCGTCGAGACCGCGCCCGTCGCGGGCATCGCCTGGCGCACGGTGACCTCGAAGCACGTCCCCGAGTCCACGGACAGCATCGGGCTGAACCCCGAGTTCGTCGAGCGCATCGGCAAGGTCGGGAAGCACGCGGACGGCGTCGTGATCTGGTCCTTCGGCGGTGCCGAGGCGGCGGCGCTCGTCGAGTGGCCGAGCTCGGACCCGCACGTGCAGGGGTGTGTGATGCCGCGGCGCGACCTGTCCGCCGAGTACCCCGACGGGTTCCCGGAGCAGGAGCGGCCGGACCCGGCCGGCTACCGCGACGAGGCGTGTCCCGCGTGTGCCACCGCGCCCGTGTGCCTGCGCCACTCCACCGGCCTCGTCCTCGTCGGAGGATCCGACGTACCCAGTGAGGACTCGTGATCCCCGCTCCAGGTGTTCGGGTGGTCGCGGCCCTCCGCGCCGGCGCGTTCCTCGGCTGCCGTCCCGGTGGTGTCGTGCACGTCGTCACCGGAGCCGCCACTGCCTCGGGTCGGTGGGCCACCGTGTCGTCACGGCCGGCGTGCGGCGTGCGCACCCGCCGCCTGGCTGTCGTCCCGTCCACCGGCCCGATTGACCTCCATGGCGCGCGGTTCTGCCGCCGCTGCACGCGGCACCTGCCGCCCGTCCTCGGCCGCACCACCGCGGGCCTCGTGAGCCGCGACGAGACCGCTGCCGTCTACGCCGACCTCACCCTCGACGACCTTCGCCAGGCCCTCGCCTGGGCCCGGACCGTCGACGAGGCCCACGGCGTCGGGTACCTCGCGCTCCTCATCCACGGGCCCGCTCCGCTGCACCGCCCCACCGACCCCGCCCGGCTCGCCCGCTGGGACCTCGAGACCGCCACCCGAGACCGGCTCCGCCGCCTCCGCCACGCCGCCCTCACCCCCGAGGAGCGAGCCCAGGCCGCCGACGACGCCCGCCGGCAAGCCGAGGACGCCGCGCGTGTCCAGGCCGCGCACGCCCGCGGCTACCGCATGGACCGCATCACCGACCGCCGCAACCGAGGTCAGTACGTCCCGACCTGGGACCGCGACCTCCTCCGCACCTGACCACCGTTCACGAAGGGAGACACCGTGAGCTCGACCAAGAACCGCCGGATGCGGGCCAGCACCTGGGGGCTGCTGCTCCTGTGGGGCATCCGCACCCCCGAGACCCGCACCCTGCTCCGCCACCGCCCCGCGGCGACGATCCGTCCCGACGAGGTCCTCGTCCCCGTGGTGAGGCTCCCCCACATGCAGGACACCCCGAAGCCGGGGACCCAGCGATGACTCCCCTCAGCGTGCTCCGCACTCTCCTCGGGTGCCTGCTGTGGGCAGCCGGCTGCGCCGCGTCCGCGGCCGTGGACCGGCTCGCCCCGTCCGAGGACGCCGCCGACACCGAGACGAAGGCCCAGCTGTACGCCGCGCTGGCCACCGCGTACGAGCGGGCCGAGTACCACGCCGCCCGCGACCGCGACTTCGCCGCGTGGGAGCTCGAGCTGGCCCAGGAGGCCCAGGGATGAGCCCCACCGACCTCACCGCCGTCGTGGTCGCCGGGTGGATCGTCCTCACCGGCCTGTCCCTGCTGCTCCCCCTCGCGTGCCTGGTCGACCACCTCACCCGCGACCGGCGGCTCCGCGCACACCGGCGGCCGCGGCTCGCGATCGTGCACAACGCCGACCGGCCCAGCCGGCGCCCCGCCCCCACGCCGCCCGCCGCGGTCCTCCGCCACCGGGGGCGACCGTGAGCCGGCCCTGGGAGTGGTGCCGGGTCCGGGGCTGCGAGCACCGCATCCGCTGGGCCCGCGTCAACGGCGCCAGCCGCCCGTTCGAGTGGGAGGACCGGCCCCCGTTCACCCCCGAAGCCGCAGACGCCCTCGTCCTCATCAACGGCCAGGCGTTCACCCCGCGCGCCGCCATCGAGCACTTCCAGTTCAGCCGCGAGATCACCGAGGCCAAGGCCCGCGAGCTCGTCGCCGGCTACCCGTTCCACCGGCTCCACCGGCACAGCCCGGACGAGCTGGCCAACCTCACCACCGCCTGACCCAACGTCGAGGGAGACACCACGTGAAGGCGCTCAGCGTCCGTCAGCCATGGGCATGGGCCATCCTCCGAGCGGGGAAGACCATCGAGAACCGCACCCGCGGCACCAGCCACCGCGGCCTGCTGCTCATCCACTCCTCCAGGAGCATGGCCGCCACGGCCGAGCAGCACCAGATCGAGGACCTGGCACACCCGCTCCGCATCCCACCATTCGGCCGCCCGGCCGAGGACACCGCGCTGAAGTTCGGCGCCATCATCGGCGCCGTCACCCTCGACCGGGTCCACACCTGCGACGGGTCGTGCTCGCCCTGGGCCTGGCCGGGCGCCATGCACTGGGTCCTCTCCGCCCCCGTCGTCCTCACCGACCACATCGAGGTCCCCGGCCGACTCGGCGTCTGGGACGTCCCCGCCGACATCGCCGACCGCGTCCGGAAGGCGATGCCTCGATGACCTGGTTCCGCGTCGACGACCAGCTGCCCGACAACCGCAAGGCCCGCAGCATCCGCAGATCCCACCCCGAGAAGACCCGCGACTCCAGCCCCTTCGGCCTGTGGACCCTGGCCGGCGCCTGGGCCGGGCGGCAGCGCAACGGCGGCTTCGTGCCCGCCGAGGTCCTGGAGGAGTGGGACGACGACGCCACCGCCATGGCCGCTCGCCTCGTCGACGCCGGCCTGTGGCGCCCCGACGAGGTCGACGACGAGCCCGGCTACCGGTTCCACGACTGGAACGACATGAACCCCGGCGTCGAGGCGCCCGACTACTCCGACGCCGGCGCGCAGGGCAACCACATGAGGTGGCACGTCCGCGAGGGCAAGGTCTCCAAGACCTGCCGGTTCTGCACCGACACCGACACCCCCGACTCGCGGCCCCCGGTCGCCCCGAGTCGGGGGCGACTCGCCCCCGACTCGCCCCCGACTCGCGACCCCGAGTCGCCCCGGCCCGACCCGACCCGACCCGACCCGACCGCAGCGGCTCGCGCGACGACGCCGCCGCAGCCTGTGGATAACGACGTCGCGATCGACATCCTCGCCAGCAAGCTCCGCCGCTACACGGCCCTCACCGGCATCCGCACCGACAAGCTCAAGCCCCACCAGGCCGCCGCGATCTGCAACCTCATCGCCATCCACGGCGACCAGAAGCTCGTCGACGTCGCCGTCCGCACCCTGCGCCGCGACGACCCCCCGCAGACCATCCAGGCGTTCCTCGCCGGCTGGGAGTCCATCCCCCACCCCGGCGCCCCCGCCCTGGCCCTCGTCACCGACACGCCGTGCCCGGCCGGAGGCCACACCGGCACGACCCGCTTCTGCATCCAGTGCGCATCCGAGTCGAAGGCAGCCCGATGACCCTCCCGTACAGCCGCAGGACCCGCCCGGCACGCCGCCGGGACACCGGACCCACCACCGAGACCCGCATCCTCGTCCGCGAGCGCTCCGCCGGCCGCTGCGAAGGCTGCGGCCGAGCCCTCCACGCCGCCGGCACCTGGACCGCCGACCACTCCTTCCACCACCGCCGCCCCCGCGGCATGGGCGGCACCACCGACCCCGCCGCGAACACCCCCGCGAACCTCCTGCTCCTGTGCGGCACGGGAACCACCGGATGCCACGGCTGGGTCGAGAGCAACCGCGGCAAGGCCACCGCCCTCGGCTGGCTCGTCCCCCGCGGCACCGACCCCGCCGACGTCCCCGTCTACGACATCCACGCCACCCGCGACATCCACGACCACGTCTGGCTCACCACCGACGGCTACTACACCCCCACCCCGCCCACGGGAGGCCACCGGTGACCGACAACCAGGCACCCACCGCGACCACCGTCGCCCGGAACCTCGACGAGATCATCGCCCTCGCCGACACCCTCCTCGACCAGGCCATCAACGACGCCCGAGCCACCATCGACGGCCACTCCCTCCCCGGCGGCCTCGCGATGATCGACCTCGCACCCGTCTCCGACCCCGACTCCTGGCAGCGCCGCGTCGACCTCCACGAGCACTGGCAGCTCCCCGGCCCCTCCCCGGCCATCGACGCCGACGACGACACCGGCGACGGCGTGAAGACCCTCCCCGTCCTCCAGGTCCTCCGCTGGTGGAGCGAGCAGTACCGGTGGGCCGTCGGCGCCGTCTGGGACCACATCCCCACCATCCGCACCGAAGCCTCGTTCCTCCGCCACCACCTCGACTGGGCCCGCACCGCCGACGCGGCCCGCTGGACCCACCTCGCCAACGACGTCCGCGACTGCCGCACCCACCTCGAGAACATCACCCGCGCCGGGTCCCGCGACGACCGCACCCGCGTCGTCTGCGACCGACCCACCTGCCCCACCCACCCCCGCCTCGTCCGGTCCTACGCACCCCGCTACATCGCCGCCTGGGCCTGCGTCGGGTGCGGCGCTATCACCCCCGCGAAGCAGGTCTGCGACACCTGCGGCCGCATCACCCCCGCCGGCACCGACCGGACCTGCACCGCCACCGCCCGCCGACAGACCACCACCAGCAGCGAGTGCGGCGGCCGCCTCAAGCCCGCCGCGGACACCCTGACCTGCCCCCGCCCGTGCGCCTCCACGCTGCCCCTCGAGCCCGTCTGGGACAGCCACCCCGAGGACGACCGGTGGAAGTGCCCCGCCTGCAAGCACCGCTACGACGACGACGCCCTGCAGCGCGCCCACGCCGCCCAGCTGCGCCGCGAGGAGGCCGCGAAGTACGTCGCCCTCCCCGACGCCCGCTCCACCCTGGCCGCCCAGGGCCGCGCCCCCCGCACCATCGCGAAGTGGCTCGGCCCCGTGCTCGAGCACGTCGCAGACCACTGCACCGAGTGCGGCGCCACCTGGCCCCCGTCCGAGTTCAACGCCTGCCCCGCCGACCTCTTCGACCCGGCCACCCACGAGCTCGACCGCTGCGGCGGCGAACTCCGCGCCGCGTTCACCGGCGACCCCGAGGCCGTGATCGACGGCTACTGCGAGCTGAAAACCCGCCGGGTCTGGGTCTGGTGGCCCGACCTCTGGCACCGCCACCTCACCACCCAGACCCGCCGACCCACCGCCGGCTGACACCCCAGGAGACCACCCCATGGCCATCACCACCATCGCCGAGGCCCAGGCCGCCATCGACGTCATCCGCCACCTCACCCGCGAGGAGCTCGGCGACCCCGACCGCATCCGCGGCGCCATCGAGCAGCTCGCCCAGAGCGCCGGCGCCCGGATGCAGACCACCGTCATCTACGACAAGCACGCCCTGGACGCCGCCCTCGTCCGAGCCCAGCAGGCGGCTTCCCAGTGACCACCACCACGGTGCTGCCGCACCCGCCCGGCGCCGCGCTCGCGCAGACCGCACCCCACCCGAACGCCGCGCACCGCGGGTACGACACCACCGGCATCGCCCACGACCACGCCTGGAACGACGTCCTCGACCTCATGGCCGCCGGCATCAGCCAGCACGACGCCTCCCAGGCCGTGTGGGGCAACCCCGCGCGCATCCGAGACCACCGCCTCGCCGCCACCCTCACCGTCCGCGCCGGCTTCGCGGCCGCGTTCCCGAACCTCGTTCTCCCGCCCATCCACCTGCCCAGCACCGGAGCCTGACCATGCCCACCGGAACACCCATGACCTACGTCGCCGCGACCGGCCACCGGCCCCTCCCCGCCGTTTCCGTGCGCCGCATGCCCGACTACTCCGCCCGGCCCGCCGGCCTGGACTGGGACGCCCTCACCCCGACCTGCAGCCTCTGCGGGAAGCCGTCCGGCTCGGTCGACACCGAGACCGGCCTCTGCCAGCCGTGCACCGACCCCATCAGCTACACCCCCACCAGCGCCGCCGCGCCAGGTGGCCCGGGAGACGCCGCCCGGCGCCCGGGCCCGCGCCGCCGCTACGCCCAGCGCGACGCCCACATCGTCGAGCGGTACAACGCCGGGGACCCCGTCACCACCATCGCCACCGACCAGAGCATGAGCCCGGGCGCCGTCCGCGCGGTCCTCGACCGGGAGGGCATCCAGCGGCGCCGCACCCTCGGCGGGAACCGCATCGCTGAGGACCGCGACCCCTCCATCGTCGACAAGGTCCGCCGCCTCTACGTCGACGAGCACTGCAGCGTCGAGGAAGCCGCCCGCCGCCTCGGCGTCGGCGTGAGCCGGGTCCGGTCCGTCATGCGCCGCAACGGCATCGAGCCCCGCCAGACCGGCGGCACGGCACCCATGCCGCAGGACGTCCGCGACGACATCATCCGCCGCTACAACGCCGCCGAGCCCGCCCCGGCCATCGCCGCCGCCCACGGCATCAACCCCAGCACCGTCTACACCGTCCTCCGCGCGGCCGGCGTCCCCACCCGCAAGCAGGCGACCCGATGACCACCACGACGCAGCTCGACATGCCAGACCCCGCCGGCCGTGCGGAGCTCCAGCAGCACATCGAGGACGCCCGCGACTCCCTCCGCCGCGCCCGCACCGCGCTCCTCACGGCCGTCGCGGCCGGCCGCCGCGGCGGCCTCACCTGGGCCCAGATCGGGTCCGCGCTCGGCACCACCCGCCAGTCCGCGTGGGAGCGGTTCAGCCACCACATCGAGGCCCACCCGTGATCGGCGGGTCCCTGCCGTGGCGCGTGACCTGCGGCATCTGCAACGCCACCGACCTCTGCCAGACCCCCGAGCAGGTCGGCGAGTGGGACCGAACCCACCGCCTCACCTGCCCCGGCCGCCCACCCCAGGCCACCAGCAACTGACACCTCAGGAGACCACCATGACGCTCAACCCCATCACCGCCCACCGCGCCCGCCTCGACGCCCGCCTCGAGGCCAGCTGCGCCACCGCCCGCGAGGAGGGCCGCTCCCAGGCCGTCGCCGCCGCCATCGCGCTCCTCCAGGACCGCGCCGCCCAGGAGCACGGCACCCCGGGCGCCGCGCACCGCCGCAAGGCCCTCCGCAAGGCTGCCGGAGCCCTCAGCGCCGAGGCCAGCACCGGAGCCGCCTCGTGAGTACCGACACCACGAGCCGAGCCCAGGCCATCGCGCTGCTCGAAGCCGTCCTCGCGACCCCGCACCCGCGGCTCGCCATGCCGGCCATCGCGAGTAACCACGAGCTGACCCTGGCCGAGCTCCAGACCATCCTCGGCCGCCACGGCTACCCCGACACCGACGTCATGCGGCGGCGGCGCGCGCAGCTGCTCGCCGAGCACCAGGCCGGCGCCGCGGAGCCCCCGGCCAGACCCGCCCCGGACCCGGTCGCCCCGCCCGAGGCCCCGGCCGCTCCGGCGCCGCGGCTCACCCTCGGCGCGCTCCTCGCCGAGGCCGAGGACTCCCCGATGGCCCGCCACCGCCGGGCCGCGGCCACCATCCGGGACCGCATCGACACCCTCCGCGCTGACCTCGAGGACTACCGCCGCACCCACGAGGAGGAGGAGAAGGCCCGGAAGGAGGTCGAGGCCGCGCGCCGGGCCCTCGCCGCGGCCCAGGACCGGCTCCGCGCCGCCTCCGGCAAGCCGCCGGCGAAGAAGAGCCAGCCCGCGGCCGTGGTGAAGCCCCGCGGGGAGCTCATCCACGAGTGCCAGAACGAGGGCTGCGACCGACGCTTCGACACCACCCAGGGCCGCTCCATGCACCAGCGGATGAAGTGCGAGCACCGCCCCACCGCATCGGCTCAGACGTCCACGACCGACCAGGAGGCGTGATGGGTGTCGACGTGAACCTCTACGTGGAGGCAGACCCGAACCCGGAGCGCCTCGCCAAGGCCGAGGAGTTCTTCATCGCCCGGAGCGACCTCGCGGACACGGATGACCGATTCCCGCACGCGCTCATACTCACGGTCGATGACCTGTCTTCGGGTCGCCCGAGGGTCGAGGTCAACACTCTGAGCAGGTACTACGGCCCCTGCTACGAGCGCGGCAACTGGCCCAGGATCTACGGCGCCATCCGCGTGCTCCAGGCCGCGTTCCCTGGCGAGAAGGTCTTCTACGGCGGCGACTCCAGCGACGACGGCGTCGAGTGCACCGAGGAGTACCTGGCTGAGGTCTGGGCGCACTTCCTCGGCCCGAACGGGGACGCGTACCGGACCCGGATGGCCGCCGCACGGAACACCTCCGTCCGTCCCGAGCCGTCGTCCACGAACGACCAGACCCGCGAGGAGACTCGATGAGCGAGATTCCGCTGGACGTGCGCGCTGGCCTGGAGCTGATGGGCTCACTGATGGCGGCGAACGCACGCCAGGCCGAGGCGACGACAAACTCGATTTTCGCCTTCAAGGACCGCGAGATCCGCGAGCTGCGCGAACTCGTCCGCGACATGGTCGCGATCTGGGAGTCGGCCGCGGTGATCGATCGGACGGCCGAGCGTGACTGGATAGACATCGTTGAGGTCCGGGCGTTCATGGTGATCGAGAACCTCAAGCGCGAGGCACTGCGATGAGCAACCGGGCTGACGAGAACCGCGCTGTCCGTCCCGACTCCGACGAGGAGGCCGGCCGGTGAGCGCGTGGACCGAGGCGACCGCGGCCCGGCGCGACTGCGCCACCTGCCCGTCCCGCGACGTCTCCGAGCACCACCACGAGGCGTGCGCCCGCCGCGTCCGCGCCATCGACGAGGCCCAGGCCCTCGGCCGCGCCCAGGGCATCCCCGAGGTCACCACGGCGGACCTATGGGCGCACCTCGGCCACGTCGCCGTCGCCCCCGAGGACGCCACCCGCGTCATCCGCCAGGTCATCGACCTCGGATGGCGCCCCGTCGTCGGCAAGGACCGCACCCGGCTCTGGCCGGCACCCACCACCACCGAGCCCGAGGAGGGCACCCCGTGAGCACATTCAACTACCGCTGGACCGTGCACGCCGACGTCACCGCCGAGGTGGAGATCGACCTGGCCGACTACGACGGCGACGAGTTTGCCGCCGAGGAAGCGGCCCGCGACCTGGCCTTTGACCTCGCGCAGGCCCGCCTCGGCGACTGCGCCGTCACCCTCAACGGCGCGGCCATCCACGCCGACATCGACGGCATCGAGCCCGAGCAGGTGGAGGACTGATGAGCGAGACCGAGACCCCCGACCCGCTGGTGGCGCTGATCGAGGCAGTCAACGAGCGCGGCCTCGAGGTGCTGTTCTACGACCCCGAGAACGCCTTCCCCTTCGTCCTCCCCAAGACGCGGCAGGCCGTCGTACTGCTGCCCGGTGATGGCTCGGCGACCGAGTTCCGTGACGACGCACCCCCGCCGCTTGCCCACCTCACCCCGCTGCAGCGCGCCATTGCCGTGACGCGCCTGCGGTACATCGCGGACCACATCGAGCGAGAGGAGCAGGACCGTGGCTGACCTGGACATCGACACTGCGACCACCCACAGCATCAGGTGGGACTACGACGCCGGCGACGTCACCGCGACGGCGATCTGTCATGCGGAGCCCGGTGCCGACTGCCGACTCACGAGCACGACCTGCGAGTGCGAGGAGTGGGGCGAGATCAGGCGACGCGACGACGGCACGATCTGGCACCGAATCGTTGGCGGAACCGAGACCGAGCCGCAGTGGCACCAGGTCGTCCCCCAGGACGACTGCAACGTCTGCCTGTTCATCAACGACAGCGGCTGCCCTGAGGAGTTCGGGGGGAACCGCTACTTCACCATCGCAGAGACCCCGATCCGGCCCGTCTGGTTGGTTGACGGCTGCGACTGGGAGCCAGCGACCAGCAGCACGGACGAGCTGGAGCGGCTGCGGGCGACGGTGGCGCGGGTGGAGGCGCTGTGCGAGGAGGACGCACGCGCTCGGAGGGAGTGCCGGGCCCTGGACGACTGCGGATGCTCGACCAAGGACTGCTACGAGTGCGGCGAGTGGCACAACTGCAGGCACGGCGGCTTCGGCCAGGTCCGCGCCGCGCTGGGAGGTGGCTCGGATGCCTGACCCGACGCCCGAGACTGAGGCTCTGCCGATGACCAGATTCGGCCCGTGGGTCGCTGGCTCCTGCCCAGCCTGCGGCATGAGCTCGATGTTCGTCGGTCAGGGCGGCTACCTCACCTGCGGCTCGCTGTCCTGTCCCGATCCCATCGCGCCGTCCGTGGCGCTCGGTGTGGAGTTCCCAGCGTCGCACCGTCGGCCCGGTCAAGAGGCCGACCGTGACTGAGGTCCGCGTGGAGTATGGCCTGCGCATCGACTGCGCTTTGCAGGGCTGCGACGAGCCCCACTTCGACAACGGTGACGTACTGCGGCGGCGGTACGAGCGGCCCACGACCACGAGCGTGAACGGCCACGCCGTCACGCTGGTCCAGCGGACGGTCACATGGGCCGAGTGGGAGTCGAGCGATCGGCCCGGACTGAGCGGCTCGGAGGAGACCCCGTGAACGCGCCGGCACACCTCGGCGCCCGGGCGCTCGACGGCGCCGCGCTGCTCATCGCCGCAGCCGGCATCGCGGTCATGCGCTGGGCCTGGCGCCGCGGGATGAGGTGGTGGTGATGGCCGGCCTCGGCATCCTGCTCACCATCGGCATCCTCGTGCTGCTCCTGCTGTCCTACCGGCAGGGCGGGCCCCGGGACCGAGGAGGACGACGATGGACGACCTGATCCGGTCCCTCATGCTCGAGCGGTACGGCCAGAACGGGTGGTGGAAGCGCGACAGCCGCAGCAAGCCAGCCCCCGCACCGCTGCCGCAGGACGACGAGCTCACCTGCCGCCGCCGGCGCGACGCTGCAGCTGCTGAGGCAGCAGCCGCAGGGCTCGACGACGACCTGCCCGCGGCTCAGTGACCGGGCACCGGCCGCGTGTCGCTGGCGGCCATCCAGCCTGCTGTGGCATCGTTGTGCCGCCGGATGGTGGGCGACTGCATGCCCAGACCATCCGGTTTCGTGTTGGTGGGTCCCTCGTTCCCCGCCGCACGAGAGGAGATAGGGGTGTCTCCGACGCACGTCGCACCGGTCCCGGGGAAGGGCCCCTCGCGGCGTGCGAACAGGCGCGGGTGGCGGTCGGGATTGGTCTCCCCCGCCCGGCCGTCACCCGTCACCCCGCCGCTCGATGCAGGGGGGTGCTTCGGTGGCACGTCGCTCGATCACCTACGCCGGCCGCTCCTGGCAGGACCCGCGCAACACGCGCGCCTGGCGCGCGCTCGTCGCACTCGTCGTCCGGGAGGAGCCGGTCTGTTGGCTGCGCTACCCGGGCGTGTGCACCGTGGCCAGCACGACGGCTGACCACGTCATCCCCTGGTCACGACGGCCCGACCTGGGCATGGATCGCGGCAACCTGCACGGCGCGTGCCGGCCGTGCAACGAGCACCGCGGGAACGGCTCGCCCAGCCGCCCCAGAGGCCGCCAGAAGCGGCGCCAGAGGCCCGCAGCGCTCAGCTTCTTCGACTGATCCGGCCCGAAAAATCCAGCCTCGTGGGCGCGGAGGGCAGCGGGCTCTCCCTTCCTCTCTCCCCGAGGGCCCCACGTCACGCTAAGGAGCCGCGCCGTGGTCGTTACGTGCGCCCAGTGCGGCGAGAAGTTCGAGGGCAAGCGCTCCACGGCCAAGTTCTGCGGCGCTCGGTGCCGGCAGCAGTCGCGCAGGGCAGCTCCCGCTGAGCAGGCAGCCGCCATCCGGCCCGACCGCCTCGGCGTCGTTGAGATCGTCGCCACCGAGCTCGCCTCGATGGGTAAGACCAACACCGTCCTCGGCGCGCAGGCCCTCCAGCTCGCCGAGCGCCTCACCTCGAGCAAGGACACCGGGTCCGCCATCGCCGCGGTCTCCCGCGAGCTCGACCGGGTCATGGTGCGACTCTCCGCCGGCGCCGCGAAGCAGGAGGACCAGCTCGCATCTGCCAGGAGGCGCCGTGACGAGAAGCGCCGGGCGGCAGCCGAAGCGAGCGAAGCGTAGGAACCCCGCGGCCTGGTCGCACGAGGTCGAGTACCTCTACACCCTCGGCCCCGAGGTCGCCGACGTCGCGGCCGAGTCCGGCCTGATCCCCGACGAGAACCAGCAATGGATCCTCGACCAGACCTTCGGGGTCGACGCGAACGGCAAGCCCGCCGCGTTCGAGGTCGACCTCATCGGGCCGCGGCAGAACATCAAGACCAGCTCGATCATCATGATGGAGCTCGGGTGGCTCTACGTCACCGAAGAGCCGTTCATCCTCCACACCGCGCACGAGCTCGACGCCGCCGAAGAGGCGTTCATCGACCTCCGCGAGCGGCTGCTCGACACCCCGCTGCTCCGCAAGGAGCTGAACCCGGCGAAGGGCGACCGGGAGACCCCCGGCATCTACACCGGCAACGGGTCGTGGGAGATCCACCTACTCAACGGTTCTCGCCTCAAGTACAAGGCCCGCGGCAAGGACTCCGGCCGCGCGCTCACCGCGGACAAGCTCGTCCTGGACGAGGGGTTCTCCCTAGTGCCCGCGCAGGTGGGGTCGCTGTACCCCATCCTCACCACGATCCCCGACGCCCAGGTCATCGTGGCCTCATCCGCCGGCAAGCTCTACTCCGACGTACTCCGCGAGCACCGAACGCGCGGCCGGAAGGGCCTCTCCCCTCGCCAGTTCTACGCCGAATGGGGCGACACCGACCCGTGGGACGGATGCAAGGCACGCGACTGCGAGCACGCCCTCGACGCCGTCGGCTGCGCACTCGATGACGAAGAGCGGTGGGCACGGATCATGCCTGCGTGGGGACTGCGGGTGTTCCCCGAGACGATCAGGAACATGAGGCAGGCCATGCCCCCTCTCGAGTTCGCCCGCGAGTTCATGGTCTGGTGGGAAGACCCCGCCGCCACCGCAACCCCAGGGGTCCTCGACTTCCAGAAGTGGACAGCGCCTGTCACTGAGGGTGGCTGCCTCAACCCCTCCGCCCCTTCTCCGTCCGGCCGAGTCGAGCTGATGCTCGATGTCTCCCCCGACCGCCGGTCGTCGACCATCGGCGCGGCCTCCACCATTGGGTCCCGGACCCTAGTCATCACCACCACCATCCCCGGGACCGACAGGACCGTCGAGGCGCTCGGGAAGCTCCACGCGAAGCGGAAGATCAAGAGCCCCGTGGCGCTCGTGCCGAACAGCCAGGCAGGCGCACTGATCCCCGACCTCGTCAAGGCAGGCATCCCCTGGGAGCCCCTGACCAGCGTCCAGGTCGGCCAGGCCACCGCTGCGTTCATCGAGGGCGTCTCGAAGGGCCGGATCATGCACGTTGGACAACCCGAGTTCGACAAGGCCGTCGAGAACGCCACCACGAAGTTCACCGCCCGCGGCGAAGCCGAGGTGTGGGACCGCCGCGACAAGACCATCTCGATCGGCCCCGTCGTCGCAGGGTCCGGCGCCGCGTTCCGTCTGGCGCTCAAGAAGCCACCCGCTCCGGCCCCGCGCCGCGTCGGATCGTCGCCCGCCGCCGGCCGGGGACACGCCCCGAACATCGCCACGACCGGCTTCTAGCCGCACCCGGGAAGGGGGAACCTCCGCATGGCCGAGACCCCGACCGCCCGTCCCGTCCGCGAGCGCGGCTACGCGCGGGCCGCCAGCAGCAACGTCTGGTGGACCGACCTGACGAACGAGACCACCCCCGAGCTGCGGTGGCCCCTGTCGATCAACGTCTTCGACCGGATGCGGAAGCAGGACGCGCAGGTCGCCTCGGTGCTCCGCGCCGTCACCTCGCCGATCATCCGGACCCGCTGGAGCATCGACGGGAGCGGATGCGCTCCCGAGGTCACCGAGTTCGTGGCCCGCAACCTCGGCCTCCCGATCCAGGACGCGCCCACCGACGAGCCTCTTGACGCCTCGCTGCGCGGACGCGACCGGTTCTCCTGGGACGATCACCTGCGCCTGGCGCTGCTCATGCTGCCGTTCGGGCACATGTACTTCGAGCAGGTCTACCGACTCGACGAGGCGACGGGGCTGTTCATGCTCCGCAAGCTCGGCGAGCGGCACCCCGCGACCATCGCGAACGTGACCGTGGCTCGCGACGGCGGGCTGGTCTCGATCACCCAGTCCGGCACCAACGCGCTGGGCGGCCTCGCCCTGACCTACAACGGCTCGAGCGACGGAGTCACCATCCCCGTCTCCAGGCTCGTGGCCTATGTCCTCGACCGCGAGGGCGGAAACTGGCTCGGCCAGTCCCTGCTCCGCTCGGCCTACAAGAACTGGCTCCTCAAGGACCGTGCCCTGCGCACCTGGTCGCAGTCCATCGACCGGCAGGGCATGGGGCTGCCCATCTACACCGCGGCCGAGGAAGAGACGAACCTCGACGCCGGCCAGGAGATCGCCGCGGGGGCCCGCTCGGGCGACAACTCTGGCGCCGCGCTGCCCCACGGCGCCCAGTTCGACCTCGTCGGGGTCTCCGGCAGCCTGCCGGACATCGACTCGTTCGTCCGCTACCAGGACGAGCAGATCGCACGCGCCGTGCTCGCCCACTTCCTCAACCTCGGCACCCAGACCGGGTCCTGGGCGCTGGGGTCGACGTTCGCCGACTTCTTCACCCTCTCGCTCCAGGCCATCGCCGAAGAGGTCCGCGACACCGCCAACGCGCACATCATCGAGGACCTCGTCGACATCAACTTCGGCGCCACGGTCCCCGCGCCCCGGCTCGTGTTCGACGAGATCGGGTCGCGCGCCAGCGAGCTCGACCGCGTCCGCGAGGCCGCCGGCCTGAGCAGCGACGCCGACCTCGTGAAGTTCCTCCGATCCACGCCCGCGACCCAGGGAGGCACCGCGTGAGCACCCGCACCCCCATCCAGCTGCCCGCCGCCCCGGCCGCAGGAGCGCCGACCTACCGATTCTGGGGCCACCAGAAGCCCCCGGCCGACGCCGAGCGGCTCTGCTCCGTCGTGGTCCGCAAGGCCACCGAGGAGCCCACGCGGGCCACGCTCCGCATCTACGGGCCCATCGACTCCTGGGGCGGGTTCTGGGGTGTCTCCGCCAAGGAGGTCGCCGAGGCCCTCGACGCCCTCGACGAGTCCGTCACCGACATCACCGTGCGCGTCAACAGCCCCGGCGGGGAGTGCTTCGAGGGCCTCGCGATCCTCAACCTGCTCCGCGCGCACCGCGCCCGCGTCACCGCCGTCGTCGACGGCCTCGCCGCATCCGCGGCATCGTTCATCGCCGCCGGCTGCGACGAGACCGTCATGGCACCCGGGACCACGATGATGATCCACGACCCGTGGTCCTCGGCCTGGGGCTGCAACGCCGACGAGATGCGCAAGGAAGCCGGCATCCTCGACAAGATCGCCGAGTCCATGGCCAGCCTCTACGCCGACGCCGCCGGCGGCACCGCCGCAGACTGGCGGGCCGTCATGGTCGAGGAGACCTGGTACACCGCCGACGAGGCCGTCACCGCCGGCCTCGCGCAGAGCGTCGCTGTCATCCCCGACACCGGCCAGGTCGCTACCGCCGGCAACGACGAGCACGACGACGCCGAGGACCCGCTCACCGACCCTGCCGCGCTCTTCGACCTCTCCCACTTCGCCCACGCCGGGCGCACCGCAGCCCCGGCCCCCCGGGTCGCCCCCGGCATCGCGGCCCACGCCCGCGACTTCCTGCGCGCCCAGGCGGCGCAGGACCACACTCCCCCGGCCGCGTCCGCGGACGGGTCCACCACCCATCAGGAAGGGACTGCCGTGTTCACCGACGAGCAGATCACCGAGATCCGAGGGGCGCTCAACCTGAGCGCGGACGCTGACGCGGACGCCGTGCTGACGGCCCTGCGAGAGCGGACCTCTACCCAGAACACCTCGACGACGCCCGAGGGCATGCAGCTCGTCGAGCGCGACGTCCTCGCCGAGCTCCGCGCCGGCGCCGCCGCCGGCCGCGAGGCCCAGGCCACCCTCGCCGCCCAGGAGCGCGACCGCACCATCGCGGCCGCCGTCGCCGACGGCCGCATCACCCCGGCCCGCCGCGACCACTGGTCCACGGCCTACGACGCCGACCCCGAGGGCACCCGCCAGATCCTGGCCTCCCTCGAGCCCGGCCTCGTCGTCAACACCACCGAGGCCGGCCACGGCGGCCAGCCCGAGGCCGCCGACGACACCGCCACGTTCGAGGCCGCCCACGTGGCCTTCCTCAAGCAGCAGGGCATCACGACCAAGACCGAGAAGGGGGCCTGACGATGGCCGACTACCTGCCCAAGTTCTTCGTCGGCGCCAAGCCGACCATCCTGGCCGGCTCCGGCGGCGTCACCGGAGGCAAGCTCATCGAGCACGATGGCACGGTCTCCGCGGCCGCGTCGCTCACCGTCATCGGCGTCGCCGCCACCGACGCTGCCGTGGGCGACCCCGTCACCTACTTCCCGCTCCCGGGCCAGGTCCACTACCTCACCGCCGGCACCGGCGGCGTCACCGCCGGCCAGCTCGTGAAGTCCGACGCCTCCGGGAACGTCGTGACCGCCACGTCGGGCACCGACGCCGACGCCGCCATCCTCGGCATCGCCCTGACCACCGCCACCGCGACGAACGTCGCCGAGATCCTCGGAAAGTGAGGGCCTGACCATGGCCACCAGTTCCCCCGCAGCGCCGACCCTCAGCGGCACCACGCTGAGCCTCGACGTCTACCTGAACAACCCGGTCTACTTCGCCCGCCTGGCCGCGGACCTCACCAAGACCCGCCCCATCGGCGGCGACCTGCTCAAGGGCCGCGTCGACGTCACCGGGTCCGGCAGTCTGCTGTTCGAGGGCCTCGACTCCCTCTTCGCCGACCAGGACCCCGGCGTCGTCGCCCAGCTCGGGGACTACCCGCTGGTCACGACCAGCAACGGCACCCCGTCGGTCGCCGAGACCGTGAAGAACGGTCTGGCCACCGAGTTCTCGGACGAGCTCGCCTCCCGCGGCCGCTTCGACGAGCTCAGCAAGAAGACGAAGAAGCTGACCAACTCCGTGGCCAAGCTCTTCGACACCACGGTCACCACGGCCGTCACCTCCTCGGTGACCGCCACGACCGCGGCCACGGCCACGTTCGACAACGCCTCCGGCAACGGGTTCCGCGACATCCAGGTCGCCCGAGCGAAGATCGAGGAGGCCGGCGACGCCATCGGCGTGGCCTACAACCCCGACGTCGTCGCCTGCCGGCCGCTGATCTTCGCCTACGTCGTCGAGCAGCTGGTCCGCATCGGCGCGCTGCAGTCGGCCGAGGCGCTCGTCGCCAACGCCACCGGCATCGTGTTCTCGGCCGCCGACGGCATGACCTACCTCCGCGCCAGCGCCTCCTTCGGCTCCGGCACCAAGGTGTTCGTGGCCGACTCCACCATGCTCGGCGGCATCGCGACCGAGAACCTGGGCGGCGGCTACACGAAGATGGGCACCGACCCGCTCGACGCCGAGGTCAAGGTCATCCGCGAGGACAAGCGCGACGGCTGGCACATCCAGGCCCGCAAGGTCGCCGTCCCGTTCGTCACCGACCCGGCCGCCGGCATCTGGATCACGGGGGCGCACTCCTGATGGGGTACGTCGTGACGGCGCCGCTCGTCCAGGTCGCCACGACCGCGGGCGGCGCCGGTGTCCAGGTGTCGCGCGGCCGGACGGTCCCCTCGAACATCACGGAGACCGCGCTCGCCGTGCTCATCGAGAACGGCTACGTCGAGAAGCAGGGCGCCGCGGCTGAGCCGGAGACCCCGGCCCAGCCGGCGCCCGGCACCGTGAAGGCCATCCTGTCCGAGGTCGGGGACGACCCGGCCGCGGCCACCGCGGCCCTGGACGCCGAGGTGGTGGGCGAGAACCGCGCCACCCTCGTCAAGAAGCTGCAGGCCATCATCGACGCCGCTGACAGCGGGGACGACACCGACGGCGACACCGAGGACGACGAGTCCTGATGCGCGTCGTAGCCGCACGCCGCGCAGTCGTGCGGCTCACCGACGGGGGGACCGTCGCGCTTGCCGCTGGCGCGGCGGTCCCCTCCTCCGCCGACCCCGGGCACGTCGAGAAGCTCGCCGCGCGCGGGGTGCTCGTCGACGCCCCGAAGGCCCGGAAGCCCCGGGCACGGAAGCCCGAGGCCGAGGACCAGCCCGACACCCGGCCCGAAGACCAGGACGGCGAGCAGTGACCGAGCCCACCTACGAGGACGCCGAGGCTGCCGTCGCCGAGTACGGCGACACCCCACTCGACCTCTCCCCCCTCGCCTCCGAGGTCGACCTCGGCGCCGTCACGGCGCTGTTCGTGGCGCGCGAGGACCTCCCCGTCTTCGACACCGCCGACCCCGCCCACGCCCACTACCTCCGGGCCCTGGACGGGATCGCCACCGAGGTCGAGGCCATCGTCGGGTCCGACCCCCAGGCCCCCGTGCGGAAGTTCGCGCTCCGGGCCATCGCCATGGGAGTGGCCGCCCAGCTCGAGCGGAGCATCTTCCCCGAGCAGCAGACCGGCGACGACAACAGCAGCGAGTACCGCGACGCCTATCTCGCGCTCCTCGCGCAGCTCCGCGCCAGCGGTGCCACCAGCGACGGGGCCCTACGCGGCGGCCTGTCCCCGGTCGGGTCGTTCCCGGCCGCGCCGCGGTACCCCGACCCAGCCGAACGCCGCTGCTGGTAACCACCCGCCCCTGAGAACCGGGAGGTGACCCATGGCCTACTCCTCCCCGCTCGAGGTTGACACCTCGGCCGCCGCCGGGCTCCTCGACGGCATCATCGGGCGCCTCGACTCCGCCGACCCGCTGCTCGGGTTCCTCCTCGACAAGCTCACCGACCACGAGGCCCAGGTGTTCGCGACCCGCGGGTTCGGAGCCTGGCCGAACCTCGACCCGGACACCACCCGCGAGAAGGGCTCCTCCCGGGTCCTGGTCGACACCGGGGGGCTCCTAGACGCGCTCACCGACCCGTCCTCCCGGGCCTACACGCGACACGGCGAGAGCCTCGAGCTCGATCCGCCCGACCCCGCCCGGTACCTCGCAGCAGGCGCCCGGGGCGCTCCACGCCGCGACCCGATCCCGGCCCCGACGCCGTTCACCCTCACCACCTGGGGCAGCGACCTGCTCGACGCGATCGTCAGCGGCCAACTGCTCTGACCCAGTCAGGACGGAGACCCGGGGACCATGCCGTTGAAGCTGATCGACGCCGACCAGGTGTGCACCGCCGTCGCCGCCTCGGTGCTGGAGCACCTCCCCGCCGTTATCACCGCCGCCGGGCTCAACGCCTCCCAGTGGAAGCCGCCGCGCGACTTCAAGCAGGTGCCCACGGCCGACGCCCTGGGCAAGATCGCGGCCTGGCCCGCCGGCGCGAGCGCCTGCCCCGGCCTCCTCGAGCCCCCGACCCGCACCGTCGACGGCTGGCGGGCCACCTGGCGAGTGTTCCTCGCCGTCTACGACCGCGGCGGCGACTACACCGCCACCGCGGCCCGGGTCCGGAAGTGGGCCGCGCTCGTCCGCGCGGCAGCCCTTCACGACCCCACCCTCGGCGGCGTCGCCCGCAGCGTCACCTGGGCAGACGAGTCCTACCTCCTGCGCACCGCCGCCGGCGAGGCCCGAACCATCGGCGGCGCCACCGTCGCGCTCAACATCCAGGTCAGCGACGCCGTCGACGCCACCGACCTCACCGCCGACCCGCTGCCCACCGTCACCACCACCAGCACCAGCGTCGCCGTCCGCGTCCGCTGAGCCAGCCCAGGCGTCCACCCACCAAGGAGAGCCCCATGTCCCGTCCGCAGACCACCGTCACCGTGACGCCGGCCCTGGCCCGCCGCGGTACCCCGACCCCGACCGGCTCGCTGTTCATGGTCTACGCCGGCGCCGCCGGCCCGACCACCCCGGCCGCGTACCTCACCCAGTCCTCCGCAACCACCGCCGGTGTCCCCGACGCCCAGGCCCAGTGGATCGCCGACGCCCTCACCACCGGCGCGCCGGAGGTCATCGCCGTCCGCGCGGCCGCCGCCGACCCCGACGCGGTCACCCAGGCCGAGTGGGCAGCCGGCCTGGCCACGCTCACCGCCGAGTTCGGCGTCGGGCAGGTCATCATCCCCGGCGTCTCCACCGACGCAGCCTGGTCGGCACTCCTCGCCCACGCCGACTCCTCCGGCCGCACCGTCCTCCTCGACGCCGCCTCTGACGCCGACGCCGCCACCCTCGCCACCGACGCCGCCGCGCTCGCCGCCTCCGACGGGGCCGAGCGCGCCACGATCATCGCTCCCTGGGTCACCGTCCCCGTGTCCGGCGGCACCACCCGGGACGTCCCCGGCAGCGTGTTCGCCGCCGGCCTCGCCGCCCGCGGCGACGCCGCGCTCGGCCACGCCAACCACATGCCCGCCGGCGACCAGGGCCGCGACGCCGGCGTCGTGTCCACCTCCTCCGCCATCACCGTCACCTACACCGACGCCGAGCTCGACGACCTCCACGACGCCGGAGTCTCCGTGTTCCGCCGCATCGGCGGCGTGACGATGCTCTACGGCTGGCGGTCGCTGTCCGACGACACCCGCTTCACCCAGCTCAACTGGGGCCGCATGGCCATGCAGCTCGCCGACGGGGTCTCCTCCGTCGTCGCGCCGTACCTGTTCCGGCAGATCGACGGCCAGGGCGGCCTGTTCGCCGAGGTCGAGGGCGCCCTCCGCGGCTACCTCGCGCCCCTGTGGGCCGACGGCGCGCTGTACGGCGCCACCGCCGAGGACGCCTACGACGTCGTGGTCGCCGACCTCAACACCGAGGAGACCATCGCCGCCGGCCAGCTCGTCGCGGCCGTCGAGGTCTCCCTGTCCGCCGCCACCGAGCGGGTCGTCATCAACGTCGTGACCTCGAACGTCACGTCCGTCGCCTGAGCCCGGCCACCCGACACAGAGGAGCAGCCCCATGTCCGCGCAGCACCAGAGCATCGTGACCGTCCACGTCGACGGCGACCCCCTCGGCCGGTTCTCCACCCGCACCGGTGGCGAGTCCGCCGCCGAGATCAGCAAGTACCGCCCCGGCGGCGCCCTGAAGCAGAAGGCCCGGCACGGCCTCACCGACATCGGCGACGTCACGGTCTCCCGCGAGTGGGAGGACGACCGCGACAACGCCGTCGAGCGGAAGGCCCGCAACAAGATCGGCGCCAAGATGGTGGTCTCCGAGCAGCCCCTGGGCGACGACATGACCGCCTCCGGCAAGCCCAAGACCTGGACCGGGGTCCTGCAGTCCGTGAACGGCGGCGACTACGACGCCGAGTCCAACGACGGCAAGACCCTCGAGCTCGTCATGGTCTGCACCGAGGTCGGCTGACCATGACCAACACCAGCGGCACCACCCCCAGCGTCCCGAGCATCCCGGCCGCGGACTCCAGCCCCCTGGCTGGGCTCCGCGCCCGCCGCGAGGCCGCCCGTGCCGAGCTCACCTTCGACCTGCCCGTCCCGCTGTACGACCCGCCGCTCTACATGCGGTTCCGGGCCGTCACGCACGAGCAGATCACCGGCCACAGCAAGCGGCTGGGGAAGACGAAGGCGCTCGACAAGGACGTCAGCATCAACGCCGCCGTCCTCGCCGACGCCGCCGTCGGTGTCTTCGATGACTCCGACCCCGAGGAGATCATCCCGCTCCTCGACCTCGTCGAGACCCTGCAGATGCCCGAGAAGTCCACCGCGGGCGACGTGATCCGTGAGCTCCTGCTCCGTGACGGCGACATCATCGCCATGGGTGCCAAGGTGTCCGAGCGGTCCGGGTACAGCCTCGAGGACCTCGAGGAGCGCGAGAGGGGAAACTGAGCGGCGACCCGGCCGTCGAAGCGGCCGCGGTCGCTCTCTTCCTCGGGTGGGGCAACCCCCTCGAGTTCCTCGCGCTACCCGCCGACGACTTCCGCGTCGCCTCGGCCGTGGTCCAGAAGGCCCACGAGATCCACGTCGAGCAGAGCGCCCGGCTCGCCGACTACACGGCAGCACGCACCGGACACGAGACCGCCATCCGCGTCGTCCCGCCGCTGGCCAAGACCCTGCAGCGCGCGGTCCACGCCATCGCCCGCTGGGCGGCCAGATCTGCAGGCTGACGAGACCCGTGAGGAGGTGCCATGGCCACCGAGGAGATCGGGCTCAAGTTCACCCTCTACGGGCGCCGGGAGGCGGCCTCCGCGCTCACCGGGGTCCGCAAGGGTCTCGATGAGGTCTCCGACTCCGGCGACGACGCTGCCGCGTCGCTCGAGCGGGCCTCCGACGGGAAGATCTCCCGCGGGTTCGCCGCCATCAGCCGGGGCGCGGCGTCGCTGGCCGGCACCCTCGCCCGGGGCCTGGTCCTCGGCGCAGCAGCCGGGACGACCGCGCTCGTCGGCGTCGCCGCGGCCGCCGCGACCATCGGGATCAAGACGGCCTCCTCGATGCAGCAGGCCAAGATCGGGTTCACCACCATGCTCGGGTCCGCGAAGAAGGCGTCGACCTTCCTCCGGTCCCTGGCGAAGTTCGCCGCCCGGACCCCGTTCGAGTTCACCGACCTGCAGACCGCCGCGAGCAGTCTGGTCTCGGTCGGGATCGAGACCGACAAGGTCATCCCGATCATGACGACCCTCGGCAACGTCACCGCGGGCATGGGCACAGGCTCCGAGGGCATCCAGCGCGCCACCGTCGCACTGCAGCAGATGACCGCCGCGCAGAAGATCTCCGGCGAGGACCTCAACCAGCTCCGCGACGCCGGCGTCCCCGTCTACGACCTCCTCGCCGCGGCGCTCGGGAAGACCAAGGGCGAGGTCGTGCAGCTCGCATCGGCCGGGAAGCTCGGCAAGAAGGCCCTGGACGCGATGATGCACGCCCTGGAGACCGGGCAGGGGCTCGAGCGGTTCAACGGCCTCATGGACAAGCAGTCCCAGTCCCTGGCCGGCATGTGGTCGACCCTGTCCGACACCGTCACCATGGGCCTCGCCCGGGCGTTCAAGCCCGCTGTGCCGCTCCTCACCGACCTCACCGGCGAGGCCGCGAAGCTCGTGCAGAAGGGCATCAAGCCCCTCAAGCAGTGGGTGGCCGCGGCCGCCGACGAGGGGCAGCGGCTCTTCGACGCCTACAAGACGGGCGGCATCGACGCGGCGCTCGACCAGATGTCGGGGCCGCTCAAGACCGTCGCCACCTGGGCCCGCAACCTCGCCGTCAACTTCGACGGGTTCCACTGGCCCTCCAGCCAGGGCGCCTCCGACCTCGGCGCTTCCCTCGGGCAGCTCGGCGACGCGCTCGGGCGGGTCGACTGGAGCGCGCTCGGTGACGGGACCGCAAAGACCGCCTCGGACACCGTGTCGGTGTTCGCCGTGGCCGTCGGGTTCGCAGCCGACCACGTCGACACCCTCGCCAAGTACCTCCCGGTCCTGGTCGCCGCGTTCGCGGCCTACAAGACCGCCCAGGCGCTCGCGAACGCCGTGAAGCTGGCCGAGGTCCCCATCACCGTCGCGCAGGTCGCTGCGAACCTGGCGCTCGCCCGGTCGAACACCCGGCTCGCCGGTCAGCTGGCGGCTACCACCGGCGCCACCGTCGCTCAGACCGCCGCCGGGAAGGCCAGCGTGGCCGGGATGATCGCCGGGAAGGTCGCCGCGCTCGCGGCCGCCGCCGCGACGAAGGTCGCCGCCGCCGGCCAGTGGCTCCTCAACGCCGCACTCACCGCGAACCCCATCGGCCTCGTCATCGCCGGCGTCGCGCTCCTCATCGGCGGGCTGGTCCTGGCCTACAAGAAGTCCGAGACGTTCAGGAACATCGTCAACGGGGCCTTCGGCGCCGTGCTCGCCGTGGTGAAGACCGTGTGGGGCTGGATCAAGGACAACTGGAAGACGCTCCTGGCCGTCCTCGTCGGGCCCATCGGCATCGCCGTGCTCGTCATCGCGAAGAACTGGGACAAGATCAAGTCCGGCGCCGCGGCGGTGAAGGACTGGATCGTGGACAAGTTCCTCGCCCTCGTCACGTTCTACGCGACCATGCCGGCCCGCGTCGCCCGGGTGGCGGGCGGGATGTTCAACGGCATCAAGGACGCCTTCAAGTCCGCCATCAACTGGATCATCGAGAAGTGGAACGCCCTGTCGTTCTCGATCCCCTCTATCGACACCCACATCCCCGGCGTCGGCCAGGTCGGCGGGTTCACGCTCTCCACCCCCGACATCCCGATGCTTCGCCTCGGCGGGGATGTCACGACCGGGAAGAGCTACATCGTGGGCGACGGCGGTGTCCCCGAGCTGTTCGTTCCCTCCACCAGCGGGCACGTCTACCCGAGCGTGGACGCCGGCCTCAAGGCCATCACTGCCGGCTCCCCCTCGACCGAGCAGACCGCGAAGTCGATGCCCCGCAGCGAGGACGACGGCACGCGCATCGCCACCCCGCCCGCCCAGCCGCTGGAGATCCCCCTGTTCATCGACTCCCGCGAGATCGCCCGCGCCGTCATCGACGACGTCAACACCCAGCTGGCCCGCGCATGACCGCCACAGCCCGGGTGTGGATCAAGCCCATCAGCCCGGCCCAGCCCGGGTCCTGGTTCCTGATGTCCGGCCCCGCGGTGGTCTCCGGCGGGGCGGGCGGATGGGTCGACCTGACCCGGCCGAAGCGGCGCACCACCGTCGAGTTCGACTCGGTCCCGCCGCTGGTGCAGACGATCCCTGTCCTCCTCGACGGACTCACCGGCCAGATGCGGCGCCCCACGTCCATCGAGCCGTCCGCCCGCCTGCTCGAGCAGTGGGCACTCCCCACCGACTCCACCGGCGAACCGCCCATCCTGCGGATCAGCGGCCCGGTCGAGGGCGCCGGGCGGAAGTGGGTCATCACCGACCTCGCCTGGGAGGGCCCCATCCGCAACGACCGCGGCCGCCGCGTCCAGCAGGACGTCACGGTCACGCTGCAGGAGTACATCACCGTCACGGTCGTCGGCAGCCCCGCCGCCGCGGCCCGTCGCCGCAGGAACGGCTGATGACCACCAGCGTGCTGTCCGGGCTCACCTTCGTGACCGCGGACCGCAAGACTCCGCTCCTGCTGACCGACGCCATCACCGACCCGCCGAAGATCCAGGACACCATGGACGGCGCAGGCACGATCACCATCGTCGCCGCCGACCCCCAGCAGAAGCTCCTCACCTCCGGGTTCCTCTCCGAGCTGTCCTGGGCCCGGTACACCAGCCCGGCCGGGGTGACGGCTCGCTACCAGCTCGTCGCGGCGAAGCGGACCGCCGGGCGGATCACCCTCACCTACGAGGACGCCGTCGCCGCGCAGCTCCGCATGGTCACCAGCCACCTCGCCATCCCGAAGAACACCTCGACCCGCTCCGACATCGTCAAGCGCCTCGCCGTCGAGGGTGGGGTTCGGTACGACGTCGACCCGGGTGACGGCGACCTGGTCCGCACCGCCGTGCGCAGGTCCCCGAAGGGCGAGGACCGCACCAACTCCTGGGACGTGCTCGGCAGCGACATCGCCGACCCCGTGAACTGGCGCCGGTTCTCCGACGGCCGGCAGCTTGTGGTCGGCTCGGACGCCTGGCTCCGCCGCCGCTCCACACCCACCACCATCCGTGAGAACCACGGATCGTTCGGGTGGCTCGACTTCGACCTCGACGCCGGGACACGGCGCGTGCACCGTGCGTCCCAGGCCACCATCGATGTCGACGCCGACTGGTGGACGATGTCAGCGGGAGACCCCATCACCGTCGCCGATGCCGGGCCCGCCGACGGGAACTGGCTGGTCTCCGACTTCACCCGCACCACGGTGTCCACCCGCGGCACCCTCACCCTGGTCCGCGGCAAGCACGAGTTCAGTGAGGCCGCGGCGGTCGGCAAGGGCGACCGCGGGGAGAAGGGCTACGCCGCCGGACGAGACTCCGGCAGCGGCACCAACTACGCCGACGTGCCGTTCCTGCGGCGCATGGTCGACTACGCGCTCAAGCAGGAGGGGAAGCCCTACGTCTGGGGAGCCTCCGGCCCCAACAGCTTCGACTGCTCCGGGCTCGTGCAGGCGGCCACCGCCTACGCCGGGAAGACGCTCGGCAAGCCGTCAGAGACCCAGTGGGGCACCATCGTGGCGAAGAACATGGACGTCCCCGTCGCGGACGCCATGCAGGTCTGCGGCGGGCTGCTGTTCCGCATCGGGGTCGGGGACTACAACCACGTCGCGATCAGCCTGGGCAACGGCTCCACGATCGAGGCCATGGGCACCGCCTACGGGGTGTGCAAGGGCTCGGCCTACGACCGCGGATGGACCGGCGGAGGAGTGTGGCGATGAGGTTCGACAAGCTCCTCGACGTCCGCACCCCATCCGCCGGCGACCAGGCCCCCGTCACCGCCCAGATCGTCCGCACCGACGACAGCGGCGTCTGGGCAGCCCAGATCGGCGACGACACCCGGCACCCGGTCGGCCCCTGCTACGGCGGCGCCGGGCTCCCGGTCGGCACCCTCGTCCTCCTCGTCGACACCGATGAGGGCCCCTGGATCGCCGCCGCACACACCGCCTGACCCCTGAGCAGAGAGGAACCGCCGTGGCGCGCACCCTGTCCCTCCCCCTCGCCGTGACCGTCGCCGGCCAGATCGCCTCCCTCGAGCAGGGCAGCACCACCGAGGTCGCTCGCTCCGTCGGGCTCCTGATGGCCACTCGCGTGGGGGAACGCCGCTCGGCCTCCAGCTACGGCACCCCCGACCCCGTCTTCGGGGGCGTCGACCCCGCCGACCTGGCAGACGCGATCACCACCCACGAGCCGCGCGCCACCCCCACCGACTTCGTCCTCGAGACCACCGACGACGACCCGGCCACCGAGTACCTCACGGTCTACCCCCAGGCCAGCGACGACTCCACCGCGGCCGACGACTCCCAGGAGGGCTGACCATGGCGTTCGAGCTTCCCGCGATCTCCAGCGACCCCGACGACGTCACCGACCGCATCCTCGACGCGCTCGCCGAGAACCTCGACGGGTGGGAGGCGGTCGAGGGCGCACCAGAGGTCGCCCTCGCCGAGGAGATCGGCCGCGAAGTCGCCACCACCAACGCCCGCGCCTCCACCGCGCTCCTCACCGCGGTCGCAGGGATCGGCGAGAGCGTCTTCGGGCTCACCGTGCGCGTCGCCACCGCCGCCACCATCCCGGTGACCCTCACCCTCACCGCGGAGGGCGCCACCGCACCCGCCGGGCTCAGCCTGGTCGGCACGAACGCGGCCGGCCTCACCGTCGCGTTCACCGTCGCAGCGGCCGCCACCGCCGTCGGCGGTACCACCGTCGACGTCACCGCCACGGCCGACACCGCCGGCACGGACGGCAACGATGTCGCAGCCGGGACCCTCACCGTGGCCACCGCGACCGCCACCGTCGTGTCAGCGGCCGCCACCGGCACCTCGACCGGCGGGCAGGACACCGAGACCGTCGACGCCTACGTCGCCCGGCTTGCCGACTACCTCGCCCACCTGCGACCCGGAGGCGTCACCCCGTCCGACATCGCAGCGCTCGCTCGGTCCGTCGACGGGGTCCACCGAGCCCTCGTGATCGACCTCTACGACGCCGAGACCGACGAGACCGACGCAGAGCGCACCGCCTCCGCGTTCCTCGTTGCCGCCGACGGGCGCCCGGTCAGCAGCAGCATCGCCGAGGCCACCCTCGCCGTCCTCGAGGACAACCGCGAGATCAACTTCGTGCTCCGGGTCGCCGACCCCACCTACACCCCGCTCGACATCACCTACGCCGCCGTCGCCGAGACCAACGTCGCCACGAGCACCGTGCAGGCGAACATCGCCGCGGCGGTCGCCGACTACCTCGACCCCGCGGACTGGGGGGCGGTCGCGGCGACGAGCGGCCTCGACGCGGCGCTCGACGAGGACCGCATGTGGGTCGAGACCACCACCGTCAGCTACTTCGACCTCATCAGGGTCGCCGCGTCCGCGGACGGTGTCGCCGCGCTGACCGCGTTCACCCTCAACGGCGGCGCGACCTCGGTCGAGCTCGACGGACCCGCCGCCCTCCCCGCCCCGTTCGCCGACCCGCCCGACGGCGTGACCGCCTCCACCGTGACCGGCACCGTCTCCTGACCCTCCGCCGCGAGAGAGGAGCACCGCCGTGCCCGCCACCGCCGGACCCGACTACGACGACTTCGACCCGATCTGGGGGCCCTTCCCCGACACCGTCACCGGCCGCGTCCTCGACGCCCTCGGACCCGCGTTCCGCCGAGCCGCCGGCAGCCTGCTCCCCGCGCTCGTCGCAGGGCTGGTCGTCGAGCTCGAGGCCACCGACACCCTTCTCTCCCCCGTCATCGGGGTCCCCGGCTACGACGACACCCTCGACGGGCTCGACGACACCGCCACCTACGAAGACGCCGCCGAGGTCTTCGCGACCTACGAGGCCGTCGAGGACCTCACCACCGGCGACGTCACCAGCTGGGCCGCCGCGTTCGACCTCGACGGCACCACCGACCCGGGATGGCTCGGGCTCGTCACCGGCCAGCCCGTCCCCTCCGGGCTCTCCACCACCCAGGAGCGCGACTTCATCCGCGCCCGATCCTCGTGGCGTCGCGGCACCCCCGCGGTCCTGGTCTCGACCATCGGCCGGTACCTCAACGGCACCCAGACCGTGGAGCTCCTCGAGCGCACCAGCAGCCCGTGGCGGGCCTCCCTGCGGGTCTACTCCGAGGAGATCAAACCCGGCCAGGAGCAGCTGCTCCGGGACGCCGCAGCAGCTGCGAAGCCCGTCGGAATCCGCCTCGACGTCCACCTCGCCGACGGGGTCAGCTACGACCACTTCACCACTGAGCACGGGCCTGCCTACTCAGTTGTGACCAGCGAGTTCGGAACCTACGCGGACATGACCAGCCACAAGCCCTACGACGACTGAGGAGCAGCCAGTGACCGCTACGACCGGTCGGGGCTTCCCGTACCCGGAGCCGACCGACGACAACAACATCCCCGCCGACATGCAGGCCCTCGCCGAGGCCGTCGACACGATGCCCGGCGTAGCGGTGCTCACCACGGCCCAGCGAGATGCCCTCTCCGGCGCCGAGCTCTGGGCCGGCCGGGTCATCGCGAACACCACCACGGGAACGGTCCAGCAGTACCGCGGAGCATCCATCGGCTGGGTAGACATCGCTGAGTCTGCCGTCCGCACCGTCTTCACGGCTTCCGGCACCTGGACGAAGCCCGCCGGGCTCCGCAAGCTCGTGGTCGAGGCCATCGGTGCCGGTGGGTCCGGTGGGTCCGGGATGCTCAGCAGCGGAGGTGGCGGCGGCGGTTACGCCGTCGAGACCTTCAACGCGGAAGACCTCCCCGCCACGGTCCCGGTCACCGTCGGCGCTGGCGGGGCCTCCGTAGCCAAGGGCAACGCGGGTCTCGACGGCGGCGAGTCCGGCTTCGGAGGGACGCTGTTCAGCGGCGTCCTCGTCGACGCCCTGCTCACCGCGAGCGGAGGCGCTGGCGGCGTCTGGCTGGACGACACCGTCGACGACGGGGACTCGGGCTCAGTGATCGGCGGCAAGGGTGGAGGCATCACGGGGGGCCAGGGCGGAGTCATCGTCATCTACCGGACCACCGTCAACTTCGGCACCTCTTCCATCAGCGTCAAGTACCAGGGGCTGGAAGGGCGCTCGTCCCATCACGGCGGCGGGGGCGGCGGCGTGGCGAATGGGTGGGGGTTCCCTGAATGGCACCCCGCCTGCTACGGCGGCAGCAGCATCTACGGCGGCGGCGGCGGCGGCGGCTACTACTCCGACAGCGGGGGCGCGAGCCAGCACGCGGGCGCTGGGGGCGCGGGATCTTCGGACTCTGGCACGGCGGCAGGTTCCGGCTCTGCCCCTGGAGGTGGCGGCGGCTGCCAAGGCCACGACACCTCCGGGGTGTCCGGAGCCGGGGCGCGCGGCGAAGTCCGCCTCACCGAGATCTACTGAGAGGAACAGCTCGTGCGTGCAGCCCTGATCGACGAAACCGGCTACGTGGCCAACGTCATCGAGATCGACGACGCTTCGACCTACACCCCGCCCGAGGGCCTCACCCTCCTCGTCACCGACGAGGCCATCGCACCTGGGTGGACTCAGGTCGATGGCGTCTTCACCCGGCCGGAGCTGCCCGTCATCCAGGCCCCCGACATGCCCGGCCTGCCGGGCGTCATCGCGGTGCCTGGCTTCCAGGCCCAGATCGACGAGCTCGCAGACCTGATCCTCGCCCTGACCCCGCAGGAGTCCTGATGGCCACCGCACTCGGCGCCCGCTACCTCGACCGGTACGCCGCCGGCGCCTCCACCACCGAGCAGCTCGACATCTGCCTCGACCGCGGCCTGATCGACCAGGCCGAGTACGACGCCGCCATCGCGGCCGGCCAGACCCCCACCACCACGGCCTGACGGCCCCGCGCGAAGGAGCACCCCCGTGGCATCGACCACCACCGACGGCGTCCCCTACCCCGAGCTCGGCGACCCGTTCCGTCCCCAGGCCGACCTCCAGGCCCTCGCCGACTGGCTCCAGGAGCAGGGCATCACGCCCGGCGGCCTCGCGAACCCTGACACCCCGGCCGGCGCGCTGCTCGGCACGAAGGCCGACCTCGAGGACGGCAAGCTGCCCGAGGAGCAGGTCCCCGACCGCCTGACCGAAACGGCTCTGTCGGCCTCTAATGCGGCGGCCGTCGACGACGACACCTCCCCCGTGTCGGTGGCCCTGGCGAAGACCACCCCCCGGATGACCACCCCCGAGGCGTTCGGAGCGGTCGGCGACGGCACGACCGACGACACCGACGCCGTGCAGGCCGCCTGGGACTCCGGCGCCCCGGTCGCCCTGACGCGCACCTACCGATGCACCGAGTCTCTGCTGGTCGACGACGGGCTTGACCTGTGGTGGGCCAACCCGACCGCCACCTTGCTCAAGGACTTCGCAGCGGGCTCAGGGTCTACAGAAGCCTTCATCCGCAACCGGGATTTCGCTAGCGCGATGACCGGCGTGAGGATGCACGGTCTCGGGCGAGTGCAGGGGGCCTCTCTTTCGGCCACGGGCAAGGTCTTCTGCCTGTACGCAGACGACCTGGTGCTCGAGGGCTTCACTGTTGACACCTGGGCGGGAGGGCAGGCATTTCTCCTCGCTGGTGACCGGGTATCCGCCCGGCACCTGTGGGCCCTCAACTCTGCCGCCACCACAGGATGCGGCGGAATCCGCTTCGTCGGCGGCGACGACTTCAAGGCGCTTGGCTGCCACATCGAGTCCGGTGACGACGTGTTCCAGTTCGTCCCGGTGGGCCTGAGCACTGACCCCCTGTACGACATGACGATCCGCCGGGGCTCCTACGAGCAGTGCACCGGCGTCTCCAGCGCCGCGCGCCTCGCCGCCGCCGTGATCCTTGACCCCAGCGACATCGGCGGGATGACCTGCTCCATCATCGACTCCAGCTTCCGCAACATCAAGGGCCGCGCCGCAAACCGTGGCCTCGTCGTCGAGAACGATGACTCCACTGGCGACATCGACGGAATCCAGTTCGATAGCGTCTCCGTCGACCTCACCGGCGCAACGGCCGCAGCGCAGGACATCCTCGTCAAGCGGGACAACGCCACCTATGCATCCGTCGGCGCTGTGAAGAACGTCGACTTCAAGCGGACGCGCGTCACCAACCCCGCCGGAACGACGGCCACCGTGAGCGTGGTTGGGTCCTGCTCCGACATCACCTTCGAGAAGCCTGACATGCGTGCAGCGACAGGCGCCACGAGCGTCATCGACCTCGCCAGCGTCACGACCGCTCGGGTCCTGGGCGGCAGAGTCGACGCCACGGGGACCACTGGCGGCGGCGTCACGGTCGGCACGGGCGGTGGCGCCAACGCCGCTGCCGACGTGACAGTCGATGGCACCCGCATCGTCGGCGTGCCGGATGGCGGGTACGGCGTAAACCTGAACGCCGTGGCGGGAGCGAGCGTGGTGCGCACGGTCATGTCCGAGGTGAGTGGCGCAACCACCGCGAAGGCCGCACGGATCGGCTCGAGCTCAACCAAGAGCGCGGTCGTTGGCAACGACTTCACCGCGTTCACCACGGCGAGCACGGGGCGAGTCAACAACCTGTCCACCGACGCTGTGATCCGAGGGAACCTCGGCCACAACCCCCGAGGGGCCGTGACGACTCCGACCATGCCCGCCACCGGAGTCGCCTACACGAACACCTCGGGCTACGACTGCACCGTCACCGTCACGGGCGGGACCGTGACGGTGATCCGCGTGGGCGGGACGATCACCAACCTGACTTCTGGAACCGTCCGAGTCCCGGCCGGGCAGACGATCATGCTCACCTACTCGGCCGCGCCCACCTGGGTCTGGATTGCTGACTGACGCCTTGAGGTCTCGCGCCACAGCAGGAAGGCGATGCCCATCCCGATCGCCTGCCACTGCGCGAAGGCAAGGAACCCGCCGCCCGAGGTGAAGCACCGCACCAGCGCGATGCCCAGCGCCCCAGCGCACCCGATCGCGGCCGAGTCGCCCGCCATGACCAGCCCGAGCGCCGAGAACCAGCGGCGTATCAGCGTCAGGCAGAACACGACAGCAGCCACCGCGGCCAGCAGGCCCCCGCGGAGTGCGGCGTCTCCGACCATCGTGTGGGTCGAGATCGTCAGCGGGCCGCCGCCGAAGAATAGGCGGTTCCAGATGTCCGGCTGAGAAAAGGCCGACCAGGAGCCGGCGCGGCCCTCGTAGCTCGTCGTGTCGTCCAAGAAGTGGTCCAGCACGAGTTGCTGCAATGCTGGTGCGTAGAGGGGGAACGCGAGCACCGCCACCCCCGCGAGAGCAGCCACCGCTATCGGAACCTTTATGCGGCCGAGGAGCCCAGCCGCAGCCACCATCCCAGTGATCGCCACGGCGATCATCACCGATCGCGACAGCGAGGTCGCGATCAGGGCGAGGGTGATGAGCTGGGATGCGACTACGACAGCCCTCGTCAGCGCGCTACGAAGAGACCAGATGGTCATCCCGCTGACACAGGCGGCGATGAACAGGGCCCCGTACATCTCGTGCCGGGTCATCGACAAGACCTCTTCGCCACCCCCGGACGAGAAAGCTCCCCGGTAGAGCGCAAAGAGGAGGATCTGTCGGTCCCCCGCGAGGGCAGCTCGATAGACGCTGATCGGGTTCAGCCCAGCAGCGATGATGGCCTGACCGAAAGCGAGCACGAACGTCGTAGTAACCGCTGGCGAGGCCATCGCCATGAGCCGCCTCGCCGGCGCCTCCGTGAGCGCGGTGAAGAAGCAGGCGCCGGCGAAGATGCCGAGGAGTGCGTACAGCGCGTTCTGGATCGGGTCCGGCCAGTAGCCGGCCCAGGCCATCGCGGACAGCGTCATGAGGATGGTGTGTACGACCACGGCTACGGCGGCAGGCAGGATTCGCCCCCAGAGGGCGAAGTAGATGCCCTGGATGGGCCGTGCGATAGCCAGCATTGCCAAGGCGCCGAGGTGGAAGTACCTGATCGACCCAACGGGCGTTGCCGCGAGCTGCTGCCACAGCAGGGGCATGGTGCAGAGGAGCACCAGGAGTCCGGCTGCCGACCTCATGGCCCGGCGCTCGCTTGCGGAGCGCCTCGCCGCTGACCTGGGTGTGGCGTAGGCGATGGTCACTGCACGCGTCCGCGCTCGGAAAGCCGCCTCCACAGAAGGAGCCCGCAGGCGCCGCTCAGAACGGCGTCGTATGTGGCGGCTGGGTCATTGGTGACAATCGAGATGACTAGCAGGGCGCCGAAGAGGATCGTGCCGAAGGTGAGGCTGATGTCGAGCGCCAGTCGCGAGGTCACCCGGGGAGCCTAGGCCAACCTGGAACGCCCTGTCCTGCCCTCGCCACGGACGGCCGGGACTGAGCCGATCCAGATGCTCGCCCGCCACACCTGAATCTGCACCACCACGAAGCCCCGCACGGCCCCCAGCCGGCGGGGCTTCGCCATGCCCCCGACCCCAACCAGGGAGGCCCCCGTGCCGCTCGACCGCGACCACGTCACCATGTCCGCCCGGCTCCGGCTCCCCGCCTGGGCCGCCTTCGCCGCTGTCGTCGGCGTCGTCTACGTCACCGACCCCGGCCACCGCCTCGCCGGGCTGCCCAGCTTCCCGTTCTTCCCTGCGGCGATGTGGGGCGCGGGGTTCTGCGTGATCGCCGGGACCCTCGCCACCGCGCTGGCCATGCACCTGCGCGGCGGCTACACCGCCGGCCTCGCGCTGCTCCTCGTGTGGCTCGGCCTGTGGTCCGGCACCCTCGTCGTCGGCGCGGTCACAGGCGACGCCACCTTCACCGCCTGGGCGTTCCCCGGGCTCCTGGCCTACCTCGCGTGGACCGAGATGGTCGCCCTCATCGGGCGTGAGCAGTGATGGGGCCCCGCGTCGACGAGCTCGCCGACCGCCTCGGCTGGCGGGCCCTGTGGCTCGTGATGGTCGGGTCCGCCTGGATCGTCCTCGGCGCCGGCGCCTCCATCGACCGGCAGGTCGACCGGCCCTGGGTCCTGACCCAGATCCTCCCCACCTGGGTCCTCGCCGTCGGATGGTGGGTCACCGGGGCCGTCGCGATCGGCGTCGGGCTCCGCGGGAAGGGCCACGATGACGGCCTCGGCCACCTCGCCCTCTACCTCATGCCCGCCGCGAAGTCGCTGAGCTTCATCGCCGCATGGGTCATCGCGCTCGTCTCCCCGCTGCTGCAGCACACCGGCATGACCAGCCACCCCGTGGGCGACCCTGACGGCTGGTACGCCGCCACCATCTGGGGCACCACCTCCCTCATGCTCGGCGTCGTCGCCGGCTGGCCGAACCCCGACCCGCTGCCCATCCCGCCGGCCGACCCCACCCTCGCGGTCGACCCCACCGCCGACCCGGCCGCCGCCCAGTCCCCGGCCGGTGACGCATGAGCGGCCTCGAGCCCTGGCAGCAGACCCTCGTCACCGCGCTCGGTCTGCTGGGGTCCATCGCGGTCGCCTACATCACCTACCGCGGCGCCCGGTACACCGCCGCCGCGTCCCGTGAGGGCGCGCGCCGCACCAGCGACGTCGACGCGCAGGACTCCGCCCTCCAGGCGTGGAAGGACATCCTCCAGCCCTACCGCGACGAGGTGAAGCTGCTCCGCACCGAGCTGCAGCAGGAGCGAGAGGACCGGGCCCTCGCCGAGCGGCGCGCCAGCGAAGACCGTGACGCCGTCGCCCGCCAGGTCCGCGACGACATGGTCCGCATGTCCGAGCGCATCGACCTCCTCACCATCCAGGTCGGGGAGTGGAAGCGCCTCGCCAAGACCATCGCCCGGTGGGCCACCCGGCTGCGCGACGAGATCCTCCGCCTCGGCGGCGAGGTCCCCGCGACCCCCGACGAGCTCCTCACCCTCCACGCCATCGAGGACGCCGAGCTCGACCCGCCGCTGCCCACCCGGGGCAGCCAGCACCGCCGGCCCATGCCGACGGACACCGAACCCCCCGCACCCACGAAGGAGACCTGATGCTCGCACCCGACGAGATCGACCCCGACCTGATCCTCACCGCCGAGGACTGCACCCTCGACCCCGCCGCCGAGGCGCTGCCCACCCTCGGCGCCGACGACTTCGGCCCGCCGCCCGAGCCCGAGGCCAGGCAGGACGACGTCGACGAGGGCATGGGCGCCGTCGCCGACTCCGGGCCCGGCGCGATCCCCGACTACGTGCGCTCGAAGAAGGACGCCCTGGCCCTCGCGGTCTCCTACGCCCGTGACGGCCGCTCCGTCACTCCGGGCTACTGCCTGCGCGAGACCCGCTCCTACTTCAACGTCGGCAGCCTCTACGCCGCCGCGAAGCTCTCCCTGGCCGGCGCGAAGGCCCTCGGCGTCGCGCACAAGGTCAACCTCTCCGACCCCGCCGCCGTCAACAAGATCCCCCGCGGCGCGATCGTCTACTGGTGGGGCCCGTCCTCGCAGTACGGCCACATCGCCCCCTCGCTCGGCGGCGGCATGGTCCTCTCGACCGACTGGCCCCGCGGCAAGTACGGCAAGGTGCGGGTCGACACCCTCGCCCACGCATGGGGCTACACCGAGGCGTACTGGGCGCCCGTCGTCAACGACGTGCGCGTGTGGAAGCCCGTCTCCACGAAGCCGAAGAAGACCCCCACCATCACCCGCGCGCTCGCCGCCCTCAAGGGCGACCAGCCGAAGAAGGCCGAGGCGCTGCTGTCCAAGCTCGCCGACGACGGCGACGGCGACCGCCCCCACGAGGCCAAGGCCGCCGCGAAGCGAGTGCTCCGCGCGATGGACCTGGCCGACCAGATCGACGAGTTGCGTGACGAGATCGCAGACCTGACCGCACGACGCAAGGCGGCCCGCACGCGCGGCCTCCAGTCCCTCCGAGCCCTCGAGGTGGCCTGACCATGAGCAGCATCCTGACCGACGTCATCCCCGCCAAGGCGCGCAAGTACGTCTACCTGGCGTTCGCCCTCGCCGGCATCGTGGTCGGCGCGCTGACCGTCGCCGGCATCGACACCGGCTCCGCGGCCGACGTGCTGACCTACGTCGGCGTCGCGCTCGGCCTCACCGCGGCCAGCAACACCAGCACCAGCGCGACCACGGAGGACGACGCCGAGGAGTGACCCTCGCGGCCCCGTCCAGCAACGAAGCCCCCTCTCCGCTCACGCAGCGGGGAGGGGGCCCTTCGCCGTTCCCCCGGCGCGGCGCTCGCGGCCGGGATAGCCTGACGTCGTGAACGCCCCCGAGCCGGACCCTCAGCCGGCCAGCCCACTGCAGCGCGTCGGGACAGCCGATGAGGTCCGCTACTGGCGCTCGGCCGAGCGGGTGAACAGGCTCGCCGCAGGGTGCCTCTGGCTGCTCCTGGCCGGGTTCGTAGTGGCCGTGGTCGGGGTGTTCTTCCTGGTGTTCGCGGTTCTCTCCTGAGCCCTGTGGATAACCGCCGCGGGTCCTGCCGGGATCTGGGTAGGTTGCGGTCAAGGCCCGTGCGGTGGACGGACCCGAGACCGAACACCGCACGGGTCCCTGGCCAAGGCCGAGACCATGAATCCCGGACTTGTGCTCCATATCACCCGGCAGGGCCGTACAGTCGTGCTCTGCGGCTCGTGCTGCGGCAGGACCCGAGACCTTGACGCAGCGCGAGCCGCATCTAAGGGGGGCGTCCTGTGGG